>NZ_JCAIJR010000001.1:1697500-2557500 GCF_059429195.1 Leisingera sp. CC-HEC093 | reverse complement strand
GCCCTGTTCTTCCAAAACCCTGCGGGCGGCACGGAAGCATTCCAGCGCCTGGGGAACACCGCAATAGATGCCGATCACATGAATAATCGCGCGGATCTCCTCTTTGGTGACGCCGTTGTTCACGGCACCGCGACAGTGCAATTCCCATTCGTGCATCTTGCCTAAGGCGCCAATCATCGAAAGGTTCATCATCGACCGGGTCTTGGCATCGATCACATCGTCACCCCAGCCAAAGCCCCAGCACCACGCGGTCATCGCCTCCTGGAAGGGCCGGGTGAAGTCATCTGCTGCGGCCAGATTGTTTTCGACATATTCCGCGCCAAGGGTTGCCTTGCGCTGCTCCAAGCCTTTCATAAACAGGTCTTCGTCAAATGCGCTCATCTCAGCCTCTCAATTTCATGGCAATGCTCTTGGTCTGTACGTAGGTCCGCAAGGCCTCCGGGCACGTTGCACGGCCATAGCCGGAAATGCTGCAGCCACCGAAAAGAGTTCCAACCCCGTCTACGCACCATTCCGCCACGAAGACCAGGCCGACGCGGATTTGGGACGCGCTCCGGGTGACGCAGTCCTGCCCGCCCGTGACAATGCCACCGGCCAGCCTGCAATCAGTGCTGTTGGCGGTCTCGATTGTTTCCACGTCAGACTGGAACTTGAGGACGGAAAGCACGGAACCGGGTAAAAAGAATAATCGGTGCTGCTGAGGAGTCCAGATTGGCATCAGTTGGGGGGGGGCGGGCCTCACTCGCGGGCTGGATTGCACATGACATCTTTAGCATCTTCATGCGATAACACGATCCGCACCGCAATGGCGTCCGTATCAAGCTGAAAGCACCGGCCAAAGGCTGATGCAAATGACCGGTGCAGCGCTGGAGTAAGCCAGCATGCCGTTCCAGATTGCGGGCGAGGCTGCGCTGTTCGAAGTGGTGTTCACCGATACAAGAATGCGTATTCACCGCGACACTCAGTTCTGGATGCAAACGTACAACCCAGTTCGACCTGCAGCGGGCATCTTTAAATCTCCGGGCAAGATTCACCCAAGCCTTACGCTGCCGGAAGAGGATCTGGAACAAACCGAAGCCGCCTAATAAAATGGCTTCAGCGTCACTGGATTAGCTCACAAGGAAAGGAGGACCACTGGCCTGCCTTTCTTTACTTTGTCAAAAGCGTGTCAGGCCCTTGCCGCCGTCACGATGAGCTCCACGAGAAAATCCTCACGCGCCAGCTTGGCTTCGCCGCAGGCCCGCGCCGGGGCGTGACCTTCAGGCACCCAAGCATCCCAGACAGCGTTCATCTCGGCGAAATCCTTCATGTCTGCAAGCCAGATCACAGTTTGCAGAATTCGGGTCTTGTCGCTGCCGGCCTCAGCCAGCAGCGCGTCGATCTTGTCCAGGCAATCCTGGGTCTGCTGCGCGACACTGGCACCGGCGGTGCCGACCTGGCCCGCCAAGTAAATGGTATGGCCATGGGTCACGATCTGACTCATGCGCTGGCCGATGTGGCTGCGGGTGATTTCGGACATTTCGTGTTCCTTGAAACAACTTCAGAATAGGTTGCGGCGCTGCGGCTTACTGGGACAGCAGCCACTTGCCTTTGGAGGGGCAGAATTTGCGGCGGACCTGCTTGGAGGTCTGATCATCCTTGACGAAAGCCTGATGCTGCAAAACCACGCAATCGCCTTCTTTACCCGCTACTTTCACTTCACCGCGCGCACCACTGTCCGGGTTTGACCATTTGGCCCGGTTGCCATTGCCGCCTTGCGCTTGATCCAGCAGGGCCTGCTCAGCCTGGCGCATGAAGTTGGTGTCCTGCGGCGTCAGCCCGGATTTGGCCAGAATACGGCTCAGCGGGTTGGCCCCTGCGGGTACTGCAGCCAAAGCGGCCACAGCGACCGCTGCCAAAATACTGGAAAATCTCATGTTGACACTCCCACCTGAAAGGAACCGGCTTGAACACCAGTAAGGCGCAACCGTGCGGCAATGTCCATGCGGCGGATCAAGAGAACTTGCGGAAGAGCCGCGTCATGTCGAACAGCTCATCCAGACGGTCGTAGCGCTCTTTGGTCTTGTCCCAGCTCTCCTCCTGAGTGGCGGCAATCATTGCCTCCAGCAGCATCATTGTGGAGATGTTGGAATCCCAGGCCGAAGGGATTTCAACCCAGCAATTAAATGTATGCTCAGCGACCGAAGCAATTGGGCTTGCCCATTGGTCCGTTATCAGAACAATCTTCACCCCGCGTTCTGAGGCAAGCTCTGCCAGCCGCTGCAGGTTGGTTTCATAGCGCCGCACGTCGAACATCAGAAGCGTGTCGCCCTCCACCATATCCAACACGTAATGCGGCCAAGTGGCGGAAGAGGACGTCATATGGGTCACACGCTGCCGGATGGCCTGAAAGTGGGTAAAGGCATAGTCCGCCAGCGCTCTGGTGATGCGCCCGCCCACCACGTAAAGCCGCCCCTCGGTATTGGCGAGTTGATGCACCGCAACGTCGAACTGCGCGGAATCGATATTGGAGAACGTCTGCTGCAGGTTGTCGGTCACGGCCTGGGCAAATCTGTTCAGCAGGTGGCCTTCAGGCGCCTCAGAGGCCCAGTTATCGCGCCGCTTTGTTGGACCGGAGACCTTGGCCTCCAGCTCCTTCAGCAAGGCCTGGTGGAACTGCGGGTAGCCCTTGAACCCCAGCTTCTGAACCATCCGGGCCACCGTTGGCGTGGAAACCTCGGCATTGCCGGCCACGATAGTAATCGAGGCCAGCCCCGCTGCAGGGTAATTTTCCAGCAGCAAGTTGGCGAACTTTCGTTCGGATTGGGTAAGCGAGGAATAGTTCTCGCGGATTAACTCGCGAACGGTAGCGGGCGGTTTTGACAACGGCGCATTCCTGTTTTGAACAGACACTTTCTAACCCGGAACCGGCCTGAAAAGAAAGTTTCAGGAATCCCTGTCCGGAACCGATCATGAAAAGATATTGACACAAATATCTCTTCATGGAAACATTTTTCCAAATCGCAGGGAGGCGGCAAATGCACGAGAGTGATTCTCACGCTCAGGGGGATGCAGTGGAGGTGGTGAACCGCGATGGCACCAGCCCGGTCCTGCTGCTGTGCGAGCACGCCTCCAGCAATATTCCGGCCAGGTATGACGGGCTAGGTCTGCAAGAGACGGACCGGCTAAGCCACGCTGCCTGGGACCCGGGTGCACGGGCAGTGGCTCTCTATTTGTCCAAGGCGCTGGATGCTCCGCTGGTCGCCAGCACCGTGTCGAGGCTGGTCTACGACTGCAACCGCCCGCCTGAGGCTGCCAGCGCCATGCCGGAAAAGTCCGAACTGGTGGAGGTCCCCGGCAATAAGGGGCTGACAGCAGAGCAGCGGCGGGAACGTGTGAACGCGGTTTACGCACCTTTCTGCAACACCGTTTCCAACGTGATCCAAGCCCGCAAGAAAGCCGGGCTGCAAACCGTTTTGGTCACGATGCACAGTTTCACTCCAGTCTATTTCGGCGAACAGCGCGCGGTGGAGATCGGCATCCTGCACGACGATGACGCCCGCCTGGCTGACGCGATGCTAGCAGAGGCCCCTGCCCTGCCGCACCGGCGGATCGAACGCAACGAGCCTTATGGCCCGGCAGACGGCGTCACCCACTCATTAAAGATCCACGGGCTGGCCAATGGGCTGGCGAATGTGATGATCGAAATCCGAAATGACTTGGTGGCAACACCAGAACAAGAAGAGGCCATGGCAGAAGAAATGCTTACATTGCTGCGCCCAGCCCTTGCCGCGCTGGCAGCGGAGGGAGGCTTAGATGCCTAGAATAATTCGGGCTTATGTCCGGGGCATCGATGAGATGAACCGCGTTATCGGCCGCTTTGCCATGTATTTAATCTTTGCGCTCATCGGCGTACTGCTGTGGTCCTCAATCTCCAAGACTTTCTTCAACCCTTCACACTGGACGCTGGAGACCGCGCAGTTCGTGATGGTCGCCTATTACGTTCTGGGCGGCCCCTACTCCATGCAGCTCGGATCAAATGTGCGGATGGACCTGTTCTACGGGGCCTGGTCCACGAAGACCAAGGCGATGGTCGATGCTTTCACCGTGCTGTTCCTGATCACTTATCTGGTGATCCTGATGTACGGTGCCCTCAGCTCAACCGCCTATTCACTGGGCTATTTCGGGCTGGAGCCGCTGCAGTTCTTCTGGGACTTGCTGAAGACGCTGCTGAGCGAAGGCCCTGCCGCTGCAGCCGAAAAGCTCGGCTACCTGGAGCGCAGCTCCACTGCATGGCGGCCATTCCTGTGGCCCGTCAAAACCATCCTCTGCTTCGGCGTCTTCCTGATGCTGCTGCAATGCCTTGCCGAACTGTTCCGGGATATCGGACGCCTGCGCGGAGTTGAAATCTGATGTCCTACGAATGGATTGCCATCGTGATGTTTGCCGGCATGATGCTTATGCTGATGACCGGTCAGCGGGTGTTTGGCGCAATAGGCTTTGTCGGTGCAGTTGCGGGTATGCTCCTGTGGGGGACAGGCGGGGTGGAGATCCCCTTTGCCGCAGCCATGAAACTGATGAAGTGGTACCCGCTGCTGACCCTGCCGATGTTCATCTTCATGGGCTACGTTCTGTCGGAATCAAAGATCGCGGACGATCTCTACCGGATGTTCCATGTCTGGATGGGGCCGGTGAAGGGCGGACTCGCCATCGGCACCATCGGCCTGATGGTCCTTATTTCTGCGATGAATGGCCTTTCGGTAGCGGGCATGGCCATTGGCGCCACAATCGCGCTGCCGGAACTCTTGCGCCGCGGCTATGATAAGATCCTGGTGACCGGCACCATCCAGGCAGGCTCATCGCTTGGCATTCTGGTGCCGCCTTCGGTGGTGCTGGTGCTTTACGCGATGATCGCCCGCCAGCCGGTGGGGCAGCTATGGCTAGCAGGCGTGATCCCCGGCCTGCTGATGGCCACCATGTTCATTATTTACATTTATGTCCGCGCCCGCATGCAACCGGATCTTGGCCCCGCGATGCACCCGGAGGATCTGGCAGAGTATGAACAGATCACCGACCATCCGCTGCGGCTGAACTACATCGTTCTCAGTGCGCTGGTGCTGGTGCCGCTTTTGATTGAGACCGGGCTGATGGAAACCAAATCCGCCCTTGGAGTTGCGCTCGCCCTTGGACTTCTTTCCTTCCTGACCCGCAAGAACCCGATGCTCTACAAAGACGTGTTCATGAAGGAGAAGTACCGTCTGCTGTTCTCCGGCGTGCTGCCCTTGGCAATTTTTGCCGCGATGATGGTGCCCTTCGTGAACGGCTGGACCTCGCTTGTCGAAAGCTCCGCAATCGGTGCCATGACCGCCTTCATCGCCGCGGTGCTGAAGGGGCGGATGACCAAGGAGGTGTTCGAAACATCGGTGCGCTCAACGCTCGGCATCTCCTGCATGTTCATGTGGATCATCCTGGCAGCGCTGGCCTTTGGCGCGATCTTTGATGGTCTTGGCGCGGTCAAGGCGATTGAGGACCTTTTCACCTCCAAGCTGGGCCTGTCGCCATGGATGATCCTCATCCTGATGCAGCTGAGCTTCATCGTGATGGGCACCTTCCTGGATGACACCGCAATGCTGGTGATCGTGGCGCCGCTCTATGTGCCTCTGGTGGGGGCACTTGGCTTTGATCTGATCTGGTACGGCGTGCTTTACACCATCACCACCCAGATCGCCTATATGACGCCGCCGTTCGGCTACAACCTCTTTCTGATGCGTGCGATGGCACCCCCGGAAATCGGGCTGAAGGATATCTATGTCTCGATCATCCCCTTTGCCGCGGTGATGGTGCTGGCGCTGGCCTTGATCATGATGTTCCCGCAAATCGCCCTGTGGCTGCCGGAGTATGTCTATGGAAAATAAGACCAAGCTGCAGGCCCTGGGGCAGGATATTTGGATCGTCGACGGGCCAAATATCCAGTTCTACGGGATCCCTTTCGCAACCCGGATGACCGTGGTTCGTCTGGCAAACGGCGATCTGTTCCTGCACTCACCGATTCAGTACAGCGAGCAGCTGGCCAAGGAGCTGGAAGCGCTGGGACGTATCCGCCACCTAGTGTCCCCGAACTGGATTCACTACGCCTATATCGCGGAGTGGGCGCAGGCCTATCCGCAAGCCGTGGCATGGGCCTCGCCTAATGTGCGCGAACGGGCCAAAAAGCAGGGCGCGGAAATCAGTTTTGACCGCGACCTGCAGGACAGAGCAGAGCCGGAATGGGCAGACGACCTGGAACAGCTGATCGTCCACGGCAGCAAAGTGCACACAGAGGTAGTCTTCTTTCACAAGCCGTCGAAAGTGCTGGTTCTCACAGACCTGATCGAAAATATGCCCAGCAAGACTCTGCCGCTCTGGGTGCGGCCGTTAGCCTGGGCGGCAGGTATACTGGCGCCCGATGGCAAGATGCCAATCGACATTTGGTTCTCCTTTTCAGGCAACCGGGACAAGCTGCGCAAAGCCTTGTCCCAAATGCTCGGCTGGAAACCGGAAACCGTCGTGCTCGCGCATGGCGACATCCTTCGCGAGAATGCACCTCAACGGCTCCGCGAAGGCTTCAGAAACCTGGCGCCCTGCGGGCACGGGCATTGATCTAAATTCAACAGAGGAGAGGAAGACATGACAACAAGACGTAAGTTTTTGCAGTCCGCCGGTGTAGGTGCCATGGCGGCACCGCTGGCCACCCCGGCGCTGGCACAATCCACCATCAAATGGCGGATGCAAACCTATGCTGGTGCGGCACTGGGTGAACATGTGATCAAACCCGCCATCGACATGTTCAACAAGATCGCTGGCGACCGGATGCAGATTGAGCTTTTTTACGCCGATCAGCTGGTCCCCACAGGCGAGCTTTTCCGTGCTATGCAGCGCGGCACAATTGACGCGGTTCAGTCCGATGACGACTCGATGGCCTCGCCCACCGAGGTCACCGTGTTCGGCGGCTACTTCCCCTTTGCCTCCCGCTACTCGTTGGACGTGCCGGTTCTTTTCAACCAGTACGGCCTGAACGAGATCTGGGACGCAGAATACTCCAAAGTTGGCGTCAAGCACATCTCTGCCGGCGCCTGGGACCCCTGCCACTTTGCCACCAAGGACCCGATCAATTCGCTGGCGGATCTGAAAGGTAAGCGCGTCTTCACCTTCCCGACTGCAGGCCGCTTCCTGAGCCAGTTCGGCGTTGTGCCGGTCACCCTGCCTTGGGAAGACATCGAAGTCGCAGTGCAGACCGGCGAGCTGGACGGCATTGCCTGGTCCGGCATCACCGAAGACTACACCGTCGGCTGGGCTGACGTGACCGACTATTTCCTGACCAACAATATCTCAGGCGCCTGGGCGGGGTCGTTCTTTGCCAACCAGGGCCGCTGGGACGAACTGCCGGAAGACCTGCAGACCCTGTTCCGCGTTTGCTGCGACCAGTCGCATTATTACCGCCAGTGGTGGTACTGGGGCGGTGAAGCCTCCCTGCGCGTCAACGGCGACAAGATGAAGCTGACCACCATTCCCGACAGCGAATGGCAGCAGGTCGAAGACGCGGCCGTGAAATTCTGGGATGAAATCGCAGCCGAGTCTGAGACCAAGGCGAAAGTTGTGGAGATCTTCAAGAAGTATAACGCTGACATGCAGAAGGCCGGCCGCCCCTACCGCTACGGCTGAGGCACCGGTTGAAACATAGGATTTGGCCTGCACCGCAGCGGGCCAAATTCCTTCCCCAAGGAATTTGCCAAAACTTTTGAGGAAAAGTTTTGCGCGTAACAGACAAAGGGCCGCTCATGCTCTCCTTCGACACTCTTAAGGACCAGGTTGCCGATGGCACCGTTGACACCGTTCTGGTCTGCCTTGTGGACATGCAGGGCCGCCTGATGGGCAAGCGTTTCCACGCCAAACACTTCGTGAACGGCGCCTGGGAGGAAACCCATTGCTGCAACTACCTGCTGGCGACTGACCTGGCGATGGCGACGCCGGACGGCTATGCCTCGACCAGCTGGGAACGGGGTTACGGCGATTATGTAATGAAGCCGGACCTCTCCACACTGCGCCCGGTGCCGTGGCTGGAGGGCACGGTGATGGTGCTGTGCGACGTGCTGGATCACCACACCCACGAGGAAGTTTCCCACTCCCCCCGCGCGATCCTGAAGAAACAGGTGAACCGCCTGAAGGCGATGGGCTATGACGCCATGTGCGCCACCGAATTGGAGTTTTTCCTGTTCGCCAAAAGCTTTGACGAGATCCGCCGCTCCGGCTTCCGCGACCTCGAGCCGATCTCCGGCTACAACGAGGATTACAACATCCTGCAGACCACCCGCGAGGAGCATGTGATGCGCCCGATCCGCAACCATCTGTGGGATGCGGGGCTGCCGATCGAGAACTCCAAGGGTGAGGCGGAGACCGGTCAGGAAGAGCTGAACATCAAATACGCTGCGGCAATGGACACGGCGGAGTTCCACACCATCGCCAAGCACGCGATCAAGGAAATCGCGGAGCAACAGGGCCACGCGGTGACCTTCCTGCCGAAGTGGAGCCACGACAAGGTCGGCTCCTCCTCCCATGTGCATCAGTCGCTATGGCAGGACGGCAAGCCCGCGTTCTATGACGAAACGGACGAGCTGGGCATGTCCGCGCTGATGAAGAATTACATGGCCGGATTGCTGAAATACGCCCCCGACTACACCGCCTTC
This sequence comes from Leisingera sp. CC-HEC093, assembly GCF_059429195.1. Taxonomy (NCBI): domain Bacteria; kingdom Pseudomonadati; phylum Pseudomonadota; class Alphaproteobacteria; order Rhodobacterales; family Roseobacteraceae; genus Leisingera; species Leisingera sp. CC-HEC093. The sequence continues at coordinate 2,548,798 of NZ_JCAIJR010000001.1, read as the reverse complement.
ATGGCGCCCTATATCAACAGCTACAAACGTTTCATGAAGGGCACCTTTGCCCCCACACGCATCATCTGGTCGGTGGACAACCGCACCGCAGGCTACCGCCTGTGCGGAGACGGCACCAAGGCGATCCGCGTCGAATGCCGCATCCCGGGCTCCGACATGAACCCCTATCTGGCGATGGCGGGCATGCTGGCTGCCGGTATTGCGGGCATCGAAGAAGGACTGGAGCTGCAGGCGCCCACCAGGGGTGATGTCTACCAGGGCGACACCGGCATGATCCCGGGCACATTGCGCGATGCCGCGGCAGCGCTGAAAGGCTCGGAAATGCTGCGTGCCGCCATGGGCGATGATGTAGTGGACCACTACGTCCGCGCAGCCGAGGTGGAAATCGAGGATTTCGACCGGGTGGTCACCGACTACGAGATTGCCCGCGGCTTCGAACGAGCCTGAGGCGCGCAGCCGAATTGGGGCTCTGCCCCAAACCCCGGAGTATTTTCGGAAAGATGAAGAGGGCTTTGCCCTTTCTGAATGGAGTGAATGGCAATGGGCCAGGTATTGAAATGTATTTCACCGATCGACGGATCGGTCTTCGCGGAGCGCGAAGTGCTATCGCGCGAGGACGCCTTTGCGGCAGCAGATCGGGCGCGGGCGGCGCAAGCCGCATGGGCCGGCCGGCCGCTGCAGGAACGCATTGATCTGGTGATGGCGGGCGTGGCCGCTGTCGGCGCAATGAATGACGAGATCGTGCCGGAGCTGGCCCACATGATGGGCCGCCCGGTGCGCCATGGCGGCGAGTTCGGCGGCTTCAACGAGCGTGCGGGCCACATGGCAAAAATCGCCGAAGAGTCGCTTGCTGACATCGAGGTTGGCGAGGACGAAACCTTCAAGCGCTACATCAAGCGTATTCCGCACGGTGTGGTCTTTGTCGTGGCTCCCTGGAACTACCCCTACATGACCGCGATCAACACCGTGGCTCCGGCGCTGATTGCCGGTAATACGGTGGTGCTGAAGCACGCAACGCAGACGCTGTTGGTGGGCGAACGGATGGCGCAGGCCTTCCATTCCGCCGGCATTCCCGAGGACGTTTTCCAGAATGTGTTCCTGGACCACGGCACAACGTCGGAGCTGATTGCCAGCAAAGCCTTCAACTTCGTGAACTTCACCGGCTCAGTCGGCGGCGGCCAAGCAATGGAACGCGCAGCGGCAGGCACATTCACCGGTGTTGGCACCGAGCTCGGCGGCAAGGACCCGGGCTATGTGATGGAAGACGCCGACCTGGATGCGGCTGTGGACACGCTGATTGACGGCGCCATGTTCAACTCCGGCCAGTGCTGCTGCGGCATTGAGCGGATCTACGTGCATGAGAGCCTTTACGACGCCTTCCTGAAGAAGGCCGCGGCTATCGTGAAAGGCTACAAACTGGGCAACCCGCTGGACGCAGAGACCACCATTGGCCCGATGGCCAATGTCCGCTTTGCCAGCGAGGTCCGCGGCCAGATCGCCGAGGCGATAGAGGCCGGCGCGGTGGCCCATATTGAAACCTTTGCTGAGGATGACGGCGGCGCGTACCTCACGCCGCAAATACTGACGGGTGTCACCCACGACATGCGGGTGATGCGCGAGGAAAGCTTTGGCCCGGTTGTCGGCATCATGAAGGTCTCCTCGGATGAAGAAGCCATCCGGCTGATGAACGACAGCGATTTCGGCCTCACCGCCTCGCTGTGGACCAAGGATGTGGAGCGGGCGCAAGCCGTGGGGAACCGGATCGAGACCGGCACTGTCTTCATGAACCGCGCCGACTACCTGGATCCCGGCCTCTGCTGGACCGGCTGCAAGGACACCGGCCGCGGCGGCGGCTTGTCGGTCATCGGCTATCACAATCTGACCCGTCCGAAGTCTTATCACCTGAAAAAGGTAACCGGCTGACGGACGGCCCTGTCCGCCCCGGCGTCTCCTCCCCGGGGCGGGCTTTAGTATTAAAGGAAAACGACATGTCTCTCGTTGGAAACTGGTCCTACCCGACCGCAATCAAGTTCGGCGCAGGCCGGATCAAAGAACTGGCCGACGCCTGTGCCGCTGCCGGCATCAAGAAGCCGCTGCTGGTCACTGACAAGGGTCTGGCAGATCTGCCTGTCACCAAATCGACCCTGGACATCATGGAAGCCGCCGGCCTCGGCCGCGGCATGTTCTCGGACGTTGATCCGAACCCGAATGAGAAGAACTTGGACGCTGGTGTTGCGGCCTATAATGCGGGCGGCCATGACGGGGTGATTGCCTTTGGCGGCGGCTCCGGCCTGGACCTGGGCAAGATGGTGGCCTTCATGGCGGGCCAGACCCGGCCGGTCTGGGACTTTGAGGACATCGGCGACTGGTGGACCCGCGCCGATGCGGATGCCATCGCACCGATCATCGCGGTGCCGACCACTGCCGGCACCGGTTCAGAGGTGGGCCGCGCTTCGGTGATCACCGACAGCGCCACCCATCAAAAGAAGATCATCTTCCACCCCAAGGTGCTGCCTGCCGTGGTGATCTGCGATCCCGAGCTGACTGTCGGCATGCCCCAATTCATCACCGCGGGCACCGGGCTCGATGCCTTTGCCCATTGCGTCGAGGCCTTCTCCTCGCCCCATTACCACCCGATGTCTCAAGGCATCGCGCTCGAGGGCATGCGCCTGGTCAAGGACTACCTGCCACGTGCCTACAATGACGGCACTGATATCGAAGCCCGCGCACAGATGATGTCTGCGGCTGCTATGGGCGCGACCGCCTTCCAGAAGGGTCTTGGAGCGATTCATGCTATGAGCCACCCGGTCGGCGCGCATTTCAACACCCACCACGGCACCACCAACGCGGTCTGCATGCCCAGCGTTCTGGAGTTCAACGCGTCCGAGATTGCGGACCGCTTCAACATGGCGGCGGCGTATCTGGGCATCAAGGGCGGCTTTGACGGCTTCCGCAGCTTTGTGCAGGAGCTGAACGATTCCCTGGGCATCCCGCGCGGGCTGTCGGATCTGGGCGTCACAGAGGCAGCAATTCCCGATCTAGTCAAAGGCGCCATCATCGACCCCTCCTGCGGCGGCAACCCGATTGAGCTGACTGAGGAAAACCTAGCCCAGCTGTTCAAGGCTGCGATGTAGGCTGAAGCCGAAATGCAAACTACAGCTCTCTCCGCCATGCGGGGAGAGCATATTAGTTAGGGCACAGCGTCAGCCGCTGACGTAGACTTGGTCCTTGGGGTAATAGAATATCTTCTGATTGTGCAGCCGCCCCAGAAGAGCATGAACGCGGCGCAGGGTCTCCGCGTCTGCACTGCCCGAGGCGGGATGGGCTTCCGACAAAGCATCTCTTGTGTGCTGCAATGAGGTTTCAATCAGGTCCATGTCTTCAACAGAAAGCTCGAACATGTCATTGTACTTGGGCATCTGCACTCCTTTTCCGGGCCGACCCGCGCTGAACTGGAACCATGCCCACAGGTTGCCCCGGCGCACCTGCCAAAGCTAGGAAAATCTCCGACTGGCATGTTTACGGCGGTGACGACTGTTTCGCGGCAGCAAGCCGGGGCGGCGAATTATAGAGTCCCGCCCAAGCTGATCGCCGGCGTCAAGCAGTCGAAAACCATCCCCTCTGCCCCGCCCGTTTCCCGCGACTTCAGAATGATCTGCGCCGCGCGCTCACCGATTTCATGGCGGCAGGCATCCGTGGTCGCAAGTTGCAGCGGTAAGCCCTGCAGGATCTGCAGATTGTTGAAGCCGGCCAAGGCGACATCGCCAGGCACCGACAGGCCCGCCGCCAGGCAATGCATCAGACCGCCCACACTCATCACGTCGCTGGAATAATAGATGCAATCAAGCTCCCGGCTGCGCGCCAGCATCTGTGCCGTCAACTGGCGGCCGGTCAGGATCGAACTTTCGCCGGAATAATGCTCCAAGTCTGCAAGTGTCACGCTCTGCGCCGCCAGTCCATCCGTAAATCCGTCAAAGCGTTTGCGGGCGCGGAAATCCTGCGGCATCTTGGTGCCGATGAACCCGATCCTGCGGTAGCCGCGGGCCAGGATCTGCTCTGCCATTTCGCGGCCTGCCTGCAGATGTGATATGCCGACACAGTGGCGCACCGGATCGCCGTCCACATCCATCACCTCGACCACCGGGCAATCGGCTTGCTGCAGCATCCGGCGGGTGGCTTCGGTATGCTCCAGCCCCGCAGCGATCAGCCCTGAAGGCCGCCAGCTCAGCATTTCACGGATGACGCTTTCCTCTTCCGCCAGATCATAACCGGAAATCCCGACCACCGGCTTCAGCGGGCTGTCCTTCAAGACGGCGGAAATGCCCGAAAGCACCTCCGGGAAGACAAAGCTATTCAGCGACGGCACCACCACCGCCACCAGGTTGACCGATTGCGAGGACAAGGAGCCGGCAATCCGGTTCGGCACATATCCATGGGTGCGGGCAATTTCTTCGATCTTCGCCTTGGTTTTGGCGGACACGTCCGGGGCACCACGCAACGCGCGAGAAGCCGTCATTTCACTGACACCGGCCAGTTTGGCCACGTCTCTCAGGAGCAGTTTCTTGGTCATGCTCCCATGCTCTTGCAGATCGCGGGCAGCCGCAAGGGCAGCTCCGTAAACAGAGGGGTTGATTTTTTACACTGTTATCGATATCGGTATCGCAACCGTTATCGATACCGGCAAAATCCGGTACACCAGCCGGAGATCAGAGATGACACTGAAGATTGCAATCAACGGGTTCGGGCGGATTGGCCGCGGGGTGCTGCGGGCGCTGCTGGAAAGCGGCGAAAAGGATATTGAGGTGGTGGCCATAAACGACCTGTCGCCGCCGGAAACCTTGGTGCATCTGCTGAAATACGACAGCGTGCACGGGCGCCTGAAGACGCCGGTGTTCCTGGCCGATGACCTGATCCGCGCGGGCCATCACAGCATCCGCCTGACCGCGGTGCGCAACCCAGAGGACCTGCCCTGGCAGGATGTGGACATTGCCTATGAATGCACAGGCCTGTTTACCGCCCGCGAGGATGCTGCGCGGCATTTGAAGAACGGCTCCAAGCGGGTGCTGATCTCCGCCCCCGGCAAGGATCCCGACCGCACTGTGGTCTATGGTGTCAACCACATGGATTTGACGGCGGAGGATGTGGTTGTCTCCAACGCCTCCTGCACCACAAACTGCCTGGCGCCGCTGGCCAAGGTGCTGGATGAGTCCTTTGGTATCAAAACCGGCTACATGACCACCATCCACGCCTACACCGGCGACCAGCCGACCCATGACACCAGCCACAAAGACCTTTACCGCGCCCGTGCCGCCTCACTGTCGATGATCCCCACATCCACAGGCGCGGCACGGGCAATCTCCGAGGTGCTGCCGCATCTGAAAGGCCGACTGGAAGGCTCCGCCATCCGGGTGCCAACCGCCAATGTCTCTGTGGTGGACCTGAGCTTTGTGCCGGAACGGCCTGCCACGGTTGAGGCGATCAATGCCGCGGTCAAAACAGCTGCCGGAACCGGGCTGGAGGGCATTTTGTCCTACGAAGAAGACCCGCTGGTCTCTGTAGACTTCAACCACGACCCGCATTCCAGCTGCTTTGCCGCTGCCCAGACATCCGTCACCGCCGAGGGGCTGGTGCGGGTGGTCAGCTGGTATGACAACGAATGGGGCTTTTCCAACCGGATGGTGGACACCGGCCGCCGCATCGGCGCGGTGATGAATTCCGCCGAGGTGGCACTGGCCAGCTGACAGGATCCTCCCGCCCGTCGTCTGCCAACGGGCCTCCTCCCGTTGGATCCAGCGCCGCGCTCACGCGCGGCGCTGCTGCGATTGCCACAAGATCGCAAGGCTTCAGACAGGGCCAGGTGGCAAAAAAGCTGACTCCTGGATGCGCTAAATCAAACTCCGGGCCGTGTACGGCTGGCATGACCTGCGGAATTGCGCCAGAACAGGTGCAAGACATGACCAGAAGCAGGAGACCGGCGTGACCGTCACCCGTGAAACCGTCCTTGAGACGCTCAAATCCATCACCGACCCCGTCAGCGGCAGCGACATCGTCAGCGCAGGCATTGCCCGTGCCGTTACCGTCGAGGGCGGCACCGTCCGTTTTGTACTGGAAATCGATCCCGGCAAGTCCGAAGCCTACGGCCCGGTGCGCGACAGGGCGGACGCGGCCGTGGCGGCGCTGCCGGGGGTGGAAAAGGTGTCAGCTATGCTGACCGCCCATTCGGAGAAAGCGCCACCGGATCTTAAGCCCAAGACAGCCGCGCAGCCTCAGCAACAGGCGCCGCAGAAAGTGCCCGGTGTTGCGCGGATCCTGGCCGTGGCCTCGGGCAAGGGCGGCGTTGGAAAATCCACCGTCTCGGCCAACATCGCCTGCGCGCTGGCAATGCAGGGACGCAAGGTGGGCCTGCTGGATGCCGACGTCTATGGCCCCTCGCAGCCAAAGATGCTGGGGGTCAGCGGCCGTCCTGCCAGCCCTGACGGCAAGACCATTCTGCCCCTGCGCAATCACGGCGTCACCATGATGTCGATGGGGCTGATGACCGGCGAGGATCAGGCGGTGATCTGGCGCGGACCGATGCTGATGGGCGCGCTGCAGCAGATGCTGCTGCAGGTGCAATGGGGGGAGCTGGACGTGCTGATCGTTGATCTTCCGCCCGGCACCGGCGACGTGCAAATGACGCTGGCGCAGAAGACCCATGTGGACGGCGCCATCGTGGTCTCCACCCCGCAGGACGTGGCACTGATCGACGCGCGCAAGGGCATCGACATGTTCCGCAAGATGAACGTGCCGGTACTGGGTATGGTCGAGAACATGTCGACCCACATCTGCTCCAACTGCGGCCATGAAGAGCACGTGTTCGGCCACGGCGGTGTGGCGCAGGAGGCGCAAAAACTGGACGTGCCGCTGCTGGGCGAGGTCCCGCTGCATCTGGACGTGCGCCTGGCCGGCGACAACGGCACGCCAATCGTAGCGGCCAATCCCGGCAGCGCCCAGGCCAAGGTCTTCCTCGACATCGCCACCCAGCTTGTGGACGCGGGCGCCGCCTGACCCCCCGACAGCCCCGGGTCAAGGGCCGCAGAGAGGCGGCATGCTGCGCCGTTTGCCCTTGAGGCGGGGATGGCAGCCAACACAATGGAACCGCGCTTGAAGGGCAGAATTGCCCCTCAAGCGCTTCTCTGCAGCCCACCTGCGCCGCGCAGCGGCGCCACGCCCAACTGTGACGTGCATTCTTCAAATGCGCTGGAACAGGCGGGAGCAACCGCCTGCCGGCTCAGGAGTACCTCTCCAGGAACTCCTCCGCCCGCATGCTGTGGAAGTCCGGCAGCGCGGTCCGCAGAGTCTCATGGCCCCAGTTTCGCTAGGTCAGTTCCACAATTTGCTCTGCGACCGCCTCAGGACAGCGGCGGCGGATCACTTTGACGGTGTTGCCGCCAATGATGGTGTAAGGTGCAACACCCTTGGTCACGATCGCGCCTGACGCGACGAGAGCGCCATGCCAACAGCAACCTCGGGCTTGTCATCGCGCCATGGCCGATCCAGGTTTCATGGCCGATGCGTACCGTGTGCCTGGCCCGGGGGTAAAACCACCCCGCGTCATCCTCCGCATCTTCCCAGTAGCTTGCGGAACGGTACAAGAATTGATGCAGAGACGCTTTCTCCATCGGATGGTCCGTGGCACCGATCCGCACGAAACTAGCGATATTGACAAACTTGCCGATCTCCGGATTGGCGATATCGCAGCTTTGGCCGCAATAGCTGTAGTCCCCGAACACCGCGTACGCCACCCGGCTGCCGGCGCCGATTTTCACATAGGCACTAAAACTGCTGCCTTTGATTGTGCAATCCGGGTGGATGAATGGCGCCTCCGCCTGCAATCGAGCCAGTGGCCGTCCATTTCTTATATCCGAATCCAGGTCAGGGCAGCAGCAACGCCCCGCCCTCTGATTTCCGCGGCCTGCACTTGGCTTTGCCGCCTTCCCCCTTGATCAGGCGGCGGCGCAGCCAGCCGGAGAACCAGTCCATCAGCATCACCATCAGGATGATCAGGGTGATGTAGTAGGCCACCTCCTCCCAATCCTTCTGAGTGATGATCGCTTGGGTCAGCAACAGGCCGATGCCGCCGCCGGTGATCGCGCCGATGATGGTGGCAGACCGCGTGTTGGCTTCCAGAAAATAGAGCAGCTGGCTCAGCAGAACCGGCGTGATCTGCGGGATAACCCCGAAGCGGTAGCGCTGCACCGGCTTGGCGCCGGTAGAGGAGACTCCTTCAATCTGCTTCTGATCGACATTCTCCAGCGCCTCTGAAAATATCTTGCCAAATGTGCCGGTATCCGTGACCAGGATCGCCAGCGCACCGGTCAGCGGCCCGGGGCCAAAGGCACGCGCCAGCACCACTGTCCAGATCAGCGAGTCGACGCCGCGCGCAAAGTCGAACAGGCGGCGCATGGCAAAGCGGATACTGCGAAAAGGCATGAAGTTGCGGGTCGCTGCAAAGGCCAGCGGCAGCGCTATAAGCCCGGCCCCGATAGTCCCGAGGAAGGCCATCAGCAGAGTTTCGGCAATCGCCCAGGCCACGTCGTGATGGCGCCACATCTTGTTGGTCCAGAACTCCTGAAAGATCGCACCGGCCTCGCCGGTGGCGGCCTGCTGCAGCAGTTCCCCTGCCCCCATGCCATAATACGGGCTGTCGAGAGTAAAAAAGAAAAGCTCCCACCCCGCGAAATAGCGGAACACCTCAGCCCGGTTGCGGGTCACGGTCAGGCGGCCGGCCTCTGTTGTGACGGCGAGACGGTTTTTTGAGACATTGATCCACTCGGGCACATCGCCTGCCGGCAGCTCAGCCTGAACCCCTGCGTTGCGGCCCGGGGTGGCGCGCACCTTGCCATAGCCGGGGATCATGTATTCGATGGTTTCCGGCCCGAACCTAACAACGTGGCCATCCTCCAGATCAATCACCGTAGTTTCGCCTAGTTCTACCCAGTCCGGCGAAGTACCATCGGGATAGGCGCCCTTGCGCTCCCCTTCGATAGCCACCGAAACCTTACCGCTGCGGTTGTCTAGGGCGACATGGGTCTTGTAGCTATAGCTGTCGCCGACCAGCGTCCTGGCGTTTTCCAGGCTGGCACGCTCCCACAGCGCCGGCATGTCGAAGACAACAAACACATAAGCGAGATAGGCCAGTACCGCAGCGGGCAGGGCAAAATTCATCAGCCTCTTCTTTAGAAACAGCCTTGAGATGTCCGCCTTCAGGTCTGCCGGCGTCAATGTGGTATTAAATGTGGTCATGCCTTCGCTCCATGGGTCAGGCAGTCGCGCAGCAGGCCGGACAGCTGGTCAACGGCGACGATGGTGACAAAGAGAAGGAGGAAAATTGCAGCGGCCTCGTCGTAACGCCCCTGCCCCCACGCCATGGCGTTCTTCAGTTCATAGCCAATGCCGCCCGCACCGACAAAGCCGAGGATGGCAGATGCGCGAATGTTGACCTCAAACCGCAACAGCGCATAGCTGACGTAATTCGGACCGACCTGCGGGATCACCCCCAGCATCATTCGTTGTGCCCAAGCGGCGCCGACAGAGGTGAGGCCCTCCACCGGCTTCAGGGAGGCGTTTTCGTTCACCTCAGAGAACAGCTTGCCCAGCGCCCCGGCCGTATGGATGGCAATAGCTATCATCGCGGCCACCGGCCCGCCGCCCAGCACAAAAATCAGCACCAACGCGATGACAATCTCGGGGACTGCGCGGCAGATATCGCTGATGCGGCGAAACAGCGGTATCAGCACGGGCCAAGGCGCCATGCCGCGGGTCGCCAGCAATGACAGCAGCGTGCCGAACATTGCACCCGCAAGTGTCGAAGCGGCGGCAATGTTCAGGGTCTCCACCAGCGCCGGCAGAAACTGCACCAAATGCCCCGGCAGCTGTTCCGCCTTTTCGGCGGCTTCGGACAGGACTTCGGCAGGATAGTCGAAGATGCGGGTGAACCCGTCGGTAAAAGAGCCAGCGTTGCGGGCATCCGCGGTGCGAAAACCGGCTGCCATCAGAGCCACAAAAACCGCCAGAAGGATACCGCCATACAACCGCTTGCGCTGGGTATGGGCAGTGTACTGCTGCCGGATGTCCTCGATGCCCGGCCGGGCGGCTATCAAATCTGCCATTTGGGATCCTGGTCTTTTCGGGATGGCCGTTGCAGAGGCCATCGGGAAATTGCGGGGTTCCAAGACAAGCCCGGAACCCCGCAGAGCAAAGTTCAAAAGGTACTGGGCTGAAATTACTGGGACTTCAGTTTGCGGGCTTCGATGATCACCTCATAGGCATCGTGGCTGATCGGGTCGAAACTTTTGGCCTCACCGGCCACGACACCATAAAAGCAGTCACGGTCGATTTCGCTGAGATTGTCCATCAGCGCGGTCATCTTTGCTTTGACCTCTTCCGGCAGAGCCTTGCGCAAAACCACGGGACCTTCCGGGATCGGGGCGGATTTCCAGACCTCGACCATGTCGTTCATGTCGACGAGGCCCGCGTCCACTGCGCGGCGCAGTGCCCCCGACTGATAACCGTCTTCCCATTCGCCCAGTCCGTCGGCCCAGGTCACACCTCCATCGACATCGCCATTGGCAACCGCAACAATGGTCTGCTCATGGCCGCCGGTAAATTTCACTTCGCCGAAATAATCCCCGGACTCCATGCTGGCATTAATCTTGTTTGGGATCTCGATCGACGGGATCAGGTAGCCTGAGGTTGAGTTCGGGTCGCCGAAGCCGAAAGTCTTGCCCTTCAGGTCTTCCAACGAGGTAATGCCGCTGTCCTTGCGGGCAAAGCCGACTGAGTAATAGCCATAGCCGCCGTCAATGTTCACCTTGACCAGTACCGGCTCAACCGCTTGGGGGTCGGACAGATAGGTCTTGGCATAGCCGGACGCGCCCAGCCAAGCCATGTCGATGGTGCCGCCCAGCAGGCCCTGGATCACGCCGTTGTAGTCAGCAGGCGCAAACAGCTTGGTTTCAATACCCAGTTCTTTCTCGGTGTATTCGCGCAGGCATTCATTGTTGTTCAGACGGTCCTGCGCATTCTCACCACCCAGGATGCCGATGCGGAATTCGGTGATTTCCTCTGCCGCAACAGGGGCAGTCAGCGCGGTGGTTGCCATAACAGCAGCAATCAGTTTTTTCATCTTATGTCTCTCCGGTTGGTCTTTCCCGGGGAGCAGCCCCCGGATCGATGAAATCAGGTCAGGGGTTATTCGGCGGGAATGACGGCGCGCGTGGCGTTCATCTTTTCCAGGGTTTCAATTTCGGTTGATGTCGCGGCCTCAGAGAATTCCTCCCCGGCACCATAGATTTCGCGGGCCACGCCCGTGGTCAGCTGTTCCGGCAGCCCGTCAAACACGATGCGCCCGTCGCGCATGCCAACTACCCGGTCGCAATAGCGGCGCGCAGTATCCAGCGTGTGAAGGTTGGCAATCACAGTACGCCCGTCTTCCTCATGGATGCGGCGCAACGCCTCCATCACGGTCTGGGCGTTCATCGGGTCGAGCGAAGCAATCGGCTCATCCGCCAAAATGATCCTAGGATCCTGCATCAGCGCCCGGGCAATCGCCACCCGCTGCTGCTGGCCGCCCGACAACGCCTCGGCGCGCTTGGCTGCATGTTCGGCAATGCCCAGCCGCTCAAGAATGTCGACAGCCTTATGAATGTCCTCCATCGGATAGAGGTTGAACAGCGTTGCCATCGCATTGCGCCGGTTCAGCGTGCCATGCAGCGCGTTGGAAACCACGTCCATCCGCGGCACCAGGTTGAACTGCTGGAAAATCATCGCACAGTCGGACTGCCAGGCGCGCTTGTCCTTGCCCCTCAGACCGGTGATCTCGCGCCCCTCGAACAGGATGCGGCCGCCGCTGGCGTCCTCCAGCCGGTTCAGCATCCGCAGCAGGGTCGATTTGCCTGCGCCAGAGCGGCCGATGATGCCAATCATGCAGGGTTTGTCGATATCCAGCGTGGCGGTATCCACCGCAATCTTGCCGCCGAACCGTTTGGTCAGTTTATCAATGCGCAGCACCGGGGCGCTCCCTTCTAGTTCGGGGAACGCCTATCGGCCCTGCTCAAAGCTCATGTGTCACTGCCGTGAAAGTTTTGTAACGCGACCCATTGCAACCCGCGGAGGTTCTACCCCGTCAAACGTTGCCACCATGCAATCTGCCTCTGTGCACAGCGGGCTGGACAGTCTATACGGCCTGCGACTCCTCATTTCCCTTTTGCAAAAGGAAGCTGCCAGATGTCCTTTGACCGCAAGATCAAGATCGCACCCTCCATCCTTTCTGCCGATTTCGCCAACTTCGGCCAGGAAATCCAAGCGATCGAGGCCCAGGGCGCCGACTGGGTGCATGTGGACGTGATGGACGGGCATTTCGTGCCGAACCTCACCTTCGGCCCGCAGGCGGTGAAGGCGTTTCGCCCGCATGTGAAGACAGTGATGGACGTGCACCTGATGATCGCGCCGGTTGACCCCTACATCGACGCCTACGCTGACGCCGGCGCCGATGTGCTGACCGCCCATATCGAGGCGGGCCCGCACATCCACCGCACCTTGCAGGCAATCCGCGGGGCAGGCATGAAGGCGGGCGTCGCGCTGAACCCCGGCACCCCGGCCGAGGCCGTGGAGAACCTGCTTGACCTGACTGACCTGGTCTGCGTGATGACCGTAAACCCGGGCTTTGGCGGCCAGAAGTTCATCGACATGACCGCCAAGATCCGCCGCCTGCGCTCAATGATCGGCGACCGTCCGGTGCACATCGAGATCGACGGAGGCGTTGACCCCACCACCGCGCCGCTGGTGGCTGAGGCTGGCGCCGACGTGCTGGTCGCAGGTTCCGCCGTGTTCAAGGGCGGCTCGGTCAGCAACCCGGATGTTTACGGTGAGAACATCCGCAAGATCCGCGCCGCCACTGAAGGCACCTGGGCCTGAGCCGCAAAAACTCCCTCCAATCGCCAGGCGCATCAAAGATGCGCCGCTCTTGTTGGGCCAGGCGCCGCGCATTCCGCGCGGCGCTTTTTCGCTATGCGGCCAGCGTTTGCGCACCCAGCCTGGCACCGCCAGGCCGCGCCGTGATGGCCCTCGGCGGGCCGGAGGGGCGCCAGCCGCTTGCCTAGGCGCCTTTGTTCAGGTCGCCGAAGGTTCTGCCCTCTGCCACCAGTTGCTCCAGCAGCGGCGCGGGCTGCCAGAAGAAACCGTCCTCTGCCGCATAGTTCCGGATATCGGCCAGGATGCCTTCCAGCCCCTGCAGGTCGGCCCATTTCAGCGGACCGCCCCAGAACCGCGGGAAGCCGTAGCCGAAGAGCATCACCATATCCACGTCCAGCGGGCGCCGGGCGATCCCTTCGCCGACCACCTTCGCGGCCTCATTGACCATGGCGCACATGTAGCGGCGCAACACTTCCGCGTCGGAAAACTCTCGCGGGGAAACGCCCTGCTGTTCCTGATCCCGGGCAATCAGCTCCGCAACCTGGGGGTTCGGTACACCGCCGCGCTTGCCTGCCTCATAGACATAAAACCCCTTGCCGGTCTTCTGGCCGAAATCGCCACCCTCGCAGAGCATCTCGTAGAACCGCGGCACCCTCTCGCGCGGATCCCGCGTCGGCGCGCGGCGCTTGCGGGCGGCCCAGTTGATGTCCAGCCCCGCCAGATCCCCCATGGCAAAGGGCCCCATCGGGAAACCGAAAGTGGTCACCGCCTTGTCCACCTGATAGGGCGAAGCCCCATCCAGCACCACATATTCCGCCGCCTTGCGGTAGGCATTCATGATCCGGTTGCCAATAAACCCATCGCAGATGCCGGACCGCACCGCCACTTTCTTCAGCCGCTTGCCCAGGGCAAAGCCAGTGGCCAGAACCTCCGGCGCTGTTTTCTCCGCCACAACAACTTCCAAAAGCTTCATCACATGCGCGGGCGAGAAAAAATGCAGCCCGATCACATCCTGCGGGCGGGACGTGGCCGCAGCAATCTCGTCCACATTCAGGTAGGAAGTATTGGTCGCAAGCACCGCACCGACCTTGCAGTGGGCGTCGAGTTTGCCGAAGACCTCGCGCTTGACGTCCATGTCTTCGAACACGGCCTCAACCACCAGATCCACTTGGCCCAGCGCTGCATAATCCGTGGCCACAGTCAGCGCCTCGCCGGTCAGCTGATCATATTGCGCCTGGGTGATCTTGCCCCGCTTCAGGGCGCCTTGCAGATTGCCCTCGATCCGGCCGCGCGCTGCAGCGACACCCTCATCCGTCATTTCGATCAGCACCACAGGCAGCCCGGCCAGCAACGCTGCAGTGGCGATGCCCGCGCCCATGGTGCCGCCGCCGATTACCCCCATCGCGGCAATTTCGCGGGGTTCGACGCCTTCCAGCTCCGGCAGCTTGCTGACCGCACGCTCGGAGAAGAAGGCATGAATCAAACCCTGGCGCTGATCCGACTCCATCAGCTCAGTGAACAGCGCGCGCTCGCGCTTGAGACCCGCCTCGAAGCTTTCCGCCTCGACCGCCGCCCGCACAGCCAGCACCGCGGTAGCCGGAGACAGCTGTCCGCGGCCTTTCTTCAATGTGGCCTCATAGGCGGCATCGAAATCCACCGCTTCCGGCGCAGGCATTTCCCCGACAGCCCGGCGCAGTGCGCCCTGCTCCAGCAGTTCCCGCGCAAAGGCGAGACCAATCTCACGCGGCTCGCCCTCCTCGATACGGTCGATGATGCCCTTGTCCAGCGCCTCCGCCGCGCCGAGATGGCGGCCGGTGGTGATCATCTCCAGCGCCGCTTCGGTTCCAGCCAGCCGCGGCAGCCGCTGGGTGCCGCCCGCCCCAGGCAGGATGCCCAAGTTGACTTCCGGCAGCCCCATCTTGGCCGAGGGCACCGCAATCCGGTAATGCGAGGACAAGGCCACCTCCAGCCCGCCGCCCAGTGCCGTGCCATGCATGGCGGAGACCACGATCAGCGAAGAGGCCTCGATCCGGCTGCACAGGCCCGGCAGATAGGGCTCCTGCGGCGGTTTGCCGAATTCGCGGATATCGGCACCGGCAAAATAGGTCTTGCCCTCGCCGTAGATCAGGACCGCCTTGGCCCCTTCGCCTTCGGCGCGTTCGATCCCGGCCAGCAGGCCCTTGCGCACATCAATGCCTAGGGCGTTCACAGGCGGGTTCTGCGCCTTCAGAACGGCAATATCACCCACGCGCTCATATGCAATGGCTTCACTCATCCGGTTATCCTCTCACTTCCGCGGCGGCAGTAGCTGCGCCCGGCTCCCAACAGATTAGGCACGGCAGCCGGACCGGCGCCAAGCCCCAATGGCAGCCGTAGGGCCGCAAACCCCGCGTCACGGCGCTCACGGCCTCCGGCGGCCTGTCATGCTGGCAGTTACGTAACAGAGACCGAGGGAAATGGAAACTTTTTGAAACACTTCAACCGGCGGCACCGCGGCCAAGCATATCAGCCGGTTTTCACCACCCCGCTGGCAATCCAGCCGTCCAGAATTTCCAGAGCCTTGGTGGCAAATTCAGCGTCATTGATATGGCAGCCCAGCTCATGCAGCTCTGCGTTCTCCGGGCAGCATTCTCGCATTTCCTCGCAAAAGGCTGCCAACCCCTCCGCATTATGCAGCGGCGCGCCGGGCCGGTCCCATTCGTTGCACCCGGCCACTGGCAGCAGCACCGCCACCGGCGCCTGAGCGGAGGAAAGCTTACTGCAGATTGCCTGCGCCACTTGGCGGCGCTCATCTGCTTCCAGCATGGCAGAGGTCAAAAGCCGGTTATGGGCATGCGTTTCCCGCCCCTGAAGCTGCGCAGGCGTCTCCTGCCAGCCAACGAAATCAACTAGGTCATAACAGCCCGGCGCCACCAGCTGCGGCGTGCCGGATTTCCCTGCATTGGTCAACCGGTCCGCCCCTGCCGACAACCCGCCGAACAGGTGGTTCGACACTTCTTGCGGCGCAAAGTCCATCACTGCGGCAAAGGCACCCTCTGCCGCCAGGCTTTCAAACGCCCGCCCGCCCATGCCAGTGGCATGGAAAACGGCCACGTCGAATCCCCGGTCCTCCAAGGCCGGCTTCAGCGCCACCATGTAACGCAGCACCGTCTTGCCGAACGATGTCATGCCGATCAGCGGCCGGTCGCGCTTCGGCGGCTCCACCGCCCGCGCAGCCCCCAGCACCGCGCCAGCCGCCTGGCTGAGCGACGCCTTGCAGATCGAGTTCAGGCCATACAACCCGCCAGCCCACAGGATCATCTGCACATCCGCCGGGATCCGCTCCGGCGGCATAAGCGGTGAGAACGCGACGGTGGAGACGATGTATTTTGGCACCCCGGCCGGCAATGCCGCACACATATCCAGCGCCAGGTCGGTGCCCATGGTGCCGCCCAGCACAATCACCCCGTCAATGCGGCCCGCCCGGAATAGCTCCAGAACCTTGGCCGCCGCGCCTGCACCCATGATCTGCATGGCGATGTTCTCATCACCTGCGGCAACCGCCGCCTCGATTGAGCTGCCGCCGGCCTCGGCCACCGCATGCTTGCTGACGTCTGCAGGCTGGCTGGGATCGCCCAGCACGCTCACGTCCATCGTCAGCACCTTGCCGCCCTGCCCGCGGATCACCTCCGCCAGATACCCCAGCTCATCATCCTTGGTGTCATAGGTTCCGGCAACCAGAATGGTCTTGTCTGCCACAGGCTTTACCTCCCGTCTGTTCAGCTTCGCGGCGGCTATCGGCCTGACCCCGGCTCTTCATCTTTCTCCAAATACTCCCGCCGGAGGCCGCAGGTTTTGCCGCGCAAAACCCGCATCACAACTGGATCCATGCGGTTTTCAAGTCGGTGTATTTGTCCAGCGCGTGCAGCGATTTATCATGCCCGTTGCCGGACTGGCCGACACCGCCCAGAGGCACGGTGTTGTCCGAGCCCCCATAGGTATTCACATGCACCACCCCCGCCCGGACCCCCGCAACCATCCGGTGCGCCCGGGACAGGTTCCCAGTCCAAACTGCGGCCGCCAGGCCGAAATCGGTTCCATTGGCCAGGCTCAGTGCCTCGTCTTCGGTTTCGAATTTGGTCACTGCCAGCACCGGCCCGAATACTTCGCGCTGGAACAGCGCATGACCGCGGTCAACACGGGTGACAATTGCAGGCGACATATAGGTACCGCCTGTGCCTTCCAGAATGCGCTCCCCGCCGGTCACGACCTGCGCACCCTCGGCCCGTGCGATGTCCATAAAGGAGAGGTTGCGGCGCAGCTGCTCCTCGGAGTTCACTGCGCCGATCTGCGTATTCAAGTCCAGCGGGTCACCCACCCGCATCGCCTCCGTCTCAACCTTCAGCATTTCGACAAACTCATCATGGATCGAGGCCTCAACCAGCAGGCGGGAACCGGCGATGCAAACTTGCCCGGAGTTGCGGAAGATACCCGCAGCAGAGACCTTCGCCGCCTTGGCCAGATCAGGCGCATCCGCAAAAACGGTATTGGGCGACTTGCCGCCCAACTCAAGATAGCAGCGCTTGAGGTTGGAACGCGCCGAGGCTTCCAGCAGCTTGCGGCCCGTCGCTCCCGAGCCTGTGAAAGCCAGCACATCCACATCGTTTGACGCAGCCAGCGCAGCACCGGTTTCCGCGCCTGAGCCTGTGACCACGTTCAGAACCCCGTCAGGCAGCCCGCATTCGGAGCAGATTTCCGCCAGCCGAAGCAGGGCAAGTGAGGCGGTCTCTGCCGGCTTCAGCACCACAGAATTGCCCATCGCCAGCGCCGGCGCCAGCTTCCAGGCGCCGATCATCAGCGGAAAATTCCAGGGCACGATGGCACCCACCACGCCCACCGGCATCCGATGCACCAACCCCAGCACATCCGGCGCGGTTGGTGCGACCTCGCCCGCCACCTTGTCCAGCGCCTCTGCATAGTAGCGGAAGGTGCCCGCCGCAGATCCAGGCTCGGCTTTCAGCGCCATATTGAACTCGGTGCCGTTGTCTCGCACGCCCAATACAGCTAACTCAACTGCCTCGGCTGCGATCCTGTCCGCGATCCTGTGCAGCACCTGCTTGCGTGCGGCGGGGCTCTGCCCCGCCCAGCGGCGGTCGTCAAAGGCCCGCCGCGCCGAAGCCACAGCGTTTTCGACATCTGTTGCAGAAGCGCCCGCCAGCGTCGTCAGAACAGATCCGTCAACCGGCGAAGCAACTTCGAGTGCCTGGCCCGAACCTTCTTTCCATGATCCTTCAAGAAAGAGTTTCTGCGGCGCCACATCAAGCTTGCGAAGCTCGTCGATGCGCGATTGGTCTGCCATTCGGCCTCCTTCAGTTCCTTCCGGTCCTTCAGCATCCGCAGGATGTGGACCGCCAGAACGATGATAATGATGCAAAACAGGATGAACGCCACCGGGCGGTCAATGAAATCAAGAGGTTCCTTCACCCGCGCCATACCCGCGCGCAGCTTCACCTCCATGATGCCACCCAGCACCATGCCCAGAATGATCGGCACCGAGGGCAGCGACAGGCGTTTCAGGATATAGCCGAGGATGCCAAAGCCTGCCGCCATCACACAGTCGGTAGCGGAGTTGCGCAAGGAATAGACCCCTACAAAGCTGAGCGTCAGGATGCAGACGCCCAGAAAACGGTTGGGAATACGCACCACCTGGATGAGCGACCGGGTGGCAAACAGCAGGAACAGCAGCACCAGAACGTTCAAGACCAGCAGCGCGAGATACAGCGCGACGACAAAATCCATGTCGTTCTGGAACAGACCCGGCCCCGGCACCACGTTGTGCACGTAGAACACCGACAGCATCATCGCCGTCAGCGCCTCGCCCGGAATGCCCAGCGCCAAAAGCGGCACCATCGCAGCGGCAGGCACAGCGTTGTTGGCGGTCTCCGCCGCGATCAGCCCCTCAGAGGAGCCATTGCCGAAGTCCTGCGGCCGTTTCGAGGTCTTCTGCGCATAGGTGTAGGACATGAACTGTGCGGTGAATTCGCCGACCCCGGGGATCATCCCCATTAGAACGCCGAAAGTGGCAGAGACACCAGCCACCCGCGGATGGCGCACCAGCTCCCGCAAGCCCTGGAACATTCCGCCGCGCAGGCGGGTTATTCGGACCTTCTCATCTTCGTCAGTCAGCAGCACAAAGGCCTGCGAAATCGCAAACAGCCCCAACACCACAACAATCAGATTTATGCCGCCGCCCAGGAAATCCTGCCCGAAAGTGTAGCGTTGGGTGTATTTCACCGGCTCCAGCCCGATGGTCTGCAGAAAGATACCGAAGCAGGCCAGCGTCCCAGCTATCAGCGCCTGGCCGCGGTGGGCGACCACAACGAGGATCAGGCCCAGCAGAGCAGCCATGAAGATCTCCCGCGAGCCGAACATCGGCGCGATCTTTGCCAGCACGGGGGCAAACAGGATCAGGCAGATTACCGAAAAGATGCCGCCAAAGAAGCTGGCGGAATAGGCGAGGCTCAAGGCCCGGCGCGGCTCGCCCCGCGCGGTCATCGGATAACCGTCGTAGGTGGTCAGCGCATTGACCGCGGTGCCGGGCGTATTGATCAGAATTGCCGGGATCGCGCCGCCGTACATGGAGGAGCCATATATCCCCAAGAGCACGGTCAGCCCGACAATCGGATCCATGGAGAACGTCGCGGGCAGCAGGATCGCAATTGCCACCGCCGGACCTACGCCGGGAATGGCACCGATCAGCACGCCGCCGACCGACCCCGCCAGCAGCGCCAGCGCCACATCCCAGCGCATCAAGATGTCTATTGCAGAAAGGATCAGGTCCATAGCGCGCGCTCAGAGATAGAGGATGAAGAAGGAGCGGAGAGAACCGGGCAGATACTCATAAATGAGCGCGCCCGGGATCTTGACTGACAACAAGGCCTTGAACAGCACCACCACGGCCACGGCAAAGACAGCGCTGGTCCACAGCATGAAGGGGCTGCGGTAACCCATCCGCCAGCTCAACAGCGGCACGAACACCAGCGTCACAGGCAGGTAGCCGATGATGGGAACCAGCAGTACATAGCCCATGAACCAGCCGGCAAATTCAAACACCTGCCCCCAGCGCTTGACCTCCCACAGGTCATAGCGGCTGACCCGCCGCCAAGGCAGCCTGTACAGGTGCAGCCCGCCTAACAGCACCATGCCGCCGATGGCGGTGGCCGGCCAGAACCGGGGCTGGGCAAACAGCTTGGTCTTCTGCACCCAGGCGGTCTGCTCTGTGATCAGGACCAGCAGCAGCAGCGCCGCGCCCACCATGGCAAGGGCAAAGACGAGCTGGCCGCGCCGCGGCCCGGCAAAACGGCGTTCACGTTCCGAAGGCATCTGAGGGGTTCATTGTCCGCGCGATTGAAAAGGCACCGGGACCGTTAGCAGCCCCGGCACAGTGGGGGAGGATTACTCAGACAGCAAGCCGCCGATGCGGGCCATGGTGTCGATGTCATTGGCGACCCGGGCCGCACTGTCGCCGGCGCTCTGCCAGTAGACCAGCGCGCCGGTTTCCTTGGCGATGTTCTGGGCACGCTCGCTCATCACCGTCTTCTCGGCAACCGCAATGATCTTGTCGCGCACGTCCTGCGGGGTGTCCTTGGTCACGAAAAGCCCGTTCCACAGGGCAATGTTCAGGCTCTCATCCAACTCGCCGATGGTCGGGGCATCAGGGGCCAGGGGGATGCGCTCGTCAGTGATCGAGACCAGCACTTTGACCTGATCCAGGCAGGGCAGCACCAGCTGCAGCGTGGTATTGATCACATCCGCATCACCGGAGGCCAGCGTGTTGCAGTCCAAGGCGTCGAACGCCGCATCAGACCCCCACTCGAAGCCGGCGTTCTTGGCATAGGCCTTGGTCACCTGCGTCGGGGTCAGCACATCGCCGAAATGGCCGAGCGCCACGTCGTTTTCCTTGGCATAGGCTGCCAGCTCTTCCATCGTGCTGTAGGGCGCATCACCGGAGGCGGCGATCACAAAGGGATAGGTCAGGAAGATCCCCAGCGGATCGAACTTCTCAGGCGTCAGCGGCGGAATGTCGATCTGGTGGCCCATCACCGGCACGCCAATCACAAAGGAGCCGATGGTGTAGCCGTCGCTCGGCGCATTGGCGACCTCGATCGCGCCAGGGAACGGCCCGCCGCCGCCGCCCGGCTTGTTCACCACGGCTGCCGCGACGCCGTATTCGTTCTGGAAGTCTTCGGCGATCATCCGGGTCAGGACATCCTCCAGATCACCCGGTGGCCACGGCACGATAAAGTTCACCGGTTTCTCCGGATACTCGGCCTGCGCCGCTGCCGCGCTCAGCCCCAGCGCCGCCGCCGCGGCAGCCCCTTTCATGAGGGTTTTGAGTTTCATGGCTTTCCTCCCAGTTTTGCCATTTGGTTCATTATTTGAACCATTGGTTTGAATTTAGATTGACAGCCCGCCCCGTTATCTGTCAACAAAATTGCATCGCGGGTGCGCCTTTTTCCAAAGACACTGCCCGTCAGGATCAAGAAGGGAGCACGGGCAAGCGCATGGGAACGGTATCCAAAGCCTTGTCATTACTGACACATTTCAACCACGGCCGGACCGAGATCGGGCTCAGCGACCTCACGCGCCTGTCCGGTATGAACAAGGCAACAGTCTACCGGCTGATGAGTGAACTGCAGGAATCAGGCTATGTCGAACAGGCCGGTGCCGACCGCTCCTACCGGTTGGGCCCCCAGGTTTTGCGCCTCGCAGCGCTGCGCGAGGCGGCTGTTCCGATCCTCTCCGTCTCCCGCCGGGTGCTGCGCGACCTCAGCGATGAAACGGGCGAAACGACCCACCTGTCGCTCTTGCAGGGCAGCCAACTCAACTCGCTGTCGCACGCCTACTCCCCCCGCAATGCCACCAAGGTGATGATGGAGGACGCCGAGGTGCTGACCTTCCACGGCACCAGCTCGGGTATGGCGGTGCTGGCCTTTGCCGATCCAGTATTCACCGAGGAAGTGCTGTCCCAACCGCTTGCGGCCCGCACCCCTGCAACGATCACCGACCCGCAGGAAATCCGCACCCAATTGGCAGAGATCCGCGGCACCGGCGTTGCCCAGTCCATAGGCGGGTTTGAGGCGGACGTGCATTCCCACGCGGTCCCCGTCTTTGGCCCCGACCGCAAGGTTATCGGCGCGCTTGCTGTTGCCGCGCCGGTCTCCCGCATGAGCGCGGAACAAAAACAGCTGATCCCGGCAGCCCTGCGCCGCGCGGGCGCCACCTTAACCCATCGCATTGGCGGCTCTGCCCCCGCGGACTACCCGCAGGGCGAAACCGCCTGACCACTTCACCGGCCCGAACCGGGCCGCATCCAGGAGCTGCCCCCATGAAAGACTCCAACTTTCTCAAAGAACACAACGCCAAGTCCCTCTGGCACCCGATGGCGCATCCCGGCGACAGCCTGGCCAACCCGCCCGCCATCATCACCTCGGCCCAGGGGTTGAAGATCACCGATATCGACGGGCATGAGGTGGTCGACGCGGTCGGCGGCCTGTGGAACGTGAACCTCGGCTTTTCCTGCCAGGTGGTGAAGGAGGCAATTGCCGCGCAGCTCGATGTGCTGCCCTACTACTCCACCTTCCGCGGCACCACCAACGACCAAGTGATCCAGCTGGCCGAGGAACTGCGCAAGTTCTTTGCGCCCGACGGGCTCACCCGCGCCTTCTTCACCTCGGGCGGTTCGGATTCAGTAGAGACCGCTCTGCGGCTGGCCCGCCAGTACCACAAGATCCGCGGTGAAGAAGGGCGCACCAAATTCCTGAGCCTCAAGAAGGGCTATCACGGCACCCACATGGGCGGCGCCTCTGTCAATGGCAACGCAAACTTCCGCACCCAGTACGAACCGCTCCTGCCCGGCTGCCACCACATCCCGGCGCCCTACACCTACCGCAACCCGTTCAACGAGACTGATCCGGAACGGCTGGCCCAGCTCTGCCTGCAGGCGCTGGAGGCCGAAATCGCCTTTCAGGGCGCAGGCACAATTGCCGCCTTCATCATGGAGCCGGTCCTGGGCGCAGGCGGGGTGATCCCGCCGCACAAAAGCTTCATGCCCGGCGTGCGCGAGATTTGCACCAAACACGGCATTCTGCTGATCGCTGACGAGGTGATCACCGCTTTCGGCCGCACCGGATCCTGGAGCGGCTCGCGCCACTGGGGCGTGCAGCCCGACATGATGGCCACCGCCAAGGCGATCACCAACGGCTACTTCCCGTTCGGCGCAGTGATGATCGCGGATCATATGACAGAGACCTTCGAGAAGGACACCACCGGCAAGGCCGCCATCGGCCACGGCTACACCTACTCCGGCCACCCGGTCGGCGCGGCGGCGGCTCTGGCCTGCCTCGAAGAAACCCTGCGCCTGAACGTGCCGGAAAACGCCGCCGCCCGCGGCACGCAGATCCACCAGGGCCTGCTGGCCCTGCAGCAGAAATACGAGCTGATCGGCGATGTACGCGGCGGCCACGGGCTGATGTGCGCGCTGGAACTGGTGTCCGACCGCGCTACCAAGGCCGCAGTTGACAAGAAGGTAATCGGCAAACTGCAAGAGGCGGCCTATGAGTCCGGTGCCATGGTGCGGGTTTCCGGCCCCAACATCATTCTATCCCCGCCTCTAGTGCTGAACGAGGCAGAGGCGGACACCATCCTCTCTGCCCTCGACGCAGGTTTCGCGGCGGTGAGCTGACGCTGACAGCAGACGCACCCGCGCCCGGGCCGCCAGGACCGGGCGCCACCAGGTGCCATGGCGGGCCCGAAGCACATACTTCGGGCCCGCGCTTTCGGTGGCGCCGCTGACGCGGCGCGGTTGCGCAATACGGAAACCGGCGCAGTTATTGCAGCCGCTCCTATTGAACTGCCTGCGCGCCGCCAGAAGCCTCAGCTCTTCGGTATCTCCAAAACCAGCCCGTCCAGACCCGGATGCGCCTCGATCTGGCAGCTGAGGCGGCTGGTCTCCCGGCGCCCCTCCGCCAGGTCCAGCATGGCGTCTTCGAACCCCCCAGCCTCGCTGCACTTTGGAGCCAATTCAGGATCTATATAAACGTGGCAGGCTGCACAGGCGAGACTGCCACCGCACTCCCCCACCACACGCGGCACATCATTTGCCAGTGCAGCCTCCATCAGGCTCTGACCATAGTCCGCAGTCGCCGTGACGGCCTCGCCGCCCGGCGGCTTCCAGATTACCTGCATGCGTTTTTCCTGCAGGTGATCAGAGGAAATGGACGTAGAAATCGCGCATGCCGTCACCTTCCAGATCCCGGGTCTTACGCACTTCCTTGCGTTTCATGAAAACATGATTGGCAACCAGCTCCGACCCAACCGCCTCCGCCAGCACAGTATCCCGCTCCAGGTCGGCCACCGCCCCTTTCAGGTCCACAGCCGTGCCCTCGCGCGCATCGGTCCGGTCGAACCCGTCGCCGGTCTCCATCGGCGGCAACTGGTGGCCGCTCTCCACCCCCAGCCGCGCCGCCTGCAGCACTGCCGCCACCGCCGTATAGGGGTTGGCTGATGCATCGGCCATCCGATGCTCCAGCCGCGCCTTGGCACCGCCTTCGGAGCTGATCCGCGTAGTCACATTGCGATGGTCGCCCCCCCAGTTCTGCCAATACCCGGACAAAGAGCCCGGCTGCAGCCGCATGTAGCTGTTGGCGGTCGGCGCAATCAGACCCGCAAGCCCCTTGTGGTGATGCAGCAAGCCAGCCAGGCAGCCGCGGGCCAGATCGTTCATGTGCTCCGGCCCGCCGCGCGGACCCGATGAGAGCGCATTGCCGCCCGCTCCATCCAAAAAGGAGAAGTTGATATGCATCCCCGAGCCGCCCGCCTCGGCAATGGGTTTCGGCATGAACGTCAGGACAATGCCGTATTCCAGCGCCACTTCCCGCGCCATAAGGCGGAACAGCACGATATCATCCACCGCTGTCACCGCATCATCAAAGGTCAGCGTGTATTCGAACTGCGGGCTGTCGAATTCAGCAGTGATCATGTCGAGCGAGAAGCCCATGTCGTCCGCCATCGCCCAGATCCGGTCATTGAACCGCAGCGGGTCGGCAAACGGCCCGGTGCCATAGACAACTCCCCCCGGTGCGTCATAAGGCATCAGCCGCCCGTGGTCGTCCGCCTGCAGGGCAAAGGCCTCCAGCTCGATCCCGATCTTGGGCGTCAGCCCGTGCTTCTGCCAATCCGCGACCGCCCGCTTCAACGCCCAGCGCGGACACAACGCCAGCG
The DNA here is from genome assembly GCF_059429195.1 of Leisingera sp. CC-HEC093. Lineage (NCBI taxonomy): Bacteria > Pseudomonadati > Pseudomonadota > Alphaproteobacteria > Rhodobacterales > Roseobacteraceae > Leisingera > Leisingera sp. CC-HEC093. The sequence continues at coordinate 2,523,583 of NZ_JCAIJR010000001.1, read as the reverse complement.
GCTGGCCCGCGTCATCGTATAGATCACCCAGCACAACCTTGGTCGAAGCATGCCAGCTGTCCCGGATATCGTCATGCAGCCATTTCAGCTCCATATCCGGCAAGCCCTGCTTGACCATCGACCCGGGCGCGTCCAGCAGGTCCTTGTCGTAATGGGTGCCAAAGACCGACCGGCAGAACCGGGTGCTGCCATCACCAATCTTGGAATTCGGCAGGTACTTCCCCCGCATGATGCTGAGGTGGTCGCAGAACATCGCGCGCAGGCGGGTTTTCATGGCTCAAGCCCTTCCCAGTTGAACAGTCGTCGGCATCGTGCACCGCATCTTATTGCTTAACATATTTAGCGGTTTTCCCAGAGTCTTTCCTGCAGAAAGCCTGGCCGCTAAGCAGCCTCAACCCGCACCGGTAGCTCTTTGATACCGCCAACGAAATTCGAGCGCAGGAATTTGTGCGGCCCAGCGGCCTCAATGTGCCGGATGCGTTTTGCCAGCTCCTGAAACAGCACCGTGACCTCCAGCCGCGCCAGCCACATGCCCAGGCAGACATGCGGGCCGAACTGGCCGAACGACAGATGCCGGTTCGGGCTGCGGTGCAGATTCACGTGAAATGGATCGTCGAACTGCGCCTCGTCCCGGTTGGCCGAGACAAACCAGTAAAGCACCTTGTCGCCCTCGCGGATGGTCTTGCCATGCATTTCCACATCCCGCGTTGCGGTCCGGCGGAAGTAAAGCGCGGGCGTCGCCCAGCGGATAATCTCATCCGCTGCCGTCTCCCAGACTGCTCCGCCCTCCTGCATCTGCGCCAGCAGCTCCGGCTGATGGCACATCGCCTGGATGCCCGCTGCAATCGAATAGCGCGTGGTGTCATTGCCCGCCGCCACCAACAGACAGAAAAAGTTCCGGAACTCGGTCTCGGTGATCACCGAGCCATCCTTGGCCGGTTCCAGGATCAGGTTCAGCACTCCCGAAGTATCACCCTTGCGCGCCTTCTCCTCCATCAGCTCCTTGGCGTAGATGTACAGTTCCGCCCCCGCAGGCGAATTGAACGGCATCATCCGGAACTCATCTGTCTGCATCTTGTCCAGAACGTGGGAGGTGAAGTCCGGATCGGTATTGGCAATCAGCGCATCGCCCTTCTCGACCAGCCAGGGCAGGTCCGCCTCCGGCAGACCCACCACCCGGCCCAGCATCCGCATCGGCAGCTGGCGGGCGATTTCCTTGGTGGCATCGAACGCCCCCTTGGCCAGCGCCTGATCCAGAATATCGGCGCACAGGTCCCGGATGTCCTGCTCATACTGCGCCATGGTGGTCTTGGAGAACGCCTTCAAGAGTTTCATCCGCACCGTGGAATGCTCCGGCGGATCGGTCTCCTGAAAGGTGCGCCGCGCCAGGTATTCCTCATAGGACTGATCCTCCATCCGGATGCCGCGGGCAGAGGAAAACACCTCGGTGTTCTTGTTCATCACCGTGATGTCCTCGTAGCGGGTCACCGACCAGAAGTTCTTGCCGCCTTCGTATTCGGTCCAATGCAGCGGGTCCTCCCGACGCAGCCGCGCAAACGTGTTGTGCGGCGCACCATTGGCAAAGGCGTCATGGCTGCTCAGATCCGCATAGCCGTCGTCCGTGGGGGTCCAAACTGTCATTGCGGGCTTTCCTAACTTGCTTGCTCAATGTATATTAATAGAGATCATAAATATGTAAATGAAAATCTAGCGAGCGTTCCCATGCACTTGGCCATTCTGATGACCAACACCGATGACAGCGACTTTGCCCGGGCTCACCCCGGGGATGGCGTAAAGTTCACCGATCTGGTCCGGATGGCCCGGCCAGGGTGGCGGACCACGGTGTTCTCAGTGAAAGACGGTACCTTCCCGCAGGATCTGCTGGAATTCGACGGCGCAATGATCACTGGCAGCCCGGCCTCGGCCCGCTCCGGCGCCGCTTGGGTTGCGCAGCTGCTGGAACTGATCCGCGCTGCCCACACCCGGCAATTCCCGCTGTTTGGCGCCTGCTTCGGCCACCAGGCCATTGCACTGGCTCTCGGCGGCAGCTTGGACCGCAACCCCGACGGTTGGGTCCACGGGCTGACCCGCAACCAACTGCTCCACCGCCCGGATTGGGCCGCCCCCTTGCCGAAAGAAGTCAAACTCTACGGCTCACATTGCGAATGCGTCAGCACCCTGCCGGACGGTGCCATCCCGTTCAGCGAAAGGGATGGCATGAACACAGGCTTCACCCTGGGCCGGCACGTTTTCACCACCCAGCACCACCCGGAGATGACCCGCAATTTCATCACCGCGCTAAGCGAGGAAATGCGGAACGAACTTGGCCCGGTTGTCCATGCCCGGGCCCTGGGCAGCTTGGCGGAACAGTCCGATCAGCAAGCCTTTGCGGAATGCCTTGCCCGTTTCTTCGAACAGGCCACCCGCTAAAGCTTCATCTTTCCCATAAGACTCGCGCCCCGCTGCCCGGCAGGCGGCCCTGCCGCCGGGAGGGAAGGCACGGGGCCGTCAGGCCCCGCTCATCCCGGATTCAGCCCAGCGCGGCCAGCAAATCCATCACTGTAACCTGATCGAACTGCACATGCGCGGTCATGGCCGCTTCCGCGCCCTCCCGGTCATGGGCAAGGATCAGCGCCGCAATCTCCCGGTGCTCCTTGGCTGACTGCGCGATGACGCCGGGATAACGGTAGCGCGCCCGGTAATAGGCCATCAGCTTGCGCGCATTGGTCTTGATCATCTCGACCAGGAATGGGTTGCCGGAACCTTCCGCCACACAGGCATGAAAGCGCAGGTTCAACTGGTAATAGCCAGCCGGATCGCCGCCCCCCTTCTCCGCCGCGTGCGCTTCACAAGCGGCCACCGCCGCCTCCAGCTCCCTTGCCTGCGCCGGCGACAGCCGCCGCGCCGCCAGTGCCGCCGCCTGCCCCTCCAGCCGCGCATGCACTTCCAGGATCGCCAGGAATTCCTCCAGCGTCGGCTTGAACAGCACCGCCCCTTTGCGCGGCAGCCGCTTGATCAGCCCTATTGCTTCCAGCTGGATAAAGGCCTCCCGCACCGGGGTGCGCGACACCCCGTGGCGCTCCACCAGCTCGCTTTCCTCCAGCGGCGCGCCGGGAACCAGCCGCCCGGCCTCGATATCCTCAAGAATTGCGTTCAGAACCTGTTCCGTCTGCCCTGCCATAGCGCCGCCTTTGATGCGTTTCCGGTCAATTTATGCGCCCCTCCGCTGCTTGGCAACGCGGGCTGGGGGCGCTGCCCCCGCCCTGCGGGCTCCCCCGGAGTATTTTCGCAAAGGTGATAACGCGGAGCGGCTACTCAGGCACCGGCCCGCGGTATTTCTCCGCCAGTTCGGGCGCCGCTTCGTCCGCTTCATACACCCCCAGCAAAATCCCCTTGCGCCCTGACCTGCCGCGGCGCGCCTTGATCTGCGTATCGGACAGGGTGATCCGTTGCGACATCCTGAGCCCCCATTCCAGCAGCCTGTCATACATCAGGTCTATGACCTCCTGATGTGTATCGCCCTTGGCCAGGTCCACCAGCTCCTCCGGGTCGTTTTCCATATCAAACAGCATCGGCCGCAGGCCGCCCTCGGCGTGCATGAACTTCCAGCGCTTGTCCGTCACCATAAACAGCCGCGCGTCCTTCGGTTCCAGTCCAAGCGTTTCGCAGAGCGGCATGGTGGAATAATCGAACTCGGCAACCGCATAGTCCCGCCACTCCGGCATTTCGCCGCGCAGGAACGGCATCAGCGAGCGCCCCTCCAGGATATGCGGTGCCGGTTCACCGCCTGCCGCCTCCAGGAAGGTGGGCAGCAGGTCAATCGCCTCCACCAGTTCATCGCAGGTGGAGCCGCGGGTGGTATCAGCCTCTGCGCGCGGGTCATAGAAAATCAGCGGCACCTTGATCGACGGTTCATGAAACAGGTTCTTTTCCCCCAGCCAATGATCGCCAAGGTAATCGCCATGATCCGAAGTCACGACGATCATCGTGTCCTGCATCCGGCCGGTTTTCTCCAGCCATGAAAACAGCCGCCCCATCTGGTCATCGGCCTGTTTGATCAGCCCCATGTAAGCTGGGATCACTTTTTGCCGCACCTCATCGCGGCTGAAGGTCTTGCCGATCTGGTTGTTCATCATGCCATCAAAGACCGGGTGCGCCTCCTCGCGCTCGCTTTCCGAGCGCACCACCGGCAGAACATGCTCAGGGCCGTACATGCTGTGATAGGGTGCCGGCACGATATAGGGCCAATGCGGCTTGATGTAGCTGAGATGCGCACACCAAGGGCCCTCAGCCTGTTCGATGAACTCTATCGCCTGAGTGGTCAGCCAGGGCGTTTCACTGTCTTCTTCGGCGATGTTGGCAGGCTTGTCCGCATTGACCATGAACCAGCCGGAAGCAATGTCATCCCCCTCGACCCCGGCATTGGCAAAGTCGCTCCACGGGTTTTCTCCCGGATAGCCCTTTTCCTTCAGGTATTCATTATAGGGGCTGCGCTTGCTGTCATAAAATCCGTCCGGCCCCTCTGCCCACAGCCCGTCATCGCGCACCCAGGGGTCAAAGCCGCATTCTGACTGGCGCACGCCAATCACACTGTCCGGCGCCAGCCCCAGCCGCTGCATCCCTTCGGCATCCGCGACCATATGGGTCTTACCGATCAGGTGGCAGCTCATCCCCGCCTTGCGCAGATGGTCGCCCATGGTCCATTCGCCGATCCGCAAAGGGTAGCTGTTGAACTGCACCCCGTGGCTGGAGGGGTAGCGCCCGGTATAGCTCGACATCCGCGAAGAGCCGCAGGTCGGCGATTGCACATAGGCGCGGGTGAAGCGCACGCCCTTTTCCGCCAGCCCGTCGATGTGCGGCGTGTGCAGATGCGGGTGGCCCGCGCAGCTCAGATAGTCGAACCGCAGCTGGTCGAACATGATAAAGAGGATGTTCATCGGCGCCTCCCGCTCAGTGCTGCGACATTATTAAACAAGTGAAGCATTGTTGCGAAGGGTTATTCTTGACTGCGGCGCTTCACCGCCAGAAGTATGGCGATTATTCTGTTTCCCCCAAAGGTTCACATGAGCGGAAACCCCCACCAGAACACGATCCGTCCCGCCGCCGCAGAGGACTGCTCCAGCCTCGCGGCCCTGTCGATCGAGGTGTGGACCGGCACATACTTGCGCAACGGGATCAGTGGGCATTTTGCGGATTATGTGCTCAGCCAGTATACCCCGGCGCATTTTGCGGAGGCCTTGAAAAACCCAGCCGAGCGCCTGCTGGTCTCTCAGAACCGGGATGGCATTGATGGCTACATCCGGCTCGCGCACGGCCGCCTGAACCCGGCAGGCGGGGTGTCCCGCACCGAAATATCCACCCTCTATGTCCAGCAACGGCACCACGGGCAAGGCACCGGCCTCCGCCTGCTGCAGGCTGGGCTGCAACTGTATCAGTCAAATGGTTGGGACGCGCCCTGGCTTACCAGCAATTCGGACAATACGCGCGCAATCTCGTTTTATCTGCGAAACGGTTTTGAGCTGGCAGGCCAAACCTGTTTCAAGATCGGGCAAGCCCAGTACCCCAACGCGGTTCTGCAATACCAGGGCTGACAGAGGTCACCGGGGCCCGGGCCAGCCAATTTTACGAAAGACTTCTTCCGGTTGAGCATTTCCAGTGCACCAGCGGGACGCAGGACGACCTGACGCAGCCGCAAGAGCCGGCGAGTGAATCGCTGTGTCCGGTGGGGCCGGCTCACGCGCATCTGCTCCGATTAGTTACATATTTTTCATCCATGCAAATTTCATGTTACATTTTACTTGCTGCGAATCACCTCCCGTCGTAATACCGACCCAACGGTCGGCTTATCTTGCCGCCGCCACAGGAGACGCGAACACCCATGGATGCCTTCATCTGCGATGCCACCCGCACCCCGATCGGCCGCTACGGCGGCGCGCTGAGCCAGGTGCGTACCGATGACCTTGCCGCCCTGCCAATCGCCGCCCTGGCGGCGCGCAATCCGGACGTGGATTGGGGTGCTCTCGACGATGTGATCCTGGGCGATGCCAACCAGGCCGGCGAAAGCAACCGCAACGTGGCCCGCATGGCGGCGCTGCTGGCGGGTCTCCCGACCTCTGTGCCCGGCACTACCATCAACCGCCTTTGCGCCTCCGGCATGGATGCGGCCGGCATGGCGTCGCGCGGCATCAAGGCAGGCGACTACGACATGGCCATCGCCGGCGGCGTCGAAAGCATGTCCCGTGCACCCTTCGTGATGCCCAAGGCCACCTCCGCTTTCACCCGCGCCAATGCGGTCTATGACACCACCATCGGCTGGCGCTTCGTTAACAAGAAGATGCACGAAATGTACGGCACCGACTCGATGCCGCAGACAGCCGACAACGTGGCGCAGGACTATGGCGTTTCCCGGGAAGACCAGGACGCCTTTGCCGCCCGCAGCCAAGCACGCTGGGCTGCCGCGCATGAGGCTGGCATCTTCAATGACGAGATCACCCCGGTCTTCATCCCCCAGCGCAAGGGCGATCCGCTGGTGGTGGACACCGACGAACACCCCCGCCCCGGCACCTCGGCCGAGAAGCTGTCGGGCCTCAAGGGCGTCAATGGCCCGGACAAGAGCGTGACCGCTGGCAATGCTTCCGGCGTCAACGACGGCGCAGCGGCGATCCTGCTGGCGAATGAAGCCGCGGCCGCAAAGAACGGCCTGAAACCGATGGCCCGCATCGTCGGCATGGCCGCCGCAGGGGTTGAACCGCGCATCATGGGCATCGGCCCGGTGCCCGCCACCCGCAAGGTTTTGGCCCGCACCGGCCTGACCATCGAACAGATGGATGTGATCGAGCTGAACGAGGCGTTTGCCTCGCAAGGCCTCGCCACCCTGCGCGAACTTGGTCTTCCGGACGATGCGCCCCATGTTAATCCCAACGGCGGTGCGATTGCACTGGGCCACCCGCTCGGCATGTCCGGGGCGCGGCTGGTGCTGACCGCTGCCTACCAACTACAGCGCACTGGCGGGCGTCATGCGCTCTGCACCATGTGCGTCGGCGTCGGACAGGGCACCGCCCTGATCCTGGAACGCGTGTAAGAACACACTGAGGAGGTCCCAGACATGTATGCTCAGATGATCAAATCCGAAGCGACCCAGGACGATCCGGAACAGCTGGCCGCCTTTCAGGCGCGCATCGACGCCGGCGAGAAGATCGAGCCCAAGGACTGGATGCCCGAAGGCTACCGCAAGACGCTGATCCGCCAGATTGGCCAGCACGCCCATTCGGAAATCGTCGGCCAGCTGCCCGAGGGCAACTGGATCACCCGCGCGCCCACGCTGGAGCGCAAGGCGATCCTGCTCGCCAAGGTACAGGATGAGGCCGGCCATGGCCTCTACCTCTACTGCGCGGCGGAAACCCTGGGCGTGTCGCGCGACGAGATGACCGAGATGCTGCTCGACGGGCGCATGAAGTATTCGTCGATCTTCAACTACCCGACGCTGAACTGGGCCGACATCGGCGCGGTCGGCTGGCTGGTGGATGGTGCTGCGATCATGAATCAGGTGCCGCTGCAGCGTACCTCCTTCGGCCCCTACTCCCGCGCGATGATCCGCGTCTGCAAGGAAGAAAGCTTCCACCAGCGCCAGGGCTATGATGCCATCCGCCAGATGGCCGAGGGCACGCCTGAGCAGAAGAAGATGGCCCAGGACGCGCTGAACCGCCTGTGGTACCCGTCGCTGATGATGTTCGGACCGTCCGACAAGGACTCGGTTCATTCCGCCCAGTCGATGGCCTGGAAGATCAAGATGAACACCAACGACGAGCTGCGCCAGAAGTTCGTCGACCAGACCGTGCCGCAGGCCGAATACCTCGGCCTGACCATCCCCGATCCGGACCTGAAATGGAACGAGGAACGCGGCCACTATGACTACACCGATCCGGACTGGAGCGAGTTCTTTGACGTGATCAAAGGCAACGGCCCCTGCAACGTGGACCGCCTCGCGGCACGCAACAAGGCCTGGGATGATGGCGCCTGGGTCCGTGACGGCCTCTTGGCCCACGCCAGGAAGAAAGCCGCGCGCCAGCACGCCGCCGAGTAACCCCAAGCATTCCGGCGCCCGCTACAGCGACGGCGCCCCCTCAGCCAGGAGGATTTGAGACATGAAAAACGAATGGCCCCTCTGGGAAATCTTCATCCGCGGTCAGCACGGGATGAGCCACCGCCACGTCGGCTCGCTGCACGCGCCGGACGCTGAAATGGCGATCAAGAACGCCCGCGACGTCTATACCCGCCGCAACGAAGGCGTGTCGATCTGGGTGGTGGAGGCAAACCACATCGCCGCCTCCTCGCCCAGCGACAAGGGCCCGCTGTATGAGCCGTCCGAGTCGAAGGTCTACCGCCACCCGACCTTCTTCGACATTCCCGAAGAAGTGGGGGCCATGTAATGACCCGCGAAGACGCATTTGCCCAATTCCTGCTGCGGATGGGGGACAATACCCTGATCCTGGGGCACCGGGTCAGCGAATGGTGCGGCCACGCGCCGGTGCTGGAAGAGGACATCGCGCTGGCCAACACTGCACTGGACATGATCGGCCAGACCCAGATGTGGCTCGGCCTCGCGGCTGAGGTGCAGGGCGACGGCAAATCCGCCGACGACCTCGCCTTCCTGCGCGACGCCTGGGATTTCCGCAACGTGCTGCTGTGCGAGATGCCGAACGGCGATTTTGGCCGCACCCTGATGCGCCAGTTCCTGTTCGACGCCTGGCATTCCATCCAGCTGGGCCGACTGATGAAATCCTCGGACGAGCGCGTCGCCGCGATTGCCGAGAAGGCTTCGAAAGAAGTGGCCTATCATCTGGAGCGTTCCGCCGACACGGTGGTGGGCCTGGGCGACGGCACCGAGGAAAGCCACCGCCGGATGCAGGAGGCACTGGACTATCTCTGGCCCTATGTGGGCGAGATGTTCCAGACTGACGAGGTCGACGCCGAGATGGTGAAGGCAGGTATTGCCCCCGACCCCGCGGCCCTGCGCGAAGAGTATGACGCGCTTGTTTCCCGCATCCTGGGCGACGCGACGCTGACCATTCCGGAAAGCCGCTTTGCCCACAAGGGCGGGCGCACCGGTGCGATGCATACCGAACACCTGGGCCACCTGCTGACCCAGATGCAATGGCTGCAGCGCGCCTATCCCGGCGCCAAGTGGTAACGGAATTGAAGAAGAGTTAAGGGCAACGCCCGCCCTGCCGGGACGGGACGGACGTTGCCCGGTGTTCCGCCGGGCGGAACAGCCAATGAGGGTAACCGCATGAGCCAAGTGACAACTCAGCCAGGCATTGAGCAGATCTGGGACTGGCTCGACGCCGTGCCGGACCCGGAAATCCCGGTGATCTCGCTGGTGGACCTGGGCATCATCCGCGATGTCGCCTGGGAGGGCGGCGCTCTGGTGGTTACCGTCACCCCGACCTATTCAGGCTGTCCGGCCACGTCTGTGATCGCTATGGACATCGAAACCGCCCTGCGGGACCGCGGCATCAGGGATCTGAAACTCAAGACCCAGATCTCCCCCGCCTGGACCACCGATTGGCTGTCCGAAAAAGGCCGCGCCAAGCTGGAGGCTTACGGCATCGCCCCGCCCCAAGCCGCAGGCGGTCCGGAGAAATGCCCCAACTGCGGCAGCCCGCAAGTCACCAAGGTCAGCCAGTTCGGCTCGACCCCCTGCAAGGCCCACTGGCGCTGCCAGGACTGCCTCGAACCCTTTGATTATTTCAAGTGCATCTGAGGAGACCCTGATGGCGCGCTTTCACGACCTTGAAGTCACCGACGTCCGCAAGACCATCCGCGATGCGGTGGTTGTTACCCTCAAGCCCGCGGGTGGTGCGGCTGAGGAGTTCAATTTTACCCAGGGCCAGTACCTGACTTTCCGCCGCGACTTCGACGGCGAGGAGCTGCGCCGCAGCTACTCGATCTGCGCGGGGCGCGGCGAAGGCATCCTGCAGGTCGGTATTAAGCGCGTCGACGGCGGTGCCTTCTCCACCTGGGCCAACACCGAGCTGAAAGCCGGCGATACCCTGCAGGCGATGGCGCCGATGGGCACCTTCTTCACCCCGCTCGAAGGCACTGCCGAAAAGCACTATCTGGGCTTTGCCGGCGGCTCCGGCATCACCCCTGTGCTGTCGATCCTGAAGACCACGCTGAACGCCGAACCCAAGTCCTCCTTCACGCTGGTCTATGCCAACAAGGGCGTGAACACGATCATGTTCCGCGAGGAGCTGGAGGATCTCAAGAACCTCTACATGGGCCGTTTCAACGTGATCCATGTGCTGGAGAGCGACGCGCAGGAAATCGACCTGTTCACCGGCCTGGTGACAGAGGAGAAGTGCGCCCAGCTGTTTGAGCATTGGATTGACATCAATTCGGTCGACACCGCCTTCATCTGCGGACCGGAGCCGATGATGCTGGGTATCGCCAGCGCCCTGCGCACTGCAGGTCTTGATGACAGCCAGATCAAGTTCGAACTCTTTGCCTCCGCTCAGCCGGGCCGCGCCAAGCGCAAGGCTGCCGCAAGTGATGCAGCCAGCAGCGCCAACCAGACCAAGGCGGCCATCACATTGGACGGTGCCACCCAGACCATCGAGATGGGGAAGGACATGACCCTTCTCGATGCGGCGCTGGAAAACGCGATGGACGCACCCTATGCCTGCAAGGCCGGCGTCTGCTCCACCTGCCGCTGCAAAGTGCTGGAGGGTGAGGTCGAGATGGTCGCGAACCACGCGCTTGAAGACTACGAGGTCGAAAAAGGCTATGTGCTCTCCTGCCAGGCCTATCCGGTGACCGATAACGTCGTGGTCGATTACGACCAGTAACGCCTGCCCGTGGGAGGAAAGATCATGACTGACGAGATGAGCATCGCAAGCTATCTGGCCCAGGGAGGCGTGCTGAGCAACCCGTCCAACGTGCCGCCGCGCTACCGCGCCGAACTGATGAAGATGATGGCGACCTTTGTCGACAGCGAGCTGGCGGGTGCCGCGGGCTTTGCCGACATCATCAACGAGGGTCCCGGCATCAAGGCGCGCATCGCCGCCGCCAGGATCGTGCTTGAAAAATCCGACAGCGCCGAAAAGGTGCTGCACATCATGGGGGATTTCGGCGCCGACACAGAGCGCTATGCCGATCACCACCCCTGGACTGCCCGGCTGGAGCGGGACGCTGACATCGGCCAGACCCGCACCAAGCACGACATGCGGCTGGCCGTGTTCAACTACCCGCTGGAAGGCTGGGCCGACGCGGTGGCGATGAACCTCCTGATGGGGGCGGCCGTCACCGTGCAGCTGGAGGAACTGAGCCATGTGTCCTACCAGCCGCTTGCCGAGGCTTTCCGCGCCATCCAGCCGATTGAGGCGCATCACGCGGAACTGGCAGAAGAAGGCCTGATGGTGCTGGTGGAAGCGCGGGGTGCCGATGCTTTGCAAGAGCTGGCGGACTACTGGTGGCCGCGGGTCGCGGCAAGCTTCGGCTCTGAGACCTCGCAGAAATTCGAGGGCCTCAAATCCATGGGCCTGCGCCGCACTCCGAATGCGGAACTAAAGGCGCAATGGCAGGTCAAGGCCGCCGCAGTGCTGGCCAAGGCCGGCCTGAAACCCGGCGCCTGATATCAAGCAGACGGCTCCCGCCCAGGCACCTGCGCATCACAGATGCGCAGGCCCGCGTGGGCCGGGCACGCCCGACGGCGCGCGGGCCGGACGGCAGCCTGCAGATGGCTTCAGAGCCGCTGAAACCACACAAATTACCCGCAAGGATTGAGTAGGTCAGCGCTGCTGCCCGAATGTTTCGCGCGCGAAACAATTAGTCAATCATGCTGACCCAATAGACGCGACGTCAGTTTCCGGCCATCATCTGAACAGGCCATTGTAAGTACACGGAAAACAACCGCCGCCCGCATCGGCGCACTGGCACCGGCGGCCGATGTTAGGTCTGGACCTCTGACCTTTCTCTGCCTACCCTTGCGGCAAGCACAGGGAGGCAAAGCCATGGCTGTTGGCCGCACAATCCGGACGTTTTTCAACGGCAGCTGGCAGGAAGGCAACCCTGCGGTAATGCGCGCCGCTGACCATGCGATGTGGCTGGGGTCCTCGGTGTTTGACGGCGCGCGGTTCTTTGACGGGATGTGCCCGGACCTGGACTTGCACTGCGCCCGCACCAATGCGTCCGCCGAGGCGCTGATGATGACGCCCACACACACGGTTGAGCAGATGGTGGAGATCATCCGCGAGGGGCTGAAAGGCTTCGCGCTCGGAGCCGCGGTCTATATCCGGCCGATGTACTGGGCCGCGGATGGTGACGAAACGCTGATCGCCCCCAAGGCGGAGAGCACTGAATTCGCCGTCTGCCTGGAGGAAATCCCGATGGCGGCTCCGGATGCCTCGGCCACCCTCACCCGCACCCGCTTCCGCCGCCCGGTGCTGGAGAGCGCAGTGGTGAATGCCAAGGCCGGCTGCCTGTATCCCAACAACGCCCGGATGCTGCGGGAGGCGCGCAGCAAGGGATTCAGCAATGCGCTGGTGCTGGATGCCATGGGCAATGCCGCCGAAACCGCCACCTCCAATGTCTTCATGGTCCGCGACGGAGAAGTGTTCACCCCGATCCCCAACGGCACCTTCCTGGCCGGGATCACCCGCGCCCGCCACATCAGCAACATGCGGGCCGACGGGATCACCGTGCATGAATGCGTGCTGGGCTATCAGGATTTTGAGGAGGCCGACGAGATCTTCCTCTCCGGCAACATGAGCAAGGTAACCCCGGTCACTGCCTTTGACAGCTGCCGCTACCAGGCGGGTCCGGTCGCCAAGCGGGTGCGGGACCTCTACTGGGACTGGGCTGCCAGCCAGGCATAACACCAGCCTTGCAGTTCTTCCCGCAATTGCCCCCGCCCGCGCCGGCTGCGCGCCAAGTCTAGCGCCAGAAATACGCAGCGTTGACGCTGCTTTGGCTCTATTGCCTGATCGCCCCGCTTGCGCCATGATCCGCGGTGCAACAACGAGAGAGCGAAGATGCGCAAATTCCTTGTGGTCCTGGACGACAGCCGCGAATGCCTGAACGCCATGCGCTTTGCCGCGATGCGGGCGGCGCATACCGGCGCGGGCGTCACCATCCTGTCGGTCATTCCGCCGGATGAGTTCAACCACTGGATCGGCGTCGGCGAAGTGATGCGGGAGGAAGCGCGTGAGCGCATCCACGCCCATTTCGAGGTATTCGCCAAATGGATGCGCGACCGCCAGAACGTGGATCCGGAGCTGGTTATCCGCGAAGGCGAACCGGTGCCGGAAATCCTCGACTACATCGAGGGTGATGCGGAAATCGGTGTTCTGGTTCTGGGCGCGGGCACGGGGCGTAAAGGTCCGGGACCGCTTGTCACCCAGCTGACCAAGAATTCCGGCACGCTGCCAGTACCGATCACCATCGTGCCAGGCGATCTGTCGAAAGAGAAGCTGGAAGCGATCACCTGATCAGCAGGGCAAGAGCAATGGCAGGCAGGGTCACATTCTGGTTCGAACTCGCCTCCACCTATTCCTATCTCAGCGTGATGCGGATTGGCGGAATGGCTGCCGCGCGCGGTGTCGGCGTCACCTGGAAGCCGTTTCTGCTGGGCCCCATCTTTGCCGCCCAGGGCTGGGACACCTCCCCTTTCAACCTCTACCCGGCCAAAGGCCGCTACATGTGGCGCGACATGGAACGGACCTGCACTGCCCGCGGCCTGCCCTTTTGCCGCCCGGAAGTGTTCCCGCAGAATGGCCTGAAGGCGGCGCGGCTGGCCTTGGCCGCAGCAGAAACGGGTCGCATCGAGGCTTTGGCAAAGTCGGTGTTTCAGGCGCAATTCGGCGATGGTGCGGATATTGCAGATGAAGCAGTCTTGCGGGATTGCTTGCGCCAAAGCGGCTTGGACGCGGCACTGATGCAGCGCGCGCAGTCGCCCGAAATCAAATCGGCACTCCGGGCGCAAACCGATAAGGCCATCGCCGCGGGTATTTTCGGCGCGCCCAGCTTTATCAGCGGGGCGGACCTCTTCTGGGGAGATGACCGGCTGGAGCAGGCGCTGGAGCACGCGCAGGGCGCACCAATTTAGAATAGTTCCAAATCTTGACTTGGCGCGCCACAGGGCGCATATCGGGGGCACGCTTAACGGAGACCCGACATGTTCATTCAGACTGAATCCACGCCTAACCCGGCGACGCTGAAATTCTTGCCGGGCCAGACCGTTCTGGAGGCGGGCACCGCCGACTTCCCCAGCGCAGATGCCGCCGGCAAATCGCCGCTGGCCTCCCGCATCTTTGCGGTCGAAGGCGTGACCGGCGTGTTCTTCGGCAACGACTTCGTGACCGTCACCAAGGCCGACGCCGTCGAATGGGACCACATCAAGCCCGCCATCCTGGGTGCGGTGATGGAGCATTACCAGTCCGGCCAGCCGGTGATGGCGGACGGCTCTGCCGATCCGGCTTCGGGTCATGCCGAGCATACCGGCGAGGACGCGGAGATCGTCAACCAGATCAAGGAACTGCTGGACAGCCGGGTGCGCCCGGCGGTGGCTCAGGACGGCGGCGACATCACCTTCCACGGCTTTGACCGCGGCGTCGTTTACCTGCACATGCAGGGCGCCTGCGCCGGCTGCCCGTCCTCGACCCTGACCCTGAAGATGGGCATCGAGAACCTGCTGCGCCATTATATCCCGGAAGTCACTGAGGTGCGCCCGGTTGCCGTCTGACCGCTCGCGAAAGGACATTTGATGGCTTCCGAACCGCTGGTTCTGGGATTTGACACATCGGCCGCGCATTGCGCGGCCGCTTTGCTGCGCGGGGAAACCGTGCTGGCCTCCCGGCTGGAGGAAATGTCCCGCGGCCAGGCCGAACGGCTGATGCCGCTGCTGGAAGAGGTGCTGGCAGACGGCGGTGCCGCCTGGGCTGATCTTGCCGCGATCGGCGTTGGCGTCGGCCCAGGCAATTTCACCGGCATCCGCATTGCCGTGTCCGCCGCCCGCGGGCTGGCGCTGGGGCTGGAGGTTCCGGCCGTTGGCGTCGACGGGTTCGAGGCCCGCGCAGCCGTGGGCACCCTGCCCGCCGTGCCTGCGCCGCGCGATCAGATTTATTCCGCCCTCCCTGGCGAAGCACCGCGTCTGATGCCGCGCCAGGAGGCTGAGGACGCCGCCCGCGGTGCCGGGCTTGCGTTTGCGCCCGAGGCAAGCCCGGCAGGGATTGCCGAAGCCATTGCCCGCATCACAGCCGCCCGGTTCCGAACGGTGACTGAGCCGCCCGCGCCCCTGTACCTGCGCGCGGCGGATGCGGCCCCTTCCAGAGACGTGCCACCGGCGCTGATTGATGACTGACCCGCTGACACCGGTTGCGATGGCTGCCACCCATGCCGCGGCCTTCACCCAGTCACGGCCCTGGTCGGCGGCGGAATTTGCCGGCCTCCTGGACAGTCCGCTGGTTTTTGCCGCTGGCGATGCCCGCTGTTTCGCCCTGGTGCGGGTGATCGCGGATGAGGCCGAGCTGCTGACCATTGCTACCGGTCCTGCCCATCAGCGGCAGGGTCTGGCCCGCGCCTGCATGGCGGACTGGGAATCAGCCGCCCGCGCGCGCGGTGCTGCAGAGGTGTTTCTGGAGGTGGCCGAAGACAATGCGTCCGCGCAGGCGCTGTACCACGTCTGCGGATTCGCGGAATGCGGGCGCCGGGCGGGTTATTACCGCCGCGAAGGCGCAAAACCCGCGGACGCAATCCTGATGAGAAAAGCTTTACGCTAGGCCAGTTGCGCGGATTTCGCACCATTTGGTCAAAAAGCGGTTGACCCCCTCCCTGCCCTGCAGGCTAAATTGCCGCACCCTCTAAGGCCTGAACGGGGCCGGGCAGCGGAAAAACCCCGCTGCATCCAACAAAAATGACAGTGGGAGTTAACCTGATGACCCTGATGAAACCGCTGATGGGCGCAGCCGCGTCGCTGGCCCTGACCGCAGGCGCCGCGCTGGCGGAACCGGCGCTGATCTTCGATCTGGGCGGCAAGTTCGACAAGAGCTTCAACGAGGCCGCGCACGGCGGTGCACTGCGTTGGGCCGAAGAGACCGGCGAAAGCTACCGCGAGATCGAACTGCAGTCCGAAGCCCAGCGCGAGCAGGCCCTGCGCCGCTTTGCCGAGGCAGGCGCCAACCCGATCGTGATGGTCGGCTTTGCCTTTGCCGATGCCCTCGGCCAGGTGGCGGCCGACTACCCGGACACCAAATTCACCATCATCGACATGGTGGTTGAGGGCGACAACGTGCGCTCTGTTGTCTTCAACGAGCACGAAGGCTCCTATCTTGTCGGCATGATGGCGGCAATGGCCTCCAAGTCGAACACCGTCGGCTTCATCGGCGGCATGGACATCCCGCTGATCCGCAAATTCGCCTGCGGCTATGCACAGGGCGTCAAGGCCGCCAATGGCGACGCCACCGTGATTTCCAACATGACCGGCACCACCCCGGCGGCCTGGAACGACCCGGTCAAAGGGTCTGAGCTGACCAAGGCGCAGATCAGCCAGGGTGCTGACGTGGTCTATGCCGCGGCCGGCGGCACCGGTGTGGGCGTTCTGCAAACCGCAGCTGACGAGGGTATCCTGTCGATCGGCGTGGACAGCAACCAGAACCACCTGCATTCGGGCCAAGTGCTCACCTCGATGACCAAGAACGTCGGCAACGCCGTGTTCGAGGCCTTCTCGGACGGCGCGGACATGGAAACCGGCTTCTCTGTCATGGGCCTGTCCAACGGCGGCGTCGGCTATGCAATGGATGAGCACAACGCGGAGCTGGTCTCTGCTGAGATGCAGTCTGCTGTTGACGACGCAGCAGCCAAGATCGCTTCCGGCGAGATCAAGGTGCATGACTACATGTCCGACGACAGCTGCCCTGCGCTGAGCTTCTAAGAGAAAGCCCCGGGCCATGACGGATTCACTTCATATTCTGTTTGCGGCCTGGGGCGACACATCGCCCGAAGCCCGCGCCGAAAAGACGGTCGCGGCTATCGGGCCAGATTTCTACTATTCCGATCCCAACACTCCTGCCCCTGTCACCGGACGCAGCGCCTATCTGGACTATATCGCGCAGTTCAGCGCGATGATGCCGGGCGCCGCCGCCAGGGTCGTTGCCGTCTCTGAACACCATGGCCATGCGCGCGCCACGGTGGATTTTGAGAAGGACGGCAAACGCATGGTGCGCGGCCAGTATTTTGCCGATTTGAAAGACGGCAAGGTGGTGCGGCTGATCGGATTCACAGGCATGGGAGAGCCCGATTGACCGCCCCCGCCATCGAACTCAAAGGCATTTCCAAGGCCTTTGGCCCGGTCCAGGCAAACAAGGACATTTCCATCAGCGTCGCCCCCGGCACCATTCACGGAATCATCGGTGAAAACGGTGCGGGCAAGTCGACGCTGATGTCGATCCTCTATGGATTTTACAAGGCCGACAAAGGCGAGGTCTGGATCAAGGGCACGCGCACCGCGATCCCGGACAGCCAGGCAGCCATTGCTGCGGGCATTGGCATGGTGTTCCAGCATTTCAAGCTGGTGGAGAATTTCACCGTGCTGGAAAACATCGTCCTGGGGGCGGAGGACAGCGGCATGCTGATGCCCTCGCTGCGCCGCGCCCGCAAGGAGCTGAAGGCGCTGGAGGAGGAATACGAGCTGTTCGTGGACCCTGACGCCCGCATCGACGAGATCGGGGTCGGCATGCAACAGCGGGTGGAGATCCTTAAGGCACTTTACCGCAAGGCCGAGATCCTGATTCTGGACGAACCCACCGGCGTGCTGACCCCGTCGGAGGCCGACCAGCTGTTCCGCATTCTCGACCGCCTGCGCGCCGAAGGAAAGACCATCATCCTGATCACCCACAAGCTGCGGGAGATCATGGAATACACCGACACGGTGTCTGTCATGCGGCGCGGACAGATGACCGCCACCGTCAAGACGGCGGAAACCAGCCCGGAGCATCTGGCAGAGCTGATGGTGGGCCGCAAGGTGCTGCTGCGCGTCGACAAGGTACCCGCCCAGCCCGGTGCCCCGATCCTGGAGATCGAGAACCTGCGGGTGGTGGACAGCGCCGGTGTCGAGCGCGTCAAGGGCATCGACCTGACCGTGCGCGCTGGCGAGATCGTCGGCATTGCCGGCGTCGCCGGCAACGGCCAGTCGGAGCTTCTCGAGGTTCTGGGCGGCATGCGCCCCGGCACTGGCAGTATCAAACTGCATGGCACCGCTCTGCCGCTGCACGGCCAGGGGTCCGATGCCGCCGCACGCCGTGCCGCGCATATCGGTCATGTGCCGGAGGACCGCCAGCGCGAAGGCCTGATCATGGATTTCCACGCCTGGGAGAACGTGGCCTTCGGCTACCACCGCGACCCGGCCTATCAGAACGGCGTTCTGATGAACAACGCCGCCCTGCGTGCCGATACCGAGGCCAAGATGGAGAAATTCGACGTCCGTCCCCCCGATCCCTGGCTGGCGGCCAAAAACTTCTCTGGCGGCAACCAGCAGAAAATCGTCGTGGCGCGCGAAATTGAGCGCAACCCCGACTTGTTGCTGGTCGGCCAGCCGACCCGCGGCGTCGACATCGGCGCCATCGAATTCATTCACAAGCAAATCGTCGAACTACGCGACCAGGGCAAGGCAATCCTGCTGGTTTCGGTCGAGCTGGAAGAGATACTTTCGCTCGCCGACCGGGTTGCCGTGATGTTTGACGGTCAGATCATGGGTGAGCGCCCGGCCGATCAGACCGATGAGAAAGAACTGGGCCTCTTGATGGCCGGTGTCGCGGGGGAGGCCGCGTAAATGGACAAGATGCCGAAATGGGCCGATGTGGTCCTGATCCCAGTGATCAGTTTGATCCTGGCCGCGATCCTATCAGCCCTGGTGATCCTCGGGATCGGTGAGGACCCGGTCGCCGCGGTCAAACTGATGGTCGAGGGCGCTCTGGGCTCCACCTATGGCTGGGGCTACACGCTCTATTATGCCACCAACTTCATGTTTACCGGCCTTGCGGTGGCGATTGCCGCCCATGCCGGCCTTTTCAACATCGGCGGCGAGGGTCAGGCGATGCTGGGCGGGCTTGGCGTGGCGCTGGTCTGCCTGCTGATCCCCTGGCCGCACTGGACGCTGGCGCTGGTCTTTGCCGCACTTGGCGCTGGTATCTTCGGCGCTGCCTGGGCGGCGATCCCCGCCTACCTGCAGGCCAAGCGCGGCAGCCACATCGTGATCACCACAATCATGTTCAACTTCATCGCTGCAGCGGTGCTGAACTATGTGCTGGTCAACCTGTTGCGCCCCGTGGGGTCCATGGACCCGGCCACCGAACGCTTCCCCCAGGCCGTGCACCTGCCGTCCCTGCATGAACTGCTCGCACCGATCGGGATCGAGTTTTCGAAATCCGCACCCGCCAACGTCAGCCTGCTGGTGGCCGTCGGCGCCTGCCTGTTTGTCTGGCTGCTGATCTGGCGCACGCCGCTGGGCTATGAAATCCGCTCCCTGGGCAAATCTGAGCCGGGCGCGCGCTATGCCGGCATCTCCTCGGTCCGCACCATCATGATCGCGATGCTGATCTCCGGCGCGCTGGCCGGCATGATGGCCGTCAACAACGTGATGGGCGAGGCCGAGCGGCTGGTGCTGAATGCCACCGAAGGCGCCGGTTTCATCGGCATTGCGGTGGCGCTGATGGGCCGCAACCACCCGTTTGGCGTGTTTCTGGCGGCGATCCTGTTCGGCTTCCTTTATCAGGGCGGCGCCGAGCTGGCGCTTTGGACTTCGATCCCGCGCGAGCTGATCGTGGTGATCCAGGCCCTGGTGATCCTGTTCACCGGCGCGCTCGACCACATGGTGCGGATGCCGCTTGAAAAGATCTTTCTGGCCGTGCGGAAGGGGCAGAACTGATGGATTTTCTGACGATCATCCAGCTCTTGGATTCCACCGTCCGTCTGGCCACGCCCTTGCTGCTGGCCTGCCTGGCCGGTCTGTTCTCGGAACGCGCGGGCATTTTCGACATCGGGCTTGAGGGCAAGATGCTGATGGCTGCCTTCTTTTCCGCCGCCGTAGCGGCCGCCACCGGCAATGTCTGGCTGGGGCTGCTGGCGGGCATCGGTTCGTCGCTCTTGCTGGCGGCACTGCATGGGGTGGCCTCGATCACCTTCCGCGGCAACCAGCTGATCTCCGGCGTGGCGATCAACTTTCTGGCGGCGGGCATGACCGTGCTGATCGCCCAGGACTGGTTCCAGCAGGGCGGCCGCACCCCCTCGCTGATCGGCGGCGGACGGTTCACCCCGTTCGACCTGCCCTTTGCCGGCAGCCTGTCGGGCGTGCCGGTACTGGGTCCGATTTATTCTGAGCTGCTCTCGGGCCACTCGATCCTGGTCTACATCGCCTTTCTGGCGGTGCCTGCCACCTGGTGGGTGCTGTTCCGCACCCGCTTTGGCCTGCGCCTGCGCGCGGTGGGGGAAAACCCGGCCGCAGTCGATACCGCCGGCGTTTCGGTTGTCGGCCTGCGTTACGCGGCGGTGCTGATCTGCGGCCTTTTGTGCGGCATTGCGGGCGCCTATCTGGCCACCGCGCTGCAGGCCGGTTTCGTCAAGGACATGACCGCCGGGCGCGGCTTCATCGCCCTGGCGGCGCTGATCTTTGCCAAGTGGCGGCCTTGGCACGCGATGGGCGCCTGCCTGCTGTTCGGACTGCTGCAGGCCGTCGCACTGCGGTTCCAGAACATCGAACTGGGCGGCATCACCATCCCGGTGCAGGCAATGGACGCGCTGCCCTACGTGCTGACGGTGGTTATCCTGGCCGGTTTCGTCGGCAAGGCGATCCCGCCCCGGGCCGGCGGCGAGCCTTACGTCAAGGAGCGCTAGGTTCCTCAGCAGAAACCCTGAAACGCCCGGCACCGCGCCGGGCATTTCTTTTCCGATCCTTCGTCTTTTCCGGGTCAAGGGCCGCAAAGCGGCGGCGCGCAAGCGCCGTTCACCCTTGACGCGGCAACGGCGGATTTACACTCGATTAGGCCACTGAGGGGCAGCCCTGCCCCCTCAGTGGCCTCTCAGCAGAACCACTTCGCGCCGCGCGCAGAGCGGCGCCCGGCCCAAATCTACCAAGGCGAAGGACTCCGCCCTTCACCTGCAGGCGCGGGAGCCTCTGTCTTTAAGTCCAGTTCGCCGCCCTCTGTCGGTCCTGCCACCCGCGGTGCCGCCTGGCCTGTTGACCACGCGTGCTCAGATTGCTGTATGGTCCCATGCACGTCTTCCTTCCTATCGCCGAGGTCTCGGTCAACTTTCTGCTGCTGCTGGGCATCGGCGGCGCCGTCGGCGTGCTGTCGGGCATGTTCGGCGTCGGCGGCGGCTTTCTGATCACGCCGCTCCTGTTCCTGATCGGCATTCCGCCAGGGGTCGCGGTTGCCACCTCTGCCAACCAGGTGGTCGCCTCGTCGGTGTCCGGCCTGATGGCGCATTTCCGGCGCCGCTCGGTGGACTTGAAGATGGGCTATGTGCTGCTGGGCGGCGGTCTGATGGGCGCCGCGCTGGGAATGGCGGTCTTCAATTGGCTCAAGCGGCTCGGCCAGGTCGATCTGGCGGTGCAGCTCTGCTATGTGCTGTTCCTCGGCGTGATCGGCGCGCTGATGTTCGTCGAGAGCGTCAATGCGATCCGCAAGGCGCGGCAGGCTGGCGGTGCCCCCGCTTATAAGCGGCGCCAGCGGTCCTGGGTGCATGCCCTGCCCTACAAGATGCGGTTCAAGGCCTCCGGCCTCTATATCTCGGTGATTCCGCCAGCTCTGGTCGGGTTTGGCGTTGGCATCCTGTCTGCAATCATGGGCGTCGGCGGCGGATTCATCATGGTGCCTGCGATGATCTACATCCTCGGCATGCCGACCAAGGTGGTGATCGGCACCTCGCTGTTCCAGATCATCTTTGTCGCCGGGTTCACCACGGTGATGCACGCAACCACCAATTTCACCGTGGATGTGGTGCTGGCGCTGTTCCTGCTGATCGGCGGCGTGGCCGGTGCCCAGCTGGGCACCCTGATCGGCGCCAGGCTCAAGGCCGAGCAGCTGCGGGTGCTGCTGGCACTGCTGGTTCTGTCAGTCTCAATCAAGATTGGCTTCGAGCTGCTGCTGGAGCCGGCCGACCTGTTTTCCCTGACCGTGCAGAACCTGCCCTGACTGCGGTTCCGGCAGCACTGCTGCGATCGGCATAAGTCCAGTTTGCCACGGCAAATCAGTCCTGCACGCTGCAGAGCGGCATAGATCATTGATTTTTGATATGACTGCGGTTTAACAAAGAACATGCAGATCTACCTTCCCATAGCTGAGGTCTCAGTGAATGCCTTCCTTCTCCTGGGACTTGGGGGAATGGTGGGGGTTCTCTCAGGCATGTTCGGAGTTGGCGGCGGCTTCCTGATGACGCCGCTTCTGTTTTTCATCGGCATCCCGCCCGCAGTGGCGGTGGCCACCGAAGCGAACCAAATTGTCGCCTCTTCCTTCTCCGGCGTGCTGGCGCATTTCCGAAGGCGCACGGTCGATATCAAGATGGGGCTGGTGCTGCAGGCCGGCGGCCTGATGGGCGCGGCGCTGGGGGTTGTGGTGTTCAACTACCTCAAGGCGCTTGGCCAGGTCGATCTGCTGGTCAAGCTCTGCTACGTCGTCTTTCTGGGCGTGGTCGGCGGGCTGATGTTCATCGAAAGCCTGAACGCGATCCGCAAGTCCAAGAAGGCAGGCGGTTCCGCCCCCGCCCCGCGCCGCCAGCGCGGCTGGGTGCATGCGCTGCCGTTCAAGATGCGGTTCCGCACCTCCGGCCTTTATATCTCGGTGATCCCGCCCATTCTGGTCGGGGTTGCGGTGGGTATTCTGGCGGCGATCATGGGTGTTGGCGGCGGTTTCATCATGGTGCCTGCAATGATCTATATCCTCGGCATGCCGACCAAAGTGGTTGTCGGCACCTCGCTGTTCCAGATCATCCTGGTCACCGCCTTCACCACCATGCTGCACGCCACGACCAACTATACCGTGGACATCGTGCTGGCCGTACTGCTGCTGATCGGCGGCGTCGTTGGTGCCCAGATCGGCACCCGTATCGGTGTCTACCTCAAGGCGGAACAGCTGCGCATCCTGCTTGCGCTGATGGTCATTGCAGTCTGCGTCAAACTGGGGCTCGACCTTTTGTTGCAACCGTCCGAGCTGTTCTCGCTCGGCGAAGCGGGAGGGCATTGATCATGCGTACGCTGCTGCTCTCCGCCGTGGCCGCCGCCGCGCTGGCGCTGCTGCCGCAATCCGCGGCCCAGGCTGCCAAGGAAGAGGTCGTTCTGGGCCTCAGCCAGGACCGCGTGGCGATCACCGCCACCTTCGACGGCTCCGAGATCCTGATCTTCGGCGCGGTCAAGCGCGAGACCCCGATCCCCACCGACGAACCGCTGCAAGTGATTGTCGCGGTTTCCGGCCCGGCCCCGTCCGTCATGGTGCGGCGCAAGGAAAAGAAGCTGGGAATATGGATCAACGTAGACAGTGTGCTGGTTGATTCCGCGCCTGCTTTCTATGCGGTGGCCACCAGTGCCCCCTTTAAACAGGTGCTGAGCGATACCGAGGACCTGCGATACCGGGTGTCGATCCGCCGCGCGATCCGATCCGTTGGCGCGGCGATGCATATTCGCGGCGCACAAGCCTTTGCCGATGCGGTGATGCGCATCCGCGAGAAGAACGGCCTGTACTCCTTGCGCGAAAACACCGTGGCGGTGGATGAGCAGACCCTGTTCCGCACCGCTATCGACATGCCGGCCGACTTGACCGAGGGGGAATACCACACCAGGATCTTCCTGACACGCGGCGGCGAGGTGGTGTCGAACTATGAAACCACCATTGACGTGCGCAAAGTCGGGCTGGAGCGGTTTCTGTTCTCCCTCTCGCGCGAGCAGCCGTTCCTTTACGGACTGATGTCTCTGGCGATTGCCATCGCGGCCGGCTGGGGTGCCTCTGCCGCCTTCAGCCTGCTCCGAAACCGCTAAGAGGGGCCAGCCCTCTTGGCCTTGCTGCCAATTCACCCCGGAGTATTTGCAGCAAAGAAGAAGCCACGGTTTCTCCTTGCTGAAAGCTCCCCGTCCCGCTGCGCGCCAGCGCAGCGCCACGCCCAACGGGAGCGGCGCATCTCTGATGCGTTTGCGACGGGCGGGAGAGGCTAGCCGCGGCCGATATAGGGCATCTTGGTCGCCATCACCGTCATGAACTGCACGTTGGCCTCCAGCGGCAGATTGGCCATGTGCAGCACGGATTTCGCCGCGTCCTCCACCGCAAATGTGTGCATCGGCTCAGCATCGGGATCGGCTTCGGCATGGCGCTGGCTCAGATCCTCGACCATCGGGGTGCGGGTGTTGCCGATGTCGATCTGGCCGCAGGCGATATCAAAAGGGCGGCCGTCCAGCGACAGGCTTTTGGTGAGGCCGGTGATTGCCGCCTTAGTCGCCGCATAAGGCGCCGACTGCGGGCGCGGCACATGAGCGGCGATGGACCCGTTATTGATGATCCGCCCGCCCTGCGGCGCTTGCTGCCGCATCTGGCGGAAGGCGGCACGCGCGGCCAGATACATGCCGGTGAGGTTCACATTGACGGAGGCGAACCAGTCCTCCAGCGGGATCTCGTCAATTGTGCCCGGCGGGGTGAAGATGCCCGCGTTGTTGAACAGCACATCCAGCCGCCCCGCCGCCATCACAAAGCTGTTCACTGCATGATCCACTGCCGCGGGGTCGGTCACATCGGCGGGCAGCACATGGGCGTTCTTGCGGCCCTGCGCCACCTGTTCGAGCTTTTCTGCCCGGCGGGCGGCCAAACCGACCTGCCAGCCCTCTGCCAGAAACAGCTCCGCTACGGCGCGGCCGATGCCGGAGCTGGCACCGGTGATCAGGATGGTTTTGCTCATGCCGAGGTTTCTTCCTGTGCTTCCAGCGTCAGAGCCGCGGCCGGCACCGCCTTCAGATCGTCCACCTGCAGCGGGCCTGCAGGTTTGGCCAGCCGGTTCCTGACCACCCAGATCAGCCGATCCTGGGCGCGGGTGATCGCCACATAGGCCAGCCGCTTCCACAGGGGCTGGCCTGCCTCCACCCGGCCCATGCGGGCGGCGGCATAGATATCGGGCGCAAAAACCTGAGTGGTCCCCCATTGCGAACCCTGCGCTTTGTGGATGGTCACTGCGGCACCGTGCAGAAATGTCGCCCCCATGCGGGCGGCGTAGGGGATAAAAGGTTCTTCCTCATCCGGCTTCTCGATCTTCACGATGGAGGCGGCAGAGACCTGCGGGTCCTCTGCCCCCATCACATGCAGGCGCGAAAATCCGGGCTTGCGGCCGGAACCGAGAAAGATCACCTGGGCCCCCTTGATCAGCCCGCGGGCCTCCAGGTCCAGGCGTTTCTTGCGGTGCTTCATTGGCAGTTCGATGCCGTCGCAAATCAGCGGCTCGCCCGCGATCAGCTCATCTTCCGGCGCGCCGTAAACAGTGCGGAAAGCATTGATCAGCCGGATACGGGTGTTGTTGCGCCAGACCAGCACCGGAGAGCGCGCCATCAGGTCGACCTCAACCCGCTGGCCCCAGACCACGCGGTCGTCGCGGCGGGCCGTGTCTTCCACCATGCGTTCAAAATCCTCGAACCCCAGCTGCGGGTCGGCCAGCGCATGGGCGAGATCCAGAATCGGGTTGCCCGCTTCCTGCCGGTGGATGCGGTTCAGAACCAGCTGCCGCGGTTCCGGCAGGGTTTCGAACACCATGGAGCCGGACTGATTCACCGGCGCCAGCTGCGCCGGGTCGCCAAACAGGATAAGGTTCGGGAAAATCTCCTTCAGATCCTCAAACTGGCGGTCGTCCAGCATCGAGGCTTCATCGACAAAACCGATGTCCAAAGGTTCCTCGCGCCGTTTCCAGCCGGTTATGAAGTCGGAGCCGCGCAGGCCTGCGGCGGCCAAGGCGCCGGGAATGGACTTGTTTTTTTCATAGAACGCCGCGGCGCGGGCCAGCGCCTCCTCGGTCAGGCCTTCGATGTCGGGCCGATCGCCCTGCCCCGCCAGCCATTCGGCAATCTTCTCGAACTCCGGGTCATAGACCGGGGTGTAAAGAATACGGTGGATGGTCGTGGCCGGCACGCCGCGCAGGCGCAACACGCTGGCAGCCTTGTTGGTCGGCGCCAGGATCGCCAGGGTGCGGCGGTCCTCGCCTTTCTTGCGGCTTTCGTAATCGCCGGAGACGACCTCCACTCCCGCCTGCTCCAGCGCCTTGTAAAGCTCGGCCAGCAGCAGCGTCTTGCCCGATCCCGCCTTGCCGATCACCGCCATCACCCCGGCGTCGCCGCGGGGCGGCTGCAGCAGCCCGTCATCAAGGTCCACCCCTGCCTGGCGCAGGAGTTCGGTCACGCTGTCAAAAGCGGTTGCCTGGTCATCGGAGAATTGTACGGGCGGTGTTGTCATGGCGCGACCCTACAGCCGCAAAGCCGGCTCCGCCAGAGGAACCGGCCCCGGAAAACGCGTCTGTCAGGCTGTAAGCGCCAAGGGTTCCGCAGCATGCACCCCGCCAAAGGAGCGGTCGAACCAAAGCTGCGACAGGTCCGGTGCGATACCGGCCCTGGCCGCCACATTCTGATAGATTTCCGGCGCATATTCCCACAACCCCAGGCAAATGCGGTCCCGCCCCTCTCCTTGGGTGCCAACCACTTCCGGGCTGAAGCCCAGGCTGCGGTAGATCCGTATCATGCGGCGGTCAAAGACACCTGCAAAGTGCCGGACGCAAAAATTGCGCATGATCTCAACCCCGCCCAGGGTCAGTGCTCCGGCGACACTGCTGCCAGCCCCCTGCGACAGGCAGAAGCGGGTGCACTCCCAGATCAGCGGGCTGCAGATCGGCACGCCGCCCGCGAGGTCTAGAAACACATCGTTGATCATCACCCGCCCGGTGGTCGGCAGGAAGCGCATGGAGCCGCCATGGCTGCCGTCGGGCATTTCCCAGATTACATACAGCGGGTCCAGCGCGTCATACCGGTCGCGCTCCTCGCCCTTGCAGTCAACCTGCACCTCCCAGCCGAGCCGGGTCTTGAACTGGTCCGCCCGGTCGCGGAACATAGAATGTGCCAGAAAAGCGTGGTTGCGGAGGTCGCGGCCATAGATAAAGCGAAGCATGATTCAGTCCCCTTCTGGTTGAACATTAGGGACAGATTACGGCCAGAAAAAACAATCTCAGAGTGTATTTATGATAGCTTTCGCAACTTCTCGTTAAATTACAATTAAACCAAGCGACATCGCCCGGGCAATCGCGTGAGTGGTATTGATCGCCCCTAATTTGAAGCGGGCGCTCTCAATGTAAACGCGCAGCGTGTGTTCCGAGATCGACAGGGTTTTGGCCACCTGCGCACGGCTGTAGCCAATTGCCAGCAGGGTCAGCGCATCCACCTCCCGCGGCGACAGCGGCTGGGGCTGCTCCGGGCTGCGGTCGGGCTCGAACTCCAGCGCCTTGCGGTTAAAGTAATGCGCAATCAGGATCATGTCGCGGCTGTAGCGCTCGGTCAGCTTTTCCCAGGTCTCGTCATCACAATTGTGGCTGACGGTGAACACCGCAAACTGCCCGCTCGGCCCGCGGATCGGGATCGAATAGCCCTGGTTTCCGACCCCGTGCTCAAGCGCGTCCTTGAGAAACTCCCTGGCAGGTTTGGGCGACCAATCCAGCCGCTTCCAGTCCACCGGATGAAACCGCTGGTAGCAGCCGGCCACAACCGGATCGACCCGGACATAGGATTTCTTCTGGTAGCGTTCGACCCAGCCCTGCGGGTAGGTGCCGAAGTAGTAATGATCGCCGGCGCTGTCGACCCAATGATACATGGCGTGATCAACGCCGAAGACGGTGCAAACCTGCTCAATAATCTGCTGAAGACCGTCCAGGGTGCCGGTCGCATCAAGCGCCTCTAGAATGCGGTCCAATTCTGCTTTGCCTGCCATTTCCGTCCGCCGCCGTAACTTGCTGCTGTCAAATTGATTGCGCCATGTTTGCTGCGCTACGCATGGCATATCCTGCGGGTTACTGCAGTGCCTGTTTCCGCTAGGTCAATGGCAGTTCCGGGTTTTGGGTCATTTTCCCGTGCCGTTCTGTACCGATGGGGCAACAAAATACGAGATTGGCAGAAATAGCACCAGTTTTTTACAGCCGGAGGCATCCCTCCGTTGATTAGCGGGGCAGCTGTGGCCGATCGGCTGAATAACTTAAAATTATAAATAAAATTTCCCGCAAAACGCCTTGGCGGCTCGCGGGAAATCTTGTTTCGTTTCAGCTTTTGCGCTTATCCGCCTTCAGGCGTCGAGCACATCCTGCAGTGTGCGCAGGCCGGTTTTTGGCGCCTGCACCAGTACCGACATGTTGCCCGGCAGGTGCTCATTGCGCAGCATCTTCATGTGCGCTTCCGGCAGATCCGCCCAGGTGAAGACTTCGGACATGCAGGGGTCGAGACGGCGCTCCACCATCAGCTTGTTGGCAGCTGCGGCCTGCTTCAGGTGAGCAAAGTGGGAGCCCTGAAGGCGCTTCTGGTGCATCCACATGTAACGCACGTCGAAGGTCAGGTTATAGCCGGTGGTGCCGGCGCAGATCACAACCATGCCGCCCTTCTTGACCACGAAGGTGGACACGGGGAAGGTCGCCTCGCCCGGGTGCTCGAAGACCATATCGACGTTATTGCCCTTACCGGTGATATCCCAGATTGCCTTGCCGAACTTGCGGGCTTCCTTGAACCACTCAGCATACTCCGGGGTGTTGACTGTCGGCAGCTGGCCCCAGCAGTTGAAATCCTTGCGGTTCAGAACACCCTTGGCACCCAGTCCCATGACAAAATCGCGCTTGCTCTCGTCCGAGATCACGCCGATGGCATTGGCGCCAGCAGTGTTGATCAGCTGGATCGCATAAGAGCCAAGGCCGCCCGAGGCCCCCCAGACCAGCACGTTCTGGCCCGGCTTCAGGTCGTGCGGTTCATGGCCGAACAGCATCCGGTAGGCGGTGGCCAGCGTCAGCGTGTAGCAGGCGCTTTCTTCCCAAGTCAGATGCTTGGGGCGCGGCATCAGCTGCTGGGCCTGCACATTGGTGAACTGGGCAAAGGAGCCATCCGGGGTTTCGTAGCCCCAGATCCGCTGGCTGGGGGAATACATCGGGTCGCCGCCGTTGCACTCCTCGTCGTCGCCGTCATCCTGGTTGCAATGGATGACCACCTCGTCGCCGACTTTCCAGCGGGTCACCTTGGAACCTACGGCCCAGACGATGCCCGAGGCATCGGAGCCGGCAATGTGATACGGCGCCTTGTGACCGTCGAAGGGAGAGATCGGCTTGCCAAGCGAGGCCCAGACACCATTGTAGTTGACGCCTGCCGCCATCACCAGCACCAGCACCTCGTTGCTGTCCAGCTCTGGCACATCGACCACTTCCTGCTGCATGGCGGTGTTCGGTTCGCCATGGCGTTCCTTGCGAATGGCCCATGCGTACATTTTTTTTGGCACATAGCCCATCGGGGGGATTTCCCCCAGCTCATAGAGATCCTTCTCCGGCGCCTCGTACGACATGACGTCAGTCTGGGTATCCAATGCCATGATGGCCTCCTTTGCATCCTGTTCTTTGCCGCGGTGCAGAATCGCAGCGGTTACCTGAGGGATAGGATTGGAAAAGTAATATTGCAACCACTTTTGAGGCATTTGGGTAATTTTATGACCCTGCGGACGCAGCATCACCGTTAGCAGGTGCAGAAAAATCACCTTTTCCATCAGGCTGTCCGCTGCCCTCTGGCAGCAGGTGGCGGATCGAATTGGCATAAAACGCCAGCAGGTCCCGGCACTCCCCGGCCGCCGCTATCCGCCCTCCTGTTTCCAGGATCAGCCCGCGCTTGAGCAACTGGTTCAGGCCTGTCTCTGTGTCAAAGGACAGGCTGTCCCGCGGAATATGGACAGGCGCCAGCGGCATTGCCGAGATCAGCTCTTCCAGCCGGCGCTCGATCTCCGCCCTGCTGAGCGGCCCGTTCCGCAGCAGAACCGCGGCGATCAGCGGCACGGGAAGAACCGGGACAATGGCGCTGATCCGCTGCATCAACTCCCGCGCCAGCGGTCTGGTGATGTCCCCCTCGCGTCCGGCACCAAATCCGGCAAGGCTAAGGGGCCGGCCAAAATTCACCGCCGCATAGCCCGCACGGCGGTAGCGGCCGGTCATCCACAGCCACAGCTGCCGCAAGAGCCGCAGTGCCACCAGCCCGATCCGGGCGCGGAAGCGGCGGTCACCCGCCTTGGCGGCAGAGGTCAGGATCTTGTCTTCCAGCACCCGGTCATAGTTCAGCGCCACCGGTACAAAGACCACATCGCGCCGGCCCGGGTCGTAGCCCTCGACGATATATTTCAGCAGCCCCAGCCTAGGCGCTGCCAGAGCGCCATCGAGGCTGAGGCCCCCCTCCGGGAACATCGCCTGGGTGGAACCGCCGCGGGTGGCCAGGCGAACATAGGCCGCCAGCACCTTGCGATAGAGGTCATTGCGCGAGCGGCGGCGGATGAAATAAGCGCCCATCGCCCGGATCAGACGGCTGAGCGGCCAGACCCGCGCCCACTCCCCCACCGCGTAAGACAGCGCCGAGCGTTCCGCCGCCAGATAGGTGACCAGCACGTAATCCATGTTGGAGCGGTGGTTCATCACAAAGACCACTGTGGCATTAGGGTCGATGGCGCGTAGCGCCTCCTCGTCCTGATGGCCCAGCCGCACCCGGTAGACTGCATTGGACAGAAACCGCGCCGCCCGGATTGCCAGGCCGAAGTAGGCGAAAGCCGAAAAGCCCGGCACGATCTCCCGCGCATAGCGGCGCACCAGCTCGAATGCCACATTTTCCGGGATGCCTTCTGCCGCTGCATGATCTGCAGCGGCCTGCGCAACCTGCGGATCATGGATCAGCCTCTGAATCATGTCGTGGCGGCGGGCCAGCTTGAACGGCTCAATCGGCCGCTCCAGCCGCTGATTGAGACGCGCCACCGCGCGTTCCAGCCGCCGCCGGAAAAACCAGCGCACCGAGGGGAACAGGAAATGCGACGCAAAGGTCACCGCGGCAAAACCGACGGTAAGCACAAAAAGCCACAGCGGAAGTTCCACGGTTTGCGTCATAGTTGAACAGTTGCCCATGGCCTCCGCCTTTACAAGCGCCAAGCCATCCGGGTGTCCTGCCTAGAAAGGGAATTGCCGCAACGCAGCGAATTGACATGGGTTTAAAATTGCAGTCTACATCAATCCGACGAAATAAAATTACCGGAACACTGACTCGCGAGGCCCGACATGCCGCAGATGCAAAAAGACCGCCCCTGGCTGATCCGCACCTATGCCGGCCATTCCACGGCATCGGCATCCAACGCGCTTTACCGCGCCAACCTGGCGAAGGGGCAGACCGGCCTGTCCGTGGCCTTCGACCTGCCGACCCAGACCGGCTACGACAGCGACCATGTGCTGGCCCGCGGCGAAGTGGGCAAGGTTGGCGTGCCCGTCTGCCACCTGGGCGATATGCGGACCCTGTTTGACGAAATCCCGCTGGAACAGATGAACACCTCGATGACGATCAACGCCACGGCCCCGTGGCTGCTGGCGCTGTACATCGCGGTGGCTGAGGAACAGGGGGCGGATGTGTCCAAGCTGCAGGGCACCGTTCAAAACGACCTGATCAAGGAATACCTCTCGCGCGGCACTTATGTCTGCCCGCCCAAGCCCAGCCTCAAGATGATCGCGGATGTGGCAGAGTACTGCTACACCAACGTGCCCAAGTGGAACCCGATGAATGTCTGCTCCTACCACTTGCAGGAGGCCGGCGCGACGCCGGAGCAGGAACTGGCCTTTGCTCTCGCGACCGCGCAGGCGGTGCTGGACGAGCTGAAACCACGGATCGCGCCGGAGGACTTCCCGGCGATGGTCGGCCGCATCTCCTTCTTCGTGAACGCGGGCATCCGGTTTGTCACCGAGATGTGCAAGATGCGCGCCTTTGTCGACCTATGGGATGAGATCTGCGAGAAACGCTATGGCGTCGCTGACCCCAAATTCCGCCGCTTCCGCTATGGCGTGCAGGTGAACTCTCTGGGCCTGACCGAGCAGCAGCCGGAAAACAATGTCTACCGTATCCTGATCGAGATGCTGGCGGTAACGCTATCCAAGAAGGCCCGTGCCCGCGCGGTGCAGCTGCCGGCCTGGAACGAAGCCCTCGGCCTGCCCCGCCCCTGGGACCAGCAGTGGTCAATGCGGATGCAGCAGATCCTGGCTTATGAGACCGACCTCCTGGAATACGGCGACCTGTTCGACGGCAACCCGGCGGTCGACGCCAAGGTGGAGGAGCTGAAGGAGGGCGCCCGGGCCGAGCTTGCCAACCTGGAATCGATGGGCGGCGCTGTGGCCTCCATTGAATACATGAAGGGCCGACTGGTCGACTCCAACGCTGAACGGCTGAACCGGATCGAACAGAACGAAACCGTCGTGGTCGGCGTCAACAAATGGACCGAAGGCGAGCCGTCGCCGCTGCAGACCGAGGACGGCGGCATTATGGTGGTAGACCCGGCGGTGGAGCAGGAGCAAATCGGCCGTCTGAACACCTGGCGCGGCGAGCGTGACAACGACGCGGTGCAATCGGCACTGGCGTCCCTGCGCGCTGCCGCGCAAAGTGGTGCAAATATCATGGAACCCTCCATCGCAGCTGCCAAGGCCGGCGTCACCACCGGCGAATGGGCTGAGGAGATGCGCAAGGTCCACGGCACCTACCGCGGACCGACCGGTGTCTCGGCATCGGTGTCGAACAAGACCGAAGGGCTGGACGACCTGCGCGATGCTGTAAATGCGGTCAGCGACGTGCTGGGCCGGCGGATCAAGTTCGTGGTCGGCAAGCCGGGACTGGATGGCCATTCCAACGGTGCCGAGCAGATCGCTTTCCGCGCCCGCGACTGCGGTATGGACATCACCTATGACGGCATCCGCATGACCCCCGCCGAGCTGGTGGATGCCGCGCAAAAGGACGATGCCCATGTGGTCGGACTGTCGATCCTGTCAGGCAGCCACCTGCCGCTGGTGGAGGAAATGATGCAGCGCATGCGTGACGCCGGGCTGGATCATATTCCGGTGATCGTCGGCGGCATCATTCCGGATGAGGACGCCCAAAAGCTGAAATCAATGGGAGTCGCTCGCGTATACACTCCAAAGGATTTCGAGCTCAACTCAATTATGAGCGACATTGTCGACCTGGCAAAGCCACCTCAAATTGCATCGCTTTGACCCATAACAGGCAAATTCCCGCAAATCGCTGAAAAAGATGCTGAAACGCGTCTGGTAATTGGCTCATAAAGAATGACATACCGTTTTTCCGGTATGTCATTCTTTATATGGAGTTCCAAATGACCGTCGATCTTTCAAAAATGAGCAGAAAAGAACTACTTCAGCTGCAAACCGATGTTGCTGAGGCGCTGCGCGATGCAGAATTGCGTGAACGTCAGGAAGCATTGAAAGCAGCCGAGGAAGCGGCCGCAAAATATGGTTTTTCGCTGGATGAAATTGCCGGCGCGTCGCGCCAGACTGCCAAGAAAACCAAGGCCGCCCCGAAATACCGTAACCCGAACAACCCCGAGGAAACCTGGACCGGCCGCGGCCGCAAGCCGCATTGGGTGCATGCGGCGCTGACCGCGGGAATGGATATTTCCGACTTGGAAATCTGAAACCGCAGCGGAGCGAAGCCATGACCATTCATATCGGCGCCGCACAGGGCGACATTGCAGAAACCGTTCTGATGCCCGGCGACCCCTACCGCGCGAAATGGGCGGCCGAAACCTTTTTGCAGGACGCCCGGCTGGTCAACGAAGTGCGCGGGATGCTCGGCTATACGGGCACTTGGAACGGGCATCGTGTCACCATTCAGGGCAGCGGCATGGGCATGCCCTCGCTGTCGATCTACGT
Organism: Leisingera sp. CC-HEC093; assembly: GCF_059429195.1. Classification (NCBI taxonomy): domain Bacteria; kingdom Pseudomonadati; phylum Pseudomonadota; class Alphaproteobacteria; order Rhodobacterales; family Roseobacteraceae; genus Leisingera; species Leisingera sp. CC-HEC093. The sequence goes on along the minus strand of NZ_JCAIJR010000001.1, from coordinate 2,489,620 downwards.
CAATGAGCTGATCCGGGACTACGGGGCAAAAACCCTGATCCGCATCGGCTCCTGCGGCGGTATGCAGGACAAGGTGAAGGTCCGCGACGTGATCCTGGCAATGACTGCCACCACCCTGAACAGCCCCTCCAGCGGCATTTTCCGCGAGCTCAACTTTGCGCCCTGCGCCGATTGGGGCCTGCTGCATGCGGCTGCGCAGGCTGCGGCCAAGCGCGGATCAGCCACCCACATCGGCGGCATCTACTCTTCGGATGTGTTCTATGACGAACGCCCCGACCTGAACGAGCAGATGGTCCGCCACGGCATCCTCGGCGTCGAGATGGAGGCAGCGGAATTATACACGCTGGCCGCCCGCCACGGCTGCCGCGCATTGGCGGTACTGACCGTGTCTGACCACCTGGGCACCGGCGAGGCCCTGCCCTCAGATCAGCGTGAACGCAGCTTTGGCGACATGGTCGAAATTGCGCTGGAAGCCGCATTCAGCTGAACGCCACAGCTCCTTAAAGAAAACGGGCAGCAGATTTTCTGCTGCCCGTTTTCTTTAAGGAGCTGCTGTTTCAGGTGACTTGGTTAAACACTTTAAAATTCCCATTTTGAAAAGTTTGAGACCATTCTATCCAGCAGCAATATTTGCTCTTGTCCTGAATATGACCTGGCTTGCCCGGCTACCCGCACCCGTGACTGCGGTCATATCCATTTGGCGGCGGGCTGTGCCAATCCCCCAGCGCGCCTTCTGGCGGGGCAAATATCTCGACCAGCAGCGGATAGCAGGCCGCCGCATCGCTTGAATGTTCTGCCGAACAATCGCCTCCCGGACAGGCGCTGAGACTGCCCAGCAAGTCGATCTCAGCAAAAAACTCCAGATAATCGTCAGGCCGCACCGGGCTGGCCTTCATGAAATACTGGCCGGTGTCGCGGGTGAAGCCGGTGCACATGAAGACATTCAGCACATCATGCACATGCGGTTCCGCCTCAGCCGGGGAAACGCCCTGATGATCCGCCAGTGCCCTAGTCAGGTTGGAGTGGCAGCAATGATGGTATTGGCTGCCCGCCAGCAGGTTGCCAGTGTAAGGGTCGCAGCGGGTGCCGATCACGTCATGCACCGAGCCGCCGAATTCATCAATGCCGTACCAGCCCAGCGTATCCGCCACCACAGTCGCCATCGGGCGCAGATGCGGAAAGCTGGTCCACATCCGTTCACCGGTGGTGATATGGGTGCCATGCAGGGCGCGGGTCTTGCCGGAATAGAACCGCTCGCTCAGGTCGTTCCTGTTCCACAGGTTCAGATCCCCCACCTGCGGCCCCTCAACTGAGGTGATGCGGAAGAAATGCCCGGCCGGCACTTCGAAACAGGCAGCGTCACGGGGCGGCACCAGCACCTCTCCGGTCTTCACCGCGCTCTCGCGTACTTGGCGGTACAGCGCCAGATCCGGCACCGGCAGGGTGTCATTGGGATAGCAGATCACCGGTTTGACAGCGCGGCGGGCCGCCGCATCGGCGGGAGCTGCGGGAGTGCTGGGCATGGACGCAAACCTTCCTGTTTGTTCGCTCCATCAAGACCGCTTCGCTGGCCCTGTGCAAGCCCTTCCCCGCACGGGCAGGGTCTCAGATCTTTCGAGCCGGGAAACAAAGCCCGGGACACGGCATTCCCGCCTGCAGCCGCAGGAGCACCGTATCAGGGGGCACTGCGCTGCGAGTTGCGGCAAATACGCGGAGGACTCTCTCCAATATCTTCAGCACCGCAATAGCTGCAGCGCCATCGCCCTTCGGATTTCACCTGCCGCCAGCGGCAGTTGCGGGTCAGATCCAGTGCGCGGTGGCGCCACAAAAAGTAGCAGAAGACGCCGGCCGCCAGGACAGCAATGAGTATCATGCGGCCTGTCTAACCCTGCCCCGCCTATCGTTCAAATGGAAACCCGGAAACGGCAGCCCCTGCTCAGGCCGCCTGATAATACTCAAACAGCTGCTCTTGGCACGGCTCCTGCGCAGGCATCACCGGTGTTTCAGGAGTGTAGTAGGCATAGGCCTGCTCCAGCGCCTCAAGTGCGGCGCGGGCGTGCCGATCACGCAGATCTTGCTGGGTTTCAAAAGATTTCATCGGGCGGTCTCCTGACTTTCGACACCATCCTCCCATGCGCTGCAGAATAGTTCCCGCCGCGGGCCTGCGCAAAGCATGATTTTGCAGGCTTGCCATGCAGCAGCTGCAAGCCCCCGCCTCAGCCTCAGCTGATCAGCATGTGCCCGGCCAGCCCCAGGGCAAATCCTGCAACCGCCCCCAGCGCAGGCGCATTGCTGCGGTTGCTGTGCGCCTTGGGCGCGATGTCCTGGAACAGCAAATAGAGAATGCCGCCGGCTGCAAAGATCATGATCGCCCCCAGCGCCGCCTCGGCCTCAGCCAGCCAGACCAGCCCGGCCAGCGCGCAGGCCGGCCCAAGCGCGGCCAGCCCGAGAAACACCAGCAGCACATGCCAGCCCGGGCTGCCGCCGCTCCAGACCTCACGGAAGGCGGCAAAGCCCTCAGGTACATTCTGCAGGAAGATCATCAGCGCCAGCAGCTTGGCGGTGGCAGCGTCCGCCACCAGCATCGCGCCTAGCGCCATTGCCTCCGGCAGGTAATCGAGCAGCATCGCCAGCAGCAGGGCACCGCTGCCACCGCGGCGCTGCAGCAGCGTATCCACCGCAAAGAACGCCGCGCCACCCGTGGAAAACAGGCCCACCGCCCAGGCCGGCGGCAGCGCCTCTGCCGCCTCCGGCACCAGCACCAGCGCGACCGCCGATGTCAGCGCCCCGCCGCCAAAAGCCGAGATTGTGTGCAAGACCCGATCGCGCAGCACCGGGTTGGTGATATGCTCGCACCAGGCTAGCAGCCCGCCCAGCGGCATTGACAGCCCGGCAAAACCGGCGAGGAGTATGGCATAAACGTGCGGTTGCATTCCGGCAGGTTAGAACCGCGGCCCTACTGCCTCAACAGCAAAAATCATACGTTGATGCAGGAGGTTGCCTGGGCCGCCTGCGCCTCTGTCACATTTGGCCCTGGCTGCACGTTGCGCAGCACAGTGGCTCCGGCGCCGTGGCCCAGGAACTCAGTAGTGATACGAACCTGGCCGGTGATCCCGGCCTCCGCGATGCAGCCCGGAACCCTGGCATCCGTCGCCGCCAACTGGCCGCCGATACGGTCGTGATCCGTCGCCGTCATGCAGCCTGACATAAGGGTCAGCACGCCCGCGGCGCATCCCAAAAGCTTCATGCCCGAATTCCATTGCCTGTCAAAAACATACCCTCCGGTTTCGCAGGAAACCGGAGGGTATGCAATTTTCATCCATTCGAGCGGCGGATCTTTGCGAACCGGTTGCGGACCTCAGACCGCGCGCTCAACCATCATCTTCTTGATATGCGCAATTGCCTTGGCCGGGTTCAGGCCCTTGGGGCAGGTCTTGGCGCAGTTCATGATGGTGTGGCAGCGGTAAAGCTTGAACGGATCTTCCAACTGATCCAAACGTTCGGGCGTGGCTTCATCGCGGCTGTCGATGATCCAGCGGTAGGCGTGCAGAAGTGCTGCCGGCCCCAGGTACCGGTCGCCGTTCCACCAGTAGGATGGGCAGGAGGTCGAGCAGCTGGCGCACATCACGCATTCATAAAGCCCGTCCAGCTTCTTGCGGTCTTCAATCGACTGCTTCCACTCTTTCGCGGGGCGGTTGGTCTTGGTTTCCAGCCAGGGCATGATTGAGGCATGCTGGGCATAAAAATGGGTCAGATCGGGGATCAGGTCCTTGACCACCGGCATATGCGGCAGCGGGTAGATCGCCACATCGCCCTTGATCTCATCCATGCCATAGATGCAGGCCAGCGTGTTGATGCCGTCGATGTTCATAGCGCAGGAGCCGCAAATCCCCTCGCGGCAGGAACGGCGGAAGGTCAGGGTCGGGTCGATCTCATTCTTGATCTTGATCAGCGCGTCCAGCACCATCGGGCCGCAGCTGTCCATGTCGACGAAATAGGTGTCGACGCGCGGGTTCTGGCCGTCATCCGGGTTCCAGCGGTAGATCTTGAACTTGCGCACATTGCTGGCGCCGTCCGGCTTGGGCCATGTCTTGCCCGTGGTGATCTTGGAGTTCTTCGGGAGGGTCAGTTGAACCATTTCGGGTTTCCTTCTGTTGCCCGGCCGGCAAGCAGCCAAGTGTCACACATTTGCTTAGAACGGCGGCAAGATTTCGGGTGCGGGTTCATGTCAGGACTTCTCCAACTCTCGGAGACTTCCCTGCAAACTTCAGTATCTCCCGGTTGACGTGCTTTGGATTTTTTTCTGTAAAGTCGCCAAAAATGGTCTCTTCATAGCGGACAGGGCGCAACCATTCATTAGCTCTGGAAAGCACAACACTGGTCAACCCGCGTTCAAAAGCCCATCGTGCCATTCTCACATCGACGAATTTTTGGCTATCGCGCATATAGTCATAGGACGGCATATCCTCGCCTCTGAAAATTGCGGCACCTGACGCGATCTGATCAACTATTACGGGGTTCTCCAGTCCTTGAAAGAATGCAAATACCTCTCTGAAATCGGCCATACGTTTTTTGTATGTCACAAGCTCAAGCAGATACTCCAGCCCCCGCTTACCGCCCTTACTACGTTTTAGGCCCTTTTTCCTTCGATCCAACCTCAAGTGGAACTCTGGCCGTTTATAAATTGAACCGTGATAAGAGGCTGCGAATCCGCGCTCTCCCAAGGCTTCAAATTTCTCGATGGTTTGGCTCACGTAGTCAGAGGGATATACGATATCATCATCGAGCATCAGCACATATTTTGCACCTGACACATCCGGATAGAACTTACCGACATCCTTGGTATCTTCTTCAGGAAGGATCTGACGAACGTTTTTCAACGCAGCGAATTCAGGAATCTCGCGATCATATTCGTTCAAAACTACATTCATCTGGTCAAACTGAGGTGCGAGGCACTTAACCGCTTGCAACAGGCTTTCACGTCTCAGCGGGTATGATGCGAGATTTCCCACAATCATTCTGCTTCACCCCTCGATATAACGGTCTATTTCATCCCGCATTCCGTGTTGAAAATAATAATACTCGTCGCCATATGGTATTGGTCGTCCCCGGCCTGACCCAACGGGAAGAAACTCAAAGAACCGTGCTTCCGCGAATTTGCGCGCCTTTTCCCTGACCTTTTTCTTCTGGAACAGCCCCAGGTTGGCCGCGATTACAAAGGGCTGCCAAGTCGCGCACAGAAACTTCCATTCTGGAGACAACTCACTGTCACGCATCTGAAGCGCGCAGAGATTACTGATGAACCCCGGCAGACGCTCCGCGCTGATCACGAAAAACGACTGCTGCAAAGGTTGCGGCGTTCCGGCCCCCGATCCAAACGCCAATCCAGTACGCATATGCTTGATGCAATGCTCGACAATGCCCGCCCCCTTAAGCAGGCAGTCCTGCTCAATGTAGACGAAATACTCACAATCCGCCGCCATCGCATATGTTGCCGATACGATCACAGATCTCATCCATCCGCTCCACATCCCGATGTGGTCGGTTGAGTGTTTTGCATTAAATGGAAGTGATACCCATTGCACACGCGCCCTCTTTTCCGGCAAGGGCTTACTAGGCGCATTCGAGTCGACCACAATAATTTCGTACGGTGAGGTATTCCTCTGAACACTCGAATACCAAACGTCAAAAAAGTCTACAGATCTAATAAATGAGTCGCCAAGCTCTTTTCGCTTTGGGTTTTCGATCCGAAAATCAGTTTCGGATGACCACCAGCCGCTTCCAATGACGTATCTCGGCCGTTTCAATTCCTGCGCACTATTAGCCATGCCTACATCCACCGCGCTTTACCCCAACCCCGAGGTAGCTTTCAGAAAGGGGCCGATCTCGTCAGTTTCGGAATGATAGTGAACATTGCTGTAAAATGGCTTGAGCGAACATTCATATATCGACTGCAGCTTCGCCGTGCGGCTTGAAAACAGATGCACCTCCCTTCCTAGAAGCGCACCCGCGATGCCCACATGCAACCGATTTGTGCAAATGACCTGCCATTCTCCCACACGATCCAGAAATCCCTCTGCATCGGTTAAATGTGTACCTTCATTGCTGATATCCAAGTTCCCTTCCGGCAACCGGAATTCAGCTTTTTCGACGTCTTCCCGAAAAAGCATTCCGACCTGCTTTGTCGCGGTTCGTGGACGCGGGTTAAGGTAGAATGCCATATCGTGGCAGAACCTAGCCTCCGGTGCTCCGGCCAGGCTTTCCAGCTTATCCCTCCGCCAAATTTTTGTGCGGGAAACGTTCATATCCGGCCGGAAGGGGAGAGATGACGGCATTATTAGGACGTTGGCAAACTGCTTAGCCGCAGTGGAAAGCTCAGCTGGACGGTTATAGAAATCCCGGAAAGCACCAGACCCTGTAATAATTGCCCTGCGCTTCGTAAAGAGTGAGTGAAGGTATGACCGGAAACTACGCTTTTTCGGATTCCTTAACTTTGAAATCGGAACTTGCTCGACCTCGACTCCAATGTCGCGCAGGAATTCAGCTTGGCCAGCATGGATCAGCGCATCTCCCCAGTTACCAGAGTTAACAATCTCAACAACTTTCCGGCCGCCCGTAAAGGCCTTAACCTCACGGGCAAGCTCTTGATAACAGACGTGATCACGCAACGTCATGTGCTTTTCCTCTCCGCAACGAACACCGAGCCCCCCGCATATGGACGGCGGCAAGCCGAAAAGGCACCCCGCATCAGAACGTCCGTGCCTTGGGCGCGATTTTTTTGAGGCTGATACCGCCTTCGGCTTCGGTGGACAGCGGGTCGGTGATGACCGGGCGGTAGGAAAGGTCAACCTTGTTGCCCTCCACGCGGGAGACGGTGTGGACGCGCCAGTTGTCGTCGTCACGGTCGGTGAAGTCCTCATGCGCGTGGGCGCCGCGGCTTTCCTTGCGGGCTTCGGCGCCAACGATGGTGGCCAGCGCGTTCGGCATCAGGTTGGTCAGCTCCAGCGTCTCCATCAGGTCGGAGTTCCAGACCAGCGAGCGGTCGGTCACTTGCAGGTCATCGAGCTTGGCCGCGATCGCGGTCATCTTCCCGACGCCTTCCGCCATGGTCTTGGAGGTTCGAAACACCGCCGCGTCGGCCTGCATGCATTTCTGCATCTCCAGCCTCAGATCCGCGGTCGAAATGGAGCCTTTGGCGTTGCGCAGGCTGTCGAACCGGTCGAACGCCTTGTCGACGGAGGCCTGGTTCAGCAACGGGTTCGCCGCGTCCGCGTCCACAACCTTGCCCGCTCGGATGGCAGAGGCGCGGCCAAAGACCACCAGGTCAATCAGCGAGTTGGATCCAAGCCGGTTGGCGCCGTGCACCGAGGCGCAGCCCGCCTCGCCCACGGCCATCAGGCCCGGCACCACGGCGGTCGGATCCTCGGCGGACGGGTTCAGCACCTCACCCCAGTAGTTCGTGGGAATGCCGCCCATATTGTAATGCACGGTAGGCAGAACCGGGATCGGCTCCTTGGTGACATCCACGCCGGCAAAGATCTTCGCGCTTTCCGAAATGCCCGGCAGCCGCTCCGCCAGCGCCTCGGCCGGCAGGTGGCTGAGGTTCAGGTGGATATGGTCGCCCTCAGCCCCCACACCGCGGCCTTCGCGGATCTCCATGGTCATCGAGCGGCTGACATAGTCGCGTGGCGCCAGGTCCTTGTACTGGGGCGCATAGCGCTCCATGAACCGTTCGCCTTCGGAGTTGGTGAGGTAGCCGCCCTCGCCCCGCGCGCCTTCGGTGATCAGGCAGCCGGAGCCGTAGATGCCGGTCGGGTGGAACTGCACAAACTCCATGTCCTGCAGCGCCAGGCCAGCACGTGCCACCATGCCGCCGCCGTCGCCGGTGCAGGTATGCGCCGAAGTGGCAGAGAAATAGGCGCGGCCATAGCCGCCGGTCGCCAGCACCACCATCTTGGCGTTGAAGACATGCATGGTGCCGTCGTCCAGCTTCCAGCACACAACACCCTGACACTGCCCGTCCTCGGACATGATCAGGTCGATGGCGAAATACTCAACGTAGAACTCGGCGTTGTTCTTCAGCGATTGGCCATACAGCGTGTGCAGGATCGCGTGGCCGGTCCGGTCGGCGGCAGCGCAGGTGCGCTGCACCGCGGGGCCTTCGCCGAACTCGGTGGTGTGGCCGCCGAAGGGGCGCTGGTAGATCTTGCCTTCTTCGGTGCGCGAGAACGGCACGCCATAATGCTCCAGCTCATAAACCGCCTTGGGCGCTTCACGGGCCAGGTATTCCATCGCGTCGGTGTCGCCCAGCCAGTCAGAGCCCTTGACGGTATCATACATATGCCACTGCCAGCTGTCCGGGCCCATATTGCCCAAGCTGGCGGCAATGCCGCCCTGCGCCGCCACGGTGTGGGAGCGGGTCGGGAACACCTTGGTCACACAGGCCGTGCGCAGCCCCTGTTCCGCCATGCCCAGCGTCGCACGGAGGCCAGCCCCGCCGGCGCCAACCACGACCACGTCATATTCATGTGTTTCGTATTCGTAAGCAGCCATTGATGAAAACCTCGGGGAGTTACAGGGCCAGACGCATCAGCGCATACACACTGGTCGCGGCCACGGCATAAGACAGGCAAGTGACCAGGATGATCGTCAGGCGGCCCTTGAAGCCGTGCACGTAGTCCTCGATCATGATCTGGGCGCCGGATTTGAAGTGCATCATGCCGACCACCAGCGTCAGGGCGGCCACGATGGCCGGGAACGGGCGGGAGTAATAGGCGGTGATCTCCTCATAGGAGCCGCCCAGGGCGCTGCCGAAGGTGAAAACAAACAGCGGCACTAGGATCAGCAGAGCGATTGAGCTCACCTGCATGGACCAGTGATGGGCGGTGCCCGATTTGGCAGCGCCCATGCCAACGGCGCGTTTGCGGTCGGTTAGATAACGCATGGCGGAACTCTCCCTTGGCTCAGACGATGACGATGGTGATGAGGGTCAGGACAACCGAACCGGCCACCACGGCCCAGCCCAGCTTCTCGGCCTGCTCAAGGTCCAGCAAATAGCCGTTGTCCCAGATCAGATGCCGGACGCCCGCCAGCGTGTGGTACCACAGGCCCAGCGCCGACAGCGTCATCACCAGATCGCCGAACCAACTGGTCAGCAGGCCGTTGGCAGTGGCAAAATAGTCAGGCGAAGTGGCGGCGGCCAGGAACCACCAGGCGATCAGCAGCGCGGAAACAATCAGCGCGTTGCCGGTGATCCGCGTCAGGATCGACGTCACGGAGGTCAGCTGCGGCCGGTAGACCTGCAAATGCGGCGAAAGCGGGCGGTTGCCCCGATTGACATCGGCCATGTTGGCTCCTTTTCAGGTTGGCTGACGACGTTTTAGCCGATTTTTACGTCGTGTCACCCGACCGAAGGGTTAAAAGCGGCAGGTTTCTGGCCTGTTGGCGCTAAAACGCCACGGCTTGTGATCACAGCAAATAATTAGTGATCACAAATGCCGCGATTGGAAATTTTTTGCAGAATCACAAGGCAATCTGCAAATCACTGCAAAGCCGCGCCGCCCCGGCGCCCCCCGGGCAGCAGCGCCGCGGTCTGCCGCGCCACCTCCCGCACCAGCTTCTTGCGGATGCGCGACGGGTAGTCTGCAAAGCTCGCGGCAGAGACCACAAAGGCCCCCTCGCCGCGGATCACGTTTTCGAAGAAATAGGCGGTCAGCTCCGGCTCGCTCTGCTCAATGGCAATGGCATTCACGGTCACATTGGCAGCCGCCAGCGCTGAATGCGCCGCCCGTGGCTCAACCCCTTCATTAGAGAACCCGTCGCCGGACACATCGACCACCCGGCGCTTGCAATGCGCCACTGCCGGAAACTGCTCCAGCGCCAGAAACAGCGCTTCCCCCACCGCAGTGGAATAATTGCGCCAGGGCCGCGGCGCCTGCTCGATCCGCTGCGCCAGCGCCTCGACATCAGCAAAACTCCGCATCTCGGTCCAGGCCAGCGTCACTTCCTGCCGCGACTGGCCGGACCATTGCAGCAGCAGCACCTGGGCGCGGGCCTTGACCAGCGCCTCAGAGACCACCCCGTCCCGCAGTCCGGCCGCCAGCCCGTCCATCTGAATACGGTATTCCTCGGCATCGACAGAGCCGGAGACATCCACCGCCAGCACCAATGCCAGATCGCAGGCCGCCGTGCGCAGCGGCCAGAGGGAGAGCATGGAGAAAACCAGAAGCTGCAAAACCCGCATGCTGCCAGCTTAAGCTGATTGCAGCATCCTGGGCTATCATTTTCGCGCGGGGAAGCTCCCCGCGCTCAGCTCAATGTACCTGCTGCGGCTGCCAAACCACAGAGGCCACGCCTTAGCGGCGCAGCGGCAAACCGTCCCGGTCGCCCATCGAACCGATAATCAGGCGGACAAAGTCAATGATTGTCCAGATCCCCAGGCCGCCAAGCGTGATCAGCATGAGGATGCCGGTGCCGATTTTGCCAAGATAGAAGCGGTGCGCGCCCAGCGATCCCAGAAAGAAGCACAGCAGCACAGCGGGAACGAACCCCTTTTCGCTAACGTCGCCGGCAACTGCATGATCCATATTTGCCATGTTGTTCTTAACCTTATTTCAGTTTGACCAATCGGCCCGATCCGTCGCGGGCCTTTTCCGCAATCAACAGATAAAAAACGATTATTGAGTGCACGATATCAACGAGCAGCACCAGGTAACCCAGCAAGGGCTGGTTGCCGGCCAGAAGAGCGACAAACAGAATGAACAGCCCTAGGTCAATCATTCCATGCACGTAATTCCGCAAGTAGAAATGATGCACGCCAAGCACACCGAACAGACCGCACAATATGACGGCTGTCCCGTAGCTGGCCGATGACTTTTCTTCGTCAATCATTAAGTTTCCACCCTGAGTAGCGCAGGCAGGTTTACCGGCGCACCCCAGGATTGCAAGACGGGAATTTCTGCGGCCCGCCTTTCTGACAGGGAGAGCGTGGGGCGTAAGCAACGGTCCCGAAAAGACCACCGCGCCAGCCCGGTCACTTCGGCATCAAGGCCCAGTAATCCAGATCCAGCAGCACATCGGGCAGGTATTTGCCGTCCTCGCCCTTCAGCTCAAACGGAGCACCGCCCTTGGTCGCCACCAGCCGCAACCGGATCGCGCCAACACCCGGCGCCGCGGTGTCGGCCTTGTCCAGAACTTCCGACCAGGCCCGCACTGTCGAACCGGACAGGCAAGGGTTCGCATGCGCGCCGCCATTCAGGCCCACAATGATCTGCGCGTTGGCCAGCCCGTTGAAGCTCAGCGTGCGCGCCATTGAGATCACGTGGCCGCCATAGATCAGCCTTGTGCCATCCGGGCGCGCGGTATTATCGAAATGCACCTTGGCGGTGTTCTGCCACAGCCGGGTCGCCATCATGTGCTCGGCTTCCTCGATGGTGACGCCGTCCACATGATCGATGGTCTCGCCCACCTCGTAGTCGCCCCAGCGGTGCGGCTCACCCGCCAAGGTAAAATCGTAATTTGAGAAATCCAGCCCCGCCGGGATCACCAGCTGCTCTGCCGGGATCACCTTGTTCAGCTCGGGGATCACCGTCTCAGGCGCCGGAGCCTCCAGGTCGCGTTTGCGCACCATCACCCAGCGCACGTATTCCATCACGCATTCATCGCGCTGGTTCAGCCCGCGGGTGCGCACATAGACTACGCCTGACTTGCCGTTCGAGTTCTGCTTGAGGCCGATCACCTCGGATTCAGAGCGCAGCGTGTCGCCGGGATAGACCGGCAGCAGCCAGCGCCCCTCGGCATAGCCGAGGTTCGCCAGCGCGTTGAGGGAGATGTCCGGCACCGTCTTGCCGAACACCACATGGAAGGCCGCCAGATCATCCAGCGGCGCCGCGGGCAGACCACAGGACCGGGCAAATTCATCCGAAGAATAAAGCGCATGGCGCGCCGGGTAGAGCGCGTGGTACAGCGCCCGCTCGCCGCCCGACACCGTGCGGGGCACCGCATGGGCAATCACCTCGCCCACGGTGTAATCTTCGAAAAACCGGCCCGGATTGGTCTTGGCCATCAGTGTTCTCCCAGTTTGGTCTCAGGGGTGTAGGTTCCGTCCGCCTCCTTCACCACCGCCTGGCCGCAGCGCATGACCCCTTTAACGGGGTCAAAGGCTTGCGTCGGACTGCCGTGCAGTTCCCAGCCCTTGTTCAGCGCATCGGTCACCTTGTGGCAGAAGGCAGAGGTGTCGTCCTCGGACAAAAATCGGTAGAGTTTCATGGCTTCCTATCCTGCAAAAGGCTTACCCGCCAAACGGCGACGGGCCGACCAGGCCATGGACGTAACCGATCACCGCCAACAGAACAATTGAGGCGGCAAGGAACATCCCGTCCTTGGCGATGGCGCCCTTGGGGCCAGGCTGCCAGCCCGGCTCGGCGCGGTTGATCACGACCTTCTCGGCGATGGACCAGGCCCACAGACCGCCGAACAGCACAAAGGACGCCGGATCCCAGTTGACCAGCAGATGCGCCAGCGCCCACAGGCCGAATCCCGTCAGCATCGGGTGGCGCATCTTGTAGAACAGCGCCCCCTTATGCGGGCCAGGGCTCATGAAATAGATCGCAACCAGCACCAACAGGTTGTTGATATGTGTCAGAAACGGCGGAACAAGCGCCAGATCGAAACTTTCGGCGGAGCGGTAGCCGATCACCATCAGCACCACGCCAGCCACAAGCACCAGCGCCACCGCGCCGCGCCCGCCATTGCCCATGGAGGCGCGTGCCTCCGGCGCCAGCCGTTTGAACAGGTGGCCGCCCCACCACAGCAAAAGTCCCAGGATCAACAGCGCCATATCAGCCCCTCTCAGATGTTAAACTGGTTAACACCTACGCAGAAAGCGCGGCGATTGCATCCGATTTCGCCAGGATCTCACGCGCCGTTACAACGTGCAGGTTCTCAACGATCTTGCCGTCGACGACGGCAACACCCTGCCCTGCGGCCTGCGCCTCTTCGAATGCAGCAATCTGGCGGCGGGCGGTCTCGGTCTCACGCTCTGTCGGGGCAAAGGCGCTATTGGCCACCTCCACCTGCGCCGGGTGGATCAGGGTCTTGCCGTCAAAACCCATGTCGCGGCCTTGCGCGCATTCTGCGGCAAGCCCTTCGACGTCCTTGAATGCGTTATAGACGCCATCGACGATCACCAGCCCCTCAGCTTTGGCAGCCAACAGGCAAAGACCCAGACCCGCCATCATCGGCATCCGGTCTGGGCGGTAGCGTGTCTGCAATTCCTTCGCCAGATCATTGGTGCCCATCACCATGCCCTGCAGCTTGGGGTGCGCTGCAATCGCCGCCGCGTTCAGCATGCCGCGCGGGGTTTCCATCATCGCCCATAGCGGGATGTCCCCGGTGATTTCCGCCAGAGCGTCGAGATCCGCCGGGGCATTCACCTTGGGCAGCAGAATCGCATCGCAGTTCATTCGGGCCGCGGCCATCGCATCGTCGCGGCCCCAGGGGGTATCCAGCCCGTTGATCCGCACAATCTTCATCCGCGCGCCATAGCCGCCGGCCACCAGCCCCTGTGCCAAGGTTGCGCGGGCATTGGTTTTTTCATCCACTGACACTGCGTCTTCCAGATCAAAGATCACCGCGTCCACCGGCAGGGTCTTGGCCTTCTCCAGCGCACGCGCGTTGGAGCCAGGGATGTACAAAACCGAGCGGTAGGGGCGCGTGCGCGGGTCCATGAAGCCTCTCCTAAAGTTATTTTGTTGCGTAAAGCGGTACAGATTCGATTGTATACTTTCAAGTGCAATTCCGCCGCAGCGCAGCGTAAGCTTTCGCGCGTTCGCAGCAAGCGTCTGATAACAGGTGTGAATTTTCACCGCACGCCCGGTTAACCACTTATCAGCACCTGAGCGGCACACTGATGGGTACCAAGGCACAGGATCACCGCCGCCCGACCAGGCCGCACCTGCTGCCCGCAGGCATGGGGCCTGCATTCCGCACCGCGTCAAACACCGGCCCGCTCAGGGACACCGGGGGCCGCCATCCGGCACCCTGCCCTGTAAGGCCGTTCCGGAAAGGGTGAAAAGAGATGAAAAAGGCACTTCTTGCATTCCCGCTTGCCCTGGCCGCATCGGCCATGGCCGCCGCCCCCGCCGCCGCGCAAAGCCGCAACTGCGCTCCGCGCGACATGGTGGTGAAACGGCTGGCGGAAAAATACGGCGAAAGCCGCCAAAGCATCGGCGTGGGCCAGCAGGGCATGGTGATGGAAACCTTCGCCTCTGCCGACACCGGCAGCTGGACCATCACCGTCACCACCGCCAACGGCATGACCTGCCTGGTGGCCTCCGGCCAATCCTATGAAGTGCTCGCAGAAGCGCTGCCAAATACAGACAGCGACGCCTGAGCAGGTCGAGCAGTTCGAGCAGTCTTTGAGGCAGGTTTCCCGACCGCTCATGCAGAGGCCGGGGACACTACGGCGGGCTATGCCTGGAAGTACAGGTCAGACCAGCCCGTCCCAAATCAGTTTGGTGCCAGTCACCGTGAGCAGAACATAGGTGAGCGCAAAGAACCAGCGCTCCGGTATCGAATGGTGCAGCTTCACACCCAGCCAGGCCCCCAGCAGGGCAAAGGGTGCCAGCACAAGGTCCAGCATCAGGGTTTCACGTGTGAACATTCCCAGCCCTGCATATGGCACCGCCTTGGCGATGTTGATGGCCCAGAAGATCAGCACCGTGCTGGCCTGGTATTCGGTCTTCCGCAACTTCAGGCTGAGGAGATAAACCGCAGCCGGCGGCCCGCCTGCGTGGCTGACGAAACTGGTAAACCCCACCGCCAGCCCGGCCAGCGCCCCCGCCCCGGTTGACAGCGGCGCACTTGCAGACGCCTGCAGCCCCAGCCGCCCGCGCAGCTGCCACAGCACAAAGCCAACGGAAACGGCGCCGATCAGAACCCGCATCGCGTCGGCATCCACTGCCGTATAGAGCCAGGCGCCGAGCGCCACGCCGGGCAAGCCGCCGCCAATCAGCAGCAGCGACGCCCGTAGATTCCAGCGCCCCCAATAGGGTTTCAGATTGGCCACGTCGATCAGCATCAGCAGCGGCAGCATCAGCGCCAGAGCGGTGCCCGGCTCCAGCACCAGCGCCAGAATCGACGCAGAGGCAAAAGCCGCGCCGGACCCGAAACCACCCTTTGACACGCCCGCAAAAACGACCGCCGGGATGGCAAAAACGAAAAACATCGCATCAAATGCTGCCATCACCTGCCCTCCGAAATGCCCAGATTACAGACGGTTTAGCGGTATCAGAACGGTATACACAAGCATACAGAACCGAATGCCGCAGCGCGGAACCCTTGCACGGCCCGGTTTTACGCCGTAGGCATCAGGAAATTTCAACCGGACCGGAGACATTTTCCAATGGCACGACCCAAAATCGCCCTCATCGGCGCAGGTCAGATCGGCGGCACCCTCGCACATCTCGCAGCCCTCAAGGAACTGGGCGACGTCGTTCTCTTCGACATCGCCGAAGGCATCCCCGAAGGCAAGGCGCTGGACATCGCTGAGTCCGGTCCTTCAGAGGGCTTTGACGCGTCGCTGAAAGGCACCCAGTCTTACGAGGACATTGCAGGCGCAGACGTCTGCATCGTCACCGCCGGCGTGCCGCGCAAGCCCGGCATGAGCCGCGATGACCTCCTGGGCATCAACCTCAAGGTGATGAAATCCGTGGGTGAAGGCATCCGCGACCACGCGCCCAACGCCTTCGTGATCTGCATCACCAACCCGCTGGACGCGATGGTCTGGGCGCTGCGTGAATTCTCCGGCCTGCCCCACAACAAGGTCTGCGGCATGGCCGGTGTGCTGGATTCGGCCCGCTTCCGCCACTTCCTGGCCGAAGAATTCGGCGTCTCCATGAAGGACGTCACCGCATTTGTGCTGGGCGGCCACGGCGACACCATGGTGCCGTCGGTGCGTTACTCCACCGTGGCAGGCATCCCGCTGCCCGATCTGGTCAAGATGGGCTGGACCACCCAGGAGCGGCTGGACGCGATCCTGCAGCGCACCCGTGACGGCGGTGCCGAGATCGTTGGCCTGCTGAAAACCGGCTCCGCGTTCTACGCGCCGGCCACCTCGGCAATCGAGATGGCCGAGGCATTCCTGAAAGACCAGAAGCGCGTGCTGCCCTGCGCCGCCTATTGCGACGGCGAACTGGGCGTCAAGGACATGTATGTGGGCGTGCCCACCGTGATCGGCGCCGGCGGCATCGAGAAGGTGGTGAACATCCAGCTGAACGAGGAAGAACAGACCATGTTCGACAACTCGGTCAACGCCGTGAAAGGCCTGGTCGAAGCCTGCAAGGGCATCGACGGCTCGCTGGCCTAAAGCCCGCAGCCATCGGAATTCAGAGAGGCCCGCTTCTGGCGGGCCTTTTCTTTTGCCTCGGCACCCGGCGGTCCAAGTGCTGACGCTTTTGGCCGCTGAAGCAGCGGCTTCAGCCTTTGGCTGCTGGCTCGAATCACCTCTATCGAACCCCTGTCAATTTGTGATCACACCCCCGAAACCCGTGATCACAAAACCTGCAAATTTTTGCCATTTCCTCGCACCGCGTCAAAAAAGCCTTTAACACTTGGCGTTATGACGGCCTATTAACAGCAGACAATTGCAGCCAGACGGGACAGTTTCAGATGAACATCCACGAATATCAGGCAAAAGCCCTCCTTCGCAGCTACGGTGCCCCGGTGTCCGACGGACGCGTGGTGCTGCGGGCAGAAGAAGCCAAAACCGCCGCCGGTGAACTCGACGGACCGCTGTGGGTCGTAAAGGCTCAGATCCACGCAGGCGGCCGCGGCAAAGGCTCCTTTAAAGAAGCGGATGCCGGCGAAAAGGGCGGCGTGCGCCTGACCAAATCGGTGGAGGAAGCGGCCGAGGAAGCCAAGAAGATGCTGGGCCGCACCCTGGTCACCCATCAGACCGGCCCGGCCGGCAAGCAGGTGAACCGCATCTACATCGAGGCAGGCTCCGGCATCCAGACCGAACTGTACCTGGCGCTGCTGGTCGACCGCCAGACCTCGCGCATCTCCTTTGTCTGCTCCACCGAGGGCGGCATGGATATCGAGGAAGTGGCCGCCGCCACCCCCGAGAAGATCCTGTCCTTTTCCGTGGACCCGGCCACCGGTTACCAAGCTTATCACGGCCGCCGCATCGCCTTTTCGCTGGGCCTTGAGGGCGCACAGATCAAGCAGTGCGTCAAGCTGATGGGCCAGCTCTACAAAGCCTTCGTCGAGAAGGACATGGAGATGCTGGAGATCAACCCGCTGATCGTCGGCGACGACGGCAGCCTCAAGGTGCTGGACGCCAAGGTCGGCTTTGACGGCAACGCGGTCTACCGCCACGCCGACGTGGCAGAGCTGCGCGACACCACCGAGGAGGACCCGAAAGAGCTGGAAGCCTCCAAGTACGACCTGAACTACATCGCGCTGGATGGCGAGATCGGCTGCATGGTGAACGGCGCGGGCCTGGCGATGGCTACCATGGACATCATCAAGCTCTACGGCGCCGAGCCTGCCAACTTCCTCGACGTCGGCGGCGGCGCCACCAAGGAAAAGGTGACCGAGGCGTTCAAGATCATCACCTCCGACCCGCAGGTCAAAGGCATCCTGGTGAACATCTTCGGCGGCATCATGCGCTGCGATGTGATCGCCGAGGGCGTGGTTGCCGCGGTCAAGGAAGTCGGCCTGAAGGTTCCGCTGGTTGTCCGCCTTGAGGGCACCAACGTCGAAAAAGGCAAGGAGATCATCAACACCTCCGGCCTCGACGTGATCGCCGCGGACGACCTGAAAGACGGCGCCGAGAAAATCGTGAAAGCGGTTAAGGGCTGAAAATCGTGATCTGGCGACGCATATCTTGTATTGCTATCTTTGCTGTTATGGCAGCATCTGCACAAGCAGAAAGCACGCCAGACAAAGTGATCGAGCACTACCTCGACCTATGCGTGGAAACGTTTCCCGAGGAAAGGCTGACCTCAGAAACCTTTGGTCGGAACGGCTTTGACGTTCCGACCAAAGGGTCCGAGTTGTGGAGCAAAAGCGTTCCAAGTGACCAAGGCTTCTCTGATCCACGCATCATCGTGAGCTTTCTAGACGAGATTACATTGTGCACGCTTTCAAACTTTCAAGTGCCCATAAAAGAGGCTCTCGAGTTGTTTCATGCAGAAGTCAAGCGAATGGATTGGATAGCTTCAGAGATGCAAACTGAAGCAGCATACCTGAAGAAATTTCTGATCGCTCTGATCGACAGAATAGTGATTGCTGAATTGCTTGACGCAAGAGGTCAAGGCACAACTTTCACCATCTATTTCGGCAAGATTTAAGAATGGGAACTCTCAACAATAAAAGCGTAGAGACCCATGGCCGCATACGGCCGGTTCAAATGGAACTCCCCGTAAAATTGCAGGAACAGATGTTGTGAAACCCGCCGTCTACCTCATAGGATTGCCACAGGCCACAGGCCGGGCCGCGCTGATGCAGCGGGAGCTGGATCAGGCCGGGCTTTCGGCCCAGCGTATCGATGCGGTGGACAGCACGACGGTCAGCCGCGAGGAGATGCTCAAGCAGTGCAGCTCCGAAGGCAACTGGGGCTATTTCCAGACCAAGGACATGGCCTGCACTCTCAGCCATGCCAAGGCCTGGGAGGCGCTGCTGGCCTCTGATGCCGATGTGGCGCTGATCCTGGAGGACGACGTTTTCCTGTCGCCCGACACTAGTGCCTGGCTGGACGATCTGTCCTGGTGGCCCGCAGATGCCGGCATCGTCAAGTTCGAGCGCTGGCGGGCCAAAAAGCTGCAGGTGGCGCTTGGCAAGGGCGGCTTCTCCCATCTGGGCCGCGAGGTGCGCCAGCTGATGTCCCGCCATTCAGGCGGCGCGGCTTACGTGATCTCGCGCCAGGCGGCGCAGCATTTCCTCGACAGCCGCCCGTTCGACATCACCCTGGACAACCTGCTGTTCAACTTCGATGCCTCAAAGCCTGCGCGCGGCATCAAGATCTATCAGGTGCAGCCGGCGCTGGCCGAACAGGGCAATGATGTGCGCGGCGAAAGAGGCATCGGCCCCAAACGCCACCGGCCCAAGGGCTGGCCGCTGATCCGCCAGAAACTCCGGCGCGGGATTTTCGAATTCCGCGGCGGCTTCCGAATACTTCCCAGTGTGGTCCTGGGGCGGGCCACCCTCGAAAAAATCCGCTTCGACGGCCGATCCCTGGCCACCCCGCAGACCCAACACACACATACCGCTTGAAGGAACCAAAACATGGCAGTCCTCATCGACGAAAACACCAAGGTCATCTGTCAGGGCTTTACCGGCTCGCAAGGCACTTTCCACTCCGAACAGGCCATCGCCTACGGCACCAAGATGGTCGGCGGCGTGACCCCCGGCAAGGGCGGCCAGACCCACCTGAACCTGCCGGTGTTCAACTCCGTGCATGAAGCCAAGGCCAAGACCGAGGCGAATGCCTCCGTGATCTACGTGCCGCCGCCGTTTGCCGCGGATTCCATCCTCGAAGCCATCGACGCCGAGATGGAAGTGATCGTCGCGATCACTGAAGGCATCCCGGTGCTCGACATGATGAAGGTGAAGCGCGCGCTGGAGAACTCCTCCTCGATCCTGATCGGCCCCAACTGCCCCGGCGTGATCACGCCCGACGCCTGCAAGATCGGCATCATGCCCGGCCACATCCACAAGCGCGGCACCGTCGGCGTTGTGTCCCGCTCCGGCACCCTGACCTATGAGGCGGTGAAGCAGACCACCGATGTGGGCCTGGGCCAGTCGACCTGCGTCGGCATCGGCGGCGACCCGATCAAGGGCACCGAGCATATCGACGTGCTGGAATGGTTCCTGGCCGATGACGAGACCGAGAGCATCATCATGATCGGCGAAATCGGCGGCTCCGCCGAGGAAGAAGCGGCGCAGTTCCTGGCCGATGAGGCCAAGAAGGGCCGCAAGAAGCCGGTTGCGGGCTTCATCGCAGGCCGCACCGCCCCTCCGGGCCGCCGCATGGGCCACGCGGGCGCGATTGTCGCCGGCGGCAAGGGCGGCGCCGAGGACAAGATCGAAGCGATGAAATCCGCAGGCATCGTGGTCGCCGAAAGCCCGGCCGGCCTGGGTGAAGCGGTGCTGAAAGCGATCGGCAAGTAAGCATGGCCTTTTGGCAAGCCATCGGACGCACATTAACAACCGCAGCCCTAACTGGCTGCGGTGCATCTATTGCTTTGGCTGCCAATGACGAAAAGCACCCGCAAACTGCTGAAACCATTTGCGCGGACCCGGCGCTTAGCCTTTCCGAGAAATCAGATCGCTTCTCTGAAAAGGGCTTCCAGGAACTTCAGCACCCATTTGACATTCAGACATGGAACACATTCGTCTGGTTATGGATTCTGCATACTTCACCCGGCGGCGATGCAAGTGAATATTCGTTACCGTTGGAGAAGTTATACGACAACCCAGACGCAGCTGACCGGATTTTAGTCAACAACAAATCGGGTTTCTCCCGTGTCAAGATGTTAGGATTAAACCGATCGCTTCCGCCTTATGAGAGAATTTTCCTGACTGAAAAAACAACCACATACGGGGAACTGATCAGCAAGTGTTTCATTACATTTGGCGATACGGCTCATATTGAAGAGCAGTTTGCCCATATGGATGAGAGGTTCAAACACTCCTTTACCTATGTTGATGGATATTGGTTTCAGGCAGAGAATGACCTTTTGCCGAAGCATAATTTGATGAACTGGGAATATGTTGTTGTCCGGCCTGAGCTCTACGTTGAATACCCGGACAATCCGCCTGAATTCAAAGGTTCGCTCACTATCCGTTACGCAATTGCGCAGGAGGAAGAAAAATGACGTCGTTTTGTTCAGCATCAACGCTAACAACAGCCTCCCGCACAAACAAACAATGCCAAACAAAAACGGGCATCATTTCTGCCGTCAAGAAAGCTGGCGCATTTGGACTGTTTCTCCTCACCGCCACTTCCGCCGCGGCCATCACTCAGCCGATGCAGGGCGTGTTGAACTTCGAGCCCGGCACCAGCATCGAGGACGCCCAATCCCGTATCGAAACCGAAATCTGCAAGGGCGCCAGTTCCGTGACCATCACCTCCGGCCCGGAACAGTCGCTCGACCCGACCAAGGAACAGGTCACGTTCCAGTGCGAACCCTGACCTGCCCACCACAAACCGCATACCGACTCTTCGGGAGCTTAAGATGACCGACCAATCGCCCAACGACCTCTTCCACGCCTCGTCCTTCATGCAGGGGCACAATGCGGAGTATCTGGAGCAGCTTTATGCCCGTTACGCCAATGACCCCAATGCGGTGGATGCCGCCTGGGCCGAGTTCTTCCGCCAGATGGGCGACGCCGAACTGGACGTGAAGGCAGAGGCCAAGGGCCCCTCCTGGGCGCGCGGCGACTGGCCGCCGGCCCCCAATGACGATCTGACCGGCGCGCTGACCGGCGAATGGCCGGCCCCGGCAGAGGCCAAGGGCGCGGGCAAGAAGATCAAGGATAAGGCCGCCGCCAAGGGCGTGGAGGTCACAGACGATCAGGTGCAGCGCGCGGTGCTGGATTCAATCCGCGCCCTGATGCTGATCCGTGCCTACCGGATCCGCGGCCACCTGGCGGCGGAACTCGATCCGCTGGGCATGCGCGCGGCCACCCCGCATCCGGAGCTGGACCCCAAGACCTACGGCTTCACCGACGGCGACATGGACCGCCCGATCTTCATCGACAACGTGCTGGGTCTGCAGGTCGCGACCATGCGCCAGATCGTCGACATCGTGAAACGCACCTATTGCGGCACCTTTGCGCTGCAGTACATGCATATTTCCAACCCCGAGCAATCCGCCTGGCTGAAGGAGCGGATCGAGGGCTACAACAAGGAAATCCGTTTCACCCGCGAGGGCCGCAAGGCGATCCTCAACAAGATGGTCGAGGCCGAGGGCTTCGAGAAATTCCTGCACGTCAAATACACCGGCACCAAACGGTTCGGCCTGGATGGCGGCGAAAGCCTGATCCCGGCGATGGAGCAGATCATCAAGCGCGGCGGCGCGCTGGGGGTGCAGGATATCGTGATCGGCATGCCGCACCGCGGCCGCCTCAACATCCTTGCCAATGTGATGCAAAAGCCCTACCGGGCGATCTTCAACGAGTTTCAGGGCGGCAGCTTCAAGCCTGAGGACGTGGATGGCTCCGGCGACGTGAAATACCACCTCGGCGCGTCCTCTGACCGGGAGTTTGACGGCAACACCGTTCACCTCAGCCTGACCGCCAACCCGTCCCACCTGGAGGCGGTGAACCCGGTGGTTCTCGGCAAGGTCCGCGCCAAGCAGGACCAGCTGGGCGACCGCGAACGCAGCCAGGTGCTGCCGATCCTGCTGCACGGCGACGCGGCCTTTGCCGGCCAGGGCGTAGTAGCGGAATGCTTTGCCCTCTCCGGCCTGCGCGGCCACAAGGCCGGCGGCACCATGCATATCGTGGTGAATAACCAGATCGGCTTCACCACCGCACCGCATTTCTCGCGCTCCTCCCCCTACCCCACGGACAACGCGCTGGTGGTTGAGGCGCCGATTTTCCATGTGAACGGCGACGACCCGGAGGCGGTGGTGCATGCCGCCAAGGTCGCCACCGAGTTCCGCCAGAAATTCCACAAGGACGTGGTCATCGACATCTTCTGCTACCGCCGCTTCGGTCACAACGAAGGCGACGAGCCGATGTTCACCAACCCCCTGATGTACAAGAAGATCAAGGGCCACAAAACCACGCTCACCCTCTACACCGACCGGCTGGTCAAGGACGGGCTGATCCCCGAGGGCGAGATTGAGGACATGAAGGCCGCCTTCCAGGCGCATCTGAACGAAGAGTTCGAGACCGGCAAGGACTACAAGCCGAACAAGGCCGACTGGCTGGACGGCCGCTGGTCCCACCTCAACAAGAAAGACGCCGACTACCAGCGCGGCAGCACCGCCATCGCGCCGGAAACCATGGCCGAAATCGGCACCGCCCTCAGCCGGGTGCCGGACGGCTTCCCGCTGCACCGCACGGTGGGCCGCTTCCTGGACGCCCGCGGCAAGATGTTCGAAGCCGGCGAAGGCTTCGATTGGGCCACCGGTGAGGCGCTGGCCTTCGGCTCGCTGATGCTGGAAGGCTACCCGGTGCGCCTGTCAGGCCAGGATGCCACCCGCGGCACCTTCTCGCAGCGCCATTCCGGCATCGTCAACCAAGAGACCGAGGAGCGCTACTACCCGCTCAACAACATCCGCGCGGGCCAGTCCCAGTACGATGTGATTGACTCGGCCCTGTCTGAATACGCAGTGCTCGGCTTTGAATACGGCTACTCGCTGGCCGAACCCAACGCACTGACCCTGTGGGAGGCCCAGTTCGGCGACTTCGCCAACGGCGCCCAGATCATGTTCGACCAGTTCATCTCTTCCGGCGAAAGCAAATGGCTCAGGATGTCGGGCCTCGTCTGCCTGCTGCCGCACGGGTTTGAGGGCCAGGGGCCGGAGCACTCCTCCGCCCGCCTGGAGCGTTTCCTGCAGATGTGCGGTCAGGACAACTGGATCGTCGCCAACTGCACCACACCGGCGAACTATTTCCACATCCTGCGCCGCCAGCTGCACCGCACCTTCCGTAAGCCGCTGATCATGATGACCCCGAAATCGCTGCTGCGCCACAAAATGGCGGTCTCAAAGGCCGAGGAATTCACCACCGGCTCCAGCTTCCACCGGGTGCTGTGGGATGATGCCCAGCACGGCAATTCCGACACCCAACTGGTGCCGGACGACAAGATCAAGCGCGTGGTGATGTGCTCGGGCAAGGTCTACTACGACCTGCTGGAGGAACGCGACGCCCGCGGCATCGACGACGTCTATCTGATGCGGGTGGAGCAGTTTTACCCGTTCCCCGCCATCTCGATGGTCAAGGAACTGGAGCGCTTCAAGCAGGCGGAAATGGTCTGGTGCCAGGAAGAACCCAAGAACCAGGGTGCCTGGACCTTCATCGAGCCCAACATCGAATGGGTGCTGAGCCGCATCGGCGCCAAGCACACCCGGCCTGTCTATGCGGGCCGCGCCACTTCGGCCTCGCCGGCAACCGGCCTGGCCAGCGAACACAAAGCCCAACAAGCAGCCCTCGTGAACGAAGCGCTGAGCATCTGAGGATAAAGAGACATGACAACCGAAGTCCGCGTACCCACCCTGGGCGAATCCGTGACCGAGGCCACCGTGGCCACCTGGTTCAAGAAACCCGGCGACGCCGTCAGTGCCGATGAAATGCTCTGCGAGCTGGAAACCGACAAGGTGACGGTCGAGGTGCCCTCGCCCGCGTCGGGCAAGCTGGCCGATATCGTTGCTGCCGAGGGCGATACCGTCGGCGTTGACGCACTGCTCGCCAACATCGCAGAAGCCGGCAGCGCCGGCCCGGAAACCGTGAAGCCCAAGGCCAACGCCCCGCAAACCGCCGAGGTCTCCGAAGGCGGCGATTCCAGCACCGACATCACCGTGCCTGCCCTGGGCGAATCCGTTTCCGAGGCCACCGTCTCCACCTGGTTCAAGAAGGTCGGCGACAGCGTTGCGCAGGACGAAATGCTGTGCGAGCTGGAAACCGACAAGGTTTCTGTCGAGGTGCCCGCCCCGGCCGCCGGCGTGCTGGCTGAGATCACCGCAGAGGAAGGCGAAACCGTGGCTGCGTCCGCCAAGCTCGGCGTGATTTCCGGCTCCGCTTCCCGCGCCGCCGCTGCACCGGCGGCCAAAGAAGCTCCAGCAGCAGCCGCAGCCCCGGCCAAGGACGTGGCCAACGCGCCGTCCGCTGAAAAAGCAATGGCAGAGGCCGGCATCGACGGAGCGCAGGTCACCGGCACCGGCCGCGACGGCCGCATCATGAAGGAAGACGTCGCCGCTGCCGTCGCCGCCGCCAAATCCGCGCCCGCCGCGGCCCCGGCACCCGCCCAGGTGCGCGGCCCGGTCACCGCCGATGACGCCGCCCGCGAAGAACGGGTGAAGATGACCCGCCTGCGCCAGACCATCGCCAAGCGCCTGAAAGACAGTCAGAACACCGCCGCCATGCTCACCACCTATAACGAGGTGGATATGACCGAGGTGATGGCCCTGCGCAATGAGTACAAGGATCTGTTCCTGAAGAAACACGGTGTGAAACTGGGCTTCATGTCCTTCTTCACCAAGGCCTGCTGCCACGCGCTGAAGGAAGTGCCGGAAGTCAACGCTGAGATCGACGGCACCGACATCGTCTACAAGAACTTTGTCCATATGGGCATCGCCGCAGGCACACCCACGGGCCTGGTTGTGCCGGTGATCCGCGATGCGGACTCCATGTCCTTTGCCGCAATCGAAAAAGCCATCGCCGAAAAAGGCGCCCGCGCCCGCGACGGCAAGCTGTCGATGGCCGAGATGCAGGGCGGCACCTTCACCATCTCCAACGGCGGCGTCTACGGCTCGCTGATGTCCTCGCCGATCCTGAACCCGCCGCAGTCCGGCATCCTTGGCATGCACAAAATCCAGGACCGCCCGATGGCGATCAACGGCCAGGTGGTGATCCGCCCGATGATGTATCTGGCGCTGAGCTATGACCACCGCATCGTCGACGGCAAAGGCGCCGTGACCTTCCTGGTCCGCGTCAAGGAAGCCCTCGAGGATCCGCGGCGTTTGCTGATGGATCTGTAAGGTCGGCACACATCGCCCCGGGCCCGAAACCGGCCCGGGGTTACAGAAACCACAAGTAATTTCCTGCCCGAGATTTAAATGAGCTATCAGCCTGAGCCAGATGCGGAACAGGAATTCCCAAAGCTATTCGCTTTCAAGCACCGGCTTGTCTCATTCAGGAAACAGCACCCGACTGCATTCTGGTTCCGTGCCTGGTTAATAGCCTCGGTCATAGTACTGCCGGGATTACTGATGTCCGGTCTCGAAGGCTTCACGAAACCCAGTCACAAAGCTCTCCTGGCGTTTTCCATTGCGGGTTGGGTCTATCCCTTTGCCCTTTGGATCAAGCAGCGCAAAGGAAAATCCCAATGACCCTCCCGCTCTGGGGCCTTGTTTGCCTTTCGATCCTCGGCCTGATCCACGTGAGCTTCGACAGCTTCCTCTTGAAGCTCTCGGTGGGCAACGCCTGGACCGCAGGCCCGCGCGACACTGCCGTCAGCCGCGGCGCGCTGGCGGGCCGGGCGCGGCGCGCCTTCACCAATCTCCTGGAAACCGCCCCGATCTTCATCAGCCTGGCGCTGGTCGCGGAACTGGCCAGCCTGCAAGGCGCCCTGATCACCGGCGGGATATACACCTATCTCGGGGGCCGCGCCCTCTACCTGCCCGCCTACCTCAGCGGCGTGCCCTATCTGCGCACCGCAATCTGGCTCATCGCCACCAGCGGCTTGGCCGCGATGCTCGCGGGGGTGCTCCTCGCATGAGCTTTCACCTTTGCAAAAATACTCCGGGGGAGGCCCGCATGGGCCGGGGGCAGCGCCCCCACTTGGAAAGTATTGCCCCCCGCCCCCCGTTAATTGAGTGGAATCAAAGCGCTCCCCGCCCCATCCGGTGCATCCTGCTTTTAATACGGACAAAGGAGTAACACCGATGGCAACCCACGTACTTTGGCAGGCCGATGTGGCCGATTTCAACGCCTGGCTGACCGTGTTCCGGCAGGACAAGCGCAACCGTCAGGCCGCGGGCATCACCGATTTGAACGTCTGGAGCGATCCGGACCGAAGGAACCACGCCGTGGCGCTGTTTGCGATCACCGACCTGAACAAGGCCCGCGCCTTCTTCGGCTCGGAAGAACTCGCCATGCACCTTGAACGCGACGGGGTCACCAATATCTCGATCAAGATGTTGACCCCCGTCTGATCCTAAGACCACTATCCCCAGATGCGTGTTCCGCCAAACGGAACCGGGGAGAACAGAGGAAAACCGACCCATGTCCCAATATGACGTCATCGTAATCGGCGCCGGCCCCGGCGGCTATGTCTGCGCCATCCGCTGCGCCCAGCTGGGACTGAAGACAGCTGTTGTCGAGGGCCGCGAGACCCTCGGCGGCACCTGCC
Organism: Leisingera sp. CC-HEC093; assembly: GCF_059429195.1. NCBI lineage: Bacteria > Pseudomonadati > Pseudomonadota > Alphaproteobacteria > Rhodobacterales > Roseobacteraceae > Leisingera > Leisingera sp. CC-HEC093. The sequence continues at coordinate 2,462,535 of NZ_JCAIJR010000001.1, read as the reverse complement.
TCAATGTGGGCTGCATCCCGTCCAAGGCGCTCTTGCACTCAACCCACCTGCTGCATGAGGCAGAGCACAACTTTGCCCATATGGGCCTCAAGGGCAAAAGCCCCTCGGTCGACTGGGACCAGATGAAGGCCTACAAGGAAGAGGTGATCGGCCAGAACACCGGCGGCATCGAATTCCTGTTCAAGAAGAACAAGATCGACTGGATCAAGGGCTGGGCCTCGATCCCCGCGGCCGGCAAGGTGCAGGTCGGTGACGAGGTGCATGAGGCCAAGAACATCGTGATCGCCTCCGGCTCGGTGCCTGCCTCCATTCCGGGTGTCGAGATCGACGAGAAAGTCGTGGTCTCCTCCACCGGCGCGCTGGAGCTGCCGAAGATCCCGAAGAAACTGGCAGTGATCGGTGCCGGCGTGATCGGACTGGAACTGGGCTCTGTCTATGCCCGTCTCGGCTCCGAGGTGACCGTGGTGGAATACATGGACGCGGTCTGCCCCGGCATGGACAAGGATGTGCAGCGCTCCTTCAAGCGGATCCTGGAAAAGCAGGGCCTCAACATCATCCTGGGCGCCGCGGTGCAGGGGGTGGAAACCTCCAAAACCAAGGCCAAGGTCAAGTACCAGCCCAAGAAAGGCGGTGATGAGGCCACGCTGGACGCCGATGTGGTGCTGGTTGCGACGGGCCGCAAGCCCTACTCCGAGGGGCTGGGGCTGGATGCGCTCGGCATCAAGATGACAGAGCGCGGCCAGATCGCCACTGACAACCACTGGGCCACCAATATCAAGGGCATCTATGCCATCGGCGACGTGATCGAAGGCCCGATGCTGGCGCACAAGGCCGAAGATGAAGGCATGGCGGTGGCCGAGGTGATCGCGGGCAAACACGGCCATGTGAACTACGGCGTCATTCCGGGCGTCGTATACACCACGCCTGAAGTCGCCACGGTCGGTGCGACCGAAGACGCGCTGAAAGCAGAGGGCAAGAAGGTCAAGGTGGGCAAGTTCATGTTCATGGGCAATGCGCGCGCCAAGGCCGTGGGCCAGGCCGAGGGCGGCTTTGTCAAGATCATCACCGACGCTGAAACCGACCGCATCCTGGGGGCCGCAATCATCGGTCCGGCGGCCGGCGACATGATCCACGAGCTGTGCGTGGCGATGGAATTCGGCGCCTCGGCGGAGGACGTGGCGCTGACCTGCCACGCGCACCCGACCTACTCCGAAGCCGTGCGCGAGGCCGCTCTGGCCTGCGGCGACGGGCCGATCCACAGCTGAGCCGCGCCGAACGGCAGTCAGTTCAGGGCAGCCCGTTGCGGCTGCCCTTTTTCTATTTGGCGCGGAAGGAAATCCGCATATGACTGGGGCAGCTTTTCAACCCGCAGGAGACACAACCATGGCCGCTTCATTGCAAGTCATCTACCCGGCTGCCGAAGGCAAGGCCTTCGACCACGCCTATTACGCAGACACCCATATGAAAATCGTGGACCAGCACATGGGTCCGCATGTGCAATCGATTGTGGTGACCAAGGGGCTGGCAGGCGGGCCGCATGTCCCGGCGCCGTTCTTTGCCATCGCCACGCTGGTCTTTGCCGATCAGGCTGCGATGGATGCAGCGATGCAGGCCGCGGGGCCTGCGCTGGATGACATCCCGAACTTCACCGATGTGCAGCCGCAGATCCTTATCGGCGAAGTGATCCGCTGATGCTCCCGCCCGGCGCCAGCCGGGCAGAATTCTTCGCAGGGAGTTTCCTCGCCTCCCCGCCGCAGCGGCGGCAAATCAGGCTTGAACCGTTGCCTGCTCAGGGTCGAACCCGGCTTCCCGCATCAGGTCGTCGGAACGGCTCTCCACCCGCGCTTCCAGCTGCGCCATGAATTCCTCGCGGGTGATCCCCGGCTGCATCGGCTCAAGGAACTCCACCACCGCCAGCCCCGGCTTGCGGTAGATGCCGGTGCGGGGCCAGAACACGCCGACATTGGTGGCGGCAGGAATGCAGGGCTGCTTCAGCCCGTCATACAGAACCGCGGTGCCGACCTTGTAGGGTTTCCTGGCCCCCGGCGCCACACGGGTGCCTTGCGAATAGATGATCAGCTGGCCGGGCTCTTTGCTCTCTTTCGCAACGTCCTTCACCATCTTGGCAATCGCCGCGCCGCGCTTGCCGCGGTTCACCGGCACGCAGCCCAGCCGCTTGGCATAAACGCCGATCACCGGCGTCCACATCAACTCGCGCTTCATGATAAACCGCGCCGAAGGCACCGCGTTGAAGATGATCAGGATATCCAGAAAGCTCTGGTGCTTGGCGGCGACGATCACTTCGCCAGAAGGCACCTGTCCACGCACCTCGGCGCGGATGCCGACCATCCAGCGGGCGGTCCACAGCGCCCAGCGGGCAAAGCTTTTGCAGGCGGTCCGGGCCCCCTTGGGAGAGGCCATCGCCCAAGGGGCAAAGACGATCCCCAGCACCAGCATCGCCAGATACATCTGCACGATGAACACCAAGGAACGCAGCCATTGGATGGGATTTTTCACGAAAGGACCCCCAGACGTTTGGTGGCCGCACGGGTGGTGGCGGCAAAGGCCACCAGCGCGCCCAGCGGCGGTATCAGAAGCGGCACCAGCCAGCCCCAGCCCTGAAAGCCCAGCCCGGTGAGGAAACCGCCCTCATCGGAGGCTTCCGGCATCAGCCAGACCCCGATCATGCCCAGCACGACGCCTGCAGCGGCTCCGGTCAGCGCCCGCAGGGTAAAGCGGCGAATGAAGGCCTGGGCGATATAGCTGTCCAGCGCCCCGACCAGCCGCAGCACCTCAATCACCTGGGCGTTGGCCGCCAGGGCCGCATTGGCGGCCAGGGTGATCATGGCGGCAGTGGCGCCGCCGATCAGCAGAATGGACACCCAGGCCAGGCGGCGCAGGGCACGGGCCGCATCCACCAGCGGCGCCCGCCAGCGGGTGTGGTCATCCAGCACCGCGCCCGGCACCTCCGCCTGCAGCCGCAGCCGCAGGCCCTGGGCGTCATAGCCCGCATCATTGCCTGTCACCTCAATCAGCTGCGGCAGCGGCAGATCGCCCACCGGCACGCCGGCACCGAACCAGGGCGCCAGCAGCGCCGCCTGTTCCTCGCCCGTCAGCGCCCGCGCGGTGGCGACGCCGGGCGTCTGGCGCAGAATTTCCAGCGCCGCCTCTGTCTGGGCCGCACGCTGCTCTGCCGGGGCGTTGATGCGCAGGGTGGCAGCGCGCGCCAGCTCCTCGGCCCATTGGTCGGCCAGCCGCCCGGACGCCATCGACAACGCCAGCGCAAAAACCGCCAGAAACGCCATGGCACCAGAGACAAACAGGGTCAGCTGGGCGGTGAAGCCGCTGGGCGGGACCACCCGGTCGGCCTGCGTGTCACCCAGGATCAGCTTGCGCAGCCTGCCTTCGCTCATAGGTCCGCCCCCGCCAGTTGCAGCTGCCGGTTGGAAATCCGCAGCACCCGTGCCTGCACCTGTTTCTTGGCGGCGCGGATCAGCGAAAGGTCATGAGTGGCAACCAGGATGGTCTTGCCCATCCGGTTCAGCTCCACCAGCAGCTGCAATAGACGCTGCGACATTTCCCAATCAACGTTGCCGGTGGGTTCATCAGCGATGATCACGTCCGGCGACAGGATCACCGAGCGCGCCAGCGCGGCCCGCTGGCGCTCGCCGCCCGACAGCTCCGGCGGCAGTGCATGGGCGCGCTCGCTGAGGCCAACCCAGTTCAGCAGCTCCTGAAGATTGGCCTCCTCATGGCTCAGCTCGCGCCCCGACACCAACAGCGGCAGCGCGATATTCTCAATCACCGGCAGGTGATCCAGGAACCGGCAGTCCTGGTGCACAACGCCAACCCGGCGGCGCAGATAGGCCATCTGATCGCGGTCCAGCCCATGCACATCCATGTTAAAAGCGCGCACTCGGCCCGCGGTTGGGTTCAAGGCGCCGTAACACAGTTTTAGAAGCGTGGTCTTGCCCGCCCCGGACGGGCCGGTCAGGAAATGGAAGGAGCCCGGCGCCAGCTGCACCGACACCGCATTCAGCAGCTCGCCGCCGCCGTAATTGTAGCCCACATTTTCCAGCTCGATCACTGCTGCCCCCTGAACGCGCGCATTTATGGCGCCCGGCTGTTTTGCCCGAAGGGGCCGGCAGTTTCAATGGGGGCTCTGTTGCCGGGAAACCCGGTGCCCGGGCACCGCCGCAAATGGCACTTTCACCGGCTGCGGCGGATGCCTATAGTTGCCTTAAAAACAACCTGCCGCCAGCAAGGCGGCGGAATGGTGCCGAGGAGAGCATGATGCGCCTGACCTGCCCGAATTGCGCGGCCCAGTACGAAGTGCCGGAGGATGTGATCCCTGCCGAAGGGCGGGACGTGCAATGCTCCAATTGCGGCCAGACATGGTTTCAGCAGGCCGCCGGCGAAGCAGAGGATGCGGCAGCGCTGGAGGCGCCCGCTGGCACCGCTCTCGAGGACAGCGCCCCCCCGGCACCAGAAGAGGCGCGCGAACGGCCGCCGGAGGCGGAAGGAAGCGCGGCTGAACCGGAGCCGGAGCCGGAGCCCGAAATCGGCACGCCGGAGAGGGTTTTGCAAGAGGCAGCACCCGCTCAGCAGGAAGCCGAGGACCCCGCCCCGCAGAACGAGGCGGAAGACGCCAGCGTGGCTCTGGACAACGCCGAAGAGAATACCCGCGCGCCGTCCGGCAGCGATGCTGATGAGGGTGGCACGGCCCCTGCCCCTGCGGCAGTCCCGCAGCGGGCGCGGGCGATGGATCCGGCGATGGCCGATATCTTGCGCGAGGAAGCCGCGCGGGAGGTTTCGCTGCGGGCCGCAGAGAGCCAAAGCCTGGAAACCCAGCCTGACCTGGGGCTGGATACCGCCGCCGCTGAGGACGAGGCTGCCCAGCGCAACCGGCAGGCCCGGGACCGGATGGCTCGGATCCGCGGCGAAGACCCGCACCAGATCGCCGCCGCCGAAAGCGGCTCGCGCAAGGAACTGCTGCCTGACATCGAAGAAATCAATTCTACCCTGCGCTCAGGCACCGCTGCCGCCCCTGCCCCGCAGGCGCCCACCTATGCCTCGAAGGTACCGCGCAAAAGCAATTTCGCCCGCGGGTTTACCCTGTCGCTGATCGCGGCCCTGCTGCTGGTCGTTGTCTATGACAACGCGGGGCTGATTGCCGAAAATCTGCCGTCAGCGGATCCTGCACTCCAAAGCTATGTCGTCTGGGTTGATCAGGCGCGGCTTTGGCTGGACGGGCAGGTGAAATCCCTGATCAGCGTGCAGTAGCACCCGCTGTTCCGCGGCCGACGGTGAACATCCAGCTGCTAGGGCGGGCCGCCGCCGGGCTTCAGAACCGGTCCAGCAGCCGCTGCAGGTAACTGCGCTCCCGCTCGCTGCGTTCGCGCTCTCCGGCGCGGCGGCGGATATCCTCCAGAAGGTCCCAGGCGCGGCGGTAAGCATTGCCTTCGCCCACCTTGCCGCCGTCATCCACGGTGCCATTGCCGCGGCCCAGCGGGTCCAGACGTTCGCCCTGTGCGGTGGCCGAAGGCTGTCCCTGGCCGTTGCGCTGCCCATCGTCACGCTGCGCCAGCGCTTCGCCCAGACTGCGCATGCCCTCGCGCAGCGCCTCCATCGCGTCGGACTGCCGGTCGATGGCTTCGGCGTTGTCGCCGCCGCGCAGTGCGTCCTCAGCCCCTTCCATGGCGCGGCCTGCGCGGTCCAGCGCCTCGCGCGCGCCATCCCCGGCTTCGCCGCCCAGATAGGGCAGCCCGTCGCGCTGCTGCTGCAGCTGCTGGCGCAGGGCCTGCTGGCGGTCAGCCAGTGAACCGCCCTGCCCCGGTTGTTCGCGGCCGTTGCCGCCCTGGCCATCCGGATTGCGGCTGTCCGCCCCGTCGCCGCCCTGGCCATCCTGGCCGCTGTCGCCGCCCTGGCCGCCCTGGTGGCTCTGGCCGCGGCCCAGCCCGCCGTCGCGGCCTTCATTGCCCTGGCTCTCACCGCTGCGGGCACCGGGGTTGAACTGTTCCTGCAGATCACGGAAAGCCTGATCCGAAAGCCCCTGCTGCTCGCGCAAGGTTTCCGCCAGCCCCTCCATCGCCTCGCGGCCCTCATTGCCCTGGCCCTGCCCCTGCTGCGAGCGGGTCATCCGCATGTTTTCCATCATTTCCTGGAACTCGCGCAGGGCCTGTTCGGCCTCGGCCATGCGGCCCTGCTCCATCAGCTCCTGAATGCGGTCCATCATGGCCTGCAGATCATCCTGGCTGAGGGTCATCATATCCTCAGGCATTTCGCCCGGATCCATCATCTCGCCATTGGCTTCTGCCTGCCGGCTCAGCTGGCGCAGGTAGTCCTGGGTCGCCTCGCGCAGCTCCTGCATCAGGCGGGCGATCTCCTGCTCGCTGGCACCGTCGCGCATCGCCTGGCTCAGCCGCTCCTGTGCCCGCTGCATCCGCTCCAGCGCGTCGCCCACGTCGCCTTCTTCCAGCTGGATCGCCAGATCCCATAGCGCGGCGGCGATCTCCTCCTGCTGCGGTTCGGGGATAGATCCCGCAACAGTGTAGCTTTCCAGCCGACGCAAAATGGTGCGCAGCCGCAGATAATCACCATAATCGCGGAACAGCCCTTCGGGCCGATGCGTCAGGGTGCGGATCACCTGCGCCACCCGCACCGAATTGGCGCGCGCCCACAACAGGTCGCGGCGCTGTTCGATCACTGCTGCTGCCAGCGGATCGAAGAACCGGCGGGTCAAGAGTTCGGCGCCAAATCCGGCGGCTGCTGACGACTGGCCTGCCTCATCCACCGCAGAAAAGGTGAAGACCACCGGCAGGTTGGCCCAGGGATGCTGGGAAAAATCCTCGATCAGCTTTTCGGTGAAGTCCTTGCGCGAGCCGGACAAGGGCAGCGGCAGGTCCAGCACCAGCGCCGCGCGCGGATCGGGGTCGGCGGCCAGCCCGTGGCGCCGTTCAACCGCCGCAAGATCCAGCGCGACCCGCACCTGCCCGGCCGCCACGCCGTAATCGTCCTGTGCCGCAAAGGCCAGGCTGGTGTAGCCGTCGTTTTCCAGTTCGGGCTGGCCCGCTACCGCCACCTTGGGCGGGATGTCGGGGATCACCTCCACCTGCCAGCTGCGCCCGCCGTTGCCCTCAATGGCAAAGCTGCCGCTGCGGGCGACTTCAAACTCTAGTGCGGTTTGCGGTGTTTCCGTTGCGCCGCCGCCTTGCCCGGAAACAGTCTCAGCCAGCTCCAGCGCGCCCGCCTCCCCGTAAAACCGCAGGGTGACGCGGCTGCCCTCGGGCAGCTGCAGCACGCCGGCGTCCTGGTCGTTCAGATAAAGCACCGGCAGCCGGGTGTAGGCTGGCGGCTCCGCCCAGCCCTCCCACGCCGGACCGTTCAGAGCAGCACCGCTGCCTGCCCCCAGATCCCGGACCGAGGCCACCTGCCAGATCGAACCGAACAGCACCGCCACCGCCAGCAGCAGCCCGGCCATATAGCGCAGGCCATAGGGGTCGGAGGATGCAATGTTGAGATCCGGGGCTGGCGCCCTGGCCTGGGCCGCCGCCGCAGCCATCCGCCGCTGATGCGCCTGCCACAGCGCGGCTGAGGCGGCATCCTCTGCCCCGATGGCCTGGGTGTCGAGCAATGCGGTGACCGGCCGGCCCGGCAAAGTTTGGTCGAGGCGTTCAAGCGCCAGAGCCCGGCCCGGCCAGCGGAACCGCCACACGCCCCGGCCCAGCGCCGCCGCGGCGGCAATCAGCACCGCCATCGCACCGGTCCAGACCAACCGCTCCGGCAGCATCTGGTGCAGCCCCAGCATCAAGGCCGCCAGCGCCGCCATCAGCACCGAGGCCAGCGGCCAGAAACTGCGCAGGGCGCGTTCCGCCACCAGTCCGGCCTGCGTCACGCGCAGCGGCCAGCACAGCTGTTTCAGGACCGGATCGGCCTGCCGGCCGGCCCGGCGGTCAGTTCGGCGAACAAAGGGCATTCGGGCCTCATCCTCAGATGGCCCGCGCCGGATCGCGTCCGGATCGCTTCAGAGCCACTCCGGGATGGTATCGCGGTTTATCATCTCTTCATAGTCCGGCCGCCGGCGAATAACCGCGAATTGATCCCCATGCACAAGCACTTCGGGGATCAGCGGGCGGGAATTGTACTCGCTCGCCATCACCGCGCCATAGGCCCCGGCGCTGCGGAAGGAGACCAGATCACCCGCAGCCAGCGGCGGCAGATCGCGCTGCTTGGCAAAGGTATCGCCTGTTTCGCACACCGGGCCGACGATGTCATAGGGCTGGCTTTCCACACCCGCTGCGGCTTCCTTGACCGGGATGATGTCGTGATGCGCCTCATACATCGCCGGGCGGATCAGGTCGTTCATCGCCGCATCGAGGATCAGGAAATCACGCCCCTCGCCCGATTTCACATAGATCACTTTCGACACCAGCTGGCCTGCGTTGCCCGCAATCAGCCGGCCTGGTTCGATTTCGATCTCGCAGCCCAAGTGGCCGAGGATCTCCTTGACCATCTGGCCGTATTCCACTGGCAAGGGCGGCGCGGAATTGGAGCGCACATATGGAATGCCGAGTCCGCCGCCCAGGTCGAGACGGCGGATGTTGTGGCCGTCGGCGCGCAAGGTTTCGGTCAGCTCCGCCACCTTTTGGTAAGCCAGCCGGAACGGCTCCAGATCGGTCAGCTGCGAACCGATATGGACATCGATCCCCACGACATCCAGCCCCGGCAGAGCAGCGGCGCGGGCATAAACCTCGCGGGCGCGGGCAATCGGGATGCCGAACTTGTTCTCGGATTTTCCAGTGGCGATCTTGGCGTGGGTCTTGGCGTCCACATCCGGATTGACCCGGATAGTAATCGGGGCTTTCACGCCCAGCTCCTCCGCCACAACGCTCATCACGTCCATCTCCGGTTCGGATTCCACGTTGAACTGGCGGATGCCGCCGGTCAAAGCTGTGCGGATTTCCTCTGCCGTCTTGCCGACACCGGAAAAGACGATCCGGTCCCCCGGCACCCCGGCCGCCTTGGCGCGCAAATATTCGCCCTGGCTGACCACATCCATGCCCGCGCCAGCCTGCGCCAGGGTCTTCAGGATCGCCTGGTTTGAGGCCGCCTTCATCGCAAAGCAGACCAGATGGTCGGTGCCGTCCAGCGCCTCGTCGAACAGACGGAAATGGCGCAAGAGGGTGGCTGTGGAATAGACATAGAACGGGGTCCCCACCGCCGCGGCGATCTCGGAGATGGGAACGTCTTCGGCACAGAGCGCGCCGTCACGGTAGAGAAAATGATCCATGCTTCCGCGTTTAGGGCAAAAGGGGCAGATGGATCAAATGATTCCGCCCCGTGCCGCACAGCTGAAACAAAGCAGCGCTCCCGCCCGCCTCAGACGCATCAAAGATGCGCCTGCGCCCGTTGGGCCCGGCGCCGCGCGGGCGCGCGGCGGGCTGCGTCTAACCCGAAAGCGTTCCGCTGCAGGCTGATGCCGGGATTGAGTATTTTGGGAAAGATGAAGCCGCCGAACCTGCGCTTTCATCTTTCCAGAAATACTCGCTGCGCAAACGCGGCCTCAAAGCGCACGGCTTCGGGTGTTGCACAGCCAGCGAACGCTGGCCTCACGTGATCTTAAGCTGCTGATGCCATGCTGCTTCCTGATCGCGGTCACCGCCGGGCCTGACACCCCCGGCACTCAGGAACAGGGCCCTTTGGCAGGGGCACGCACAGACGACGTTTCGCGTGCGGGAGACCTCTCCCGTCCCGCCTCCGCCCCTTGGCGGCGCCGCCACTCCTTAACCGCTGGCAGACAGCACATCAGATACGGCACGCACCAAAGCAAACAGCATCCGGAAGGGAGACCTGCCCTGTCCGGCCATTGCCCGTGCACGCTAGAACGAGCTGGACACCCCAACCCGGGCAGAACCGGAGACCGTCACCCCGGCTGCAGCGGGTTCATCTTTGCGCGGCGGATTTGCCGCCGGTGCGCCGGTTTCGCAGGCCGCGAGCCCGAGCAGGGCCAAAAGGGCAACCGCTGCTTTCATTGCAATATCCCTAAAGCAAAACCGCCCCGGCATTGATGCGGGGCGGCTTCAAAGTGGTTGCTCAGCTGCACCGCATCAAGGGCGCGGGGGCTAGAAGCCCAGAAAGACGCTGAGCGGCCCCTTGTGCAGGCCCACTGCGCCGCCGACGTGGACGCCGCCGCTGCCGACGCCGACCCCTGCATTCAGGGTCGGCTGCACCGGTTCGCCGTCCGCCCCGCAGGCCGACAGCACCGCCATCCCCAGCAAAGCAAAGATCATGTTGCGCATTGTCTGCCTCCTTGCCGCGGCTTGCCCTTGCGGGCTCAGCCTGCCAGCACCTCTGTCCAGCGGGCAATCTGCGCGCGCACCTGGGCGGGCGCGGTGCCGCCGTATGACATCCGCGAGTTTACCGAGTTTTCGACACCAAGCACAGAGAAGATGTCCTCTGTGATGCCTTCGTGAACGCCTTGCATGTCCGCCAGCGACAGGTCCGGCAGATCGCAGCCGCGCTTTTCGGCCATGGCAACAAGGGTGCCGGTCACGTGGTGGGCATCGCGGAACGGAACCTTCAGCACCCGCACCAGCCAGTCCGCCAGGTCGGTGGCGGTAGAGAAGCCGGAGCCAGCCGCGGCAGCCAGGCTTTCGCGGTTGCCGGTCATGTCTTTCACCATGCCTTCCATCGCCGCCAGCGCCAGCATCCAGTTATCGGCGGCGTCAAAGACCTGTTCCTTGTCTTCCTGCATGTCCTTGGAATAGGTCAGCGGCAGCCCCTTCATCACCATCATCAGCGCGGTGTTGGCGCCATAAATCCGGCCCACCTTGGCGCGGATCAGCTCAGCCGCATCCGGGTTCTTCTTCTGCGGCATAATCGACGAGCCGGTCGAGAACCGGTCGCTGAGCGTTACGAAGCGGAACTGCGCGGAGGACCAGATTACCAACTCCTCGGCAAAGCGGCTGAGATGCACGGCGCTGATCGACGCGGTGCTCAGGAATTCCAGCGCGAAGTCACGGTCGGACACCGCATCCAGCGAGTTTGCCGCCGGGCGGTCGAAGCCCAGCGCCTTCGCTGTCATCTCCCGGTCGATCGGGAAGGAAGTGCCGGCCAGCGCCGCCGCACCCAAGGGCGATTCGTTCATCCGCGCGCGGGCGTCGCGCACGCGGCTGAGGTCGCGGCCGAACATCTCGACATAGGCCATCATGTGGTGGCCCCAGGTCACCGGCTGCGCGGTCTGCAGGTGGGTGAAGCCCGGCATCACCCAATCGGCGCCGGCATCAGCCTGCGACAGAAGCGCGCGGATCAGCGCCAAGAGGCCGCTTTCTGCTGCGTCCAGCTGGTCGCGCACCCAGAGTTTGAAATCGGTCGCGACCTGGTCATTGCGGCTCCGGCCCGTGTGCAGACGGCCTGCAGGCTCGCCGATGATTTCTTTCAGGCGGGCCTCCACGTTCATGTGGATGTCTTCCAGTGCGGTGGAAAATTGGAAGGTTCCGCCCTCAATCTCTGACAAAACGGTGAGCAGCCCTTCCCGAATGGCCTCCGCATCATTATCCGTAATGACACCTGTGGCGGCGAGCATCGCCGCATGGGCCCTGGAGCCGGCAATGTCCTGCGCTGCCATCCGCTTGTCGAACCCGATCGAGGCATTGATTGCCTCCATGATCGCGTCCGGGCCAGCGGCAAAGCGGCCGCCCCACATCTGGTTCGAGGATTGATCTGTCATGGTGTGGAACCCCGGAGATAATATGCGTCTGTTTCGTCAGCTTTCCCTTTATATGGCCCTGACCTTGGGTGCAAATGCCGCCTTTGCGGCGGACCCCGCGCAGCTGGAAGGCTTGCGCGACGGCTCGATGAAGAAGCTGGTCGTGCATGCCGAGCCGCGCGACGTGTCCAACGCCGCCTTTGATCTGGCCGACAGCGCGGGCACTGCATCCCTGGGGGATTACCAGGGCAAGATTGTGCTCTTGAACTTCTGGGCCACCTGGTGCGCCCCCTGCCGCAAGGAAATGCCGCAGCTGGAAGAGCTGCAGCAGGAGTTCGGCGGCGAGGATTTCCAGGTGCTGACCATCGCCACCGGGCGCAACTCCCCCGCCGGCATCCAGAAGTTCTTTGACGAGAACGGCATCAACAGCCTGCCCCGCCACCAGGACCCGAAACAGGCGCTGGCCCGCGAGATGGCGGTGATCGGGCTGCCGATCACGGTGCTGCTGGACCGCGACGGTAAGGAGGTCGCGCGGCTTCTGGGCGATGCGGAGTGGAACTCTGACAGCGCCAAGGCGATCGTGAAGGCGATGATCGGGGCTGAGGCTGAAGGATAATTGCTCCGGCGGTCTGCGGACCCTCAAAGACCTTAGGTTCCGCAGACGGCATATCAAAGCAAATCAACAGTCCGAAACCAAATCTTCCCTGTCCTAACTTCGACCGTGCTAGGGGTCTTTGCCGATGACGGCGTCTAGTTCGTCTCCGGAAAAGCTACAGAATGCACGTGTTGATCGCCGAATATCATTTGGGTCTTTCTCTTTTCGGACTTCTTTACAGCTTCAGTGGCTTCGCTGAACAATACTAATGCCCAACTTGATTTTGCTGTTGGAAAGCTAGTCCATTCAGCGACTTCACCGCCGAATTTGCAACTGATCTTGTCAATTGCCCACCCCTCGCTGCTTACGGGAATTGCCAATGTTGCGGGCGTCTGAAAGCGAGCCCGGAACTGTTCCCCTTTGACCGAACACGCTGCCGCAACGGGTCTATGCGGACCAGACGTCATCTCTGAAGCCCGGAACTCAATTTGTTTCGTTAGTGTTCCTCTGAGCGCGGGACGTTCAGCTTTAACAAATGGAGCTGGCGCCGGCGGCTCAGGATCTGGCACCGGCGCGCAAGCCGCTAAGGCTGCTGAGGTCACTACACAGGCAGATTTGACCGTCTGTTTGAAACTGAAATATGAAAGGCTCAACAATCCATCCTTCAACTCAGGTTTGCATTTCGCATACAAAGCATCCGTCGGCATTGAATGTCCATCTCAATTCGATTTTAGCTACTCCCGGCCCAGCAGCCATAGTTCCAACGCTGCAGCTCGTCTTGGCGTGATCCCCGCTCATTTCGCACTACCTGTAAACCGAGGGACGTCCCGAAATGGCGCCCTGGCATAGGGTGGAGAGTGCAATGAAACCTGTTGTGTTACTGATCGGAAAGCTGCCGCATGTGATCGGCAATGTGGCTGAGGAGCTGGACCATCTGCCGATCCACTGGCTGGGCGCGCATGACCAGCCAGAAGTGGTGCGCCAGCTGGAGACCGAGCCGCGTATCGAATGCGTGATCATGGGCGCGGGCCTGGATGACCAGATCCGCGGCGACCTGATTGGCATCATCGCCGCGCTGCGGCCGGATGTCTGCATCCACCTCAAGGACCGCGCGTCCGGCTCCGAAGGGCTGGTGCCCTTTGTCGAGCGGGTTGTGCAGATGCAGGTTCTGGCCCGTCCGCGCGGCGCCGCCATGGCGGGATAGCGGTTGCCGGGCTTGACCCCACGCCACCTTTGACAGGCTTCCGGCGGGCCGCCAGTCTGCCCGCGGGAGGACATGATGCCGCTGGAACTGCTGCTGGCCCTGGTTGCGGGCGGAATATCCGGAATAGCCGTGCTGCTGCATCTGACCGGGCGCTCCCGGCAGCCGGTGCTGGGCACCGAAACCGCCCGCGCTGGCTGGCTGCGCCATTTCCCCGGGGACATTGTTATTGAGGTGCTGCCTGCCGCCAGCGGACGGGCGGCGCTGGTATTGACAGAAGGCGGGCCTGGCCTGCTCTGGGCCTTTGGCGCCGACACCGTGGGCCGCCATCTGGCTGGCAGCAAGATCCGCGAAGAGGCCGCCGGGCTGCGCTTTGAGTTCAGTGACTTCGCCGCCCCCGGCCTCTCCCTAGCGCTGTCCGACAGCGAACGCCGGCAGTGGCTGGCGCTGATCAACACCCCAGCGGAGGCCGCATGACCGGACAGATATCCTACCCCGACGTGACCCAGCTGGCGGTGCCGTTCTTCATCGCGGCGATCCTGGCCGAGTTCCTGTGGATCGCCTTAAAAAGGCGCGGCGGACGGTATGAGACCCGCGATGCGGTAACCTCTTTGATCATGGGCGCGGGCAGTGTGGCGGAGGCGCTCTTGCTGGGCTTCATCGCCTGGGCGCTGCTCATGTTCCTGTGGGAGCTGACGCCCGTGGACATGGGAACGTCTGTTTGGGCGGTGCTGGCCTGTTTTGTGCTGGACGACCTGCGCTATTACTGGGTGCACCGGTTCGGCCACAGGGTGCGCTGGGTCTGGGCGTCGCACGTGAATCATCACTCCAGCCAGCATTACAACCTGACCACCGCGCTCAGGCAGACCTGGACCGGCACCTTCACGTTTATGATGATCGTGAAGGCGCCGATGGTGCTGCTGGGGTTCCATCCGGCGCTGGTGCTGTTTTGCGGCGGGCTGAACCTGATCTACCAGTTCTGGATCCATACTGAGGCCGTGGGCCGTCTGCCGCGCTGGTTTGAGGCGGTGATGAACACCCCCAGCCACCACCGCGCCCACCATGGCAGGAACCCGCGTTATCTGGACTGCAACTATGCCGGCGTGTTCATCATCTGGGATAAGATGTTTGGCACCTTTGTGCCGGAACAAGACCACGACCGCCCCGATTACGGGCTGGTCCACAACATCGCCACCTTTAATCCTCTGCGGGTTGCTTTTCATGAATGGGCGGGCATTTTCAAAGACATGGCCCAGCCCGGTCTCACCTGGAAGCAGCGGCTGCTCTATGCTTTTGCGCCGCCCGGCTACAGCCACGACGGCAGCCGCGACACCTCTGCCGGGATCAAGGCCGCGCATCTGGCACGCCACCCCGAGGATGCAGGCACCCCCGGCTTCGGCGGCTGACCGCCGGCAGCGCCCGGAGGCAAATCGTTAAAATCCTCCCTTTAATCCCGCCTCAACCCTTTTGCGGCAGACTGCAGAGAGCATCATACTGCCCTCAATCTTGCCGCAATCAGGGTCCCGGAAACAGATGAACAGACGAAATGCCATGGCCGATCTTCCCGAAGGGGCCGAAAGCCCGCTGACCGCTGCGGTTGTGGGCCGCGACCGGTCGACCCTGGACATGGTCGCCGAGGCGGTGCGGCACGATCAGACAGTGCTGGCTTATCAGCCCATCATGCAGGCAATGCCGCCGCACGGTGTCGCCTTTTATGAGGGCTACATCAGGGTGCTGGACCCGACCGGCCGGGTGATCCCCGCACGCGAATTCATGCATGTCGTCGAGGACAAGGGAATCGGCCGCGAAATGGACTGCCTGGCGCTGCAGCACGGGCTGAAGGCATTGGAGAAGTATCCGCAGATCCGCCTGTCCGTGAACATGTCCGCGCGTTCCATCGGTTATCAGCGCTGGAACAAGGTGCTGGACCGCTTTCTGAAACGCGACGCCGCGCTCGGCGAACGGCTGGTGCTGGAAATCACCGAGGCCTCAGCCATGGCGGCGCCAGAGCTGGTCACCGATTTCATGGGCCGGATGCAGCAGCACGGGATCTCCTTTGCGCTCGACAACTTCGGCGCCAGCACCACCGCGATCAGGCATTTTCGCC
Organism: Leisingera sp. CC-HEC093; assembly: GCF_059429195.1. Classification (NCBI taxonomy): domain Bacteria; kingdom Pseudomonadati; phylum Pseudomonadota; class Alphaproteobacteria; order Rhodobacterales; family Roseobacteraceae; genus Leisingera; species Leisingera sp. CC-HEC093. The sequence goes on along the minus strand of NZ_JCAIJR010000001.1, from coordinate 2,446,925 downwards.
AGTTCTTCTTTGACGCGGTCAAGATCGACGGCCAGTTCGTGCGCGGCATTCATGCGAACCACGACAACCGGGCGGTTGTCCGCGCCCTGATCGGAATTGCCAAACAGTTCGACATGTTCACCGTCGCGGAATCGGTTGAAAGCCGCGAGGACGCAGAATTCCTGGTGGAAAACGGTGTCGATTGCCTGCAGGGCTACCTGTTCGGCGCCCCCTCTGTCTCGCCGCCCTGGATTGAGGACATGAAGCAGGGCCAAAAAGCCGGCTAGGCGCCGCCCGGGCCTGCCGCGCACAGCGGCGCCAGCCCTCCGTGCGGCCCGGCTCCCTTCGCCCGGCGCCCGCATCCCCAGCGCTTACCCCCGGCCCGCAGCGCGGGCCGGCTGAGCGGGTGTCAGCGTTTGGGAAAGCCCTGCCAGCTGCAGCTTGCGGCTGGCAACACCCGTCCCGGACCCTGTCACCACGATGTTTTCCCACGGGCTCTCAGGCATCGCGTCCGGCTGCCGGCGGCGGCACCGGCTGTTTCGCCGCCCGCCCTGCCCGGCTGACGGAAATCCTGCAAGCCGCGGCGTATCTCGCGGTTGACTCTGCAGCCCCGCCTGAGACAGGCTGACAATTGCTGCAGGTGCAGCAATAGAATATGTCGGTACCCGGAAGGTCCGGGCAAGATTATTGCGCAAATCCCCACGTTGATTGCGCAGCGCTCACCGTGAGACCTGAATTGATGGCAGAGGACCAGAAATCAATGACCAATGTTGTAATCGCATCCGCCGCGCGCACCGCTGTCGGCTCCTTTGGCGGCTCGTTCGCCAACACCCCTGCCCATGATCTGGGCGCTGCGGTGCTGGAAGCCGTGGTGGAACGCGCCGGTGTGGACAAATCCGAGGTGTCCGAGACCATCCTCGGCCAGGTGCTGACCGCGGCCCAGGGCCAGAACCCGGCCCGCCAGGCGCATATCAATGCGGGCCTGCCCAAGGAAAGCGCGGCCTGGAGCATCAACCAGGTTTGCGGCTCCGGCCTGCGCGCCGTGGCTCTGGGGGCGCAGCACATCCAGCTGGGCGATGCCTCCATCGTGGCGGCCGGCGGCCAGGAGAACATGACCCTGTCCCCCCATGCCGCGCATCTGCGTGCCGGCCACAAGATGGGCGACATGAAATACATCGATACGATGATCCGCGACGGGTTGTGGGATGCCTTCAACGGCTATCACATGGGCCAGACCGCCGAAAACGTGGCCGAGCAGTGGCAGATCTCCCGCGACATGCAGGACGAATTCGCGGTTGCTTCGCAGAACAAGGCGGAAGCAGCGCAGAAAGCGGGCAAGTTTGCTGATGAGATCGCTGCCTTCACTGTCAAGCACCGCAAGGGCGAAACCGTTGTGGATCAGGACGAGTACATCCGCCACGGCGCCACCATGGAAGCAATGCAGAAGCTGCGCCCCGCCTTCACCAAGGACGGCTCGGTCACCGCCGCCAACGCATCCGGCCTCAATGACGGCGCTGCCGCCACCCTCTTGATGAGCGCCGATGAGGCCGAGCGCCGCGGCATCGAGCCGCTGGCCCGCATCGCCTCTTACGCCACTGCGGGCCTGGACCCGGCGATCATGGGCGTCGGCCCGGTCTATGCCTCGCGCAAGGCGCTGGAGAAAGCCGGCTGGTCGGTAAATGACCTGGATCTGGTTGAAGCCAACGAAGCCTTTGCCGCCCAGGCCTGCGCGGTGAACAAGGACATGGGCTGGGATCCGTCGATCGTGAACGTGAACGGCGGCGCAATTGCCATCGGCCACCCGATCGGCGCCTCCGGCTGCCGGGTGCTGAACACCCTGCTGTTCGAAATGAAACGCCGCGGCGCCAAAAAAGGCCTTGCCACCCTTTGCATCGGTGGCGGCATGGGGGTCGCTATGTGCGTCGAGCGCCCGTAACCGGCGCAAAACCGCAAAAAGTGAAGGACGCCCCCGCGGCGTCCTTTTTCTTTTACAATCCAGAGCTATAATGCAACCACAGCAAGACCTGTGCGGCGGGTGCGACAATTTTTACGCGGCACCGCAGAAATTCGTCGCGCAATATTGTTGCTCCCGCACAGCTAAAACTGTAGCAAGATTACCAAGTGACCAATACTGGAGGATTCTCGAATGGCACGTACTGCACTCGTCACCGGCGGTTCCCGCGGCATCGGCGCAGCAATTTCCCAGGCGCTGAAGGCGCAGGGCTGCAACGTCGCTGCGACCTATGCCGGCAATGACGAAGCCGCGGCAAAATTCACCGAGGAAACCGGCATCAAGACCTACAAATGGAACGTCGGCAGCTATGAGGACAGCGCTGCAGGCATTGCCAAGGTCGAAGAGGAAGTAGGCCCGATCGATATTGTTGTGGCCAATGCCGGCATCACCCGCGACGCGCCGTTCCACAAGATGACGCCGCAGCAGTGGCAGGAGGTGATCGACACCAACCTGACCGGCGTGTTCAACACCGTGCACCCGGTTTGGCCCGGCATGCGCGAGCGCAAGTTCGGCCGCGTCATCGTGATCTCCTCGATCAACGGCCAGAAGGGCCAGTTCGCACAGGTGAACTATGCCGCCACCAAGGCAGGCGACCTGGGCATCGTGAAATCGCTGGCCCAGGAAGGCGCGCGCGCAGGCATCACCGCCAACGCCGTTTGCCCGGGCTACATCGCGACCGAGATGGTCATGGCGGTGCCGGAGAAGGTGCGCGAGTCGATCATCGGCCAGATCCCGGCAGGCCGTCTGGGTGAGCCGGAAGAGATTGCCCGCTGCGTGGCCTTCCTGGCCTCCGATGACTCGGGCTTCATCAACGGCTCGACCATCTCTGCCAACGGCGCGCAGTTCTTCGTGTAAACTGTTCCGGCAGTTGAAACGGCAAGGGCCGGTCCAGATGGACCGGCCCTTTTCCTATCCCGTAAGTGCCTTTTTCAGAAACCAGAGCGCGCTCAGGCCCAGCGGGAAACCTTGGGGCGAAGGGCGGGTACCGGGCGCTTGCCGAACAGCCAGGTCCAGGCCTGTTTCAGCATCTCGCCGCGCTCAGCATGGGCGCGGGCCATCGCGGCTTTGACGGCGGCATCAGCAGAGTATTCCAGCATCTTCGGCCTCCTTTCGGATCAGTATCCTTTACCTGGACCCAATATGAGGACGTTCCGTCAAAAGCACAAACGAGACTTTGCAGAGCATCAGTTAAGGTATACTTGTGTGAAATGTCTGACCGCCTGCCCCCTCTAACCGCCTTGCGCGCCTTTGACGCCGCTGCCCGCCACATGTCCTTTGCCAAGGCGGCAGAGGAGCTGAACGTGACCCCCGCGGCGCTGTCGTTTCAGATCAAATCGCTGGAGGAGCATCTGGGCCAGCCGCTGTTCCGCCGCCTGAACCGCGCGGTGGAGCTGACGGAGGCTGGCCGGACGCTGGCGCCCGGCGCGGAAGAGGGCTTCCGCCTGCTGAGCCAGGCTTGGCAGGATACGCGGCGGCTGCAGGATGAGACCACACTGACGGTGACGGCAGGGCCTGCACTGACCGCGAAATGGCTGGCGCCACGGCTGTTCGAATTTGCCCGCAGCCACCCGGAGATCGAGCTGCGGCTGTCAGCCTCGCTCAAGGTGGTGGACCTGCGCCGCGGCGATGTGGATGTGGCGATCCGCTTTGGCGTCTCGGACGACGTGGGCCTTGCATCCTATGGCACCCGGCCCGACTGGCTGACACCGGTGATGACGCCTGAGCTGCACGAACAGTTCCCCACCCCGGAATCGCTGATGAACGCGCCGCTGATTTTCGACGACTCAATAGGCAGAGTGGCACCGGGCTGCGACTGGCCGACGTGGTTCCAGGCCGCTGGAATGGGCTTTACCCCCGGCAGCGGCACCCATTTTTCCGCCCCTGATCATGCCATTGATGCGGCCTGCGCGGGGCTGGGCGTGGCGCTGGGGCGGCGGCCGCTGATCATCAAGGACGTGCGAGAGGGACGGCTGGTGGCCCCCTTCAAGATCGCAATCCAGTCAGAGGCGCGATTCCGCTTTCTGTGCCTGCCTGAAGCCAAGGACCGGCCGCAGATTGCGGCCTTCCGCGACTGGTACTTTGCGGAGATCGAGAAAACCGCGCATATGTGGGGCGACATCAAAATTATCCCGATCCAGGATCTGCACTCCCAATGACCAAGACCCGCGCGACCGCCATTGGCTTCATCGCCGTTTTGCTGTGGGCGCTGCTGGCGCTGCTGACAGTTGGATCAGAGCCCACCCCGCCGCTGCTGTTGAACGCGCTGTGTTTTACCATCGGCGGCACCCTGGGGATGATCTGGACCGCTGCGTCGGGCAAGCTGAGGCAACTGCGCCATGTGCCGGTGCGAGTCTATATCTTCGGCACGCTGGGGCTGTTTGGCTATCACGCGCTCTATTTCTCGGCGCTGCGGCTGGCCCCGGCGGCAGAGGCCGGGCTGATCGCCTATCTGTGGCCGCTGCTGATCGTGCTGTTCTCTGGCCTTTTACCCAGCGAGCAGCTGAAAGCGGGGCATCTGATCGGGGCTGGCTTAGGATTTGCCGGGGCGGCCACCATCATTTCCGGGGGCGGTGAAGGCTTTCAGGCGCAGTATCTGCCGGGTTACGGGCTGGCGCTGCTGTGCGCGCTGACCTGGTCCGGCTATTCGGTGCTGTCGCGGCTGGTGGGCGGAGCCCCGACCAGCTCGGTTGCGGTGTTCTGCCTGGCGACCGCTGTGGCCTCGTGGGGGCTGCATTTTGCGCTGGAGGAAACCGTCTGGCCTGCAGGCACCCTGGGCTGGATCTCAACCCTGCTTCTGGGACTCGGGCCTGTCGGGCTGGCGTTTTATGTCTGGGACATCGGCGTCAAGCAGGGGGACATTCAGATGCTTGGCACCAGCTCTTATGCGGCGCCCCTGCTGTCGACGCTGATCCTGGTGCTGGCGGGCATTGCCGCGGCCTCATGGAGCCTGGCGCTGGCGGCGGCGCTGATCACCGGCGGGGCGCTGATTGCCGCCCGGGCCAGTGCAAGAAAGTAACCTTTGAAACGAAAGGAGGGCCGCCGCGCTGGCAGGCCCTCCGGTTGATTGTACCGGGCTAAGTCCCGGCGGGAACTCTTCAGACGGCTTCAGCTGTCAGGCGCGTAATCTCTTCCTTCAGCTTCAGCTTCTGCTTTTTCATTGCTGCGATCTCCAGATCGTCGGTACTGGGCGATCGTTGGGCCTGTTCCACTTCCATGCTCAGATGCTCGTGCTTCTTCTTAAGTTCGGTCAGATGCGAGCTGAGGCTCATGGTAACCCTCCTTCTTTGAGCTAGATGTGTGTACAGAAAGAGTGGAACACATGTTTCTGCGTCTGTCACGCTGCAGCCGCACTATTTTTGTCATGAAATTTTCATATCGGCTATGCGCCGCGCATTTTGCCGCAGATGAAGGAGCGTTCAGGCAGAATACGGCTGATTAGGATTCGCCAAAGGTTGAAATAGGCAGTACCCGCGCCTAACTTTGCGCAGCCGGAAAACTGCCCCTCACAGGGGCCAGGGCATGGGGGCCGCATCGCGCAGAACAGCACGGATTTCGGGCCGGTAGCTGTCCCCGTCGCGTTTATGCCGGGTCCCTTCATGCAGAATCAGCGGCGCATGCAGACGGAAGTCCGCCCGCCCGCCTTTGCGGGCGCGCAGGATCACCAGCTCCGCCGCGCGGGTCTGGCGCGGGGCCAGCGGCAGCACCTCCACTGAGCCAAGCACACCACTGCAGCCCGCCAGCATGTCCGGCAGCCGGTCGGCGCGCTGGATCATGTGCAAATAGCCCTTAGGCGCAAGACGGCGGGCGGCCGTGCCGATCCAGTCCGCCAGCGGGGTGCCCTCCCCCAATGCAACCTTGCGGCCGTCGTCGCGGGCCTGGCTGTGAGTGCCAGCCTTGTAGTAGGGCGGATTGGCGATGACGTGATCAAACTGGCGCTGCTTCAGCGCCTCCGGCAGGGCAGTAAGGTCGGCCTCATAGACGCCGATGGTCTGACCGTTGACCTGGGCGTTGCGCCGGGCAAGGTCCGCATAAGGCGCCTGCAGCTCCACCCCGGCCAGCGTCAGCCCGTGCACCCGCGCACCAAGGCACAAGAGTGCCTGTCCGGCGCCGCAGCCCAGCTCCAGCACCGCCTGCCCTGCCCGCGCAGGCACTGCCGCCGCGAGCAGTACCGGGTCCACGCCGGCGCGGTAGCCCTTGACCGGCTGCCACAGCTGCACCCTGCCGCCGAGGAAACCATTGCGGGTCAGCTCGCTGTCAGCAAAGCCAGTCATCGTCCCAGCGGAATTTCATTGTCGCGCATCACCACCAGGGCGGCGGCGTAGTCATCCTCGTGAACCATCAGACGGCGCGGGAAAATTCCGATCCCGCCTTCCAGGATGCTCATATTTACGTCCATTTGAAAGCAGTCTATATCCTCACCCTCAAGGAGTGCGGAGGCAAAGGCCATGATCGTCGGATCGGTGCTGCGCAGAAGCTCTTTCATGAGGATGGATCTAAGGGCAAGGCGTCCCCCTTGTCGAGACTTGCGAGCGGGAAAGTGATGGACCAAGTGATGACCAGGAAACCGCATGATATGCTGGCCGCAACGCTGAGCCAGGAGCTGGACGCGGTGAATGCGCTGATCCAGACCCGGATGGCCTCCAGACACGCGCCGCGCATTCCCGAAGTGACTGCGCATTTGGTAGAGGCTGGCGGCAAGCGGCTGCGGCCGATGCTGACCCTGGCCGCAGCACGGCTTTGCGGTTATGAGGGCGATCATCACCTGAAGCTGGCCGCGACAGTGGAGTTCATCCACACCGCCACCCTGCTGCATGACGATGTGGTCGATGAAAGCGCCCAGCGGCGCGGGCGGCCAACCGCAAACCTGCTCTGGGACAACAAAAGCTCAGTGCTGGTGGGCGATTACCTGTTCGCCCGCAGTTTCCAGTTGATGGTGGAGACAGAAAGCCTGCGGGTGCTGGATATCCTCGCCAATGCCTCAGCCACCATTGCCGAGGGTGAAGTGCTGCAGATGACCGCAGCGTCGAACCTGAAAACAGATGAGGAGGTCTATCTGCAAGTTGTGCGCGGCAAGACGGCGGCGCTGTTCTCCGCTGCAACCGAGGTGGGCGGGGTGATTGCCGGCGCGCCTGAAGCGCAGGTGAAGGCGCTGTTTGAGTATGGCGATGCGCTGGGGATTGCCTTTCAGATTGCCGATGACCTGCTGGATTACCAGGGCGACAGCAAGGCCACCGGCAAGAACGTCGGCGACGACTTCCGCGAGCGCAAGCTGACCCTGCCGGTAATCAAGGCGGTGGCGCAGGCAACGGATGAGGAGCGTGCCTTTTGGACCCGCACCATCGAGAAGGGCAGGCAGGAAGACGGCGACCTGGAGCAGGCGCTGGCGCTGATGGCGAAATACGGCACCTTGGAGGCCACGCGGCAGGATGCGCTGGGTTGGGCGGCCAAAGCACGGGCGGCGCTGGACGTGCTGCCCGATCACGAGATCCGCACCATGCTGAGCGATCTGGCCGATTACGTGGTGTCGCGTCTTAACTAAGCCGCGAGAGGGGGCGCTGCCCCCTCGGCCTAGCGGCCTCACCCCCGGAGTATTTTTACAAAGGTGAATGTGGGCAAGCCGGTGGCGCGCCGTGCGTAAGCGCGGCGCCGGGCCCAACGGCGGGCAAGCATCTTTGATGCGTGAGCCCGCGGGCGGGAGAGCCGTGTTTGCGGCCCGGCACGGCCGGTCAGGTCAAGGTAACCGCGGCACACCACCACTGGGGATGTTCTGCCCCGATTTCATAGGCCGCCAAATGGGCGCTCTTTTTCGTGGGATAGAGCGCAAAGCACGTGGCACCGGATCCGGACATGCGCGCGAGCAAGACCTGGCGGGTGCTGCGCAGGTCCGACAACACCCGGTCAATCACCGGAGCGAGCCTGAGCGCCGGGGCTTCCAAGTCGTTGCGCTGTTCAGCCAGCCAGGCGGCGCAGTCTTCGGCGGAAGTGAAAGAAGGGCACTCGTCCGGCATCGGAGGGTTGTCGCGGGAAGCAAGTGCTGAAAACACCGGGCCGGTGGGCACATGCACGCCAGGATTGACCAGGAGTGCGTGCAGTTTCGGCAGTTCCACCGGCTTCACCTGTTCGCCGATGCCTTGCATCCGGGAGGCACGGGCGGCCCTGCAGACCGGCACATCAGCACCAAGACTCAGCGCAAGACCTTCAGGGATGCTGCCGCCCTGCCCGGCAATCGCCCGCAGAACAGCAGATGCGTCCGATGACCCGCCGCCGATCCCAGCGCCATGGGGCAGTTGCTTGTTGAGGCTGATATGCCCGGTCCAGCCCGCGCCCTCAGCCGCCTTCCAGACCAGATTTCTGTGATCTGCCGGCACTCCTTCTGCAAACAGGCCTGAGACTTTCAGCGACAGTTCCGGTCCCGGCTCTAGCTGCAGCAGGTCGCCGGTATCGGCAAAGACCACCAGCGAATCCAGCAAGTGATAGCCACCCTGGCGGCGGCCGGTTACATGCAGGGTCAGGTTGATCTTGGCGGGTGCAAAGACCTCAGCCGCCATTGGCGACCTTCAGCGGCTGCGCGCCTTCCTCGGCCAGCACGGCGTCGAGCCCCACTTCCAGCTTGCGGCGGATGCGCTCGGGGTCAGCTTCGCCGTCAGTGTCCTCCGGGTCGATGAAGGAGAGCGCCCGCTTCCACTGGAATTCCGCTTCACGCTCCCGGCCCACCGCCCAGTAAACATCGCCAAGGTGGTCATTGACCACAGGGTCCACCGGCATCAGCTCCACCGCGCGCTCCATATGGGCGACGGCGTCGTCAAACTTGCCCATGCGGTAGAGCACCCAGCCCAAGCTGTCGACGATGAAGCCGGAATCGGGGCGTGCGGCGACGGCACGCTCGATCATGTCCAGCGCCTCGTCCAGCTTGCTGCTTTTCTCGACCAGCGAATAGCCGAGATAATTCAGCACCTGCGGCCGGTTCGGATCGAGCGCCAGGGAGGCGCGGAAGTCGGCCTCGGCCTGCTCCCACTGGTCCAGGCGTTCATGGCAGATACCGCGGGCGTAAAGCAGAAACCAGCGGCTGCCGGAATCCTCCGGCGTATTGGCGAGCGCCTTGTCATAGGCGCGGGTGGCGGCAGCGTAATCCTCCTGCTGGCGCAGCAAGTCGCCTAGGCTGATGTAAACGCTGGGCTGCGCCGGGAAGTCGCGCGCCAGTTTTTCCAGCACCTCAATAGCGGCGTCCGGTTTGGCGGCGCGGCGCAGCGCTTCGGCGCGGCCCATTTCGGCAGCGTGGTAATCCGGATGTCCGCTGGGCACCTGCTTGTAGGTGGCAACCGACAGTTCATAACGGCCCAGCTGGTCCAAGAGGCCGGCGCTGAGCAGGATGGCATCCACATGGTCCGGGCGCAGAGCGGCGGCCATACGGGCATACATCAGCACATAGTCGTTGGCGGTATCGCCGTTCAGCGCCGCACCGAGGGTGAAAAACACCTCAGCAATGCCGTCCTGCGGGCTGGGAGCGATGGTAAAGGCCAAGGTTTCGCCGGCGGCGAGCTGTTCATCCATGGCCTCAAGCCCGGGGTCGAAGCCGCTGCCGAAGGCGGCCTTGAGCGCGGCGCGGGCGTCCTCATTCCGGCCAAGCTGCGACAGGATCTGCACCCGTGCCACTGCGGCGCGGCGGCTGAGGGTGGCCAGGCGGCCGTCCTCGGCGGCAAAGAGTTCCTCTGCCCCGCCGTAGTCGCCGGCCGAGGCCAGCGCCAGGGCACGGTGGTAGAGCACGAAAGGTTTCAGGCTGCCGTCCTTGGCGAGCCGGTCAAAGGCCGTCAGCGCATTGGAGACGGAGCCCGCGCCGATATGCGCCCAGCCTTCCAGCAGGCCGTCGACCAGCGGGTGAATCGATTCCTGTTCCAGGTCCCGGTCCAGGATCGCCTGATAGTTGCGGTCCGCAGCATGGCCGCCGGCAATGACGATATTGGCCACCTGGCTGCGGGCGCCGGTATGGCGCAGCCGTTCGGCCACCGGCACCGCCAGCTCAGCCTTGCCCATCGCCAGCTGGGCAAACACCACGTTCTCCATCAGCAGCGGGTTCTGCGGGTCGCGCGCCAGCGCCTGGGTGTAATAGAGCGCCGCGGCGGCGAAGTCGCTGTCGTAGGTTGCGGCCCGTCCGGCCAGGTAGGACCCTGCCAGCCCCCCGGCCTGCACTGCGGGTGCGGCGGCGGCGGCCATCAGGGCCGCACAGGACAGGGTGCGAAGAATGGATACGGGCACTGGGGACCCCCTTACGGTTTACTGCTCGTTGCCTTCTAAGAAAGCGTAGTGCGGCGCCCGTCAACACGCAATGGGGCGGCCCAAGGACCGCCCCATAAAATCCGGCGAAAGCCCGCCGGAATCCTAACGTTCCCGTTACATGTTCGGGTAGTTCGGGCCGTCGCCGCCCTGCGGCGTGGTCCAGGTGATGTTCTGGGACGGGTCCTTGATGTCGCAGGTCTTGCAGTGGACGCAGTTCTGGAAGTTCACCACGAACTCCGGCTTGCCGTCCTTTTCGACCACCTCGTAGACGCCGGCCGGGCAATAACGCTGCGCCGGTTCCGCGAATTTCGGCAGGTTGACCGAGATCGGGGTGTCCTCGTTGCCCAGGCGCAAGTGGCAGGGCTGGCTTTCCTCGTGGTTGGTCATCGCGAAGCTGACGTTGGTCAGGCGGTCGAAGGACAGCACGCCATCGGGCTTGGGATAATCGATGGGCTTGTGCTTGGAGGCTTCCTCGGTCGCCTCGGCGTCGTTCTTGCCGTGGCCCAGGGTGCCGAAAAGGGAGAAACCCAGGAGGTTGTTGGTCCACATGTCCAGACCGCCCAGCATCAGGGATGCGGTGAGGCCCCACTTGGACCACATCGGCTTGACGTTGCGAACCATCTTGAGGTCCTTGCCGATGGCGCCGTCGCGCACGTCGGCCTCATAGGCGGACAGTTCATCGCCCGAACGCTCTGCCTTGATCGCGTCATAGGCGGCTTCAGCCGCGGCCTTGCCCGACAGCATCGCGTTGTGGTTGCCCTTGATGCGCGGCACGTTGACCATGCCCGCGGAGCAGCCCAGCAGCGCCACGCCGGGTGCGACCAGCTTCGGCATCGACTGCCAGCCGCCTTCGGTGATGGCACGGGCGCCATAGGCCACGCGCTTGCCGCCTTTCAGCAGGTCGGCCACCACCGGGTGATGCTTGAAGCGCTGGAATTCCATGTAGGGGAACAGGTGCGGGTTCTTGTAGTTCAGGTGCACCACGAAGCCGACATAAACCTGATTGTTGTCCAGGTGGTAGATGAACGAGCCGCCGCCCGCGTTGGCGCCCAGCGGCCAGCCCATGGTGTGGGTGACGGTGCCTTCCTTGTGCTTGGCCGGGTCGATCTCCCAGATCTCTTTCATGCCGACGCCGTATTTCTGCGGCTCCTTACCGTCCGACAGGCCGTATTTGGCAATCACTTCCTTGGAGAGCGAACCGCGCACGCCTTCGCCCAGAAAGACGTATTTGCCGTGCAGTTCCATGCCGGGCTCATAGGACGGGCCGGGGGTGCCATCGGGGTTCCTGCCGAATTCGCCGGCCACCACGCCCTTTACTTCGCCGTTGTCGCCATAGACCAGCTCGGAGCAAGCCATGCCAGGAAAGATCTCGACGCCCATTTCCTCGGCCTGCTCTGCCATCCAGCGGCAAACGTTGCCCATGGAGACGATGTAGTTGCCGTGGTTGTTCATCAGCGGCGGCATCGGGAAGTTGGGGATGCGGACCTTGCCGGCCTCGCCGAGCATGAAGAAGTTGTCTTCTTTGACCTCCACGTTCAGCGGCGCGCCCTTTTCCTTCCAGTCAGGGATCAGCGCATTGAGACCGCAGGGGTCCAGCACCGCACCGGACAGGATATGCGCGCCCACCTCAGAGCCTTTTTCCAGAACCACGACCTGCAGGTCGGCGTCCAGTTGCTTCAGACGGATGGCCGCAGACAGACCAGCAGGGCCGGCCCCGACGATCACCACGTCGTATTCCATCGCTTCGCGTTCAATCTCGGCCATTTGCGGCGCTCCTTGGCTTTCTTTTCGCTACCGGCCCCGCAACAGTCTGCGGGCGCAATTTTCTTTCGCGGTGCTTAGCGTTTGGCGCCCCTATGGGTCAATCCAAACTCCGCGTCAAACACCTGTAAAACAGGCAACTGAGACAAAAAGTGCGTCCATTTTCGTCACTCAAGGTGCGTTTTCCGCCGCAGTCTCTGTCTCAGGCTGGTCTCCCATCAGGTATCGGGGGAAGCTGCCTGCACGTCTATCCATCTAACTGGCTTTATGTCTGCACTCGTAGCAGCCCCGACTCTCAGCGAAGCAAACCCTGCAAATCGACATAGGCTTCGGACAAACGAGCAAGATTTGCAGCATTCACAATCCGGACGAAGGCCCACTGCCCTCCCTCCCGAACCCCGAAGATAGGGAAACTCATTCTCCCTTCTCCCTCTGCGCTAACAACAGTAAACCCGTTATCCAGAGCAACAAAGAGCGTTTCATCGCGCCCTTCGCCTGACGCGTATATTTTAGCCGCAAATTCAACGTCTTTGATCTCAACCGAATTGAACCACAGTTGTCGCGCGTACGCGAAAGTGTTTCTGAAAGTGACTGGCTGGCTGTCACGATTTGCAGCAGACACACGCACGTATTCCTTAGGCAGCATTCCCCCAAGGACAGCGCTGTTTTCGTCTTCGAATGCCTGCATAAACACGTCCAAAGCGTCCTGCAGTTTTTCCTGCTCCTGCGTAGTCAGTTCACGTGCTGTGAACCGGACGATCTGTTGCCAGAAGTCATGGCCAATCCGAACAACCGACATAGCAAGAAGCACTATGAAAATGCCCGCATAAATTTTCATCGGGCGCGATTTAAGTATCAAAGTCAAAGTATTCATTAGCTACTTTCCAAAATGCCACCTGCAATCAAGCAGGCCTTAGGTAGAAAATCTCCCCTCAAATACATGCAGAAATTGACAGCGGCAATCACACTCTCAACCGGATTAATCGCACAGAATACCACCATGCACAGAGAGGCCAGCCGGGCAAGGAACGTCAGACCTCAGGCCGGTCTCCCATCAGGTATCGGGGTCCCTGCCCCTTCTGTGCCGCCCGGTCTTCGGGGTTGTAGAGTTTGCAATTCGGAAGCGAAAGACAGCCGCAGCCTATGCAGCCGTCCAGATTGTCGCGCAGTTTGACCAGGGTTTCGATTCGCTGATCCAGGTGGCTGCGGAAGTTTTCTGAAATGCAGGCCCAGTCCTCCTTGGTCGGCGTCCGCCCTCCTGGCAGGCTGCGCAGGAAACTGCGGATTTCCGGCAGCGAAAAGCCGAACTGCTGGGCAATCATGATGAAGCTCATCCGCCGGATGTCGGCCCGGTGAAACCGCCGCTGGCCGCCTGCGTTGCGCCAGGGCTCCACCAGGCCCTGCGCCTCATAGTAGCGGATGGCGGACACGGCGAGGCCGGTGCGTTCGGCCAGATAGCCAATGGAAATGCCGGCGGATTGGGGCATGTCAAACTCCCTGAAAAAATCTCTTGAGCTAAAGTTAGGTTTAGGAATTACGGTGAGTCGTATCAACAGATTTGCTCAACCCGAAAAGGAGATTTGAGAATGAGCGCAGTTTTAGAGCACGCAAATGTCACCGTCGCCGACCCCAATGGCACGGCTGCCTGGATGGAAAAGATTCTCGGCTGGCATGTGCGCTGGGAGGGTGAGGCCAAGAACGGCGGATACACCGTGCATGTGGGCGGGGAAAACAGCTATTTGGCGCTTTACACGCCGCGCACCTCCGCCGGCAAAGCGCCGGACAGCTATGGTATCATCGGCGGGCTGAACCATCTGGCGGTGATCGTCGAGGATCTGGACGCTACGGAGGCCGCGGTGAAGGCCGCTGGCTTTACGCCGATGAACCACGGCGATTACGAGCCGGGCCGCCGGTTCTACTTCCATGACGAAAACGGCATTGAGTACGAGATGGTGCAATATGATTGATCTGCTGTGGCTGGCCGCGGGGTCCGCTGTCCCCGACCGCGGCATTTTTCCGCGCAAACCTGTGGAAAACCCGCATAATCAGCACGGTTAGGCGGAATTGCGTCCGGCGGGCCTCTGCGGCCACTTGAAATCAGGTGCCGGATTGGGTCAGGTGGTTGTCAACCGGACCGGAGGCCCCGCGGCTCATGCTGCGGGGCTCCGGTTTTCATACTGACAAGAAAAACAGCGACCTGGACCAATCACATGGAAAAGATCCCGATGACCCCCGCGGGTCACGCCGCCCTGGAAAGCGAACTGAAGAACCTGAAATCCGTCGAGCGCCCGGCCATCATCCAGGCGATTGCCGAAGCGCGTGAGCTGGGCGATCTGTCGGAAAACGCCGAATACCACTCGGCCCGCGAAAAGCAGTCCTTTATCGAAGGACGTATCAAGGAGCTGGAAGGCATCCTGTCGCTGGCCGACGTGATCAACCCGGCCAAACTGTCCGGCGCCATCAAGTTCGGCGCCAAGGTGACCGTGGTGGACGAGGACACCGACGAGGAAAAGACCTGGCAGATCGTGGGCGAGCATGAAGCCAACATCGAAGCGGGCCTTCTGAACATCAAATCGCCGATCGCGCGCGCCTTGATCGGCAAGGACGAAGGCGACAGTGTGGAAGTGCGCACGCCCGGCGGCGAGCGCGCCTATGAGATTCTCAAGATCGTCTACTCCTGATCCGAGAGGCCGAGTGGTGATGACAGGCCCTAGCAACAGTTCCGGCTCCGGTTCCCGTGCCGCAGGCAGCAGCCCGCTGCGGCGGCTTGAGGGGCCTGCGGGCAATGGGCTGGGCGGGGCCGAGATGTCCGCCATTGCCTTAGGGGCGCTGTGGCTGCTGACCGTCGTCGGCTTTTATGTCCTGGCCCCCGAGGACGCCGGCCTGGCACAATGGGCGGATCTGATCATCAGCGTGCTGGCGGTGGTGCTGCCGCTGGCGATGCTGTGGGTCGCGGCATCCGCAGCGCGCTCGGCCCGGGTGATGCGGGAGGAGAGCGAGCAGCTGCAGGCCGCCATTGACGGGCTGCGCCAAAGCTACCTGGCCCAGGCCCAGCAGCATGCGGCGGTAGCGGAGACCTCAGTCGCCAAGCGGCTTGAGGAAATCGCCGAAGCGACCCGCAAGACCGAAACCGCGCTGGCAACCTTCCACACCATCCGCCGCGCCAACCCGCTGCGCCCGGCCATCCCGGCCGAAGCGGCAGAGATGACCGCAGCTGAACAAGGCTCGTTGGCGCTGGGTACCCAAGCGGCAGACACCGTGCCGCCGCTGCCCGCAGAACAGTTCATCCGGGCGCTGAATTTTCCGGAGACCGCAGAGGACCAGGAAGGCTTTTCCGCCTTGCGCGCGGCGCTGCGCGACCGCAAGGCGGCGCAGGTGATCCAGGCGGCACAGGACGTGCTGACGCTGCTGAGCCAAGACGGTATCTACATGGACGACCTGCGCCCCGACATGGCCCGGCCCGAGGTCTGGCGCCAGTTCGGCCAGGGCGCCCGCGGCCGCGCAGTGGCGGCGCTTGGCGGCGTGCGCGACCGCACCTCCCTGGCGCTGACGGCGGCGCGGATGAAGCAGGATCCGATCTTCCGCGACGCCGCGCATCACTTCCTGCGCCGGTTCGACCAGATGTTTGCCGATTTCGAGACCGAAGCCACCGATGGTGAGATTTCCGCGCTCGGCAACACCCGCACAGCGCGCGCCTTCATGCTGCTGGGCCGGGTAGCGGGGACGTTCGACTAGAACAGAAGCGCCTTTCAGGCGCTGCCTGCGGCGCGAGTATTTTTGGCAAGATGAAAGAGCCGGGGGCCGCGCCGTGCGCAAGCGCGGCGCCTGGCCCAACGGCGGGCAAGCATCTGTGATGCGCCGGGCCGCGGGCGGGAGCGCCGCGCCTACATCGCGAAGCTGCCGTAGGGGATGAAGCGGACCGGGTCGCCGGGCTTGATATCCGCAGCACCGTCGGCAAGTTCCACCAGGCCTTCGGCCCAGCTGAGGCCGCTGATACGGCCGGAGCCTTCGGATTTGAACACCTCCGCCCTGCCGTCGCGCACCCGCGCCCGCAGGTATTCGCGGCGTCCCGGTTTCTTGCGCTTTTCAAAACCTGCCGCAACCTCAAACGCCTGCGGTTCCTGCCAGCCTGCGCCGGCCATCAGCCCCATGGCGGGGCGGGCAAAGATCAGCGTGCAAATCAGCGCCGCCACCGGGTTTCCGGGCAGCCCGAAAACCGGTGTGCCCCGCCACATGCCCAGAGCCAGCGGGCGGCCCGGTTTCAGCGCAATGCGCCATTCCTGCATCGCGCCCGCTTCGCGCAGAAGCGCCGACATGTGGTCCTCATCCCCCGCCGAGGCGCCGCCGGAGGTCAGGATCACATCTGTTTGTGCAGCGGCGCCGTCCAGATGCGTGCGAAGGGCTTCGCGGTCATCCACCGCCTTGCCCAGGTCCACCGGCACGAAACCCAGCTGGCGGATCAATGCCAGCAGCATCGGCCGGTTGGCGTCGAAGATCTGCCCCTTGCCAGCGGTCGCCCCGGCCTCGACCAGTTCGTCGCCGGTGGAAAGCACTCCCACCCGCAACGGTAGCCGAACCGTGAGTTCTGCCAGCCCCGTGGCAGAGGCAAGAGCCAGGTCGGCAGGGGTGATGACCCGGCCCGCCGGCAGGATGACCTCATCTGCGCAGACATCCTCGCCTGCTTTGCGGGTGTTGGCGCCCTGTTTCAGCGGGCCGTTGAAAGCGATCTGCGCCCCATCGGTGTTGACGTCTTCCTCCAGGATCACCGTGTCCACGCCCTCGGGCAGCGCGGCGCCGGTCAGCACCCGGATGGCGCTGCCTTCGGGCACCGCGCCGTCATAAGGGACTCCTGCCGCTGCGCGGCCCTGCACCAGCGGCAGCATATGCGGGCCTTCCGCCCGGCCGCCGGCAAACCCGTAGCCATCCACTGCTGTGTTCGGCAGCGGCGGGTTGGAGCGTTTTGCCACCGCATCCGCTGCCAGAACCCGGCCAAGCGCATCTGCCAGCGGCACCGTTTCCGCGCCGGTGACCGGACTCAGCCTGTCCCTGAGCAACGCCAGCGCATCGTCTACCGGGGTCCAATCGACGCCCGTAGGCAAGGCAAAACAGTCATTGCTGAGCGGTGGCGGTGTCAGCCCGCCCGTCGCTTCCGAAGCCAGTGCATTCAAACGGTTCTCAAACCCCGTGCCCAATATCCAGGCCTCCTCTTGTGCTTCGTCAGGCGCTGCGGCCAGCATTGCGGCAAGTTCCTCTGCCGGCAGACGGCTGAGCACCTGCGACAAAAGCCGCATCTGCACCCGGTCGCGTATTTCGCCCTCACCTGCAACAGCCATTGCGGCTTTGACTGCGGGTTCGATCAATCCTGGCCAAATTTCCGCAAACACAATTTGCGCCTTCGCAACCTTTTCGAAAGGCCAGACTGCAGCCTGGTGCCGGAGCCGCAACCGCTGCAGCACCGGCAGCCCCATCAGGGTCTGGCTGCCAACCGTCGGGTTGAAGAACAGCTGAAAACAGGAGGAAGCTGCCTTGGCCGCCAGGTCCGCACTGCGCCGTTCTGCTACGTCCGCATAGACTATCCCGGACTTGCGGAAGGGAATGTCCGGCCAGTGCCTCTGGTCCGGCTTGCCCCAAAACGGGCCGGCGCCGGGAAACTGGCGGTTCATTTCGGAGGCCACGTCAAACCGGTTGTTGCTCCCATCCTCAGTGTCTTCGATCCGCTGTTCCAGCCATTGCCACAGGGCAAAGGGACTATCCGATCCGGTGATCCGGCGGGCAAACCCGCACGGGTAGCCGAACGGAAAGTCAAACGCCGCCAGCACCCGCCGCCCTGCTGTCTGCTCCTCTGTCAGAAAGCGGCTGATCCAGGCTTCTGCCTCCTGCCGGCTGCGGCAGTAGACCTGCTGCTCCGCAATTCCGCCGCGCGCCACACCGAGCCAGATCGCGTCCTTGCTGGGGCGCTGCGGTTTGCGCTTGGCAGCGGACCAGTCGACGGCCAGCACGGTGTCAAAAGGGGTCACAGTCCCAATTCCGCCTGTATAAAGTCCGCTATGGCCGCTGTGCTGTTCAGATTGAACACCGGACGGTCCAGATCAAGCGGGGTATCGCTGGCGACAGCCCGGATGCTGGGGTCCTGCGGGGCGATCAGTTCGGTGCCAGCGTCCGCACGGAACGCCTCGATCTTGGGGTGCGGTTCGCGTTTGTAGCCCTCCACCAGCACCAGATCGACCGGGTTCAGACGGACCAGAATCTCCGCCAGCGGCGGCTCTGCCGCGCCGCGCAGTTCCTGCATGATGGCGATGCGGCCTGCGGAGGCCAGCACCACCTCAGACGCGCCGGCCTGGCGGTGGCGATAGCTATCGGTGCCCGGCTGGTCCACGTCGGTTGCGTGATGGGCGTGCTTAATGGTGGAGACGGTGAAGCCGCGGGTGAAGAACTCCGCCACCAGACGCTCCATCAGCCCGGTCTTGCCGTTGTTCTTCCAGCCGGTGACGCCGTAAATCTTCATTTCAAGAGCGCCTCTGCCTTGGCCAGATCCTCGGGCGTGTTGATGTTGAAGAACGGATCGAAGGGGTCGGCCTGAAACAGAGCCTCGCGGCCGCCGTGCCGGTCGGTCCAGAGCACCACCTTGCGCAGGCCGTCCTGCAGCGCCGCCCGCAGGTCATCGCGCAGGGCGACGGGCCAGAGGCCGAAAGCCGGGTGCCGGTTGACGCGCTTGCCGCCGCCCGACTTCAGCGCCTCGTCGCCGGTGCGCGGGGTGGTGGCAAGGACCAGCGGGTGTTCCATGCCATTTGCAGCGGCAATCAGCCGGGCCACTAAATCCTGCGGGAAAAACGGCGTGTCGGCGGCGGCGGTCACGATGGCGTCCGCCCCCTGCTCCGCCGCCCAGTCGAGGCCTGCGAGCACACCTGCCAGAGGGCCTGCAAAGCCTTCGATCGAGTCGGCAATCACCGGCAGGCCCAGATCATTGAACCGCTCCGGGTCGCCGTTGGCATTGAGGGCCAGGCCCGCGACCTGCGGCGCCAGCCGTTCCACCACGCGGGACAAGAGGCTCTGGCCGCCGACCTGCAGCCGCCCCTTGTCACCGCCGCCCATCCGGGTGGCGAGGCCGCCTGCGAGGATTACCCCCAATGGCTTCTGTACAGTCATGTCTTCTCCTGACGCGCGGAAAACACGTGTTTTCCGGGCCGGATTTTGCGTAAAATCCGGTTACCCTTCCGCGCTTTTCCTGCGATGCTTTTTCTCTTCTACCGGCGCGTCCTTGGGGTCCATGTCGCGCAGCAGCCTTTCCTCGCCCGAGAGGCAGATAAACCGCTGGCCGCGCATCCGGCCGATCAGGGTGAGGCCGACTTCGCGGGCGATCTCGACACCCCAAGCGGTGAAGCCGGAGCGCGAAGCCAGCACCGGAATGCCCATCATCGCGGTCTTGATCACCATCTCGGAGGTCAGCCGCCCGGTGGTATAAAGGATCTTGTCCGCGGCCCCGGCCTGCTCCGACAGCATCCAGCCCGCGATCTTGTCCACTGCGTTGTGGCGGCCGACGTCCTCCATATAGACCAGCGGGCGGTCCTGGCGGCAAAGCACTGTGCCGTGGATGGCGCCGGCCTCGAGGTACAGCGAGGGCGTTCGGTTGATCTTATGCGCCAGCGCATAGAGCCAGGAAGTGCGGACCTCGGCCTCGGGCAGGCGCACGTCCTCCAGCCCCTCCATCATGTCGCCGAAGACGGTGCCGACTGCGCAGCCGGAAGTGCGGGTCTTCTTTTTCAGCTTCTCCTCGTGGCTGGTTTCCACCGCGGTACGGACCACCACGGTTTCCAGGTCCTCATCATAGTCGACGCGCGTCACCTCGTCCTCGTCGCGCAGCATCCGCTGGTTCCGCAAGAAGCCAAGCGCCAAGTATTCCGGGTAGTCGCCGATGGTCATCGCGGTGACAATTTCCTGGGAATTCAGGAAGATGGTCAGCGGGCGTTCCTCGACCACTGCAATCTCGCTTGCCTCGCCGTTCTGGTCGACACCGGTGACGGCGCGCGTCAGCCGCGGGTCCGCGACACCGGGGGCAATCAGATATTCTGACGTGATATCCATACTCACCAATTGCATTCCTTCTGCGTCCGCCGTAGGGCGGGTCAAGGCAATCTAGGACGCGCAGATGGCAATCACCACCACCAAATCGGCCTTCTGGAAGGGGTTTCGCGACAGCGCGCCCTTCCTGTTCATGGCCTCGCCCTTCGGGTTTCTGTTCGGGGTGCTGGCGGCAGAGGCCGGGCTTTTCGTGCCGGAGGCCTTTGCGTTTTCGCTGGCGGTCTTTGCCGGCGCCGCACAATTCACCGCACTGCAGCTGATGCAGGAGTACGCGCCGCTGATCATCATCCTGATTTCCGCACTGGCGGTGAACCTGCGGATGGCGATGTATTCGGCTTCGCTGACGCCCTACTTGGGCGATGCGCCGATGTGGCAGCGGGCGATTGCGGCCTACTTCATCGTCGACCAGTCCTATGCGCTGTCGATTGTGCAGTTTGAGACAGAGCCGGAGATGCCGCTGAACCAGCGGGTGGCGTATTTCTTTGGCACCAATTCAATCATCACCCCGGCCTGGGTGATAGCAACTGCGCTGGGGGCGCTGGTCGGCACCCGGATTCCGGAAAGCTGGGGGGTGGATTTCGTGCTGCCGCTGGCGTTTCTGGCGATGATCGGGCCGATGCTGCGCACGCCTGCGCATGTCGCGGCGTGCTTCGTGGCCGTGGCGGCCTCACTGCCGGCGTCCGCCCTGCCTTATAATCTGGGGCTGATCGTGGCAGGCATTGCCGGCATGATCGCAGGCGCCCAGGCAGAGCTGTGGCTGGCACGGCAGCAGGCCAAGAAGGAGGCCGCGGAATGAGCAGTATTCCTGCATCGGTCCTGTGGACAGTGATCATCGGGCTGGCGGCCGGCAGCTATGCCCTGCGGTTTGCCTTCATCGGCTTCATGGGCGGGAGAGCGATCCCCGAATGGCTGATGCGGCATTTACGCTATACTGCCGTTGCGATCATCCCCGCGCTTGTGGCGCCGCTGGTGGTCTGGCCCGCACCGGCTGGCGGCGATCCCAGTCTGATGCATTTTGCTGCCGCTGCCGCCACCTTTGCGGCCGGCTATCTGACCCGCAATGTGCTGATCGGTCTTGGCACCGGCGGGCTGTCCCTGCTGCTTCTGTATCTCGCGGCCTAGCACTTTCTACCGGGTCAAGGGACGCGCGAGCGTCCGCGCCCACAGGTGCGGCTTGCCCTTGAGGCGGCGGGAAGTGCGGTACGATCGGATACGGCGTTGAGGGCAAACCTGTCCCCCCCCCCTCAAGGCCTTCTCAGCAAAATTCAGCCATGCGCAGCATGGCCCGCGCCGGGCAAGTGCCTGCCCGGCGCCTGCTGGCAATTGCGGGCGGGTGGCTTACTCGGCGGCTTTCAGTGCCGCATCGCTCTTGGTTATGCCTGCCTGCAGGTCTGCGCTGTCGTTCTCATAGTAGCGTTCCGTCACCACACCGGGCAGCTGGCCGAACTGGGCAGACAGTTTTTCAGGATAAAAGGTGCGGTCGAGGCTTTCAAAGCCGGGGATCTGCTGCAGGATTCCGATGGTGGCCTGGGCACAATAGGCACCGGGCACACGGCCATTGGTGACGGCCAGCTGATAGGCTTTCTGCGCCTGTTCCGGTGTCACCTCGACCCGCTGCACCACGACATGGAAGGTGCTGCGCGCATGGGCGCCCCGGTAGGCTTTCTCCACCGCCGGGGTGATACCGTGGAGAACGTCGTTCCGTTCCGGCACGGCAGCGGCGTAGAAGGAACCAGCGGGGTCGAAAACCACCCGCTCGGACGCGTTGATCATAAGCGACGTATGGCCGCCCCGCCCAGTGCGGTTGTTGATCATCGTGTAAAGGGTGAGCGCTGCAGGACCTGGGTGGCGGTACGCCACCCGGGCCAGGGTTTCAGCATCCGCATTGGGCTGCTGCGGCGCCGCGCAACCCGCAAGCGCCAGCATCACTGCGCCGAGGCAGAGCAGGTTGCGCATCAATTAGATCCCGGGATCAGGTTGCGAATACGGCCAGGAACAGCGCCAGAAAAACCATCGCGACGCAGAAGCGGGTCACGAAAGTCATGAAGCTCTCGAACATCTTCTCCTGAACAGTGGTATCCATGGTGCCGTGCTGATGTTCAGCCATGTGAGTTATCCCTCAAATTCACGTGCGTTTTCCCGGTGATTACCGGATTTGCCGCGCCCTGTCACCACGTCATTCAGGCGCATCTCAGGGAAATCCCGCCCGAAATCCACAGAAAACCGACGGGCACCGGCAGCTAAGGCCCGCGCGGCGAATCGTGCGGGCCATCCGGCTTCAGGCCTTTTCCAAATCCGAGGCAAGGCGGAAGCCGATGCGGTTGGCGGGCTCTTCCTGGCGGGGCTTGGGCACCGCGCGCAGCATTACGTTGAGCTGGCTCACGTGCTGCACCAGCTGGGTGCGGGAGCCGTTCGGCTCGCTGCCGTAGAAAGTGATGATATCAGGGTCGAAATATCCCATGCCTTCGATCCTGAGCACGCCGGTATTGCCGCCGGTGAACCCCATCGCGACCTCATGTTCGGCGTCCAGCTGCTGCTCAAAATTCTGGATATAGAGGATCAGCCGCTCGTAGGCCCAGCGGGCCGGGCTTTTGGCTGCGTCCGGCTTCTGCAGCTTTTCCGGCACTTTGGTGAGGCCGGCGCAGGCCTCCGGGTCGGCATGGACTTCATGCACGCAGGGCAGCACCGCCGCCTCTGCCGCCTCGGCGCTGGTGGAAATTTCGTCGCTCATGGTGCCTCCCCTTCTGCGGGGCGCGCGCGTCACCCCTTGCTCTGGTACAGCCAGGCGCCGTCGTTGCGCTTCCAGCGGTCTACCTGACCAGTATGGTACAGATGATTTACATGGGCCACAGCCTCGACCAGTGCAAGCCCGTACTCACCCTCACCGATTGTGCGCTTGAACAGCGGCGCAAAGCAATCGGCAGCGGTGCGGGGCTCGGAAAGGTGATCCATCAGCCGCTCCAGCGCGCCGTGGTGGTTGCCGATGAGCTGCTGCATCCTGAGCGGCAGGCGCGAAAACGGCAGCTTGTGGCCGCCCAGGGCGAGATGATCGGGGCGCGCCAGTTTTGCCAGCCGCTCGCAGGCCTCCAGCCATTCGCCCAGCGGGTCTGCCATGGGTTCAGTCGCATAGACGCCGATATTGGGGCTGATGGTCGACAGGATCTGGTCACCGGTGATGACCAGATTGTCGTCCCGGCTCCAGAAGGTTGCATGTTCCGGCGCGTGGCCGTTGCCGGTGTGCACATCCCAGTGACGCCCGCCCATGCGGATCACGTCGCCCTGTTTGATCCGCGTGAAACCCAGCGGCATCGGATGCACGGTATCGGCGAAATTGAAGGGCCGGTCATTGACGCGCTTGTCATAGACCTCCGGCGCCATACCCGCGCTTCGATAATAGGCCAGGGTCTCCTCCGGCCAGATCTCCTGCACGTCCAGCGTCAGCATACGGGCAAACAGCCAGGCGGTGCGGGTGGTGACCAGCTCGGCACCGTGTTCGCTTTGAAACCAGCCGGCAAGGCCGATGTGATCGGGGTGGTGATGGGTGACAACAACCCGCGTCACCGGCTTGCCCTGCAGCGGGCCGGCCATCAGGCTTTCCCAGATCCCACGGCTTTTGCGGGAGTTGAAGCCGGTGTCGATCACCGTCCAGCCGTCGCCCTCGTCCAGGGCGTAGATGTTGACATGATCAAGCTTCATCGGCAGCGGCTGGCGCATCCAGAGGACGCCCTCGGCCACCTCAATCGCTTCGCCCGGCGCGGGTGGTTCTTCCCAGGGGGTGCGGGGGGAGACGTCGGGGATATCGGTCACGGGTTCAGCCCGCCAGTTCGTCGAGGCTGAGGGCGAAGGTGCCCTCTGCTCCGGCCTGCGCATGTGCCAGCAGCGCGCTGTGCTCCGGCAACATCCGGGTGATGTAAAAGCGGGCCAGCTTCTCGCGCGCACCGCCCTTGTCCGCCATGGCAGCAGCCAGGTGGTAATGGCCGCCCAGCACCCGGGCAAAGGCGCGCAGGTAGGGCACCGAGCCCGCAAACCGGTCCTGCATATCCTGCTGGGAGACCAGCCATTCGGTTGCTTCGCGCAAGGATTCGCAGGCCTGCCAGACGGCCTCGGCCATGTTCGGATGGGTAGCACGGGCGCGCTCGGCCTGCTCCTCGATCTCGTCGATCAGCGCAGAGGCCATCTCACCGCCATCCATCATCTTGCGCGCCACCAGATCCATCGACTGAATACCGTTGGTGCCCTCGTAAATCGCTGTCACCCGCACGTCCCGGTAATACTGCGCGGCCCCCGATTCCTCGATGAAGCCCATGCCGCCATAGACCTGCACCCCGGTTTCCGAAACCCGCATGCCGGTGTCGGTGCCAAAGGCCTTGGCTATCGGTGTCAGGAAGGCCGCCCGAACGGCCCAGTCGCCGCCGCCGGTAGCAGTGTGCATGTCTATGGCACGGGCGCAGGCCATCAGGATCGCGCGCGAGGCAAACAGGTCCGCCTTCATCTCCATCAGCATCCGGCGCACGTCGGCGTGGTCGG
Source organism: Leisingera sp. CC-HEC093 (assembly GCF_059429195.1). Classification (NCBI taxonomy): domain Bacteria; kingdom Pseudomonadati; phylum Pseudomonadota; class Alphaproteobacteria; order Rhodobacterales; family Roseobacteraceae; genus Leisingera; species Leisingera sp. CC-HEC093. Next base: position 2,422,291 of record NZ_JCAIJR010000001.1, on the reverse strand, counting down.
CGATGAACCCGCTGGCAGTCTTGCCCTGTTTACGCTCCAGCGCATAGGCCAGCGCGTGCTGATAGGCGCCTTCGCCCGCGCCGACACCCTGCCCGCCCACGCCGAGGCGGGCGTTGTTCATCATGGTGAACATCGCCGCCATGCCACCGTGTTCCTGCCCGACCAGCCAGCCAGTGGCGCCGTCAAACTGCATCACGCAGGTGGGGGAGCCGTGCAGGCCCATCTTGTGTTCGAGGCTCACGACCTTGAGATCGTTCGCCTTGCCCGGATTGCCGTCCGCATCCGGCAAGTACTTCGGCACCAGGAACAGCGATATCCCCTTGGTTCCCTGCACCCCGTCGGGCAGCCGCGCCAGCACCAGGTGGCAAACATTGCCGCAAAAATCGGTGTCGCCCCAGGAAATGAAGATCTTCTGACCCGTGACGGAATAGGTGCCGTCGCCGTTGGGCTCTGCCTTGGAGCTGAGCGCGCCGACATCGGAGCCGGCCTGCGGTTCGGTCAGGTTCATGGTGCCGGACCACTCACCAGAGATCAGCTTGGGGAGGTACAGTTCCTTGATAGCGTCTGAGGCATGATGCTCCAGCGCCTCAATCTGGCCCTGGCTCAGCAGCGGGGCCAGCTGCAGCGACAGGCAGGCGCCGGCCATCATCTCATAGACCGCAACAGCGACCGTTTGCGGCAGCCCCATGCCGCCGAACTCCTCCGCCGCGCTGATGCCGACCCAGCCGCCATCGCGGATGGCCTGGTAGCCCTCGGCAAACCCGGGCGAGGTGCGCAGAACACCGTTTTCCAGATGCGCGGGATGCAGGTCGCCATTGCGCTGCAGGGGCGCCATCACCTCGTCGCACAGTTTGCCCGCCTCGCTCAGGATCGCGCTTACCGTTTCAGGCGTTGCCTCGGCAAAACGGTCTGTGGCCGGGATACTGTCGTAGCCCACTACGTGGTTCAGCAGAAATTCATACTCGGAAACGGGGGCGCGGAAGGTCATGGGCGTCCTTTGAGGGGCTTTAGCGGCATGTCGGCACGGGCAGTCTTGGCTTCCCGGCGCGGGCCTATTATTGTCTGTGGCTTGTCCGATTACCTAACCGGGCGCTTCTTTCAATCAACCAAAACGCCGCGTCACCCGGAATGCCCCAGCAGAGCACTGAAATCCTTGCCGCCACCGCAGGCGGCATTGCCCGCGCCGCGCAGCTTTTGCAGGCGGGGCGGCTGGTATCCTTCCCGACTGAGACGGTTTATGGCCTGGGCGCTGATGCCCGGCAGGGCGAAGCGGTTGCCGCGATCTACGAGGCCAAGGGGCGGCCGTCGTTCAACCCGCTGATTGCCCATGTGCATTCGGCCGAGGCCGCGCGGCGTTACGTGCATTGGAATGACGTTGCGGAACAGCTGGCAGCGGCCTTCTGGCCCGGCCCGCTGACCCTGGTGCTGCCGCTGCGGAAGGGCCACGGGATCTCGCCGCTGGTCACGGCGGGTCTGGAGACGCTGGGCGTACGGGTGCCTGCGCATCCTTCAGCGCAAGCGCTGCTGCGGGAACTGGACGGGCCGGTGGCGGCGCCGTCGGCCAACCCCTCCGGCAAGATCAGCCCTACCACGGCAGCCCATGTGCAGGCGGGGCTGGACGGCCGCATTGCCGCGATCCTGAATGACGGCGCCTGCGGCGTCGGCCTGGAATCCACCATCATCGGGGTGACAGGGCCGGACCCTATGCTGCTCCGCCCCGGCGGATTGGCGGCAGAGAAGATCGAAGCAGTTCTGGGCTGCAAGCTGGCAGAACGGGATGTGCACGACCCGCTGACCGCACCCGGCCAGCTGCTGTCCCACTATGCACCCGGCGCACCGGTGCGTCTGAACGCGGAGGCACCTGGCGAGGGCGAGCTGTACCTCGGCTTTGGACCCGGCGCCTGCAATCTGAACCTGTCCGAGCGCGGCGATCTGGCGGAGGCCGCGGCCAATCTCTTTGGCCATCTCCACCAGCTTGATGCGCTTGGAAAACCGATTGCTGTCGCCCCGGTGCCGGAGCACGGGCTGGGCGAAGCCATCAACGACCGGCTGCGCCGCGCCGCCGCGCCGCGGGATTGACCGCCGCGGCGGCCCCGCCCATTGCAGGCGGGTGCCCGGCCCAAGGGTTTTGGGAATATCTCTGAAAGGCTGAAAACACGGGAGCGGCCCCTGCGCAGCCCCGGTCCTGTATAGTCAGGCGTGGCCTGCGCTGGCCGAGAGTGTCAGCGGATCGACGCCCAGGGTCTTCAAGGCTGCTTCCCATTTGCTGTCATCTGCGACCCCAAACACCAGCCCCGGGCTGGCCTCTGCAGTCAGCCAGCCGTTCATGGCGATCTCCGATTCCAGCTGCCCGGGCCCCCAGCCGGCATAGCCCAGCAGAACCAGCAGGTCCTGAGGCCCCTCGCCGCGGGCGATGTCCTCCAGAATATCCAGCGTTGCCGTCATCGAAAAACCGCCCGGCACTTTCAAGGAACTGACATCTGATTCGTAATCCGGCGTGTGCAGCACAAAGCCGCGCTGCGTCTCCACCGGACCGCCGAACCGCACCGGCAGCACGGATGCGGCATTGCCTTCACCGCCCATGTCCAGTTGCTCCAGCAAATCCCCCAGAGCCACACCGTCCGCGGGCTTGTTGACAATCAGGCCCATCGCGCCCTCCTCGCCGTGCGAGCACAGGAAGATCACCGAATGTTCAAACCTCGGGTCGCCGATTCCGGGCATTGCTATCAAGAGCTTGCCAGTCAGATCCATGAAGTTCCGTCTTTCTGCTGCCTCCCACCACCATGACGCGCGCCCGCTTCGCGCGCAAGGGGCGCATCGGCGCAACCCCGCGCAGGCTCCGGCAAATTTGCCGCAAACACAGGGGGATGATCGGATCTTAACCGGATCGTGACTTGGCAAACCGGGCTAGCGGGCGCATTTAATCGGGCATGAGACAAATGCTGATCAAACCGGCCGCCGTCGCGGCAGCCCTGCTTGCCGCCGCAGCCGCACCCCCTGCCGTTTCCGGCAGCGTGGATGGCGATATAGTGCGGATAGAGGTTCTGGACGGCGGCATGACACCGCGCGGCACCCACATGGGTGCGCTGAAGATTACCCTTCAGCCCGGATGGAAGACCTATTGGCGCGCACCCGGCGATGCCGGCATCCCGCCCAGCTTCTCCTGGCGCGGTGCCCGCAATGTCGGCGCGCTGTCGATCACCTGGCCCTCGCCAGAGGTGTTCATGACCTCCGGCTACCGTACCATCGGGTACCATGATCAGCTGGTGCTGCCGGTGGAGATCACGCCTGAGAGCCCGGGCAAGCCGGTACGCCTGAAGGGGCGGATGCAGCTGGGGGTATGCAAGGATGTCTGCGTGCCGGCAGAGCTGAAATTCGATCATCATCTGGACAGCAGTGCAGACCGCAATCCGGCGATTGCCGCCGCGATGGCCAGCCGCCCCTGGTCGGCCAAGGAGGCCGGCGTGCGCAAGGCGTCCTGCAGCCTGCGCCCGTCCCAGTACGGAATGAAAGTGACCGCCCGCATCTCGATGCCTTCTGCCGGCGGCGAGGAGGTTGCGGTGATCGAACCGGGCAACCCCAAACTATATGCCGGTGAAACCACCACCCGCCGCGAGGGCGGGCAGCTGGTGGCTGAGACCGAATTCTTGCCAGCGGATGGCAGCGCCTATGCGATTGACCGTTCGCAGGTGCGGATCACGGTACTGGGCAAGAGCCACGCGGTTGATATTCAAGGTTGCAGCGCCGGATGAGCGCATCTGACAGCCCTGCGCGCCCGGTACTGGGCACCATTGCCGTGGTCTGCCGCCATTTTGACGGTCAGGATCAAGTGATCCTGGTACAGCGCGGCAAGGAGCCGAATGCGGGCTGGTGGGGCTTTCCCGGCGGCCATGTCGAGATGGGCGAGACCGCCCTGCAGGCCGCGGCGCGCGAGTTGATGGAAGAGACCGGCGTTACCGCACGCCCGCTGGAGTATCTCACCAACGTCGACGTTATCTCCCGCGCTGCAGCGGGCGCGGCGCAGCGGCAATATCTGCTGACCGTGGTGCTGTGCGAGCACCTGAGCGGCGAACCATGGCCTGATGATGACGCCGAACAGGCCGAATGGATACCAATCGCAGAGATTGAGGCCCGCGGCCTGCAACTGCTGGACCAGGTGGGGGACGTGGCGCGGCTGGCTCAGGCGCGCTGGCGGGTGTTGAGCCGGTAGGCGATCCCCCCCGCGGCATAGGCCAGCAGAGCCAGAACAAAGGCACCTGCAATAAAGGCAAGCAGTCCAGCCCGCACCGGCTCCATCGCCGCCAGAGCAGGAAACGCCCGCAGCGCCGGATGCAGCGCACCGGTCGCCATTGCCCAGCCCAGCGTCAAAACCAGCCAGCCCAGTTGCGCCAGCGCGGTGCCCAGAACCAGCCAGCGCAGGCGCCCCGCCCCCTGCCGCAGGGCGCGGCGCAGGGAGGTGAGCGGCCGGGACAGGTCGCGTTGCATGGCCACCAGCGCAGGCACGACCAACAGCACCAGAAACATGCCAAAGCCCAAGCCGTAGACCAGCGTGATCACCGTCGGTTTCAGGAACTGTGCTTGCTGCGAACGTTCGAACAGCAAGGGGGCGAGGCCGAGCACTGTCGTCATGGTGGTCAGCATAACCGGGCGCAGCCGGTCTGCCGCCGCGTCGATGATCGAGGGGATCAGTCCGCGGTCCTGCGCGTATTGGTCGATAGTCGTCACCAGCACGATGGAATCGTTAATGATGATCCCGGTCATTCCCAACAAGCCCACCACGGTGAACATGCTCAGCGGCACCTCCCAAACGTAGTGCCCCCATATGGTGCCGACGAGACCGAAAGGAATGATTGCCATTACCACCAGCGGCCGGGTCCAGCTGCCAAAGATCCAAGACAGCACCAGGTAGATGCCGGTGAGGCAGAGGATCAGCCCCGTGCCTGCCTCCTGCAGGAAGGTCTGCTCCTGCTCTGCCAGACCGGACAGGCGCCATTCCACCTGCCGCTCGCTGGCGACCTTGGGCAGGATCTCGTTCTGCAGCGCCTGAGTAACAGCCTCGGCGCGGGCCGGGTCGTCCTCGGAGATGTCGCCGGTTACGCTGATCACCCGGATGCCGTTCTCGCGGCGCACGGTGGAAAAACCAGTGCGTTGGGTGACCGAAACGATATCAGCCAGCGGCACATAGATGCCGCTGGGTGCCCGCATCAGGGTGCGCTCCAGGAAATCGGCGGTCAGCTCGTTTTCGGGCAGCTCCACCCGGATCGTGGCGCTGCGCGGCCCGTCGGGGTAGGTCGCGGCCTCGATCCCGTTCAGACGTGCCCTGAGCGCCTGACCCAGGCTGCCGGTGGTAAAGTTCAGCGCCTGCCCCTGCGGAGTGAGATCGAGGATCACTTCCTCTTTGTCGTAGGCCAGATTGTCCTCGACCGCAGAGACCTCGGGGAAACGCAGCAAAGCGGTTTTCAGATCCTCGGAGGCGTCTTTCAGCACCTGCACGCTGGGACCTGAGAATTGCACGTCCAGCGCATCGCCGCCCGGCCCGGACCGCCAGCTGCGGAAGGAGATCGTCTCCACCATCGGATGGCGCACCACCCGCTCTTGCAGTTCTGCCACAAAGGCAAAGCTGGAATAGGGGCGCAGATCGGCGTCGATCAGTTCGATGGAGATCCCGCCCAAAAGATCCTTGTCCTTGGCATCCACTCCGCTGAGGCCGCGGCCGGCATTGCCGCCGGTTTCCGCCATCACAAAATCCAGCGGGTTGCGGCCATAGCGCTCCTCGTACTCAGTGCCCAGCGCCTCAGTCGCCCGCTGCATTTCCTGCATCATCACCAGTGTATCGGCGCGGCTGGCGCCCTCCACCATGGCGAAATTTCCAGTGACCGAACCGCGCTCCGGCGCGTTGAAGAAGCGCCATTGCACATCGCCGTTGATGAACAGCGCCAGCTGGCTGGCCAGGATTACCAGCGCCCCGGCCAGCACCGCGTAGCGGGCGGTGACAATCTTCCCCATCAGCGGGCGGAAGGCATGGTCGCGCAGCCAGCGGAAGCCGCGGTTCACCATCCGGTTCGGCCAGTCGTACCAGTGGCGCGCCTGGGCGTGGGTCAGCGCATGGGCCAGGTGGTTGGGCAGGATCAGGAAGCATTCCACCAAGGACGCCGCCAGCACCGCGATCACGGTAAAGGGGATGTCGCGGATCAGCTCTCCGAACCGGCCGCCGACCAGGGTCAGCCCGAAGAAGGCGATGATAGTGGTAAGCGTCGCGGCAAAGACCGGCATCGCCATGCGCCGGGCAGCATTCTCCGCTGCCTGGATGGGGCTTTCGCCCAGCCGCCGGACCCGGAAATCGGCGTGTTCACCCACCACGATGGCGTCATCGACCACGATGCCAAGGGTGATGATCAGGCCGAACAGGCTGACCATGTTGATGGTGATCCCGGCGGCATACATCAGCGCCACGGCGGCGAACATCGAGGCCGGAATGCCCATTGCCACCCAAAAGGCAATGCGGGTGTTTAGGAACAGGAACAGGAGGCACAGCACCAGGCCAAGCCCCATCAGGCCATTGTCGACCAGGATATCCAAGCGGTCGGTGATGGACTGGGCCCGGGTCCGGATCAGTTCCGCCGTCACGCCCTGCGGCAGACTGGCCTGCATCTCATCCACAACCTCCTGCACCTTTGCTTGCAAGCGGATGGCGTTGCCCTGGTCGGAGCGGTCAACCCGGATCGACATCGCCGGGTTGTCATTGACGAAATAGGACCGGTTGCGGTCGACGCCCTCAACCCTGACCTGTGCCACATCGGCAATAGTCAGCACCGAGCCGTCGGCATTGGTGCGCAGGACGATGGCCTTCAGCTCATCCGGTCTGCGTTTCTCGCTGCCGGTGCGCACGCGGGCGTTGGCGCCGGCCACATCGCCCGCGGGATCGGCATCGACCTCTGCCGCGATGGCTTCTGCAATCTCGCGCATGGTGATGTCGTGAGTGATCAGCTTGGCCGTCGGCACCTCGACGATGGTTTCCGGCGCCGCCACACCGCGGATTGTGGTACGTGTGACGCCGGCTTCGAACAGCCGCACCACCAGCTCATCAGAAAAAAGACCCAGTTGCCCCGCGCCCACCGGCCCGGTGATAACCACGTCGGTCACACGGTCCCGCCAGGCACCGCGCCGCACTTCCGGCTCCTCGGCCTCATCCGGTAAGGTGGTGATACCGTCGACCGCAGTCTGCACGTCGTCGGTGGCCTGCCCCATGTCGGAGCCGGGCTCAAACTCCAGCGTCAGCGTCGCCCGCCCCTCGCGGGAGGTGGAGGATGTTTCCTCTACCCCGTCAACGGCCAGCAGCGCGGGTTCCAGCACCTGCACGATGGCGCTGTCCACGTCCTCAGGACCGGCTCCTTCCCATTCAACGGTGACTGTGACGCGTTCGACGATCACATCGGGAAAGAACTGGGCGCGCATATTGGGCATCGCCGCGGCGCCCAGTACCAGCATGATCACCAGCAGGAGGTTGGCTGCGGTGCGATGCCGGGTAAAATAGCTGAACAGCCCGCGAGCCTGACGAGGAAGCCGGCGCGCCATTGGCCTCAGCCTCCCATCCGGGTTTCAATCCGGCTGACCAGTTGTGCGGGCACTTTGACCTCGGCAAGCTGCTGCAGCATCTTCGCCTTCATCTCCGAGGGCATCCGGCTGTTGCCCTCAACCAGCGCCACCAGCCGGGCGCGGCGCTCGTCCGTGAGTTCGATCAGCTCCGGCAGAGCCTGCGCTTCTGCCCCCTGCCGCAAGGGGCGCACCTTGATGCCAGCCCCCAGCAAAGGCGTGCGCCCGGTGACAACTTCGCGGCCTTCCAGGCCGGAGCCGCGGATCAGCACATCATCGCCCTGACGGCGCACCAGCTCGACCGCCAGCGCCTCCAGCCGGTCCTCCGCGCCCAGAACCAGGACCGAACCATCGGCCCCCAGCGCAGAGGCCGGGACGCGCGCGACAGCCCGGACCTCGGACTCTGTCACATGCACGGTCACGAAGTCCCCGGGCTTGAACCCAGGTGCTGCGTCGAGGCTGGCATAGACCAGCCGTCCGGTTTGCCCGTCGCCAGCGGCGCCGCTGGCGCGGGATATCCGCCCGGTCGCGCTGAGGCCGGCCCCCGCGGCATCAAGGCTCACCCGCACTGGGGCCTTCAGCAGGTGGCCATCGCCGTCCAGCAGCCGGGCGTATTGCGCGGTGGAAACCCGGAAAGCCACCTCCAGCAGGTCTGGATCGATCAGGTCCGCAAGTTTCTCATTTGCCGAGACAAGCCGCCCCTGCACCAGGCTCACCGCTTGCAGGGTGCCGTCGAAGCCTGCGATGATGGTGGTGTCCTCCAAGTCCCGGCGCGCCTCGTCCAGCGCAATTTGCGCCCGGGCCACGCGCGTTGCTGCCTGATCCGCCCGCGCCTCCGCCTGGCTGACCGCCTGGCGGCGCGAGATCACCGTTTGGCGGGCCTGCACAGCGGCCAGTTCCGCGGTTTCCACCGTGGCTGCGGTGCCGACACCGCGTTCCTGCAAATCCACCTGCCGCTGGAACGCACGCTCGCGCAGCTGTGCCTGGTCCTGGGTCGCCTGCAGCTCGTCCTGTGCGAGGATCAGCGCCCGGCCCGCATCGCGCTCCTCGGCGCGGGCGTCCATCATGTCGGCCTCAGCGCGGTCCAGCGCCGATTGCGCATCCGCCGGGTCGATTTGCACCAGCACCTCGCCCGCCCGGACTGCGCCGCCTTCCTCAAAATCCTCAGCAAGCTGAACCACCCGGCCGCCGGCGGCTGTCCGCAATTCCAAAGTGCGGCGGCTTTCAACCCGGCCAAAGGCGGTCAGCTCCGGTGCCACTGTCTGCAGGTCCGCGGTCACCAGATTGACCGCAAACACCCGCTCTCGCACCGGCGGCGCCTTGCGTTCGGCATTGAGCTGCGCCTCGATGGCGCCGAAAATCAGCTGCCCGGCATAAAGCAGCAGAGCCGCCGTCAGCGACGCCAGGAAAAGCCCCATCAAACTCTGACGCAAAAAGCGCATGTCTCTCCCTTCTGGTGGCCGCAGCTGCCGGGGCCGCGCACGGGCAGCCAAGGCGCAAATGCCTAGGCGCGCATATGATTGACCCGCTTGGAAATATACGATTTTCCGCGCGGGTTTGCGAGCTTACACGCCGTGCACGGTTACTTCCGCCGCAGATGCTCCTCCAATCTGGGCATGATTTCCACGAAATTGCAGGGGCGGTGGCGGTAATCGAGCTGATTTGACAGGATTTCATCCCAGCCGTCCTTGCAGGCGCCGGGGCTGCCGGGCAGTGCAAACAGGTAGGTTCCGCCCGCAACGCCGCCGGTGGCCCGCGACTGCACCGCGCTGGTGCCGATCTTCTGCATCGAGACCATAGTGAAGACAGTGCCGAAAGCCTCTATCTCCTTCTCATAGACGTCGCGGTGCGCCTCTACCGTCACATCGCGGCCGGTGAGGCCAGTGCCGCCCGTGGAAATCACCACGTCAACCTTGGGATCGGCAATCCAGGCCCGCAGCTGGGCGGCAATATCGGCCCGTTCGTCAGGGATGATCTTGCGGTCGGCCAGCGTATGGCCTGCCTCCCGCAACCGGTCGACCAGCACCTGGCCGGAGCGGTCGTCCTCCATCTTACGGCTGTCCGAAACCGTCAGCACCGCGATGCGGACCGGGATGAATTCCATGCTTTCGTCGATACGGGACATCTACGCCCTCTCCATGATTGCCAGCCGCACGGCCAGCCCTGCAAAAATACCGGCCGAAACCCGGCCAAGCCAGCGCCCAATGACCGGCGAGCCTGTCAGCTGGCGCCCGGCCTGGTCTGCAAAGATCCCGACGAGGCCGTTGACGATGAACCCGCCCGCGGCCAGGATCAGCCCGAAGATCAGGAACTGCATCAGCACCGGCCCGGCCTCAGGCGACACAAATTGCGGCACGAAAGCCAGCACGAACAGGATCACCTTGGGATTGGTCAGATTGACGAGAAAGCCGGAGCGGAACGCCCGCCGGGCCGGAACCGCAGGCGCATCGGCCTGGACCGGCCCGCTGCGCAAGGCGACCCAGGCCAGGAACAAAAGATAGCCCACGCCGGCCCAGCGGATCACGTCAAAAAGCGCAGGCATGGCTGAGACCACAGCCCCCAGCCCCAACCCGGCCAGCGTCACATGCACCATGCTGCCTGCCGAGATGCCGGCACTGGCCGCCAGCGCCGCGGCGCGGCCGGAACGCAGCCCCTGTCCAAGGCAGAACATCATGTCCGCGCCCGGCGTCAGGTTCAGCGCCAGTGCCGCCGGGATGAAGGCCAGAAGGGTTACGGGATCAATCATGGTTCCACCTCGAACCAGTTCACACCGGGGCCGAGGTTTGCCACCACTGTCTTGCCGAGATGCCCGCGAAACCCCCAGCAATCATGCACATGGCCGCATAGCAACAGCTGCGGCTGGATCCGCTCTGCTGCGGCCCTAACCGAAGTGGAGCCGACAGGCTGCCCGCGGGAGGTCACATCGCCCAATCCTCTGGGCGGCGAATGGGAGATCAGGATATCCGCATGGTCGCAGGCGGCCAGCATTGTCCCTGCCTGCACCTCGCTCAGATCGCAGGACCAGCCGCCGAACGGCGTTTCCGGCACGCCATACCCCAGCCCGAAAAGGCGCAGCCCATCGACGTCCGTGCCTTCACCATGCAGCACAGTGGTGTTCGCAAATCCTGCCGCACGCAGTTCATCCGCGCTTTCACCATTGCCCGGAACCGCCACCATCGGCGCCTTCAACCCCGCGAGCATGGCCACCGCGCTGTCCAGCCCCATCCGCATGTTGCAGAAATCACCGGCGCCGATCACCAGATCCGCGCCCGCGCTTGCTGCTACGATGTCCGCAGCATGGGAGGCTGAAAGATGCAGGTCGGAGAATGCCAGAATTTTCATGGGCTACCTCAGGACAAGCTCCCCAGCCGCGCCTTCAGCTCCAAGAGGTCGGCCCAGGCCAGCCGCTTCCGCTGCGGCTGGCGCAGCAGGTAGGCGGGATGGAACATCGGAATGACCGGCTTGCCCCAAGCCTGATCCCACTGCCCGCGCAGCCGGGTGATGCCGCGTTTACCCATCACCGCCTGGCAGCTGATGTTGCCCATCAGGACAAGGATATCCGGCTCTGCCAGCGCGACATGCCGTTCCAGAAAAGGGGTCAGCATGGCAATTTCGCCAGGCAGCGGGTCGCGGTTCTGCGGCGGCCGCCAGGGCAGCACATTGGTGATATAGACACTTTCCGCGCGGCTGAGGCCGATCGCCTCCAGCATCTTGTCTAGAAGCTGCCCGGCGCGGCCCACAAACGGTTTGCCCTGCAGGTCTTCGTCGCGGCCCGGCGCCTCGCCGATGATCATCACCCGCGCGCCGGCCTGTCCGTCGGAAAACACCAGATTGCGGGCCCCGCGCTTCAGGTCGCAGTGGCTGAACCCGTCCATCGCTTCGCGCAAGGCAGGCAGCGAGGCCGCGCTCTTGGCCGCCTTCTGAGCGACTTCGGCGGGATCCACTTCCCTGGGCTTCGGCGGCGGCGCGGCGGCCGCGCCCGGTTTCGGCTTGGGGGCGGCCTGCTCAAGCGCATAGCGGTCTACGGGCGCGTCGCACAGCGCCTCGGTGGCGCCAAGCTCCGCCTGCCACTCCAACAGCGCCCGCGCGCTCCAGTAATCCAGTGCCGATTCCATGCGCCCAAGCTACTCCGCCCGGTGCCCAAGCGGAACACCTCCCCATCATCTTACTGCAAATACTCAAAATACCCAGGCACGCGTCCACGCAGCCGTTGCCCGCTCCGCGCACGCCGCCTATAAGAACCGGCAAATCAAGCGGAGCCGCCCCATATGTCCTTCGAACACCGCCACCTGCTTGGCATCGAACCGCTGAAGCCGCATGAGATCACCGCGATCCTGGATCTGGCCGACGACTATGTGGCGCTGAACCGCCGCCCTGAGAAGCATTCGGACGTGCTGGCAGGGCTTACCCAGATCAACATGTTCTTTGAGAACTCCACCCGCACCCAGGCCTCGTTTGAGCTGGCAGGCAAGCGGCTGGGCGCAGACGTTATGAACATGGCGATGCAGGCGTCCTCGATCAAAAAAGGCGAGACCCTGATCGACACCGCGATGACGCTGAATGCGATGCACCCGGACTTGCTGGTCGTGCGCCACCCGCACTCCGGCGCGGTGGACCTCCTGGCGCAAAAGGTGAACTGCGCAGTTCTGAACGCTGGCGACGGCAAGCATGAGCATCCGACCCAGGCGCTGCTGGATGCGCTGACCATCCGCCGTTCCAAGGGCCGCCTGCACAGGCTGAACATCGCGATCTGCGGCGACATCGCGCACAGCCGCGTCGCGCGGTCGAACCTGATCCTGCTGGGCAAGATGGAAAACCGCATCCGCCTGATCGGCCCGCCGACGCTGGTGCCCGGCCAGTTCGCCGAGTTCGGCGCCGAGGTTTACGACGACATGCGCGAAGGGTTGAAGGACGTGGACGTTGTCATGATGCTGCGGCTTCAGAAGGAACGCATGGACGGCGGCTTCATCCCGTCGGAGCGCGAATATTACCACCGCTACGGCCTTGACGCCGAGAAACTGGCGCTGGCCAAGCCCGACGCTATTGTTATGCACCCCGGCCCGATGAACCGCGGAGTTGAGATTGACGGAACACTCGCCGATGACATCAACCGCTCTGTCATTCAGGAGCAAGTAGAAATGGGTGTCGCGGTGCGGATGGCGGCGATGGATCTCCTGGCCCGCAACCTGCGCGCAGAGCGCCAGGAAGAAGCAGGCTGAGCCGCTTGGAGGGCGTCATTCATATCCCAGCAGGCGAGCGCGGTGTGATCCGGCTGTTTACTCTGGACATGCGGCCGGAGCAGGCAGCGTTCCTGAAGGAGCCTGGCGCGCTGGCGCAGGTGCTGGGCATTGATGCCTTGGACATGGATCAGGTGGAGATCTTCCCGGTCTCCGATTTGGAGGATATCGGCCTAACCGGCTACCTGGCCGAAGGCTGCGGCGTGCCGCGAGCGCAGGTCGATGAGGACCGGGACATGCTGCAGGCGCTGGAAGGCCACGTTCTGCTGATCCGCTCCCGCGCCTTCGACGGCGAAGAGACACGGCTGACCCCGGCGGATCAGATCGTGCTCAAAGGCACCTATGGCGAGCGGCAGACCAATTGGAGTGCGCCGCCGGTGACCGCCGAGAGCGCCAAGCCCTACTCCGCGCCCAAGCTGTCCCCGCGCGAGGCCCGCAGCAAGGCGCGCCGCATCGGTGCCGCCCTGTTTGCCATTGTCATGACCCTGATTGCCTTGGTTGTCTGGGCCTTGGTGTTCTGATGGCAACGGCTGAATTCAAGCCCGACCGCGGCGCCTATGTCCGCGCCCACGCCTGGATGGCGGCAATTGGCATGGGTGGCGCTATGGCGGTTCTGTGGTTTCTGGAAAGCCCCCACATCTGGACCGGCGCTGTGGGCGGGCTGGCCGCCATTGCCTTGCGCGGCTGGTACATGGCCAGCGAGGAACTGGCGGTGATCTGGACCCTGACCAGCGGCGCCCTGTCCGGCCCGGCCGGCCGCAGCATACCGCTTCAACAAATTGAAACTGTCCGCGCCATGGGCAGCTATGTGCAGGTGGTCACCAAGACCGGCGACAAGCACCTGATCAAATACCAGGCCGACTCGGCCGCGACCCTCAATGCAATTGAAAGAGCCAAGGCATGACCACTCTCTTCATCAACGCACGCCTGATCGATCCAGAGGCAGGCACCGACTCGCCCGGCGCAGTTCTGGTGCGGAACGGGCGGATCGCAGCGGTCGAAAAGGATGCCACCGATCCCGACCAGCTGCTGCGTGCGCATGGCATCGCACCGGATGATGTGACCGCAGTGGACTGCGGCGGCAAATGCCTGGCGCCGGGGATCGTCGATATTGGTGTCAAGATTTGCGAGCCGGGTGAGCGGCACAAGGAAAGCTTTAAGTCTGCAGGTCTTGCGGCGGCGGCAGGCGGGGTCACCACCATCGTCACCCGCCCCGACACCGCACCGGCAATCGACAGCCCGGAGACCTTGGAATTCGTGACCCGCCGCGCCCAAGCCGACACTCCGGTCAATGTGCTGCCGATGGCGGCGCTGACCAAGGGGCGCGAGGGCCGCGAGATGACAGAGATCGGCTTCCTGATGGATGCCGGCGCTGTGGCCTTTTCCGACTGCGACCATGTGGTCAGCAACACCAAGGTGTTCCAGCGGGCGCTGACCTATGCGCGATCCTGCGGCGCATTGGTCATTGCCCATCCGCAGGAGCCGGTTCTGAGCAAGGGCGCAGCTGCCACCAGTGGCAAGTTCGCAGCATTGTACGGTCTGCCTGCGGTGTCGCCAATGGCGGAACGGATGGGTCTGGACCGCGATATTGCACTTTTGGAAATGACTGGAGCGAAATACCACGCCGACCAGATCACAACGGCGCGCGCCCTGCCCGCGCTGGACCGGGCCAAGAAGAACGGGCTCGATATCACCGCAGGCACCTCTGTTCACCATCTGACGCTCAATGAGCTGGACGTGGCGGGGTACCGCAGCTTCTTCAAGGTGAAGCCGCCGTTGCGCTCCGAAGACGACCGGCTGGCGGTCGTTGAGGCGGTCCGGACCGGGCTCATTGACATCATCTCCTCGATGCACACGCCGCAGGATGAGGAAAGCAAGCGGCTGCCGTTCGAGGAAGCCGCGGCCGGCGCGGTGGCGCTGGAGACGCTGCTGCCTGCGGCGCTGCGCCTTTATCATGCCGAACTGCTGGACCTGCCGACCCTGTTCCGCGCTATGGCGCTGAACCCGGCCAGGCGGCTGGGGCTGGAGAGCGGCAGGCTGGCGGCGGGCGCGCCTGCGGATCTGGTGCTGTTCGATGCGGATGTGCCGTTTGTGCTGGACCGCTTCAAACTGCGCTCGAAGTCGCAGAACACACCCTATGACGGTCACCGGATGCAGGGCCGGATCGAAGCAACCTATGTGGCGGGTGAAGCCGTCTTCCGGAGGGACTGATGCCAGTACTGGAAAGCTCTGCGGCGGCTTTGATTCTGTGGGCTGCGATCGGCTACGGCCTCGGCTCCGTACCCTTCGGGCTGGTGGTAACCAAGGCATTCCGGCTTGGCAACCTGCGGGAAATCGGGTCGGGCAATATCGGCACCACCAACGTGCTGCGCACTGGCAGCAAAGCTGCCGCGGCACTGACGCTGTTTCTGGATGGCGGCAAGGGCGCGGCGGCGGTGCTGCTGGCCCGCTTTCTGGCTGGCGAGGACGCGGCGCAGGCAGCGGGGCTGATGGCGTTCCTCGGCCATTGTTTTCCAATCTGGCTGGGGTTCAGGGGCGGCAAGGGGGTTGCGACCTTTCTCGGCCTGATGCTGGCGCTGGCCTGGCCGGTGGGAATTGCCTGCTGCCTGACGTGGCTGGCGGCGGCTGCAGCCAGCCGGATCTCCTCACTGGGAGCACTGGTCTCCGCGGCCTCCGGTGCGGTCTGGGCCTTGCTGCTGGGATACCAGCCGGTGGCGCTGCTGGCAGTGCTTCTGGCAGCGGTGGTGTTCGCCCGCCACTCGGCCAATATCACCCGCCTGCGCGCGGGCACGGAGCCGCGGATCGGGCAAAAGTGAGCAAGGGCGGGCTGGATGCGTTTCTGGCCGCCTTTGATGCGCTGCCGTCGGGCGGCTTCACTGGCATTGCCGATGGGCGGCGTTATGCGGCGGTCCGGCAGGATATGGCTGGCGGTAAAGCACAGAAGCTTCTCGCACACGAACTGGGAGGACCGGATACATCAGCCTAAACCTCTACCGGCTTTCCACCGGCGCACGGCTGAAACCTTGCGAAATGCCCGAGGAGAAAGTGGTTCGCTTTGTGCTGGCGCTGCAGGTCACGGAATGAGCCGCTCCAGCCCGCGGCCGTTCGACCAAGTGCCGTGCAGCTCACCGCTGGGCATACGCACGTAGACCACCGGATAGGTATCACCCCAGTTTACCCAGACCACATCACCGCTGCGGGTGCCTGTCCCGGCATAGGCCTGGGTACCGACCTGCCAGTTCATCTCTATCGCACCATCTGCATCGCGAACCTGCACCGTGCCGGTATAAGCACTGCCATCAGGGTTGCGCCCCTCGGCGCGGTAGCTGCCGCTGATATTTTGGGCAGCTGCCGCCCCTGCAAGGACTGAAGCCGCCAGAAGGCCGCCCAGCACGGCGCGGCGGGGGGGTAATGCACCTGTCATTCTGTTCTCCAATTTGCCTGAGCCCACTCTGCCCGCAACCGTGCAGCCTGTCACGCGTTCTGCGCAGAATTGCACAGCCTGCTGCCGCCCCGCGCACAGTCAAATTGAGTTGTTTTGAATGTGATCATCCGGCCCTCCACATCGGTGCCGTGACCCGCAGCATACCGCGGCACACATGGTGAAACGCCGGCCGGGCAAGCATTTGGGAACGCCGCGGCCGGGATTTGAAAGGACGGGACCATGAACAAAGTAAAAGCACTGATCAGCGGTGTGGCTCTGTCGGTTGCGATGGCAACCTCGGCACTGGCGGCGGGCGTTGAGATTAACGCATCCTCCACCGGTCTGGCCATGCAGGGCTATGACCCGGTCGCATATTTCACGGACGGTGCCCCTACCAAAGGCAGCTACAAAATCACTTCCATTTACAATGACGCAACCTACCGTTTTGCCTCGGAAGAGCACAAAGCAGCCTTTGAAAAAAATCCCGAAGCCTATGTGCCGGCCTACGGCGGCTACTGCGCCTTTGGCACCGCGATGGGCTTCAAGTTCGACGGTGACCCGAACCACTGGAAGATCGTCGACAACACTCTTTACCTCAATCTGTCGCAGGACATTCAGGAGCGCTGGAAAGGCGACATTCCGGGTTTTGTGCAGAACGCCAATGCCAACTGGACCGATATTGCGGACAAAGACCCGGCGGAGCTGCAAGCGCAGTAAGGCCTAAAGCCTCCACTCAGGTGAAAACAGCCGGCGGCAGGATGAGACTTGCCGCCGGTTTTCTTTATAGAGGTGCCAGCTCTAAGCTTGGCGGCCCACAGCCTCAGCCGTGCGCTTGGTGTTGTGGTAGATGCCAAGGAACAAGTACAGCATTCCGCCCAGCATGATCACATAGAGAAGCCCGCCCATTAGTACCAACAGGGCAGGAATAGCGCCGCCTTTGAAGGGGTCGGAGTAAATCGCAACGGCACCGCCGAGCACACCGACAACCATCAGAATGACAATCAGGCCAACGAGTTTTTCGAAGGCCGAGATGAAAAAATCACGCATAGTTCAAACCTTTGCTTCAATGAACAGCAGTTCAATATCGGTGCGCAATTTTACTGGCAAGCCGCAAAGCAATCCTGATCAAACACCGCCCTGTCCAGAAAACCATCAAGCCTTTCTGCCAGGCAGCAGAGCTGAAAACCGCACGCTGTGCCAGAGCTGCAAAACAAAAAACCCAGCCCTTACCTAGCGGAAAAGCTGGGTTTTGCAGGCGCAAGGTTGCAGACTGTCAGTAGGCAAACTCGCCGTAGATACGGGAAAGATCCCCTTCCCAAGCGCCATTGTAACGCTCCAGCAGCTCGTCCGCAGGCACCTTGCCGGTTTCAAGGCTGTCCTTCAGCGCATTGAGGAAGTGGGTTTCATCCGGCACCAGCCCGCCTGCGCCGGGGCGCGCGCGCGCCTTCAAGCCGCTTTCGGAGATTGCCACCGCCTCGCGGGCAAGCTCGTGCATGCTGATGCCGTTCACCTTGGCCTGCAGCCCCTGCTCAGAGGCGGCAACGCGCAGCGCGTCGCGGGTTTCGGCATCCCAGTCCTTGACCAGATCCCAGGCCGCATTGAGCGCGCCTTGATCATAGGTGAGGCCGACCCAGAAGGCAGGCAGCGCGCAAAGGCGGCGCCAGGGGCCACCGTCGGCACCCCGCATCTCAATGAATTTCTTAACGCGGGCCTCAGGAAAGATGGTGGTCAGGTGGTCGGCCCAGTCGCTGAGTGTCGGGGTTTCACCCGGCAGCGCGGGCAGCTCGCCCTTCAGGAAATCGCGAAAGGACATGCCGAGCGCGTTGATGTACTCCCCTCTCCGGTAGACGAAATACATCGGCACATCGAGCGCATATTGCACCCAAGCCTCAAACCCGAAGCCGTTCTCGAACACAAACGGCAGCATGCCGGTGCGGTCGGCGTCCAGATCGCGCCAGACACGGGCGCGCCAGGATTTATGGCCGTTGGGCTGTCCGTCCAGAAACGGGGAATTGGCGAACAGCGCGGTTGCAACCGGCTGCAAAGCCAGCGCCACCCGCATCTTCTGCACCATGTCGGCCTCAGACGAGAAGTCCAGGTTCACCTGCACGGTGCAAGTGCGCCGCATCATGGTGGTGCCCATGGTGCCGACCTTTTGCATGTAGCCGTCCATCAGCTTGTAGCGGCCCTTAGGCATCAGCGGCATGTCTTCATGCTTCCAGACCGGGGCAGCACCCAGCCCGATGAAGCCGACACCGATCTTGTCGGCGATGTCCTTCACGTCGCGCAGGTGGGCGTTCACCTCGTCGCAAGTCTCGTGGATGGTTTCCAGCGGCGCCCCGGAGAGCTCCAATTGGCCGCCCGGTTCCAGGCTGATGTTGGCACCATCCTTGGTCAGGCCGATAAGGTTGCCGCCTTCGGTCAGCGGCGCCCAGCCGTGGCCGTCGCGCAGGCCTTCGAGAACCGCCAGGATGGAGCGTTCACCGGCATAGGGCAGCGGCTTCAGCGTGTCCTTGCAGAAGCCGAACTTCTCGTGCTCGGTGCCGATACGCCAGTCTTCCTTGGGCTTGCAGCCATCGGCAAGATATTCGGCAAGCTGTTCATGACGTTCGATCGGTCCGCCGCCGGACTGGGGAATGGACATGCCTGGCACTCCGTCCTGTTAGGTCTGTCTTGAGCGGTCAGTCGTGGGCGGAATCGCCGCCGGTGTCAATGCAGGCGCTGATGTTCCGGGCGGGTGGCGGCGCGCTCCCAGATCACGACCTGGTGAGAGCCGCGGCGGCGCAACTCTGCCAGCATCCGCTCAGTCTTGAGGCCCGGGAGGGCGGCAAAGACGTCAAACAGCGCTTCATAACCCTCAGCATTCACCGGGATCGCCAGCGGCGGCTGCCCTGGCTGTTCCAACAGCCAATGCGGTGGTTTGGAGGTGTGGTCCAGCGCCAGCCGCTCCAGCTCCGAAGCCGCCACGGCACCGCCGGTGAGCGGCCCGAAATAGGCGATCTGCCCCTCGTCCACCTGCACGACACCCGGCCCGCTGGTGCCGCGCCGGAACCGCATCCGCTGCGCGCCGATGACGGCTGCCACCAAACCAGTGGCAACCAGCGCCCAACCGGTGATCGCGGTAAAGCCTGACGCGAAAAACGCCCACTTCAGCCCTAACAGGAACATCAGCGCCGCCGCCAGGACCTCGCGCCACTGCCACAATGCCTCTCGGGCTTCGGGGCGGATGAAGCTCATCTCAATATCCTTTTGCCTTGCCGCAGGTGGGCCAGGTACACCCGGATTCTTCGGCGCCTGACCCGCATCTTCCATGGCTTGCCCGGATTTCTAGCGTACATGGTAAAGTATGTAAGCCCGATGAAGAAAATCAGCAGGGAGTTGACTTCTTCGGCGGGAACAGTGCCGTGGGCCAGGAACTGGCGCAGCTCCTGCCGGTCCAACCCGAACAGCAACGGCCGGGGAATTTCCATCTCCCGATAATCCTTTGACACCAAAAACATAGCGGATTCGCGGGTTTTCATAACTCTTCCCGCGCGGTGAATGTCTACAGCGGACAGGACACCGTCATTGCGCAGAATAAAGTTGCGCGGGGCGAAATCGGGGTGACCCGGCGCTTTCTGCACAGGCCTTCCTGCCAGCCCGCCCAGCATGTCAAGCAAAACGCTGCCCAGTTCTGCCAGCAACCCGGCGTCGCGGTGCCGAACCCGGTGTTGCAGAACCTGGTTGATCTCAGCAGCCAAATTGTCCGCGTTCAACCCGGTTTGAGCGTAGTCCCCTTGCTCCGCCCAATGCTGCCAATCGCAACAGCGCTTGATCAGCTGCCTGCGGTTGACGCCGGGATCTTCCAGCAGCTTGTCAACCGGTGTGCCGTCCTCAAAGCTCACGACCACCAGCCCAAGATGCCCGGAACTGGCCAAAAGTTCATTGAAGGAAAACGCCTGATGCGGTTCAAGCGAGGCAAGTCTGTCCAGTGCCACCCTGGTCTGACCGACAAAACCGCGCCGGCTTCTCAGGCCCCAAAACTTTTTGATGACAACAGGACGAGCCTCCCGCTCGCCCTGAAAAACAGATGCTTCGGGAGAGGTTCTTAGGGCTGAAGCCAAAAACGCCTGCTGGCGGGGCCACCTCAAGTTTGCCTGGCGCTGCACCCGCGTCATCTGCCGCTCTGCGCCTTTCGGCCGCTTTGGTGTAATAAACCGCGCGACGTCATTCATTTACCAGTCTCCCAGCGTATGCTGCCACAGGGTCATTGCGGCCACAGCAGCGGTATCTGCGCGCAGAATGCGCGGACCGAGGCTGACCACATGGGATTGCGGCAGCGCGTGCAGGCGTTTCCGTTCAGCATCAGAAAAGCCTCCTTCCGGTCCGATCAGAATGGCCCAGGGCGCGTCTCTTTGTGTCTCTGCGGCCAATTCCAGCGCATTGCCCACCTCGGCCTCGTCGCAGAACATCAGCTGCCGTTCCTGCGGCCATTGGTCCAGGCGGCGCGAAAGTTTCTGCAAATCCGCCACCTCCGGCACATAGGTGCCGCCGCATTGCTCTGCCGCCTCGACCGCATGGGCCTGCAGGCGGTCCTGGCGGATGCGTTCGGAATTGGTGAACTCCGTCTGCACCGGAAGAATGCGGGCCGCGCCCATCTCCGCAGCCTTCTCGACGATGAAATCCGTGCGCGCCTTTTTGATTGGGGCAAACATCAGCCACAGGTCCGGCGGCAGCTGCAACGGCTTCGTCTGATCCTGACAGATCAGCGTGCCGCCGCGCTTCCCAGCCTCGGCGACCTCAGCCAGCCACTCGCCGTCCGTGCCGTTGAACAGCGCTACATGGGCGCCTGCCGCCTGCCGCATTACCCCGAACAGGTAATGCGCCTGATCACGATCCAAGGGAACCGATTGCCCTGCCCCCAAAGGGTGCTCTACATACAGTCTGATTTTTGCACTCATGGGGTCCTACATATGCAAGGCCAAAAGCCAGCGCCAGAGGGTCAGGTCGCAGATGCGGTCAGGGGAAACTGGGTTGACACAAATGCTCCGGAATGGGTGCGCCCCTATCTGCGGCTGTCCCGCGCCGACCGGCCGATCGGCACATGGCTGCTGCTGATCCCCTGCTGGTGGGGGCTGGCACTGGCGATCCTGGCAGACCAGAACCCGCGCTGGGGCGACCTGTGGATTGCGGTTGGCTGTGCCGCCGGGGCCTGGCTGATGCGCGGGGCGGGCTGCACCTGGAACGATATCACCGACCGTAACTTCGACGGCCAGGTGGAACGCACCCGCTCGCGGCCCATTCCCTCGGGCCAGGTCACTGTTAAGGGCGCGCTGGCCTGGATGGGGCTGCAATGCTTGGCCGGCCTTGCGATCCTGCTGACCTTCAATCAGGCGGCCATCGCCATGGGCATCCTGTCACTTCTGCCAGTGACGGTTTATCCTTTTGCCAAACGTTTCACGTGGTGGCCGCAGGTGTTTCTGGGCCTCGCTTTCAACTGGGGCGCCATGCTGGCCTGGGTGGCGCACACCGGCTCCATGGGCTGGCCGCCGGTTCTGCTGTATCTGGCCGGCATCGCCTGGACGCTGTTTTATGACACCATCTACGCCCATCAAGACACTGAGGACGACGCGCTGATCGGGGTGAAATCCACGGCCCGGCTGTTCGGTTCTGACACTCCGGTGTGGCTTCGCCGCTTCATCGTGGCCTTTGTCAGCCTCATGGCACTGGCCGTGATTACGGCGATGCTGGACAGCGCTTCGGTGCTGGCACTGGTTCTGGCGCTGGCCGCCCCCTGGGCGATGGGCTGGCATATGACCTGGCAGCTGCGTGCCTTTGACGCGGAAAACAGCGGCAGGCTTCTGCAACTGTTCCGGCTGAACCGCGATACCGGCCTGATCCCGCTCATCTTCTTTGTGCCGGCCATGTTCGTTTGATTGAACCACAGCCCCGTGCAGGGTAAGAGCCACTAACTGACCAAGGGAAATTGCCGCCATATGCGCTTGTCTTCTCTGCTGATTCCAGGCCTGGCATTCACCGCCGCCGCAGGGCTGAGCCTTGTCACCGCCGGTTTTGCAGTCACCGCTGTGGAGCACAGCTCCGAATCCGGGGTCCGGCAGGCCCTGGACCGCGCAGGGTTTACCTGGGCCGAGGTGACAGCTGACGGGCTGCAGGTTCTGCTTGAGGGCACCGCCCCGGATGAGGCAACGCGGTTTTCGGTGATTTCGCTGGTCGGCAGCGTTGTCGACGCTGCCCGGATCATTGACGGAATGGAGGTCCCCGCCGCCGAAGGGCTGGCACCGCCGCGGTTCTCCGCAGAAATCCTGCGCAATGACAGCGGCATTTCAATCATCGGGCTGATACCGTCGGGCTCCGGACGGGCGGCAATGGTGAAACAGCTCAACGCATTGGCCGGCGAAGGCAATGTGGCGGACCTGCTGGAAACCGCCCGGTATGACAAGCCCGGCGGCTGGCAGGAGTCGCTGGACTTTGCCATCGAGGCGCTGAAGCTGCTGCCGCGTGCCAAGATTTCGGTGGAGGCTGGCGAGGTCTCCATCACCGCGATCTCAGGCAGCGAAGACGCTAAGCACCAGCTGGAAGAGCAATTGGGCAGGCTGGCACCGCCGGGGCTTCGGCTGGCTATGGACATTGCCGCACCGCGCCCGGTGATCACGCCTTTCACCCTGCGGTTTCTGCTGGATAAAGACGGTGCCCAATTCGACGCCTGTTCCGCCGAAAGCGAGGAAAGCCGCAAGCGCATCCTTGCCGCGGCCCGCAAGGCCGGGCTGGAGGGCGCCGCCGATTGCGTGATCGGCATGGGTGTGCCCTCTCCCAACTGGGTCCGCGCGGCGGAGCTGAGCATCGCCAGTGTTGGTGAACTGGGTGGGGGTTCTGTCACCATTGCCAATGCCGACATCACCCTGGTCGCAGCGGAAGGCACTGCCAGCGGCAGTTTCGATCATGTGGTGGGCGAGCTGGAAAATGCCCTGCCCCGGGTCTTTGCCCTGCATGCGGTGCTGCCTGTTCCCGAAGCCAGCGCCACCGCCGGACCGCCGGAATTCACTGCCACGCTCAGCCCTGAAGGCCAAGTGCAGCTGCGCGGCCGGCTGAGCGACATGGCACTGCGGACCGTCGCGGACAGCTATGCCAAGGCGCGTTTCGGCTCCGGCAATGTGCACACAGCCACCCGGGTTGTCGCCGATCTGCCCGCCGACTGGCCGGTGCGGGTGCTGGCCGGGCTAGAGGCGCTCTCCTATCTGCAGCGCGGCGCGGTCACCGTGACGCCGGAGAACCTGGAACTGCGCGGCATGAGCTACCGCAAGAATGCACCGTCCGAAATTGCCCGCTTTCTGGCCGCCAAGCTGGGCGAGGCAGAGACCTACGGTCTCGACATCAGTTACGAGGAACCGCCCGCCCCCGCGGACCAGCCGATCCCGCCGGAACTTTGCGAGGCACAGCTGGACAGCGCCCAGAGCGAAACCAAGATTGCCTTTGAACCCGGCTCTGCCACCATCGCCGCGGAAAGCGCCGGCACGATGGACAGGATCGCGGACATCCTGAGCAATTGCGGCCCGGTGCGGCTGGAAATCCAGGGCCACACCGACAGCCAGGGCCGCGAGACGATGAATCAGACCCTCAGCCAGTCCCGGGCGCAATCCGTGCTGAACGAGCTGCGGGCGCGCCGGGTGGTGACCTCTACCTTTGCCGCCAAGGGTTACGGCGAGAGCGAACCGATTGCCGACAACGGCACCGAAGAGGGCCGCGAGGCCAACCGCCGCATCGAATTCAAGCTGGTCCGCCCGGCAGACCAGGCAGCGGCAGAAGGCCAGGAAAACGGCGAGCTCGCCGATAGCGCAGATGACGCACAGGAGACCACAGAGTAATGAACAGGACCGAGTTCATCATCACCACCGCGATCATCCTGTTTGCGGCCTTTGCCATGGGCTGGTTTGCCAACTGGCTGGTGCACCGTTTCACCCGGGTGCGGCAAAGCGACGTGGCCGACCTCGACAGGATGAGCCAGGAGCTGCATGAGGCTGAGGAAACCCGCGACCAGGCAATCACCTATTTGCAACAGCGCGAGGCGGAGCTGACCAACCAGCTGACCCAAACCGAAGCAGAGCTGCGCGCTGCGATGGACGGCCTGCGCGAGGCCCGCCGCGAGGCCGAGGAACTGCGCAGCCATATCCCGCACTGACGCGCGGCGCGGGCCTTTTTAAGACTCCGGCGGGCCGGAAAGGCCGCAGGCCCTGCAAAGCGGCTTGTCCTTTGCGCGCAAACCTTCAAGTGAATTAGCGTTTGCCCCGGATCGGCAGGCCTGCCCAATCAGGCCTTCTTAGCGCAATGAAAACGCCGCGCAATGCGCGGCGCCCGGCCCAACAGGCGGATATCATCTATTGATGATTGAATGTCTGGCGGGAGCACCCTGCTCCGCCCAGACCTCACCAGCGCTTCAGGGCATCCTCGTCGGCGTCCTTGGCCTCGACCCAGTCCGCGTTTCCTCCCGCCAGGATTTCCTTCTTCCAGAACGGGGCGCGGGATTTCAGATAGTCCATCAGATATTCCGCCGCTTCAAAGGCATCCTTGCGGTGGCGCGCCGCAGTGGCGACCATCATGATGCGCTCGCCCGGGACCAGACGGCCATGGCGGTGGACCACCAGCGCATCGGCCAGCGACCAGCGGCTCATGGCCTCCTCCGCAATGGCGGTCAGCGCCTTTTCCGTCATGCCCGGGTAATGCTCGATCTCCATCGCCTGAAGCCCGCCTTGATCAGCATCGCGCACCACGCCGGTGAAGGTCACAACGGCGCCTGCGTTTTCAACCCCTGCAGCAAAGGCGTCGCTCTCTGCCCCCAGCTCGAACGGAGCATCCTGCACGGAAATCCGCATCGCCTCACCCCCCGGTCATCGGCGGAAAGAAGGCCACCTCGCGCACCCCATCAAGCGGCGCATCGAATTCCGAGAGCTCCTGGTCCAAAGCCACGCGCAGCGCCGACAAGTCGGCAAAGGCAGCGGCATAGCGCTCCTCGCGGGCACGCAGTTCTTCGACCAGGTCCGCGACCGTAGCGGCAGTGGTCTCCACCCGCTCGCGCGGCAGTCCGATACGTTCACGCACCCAGGCAAAATACAGAACATCCATCAGTGCGCCTCCTTCAGATGCGGCATCGCCTTTCGCAAGTAATCGAATCCGGTGATGGCAGTAAGGGCGGCGGCAATCCACAGCAGCCACAGGCCGATACGGCCAGTCCATACCATACCTTGGAATTTCCAGCGCAAACCCACTTCATCGGATACCTGCCCTGTCATGATCTGTTCGATCAGCGCCTGATCCATTCCAAAGGAGGACATCACCAGATAATGCTCAAAGATGCCTTGCGAAAACAGCGTTGCGATGGCGATCATCTGGGCGGTGGTTTTCCACTTGGCGAGTTTTGTCACCTTCAGCGTACCGGCTGTGTCACCCAGGAATTCGCGCAGGCCGGACACAAACACCTCGCGGAACAGAATCACCGTGGCGGGCAGCACCAGCCAGGGTGTCCAGTGTTCGGCGGAATAGCCCACGAGGATCATCAGCGCGATCACCACCATCGCCTTATCGGCTATCGGGTCCAGCATCGCGCCCATTTTGGTTTCCTGCTTCCAGGCGCGTGCCAGGTAGCCGTCGAACCAGTCGGTCACTGCTGCTGTCACAAACAGCAGCAATGCAAACCAGTCTGCATAAGGCCGGGTGAAGTACAAAAACATCACGGCGAGGCCGGGTGCCGCGATCAGCCGCAGCAGGGTGAGGATATTCGGCAAGGTCCACTTCATGCGGCGCACATTATCCGGCTGTTTCCCAAGTGGAAAGCGGGCTTGATCAAAATTCGGCAATCGCTGGCATTAGCAAACCGCAGCAACTGGCGGCATCCCCGCGAAGCTGCACTCCTGACGTGTGCTGCTGTTCCGGCGGACATGCCCTGCCGGAACGGCAAGCTACCCTTGCGCATGAAAGTGGTCGTAAATCCGCTCTGCCAGGGCTTCGGATATCCCATCCACTGCCTTGAGGTCGGCCAGATTGGCACGGCTTACGGCCTTGGCGCTGCCAAAATGCGCCAGCAGCGCCCGCTTGCGCGAGGCCCCGACCCCAGGCACCTCATCCAGCGGGGTTGCACTGACCGCCTTGGCGCGTTTGGCACGGTGTGTGCCGATTGCAAAGCGGTGCGCCTCGTCGCGCATTCGCTGGATGAAATAGAGCACCGGGTCATTGCGCTGCAGGGCAAAGGCGCTTTCGCCCGGACGGTAGAATTCTTCCTTGCCATGGTCGCGGTCCACGCCCTTGGCAACGCCCACCATCGGGATGTCCTGCACACCGTGCGCCTCCATGATCTCTGCCACCGCAGAGACCTGCCCGGCACCGCCGTCGATCAGCAGCAGATCAGGCCAAAGCCCCTTCTCCCTGCCGGGATCTTCCTTCAGAAGGCGTGAGAAGCGGCGGTTCAGCACTTCTTTCATCATGCCAAAGTCATCGCCCGGCACCAGATCATCGCCCCGGATGTTGAACTTGCGGTAGGCGTTTTTCAGGAAGCCCTCCGGCCCCATCACAATCATGCCGCCAACCGCATTGGTGCCCTGGATATGGGAGTTGTCGTAGACCTCGATCCGCTGCGGCGGGCCCTCCAACCCAAAGGCCTCGGCCAGTCCGCGCAGCAGTTTGGCCTGCGTTGCACTTTCCGCCATTCGGCGAGCCAGGCTTTCGCGGGCATTGCGCACAGCAAAGGCCACCAGCTCTGTCTTTTCGCCGCGCTGAGGGACCAGCAGCTCAACCTTGCGCTCTGCCTTCTCGCTCAGCGCCGCCTCCATCAGGTCGGCGTTTTCGATGGCATCGGACAGGATCAGCTGGCGGGGCGGCTCCTTGTTGCTGTAGAACTGGCCCAGGAAGGCTTCCATAATCTCTGCCGGGCTGTTGTCTGCGTCTACACGGGGATAAAAGTCCTGGTTGCCCCAGTTCTGGTTCGCACGGATGAAAAAGACCTGCACGCAGGCCTGACCGCCGTCCATATGCAGGCCGATCACATCCGCCTCTGCCACCCCGCGCGGGTTGATGCCTTGGGAGGTCTGCACCTGGGTCAGCGCCTTGATCCGGTCACGCAGCGCGGCGGCGCGCTCAAATTCCATCGCCTCGGAGGCGGCCATCATCTGCTCGGCCAGCTCCTCCTGGATCTTGGTGGAGCG
Source organism: Leisingera sp. CC-HEC093 (assembly GCF_059429195.1). Lineage (NCBI taxonomy): Bacteria > Pseudomonadati > Pseudomonadota > Alphaproteobacteria > Rhodobacterales > Roseobacteraceae > Leisingera > Leisingera sp. CC-HEC093. Next base: position 2,394,848 of record NZ_JCAIJR010000001.1, on the reverse strand, counting down.
GCCGGACAGGAAGCGTTCGGCATCGCGCACGCTTGCAGCATATTCCACCTCGCTGATCAGCCCCGTGCAGGGGGCAGTGCAGCGTTTGATTTGATACTGCAGGCAAGGCCGGGTGCGGGTCTCGAACATGGAATCCGAACAATTGCGCAGGAGGAATGCCTTTTGCAGCTGGTTCAAAGTCCGGTTCACCGCGCCAGCGCTGGCGAAGGGGCCAAAATAGCTGCCCTTCTGCTTGCGGGCGCCGCGGTGCTTCTTGATCTGCGGAAAGGCGTGATCCTTAGCGACCAGAATATTCGGGAAGCTTTTATCGTCGCGCAAAAGCACATTGTACTTGGGCTTCAGCTGCTTGATCAGGTTCTGTTCCAGCAGCAGTGCCTCGGTTTCCGTCCGCGTGGTCAGGAACATCATTGAAGCCGTGAGCGCGATCATCCGCTCAATCCGCGGGCTGTTTCCGGGCCTGGTGTAGTTCGACACCCGCGCCTTGAGATTGCGCGCCTTGCCCACATAGAGAACCCGGCTGTCGGCATCCAGCATCCGGTAAACGCCGGGCGATGCGTCCAGCGTTTTTACGTAATCCTGGATCACCGGATAACCGGTGCGGGCGGGCGAATCCGGAGCGGTTCCGGCATGCTGTTCAGTCATGCGCCCAGACATATGATTCCCTGCCCTTGGCTGCAACGTTTGCCTGCCTGGATCAAGAGCGGGGAAATCCACGGAAGCTGTGGATAACTACGGAGATATCTTTGGGCTATCCCGCCTTTTCTCTTATTTTGGGGCGGTTTCGGACGAATGCTTAAAATTTAGGCGCTTCTATAAGACGCTGAGTTAACAGAACATTTTATCCAACGCCTGACAAGGTTTTGAAAATAAAGGCACTTTTGTAACGCTTCCGTGACGGCGCGTGAACCAGTGCAAAACTTGCAGGGAAAGCGACAGTTTTTGCCCCTGTTGGCGTCACTCAAGACCGTCGCTGTCGGGGGTCTGCCAGGCAAGATGCTGGCCGCCGTCTACGCAGATCATCTGGCCCGTCACCGCCTTTGCCTGCAGCAAATAGGACAGCGCCGCGGTGACGTCGCCGGCATCCGCGCCGCGCTGCAAAATCGTGGCCTTGCGCTGGCGGGTGAACTGATCGGCGCTTTGCCGCGGCCCCCGCAGGGTCGGCCCTGGCCCAATAGCGTTGACGCGGATTCGCGGCGCCAGCGCCTGAGCTGCAGTCTGTGTCAGCGTCCAGAGCGCCGATTTGGCCAGTGTGTAACACATGAAATCGGGTGTCAGCTTGCGCACGCGCTGGTCGACCATGTTGACCGCCAGCCCCCAGGCGCGCGGCTCTCCGCCCGCATCCTGTTCCAGAGGCACATCTTGCTCTGCCATAGCTTGCAGCAGCACAAACGGCGTGCGCAAATTGCTATTCAGATGCCGGTCCCAGCTTTCCCGGGTGGCCGAGGCCAGCGTGTCATGCTCAAAAATCGAGGCGTTGTTGACCAGGCAGGCAACCGGGCCGCCAAGCGCCCCAGCCGCGCGGGGCAGCAGCGCCGCGGCCTCCTCCTCACTCAGAAGATCCGCCTGCAGTGCCGCAGACCGGCGGCCCATTTTTCGGATTTGCGCAGCCACATCCTCCGCCGCCTGAGCCGAGGACGCATAGTGCACAGCAACATCATAGCCTTGCGCTGCAAGCTCCAGCGCCATGGCCCGGCCCAGCCGTCTGCCCGCCCCGGTCACCAATGCCCGCATCTGCGCCTCCCTGCTGCTAGCACTGACAGAGTTAGAACAGGACGAAGAGATACGCCAGATAGAGCGTGGTCAGGACGACACCCCAGATGCGGGTGATGTCCTGCTTGAAGAAGACAAAAGGGATCAGCAGAAGCGAGGCGGCCAGCATTACCCACAAATCAAACTGCAGGAACTCCGGGTCCACGCTGATTGGACCGATGAAAGTGGCGATACCGATAATGGCCAGCAGGTTGAACATGTTGGACCCGATCACATTGCCCAGCGCCACATCCGCCTGGCGGCGCAGCGCCGCCGTCACTGTCGTTGCCAATTCCGGCAGCGAAGTTCCAATCGCCACTAGCGTCAGGCCGATAACGGTCTCGCTGACGCCGTAAAGGCGCGCAATGATGGTGGCATTATCCACGAGCAGATCAGCCCCCAGAGGCAGACCAATCAGGCCCAGCAGCAGGTAGACGCCGACACGCCAGTACGGCATGTCCGGATCGGCTTCTTCGATCTCTTCCAGGTTTGGTTCCGTGGCGCAGCCGTTGCCTTTGCCATTGCGCCGGTGGTTGCGGGCATCGCGGAAGGCCACTCCAAGCACACCAGACAGCGCTGCCAGCAGGATTAGGCCGGACCAAAGCGTGAAGGTGCCGCTGAAGGCCAGGCCAATGAACAACACCGAGGCACCCAGCATAAAAACATAGTTTCTGCGGGTGCTGCATTCACTGGTGTGCAAGGCCCGCATCAGGGCCGGTATGCCCAGCACCAGCAGGATATTGGCGGTGTTCGACCCAACGACATTGCCCAGCGCAATACCATCGGCGCCTTCTTGCACAGCGCTGATGGCAATCAGCAGTTCCGGTGCCGAGGTGCCAAAGGCGACGATGGTCAGGCTGACAATCAGCGCAGGCACCCCCAGCCGCAGGCTGAGGTTCACCGCGCCGCGCACCAGTGCGTCGCCCGCCAGCAGCAGGATAACCAGACCAAGCGCCGAGTACAGCCATGGCATCATTTGCCACGATCTCCTTTTTTACAGGCACACGGCCCCTTGCCGATCTTGAAGCGGCCGCAGGACGGGCAGCGCCTGGAATTGATTTGCTTCTGGCCGGGAAACCGCAACTTGCCGAACATCGCAAGAACAGCCATCACCACCAGAAAGATTGCAACGATCTTGAACAGCACGTCAGAGACCGAAACGCGCGTATTCGGCGCGTTCCTCAATCCCGGCCAGCGCATCCTGCGCGACCTGCATGCCAAAGCGGCTCAAGAACGGTTTCTTCAGGCCGTAGCGGCGAAAGCGGACCTTCTCGCCGTAACGTTCCTGCATCTTGGGTTTCAGATGGCCGATGCCATCGATCAGCCCCAGTTCTTCGGCCCGTCGCGCCAGCCAGATCTCACCTGTGAACAGGTTTTCATCACTGTGCAGCTTGGACCCGCGGCGTTCGGTAACATGGTCGATAAAATTGGCATGGATATCGTTCAAGACCACCTTGAGACGCTTCACGTCCTCCGGGTTCTCCGGGCGGAACGGGTCCAGCATGGATTTGCTCTCACCCGCGGTATAAACCCGCCGCTCCACCCCCTGGCGGGCCAGCAGCACGTGGGCGCCAAAACCCGCCGAGATCACCCCGACCGAACCCAGCACGGAACTGGCGTCAGCCCAGATCTCATCCGCGGCTGCAGCCAGCCAGTAACCGCCCGATGCCGCAACATCCTCGACAAAGGCATAGACCGGGATGTCCATCTCCTCGGCCAGGCGGCGGATGCGGGCACCGATCAGCGAGCTTTGAACTGGTGAGCCGCCCGGAGAGTTGATCTCCAACGCCACAGCTGCGGGTTTCCCCTTGCGGAAAGCACGCTCCAGCACCGGCGCCAGTGCAGTGTCGCTCAAGGAACCGCGGCCAGGCATTCCGATGGCACCATTCAGGCGCACCACTGCCACCAGCGGCTGTCTTTTCAGGAAAGGCAGGCGAAATCTCATGGCGCCGATGTAGAGGGCCGCCCGGGGTGAAACAAGGTGCGCCGCCTGGGGAATTGACCTGATATGCAAAAACCACACAGCCGCGGGCATATATGCAACGCTGCCTTGCACCCGGCAAATGGCTTGGATGTTCTCGCGCCCGTCAGGCCAGCAGCGTGCCGCTGCCCCATTCTGAGCGGCGGCAAGCCCTTCCGCATACCCATAGCCCTGGATCAAGCCCGGATGCGCCAACCGGTTTTGAAGATCCACCAGATCACCCCCATGCAAGCCAGCGTAAAACCGCCAATGGCGCAAAGGCTCAGCAGCACAGGCACGTCTGCCTGGCCGAAAAATGCCCAGCGGAAGCCGGAGACCAGATAGACCACCGGGTTGAACAGAGTAATCGTCTGCCAGACCGGCGGCAGCATCGAAATCGAGTAGAACGACCCGCCCAGGAACACCAGCGGCGTCACCACCAGCAATGGCACCAGCTGCAGCTGTTCGAAATTGCCCGCCCAGATGCCGATGATGAACCCCATCAAGGAGAAGCTGAGGCAGGTCAGAACCAGAAACGCTACCATCGCCAGCGGATGCTGGACTGAAAGATCCACAAACAGCGAGGCAGTGCACAGGATCACTGTGCCGATGAACAGGGATTTGGTCGCCGCCGCGCCGACAAACCCCGCCACCACTTCCAGAAAATTGATCGGTGCCGACAGGATTTCGTAGATGTTGCCGATAAACTTGGGAAAGTAGATCCCAAAGGATGCGTTCGAGATGCTCTGGGTAATGACCGACAGCATCACCAGCCCCGGCACGATGAATGCACCGTAGTCGACACCATCAACTTCTTGAATGCGGCTGCCGATGGCGCTGCCGAACACCACGAAGTAAAGCGACGTGGACAGGACAGGCGAGATGAAGCTTTGCAGAAAAGTGCGCCAGAACCGCGCCATTTCCGCCTTGTAGATGGTGGCAACTGCGGTCCAGTTCATGCTGCATCTCCTGCGGCTGCGCCATTCGAGGCCGTCCCGCCGGAGACCAGGCCCACAAAGATGTCTTCCAAGCTGGATTCCCGGGTCTGCACATCCGCCAGCATCAGCCCGGCCTGGGCCACATCGTTCAGCAAGGTGGTGATACCAGTCCGCTCAGCCCGCGCGTCATAGGTGTAAAGCAGCGCCCCACCGCCGTTGACAAGCTGCAGATTGTGCTGAACCAGCGCCGCGGGGATCGTCTCGACTGGTGCAGTCAGCTGCACCTCGAGCTGCTTCTGCCCCATCCGGGCCATCAGCTGCTCCTTTTCCTCGACCAGCAGGAGCTCACCGCCGGTGATCACACCAATCCGATCTGCAATCGCTTCCGCTTCCTCGATGTAGTGCGTTGTCAGAATGATGGTGACCCCGTCCGCCTTCAGCTCGCGGACGATCTCCCACATGTCCTTGCGCAGCTCGACGTCCACGCCGGCGGTCGGCTCATCCAGAAACAGGATGCGCGGCTCATGCGCCAGCGCCTTGGCGATCAGCACCCGCCGTTTCATGCCGCCTGACAGATCCATGATCCGGCTGTCCCGCTTTTCCCACAGCGACAGCTTGCTCAGCACCTCCTCCACCAGCGCCGGATCAGCGGGCTTACCGAACAGGCCGCGGGAGAATGTGACCGTGTCCAGCACCTTGGTGAAGGGTTCCAGCGTGATTTCCTGCGGCACCAGGCCGATCAGCGCACGAGCGTGCCGGAATTGCGAGACATTGTCGAAGCCGCCGACGCTGACACTGCCGGATGTCGCGGTGGTAATCCCGCAAATGGTGGAAATCAGCGTAGTCTTACCTGCGCCATTGGGACCGAGCAGCGCCAGTATTTCGCCTTCGTAAATATCCAGCGAGACGCCTTTCAGCGCCTGAAAACCGCCATCGTATGTTTTGCGCAGATCGCGGATCGACAGGATCGCCGCCATGATGCCTCCGGGATGGTCTCAAATCCCGGCCACCCTAGCGGCGGTTCGCCGCATCTGCCAGCCCTGCGCTGCGGTGAGGTCCGCAGAAAGACCTGTGCGCCAGCGCAGGGATCAGCTGCGGCCTGTGATCTTGCTGAACCAGCCCTGTTGCTCATCCTTGCCTTCTGCCTCCGTCGCATCGGCGTCTCCGCCAGGGTCTTGCGGCCCCAGATGCGCCTGCAGATTAGCAAAGAACTGGTCCGCCATCTTCTTGGCAAAACCATCAATGATCCGGCTGCCAAGCTGCGCTAGCTTGCCGCCGACCTTGGCCTCCACATCATAGGACAGCAGCGTGCCGCCCTCCGACGGCGCCAAAGTCACGACAGCGCCGCCTTTGGCAAAACCGGCTGCGCCGCCCTTGCCCTCCCCGGAAATCGTCAGCTTTTCGTTTTCGGCCAGGTCCGACAGTGCTACCTGCCCTTTGAACGTCGCTTTGACCGGTCCGACCTTTTGGGTGACCGTCGCGTCAAAGCCGTCTTCCGGTGTGCCGGTCACTTCCTGCGCGCCGGGCACGCAGGCCTTCAGCACCTCTGGGGACAGCAGCGCCGCATAAACAGTTGCCGGATCGGCGGCGATCTCTTTTTGGTCACTCATCTGCATGGGCCGGGCCTCCCTGGCGCTATGTTGCGGTTCCTTTCAGACCTAGCCGCCCCGCCCCGCCCTGCCAAGCCCGCGGCTGTCTAGCTGGCATGCTTAGTCCTCCTGCCGTTCAATTTTACCTTGACGTCAAGATTTAATTTCTAATATCTCGATATCGAGACAAATGGAGCAAGCTATGAAGATCATTCTTTTTGGTGCCACCGGCGACGTTGGCGGCGCAGCATTGCAGGCCGCAGTTTCCCGCGGCCATCACGTCACCGCCGTGGCACGCAATCCGCAGGCCCTGGGGGCCATCAGCCCGAACGTGACGCCGCTGGCGCTGGACCTGCTGGACCAACCGCACGCCGCGGCGGAAGCTGCCAGGGGGCACGATCTGGTGATCAGCGCCCTGCGCCCTCCGGCTGGGCGGGAGGCGGATCTGGTGCCGCTGACCCGCACTGCGCTGGCGGCTGCGCGGCGGGCAGGCGTTCCCGTGCTGGTAACAGGCGGTGCTGCAACGCTGAAACTGGCAGATGGCAGCGGCCATACAGTGCTGAGCGCACCGGGCTTCCTGCCCGATGGCGTCCGCCCGATTGCCGAGGCCTGCGCCGCGCAAGACGCGCTGCTGCATGCGGAAACAGAAGCGCAATGGACCTGCCTGCGCCCACCCGCGATGCTGTCAGAAGGGCCGCACACCGGCAGTTACCGCTTTGGCACCGACACGCTGGTCACGGATGTAATGGGCAATTCTCAGATCTCCTTTGCAGATTTTGGCGCAGCGCTGCTGGACCTGGCCGAAGCACCGCGCGGCGGCTGCCGGAAACTGACGGTTGCCTGGGGCGCTCCCGCCCCCGCCCTGGCGGCCGGCTGACGCCGGACCTTGGGCAGCGTTGGGCCGGGCAGCGCGCATTGCGCGCTGCAGCGCCGCGCTTCTGCGCGGCGCCGGCCCCAAGGCTTTGCCGGGTATCTGCGATGCACAGCAAAGACGCGGGAGCTTCCCGGTAAGCAGCCGTTTGACGCAGCCGCGAGGCAACACGCTCAGTACGCAACACGCTCAGTACGGCAGCCCAACATAATTCTCTGCCAGCGAGACCTGCGCCGCTTCCGAGGAAAACAGGTAGTCCAGTTCTGCTCTTTGCAGTCTCAGGTCTGTCTCAGATCCCTCCGGTGCGCGGTGCAGCAGGTTGGTCATCCACCAGCTGAACCGCTCCGCTTTCCAGACCCGCGCCAGCGCCTTTTCCGAGTAGGCCTCCAGCCCAGCACTATCCCCCTTCAGGTAGTGGTCCAGGAAGCCATGGTAGAGGTAGTGGATATCTGAGGCCGCCAGATTCAGCCCCTTGGCACCGGTGGGCGGCACAATATGGGCAGCGTCGCCCGCCAGGAACAGGTTGCCGTAGCGCATTGGCTCAGCAACAAAACTGCGAAGGGGCGCGATGGATTTCTCGATCGACGGGCCGGTCTGCAAGCCTGCGGCCACATCCTGCGGCAGCCTCCGTTTCAGCTCCTCCCAGAAGGCTGCATCGCTCCAATCCTCCAGGCGGTCAGTCTGCGGCACCTGGATGTAGTAACGGCTTAGAATCCGGCTGCGCAGAGAGCAAAGGGCAAAGCCGCGCTCGTGCCGGGCATAGATCAGCTCTTCTGACACCGGCGGCGTCTCTGACAGAACGCCAAGCCAGCCAAAAGGATAGACCTTCTCATACTCCTTCAGCACATCGGCGGGAATGGACTTGCGGCTGACCCCATGGAACCCATCAGCGCCGACAATGAAATCGCACTCGGCCCGCTGGGCTTCTCCATCCTGGTCCCAAGTCACGAAGGGGCGCGCATCGGTCAGCGCCTGCGGCTGTACATTCTGTGCCTCATGAATGACCAAGCCGCCCATCGCGTCCCGTGCCGCGTAGAGATCACGGGTCACCTCGGTCTGCCCATAGACCATCACCGTCTCGCCACCAGTGCGGCCAGCCAAATCGATGCGGTCCAGCCGCCCCTGATGGGCGATGTGAAACCCCTCGTGGATTTCCCCCTCGCGGTCCATGCGTCCGCCGCAGCCCGCCTCGTGCATCAGATTGACGAATCCATGCTCCAGCACGCCTGCACGGATGCGGCCCAGAACATGTGCTCGCGAGTGCTTTTCCAGCACGATTGAGCTAATCCCCTTGCGGTGCAACAGCTGCGACAACAACAGCCCCGAAGGCCCGCCTCCGATGATGACAACCTGCGTCTGATGCGTGGACATGCGCGTTCCCCTGATCGGTTGCTGAACTCGTGCACTAAGGATTATGCGCTGGCCTCAGGTTTTTGCGAATGGACCAAGCGCTCTGAAACTTATAGATTTCGTACATGCCTTCTTCTTTCCCCATCGACAGCTACAACCTGTTCGGCGAAACAGCTGAGCTGGCCGATGCGCTGCATGTAGAGACGATACGTGCCCGCTCAGAGCTTTATGACTGGGAATTGAGGCCGCACCGGCACGCCCGGTTGCATCAGCTGCTGATCCTGAGCGGCGGTACCGGTGCCGCGGAAATTGACGGAAACAAACATACGCTTGCCCCGCCGTGCCTGGTCAATGTGCCGCGCGGGGTGGTGCACGGGTTCCGCTTTGGGAAGGGCACAAGCGGCTGGGTCATTACCCTTGCCTCCGATTTCCTGGACCAGAATCTGGTACCAGGCGAAGGGGTGCGCGGCGTTCTGGATCTGCCCGCCGTTCTGCCGCTGCCGCAAGGACTTCAGGGTTTGGCGGAGCAGCTTTTCAGCGAATACGGGCGCCGGGATTTTGGCCGTGCGCAGATGCTGCGCGGACTGGTGCTGTCTGTAGCTGCAGCTGCCGCGCGTGCCATCAGCTCAGATCGGGTTGACAGTTCACGGCCTTCCGCCAGCCCGCTGTTTGCGCGCTTTGAGGCGCTGGTAGAGCGGGATTTCCGCCAGCGCCGCCCGCTGGCAGCGTATGCGAAAGAACTAGCAGTCTCCCCGACTCATCTGAACCGCATCGCCCATCAGGCGACCGGGCAGCCTGCCTCGGCGCTGGTCAACGCCCGCGTCCTGCGCGAGGCGCGGCGGCTGCTGATCTACACCAATCTGACCGCGGCGCAGATCGCCTATGAGCTGGGTTTCAATGAACCCTCCCATTTCAGCCGGTTCTTTGCCAAGGGGACCGGAATGCCGCCACGGAAATTCCGCCAGCAGCTTGCCGGAACCGCCTGACCTGCCGCAGACTGGCTCCGGCCGAACACCGCATTAAGGGGCGCACATGCTGCAGGGGATCCGCATTCTGGAGGTTGAAGGGCTGGGTCCCGGCCCCTTTGCCGCGATGACACTGGCCGACCTCGGGGCGGAGGTGATCTGTGTGCACCGGCCGTGCACCACCCGTACACCGGGCGATGCACCGGGGATGCCGGAACATTCGCTTTTGGACCGCGGGAAGCGGTCAATCACACTGGACCTAAAGGACCCAGGCGGCACCGAAACGTTCCTGAAACTTGCCAAAACCGCACATGGGCTGATCGAGGGCTTCCGCCCCGGCGTGATGGAACGGCTGGGCCTGGGACCGGAGCAATGCCATGCGGTGAACCCTGGCTTGGTTTATGGCCGGATGACCGGCTGGGGGCAGGACAGCCCGCTGGCCCATGCGGCGGGACATGACCTCAATTACATCTCGCTGTCGGGCGCGCTGTGGTATGCGTCACACCCCGGCGATGCGCCGCTGACGCCGGCCACGCTGGTGGGCGATATCGGCGGCGGCGCGATGTATCTGGTGGCGGGGATGCTGGCTGGCATCCTCAAGGCCCGGACCACAGGCGCAGGCTGTGTGGTGGATGCCGCGATCTATGACGGATCGGCCCATATGATGAACCTTTTGATGTGCATCCGGCAGGCAGGCAATTTTGGCGTCACACGTGGAGCAAGCCTGCTCGACGGGCCGCATTGGAGCCGCACTTATGCTTGCGCAGACGGCGGCTATGTTTCGGTCCAATGCCTGGAGCTGAAATTCTATGCGCTGTTCCTGGAGAAACTGGGGCTGGCGCAGGACGCAGAGTTTGCGCAGCAGTTCGACAAGGCGCGTTGGCCCGCGCTCACCGGCCGTCTTGCCGGGATCTTTGCCAGCCAGCCGCGCGATCACTGGGCGGCGCTGTTCGCGGGGTCTGATGCCTGTGTGGCCCCGGTGCTGAACCCGGAGGAAGCGCTGTCGCATGAGATGAACGCCCGGGGCACTTGGGTTGAAGACCAAGGCGTGCTGCAAGCCGCCCCTGCCCCGCGGTTTTCCGGCCAGCCTGATTGGACACCGCCGGAAATCCCGCATCGCGGCCAGCACACACAGGAAATCCTGACGGAGCTGGACCGGCAGCAGCCTTAGTCTTCTTTCTTGGCCTTCTCAGCCGCGGCTTTCATCCGCTTGAGCAGATCGCTTTTGTCCGCTTGCTTGCCAAAAGGGTTCTTCTTGGTGCCCTTGGCATTATGTTCGGCATGACGTGGTTTATTCTTGCCCATCTTGGGTGCTCCAGATTTACCGTAATCCACCGTTATGTCCTCATTCGCGGCGCGTATTGCTGCGCTGATGCCCGAAACCGCCGCCCGGCACAAGGGCCGGGCGGCGAGTAACAGGTCAGCTGCCCCTGACCGTGTCGATCATCAGCTGCACGTTGTCCGGGTTGGCGTCGGGAGTGATGCCGTGGCCCAGATTGAAGATATGCGGGCCGTTCTTGAACGCCTCAACGATGCGGCGGGTCTCATCCACCAGCTCTTGCCCGCCGGTCACCATGTGGCGGGAGGCCAGGTTGCCCTGCACGCAGCCGTCAACTTGCACATTGGCGGCGGCCCAGACCGGGTCAACGGAGTTGTCCAGCGCCACGCAGTCCACACCGGTTGCCTTGGCAAAGCCCACGTATTTCTCGCCCGCCTCGCGCGGGAAACCGATGACGGGGATGCCAGGGTGGCGCTCCTTCAGCGCCGCGGTGATCTGGCGGCAGGGTTCCAGCGCATATTTCTGGAACGCCTCGCCCTTCAGCGAGCCTGCCCAGCTGTCAAAGATCTTGACCACTTCGGCACCGGCCTCGATCTGCTTGGAGAGGTAATCAATGGTCGCCTCAGTGATCCGTGCCAGCAGCGCCTCAAACAGCGCGGTGTTTTCCTCGCGCAGGGCATGGGCCGGCCCCTGGTCCGGGGTGCCGCGGCCTGCGATCATGTAGGTCGCCACGGTCCAGGGCGCGCCGGCAAAACCGATCAGCGTGGTTTCGGACGGCAATTCACGCGACAGGATGCGAACGGTTTCATAGATCGGGTTCAGCGTCTCGTGGATATCGGAGGCCGGGCCCAGCTTGGCAAAATCCGCTTCCGTCGAGATGGTCGACAGCCGAGGGCCTTCGCCGGTCACGAACCACAGGTCTGCGCCCAGTGCCTGCGGGATCAGCAGGATGTCGGCAAACAGGATCGCCGCGTCAAAACCGTAACGGCGGATTGGCTGCAGCGTCACCTCAGCAGCAAGGTCGGAGTTGTAGCAGAGCGACAGGAAATCCCCGGCCTCAGCGCGGGTGGCGCGGTATTCCGGCAGATAGCGGCCCGCCTGGCGCATCATCCAGATCGGCGGCACATCCTGTTTTTCACCCGCCAATGCGCGCAGCAGCTTCTTTTGTCCGGCCATTGTCTTCCTCGCTCTTTTTCGCCCACATGGATCCTGCTCTGAGGTCACGCCTGAGGGGCGGAATGTCAAGAGCAGGGGCGATCTGCCGCGGTCCTGCATTTTGCGCCTTGTTCTATATCAAAGCCCGCGCGCGCGGCCCGTGGGAGATGCGCAAAAACCGGTTTCCACCTAGGCGCAAACTGATTTAAGGCTTCCTGCATGACACTGACCCTGCCCTCCCCCGCTTCGCCCCTGAAAATCGGCACCCGCGGATCGCCGCTGGCGCTGGCACAGGCGTATGAGACCCGTGAGCGTCTTGCTGCTGCCTTCGATCTGCCGTTAGAGGCGTTTGAGATCGTGGTGATCAAGACCACCGGCGACAATCAGGCGCTGATCGCGGCGGACAAGCCGCTGAAGGAACTGGGCGGCAAGGGGCTGTTCACCAAGGAGATCGAAGAGGACCTTTTGTCCGGTGCCATCGACATCGCGGTGCATTCGATGAAGGACATGCCAGTTCTGCAGCCGGAGGGTCTGGCTCTGGACACCTATCTGCCGCGCGAGGACGTGCGGGATGCGTTTATCTCCCCCGCCTTGAAGTCGCTGCACGATCTGGCAGAGGGCGCGGTGGTTGGCACCTCCTCCCTGCGCCGCCGGGCGCAGCTGCTCAATCGCCGCTCCGACCTCAATGTGGTGGAGTTCCGCGGCAATGTGCAGACCCGGCTGCGCAAGCTGTCTGAAGGCGTGGCGGAGTGCACCTTCCTGGCGATGGCAGGGCTGAACCGGCTGGCAATGGATGAGGTGCCCGCCACGGCGATTGAGACCAGCGACATGCTGCCCGCCGTGGCGCAGGGCGCGATCGGGATCGAGCGGCGCGCCGGTGACAGCCGTGCGGGCGACATGCTGGCGGCGATCCATGACCATGAGACCGGTTTGCGGCTGGCGGCGGAACGCGCCTTTCTGGCGGCCCTTGACGGCTCCTGCGAGACGCCGATTGCCGGTCTGGCGGAACTGGACGGCGCCACCCTGCGGCTGCGCGGCGAGGTGCTGCGCCCGGACGGCTCGGAGGCGATCAATGACAGCGGGACGTGCCCGGTGGAAGATGGCGCGGAGCTGGGCCGGGAGATGGCGGCCAGGCTTTTGCAACAGGCCGGCAAGGGCTTTTTCGACTGGAAAGCCTAAGCTAGGCCCCGCCCCGCGCTACGGGATATTTACGGCCAGGCGAACACTGGATCCGCTGTTCTTCTGGCTGGAAGTATCCTGGGGGTGAGCGCCCGCGGCGCGAGGGGGCAAAGCCCCCTTCTGTCCGGCTTCAAATCTGCCCGGACCACCGCAGCCAGCTTTCGGGGCTGCCGCGGAAAGTGTTGAGATCCACGTCGCCCGCCACACCCGGAACCTGGCCGGTGCCGGAATACTGCCAGAAGCTCCAGCTTTTGCCCGGGTAGACCTTCTGCGGGTGGCCCGCGACGGAGCGCAGCCAGAATTCGGTGCCGCTGAGGCGCCCGATGCCGGTGTCGCGGTAGAAATCCACTGTAGTGTAGACCATCGGGCGCTTGCCGTAGTGGCGTTCCAGGATGTCGAGGAATTTGCGTGCCTCGGCCCGCACCGTGGCGCCGTCGGGCCGCGTGCGGCAGGTGCGGGAGCGGTGGTTCCACTCCATGTCCAGCACCGGCGGCAGCGCGTTTGCGTCCTTTGGCACGTTGCGGATGAACCAGCGCGCTTGCTCTGCGGCGGGGCGGCAGAAGTAATAATAGTGATAGGCGCCGCGTTTCATGCCCGCCGCGCGGGCGCCGCGCCAGTTGTCGCGGAATTTGGCGTCGGTGTGATCCCCGCCCTCGGTCGCCTTGATGTAGGCGAAGGATACGCCGGAGCGGCGCACGTTGCGCCAATCAATATCCCCCTGGTACCGCGAGACGTCGATGCCGTGGACCGGGTAGGACCAGGGTTTGCGCCCCTCCCAGTCATGCGGGTCGCGGTCACCAAAGCGCGGATAGGTAGAAAGCCCGGCCAGCCGCCCTTTGGCGGGTTCGGTGCGGGTGACCGCCGGTGCGCCGGCGTCCCTTTCCGGCGGCCTGCCGCAACCCGCTGCCAATGCCAGTGCCAATACCCCAAGAACCAGTCTGCGCATGTGATGTGCTCCCTGCCTCGCTTTGTGAAAACCGCTCTTTATCTTTGCCTGTTGGTTTTCACCTTAGCGCAGGGTGGCGCAAAGTCGCGCCCCTGAGACCGCAGATCAGCGTAAATCCGCCGCAAGGAAAACGTGCCCCTGGGCGGCACGCTGCGATGTCAGCGGTGCGGTTGGGTCAGACCCACTTGGCCAGGGGCGGCAAGCTCATCAGCACCGCGTTGGCATCGTGGCCGGTTTCCAGCCCGAACTTGGTGCCGCGGTCGTAAACCAGGTTGTATTCCGCATAGAGGCCGCGGTGGATCAGCTGCGCGTCCTTGTCCGCCTCGTCGAAGCTCTGCGCCCGGCGCTTTTCAACAAGCGGCACAAAGGCCGGCAGAAAGGCCCGGCCGATGTCCTGGGTCATGGCGAAATCCGCCGCCCAATCGCCAGAGTTCTGATCATCCATGAAGATACCGCCCACCCCGCGGGCGCGCTTGCGGTGGGGGATGTAGAAGTATTCATCCGCCCATTCTTTCAGCCGCGGGTACTGTTCCGGTCCGTGCGGGTCCAGGTGCTGTTTCTGCACTGCGTGGAAATGCGCGGTATCCTCTGCGTATTCGATGCAAGGATTGAGGTCCGACCCGCCGCCGAACCACCAGGCATGCGGGGTCCAGAACATGCGGGTGTTCATATGCACGGCGGGCACATGCGGATTGCGCATGTGGGCGACCAGCGAGATGCCCGAAGCCCAGAACCTAGGGTCCTCCTTCATGCCGGGGATACCCTTGCGCGCTGCCATCGCGGCCTGTGCGCGTTCGCCCAGAGTGCCATAGACCTCTGAGATGTTAACGCCGACCTTCTCGAACACCCGGCCGCCGCGCATCACGCTCATCAGCCCGCCGCCTGCGTCAGATCCGTCCTCCGAGGTGCGCCTGGTTTCAGTCACTTCGAAGCGGCCCGGCTCCATGTCCGAAAACGGGCCTTTGCTGTGGCTGTCCTCCAGCCCTTCGAAGGACGCAACGATCTGATCGCGCAGTTCCCGAAACCAGGCAGCCGCCCGGGTCTTTTCTTCTTTCATTTCAGCAGTCAATGGTCTTTCCAATCAGTGCATCGGCGCGGACACCGGGTCCAGCAGGGTGCGGCCGCCATCCAGCGTCACTACCTGCCCGGTCATGAAACCGGAGGCGTCGGAGGCCAGGTACTGGGCGGTTTCCGTCAGCTCGGTAGGAGACGCGACGCGGCCCAGCGGGGTGTGCGCCTCGATATCATTGCGGAAGCTGCGGTTTTCCTTCAGCGTGTCCCGCATTGACGCGCTCATCACCGAGCCGAAGGCGATGGAATTGACCCGGATGCGGTGCGGGGCAAGCGCCACCGCCAGCGAGCGGGTCGCCTGATCCAATGCGGCAGAGGCCACAGAATAGGCCATCAGGTCCGGATGGGTGCGGCGGGCCGCGATCGAGGACAGGTTGATGATGCTGCCAAGGGGGCCGCTATCCTCGCGGTCCTCGCCCTGCTTGATCATTCGCTTGGCCACCTGCTGGGACAGGCGCACGGTTGGCAGCAGGCTTTGGTTCAAGAGCTGGTCGAGGGTGTCGTCCCGCGGATCCAGCGCATTGGTGGCGACCACCTGCCGGGCGCCGTTGACCAGGATATCGATGTCATCAAAGGCGTCGATGGTGGCTGACAGCAGGTTGGCAATGGTCAGCCGCTCGCGCAGGTCGCCAGCGAAATAGCGGATGTTGCTTTCGTCGGCCTGTTCGCCCAGTTCATCGACCAGCTGCGCCTCAACCTGGTCGGCAAACATCACATTGGCGCCGGCATCGGCAAACTGCTTGCCGATCGCAAGGCCGATGCCGCTGGCGGCACCGGTCACGATGGCAGTCTTTCCGGAAATGGAAAAGGACATGAAAAGGGTGCTCCCCTAGGGCAATCTGGACCGCACGTTAGACCGCACAGGCTGGTTTGGAAACCGCCATTGCGGTCCCTCCACGGTTACTTGCGCCCGCGTTTCGGTTTGGCCGCGTGCAGGATTTTGAAGCGGTTATCGCCACCCTCTTCGCGCACCTGGGCAAAGCGTTCCGCCAGCGCGGTTTCATAAGGCAAGTGCCGGTTCGCCACCATCCACAGGCTGCCGTTTGCCGCCAGCATAGAGGCCGCTGCCCCGATAAACGCTTGACCCAAGGACGGTTCCGCCGCGCGGCCGGTGTGGAACGGCGGGTTCATCACCACAGTGTTCACCGGGCCTGGTGCCTTCCAGCTGCGGGCATCGGCCCAATGGAAATGGGACCGCGGGTCCGCTGCATTCAGCCGGGCGCAGGCCAGCGCGGCATGGTCTGCCTCTATCAGGTGCAGCTCTTCGACGCCCTCGTGCTTCAGCACTTGCGCCGAGAGGTAGCCCCAGCCGCCGCCCAGATCGGCCACGCAGCGGCCCAGTTTCTGCGGCAATGCTGCCGCCAGCATGCGGGACGCAGGATCAATGCCGTCCGCCGAAAACACGCCGGGGGCCGTGATAAAGCCCTCGACCTGCTGCGGCCCTTCGGGCAGCCAATCGGACAGACCGGTGCCACCCTCGATCCAGAACACCTTGCCATGCGCCTTGGAAACCGGTGCCGAAGGCGCGCAGCGCTTGCGCAGGTCCTTCAGAACCGAATCAATGCCCTCGGTCTTGGCGCCGTCGATCAGCACCTGGCCGGTGGTCGCGGCAGCGGCCTGCGCCACCAGCATCCGGGCCAGCGCCTTGGCCCGCGGCAGAAAGACGACGGCGGCGGCATACCCCGCTCCGGCCTCAGGCGACGGGGTGCAGGCATAGCCCTGAGCGGTAAAGTCATCGTGGTCGGGACGGAACGGCTGGATGACCAGAACCTGTTCCTTGGGCAGCGCCGACAGGTCGTGTTCGCTGCGCGGATGGAACACGGCGATGCGGCCCTCCGACGGAACAGCAAAGCCGCCCGATTGGGCGGCCAGGGACAAGCGTACAGACATCTAAGGCCCTCTTTATTCTTCTTTTTCCATGGTGCACTGCAGCGGGTGCTGATGGCGCCGGGCGAAATCCATCACCTGGCCGACCTTGGTTTCCGCCACCTCATGGCTGAACACGCCGACCACGGCAACGCCCTTTTTGTGCACCGTCAGCATGATCTCAAACGCTTGTGCATGGGTCATGCCAAAGAAGCGCTCCAGCACCATGACCACGAATTCCATCGGTGTGTAGTCGTCATTCAGCAGCAGCACCTTGTAGCGCGGCGGGCGCTTGGTCTTGGGCCGCGTCTTGGTCAGGACGCCGGATTCCGTATCGTCGTCTGAATGATCGGTCATCATGATGTGCTGCAGCGGCATAAGCAATTTGATCCAGTGGTGCATGGAATTTCCTGTGAGGCTTATATAGCCTCTTAGCTGTTCAGGAAAAGAGACTGAGACCCGCAGATTGATACGTAATTTGACAACAATCGGCTTTGATGCCGATGATACCCTCTGGCACAATGAACGGTTCTTCCGCGTCACGCAGGAACGGTTTGCCGAATTGCTGCAGGATCACACACCTGCGGACGTAGGCCCGAACCAGCTGGAACGGCAGCTGCTGGATGCGGAAAAGCGCAACCTGGGGCGCTATGGCTACGGCGTGAAAGGGTTCACGCTGTCGATGATCGAAACCGCGATTGAGGTGACCGGCGAGCGCGTGCCCGCCGCCGTAATCAAGGAGCTGATCACGGCGGGCCAGATGATGCTGTCCTACCCGATCGAACTGCTGCCCCATGCGCGGGAGGCGGTGGAGGCAGTTGCGGACCGCTATAAGGTGGTGCTGATCACCAAGGGCGATCTGCTGGACCAGGAGCGCAAGCTGGCGCAATCCGGACTGGGAGAGCTGTTTGACGGGGTGGAGGTGGTCTCGGAAAAGACACCGGAAGTCTACATCGACATTTTCAACCGCCATGGCGACGGCCCGGACCGCGCGATGATGGTGGGCAATTCCATGCGGTCGGACGTGGTGCCGGTGATCGAAGCCGGCGGCTGGGGCACCTATGTGCCGCACGGGCTGGTCTGGGAGGTCGAGCACGCCGAGGCGCCGGAGCACAGCCCGCGCTACACGGAAATCCCCGATCTGAGCGGGCTGGCAGCGCTGGTGGGCAGTCTGGAGTAAGCGGCGCTGGACGGGATGAGCCTGCGCCGCTATCCCTTTGACAGACGTGAAGGGAGCGCTGGAAGATGCCGCATGCCGAACTGAAATTCTCCAGCGATCTGGATGTCGATGCCGAGGCCATCCTGGCCGAAATCGAAACGGTGATACTGAAGCATGATGACGGCGCCGGCGCTTGCAAGGGGCGGGCCTATCCTGCGGACCGTTTCCACCACAGCCACATCACCATCAGCGTTGCTTTGCTGAGCAAGCCGCACCGGGATGAGGCGTTTTCAAAGGCGCTGCTGGCGGATCTCGAATCCCGCATCAAGGCCCGGCTGCATCAGCCCTGCGAATTCTCTCTTGGGCTCGTCTACTCCACCCCCCTTTACGTGACCAATTTTCACGCGCCATAGCGGCAAAACAGGCCGCAAGGCCATTGCGAGCCGGAAAATCGGCTTAGAGCCCGCTGGAAAATGCAACTTTTTTCGGTAACCTTCTGTTAGCACTTGCTGCATTTAGCGACACCGCTAGGCCTCCCCACAATATGCCGGCAAAGTGGCGCGCATCGGGCTGCCAGCCTATTCCCGGGCCTGTTTATTCCTTGGCAACCTTGTGTTAGGCTTTTCGTAACAGGCAAAAACGTCAGCCGGAAAACCGGCGGCACGAGGCAAACATGGCAGTGATCACGCAGGTCAGTCCGGCGTCCAGCCGGTATTCCCGTACCCGGTTCCTATGGGCAGCCGCGGTTTTTTTCATAGCAGCAACGGTGCTGGCGCTTTCATCGCAGCGGGCCGCGGCGGCCCCCTACGCGGCGATGGTGATTGATGCGCGCACCGGTGAAGTGCTGCATTCGCGCAATGCCGATACCCGGCTCCATCCTGCCTCGCTGACCAAGATGATGACGCTCTACATCGCTTTTGAAGCTGTGCGGAATGGCGAGATCACGCTGGAAACCAAGGTCAGGATCAGCCGCAACGCTGCCGCCGAGCAGCCGTCTAAACTGGGGCTTAAGTCAGGCCAGAAGATCGCCTTCCGCTACCTGATCCGCGCCGCTGCGGTGAAGTCTGCCAATGACGCTGCAACAGCCATCGGCGAGACCCTGTCGGGATCCGAGGCTGCATTCGCCCGCCGGATGACCCGCACTGCCAAGGCGTTGGGGATGACCCGCACGACCTTCAAGAACGCGCATGGGCTGACGGCCAGCGGGCATCTGTCAACCGCCAGCGATATGACCACGCTGGGGCGGCATCTGCTGTATGATTATCCGGAATACTACAACCTGTTCTCGCGCCGCTCGACCCACGCGGGCATACGGGAGGTGCCCAATACCAACCGCCGCCTGCTGGCCGCCTACCGCGGCGCCGACGGCATCAAAACCGGTTACACCCGTGCGGCCGGCTTCAATCTGGTGGCCTCGGCCAAGCGCGGCAATGAACGGATCATCGCCACCGTATTTGGCGGCAAGTCCACAACTTCGCGCAATGCCAAGGTAGCAGAGCTGCTGGACCTCGGCTTCCGCCGGGCACCGTCACGCGCCGCGCTGCGCAAACCGCAGCGGCCCGCCTACCAAGGGGCTGGCAATGTTGTGGTTGCCGATGCGGACGACGGCGCGCCGCATGGCGTGGCCGGTAAAACCATCCGGGTCAGCGGCCAGGTGAATACCAGCCTGCGGCCCAAGAAACGCCCGGGCAGCAGCGAGTCGCCAGTGCTGGTAGCGGTGCTTGAGGAAGCGCTGCAGACGCCGCCCGCGGGGCAGGCAGCAACAGAGGCAGCCGCGCCTCAGGCAGAAACCGCACAGGCAGACACCGCCACCACGGAAGGTGAGATCGAAAACGTTCAAACCGTCAGCGCGGACGCTGCTGTTCAGAGCGATGCGCTGCGCGACAGCATCGCGGTTGCGTTGGCCGAAGCTGAGGCGGAACCGCAGCCGGCCGCCGAAGCAGCTGCCCCCGCGGTCATCGCAGCCGTGCAAAAGGTGCCGTTCACCGGATTGCGCCCAGTTGCCCGCCCGGCCAGCCTGGCAGCGGACACACCAATGCCGGAGCCGGTGGTGGTGACCCGTCTGTCCACCTCCGGCGGCCGCTACTGGGGCGTCAACGTCGGGCTCTACACCAGCCGTTACCAGGCCGAAAAAGTGCTGCTGCGCACCGCGTTGTCTGAGTTGGAAACACTGGACGGCACGTTGCGCAAGGTCGCAAAAACCCGCCGCGGTTTTGAAGCCAATTTCCTGGGCATGAGCCAGCAGCAGGCGGAACTGGCCTGCCGCCGCCTGAACGCCCGCAACGTGACCTGCAATCCGATCGGGCCCTCCTGACGGGGACACCACTAGCTGCAAGCAAAGAAGGCGCCCATGCGGCGCCTTTTTCTATGCCGGATAGCACCAGCCCGCGCCGCCGCAAGCCGCAACGCCCAGAACCAGCCAGTCAATACGCAGAAGCCGGAGCTGTTGCCCCTGCAGCGGTTCAGGGCTTGGGCTTATCGTCCCATTCGTCGCTGAGAATGCGGCGGGCATCGCCTTCGGGGTCGTCATACTGATTGCTGCGCACCGTGTAGAAGAAGGCCGCAAGTCCGACCGAGCCGAGGATCAGCGAAATCGGGATCAGATAGGCAAGGACACTCATGGATTCGGAACCGGTATTGTCAGCGCGGCCTTAGCGCAGCCGCAGCGCATTGAGGGAAACAGTTATGGAAGAGGTAGACATCGCCAGCGCCGCAATCAAGGGTGTGGCCAGCCCGGCAATCGCCAGCGGCACCGCAACCACATTGTAGAGAGTGGCAATGCGGAAGTTCTCGCGGATGCGGCGGGTGGCTTTCTGCGCCACGCCACAGGCCTCGGCAATCGGGCTGAGATCCTGGCCCAAAAGCACGATGTCAGAGGCGACCCGGGCCGCATCCAAGGCAGAGGCCGGAGAGATGGAGACATGCGCAGCCGCCAGCGCCGCGGTATCATTGAGGCCATCGCCCACCATCAGCACCTTCTTGCCCTGACCGGCCAGCAACTGCACCCGGGCGGATTTGTCCGCGGGCAGCGCCTCGGCCACCCATTTGGTGATGCCGAGCCGCTGAGCCAGATCCTCCACCGCACCGGTGGTGTCGCCGGAGATCAGCAGCACATCCTTGTTTGCGTCTTTCAAGGCCCTGACCGCTTCGGCCGCACCCGGGCGCAGAGCATCGGTGTAATGGAAGGGGCTGGCCTCCCCTGCTCCGGTATCAAGCCAGGCTGCCGTCTGGCTGCCCTGCCGGGCGCCTACCCAGGCTGCGCGGCCCAGGCGGACACGCCGGCCGCGGAACATACCTTCGGTGCCATAGCCCGGCACCTCTGCGATGTTCTGAACGCTGGCGGGTCTGGTCCCGGCCTCCCGCGCGGCGCGGGACAGCGCCACTGACAGCGGATGCGAAGAACCTTCGGCCAGCGCCAGGGCAATCGCCAGATCGGCGCGGGCATGATCGCCCAGGTTGGTGACTTCCGGCGTGCCGGCAGTCAGCGTGCCGGTCTTGTCGAACACCACGGTATCCACCTCTGCCAGCCGTTCCAGCGCGGTGGCGTGTTTGATCAGCATGCCCTTTTTGAACAGCCGGCCCGAGGCGGCGGTGGTCACGGCAGGTACCGCGAGGCCCAGTGCGCAGGGGCAGGTGATGATCAGTACCGCGGCGGCGATGTTCAGCGCGGTGCGGATGTCGAAGGTGTAGAGATACCAGCCGGCGAAGGCGAGCGCCGACAGAATATGCACGCCGGGGGCATAAAGTTTCGCAGCGCTGTCGGCCAGGGATGTGTAGCGGGAGCGGCCCGATTCCGCTATTGCGACGAGATCGGTCATGCGATGCAGGGAGGTATCCTCGCCCACTGCCGATGCACGGATGGTCAGCGGGCCGGTGAGGTTCACCTCGCCGGCGGAAACCGCCAGGCCCGGCTCCGCAAAGACCGGAAGCGTTTCCCCGGTCAGAAGCGAACGGTCGAGTTCCGATTGACCGGAAACGATTTCGCCATCCACCGGCATCCGCCCGCCGGGCCGCACCAGGATCAGGTCTCCGATTGCCAGATCGGCGACCGGCACC
Source organism: Leisingera sp. CC-HEC093 (assembly GCF_059429195.1). Taxonomy (NCBI): domain Bacteria; kingdom Pseudomonadati; phylum Pseudomonadota; class Alphaproteobacteria; order Rhodobacterales; family Roseobacteraceae; genus Leisingera; species Leisingera sp. CC-HEC093. The sequence goes on along the minus strand of NZ_JCAIJR010000001.1, from coordinate 2,372,715 downwards.
TCGTATTCATCACCGTCGAGCAGGCGGATGGCGCGGGGCACCTCCAGCGCCGCAAGCTCCTCGGCCGCAGAGCGCGCCACCGCGCGGGTGCGGTAATCCAGATAGCGGCCCGCCAGCAGGAAAAACGTCAGCGTCAGCGCGGCATCGAAATAGGCGTGTTCGCCGGATAGAAAGGTCTCCCACAGCGAAGTTGCCAGTGCCAGCACCAGGGCCAGCACAATCGGCACATCCATGTTGAGGCGCCTGACGCGCAGCGCGCTCCAGGCGTTGGCGAAGAATGGCTGCGCGGAGAAGATGATTGCCGGAAAGGTGATGGCGGCGGAAATCCAATGGAACATGTCGCGTGTTGCGTCCGAGGCCCCGGACCAGACCGAAATGGACAGCAGCATCACGTTCATCGAGGCAAAGAAGGCCACCGCCAGCCGCATCAGCAGGTCCCGGCCCATTTTGTCGTTCTGAGTCGCAGCCAGGGCTGCCAGATCCAGTTCATGCGCCTCGTAGCCGATGCTTTGCAGCAGCGGGATCAGATCCGCTGCGCGCATTTCCGGCTCTGCCTCGATCAGCGCCCGCTTGAGTGTCAGGTTCACCCGCGCCGAATGGATGCCGGGATGGGCGTTTAGTTCGCGCTCCACCGCCGAGATGCAGGCCTGGCAGTGAATCCCCGGCAAGGACAACGCCAGCCGGGCCTCGGCTGGCGCCTGATCAGCGCTGTCATGGGGGGCAGCGACGCAGGCGGGACAGGCGGCTAGCGAGGGACGAAGCTGCGCGGTCATGGCGGTCAGCCTTTCACGTGCAGGATCACCCGCTGGGTGAATTCTGTGCCGTCCTTGGCCCGCGCCACCATGCGGATGTTCCAGTTGCCTGGCCCCAGATCGGCCGGCGCCACATAGGCACTGCCGTCAAAGGCGAACTCCGGCTGCTGGTCATCCTGCACATGGGTCGCACGGCCCAGTGTCGCGCTCAGCTTGGCGACCTCCACCGGATTGCCATTGGCATCGGTGATCTCCAGCTTGACCTGATCGCCCTGCGAGGAGGCATAGACCGACCAGCCCAGCGCCTCCTGCGCGGAACGGCGCTGATCGAACTCCTGGCTGGCGACGTAAGAGTTTTTCACCTCCAGCCCCGGAAAGGTTTTCACCGCGTTGACGGCTAGGGCGATATTCACCCCGATAATCACCGCAAATGCGCCGCCGAACAGCATCAATGCGTGCTTGCCGGTAAATTCCCGTTCGCGCTTGGCCATGGCTCAGTTCCCCTTGCCGTTAAAGCTGGTGTCCTTGTGAGCACGTTCCCCGTTTATCAGATCCTCGACCCAGATGCGAACCGGGGTGCTGGAGGCCTGTGAGGGTGCCGCGCCTTTGGCGGAAACAATATAGACCCGCTGCAGCAACGCCGTATCGGCGGGCACATTGACCGCGTGGTACATTGTGCCCTCAAGCTGCAGCCGCAGGGTCGGATCCCCCTTGATCGACAGTTTGAACACCCGGCCTTCGCCGTGCTTGTTGCGCAGGCGCACGTCGTAGGTGTTTCGGATAGAGCCGTCCGAAAGCGTGACGTAGGTCGGGTTGCGTTCCGGCGCCACTGTCAGTTCAATGTCAGAGCGAATGAAGAGCGCAAACAGCAGCCCGACTCCAACCAGAGACCAGAGGCTGGTGTACATGATGGTGCGCGGACGCAGAATGTGTTTCCAGACGTTCTTGGGCGGCTGGCCGCCGCGCTCCAGCACTTCGTCGGACAGCGCCATATAGTCGATCAGACCGCGCGGTTTGCCAATCTTGGCCATCACGTCATCGCAGGCGTCGATACAAAGCGCGCAGGTGATGCATTCCATTTGCTGGCCGTCGCGGATGTCGATCCCCACCGGGCAGACGTTGACGCAGGCCATGCAGTCGATGCAGTCGCCCTGCCCTTCGGCCACCTGGCCCTTCTTCAGCTTGCCGCGCGGTTCGCCCCGCCATTCACGGTAGCCGACGGTCAGCGTGTCCTCGTCCATCATTGCGGCCTGGATGCGCGGCCAGGGGCAGGCGTAGATGCAGATCTGCTCGCGCGCGAAACCGCCGAACAGGAAAGTGGTCGCGGTCAGGACCAGCATTGTCGAATAGGCGATCGGGTGCGCGTTCAGCGTCACCAGGTCATAGGCCAGCGTCGGGGCATCCGCAAAATAGAACACCCAAGCGCCGCCGGTGGCGAGACCGATCAGGAACCAGGCGGTCCATTTGGTGACCCGCAGGCGGGCCTTGCGGAAGTCCATTTTCTTCTGCCGGTGCAGGCGCAGGCGGGCATTGCGGTCGCCCTCGATCCAGCGTTCCACCAAGATGAACAGGTCGGTCCAGACCGTCTGCGGGCAGGCATAGCCGCACCAGACCCGGCCCAGCGCCGAGGTGAACAGGAACAGCCCAAGCCCCGCCATGATGAGGAGGCCCGCCACGAAGTAGAATTCATGCGGCCAGATTTCGATCCAGAAGAAATAGAACCGGCGGTTTGCCAGATCCAGCAGCACCGCCTGATCCGGCAGCGACGGCCCGCGGTCCCAGCGGATCCACGGGGTCAGGTAGTAGATCCCCAGCGTCACCGCCATTATGTACCATTTCAGGTTCCTGAAGGGGCCGGACACGCGCCGCGGGAAGATTGGCTCTCTGGCGGCGTAGAGGCTGGGGGCCGGGTTGGAATCGCTCACGGACTTTCTCCGTCTTGTGGCTGTCTCGCGCCCTTGTCACAGATGCACAGTGCCAGAACTTTGACGTGGATCAAAAAGCACATCACACAATCATGTTTTGAGGCCGGTTCCGCACCGCAAGGGGCAAACCGCCACCTATGCCTGCGCTGCCGGTCCCGCCAGAGGCAAGTTGCCGCAGAAGCCGCGAAGAGCTGCCGGAAATCCGGCACGGGCATCTGCGCGGCACCGGACTGAAACAGATCTGCAGCGCGGCTCTGCGATGCCAGCCTTGGGTATTTTCTGCACCTTTAGTGAACGCCGGCTGATCCTGCGGTGCTGGTGGACCGTCCGTGCTTCCTCACCAGCACAGGAACTTTATCACCGGCAGCGGGTTGAATGGCTGTGCCAAGGGCACAATGATTTTGAACTGGCAGGAGACCAACCAATGAAACACCTCATGCTCTCAACCTCGCTGATCATTGCAGCCGCTGTGCCATCCGTTGCTGGCGCTGACACAGAAGGTTCCGGCAGCGCAGGCGCTGGTGTCCAGCTGGAAACCCCGGCAGCAGATGCAACCGCCGGCGCGGGTGCCATGGGGGAAGCAAAAGCAGAAAGCACGCCGCTTCAGCCGGCCACCGAAGCCGCTGATCAAGCCGCCGGAACCGTTGAGAGCCCGCTGAGCGCCGGCACTGCCGCTGACGGCGGTTTCTCAGCACTCCTTCCGGATGCGGACGCGCCTGCGATGGAACCGCTGGATATGAACGAGGTAACAGCTGAGGCGCTGACAGGTGCCCCGGCCTATGATGCCAAGGATGAGCATATCGGGGAGCTGTCGCAGATTATCGTGAACACCAGCGGCGGCATTGAAGCGGTGATCATCGACGTGGGCGGCTTCCTGGGTATCGGTGAAAAACCGGTTGAGCTGACTATGGGCGACATCCAGATCATGGAAGCGGAAGATGACGTGCGGGTCATTACTCATCTGACCCGCGAGCAGCTGGAGGCGCTGCCGGATTACCAGCCCTAGTCTCGGGCTCGATTTCCGGAAGCTTGACGGCGCCGCCTCTGCCGTCTGAATTCTGTGCCCCCCGGCGACCCGGGCGGGCGCTCCGGGCAAAAATCAAAGGACCGGGTTCCTGATGGAGCCCGGTCTTTTGTTACTGCAGCAATGAAACAAGGCGCTGCGCCGGTCTGCTAGACCAGGCCGGCGGCCAGCGCCGCAGCGGCGGTGCCGAGACTGCCGAGCGTCAACAGCGCTATCACCCCGTCACGGGTCAGCATCGCAATGGCTAAAAGACCGACGACCGCGCCCAGCAGCGACGAGGTGAACGGCACAATTTCCAAGAGCGGCATGACCGCGCCGCAGAGCAGGCAGACCAGGCGGATCGCGGACAGAAACGGCTGGCGGAAAAGGATGGGCAACCGCTTCTTTGAGTGCCGGTCGAGCCAGCGCACGGCGCGCCGCAATGCGGCGGCTGCTTTGCGCACCGCTCTGGCCTTGATCCTTCGCCGGCCCAGCCAGCGCGGAAGCCAGACATGCGACCGGCCAATCAGCATCTGCCCGGAGATCAGGCAAATCATGATACCGCAAGCGGAAGAGAACAGCGGAATGCCGCTGAGCGGTGTTACCACTGCCAGCGCCGGCAGGGCGAGCAGAGCCGACAGTGAACTTTGCCCGATCTCTTCTACCATCTTGCTGACGGTTATGCCGTTACGGTTACGGCGGGCAATGGCACTGGTTTCATTCAGCACATGTACGACGGGCTGTTCGACGGAGTTCATTTTGTCCCTTGGCCGGCTGCATTCCTACTGTGTGCCAACGCCCGGCACCGCGGCAGGTTCCCGCCGGCGTTCAGGGATACTCAGGCGTTTTCCGCCGAGAATACGCAGCCAGGCCGATTTACCCGACGGCACAGGAACCTTTTACAAGCACGCGCGTTCTTACCGTGCATCTCAACGAGGGGCAACAAAGGAAAGGAGCATCGATAATGACTTATCTGATCCGCACTACCGCACTTGCAGCGGCCATGGCCACAGCAGCCGCAGCAGGCCCGATGGTGTCTGAAATCGACGTGACGGCGGACCTGAGCGCCATTGAAAACTACCAGGCGGCCAATGTCTGGACGAGCCTTGAAACTGACCTTGAAACGGCTCTTGCGCAGCAGCTGATCGGCCAGATTGCCGAGGCGGGCGCCGCGGAGACTGCTGAAGTCAAAGTCGAGATCGACTCCGTCGCCTTGGCCAGCAATTTCGAGCAGGCGCTAGGTGTTGGCGAGTGGGTGCTGAAAGGCGACGTCGACATCGACATGCCCGATGCCTCCAAGGATATGCGCTATGACCTGACCGTTTCTGCGGATCAGCTGAATGCCTACTACCCCCAAGGCACCGACCCTGCGCTTGTGACCGTGGACAGCGAACTGTTCTACAGCGCTATCATCAATGCCTTTGCGGGCAATGTTGCATCGAAATTGAAATAAGGGGGCGGAAATGCGTATCTTTTTTGCAGTATTGGCCATGGCCGGTTTGACGGCGGCCTGTGAAACGGCAGAAGGTTTCGGCAGAGACGTGTCGAACCTCGGCGATGAAATCACAGAAGAATCCCAGGAAGCGCAGTAAAAAGCTGCGATGCCCGAAGAAACAATGGCCCGGCGGCAGCTCGCTCCGGGCCATTGTTTTTTGTTGGGAGCGTCTTGGAAAACCACATGGCCCGGCCGTCCACCCCAGCGGAGGCAGCGCCTGCAGCTTGCCACCGGGGGGATGCAAGTCAGACGATGTCTTCAGTCGCCCCGGGAAGAGGCTGCTGCAGATCTGACATCAACTCCGGGTCATGCCGCACCAGAAATCCGCGGCGGGCCTCAGGGCGGCGCACCTGGTTGCGCTGGATTTCCTGCTGCCACCAGGCGGCTGCGGTCTCCGGGGCCAATGCTTCCGCAGGAAGGTCCTCCTGCCACCAATGCCGTGCCAGCGCCTGCCACAATTGTGAAATCCGGTCCCGCCGGGTGATCCGCAGGGCTGCTTCGGTATCCCAGCGCATCGACCGGCCGTTCAGATTGGCCGAACCGACCATAGCAAAGTCCCGGTCCGTGATCAGTGCTTTGCTGTGCAGGTAGATAATCGGTGAGCCAGCCAGCGTCGAAAGCGTATCCCGGGCCGCCATGCGCCGCTGTACCGGGCTGGCGATGCAGGCGCGGGAGCCGAAGGCCGCGTTCACAGTCTCCAGCGCTTCCGCCTGCAGCGCCATGCCGTAGCGGGCATCAAGGTCCTGATTGCCGTCAAAGGCAACGTCTTCGGGCAAGGCAGGCAGGATCAGGATCAGCGACAAGTCCGGATTGCTCCGGGCTGCATCGGCCAGGCCGCGGGCGATAACGCTGGAGCGCAGAAATTGCGTTTCCAGGTAAATCAGGCGCTTGGCCCGTGCGAAGGCAGACAGGTGATCCTCTTCGATCTCGCGCAATACCGTTTTGGGCGACAACGACCAGAAACCGGCACGGCGCGGGACAGACAGGGTGCGGCGGATATGCTTGCCAGCAGGCGGCGTTCTGCGCTGCGCGACATCGTCCAGAAAGCTATCCAGGTGCGCCGCGGCTTCCTCGGCCTCAGGGCCGCGCAGCAGCAACTGCACGTCCGCCCATGTCTTGAACGCCAGCTGATCATGTTCCTGGGTGTCATACCGGCGGCGGTTCTGATCCAAGCCGCCGATATACAGGGTTTCACGGTCAATCACCGCGATCTTTTGGTGATGCGACACGGGGAAAAGCTGGGGTAGCCCAGTTTCCGCCGCTGAGGGCCGCATGCTGCGCGGCAGCTTCCGCAGCTTGCGCAACACAAAAGGCGAAAACGCCAGCCGCGGCAGGAGGCCAGCCTGGGCCGGGTGAAGCGCGGCGGTTACAGAGAGCCGCGCGGCAGCTTCGGGCGCGAGCCCGTCGCGAATTTCCTGAGCGTGCCTCACAGTTCTTTGCGCCGCGGCATGAAGCGGCGCGGCCATCACCGGGTCGAAGTCGCTTACCACCAGGCGGACGTTGACTCCGCGGCGCAGGGCCGCGGCAATCAGATCAGCCCAGGTTTCACCGGTTTCGCGTGCTTCAGCGCTCAGCAGTGCCGTGGACAAATCGAAGAGGCGGAAGCTCGCTGTAATTTCTTTCTTGGCCTGCAATACCGCACGTTCGAAAGCAGGCCAGGCCTGTCCGGCCGTGACCAGCACTGCAAACTCCGGGCAGCCTTGGCCTTCATGCTGCGGGTTCTGCTGCATCCTTGCCCTGTTCTTTCTGTATTTCTGCCGGCGGGACAGCTCCTGCAACGGCGGGGAAGCCCAACCGGTAGATAAAGCTGTCGCCGGTGTCCAGCGTCTTGGCGTCGCCCTCGAGCTGTGCTGCAAACGCCATTAGCAGCCGCGCGCCGATCCCGCCGCCCGGGAGATGCTCTTCCGGGGGCTGCAGCGGCCGCCCCTTGGTGTTCATGATTTCGAGTTCAAGCCAGTTTGCAGCTGTCTCGCGCAGATTGACTTCAATCATCGGGCGGCCGCCCTCGGGGATGCCCAGGTACTTGACTGCATTTGTCATCGCCTCGGATACAAGCATCGACAGCGTAACACCTTGATCCTGAGTTAACGGAACTGCCGCCAGGTTGGTCTGGATTGCCACATCCTGTGCCGCGCCAACGTTCAATGCGCCGATTTCGGCAATAAGTTCGCGGATAAGCTCCCGGCTGTCCACGGTGGTGATATCCGGGTTGGTGTTCAAGTGACGGTGGATAGTGGCCAGGCCGCGCACCCGCCGCTGCAGCTGCGACAGCATCCGCCGGGCTTCGGGGGTGTGGGCGCTGCGGGCCTGCATGTTCATGATCGAGGCCACAAGCTGCAGATTGTTTTTGACCCGGTGGTGAACCTCGCGCAGCAAAATGGTCTTTTCTTCCAGATCCAGCTCGCGGCGCCGTTCCGCCTCGCTGAGGATCGCGACCATCCGGTTGAACGACTGCTGCGCCTCTACGAATTCGCGCGGCGGGTTCTTCAGTTCCAGATTGGCGTCCTCGCGTTCCCCCAGCGCGTAACGCCGCATGGCTCTGCGCAGCGCGCTGAGTGGCCGGATCACCAGTTGCTGCAGTCCGAGGATGGCAACACATACGCCTGCCAGCCACATCAGGACGGGAAATGCCACGGTCATCAGGGAGGCCGGATTTCTGGCTGCAAGAATGGCATCCTCCACCGGCCAGCTGCCGACGACAGCCACCTGGCCCGGGAGGATTTGGGTCACCGCGAAGAAACGCTCGCTGCCGGACTGGGCGTCTTCAAAAAACGTATCGCCCAAGCGGTTCACCAGTTCCCGCCGGGGCACCGATACCGGCAGCACCTTCGCCGCTTCCAGACTAGGCAATGTGGCGGAGAGGATTTCACCCTGCGCATCCACGGTGACGAATTCTATCCCCTCGCCTCTGACCCCCTTGCCGGGTTGTACCGGCGAGACCTTGTGCGGAATTGCCAGGGTAATATACCCCAGAAGTATGCCATCGCGCTGGACCGGACTGGCCGCCATCAGATGGGAGCGCCCCTCGCTCAGGAGATCACGCTCTAAAGCGAACGACAGCTGCGACGCCTGCAGGACCTTGAGGTACAGCCGGTTTCCGGACAGATCCCGCGGCTGGCCGTCTGATGCGCAATTCACCTGGCCATTCGTTGCCACGAAGGCGGCAAAGGTGAAGGGGTTTTGGCCTTCTGTGAAGGCTTTGAGCAGCGCGCTGCAGGCAATCGCGTCGCCAGCCACCGGCAGAATGGCCGCAGCCAGCCCCTCAGTCGCCCCGCCTGCCCGCTGCAGAAGAATCCGTTCCTTTGCCGCCGCCCGTTCTGTCCGGTCCAGAAGAGCAGCATGCGACAGCCGCGTCGCCTCGTCGACCACGGCATTCGTCTGGTATAGGGCGATCAGGCCAAGCGGCAGCAGGGCAAAGGTCATCAGCACCGCGAGGCGCAGAAACAGCCCGCCTGCCAGCCCCCGCGGCATTGGAATCATGCGGCGCCTTGCTGGGCAACGATCCCAGCAGTCACACTGTCGGTCAATTCCATCTGACTGCTTTCATCCAGATCCATCAGCTCCGCCAAACGGGCGCGGGCACGGTTGACGCGGCTTTTGATCGTGCCGGTCTTCACGCCGCACATCTCTGCCGCCTCCTCATAGGAGAAGCCGCTTGCGCCGACCAGTACCAGTGCTTCGCGCTGTTCATCGTTCAGTTGCGCAAAGGCTACGTTGAAGTCCCGCATGTGCAAACGTCCGTCATGGTCTGGCTTCTGCGCCATTTTTTCAGACAGCACACCGTCTGCATCCTCAACCTCGCGTTTACGCTTGCGGCGCAGCGAATAGAAGGTGTTGCGCAAGATGGTGAACAGCCAGGCGCGCATATTCGAGCCAGGTTCGAACTTTTCGATATTGGTCCATGCCTTGACCAGGGTGTCTTGCACCAAGTCGTCCGCTGTGGCGCTGTTGCGTGTCAGGCTGACCGCGAAAGCCCGCAGAGCGCCAAGGTGATTGACCAAGTCGTCTCTTGGGTCGGACTGAATATCAGTCATCAGAGTTTGCCCCCTGCGTCTCGTCCGAAGAGACCTGCGTTTCCTGTTTTTTCAGTTGCTCAAGCAGCTCGGCAAACCGGTCCGGCACCTGTTGACTGGCGACCTCATCAAACGCCCGCTTGAGATTATCGTCGATTTCGCGGTCGGCCTGTTCATTGCGTGGCCGGGCACGTGGGGGCTGTGTCATGCAATCCATCATTTTTTTGCGCAGTTTCTGGAACCAAACGTCCCGAAGCGCGTATAGTTCCATGTATATTGCAAAAAAAAGGAATGTCGCAAAATGAGCTCTCAACCGGGAGAAAAGATCGCCAGCCAGATTGGAGCCAACCTGCCCTATCTGCGCCGGTACGCGCGGGCGCTTACGGGCAGCCAAAGCAGCGGCGACAAATATGCACTGGCTGCGCTGGAGGCGATCCTGGCCGGCGAAGCAGAATACAACAGCACCCTGTCATCCAAAGTGGCGCTGTTCCGGGTCTTCCATGCGATCTGGGCCTCCTCGGGCGGTCCCGCCGGTGAATATGAGGCGGACACCGGCCTTGCCGGCAAGGCGCAAAAGCACCTGCAGCAACTGACGCCGAATACCCGCGAAGCATTGCTTTTGCACACCATCGAAGATTTCAGCGCCGCCGAAACCGGCATCATCATGCAAGTGAGCGATGACGAGGCTTCTGAGCTGATTTCGATTGCCTATGACGAGATGTCCCGCTCGACCGCCGGCAAGATCATGATCATTGAAGACGAGGCTATCATAGCAATGGACCTGGAGGCGATTGTTACCGGGATGGGCCACAGCGTGACGGGCATTGCCCGTACCGAAGCCCGCGCGAAAGATCTTGCCGCTGAGGCGGAAGCTGATCTGATACTGTCGGACATCCAGCTGGCTGACAATTCCAGCGGCATCGATGCAGTTAACGGCATCCTATCCGAGCACGGCGACCGGCCGGTTATCTTTATTACCGCATATCCGGAACGTCTTCTGACCGGTGAAGGGCCGGAGCCTGCCTTTCTGATCTCAAAGCCCTATACCGAAGAACAGGTGCGTTCTGCAGTTAGCCAGGCGATGTTCTTCTCCTCGACTGAAACGCTGAAAGTCTGAACGCCGATCGCGTAATATCTGAAAAATCAGCCCGGGGTGTCTTGACAGCCCGGGCTTTTCTATTTTGGCAGGCAACAGCTTTGGCCTATGAGAGAGGGGCTCCGCAGGGCGTCAGTCATCCTGCCCGGCCGCGGTGATCGCAGCCCGGTCAGGCGGCCAGGCTGAGCCGTCAGGACTTTGAGATTGCCCGCAGCATCCATGCTGCTTGCTCGTGGAAAGCCGACCGCGCGGTTGCCAAATCTTCGGTCACGATATCGCGGCGGCGGCCCGCCACCTCTGCAAGCGCATGCAGCCTGTGAGCGATCCGCTCGTGACTGGCAGCCAGGTCCTGCGCCATCTCTCCCGCGCTGAGATCACCTTCCGGGTCCTCAATCCTGGAGCGGTTCAGCACCTCGTCGATCCGAGACGGAGCCAGATGACCCAATGCGCGGATACGTTCGGCCAAAAGGTCGGCCGCCGTGAACATGTTCTCATACTGCTCTTCAGTCAGCTTATGCATCGAATAGAAAGCCGGCCCTTCCACATTCCAGTGGCAGGCATGGGTTTTGAAAACCAGCCGGTAGGTATCAGCAAGCACATCCGCCAAGCCGTCGGCGATTGCGCCGGTGTCTTTCACACCGGTGTCAACTTTGTCGGGGCTTGGAACGGCGGAAAGCGCGCCAGTCATGGGAAACTCCTTTTCTGGTTCGTGATTTGGTCACTGGGAATAAACTCGCGGGGGAAACAAAAGTTCCGCGCTGGTCTGCGCGTGCCCCTTGGCAGGACAGCGATTGCACCCCGCCGCCTAGGCCATCAGGACGAGCTGCCGCGCAGAAGGTGCGCAACAAGAACTGCAGCAAACAGCAGCAGAAAGATGAAGAACAGGACTTGTGCGATTCCTGCCGAGGCCGAGGCGATGCCGCCGAACCCGAAGGTGCCGGCGACGGCTGCAACGGCCAGGAAAACGAGTGCCCAGTAAAGCATGGCGTATCCTTTCAGTTGCTTGGTTCACCGGCTCAACCCCCAACCCCGGAAAAATGTTCCATGAGTACGAGCAGCCGCGGCTGAGACGCCCCGCGGCCAGGCGCAGGCGGGCGGCATGAGGCAGCTGTTCAATTGCACCAGCTCCTGCATCCTCTGGCCGCAACCCCGGGTTACGCGAACATCAGATCAGCGGACGCAGTTCCGGGGCCTCCAGGTCGATCAGCGCGATTTCGGCCAGCGCTGGCAGGTTCCTGATTTTCAGCATGCCATCGGTCCATTCTGCAAGCTTGCTGCTGCGAAGGGTTTTCAGCATCTTGTTGGTGTGCACCAGCGACAGGCCCAGAGCATCTGCCAGATCCTGCTGGCGGTACGGCAGCGGCACCGCGTTTTTCACCTCCATGCCCACGGCCTCCAGCCGCTGATACATCCGCACCAAGGCCCAGGCGATGCGCTGCCGGGCATCACGCTGCCCCAGGGATGCAATGGTTTCACCAAGAAAATGTTCCTCGACGGCTGCAATCCAGGTCAGGTCGTATGCACGCTCCGGGTGCCCCTGAAACAGATCAAACAGGGCCGTTCTGCGGAACACGCATAAAGTCATGCTGGTGGTCGCCTCGACGGAGTGTTTCATTTCGCCCATCAACCCGGCCTGGAGACCGGCAAAGTCGCCCGGGAACAGGAAATTGATCACCTGCCGCCGCCCGTTTTCAAGGGTTTTGTAACGTGTCCCCAAACCCTTCAGAACCGTAAAGAGCTGCGGGCTGTTCGACCCCTCAAGAAGGATCGTGGTGCCTGCATCCACGACCATTTCTCCTGTTTTGAACTCTTGGGTAAAGCCGACTTCTTCGCGCGACATTGGCGTGAATATGGCCCGGTTTCGCAGCGGGCAATTCTGGCAGGCAGTGGCAGACATGACCTTCCCCCTCTTCGGCTATGTCGCAGTTTAATGCACTCGGCCCGTAAAAGTTCCAAAATATCGCGTGTAGGGGGAACTTGATCAATGGATACGCCCAGCAGTCACTGTACGCATATCTACCTTATCGCCTCCAGGAACTATCTGGTCACTTGCGATATCTGCGACGCAGTAATGGACTACGACCCGTCTGCTGAGATCAGCGTGCAGAAGGGGCATGATGACGCGCTGTCCGTTCTTGACGGCTACCAGCGTATCAGCGTGGCCTTTGTGGAGGCGGGTTCGGAACTGGTGTCCCGCCTGAAGATCGACAAGAGCGTTCAAAGCCGCGGCGGGCGGCTCGTTCTGATGGGGGGGACAGCGGAGAATGAACTGGACGCGCGGTCGCCGCGGCTGCGGTGGCCAGTGCTTGCCAGGCCGGTTTCAACCCAAATGATTCTGGCCCAACTGACTTCCCGGAGTAAAGGCGAAGGGAACCAAACCGGTTTTTCCGAGTTGGTTCCCTGACTGCTGTTTCCGGCAGCCCTTTAAAAGGAGAAAGACATGCTTGGTTGGGCACTGACGTTTCTGGTAATCGCCCTGGTCGCAGCGCTGCTCGGTTTCGGCGGCATCGCTGGCGCCTCTGCCGGGATAGCGAAGATCCTTTTTGTTATCTTCCTTATCCTGTTTGTCGTCGCAATGATCGCACGCGCGATGAAAGGCAAGCCGCCGGTCTAAAGCGGCACCTGAACCGCATTTGGCCGGCTCTTTGCCTGCGAATGCGGGCCGGATGGCGGGCTATCCGGGGGGCTGGCCGCCATCCGGCGTTTGCAGCCACCGGACGTTACTGCTTTTTGCCGCAACAGAATGCGCTCTTTGCGGTCTCCTGAGGCTTTGGGCCGCAAAGACTATCAATCCCCCGTCATGCCGCAGGCTGGCGGCGCTGGTTGAGGAAGTTGCGCAAGCGGGGCTGACCTTTGCGGGCGCCGCACAAGGGGAGGCCAGCGGCAAAAACGAGCCAGCAGCCAGCCTGTGCCGTTTGCCGGTACGCACTGGGCGGGCAGCCATCACGCAATACTAATGGCTCGTGACCAGTCCAATGCTTGCTAGTCAGCCGCCAGCCACTATGGTTGACAAAGCAAGCACCAGACGGAGACAGCCAAATGCAGGACCTTGCCCCAGTCCCTGACTTAAAACCGGACTCAGCGCAGCCTGATCTGCCCGCCAAGCCTCCTGGCCTGCATGAACGGGCGCTGCATCTGCTGGCGCGGCTGCTGCCGCTGTCCTTCTTCCGGCGCCCGCCCAAAATTATCATCATCGACGCCACCAACAGCTGCAACCTGCGCTGCCCTGTCTGCCCGGTGACTTTTGCGATGCAGCGCAAACGCGGCATGATGAAGCCCCCGGTGTTCCGCAAAATCATTGATGATTTCAAAGACCAGCCGGAAAAGCCGGCCATCTACTTCAGTTTTTCGGGTGAGCCGACCCTGCACAAGGATCTCCCTGATTTCATTGCCTATGCGCATGAAAACGGGCATGACACCTATCTTTCGACCAACGCGACCCGTCTGACCCCGGAGATGAGCGAGCGGCTTATCCGTTCGGGACTGGCGCGGGTCAACCTCTGCATGGACGGGTTTTCCAAGGAGGCGCAGGAGGTTTACCGCGTCAATTCCGACTTCGCCAAGGTCAAGGCCAGCATCGAGGAATTCCTGGCGATCAAGAAAAACCTGGGGTTCAAGACGCCTGTCACGGTGCTGCAAACGCTGCTGACCAGCTATTCCGAGCCGCAGATGGACGAGATGGAAACCTGGGCGCGCGAGGCGGGTTTCGACAGGGTGCGGTTCAAGACCTTTTCGATCGGTTCCTACACTTCTGCCGATCAGAAACGCGAGTTTGCCCATTTCCTGCCGCGCCAGAAAAAGCTCCGCCGCCACCCGCGCCATACCAGCCATGCGATGTGCACGGTGCCGCTGTTTCAGTCGGTGGTGTTCTGGAACGGGGATCTGGGCCTGTGCTGCATTGACTACGACCAGGTGATCCAATTGCCGAATGTGGAGAAGGACGGTTTCCTTGCCGCTTACCGCTCGGACGAGGCTGCCCGCGCCCGCAAGCGCGGGTTTCTCAAGCAGTTTGGCATTTGCAAAACCTGTTCTTTTTCCAACGCCGAAAACATGGGCATCCGCCGTGACCTGAAGACATAGCCACCCGGCGGCCCTTTCATCTTTCCCTAAATACTCGGGGGTGAAGGCCGCTAGGCCGAGGGGGCAAAGCCCCCTCCCCTTAGCGCTGCAGCAAAATGGGAAACCAATCCTCCCGCAGGCGCTGGCCCGGTTGCATGCCGTGGCCAGGGAACGGCGGCGAGGTGCGGCCGGGACGTTCGGCATAGCGGGCATCGTCGCCCACCAAGCGCAGCGAAAAGGCGCGGCGGCGCGATGCAGAGGTATTGCCGCGGGCGCCATGCAGGGTCTTGTAGTTAAAGGCCACGGCGTCGCCGGGCTGCATCGGGTACTCAATTACGGTCATTCCTTCTGCATCCGGGTCCGGGACAGCCATGTACTGGCCTTCATCCGGAAAGAAATCCTCTTCCGACACCCAGCGGGTCGGCAGCACTTCCTTTTCCCACTTGTGCGACCCCGCCACACAGCGCAGCGCTGCGTCTCTCACCGCGTCCAGCGGCGACCAGAAACTGATGGTCTGCTGACCTTCGACAAAGTAATAGGGTCCATCCTGGTGCCATGGGGTCGGCATCGAGGTGCCTGGCTCTTTGACCAGGACATGGTCATGGAACATTTGCACAGAGGTCGACTTCATCAAGTCCGCGGCCACTTCGGCAGCCGGCGATTCTTTGATTGCCCTCTCGAACTCGGGAATGCGGGACCAATTGCAGTAATCGTCGAAAAAGCGTCCGGTCTGGCCCGCCTTCTCGTTGTTCGACGCATATGGCCCGGGATCTTCCATATTTGCCGCCACACCTTCGCGGAGAAGCTCAACCTGGCCGGCAAACAAACCCCGGATTAGAACAACACCGTCGCGCTGAAACTGTTCGACGTGTTCAGGTGTAATGAGGGGGTGGACCATTGCTGCCTCCGCTGCTGAATGATGCAATTCTGATGCGGTATTCCTGCCGCGGCGAGGGCATAGTTTCAAATCATATCTTTCTAATATACCCTTAGATTCATGTTATATCTCACCTTGCGCCATTACGAGTATATCTGTGCCGTGGCCCGCCATGGCAGCCTGTCAGCTGCGGCTGATGCGGTGCATGTGAGCCAGCCTGCACTCTCTGCTGCTCTCAGCCGGATCGAGGACCGTCTGGGCCACCCCCTGTTCCTGCGCCGCCGTGGAGCGGCGCTGGCGATGACGCCTCAGGGCAGGCTTTTTGCTGAAAAAGCCCAGGCGCTGCTGGAGCAGGCCGCACTGCTGGAAGACCCCAAGGGAGCAAGCGCCGGGCAACAGCGGCTGGTGCTGGTCTGCTTCTCCGATCTGGCCCCATTCTTGCTGGCCCCGGCGCTAAAGGCGTTACGCGAGGCCTTTCCGGAAGTGGGAATCAGCCACAGGGCCTGCGGGTTTGAACCGCTGATAACTGCCCTGTCTGAAGGAGAAGCGGATCTGGCGATCACCTATGACCTGGGACTGGACGCATGCTTTAGCCGGGCGGAGCTGCACCGGTTGTCACCGCATGCACTGGTGCCGCCGGGCCACCCGCTAGCAATCCGCAGCAGCATATCCCTGGCTGAGTTGGCGGGACACCCGCTGGTTCTATCGCAGGAGGGGCTGTCGGTGCATCATATGCTGGGGTTGTTCAAAGCGCATAGGCTGGTGCCGCAGATTGCGCACCGGGCGGATTCGCTGGAACTTCTGCGCAGTCTGGCGGCCAATGGTGAGGGCGTAGGCATCAGCTACAGCCTGCCGCCTGGCAGGAAGAGCTATGACGGCAAAGCCTTATGCGCGGTACGGGTCACGGATGTCGGCGCTGAAGAGCCGGTGATTCTGGCCGCACACGCGGATCTGCCGAAGACTTCCGTGGCATTTCAGGCGCACGGCGTTCTGAGAGACGTGCTCAGCGCCGTCCGGTCAGACCTTTCGCAGGCGGATCACCACATCGACTGAGGCGATCTCCATACCTTCCGGTGCCTCAGGCAGCTTGTGAATCACCAATTCCTGCGCCGGTGCATCGCTGACGCGGCCCTCATCCTCCCAGAAGAAGTGAGGATGGTCATGGGTGTTGGTGTCGAAATAACTTTTGGACCCGTCAAGCGGGATCTCCTGCAGCACGCCTGCATCGCAAAAGGCGCGCAGCGTGTTGTAGACCGTAGCCAGCGAAACCGCAGCCCCATTTTTCTTAGCCGACTCGAACAGGCTTTCCGCGGTAATGTGGCGGTGTTTGCCATCGCCCACCAGCAATTCGGCAAGCGCAACCCTCTGCCGGGTGGGCCGCAGCCCGGCATCTGTCAGCCAGCGCGTGGCCACTTCTTCGCTGTTTGGCGTCATGAGCAGGTCCTGCGTCGCGTTGCTGACCGTATATATAGGAGCAACACCCAGGGTTTTTCAAATGAAATTCATTCGCAGCTGGCTGGCCCTTTCCAGTGCTTCTTTGGCACAATCAGCGGAGGAAGTGACGCGGGGTACCCTTGCAGGACCCTTTGGCCGGGTGCTACAGGGAGCCAGATATACATTCACGAACCTCAGGCAGGAGATGCGCCCGAATGGCCGATTACCCCAGCAGCTTTGACAAGGACGATTTGCTGAAATGCGCGCGGGGCGAGCTGTTCGGTCCCGGCAATGCCCAGCTGCCGGCGCCGCCGATGCTGATGATGGACCGCATCACCGAAATTTCCGGTGATGGCGGCGAACACGGCAAGGGCCATGTGATTGCTGAATTCGACATCACCCCGGACCTGTGGTTCTTTGACTGCCATTTCCCCGGCAACCCGATCATGCCCGGCTGCTTGGGCCTGGATGGCCTGTGGCAGCTGACCGGCTTCAACCTGGGCTGGCGCGGCTGGCAGGGCCGCGGTTATGCGCTGGGGGTGGGTGAAGTGAAGCTCACCGGCATGGTGCGCCCGGACCGCAAGATGCTGACGTACCGGATCAACTTCACCAAGGCCATTCAGACCCGCCGCCTGACCATGGGTGTCGCTGACGGCATCGTCGAGGCGGACGGTGACGTGATTTATCAGGTCAAGGATATGAAAGTGGCCCTGTCCGAAAGCTGATACGCTTTCCGGCAGGACAAAAGTCACAGAAACAGGAGTACGCACATGCGCCGTGTCGTCGTCACCGGTTTGGGGATTGTCTCCTCTATCGGGAACAATGCCGAAGAGGTCACCGCCTCGTTGAAGGCCGGAAAATCCGGCATCGTTGCCAGTCCGGAAATGGCCGAGCACGGCTTTCGCAGCCAAGTGGCCGGCACGCTGAAGATCGATGTGGCCGAGCATGTGGACAAGCGCACCCTGCGCTTCATGGGCCCGGGCGCGGCCTATGCCCATATCGCGATGAGCCAGGCAATTGCCGATGCGGGCCTGTCCGAGGATCATGTGGTGAATGAGCGCACCGGTCTTGTCGCGGGTTCCGGCGGCCCGTCAACCTCCGCCATGCTGACTGCGCATCAGACTGTGCTGAAGTCTGGCGCCACCAAGCGCATCGGCCCGTTTGCGGTGCCGAAATGTATGTCCTCGACCATTTCCGCGAACCTAGCGACCGCATTCAAGATCAAAGGCATCAACTACTCGATCACGTCTGCCTGCTCGACTTCGCTGCACTGCATTGGCAACGCGGCGGAGCAGATTATGATGGGTAAGCAGGACGTGATGTTCGCCGGCGGCGGCGAGGAGCTGGACTGGACCCTCAGCTGCCTGTTCGACGCCATGGGCGCAATGTCCTCCAAGCGAAACGACGAGCCGGAAAAAGCCTCGCGCGCCTTTGATCAGGACCGCGACGGTTTCGTGATCTCCGGCGGCGGCGGCATTGTCGTGCTGGAAGACCTCGAGCACGCGCTGGCCCGCGGTGCCAGGATCTATGCCGAGGTGACCGGTTTTGCTGCCACCTCTGACGGCCACGACATGGTTGCGCCGTCCGGCGAAGGCGGAGAGCGGGCAATGCGTCTGGCGCTCTCCACCCTGCCCGAAGGCCGCAAGGTGGATTACATCAATGCGCATGGCACCTCGACTCCGGTTGGCGACGTCGGCGAAGTTGAAGCCGCCCGCCGGGTGTTCGGCGAGGGCAACGTGCCGCCGATCTCTTCGACCAAGTCGATGACCGGCCACGCTCAGGGTGCTGCCGGCGCGCTAGAGGCAATCTTCTGCCTTTTGATGCTGGACAACGACTTTATCACCCCGTCGATCAATGTCGACACCCTCGCCGAAGGCATTCAGCCGGGCGAGATTGCCACCAGCCTGGTGGAGAACGCCGGCCTCGACTCAGTGATGACCAACAGCTTCGGCTTTGGCGGCACAAACGGCTCGATGGTTCTGAGCAGATACAAGGGATAAGTGAACGATGGCGGGATTGCTGACAGGCAAACGCGGCCTGATTATGGGCGTTGCCAATGACCGCTCCATCGCCTGGGGCATTGCCAAGGCCATGGCAGAGTCCGGGGCCGAACTGGCCTTTACCTACCAGGGCGAAGCTTTTGGCAAGCGGCTGGAGCCGCTGGCGCAGAGCGTCGGCTCGGATTTCATGGTCGATGTGGATGTAACCGACGATGCCTCGCTGGACGCAGCTTTTGAGGAGCTGTCAGGCCGCTGGCCTTCACTCGATTTTGTGGTCCACGCAATTGCCTATTCGGACAAGTCTGAGCTGACCGGGCGCTTCCTGGATACCAGCCGGGCGAACTTCAAGAACTCCCTGGACATCTCCGCGTATTCCTTCATCGAAATAGCGCGGCGCGCCTATCCGCTGATGAAAGACAACGGCGGCACCCTGCTGACCCTGACCTATCAGGGGTCGAACCAAGTGGTTCCGAATTACAACGTGATGGGCGTGGCCAAGGCAGCGCTTGAATCGGCTACCCGCTATCTGGCCAACGATCTGGGTCCGGAAGGCATCCGGGTGAACGCGATCTCCCCTGGCCCGATGAAGACCCTGGCCGGGGCCGCAATCGGCGGCGCGCGCAAAACCTTCAAACACACCGCCCAGAATGCACCGATGCGCGATAACGCGACGCTGGAAGCTGTCGGCGGCACCGCGGTTTACCTGGCTTCGAACGCAGGCGCCTGCACCACCGGGGAGATCATCCGGGTCGATGGCGGGTTCCACGTCCTGGGAATGCCGCAGCCGGATCACCTGTGACTACTTCCGCATAAATTCAAAGTGTTGAGGCGCCCCTGTGGCGCCTTTTCTTTTGCCTGCACTATTGCGTTCTTTATTTATGTACCGAATCGAATATTATTGGTCAGCAATGCAGTTTCAGGAAGAATCGGATGCCACTGTCAAACATCGTTCGCGCGCCGGATACCTCACTTTGCGCAGCTGCCGCAGAGATGGCCCGCATGGCCAGCGCGCCTTTCCTCTACAATCATGTGAGCCGCTCCCATGTTTTCGGCGCGCTGATGGCTCAGAAGCTGGAAATGAAGTACGATCCGGAGCTGTTCTATATCGCCGCCATGCTGCATGATCTGGGCCTGACAGAGGCCTACAAAGGTGACGACAGGTTCGAGGTGGACGCCGCGGACGCCGCCGCGCGTTTTCTTGCGGCGCGGAATGTGGAGCAATCCCGCATCGACCGGGTCTGGGACGCCATCGCGCTGCACACCACGTTTTCGATCCCGCAAAAGAAATCGCCGGAAGCGGCCCTGGTGCAAATCGGAGCCGGCATCGACGTGGGCGTGATCCCGCATGACAAGATCACTCCGGAGATGATGGAACAGGTGCTTGACGCTCACCCCCGCCTTGGCTTCAAACAGGCCATGGAACAGGCCCTGACCCGGATCTATGCGGAGAAACCAATGACAGCGATGCACAACTTTGGGGCAGATGTGGCCCGCCGGAATGTCCCGGGTTTCCACCAGCCGCATTTTTGCGACATGCTGCATGGCGCGGGTTTCACGGAATGAGCCGTGGCCGCGGGCGCCCGCGCAAGTTCGACGAGGGTGAAGTCCGGCAGGCCATCATGCGCTGCTTCTGGGCCAAGGGCTATGCCGCGACCTCACTTGACGACCTATCCAAGGCGACCGGGCTGGTACGGCCCAGTCTTTATGCGGCCTTCGGCGGCAAGCAGGATATGTTTTTGGCAGCGATGGACGATTTTGCTGCCAGAACACGAGCCTATCTGACTGACAAAGTGAGGCCCGATGCATCCCCGGACGCAGCCTTGCAGGCCGTTTTTCTGGCAATGCTGGACCTTTATCATACGGACGAAGGCGGTTGGGGTTGCCTTGTTTTTTCGACCGCAACGGCAGAGGCGCCTGCGCATCCGGGAATCCGGGACAAGCTGCAGGAACAGCTTGCCCGCAGCGATGATCAGTTCCGCCGCCTGCTGCAGCGCCATGCCCCATCGGCGGCACCGCGAAACCTGGACACGGCCGCGGCACTTGCCGCCGCCGTGCTGCACTCCATCGGCCTGCGCGCCCGTTCCGGCGTTCCCCGGCCAGCCCTTGAGGAGTTTGCCGCAAAGTCCGCCGGCAGCATCGCGTCATTTATTGAGGGTTCTTCTGGAGAACACAGTCCCGGTTGACATCAGGCAGGGTCCCCGGCCTGAGCATGCGGCCCAGCGCCGCCGCGGCGCCGGGCCCAACCGGTGAGGATGCAATCTTCAGATTGCACCGCAATTGGCGGGAGCCCCCCGCCCTCAGCTTGGTTCAGTTAGGTGACGGAAACCAGTTCGATATCAAACACCAGATCCTTGCCCGCGAGGAAATGGTTGGCGTCCAGAGTCACGGATTCATCGCTGACTTCCACGACGGTCACCGGCAGCACCTGGCCATCGGGGCTTTGCATCTGCAACTGGGTGCCAAGGTCCAGCGGGATGTCCGCGGGGATACCCTCACGCGGGATTTCTTGCCGTGCGGCGGGGTTGACCGGGCCGTAGGCCTCGGCGCAGGGGATTTCGAGGATTTTCTTGTCGCCCTCTGCCATGCCTTCAAGCCCTGCATCCATACCCGCAATCACTTGGCCTGCGCCCACGGTGAATTCCAGCGGATCCCGGCCTTCAGAGCTGTCAAAGACGGTGCCGTCTGCCAGCTTGCCTGTGTAGTGGATGCGCACTGTGTCGCCGTTCTTTACCCCGGTCATGAGACCTCCAATCGGTTGCGGGTTGATAAAGGGGAGCAGCCTATCGTCCGCAGACGTGATGTAAACCCGTATGGGTACAATTTCCTGCTTTGCCCGCTCTTTGCCTTCGTGCAACTCTCGGCACTTGGGAGGATAGAATGCCAATCAACACCTGTATCTTTGACGCCTACGGAACCTTGTTCGATGTCTCCGCGGCAGCGCGCCAGGCGGCCAGCGAACCGGAGTTTCCGCATCTGCGCGACAGCTGGTCAGAACTGGCTGTTCACTGGCGGCTGAAGCAGCTGCAATACACTTGGCTGCGCGCGATCACCAATGCCCACGCTGATTTCTGGGACGTGACGCAGGACGGGCTTGACTGGGCGATGGAAGCCGCCGGTCTGGCCGGGGATGCGGCGCTGCGCCAGCGGCTGCTGGATCTCTATTGGCAGCTGCAAGCCTACCCGGAGGTGCCGGCGATGCTGCAAGCGCTGAAGGACGCAGGCATGAATACCGCGATCCTTTCAAACGGCTCGCCCGCGATGCTGGAAGGTGCGGTGCGGTCGGCTGGGCTGCACGATGTGCTGGATGATGTACTTTCGGTCGAAAGCGCCGGCATCTTCAAACCCGACGCCCGCGTCTATGATCTGGTTGGCAAACGGTTCGCCTGCGCCAAGGAAGGCGTGCTGTTTGTCTCCTCAAACGGCTGGGATGCCGCAGGCGCTGCCGGTTACGGGTTTACCGCTGCCTGGGTCAACCGCGCTGGAGAGCCGATCGACCGCCTGCCCTGGAAACCGGCACACATCCTGACGGATTTGACTGCCATTCCCGACCTTGCCAAGGGATGAACCGCAGATGCCAATCTTTGACACTACGGACGGGCTGCGCCTGCACTACACAGATACCGGTGAAGGCCTGCCGCTTTTGTGCCTGGCGGGTCTGACCCGGGACAGCCGGGATTTCCGTTATTTTGCGCCGCATGCCACGCGGTACCGGATGATTACCCTGGATGCCCGCGGGCGCGGACAATCGGATCATGACCCGGAATTCCTGAACTACAACGTCCTGCGTGAGGCACAGGATGTGCTGGAGCTGCTGGATCATCTCCAGATCGGTCAGGCCGCCATGCTCGGCACATCGCGCGGAGGGCTGGTCGCGATGACATTGGCAGCGATGGCCAAGGACAGGCTGTCGGCGGTGATCTTGAACGACGTCGGCCCAGAGCTTCCCGCAGGCGGCATTTCCCGGATCATGGAGTATGTAGGCCGCCGCCCTGCAGCCAAATCTCATGCGCAGGCCGCGGAAACGCTGGCCGCGCTGATGGCCCGGGATTTTCCGGACGTACCCGCGGCACGCTGGCGCGAGGAAGCGGAGGCTTTCTACGATCAAATCCCGGACGGGCTTTCCCTGCGCTATGACCCGCACCTGCGCGACGCGCTGCTGGCGCAAGCCGAAGCAGGCCCGCCGCCGGACCTGTGGCCCATTTTCATGGCGCTGGACGGCTTGCACTGTGGAGTGATCCGCGGGGCAAATTCCGACATCTTAAGCGCAGGGACATTCTCAGAGATGCAACGGCGTCTGCCCGCCTTGCATGCCGTGGAAATCGCCAACCGCGGCCATGTGCCCTTTCTGGACGAGCCGGAGGCGCTCGCCCTCATCCATTCAGTTCTGGATCAGATCAAATGACCTCAATCGCCATGATTGAAGCCGCCGCAGAACGGCTGAAAGGCCAGGCCCGCGTGACCCCGCTCCTGTCCTCGCCATTCCTGGATGAGATCGCGGGGCGGCG
Organism: Leisingera sp. CC-HEC093; assembly: GCF_059429195.1. NCBI lineage: Bacteria > Pseudomonadati > Pseudomonadota > Alphaproteobacteria > Rhodobacterales > Roseobacteraceae > Leisingera > Leisingera sp. CC-HEC093. Next base: position 2,349,556 of record NZ_JCAIJR010000001.1, on the reverse strand, counting down.
GCTTCTGGTCAAGGCGGAATGCCTTCAGCATACCGGATCCTTCAAGTTCCGCGGCGGCTGGTCAGCAGTTTCGGCACTGCCGGAAAAAGACCGAATGCGCGGTGTGATCGCCTATTCCAGCGGCAACCATGCGCAGGGTGTGGCGGCAGCAGCCAAGGCGCATGGCGCGCCTGCAGTGATCGTGATGCCGGCAGATGCCCCGCAGCTGAAAATTCAGAACACCCGTAATCTGGGGGCTGAGGTGGTGCTCTATGACCGTGCCGGGGGCGAAAGCCGCGAAGCGGTCGGCGCACAATATGCGGAAAACCGCGGGCTGACCCTGATCAAACCCTACGATGAGCCGCTGGTGATTGCCGGTCAGGGCACCTGCGGGCTGGAGATTGCCGAGCAGGCCGCAACCGAAGGTGTCAATACTGCGGAGGTGCTGGTCAACTGTGGCGGAGGCGGGCTGTCGTCCGGTATTGCCCTAGCGCTGGAAGCCCGCGCCCCGGGTTTGAGAGTGCGGCCTGTTGAACCTGAGGGCTTCGACGACGTGACCCGGTCGCTTGTGGCAGGTGAAATCCGGCAGAACCCCAGTTTGTCCGGTTCAATCTGCGACGCCATTCTGACACCGCAGCCGGGGGATATCACCTTTCCGATCCTCAGGCGCCTGTGCGGCCCGGGGCTGGTGATTACCGGGGAACAGGCGATGCAAGCCATGGCGCTGGCCTTCTTGCGGCTGAAAATCGTGCTGGAGCCCGGAGGCGCGGCCTCGCTGGCGGCAGCCCTTTTCCACGCGGATCAGATCGAAGGCGATGCGGTGATTGCAGTCGCGACCGGCGGCAATGTGGATGCAGAGCTGTTCCGGGAGGCTCTCTCGCGTTATGCTTGAGACCTGACCGCGCGATGGTCCGTGCGGCAGCCAGGGGGGCACGTCATGACACGTTTCACCATCGCCTCGTTCAATGTCAAAAACCTGATCGGCCCGGAGCGGGAATACTACCGCTTCCAAAGCTACACGCCTGAGGAATACGCTTGGAAGGCCGACTGGATGGCCGACCAGCTGCTGACACTGAATGCGGACATTGTCGGCTTCCAGGAGATTTTCGAGGAAGCGCCGCTGCGTCAAGTGATCGCCGAAACCGACCGGCGCGGGACGCTGGCCAACGCCGCCAGCATCCCCGATCCTGCCAAACGCTATCACCGCAAGGCCATATTCCAGAAACTGGCCTATGGCTCCTACGCCGAGGCAGAGGTGGCTTTTGCTCCCAACATCAATGACACCGGCGAGCCCGGCAAGCGGCGGCCCGGGCTGGCGGTTCTCTCCCGCTTTGGCTTTCAAGGCGAACCGGAGGTGATACAGGACCTTGGCCAGCCATTGGATATCCCGATGGCGTGCCTCGGTGAGGAAGAGGACGCAGGCTTTTATACTCTGCGCCGGCTGTCGCGTCCGATTCTCAGGGTGCAGGTGCCTGTCGGTAATCAGGTGATCAGCGTGTTCAATTGCCATCTGAAGTCGAAGCTAGGTGAATTCATAAAACCACAGGGTGCGCCTTACCCGCCTGAGACGGTTCTGACGGCCTATGATGCGGCAGGCCGGGCTATGGGGTCGCTGCGTGCCGCGCTCAGGCGGATGGGCGAGGCCTGGGTGCTGCGCCGCGCGGTGCTTGACGAGCTGGAACAGGGCCGCCCGGTGATGGTTCTGGGGGATTTCAACGACGGCGAACATGCCGTCAGCAGCGAGATCATCGCTGGCGAGATGCCGTTCAAGAACTATGCCTGGATGCTGCGCCACGATGCTGAGCACGCAGGCGACCGCTACAGCGAAGCCGAGAACGCGCAAATACGTGAAGCCATTGACCGGGTAAGACTGCGCTCTGCCGAAAAGATGTTCCTGAAAAGATCCTTGCGCGATGTGGTCTATACCACCGCCTTTGGCGGCGTGCATGAAAGCATCGACCAGATCTACATGTCCCGCCACTTCGATCCGGACTGGCCAGGGGCATTGGGAAAGATGCATTATTACAGTGTCTTCAACGACCACCTGACCGATGGCAGCCACCCGGAGGCGCCGTACAACAAGCTTGCTTCGGACCACGGGCAGATCATGGCCCATATGGAACTGCACGGCTAAGCTTGGCCGATTGCTTTACCTCCCGTCCCCGGCACAGGTAGACTGCGGCGGAGAAAAAACGAGGTACCCGATGCAGATTGCAGATCTGGGCGATGTCCAGCTTCACTACCGCATTGACGGCGACGCGGGCGGCGCCCCCGTAGTGTTTGCCAATTCGCTGGGCACTGACCTGAGGGTCTGGGATGCTGTTGTGGAACGGCTGCCCGCAGGCCTGCGTATCATCCGCTATGACATGCGCGGCCATGGGCTGTCCTCTTGCCCCCCTGCCCCCTATTCGATGGGTGCGCTTGTACGGGATGCGGAGCGTCTGCTGGACCATCTGGAAGTGCGCGACTGCATGTTCGTGGGGCTCTCGATCGGCGGCATGATCGCGCAGGGGCTGGCAGTAAAGCGGCTGGACCAGGTGCGGGCGCTGGTGTTGTCGAACACAGCCGCAAAGATCGGCACCGCAGAGATATGGAAGGATCGGGTCAGGACTGTTCAAAGCAACGGCATCGAGGCGCTGGCAGATGCCGTTATGGAGCGCTGGTTTGCCCGCGGCTTCCGGTCAACACCGGAGCTGCAGCTGTGGCGCAACATGCTGGTTCAACAGTCGCGCAGTGGCTACGCAGGGTGCTGCGCGGCAATTGCGGGCACGGATTTTTATACACCCACCAGCGGGCTGCGGCTGCCGTGCCTCGGCATTGCGGGGTCCGAAGACGGCTCCACCCCGCCTGACGTGGTGCGCGAGACGGTGGACCTGATCCCAGGCAGCCAATTCCACCTGATCCGGCGCGCGGGCCACATTCCCTGTGTCGAACAGCCAGATGAATACGCTGAACGCCTGACGGCCTTTCTGAGGGAGACCGGGCACATTGGCTGAATTTCTTCTTGTTCACGGTTCCTGCCACGGCCCGTGGTGCTGGCGCGATGCGGTCCCGGCGCTGGAGACCCGCGGCCACACTGTTCGCACCATCAGCCTGCCTGGCCATGCAGACGGACGCGATCCCGCAAAGGTGACACTCTCAGAAACGGCTGAGGCGGTTGCTGCCGCTTCTGCCCCGGATACCTTGATCGTCGGGCATTCCTGGGGCGGCTTTCCCATTTCGGCAGCGGCGGAGGCGTATCCAGATCGCTTGCGCGGGCTGATTTACCTGTGCGCCTACCTGCCGGTCACCGGCATGTCCCTGATCGACATGCGCAAGGCGGGACCGCGGCAAACATTGGAAGGTGCCACTCAGAAGAACGCAGCAGGCACCGCATACAGCCTGAACCCGGAGACTGCGCCGGACCTGTTCTATCATGATTGCCCGGCTGAGGCGGTGCGCTTTGCTATGGAAAACCTCTGCCCGCAGCCGATCCTTCCGCAGGATACGCCGGTCCGCCTGAGCCAGAGGTTCGATGCCGTGACTAAGGCCTACATCCGCTGCACCGGTGACCGAGTCATTCCGCCGGAGTACCAGGCGCAGATGGCCGCCCGCCTGCCGCGTGGGCGGGCACATGACATGAACACATCCCACTCGCCCTTTTTCGCAGACCCTGAAGGTCTGGCAGAGCTGATCGGGCAGATTGCAAAGGACTTCTGATGGCAGGCTCTGTCTTTGACAGCCAAATCTATGGCGAACTCTTCGGCAGCGGCGAGGCCAGCCGCCTCTTCTCAGACAGCGCCGAATTGCGCGCCATGATGCTGGTAGAAGGCGCACTGGCCAAGGCGCAAGGCGCAGCAGGCGTGATCCCGCAGGAGAGCGCGGCTGCGATCGGGCGTGCTGTGGTCGAGATCGCAGTTGATCCGGGCGTTTTAAAACGGGCCACCGGACAGAACGGCGTGCCGGTACCCGGGTTGGTAGCCGCGTTCCGCGAAGAAATGAAAGCGCCAGAGCATGCGCAATATGTGCATTGGGGCGCGACCTCGCAGGACATCATGGACAGCGCGCTGATGCTTCGGCTGCGCCAGGCGCTGGCGCTGGTGGAGACCGATGTAAAGGCGGCTGTCCTGTCGCTTGGCAAGCTGGCCAAGGAGCATGCGGAGCTGCCGATGGCCGCCCGCACCTACGGGCAGCACGCGACCCCCACCAGTTTCGGCGCAGTGGCCGCCGCTTGGGGAATGCCGCTGATGAACCTTTTGGACGAACTGCCCGGCTTGCGGCAATCCTGCCTGCAGGTCTCCCTGTCCGGCGCGGCGGGGACGTCCGGCGCGCTGGGAGCGAAATCGGCAGAGGTGCGCGCTGCTATGGCCAAAGGGCTGGCGCTGCAGGACCCAGGGCGCAGTTGGCACACCGACCGTACCCCGGTGCTGCGCATTGCGGATTGGCTGGTCCGCATGACCTTGGCCTTTGGCAAAATCGGCGAGGACTGCACTGCGCTGGTGCAAAGCGGCATTCAGGAGATTTCGCTGAGCGGCGCCGGTGCCTCCTCCACCATGCCGCAGAAACAGAACCCGGTGACCGCCTCAGTCCTGGTAGCGTTGGCACAGCAGAGCAGCGGTTTGTTCTCTGTCCTACAGGGCGCCTCAATGCAGCAGCATCAGCGCGACGGAGCGGCCTGGTTCACCGAATGGATGTGCCTGCCGCAGATCGTTCTGGGGGCGGCGGCTGCCGCAAATACGGGCAAGGAACTGTGCGCAAGTATTGCGCCGCGCGCGGAGGCAATGGCAAAGGTGCTGTCGTCTGGGCTGGGCCTGATCCACTCCGAAGCGCTGAGCTTTGCCCTGGCTGCGCAAATGCCGCGGCCCGATGCCCAGGGGGCGGTCAAAGCCTTGTGCCAGGAGGCTCAGGCCTCGCAAACGCCGTTGCGGAGGCTGGTGGCGCGTGACTTTCCGGACCTGGATACGGATGCATTGTTTGATCCCGCCAGGCAGATGGGCCATGCGCCCTGGGAAGCGCTCCAATTCAGCAAGAAAACGGACAGCCTGCGCAATGCTTGACTGGGTTGCGCCCGGCAGCGCGCAGAGGCGTCTTCCGTGACGTTACAACGCGTCCCATCCTGCGCCTTGACGCTTGATGCAAGCCCCCCGGCGCGTCACCCTGACTGTAAACGGGGAGGAAGATCATGCAAATCATCAAAGCCGCTGTCTGCCATAATTTCGGCGCCCCGCTGGTCATAGAGGACGTGCAGCTGGCACCGCCCGGAACGGGTGAAGTCGAGGTCACGCTGGACGCGGTCGCCATCTGCCACAGCGATATTTCCTTTGCCGAAGGCGCCTGGGGCGGACATCTGCCTGCGGTTTACGGCCACGAGGCCGCCGGGGTGATCACCGGCATCGGCACGGGCGTGCAGGGTTTCAGCGCTGGCGACTCCGTTGTCGTCACATTGATCCGCAGCTGCGGCACCTGCCCATCCTGCGCAGGTGGCAGGCCAGTGATTTGCGAAACGCCCTATGACACAGTGAACGGACCGTTGAAGACGGCCAGCGGCGAACCGCTGGACCAGGCAATGGCTTGCGGCGCCTTTGCCGAGAAAGTGGTGGTGGACCAGCGTCAGATCGTGAAGGTTCCCGCAGAAATCGGCAAGGACGCGGCAGCACTGATTTCCTGCGGGGTGATCACGGGTGTCGGTGCGGCAGTCAACGCCGCCGGATTGCGTGCAGGCCAGGACGTGGTGGTCATCGGCGCAGGCGGCGTAGGCCTCAACGCCATTCAGGGCGCCCGTATTGCTGGCGCCCGCCGCATCGTCGCCGTCGACATGAACCCTGACAAACTGGAAACCGCCAAGGAGTTCGGCGCCACCCACGGGGTGCTTGCCACCGAAGACAGGCCGTGGAAAGCCGCCCATAAGGCACTTGGAGGACGCGGCGCAGATGCGGTGCTGGTGACCGTCGGAGCCATTCCCGCCTATGACCAGGCGCCGCGGTATTTAGCCCGCGGCGGCAAGGCGGTGCTGATCGGCATGCCGCATTCCGGCGCCAAGGCCGCCTACGAACCCGTTGTTCTGGCCGCAGTTGGTCAGGGATTGATCGGTTCCAAGATGGGGGATGCGGTGATCCAGCGCGACATTCCATGGATGGTAGACCTGTATCAGCAAGGCCGCCTGAAACTGGATGAACTGATCTCCGGCCGCTGGTCTCTGGAGCAGATCAACGAAGCGATTGCCGACACCAAGACCGGCAGCGCCAAGCGGAACGTGATTGTCTTCAACCGTGCCAGCACAGTGGAATAACCACGCTTAGGGAAAGCGGAGCACCTCCAACCCAGGAAGTTCCCATCACCGATTCACCTGGGCTTTGCCGCCAAGCCCGGCTCACGGCAAACGCCAGGCCACTGGTGCGGGCGGCAGCCGCCCCTGTTTTCTCCGGATGGCCAAGGCAGTTAAACCTTTCTGTAACCTGCGTCGGATCTTGCTGGGAACCCCTTCAGCTGCGTATTTGGCTACAGCCACCGGTGGCTCTCCGCCGATTCAATGGCGCATTGCAACTGCGAGGTGACTTGGATGCAGGAAGCAGGCAAGCTGCAGAAAAAACGAAACCAGGACATTGAGCAGTGCCCCCGCCAAGAAGTGACGACAGCCCGCCGGAAGCGGACATGCAGGAGAGCGCCGCCGCGGCCGCCGCATTCCTGAAAACTCTTGCGCATCAAGGTCGCCTGATGATCCTCTGCCATCTGTGCGCGGGGGAACGGTCAGTCGGAGAACTGGAAGCCCTGCTAAACACGCGCCAAGCAGCGGTAAGCCAGATGCTGGCCCGGTTGCGGGAAGAGGAATTGGTTGCAACCCGGCGGGACGGCAAGACGGTTTTCTATTCTCTCAAGGACAGCAACACGGAAGAGATGATTGCCCTGCTCTACAAGCAGTTTTGCGGTGTCAGCTGAGTTCCCGCTTCTGTGACCAACGCCTGCTGGCGGCGACCTGACAACCGTTCTGATGACAATGCAGGCAGGGACACTGGGCTAGCCGGTTATTCCTCGTCCGCCCGCACTCTTTGGGTCTGCACCCCCAGTCCCTCGATCTCCAGCCGCATCACATCGCCGGATTTCAGATACAAAGGCTCCGGCTTGGCGCCCATCCCGACCCCTGGCGGCGTTCCAGTTGCAATCACATCACCGGGGTGCAACGTCATCAGCTGGCTCAGATGCGAAATGATCTGTGCCACGGTAAACACCATCCGGCTGGTATTGCCCGTCTGGCGCCGCACACCGTTCACATCGCACGTCAGCCACAGGTTCTGCGGATCCGGCACCTCATCCCGGGTCACCAGCCAGGGGCCAAGCGGACCGAAGGTGTCGCAGCTTTTGCCCTTGGTCCATTGCCCGGTCAGCTTGGTCTGAAAATCACGCTCCGACACATCATTGATCACGCAATAGCCTGCCACATGGTTCAGCGCTTCGGCCTCTGACACGTATTTGGCTGCCGTGCCGATAACTGCACCAAGCTCGACTTCCCAGTCAGCGGCAACAGAGCCGCGAGGCAGGATAACGTCGTCCTCCGGCCCGCAGATGGACGATGCGGCCTTGAGAAAGAGGATTGGATGTTCAGGCAGCGCCATCCCCATTTCCTCAGCATGGTCGGTATAGTTCAGGCCGATACCAAGGAACTTGCCCGATTGCCCGACACAGGGGGCCAAATCCAGCTCTCCCGTCACCAACGGCAGCGCTGTTGGGTCCATGGCAGCAAGCCAGGCCAGGGTCTTATCGTTCAAGACCGCTCCGGTGATATCGGGCACATGGGCCGACAAATCCCTGACCGCGCCAGTGCTGTCCAGCATACCCGGGCGCACTTCTGTGCCCGTGCGGTACCGCAGCAGTTTCATGATGCTTTCTCCCCTTCGGATCTCTGATCAGTTGGAAACGTAGCCTGCCACCACCTGCAGCAGCTTAAATGCGGTCGAAGCGTCGTTCTCGACAACTGCCAGAAATTCTTCCTCGCCGATCCGCAGGCAGCGCAGATCGCTCGCGGCGACCATGCTGAGCGCGCGCGGCTCCTGCCGGATCAATCCTAGCTCTCCGACAAGCCGGCCCGGGCCGACCTGGGCAATCAACCGGTCCTCCGCCCCGTCCTGCGGCAGCAGAAGATCCGCCTCGCCCGACAGGATCATGTAGGCACCATCCGTAGCTTCATCGTCCTTGAGGAAAACTACATCGCCTGCCTTGGCCTCGTACCAGCGTGCGCCAAATGCCAAGAGACGCAGTTGGCGGCGGTTCAGGCCGGAAAACAGTTCAGTCTGTTCCAGCGCCCGAAGCTTGCGGGCCAGGTCCTGGCTGGCTGCGCCATCTTCCGCAGTCACAGTCTGCACCTCATCACTGACCAGCCTGCCCTGGCGCAACTCGAAAAACACGTCGAAAACGTCCGGACTCTGAAAGCCAGGCGCCAGATAGATCAGCGTCGTGTCAGGCAGAAGCTTGCGCAGGTTCTTGTGCACCGCAACGCGGGTTTCCAAGTCATAGCTCGCCATTGCGGAATCAAGGATCAGGATATCCGGACGCTTGATCGTGGCCCGGCAGAACGCCAGCGGTTCCGCAAAACTGGCCGCCAGCCCCTGCCCGCCCACGGCAATCGGCATGTCAAAGATCAGCTCCACCACCTGATCGCGCAGGCCTTCGCGCACCATTAGGTCGGAGACCAGCTTGCGCACCTCATCACCCTTGGCACCCGCAGCATCGGATATCTTGCCGAAAAGGGCGTTTTCCAAAACCGTAAGACTGGGGGTAATCGCGTCCTCCTCAAAGGGCGCGAAACCTGCGCCCAGTGCCTTCAACAGCTTATCGCCATGGCTGCGCCGGAAGCGGAGGATACGCTCTTTCATGTCATCCTCAAACGCAGGCCCGATCTGTTCTGCTGAGATGGTAAAGGGCACGATCAAAAGCTGTGCCAACTCTTCCCGGCTGAGAGCTGAAGCAATCGTTGTGCCGGAACGGTCCATTAGTGCCAGCGCGGCCTCATAGGCCCCAACATCCAGGCCCAGCTTGCGGAAAAGCGGGTGGCCGGTTCCATCCATGCCAAAGATCTGCCGCAGCATCTCCACCACATCGCGGGTCAGCGCAACAAGGCTTTCGTCGAGGCCAAGTTGCTTCAGCTGGTCAAGGAAGTCCTTTTGCTGATGCAGCATCTCACCGGTCAGGGCCTCCTGAGAAGCCGCAAACAAGAGGTTCTCGGCAACTGGGAGGGCCGGGTTGTAGCTCTCTGGGTCCAGGAAATGCACATGGACATCCAACCCCGCATTTTCGATCGCCTCCCGTACGATTGGACGCAATCTGACCAGTTGCTCAGCCAGTTCCTGATGCGCGGCCTCCTCGAACCGCTGCTCAATGCCGCGCCGGAACAGGGCAGTGTCCGAGCCGATACCCTCCACTAATTTCAGCCACCAGCCCCGCAATTCTGCTTCGCTGGAAAACCCGGCCAGTTTCGGGTCCAGCCAAGGTGCATCGAACGGGTCTGGGCTGTTTCCGGCCTGAATGGCGATTTCCAGCTGCTCCAGATCCCGCGGATCGCCCTGCGGACGTATCCGCATCGGCATCATCACGTTGTCGCCAAAGGACCCCTGAAACAGAACAGGCCGCGAGGTGGCATAGCCAACCCGCGCAGCCACAATTGCCTGGTGCATTCCGCTCAGGTCCTGCTCGGCCACGGTCACCGTGCCCGAGGACGGCAGGATTTCCCTCGTCAGAAGCTCTGCCAGCGCCCTGCGGTCCTCTTCGGACGGCGCTGCGATCCCGATCACCTGACCGGCCGGGAAAGTCGCGCTGAGCTCCTCCAGCACCAAATTGCCATCAGAGTCCCGCACCGTTACGGAGTCGAGAACCACGTCGCCGGTGAGATGCTGCAGCTCCTCCGGCTCACCGCTGAGCAGATTTTCATCCACCATCCCCTGAGGGGCAAAGCGCTCCAGGATCACATCCCAGCGCAAGCTCATGTCCTGAGTCTGGTTGTAGTAGGTCAGCAGTTCCTTCCATGGCGAGGCCAGATCCTTGTAGGCTGCCAGGGCCGCCACCAGGGCGCCAAGAGAGACCTTGCCCTGCAGCACCAGATAGCCGCCGATCGCATAGAAGAAGAAAGGGGTTAGCTGGGTAATGAAGTTGTTGAGAAACTTCATGAAGAATTTTTTCTGGTAGATCTGGAACCGGATCTCGTAAAGCCGCCCCAGCCGGGCGGTGATGATCGCCATCCGGTAACGCCAGCCGCCATTGATCCGCAGCGTCGAAGCGCCGGCGGCACTTTCCCCGATCTCCGTTGCCAGTGCCCGTACTTGCTTGATGCGTTTCTTGTTCAAGAGGTTGATCTGCCGCTGCAGCATCGGAATTAGCCAGCCCTGCAGCGGAATCAGGGCAATCGCCGCCATCCCAAACCAGAAATTCTGCAAAAACAGAAAAAACAGAATAGTCAGCATCTGTCCGGCCTGCAGCACCGGCTGGCTGACAGCGTCACCCATCAGCCCGCCCATTGGCTCTGATTCCGAAGTGACCATTGAGACCAGCTCACCCTGGCTGACCCGCTCAAAGTAGGGTTGAGGAAACCGCAGGACACGGGCAATCAGCTGGTAGCGGAAGCGGCGCAGCATCCGTTCCGCTAGCACCCCCTTCATGGTGTTGATCCGCATCTTCAGCAGGCCGTGGCACAGTACCGACAGCAAGAAAGCCCCGCAGAGGATCCATAGAAATGTCAGCTGATCGAAACTCTGCCCCAGCACAGTGATTGAAGAGCTTTTGGCACCAATTGCATCGTTGATGATCCGCTTGGGAATCTCCAGCGTCAGGTAAAGCAATGGAAACAGGCAGGCAGTAACAACCAGCAGCACCAGCTGATCGCGTTTCGAGTATTTCCAGATGAAACGGAACAGAGAGCGTTCTATGGAAATGCTCCATAAATGGCGGCCAAGGACAAGACTGTCCTTATGGGTAGCGCGGTTTAGCCGCCACAGGCAATGGGCAGAAACCTGCCCCGTCCCGTTGCGGCATCTTGCCGTCACAGCATTTGCCAGGCGGCAAAAAATCCGTAAGGTTCCAGCCAAGTATACTTTGAGGAGACTTATTGGTTTGCCGGAATACGTCGGATCCGTTCTGCTGTTGCTTTGCGCTTTGCAGGTTAAGCACTTGTTTGCCGACTTCTTCCTGCAAACGCCAAAGATGCTGTCGGGCCGCTGCGCCTATGCGCACATGGGCCGGGCCCAGCACGCCGGCGTCCATATTGCCGGTTCGGCCCTGATCTTCCTTCTGTTCGGCGCGCCGCTAATCTTCATACTGGTTCTCGCCGTGCTGGAATGGGTGGTGCATTTCCACATCGATTTCGGCAAAGCCCGCTTTTCCGAACGCAAAAAACTCAACCCGCAGCAGCCGATGTTCTGGCAGGCAATGGGGTCGGACCAGGCGCTGCACCAGCTAACCTATATTGCTATGGCCTGGGCCTGGGTTAAATACGCGGCGATGTAAGTTAAGCGCATTCGCTCCAACCTTGCTGTCAGGCGGTTCGAGCAGCCGCCGCATTCTCATGGCACCACAGGCTTGTCCCGCTTGATCGTACGCAGAACCACATTGGTCTGCGCACTGGCTACCGCAGGCAGGCGGAACAGGAAGCTTTCCAGAAACCGGTTGTATGCCTCAAGATCCGGGGCCAGCACCCGCAAGTGGTAGTCGGCCTGCCCGGTTGTGGCATAGCATTCCTGCACCAGCGGGCTGGATTCCACCGCCCGGATAAATTCCACCAGCTTGTCAGGATCATGGCGCGTCAGATGCACATGCACGATGGCCTGAAACCCCAGCCCCATGGCCGGGGCACTCACCACGGCACCGTAGCGTTCGATGATACCGGCTTCCTCAATAGCACGCACCCGGCGCCAGAGAGCAGATGGCGACATGCCGACAGCCTCTGCCAGATCGGCATTAGAGATCCGGGAATCTTCCTGCAACAGCGTCAGGATCCGGCGGTCGCGTTCGTCAATCTTCATTTTCCGGTCATTTTTTCCGCGACAAGTAAGCTTATTGGGTATCACAGCCACATATAGCTTCAAAACCAGTAAATCAGGCAAATCTTTTCAGTCTTTGTGGATTACTTTTCCGAAAACCACATATTCCGCGCAAGGATTCCGCCGCGATGACCAAGCTGAGCCACGATTTCCGCAGCTACAAGCTGGACGACCGTTACGACATGACCGACGGCCGGGTGTTCCTGACCGGCACTCAGGCACTGGCCCGGGTAATGCTGGACCAGGCCCGCCGCGACCGGGGGGCGGGCCTGAACACCGCGGGTTTCGTCTCCGGCTACCGCGGCTCGCCGCTGGGCGGGGTCGATCTGGAGTTTTGGCGTGCCAAGGAACGGATGAAGGAAAACCGCATCAAGTTCATGCCGGCCGTGAACGAAGACCTGGGTGCAACCGCCGTTCTGGGAGCCCAGCAAGCCATTCTGGACCCGTACTGCGAGGTCGAGGGCGTGTTCTCCATGTGGTATGGCAAGGGCCCGGGCGTGGACCGTTCCGGCGATGCTTTGAAACATGGCAACGCCTACGGATCATCAGCGAAGGGAGGTGTCCTGGTTGTTGCCGGGGACGACCACGGTTGCGTCAGTTCGTCGATGCCACACCAGTCGGACGTGGCCTTCATGTCCTGGTTCATGCCGGTTCTGAATCCGGCTGATGTGTCCGAATACCTTACCTTTGGCGAGTACGGCTTTGCCCTGTCCCGCTACTCAGGCACTTGGGTCGGCTTCAAGGCTGTGTCAGAAACCGTGGAAAGTGCACGCTCGGTGGAGCTGCAGCCGGACCGCAAATTCATCTACCCGGAACTGCCTGAATACCCTGGCGGGCTGCATATCCGCCGCGCCGACCTGCCCTCGCCCGAGATCGAAACCCGCATCCACGCCAAGCTGGACGCGGTTCGTGCCTTCGCTGAGGCAAACCCTATCGACAAGCGAATCTATGACATCAAGGACGCCCGCTTCGGTTTTGTCTCCACCGGCAAGGGGCATCTGGACTTGATGGAGGCCCTGCGGCTGCTGGGGCTCGACGAGGCCGCCTGCCGCCGCCTGGGCATCGACATCTACAAGGTCGGCATGGTCTGGCCGCTGGACCGCACCGATGCGCTGAAGTTCGTGAAGGGCAAGCAAGAAGTGCTGGTTGTCGAAGAAAAGCGGGGCATCATCGAAAGCCAGTTCAAAGAGAACTTCTATGACTGGCCGGGCAGCAAGCCAGAGAAGATGGTCGGCAAATACGACAGCCAGGGCGAGCCGCTGATTCCCTGGACCGGTGAGCTGAGCCCGATGTTGCTGGCGCCGATTGTGGCGGCACGGCTGGACAAGTTTTTCCCGGACGAGAACCTGCCGGCCAAAGCCGCTGCGCTGACTGCCGAGCCGCCGAAAGTGTTGAACGTGCCCGGCGCCACCCGCACGCCCTACTTCTGCTCCGGCTGTCCGCACAACACCTCTACCAAGCTGCCGGAAGGCTCCAAGGCGTTTTCCGGCATCGGCTGCCATGTGATGGCCAGCTGGATGGACCGGGAAACCGCCGGCTATGCCCAGATGGGCGGCGAAGGCGTGCCCTGGACGGTAGCCTCGCAGTTCAACGGCAATAAGCATGTATTCCAGAACCTGGGCGAAGGCACCTGGTATCACTCGGGTTCGCTGGCGATCCGCCAAGCTGTCGCGGCCGGCACCAACATCACCTACAAGATCCTTTACAACGATGCCGTGGCAATGACCGGCGGCCAGCCGGTGGACGGGCCGGTATCGGTGCATGGCATTGCCCAGACCTGCCGCGCAGAAGGTGTGCAGCGGATTGCCCTGATTTCGGACGACGCCGGTAAGTTCAGCCATGGGGATTTCCCGAGCGGTACCACCTTCCATGACCGTTCCGAACTGGACACGGTGCAGCGTGAGCTGCGCGAGATCCCCGGCGTTACGGTGCTGATCTACGAGCAAACTTGCGCGACCGAGAAGCGCCGCCGCCGCAAACGTGGCAAGATGGAGGATCCCAAGCGGTTTGCCTTCATCAACGATCTGGTCTGTGAGGGCTGCGGCGATTGCTCTGTTGAATCCAACTGCCTGAGCGTGGAACCGAAGGAAACGCCGTTCGGGCGCAAACGCAAGATCAACCTCTCTACCTGCAACAAGGACTTCTCTTGCCTGAACGGCTTCTGTCCCAGCTTTGTCACCGTTGAGGGGGCAACCCGGCGCAAGAAGAAACCCACCGGGCTGGACGCCGCCAAACTGGCAGCCAAACTGCCCGCCCCGGTGCTTCCGTCCCTGGCAGAACCGTTTGATCTGCTCGTCACCGGAGTGGGCGGCACTGGCGTTGTCACGGTCGGGGCTCTGATCACTATGGCGGCGCATCTGGAGGGCAAGGGATCAAGTGTCCTGGACTTCACCGGTTTTGCCCAGAAGTTCGGCACAGTGCTGAGTTACATCAGGCTATCCAAGTCTCCGGACACGCTGAACCAGGTGCGGATCGACCAGGGCGGTGCAGATGCGGTCATAGGCTGCGATGTTGTCGTAAGCTCGGCGCCCAAGGCATCGGTCCACTACCGCCCCGGCACCAAGGTAGTGCTGAACCAGGCGGAAATGCCCACCGGCGATTTGGTTCTGCGCCGCGATGCCGACCTGATGGCGGGGGTGCGTGAACGGACCATCGCTGAAGCTGTTGGCCCGGCCAATCTGTCGGGCTTCAACGCAAACGAGGCCGCGGAAACGATGCTCGGCGACGCGGTTCTGGCAAATGTCATGATGCTGGGCTTTGCCTGGCAAAAAGGGCTGGTGCCGGTCAGTGCCGGCGCATTGGATCAAGCGATCGAGCTGAACGGCGTTGCGATCGAAAAGAACCGCCTCGCCTTTGCAATCGGCCGCGCCATGGCAACAGACCCGAAACTGGTCGAGGACATCTACAAGGAAACTCCGGACAAGGGCGAAACGCTGGCAGAGCTGATTGAACGGCGTGCCACCTTCCTGACCGGCTATCAGGATACCGAATATGCATCGCGGTACCAGGAAACGCTGGCACGGTTCCGCGATGCCCTGCCTGCTGAGGCACAGGAGCAGTTGACCACCGCCGCAGCCCGGTCGCTGTTCAAGCTGATGGCCTATAAGGATGAGTTCGAAGTTGCGCGGCTGCTGACCAGCGAAAAATTCCGCCACCAGATTGAGGACGAATTCGAGGGTGATTTCACAGTCAACTACCACCTTGCGCCGCCGCTTCTGAGCCGTAGGAAGGATACCCGCGGCCGGCCGATGAAGCGCTCCTTTGGCCCCTGGCTGCGCCCGGCGCTGAACCTTCTGGTCAAGGCACGCCGCCTGCGCGGCACCGCCTTTAACGTCTTCGGCTACCACGAAGAAGCCCGCCTGCACCGTGATCTGCTGGCGTGGTACGAGGATGCACTCCGTACCGTTTCCCAGCGCTACAAACTGGACACGTACGGTGCCTGTCTTGAAGTTCTGCAAGCGCCTATGGAAATCCGCGGTTACGGACCTGTGCGCCTGGAGGCCGCCAGGAAGACGCGCTCAGCAGCGGACGAGGCGCTGCGCAGCCTTTAAGGCATGCCCTTGCAAACTGGCACTGGGATATCAGATATCCCAGTGCTGGCGCGTGAACTCGGTGAAGGCCTCTATCTCTTCAGCCAGCGGTTCCCGGCCTGTGAACACTTTGAGATACTCCGGCGTGACTTCCAGCCGGTGGGCGTGGCTTTCGTTCGGGTCCGCCATATCATAGCCCAGCTGCATGTAATACAATACCTTGGCGCGGGTCATGGCCTCGCGCTCAGGGTATCTGTAACGGGCAAACATCGCTGTCAGCGCCTCAACCCGCCGCCGGTCGGACCCGTCCAAAAGGCTGCGAACCTTACCTGAGCGGCGCGACCAATCACGGACGGCAAAATCCAGAGCGGTGTTAAACAAGCTGGGGTTGGTGATGCAGTGGAAAACGTTCAAAACCGCTTCGGTGATGGTTTCGGCCGGGGCCTCGGCCTGGCGCACCATACCCGCGGTGTTTGTCTGATCCCAGGTTTTCAGAAGCGCGTCCAAAAGATCCTGACGCGATTTGAAGTACCAGTAGAAAGACGACCGCGACACCTGCATACGCTCTGCCAGCGCAAGAACCTTGACCTGTTCCACCCCGTCAGAGACCAACACGTCCATCGCCACATTCAGCCAGTCTTTTCGGGTGACCTTGATATTACCGACCAGCGGCTTGGCTTCCGGGTCATCCCGGTGCAGGACAGGTTTTTGCGCCATTTGCGGCCTTTCGGAAAATTCTCGTTTCGGGACATCTTATGCGGCGGCTGCGGCGCACGCCAACCTGTCATTCCTGCCCGCCTTAAATTGCGGCAAGATCTGAGTGGCGTTAGCGACACACGGTAAGGGCCGCCTTTCACTCAGATCCAGCGAGCATCGGGCACATCGCCGCGCGCCTTTGCGCATCTTCGCAAACCGACCAACGGACGCCCCGGGGGCCGACGCATCCCAACGATCAAACGCTGGCTGTGCAGCATTTCACCCCAACGCCGCTTTCAGCGGCTTGGCCAATTTTCCTTTGCTAAGCCGGCATCTGGACAAATGGGGTTTGACTAATCGGCCCCTGGCGCGCGAAGGTGATGAAAAAAACAGGGGAAAACACAATCTCATGAGCGCCATGAACCAGCTTGGCCGGCAAATCTGAATGCGCCCTCTGCTGTCTGTCGAAAACCTCAGCATCGGTTTTGGCAAAGGAGACTCCGTTGTTAAGGACGTGAGCTTTGCCGTCAGCCCAGGGGAAACGCTCGCCCTGGTCGGGGAAAGCGGTTCGGGTAAAACTGTGTCGTGCCGGGCAATTCTGCGCATACTGCCAAAAGTGGCGCAGCTGCGGTCTGGACGCATTTTTTTGGACACCCGCGGTAAAAGGCTGGACCTGGCAACGCTGGACGAGCGCATAATGCGGGATGTGCGCGGGAACACCATCTCAATGATTTTCCAGGAACCGATGCGCTCGCTATCGCCGCTGCACCGGATCGGCAATCAGGTGTCCGAGGTGCTATGGCTGCATGGGCGCAAATCCGAGCGCGAGGCGCGCGATGTGGTTCTGGAATGCTTTGAACGGGTTGGCTTTCCAGAACCGGAGCGCACCTATCGCTCCTACCCGTTTGAATTATCCGGCGGGATGCGCCAGCGGGCAATGATCGCCATGGCGATGGTGGCCAAGCCGGACCTGCTGATTGCCGATGAACCGACAACGGCGCTGGACGTGACCACTCAGGCGCAGGTGCTGGGGCTGATGAAGGATCTTCAGCGCGAAACAGGAATGGCAATGATCCTGGTGACCCACGACCTGGGTGTGGTTGCCAATATGGCCGAGCAGGTGGTCGTAATGCACAAGGGCCGGGTCATGGAGGCCGGGCGCGCCGAACCGATGCTGCGCGCCCCGGCCCACCCGTATACCAAGGCGCTGTTCGACGCCGCTCCGGAAATCCCGGATGAGGCAGTGGTTGCGATTCCGCCTTCGCGCGAAGATCTGATTATGGAGATGAAATCTGTCTCCAAAACTTACACGCTGCGGGCCGGCAAGGGCTGGCAAGCCCCCACGCTGATCCACGCCTGCCGCGAGATCGACCTGCGGGTGACTCGCGGGGAGACACTGGCAATTGTCGGCGAAAGCGGTTCGGGCAAGACCACCGCGGCCCGCATCGCACTGGGGGCAGAACCGCCCGATCCCGGCGGCGAGGTTTTGTTCCGGCCCGAGGCCAGCCAGCCCCCGGTCACAGTCCATGATATGGATAGGGAAACGCGGACAGCCTTTCAGCGGCAGGCCCAGATGGTGTTTCAGGACCCGTACTCTTCGCTGTCGCCGCGAATGCGCATTCAGGACACGCTGATGGAACCGCTGGATATCCATCACATCGGCACCCGCGCGGAGCGCCGCGATAAGGCCGCGGAAATGTTGCGTCTGGTGGGCTTGTCGCCTGATATGCTGAAGCGTTACCCGCACGCTTTTTCCGGCGGCCAGCGGCAGCGCCTGTCGATAGCACGAGCTCTGATGCTGGACCCGGCATTGATCGTCTGCGACGAACCGACTTCAGCGCTGGATGTCTCTGTTCAGGAGCAAATCCTCCGCCTTCTCGAAGAGATCCGCGATCAGCACAACCTGTCCTATCTGTTCATCAGCCATGACCTCGCCGTGGTGGCGCGGATCGCCGATGAGGTTGCGGTAATGCGGCGCGGGCTGATTGTCGAGCAGGCACCGCCGGAAACACTATTCTATAATCCCCAGCACCCCTACACCAAGGCTCTGATTGCCGCTCAACCGGAACCAGACATTGACCGCCCCATCGATCTGAAACTGGTGGCCCAAGGCGCGGGTGCGCCGGAACGTTGGCCCGAGGCGTTCCGATTCAACGGAGTTGATGCGCCGCCCCTGGTAAATTTAAAGCACCTGGAACCCGGCCACAAGGTACGCTGCCATGCTTGATGCTATGAAGCCAATACTGGCTGCCGCTTTTTGCCTTGCCCCCTTGCCTGCGCTTGCAGAGATAACGGTGCAGGAAAGCGGGTTCTGGAAGGCCGAGGTTAAGGCAGGATACCTGCCGCCAGCTGCCAAACGCCTGCCTGAAGTGCCCCTGGTGGTCGATCTTGCCGACAAGGGCCGGGCGTTTGGCATTCAGGGCGGAACGCTGAACACCATGGTCACGCGCTCCAAGGATATCCGGCAGATGGTGGTTTATGGATATGCGCGGCTGGCAGGGTACGACGAGAGGTACCAACTCAAACCTGACATTCTACTAGGATACGACAATGAGGCGAACCGCCGGTATACGCTGAAACTGCGGCCCGGGCATCGATGGTCCAGCGGCGATCCGTTCACGTCTGACGACTTCCGGTATTGGTGGGAGGATGTTGCCAACAACGAACTGCTGAGCCCGGCCGGACCACCGGATTTTCTGCGTGTGATGGGCAAGCTGCCGCGGGTCAGCTTTCCAGACGAAACCACAGTGATTTATGAATGGGATGACCCGAACCCCAGCTTCCTGCACACGCTGGCCCAGGCCCGCCCGCCCTTTATCTACCGGCCTGCCAAGTATCTGAAGCAGTTTCACGCGGATTATGCCGACTCTGAGGCTCTGGATGAGGAAGTCGACTATGCCCGTGTCAAAAGCTGGGCTGCGCTGCACAACAAGTACGACAACATGTACAAGTTCGACAATCACGAGCTTCCGACGTTGCAACCCTGGATAAACGCCTCTCCCGGCAAGAAAATCCGCCACCAGTTCGTGCGCAACCCCTATTACCACCGGATCGACAGCCGTGGTGTCCAGTTGCCCTATATTGACACTGTCGAAATGGAGATCGTGACTGCAGGGCTGGTGGCTGCCAAGTCGAACGCAGGAGAGGCGGATCTGCAGGCCCGCGGGTTGGACTTCCGCGACATTCCAATCCTGCGCAAAGGCGAAAAGGACAACTCCGGCTACAAGACCTTCCTATGGGGCAATGGTGCCGCCTCGCAGATTGCCATTTACCCGAACCTGAACACGCAGGATCCGGTCTGGAGGAACATTCTGCGCGATGTGCGGGTGCGGCGCGCCCTGTCTCTGGCCATCAACCGCCGCGCCATCAACCGGGCGCTCTATTTCAACCTCGCAAAACCCGGCGCCATGACGGTGTTGGAGCAGAGCGAGCTGTTCAATCCAGCCCTGCGCGACGCCTGGGCACAGTTTGATCCGGAGCAGGCTAACCGGTTGCTCGACGAAGCCGGGCTGACCGAAAAGGACGGCTATGGCATCCGCTACCTGCCCGACGGTCGGCTGATGGAACTGATTGTGGAAACCGCCGGCGAACGGCAGGAAGTGGAAAACGCCCTGCAGATCATTTCTGATGACTGGCGCGATGTCGGCGTCAAGCTGATCATGCGCCCGCTTGACCGCGACATCCTGAGGAACCGTGTGTTCTCCGGCAGTACCATGGCGTCGGCCTGGTTCGGCTGGGACAATGGCTTGCCCCAGTCTTATACTTCCCCGGTGTATCTGGCCCCGACGGACCAGGTCTTTTTGTCATGGCCGAAGTGGGGTCAGTATTATCAGACCGGCGGCAATGCAGGCGAGCCGCCGGATATGGCATCGGCTCAGCAGCTGCTGACACTGTTGCAGGACTGGGACATGGCCACAACAAAGGCCGAGCGCATCGCAGCCTGGCGCGCCATGCTGGAAATCCATGCCGAGCAAGTCTATGCCATTGGCGTGGTGGCCGCCGCGCCGCAGCCGGTCGTCGTCAGCACCCGGCTGCGCAACGTGCCGAAGCAGGCCATCTGGGCCTGGGACCCTGGCGCACATTTTGGCGTCCATCGCCCGGATGAATTTTTCTTTGAGGATGGCCTGGACTGATGGAGATACTGCGATACGCTATCTATCGCTTCGGCACCATGCTGATGACGCTCCTGATGGTGTCGGTGCTGATCTTTGTCATCATCAACCTACCGCCTGGCGACTACCTTTCGAACCAGATCGCCGAACTCCAGGCGACCGGGCAGTCCGCAGGCGTTGCTAAGGCTGAATTCCTGCGCAAAGAATATGCGCTCGATAAGCCACTGTGGCAGCAGTACATGATCTGGATGGGCTTCATGCCGGGTCCGCACGGATTTTCCGGCATGATCCAGGGCAATTTCGGCTGGTCCTTTGAATTCGACAGCCCGGTGGCCGATATCGTGGGTGACAGCCTGTGGCTGACGGTGCTGGTGAACCTGGCCGCTGTGATTTTTGTCTATGCCGTCGCCCTGCCTCTGGGTGTTTTGGCCGCTGCGCGCGCCCGCACCTGGGTCGATTACACTACCGCCTTTGTTGGCTATCTGGGGCTTGCCACTCCAAACTTCCTGCTGGCGCTGATCCTGTTTTACTACGGCCACCGCTGGTTTGATCTGCCGATCGGCGGGCTGATGGCACCTGAATTCGAAGGTGTGCCGATGAACTGGGACAAGGTGAAATCCATCTTGGTACATTTGATTGTTCCAACCTTCGTGATCGGTACCGCCGGCGCCTCGGCGATGATGCAGCGGCTGCGGGCCAACATGCTGGACGAACTGGGTAAACCCTATGTGGAGACCGCCATCGCCAAAGGCATGGCCCCTGCCCGCATGCTGGCAAAGTACCCGCTGCGGGTGGCCTTCAACCCCTTTGTTGCAGACATCGGCAACCTGCTACCCTCGATGATCTCCGGCTCGGTGCTGGTATCGGTGGTGCTGGGCCTGCAGACCATCGGTCCGACCCTGCTGACAGCGCTCAAGACACAAGACATGTTCCTCTCGGGGTTCGTACTCATGTTCGTTGCCCTGCTCACTCTGATCGGCACCATGATCTCGGATGTGCTGCTGGTGCTTCTTGACCCCAGAATCCGCTATGAGGGGCGTGACGCATGACCCACCTGCCCGACGGACGCTATGTCGATGATGAACCATTTGATCCGCAGGCCTCGCTGCTGGAGTTGGAACGCAAGGACTTGGACGCCCCGAACTGGCTGCTGGTCTGGCGCAAGTTCAAGACCCACAGACTGGGCCTTGTCTCAGGCATTTTTCTTCTGGTTGCCTACGGCCTGATCCCCTTTGCCGGGTTCATCGCACCGTATGGGCCCAACCAGCGGTTTTCAGAGCATCTCTACTCGCCGCCTCAGTCGATCAAGCTGTTTCACGAAGGCGAGTTCGTCGGCCCCTTCGTCTATCCCATGACCTCCGAAGCCAACTTGGAGACTTTTCAGTGGGAGTTCAAACCGGACACCTCACGCCCGCTTGCGCTCAAATTCTTCTGTGAAGGCAGCACCTACCACCTCGCAGGTTTCATCGAGAGCAATCGGCACCTGTTCTGCGCCAGCGAGGAGGCCACGATCTTTATTTTGGGCTCCGACCGTTTGGGCCGCGATATCTTCAGCCGTGTTTCTTATGGCGCACAGCTGTCTTTGACTGTTGGCCTGATCGGTATAACGGTCTCATTTGTGCTCGGAATTTTCTTTGGCAGTGTCGCCGGCTATTTCGGCGGCCGGGTCGACTGGTTGGTGAACCGGGTGATCGAAATCCTGCGCTCGCTGCCTGAGCTGCCTTTGTGGCTCGCCCTGTCTGCCGCGGTGCCCTCAAATTGGTCGCCGGTTGCGGTATTTTTCATCATCTCGATCATCCTTGGCATTCTTGACTGGCCCGGACTGGCCCGATCCGTGCGCGCCAAGTTTCTGTCCTTGCGGGAGGAGGAATATGTCCGTGCCGCAGAAATGATGGGCGCGACGTCCGGGCGGGTGATCCGCAAGCATCTCCTGCCAAACTTCATGTCGCATTTAATTGCATCAGCCACCCTATCGATCCCGGCCATGATACTTGGGGAAACCGCACTGTCCTTCCTCGGCCTCGGCCTGCGCGCGCCTGCGGTCAGCTGGGGGGTAATGCTGAATGACGCGCAGAACCTGACATCTGTGGAGATCTACCCCTGGCTGGCCGTCCCGATGCTGCCGATTGTCATCGTTGTGCTCGCCTTCAACTTCCTTGGCGACGGGCTGCGCGACAGTCTGGATCCCTATCAGCAATGACTCTACTCGCATCCCTGCCCGCCGCGGATCAATTCCGCCTGACCGGCAGCGGACAGTGGCGCAGTGCCTTTGCTGTCACTGAACTGGCCAATGCTTCAATTGCAGCAGTCGGGCTGGAGCTGGCACGGCTGATCAAAGCGCTGAACCTCGCGTCAGCCATGCCTCACGTCACCGTGGATCAACGCCTCGCCTCGCTCTGGTTCGGTTACAGTTTCCGGCCCAAGGGCTGGGAGATTCCCAGCCTGTGGGACGAAATTGCAGGCGTCTATGAAACAATGGACGGCTGGATCCGTCTGCATACCAATTTGCCGCACCACCGCCGGGCTGCACTGCAAGTGCTTGGCTGCACCGCCACACGGAAGGCCGTGGCCGCCGCAGCAAGCCACTGGCAGGCCGATAACCTGGAACGCGAGACCGTGGCCGCTGGCGGCGTGGCTGCTGCCATGCGAAGCCGCGCAGACTGGCTGGCGCACCCGCAGGGGCGGGCGGTGGCGGCGGAACCGCTGATCCACTGGTCCGATCCGGTACCGCTCCGGCTGCGGGAGAGGCCTGAAGCGACGGCAGAGCGCCCGCTGGCTGGTTTGCGGGTGCTTGATCTGACCCGCGTTCTTGCCGGGCCGGTCTCTACTCGCACTCTGGCCGGCTTCGGTGCCAACGTGCTGCGGATCGACCCGCCAGGCTGGGATGAGCCGGGAGTGATCACCGACATCTCTCTGGGCAAGCGCATGGCCACGCTTGACTTGACCAAGGGCGAAGACCGGTTGGTCTTCGAAACCTTGCTGACCCAGGCCGATGTGCTGGTGCATGGCTATCGGCCCGGCGCACTGGACGGGCTGGGTTATGACGCAACCGCCCGGCGGCAGTTTGCGCCAAACGCCGTTGAGGTGACACTGAACGCCTATGGCTGGACCGGTCCTTGGGCCAAACGGCGCGGGTTCGACAGTCTCGTGCAGATGAGCGCTGGCATAGCAGATGCAGGCCGGGGCTGGGCCGGAGCGAATGAGCCGCACCCGCTGCCAGTTCAGGCGCTGGATCATGCAACCGGATATCTGATGGCCGCCGCGGTGCTGTCGGCATTGACGGTTGCGGTGCAAGCTAAGTCAGTGCCACGGGCCCAGCTATCCTTGGCCCGCACAGCGGAGCTGCTTGCTGGGATGGACAAGCCCGGCAAAGAACAGGGCATCACCGGGCCAGAAGACCGCGACTACTCTCCGCAGATAGAGACGAGCGGCTGGGGGCCCGGCCGCCGGCTAGCAGCACCGCTCCGTCTGAACGGTACCGCAATGCACTGGGATACGGCAGCCTCCCGCTGCGGCAGTGCCCTGGCTGCTTGGCTTGATTGACCGGAGGCAAAAACGCCGACCCGGGCCATGGCCACCGTCGGCAAGGAAGCCGGACTCAGAATAATCTACTTTAGGTAACCGGCATCTCGCCGGCCCTGTAGTTTTCAAGGCCACGCTGCACGTCAGCGCGGCGACAAGCCCAAAACCAAGCTGACCCCTCAGCGGTCGTCGCCGCCAGGCCCGCCCATGTCCTCCAGCATGTCCTCGTCAATCGCCGCCTGCACGGCCCCCAGTGCGGCCTCCTTCTGTTTCGGCGTCACCTCATCCTCATGGTCCGGAGCCAAGCGCACCGTCACTTCTCGATGGGCGAATTTGACACCTTCGCGCGCGAACAGTTCGCGGATCTCCTGGTACACACGCTTGCGGACGATCCATTGGTCACCTGGCTTGGTCATGAATTTCACCCGGATGATCATTGCGGAATCCTGCATCTCAATCACCCCCTGCGACTTCAGCGGCTGGATGAAGGTATGGCCGACAACCGGATCGTCCATCAGCTTTTGGCCCAGCTTTTTAATGAGCTTCCTGACCTTCTCTACATCGGTATCGTAGGTGACCCGCAGTGGCAGTTTCATCATCACCCAATCACGGGAGTAATTGGTCAGCACCTTGATCTCGCCAAAAGGAATGGTGTGCAGCGCACCCAAGTGATGGCGCAGTTGGAAGGAGCGGACTGATATTTTCTCCACCGTGCCTTTGACATCGCCAATGTCGATGTATTCGCCTTTGCGGAAGGCGTCATCAATCAGGAAGAAGGCGCCCGAAAAAATATCCCGCACCAGAGTCTGCGAGCCGAAGCCCACGGCAAGGCCAACCACACCGGCACCGGCAAAAAGCGGGCTGACATTGATCCCAAGCTCCAGCAGCAGGATGAGAACGATCGACACAAGCACTACCGCCAAAATCGCACCGCGGAACAGAGGCAGCAGAGTGGCCAGCCGGCTGGCCCCGCCAGCACCGCCTTCATCGCCCAGTTCGGCCTCCGGAACCTCCCCCACTTCTTCGTCAATTTTACTGTCGATCCAAATCCGGAACAGGTGATAGACGATGTAGCCGATGAACAGGATCACAGTAACATCTACCATCCGCTCGGCAGCAGTGGTCTCGAGCCAGCTGGCATCCGGGTTCCAGACTATGACCAGAGAATAAGCGCCGACAATAAACGCCAGAATGCCCGCACCCCTGCGGGCGAGGTCCTCGTATGTGCCTATCGGGTGTTTTGTCTTGGGGAGAGCAGCTTCCTCCCCCTCGTCGTCTTCCCCTTCCAAAGCAGAACCGTCAGGCAGCGCTGCCTCAGTGTCAGCGCCCGCCCTGCCTGCTTCCAGCAATGCATTTTCCGCGCCTGACGGCGCCGCTGCCGCGGTCTGGACAGCCAGACTGCGGCGGAAATACCTTTCGATCGCGTAATTGATTGCACCATAGACCACCAGGATCGTGGTCAGAACAAAGTAGCTGCCCGCCATCAGCGGGATCGACACCTCGTGCTCGAGCACCAGATCGAAGGCCAGCTTGAGCCAGCCGAAAACCATATAAACCATCAGCACCGGCGCCCAAGCCACCGCCAGAAAACGCACCAGCCATGAACAGTCATCCGGCAAGCGGCCTGCGCGGATGGCCTTGGAAATCGCCCGGCCATTGACCAGCACCATCAGCAGGTTACCCAGCGCGCCCACCAGTGCCAGCACGCCATAGACCAGCGCATAGACATTGTAGTTGAGGCCGAAATCCCCAACCCAGGTCGCAAACAGCGTCGAAGAAATGTCGTATGTTGCCAGCAAGGAGGCCCAGATATACAGCCGCTTGGCTTCCCGGTCGGAGAACACCGGGATACGGTATTGGGCTAAGAATGGCGACAGCACCATCCGCCACAGGTCAGATACTGTCCGTGCCAGAAAGTAGGCGGTGTAGATCGCAGTGACGGTAAATTCGATAGACGGATCGCCGGACGCGCCGAACACCAGATATGAAATTAACGCCGCAAAAATCATAGCGAATATTGTAGCTCCGATCCCCATCAGGAAGCGGAAAACCAGGAAAGGCATCTTTTCCTGATAACCTTCGGGAGTTTCCCGGATGCGCGCGACCACAAACCTTTTCGCAAAACGCTTGCCGTAGATTTCCACTGACAGCCAGCGTCCGATCAGCAGAAACAGCACACTCCAGCCCAGCACCTCGACATAGGTCATGATGCGTCCGTCCGGGCTGGTTTGGCGCAGGATGTATTGCATCTCGAAAACTGAATACGGCAGTGCCTCCAGCCGGCTGTTCAGCTCGGCTCGGAAAGCGGCAACCCTGGACTGGGCCTTCATCAACGCTGACGGCTGCTCCATTGCGGCCGCAGATGAAGGGTCATCCTGCCGCTCGGGTTTGGCCGGTTCATTCAGCAGCCGGCCACTGCTGTCGACAACCAGCACGCTGACACCGCTTTCTGCAGCCTGCTCAATGGCCCGAGAGATCGCCTCCGCGCCGCCAGCTTCACTTTCCTGCGCGCTGGCGTGAGCCCCCAGCCCGAAGGTCAGCAACAGGCAAAACAGAAACCGGAACAGTGATTGCAGCATGGCGGGCTATCCTTCTGGAAACTGGAGCCAAATTAAACATCTGCCGGGACGTTGCGCAAATGGCGCGCGTGCAATTTACTGTGCACAGTGCAGCAGGGCCGCATGATTGCATGCGCACGGCCTCCAAGTTATACAAACACAGATATCTGCTTTCGGGCAGAGAGCCGTGAAGCCGCGGTCTGACTGCAACCAGTCAGGACCGGACGCGGAAAAAGCAAATGTACTGACTGTGCCCCTGCCGAATGCGGATGATGGGCGCGCAAACTGAGGCAGAAGATGGCGGAGCATTTCAGCACGCGCCCGGAAACGAGCGGCAGCGCAGGCTGGCCTGTTTCTTGCGCCGCCGTTAGCCGTGTGCAGCCAGGCAAATGCCAGAACCCCAACCAGGCGACCCCATGACCGACACAGGCATCACCCACCGCACTGCGGACTCCGCCAGACGCGGTCCCCGGATCATGTTCTACAGCCACGACACGTTCGGTTTGGGACATTTGCGCCGGTCGCGGGCGCTGGCCGGGGCAATTACAGCTGACAATCCCGACGCCTCAGCGCTGATCCTTACCGGCTCTCCCGTGGCTGGCCGTTTTTCCTTCCCGTCCCGGGTTGACCATGTGCGCCTGCCCGGTGTTATCAAACGCTCGGACGGCTCTTACGCCTCGCGCACGATGGGTATGAGCATTGAAGAGACCGCTGAGCTGCGCGCGGCATTGATCCGCTCAACCGTGGAGCAATACAACCCCGACGTTTTGGTTGCGGACAAGGAACCCACTGGCTTTCGTGGCGAGCTGATGCCGGCGCTTGACCTTCTAAAATCGCGCGGGAACTGCAAGACGGTACTTGGATTGCGCGACGTGCTGGACGAGCCAGAAGTGCTGGCGGCGGAATGGGAGCGAAAGCACGCGGTTGAAGCCACCCGGGACTTCTATGATGAAATCTGGGTTTATGGCCCGAGGTCCGTGTACGATCCCACAGCCGGGCTTCCCTTCACCTCTGAGATGCAGGCCCGGATGCATTGGACCGGCTACCTGCGCCGCGACCTTGGCAAAGTGGGTGAGCCGCCTGACCAACCTTATCTGCTGGTCACGCCTGGCGGCGGCGGCGATGGCGAAATGATGGTGGACCTGGTGCTGTCCGCATATGAGGCCGACCCAGACCTCTCCCCGCGTGCAATGCTGGTCTACGGGCCTTTCCTTTCCGGCGAAACCCGCGAGGATTTCGAAGAGCGCGTGTCTCGCCTGAACGGCCGCGTTACTGCCGTTGGTTTCGAGTCGCAGATTGAAACCTTGTTTGCCGGCGCTCAGGGCGTTGTTTGCATGGGTGGCTACAACACATTTTGCGAGGTTCTGTCCTTTGACAAACCGGCAGTGATCGTGCCCCGCACTACCCCGCGGCTGGAGCAGTGGATTCGCGCCAGCCGGGCTGAAGAAATCGGCCTGACGTCCATGCTTGATGAAACCCGTGACGGGTGGACAGCTATGGCATTGGCAAAGGCAATCCGTGCTTTGGCGACCCAGCCGCCGCCCTCTGCGGCGGGCTCCGAAGGGCTGCTTGATGGGCTCGATTACGTCACCCGCCGGGTAGCGGCGCTGCTTCAAGACATTCACGCGGACGCCGCCGAATGACCTATGCCCGCCCGCCTCTGGCAGTTGTGGTCAAGGGCTGGCCGCGGCTATCTGAAACCTTCATCGCTCAGGAACTGGTAGCGTTGGAGGCTGCAGGGCATACTTTTGAAATCTGGTCATTGAGGCACCCCACTGACGTCAAACGGCATCCATTGCACGCGCAGCTTCAGGCCAAGGTGAACTATCTGCCCGAATACCTGTATCAAGAACCTGAGCGGGTTTGGCGAGCGCGTGCGCTGGTACAGCAGCTTCCCGGTTACACCGAGGCCTACCGCGTCTGGCGCGCCGACCTCTGCCGGGATCCAACCCCCAACCGCATTCGCCGTTTTGGTCAGGCCTGTGTGCTGGCCGCTGAAATGCCGGCAGAGGTGCTGGGGCTTTATGCGCATTTTCTGCACACTCCCTCCTCCGTTGCCCGCTATGCTGCGATCATGCGCGGCTTGCCATGGAGCTTTTCGGCACACGCCAAGGATATCTGGACCTCACCCGACTGGGAAATTCAGGAAAAGCTATCCGCAGACCACCACGGTGCGGCCTTCGGCGCCACCTGCACCGGGTTTGGGGCAAAACACCTCCAACAGCTGGCCGACACGCCGGAGAGAGTGGATCTGGTCTACCACGGCCTGGACCTGTCCCGTTTTCCCGCCCCGCCGGAACGGAAGCCGCGCCTCCCGCAGGATCCGGTTCAGTTCATGTCGGTTGGCCGCTTGGTCGAGAAAAAGGGCTTTGACCGGCTAATTGCGGCCTTTGCCCTCCTGCCTGCGGGTCTTGACTGGCATTGGACCCATATTGGAGGCGGCGGTCTGGGAGACCTTCTGCAAGGCATGGCCGAAGATGCGGGTATCGCCCGCTGTATCACCTGGCGCGGGGCCTGCGACCAGCCTGAAGTGATCGAGGCAATGCGGACTTCTGATCTGTTTGTGCTACCCAGCCGAGTGGCAGCGGATGGCGACCGCGACGGGCTGCCCAATGTTCTAATGGAGGCGGCATCCCAGCGTCTGCCCATCCTTTCGACACCAGTTTCAGCAATTCCGGAATTCATAACACACGACACCCATGGCCTGCTCAGCGAGGACAGCCCCGAGGCGCTGGCTGAATCTCTGCTTTTCGCGGCCCGCCATCCCCAGAGACTGGCCCGAATGGCCGAGGCTGCCCTTGCCCGCCTGCGCGCGGAGTTTGGTATGGACCCCGGGATTGCCCGCCTCTCGAAGCGGCTGACCGCAATGCTGCACGGCGGCTGATTGTTATGCCGCCGGGAACCGGAAAGCGGATTGCCTTCTACGCACCGATGAAGCCGCCGCACCACCCTGTGCCCTCCGGCGACCGCGAAATTGCCCGCAACTTGATGGGGTTGCTGCATACAAGCGGCGCCAGAGTTCAACTGGTTTCCGATCTCAAGATTTATGACAAACACGGCGACGCGGCCTTGCAAACCGATCTATATCGGGCTGCTGAAGCAGAGAGCGCCCGGCTGATCTCAGAGATGCCGGACGCGGACATTTGGGTCACCTATCACAACTACTACAAGGCCCCGGATCTGGTTGGCCCGACCGTAGCGCGCGCCCGCGGCATCCCCTATGTGCAAATCGAATCCACCCGCGCCAAGAAACGCTTGGATGGCCCTTGGGCGGAGTTCGCCGACGCCGCTCACACAGCAGCCGATTACGCGGCGGCGATATTCTATTTCACTCAGCATGATCGCTTCGCACTGGAGCGAGACCGCGCCGGCAATCAGGCCGTCGCCCACCTGCCGCCCTTCTTGCCTCTTGAGGGTTTGCCTGTTGCATCCACCCTGAACGGCCCGATGCTGACGGCAGGCATGATGCGCGCAGGCGACAAGTTTAAATCTTACAGCATCATCGCGGACACTCTTGCCCTGCTGCCCGGCAACTGGTGCCTGGACATTGCCGGCGACGGCCCGGCCCGCGCCGGGATTGAGGCGCTGATGGCGCCCTTCGGGGACAAGGTTCGTTTTCTTGGCCAGCTAGGGCGCCAGGAATTGGCCGCGGCCTACGCCAAAGCCAGCCTGTTTCTGTGGCCCGGTGTGAATGAGGCCTTTGGCATGGTCTATCTGGAAGCTCAGGCCCACGGCTTGCCGATTGCCGCTCAGGACCGCCCGGGCGTGAGAGACGTTCTGCTGCCCCGGCCGTATCCGGTGCCAGAGCAGGGCGCGCAGGGCCTTGCATCCTTTACAAATCAGTTGCTTGCAAACCAGCCGCTTCGCACCGAAACTGCCCGGGATGCCCGGGAGTTCATATCAAACAATCATCTCGCGCCTCCTGCTGCCAGGCGGTTCTGGGAAACTGTTTTGCCGCTGATGGAGCCATTCGCATGATCCGCCTTGCTCTTTTACGCCACGGACATACGGCCTGGAACCGCTCCGGCCGCATACAAGGGCGCAGCGACATTCCTTTGGACGACCAAGCCCGCAGAGAGCTCGGCGGATGCAAGCTGCCCGCAGTCTGGGCCCAAGCGGAACTCTGGTCCAGCCCGCTTGTGCGCGCTGCGGAAACTGCTGAGCTGATCGCCGGCCGCGCGCCGCGCACAGCACCCGAACTAACTGAAATGAACTGGGGAGACTGGGAAGGTTTGCACGGATTGGACCTGAAAGCAGACCCCGAAAGCGGTTTCCGCGATATCGAAGATTGGGGCTGGGACTACCGCCCGCCCGGCGGTGAGACTCCTGCAGAGGTCTGGTCCCGTATAGAACCCTGGCTGGCACGCCTGACACAGGATGCGGTCGCGGTATGCCATATCGGCATCATGCGGATGATTTTGGCCCGCGCCTATGGCTGGAACTTCAACAGTCCGGCGCCCTTCCGCATCAAACGCAACCGTCTGCTTGTTGTGGAAGTTGATGGTCCAAACTTGACCTCAAAATCGGAGCCGGTCCGGTTGCTTCGCGAGAATGCCTCATGAAGGTTATGATCGCCGTTACCCACCTGCTTGGCACTGGGCACCTGTCCCGTGCGCTTACGTTGGCGCGGAGCTTCATCGAAGCTGGTCACACTGTGCAGGTTGCATCCGGTGGTTTTCCAGCGCCGCAGCTCCACGCAGAGGGGATCAGTCTGCTGCAGTTGCTGCCTCTGCGTTCCGATGGGGTAAACTTCAGCCGGCTGCTGGCAGAGAACGGCTCCCTAGCGGATGAAGCCTATCTGGCTCGCCGCAAGTCCGCCTTGTGCAAAGCTCTTAAGCGCTTGCAACCAGACGTGCTGATCACCGAGCTCTACCCCTTTGGCCGCCGCTCCCTGCGCAAGGAGTTCCTAGCACTGTTGGAGGCAGCCCATGCGCTGCCCCGGCGACCGGTGATCCTGTCCTCCATCCGCGACATCCTCGCGCCGCCGTCCAAACCAGAGAAGGCTGAGAAAGCGGATGCAGTCATCGCCGGGTACTATGACGCGGTGCTGGTGCACTCCGACCCCGCCGCCACCCGGCTTAAGGCCAGTTGGCCGGTCTCAGAATTGCTTGCGACAAAGCTGCGCTACACCGGCTATGTCGCTCCGCCCGCCGCAGGGCCTCACCCGCATCAGGCAGGCAGCGGAGAAATCCTAGTCAGCGCAGGCGGCGGCAGCGTTGGCACACCGCTTTATCGCTGCGCTCTGGAAGCCGCCAGGCTGATGCCTGATATCCCGTGGCGGATTTTGGTCGGCGGTACGGACGCCGAGGCCCGGATTGCAGAGCTTTCTAAATCAGACTCCCCCGCGGTGCTGGAGCCTGCCCGAAAGGACTTCCGCCAGATGCTCTCGCACGCCTCCGCATCCGTCAGCATGTGCGGCTACAATACTGCACTGGACCTGTTGCAGGCGGGAACACCCTCTGTTCTGATCCCGTTTGATGCGGGAAACGAGAAGGAACAGGGGCTGCGCGCAGCCAGTCTCGCGCCCCTGAACGGTATTGAGGTGGTGAGAACTGCCGCCCTAACCCCCGAAACGCTATGCGCTGCGGTCAAAGCGGTTTTGCACGCACCGCCGCGGGTTGCAGGCGGTTTCAGGTTTGACGGCGCCGCCCGTTGTGTGGAGATTGCCGCAGAACTTGCGGGAGGACGGGGATGACGCCAGACTGGAGCGAGCTGGACAGGGAATTGACCCACTGGCAGAGGGAAAATCTGACCCTGCCGTTGTGGTGGCGGGACGACGACGCGATGTCCCAGTCTGCCGAATTGGAGCAGTTGGCAGCCCTCTCAGCAAGGCTTGACCTACCGGTGCATCTGGCCGTGATACCGCAGGGGGCAACTGCTGATCTGGCCCGCTTTACCGCTGACAATCCGCATCTGATCCCCGTTGTTCATGGCTGGGCACATCAGAACCATGCTCCCGCAGGGGAGAAAAAGGCGGAATTTGGTGCGCACCGGCCGTTGCAGGACCTTTTGGAAGACGCCGAACACGGCCTGTCCGCTTTGCAGAAGTTGTTCGGCAGCAGCCTGCGGCCGATGTTCGTGCCGCCTTGGAACCGGGTTGCACCAGAAATGCTGACCTGGCTGGCTGGCGCCGGCTTCACCGCCGTCTCAACCTTCACTCCGCGCAAGTCGGCCAAACCTGCATCCGGCCTGCTGCGCGTGAACACTCATCTGGATCCGGTCGACTGGAAGGGCTGCCGCAGCCTGCTGCCGCCGGAACAGCTAATCGCACAGGTGGCGCGGCAATTGCACGACCGCCGCCTGGGTGAAGCAGATAACGCTGAACCCTACGGGCTCCTGACCCACCACCTGGTGCATGACCAAAGAACCTGGTCCTTCATTGGCAAACTGGCCGAGCGTCTGCTGGATGGCCCAGGCGAAGCTTGGATTTATGATGAAAGGATGTCCTGAATGAGCCGCCTCGACTCCATGCTGCGCCGGCTGACTGCCCAGCGCGACGGTCTGAACTGGGCCGCGGAACAGATCAGCACGCTGGAAGGCGATGTTCTGGACATGGGGCTTGGCAATGGGCGCACCTACGACCACCTGCGCGAAATCCTGGATGCCCGCCGTATCTGGGTGATCGACCGGGTGCTGCAGTGCCACCCTTCTTGCGTGCCACCCGAGCAGGACTTCCTGCAAGGTGAAGCCAAACCAATGATTGAAAGACTAACTTCAGAAGGCCGCCGGATTGCCCTCGCCCATTACGATTTCGGGTTCGGGATTAAGGAAAAGGACGTCGCCGAGGCCGCTGCTCTCTCCCCGGCCATTGCCCAGGTTATGACTCCTGGCGGCATTATTGTGTCTGGACAACCGCTGTCAGGCTTCGAGGAACTGACCGGCCCTGCAGGCATCCCGCCGGGACGCTACATGTTCTACCGGGCTGGCTGATCCCAGACCCAGCTGCAAGAGAGCGGACGTCTGCACTGCAAGGCAGCAGACGCCTTTCGCCATTATCGGACTTTCAAGCCACCCGCACGCCGCGTGACCAGACCCCATGCAGAGCGGGTGTGCCTCCCTTGATATCAAGGCGGATCAGGGATGCGCGTTTGTCGGTTGCCAGCCGGCCCCAGCAAAGCAGCCCGACCGCATCAGCCGGGGCATGGGTCACGGTCCTAGCCCGCAAACGTGCCGGAACTACGCTGCCATCTGATATATCTGCAAACTTGCCACCCGCGACCTATGCACTGCCGGTCAGGGTCTCGCCTGGCAGCACGAACGTGGCATTGGCAAGGATCAATTCATCTGTCATCTGGGCTTAACATCTTTCGAGCGACGGAAGGCCACACCTAGGAGGCCAATGTGACATTCACGCGATACGCGATCTATTACGCCCCCCCCGCCGATGCTGCCTGGAGCCGGTTCGGCGCCAGCTGGCTGGGCTGGGACCTGGAGGAAGGTCGCAGCTTGCCCCATCCAGATATTGCGGCGCTGGATGTCGCGGCGGTCACCGCGGTACCGCGTAAATACGGGCTGCATGCAACGATGAAGCCGCCGATGCGTCTTGCCGAAGGTCAGACCCAGGCCGCGCTTGAAGCAGCCTGCGCGAAGCTGGCTGCGATGCAGAAGCCCGTTATTCTGGAAGGCTTTCACCTAGCCCGCCTCGGCCGTTTCCTGGCCTTGCGCCCCACTGGAGACGAAACCGCCCTGAACATGCTTGCTGCAACCTGCGTGAAAGAGCTCGACAGGTTCCGCGCATCCGCATCCGGAGCTGAGCTGGATCGCCGCCGGACCGTAGGGCTGACGCCACAGCAGGGCGATCACCTCACGCAATGGGGCTACCCATACGTTCTGGACCAGTTTCGCTTCCACATTACGCTCAGCGGCAAGTTGCCCAAGCCGGAAGTGCCCGTGGTTGAAGACGCGCTCTGCACGCATCTGATCCCGCTGCTTCCCGCGCCTCTGGTGATCCGGGACCTGGCATTGGCAGGAGAAGCACCCGATGGAAACTTCCACCTGATTCACCGCTACGCCCTCTCTGGCTGAAGGGCGGTCACCGCGTCTTTCACCGCCGCGCTAAGCACCCCGCTGCTAGTCAATCTCCTGAACGCAGGCCAGCCCGTCCGGCAGCGGGTTTTCGGCCTGTTCGAGACGGCGCCGGACATTATTCGCGTCCTCCCGGCCGTGGGCCGCTAGCCTTTCCGGCAAACCGTTTCGGCGGCATTCTCGATGCTCTTGAGGAAAAGCGCTCTGCAATACCCACTGCACAGCAGCAGTTCGGAGTCGATGATTACACCCGGATCGGGACCCGGATTACCGCCAAACTTGCCACGGCCGCCCAGGCGCTTCATCTCAGGAACGCCGACGGCAGCCCGATCCCGCACACAACTGGCATCAATGCGGATCCGCAGGGGTGGCCTGTTGAATTCGGCCTGACCTGGTTTGCCGGCCACAGGTTGACGCTAACGGTAGGCGGTGATTGAAGCCCCTCAAATGCGACCCCAAACGAAAGCCCCCGCCAACGGCAGGGGCTCCGGCCCGCGGTTTCAGATCAAGTCACTGCTGGGCGTTGAAGACGAACAGCGTTTCGCCATTGATCTGATAGCCGTTGATCAGCTCCTTTGCCTTGTCCGAGACCAGCCATTCCTCTAACTGCAAAGCCAAACCGTTTTTCACATGGTCATGTTTTTCCGGGTTCACAGGAATGAAGGCGTACTGGTTGAACAGCACCGGATCACCCGAAAACAGCAGAACTAGCCTTCCCTTGTTCCCGAAGTTCAACCAGCTGGCGCGGTCCGACATGATATAGGCATCCATACCCGCAGCCGTGTTCAACGCGGCGCCCATGCCCGCGCCAACGGAGCGGTACCAATCTCCAAAGCCTGCCGGGTCCAAGTCTGCGGACTTCCAGAGGCTCAGTTCCTTTTTGTGGGTGCCGCTGTCGTCCCCACGGCTGACAAAGACGGCCTCCGCCGAGGCGATCTTCTGCAACGCAGCTACTGCGTCTTCAGCACCTGCACACCCTGCAGTATCGCCCTCCGGTCCGATGAGGACAAAGTCATTGTACATGATCTCACGGCGGTGGGTGCCGTTGCCGCCTTCCAGGAATTTCTCCTCAGCCTTCTTCGAATGCACTAGGATCGCGTCTACATCGCCTGCCTCCCCCAAGCGGATCGCCTGGCCGGTGCCAACGACCAGCAACTGCACGTCCAGTCCCAGATCTTTCTTGATCTCCGGCAGCAGTATCTCTGCCAGTCCGGAATTATGAAATGAAGTGGTCACCGCCATTTTCACCTCATCCGCCAGCGCAGCGGTAGTCCAGGCTAGAGAGGCAAGAGCACCCAAAATCAAACGTTTCATTCTACAATATCTCCATTCAGAAATGCACGCGCTTGCGCGGTTTCAGGCCCGGCGAAAAACTCTGCTGCCGGGCTGAATTCGTGGATGCGGCCCTGCAGGACGAAAATTACTTCATCCGCCAACCGCCGGGCCTGTCCCATGTTATGGGTGGACATGATCAGCCGGGTGCCGCTGCCGGCGGCACGGGCCAGGATTTCCTCTATCTCGCGGGTGGCACGACCGTCCAACGCCGCACAAGGCTCATCTAGAAACAGCACCTGTGGCTCGCGCACCAGCGCGCGGGCCAGCGCCAGCTTCTGCCGCTCGCCGCCTGACAGCATGGTCGCCTGACGCTCCAGTATTTTGCCCAACCCAACCTGGGCCGCCCAATCCGCTGCCTGTAAGCGGGCCTCCCTGCGGCTCAAACCTGTCAACCGCAGCGGATAAGCGATGTTTTCGATCACCGAACGCCGCATCATCACAGGGGTCTGGAACACAAAGGCCTGATGCTTCTGCGCGTCCTCCAGCGGGCAGGCCCAGTCCAAACTGCCGTCATTCATCCGCACGATGCCATGCAGCATTTTCAGCAGCGTGGTCTTGCCCGCGCCATTCGGGCCAATGATGATCGACGTGCCCAGCCCGCCCAGCGTCAGATCAACCGGGCCGACCAGTACCTTGCCGCGGCGGCGCACCTGGGCGCCCTTGGCCACAAGCGGGAACATCTGCATCACCAGCGCCCTTCGCTCTCAGTACGGCCCAGCCAGTGGATCGTCAGATTGACCGCAATCGCCAAGGCAATCAGCACAAACCCCAGACCCAGGGCCATCGCAAAGTCACCCTTGCCGGTTTCCAGTGCAATCGCCGTGGTCAGCACCCGCGTTGCGTGGTCAATATTGCCGCCGACCACCATGATCGCCCCCACTTCGCCAATCGCGCGGCCAAAGCCTGCCAAAGCCGCGGTCAGCAGCGCCCTCCGCCCGTCCCACAAAAGTGCCTTAATGCGCTGGAACTGGGTTGCGTTCATCGAAATCAGCAGATCGTGGTAGTCACTCCACAGTTCGCGCAAGCTTTGATGCGCAACCGAGGCCACCAGCGGCACCACGATAATCACCTGCGCGATGATCATTGCCGTCGGCGTAAACAGCAGGCCAAACACGCCGAAGGGGCCGGCCCGGGAAAGGAACACATAGACAACCAGCCCGACCACAACAGGAGGCAGCCCCATCAGTGCATTCAGCACCGCGATCGTGGCCCGCCGCATCCTGAACCGGCGCACCGCTAGAAAAGCTGCCAGCGGCAGCGCGATAGAACAGGCAATGGCCAGCGCGGACAGCGTCACCCGCAGCGAGCGCAGAGTGATCTCCACCAGATCTGCGTCCAGCGTCACCAGCAGCCAAAAGGCCTGGCTCAGTCCTGCCCACAGATCATTCATCGCGTCCGTTCACTCTCCCAAGGGCCAAATACTGGCCCGGTCTAACACGGCTTTGCCCGGCTCCAAATCACAGGAGAGGACACCGGGACAGCCAAAAACGGCAATCCGGCTGGAAAATTACACTGCCAATACCCATCTGAGAAACAACGGCTTCCCCGAGATGCCGCCTGTTAGCGCCAAATCACCGCTTTTGGCTTCGTTTCCGCTCACACGCGCTTGCGCGGATGATATGAACATGAAACAACCTCCGCCCAAAGTGTCACCCCAGACGCAACCTTGAGGATACGCCATGTTCGACCTGCAATCTATGCGGGATCAGCTCGCCAACCACTATGATCTGGCCCCCAATCCGGCCCTGGCCGAACAGATGGCAGATATCTACGCCCGCATGGACCGCGTGGTAAATCCCATCGAATGGGCCACCCACGCGCCTTATGTTGCGGCGATCCTGGAGTTGAAGAAGCAGCGCAATGCGGTGATTCTGGCGCATAACTACATGACACCCGAAATTTATCACGGCATCTCGGACGTGGTCGGCGACAGCCTGCAGCTGGCGATCGAGGCCACCCGGGTCGAAGCAGACGTGATCGTGCAATGCGGTGTGCATTTCATGGCCGAAACCTCCAAGATCCTCAGCCCGGACAAAACCGTGCTGATCCCGGATATGGAGGCAGGCTGCTCGCTGGCAGAAAGCATCACTGCCGAAGGTGTCGCGGAAATGCGCCGCCGTTACCCGGGCGCGCCGGTGGTCACTTATGTGAACACCACGGCTGAGGTGAAAGCCGCATCGGACATCTGCTGCACCTCCTCCAATGCCGCGCAGATCGTCGCCGCGATGGAGGAAGACACCATCATCATGACGCCGGACCAGTATCTGGCCCAGAACATTGCCCAGCAGGTTCCTGAAAAGAACATCGTCTGGTGGGAAGGTTCCTGCATCGTGCACGAGCAGTACACCGCAAAAGACCTGCGCGAATTCCGGGAATGGAACCCGGGCACGCGGCTGATTGCCCATCCGGAATGCCCGCCGGACGTGGTGGCCGAGGCCGACTTCTCCGGCTCCACCAGCGGCATCGTAAAATATGTGACCGACGAGAAGCCGGAAAAGGCTCTGCTAATCACCGAATGCTCGATGGCCTCGAACATTGCGGACCAGCTGCCGGAAGTTGAATTTGTCGGCCCCTGCAACATGTGCCCTTACATGAAGAAGATTACCCTGGAGAAAATCCTGTGGTCGCTGCACACCATGACAGAGCCGGTCGAGGTAGACCCCGAAGTCGCCCAAAAAGCCCGTGTCGCAGTTCAGCGGATGATCGATCTTTCGCAAAAGCTGGGCGTCTGATCCGTGATCGAAACCGGCCGTATCGTCATTGCCGGAGCTGGCCTTGGCGCGCTCTACGCCGCGCTTGAGCTGTCACCGCGGCCGGTTCTTGTGATCTCTCCAGAACTGCTAGGCGAAGGCGCAAGCTCTGCCTGGGCGCAAGGTGGCGTGGCAGCAGCCATGGCCTGCCATGACACGCCGGAGGCCCACGCCGCCGACACACTGCAGGCAGGGGCCGGCACAGTCGACCCGGAGGTTGCCGCCATGGTGACCCGAGTTGCGCGTGAGCATATCATCGACCTCACCGAACTCGGCACGCCCTTCGACCGCGACGCGGACGGCAACTACGTGATGAGCCGCGAGGCCGCTCATTCCGCTGCCCGCGTGGTGCGGGTAAAGGGGGACCAGGCCGGCGATCAGATCATGCAGACTCTGATTGCAGCCGTGCGTGCCACCCCGTCCGTGCAAGTTCTGGAAAACACCCAGGCCGTGCGGCTCGAGACTGAGGGAGATACCGCAACCGGCATCTGGATCACCCGCGCCGACGCGCCGTCTGCCCCCGTGATGATCAAGACGCCGGGCGTGCTTCTGGCGGGCGGTGGCTCTGGCGGGCTTTATGCCCACACCACTAATCCGCCCCGCATCCGCGGCCAGGTGATCGGCTTCGCCGCCCGCGCTGGCGCTTGCATTGCAGATCCGGAATTCGTTCAATTCCACCCCACCGCCTTCGACATCGGAGAGGATCCGGCACCGCTGGCGACTGAAGCCCTGCGCGGTGAAGGGGCGGTGCTGATCAACGCCGCTGGTGAACGCTTCATGCTTGAGGCTCACCCGGATGCCGAACTGGCCCCGCGCGATATCGTTGCCCGCGCAATCTTTGCTGAAACGCAAGCAGGCCGCCGTCCGATGCTGGACACCCGAAAGGCTCTCGGCGCGGAAGTGCTGACCCGCTTCCCGACGGTGGCCGAAACCTGCGCCCGCGCTGGCATTAACCCGGTGCAAGAGCCAATCCCTGTGGCTGTCGCCGCCCACTACCACATGGGTGGCGTTGACGCCGGCCTGCAAGGACGCACCAGCCTCGCAAACCTCTGGGTCTGCGGCGAGGCTTCGTCGACCGGTCTGCATGGCGCCAACCGGCTGGCGTCCAACGGATTGCTTGAGGCGCTGGTCTACGCCCGCAACGCAGCGCAGGACATGTCTGTGCTGAAAATCTCCAAAGGCGCGGAAGAGGTCCGCCCAAGTTTCCCTGCCGGCGGACGGGAACTGGATCTCGCAGCAGTAAACTCCCTGCGGGAGACCATGACCGCCCATGCCGGCGTCCGCCGCACGGCCGGGGGACTTAGCCAGGCGCTTGCGGCCATTGCCCGGCTCGAAGCCGAACAAATTAATGACGAGAACTTCGTCAATATGTGCGCCACCGCAACACTGATAGCAGCAGCAGCCCTAAAACGCGAGGAAAGCCGCGGCGGCCATTTCCGCGATGACTTCCCAGAGGCTGATCCTGCAAAGGCCCACCGCACCCGCATCACCCTGGATGAGGCCCTGGCCATTCGCGCCAAGGCCGTGAAGGAACTGATATGAGCACCCAATTCGCCACCCTGCCCGACCTGATCCTGGAACCGATGGTCCGCGCTGCGCTGATGGAGGACCTGGGCCAGAACG
The DNA here is from genome assembly GCF_059429195.1 of Leisingera sp. CC-HEC093. Taxonomy (NCBI): domain Bacteria; kingdom Pseudomonadati; phylum Pseudomonadota; class Alphaproteobacteria; order Rhodobacterales; family Roseobacteraceae; genus Leisingera; species Leisingera sp. CC-HEC093. The sequence goes on along the minus strand of NZ_JCAIJR010000001.1, from coordinate 2,309,427 downwards.
GCGATATCACCACCCGTGCGGTGATCCCCGCTTCTACCACCTATTCCGCCCGGCTGAACGCGCGGGAGGACGGCGTAGTCTCGGGTATGCAGATCGCCCGCATAGCCTTTCACCTGGTGGATGCCGGGCTGAAGGTGGACACCCTCCTGCCGGATGGCAGCCCTTGCAAGAAGGGCGACACTCTGATGACGATCGAAGGCTCCGCCGCCTCGATCCTGTCGGGCGAACGTGTGGCGCTGAACTTTGCCGGCCGCCTGACGGGCATCGCAACGCTCACAGCAGCCTTTGCCGCGGAAACCAAGGGCACCAGCACGCGCATCACCTGTACCCGAAAGACCACCCCGGGCCTGCGCATTGCCGAAAAGCAGGCGGTGCTGCACGGCGGCGGCTACAATCACCGCTTCGGCCTGTCGGACGCGATCTTGATCAAAGACAACCACATTGCCGCTGCTGGCGGCGTGAAAGCAGTGCTAGAAGCCGCCAAGTCCAGCGTCAGCCACATGATGAAAGTCGAGATCGAGGTCGATACGCTGGACCAGCTCTCAGAAGTGATCGCCACTGGCGGTGCCGATGTAGTCCTGCTCGACAACATGGACACCCCGACGCTTATGAATGCAGTGAAGATGGCTAAGGGCCATGTAGTGACCGAAGCCTCCGGCAACATGCGGCTGGAACGCATTGCCGAAGTCGCGGCTACAGGTGTGGATTACATATCCTCAGGTGCGCTCACTCATTCTGCGCGCACGCTGGATCTTGGCCTCGATTTCTGACCGCAACAGCGCGTTTCAATTTCCCTCCCGCCGTTTGCGCGCTGCCTCCAGTTTTTCCTCACGCAGCGCTACGGGCGAAAGCATCAGCACCGTGCCACCCTCTATTTGGCGCACTGCAAAGCCGGTGCTTTGCAACCCGGCACGCAGCTCGGCCGGAAGCCCTGCACAGGCTGCAGGCTTGTTTTCACACATTACAATGTCCCGGCCTGTCAGATGCTTCAGGCGGAATTCCACGGATTGCCATTTCTGCAGATCCGATTTGCGAGCGGCCTCCAGGGAAAGGTAGGTTCCGGTGACGTAAATCGGCCCCTGGCCTACGGTCAATTCCGAAGAAATGATCCGGCTCAGCCGGTGCCATTCCGTGTAGTAGTAGTGTGTCATCCCGGCAAAAACCACATACATGGCCGTGACGATGAACAGCAGATTCCGGCTTAACCGGATCCGGCCGGCGTCACGCAGGGACAGCACAAACAGACCAAAAAAGACTGCTCCGTAGATCCAGAGAAACCCGCCTGACCGCACGGGCATGTCAATGCCGCTGCGGATTACCTGAAGGCAGATCAGCGCCACACCCACCCCGGCACCGGACAACATGTAGATCGCCCGCCATTTATCCTGCCGCAGCACTGACCAGACAGAAACGGCGAGCAGTACGCCTTGCAGCAGCGCCAAACCAGTTACGTTGTAGCCCCCCTTAAGCCCCAGGTTCACCAGGAAAGCCGCGGCCAGCTTGGCATTCTCCAGCGCGGTCGCTAGATCGGTTGCCGGATTGGGATTGCGCCATTCCGCCATCGGCACACCAAAGACACCATGTGCAGCATAGTTGAGCGAGTATATCGTCAGCATCCCAATTCCAAAACTGGTGACGAAAAGCCCAAGCAGGCCTGCCAGATCGCGTGCCGAGCGCTTGGTGTCGGCTCGTGTCAGGCACATTGCCAGAATCAAAAACGGGTAGGTCGTATAGGCCATCAAAGAGGTCGGGACAAACACCACCATCAGCCAGCGGCTCGCGCGCTCGCTCAACCGTGTGGCAAGCCAGGCGTGAAACGCGACTATTGCCAACCCGGGAATAAGGGTATTGAACCATAGCGAAATCAGCACCCACGGCAGGCACAGCCCCGCGATCAGCGCCACCATCACCTGCTGCCAGACATCAGCTTCGCGGCCAAGGGCGTTACGCACCATACACCCCAGATAAACCGCCCATAGAAGCTGATAGATAGCGAAATTGAGCCACGCAGGCGTTACTACACCGCGCAGGTGCCACAAGTAGTTAACCCACCGCCCCTCCGTCAGAGTCTTAGAGTAAAACAGTGCAGGATCTGACAGCAGTGCGGGGTAGTCGTCATGCCGCACCATCGGGTCCGGCAATTGGAAGAGCGCCGTCAGCATCAGCATTGCAAAGACGGCGGCAATCAGCCGCCACAGACGGGAATAGGGGACCGAGGCTGGAACGGCACTTCGAATGCTGGCCATGGTCATCTCCTTTTCTCCCCTGAGGGAGCGGATGGAAGCAGGGTTTCCTGCTGGACCAAGGGGACAAACATTTGCGCCATTTCACCTCCAATAACGGCTCTAGCAGGCCGTTGCGTATACCCAAACGCGGAAGACAATGTAGTTTTGTACCGGCAGCCAAACGGTGACAACGGCGCCAGAGCACCAATCCGGCCATCCAAGCGCAGGTCCTAGGCCCGCGGTAATCAGTGCCGACATGGCAAATCCGGCCGCAATCGCACAGGCAAAACGCAGTGCCTGCTCTGGCAGGCCCAGCGGACGGCGGAATGTCCACCAAGTTTGCAGCACATATTGCACCACCACGGCACACGAAAATGCCACCGCATTGGCGGCGGCGTGCGTAAGCCCCGCTGCGAGGAACACCAAATAGCCCGAGAAGTAAATACCCGCAACCAGCGTGCCGACGATGCAGAAACGGGTTATCAGTGCCCAGTCTCGCATGCTCACGAAGCTTCTTTTTGCAACACTTCAGGTTGGTCAACCGCAATACTTGCCTGCCCGGCCAGGCTGCATTGGGTTTCCTCTGACAGGAAATACATCGGCCGCTGCTTGCTCTCCATATACAGCCGCCCGATGTATTCCCCCATGATCCCCAGCGTCAGCAGTTGAATCCCTGAAAAGAAGGAAATCGCCAGCAGCATCGAGGCCCAGCCGGGTGCAGTACTGTGAAGGATCAGCGACAGGAACACGTAGACCGCCATCAGGAAAGTCACATATAGGCTCAGGAAGGCCAGCCGCGTCGCCATTTTCAGTGGCTTGGTGGAGAACCCGGTCAGCGCATCAGCCGCAAAACGCAGCATTGCCCGTAGCGGGTATTTGGTGACTCCAGCCACCCGGGCGTCACGCACATACTCCAGCCCGATTTGCTTGAAACCCGCCCAGGCGAACATACCGCGGATGAAACGCGCCCGCTCCGGCATCGCCAGCACAGCATCCAGCGAGCGCCGGCTGACCAGTCGGAAATCGCCGGTGTCCTTTGGAATGTCGACATCCGACAGTGCATTCAAAAACCGGTAGAACATAAAGGCGGTCGCCTTCTTGAAGAGGGTTTCTCCCTGCCGAACTGCCCGCCGCCCATAAATCACGTCGTAACCGCGGTCCATCATCAGCATCATATCCGGAAGAATCTCCGGCGGGTCCTGCAGATCGGCGTCCAGCATAAAGATGCGGTCACCCCGGGCAGCTTCCAGCCCAGCGGTCAGCGCCACTTGATGGCCGCGGTTGGCCGACAGGCGTATGCCCCGCACAACCGCGTGTTTTTGATGCGCGGCTTGGATCGCGGCCCAGGTATTATCGCTGGATCCGTCATCCGCCAGGATGATCTCGGCGTCTTGCGCCCATGGTTCAATGGCCTGCACCAGCCGCTCCACCAGAAGGGGGACCGTCTCTTCTTCATTGTAGCAGGGCACAACAACGGAAAGCTGCACTCTCTCGCCCTCAAGTCTGTTTCTTAACTGCTCGTTAACCATGATGCTGACCGATCCGGCACGGCCAAGGCAACTGCAGCCCGCTGAGAGCTCAGTTTGCAATCAAATGGTTAAGGTCCTGTGTGCTTTCGGTAACGCACTATGGCAAAACCAAGGCAGATGCGGACGATTTGCCGAAAATCCACCCGCACGCCGCCACGATTTACAAGACCCCCCTGGGAATCGTCTGCTGCCACTCCTTAGTCAGGACAATCTCCTTGTTGTCGCCTTCATAGGCCGTCACCTTGCGCCAGAGGTAAAAGTTCTCCCGGTCGCATGTCATCTTGTTTGCGGTATCAACCGCAACCTGCCAGCCGTCGCGCTCAAACTCAAAGGTCCAGTCGCTGGCAAAGGCTGCCGTGGCCGGATCATCTGGATGCACCTCGTAGTGCATGGAAACATGACTGCCCACGCACATGCCGTGATAGGGATCCACCGACTTACCGTAGTCATCGAAAGTATCCAGCACCAGCACGCCGCCCTCTCGCGTCCAGGTTTTGGAAGCGCCGCCCGCTGCCCGCAGCTGCTTTGACTGGAGCACCGGATAATCCCTTGGCTTACCTGGAGGCTGAGGCGTAGCCTCTTTCGTCACCTTGCGCTCGGGCAAAACCAAAGCACAGTCTTCCAAGTGGAGGGTTATTTCCGCGGCCTCGGGCGCGGGCCAGACAATCGGCCAGTAAGACGCTGACATCGCCAGCCGCAAAATATGCTCCCTTCTCAGATGATGCGCGCACTCATTAAGCTCGATTTCCGCTTCATAGCGCTTCCCAGGAACCAGTGTTTCCGGCACCTCGAACCCATTGCGGCAGGTGAGGTTCAGCGGCCGGAAGGTAATTCTCTGCGACACCCCCTCAGGCGAAACATCACAAAGCCTCGCTACCAGCTGCGCCACCGGCTTATCCACGCTGAAGGCCACCCTCACCCGTGGCCTTCCCAGCAGTTCCAGCGGCTCTTGCAGCGGCTGGGTGTCGAAACAGACCGACAGCGTATCATCAACTGCCTGATTGCCTGCAAGTTCATTGTCAAACCGCATCCCGGGGCAGAAATAGCCGGAGGCCTGGCCCACGGTGGCGGGGTTGCTAACTGCTAGCACCCCGTGCCCGGGCGCATCCGCCAGCTCCCCTTGTCTCAGATAAAGCTCTCGCTCCTGAACATTGGGCGAGGGCCACTCCGGCTCCGCCACCCAGCGGCCTTGGCGCGGTTTGTTCTGCATGGTGGGATTGAAATGCTCCTGCATGAACACGCGGTAATCCGGCAAGTCTTCTGCACCGGTTTCCTCCCCTTTCAGCCACCTGCCAAACCAGCGCAGAACCTCACCGTGAAAATCCGCCGGGTCCAGTTTGGCAATGTGGGCGTAGCGGTGCTCCCATGGGCCAATCATCGCCTTCGCAGGCACTGTGAGATTGGCGGCAAGCGCAGGCGGCGCATTCACATAGGCATCGGCCCAACCAGTGATTGCCAACACCGGCGCCTGGATTGCAGACCAGTCTTCGCAAACAGAGCCATGCTTCCAGAACGCACCGCGCTGCTGCTGCTGCAACCATTCGGCTGCCATAAAGGGCATTTCCTCAATCCGCTTGATCCAGTCTTCGCGCCAATCCGCGCGCAGTTCAGGATCTGCAGGACGCGACTGATAGGCAAACATCTGGCTGCCCCAATTGATATTATCGCTAAGCAGGCAGCCGCCCATGTAGTGGATATCATCGGCATAGCGATCCACGGTGGAGGCCACAGAAACCACGGCCTTCAGCGCCGGTGGGCGGCGGACGGCCAACTGCAGCCCGTTAAAACCGCCCCAGCTGATGCCGATCATACCGATATTGCCGTTGCACCAGCGCCTCGAAGCAATCCAGTCTAGCACCGCCTCTCCGTCGCTCAGCTCCTGCTCGGAGTACTCGTCATCAAATTCGCCTTCGCTATCGCCCGTGCCTGCAATGTCGACCCGCAAGCAAGCATAGCCTTCAGCGGCAAAAACCGAATGCGTGGTTTCATCCCGCGGCGCTGTGCCGTCGCGCTTTCGGTAGGGTAGATACTCCAAAATCGCCGGAACCGGCCCCTCTCCCTCAGGCAGCCACATCCGCGCGGCCAGTCTGCGCCCGTCCGGCAGCGGTACCCAAGTATTTTCGATAATGCTGTAAGAGCCGGGCATTGAGGGTTTCCTCTTATTTGTTGAGTGTTGCCTTGCCCCATACATCTCTCAAATCGGCCTCTGCGGAAAGTATGCGAATTTGCGCGAATGTAAGCAGATATACGCGGGTTATTAGTCAAATCACGAAGGCCTGTCTTTAAGCGGGCGGATTTCTTGGCAAACAAACAACCAGCACTGTGTCCCTCCTTAGTCCCGCAAATTCAGGATGCTTGATTGCTGTAGCTTCCCGATGAGCCCGGACTTCATCCTTGCTTTCGGCATCTAGCTCACCTTTTTACCCTCACGGAGTAAAAAGGATGAACTTTCTGTAGCCCTTTGTGCGACCTCATGTTATCGATAACGAAACCTTCACCGGCCATGTGCCAACAGGGGGAATTGAATTCCTCAGCCTCAGGCGGCACAATAGCCTGGCTCTGCGGCCCCAAGGAACAGCGATGTAAAATCAATGGTTTCCCGCGTCATTCCTGTCGACCCATTTGATCTCGTGCTGTTCGGCGCGACCGGCGACTTGGCTCGCCGCAAGATCCTGCCCGCATTGTTCCACCGGTTTCAGATCGGCCAGTTCAGTAGTGATTGCCGGATTATCGGCAGCTCGCGCAGCGAACTGACGGCAGAAGAGTTCCGCAGCCAGACCGCAGAAGCCATCCGCGACTTCGGTCAGGACGTGGAAACCACGCCCAAGGAAATCTCTGCCTTCACGGCACTTCTGGACTATGCCGCGGTGGATGCCCGCGGCGACGCCGGCTGGGATGAAATCCGCGCTAAACTGCGTGATGATGCCGTGCGTGCCTTTTATCTGTCGGTTGGTCCGTCGCTGTTCACAGACATTGCCCGCCGCCTGAGTGAAACCGGCATCGCGACACCCGACAGCCGCATCGTTCTGGAAAAGCCGTTCGGTCACGACCTCGCCTCAGCCAAGGCACTAAACGCGGCGCTGCGGGAGCACTTCGAGGAACAGCAAATCTACCGGATCGACCATTACTTGGGCAAGGAAACGGTACAGAACCTGATGGCACTGCGCTTTGCCAATTCGCTGTTCGAACCGCTCTGGAACTCCTCACACATCGACCATGTGCAGATCACTGTGGCCGAAAGCATCGGCGTAGAGGGGCGCGGCGAATACTATGACAAATCCGGGGCTATGCGGGATATGGTGCAGAACCATCTTATGCAGCTTCTTTGCCTTACCGCGATGGAGCCGCCCGCCCAATTCACCCCTAACGCGGTGCGCGACGAGAAGGTCAAGGTAATCGAGGCACTGCGCCCGGTGCCCCAGGCCAGCATTGCCCGCGGCCAGTACAGGGGCGCGACCGGCGACGGTTACCGCGATCACGCCGACAATGCCGCCAGCCGCACAGAAAGTTACATCGCGCTTAAGGTAGAGGTGGCGAATTGGCGCTGGGCTGGCACGCCGTTCTATCTGCGCACTGGTAAACGCCTGCGCGAGCGGGTGAGCGAGATCGCCGTTTACTTCCGCGACCCGCCGCACAACATTTTTGAGGGCTCGGGACCGGTGCATGGCAATGTGCTGATAATCCGCCTTCAGCCCGACGAGGGCATCACCCTGAAAACCACCATCAAGGACCCCGGCCCTGGCGGCATGCGGCTCACTGGCGCCAACCTGGACATGACCTTTGCGGATGAACTGCCGGAATCGGGGCGCCCTCAAGACGCTTATGAGCGCCTGATAATGGATGTCATCCGCGGCAACCAAACCCTGTTTATGCGCGGCGATGAGGTCGAGGCTGCCTGGGCCTGGGCCGACCCGATTATCGCCGGCTGGCTGGACGCAAGCGACACTCCGCAGCCCTATGACAGCGGCAGTTCCGGCCCCGACGATTCACTCCTGTTGATCCACCGCGACGGCCGCCGCTGGCGCAGCATCGGAGCCTAGGCTGGCCGCTCTCCCCTCCGCCCCCGCAGTTTGCAGCAAAGGCACAACATGACTCTGAATTCCACACTGGCCGCCGTCACGGAGCGTATTGTCCTCCGCAGCGAGGCGCCTCGCGCTGCCTACCTGGAACGGATGGGTGCTGCGCAGGGCAAAGGCCCGGCCCGGGCGCATCTCAGCTGCTCTGGTCAGGCCCATGCCTATGCGGCTACCGGCACAGACCAGCAAACGCTAGCCGAAGGCAGCAAGGGTCACTTGGGGATTGTCACAGCCTACAATGACATGCTGTCGGCGCATCAGCCGTTTGAGACCTATCCGGCGCTGATCCGCGATGCGGTGCGGGCGGCGGGCGGCACCGCGCAGGTGGCCGGCGGGGTGCCTGCGATGTGCGACGGCGTCACCCAGGGCGAGGCCGGCATGGAGCTGAGCCTGTTTTCCCGCGATACCATCGCCATGGCGTCAGGCATCGCGCTCAGCCACAACGTGTTCGACGCCGCGGTTTTCCTCGGCGTCTGCGACAAAATCGTACCCGGGCTGGTAATCGGCGCCCAAGCCTTTGGCCATATCCCGGCCGTGTTCCTGCCAGCAGGCCCAATGACCAGCGGCCTGGCGAATGATGAAAAGGCACAAATACGCCAGAAATTCGCCGCCGGTGAAATCACCCGCGAGGAGCTTCTGAAAGCGGAAATGGCCGCCTACCACGGCCCCGGCACCTGCACCTTTTACGGCACGGCCAACACCAACCAGATGCTGATGGAGTTCATGGGGCTGCATCTGCCGGGATCCTCTTTCGTCAATCCTGGCACGCCCCTGCGCGAGGCGCTGACGGTAGAGGGTGCCAAGCGGGCGCTGTCGCTCAGCGCACTCGGCAACAACTACACCCCGGTCTGCGACGTTCTGGACGAGAAAGCCTATGCCAATGGCATTGTCGGGCTGATGGCCACCGGCGGCTCCACCAACCTGCTGATTCACCTGATCGCCATGGCGCGGGCGGGCGGCATCATCCTTGACTGGCAAGACTTTGCAGACCTTTCAGAAGCAGTGCCGCTTTTGGCCAAAGTCTACCCCAACGGCCTGGCCGACGTGAATCATTTCCATGCGGCCGGCGGCCTTGGCTACATGATCGGCGAACTGTTGAAGGTCGGCCTTCTGCACCCGGACACCCGGACGGTCGCGGGCGAAGGCCTGGAGAATTACACACAGGAACCATTCCTGTCGGAGGACGGCCTGACCTTCCGCCCGGGCCCGGGACAAAGCCTGAATGACGCGGTTCTGCGCCCAGGTGATGCCCCGTTCCAGAAAACCGGCGGGCTGAAACGGCTGACTGGCAACCTGGGCACCGCCGTCATCAAGGTCTCAGCGGTCGCGAAAGAACATCAGGTGGTTGAGGCGCCGGCCCGGGTCTTTCATGACCAGGAAGAGGCCAAGGCCGCCTTCAAAGCAGGTGAACTGACCAGCGACGTGATTGTGGTGGTGCGCTTCCAAGGCCCCAAGGCCAACGGCATGCCGGAATTGCACAGCCTCACACCGTTCCTCGGCATCCTGCAGGGCCGCGGCCAGAAAGTGGCGCTGGTGACCGACGGGCGGATGTCCGGCGCCTCCGGCAAGATCCCGGCGGCGATCCATGTGGTGCCCGAGGCGCTCGACGGCGGCCCGATTGCCCGGATCCGGGACGGCGACCTTCTGCGGCTCGATGCAGCTCGCGGCACGCTGGAGGTCCTGACAGAAGGCGCAATGGAGCGCGAACCGGCCACTGCCGATCTCAGTGCCTATCAGCACGGTACCGGCCGTGAACTGTTTTCCCTGTTCCGCCGCTCGGTTGCCTCAGCCGATCAGGGCGCCAGCGTATTTGGAGATTGAATGATGCGGATTTCCCCTCAGGACGCCAGCCTGCGCACCTGCGAGATTTGCGCCCTGGCGCCGGTGATGCCGGTGCTGGTGGTAGAGGACACAGCCCATGCCCGCCCCCTGGCCGAGGCACTGGTGGCGGGCGGGCTGCCCGCCTTGGAAGTCACTCTGCGCACCGGCGCCGCGCTCGACGTGATCCGCGAGATGGCAGAGGTGAAGGGCGGCGTTGTCGGGGCCGGGACGCTGATCACCCCCAAGGACGCCGAGGCGGCCAAGGAGGCCGGCGCCAAGTTCGGCGTTTCGCCGGGCGCCACCGACTACCTGCTGGACGCCTGCGAATCCATCGGTCTGCCATTATTGCCAGGAGCGGCGACCGCCACCGAAGCGATGCGGCTGTTGGCGCGCGGCTACGGTATGCTGAAATTCTTCCCGGCTGAAGCCTCTGGCGGCGCCCCGGCGCTCAAGGCCATCGGCGCGCCCTTACCGCAGATCTCTTTCTGCCCGACCGGCGGTATCACCCCCGCCAATGCAGAAAGCTACCTGAGCCTGGGCAATGTAGTCTGCGCTGGCGGCAGCTGGGTCGCGCCCAAGGATCTGGTCCAGGCCGGCAACTGGCGCGCAATAGAAGACTTGGCACGGGAAGCGAGTGAATTGGGCAAAGGCTGAATTTCAAGTTTTCCAGCCTTGCAATAGACGTCCCAGCGCAGCGTCAGGAGGCACCTTCACTGCCTCCGAAGCCCAGTTCGTTCTGATAAGCAAACAGGGCCGGCAGCCCGCCGGTATGCAGCAGCAGCACCTTCTGCCCTTTGCTGATGACACCCTCAGCCAGAAGGCCCAGGAGACCGGCAAAGGTCTTAGCCGAATAAACCGGATCCAGAAGGATTCCCTCTGCGCCTGCCATGTGCTGGAGCGCCGTCCGGGACGCTGCACCTGTGCGCCCGTACCCGGGCGCCAATACCCCATCCCAAGTGAGGATGTCCGCGTTCCCAAAGGGCCTTGGGCACCCCATTAAATCGGCCAGATCTGCTGTCACCCGATCCAGACGCGTTTTTTGCTGCCGCGCATCCCGGCGGACGCAGATTCCATAGACCGGTGCGGTGATGCCCGCGCGGCGAATACCAGTTAGGAAGCCGCCGTGAGTAGCCCCGCTGCCAGAAGGCACCACGGCCGCGTCGAAGCTGCCGATTTGCGCTGCCAGCTCTGATGCGCCCAGTACGTAACCCAGCGCCCCCAATGGCGGGTGCCCCAGGCCAAGCGGAATAATATAGGGGGTTCGCCCAGCCGCGCGCAGTTCCTCCGCCCGCACCTCCAGCGCGGCGTCAGCCCCCGCCTCATCCTCGCCGTCCGGGTAGCTCATGCCTTCTGCACCCAGAATGCCGGACAAAAAGATATTGCCCGAGCTGTAGTAAAGCGGGTCCATCCCAGGTACCCGCTCTTCACGCTGGAGAATGGCCTGCATCCCGAGCTTCGAGGCGGCCGCAGCGGCGGTGCGAGCGAAATTCGATTGCACCGCACCGGTGATCAGAATGGTATCCGCCTTTTCCGCGACTGCTGCTCCCAAGTAGAATTCCAGCTGCCGGGTCTTGTTGCCGCCAAAACTGAGACCCGTCAGATCGTCCCGTTTGATCCAAAGATCGATATCCAACTGCTGTGACAACCGGTCCAGCCGTTCCAGCGGGGTGGGCTGCATCAGCAGTCTGGCACGCGGAAAGTCTGACAGGCAGTCGGTGAACGCAGTCATGCCGGTTTTCTCCATTTCAGCCAAAGTGAATGTTTTCAACTGTGTGGCCGTTGCGCGCGCCGTCAATGCCAAATGCCTCTTCCGCTGGAGCTAGGCGGCACGCCGCGGCTGGCCGTTTTGCTGCCCCGGCGGTTGCATAACCGCGCTGCGGCCCCCATCTGTCCACAATCCACCCGAACACTGAGGTCTAGCCGCATGCCAGCCAATGAACCCCTCCCTGCCCTCCGGGTCGATATTATCTCAGACGTTGTCTGTCCGTGGTGTGCGGTTGGCTACAGTCAGCTTGCCTTCGCCGCTCGCCACGCCGGGGTGGATCTGGACATTCACTGGCAGCCGTTTGAGCTGAACCCCGATATGGCCTCCGAAGGCGAGGACCTGCGGGAGCATCTGGCGGCGAAATACGGCAGCACGGCGGAGCAGTCAGCGCAGGTACGGGCGCAACTGACCGAACTGGGGGAGGCCCTGGGGTTCACCTTCCGCTTTTTTGACGGCATGCGGATCTACAATACGTTCCAGGCGCACCAGTTGATCGAATGGGCAGAGGTGCGCCGCAAGGGCCATGAGATGAAGCAGGCGCTGCTGAAAGCCTATTTCACCGAACGCAAGAATGTCTCGGATCTAGATGTGCTGGTTGAAGCCGCAGATGGCCTTGGTCTGGATGGCCCAGAAGCCCGCGCAGCGCTGGAAAGCGGCAAGCATGCTGACAGCGTGCGCCAGCGCGAGACGTTCTGGGCAAGCCAGGGCATCCGCGGCGTGCCAGCGATGGTGTTCAGCGGCCGCCATCTGGTCACCGGTGCGCAAGGTGTCGAGAATTACGCCAGTATACTTAAACAGCTCGGATATACCGGAACCACCTTCGCCTGATGTCAGCAGCCGGGCGGCGGCCGGGCGGCGTTCTCGTTCGAAGAGGTTACTACTGCGGCAAACATTGGATGATTGCTGTTTCCAGCTTGTCCACCAATTCCGCGATCTGTTCCTCGGTGATGATGAACGGCGGCGCCAGCAGGATATGGTCGCCGTTCCGGCCATCGCGGGTGCCCGCCATCGGATAGCAGATCAGCCCGGCCTGAAACGCTGCTTTCTTGATCTTGGCAGCCAGCCCAAGCGCCGGGTCGAACGGAGCCTTGGTCTCACGGTCGGTGACCAGCTCAATCCCGCGGAACAGCCCGCGGCCACGGATGTCGCCGACGTTGGAATGCTGGCCGAAACGGTCCTCCAGCGCAGCCTGCAGCTTCTCTCCCATTTCCGCACAGCGCTGCACCAGCCCCCGGTCCAGCATCGCCTTAACCACGGCAAGGCCCGCAGCGGTCGCCACCGGGTGGCCGATATAGGTGTGGCCGTGCTGGAAGAAGCCGGAGCCATTCTTGATGGCTTCATAAATCTGCCTGGTGCAAAGCATTGCGCCAATCGGCTGGTAACCCGCACCCAGCCCCTTGGCGATGCAGAGGATATCCGGCGCGACACCATCTGCCTGGCAGGCAAACAGATGCCCGGTCCGGCCCATACCGCACATCACTTCGTCCAGGATCAGCAGCACGCCGTATGTGTCGCAGATCTCGCGGATACGCTTAAAATAGCCCTCCACCGCCGGCACTGCGCCGGAGGTGGCGCCAACCACCGGTTCCGCCATGAAAGCCATAACGGTATCAGGCCCAAGGCGCAGGATCTCCGCCTCCAGCTCATTGGCAACACGCTGGCCGTAGTCATAGCTGCTCTCACCCTCGGCCCGGCCCACGTATTCATAACAGGGCGAGATGTGGGAGATGCCGATCAGCAGCGGTGCAAACTGGGTCCGGCGCCATTCATTGCCGCCCGCCGCCAGCGCGCCGAGGGTATTGCCATGGTAGCTCTGTTTACGGGCGATGATGTGGCGGCGCTGCGGCTCGCCCCGCTCCAGGTGGTACTGGCGGGCCAGCTTGATCGCCGCCTCGGTGGCCTCCGACCCGCCGGATACGAAATAGACCCGGTCGATGTCACCCGGCGCATTAGCCACCAGCAGGTCTGCCAGTTCCTCAGCCGGTTGCGAGGTCAGGAAGCCGGTGTGGGCAAAGGCCAGTTTTCCAACCTGATCCTGCACAGCCTTGATGACATCTGCATCGGAATGGCCAAGGCAAGACACCGCTGCACCGCCGGAGCCGTCGAAATAGCGCTTGCCGTCCCCGTCGATCAGATAGCAGCCGTCGCCGGAAACTGCAGTCGGCAGATCAGCCTTAGTGTGGCGGGGAAAGACGTGACTCATTATCAGCACTCCCTGAGGCTATGGCCCGCATCCCGTGCGGCCTGAACAAAAGCGGCAACCGAGGCTGCGTTGTCGGGCAGTAGCCCGCCTGCTGGTGTTTCGATGTTATTCTCAAATCCGATTCGCGCGCCCCCGCCCGCCGCAACAGCCGCCAGCAGGCAGGCAAGCTCATGCCGGCCAAAAGCGCAGACAGTCCAATTGAGGCGCAGGTCTGCGGTTTCGTCACGAAAAGGGATTAGCCCCTCAGGGCGGGCGAGAACCGGCGGGCTGTACTTGCCCAGCACGAAGATCGCGTCGCGCATGGTTTCCGGAACTACTCCGCCCTGATACCAGCGGCGCAGCTGTACGATACAGCTGGAGCCATAGAGGATGTGCTGCACTTGGGTGCCTGCTTCCTGGCACACCGCATAGGCGCGGGCGGCCAGCCCTGGATCCCGCGCCATTTCACGCACAGAGACAGAGGCCGCCACCGGGCGGAGCGCCTCCAAACAGCCAAGCTGGGCCGCTACATCATAAATCCCGGCGCTTTCGGTGGTAATCTGCACCACCATCCCTGGCGCATGCTCCCGCACCGCTTCAAGGGCTTCGGTGTAGCGGCCGGCGTCCAGTGAATGGCGCCCTTCGTCGTCACGCACGTGCAGATGCAACGCCTCGGCCCCGGCTGCAAAACAGGCGGCAGCCGTCTCCGCTGTCTTTTGCGGCGTCAGAGGCAGCGCCGGATGGTCCCTGCGTCCACGCCGGGCACCATTGGGCGCCACCATCAAACTGTAACTTGCCACTGGCGTTCTCCTGTACCGGAATCCTATCCCGGCTCGCACCCGGGCTGCCCGTGCAGTCTGCATGCGCGGCACACCCGCTCTCAATACAGAAACTCCAGAACATGTGTTCTGCCACCAATGGTCTAAGCAGGGTTGCGCCGCCGGCCGCTTCTGGACTTAGGTCAGCAGCTGATTTGGCCCTAACGAATTCCGCAAATCTGACGTTTCTGGTACATAATGCGCCTCATAGCCCGTGTAGGGTTCCGGGCAGCCTGATTCACTCTAACGCCGAAAGGACATGTCATGGACGGCACGTTCAACGAAAACGATCTTTCCCGTGTTGTCGAGGCCGACAAGGCCCACTTGTGGCACCACCTGTTCCAGCACAAAGCGCTGGAAAGCGCCGACCCGCGCATCATCGTCGAGGGCAAGGGCATGCGCGTCTGGGATCAGAACGGCAAGGAATTTCTGGATGCTGTTTCCGGCGGCGTCTGGACCGTCAACGTCGGCTATGGCCGCGAGAACATCTGCAAGGCGGTCTACGACCAGCTGATGAAGGTCTGCTATTTCGCCAACTCCGCAGGCTCCATCCCCGGCGCGCTGTTCGCCGAAAAGCTGATCTCCAAGATGCCGGGCATGACCCGCGTCTATTACACCAACTCCGGATCCGAGGCCAACGAGAAGGCCTTCAAGATGATCCGTCAGATTGCCCACAAGAAATACGGCGGCAAGAAGACCAAGATCCTGTACCGCGACCGCGACTACCACGGCTCTACACTGGCCACCATGTCGGCAGGTGGCCAGGACGAGCGCAACGCGCAGTATGGCCCGTTTGCACCGGATTTCGTCCGCGTTCCGCACTGCATGGAGTACCGCAAGCATGAATTGGGCCTGGAACATCTGTCCGGCCGCGAGTTCGGCATCGCCGCGGCCGACAAGATCGAGGAAGTGATCCTGCAAGAAGGCCCGGAAACCGTTGGCGCGCTGTGCCTAGAGCCTGTGACCGCAGGCGGCGGCGTGATCGAAGCGCCGGAAGGCTATTGGGAACGCGTGCAGGAAATCTGCAAGAAGTACGACATTCTGCTGCACATCGACGAGGTCGTCTGCGGCGTCGGCCGCACAGGCAAATGGTTCGGCTACCAGCAGTACGGCATCAAACCGGACTTCGTGACCATGGCCAAGGGTGTTGCCTCCGGCTACGCGGCGATTGCCTGCATGGTAACCACCGAAGAAGTCTTTGAGATGTTCAAGGACGACAGCGCAGACCCGCTGAACTATTTCCGCGACATCTCCACCTTCGGCGGCTGCACCGCAGGCCCCGCTGCTGCGCTGGAAAACATGCGCATCATCGAAGACGAGAACCTGCTCGACAACTGCGCCGCTATGGGTGAACGGATGCTGAACAACCTGTGCGCGCTGCAGGAGAAGCACACCGTGATCGGCGATGTGCGCGGCAAGGGCCTGTTCCTGGGCGCCGAACTGGTTCAGGACCGCGAGACCAAGGAGCCGGTGGACGAGAAACTGGCGCAACAGGTTGTCGCCGAATGCGGCGCGCAGGGCGTGATCATCGGCGTGACCAACCGCTCGCTGCCTGGCCGCAACAACACCCTGTGCTTCAGCCCGGCGCTGATCGCCACCGCGGATGACATCGACCAGATCTGCGATGCGGTCGACAAAGCTCTGACCAAAATTTTCGGCTGACACCTCTCCCTGTTGGACGACCAAACTGCGCCCCGGTTGCACCGGGGCGCTTTTTCGTTTCGCGGCAACACGGAATCTAAACCAACCGCACTCCAATGCCGCCATCAACCGCCATTGGCGCTCCAGTCACGAAGCTGGCGCGGTCTGACAGGAGAAACAACGCAGCTTGTGCTATCTCGGCCGGCGCAGCCATCCGCTTCATCGGGTGCAGCCCAGCGATAAAGCTGTGGATCTCCGGATCATCGCCAGCCATCGCAGTCCTGGTCCCACCAGGCAGCAATGCATTTACCCGTATGCCCTCCGCCGCAAGATCAGAGGCCAGTGATTGGACCAGCCCGGCCAGTCCAGCCTTTGACGCTGCATAAGCACCCATGCCTGGCATGCCGCCATTACTGACCCCGACAAAGGATCCGGTAAAGACCAGCGCCCCGCCTCCCCGCGCCTTCAGCGCCGGGACCTGTGCCTTGGCCGAGAAGAACGCACTTGTGAGGTTGGCTGCAATCACGGCGTTCCAGTTGCTGGCATCCATTTCGTCCACAGGCCCTATTTCCCCCATCACACCGGCGTTGTTGAAGGCACCGTCCAGACCTCCAAAACTCTCATGCGCAAGCGCGGTCAGAGTGAATGCGTAAGCTTCATCGGTGACATCTCCCGCAAGAAAGGCTGCCTTGCCGCCGCTTCTGGTCACTTGGGTTGCAACCCGCTGAAGCTCCCCCTCCCTTCGGGCACCCAGCACCACATTTGCTCCTTCGGCTGCAAACAGCAAAGCTGCCGCTTCGCCAATTCCGCTGCTTGCGCCGGTGATAATGACTGTCTTGTTTCTCAGCTCCATATCCATCTCCTTGTTGGCTGTGCTTACATGCCTAAGGAGCTAACCCCGGCATCGGCGACCCGATACTTGCGGCTACCTTCACCACCCCTTTGAAACCGCAAGAAACGGGTCAGCATTGGGCCGGATACGGCTCACGCGCCAGAGCGGACCGAAGTTTCCTGCTAACTGGCCCTAAGTCCAAATTGCACCGCGCTTAAGTCCACCTTAAGGTGACGCGCATGGCCATCTCCGTTGACACCTTCTTCCTGAACCCGGACGCCCAAGGCACCCTGCAGGCGCAGATCCAGGAAATGATTGCAGAGGGTATTCTGTCTGGCCGGTTCCGGGTTGGAGAAAAATTGCCTTCCTCGCGCAAACTGGCGGCCCATCTGGGCATCAGCCGGATTACCGTCACGCTGGCCTATACTGAGCTGCTGGCAAATGACTACCTGACGTCGCGTGGACGGTCAGGGTATTTTGTCTCTGAAAACGCGCCGGTGCCGCCCTCCTACACACCGCAACAGAAATCCGGCGATGCCGTTGACTGGAGCAAGATGCTGGCACGCAGCTTTACCGGCGGCGATACCCCGCGAAAACCGCAGGACTGGCGTGACTACCGCTATCCATTCATTTACGGACAGGCGGATGCCTCGCTGTTCGACCACGCCAACTGGCGCCTGTGCGCGCTGCGGGCCCTGGGGCAAAAGGACTTCTCAGCGTTAGCTAATGACTATTTCGATCAGGACGACCCGCTGTTGATCGAATACATTGCCCGGCACACGCTGCCACGGCGCGGCATCACCGCACGGCCGCAGGAGATCCTGATAACGCTGGGCGCACAAAACGCCCTTTGGATCACTTGCCAATTGCTGTTGAACCGCGGGCGCAGGGCGGCGGTTGAGGATCCCGCCTATTACACTTTGCGCGATCAGGTGATACAGACGCGCTGCCAGGTTGATTGCATTCCGGTTGATGAGCGCGGCCTGCCGCCCGGGGACATTCCCGATGACACCAACGTCATCTTCTGCACCCCCAGCCACCAAAGTCCGACCACATTCACGATGCCGATGGAGCGGCGCAAGGAGCTGCTGAGGCGCGCCAACGAGATCGACGCGGTAATTGTCGAAGACGACTACGAATTCGAGATGTCCTTTCTAGGCGCACCATCTCCTTCGCTCAAATCCTTGGATTCCGAAGGCCGGGTGATCTACGCCGGCAGCTTTTCTAAGTCTCTTTTTCCCGGTTTGCGGCTGGGCTATCTGGTCGGATCGGAGCCATTTATCCGCCAGGCCCGGGCGCTGCGCGCCAGTGTGCTGCGGCATCCGCCCGGACATGTGCAGCGGACTGTGGCCTACTTCTTGTCGCTCGGCCACTACGACGCTCAAATCCGGCGGATCGCAAAAGTCCTGCACGACCGGCGCGCGGTGATCGAGGATGCCATCCGAAGACACGGGCTGAACATTGCGGGAGTCGGCAGCTTCGGCGGCTCCGCCTTGTGGATGGAAGCACCGGAGAACGTTGACGCCACCGCGGTCGCCGAACGCCTCCGGGAGAAGAGCGTTATCATCGAACCCGGTGCGCCTTTTTTTGCCGCCGAGAACCGCAGGCAAAATTTCTACCGCCTGGGATATTCCTCCATCTCCGCTACCCGGATCGAACCAGGCCTTGCCCTGCTGGCCGAAGCGCTAAAACAGCGCTGATCAGACTTTCCAGTTCAAAGCTGGACACGCTGAGGCCATTAACCCACAGCCTGTAGTTACCTGGCCTTTGGCCTCGCGCGCCGCGACCAGCTGACACATAAGCGAAAAACTAATCTGCTGCCGCCCAAGGGAGAAGTTGGACTTATTCCAGCAGAGCAACTGGCCCTAACCCAGTCTCCTTCCGCCCCCTAAACCTGTGTCAACTCCCGGCATCCAAGCCCGGGCAGAATATGCGTCTCACTCAGGAGCAAGACCCATGAAAATGACCACCGAAGAAGCCTTTGTCAAAGTGCTTCAGATGCACGGCATCGAGCATGCCTTTGGCATCATCGGCTCTGCTATGATGCCGATTTCCGACATCTTCGAGCCGGCGGGCATCACCTTCTGGGACTGCGCCCACGAAGGCTCTGGCGGCTTCATGGCAGACGGCTACACCCGCGCCACCGGCAAGATGTCGATGATGATCGCTCAGAACGGTCCCGGCATCACCAACTTTGTTACCGCTGTGAAAACCGCGTATTGGAACCACACTCCGCTGCTGCTGGTGACCCCGCAGGCTGCGAACAAGACCATGGGCCAGGGCGGTTTTCAGGAAATGGAACAGATGCGCGCCTTCGCCGATTGCGTCTGCTACCAGGAAGAGGTCCGCGACGCCTCCCGCATGGCCGAAGTCCTGAACCGCGTTATCATGCAGGCAAAGCGCAACTCTGCTCCGGCACAGATCAACGTGCCGCGCGACTACTTTACCCAAGTCGTCGACATTGAACTGCCGAAGATCGTAGACTTCGAGCGCCCCGCTGGCGGCGCCGAGGCGCTGGATCAGGCGGCTGAGCTTCTGTCGAACGCCAAATTCCCGGTCATCCTGAATGGTGCTGGCGTCGTCATCGGCGGCGCCATCGAACAGTCCAGGGCCTTGGCTGAACGGCTCGACGCCCCGGTCTGCTGCGGTTACCAGCACAATGACGCCTTCCCGGGCTCTCACCCCCTGCACGCAGGCCCGCTCGGCTACAATGGCTCCAAGGCCGCTATGGAACTGATCTCCAAGGCAGACGTGGTTCTGGCTCTGGGCACCCGCCTGAACCCGTTCTCTACCCTTCCTGGCTATGGCATCGACTACTGGCCGGCCGACGCCAAGATTATCCAGGTCGACATCAACCCGGACCGCATTGGCCTGACCAAGAAAGTCACCGTCGGAATAGTCGGCGACGCCAAGCAGGTTGCAACCACCATTCTGGGCAAACTGGCCGATACCGCAGGCGACGAAGGCCGCGACGAGCGCAAAGCTCTGATCGCTCACACCAAGTCGGCCTGGGCGCAAGAGTTGAGTTCGATGGACCACGAGCAGGACGATCCAGGCACCACCTGGAACGAGCGCGCCCGTGCCGCCAAGCCGGACTGGCTCAGCCCTCGCAAAGCATGGCGTGCGATCCAGCAGGCACTGCCGAAAGAGGCGATCATTTCCTCCGACATCGGCAACAACTGCGCCATCGGCAACGCCTACCCGTCATTCGAGGAAGGCCGCAAATACCTGGCACCCGGCCTGTTCGGGCCCTGCGGTTATGGTCTTCCGTCGGTTGTCGGCGCCAAGATCGGCTGCCCGGACGTTCCGGTTGTCGGCTTCTCCGGTGACGGCGCCTTTGGCATTGCTGTGACCGAGCTGACCGCCATCGGCCGCGAAGAATGGCCTGCCGTAACCCAGATCGTCTTCCGCAACTACCAGTGGGGCGCCGAAAAACGGAACTCCACCCTGTGGTTCGACGACAACTTTGTCGGCACTGAGCTGGACACCCAGGTGTCTTACGCCGGCATCGCCAATGCCTGCGGCCTGAAGGGCGTAATTGCCCGCACCCAGGAGGAACTGACCACAGCCCTGGATCAGGCAATCAAGGACCAGAAAAACGGCATCACCACGCTGATCGAAGCCATGATCAACCAGGAACTGGGTGAGCCCTTCCGCCGCGACGCGATGAAGAACCCGGTTCGTGTGGCTGGCATCGACAAGGCGGACATGCGCCCGCAGCAGGTCTGAGGTGGATGCCCCTGCCCTTTGACCTCTCTACGGGCCAGGGGCTCTATCTGGCCGCCGCGTTATTCGCGGCGGCCTTGATCCGGGGCTTTTCCGGCTTCGGTTTCTCCGCCATTTTCATCATCCTAGCAGCGCTGACCACCAATCCGCTGCCGCTGATCCCGGTAGTGTTTTCCTGCGAAATCGCCATGACCGCCTTTCAGGCACGCGGCATCCGCCCGCATATCGACTGGCGCCGGGCTATTGCCCTGCTGGCAGGTGCAGCCGTTGCCACGGTTCCCGCCATCGCCATCATGGCGCGGCTGGGCGAGCAGGAGGCGCGGCTGGCGATCTCCAGCCTGATCCTGGTCTTGAGCTTGGTTCTGCTAAGCGGCTGGCAGCTGGAGCGCCCGGTGGGGCGCAATGGGAATGTGGGCGTGGGTGCCATTGCGGGCATCGCCAACAGCGCTGGCGTCGGCGGGCTGCCGGTGGCGGCCTTCCTGACCGCGCAGCCGGTGCCGCCTGCGGTGTTCCGTGCCACGATGATCGTGTTCCTGACCGGCATCGACGTGATGGCCTTGCCGGTAATGGCCGCAAACGGGCTGGTCGGGCCGCAAACCCTGACCGGCATCCTGCTGGCCTTTCCCATTCTGGGTCTCGGCATTCTCGCCGGGTCCCGTGGCTTTCGCGCAGTTTCGCAACCGCTGTTCCGCCGCGCGGTTGTGCTGATGCTGACTGCGCTTTCGCTGATCAATATCGCCAAGCTTGCAGCCTGAAGGGACCAGACATGAACAACATCCTTGTCGTCAACGCCGGGTCATCCTCGATCAAGCTCGCGGTTTTCGATCAAACGCTGAACGCGCTGCTCACGGCAGAAGCCTCCGGTATTGGCGGCACCGGTGTGCTGCGGCTGGGTCCGGACAAAGCCGCGGCCGAGCTGCCGGATCATGCCGGCGCCTTCCGCCTGCTGCTGGACCGGCTGGAGGAACAGGGGCATCCCAGTGCCAGCTTTGCCGCCGCCGGGCACCGGGTGGTGCATGGCGGCCCCCAGCTGACCCGGCCGGAAATTGTAACCCCTGCGGTGCTCGACCAGATTGATCAGTGCAGCCGCCTGGCGCCGCTCCACAACCCGCATAACACCGGCGCAATCCGCACCTTGATGGACCTGATGCCCGGCCTGCCGCAGGTCGCGTGTTTCGACACCGCGTTTCACGCCACCAACCATGAAGCCGCAGTCCGCTATGCGGTTCCCGATGACTGGCTGCACGGCGGCATCCGCCGCTACGGGTTCCACGGGCTGAGCTACGAGGCGCTGGTGCGCAACTTGCAGAAAACTGCGGACACGCCGCTCCCCCGCCGCCTGCTCGCCTGCCACCTTGGCAACGGCGCCAGCCTCTGCGCCATTGCCGAAGGCCGCAGCGTGGCCACCACCATGGGTTATTCGCCGCTGGAAGGTCTGACGATGGGAACCCGCGCAGGCAGCATCGACGCGGGGGCGGTGCTGGACCGGGCCGAACAGACCAGCATCAGCGAGGTGCGCCGCGACCTGCTGCACCGGTCGGGCCTGCTCGGCCTGTCCGGCCTCAGCCACGACATGCGGGAGCTGCAGGGCGCCGGAACCGGCGCCGCCCGCTTTGCTGTGGAGCACTTCTGTTACTGGGCAGCACGCCACGCAGGATCGATGATCGCGGCAATGGAGGGGATCGACGCCATCGCCTTTACCGGCGGGATCGGTGAAAATTCGGCCGCCATCCGCGAGGCCATTCTGAAAAATCTGGCCTGGACCGGGCTGGCAGACAGCGCTGTCCATGTCATTCCAGCGGACGAGGAACGCCAGATCGCAGTGCACACACGCGCAACGCTGCATGTGCAGTGAAATTAGTGTTTTGTTTTTCGAGTGAATTCAGGAAAAAGTTCCAAAACAGAAACTGCGGAGTAAAACTTCCGCCCGGCCCGAACCAGAGGTGCCCATGACCCATCAGCAGCCAATCCTGAACACCTCGCCCAAGGTTTCGGACGAGATCCGCAAGACCACCTGCTACATGTGCGCCTGCCGCTGCGGCATCAACGTGCACATGAAGGACGGCAAGGTTGCCTATATCGAGGGCAACCGCGACCACCCCGTGAACAAGGGCGTGCTTTGCGCCAAGGGCTCGGCGGGCATCATGCAGGTGAACGCACCTTCGCGGCTGAAGGCGCCGATGATCCGCACCGGCCCGCGCGGTTCCGGCCAGTTCAAGGAAATCTCCTGGGACGAGGCATTGGCGATTGCGGTGGGCTGGCTGGAGCCGGTCCGGCACGAAGCGCCGGAACAGCTGGCCTTCTTCACCGGCCGCGACCAAAGCCAAAGCTTCACCAGCTTCTGGGCGCAAAGCTTTGGCACTCCGAACTATGCGGCACACGGCGGTTTCTGCTCGGTCAACATGGCGACCGCGGGCATCTACACCATGGGCGGCGCTTTTTGGGAGTTCGGCCAGCCAGACTGGGACCACACCAAGCTGTTCATGCTGTTCGGCGTGGCAGAGGACCACGATTCAAACCCCATCAAGATGGGCATCGGCAAAATCAAGAAGCGCGGCGCCCGGGTGATCGGCGTCAACCCGATCCGCTCAGGCTATAACGCTGTGGCGGACGACTGGGTCGGCATCACCCCCGGCACCGACGGGCTGTTCATCCTTTCTCTGGTCCATGTGCTGATGAAGGCGGGCAAGATCGACCTCGACTATCTCAGCCGCTACACCAACGCGCCGGTGCTGGTGAACGCCAGCGAAGGGCCGGAAAAAGGCCTGTTCCTGCGAGATGATGACGGCAAGATGCTGGTGATCGACCGCACCACCGGCAAGCTGACCCCCTTCGACCAGCCCGGCGTGCGGCCTGACCTGTCGGCGGTGTACGAGAAAGACGGTGTCACCCACCGCCCGGTCTTCCACCAGATGGCCGAACGCTATCTGGCCGGTGAATACGCCCCCGAAGCCATTGCAGAAAAATGCGGTATTCCGGCCAAACGCATCCGGGCAATCGCAGGGGAACTCGCACGTGTCGCCTTTGACGAGGCGTTTGAGCTGGACGTCGAGTGGACCGACTTCCGCGGCGAGAAGCACACCAAAATGACCGGCCGCCCAGTCTCGATGCACTCGATGCGCGGGGTATCAGCGCATGCAAACGGCTTCCAGACCTGCCGCGCACTGCACGTGCTGCAGATCCTTTTGGGCACCGTCGAGGTTCCCGGCGGCTTCCGCTTCAAACCGCCCTACCCCAAGCCGGTTGAGGCGCATCCGACGCCGCACTGCAAATCCACACCCGACACCCCGCTGGACGGCCCGCATCTGGGCTTTGTCCGCGGCCCGGAGCATCTAGCCTTGAAGGAAGACGGCAGCCCGGCACGGATCGACAAGGCCTTCACCTGGGAAAACCCGATGTCGGCGCATGGTCTCATGCATATGGTGATCTCCAACGCCTATGCCGGGGATCCCTACAAGATCGACACGCTGTTCATGTACATGGCCAACATGTCGTGGAACTCCTCCATGAACACCAAGGGTGTGATGGAGATGCTGACCGGCAAGGATGAAAGCGGCGACTACAAGATCCCGCATATCATCTACTCGGATGCCTATTCCTCTGAGATGGTGGCCTTTGCCGACCTGATCCTGCCCGACACAACTTACCTGGAGCGCCACGACTGCATCTCGCTCCTGGACCGCCCGATCTGCGAGGCGGATGCGGCCGCCGATGCGATCCGCTGGCCGGTGATCGAGCCGGACCGCAACGTGCGCGGCTTCCAGACGGTGCTGATCCAGCTGGCCAACCGAATGAAGCTGCCGAATTTCACCAATGAAGACCGCACACCCAAGTGGAAGGACTACGCCGACTACATCGTCAATCACGAGCGCAAGCCGGGCATCGGTCCGCTAGCGGGCTTCCGCGGTGAAAACGGCGACAAGGAAGGAAGGGGCGAGGTGAACCCCGAGCAGCTGGATAAATATATCGAGAACGGAGGCTTCTACGTCGCCCACATCCCGGACGGCGCAGACTATTACAAACCCTGGAATGCGGCCTATCAGGACTGGGCAGTCGGCATGGGCATCTATGACAGCCCGCAGCCCTATCTGTTCCAGCTTTATGTCGAGCCGATGCGCAAATTCCAACTGGCTGCCGAAGGCCATGGCGAGCGCCAGCCGCCCGAACACCTGCGCCAGCGGGTGAAGGATGTGATGGACCCGCTGCCGATCTGGTACGAAACCGACCAGCAGGGGAACGAGGGTTTTACCGTTAACGCGCTGACCCAGCGCCCGATGGCAATGTACCATTCCTGGGGCACGCAGAACGCCTGGCTGCGACAGCTGCACGGCCGCAACCCGCTGTATGTCCCAACCAAGCTGATGCGCGAGCACGGGCTGCAGGACGGTGACTGGGCCAAAGTCACCTCGCCGCACGGCGAGATCACCGTGCCGGTGATGGAGATGGCGGCGCTCAATGACAACACCGTCTGGACCTGGAATGCCATCGGCAAGCGCAAGGGCGCCTGGGCGCTGGAAGAAGATGCGCCGGAGGCCACCAAGGGCTTCCTGCTCAACCACCTGATCCACGAGCTGCTGCCTGCGAAGGGCGATGGCATGCGGTGGGCCAACTCGGACCCGATCACCGGTCAGGCAGCCTGGTTCGACCTGAAAGTAAAAATCGAAAAGGCCGCAGTCCCCGCGGATCTGCAAGAAAGCCAGCCGGCCTTTCCGGCGCAGGAATCTCCGGTTGGCACCGGCCCGAAAGAACTGAAGTGGAAAGTAGGCAAATGACCGAGCTCCCCAACTCCACAGAGCGCAAGATGGGCTTGGTCATCGACCTGGACACCTGCGTCGGCTGCCATGCCTGCGTGATATCCTGCAAAGGCTGGAACACGGAAAACTACGGCGCGCCGCTGTCGGACCAGAACCCCTATGGCGGTGATCCATCGGGCACCTTCCTGAACCGGGTGCACTCCTATGAGGTGCAGCCCGCGGACGGCCACGCGCAGCTGGTCCATTTCCCCAAGTCTTGCTTGCACTGCGAGGACGCGCCTTGCGTCACAGTCTGCCCCACCGGCGCCAGCTACAAGCGTACCGAGGACGGCATCGTGCTGGTGAACGAGGACCACTGCATCGGCTGTGGCCTCTGCGCCTGGTCCTGCCCCTACGGCGCGCGGGAACTGGACCTGGCCGAAGGCGTGATGAAGAAATGCACCCTCTGCGTTGACCGGATCTATAATGAAAACCTGCCGGAAGTGGATCGCATCCCGTCCTGCGTGCGGACCTGCCCGGCCGGTGCGCGGCACTTTGGCGATCTGGGCGACCCGGACAGCGATGTTTCCAAACTGGTGGCAGAGCGCGGCGGCATGGATCTGATGCCGGAAATGGGCACCAAACCGGTAAACAAATACCTGCCGCCCCGTCCCAAGGACACTATCGAAGAGGAAATTGACATCCTCGCCCCGCTGCTGGCACCCGTCGCCGAAGAGCCGCAGGGCTTCATGGGCTGGTTGGACAAGGCGCTCGACAAACTTCCCGGCAACTCTTCAGGGGGGGCGAACTGATGCATCCCGCACCATCCGTCATCGTCTTCACCACCCTCTCGGGTTTGGGCTTTGGCCTGTTGTTCTTCCTCGGCCTCGGCCAACCCGCGGTGACAGGGACAGTCGCCTTCGTGTTCTACGCCATCGCCTTTGGGCTGGCCTGCGGCGGCCTATTGGCCTCCACCTTTCACCTGGGCCGCCCAGAGCGCGCTTGGCGCGCCTTGACCCAGTGGAAAACCAGCTGGCTCAGCCGCGAGGGCGTCTGCGCGGTTGGAGCGCTGATCGTGATGGGCCTCTACGCGCTTGGCGCGGTGTTCATGGACAGTCATTGGACCCTGCTGGGCTGGATCGGAGCGGCACTCAGCCTCGCCACCGTCTTCACCACCTCGATGATTTATACCCAGCTCAAGACCATCCCACGCTGGAACATGGAGCTGACGCCTGCATTGTTCCTCTCCTTCAGCCTTGCAGGCGGAGCGCTGCTGGCCGGTGCCGAGTCGCTGGCTCCCTGGCTGCTGGCCATCGCCGGTGCGGTGCAGCTGGCCTATTGGGCCAAAGGCGACAAGGCGCTGGAAAACTCCGGCACCAGTCTGGGCACCGCCACCGGCCTTGGCGACCGCGGCGCGGTCCGTGCCTTTGAACCGCCCCACACCGGCTCCAACTACCTGCTGCGCGAATTCGTGCATGTGGTAGGCCGCAGGCACGCGCAGAAGCTGCGGATGATCGCATTTGTTCTCGGCTTTGCTTTGCCGCTGCTGCTGATTCTGACCCCGGTTCAGGGCGTGGTGATCAAACATGTGTTTGCCGCCCTCGCGGTTCTGTCGCACCTGGCAGGCGTTGCCACTTCGCGCTGGCTGTTCTTTGCCCAAGCCGAACATGTAGTCGGCCTCTACTACGGCAAACGCTGACAGTGTACAGGGCGCCTATTGCGGCGCCCTGATTTTTCTTGCAGCAATTTCCGCCGGCGATGTCACAAATGGCCTGGCTGCCTCGTCCTGTTCCTGAGACCACCAGAAAGGAACAGAACCATGACACTACGCCTCGACTATTTCACCATCGCCCCTGAGCTGTTTCAGCCGATGCTGGAGCAGGAAAACCTGTTCAAGGACAGCACCCTGGAGCACAATCTGGTGGAACTGGTAAAACTGCGGGCCTCGCAGATCAACGGCTGTGCCTATTGCATTCACATGCACAGCCACGACCTGCGCGCCCATGGCGAAAGCGAGGACCGGTTGCAGCTGCTGAACGCCTGGCGCGAATCCTCTTTGTACTCGAAGCGCGAGCGGGCTGCGTTGGCCTGGTGCGAGGCGCTGACGCGCGTGGAAACAACCGGCGCGCCGGATGCGGATTACGAGGCAGTCAGCCAGCTGTTCTCCCCGCGTGAGCAGGTGGTGCTGACGCTTCTGATCAGTGCCATCAACGCCTGGAACCGTATTGCAATCGGTTTCCGCACCCCGCATCCTGCCGCGCAGGAGGCCAACGCCGCGTGACAGCCCAGATAAAAAACGACGGAACCAATGCGTTCCTGACAGCGCGGCCGCGATTGTTTGCGGCCGCCTACCGTATGCTAGGCACGGTCAGCGACGCCGAAGACATTCTGCAAGATGCATTCCTGCGCTGGCAGGCTGCGCCTCAGGCGGATGTTCAAGACCCTGCGGGTTACCTGATGCGGGTGACCACCCGGCTATGTCTGGACCAGCTGAAATCCGCCCGCGTCCGGCGTGAAACCTACCCGGGCGAATGGCTGCCGGAGCCCCTGCCGACCGAGGACGCCACCGAACAGCTGGACCACGACGTCTCAGTAGCCCTGCTGCTGGCTCTGGAAAACCTGTCGCCGCTGGAGCGCGCCGCCTTTCTGCTGCATGACATCTTCGACGGCTCTTACGGCGACATCTCCATCGCACTGAGCCGATCCCCCGAGGCCTGCCGCCAATTGGCCGCACGCGCCAGGCGCAAGGTCCAAAAACTGCGGCCACAGGCTCCGGCCAACCCGGATCAGGGGCGGGATTTGACCGAAGCCTTCTTCCGCGCATCAAGGACTGGCGACACCGCAGCGCTAACGCAGCTTCTGGCGCAGGACGTGCAGCTGATTTCGGACGGCGGCGGCAAGGCAATGGCAGCCCTTAACCCGATCTACGGGCGGGACAAGGTGCTGCGGCTGCTGGAAGGCATTGCACGCAAGTTTGGAAAATCAGCTCCGGTCCGCTGGCGTTTTTGCCAGCTGAACGGCCTGCCGGCAGTTTTGAACCTGGCTGACGATGGCATCCTGCAGGCGACGTCGTTGGAGATCGAGCACAGCAGGGTTTCAAAGATCTACGTAACCCGCAATCCGGACAAGACACGGCATCTGGCCGGCCTTCTGGATTGAAGCGGCCAGCCCCTCCTGCACCTTAGGGACGATGCCTCCCGGGTACTTTCAAACCGGAAAGAAGCAACAGGGCGGTGCTCCGGTGGAGACCGCCCTTGCCGGTTCAAACTGCAAGCGGAGGGTTACATAAGACCCGCGTGAACCATTGCAGCATCAATGGCCGCCTTGGTGCTGTCTTCCAGCGTGGTCAGCGGCGAGCGGACCTCCTCGCTGCACATGCCGAGTTTCGACAGGCCGTATTTTGCGCCTGCGAGGCCGGGCTCGATGAAAATCGCCTCATGCAAGGGCATCAGCTTGTCCTGATATTCCAGCGCCTTGGCATAATCGCCTGCCAGGGTGGCAGCCTGGAACTCTGCGCAGAGTTTCGGCGCAACGTTCGCGGTCACCGAAATACAGCCAACGCCGCCGTGGGCATTGAAGCCCAGCGCGGTTGCGTCCTCTCCGGACAGCTGCACGAAATCTTTGCCGCAGGCAGCGCGCTGCTGACTGACCCGGGCCAGATCGCCCGTGGCGTCCTTCACCCCGATGATACGCGGCAGTTTGGCCAGCTCCCCCATGGTCGCGGGCGTCATGTCGACGACCGAGCGGCCAGGGATGTTGTAGATGATGATCGGGATCTCGGCGCAGTCATGGGCGGCCTGGAAATGCTGCACCATGCCGCGCTGGGTCGGCTTGTTGTAATACGGGGTCACAACCAGCGCCGCATCGGCCCCGGCATTCGCGGCAAACTCGACAAACCGAATCATCTCGATGGTGTTGTTGGAACCAGCCCCCGCAATCACCGGTACGCGCCCCGCTGCAGCCTTGACTGTCTCTGCGATGACGAGCTCATGCTCCTCGTGAGTCAGGGTCGGGCTTTCACCGGTTGTTCCAACAGGCACCAGGCCGGCCGAACCTTCGGCAATTTGCCACTCTACCAGGCGTTTGAGCGCATCCAAATCCAGCTCGCCGTTCGTGAACGGGGTAACGAGTGCTGGCATAGAGCCGTTGAACATGGGCACGCTCCCTTTGCTGCAGGTGCAGGCGGAAATCCGCCGCAGTCAAGATCCGGAATGCCAGTGATTTGAGTTGATACCGGCACGCCAATGAGTAACGTTCAAGCCTCTATCCCCGGACCGTTGGAAAATGCAAGAGATGACACGCATCCTGGCCCTTATTCTGCTGATTGCGGCGGCTCTGCCCGAAGCGCCTGCTCACGCCCGCGACCTGAGCAGGGCACTCGATCTGATGCGAGCCGAGAAATGGGACCGGGCCGTACGCGAAGCGGGCAAGCAGCAAAGCGTGGCTCACGATATCATCGAATGGCACCGGTTGCGCGCCGGGCTGGGCTCTGCTGGAGATGTAATGGCGTTTTTGGAACGTCGCGCGGACTGGCCCGGACTGGATTACCTGCGCCGCCAGAACGAGGACGCCATTGCGGCCACTGGCCGCGAGACGATTTTGGCCTTTTATGCAAGTGATCGCCCGCAAACCGCAGAAGGCGCATTAAGCCTGGGCAAGGCTCTGATAGCTGCCGGGCGCCGCGGTGACGGCGAGGCAGAGATCGTGCTGGCCTGGCGCACCATGGCAATGGGCAGCGCCATCCAGAAACTCTATCTGCGGGACTTCGGCAAGCTGCTGAAGCCGCATCACACCGCACGGCTGGACCGGCTCCTGTGGGAGAATCATCTGGTCAGCTCCAAGCGCATGCTGCCGCTGGTGCCGGAGGAGAAACGCAAACTGGCCGAAGCCCGGATTGCCTTGCAGGATCGTGCCGCCGGCGTGGACGCAAAAATCGAGGCCGTGCCTGCCAGCCTGCAAGGGTCTGCCGGCCTCGCCTATGATCGCTTTGCCTGGCGCGACCGCAAGCGGCTGCAGGACAGCGCCATCAACATGATGATGGACCGCAGCACCAGCGCTGACAAGCTGGGTGAGCCGGGAAAATGGCTGCGCCGCCGCCGCGATCTGTCCCGGCAGCTGATGCGCGATGGCGATCACGAACGCGCCTACCAGCTTGCCGCCTATCACTTCTCCACGCCAGAGGACGGTTACGGCTATTCCGACTGTGAATGGCTGGCTGGCTACATCGCGTTGCAAAAGCTGCGTGACCCCGAACTTGCTGCGGTGCATTTTCAACGGTTTCTTTCCTCCGTCGAGACCCCGATTTCTATTGGCCGCGGCGGTTACTGGCTGGGCCGGGCCTTTGCCGCAATGGGCGAAGCCGACAAGGCGCACGAGGCCTATGCTAAGGGCGCGGAATACCAGACGTCTTTCTACGGGCTGCTGGCTGCTGAAAAACTGGGACGCCCTTTTGATCCGGCACTGGTGAAACCTGCCCCCATGCCGGACTGGCGCGAGGCGGCTTTCATGCAATCCTCAGTGACTGAAGCCGGGCTGATGCTGTTGAAAGCCGGCGATGTGGCGCTGGCAGAGCGCTTTCTTACTCATCTGGTGGAGACCCTGCCGCCGGTCCAAGCGCGCCAGCTCGGGCAGATGGCAGTGGACATGGACCAGCCGCATCTGGCTGTGATGATTTCCAAACGCGCAGCCCGCGGCGGGGTGGAGCTGGAGGGCGCCTATTATCCGCTGCATCCCGTTGCCAAGCGGCGGCTGCCGATGGCCGAAGAAATGACCCTGGCCATTGCCCGGCGGGAAAGCGAATTCGACCCCGCAGTCATTAGCCACGCCGGTGCACGCGGGCTGATGCAAGTGATGCCGGCAACTGCCAAACTGGTGGCAACGGAACTGGGCATTCTCGCCAGCCACAAAACCTCCCGCCTGACAGCAGAATGGGACTACAACGCCAAGCTGGGAGCCAATTACCTTGCTGGCCTGGCGGGCAAGTTCCGCGGCAACGTGGTGATGATGGCTGCCGGCTACAATGCCGGCCCGCACCGCCCTGTTGCCTGGATGGAGCGGTATGGCGACCCGCGGAACGGCGACCCGGACATTGTCGACTGGATTGAGCACATCCCCTTTAATGAGACCCGCAACTACGTGATGCGGGTCACCGAAAGCTTGCCGGTCTACCGGGCGCGGCTGGGTAAGGCACCGCTGCCGGTGCCGTTTTCCAAGGAACTGAAGGGCTCAACCCTTCACGCGTTCGCGCCATAGGGTGAACAGGCCAGCGGCGATGATGATGCCCGCGCCGATTGCCACATTGGTGCGGATCACTTCACCGAATAGCGCCATACCCAGCATCGCCGCCCAAATCAGGTGGAAATAGGCGAAAGGCTGCACTGCGCTGGCTTCGGCCATCTCGTAGCATTTTATCAGCAGCCAGTGTCCGGTCACCCCAGTCACACACAATAGGGCCATCCACATCCAGTCGCCTTGGCTCATCGGTTCCCAGTGCCAGATGCCGACCGAAGTCATAAAAACCATGCCGGAAACTCCGGTCCAGAAGAAGCTGGTGGCGGTGCTGTCCTTGCGCGCCGCATAGCGGGTCACCAGCCCGTATACCGCAAACATCAAAGCAGAGATAAAAGGGATCACTGCAGCCGGATCGAATACGCCCATGCCCGGCTGCAGGATGATCAGGACGCCGATCAGTCCGACGCCAATTGCCGCCCAGCGCCGCCAGCCGACGCTTTCACCCAGCACCGGACCGCTCAGCGCCGCGACCAGCAGCGGGTAGCAGATAAACACTGCCTGACTCTCGATCAGACCCAGCACGGTAAACCCATAGACTGCAACACATACTTCAGCGGCCAGAAGCACGCCGCGGAAGACTTGCAGCCACAGCTGATCCGTTTTTGCAGCGGCACGGATGCCGCCGGGTGCACGCGCGGCCAGGAACACGACAAAGGCGGCAAAAAACCAGTAGCGTACCATCACAACCATGTAAGTGTTGTAGGTTCCCGCCAGATGGCGCGAGATACCGTCCTGCAGGGCAAAGACAATGGTTGCCCCGATCATAAGCAGGATGCCCAGCGGCACGTTGTTCTGCTGCACCCGGGGCTGGGGCACGCTTTTGGGTTGGGGAACCGTGCTCATCGCAGTACCGCCCTTGTCATATGCCGCTTGCGCCCGTAGCCAGGGATGCGGGTCACTTCAAATCCTGCCGCCTCCAGCCCGCGGCGGACAAAGCCAGCCGCTGTGTAGGTCGCTGCCGAGCCGCCAGGCGCGGTATGCGCCGCCACCTGTGCCATCAGCGCCTCCTCCCACAGTTCGGGGTTCTTGGCCGGAGAGAACCCGTCCAGAAACCAGGCATCTGCCTGCCCTGTCCACTCCCGAAGCGACACCCGCGCGTCGCCCTGGATCACCTCCAGCTGCATGCTTCCCAGATCACAGGCTCCTGTGCCTTGCCACTTGGCAAGGAACCGCTCCGCCCAAGGGGCAACGGCCGGGAAAGCTTCCAGCGCCTTGGCCATATCGGCGGGCACCATCGGGAAGGCTTCGAAACTGGTGAAGCATAACGGCCCCTGCTGCCCCGCCTGTTCCCAGGCACGCCAGACCGCCAGCATATTGAGACCGGTGCCAAAGCCCAGCTCGGCAATATGAAAACCCGGAGCAAACCGCTCCGGCAGGCTGTTTCCGGCCAGAAACACATGCTCCGTCTCCGCCAGGCCGTCCTGGATCGAGAAATAGGGATCATCGAACTGATCCGACACCGGTACAGTGCCATCGCGCCAGCTGAGGCGGGCCTGCTGGTCTGCCATGCTATAATCCCCTAAGTGAGTGTCTGGAACGGCGCGACACTGGCGAAAGGATACCGAAATGGCAATGGCAGATGTAACGGTGCGCGGGGCGGGTATTTTCGGCCTGTCGATCGCCTGGCTCTGCGCCCGCCGCGGCGCGCATGTTCAGGTGGTGGACCCGTTCGGCGCAGGTGCAGGCTCCAGCGGCGGGCTGGTCGGCGCCCTGGCCCCGCATGTGCCGGAGAACTGGAATCCCAAGAAACAGTTCCAGCTTGAAAGCCTGCTGATGGCAGAAGGCTTCTGGGAAGAGGTTGAAGCCACCGGCGGTGTGTCCCCCGGCTACGGCCGCACCGGACGCCTGCAGCCCATCGGCGATGAACGCTCCCTGGCGCTCGCCCGCAGCCGCGAAATCTCCGCCCAAGAGCTGTGGAAGAATGAGGCTGAGTGGACCGTCTGCCAGGCAGACAGCCTCGGTCCCTGGGTGCCGCCGAGCGCCACCGGCTATGTCATTCACGACACCCTTAGCGCCCGCATGCATCCCCGCCGCGCCTGCGCCGCGCTGGTGTCCGCCTTGGCGGTTATGGGCGTAGAGGTGCAGCAAGACGCCGCCGATCAGGGCAAGGTGGTGCATGCCAAGGGCTACGCGGGTCTCTTGGAGCTGAACGAAGCCTTCGGCAAGACCATCGGCGGCGGCGTTAAGGGCCAGGCGGCGCTCTTGCGCTTTCACGAAGGCGAAGTGCCGCAGCTTTACGCCGATGGCCTGCACATCATCCCGCACGCGGACGGCACCCTGGCCATCGGCTCCACCAGCGAGCGGGAATTCGGCGACGGCAGAGCCACCGATGGCCAGCTTGACGACGTGATCGAGCGCGCCCGCGCGGCGGTGCCGGTGCTGCACGGGGCCGAGGTGATCGAACGCTGGGCAGGCGTGCGCCCCCGGGCCAAGTCCCGTGCCCCGGTGCTTGGTGCCTGGCCGGGCCGCGATAGCCATTACATCGCCAATGGCGGTTTCAAGATCGGCTTCGGCATGGCCCCCAAGGCAGCCCATGTGATGGCGGACCTGCTGCTGGAAGACAAGGATAGCATCCCCCAGGGGTTCCGGGTGGAGGACAACCTCTGAACTTGCCGCCTTGCCCGTCAAAGAGTTTCTTATTTGCCCTTCTCAGCGGCGCCACACGAAAGCCACCCATATGCCCGCCTCAAAGCAGCTTGGGGTACAGAAGGGTTCCGGTTCACCGCCTGGGGACTGCCGCCGCGCTCATGCACTGCCGCCCGTCCGGCCCGCGCACCCAAAGGTCCCGGCCGTTGCGGCACAAGGCGGCATCTTCGAAATGCATCAGCGGCGAGGACGCCCGGAACGAAAACTCCGCTAGCGGCCCCATCAATTCCTCCGCCAGCAGCATCAGATGCTGCGCCAGCAGCGGTCCGTGCACAACCAGTCCGTCGTACCCCTCCACATCGCGGGCGTAGTCCAGATCATAGTGGATCCGGTGCCCGTTGAAGGTCAGCGCTGAGTATCGGAACAGCAGGGTCGGGCTGAACGACGCCTCCCGCGCGTCCGTCTCGTCGGACCGCGCCTTCGGCGGCACAGGTTTCGGCGCTGCCGGATCAGGGTCCTCTCGATAGACCAGATCATGCCATTCGGTCAGGCACAGCGCGCCTTCCTGGCGGATCTCATGGCGCAATGCCACCAGTCCTAAGGGCCCGGTTCTGCCGGTTTTCCGCTCCGCCCTTTCCAGCACTGAGGTTTTTTCTGCCGTGACACCAGCCCGTAAAGGCGTGTGGAGCTGCAACCGCCCGCCAGCCCACATCCGCCGAGGCAGGCCCATGTCCGGGATCAGCCCGGCTCCGCCGACTTTGGGGTGACCGTCGCGGCCCAATTCTCCCGGCGGCAGCGGCGTCCAAAAGTAAAGCTGGTGAAAGAACGGCGGCAGGGGACTGCCTGCCGTAATCTGCGGCGTCAGGCCCAGCGCAGCCTGAAAAGCGGCGGCGCGGGCCGGGTCCATCTGATCCTTTACTCGCTGCGCAGGGGCGGAGGTTGCGTCGCTATCCATGCGGCCACCTTAACTGCGCCCTGCTCAGTGGCAAGTTCAGCGGCCGATGTCTTCCCGCAGTTTCTGCATCAGTTTGGTCAGCGTGGCCTCATACTGTTCGCTCGTCAGCCGTCCGCCCTCGTCGAATTCCTTGCTGGAACCGGCCAGATGCACCTCCGGGCCGGTAATCAGCCGCGGCTGGAAGGGCACCAGGAAGCCGCGCAGGATCATCTGCGCGCGTTCGCCCCCTGCCCGGCCTGCAGCCGCCGACATCACCGCCACCGGTTTGTCCGCCCAAGGGCTGCCTTCGGTGCGGCTGACCCAGTCGAGCGCATTCTTCAGAACGCCTGACGGCCCCTTGTTGTATTCCGGGGTGGAGATCGCCACCGCATCCGCAGCCGCGATCTGATCCGCCAGCACTTGCGCGGCAGGCGGGATCCCCTCTGCCGCTTCCGCATCGCCATCATACAGCGGCAGGTTCAGATCGGCTTCGACGACAGCGGCCGGGCCAAACACCCGTGCGGCCTCGGCCAGCAGCTTGCGATTGGTGGCCTCACGGCGCAGCGAGCCGGAAATCGTCAGCAGGATGGGGTCAGCCATGGAAGGTTCCTTCTGTTCGCGTCTGTGTTGCCCCATCATGTAAGAGGCCGCCCCCAGCATGAAACAGACATGCCCGCGCAAGCAATGTGCAGCGTTGCGTAAAACTGCTGCACCGGAACGAAAACAGCCCGCCCCCTTGCGGGACGGGCTGCAAATACTGCCGTCTTATTAGGATCAGGCGGCCTGCGGGATCACCACCACCTCGACGCGGCGGTTGCGGGCCTTGCCCTCCGGCGTCAGGTTCGAGGCCACCGGCTGCTCCTCGCCGCGGCCGATGATGCGCATGCGGTGGTACGGCACACCGCCGGATCCAATTTCGCTGGCCACTGCATTGGCGCGGCGCTCGGACAGGCCCTGGTTGTAGCCCGCATCGCCATCGCTGTCGGTGTGGCCGATCACCTGGATGGTGCTGTTGGGGTAGCGCACCAGGCTGTTTGCCACACGGCGCAAATCGCCCTGCACCGCCGGCGAGACAGCTGCACTGTCGGTGGCAAAGGTCAGGTCGTTCGGGAAGGACAGGATCAGCCGGTCGCCGGTGTTGACGATGGTGATATCGTCGTTCGAAAGGTTCTGGCGCAACTCGCGCTCCTGCGCGTCCAGCTGGTTGCCGATCACGCCGCCTGCAGCGGCACCGACCAGCGCACCGGTGGCGGCCCCCAGGCCACGGTCGGAGTCATTGGCAATCGCACCAACGCCTGCGCCGATGATACCGCCCAGAACCGCGCCCTTTTGGGTGTTGCTGCCCTGGGTGCCGATGGTTGCGGGGTCGGTACAGGCGCTCAGGCCCAGTGCTGCGGCGACAATACCAGCCGTGGTGAGTTTCATCTGCATTTTCAAATTGCCTTCTGCTTTCTATGGTCCGGACGGCGCCCGGCAGTCGGCACGAATATCGTGATGCTGCGCCGCGTTCTCAAGGCAAGGGGTTCCCGGTTCGGCGGAATACCGCGCAAAATTTGCACAAATCCGCAATTTCAGGGGGAAAAAGCGAAATTCCAGCCTTCCTGCTCCATCCAAAGCCTGCGGAGCGTCCTTGCCTCGGCAGCGAAACAGTCCTCCCGGATCTCCGCCGCCAGCATCCGGTCGGTGCGGAAATGCCGGAAACCGCCGCGCAATTCGCACCAGGCAGCCAGCATCGTGCATTCTATGTGGTAAATCAGCGCCAGCGGCCGCAGGGTCCGGCAGCTTTCTCCGTTCTCGGGACTCAGATAGGTCAGCTGCAGTTTGCGGCATTCCCGCACAGCCTGGCGCAGCAGCGCCTTGGACACGCAGCCCTGTTCCGGATCATCCAGCGGCGCCCCCCAGGGCGCCACCTGCAGCCATTCCGCTGAGGCATGCACATCACAGATCTTGCGGCTGACCCGGGCGGCGGCCTGCTGCATGGCGCCATCACCGGTACGCATTAGCATTGCCAGCCCCACGTGCAGCGCCTCCAGCTCTTCCTCGTCGAAATTAAGCGGCGGCAGGTCATAGCCCTTACGCAGCATGTAACCGATACCCGCCTCCCCCTCCACCGGCGTGCGCATTGCCTGCAGGGCGGCGATGTCCCGGTAGATCGTGCGTTTTGAGACCTCGAGCTTCTCCGCGAGGTCTTCCGCCCGCACAGGGGCCGGGGCAGAACGAAGGATCTGGATGATTTCGAACAGGCGTCCGGTACGGGGCATGGGCGGGGCTCCAGTGACAATCTGCTGCCACAATAGCAGATGCCGCTGACAACAGGTTGTCAGCAGGGATCTGATTTTTCTGTTTTCAGGAAAAGGAGAAACCTATGCTGAGTTACGACTGGATCATTTTGATCACTTTGGGCCTCGACCGCTGGGAAAGCCAGCGCCGCCCCCTGCTCCCGCATGAAATAGAGCGCGAGGAAGCGCGAAAGCGGCACGAGGTGCGCAAATCAGCCCGCCCTGCCCGTCCCGGCCTGGTTCAACGCTTGTTTAGCCGGCGGCCCGTAGCTCTGCGGCCCTCCCCTCATCCTCCCGCGCGGCCTCGAAAGCAAGCATCGCGCGTTTGACCGGCAGCCCCCAGTGGTAACCGCCCAGGGCGCCTGACTTGCGCAGGGCGCGATGGCAGGGGATCAGCCAGCTGACCGGGTTGCGCCCAACCGCGGTGCCCACCGCCCGCACGGCTTTTGGTGCGCCGATCACCTGGGCCAGCTCCGAATAAGTGGTCACATGGCCAGAGGGGATGCGCAGCAACGCCTCCCACACCTTGATCTGCAGCGGTGCGCCTATCATGTGCAACGCGGTTTCGCCCTTCTGGGCGAAGGCCGCCTCTGCCAGCGGCCGCAGGGCCATGGGATCCTCAATGAACTCTGCTTGCGGCCAGCGGGCGCGCATGTCGGCCATGGCAGGCTCTGCGCCGGTTTCCGCTGCAAAGGCCAGCCCGCAGATGCCTTTTTCCGTACCCATCACCAATGCCAGCCCAAAGGGGCTGTCGAACCAGCCCCAGAAGATCCGCAGGCCGTGCCCCTTGCGCGCATATTCCCCCGGGCTCATCGCTTCCCATCTAAGAAAAAGATCGTGCAGGCGGCCCGACCCGGACAGCCCCACCGCATGCGAGGCCTCCAGCGTGGTGAACCGGTCGCGCAGCAACGCCTTGGCATGACCCAGCCTCAGATACTGCTGGTAGCGTTTTGGAGACACCCCGACCCAAGCTGAAAACAGCCGCTGAAAATGCCCTGGGCTCATGTCCATGCGCGCCGCCAGCTGCTCCAGCGTCAAATCCTCGCCACCATCGTCGATCACCTCGATCGCCCGGCGCATGACGCCGTAGTGGTACGAATTTTCCCGCGCTTCGATTTTCATCGGCCCAACCTATTCTGACTTGCACCCAAGGTAATACGCCCGCCCCAGGCACGCGACCCGGAACTTGCGCTATTGCTCACCGCCCCGCTTTATCCGATGAAGCGCAACCTCCCGCCCCAATTTCAATTGCGCTTTAAGGATTGCTCTGTACATATGGCGCGCGATGGCAAAGCAACTCGATTATCATACGCTCCGCGAGATCTTCACGCGGTTCCAGGCAGCTGAGCCCGAACCCAAGGGTGAGCTGGAACATGTCAACGCCTACACACTAGTGGTCGCCGTGGCGCTGTCGGCGCAGGCAACCGACGCCGGTGTGAACAAGGCGACACGCGAGCTTTTCAAGATCGCCGACACCCCGCAAAAGATGTTGGACCTGGGCGAGGAACGCCTGATTGAGCATATCAAGACGATCGGCCTGTTCCGCAACAAGGCCAAAAACGTGATCAAGCTGTCGAAGATCCTGGTAGAGGATTACGGCGGCAATGTTCCGAACTCCCGCGCCGCCTTGCAATCCCTGCCGGGCGTGGGCCGCAAGACCGCCAATGTGGTCCTGAACATGTGGTGGAAACAGCCCGCCCAGGCGGTGGACACCCACATCTTCCGCGTTGGCAACCGGTCCGGAATCGCGCCGGGCAAGGATGTGGATGCAGTGGAGCGCGCGATTGAGGACAACATTCCTGCGGATTTCCAGCAGCACGCCCATCACTG
The DNA here is from genome assembly GCF_059429195.1 of Leisingera sp. CC-HEC093. Taxonomy (NCBI): domain Bacteria; kingdom Pseudomonadati; phylum Pseudomonadota; class Alphaproteobacteria; order Rhodobacterales; family Roseobacteraceae; genus Leisingera; species Leisingera sp. CC-HEC093. Next base: position 2,270,159 of record NZ_JCAIJR010000001.1, on the reverse strand, counting down.
GCTGATCCTGCACGGGCGCTATCACTGCAAGGCGCGCAAACCTATGTGCGGCAGCTGCATCATCCGCGACCTCTGCATGTATGAGGACAAAAACCTGTGAGCAGCAGGCTCATGTTTCCAGGGTATTTCCGCCCGATCTGCAACCCGGCGGAACCCCATTGTTCCAATTCTCAAGATACATCCGCCGGAACCGCATCCGGCGCAACACTCCCCGAGGAGGGCAGCCCATGACCAAATCCTACCAGCTCGTCGGAATCGGCAATGCCGTTGTCGATGTGATCGCCCAGTGCGACGACAGTTTCCTGGCCGAGCAAGGCATCGAAAAAGGCATCATGCAGCTCATTGAACGCGACCGGTGCGAGGATCTGTATGCAGCAATGGGAAACCGGGTCATGACGCCAGGCGGCTCAGTCGCCAACACCATCGCCGGTGCCGGTGCATTGGGGCTGGAGGCCGCCTTCATCGGCCGGGTCCGTGACGACTCGCTTGGGAAGTTCTACGCCGATGCGATGAACAATGAGGGCGTCAGCTTCGCGAACCCGCCGGCTGCGGATGGCGAGCTGCCGACCTCGCGGTCGATGATCTTTGTCTCGCCGGACGGTGAGCGTTCAATGAACACTTATCTTGGCATTTCGTCCGAATTGGGTTCCGCGGACGTGCCCCAAGATGTGGCTGGAAATGCGCAGATCATGTTCCTTGAGGGCTATTTGTTCGACAAGGACAAAGGCAAGACTGCATTTCTGGAGGCTGCCCGCAACTGCCGCGAAGGTGGCGGCAAGGCAGGCATTTCAATCTCCGACCCGTTCTGCGTTGAGCGCCACCGGGCCGGTTTCCTGAACCTGATCAGCAATGAGCTGGATTTCGTGATCGGCAACCAGGACGAAATCTGCGCCCTGTTTGAAACCGATGATCTGGAAGCGGCGATGGCCAAAACCGCCGCAATCTGCCCGCTGGTGGTCTGCACCCGCTCAGGCGACGGCGTGACCGTGCTGAACGACGGGGTGCGCATCGACGTGCCGGTCGAGACCATCGTGCCGGTCGATGCAACCGGGGCCGGCGACCAGTTCGCTGCCGGTTTCCTGTTTGGCATGGCGACAGGCCGCAGCATGGAAGTGTGCGCCCGCATGGGCTGCATCTGTGCCGGCGAAGTCATCCGGCATATCGGCCCGCGTCCTGAAACCAACGTCCGGCACCTGCTGGAAGAAGCCGGCCTGGTCTAACCCAGCCGGGCATTCCCGCCCGCCGGACCTGCACCTCGCGGTGCATTTCCGGCCGTTGGGCGCGGCGCGGCTTTGCCGCCCCGCGCAGCGTGCTTGCAGCAGGCCAGGGATTTTCCGATTCCAGCCTTAGCTGTCAGCCGACAGCTGCGCCTTGCTCAGAAGCGCCTTAAAGGCCTCGAGTTCCTGGCCGTTCATTCCGCCCAGCAGCCGCGTCTGGGTCTCGACATGCGCTGAAACGGCCCGGTCGGTCAGGGCAAATCCCTCTTCTGTCAGCCCGACCAGAAAACTGCGGCTGTCCTCCGGGTTTACCTCACGCTTGACCAGGCCGTCCGCCTCCAGCCTATCGATGCGGTTGGTCATCGTGCCGGACGCCACCATTGTCGCCTTCAGCAGATCGCCCGGCGACAGCGTGTAAGGCGCCCCGGACCGGCGCAGCGTGGCCAGCACATCGAATTTGGCCGCATTCAGCCCGAACTCCGCGAAGGTCTTATGCATCTCGCGCTGATACGCCAGATACAGCCGCGCGACCCGGCCAATGATACCCATGGCCGTTACATCCAGGTCCGGCCGCTCCTGCCCCCATTGCTGGGTGATAAAATCCACATGATCCATGCCGCCGGTTTAGAGTTTTACATCTTGACGTCAAGATAAAATTCATTATCTCGACATCAAGACAAGGAGAAACACATGCCGATCCGGACCCTTCTGCTGACCGCGCTGGCCCCTGCCATCTGGGGCAGCAGCTACATCGTTACGACGACTTTCCTGCCCGGCCACTCACCGCTGGTGGTGGCCCTGCTCAGGGCGCTGCCTGCCGGGCTGTTGCTGCTGCTGCTGGTGCGCCAGCTGCCGCCGCTCAGCTGGCTGCCGCGGCTGATGGTTCTCGGCGCGCTGAACTTCTCGCTGTTCTGGGTTCTGCTGTTCCTGTCCGCCTACCGCCTGCCGGGCGGGGTTGCCGCAACGCTTGGCGCAGTGCAGCCGCTGATCGTGGTGTTCCTGTCCGCTCTGCTGCTGCAGACGCAGATCCGCGCCGCTGCCGTTGCCGCCGCGCTTCTGAGCATGGCAGGTGTTGCCCTTCTGGTGCTGACCCCCGCCGCCAAACTGGACACGCTGGGTGTTCTGGCGGGCCTTGGCGGCGCCCTGTCGATGGCCGCTGGCGTTGTTCTGACCCGCAAGTGGCAGCCGCCGGTACCGCCCCTCACCTTCACCGCCTGGCAACTGACCGCCGGCGGGCTGCTGCTGGTGCCGGTTGCGTTCTGCGCGGTGCCAGAGATGCCGGTCTTCACTGCCGCAAATATCCTGGGCCTTGCCTACATGAGCCTCATCGGCGGCGCGCTGACCTATATCCTGTGGTTCCGCGGCCTCGCCCGGATCGACCCGTCGCAAATCTCGCTGCTCGGCGTCCTCAGCCCGCTGTCCGCCGTGATCCTGGGCTGGCTGCTGCTGGGGGAAACCCTGACGCCCAACCAGATGCTGGGCGCCACTCTCGCCTTGTTCAGCCTCTGGCTCGGCCAAGTGCGGCTGCGGCCCCGGCGCCCCGCAACCGCAGCTGAATAACCTGCATCACCGCGGCGCGGCCGGTTCACAGGCCTTGCCGCGGTGGCAATCCAGCACCTTCCGCCGCACTTCGGACGTGTCATCAAAGGCAAACCCGCCGCAGGCATTGGCCCGGACCACCAGCTCCTGCCCGCGCTGCTCCGCAAAGACCACATAGTCTGCACCGGACTTCATTCCGCCGCACCAGGGCCCAAGGCACTCCACTTCAATCACCGTGTGCACACTGACCCGGGTTGAGAAATACTTTCCGTCCAGAAGCTTACCTGAGAGTTGCGCCGGAATGCGGGCCAGCGGCGGGGTATCATTGGGATTGTCCGAATGGGGCTGCGGCAGCAGGTTTTCGTCAAATCTCAGTTCACCCGCAATGACGTTATAGACGCTGTCCGAGCTCGCGGCATGCAGGTAGGCATCCGCAGGTCCCCAGGGCAGACAGCTGAGGGCAGCTGCAGGGCCGGCAGCACTCGCCAGAATACACGCAGTCAGGGCAGCACCGGCTCTGGCGGGTCGGAACAAGGCTCGCAAATCCATCTCACAAATACTCCCGGAACTCTGCCACCACCCGCGCGTAGACCTCGCGTTTGAACGGTACGATCTTTTCCACCAGACTCTCCACCGGCTGCCAGCACCAGGCCGAGAACTCCGGATCATCAGTCTCGATATTCACTTGATCATCCGTGCCGAGAAACCGCATCAGGTACCATTTCTGCTCTTGCCCGCGGTACTTGCCACCCCAGAAGCTGGACACTACGTCATGCGGTAGGTCATAGGGCAGCCAGCCGTCGCTTTCGGCGATGATCTCCACCAGCTCCGGTGCCACACCGGTTTCTTCCTCCAGTTCGCGCAGCGCCGCGATCCGTGGCTCCTCGCCCGCGTCGATCCCGCCCTGCGGCATCTGCCAGGCGTCCTTGTATCGGTCCTTGCGCTGACCGACAAACACCGCACCCTCGGCATTGATCAGCATCACGCCGACATTGGGGCGATAGGGCAGCTTGGCAATCTCTTCCGGCGTCATCAGGCTCTCCTCGGCATGGGTTTTCCCGACCTTAGACCGCTTGCCGCCGGGGCACGCAAGGGGGTGACGCGGCGTTTGCCCGTGACAAGCAGCCCCCGCCCCCTGATCCTAGGGGCAACTGCCAGGGAGAGTTTCAAGATGACTGCGTACCCCAATCTGCTTGCCCCGCTGGATCTGGGCTTTACCACACTCAAGAACCGGGTGCTCATGGGCTCGATGCACACCGGGCTGGAGGAAACCGGCGACTGGAACCGCGTTGCTGAATTCTATGCCGCGCGCGCCCGTGGTGGTGTGGCGCTGATGGTGACCGGCGGGATCGGCCCGAACCTGGAAGGCTCGGTGCTGCCGGGCGCCTCCATGATGACCACGGCCAAGGACGTGGAAAACCACCGCGTGGTGACAAACCGGGTGCATGAGGCCGGAGGCAGGATCGCCATGCAGATCCTGCACGCGGGCCGCTATGCCTATGGCCCAAAATGCGTTGCCCCCAGCCCGGTGAAATCGCCGATCTCTCCTTTCCCGCCGCATGAACTGGACGAGGACGGTATCGAAAAGCAGATCGCCGACATCGTGAACGCCGCCCGGCTGGCGCAGGAGGCAGGCTATGACGGCGTCGAAATCATGGGGAGCGAGGGCTACTTTCTCAACCAGTTCCTGGTCACCCACACCAACAAGCGCACCGACCGCTGGGGCGGCTCCTATGAGAACCGGATGCGGCTGCCGATTGAGGTCGTGCGCCGCACCCGCGAGGCCGTAGGCCGCGATTTCATCATCATCTACCGTCTGTCGATGATCGATCTGGTGCCCAATGGCTCCACCCACGAAGAAGTCGTGCAGCTGGCACAGGAAATTGAAAAGGCCGGCGCCAGCATCCTCAACACCGGCATCGGCTGGCACGAAGCGCGCATTCCCACTATCGCCACCTCGGTTCCCCGCGCGGCCTTTGCCTGGGTCACCAAGAAGCTGATGGGCAAGGTCGGCATTCCGGTGATCACCTCGAACCGCATCAACACGCCGGAAGTGGCCGAAGAGGTGCTGTCGGATGGATGCGCCGACATGGTGTCTATGGCGCGCCCGATGCTGGCTGACGCGGATTTCGTATCCAAGGCCGCAGCCGGGCAGGCTGAGCAAATCGCCCCCTGCATCGCCTGCAACCAGGCCTGCCTGGACCACACATTCAGCGGCAAGCTGACATCCTGCCTGGTCAATCCGCGCGCCTGTCACGAGACCGAGCTGGTGATCAAACCCGCAGAGACGCCTAAGTCCGTGGCCATCGTCGGCGCTGGCCCTGCGGGCCTTGCCACCGCGCTCACCGCCGCCCAGCGCGGCCATAAGGTGACGCTGTTCGACCGCGCGGACGAAATCGGCGGCCAGCTCAACATGGCCAAGCAGGTACCGGGCAAGGAGGAATTCTGGGGCCTGGTTGATTGGTACCGGGTCATGGTGGCAGACGCCGGCATTACCCTGGAACTGGGCCGTGAGGCCGCGGCGGAGGATCTGACCGCCTTCGACGAGGTGATAATCGCCACGGGCGTCACGCCCCGCGATCCAGCTATCCCAGGCCAGGACCGCGACAACGTGCTCAGCTACATCGACGTGCTGCGCCACAAGAAACCAGTGGGCCAAAAAGTAGCCGTGATCGGCGCAGGCGGTATCGGCTTTGACGTCTCCGAATACCTGCTGGAAGAGGGGCATAGCCCGGCAACCGACCTGCCCGCCTGGATGAAGGAATGGGGCGTGGCTGACCCGGCAGAGCACCGCGCGGGGCTCGCCCCCGAGGGCCCGCAGCCCGCAGCCCCGGCCCGCCAGGTGACCCTGCTGCAGCGCAAGGCCGAACGCCATGGCAAGCGGCTGGGCAAGACCACCGGCTGGATTCACCGGGCAACGCTCAAGATGAAGGACGTGGAATTCGTCGGCGGCGTAAACTACGAGCGGATCGACGATGAAGGCCTGCATGTGAGCTTTGGCGAAGCCCGTGAAAACCCGAAGGTGATCCAGGCGGACACCATCGTGCTCTGCTCAGGCCAGGTCTCCGAACGGTCTCTGGCTGATGATCTGGCCGGGCGCGGTATCACTGCCCATGTGATCGGCGGCGCTGATGTGGCCGCGGAACTGGATGCCAAACGCGCCATCAACCAGGGCACCCGCCTCGCCGCCAGCCTCTAAAGAGACACAGGCCCTCCCGCCTGCAGTTGAAAGTTCTGACGGGCCCGGTCCGCAATTGGACCGGGTGCCGCGCTTTGCGCGGGACTTCAGCCATGCGCCGCCGCGCTGTCCGCCGGGGCCTCCGCCCGCGCTTCCATGCCATAGTCGCGGATCACACCGGCCACGCGCAGCCTGTAGTCCGCAAAGATGCCCGCCCGGCCCTTTGCCTGCGCCACGCGGTGTTCCGCCAACTGGCGCCAGCGTTGTACCGCCGCCTCGTCCCGCCAAAAGGACAGAGACAGCAGCTTGTCCGGAGCGCTCAGGCTCTGGAACCGCTCGACGGAAATAAAGCCATCCACCTGCTCCAGCAGCTCGCGCAGCTCCGCCGCGATTTCCAGATAGGCATCCTTCTGCCCCTCAGCGATCTCAACTTCAAAGATAACGGCAATCATGCGGGAGGTCTCCTATCTGCCGCCATGCGGGGCTGAGGCCAGCTTCAGCCAGGTCCGGTCTTCACGCAGTAAAAACCGTTCCTTCTGGGCAAATTCATAGTTCTCGCGCCCCAGCGGATCTGCCGCCAGCCGGCCGCGGTAGGCCTCATACTCCGCCAGGCTGTCCACGTTATAGATCCCGTATGCCAAAGTTGAGGACCCCTCATGCGGCGCGAAGTAACCGACCAGATCAGCCCCGCAGCGCGGGATCGCCTCACCCCAGTTGCGGGCATATTGTTCGAACTGCGCCTTCTTGGCGGGATCGATATGATAGCGGATGATGCAGGTCAGCATATGAGGTCCTTTGATTGTTCAGGACCTCCTGCCTAGCCTGCGTCAGCCAACGGACGCTTCGCCGTGGACCGAAGTGTCACTCCACGTTGATGGTAATCACCTCGGACACCACAGGCGATTCATGCGGCACGTGGCCGGCGTCGCCCAGCACCAGCTGAAGCGTGTGCCGTCCTGGCGCCAGCTCAATGGTGGTCTCGGTCTGACCGCCGCCGAAATGCACATGGTGTTCATCCGCAGGCAAACCATACAGCAGCTCGTCCGCACCGTCCTCACCCTCGCCGATGGCCGGCCGGTCGATCAGCAGGTGGTGATGCCCGGTTAGTTCCTTTTCTGTGCCTGCCGGGGCCACCCCCATGCCGGACAGGCCGAAGACAACAGTCACCGGTGAGCTGACGGTGTCGCCATCCTCAAGATTGACGAAGTACACCCGCGCATCAGGGTTCGACGGGGTGCGTTCCTGCGCCCCAAGCGGCGCGGTCAAGGACAAGACAGCAGCGGCGGCGGCAAGCAAAAGCTTCATAACGATTTCTCCAGCAATCTGTTCAGCTATCAGAGTAAAGCTAGGCGTTGGTCCAGCGGCAGCAATCCCTGCGGCTGCGGAACTTGCACACTTTTGCGTAACCTTCACAGAATGCCAAGACGGCGAGCCGCGTTCCGCTTGCTTGCAACAGCCCCTGGCGGCAGTGTTGTTCCCGAACCGCGAGGCGAGGGCACCAGTGGTATTTGCAGTCATCCTTATGGGTTTAACCCCCAGCTTTCTGATGGTGGCCCTTGGCGGCCTCGTGCGCGGGCGGCTCTCACCGCAAGCGTGGCAGGGCCTCGACAAGCTGAACTTCGAAGTTTTATTCCCAGCGCTGCTGTTCTTTGCCGCCAGCGGCCGCCCCATTGCCATCTCCGACTTGGGGCGCATTGGCCCCGCGGTTTGCAGCATTCTGGCCTTGGCGCTTGGTCTCGGGTTGCTGGCACGCCGGTTCGGACCGGAGAAGTTCCTCGATTTTGCCGGTGCCTGGCAAACTGCCTGGCGCTTTAATACCGCCATAGCTTTTGTCGCGCTGCCGTCGGCCGGCGCAGAGCTGACCGGTCAAATGGCCGTTGCCATAGGCATGGCGGTGCCGGTGGCCAATGTAATGGCAGTTACGGCCCTGTCCCGTGGCGGCAGCCTTTCGCTGCACGAGACTTTTGTGAAAATCGCGCTCAACCCTTTTCTACTGGCCTCAGTTGCCGGTGTCGCGGTTGGTCTGTCGGGTTACACGATCCCCGCCCCGATCCTGGCACCGGCCGAAATGCTGGCCCATGCCGCGATCCCGATTGCTTTGCTGTCGATCGGCGCCACCATGAACTGGCAGGCGCTGGCCCGGCTCGACCTGTTCAACGGCTATCTCTGCCTGGTCCGGCTGGTGCTGGTGCCGGCCATCGTGCTGGCCGCCTGCCTGCTGATGGGGACTGATTCCGGCTTTGCAGCGGTGCTGGTCCTGTTCGCGGCATTGCCCACCGCGTCCGCGGCGCATGTGCTGGCTTCGGCCTTTGGTGCAGACCGGGCACTCGCTGCCACACTTATTGCGCAATCCACACTGCTCAGCGCGGTAACCCTGCCCCTGTGGATACTCGCAATCAAGTTTGCGCTTTAAGGATTCATTAACCCCCTCGCACTGCCCGGCCCCGATTCCGGCCCGCCGTTTCCACAGTGCAAACGATCGCCGCAAAACCTCGCAATTATCCCACCTCCGCCCCGATCTTGCCCGATTTCCCAGCCACCTTCAGGGCAACAGGATATGCGAGGACGGGTGCACATGGATCGACTGATGGAAATGGAGGCCTTCGCCAATGTGGTGGACCAGGGCGGCTTCACCGATGCGGCGCGGAAGATGGGAATCTCAAAATCCGCCGTCTCCAAACATGTCTCCAGTCTGGAGACCCGCCTCGGCGCACGGCTGCTGAACCGCACCACGCGCCGCGTGTCCCCGACTGAGATCGGCCTGGCCTATTACGACCGTGCCCGCCGGGTGCTGAATGACGCAGGTGAGGCGGATGCGCTGGTCACCTCGATGCAATCGGCCCCCTCGGGCCTGTTGCGGATATCTGTTGCCACAGATTTCGGCGTCAATCACCTGTCACCGGTATTGTCGGACTTCCTGCGCGACTTCCCGGACATCACTGTCAACATGGTGCTGAACAACCGTTATGTGGAACTGATTTCCGAAGGTTTCGACATGGCGGTCCGTATCGGCGAGCTGGAGGACAGCAGCTTGCGCGCCCGCAAACTGACGGAGACCACCAAGCGGATGATCGCCTCGCCGGAGTATCTGGAGAAATTCGGCCGCCCGCAGAAGATCGACGAGCTGAACACCCACAAGCTGCTGCATTATTCCAACCAGTCCAGCGGCAATGTCTGGAAGATCACGGCGCCCTCGGGTGAAAAGCGCCAGGTGCGCACCTCCGGCTGGCTGTCCGTCAATGACGGGCAATCGCTTCTGAACGCGGCGATCTCCGGCCTCGGCATCGCCTACCTGCCCAGCTACCTGTATTCCGCCGCGATGGAGGAAGGGCTGGTCGAGGACGTGATGCCCAGCCTGCCGGTAGAAACCCAAGGCATCTATGCCGTCTATCCGCCCGGCAAGTTCACTCAGCCCAAGGTGCGGGCCTTTATCGACTTTCTGGTTGCGGCCTTTGCCGACCGCGACCCGTCCGATTGGATCACCTGAGCCGGTTCATCGGTGATCCGGAACAAGACCTCCCTCGAAGACCTGCCCCCGCACTACTCGCGGGGGCTTTTTTTTGCAGAGACTGCAGCAGTGAATAAGACTGGGCGGACAGAACAGCTCCCGCCCGTCCCGCGCCAATCACAGATTGACCCGTTCCCGTTGGGCCGGGCGCCGCTTCGCGGCGCGTGCCCGGCATCAGCAGGGGCAGGCATGTTTCACCCAAGGATGCCCGCCCAGGATCAGTTGCTGAGCAGCACCGCCTCTACCCGCCGGTTGGCCTCGCGGCCCTCAGGAAGCTGGTTGCTGGCAATCGGGGCCAAGTAACCGGCCCCGGCCACATCAATCCGGGCCTCCTCGGCACCATAGGCCCCGGCCAGCCGTTCCATCACCGATTGCGCCCGGCGTTCGGAAATGGCGGCGTTCTGCTCCTGTGAGCCAACCGTGTCGGTGTGGCCGACCAGCAGCAGCCTGTATTTCGGGTTTGCCGCCAGGAAAGCGGCAAGCTCGCGCAGGCTGGCATAGCTGCCGTCCTGAAGCCGCGTGGAACCGCTGTCAAACACCAGGTCGGTCAGCACCGCGTGGCCGCGCACCTCCAGCACCTTGGCCAATTCCACCGGCCGCTCCAGATCAGCCGCGTGCTGCACAGCAGGTTTCGCAACCATTGGCGCGCGCTCCGGCGGCTGAACGCTGATTACTTGCACATAGGCAGCACCACCCGCCCGCGACACCAAGACAGAAACCGCCGCCTCGCCCTTGGCCGCTGACAGGAAGTGATAGCGGGAGATGTCCACCATCATGTCCGGCGACGGCACCACCTCGATCCCGAAACGGAAGCCGAAACCGCCGCAGTCCCGCGCCGCGCAGTCCAGCAGCACTTTATAGCCCTGACCGGTCAGCTGCTCCCGCAAGGGCGCCAGGATCTGCAGCACTGTGCTGTTCCCTTCGACACGCCAGGTGCGGCGCGAAATCAGCCCCTCGAAACGCTTGGAGGGCACGGTGTCCTCTGCTTCGGGTCCCGTAGGCAGCTGATAAACCCCCAGCGCCGTTGCGCGCTCGGAAATGTCCGCCGCATCCGGCGGCAGAGTGATCTCCGCCGCAGCCAGCCCCCCTGGCAGCAAAGCTGCGGCAGCACATGCGATGAAGCGTCTTAGCGGCACTGGCTGTGGTATTCCGGATTGGGCACCATCGCGGTTGCGCTGGCCACCCGGTTCGACATGTTGAAGAAGCCCGCGACATTGGCAATATCCCAGATATCCCGGTCGCTGAAACCCGCATCCCGCAGGGCCTGGCGGTCCGCCTCCCCGATCTCCGCGCTGGCGGTGGTCATCTTGGCGGCAAAATCCAGCATCGCACGCTGACGCGCGTCCAGCGGTGCCACCCGGTAGTTCATCACCAGCATTTCCCCCAGCTGCGGATCCCCCGACAGCTGCCGCACCGCCGCACCATGCGCCACCAGGCAATAGAAGCAGCGGTTGATCGCAGAGACCACCACCGCGATCATCTCCCGCTCCAGCTTGCTGAGGCCGCTGTCCGCCAGCATCAGATCGTTGTACATGGCGGTAAATGCGTTGAGCTTGGCGATGTCAAAGGCATTGGCCTTGAGCACATTCGGCACGAAACCCAGTTTTTCGACACAGATATCAAAGTACTTCTGCGTCTCCGGCGGCAGCGGGTCCACCATAGGCAGGTCAAGGGCTGTGGGCTGGGTCTGGTCACTCATCGCGTTCAATCGCCTTATTGCAAAATCCGGTAGTGGTACTGTCCAACACAGTCCATGCCGAGGGAAGCATAAAGCCCGTTGGCCCCCTCGTTACGTTTCGTGCACAGCACTGCCAGTTCGCTGGCGCCGTTCTCCAGCGCCCAGAATGCCGCCTGGCGCATCATCCAGGCGGCCATGCCGGCCCGGCGCTGATGCGGCAGGATCTCCAGCGCATGCACCATCGCCACCCCGTCATGCACCGCCACGAAACCAGCACCAGCCGGTTTGTCCCTGTGGCGGGCCAGCAGCCCCGTCTTGGGCCCCTGCACCCGGCTCATCACCGCCAGCCGCTCCGGCCCGATACCGCCCTGCGCCCAGATCTCGCGCTGGATCGCCAGCGGCTCCCAAACGCAAAAGGCGGTGACGCGGGGCACTGGAATGTCCGTCAGCCGCGCCGCCGGGCAGGTCCAGAGATTGACCGGGTCCTTCACCGCATAACCGCGCGCCTCTAGCCGGGCGTCCAGTTCCGTCTCGCCGTCACGGATCATGAACAGGCAGTCCTGACCCATGGCCCGCATCGCCTCCTCAGCCGCCGCAATTTCCGCCTCTGTGGCGGCGCCAATCACCGTCGCCGCCGACACCCGGCTGCCGCCGCCCTGCCCGTCGCGCAGGGTGACAGGCCCAAGTTCGCGCAGCGACGCCGGCGGCCATGTCGCCTCGGTCACGGCAAAGTAACGGAAATCGGTGGTCACTGCTCCAGCTCCCTTGCCAATTCTGTCATCGCCGCATCAATGCGCGCGCCATCGGTGCCGCGGATCACGATATTGGCGCCGAACGCACCGTCTTTCTGAAACGGGTAGCAGCCCACCGACAGATCCTCATAAGCCTCTGCCAAAGCGCGCAGCGGAGCCGCGATTTCCCCTTCGCCGCGCTGCACGCGCAGGGTCTGCGACAGCATCGGGCGGCCGCCGGTCAGGGTCGGCATCACGCTCGCCACCATCGCCTGGAAAATCATCGGCACCCCCGCCATCACATGCACATTGCCGATGGTGAACCCCGGCGCCGCCGAAACCGGATTGTCAATCAGCACCGCACCTTCCGGTATGCGCGCCATCCGCAGCCGCGCCTCGTTCATCTCAAGGCCCTGGGTGTCGTAATGCGCCTGCAGGATCGCCCGTGCATCGTCCCGAACGTCCAGATGCGCCTCAAACGCCTTAGCGATGCAATCGGCGGTGATGTCGTCATGGGTCGGGCCGATGCCGCCGCTGGTGAACACATGGTCATAAGCGCCGGACAGCGCCCGCACCGCGGCGATGATCGCGGCCTCGTCGTCGCTCACCACCCGCACTTCCTTCAGGTCGATGCCGTGTTTGGTCAGCTCCCCCGCCAGATAGTGCATATTGGCATCCCGGGTGCGGCCCGACAGGATTTCATCCCCGATGACCAGCATGGCAGCCGTTGGATTGGCCATGATCTTCCTCCCTTGATACCTCACCCCGGCAGATATAGGCCTAAGCCCATGCGCTTTGAAACCCCTCTGATCCCCGCCGTGCTAATCCGCCGCTACAAACGCTTTCTCGCCGATTGCCTGCTGCAGGACGGGCGGGAAATCACCGCCCATTGCGCTAACCCCGGCAGCATGATGGGGCTGGCGGACCCCGGCATGAAGGTCTGGCTGGAGCCGAACGACGATCCGAGGAAAAAGCTGAAATACGGCTGGCGGCTGGTGGAACATGCGGATGGCCATTTCACCGGCGTTGACACCTCGGTGCCAAACCGCGCCCTGCGCGCAGCCCTCGAGAGCGGAGAGGTGGCGGAACTGCGGTCCTACAAAACCGTGCGGGCCGAGGTGAAATACGGCACAAACAGCCGCATCGATTTCCTGCTGCAACAGGATGGCCTGCCGGACTGCTATGTGGAGGTGAAAAGCGTGACGCTATCGCGCGAGCCCGGGCTGGCCGAATTTCCCGACAGCGTTACCGCCCGGGGCACCAAACACTTGGGAGAACTGGCGAACATGGTGGCGCAGGGCCACCGCGCCGTCATGCTCTACCTGGTGCAGCGCACCGATTGCCAACGCTTCCAGCTGGCCGCGGATATCGACCCGGCCTATGCCGGCGCCTTTGCCAGCGCCCAGGCCGCCGGGGTGGAGCGGCTGGTGCTTGGAACGCGGATCACACCGCGGGGTGTTCAGGTTGCCGGGCCGCTCGCGGCAGGCTGACGGCCCGGACCGGGCAGCGGATCAGGCCGCCTGTTCCACTTGCCCGCGTGCATCCTTTTCCTCGCCCTCCGGCTCGGCCTGGATCAGCGTGCGGGTCGGGAACGGAATGTCGACCCCGGCAGCATCCAGCGCCTCCTTCACCTTGCGCTTCATGTCGGCCTGGTACTGGAAGTAGTCCGCGGCATCGACCCAGACACGCACCAGGAAGTCGACCGAGCTGCTGTTCAGCTCATTCACCTGGATGAACGGCTCCGGATCGCTATGCGAACGGCTGTCGCCCATGATCGTGTCGCGGATCACCTTTTCGGCGGTGGCGAGGTTGGCGCCGTAACCAACGCCAAACGTCCATTCGGCCCGGCGTGTGTCAAAGGACGAGTAGTTGGTGATCGTGTTGCCCCAGACCTCGGAATTCGGGACGATGACCTTGAGGTTGGACAGGCTGGCAATCACCGTGTTGTTCAGCGTGATCTCGTGCACTGTGCCCATTTCGCCGTCCACCTCGATGAAATCGCCAAGTTTGAACGGCCGGAACAATATGATCATCACGCCGGCCGCAACATTGGACAGCGCCCCCTGCATGGCAAGGCCGATGGCCAGGCCCGCCGCACCGATGGCCGCCACAATAGATGTTGTCTTCACGCCGAAGGTGTTCAGTACAAACAGCACCGCAAAGGCCAGAATGACATAGCGCGCCAGGTTGCCCAGGAAATGAAACAACGTGTCGTCCAGTTTGGCGTGCGTATCACCCAGACGAACGATGCGGCGCTTGGCCCAGCTTGCAACGATGAACCCGGCCAGCAGGATGACAACCGCAGCAACGACATTCCCCAGCACCTGCGCCAGAAACTCAAGCGTGACAAGATCCGCCAAGGATTTTCCATCGTAGATTTCGGTCCTCATCAGGTCGCTTAAGCTGTCCATGCCGCTATGCCTTTCTGTGTTGCCGCAGTATTCCTTCAGCGGGCCTAACGCAAAGCAGCGGCAAAAGTTCCCGCCTGCGGCGCCAGCTGCCTCTGGCCCTTTCAGCCTGAACCCCTTACATAGCTACGCAAAGATACGCGATGGAGCTCCGCCTTATGAGATCGAAAGACGGCCGCACAACCAAGGACGGCATCCGCATTCATGAAGCCGGCGACTATGCCGGCATGCACAAGGCGGGGGCGCTTGCCGCGCGCATTCTGGACGATACCGCAGCACATGTGTTTCCCGGCCAGACCACCGGTGAGATCGACCGCCTCATCACCCGGATGGTCGAAGACGCTGGCGCCAAGTCCGCCACCATCGGCTACAAGGGCTATCAACACGCCAGCTGCATCTCGGTGAACCACGTTGTCTGCCACGGCATCCCCGGCGACAAGAAGCTGAAAGACGGCGATATCCTGAACATCGATGTCACCGTGATCGTCGACGGCTGGTTCGGCGACACCTCGCGCATGTTCGTGGCGGGAAAGCTCAGCCGCAAGGCAGAGCGGCTGATCCAGGTCACCCATGATTCGCTGATGGTGGGGATCGAGGCCGCGAAACCCGGCAACACCTTTGGCGATATCGGCCACGCGATCCAGACCTATGCCGAAAGCCAGCGGATGAGCGTGGTGCGCGACTTCTGCGGCCACGGCCTGGGCCAGGTCTTCCACGCGCCGCCCAACGTGCTGCACTACGGCCGCCCCGGCACTGGCCCCAAGCTGGAGGAAGGCATGTTCTTTACCATCGAACCCATGATCAACCTGGGCCGTCCAGAGACCAAGATCCTGGCCGATGAGTGGACCGCCGTCACCCGCGACAAGTCGCTGTCGGCGCAGTTCGAGCATTCGATCGGGGTCACTGCAGACGGGGCGGAGATTTTCACCCTGTCGCCGACCGGGAAGTTCCACCCGACTTACGGATAGGCAGCCAGCAAGGAAGCGGGGGCCGGCCCCCGCACCCCCGGGATATTTTCAGCCAGAAGAAGGCCGGTTTCCGTCAGGATTTTGCGTCGTCATGGCCCTCTGCCTCCTGCAGCCGCCAAAGGGCCAGAAACAAGGTTTCATCGCCCCAAGGTGTCACCGCATCCTGAATGAACAGCGGTGCCCGCACCGGTTTTGGTTTGGGCCGGGTTCCGGTGTCTGCATCTTGCGGAGGCTGCAGGAACGGTCTGCGCAGGATCTGTTCCATGCCCAAAACAGTACCACAGACGCCTCAGATCGACAAAAGCGCGGGCACTTCCGCCATATCGCTGAACACTTCCGCCCCCAGAGCGGCAAGCTTTTTGCCGCCGCCTTGCGGCGCATAGGCAAGACAGCGCATGCCCGCGCGCACGGCAGCGGTGACACCGCTGCCGCTGTCCTCAATCACCAGGCAGTCCCGGGCCTGCACGCCGAAATGGCTGGCCGCTGCCAGAAACAGCCCCGGTTCCGGCTTGGCAACACCCAGCGAAGGGGCCGAAAATACCGCGTTCGGGTGAAACCGCTGCCATAGCCCGTGCTGGCCCAGGGTGATCCGCATCTTGTCCTCGCTGCCGTTGGAGGCAACGCAGACCGAAATGCCATGTGCATCCAGCCGCGCCAGCAAGTCAGGAATACCAGGCGTCAGCGGCACGCCCAGCTTCAGCCGGGAAAACGTTTCGGTACAGATTTCATCGATCCAGTTTTCCGGCAGTTGCGCCCCCAGGCCGCGGGCCTTTTCCATTACGCCGTCCATGGTGCTGCCCATAAAATACTGCATCGACTGCCCCGTTGTCAGGGGCAACCCATAGCGGGCCAGGTTATCTGTCATCGCCTGATTCGAAGCCGGCTCGCTGTCCACCAGCACGCCGTCGCAGTCGAAAATCACCAGTTTCGGGGTCGGGAATGTCTTGGGCATGTGCGGCGGCCAATCGAGGGAATATTCCAGTCGTCCCCACAAGGCTTAGAGCGCTTTTTCCCCTGCCGCAATTCCGCCCTGCGCATAGCCGCGGCACGAAGCCGGACCGTAAAACCAAAGATGCAGGAGAGACCCCCTGCATCTTTGGTGAAAGCAATGCCGTTTTGTTCAGAACTTGCGGCGTTTCTTCTTTGCCAAGCCAACCAGCACTTCGTGACGCTTGTTTGCAGCTTCCAGGGCAGTGGTTGATCTTGCAAATGGAAATTCAAACAAATGGAGAGTGACGCTGCGCCTACGGCTGACTGTCCTCTTGGCGCCACATCAGGGCAATATGCGTATCTCCGTACTTGCGGCTGTCGTGCAATTCAAACCCGTCCGGCGCGGCCATCGGGGTGTTTTCCTCCCAGACCACCAGCGCGTCATCCGCCACCCAGCCGCCTGCCGCGGCTGTGGCCAGCGCCTTCTCTCCCAGCCCTTTGCCATAAGGCGGATCCAGAAAGATCAGATCATAGGGCGCATCCGGGTTCTGCCCCAGCTTCAGCGCGTCGCGGCGCGCGATTGTGCAACGCTCCTCTGCCCGGCAGATGGCGATGTTCTTGCGGATCAGGCCAGTGGACACCCGGCCATCATCGACGAACACCGCCTCCGCCGCACCGCGCGACAGCGCCTCCAGCCCCAGCGCGCCGGTGCCGGCAAACAGATCCAGCACCCGGGCACCAGGAATGGCGCCGGTATGCATCAGAACGTTGAACAGGCTTTCGCGCACCCGGTCTGTGGTGGGCCGCAGGTGGGCGCCCGCGTCCCCCTTGCCCACCGCGGCCAAAGCCCGGCCGCGGAAGTCTCCGGCGATGATCCTCACGCTTTCAGCAGCGGCTTCAGATCGGCAGCAGGATCGCCGGCAACCGCCTTGTCGGCGGTCTTGCCCGCATCGATCAGCCGTTTTGCCACCATATAGGCGCGCGGGTCGTTCATCGCGTCCACCGCCACCAGCTGGTCGCCCTTGTAGTACCAGAATGAGACCTGGCTGCCCTCGCCCTGGCGGGTGACGACATTGTCGTAACCGGTGTTCAGACCCGCGATCTGCAGCTTGACGTCATACTGATCCGACCAGAACCAGGGTGTTGCGATGTAATCCTTTTCCGCGCCCAGCATGTTTTGCGCCACCACCTCGGCCTGATCGATGGCATTGGGCACGCTTTCCAGACGGATCCGATTGCCCTGGAACGGGAAGGACGCGCAGTCGCCCGCCGACCAGATCGAGGCATCCGAAGTGCGCCCCTTGGCATCGACCTTGATGCCGTTGTCCAGCTCCAGCTCGGCCATCTCCGCCAGTTGCGAGGACGGCGTGATACCGACGCCGACCACGACGAAATCCACGTCCAGCACTTCGCCGCCGCTCAGCACAGCGCGTGTCACTGTGCCGCCTTCGCCTTCCAGCCGCTCCAGGCCGACACCTTCGCGGATGTCCACCCCGTGGCCAGTGTGCAGACGGCGGAAGAAATCAGAAGTCTCCGGCGCTGCAACACGCTGCAGAATGCGGTCTGCCATCTCAACCAGCGTCACCTGCACACCGCGTTTGGCGCAGACAGCTGCCGCCTCCAGCCCGATATAGCCGCCACCGACGATCAGCGCGCGCTTGCCTTCGGTCACATTGGGCGCCATTGCATCCACGTCACGCAGCCCGCGCACCACGTGAACGCCATCCAGATCGCCGCCGATCGCGGCTGGCAGCCGGCGCGGGTCAGAGCCGGTGGTCAGCGCCAGCTGATCGTAGGAGATCACCTCATCGCCCAGAGACACCGTTTTGGCCGCCGGGTCGATCGCGGTAACGCGCTGGCCCAGTTTCAGGGTGATATTGTTTTCCGCATAGAATCTCTCGGGCCGCAGGAACAGCCGCTCCAGCTCCATCTCGCCCAGCAGGTAGGCCTTGGACAAAGGCGGGCGCTGGTAGGGCAGCACCTCTTCTGCGCCGATCAGGGTGACCTCCCCGTCAAACCCGTCCTTGCGCAGCTTTGCCACCAGCGAGGATCCTGCCTGCCCCGCTCCAATCACGACGATATGGGACATATCCCCTTGCCTCCCGCAATAGTTCCCGTCACGCTTTCACCGGACCCTATATACCCGGGGCCCCAAAACGCAATCAGGAGAAAGAGGAACGTGCAATGATTTCTGTTGGAGACCAGCTGCCGGACGCGACACTGACACGGATTGGGGAGAATGGCCCTGAACAGGTGCAACTGGCAGACAAGCTGAAGGGGCGGAAAGTTGTGCTGTTCGCGGTGCCCGGCGCCTTTACCAGCACCTGCCATTCCGCCCATGTGCCCAGCTTTATCCGAACCAAGGATCAGTTCGCCGCCAAGGGGGTCGATGAAATCATCTGCCTGGCTGGCAACGATCCCTTTGTCATGTCGATCTGGGGCGACAACACCGGCGCCACCGAGGCCGGGATCACAATGCTGTCGGACGCCGAATGCACCTTTACCGAAGCCCTTGGGATGCGCCTGGACGCCCCTGCCGCGGGCCTGATCGGCCGTTCGCTGCGCTACGCGATGCTGGTGGAAGACGGCGAGGTCAAGGTTCTCAACAAAGAAGAAAACCCCGGCCAGTGCGAACTGTCAGCCGGCGAGGGCCTGCTGGACTCGATGGGCTGAACCAAAGCCCTGCTTGCGCCTGCCATACCAGGCGGGCGCAGGCGCAACTCCCTAATATTTCGTAAAAAATCAGGTCAGCAAGGCTGCCGGAATGTTTCGCGCGCGAAACATTTGGACAGTTTTGCTGACCTATCCTTCAGGCCGCTCCGATCAGTCCTGCGGCTCGCCGAACAGCCCGTCCATCTTGCGCGCCAGCTTGGCGTCCTGGGCGCTGATCCCGTCGACATCATGGGTTGTCAGAACCACCGTCACCCGGTTGTAGACGTTGCTCCACTCCGGGTGGTGGTTCCACTTTTCGGCCCAGATTGCAGCGCGGGTCATCCAGCCGAACGCATCAGCGAAATTACCGAACTTGAAGGTCTTGGTGATAGCATCGCGGCCTTCCACCATCTCCCAGCCGGTGGCAAACAGCGGCTCCAGCAGCGGGCCGCGGGTGGCGTCGGACAGTTTTTCCGTCATTCTTGTTCCTCCACATGGGCTTTGCGGAACGGGCCGTAATCGGTCAGGATTTCAATCTCTTCCTCGGTGGCGGCCCGCTCAGCCTCGAGGTAGCGTCCGACGGCCCCGGCAAACCCGGGATCGCCGATCCAGTGCAAGCTGTGTGTCTGGCACGGCATGTAGCCGCGTGCAAGCTTGTGTTCACCCTGTGCGCCGGCTTCCGCCCGGTCAAGGCCCAGGGCAATCGTCAGCTCTATGGCCTGATAGTAACACAGCTCGAAATGCAGGCAGGGGTGCTGTTCGGCGCAACCCCAGTAGCGGCCATAAAGCGTTTGCCGGCCAATGAAATTCAGCGCGCCTGCAACATAGCTCCCGTTGCGCTCCGCCAGAATCAGCGCGATGTCGTCCGCCATCGTGCGGTGCGCGATGTCAAAGAACTGCCGGGTCAGATACGGCGATCCCCATTTGCGCGCACCGGTGTCCTGATAGAACTCCCAGAAGGCATCCCAATGCTCCGGGAGCAGATCATCACCCCGGTACACACGGATGTCACCGCCAAAGCACTGCGCCTGCATCCGCTCCTTGCGGATGTTCTTGCGCTTGCGCGAGGACAGCGCCCGCATGAAGGCTTCGAAATCTGAATAGCCATCGTTCAGCCAATGGAACTGCTGGGTGGCACGGGGCATCAGCCCCATCTCCTCGCCCATCCGGGCCTCGTCCTGGCTGCAAAAGGTTACATGCAGCGACGACAGATTGTTATCCGCCGCCAGCTGCACCGCGCCCTGCAACAGCGCCGAATGGCCGATACCGTCGTACCCGGGGCGCACCAGGAACCGGCGGCCGGTGGCAGGGGTGAACGGCACTGCGATCTGCAGCTTGGGGTAATAATGCCCCCCCGCCTGCTCATACGCGTGCGCCCAATTGTGGTCAAAGATGTATTCGCCTTGGCTGTGCCCCTTGGCATAGAGCGGGGCACAGGCGATCAGGCGGCTATCCTGATAGGCGGTCAGATACTGCGGCTGCCAGCCGGTGCCTGGTCCGACTGATCCGCTGTTCTCCAATGCGCTTAGAAACCGGTAAGTGGTGAACGGATCCAGCGGGCGCCCGCCATCCGCTGCTTCCGGGCAGGCACAAGCATCCCACTCCTCTGCCGTGATCTGCGACAGCGACGCCAGCACCCGGACTTCGATTTGCGCCTGAGACATGCAATTCCTCCGCACCGCTTCAAAGATGTGGGGTGTGGTCCAGCGCGATCAAGATGTTAGCGGCGAAAGGTAGCGTTCAAATGTAACATTGGCGGCAAGAGCCCGCGCCGCGGCTTCCTCAGCTGCCGATCTGACGGTCCAGCACAGCACCGGCACGCCTGCGCTGCGCAATGCCTGCACCCGCGGCCGGGCCAGATCGCTCACCTCGTGGCTGATGAAGCTGGAACCGGTGCGTTCGAAATCCGGAATACCGCGCAGATCATCGCAAACCGCCTTGGGCAGCTCCGGCCAGTCCGACGGCTCATAGGCGCTGGTGGTGATGCCGCGGGCCGTGTCCGGCACCAGCCGCCCCAGTTCCGCCACCGAATTCGGGTTAAAGGACATCAGCGCCACCGGGCCGTTGTAGCCCTTCAGCGCCTCTGCCGTTGCCCGTTCCAGTACGCCGCCGGTAATGCCCATTTCGCCCTGCTGATCCTTTAGCTCAATCAGCAGCGGCACCTGGCCCGCCACCAGCTCCAGCACCTCCGCCAGGTCCGGGATGCCCTCGCCGTCGCCGCCCTTCAGCGGGATGGCGCCCAGCTCTGCCCGTGTCTGCGCCCTGACCGGACCAGAGCCCTCGGCGAGCCGGTCGAGGTCATAATCGTGAAAAACCATAGCGCAGCCGTCCTGGGACAGCTGCAGGTCGATCTCGATCCCATACCCCGCCGCCAAGGCCGCCCTGATGGCAGCACGGCTGTTTTCCGGACGCCCATCCGTAATGTCGTGCAGCGCACGATGGGCCAGCGGAACGGTCAGAAAGGCGGCAGGCAGAGACGGCTTCATTTGATCTGGAACACGCCGTCGATTTCAACTGCAACGCCCAGCGGCAGCGAGGGCGAGCTGACAGCAGAGCGCGCATGGCGCCCGATGCCGCCCAGCGCTTCAACCAGGAAGTCGGAGGCACCGTTCACCACCTGCGGCTGCTGGGTGAAATCAGCGGTCGAATTGACAAAGGCACCCAGTTTCACAACACGGACCAGACGCTCCAGATCACCGCCGCAGGCGGCCTTCAGCTGTGCCAGCAGCGCAATTGCGCAGCGCTTGGCAGCCGCTTGGCCCGCGTCGACATCCATGTCAGCGCCCAAAGTGCCGGTGATGAGGCCGTTTTCATCCGCCGAAATCTGGCCGGAGATGTAAACCATGTCGCCTGCGACAACATAAGGCACATAATTCGCCGCCGGTGCCGGCGCGTCGGGCAGGGCTACCCCCAGCTCTTTCAGTTTTGCTTCGATGCTCATGGCGCATTCCTCCGAGTCTTTGCTGGCCGGGACGCTACCCGCAGCAGCAGATTTCGGAAAGAGAAAATACGAAGCCTGCGCACGCCTTTCCGGCCTTCGGTCCTGCACTGTGCGCAAATCCGGTTTCCGGCAAGGGAATCGGCCCCGTCAGCTTTCGCGGAAGGCCTTGTTGAAATAATCCGCCAGCGGCTTGACCAGATAGGCCAGCGGCGAGCGGTCGGCGGTGCGGATATAGCTTTCCACCGGCATCCCCGGAATCAGCACCGTGCCTGCAGGCAGCCGGTCCTGCTCTCCCGGGTCGAGCTCGATCTCCGCCCGGTAATAAGAGACCCCGCTGCCCTCATCCTCGAACGCATCCGCCGAGACCTGGGTCACATGGCCAAACAATTCCGGGGTGCTGCGCTGATCCAGCGCCGAAAACCGCAGGGTCACTTCCTGCCCCGTGTAAAGCTGGTCGATATCCGTCGGCGCCACCTGCGCGGCAATCACCAGCGGCCGGTCTTGCGGCACCAGGTACAGCACCGGATCGGCCGGCCGGATCACCGAACGCGGGGTTTGCACCTGCAGGCCGTAGACAATGCCCGAGACCGGCGCGGTAATATCCAGACGTTCAAGCCGCTGCCGCAGCGAGCGGCGGGTCTCAGCCAGCTCCAGCTCCTGATAGCGCAGGTCGCGCAACTGCGTGATCGCCTCCTCACGCTGGCCGGTGCCAAGTTTCAGGATCTCGATTTCAATCTCTGTTATGCGGCCCTCAGCCTGCGCTTCTGCGGCCACCAGTTCCCCAAGCTGGCCATCCAGGCTGGCCTGCGTGCGGCGCAGGTTCAGCACCGTCGCCGCCTGCGCCAGACCGCGGTCCAGGAGCGACTGCTGGTTGCCCAGTTCCTCGCCGATCAGGTCCAGCTGCACTTTCAGAGAGTTCTGCTGCGCCTGGATGCCGCGGATCTGCTCTTCGATCTGCACCCGGCGCTTCTCCAGCTGCTCAATCTCGCGCGCGGTGGTTTCCCTGCGGGCCTTGAACAGGCGCCGCTGCCCCTCGACCAGATCCTTGACGTCCGGCTGGGTTTCCCCCGCGGTCAGCAATTCCGGGTCGAAAGAGATTTCTGCCGCCTCGTCCCGTTCCGCCTCCAGCCGGCCGCGCCGCGCCATCAGCTCAAACAGCTGGCCTTCGGTGATCACCAGCTGCGAGGTCAGCTCGTTCGCATCCAACCGGATCAGCGTCGCGCCTTCAGCCACCGTATCGCCCTCATCCACTAGGATTTCGTCAACGATGCCGCCGTCCAAATGCTGCACCACCTGACGGTTGCGGTCGACTTCGATCCGCCCCGTTGCGACCACCGCGCCGGAAATCGACGACATCACCGACCAGGTGCCAAAACCGCCCACCAGCACCAAGAGCGCAATCAGGCCGAGGGTCAGCTGCCGCCGTGCAGGCCAGTTGTCTTGCACCGTCATCTCACACCTCCTGTGCCAGTGGCCTGGCGGATGTTCTGATGGTTGGCGACCATTTCCTGCAACACCTTATCCTTGGGGCCAAAGGCCGTCTGGGTGCCCTTGTCGATCACCAGCAGCATGTCGCATTCCTGGATCGCCGCCGGACGGTGCGCCATGATCAGCACGGAACGGCCTTCCGCCTTGATCTGCTTGATCGCCGTGTTCAGCGCAATCGACCCTTCGTTGTCGAGGTTGGAATTCGGCTCATCCAGGATCACGATCACCGGATCGTCAAACAGCGCCCGGGCCAGCCCGACCCGCTGCATCTGGCCGCCCGACAGCCGCCCGCCGGTGGCATTGACGCGGGTGTCATAGCCTTCGGGCAGTTTCAGGATCATCTCATGCGCGGCGGCTTTGCGGGCAGAGTCCACCACTTTTTCCGCATCCGGCATCTGATTGAGCCGGGCGATGTTCTGGGCGATGGTGCCATCGAACACCTGCACCCGCTGCGGCAGATACCCGATATGGCCGCCCAGCACATCCGGCGCGTACTGGTCCAGCGTCGCACCATCCAGCCGGACAGTACCGGCCGTCGGCCGCCAAACGCCGGTCAGCGCCCGCGCCAAAGTTGACTTGCCGGACCCGGAAGGCCCGATCACCCCGATCGCCTGGCCCGGCTGAACCCGGAAATTCACATTGCGCAGCAGCGGCGTGCTGCTGCCCGGCGGCACAATGGCCAGCCCCTGCACCTCCAAGAGCGCCTTCGGTTTGGGCAGCTCTGTGCGCGCGGCTTCTTCCGGCACCTTGTCCAGCAGCTCGGCCAGGCTGTGCCAGCCCTTCAGCGCCCGCTGCACCACCACCCATTGGCCCAGCCCCAGTTCGATCGGCGCCAGCGCCCGCCCCATCAGGATGGACCCCGCAATCATCGCCCCCGGCGTCACTTCACCCTGCAGAACAAGATAAGCGCCCAGACCCAGCATTGCCGATTGCAGGAACAGCCGCAGCGTCTTGGTCAGCGTGGTGAAGCCGCCGCCGGTGTCGTTGGCCGTGACATTTTCGGTCAGCGCCTCATCGCGGGCCCGTTTCCAGCGCGCGAACGAGGCCCCGCGCATGCCCATAGACTGGATCATCTCCGCCTCATTGCGGATCTCTTCGGACATCAGACCGGCCTTGTGGCTGGTCATGTTGGCCCTTTGCACCGGCACCCGCGTGAACACTTGGTTCAGCACGGCAATCAGCACCAGTACCGCACCGCCGCCAAGCGCCAGCAGGCCGAGCCAGGGATGAAACAGCGCGATGCCTGCCAGAAACACCGGCGTCCATGGCAGGTCAAAAGCAGCTGTCAGCACCGGCGAGGCAATCAGCCTCTGCACCGCTTCCAGGTCGGAAAGACCGGTCTGCGCCACCGGGTCCTGCGCCACTGCGGATCGGCGGATTGCCGCGTCAAACACCCGTTTATCGAGGGCTGACTGAAACCGCGCCCCCACCCGCGCCATGATCCGGCCGCGGGCATAGTCCAGAATCCCCATCATGCCATAGAGAAACACCACCAGCAGCGACAGTGCCAGCAGCGTCGCCTCTGACCGGCTGCCCAGCACACGGTCATAGACCTGCATCATATACAACGGCCCGGTCAGCATCAGCAGATTGACGAAGAAACTGAAAATCCCCGTAAACCAGTACAGGCCGCGGCTCTGCTGCCGCACCTGGCGCAGTTCCTCATAGCCGTTCTTATAAAAGCTTTTATTCATTGTCAGACTGCAATAATGGTTCGTTGGCTTCAGGTCAGGGCGGGAATTTTACCAGCTGTGGCACAAGCAGGTAGAAAAATGTAATCAGACTGGAAATCGGCGTGAGAATCCATATCTGCTCTCGGACGCGCCTGATTCAGTACCAATTGGACTATTACCCGAATGCCCTTCATGTTGCGACCGTTTAAATTTGTACCCGCACTGCTGCTGGCGGTTTTCGCCGCAGGCTGCGCCACACAGGATCCGGTTGCGCGCGCTACTGGTGAGGTTTTTGATCCTTATGAAGGGACCAACCGCTCCATTCACGCCTTCAACCGCGGCGTCGACCGTATCGCATTCCGCCCGGCCTCCAAAAGCTATGTAGCGATCGTGCCGGCGCCGATGGTGACCAGCTTCTCTTATTTTGCAGAAAACCTGTCTATGCCGGGACAGATGGTCAACGCGCTGCTGCAGGGCGACCTGAAAACAGCAGGCAACGCGTTTTCGCGCTTCGTGATCAACTCAACCGTGGGCTTTGCAGGTCTCGCCGACCCGGCGAGCGAATTTAAGGTCCCCGCGGTCGATACCGATTTCGGGGAAACGCTGCACAAATGGGGCGTTGGCGAAGGTGCCTATGTGGAACTGCCCCTGCTCGGCCCGTCCACCAGCCGCGATGCGGTGGGTGTGGCCGTCGACTTTTTCACCAACCCGCTGGGATATGCCCAGCAGAATACAGCCGATAACATCACCATCTACGCCGAGATCGTGCGCCGCATGGGCGATCGTGGCAACTATTCCGACACGATCGACTCGATTCTTTACGAGAGCGCCGACAGCTACGCGCAATCGCGGCTGATCTACCTGCAGAACCGCCGGTTCGAGCTGGGGGACGGCGCCGAAATCCAGGAAATCGACCCGTTCGAACTGAACACGGAAGGATTCTAAACATGAACCGCCGCAAATTTCTGACCGGGCTTGCCGCTGGCGCTGCAGCACTGGCCGCAGTTCCCCAGGCTCTGTGGGCGCTGACCGAGAGCAGCGCCAGCACGCTGATCAACAGGCTGATCGGCGACATCAACCGGGTGATCGCATCCGGCAAGGGCGAAAGCGCGATGTTCCGCGACTTCGAGCGGATCTTCCAGCGCTACAGCGACACCTCTTACATCGCGGCCTACGCGCTTGGTGCAGACGGACGCCGGGCGTCTTCAGCCCAGAAAAAGGCCTTCTCCAAGGCGTTTCAGGGCTACATTTCGCGCAAGTACGGCAAACGCTTCCGCGAATTCATCGGCGGAAAGCTGGAGGTGACCGGCGTCAAAAGGGTGAAGAAGTGGTACGAGGTGAGCACGATTGCCTATCTCAAGGGCCAATCGCCGTTTGAAGTCACGTTCCTGGTCTCCGACCGCTCCGGCCGGGACCTGTTCTTCAACATGTTCATTGAGGGTGTGAACCTGCTGCTGACAGAACGCACCGAGATCGGCGCGATCCTGGACCGCAACAAGGGCGACATCGACGTGCTGATCGCTGAGCTGAAACGGCTGAGCTGAACCATCCGTATCCGGGTTTAGAGACAGGCTCCCTTCGGGGGGCCTTTTCTTTTGAGCCTCGCAGGCTGGTCCCAGGCGGACAACGGGCTCTCGCCCGTCGCAGCAGCATCCAGGATGCCGTGCTCCCGTTGGGGACGGCGCCCGGCCCGGCGGACCGGGCGCGCGCCCTTTGAATTCAGACCAATCAGTTGCCCAGAATATCCCGCAGGATGTTATCGACTGCGCGGCCCAGCTCCTTGCCAAGCTGCGGCCCCTGGCGGCGGCGGCGTTCGCGGCGGGTCTGCTGCGGCGGCGGCGCGATCGGTGCAGGCTCCAGCATCGGCAGCGGCTTCGGTTCCAGCCCGTCGTGCACCCGCACCATGGTCTCGCGCCAGATCTCGGCAGGCAGGCCGCCGCCGGTCACGCCGGAAAGCGGCGTGTTGTCGTCATAGCCCATCCAGACACCTGCCACGTAATCAGCGGTGAAGCCGATGAACCAGGCATCCTTGGCCGCCGACGTGGTGCCGGACTTGCCTGCAGCCTGCCAGCCCGGGATTTGCGCCCGCTGGCCGGTGCCGCCGGCAATCACCTTTTCCATCATCCAGACCAGCTGCTGCGCCGCCTCGGTGCGGATCACCCGTTCGCCGATGCCGCCGCTGGCCCCCATCAACGCCTCGTTGTCCTCGACCAGCTTCAGCTCTGTCACGCCATAAGGCGTCACCGACGAGCCGCCGTTCAGAATGCCTGCATAGGCGCCGGTCATTTCCAGCAGCGAGCTTTCGGACGCACCCAGAGCCAGCGCCGGACCGGCAGCCAGGTCGCTGTCGATGCCGAAGTCCTTGGCCACCCGGCTCACCTTGTCGCGCCCGACTGCCTCCGAAATCTTCACTGCCGGCACGTTCAGCGAATCCTTGAGCGCCCGCGCCAAAGTCACTTCGCCATAGAACTTGCGGGTGTAGTTGTCGGGGCACCACTGGCCGGAGCCGGGAATGTTCAGGCAGTATTTCGCATCCAGCACCCGGTCATAGGGCGAGTAGCCCAGCTCCAGCGCAGTCGCATAGACAAAGGGCTTGAAGGCCGACCCGGTCTGCCGTTTGGCCTGCGTCGCGCGGTTGAACACGCCCGAGACGCGGGTCTTGCGCCCGCCCACCATGGCGCGCACGGCGCCGTCTGCGCTCATCACCACAATTGCCGCCTGTGCCTTGGACCCTTCGCGGACCTTGTTCTCGAACACGTATTTCAGCGCGTCTTCCGCCGCGGCCTGCAGGCGCTGATCCATGGTGGAGCGGATCACCACATCTTCGGTGGTCTGGTCGCCCAAAAAGTCCGGGATGCTGTCCATCACCCAATCGGCGAAATAGCCGCCCGCCCGCGCCGCTGCAGCCTCGCTCAGCTCTGCCGGATTGTCCTGGTACTTCTGCATCTCCGCCGTGGTCAGGTAGCCCTGCTCCTGCATCAGCCGCAGCACGGTGGCCGCCCGGTCCTGCGAACGCTGCAGATTGTTGGTCGGCGCAAGCGTCGACGGGGCGGTCAGCAGCCCTGCCAGCATCGCGCCCTCTGCCGGGTTCAGCTGGTTAGCAGACTTGCCGAAATAGCGCTGCGCTGCGGCTTCCGCACCATATGCGCCCCCGCCCATGTAGGCGCGGTTCATATAGATCGAAAGGATTTCGTCCTTGGTGTATTTGGTTTCCATCGCCAGGGCAAAGATCGCCTCGGTCCCCTTGCGCCAGAGCGAACCCTTGCGGCAGTCGGCTTCATAGGCGCTTTCGCTCTTCCACTCAGCCGGGTCATAGACCTTGCCGAGGCACAGAAGTTTCGCCGCCTGCTGGGTGATGGTGGAACCGCCATGGCCTGACAGCGGCCCGCGGCCTTCGCTCAGGTTGATGCGCACGGCGCTGGCGATACCGCGCGGCGACAGGCCGAAGTGGCGGTGGAACCGTTTGTCCTCGGTCGCCACAATCGCGTTCTTCAGATGCGGCGAGACCGTGTCCGCCGTGACCACCCCGCCGAACTGGTCACCGCGCCAGGCAAAAACCTCTCCCTCGCGGTCCAGTATGGTGACAGAACCGCGCGCGCGGCCGTCCAGATAGGCGGAAACTTCTGGCAATCGGGCGTATTGGAAAGCCACGGCCAGCCCCACCAGCGCACAGGCGACCATGCCGACACGCCAGGCAAAGCCCCAGACCAGCCGGAAGGCAAAGGCAAACGGCGCCAGCAGCCAGCCGATAGGCCCGCGCTTTTTCGGTGCCGACCTGGCGCGCGTCTTCTTGCGGGTGAACAGCCTTCCCAGCAGTCCTGGCTTCTTTGCCTTGCGCGCGGGCTTCTTGCGCACAGGCTTCTTTGCCGCAGAGGCCTTGCCTCTGCCGCCCGCGGAGTAGCGTTTCTCTGCCACCAAAGGCTTGCGCCCGGATCCTTTTGCCATCGTCTGTTCCTGCCCGGTTTGCCCGTTGTCCGGCGACAATACCCTGCCCGCGCCAGATTGTAGAGGGGCAGAATCCGGAGCTTTCCCCCTTTGCCAGATGGCCGGTTTTTAAGCGAACCGCGCAAAAGGCGCAAAATTATTGTGCGCACGCAGAAAGACGCGCGGAAATTTGCTGGCGTTAGCTTTGCACGGACCGGGGCGGCGGCTTTGCTGCAGGTGCACAATGCATCGGCACAGGGCCGGGCAGCGCAAAACCAAAGGGATGCAGAGATGAAAATGATCATAGCCGCCATCAAGCCCTTCAAGCTGGACGAGGTCCGCGAGGCGCTGACCGGTCTTGGCGTAAGCGGGCTGATGGTCACTGAAATCAAGGGCTTTGGCGCCCAGGCGGGCCATACCGAAATCTACCGCGGCGCGGAATACGAAGTGAATTTCGTGCCGAAGCTGAAACTGGAGCTGGTGGTGCCTGCGGATCAGGCCGAGCAGGCCGTCAGCGCGATTTCCGAGACCGCCCGCACCGGCAAGATCGGCGACGGCAAGATCTTTGTTCTGGATGTGGAACAGGCCCTGCGGGTGCGCACCGGCGAAACCAATCTCGAGGCGCTGTAAGCGCGCCCGGCATGGAGGAAAGATTAATGAAGACCCTGAAACTCCCCCTTGCGGCCCTGGCACTGAGCGCACTGCCGGGCCTCGCGCTGGCACAGGAAGGCCCCGCCGCGGGCGTGAACCCCGCGACCGATACCGTGTTCATCCTGAACTCGCTCCTGTTCCTGATCGGCGGCTGCCTGGTGTTCTGGATGGCGGCGGGCTTTGCGATGCTGGAGGCCGGCCTGGTGCGGTCCAAGAACGTGACCATGCAGCTGACCAAGAACATGGCCCTGTTCTCATTGGCCGCGCTGTTCTACTGGCTGATCGGCTATAACCTGATGTACCCGCTAGGCAACTGGGCCGTCGACGGCGTCCTGTCCGGCGTCTTTGGCCCCGGCGTGCTGGAGGCGGTGGGGATCACCGCGGAAGGTGCCGATGATTACTCCTATGCCTCTACCGGGTCGGATTTCTTCTTTCAGCTGATGTTCTGCGCCGCCACTGCCTCGATCGTGTCAGGCACCCTGGCTGAGCGCATCAAGCTGTGGCCGTTCCTGATTTTCACCATCATACTGACCGCTGTGATCTACCCGTTCCAGGCCAGCTGGAAATGGGGCGGCGGCTTCCTGGAGCAGATGGGTTTCCTGGATTTCGCAGGCTCCACCGTGGTGCATTCAGTGGGCGGCTGGGCGGCGCTGACCGGCGCGCTGATCCTTGGGCCCCGTATCGGCAAGTACAAAGACGGCAAGACCATTCCGATGCCCGGCTCCAACCTTGCGCTGGCGACCCTTGGCACCTTCATCCTGTGGATGGGCTGGTTCGGCTTCAACGGCGGCTCGCAGCTGGCGATGGGCTCGATCGGCGATGTTGCCGACATCAGCCGTATCTTCGCCAACACCAATGCCGCTGCGGCCGGCGGTGCGGTGGCTGCGCTGGTGCTGACCCAGCTTCTGTTCAAGAAACCGGACCTGACCATGATCCTGAACGGCGCGCTGGCCGGCCTGGTGGCGATCACCGCTGAACCGCTGACCCCGGGCCTGGGCCTGTCCACACTGATCGGTGCCATTGGCGGCGTGATTGTCGTGTTTGCGGTGCCTATGCTGGACAAGCTGCGCATCGACGACGTGGTCGGCGCCATCCCGGTGCACCTTCTCTGCGGGATCTGGGGCACCGTTGCGGTGGTGCTGTCGAACCCCGATGCCACGCTGCTAAAGCAGCTGACCGGCATCGCCGTGGTGGGTGTGTTCACCGTTGCAGCCTCTGCCGTGGTTTGGATGGTGCTGCGCGCCACCACCGGCATCCGGGTCGAGGAAGAGGACGAGGTCAACGGCTTGGACATGGCGGAATTGGGCATGGAAGCCTATCCCGAGTTCTCGCTGAGCTGACTTTCACACCTTGAACCAAAAAAGCGCGGCGCCTGTTTCAGGCGCCGCGCTTGCGGTCCGGCGGGGCTCCCGCCAGGTGCAGGATCATCAAGAGATGATCCCTACCTGTTGGGCCGGGCGCCGCTACCGCGGCGCAGTCCAAGACTTACCCCTGAGGGACAACAATTACCTTGGGCGCCTTCTGGTCGCGGTAGTCGCGGCGGTCCTCGGCGCGGTCCAGATGATCTTCCACCACGTCCCAGACGCCGGTATCGACCGCTTCATCCCGGCGGTTTTCGCGGCGGTCGGCGCGGTTTTCCACGCGGTCAATAACCTCGCCGTTTGCAGCAAAGGCCGGGGCGGCCAGAGGCAGGGCAACCGCGGCGGACAAGATCACGGCGAGGGCGGATTTTGCGAGGGTCATTTCAGGTTTCCTAGGCTGTGTTACTGGTGACTTCCGCAAGCACAAACGCAAGGCCGTGACGCTTCCGTCGCCCAATGCCGCCTGACCTTGCGTCAAGCCCCCCCCCTGCACCGCGCCAGCGGTGCCGCGCCCAAGCCTGCAAGGGGCTTGGCACAGCCAAGGCACACAGCTAGGCGCGGGAGCCCCTCCTACCCCTTTCGCTTTCTCCAGAAACAAAAAACGCGCACCGCAAAGGGCGCGCGTTTCCAAACTCCAAAATGCCTGAAGCTCAGACGCCGGCGTCGACAATTGCCTTGGCCAGCACCGGCACGGTCTGCGCGTTGAGGCCCGCAATGTTCAGGCGGCTGTCGCCGACCATGTAGATGCCGTTGTCCACCCGCATCTTCTCAACCAGCTCCGGCGTGGTGCCCAGGAGCGAGAACATGCCGCGGTGCTGCGCGATGAAGCTGAACCGGTCAGAGCCGGTCAGGCGCTGCAGCTCGTCCGCAAGGCTTTGGCGCAGGCCCAGCATGCCGAGGCGCACCTCTTCCAGCTCTGCCGCCCAGTCGGCGCGCAAGGCTTCGTCGTTCAGGATCATGGTCACCAGCCGGGCGCCATGATCCGGCGGGAAGGAGTAGTTCTGCCGGTTCAGGAACGCCAGGGTGCCCTGGTTCAGCGCCTGCGCGCCTGCATCATTGGACACGGCCATCAACAGGCCGGTGCGCTCGCGGTAGATGCCGAAGTTCTTGGAGCAGCTGGCCGCGATCAGCGTCTCGGGGCAGCTGGAGGCCACCAGGCGCACGCCCAACGCGTCCTCTTCCAGACCATCGCCAAATCCCTGGTAAGCAATGTCGATCATCGGGATCAGGCCGCGCTCGTTCAAGAGCGCGATGACCTCTTTCCACTGCACCTCATTGAGGTTGGCGCCGGTCGGGTTGTGGCAGCAGCCGTGCAGCAGCACCACGTCGCCCTTCTGCGCGCCCTTCAGATCTTCCATCATGCCGTCGAAGTTCACGCCGCGGGTGTCGCGGTCGAAATAACGGTAGACGACGGTTTCGATGCCAACGTAGTTCAGGATTGAAACATGGTTCGGCCAGGTCGGATCCGACACGAAGACGCGCGCCTTGGGGTTGGCCATCTGGATCAGCTCAAACGCCTGGCGCACCGCGCCGGTGCCGCCGGGAGTCGCCGCCGCTGCAATGTTTTCACGTGCAACAGCATCGCCCAGGATCAGCTTGATCATCGCATCCGCATAAGCCGGATCGCCGGCCAGGCCGACATAGGACTTGCTGGTCTGCTCTTCCCACAGCTTATGCTCAGCCGCCTTGATGGCGCGCATCACCGGGGTGACGCCCTCGGCGTTCTTGTAGACACCGACACCAAGGTCGATCTTGTCCGCGCGCGGGTCGTCGCGGTACATCTGCATCAGCGCCAGGATCTTGTCGGCAGGCTGGGGTTTCAGGGTCTCGAACATCAGTTCTCTCCGGTAGCAACGGGAAGGGTCGGGAAGGCACCCCACTCCACCCAGGACCCGTCATAAAGCGAATGATCGGTCTTGCCGAGACGCTCCAGGGCGAGGCTGAGGATGGCGGCGGTAACGCCCGATCCGCAGGAAGTAATCGCAGGTTTGCTCAGGTCGACGCCGGCGGCTTCAAAGGCCGCGCGGATGCCATCGGCGTCCTTCATGGTGCCGTCTTCATTCAGCACCTGGCCAAAGGGCACATTGCGCGAGCCGGGAATGTGACCCGCGCGCAGGCCCTCGCGCGGTTCCGGCGCGTCGCCGCGGTACCGTTCGGCAGAGCGGGCGTCGATAATCTCGTGGTCGCCCAGTTTGGCGGCGGCAGAGACCTGGGTCACGTCGCGTACCATGTGGTTCTGCACCCGCACGGTCATATGCCGGTCGCGGATCACCGGCGGCAGATCCTCGACTGGTTGGCCTTCGGCCTGCCATTTCGGAAAGCCGCCGTCCAGCACTGCAACATTGGTCTGTCCCATCAGCCGGAACAGCCACCATACGCGGGCCGCCGAGAACAGCCCGGAGCCGTCATAGACCACCACCTGGTGGCCGTCGCCGACACCCATGGCGCGCAGTTTGGACATGAATTTCTCGACCGGCGGCACCATATGCGGCAGGTCGGAGCGGTTGTCGGAAATCTCTTCGATATCAAAGAACCGCGCGCCGGGGATATGGGCGGCTTCATATTCGGCCTTGGCGTCCCGCCCCTGCTGCGGCAAGTACCATGATGCATCCAGCACCCGCAAATCCGGATCCTTCAGATGGGCCGCAAGCCAATCGGTTGAAACAAGGGTTTTTGGGTCGTCGAGCATCGAAGCCTCTCCCTGTGTGCGCCTGCGCCATGCCTACAACCGCCCTGCGGGAGTCGCAAGGGAAGGCGGTGTATCGACGCAATTATCTGTCGCAAAGCTGCACTCTGCTGCAGGCAGCAGGGCGCGGTCAGCCGACCGCACGCAGGGCTGGCCGGGTGCGGGGTGCGGCCTGCGCCCCTCCGCAGGGAAACCGGCGGGCAAAGGCAAGGCCGGCGTGGATCACCTGCGGGTCCATCCGGCCCAGGGTCACGGCGGCTACGGCCTCCCGTGCGGCCGGGGTCTGGTCCCTGCGCATGTGGTGGATCATCTTCAGAAACGCCGCCTCATCCGCAGTCAGGCAGCCGCGGGTCTCAAGGCACAGGGCGTCATGGCTTTCCGGCGGCTCCGGACGCACACTCTTCTGCGCGTCTATGATCCTGAACAGGGCAAATGCCACTGCCAGGCCGTAACTCTCGCCCCAGCGTTCCGCCGCGGTGTGAAAGGCATGCTGCCAGGCCTGCGAGCCAGGCGCGCACAGGCTGGCCAGAAAGTGGCGCAGAAGCGGCAACAGCCCGGCTTCAAAGTCATCAAGACCCAAGGCGGCAAGCGGTTCCGCCGTGCCGGTTGCCATGGGGCTGCCGCCTGCCTGCTCCGCAATTTCTGCCTGAATATCCGCCATCTGATGTCATCCTTTGTGGTCCGGGGGCTGTCCTGCCGGGCCTGACTCGAATGGCGAATCTGCTGGGCTGCGCCTTTTCTTACTGAAATAGTCAATTATTGCAAGCACGCGCAAAAAAGCCGCCTGGCCAGCGGCCAAACGGCTGTCTTCACTCCAACGGCAACAAGGCCCTCAGCGTGCGTCCTTCAGCAACCGCTGCTTCTGGCGTCCCCAATCGCGCTTGGCCTGGGTTTCGCGCTTGTCGTGCAGCTTCTTGCCCTTGGCGATGCCCAGTTTGATCTTGGCGCGGCCCTTGTGGTTAAAGTAAATCACCAGCGGCACCAGGGTCATCCCCTTGCGCTGGGTCAGGTTCCACAGGTCCGCCAGTTCCTTGCGTGCCACCAGCAGCTTACGGCGGCGGCGCTCCTCATGCTTGAAGACCTTGGCTTGCGCATAGGGAGGAATATAGGAGTTCACCAGCCACAGCTCGCCCTCCTCTACTGCGGCGTAACTATCCGCAATATTGGTTCCGTTGCCGCGCAGTGCTTTGACCTCGGACCCTTCCAGCACGATGCCGCACTCGATATCGCTTTCGATCGCGTAATCGAAGCGTGCCCGCCGGTTCTCGGCGATCACTTTGTAATTCGGGTCTGATGTCTGCTTCTTCTTGGCCATGGGCGGCAGATGTAAGGCCGGGCGGCGGCGGGCGCAAGACGGGGTTCACGCTTTGCGGCTGCGCAGCAGCGTGAAAACACCACTGCCGACGATCACCGCGCTGCCGATGAGGGTCAGCATATCGGGGCGTTCGCCGAACACCAGCACCCCCAGCACCATGGCAAACACCAGCCGGGTATAGCGGAACGGCGCAATGACAGAGATCTCGCCTGCCCGCATCGCGCCTGAGAGCGCGTTATAGGCAACCACCCCGATCACCGTGGCGGCCCCAATGTTCAGCCAGGTGCGCGGGGCCGGCCAGATCGCGCCGCCGGTCCAGGCCAGCGCAATGATCCCGGCGGCCACCAGCATGGCAAACCCCAGGAACCCCAGCTGGTTGTTGCTCATGTCCTTGGGCGCCGCGCGGGTGGCCAGATCACGCCCCGCAAATCCCAGCGTGCCCGCCACCGCAAACAGCGAGGCAGATTCGAACCCGCTGAGACCCGGACGCAGGATCAGCAGCACCCCGGCAAAGCCCAGACCGATCGCCAGCCAGCGCCGCCAGCCCACCGTCTCGCCAAAGAACACCACTGCGCCGGCAGCCACCACCAGCGGCGTCGCCTGCAGGATGGCTGAGGCCGACGACAAAGGTGTCAGCGCAATCGCCAGCGTGAAACACAGCCGCCCCACGATCTCTGCCAAAGAACGCCACAGCATCGGACGCGTGCCAAAACCCGGGTGCCAGGGGGCGTGACCTTGCGCACGCGCCATCGCGGCAAAGATGGCCATGCCGCCAAGCCCGAACAGGATCAGGATCTGTCCCACCGGCAGGCTGGCAGCGGCGGATTTGATGAACATGTCCTCCAGCGCAAAGGCCGCCATGGCCAGCACCATCAGAAGGCTTCCGCGCAGCGTGTCCATCCCCGGCTCCAAATCCCGTAAACTCAATCACTTGCCCAAGTGGTAAGCAGCCTTGGGGAATTACACAAGTGAAGCATATCACTCCCGCTGCGTCAGAACCGCCTGCCGGTAATGGTGCATATTGAGGAACGCCGCGCCGGTCTCCCGGCTGCGGTAGCCATGCGGCTGATCGGCAGCAAAGCGCAGGCCCTGGCCCGGCTCCAACGCCACCCATTCGCCATCGCGCAACACCTCCAGGGAACCCTGCAGCACATAGACCTCCTCGGTCACGCCGGTGTCATGCGGCTGCGATTGGTGGCTCTGGCCGGGTTTCAGCGTCACCTGAAAGGTCTCGGCGCCCAGAAGCGGATCAAAGGGAAAGACGATCTTCACCCCGATGCTGCCGGGAAACTGCACCGTCTCATAGACGCCGGTGGCTGCGCTCACTGGCCGCGCGGCCTCGCCCAAAAGGGCCGTCAGCGGCAGGTGGAATCCCTTGGCGATCTTCCACAGCGTGGCAATCGTCGGGCTTGATTCGCCGCGCTCGATCTGCCCCAGCATCGCCTTGCTGACACCTGTGGCTTCCGCCGCTTTGCTCAGGCTAAGCCCCGCCGCCGCGCGGATTTCCCGCAGGTTCAGGGTGATGCCTTCATCGCTCATTGTCTCTGCCCGCCCAAAAAACACTTGTGCGTTATAACGCACGGATTGTAGTGTGCGCTATAACGCACGCCACCCTACCCCGCCCGGCCGCCAAGGAAAACCCGCATGCTCAAGGATCTGAAGCTTTCGCATCTCGTCTCCGGCGCAGTTGCCGTGCTGGTCGGCTACACAGGCTCGGTCGCGATCATTTTTCAGGCGATTGAGGCCGTCGGCGCCACCCAGGCCCAGGCCAACAGCTGGATGCTGGTACTGGGGCTGGGCATGGGGATTACCTGCCTGATCCTGTCGCTGATGTACCGGATGCCGATCCTGACCGCCTGGTCGACGCCGGGCGCTGCACTGCTCGCGGTCAGCCTCAATGGCGTGCCGCTGGCAGAGGCGGTGGGCGCTTTCCTCCTGTGTGCGGTGCTCTTGACCCTCACCGGCATAACCGGCTGGTTCGCCGCCCTCTCCCGTCTGATCCCGGACAGCCTCGCCAGTGCCATGCTGGCGGGCATTCTGTTCCAGTTCGGGCTGTCCGCCTTCACCTCGCTGGAGACCGACACCACGCTGGTGGCGGTGATGGGCCTGACCTTCCTGGCAGGGCGCAAGCTGTTCCCCCGTTACTGTATCCCCGCGGTGCTGGCGGCCGGCGTGGCCTGGTGTGCAGGCACCGGCGCATTCGGCAGCCTGGAGGCGCTGGACCTGACGCTGGCAGCCCCCGAGTTCGTGATGCCCGCTTTCTCGCTGCCGGTGCTGATCGGCATCGGCCTGCCGCTTTATGTCGTCACCATGTCCTCGCAGAACATGCCCGGCGTGGTGGCGCTGCGGGCCTGCGGCTACGAACCGCCAGTTTCCGCCAGCCTGACTGTCACCGGCCTGGCCTCGCTGATCCTCGCCCCCTTCGGCGGCTTTGCCTTCAATCTTGCTGCGATCACCGCCGCCATCTGCGCAGGCCCCGAAGCGGACGAAAACCCGGACACCCGCTATCTGGCAGGCGTGATGACAGGTCTGGTCTACATCCTGGTGGGGCTGGGCGGCGCGACCGTGATCAGCCTGTTCCTGATCGCCCCCAAGGCGCTGGTTGCTACCATCGCGGGCCTGGCGCTGCTGGCGACCATCGGCAACAGCCTCTCCGCCGCACTGGCAGAACCGCAGGGGCGCGAGGCCGCCTTAATCACCTTCATGACCACGGTCTCCGGCATCAGCTTTTATGGAATCGGCGCGCCGTTCTGGGCGCTGGTGCTGGGCCTTGCGGTGAATCACTGGCTGAACAGCCCCGAACCGCCCCCCGCCCGCGCCCAAGAGAAAGCCCAAGAGACATTTCACCACTGAAATCCGGCGCGATCTGCGCCAAAATTACCGAACAACCCCCTGGCCGGTTGCCTTTATTGCGCAAATCGTGTCCCTGAGGGCAAAGACTAAGGGAACCAGCCTGATGCCAAAGTACCGATCCAGAACCTCCACCCATGGCCGCAACATGGCGGGCGCGCGCGGATTGTGGCGCGCCACCGGCATGAAGGACGATGATTTCGGCAAGCCGATCATCGCCATCGTCAACTCCTTCACCCAGTTTGTGCCCGGCCACGTTCACCTCAAGGACCTGGGCCAGATGGTCGCCCGCGAGGTCGAGGCGGCCGGCGGCGTCGCCAAGGAGTTCAACACCATCGCGGTGGATGACGGCATCGCCATGGGCCATGACGGCATGCTCTACTCGCTGCCCTCGCGCGAAGTGATTGCCGACAGCGTCGAATACATGGTCAACGCACACTGTGCGGACGCCATGGTCTGCATTTCCAATTGCGACAAGATCACTCCGGGGATGCTGATGGCCGCCATGCGCCTCAACATCCCGGCGATCTTCGTGTCCGGCGGCCCGATGGAAGCGGGCAAGATCGACATCGCCGATCTGGACATGAAAAAGATCGACCTGGTGGACGCCATGGTGGCCGCGGCGGATGACAAGTTCACCGACGACCAGGTGAAGCACATCGAGGAAAACGCCTGCCCGACCTGCGGCTCCTGCTCCGGCATGTTCACCGCCAACTCGATGAACTGCCTGGCCGAGGCCCTGGGCCTGGCGCTGCCGGGCAACGGCTCGACGCTGGCGACGCATGCTGACCGCAAGGGCCTGTTCCTGGAGGCTGGGCGCAAGATCGTCGAAATCACCAAACGCCACTATCAGGATGAGGAAAAGGGCCTGCTGCCGCGCGAGATCGCCACCTTCGAGGCCTTTGAGAACGCGATGAGCCTCGACATCGCCATGGGCGGCTCCACCAACACCGTGCTGCACCTCTTGGCCATCGCCAACGAGGGCGAGGTGGATTTCAACATGTCCCACATGGACCAGTTGAGCCGCAAAGTGCCCTGCCTGTGCAAGGTCGCGCCGAACATCCACAACGTCCACATGGAAGACGTGCACCGCGCCGGCGGCATCTTCTCAATCCTCGGCGAACTCAGCCGCGCAGGCCTTTTGCACAACGACTGCCACACAGTGCATTCCTCGACCATGGGCGAGGCGATTGCCAAATGGGATATCAAAATCGCCAACAACCCGGAGGCTGAGGCGCTGTTCAAGGCGGCACCGGGCGGTGTCCGCACCACCCAGGCGTTTTCGCAAGCCAACCGCTACAAGGAGCTGGACACCGACCGCGAAGGCGGCGTGATCCGCGCCAAGGCGCACGCCTTCAGCCAGGACGGCGGATTGGCGGTGCTGTTCGGCAATATCGCGCGGGACGGCTGCATTGTGAAAACCGCGGGCGTCGATGAACACATCCTCAAGTTCACCGGCTCGGCCTACGTCTGCGAAAGCCAGGACGCGGCGGTGAACGACATCCTGACCGGCAAGGTCAAGGAAGGCGACGTGGTGGTGATCCGCTATGAGGGACCGCGCGGCGGTCCGGGGATGCAGGAAATGCTCTACCCGACCTCCTACCTCAAGTCGAAAGGCCTGGGCAAAGCCTGCGCCCTGCTGACCGACGGGCGCTTCTCCGGCGGCACGTCCGGCCTGTCGATCGGCCATGTCTCGCCCGAAGCGGCTGAAGGCGGGACCATCGGCCTGGTGCGCCAGGGCGACAAGATCGAGATCGACATCCCCAACCGCACGATCCATCTGGCGGT
Organism: Leisingera sp. CC-HEC093; assembly: GCF_059429195.1. Taxonomy (NCBI): domain Bacteria; kingdom Pseudomonadati; phylum Pseudomonadota; class Alphaproteobacteria; order Rhodobacterales; family Roseobacteraceae; genus Leisingera; species Leisingera sp. CC-HEC093. The sequence goes on along the minus strand of NZ_JCAIJR010000001.1, from coordinate 2,230,673 downwards.
CTCCGACGAGGACCTGGCGGCGCGCCGCGAGGAGCAGGACGCCAAGGGCTGGAAACCGGCAGAGCCGCGCAAGCGCAAGGTCTCCAAGGCGTTGAAGGCCTATGCGCTGCTGGCCACTTCGGCGGCTAAAGGCGCCGTGCGTGCGCTGCCGGACGAGGACTAAGACAGCAAAGGTCTGGCCTTCATTTAACATCCGCCGCACTAATTGCGGCGGGTGTTTCAACTGAAAGGTAGATTTCATCGATTGCTCCAGACGCATACCATTCCAAAAAACAAGACCGAGAAGACCTAGTCCATTTCCCGCCCTGCCGAGTGGCCGAATTTTTGAGAAATTAGGTGTTTAAAAAAATCGCCTTGATGCTTGCACTGATTTATCCAGCGACAGCATCCGCCAAGCCCGAAAAGTCTCTCTGCACCTTTGGGAATGGCCGGAGCTATGCTTCTGATTTCAAAAAGTTCCTATCCAACCACGCAGTATTCGTGATGGATGCGGAAAATGGTACGGCAACTGCTTACGATTCATATGTCCAACTGATGCATCAGTCGCCAATTCCCGCGCGTTTCAAAAAGAAGGGCGACGGAAAATACCAGCTTCGCTGGAAACTCGCTGGTGTGCCGGTTGAAGTTACACGGTCCGATCGCGACGGTTCGACCCGGATATATGATAGAAAAGTCACCTTTCGTTACTCATTTCTATTTGATCCGGCCACGAAACGCGGCCTTCTCTCCGCACGAGGTGGAGGCAAAAGCTTCAAAACGACGGCTAGGATGAGCTGCGAGGAAACAAACCGGAACATTGTCTTTCAGACACTGCAACCAGCCTGACGGATTGCTTCACGCTTTGCAGAGCCCGGGAGCCGGTTACCTCTGCTGCCAGCCCGCTTTAACTTCGCCCCTTTACTCCCCCAGCTTGGCGTGCACCTCATCAAGGTCGATCTCGCCAACTGGCATCTTGTTGCCCGGGTTCTCGAAATCGTATTTGAACAGCTCGAAGTCGCGCTTGTAGATCTCGTAAACCAGATGCATCGACAGGTCGTCGAAATAATCCTCGACCGGATGCGCGCGCTTGGGGCCGTGGCCCTCGCTCTCGTTGAAGCGCGGGATCGCCGCCAGATCCACCTGATGCGGCGTCTCGATCGCGTCCAGCACTTGCTGCATCCCGTCATTAAACGCCTCGGTCCAGAAGATCCGGTTGTAGCGTCCGCCGTTCAGGATGAAGGTCGACACATGCCCCGACATCGCCGACCAGTGGATGTCGGGGTCCATCGGGCGGCGCCAGCGGATGGTGTCGCGGGCGAACAGCAAAAACCGGCGGAAGCTGGCGATCTGATCGAACTCCTGCTTGCCGTCGTCGCCGCCGACCTCGATCCCGTATTCATAGGCCAGCTTGGGCACCAGATTGCCGCGGTAGCGCTTGCCGTTGCGCTGAATGCCGCAGATCTTGTCGAAGAAAGACGACAGGATGCGGGTGTAGGGGTTGCGCACGCAAGTGAAGGCATAGGTCTGCTGGCCCTGCACGTTCCGGGTGATCGGCCCCTGGCTGTGCTCCAGCGCCCATTTGTGCAAACCGTCCCTGGCGTCGTGGATATCGCCGTCAAAAAACCGCCCGTGGTCCGAGTAATAGAGAATTTGCCCGATCGTCGAGCAGGCGCATTTCGGCACCACCCGGTAGACCACACTTTCACTTTCCGTCATCCAGGTGCCGGGAAACCCCATCTGCCGCCCTCTTCTTATCCGTCTTCGCCTGTTCCCAGCAGTAATCGCATATGTTTACCGAAACGGGAACTATCTGGTTTATTCGTGTCCCCAGCGCGCTTATCAAGGTAAACAATCAGGCAGAACAAGGCAGTCCGTCCTTCTCATGGCAAAAATCGCATATATCTTGCTGTGCCATAAAGACCCCGAGGCGATCATCCAGCAGGCAGAGCAGCTGACTGCGGCGGGCGACTGCATGGCGATCCACTTTGACGCCCGGGCGCCTGACGCGGACTACCGGACGATCCGGGAAGAACTGGCAGGCAACCCGAATGTGGCATTTGCCAATAGGCGGATCAAATGCGGCTGGGGCGAGTGGTCCCTGGTGCAGGCGACGCTGCAGGCGCTGCAGTGCGCGGTGCAGGAGTTTCCCCGCGCCACTCATTTCTACATGCTGTCGGGCGACTGCATGGCGGTGAAGACGGCTGAATACACCCACCAGTTCCTGGACCGGCACGACAAGGATTTCATTGAAAGCTTCGATTTTTTCGAAAGCGACTGGATTAAGACCGGCATGAAGGAGGACCGGCTGATCTACCGGCACTTCTTCAACGAGCGCAAGCATAAGCAGCTGTTTTACTGGAGCCATGGCCTGCAAAAGCGGCTGGGACTGCAACGGGCTATGCCGTCAGACATCCAGGTGCAGATCGGCAGCCAATGGTGGTGCCTGCGCCGCCGCACAGTGGAGTGGATCCTGGACTTCACTGCCAGGCGCCGCGACGTTGTGCGCTTTTTCCGCACCACCTGGATCCCCGATGAAACCTTCTTTCAGACCCTTGTGCGCCACCTGATCCCGGAGGCCGAGATCGAGGCCCGGACCCTCACCTTTCTGATGTTCACCGACTACGGGATGCCGGTGAATTTCTACAACGACCATTATGACCTGCTGCTCAGCCAGGATTTTCTGTTCGCCCGCAAGATCAGCCCCGGCGCCAAGGAGCTGAAGGCGCGGCTCGGGCGGCTCTACGCAGCCACCGGCGTGGACTTCCAGATCTCCAATGAGGGGCGCAGCCTGTATCAGTTCCTGTCTCAGCGCGGCCGCAACGGGCGGCGTTTCGCGCCGCGGTTCTGGGAGACCGAAAGCACCCTGGGCCGCGAGCGCGAGCTGCTGATCGTGATCTGCAAAAAATGGCATGTTGCCAAACGGCTGCTGGAACAGATCCGGCACACAACCAATATCCCGGCCATCGAATACCTGTTCAACGAAGAAGACACGCCGCTGCCGGATCTCGGCGGCATTCAGGCTGCGCTGATGAAACGCACCCGCCACCGCCGCGCGCTGGTGCGGATGCTGTTTGAATACTACGGATCAGATCAGCTGATCATCTGCCTGGACCCGGCCGACATCGATCTGATGAACGACTTCCATTCGGACCGGTCTTCCACCCGTTTTCTGCTGATCGAATGCGAGTTCAGCGAGGATTACCTGACCGGGCACGCGCACCGGGTCGGACTGGCAGGGGAGCGCACGCCGCAATTGGCGCTGGAACGGCTGCTGCCTGCCATCCGCAATGATATCCACCATGAGACAGACCGCATCCGGGACGCCGGGTTCAACCAGCTCTGCATTATGCGCGAAAGCAGCAGCCCGGAGGACAACGCCGGCCAGCTCAGCGGTTTTCTGGGCCTGTCACCGGAACAGGCCCGGCAGATTGCCGGGACCAGTTACTTGTTCGCTGACTGACCGGGGGCTTGCCCCCGGCACAGCCGGATCCGCACGTATCAGTCTTCCAGCGCCTTGATCATATCGACGCGGGTGCCGTGGCGGCCGCCTTCGAAACCGGTGCCCAGGAAGGCATCCACGATTTCCAGCGCCAGACCTTCGCCCACCACGCGGGCGCCAATCGACAGCATGTTGGCGTCATTGTGGGCGCGGATCATCTTGGCAGAAAACGTGTCGGCGCAGACACCGCAGCGGATGCCTTTCACCTTGTTTGCCGCCATCATGATGCCTTGACCGGTGCCGCACAGGACAATGCCCAGCGCGCACTCGCCAGAGGCCACCAGCTCTGCCGCGGCGGCGCCGTGCTTGGGGTAGTGAGTGCTCTCAGGGGTCTGCGGGCCGATGTCCTGCACCTCCCAGCCCTGTGCTTCGATATGGGCGGCAACGGCCTTGCGCAGCTCAATGGCGGCGTGGTCGCTGGAAAGGGCAATGCGTTTGCTGGCAGTCATGGTCTCGTGGTCCTGTGTCGCAACGGGGGGTATGGGGCTTGGCCCCGTGTTGACCAAGGGAAGGCCGCGGCGTCAATCACTTTGTTGCCGCAGGCCCGGACCGGCAGGACGGGAGGGAGGGCCCGGAACAGGCCCCCCCCAAGGATCAGATTTCCACTTCGACCCGGCCAATCGGGTTGGAACAGCAGGCCAGGATATACCCCGCCTCAATGTCCTCTTCCGAAATGCCGCCGTTGTGGACCATATGCACATCGCCTGCGGTCTTCTTGACCTTGCAGGTGCCGCAGATGCCAAAGGTGCAGCCCGACGGGATGTTGAGGCCCGAAGCCTTGGCCACCGCCAGCACCGTATCGGTCTCGGTGCAGGCGGACGTCACGCCCGACGCGGCAAAGCTGATCTCGGCGGCAGCGGTCTCTTCCGGCACCACGTCGTCCAGCTCCGGCGCATCCGCCTCGGTCTCCACCGGCGCGCCAAAGCTTTCCTGATTGTAGTTCTCCATGTCGAAGCCCAGGCCGTTCAGCATGTCGCGCACTGCCTGCATGAACGGCTCAGGGCCGCAGCAGTAGACCTCGCGCTCCAGGTAATCACCGGCAATCAGGCCCAGCATGATCTGGTTCAGCTGCCCGCGGTAGCCGGTCCAGACCTGATAGGGATCATCCTCTTCCACCACAAAGTTCAGCTTGATCCCCGGCACCCGCGACGCCATGCTTTCCAGCTGCTGGCGGGCAATAATCTCGCTGGGCCGCTTGGCGCAGTTGATAAAGCAGACGTCCGGCGACTGGCCGCGGTCGAACAGGTATTGGGTCATCGACAGGCTGGGCGTGATGCCGGAGCCTGCGGAGATGAACAGGAACTTGCCATTCGGACGCTTGGGCAGGGTGAACACGCCCGCCGGGCCCGACGCTCTGATATGCCTGCCCGGGCGCAGGTGGTCCAGCATCCAGCGGGTGCCGATGCTGTCTCCCTGCGCCTTCACCGTGACGGAGATCGACAGCGGCCGCGACGGCGAGGAGCTGATGGTGTAAGTGCGCCAGACGGTTTCGCCGGGCACCGGCAGCTCCAGTGTCAGGAACTGGCCCGGCTGGTACTTGAACCACGCGCCGGACGGCGCGCGGAAGCTGAAGGTGGCGGTATTCGGTGCTTCCGGCACGACAGAGACGCATTCCAGCATCTCGTCGTCCTTCCACGCCAGGGTCTCGTCCAGCGTTTCGAAATTGGCCTGCAGTCCCATAGCACTACTCCGCCGCGATCAGATGGCGGCCGGTCAGCGCGCGGGTCAGGTGCTCAGCATACCAGTTGGAGAACTGGATTACGCCGCTCTCCTGCACTTCCGAATAGGGGCCGGGTTCATAAGCGGGCGAGTTGATGCCGCGCTGGTTGTCCTCCACCACGATGCGGTCCTCGTCATTGGTGGCCATCCAGACCTCGGTCAGACGCTTGATGTCATAATCCTGACCCTCAACCGCATCCTTGTGCACCAGCCACTTGGTGGTGACTTCGGTCTCGGTCGGGCTGATCGGGGTCACAAGGAACACCAGCGAATGATCCGGCAGGAAGTGGTTCCAGGTTGTCGGGTAATGGAATTTCAGCAGCGTGCCCGCATCGGCGAACGGCACCCGGCCCAGCTGTTTGGCAACGGCCGCTTTGCCATCCATGGTATAGCTTTCCGCGCCCTCGTTCAGCGGCATCCGCGCCAGACGGTGCTGGCCGCGCCCGTCGATGGTGAAGGCCGACGGAATGCCCGCCGCTTCGATCCGGTCGAAATGCTTCTGCAGATGAGCCGGGGTCTCACCGCCTTCGATACCAGTGACCGAGGGGTCTTCCGGGAAAGTCCGGCACAGCGACGGGTGGTTGCCGCCGCAGTGATAGCACTCGCGGTTGTTCTCCCAGACCAGCTTCCAGTTGCCGTTCTCGATGATCGAGCTTTCATAGGCGATCTTGGCGTTGCCCAGGTCATGCGGCTCCAGATAGGGGCGGGCCACATCGGCAAAGGCATCGAAATCCGGTGCCTCATCGGCCAGACAGATATAGATCAGACCGGCCAGATCGCGGCAATGCACCGGCTTCAGCCCGTGCTTGGAGGCATCGAAATCCGGCCCCATGTCACGTGCCCACAACAGCGAGCCGTCCAGCTCATAGGTCCACTGGTGGTAGGGGCAGACCAGCTTGGGCGAATTGCCCTTCTTGGCCTTGCACACAACCGAACCGCGGTGGCGGCAGGCGTTGTGGAAGGCACGCACTTCGCCATCGGTGCCGCGCACGATGATGACGTTGTAGGACCCCACCTGATGGGTCACGTAATTGCCCGGTTTCGGCACTTCGCAGGCGGGAATGGCAAACAGCCACTCGCGGTAGAAAATCTGGCGCATGTCCAGATCCAGCACGCCCGGATCGGTATAAAACGCCTGCTCCAGGGAATAGTTTTTCTGCCGGGCCACCAGCTTGGCCAGAATTTCGCTGTCGTGAAGCATCTGCTTCTCTCCTTTGCCGCAACCCCGCGGCGTGTTGGCTTGGGTGCAGGCAGGACTGGAGAGACTGCAGGCCACGCGCCTGCAACCGCCCCGCCGCCGCCCGCGGTTGACGTTTTCCTGGCAAGGCTGGTTTCCGGACTGTCCCGGGGCCGTTAGGCGGCGGGGCCTGGCACCTTCCCGAAGGATTTCCCTCAGTGGTTTTTGCCATGCCTTGCCCGGGGTCACCGTTGCGGGGTCAGTGCCGGAGTTTCACCAGCTTCCCAATTCTCCGCCCCAAAAGGCGGCACCTTGCTGAGGCGCAAATTGCCCTAATCCCGGCCATGGGGCGGAGACAAATCCGACCCGCAAAAACCGGAAAAAGACATGCATGTTTGCTGCGCCCGAAGGGACAGGGATGTCCAGAATCTCAAACCGGCATTCGCCAGTCTGTTTGCGGCAAGCGCTTATCTTTCATGCGCTTACGCGCCGCCGGCCACCGCGAATCGATTCGCAGGCCGCAAGTCCGGCACTGGCCTCTTGGAACGCAGTGCACAATAAACTGTATATCGTATAATTAAGCGAAGCACAGGAGACACCGATGACCACCGGCCACGTATTTATTGCCACCAGCCTCGACGGTTATGTGGCCCGCCAGGACCATTCGCTGGACTGGCTATCCAAACAGCCCGCAGCCAAGGACGACGATGGCGGTTTTGCCGCCTTCATGGACAGCATCGACGGGCTGGTCATGGGAACGGGATCATTCCGCACTTTGCTGGGGTTCGGCCAATGGCCCTACGCCAAGCCGGTTGTGGTGCTCAGCCGCAGCATGACCGAACAGGACATCCCCGAGCACCTGAAGGACAAGGTGCGCCTCAGCACCGCCGCGCCCGCAGACCTCATGCAGGACTTGCAACAACAGGGCTGGACCCGCGCCTATATCGACGGCGGCCGTCTCGTGCAGTCTTTCCTGCGCCAGGGGCTGATCGCCGACCTGACCATCACAACGGTTCCGATCCTGATCGGCAGCGGCATCCCCCTGTTCGGCAGCGTGGACCGGGACATCGACCTCAAGGTGGCAAGCTCCCGCATCCTTCCTGCCGGTATGGTTCAAACCACCTTCCAGGTGGTCTGACCAATGCCCCCGCGCATGGGACGCCCACCCAAGGGCAGCCGCACCCTCAGTAAGGGCGATGTGCTGAAAAAGGCCCTGCACCTGCTCGACCAGGGCGGCAGCAAGGCTCTGACCTTCAAGGCACTGGCAGAGGCGCTTGGCGTCACCCCGATGGCAGTGGCCCATCATGCCGGCACTAGAGACGAGATGATCGCGGGCCTTGTGGCCATAGCGTTCGAAGGTTCAGACACCCCGTCAGAAGCAGCAACGCCCAAGCTGCGGCTGCGCGACCTGATGACCCGCTACTGCGCCCAGGTGACCCGCCATCCGGAACTGGCAAAGTGCATCTTGGAAAACCCCTCGCTGATCGGCCCTTCCCTGACCGGGCTGACGCAGCTCATCGAAGCGGAAATCACCGCCGCAGGCGTAACCGGCGCAGAGGCCCGCACCCTCCTGTGCCTGATCGTGGATTACACCCACGGCTTTGCCTTTGCCGCCGCCGCGGCACCGGGCGGGGCGCTTTCGGTTGACGATTTCACCCCGGCACTGAACTGGGTGCTGGACCGCATCGGATAAAAAACGCGGCCCCCTCAGGGCCCGCGCTTCAACTCAGGCCGGCACCGCCCTGCCAGCGGCCCTTCCTCACTTCGATTTCCAGGTATCCAGCCAGCGGCGGAACCGGCCCTTGCGCTCGGCGATTGCATCGCCCGCCGCATACAAACTGTCCTCGGCGCTTTCGATCATCGGGTCGATCCGCGCCCGCCGGAACCGGCGCCAGCGCACATAGACCGCCCACAAAACCGCCGCCAGCAGCACCAGGAAGATGATGGAGAACCAGTTCGTTGGCTTGTCCTCCGGTCCTGCCACCGGATTGATCGTCACCGCATTCGGGAAGATCGACAGGAACTCATTCCGCCAGCCGTAATGCAGCACCGCCACCCATTCAGGGTTCGCCTTGGTCGAGATGCTGTCATTGGCATCTGTATAAAGGTTCGCGGTGTCGAATTTGAAATAGGGCGGCCAGTTCCAGCCGGTGTCCTCGTTCCGGTAGACCATATTGCGGCCGTTTGCGCGCACCGCCTGGATGAACTGCACATCGCGGTTGATCAGCTGCGCCGACTGGTCGTCCGGCTTGGACCAGAAAATCCGGGTCCAGTCGTTCAGCTCCTGCCGTTCCTCATAGGTATTGACGATCCGCACCACGTCATACTGCGGCAGCGTGTAATGCAGGAAGGCGCCGAACAGCACCCAAAAAGTAATCAGGAAAGCCCATTTGATGAAACGCATGGGGCGCACCTCACATGAAGTTAATGACGTAGATCAGGAGCGCCAGCGCCCCCAGAGGGATAACATAGACCAAGAGGATCAACTTGCGCCGGAACGAACTGTCGTATTGTTTCAGCCCCCGCTGGATGAAGGCCGCGCGGTCGCCGGTCAACCCCTTCTCTTTCCAGCGCCGCTTAAGCTTCAGCCGCCGCACCTCGCGCGAGTACAGCGACACTGCGGCATAGACCACGGTCAGCACCACCAGGAGGATCAGGATCAGGCGGATGAAGCCGAACATCTCAACGCCCCCTCACCCGGTTCACAGCACCCCAGGGGCCAACCCGGTCAACCATCCCCTTGCGCCGGTTCCGCGGCAGCCGGGGCATCCGCCCCTCCATATCCGGCTCATGCCCGAACAGCGCCTCGCGTGCGCCGGCCTTGTCCACCGCATACTCCCGCGCCAGGAATTCAACCGCATAGGCCTTCTTGGTCTCCGGCCAGCCGCGGTACTGGCGGTAGAATTCCTCCTTGTGGCAGATGAACATCTGCCGGAAGTCATGCGGGCACAGCTCCGCCAGCAGCATGTTGACCAGATCCCGCTGGGCCGTGTCCGACGCCCGCAGGGAATAGAAATAGGCCGGATGATCTGAGCGGATCTTCGGCCACTTGCCGCCGCCCTCGGCCCAGCGCACCAGCGCTGCCAGCCCTTCGAACTCTGCCGGCAGCTCATCCGCATGGCGCGCTGCCATCCGCCGCAGGTCCGACCGCGACAGCCCGGTCAGATCCCGGCCCTTCTCCGTCAGCACCGAAACCGCCAGGAACCCCATCTTCTGCCGAAGGATCGCCGCGCCATCAACGCCGCGCGCCCGGATCACCGGCTCCGCCAGCCCGTTCAGCTCCAGGAACCTGGCAATCGCATTGCGCTCCCCCAGATCGAACACATGTTTCAGCGGCACGCCTTCGGGCTTTGCGCTGCTGGCGATCACCGCCGGATGCTCGACATCCTGAAACACGTAAAGCCCGCCGAAATGCGCAGTCCAGAAGTTCGACTGCTCAAAGACCTCATGCGCCAGGTGCACCGGATTGCGGGTCACATCGCCGGTCTTCTCTGCCGTCGCAATCATCTCGCCGATCAGATCATCATCAAACCAGGCATCCTCCCCGGTTTTAAACTGCTCCACCAGCTCCGCCAGACGGTCCGCATGGCGCAGCGTGCCGCGGGTGGTATCCGCCTCGATCCGCACCTGGCGGATATCGAACAGCCTGGCGGGCGAGGACACCTCGAACACCGAATTCACCAGTTCGCCCGCAACCGCATCCGTCGCGGTCAGCGCAAACAGCTGGCGTTCATTCACCTCGATGAACCGGCGCAGGATGTCCCGGCTGGTGGAGAATTTCACGTGAAGCAGCGGGCAGCGCTTCTGCTCGGTCGACAGCAGAATGAACTGCCGGTTCACACCCGCATGGTTCAGATAGTGATCATCCCCCAGCTCATCCCCGATCTCCGGCGAAAAACCCGAGATATCGACATGGAAATCCGTCAGAGCCGTGGTCTTGCCGGTCAGATGCTTCAGCGCGCGATTGTACCGCTCCACCAGCGCGGGCGAGGCCACATGGAAGAGATTGCCGAACATCAGGCCATGCTGGATGAGGCGTTTCATGTTAATCCCCTTCATCCCAAACAGATAATCCCATGAAGTTGACATAAGCCTCGTAGGTTTCTCTAAGGCGGTAGAAACGAACTATTTCCTTATCAGAGAGGGACAGATCCCGTTCACACTCAATCATCAGTGTAAGAAAATAAGCCATATCGTGAAGCGCATCCGGTGTCTGCGGTTTCTGCAATTTCGGATCGTCTTCAATACGCCTGAAAACTCTAGTGCCATTTCTAAACATTCCACCCATTGCTTGGATCAATTCGAGTGCTGGGATACTTGGGGAGAAATTGTGCTCAAGAAGTCTTTCCGGTGTACCTTTTTCCCCACAATACCATTTCAACACCCGAACATCTGCAGCAAAGAAAAACTTCTTTAGTTCGCTTGCAAATTTTTCGAACTTCTTCAAAGCAAGCTCATGACGGCGCTGAACTTGCTCTTCCTCAAATATCTCACCTTGAAGCCGAAGCAACTTTACTTGTTCGGCTTGAGCGATTGCCATTTCTTGAGTCGCTTGTCGCTGCTCACGCAATTCTTCGCGTTGAGCGGCTAACTCTTGGCTCTGCAACCAAACCGTTACGATAATCCAAAGAAAAGCAAGAACTCCGGCAATACCTGCAAAAGTGTCTCCAATCTCATTGGGTGGCGACATGATCAAAGCCCAACCGCGAAGTTGCCAACCACCGTCACTCGTGTACTGCGGCAGCATGGCCAACACGACTACAATCACAAGGAAGGTCTTTGTAATCGCCTTTCCCACGTCCATCGGACGGTCACTTTTCAAACCGCTTCGAATAGAGCGCCAGTGCTTCCCAGCCCAATCAATCACTCAATAACCTCCAGACAACGCTGGAAAACCTCACCGCCCGAGGCGCTTGCGGCTCGGGCAGCGCCCGTCCGTCCCCCTGGGCAGGCGCTCCGCTTCCGCCCGAGGACAGGCTCTGCCCTCATGTTGTGCGAAACACTTGCCCCAATTCCGCTTGGCACGGGATCCCAATTTATGGTGCAAGACACAATCATCGCTGAAACCTGAACAGAGCCCGGAACCCTACCGCAACCAGCACCAGCGGAACACCAATCAAGACACCGGCAACCGTTTTGCGAAGCGCAATTTCGTTGTACGGAAACTCCAGCAGATACCCCTTGGGCAGAACCGCCGAGTAAAACAGAACCGCATAGATACCCAGCAGGAGAACATAGGTAAGACAGGCACTCCCCGCCTGCTTGCCCAAGCTTCCCCAGCTCCGCTGCGCCATGCTGCCAAAGAAAACACCTGTGCCAATTGAGAGGGCGAGAACTACCCCGACATAGAGAAAACCGCCCATCAGCTTTTCCCCTCCAGATACCGCCGCTTGGCCTCTTCCTGACGGCCGAAATCGCGCACCATGTTTTCAATCGCCACCTCATCCGATTTGTCAGCATAGCGGAACTCGCTGTCGGCGTAGCGGTTGATCTCCTGCACCACCATGTCGACGGTGATCGGCACCCGCAGCTCGGCAATCATCGCGGATTTGGTTTCGTAATCCTTGAACAGGAACAGCTTCGGATTCTCCATCCATTCATCCGGCAGCTCGAAATCCATCGCGCGGACCTTGACCGCATCGGTGATATTCTTGATGGCACGGCCGGTGAACCGTTCATCCGCGGCTTGGATCGCCTTCAGATAGGTGCCCAGCTTGGCCAGATCATCCAACTCACCAATCTGGTCATGCACCCGGCCGAATACCTCCGCCAGCCCCGGCTCCTGCGGGCGGTTGTGCGCCTCGAATGAGCGCGCCACCGCCTTCTTGATCTCCTGCGCGCCATACAGATCGTGTTCGCCCTGCGGGATCGCATGGTTCTTGCCCATCAGAAGGGTCAGGATGTCGATGTAATCCTCCCGCGTCTGCGGCCCGTCCACCAGGAACCGCGCGCCCGCCCGCTGGCGCAGGGCGTCGTCCACATTCTCCGGGTAGTTGGAGAACATGCCAAAGGTGCAGTTGCCGCGCACCACGGTATTGGCGCCGGCAAAGGCCTCCATGAACACCGCCGTCACCTCCTGCTGGCCCGCGCTGGACTGCCGGTCGCCGCGTTTCCCTGCAATCTGGTCGATGTCGTCGATGGTGCCAAAGCCGATGACGCCCGGGTCGATCACGTTCTGGATAAACGATTTGGCGTTCTGCCCCGACTTGCCCTGATAGCTGTCGATATTGTCGATGCCGAAATTCTGGTAGCGGAAGGCATAGCCTGCATTCTGGCAATAATCATGGATCAGCCCGGCCATCATCTGGATCAGGGTCGTCTTGCCCGTTCCCGGCTTGCCGTCGCCCATGAAGGTGAAGATAAAGCCGCCCATCTCGGCAAACGGGTTCAGACGCCGGTCGAAATCATAGGCCATCAGCATCTTGGAGAGCCTTAAGGCCTGGTATTTGGCGATATGGTTGCCCACCACCTCATGCGGCTTCTTGAACGCCATGGTGAGCGTTGTGGACTTTGCCTTCGCTGCCGGTTCAAAGCCGCTGATGGTCAGGTCATCCGCCTCCACCCGCCAGGCAGCAGCCGTGAACGCCTCCAGCCGCGGCGCGTTCTGGGCGCGCAAGGCCGCCTTCTCCATCAGTTGCTCGGCATAACCCGCCGTGGCCGCAATCAGATGCGCATCATCGGGGGCATGCAGCGCCAGCTTCTGGTCCAGCTCCCACAGCGCCCCGTGCAGAGCCAGCGGCGCGTTATCGGTCAGCAGCTCCTCCGCCTCGCCCACCTCGGCCTGCGCCTCGCTCCCGTGCGGCGCCAGCAGGAAGGCCGCGGCATTGGCAAACACATGCGCCGCAATCAGCGCCTCCGCCGCCAGCAGCTCGGTGAACTCCCCTTTGCGCGCGCCGTCCAGCGATCCCGCCAGATTGGCGCGTTTCAGGTCGCCAAGGCCAGAAACATCCGCATAAGCCTCCCCCATCGCCAATGAGATCGCCAGCGCCCGGCGCAAGGCATGCTGCAAGGTCGCCTGCAAGGGTGAGGTCAGCGGATCATCCTCATCCGCCGCCTCGATGCGGGCAATCAGATGCACCCCATCGGGACGCGCGGTGGAGCGCGTGACCAGCCCTGGCGTAGTGGAGCGGAACCGCCGCCGCGTGCCGATCCCTGCGGACCGCTCCGGCGCCTTGCCCTCTGCCTGCGGCTTGGCAATGCGCGGGGTGTGGTCAAACCCCTCCAGCAGCGCCGCAGCCGCTGCGTAATGTTTGCGGATATCCTCTTCCCGCAGCTCCATCTGATTGCCTGAAATGCTCATCTCACCCTCTCAATCCGTACCATGCAGGCCAAAATAAGGCCCGCTCTTCTTCTGGCGAAAAATATCCCCGCCGGAGGCTCCCGCCCCAGCAACAGGCGCAGGCGTCAATACCGCAGCACCTGCCCCGCCTCGCTCACCACAAACTTCTGCACATCCCCGAACCCCGGCGGGTCCAGCTCTGCCAAAACCTGGAACGGGCGCTGCGGCAGGATGATGGCGCGCTGTGTCCGCGTTGCTCCGGTATCGGCGCCGCGCCCGCCAAAGGGATCGAGCGCAAAGATCTCCCGCTCCACAGTGCCGAACCAGCCCGAGCGCTCCTCGCGCACATCCTCGCTTTCCAGCTCCTCCAGCGTCCAGGCCAGCGCCCAGTCCTGGCCCGCGGGCGCCTCCGCCTCCTCCAGCACTTGGTGCAGCGGCCCGGACTGCTCGGTATAGGCAGAGGAATACATCGGCCCAACGTGGTAGCGGCGCAGATGCTTGGGATGGAGGTCGTCGAAATCCTCGTCAAACCCCTTGGCAATGGTCACCAGCTTCAGCCCCGCTAGCGCCTGCGCCATCAGATGCGCCTGCACCTCAGGCCAGCGGCGCTCGTCCTTGGGCAGCGCCACCTTGCCGCTGTCCTCCAGTTCCATCAGGTAGATCACCGGCAGGTTCACCTGGCTGTCATAGGCGGCCCAATGCAGCAGGAAGCGACGGCGGCGCGGGCCAAGGTTTTCCAGCCATTCGCAAACCGGATCGTTCTGGGTCCAGAACAGCTGCCCCTTCAGCAACTCCTGATAGTAGAGGCGTTGCGACAAGGCGAACTGCAGCTTTGATGGCGTTGTACGCTCCGAGATGATGGCGCGCACCATATCATCCTTCAGCTGCGTCTCACTGGCCATATTAGCCAGATGCCGCTCCGCCTGCTGGGCGTCATTGGCCATGGTCATGAGTTCCGCCGCCACCGGAAAGCCGCTGTCGCGCTTGTCCATCGCCAGGCTGCCGAAAAACCGCCCCGTGTCGCGCCCCGCCATCAGGTATTTCATGCTCAGCGCGCGGAAGGTGAAGTTGAGCCGCATCAGGTAGGCGGTCAGCACCTTCACATCGGATTTCGACAGCCGCCCCTCCGCCTGCATCGCTGCCGCCACCCGGGTGAGATGCCGGATGATGGTCTCGAACTTCTTGAAATACCGGCGCGAGGCGAAGGTATCGCTGAGGCCTGCGTGGTCGTGGGAGGGATCGGTCATGCCGGCCCCCTTTCCGGACGTGCCGCTTGCGGCGCGGACAGCGCCCGGCCGCCCCCGTCAAACCGCAGGTTTGCCTCCGGCAAAACGGTGGGCGCTACGCGCCCACCCGCGGCCGGGAGCCGTCCTCTGTTGGTCTTCAAATTCAGTGGCGACATATTGCTCCGGCTTTCCCAGTTATTTCTCGGCGCGGAAAACTCAGCCAGCCCCCTCAACGGGATTCTCACTTTGAGCTTTCTTCAAACGCGATCGCAAATGAAGTGCCGTGCCGATCATGCTACCCGCGGCGGCAGAGAATAATATGGCTTTTGAAAGCTCGGTATAAACCGCAAGCAACAACACGCATAATCCGGCGCCGCAGAGATCTAACCACCAATCACGCCAGTTTTTGGGGTTTTGAAGTAATGGAATCCGCACCTTCACCCCCCATACAGGTTCTTGTCGTGCTTCTCGACAATCGCCGCGAACCGGCGGGCAAAGCGTTCGTCGGCCTTGGCCTTCTTCTCCAGCACGTCGCGGGCGAACACCATGTTACCCTCATGCGCTTCCAGCATGTCGGCCATTTTCTGGTTGGTCGCGGTGCCGATCGCTGCCATTGCAGTCTGGGCTTCCTTGTCGGTCTGCACGCCGATCTCGTTGATCCTATGCGCCACATCCTGCTGCTGTGCGGTCTTCAGCGATTTGGTCAGCGCATCATACAGCACCACCCGCTGCTGGGTGTCCGTCTTCAGCTTATTGATCAGCACCATCTGCGTCGCCGCCTGGTTCTGCAAACTGTCGACCCAGGTCTTGCCCTTCTCGATGTACCGCTCCAGCGTCTGGGACTTCGCAAGCTTCACCTGCTCCTCCTGCACCAACGCGTTGTACTTGGCGTTGGTGTCCGCCAGCTCGGTCTCCAGCTTGGTGCGCGCGGCGGCGTCCTGCTCGACTGAGATTTTGTTCTCCAGCTCGATGATCTGCGGATCCAGCGCCACGATCTCAGCCCGCACGCCCTCCAGCTCCTGCACGGTGAACTCCCGGTCATCCAGCGTGGCGGCCAGATTGGTCTGCACCTTCTCGCGCTGGTCTTCCAGCGTCGCCAGCTGGCCCTCCAGCAGCTTCACAATCACGTCCGACTTGGCGATCAAGTCCTGCAGCTTGTCGTCGATGCTGGCCGTGCGCATCCGCTCTTGGCGCATCGAGTCCGACTTCCCCTTGGAAAAGAAGCCGACAAAGCTCTCCCAGCCTGTCTTCGACCGCATCTCGTCGAAATCTTTGGAGAATGCCGCCGTCACATCATCAAGCCCCATGATCAGCTCGGCAATATTGGCGTTCATCACGTCGGTATGCGCATGCACGTCTTCCAGCGTCGCGTTTTCAATGTCGATGCTGGCATCCTCGCCCGCTTCGATCTTGCTGCGCGCGGTCTCGATGCGTGCCGTCATCGCCTCGATCTTGGACTGCGACTCGCGCACCTTCTCCTGGCTGTCCGCCACCATTTTCTCAAATTGGGATACACTCATCGCATCCGCTCCTTCCCTGTCAAATACCTGATCCTGATATGGGAATGTAAATGGAATTTACATCCCCTGGGGCGCTGCAATTCCACCCGTTTCAGACGCACTGTTGCAGACAGGCCGCACAAAGAAAAGCCCCGGAGGACACCCCCGGGGCCGCTTCGCGGAAACAGGCCGTTTCACATGGTCTGCTGCTTGCTCAGCACCAGGAATGTCATCATGCCGAAGGGCGGAATGCTCTCTTGAACCTCGACCTGCAGCCGGTCCTCCTGCAGCACCGTTTCCAGGGCAAAATCCGAATGCCAGCCGATCACGTTGGCCAGCGGGGCCGAAAGCTTCTCCAAGGAAGCCCGGACCCCCTTGCCGCTTTTGAAATGATTGGTGACCACCAGCTTGCCGCCGGGTTTCAGCACCCGCGCAATCTCATGCATCACCTTGTCCGGGTCCGGCACCACCGACAGCACATGCATCGCGGCAACCGTGTCGAATGAATTGTCCGGGAAATCCAGCTGCCGGGCATCCATCTGCCGCAGCGCCTCGACCTGTGTCAGACCCAGCTCCTGCACCTTGGCCTTGGCCTTTTTCAGCATCTCGTGGCTGAAATCGATGCCGGTCACCTGCAGGTGCGGCGCGTAATGCTGCAGCGACAGACCGGTGCCGATCCCGACCTCCAGCACACTGCCCTCGCGGGAATTGATGTAACGGGTCGCCCTGCGGCGGCCAGAGCGCGTCACCGCGCCGAATGTCTTGTCATAAACCGGCGCCCAGCGCGCATAGGATTCTTCAACTGCCTTGATATCCAATTCGTCCCTCCCCGGACGTCTTGGGCTAGTTTTTTGGCTTTGAAACCAGCCCCCAAATCACCATAGCAACGTAAGTAAGGCATAGCACAACCAGCACCGTCCATGCATAGGTCAGTAATGCCGCAGCCATGAAGGCAAAGCCCACAAGCAGGTACTTAACATTCTCGCGCGAGATTTTAACCGCTTTCGGCGACCAGGTCGGAATGTGGCTGATCATTGCCAGCCCGACCACCACCATGGTGAGACAGATCAGCAGCTCATGCAGCACCGGTTCGCGGCTGCCATAGGCAAAGGAGGCGAACATCGGCAGCAACGCCAGCAGCGCCCCGGCGGGCGACGGGATGCCCTCGAAATAGCCTTTGCGCAGCTTCGGCGCCTCCTCCTCCGACTTGCTGCTGACATTGAACCGCGCCAGCCGCACCACGCAGCAGACCGAGAACACCAGCACCGAAATCCAGCCGATCCCGCGCATGTCCTGCAGCGCCCACAGATAGATCACCATTGGAGTCGCCACGCCGAAGTTCAGGAAATCAGCCAGCGAATCCAGCTCAGCCCCCATCTTGCTGACACTGCGCAGCGCCCGCGCCAGCCGCCCGTCCAGCCCGTCCAGCACCGCCGCCAGCAGGATCAGCATCACCGCCAGCGCGTAATTGCCGTAAACCGCAGACCGGATCGCCGACAGGCCGGCACAGATCGCTCCGATCGTCATCAGGTTCGGCATCAGCTGGATCAGCGCAAATTCCGATTTCTTCTTTTCCGGTGCTTCATACATGGCGGTGGTTCTTTCTTCCTCGCGGGGGGCGCGTGCGTGCGTCCTCTGCAAGAGGGTAACATATCGGCTGGCTATTCGGCGGGCTATGCCGTGGCGCACATATGCCCCAAGACCATTCCCGGCGCAACGCTTGTACCCGACGGCACGGAATTGTCCCTGTTCAGCCAGCAGATTAGCGGACCAGACCTTCCGGCCGCCCTGGCACCGCCCCCTGAGAAGCGCTTACGGATCATTCTCGCAGCCCGTGCCTACCCTTCATCATTTGTTAGATGCGCATGCCGATTATGCAGCTCAGTGGCATTTGCTTCAAATGAGGAAAAATAAAAGTTGCTTGAAAAACAAACACCCGTTCCGGCACAAAAATTCGGCCATGCGGGACCGCAGAAGGCGGAAGACCTCGTCCAAACCGCTAAATCCGCCCCCTTGAGTGATGGCGGCATCCGAACCGCGCAGCTGCTTTCCGAGGCTCTCAGCCTGGATCCCAGTCACCACGAAGCGCAGATCCTGCAGGAGCGCCTGCACCAGGCATTTGTGCCCCGCTGGCATTTTCCGATGCTGTCGGACACAGCCCGCAATAAGGCCTATGCCAAGGCCATCGCCGCCAAGGTGCGGCCCGGCGACGTGGTGCTTGATATCGGCTGCGGCGCCGGACTGACCGCCATGCTGGCCGCACGCGCCGGCGCGAAACACGTCTACACCTGCGAACAGCAGCCGCTGATCGCCCAGGCCGCCGCGCACGTCATCGCGGCAAACGGCCTGAGCGACCGCATCACCGTCATCCCGAAATGGTCGCATGAGATCGTCGTCGGCGCGGATATTCCGGAGCAGGCCGATGTGGTGATCTCGGAAATCGTCGATACAGTCCTGCTTGGCGAAGGTGCTCTTGCGACCCTCACCCACGCCATGTCAGCACTGGCCAAGCCGGATGCGCGTGCGATCCCGGAACGCGGAACTCTAATGGCCCAGCCGGTGGAAAGCCCCGGCCTCCTGAACCTCTGGCGCCCGCATGAGGCAGAGGGTTTCGACCTCAGCGCCTTTCACCATTTTGCCCGCGTGGCACAGCTCACCCCGAACGACTTCGAAGCTTGCAAGCTTCGCCCCTTGGGTCCGGCAACAAAGCTGTTCGAATTCGACTTCACCCGCCCAAACATCAATCCGGCGCGCACCACAGCGGATCTCGCCTGCACCGCGGCAGGCAGCATCCATGCTGTGCTTGTCAGTTTCGAAATGGACCTGGCCCCCGGCATTCAGGTGTCGAACGGATTGAATTCCGGCGGCCATTGGGGGCGGACCGCCTTTCTGCTGGACCATTCCGCAACGGCAACGGCCGGGGACCGCCTGACAGTTACCGCCCAGCACGACGCCGCCCAGCTAAGCCTGTCGGCGCACGAACTGCTGCACGCCGCAGAAGAGCCTGCCGCCGCAGCCCTGTGGATGACGCGGGGGTGGAACACGAACCGCCAATTCCTGGCCGGTCGCGGTGCCGCGGCTCCGCAAGCCCCGGTTTACCCGCCGTCAGAGACCGCGAATACCCAGCCTATTGACCAAGCCATTCACTAGGCTCAGCCCCGCAGGCGCCTGCCCGGTGCGCAGGGGGTGTACAGGGGGTGCACGCATGGCACCCCCCTGCTTTTTCGTTTTCAGCCCGCCTTCAGCCGACGACGTTGAACTCTGGCCCATAGGGGTACTTGGTGATGTTCTCGTTGCCGTCTTCGTGGATGATCAGAATGTCATGCTCACGGTATCCGCCAGCCCCCGGCTGACCGTCCGCAATGGTCAGCATCGGCTCCATCGAGATCACCATGCCCGGCTCAAGCACCGTGTCGATGTCCTCGCGCAGCTCAAGGCCCGCCTCGCGGCCATAGTAGTGGGACAGCACGCCAAACGAATGGCCGTAGCCAAAGGTGCGGTACTGCAGCAGATCCTGCTCTTCAAAGAAGGCGTTGATCTTGTGCGTGATTTCCGCGCAGCTCGCACCCGGCTGCAGCAGCGAGATACCCAGCTCATGGGCCGCCACATTGGCCTCCCAGATGCGCAGGCTCTCGGCATCCACTTCCTTAACGAACATGGTCCGCTCCAGAGCGGTGTAATAGCCTGAAATCATGGGGAAAGTGTTCAAGGACAGGATGTCGCCGCGCTGCAAGCGGCGGCCTGTCACCGGGTTGTGCGCGCCGTCGGTATTGATCCCGGACTGGAACCAGACCCAGCTGTCGCGATACTCCGCATCCGGAAAGCGCTTGGCGATCTCCAGCTCCATCGCATCACGGCCGGCCATCGCCACGTCGATTTCCCGCGCGCCCTCCTTGACCGCATCACGGATCGCAAAGCCGCCGACGTCGGCGACAGCCGCGCCGGCCCGGATCATATCCAGCTCAGCCGCGGATTTGCCCATCCGCTGGCGCATGGTCGGCTCATAAAGGTCAACCAGTTGCGACGGCTTCAGAAAGCCCTCCAGCTTGGCCTTTTGCAGCAGGGTCAGGTGGTCGCTTTCATAGCCGACCACTGCACCCTCACCGCTTACCGACTTGATTGCACGCCAGAAGTTGTCGCGTTGCCAGTCGGTATAGGTGATGTTGTCGCAGAACGAGCGGCGCCAGGGCTGGCCCGCGTCGATGCCGGCTGAGATGGTCACCGCCTCAGACGCAGTCACCACCAGCCCATAGGGGCGGCCAAAGGCGCAGTAGGTGAAGCCCGAGTAGTAGGAGATGTTGTGCATCGAGGTGAAGACCGCGGCGCTCACCCCGGTGTCAGCCATGATCTTGCGCAGGCCCCCAATCCGCGCCTCGTACTCGGAGACAGCAAATTGCAGCGGCGCCTTCTCACCATTGTGAAAACGGTACATTTCAGGACGTGCAGTCATATCAGACCCTTCCTTCTTACAAGAAAGGTCCCGGCGTTCAGGACAGTTTTGGAATGTGGGGGCTGGCATGTATTCCATGCGGCGACGCCATCGCCCGGCCCTTAAGCCGGAAGATGCGGCGGATTTCGGATTCTGGCAAGAAATATTTTGACTGCCGCAAGCAATCTTCCAAAGAGAGCCGCGCCCGCCCCGCGGCGGCGGTTCGGGCGCTGCCCGGCGGTGCAGCCAAGCGGGTTCTCACTTCACAAACGCCATACAGAGCAGGCTTTTCTACCCACCAGTTTGCGCTCAATTCACGATCAGCGCCACGAGATCACTTTCGGGATCGGCCAGCGGATCGATCACGTTGAAATGGTGCTTGCCAAAGGCAATCACATGATCCGCACCCCAGGCCTCCACCAGCCAGACCGCTTGATCCAGAAACGCCGGGCGCTCCTCGCCGCCGACCCAGACGGTGACCTCCGCCTCGTAGCGGTCCTGCATCTCAACCGGGCTTTCGGCCACGGCAGCAGCGGAATCCATCTTGAACTTCTGGTTCATCGTGGTGCGCAGCAGCGGCAGCAGATCCGCCAGCGGCGAGATCGGAATCACCGTCCTGATCCGCTCACCCACTTCTGCGGGCAGCAGCGCCCGGTCCAGCATCCGCGCCACCAGATGGCCGCCCGCGGAATGCCCCGCCAGCGCAATCGGGCCTTCCACTTCCTCCGCAACCCGCGTTACCGCGGCCGCAATCTGCCGGGTGATGTCGGCAATCCGCACGTCCGGGCACAGGTCATACGACGGCATCGCCACGGCCCAGCCGTGCGCCATCGCCCCGCGCGCCAGATGCGACCAGGAGCTTTTGTCGAAGGCCAGCCAGTAACCGCCGTGGACAAACACAAACACCCCTTTGGGCGTGCCTTCCGGCAGGAACAGGTCAAAACACTGCCGCGCGCCGTCGCCATAGGGTATGTCCAGCCGGGCGCGCTCATGCAGGCTGTTGCGGAAATCCTCCGCCGAGGCCGCCCAGCGCGGCGGGTATTTTCCGGCATCCTCGATATAGGCCCCGTTGGCATAGGCATCATCCAATTCCATGCCCAGTCTCCCCTGTTTTTTGTTCTTTGCGGCTACCAGACAGTCTGGCACAGCACATGTCAAATTGCTCGGCCCAAAAAATCTTTGCCGTGAATTTGATCAAATTCTGGACTCATGGATGTTACTGGACATATCAATGTGCAGCTGATTTCCATTCCAGCAACAAATACCGGGAGGCCCGCAATGCTCGACGCAACCACAGACCTGAAATCCCTGCTCAATGATCCCAGCCTGCTGGAAACCCGCGCCTATATCGGCGGCAAGTTTACGGATGGCGAAAGCACCTTTGACGTATCCAATCCGGCCCGCGGCGACGTGATCGCCCAGGCGGCCGATACCAGCCGCGCGCAGGTTGCGGGTGCCATCGCCCAGGCCGAAGCCGCGCAAAAGGACTGGGCCAAATGGACCGGCAAGGAACGCGCCAACGTGCTGCGCAAATGGTACGACCTGATGATGGAGAACCAGGAAGACCTGGCGGTGATCCTAACGGCTGAAATGGGCAAACCGCTGGCTGAGTCCCGGGGCGAGATCGCCTATGGCGCCTCCTTCATCGAGTTCTTTGCGGAAGAGGCCAAGCGGATTTACGGCGAAACCATCCCCGGCCACCAGCGCGACAAGCGCATCACTGTGATGAAACAGCCGATCGGCGTTGCCGCCTCGATCACGCCGTGGAACTTCCCCAACGCGATGATCACCCGCAAGGCCGGCCCGGCGCTGGCCGCCGGCTGTTCCTTCATCGCCCGCCCCGCAGCCGAAACCCCGCTGTCGGCCATTGTGCTGGCGGTTCTGGCAGACCGCGCAGGCATTCCGGCAGGCGTCTTTAACGTGGTGCCGTCCTCGCGCGCTTCCGACATCGGCAAGGAGTTCTGCGAGAACGGCGCAGTGCGCAAGCTGACCTTCACCGGCTCCACCGAAGTGGGCCGCATCCTGCTGCGCCAGGCGGCTGACACGGTGATGAAATGCTCAATGGAGCTGGGCGGCAACGCGCCCTTCATCGTGTTTGACGATGCCGACCTGGATGCCGCCGTCGAAGGCGCCATCATGTGCAAGTTCCGCAACAACGGCCAGACCTGTGTCTGCGCCAACCGGATCTATGTGCAGGCCGGTGTTTACGACGCCTTTGCGGAGAAGCTGAAGGCCGCGGTCGAGAAGATGAACGTCGGCGACGGCCTCAAGGAAGACATCCATTTCGGCCCGCTTATCAACACGGAAGCGCTGGAAAAGGTGCAGGAGCACATTGCCGATGCCAAGTCCAAGGGCGGCGAGGTGATCCTGGGCGGCAATCCGTCGGAACTGGGCGGCAGCTTCTTCCAGCCGACCATCGTCACTGGCGCGACCCAGGACATGGCCTTTGCCACCGACGAGACCTTTGGCCCGCTGGCGCCGCTGTTCAAGTTCGAGAACGAGGACGAAGTGATCGCCATGGCCAACGACACGATCTTCGGGCTGGCGTCCTATTTCTACGCCAAGGACCTCAGCCGGGTGTACAAGGTGGCCGAAGCGCTGGAATACGGGATTGTCGGCGTCAACACCGGCATCATCTCCACCGAGGTCGCACCGTTCGGCGGCGTCAAGCAATCGGG
This sequence comes from Leisingera sp. CC-HEC093, assembly GCF_059429195.1. Classification (NCBI taxonomy): domain Bacteria; kingdom Pseudomonadati; phylum Pseudomonadota; class Alphaproteobacteria; order Rhodobacterales; family Roseobacteraceae; genus Leisingera; species Leisingera sp. CC-HEC093. The sequence goes on along the minus strand of NZ_JCAIJR010000001.1, from coordinate 2,207,188 downwards.
TCTGGGCCGCGAAGGCAGCCACCACGGCATCGAGGACTACCTGGAGATGAAATACATCTGCATGTCGGTCTGATCCGGTTTCAATGCCGCGCCATCGCTGCCGTTACACGGCTGATGGCGCGGTTCCAGGCGGCTTCGGATTCAAGATCCAGGTCTGCCCCCAGAACATCCCGCAATGCGGCCAGCAGCGCCCGCCTTGCCGCGTCGGTCTCCCGCGCCCCCAGATCCAGATGGGCGTGGGCCTGAAGCAGCTGGCCGCTGAGTGCTGCAAGTGCCTGCGGATCGTCCAGCTTGCGCACGCAGGCCGCAATCATGCCCATCAACATCGCCTTCTGCTTCACGAAATTGCCGCGGAACATCGCACGGGCTTCCGGCAGCCGCGTGAACAGATGCACATAAAACCGCTCCGCCAGGTCCGCCTTTCGGGCAAAGATCGCCGCCAGGTCTTTCTGGACATGCTGAATTTCCTGAGGTTGCATGAAGCCGCCTTTGCACTGCACTCATCCCCTACGACCCTGCGCCTGAATTCCTAAGATTTCATTGCCTGCCGGGCAGACCCGCCCCGCTGCATCCGCGCAATCCCGCCCACGAACAGAAAAAGCCCCCCGGCAATGCCGGGGGGCGGGTACGCGCGAACCGGGATCCGAAGGATCAGTTGACCGCTTTGGCCTCGATCTCCGGGCGGTTCGGGCGGGAGGAGGAGATTTCGATCCGGCGCGGTTTCAGCGCCTCTGGCACCTCGCGGTGCAGATCGATATGCAGCATGCCGTTTTCGTGGCTGGCACCGGTCACATGGACATGGTCGGCCAGGGTGAAACGGCGTTCGAAGGCGCGGGTGGCAATGCCGCGGTGCAGGAAGGTGCGGTCTTCGCCGTCCTCTGCCTTTTTGGCGGACACCACCAGCGCGTTTTCCTTCACCTCAACACTGAGGTCTTCGTCTGAGAAACCGGCAACCGCTATGGAGATGCGGTAGCTGTCGGCATCGGTTTTCTCGATATTGTAGGGCGGGTAGCTGGACTGGGCGGCATCGGCGCTCAGGGCGCGGTCCATCAGGCTGGCGATCTGATCAAAGCCAACGGTGGCGCGGTGCAGCGGTGCAAAGTCAAAAGTACGCATTTTCCATCCTCATTCATGAGCGATTTCACAGTGCCTTCCCCGCAGGGACAGGCTGGTTTTGCCCGGGCCCCAATCAGCGGCTGCCCGGATAATCCTGAGATAGGAAGGGAAAATGCGGCTTCAAGAGGGGTGTCAGTCGCCAACGCTGACAAATTTCGCACCACCCGCAGAACCGCCTCCGCCAACCCGGATACGCTTGATCCGCCGGTCCGGTGTCGCCACAGGGTTGCTGCGCAGCTGCGCCTTCAGCTCGGCGACCCGCTGCGGCAGTTTCATGCCGAACGCGACGTGTTTCCCCCGGTAATTGCCGCCGCCTGAAACCAGCGCCAGAATGCGTCCGCGACCATCAACCTGGGAAAACACCGGCGCCCCGGAGGACCCGAAGGTGACGTTGCAGTCGATCATCAGCACGTCCTGATGCTCTGCCATCAGGTTGCATTCGCGCTGGCGCGACAGCGCCTCGGCCCGGCCCATGCCATAAGAGGTAACAGAGATGCCGCTGCCGTAATCCCGGCCTGAGTGCAGTGCAAAGGCATTAGCCTGGCCGCTATGCACCGGCTCTGACAGCCGGATCAGCGCCACATCATGGCGGATGTTTTCGACCCCCAGCCGCTGCCGCGGGCGGTAGCCGGGATGCGCCGCGATCTGCAGTGCCTGGCGTTCGGCAATTGCAACCCCGTCGCGCAGTCCGGCGCGGAATTTGATCTGTTCAGCAGGGCGCGCCGCCCCGGCCTGATCATAAACACAATGCGCCGCGGTCAGCACCAGGTCCGGCGCAATCAGCGTGCCGGTGCAGAACCCCTGCCCGTTCAGCTCCAGCCGCCCCACGGCCTCCCAGCCCAGGAGGTCATCGCGGTCGGTCAGACGGCGCAGGCCGGTGCCCTGGGCCATTGCGCCGGCAGCATAGGCCAGGGTCGCGGCCCCCAGTATCATCGCACGCCAGATCATTGTTTCAAAAACTTGGCACCAGAGGCGCCCCGCCCTTCACCCACCTTGACCCGGCCGACACCGGGCGGCAGCCGCCCTCCGGTGGCAACGCCGGTCAGCTGCGCCTGCAGCAGGGTCAGTTCCTCCGCCAGCGCGGACCCCAGCGAAACCCGCTCACCGCTGACTTCCGCCTTGGCGGAAATAACCGAGACAATGCGCGGGGTGCCGCCCTCAAAGGAAAACACCGGCGCTCCGGAAGATCCGAAGTCCACATCGCAGGACATCACCAGCACCCCCCGCTGCCGCGCCATGACTGCGCAGACTTCCTGCAGCGAGGGCGCTTCAGAGCGGTCATGCGCATAGGAAACAACCCCGATCTTGGCGCCTTTGCGGGGACGCTCGTCGGTCTCAAAGGGGGTGACAGTGGTGTTGCGGATCGGACGCTGCAGCTGCAGCAGCGCAATGTCATTGCGCACCCGGTCGGTCGACAGCTCGCCATCATAGACATAGGACGGATGCTGCACCGCCCGGCGCACACTGCGGTAAGCCGAAGCACGCCCGTTGCGCCAGCCGGCCAGGAATTCGATGGTGGCGGGGTCGATCGGCGCCTTGGTGCGGCTGTCATAGAGGCAATGGGCCGCAGTCAGCACAAGGTCGGGGGCAATCAGCGCACCGGTGCAGAAGCCCTCACCGTTCACGTCGAGCCGCCCGACTGCCTCCCATTTCCGTCCTGCATCCAGGGTATCCATCCGCTGCAGACGGCTGTCCTGCGCCATCGCCGCGGCCGGCAGCAGCGCTGCCAGAGCCACCAGTATCCACTGCCTCACATGCGTCTCCTCTTATCCACCGGCTGGGAGATTAACTGTCTGTTCAGGCAAAATTACGGCAAGCCTGCGGATTATGCAGCCCGATTCTTTGCGGCCGGATATCAGCGCAGGACAGGAACCTCCGGAACCCGCTTGCCCGGGGCGGTCAGCGCGGGCGGCTGCGGGCCGCCAGAGGCCCAATCCAGCAGCTCCACCGTGTGCACAACCGGCAGCCCGGTGCCAGAGCCGATCTGCATCATGCAGCCGATATTCCCCGCCGCGATCAGGTCCGGTTTTTTGGCCTCCAGCGTCTTAACCTTGCGCCCCTTCAGCTCGGCAGAGATTTCCGGCTGCATCAGGTTGTAGGTGCCGGCCGATCCGCAGCACAAATGACTGTCAGCGGGTTCCACAACCTTAAAGCCCGCGCGTTTCAGCAGTGTCTTTGGATGGGTCTTGACCTGCTGCCCGTGCTGCAAGGAGCAGGCGGCGTGATAGGCGACCGTCAGCCCCCTGTCCGCGCCCTCTGGCACATCCAGCTGCATCAGCAGCTCAGACACGTCCATCGCAATCCCTGAAACCCGCGCGGCATCCGCCGCCAGCGCATCAGTGCGGAACATATACCCGTAGTCCTTGACGGTGGTGCCGCAGCCGGAGGTGTTGATGACAATCGCGTCCAGCCCCTGCCCGTCCATTTCCGCCGCCCAGGCACGTATGTTCCTGGCCGCGGCTGCGTGGCTGTCCGCCTCGCGGCCCATATGATGGGTCAGCGCCCCGCAGCAACCGGCGCCTTTGGCCACCACGACCTCACAGCCAAGCCGGGTCAGCAGCCGGATGGTGGCGTCATTGATATCGGTGTTCAGCGCCTTTTGGGCACAGCCAGTCATCAGTGCCACACGTTTTTTCCGCGGCACAGCAGCGGCAAAGCTCTGCGGATCGTCATTGCGGCTCACGGGCGGGATGGTCTTTGGCGCCATCTCAAGCATGGCCCGCAGCCGTGCGTCCGGCAGCAGGCCCTTGAACGGTTTCGCCAGCTTCGCCCCGATCAGCGCCAGCCGGAACCGGGCCGGATAAGGCAAAATCCGCGCCAGCAGCCAGCGCAGGGCCCGGTCGCTCCAGGGGCGGTCGTAGTGTTTCTCGATATAGGCGCGTGCATGGTCCACCAGATGCATGTAATGCACACCCGACGGGCAGGTGGTCATGCAGGCAAGGCAGCTGAGGCAGCGGTCGATGTGCTTCACCGTCTTTTCGTCCGGCACCCGCTCGTTTTCCAGCATGTCCTTGATCAGGTAGATCCGGCCGCGGGGGCTGTCGAGTTCATCGCCCAGCACCTGATAGGTCGGGCAGGTGGCGGTGCAGAACCCGCAGTGGACGCAAGAGCGCAGGATCTCATTGGCGCGTTTGGTGCCCGGGTCTTGCAGCTGTTTTTCGGTGAATGTGGTCTGCATGTTCTACCCCATCAGTCCCGGATTGAGGATGCCCCGCGGATCAAACTGCCGCCGCAGCCCCTCGCCGATTGCGGCCAAAGGCGCGGGCTGCGGCTGGAACACGCCCAGCCGGCTCCGGGCCTCTGCACTGGCCCGCACCAGCGTGGCATGGCCTGGCACATTGATCCGTGCGCGCAGATCCGTGCCCTCGGGCACCAGCGCCCAGATCAGCCCGCCGCCCCAGTCGAACTGCAGGGCCGCTGCTTCCAGGTGCGGCACCAGTTCCACCGCATCCGTGGGCTTCACCGAGATCCGCCAGACATCGCCACCCCGCCCGTGGAAGGCTGCGGCATCGCGGATACACTGCCACAAGCTTTCAGCATCCTCCTGCACCTCAGCCCTGGCAAAGGGCGACAGCAGCTCCACCAGCGCTGCGCTGCGGTAAGCGGCAGAGTGCCGGAACCCCTCCACCCGGATATGCACCTGATAGGTTTCCGCATCATAGGCCGCGCCGGTCACATCAAAAGGCGAGCCCAGCGCCGCCGACATTGCCCGCACCGCGCCGGGCAGGTCAACGCCGGTCAGGGTCACCGTTGCGGCGGCTTCGGCCCGCGGCAGGACCTTCAGCGACACTTCCGTCAGCACCCCCAGGGTGCCATGGGCGCCGCACATCAGCTTCACCAGGTCATAGCCGGTCACATTTTTCATCACCCGGCCGCCGTTCTTCACCGCCTGGCCGCTGCCATCCACCAGCCGCACCCCCAGAAGGTGGTCCCGCGCTGCCCCCGCCTGAATGCGGCGCGGGCCGGATATGTTTGCTGCAATGACACCGCCGATGGTTGGCTCTCCGTCCATGCCCAGCAGCCCGCGGTGGTCCATCGGCTCAAACGCCAAACGCTGGTTTTCCGCGGCCAGCAATGCCTCCACCTCCGCCACCGGGGTGCCCGCCTTGACCACCAGCGTCAGCGCGCCGGGTTCATACAGTTCAACCCCAGACAGCGCGCGCGTGCTCAGAACCTCACCCTCCACACCCAGCCCGCGGCTGCCGCCGCCCTGAATGCACAGCGGCCCGCTTGCGCCTGCAATGGCCTCGGCCAGTTCTGCTTCGCTCCCTGGTGTCATCATTTTCATCTTTCCGGAAATACTCTGGGGGTTTGGGGGCCAGCCCCCAATCATTCAGCTGCCAGTGCCGCCATCCGGCGGCTTTCGGTCACCGCCAAAGGAAACACTTTGGCCGGATTGAGCAGCCACTTCGGATCAAACACATCCTTGACCCGCAACTGCGCCTGCAGATCCGCCTCGCTGTACTGATGCAGCATCAGGTCGCGTTTCTCGATCCCCACCCCGTGCTCGCCAGTCAAACAGCCGCCTGCCTCGACGCATAGTTTCAGGATCTCGGCACCAAAAGCCTCGCAGGTTTCCAAATCACCCGGTTTGTTGGCATCGAACAGGATCAACGGATGCATATTGCCGTCGCCCGCGTGGAACACATTGGCCACATCCAGCCCGAATTCCCGGCTCATCTCACCAATGCGGCGAAGCACATAAGGCAGCGAGGACACCGGGATCGTCCCGTCCAGGCACATGTAATCGTTGATCTGCCCCATCGCGCCAAAGGCTGACTTGCGGCCCAGCCAGATACGGGCGGCCTCATCGGCATCGCCTGCCTCGCGCAGCTCCACCGGATTGTGGGAGCGGGCGATCTCCGTGATCAGCCCCAGCTGGTGTTCGATCTCGGCCTCACTGCCCTCGACCTCGATGATCAGAAGCGCCTCGCACACCGGATAGTCCGCCTTGGCAAAAGCTTCGCAGGCCTCAATGCAGGGGCGGTCCATGAATTCAATAGCCACCGGCAGCACACCCGCCTTGATGATGTCGGAAACACAAGCGCCGGCCACTTCGTTGCTGCCATAGCCGATCAAAACGGGCCGCGCGCCTTCGGGCTTGCGCAAGATACGCAAGGTGGCTTCGGTCACCACCCCCAGCTGCCCTTCGCTGCCGCAAATCACCCCCAGCAGGTCCAGCCCCCCTGCGTCCAGATGCGCGCCGCCGATTTCAACCACGGTGCCATCCATCATCACCATAGTGACGCCCAGCAGGTTGTTGGTGGTCACCCCGTATTTCAGGCAATGCGCGCCGCCGGAGTTCATCGCGATATTGCCGGCAATGGCGCAGGCGAGCTGCGAAGAGGGATCGGGCGCGTAGAAAAACTCTTCCTCCTCCACAGCGCCTGAGACGCTGAGGTTGGTGCGCCCCGCCTGCACCCGGATGATGCGGTTCTCGTAGTCCGTCTCAAGCACCTCATTCATCCGCGCTACGCCCAGGATCACGCAATCCGCAGTCGGCAGCGCCCCGCCCGCCAGCGAGGTGCCGGCACCGCGCGGCACCACCGGCACGCTTTCCTCAAAGCAGATCCGCAGCACATCGGAAACCTCCTGCGTGCTCCGCGGCAGCACCGCCAAAAGCGGCGGACACTTGTACGCAGTGAGCGCATCGCACTCATAAGCGCGGGTTTCCGCCGCGTCCTGGATCACCGCATCTGCAGGCAGCACAGCCAAAAGCCGCTCGGCAAGCCGGGCTTTGCGCGCCAGAATGGCGGGGTTCGGGGATGGCATTTCCATTTGAGCCTCCTCTTTGGTAAGATAATATTACCAATTCAATGCATCTGGCAAGTGCCGGATTGCCGCGCTAGGGTCGGGCCATGATCTGGACCACCCGCCTTGCGCAGTTTTCCCTCCTTGACCTTGCAGCGCTGACCCTGCTGATCGCAGGCTGGCTGTGGATCGGCTGGCGGATCGAGAACCCGCCTGCGGGGCGGCTCTCCGTCTCCCTGCTGATGGAGGATTTCCGGCGCGACTGGATGAAGAGGATGGTGGAACGCGACCCGCGGATCTTTGACGCCCAGCTGGCCGGCAACCTGCGGCAGGCCACTGCCTTCTTTGCCTCTGCCGCGATGATTGCCATCGGCGGCGGGCTGGCGCTGATCGGCAATACCGAGCAGCTGGCCGGCGTTGCCGAAGACCTGATCCAGGACAGCGCCCCCGCCTTTGTCTGGGAGGTCAAGATCCTGGTGCTGCTGCTGCTTCTGTCGAATGCATTTCTGAAATTTGTCTGGTCGCACCGGCTGTTCGGCTATTGCGCGGTGCTGATGGCTGCGGTGCCGAATGATCCCGCCCATGATCTCGCCTATGCCCGCGCTGCGCAAGCGGCCGAAATCAGCATCACCGCCGCGCGCAGTTTCAACCGCGGCATGCGCTCGACTTACTTCGCGCTGGCCGCGGCGGCCTGGCTGGCGGGCGCCCTGCCGCTAGGCGGGGCGGCGCTGATCACGGTTGCCGTGCTGTACCGGCGCGAGTTCGCCTCCACCTCCCGCCGGATCCTGCTGCGCATCCCGCCCGAAAGCAAAGGGGACACGGTTTCGTGACTGCATTGCCGGTTCGGCAAAGCTATGGTGCAGGCATGAAACGCTTGCTTCTGACCTGCGCGCTCAGCGCCGCGGCCCTGCCCGCCCTTGCAGATGAACCGGTGATCGAAAACGCCACCGCCCGCGCGTCTGGCGGCAGCTGGTCCTTCAGCGTCACCCTGTCCCACCCGGACACCGGATGGGAACATTACGCAGACGGCTGGCGGGTGCTGGACATGGACGGCAAAGAACTGGGATTGCGGGTGCTGGCGCACCCGCATGAGCAGGAACAGCCCTTCACCCGGTCCCTGAGCGGCGTGCAGATCCCAAAGGGCACAACCCGGGTGCAGATCCAGGCCCGCTGCCTGGTCGACGGCTGGGGGCAGGATACATACGTCCTCACCCTGCCGTGACTTCATCTTTCTGAAAATACTCGCGCCGCAGGCATGCGCCTCAAGGCGCATTCAACCCCGGTGAGACGGCTCACACCCGGTGATACGGACTGCCTGCCAGAATGGTCGCGGCGCGGTACATCTGCTCCGCCAGCATCACCCGCACCAGCATATGCGGCCAGACCATCTTACCAAAAGAGATCGAGAAATCGGCCTCTGCCCGCAGGGAGGGGTCAATCCCGTCGGCACCGCCGATGATCAGCGCCAGATCCTGGCGGCCGCTGTCGCGCCAGCCTGCCAGCTTGTCCGCGAAATCGGGGGAGGACATCACCTTGCCGCGCTCATCCAGGGTGCAGATCACCGCACCCTTGGGCAGCGCCTTGCGCAGGAGCGCAGCCTCCGCCGCCATGCCCGCATTCTTCTTGTCCTCAATCTCCACCACCCGCGCAGGCCCCAGGCCCAGCGCCCGGCCGGTCCGGTCGAACCGGGTCAGATAGTCATCGATGATGGATTTTTCCGGGCCAGAGCGCAGGCGCCCGGCCGCACAAATATGCAGACGCATGAAATTCCTGAAGCAATCCGGCCCGCACCCATCGCGCGGGCCTGCATCAAATCAGCCTTGGCTCAGCCTTCGGCCGCCGGAGCCGCCGCGGTGCCTGCGGGCATCCACATCTTCTCGAGCTGGTAGAACTCGCGCACTTCCGGACGAAAGATATGGACAATCACATCACCGGTGTCGATCAGCACCCAGTCGCCGGTATCCTTGCCTTCGACCTTACAGCTGATCCGGTACTCTTGCTTGAGCCGGTCTGTCAGCTTTTCAGCCATGGCGGCAACCTGGCGGGTGGACCGGCCGGAGGCCAGCACCATATAGTCGCCAATCGCCGTCTTACCGCGCAGGTCGATCTGCACAACATCTTCGGCTTTGTCATCGCTGAGTGAGGAGAGAATCCGCTCCAGCAGCTGTTCGCTGGTGGGCTGGGACTGGGCGGCCATCACGGCTGCCCCATTAACAGCGGCATCTGCCGCTTGAGGTACGGGTGACAGGACATAGTCCTCCTTGCAACGCGCCGCCAAGCCCCGGCGCCGGGCCTGTTAATAATGTAGCAACCGGATAGTGACTTTTCAATAAAACCCCGCCCCGGCAACGCAAGCCATGTGCTTTATCCGTCATTGCCGCCAGGTGCAACCCTGACCGGCAGCGGGTCGTTCAGCATCCGCACTTCGCGCTGCGGGAACGGGATCGAGATGTCCTGTTCCTGGAACGCATCCCACAGCGCCAGATAGACATTGCCGCGGATGTTGGTGAGGCCGCCGGTGGGATCGTCGATCCAAAACCGCAGCACATAATCGACGCTGCTGTCGCCAAAGCCAGTGATGTGGCAGACTGGTTTCTTGCTGCCGTATTGCAGCACCCGCTTGACGCCGCAGGCGGCCTCAACAGCGATCTTGCGGACCTTGTGGGGGTCATCGCCATAGCCGGTGCCAAAGGTCAGGTCCAGCCGGACGTATTTGTCGGAATGCGACCAGTTGACCACCTGAGTGGTGATCAGATCCTCGTTCGGGATCAGGTATTCCCGCCCGTCGCGGGTCACGACGGAGACATAGCGCGCGCCCAGCGCGTTGATCCAGCCAAAGGTGTCGCCCAGCGAAATCACGTCGCCCGGCTTGATCGACTTGTCCAAGAGGATGATCAGGCCCGACACAAGGTTCGACACCACCTTCTGCAAGCCGAAACCGAGGCCGACACCGATGGCACCGGACAGCACCGCCAGGCCGGTCAGGTCGATGCCGATGGCCCTGAGCCCGATAAAGAAGGCACCGCCAAAGAGCAGGATCTGCGCCAGTTTTGCCGCCAGCACCTGCATCGACGGCGAGATATCGGAATTGGCGCGGATCCGGTTTGCCGTCACTTGCGATATCACCCGCGCCAAAGTCAGCATCACGCCCAGGATCACAATCGCCTGCACCACCAGATACAGCGAGATCCTCAGATCCCCGAAATCAATGGCAACACCGTCCAGCAGATGTATCGCGTCCTCGGTGATGCCAAGAATGCGCAGAGTGATCCAGGCCCAGGCGCCGTATTTCACCAGGTTGCGCAGCAGCGGATTGCCCACCAGCCTGGTGGCAAAAGAAACAATCAGCCAGGCCAGCGACAGGTTGGCAATCACCGTCAGCAGCCGCGACCGGCTGGGCCATGTCACCTCTTGCATCACCAGAATGACGCTCCAGATCAGCAGCACGAACAGGATGCCGCGGATCCGCTTGTGCAGCACCAGCCCGGCCCGCATCCGCCAGCGCGGCCAGCCTTCCCGCGACCGCAGCCAGTCATGGAACGTGCCCTTCAGCGGCCGGGCTATCAACGTGGCCAGAACAAAGACCGCAAGCACGATACCGGCCTGATAGGCATTCCAGGGCCTGAGCAGAAGCTCAAGCCCGTCGGCCGCCAGCTCCCATAGCTGCTGGCCAAGCTCCAGCGCCTCAGCGGTGCTTTCCGCAATCGCGTCCCTGGGTGGTGTCTGCTCTTCCGGCTCCATCGCGCGCCCCTTTTTTTCGCAGTCTGCCGCCGGGCGGCGCCGGGATCAAGGAAAGAGCCTGGCTGCCAGGAAGCCCAGCCGGCTGAAAATGCGCCAGCCGGTGCACTGGGGGTGTACAGGGGGTGCCCCCCCTGTGCCGCGCAGGCTGGGCGGGCTGGCGCATTCCTTCCACCCTTAGAACGAATCTTGATTGCCGGCCCGCCGGGATGTATCTGACAGCCATGACCCTCGTATTGGCGCAAAAGATCGAACTGCAAGACCGCGCGCGGCTGCGCGAGCGGTTCTTTGGCGCCGCCCGCACGGTCCTGGCGCGCCTATAAGGCCGTTGCCCAGCCCAAAGCCAGCACACCCAATACATCACGGGAGAGGACCCATGTCCCCCAAGACACTCTATGACAAGATCTGGGATGCGCATGTCGCGCATGAAGCAGAGGACGGCACCTGCCTGCTTTATATCGACCGCCACCTGGTCCACGAAGTAACCAGCCCGCAGGCGTTCGAAGGCCTGCGCATGGCCGGCCGCAAGGTGCACGCGCCCGATAAGACCATCGCGGTACCGGACCACAACGTGCCGACCACGCTCGACCGCGCCAAAGGCATCGAGAACGAGGAAAGCCGCATCCAGGTCGAGGCGCTCGACAAAAACGCCAAGGAATTCGGCGTGCATTACTACCCGGTGGATGACGTCCGCCAGGGCATCGTGCACATTGTCGGTCCGGAACAGGGCTGGACCCTGCCCGGCATGACCGTGGTTTGCGGCGACAGCCACACCGCCACCCATGGCGCCTTCGGCGCGCTGGCGCATGGGATCGGCACCTCCGAGGTGGAGCACGTGCTGGCCACCCAGACGCTGATCCAGAAGAAGTCCAAGAACATGAAGGTGGAGATCACCGGCCAGCTGAAGCCGGGTGTGACCGCCAAGGACATCACCCTGGCTGTGATCGGCGAGACCGGCACCGCCGGCGGCACCGGCTATGTCATCGAGTATTGCGGCGAAGCGATCCGCAACCTGTCGATGGAAGGCCGAATGACCGTCTGCAACATGGCGATCGAAGGCGGCGCCCGTGCCGGCCTCATCGCACCGGACGAAACCACTTTTGAGTATGTCAAAGGCCGCCCGCACGCCCCGAAAGGCGCCCAGTGGGAAGCCGCTCTGAACTGGTGGAAAACCCTCTACACCGACGAAGGCGCCCAATTCGACAAGGTGATCACCCTCAAAGGCGAAGACATTCAGCCGGTCGTAACCTGGGGCACCTCGCCCGAGGACGTTCTGCCGATCACCGGCGTAGTTCCGAATCCCGAGGACTTCACCGGCGGTAAGGTCGAGGCGGCCCGCCGCTCGATCGAATACATGGGCCTCACCCCCGGGCAGAAGCTGACCGATATCGAGATCGACACCGTCTTCATCGGCTCCTGCACCAACGGCCGCATTGAGGACCTGCGCGCCGTGGCAGAAGTGGTCAAGGGCAAGAAGATCAAGGATGGAATGCGCGCCATGATCGTTCCGGGCTCCGGCCTGGTCCGCGCCCAGGCTGAGGAAGAAGGCCTGGCCGAGATCTTTGAGGCTGCCGGTTTCGAATGGCGGCTTGCAGGCTGCTCCATGTGCCTGGCGATGAACCCTGACCAGCTTGCCCCCGAAGAACGTTGCGCCGCAACTTCGAACCGCAACTTCGAAGGCCGCCAAGGCTACAAGGGCCGCACGCACCTGGTGTCGCCTGCCATGGCAGCCGCTGCGGCGCTGACCGGCCGGCTGACGGATGTGCGCGAGCTGATCTGAACCTGAGGGGCCGCCGATGCCATCCAGCCCTTCCCTGCCCGCAGTCGCAAGCCTGTGGATCGGTGACAGCCTGAACTGGCTGCACGAACTGTCGTTGGCCAGTTTCGTGCAGCGCGGCCACGAGGTTGTGCTGTTCCACACCGGGCCTGCGGCGCCGCCGGTTCCGGCAGGTGTCCGCACCTGCCCGGCGGCGGAAATCTGGGACCCTGCCGCGGCAGGGCATGGGGAGGCGCCGGCCTCGATGCTGTCTGATCTGTTCCGCCTCTACCTGCTGAAACAGACGGACATGATCTGGATCGACACCGATATTCTCTGCTGCCGGCCGCTGCCGGCCGCAGACTATCACATCGGCTATGAGCCGACACGGTCGATCAATGGCGCGGTGCTGCGGCTGCCGAAAAGCTCTGCAACGCTGAACCACCTGCTGGACTGGTTCGAGGACCCCGAGTTCGTGCCGCCCTGGCTCGGCCGCAAGATCCGTAAGGAGGTGGAGGCCGCGCCGCCCGGCAAGCGGCTGCTGGCAGCCTTTGAGCTGCAGCGCCCGTCGCTTGGCCCCAGGGCGCTGGATTACACGCTGAACCTGACCGGCGAGGTCGAACATGTCCGCGAACCGGAGGTGTTCTACCCGATCCGCGGCGTTCTGACCGACGTGCTGTTCAGCGGCAGCTGCCAGGAAGACGGCTGGCTGACCGAAAACACGCTGGCCGTTCATCTCTATGCATCCATGGTGCGCCGTTATCACAAGGCGCACCGGCCCGAAAAACACAGCTTCATCGCACGCCACGCGCAAGAGATCGGCTTTGATCTCAGCGGTTTGAAGCACCAGAAACAAGGAAACGAGTAATGGAAAAGTTCCAGAAACTGCAGGGCATCGCAGCCCCGATGCCGCTGGTGAACATCGACACCGACATGATCATTCCCAAGGTGTTCCTGAAGTCCATCCAGCGCACCGGCTTCGGCAAGAACCTGTTCGACGAGATGCGCTATAACCGCGACGGCACCGAGATCGAGGATTTCGTGCTGAACAAGCCGCAGTACCGCAACGCCGAGATCCTGGTGGCGGGCGACAACTTCGGCTGCGGCTCCTCGCGTGAGCACGCGCCTTGGGCCATTGCTGACTTTGGCATCAAATGCATCATTTCGACCTCATTCGCTGACATCTTCTTCAACAACAGCTTCAAGAACGGCATCCTGCCGATCGTGCTGCCGCAGGAGCAGGTCGATGTGCTGATGGCCGACGCTGAAAAGGGCGAGAACGCCCGCATGACCATTGACTTGGAAGCGCAGGAGATCACCACCTCCGATGGCGAAGTCATCACGTTCGAAGTGGACGCGTTCAAGAAGCATTGCCTGCTGAACGGCCTCGACGACATTGGCCTGACCATGGAGAAGGCCGGCTCGATCCAGTCCTTCGAGGAAAAGGCCACGCAGGAACGCCCCTGGGTCTGACCTCTGCCGGACCATTGAAACATCTGGAAACCGCCCCCGCTCTGGGGCGGTTTTTCTTTTGGGTGCCAGATTCGCGCCGCATTTCCGCCGCAATTGCACCGGCGCGGCGGCCTTGTGCATCCGGTGCGACAGCATACAGTATCTGGTATCACCACTGCCAACGCTCTCAATTTCAACCAAATCGCTGATGCAATCCGGCACCAGTCCAGCGGCGAAAGTGGGTCTGCAACTGCTGCCCCCTCTTGAGCGGAAAGCCGCCTGCCGGCCACAATGGGGCAAAAATGAGGCAGAGCACCCCGCACCGTTTCCCGGGGGGCTTCAAATCCGGACCCCGAGGTAAAAATGCCCGCGCCGGTTTGAAGGGAAAAAAACGTGTTTGCACGTATCACAGGCGCGGCGTTCCGCGGCATACTGGTGGCCATGCTGTTTGCGATGCCGACGCTGATGCTGCCGGCATCGGCCACCGAGTCGCCGGAGGTCATCCTGTTTATCGCGCTCTTGGGCTCTGCCTTGGCCTTCGTTGAATACTATTCACATTTCCCCAGCTTCGTGGAATTCCGTAATGCGCCGCCGATCAACCGGATGCGCTTTGGCGCTGCTGCCGTTAGCGTCGGCGCGCTGAGCCTGCTGGCGGCGCATCCGCTGGCGCCGACCGGGCTGACCGCGCTGGTGCAGCGCCTGGGCGGTTGGCTGGGCGGCCAGCTCGACTTTGCCTATTCGCCGGTACAGCTGACGGTACTGATGATGCCGCCGCAGGTGCCGGAGGCGGTGGTTCTGATGGTGCGCGATGCCGCAGGCCTGGCCTGTGCGGTTGCCGGAATCGCCATCTTCGTCTTTGCCCTTGTGATCCGGGTTGGCCATTGGCCAGTGGGCAGCGGAGCGTTCAATGTTTGGGTCAACCTGCCCCTGTTCGACCCCACCACCGGCGGCGACGTGGTGCAGCGGCTGCAGCGCGACGGGCGCGTCAACATCACCGCCGGTGCGCTCTTGCCCTTCGCCTTGCCTGCCGCGGTCACGCTGGCCTCCGGACTGGTGGATCCTGGCATGCTGGCAGCCCCGCATGTGCTGATCTGGGTGATCAGCGCCTGGGCGCTGGTGCCGGCTTCGATGATCATGCGCGGCATGGCGATGCTGCGCATCGCCGGGCTGATCGCACAGAAACGGCGCGCGGCCATCGCCGACCCGGACGAGGCCCTGCAGACCGCATGAGGCGGCTGGCGGCAGGTCTCCTCCTTTTCATCCTTGCCGCCGGAACGGGCTGGGCAAACACCCTCCGCGTCGCAACTTTCAACACGGAACTGTCGCGCGACGGGCCCGGATTGCTGCTGCGGGACATCACCCGGGGCAACGACCCGCAGGTGGCGGCAGTTGTGGATGTGATAGCCGCCGCGCAGCCCGACGTTCTGGCGCTGCAGGGGATCGACTGGGACTTTGAAGGCCGGGCACTGTCGGCGCTGGCCGCACGGCTGGCGGATCGGGGGCTGGACTACCCGTATCAAATCGCATTGCAGCCGAATTCCGGCCTGCCGCCGCCGTCTCCGCTGGATCTGGACGGCGACGGCAAGGCCAGCGGGCCGCGCGACAACCAGGGCTACGGCCGGTTCCGCGGCCACGGCGGCATTGCTCTGATGTCCCGGCTGCCGGTAGACCGCGATGGCATCCGGGACCTCTCCGCCCTCCTGTGGCAGGATCTGCCCGGCGCCCTGCTGCCGCAGCATCCGGACGGCAGCCCCTTTCCCTCTCCCGAAGCCCAGACTGTGCAGCGCCTCTCTGCAACCGGCCATTGGCTGGTACCGCTGCAACTACAAAGCGGCGGATATCTGAACCTCCTCACCTTCCACGCCGCCCCGCCGCTGTTCGACGGGCCGGAAGACCGCAATGGCAGACGCAACCATGATGAAATCCGCCTGTGGCAACTGCTGCTGGACGGCCGCCTGGGACCCGCGCCCAAAGGTTCCTTTGTGATCGCTGGCGACGCCAATCTCGATTCAAACCGCGGCGAGGGGCGCCGGGAAGCAATCCGCAGCCTGCTGGCAGACTCGCGCCTGCAGGACCCCCGCCCCCAGAGCGCGGAAGGCGGCACCGCCACCGTGGAGTGGCAAAGCGCCGGGCGGATGCGGGTAGACTATGTGCTGCCCTCTGCCGGGCTGACTGTTGCTGGCAGCGGCGTGGCCTGGCCGGACGGACCGGACGCCCCCGCCGCGGCTGCCAGCCGCCACAGGCTGGTCTGGGTGGATTTGCTGCTGGACTGACGCCGCCTTCACAATTTCGTTGCGCGGGCGAAGTCCCATCTTCCCCCTTTATTTCCTAGGGCCGTTATTGACCCTGCCCCACTGTCCCGCTACGCCCTTGCCAGCTGATTTTTGGAGGATCCCCATGCCCAACCCATCGATTCTGATTCTGCCCGGCGACGGGATCGGCCCCGAAGTCATGACCGAGGTGCGCAAAATCATCACCTGGTTCGGTGACAAGCGCGGCCTGCAGTTCGATGTAGACGAGGATCTTGTCGGCGGCGCGGCCTATGACAAGCACGGCAAGCCGCTGGCGGATGAGACCATGGCCAAGGCACAAGAGGTTGACGCGGTGCTGCTGGGCGCCGTTGGCGGCCCGGCCTACGATAACCTGGATTTCTCGGTGAAGCCCGAGCGCGGCCTTTTGCGCCTGCGTAAGGAAATGGACCTCTATTCCAACCTGCGCCCGGCGCAGTGCTTTGACGCACTGGCAGATTTCTCCTCGCTGAAAAAGGACATCGTCGCGGGCCTCGACATCATGATTGTGCGCGAGCTGACCTCTGGCGTTTACTTCGGCGAGCCGCGCGGCATCTTCGAAGAAGGCAACGAGCGCGTCGGCATCAACACCCAGCGCTACACCGAGAGCGAGATTGAGCGTGCCGCCCGTTCCGCGTTCGAGCTGGCGATGCGCCGGAACAAGAAGGTCTGCTCCATGGAGAAGGCCAACGTGATGGAATCCGGCATCCTGTGGCGTGAGGTGGTGACCCGCGTGGCGGCCGACTACCCCGAAGTCGAACTGAGCCATATGTACGCCGACAACGGCGCCATGCAGCTGGTGCGCGCACCCAAGCAGTTCGACGTCATCCTGACCGACAACTTGTTTGGCGATATCCTGTCCGACTGCGCTGCGATGCTGACCGGCTCGCTTGGCATGCTGCCCTCCGCCTCGCTTGGCGCGCCGATGGAAAACGGCCGCCCCAAGGCGCTTTATGAGCCGGTGCACGGATCTGCGCCGGACATCGCGGGCCAGGGCAAGGCCAACCCGATTGCCTGCATCCTGAGCTTTGCCATGGCGCTGCGCTATAGCTTCGATCAGGGTGCCGAAGCGCAACGCCTGGAAGCCGCTGTCGAGAAGGTTCTGGCTGACGGTGTACGCACAGCCGATCTGCTGGCGAGCGAAGGCGTGCAGCCGGTATCCACCAGCCAGATGGGCGACGCGGTGATCGCCGCTCTCGACGCAAGCCTCTGATTATAAGCAGCTAATCTGCGCGACCACCAAGCCCCGCCCGGTTAACGGCGCGGGGCTTTTGCGTGGATCCGCGGCCTTGGCCAGCCGCGCAAAAAGATTCCCTGAAAACCGCATCTTTCTGTGGAATCGCCCTTGTCAAACTCCGCGCCCTGAGCTATCCCGCCCCCACGGTCGGAGTGTAGCTCAGCCTGGTAGAGCACTGTCTTCGGGAGGCAGGGGTCGGAGGTTCGAATCCTCTCACTCCGACCAATAAAACAAGGCGCCTTAGGGCGTCTTTTTTATTGGCCGGCATATGTTTTCGCCACCGGTGCTGTCCGAACAGGGAGAATGTGCCGCGCATTCGGCGCCCCCCCCCGCAGTCACCCTTTCCCGTCATTGCCCGGTTCCGGCAGTTGCAGGCTAATGCCCAGATGGAACCCTTCGGGCGGATGGTCCAGAATGATCAGACGCCCCCCCATCAGCTCTGCCAATTCATGGCAGATCGACAGACCCAAACCAGAGCCGCCCTTGTGCTCGGACACGGCATTTTCAAGCTGGGTGAACCGTTCGAACGCCCGGTCCCTGTCCCTATCTGCAATACCCGGCCCCGTATCCAGAACGGTGATGCTGACAGGACAGGCCGCCGCTTCGTCGTGTTCCAGTGCCAGACAGACGCTGCCTTCTGCTGTGAACTTTACCGCATTGTCGATCAGGTTGTTCACGACCTGCGTAACCTTCGGCAGATCTATCACCAGTTCCTCCGGCAGGTCCTCTGCAGCCGCAACCCAAGTGCGCAGCGGCTTGCCATAACGGGTCGCACTGGCTTCCAAAGCTTCCTGCCACTGGGGAACAAGGGCGGCGGTCTCAACCGGCTTAGGATCGAATTCCAGCGCATCGGAATCAAGCCTCGCCGTCTCCAGAACGTTGATCAGCTGGGTCAGCAGAAGCTCCGCCGCGCGGTGCCCCACATCGGCTCGCTCGCGGGTTTTCTCCGATGCTGTTTCGTCGCTCTTGATCAGATGGAACAACCCCAGGATCACATTTAGCGGCGTGCGGATCTCGTGGCTCATCGTAGCCAGGAAGGCGGTCCGGGCCTCAACGGCAGAGTTGGCGCGCGTCACCTCCGCAGCCAGGCCGGTAATTGCCGCTGCCAGCTCTGCTTCCCGCGTCTTCAGCTCTGTCAGATCGTTATGCGCCCCCAGCATCCGCACCGGTTTGCCTGCCTCATTCCGGATTGCCAAACCACGGCAGCGCACGGTGACCATATGGCCGTCGGCATGGCGGTAGCGCACGATCTGGTCATAGGGGTGGGCCGGATCCTCCAGGTGCTTGTGGAAGTTCTCCAGCGCCAAAGCCAAATCGTCTGGATGAATCAGGTCCTGCCATTCGGAGGCAAAATGCCCCTTGGTCGCCGGATCCACTCCGAACAGGCGCCAAAGCTCCGGGCTCATCCATTCGTGTTCGGGGTTTTCCAGATCCCAGTACCAGAGACCGTCCAGCGAGCCGATCTGCAGAAAGTCGAAAATGGCATCATCGCTTTTGACCAGATCGTACAGCTCGCGTTTGAGGTAGTGCATATCCGCCCGTCCTTCCGGTCATGAAGCATCGCGGCGCCGAAACACGCCTGCCCCCAAGAAATGGCAGATATACAAATAGCGCGCCAGTTCAATCAACGGGCGACTTCTGGCAGCCCGGCTGCCCCCTCAGGCCGCTTTCATTGCAGAGCGTTTCAGCTGTTTCCAGAGCACGTCCAGCGTCTGCTTGGTGCTGCGCGGGTCCCGGTAAAGGCGGATTTCGAGGTCTGTGCCAAGCCGTTCGTCCACAATGGCAAACCGGCCAGAGGCGATTTCATGGCGGCACAGGCTCAGCGGCAGCCAGCCCATCCCGAAACCTTCCTGGATCATGGCTTTGACGCTATTGGCCAGCGCGTTCTGGTTGACGACGAACACCTTTTGCCCTGGCAGCAATTGTGTCAGCGCAAACTCCTGCACGGAGCGCAGTGCCGACACCGCGCCATAGGACAAAAGCGGCACCGCCTCCTTGCTGCTTGCCTTGAAGCCGAACTCAGCCCCGCCTTCCGGGGCGGCGCGGGACACTGGCACGTAACGATCGGTGGACAGCGTCAGGTATTCAAAATTGGCGACTTCCAGCGGTCCCAGGAAGTCCATCGACGGGTGCCAGTAGGTCAGAATCACATCGCAATAGCCCTGCTGCAGCGCGCTGACGAACTGGTCGGCGGCCCAGGAGGTGGAGTTGAGATCGGTATCTACCCCGCCCTCGCTGGCGAGCGGCGCAATCAGGGTCTTGTAGTGGGTCATGTAGAGCGACTGCGATGCGGCGAAGCGGATCACGTTTTCGCCCGCCGCGTCGATGGTCTGGCAGCGCTCGATCGTTTCTTCATAGGTGCGCAGCATGATGCGCGACTGCGACAGAAACACCTCCCCTGCCGGGGTCAATGTCAGCGGCAGCGTTTCGCGGTTGATCAGCCGCACGCCGATCTCATTCTCCAGCGCCCGTATCCGGCGCGAAAAGGCCGGCTGGCTGACATTACGTTCTTCGGCCGCGCGCGAGAAATTCTTGCACGCGACCAAAGCCTCGAAATCCTTAAGCCAGATGATATCCAACTAGCGTCCCGTCCTAGCCGGCAGCCACCGCATCCAGCCTGTCTTCCTCAACGGCGTGGCACGCTACCGTGCTGCCGTCTGGCTGGTGAATGGCTTTGGGCTTTTCACTTTTGCATCTTGTGTCCGCAAAGGCGCAGCGGCTTTGGAACGGGCAGCCTGTCGGCAGGTTGATCGGCGTCGGAATCTCGCCCTTGAGACGGATATGGTTCGGCCGGTCGTCCTTCAG
Source organism: Leisingera sp. CC-HEC093 (assembly GCF_059429195.1). Classification (NCBI taxonomy): domain Bacteria; kingdom Pseudomonadati; phylum Pseudomonadota; class Alphaproteobacteria; order Rhodobacterales; family Roseobacteraceae; genus Leisingera; species Leisingera sp. CC-HEC093. The sequence goes on along the minus strand of NZ_JCAIJR010000001.1, from coordinate 2,187,045 downwards.
CTGCGGCACCGCGGACAGCAAGGCCCGAGTATAGGGGTGTTTAGGGCTGGAGAACAATGTCCGGGTGTCCGCAACCTCGCAAACCGACCCAAGGTAAAGAACCGCAACACGGGTGCCGAAGTGCTCCACCACGCTCAGATCATGGGTGATGAACAGATAGGTGAGGCCGCGGCTTTCCTTGGCTTCCAGCATCAGGTTCAGCACCTGCGCCTGGATCGAAACGTCCAGCGCGCTGATCGGTTCATCCGCGATGATGAACTCCGGGTCCACGGTCAAGGCGCGGGCAATGGCGATCCGCTGGCGCTGGCCGCCGGAAAACTCATGCGGGTAGCGTTTGGCCCAGCTTGGATCAACACCCACCGACAGCATGACCTCAGTCACCTTGTCGCGCACCTCTGCCGCCGAGGAATTCGGGTAGTGATGACGCACCGGCTCCTCCAGCGCCTGCCGGATGGTCATGCGCGGGTTGAGCGAGGCATAGGGGTTTTGGAAGATCATCTGGATCTTCTTGCGCAAGGGCTGCATTGCGCCGCGCGACAGGTTGTCGATGCGCTTGCAATCGTAGTGGATTTCACCCGCGGTCGGTGTCAGCAGGCCAGCTACCAGGCGGGCAACAGTTGATTTGCCACAGCCAGACTCGCCTACAACGCACAGCGCCTCGCCCCGGCCAACATCCAGAGAGACGTTGTTCACCGCATGGACAGAGCGGCTTTCGCGCACCATCTTGCCTTGCTTGAATTTAAGCGTTTCCAGGAAGCCCTGATCGAGATCGAACCGTTTCTCGAGGTTCTTGATCTCCAAGAGCGGGCGGTCTGTATTCACGTCACTCATGCCCTTGCCTCCTGACGGTCTTCATCACTGTTCAGGCGCTGCACCTCGTGGCAAGCCACCTCAACCTCTCCGTAATGCACAATCTCCGGCACCCGGCTGCGGCACAGGTCGGTGGCGTATTTGCAGCGCGGATTGAAGGCGCAGCCGGTGGGGATGCTGGCCAGCCCCGGCATGTTGCCCGGGATCTGTTTCAGCCGCTGGCCCGGCACCGTCTGCTGCGGCAGCGCGTTGATCAGGCCCTGGGTATAGGGGTGCTGCGGATCGTTGATGATCTCCCGCGTGCGCCCCGCTTCGATGATCCGGCCGGCATACATCACCAGCGTGCGCTCGGTCATCTGGCTGACCACGCCCAGATCGTGGGTGATCAGGATCAGTCCCACCTGGTTGGACTGGCACAGCTCCAGCATCAGTTCCATAATGTCGGCCTGGATGGTCACATCCAGCGCAGTGGTCGGCTCATCCGCGATGATCAGCTGCGGGTCCAGCAGCAGCGCAATCGCGATGATGATCCGCTGGCGCATGCCGCCCGACAGCTCGTGCGGGTACTGTTCCAGCCGCTCTTCCGGCGACGGGATATAGACCTCGCGCAGCTTTACGATGGCGATCTGGCGCGCCTCTTCGCGGCTCAGCTTGCGGTGCGCCATCAGCGTCTCGATCATCTGCTGGCCGATGGTCAGCACCGGGTTCAGCGTCACCATCGGATCCTGAAAGATCATTGCCATCCGGTTGCCGCGCAGATTGCGCAGGAGCTTGTCGTTCATCTGAACGACATCCTCGCCGTCGAACAGAATCTGACCGCTGTCGATATAGCCCGGGCGGCTCAGCAGGTTCATCAGCGAGAACCCCGTGATCGACTTGCCGGCGCCGCTTTCGCCGACGATGCCAAGGCGCTCGCCCTTGGCCAGGTCAAAGGAAATGCCGTTGAGGGCGGTAACCGTCTGGTCGCGCATGGCAAATTTGACGGTGAGGTCGCGAACGGAAAGAAGGCTCATCGCGTTACCCCTTGTAGAGTTTCGGGTTCAGGACGTCGCGCATCCAGTCGCCCAGCAGGTTGATGACAAGGACCAGCACCACCAGCACCACGCCGGGAATGGCGGTGATCCACCAGCTGCCGGAAAAGATGTAGTCGAAGCCGGAAGAGATCAGCGAGCCCAGCGACGGCTGGCTCGGCGGCATGCCCAGCCCCAGGAAGCTGAGCGAGGCCTCGGAGATGATCGCATTGGCGACCTGCACAGTGGAGATCACGAAAATCGGCGACAGCGAGTTCGGCAGGATGTGCCGCACCATAATCCGCATTGGCCCGAAACCCAGCACCCGGGCGCTGTCGACGTATTCTTTCTTCTTCTCCGCCAGAACGGTGGCGCGGACGGTCCGGGCATACTGCGGCCATTCCGCCACCCCGATCACCGCGATCAGAAAGACGACGGCATAGCGGTTGAAGGTATCGGTTCCGAACATTGCCTGCGTAACAGCCAGGAAGATGATCGCGACCATCAGGGTGGAAAACGACAGCTGAATATCCGCGAGCCGCATCAGCAGGCTGTCAAGGCGGCCGCCGATGTAACCGGCCAGCAGGCCGATAGAAATGCCAAGGAAGGCCTGCAGCGCCACCGCGCAGATGCCGATCAGCAGCGACAGGCGGGTACCATAGAGAATGGTGGACCACAGGTCGCGGCCCTGATCGTCGGTGCCCAGCATGAACTCCGGCAGCGATCCGCTGACCCAGGCCGGCGGGTATTCCGAGTTCATGATGTCGATGGAGGCCGGATCATAGGGATCATAGGGAGCAATCACCGGCGCCAGGAAGGACGCCACTGCAATTACCAGAAAGACAATCATGCTGACCACCGCTACCGGGTTGCGGCGGAAGCTGTAGCCCATGTTGGAATTCCAGATCTTGGACCAGCGCGAGGGTTCGGATTTCGGGTTCAGCGTTTCGGTGCTCATGCGCCCATCCTCGCAATATTCACGGTCGGGTTCACCAGCCCATAGATCAGGTCGACGATGGTGTTGGTGACCACGAAGATGAAGCCGACAACAATCAGGTAGGCCACGATAAGCGGAGTGTCGACGCGGTTCACTGCTTCAAGGAACATGAAGCCCATGCCCGGCCACTGGAACACCGTCTCTGTCAGGATGGTGTAGGCCACCATGGTGCCGATCTGCACACCGCCCACAGTGATCACCGGCAAAAGCGTGTTCTTCAATGCGTGGACAAAGTAGATGCGCCACGGGTTGATGCCCTTGGCCTTGGCGTATTTCACGTATTCGGATTGCAGCACTTCCATCATCTCGGCCCGGATCAGGCGGACGAACAGCGGCAGCATGATTGAGGCCAGCGCGATCGAGGGGAGGATGATGTGCATCCAGCCGTCAGCCGTGGCAAAGTTGGTCTGCCAATATCCCCAGACCTGCACGGTGTCGCCGCGCCCGTAGGAGGGGAACCAGCCGTATTCCACCGAGAACACGAAGATCATCAGGATTGCAGTCAAGAACACCGGGATAGAGATGCCGACAATCGACAGCCCCATGATAATGCGGCTCAGAATGCTGTCCGGCTTGATCGCAGTGTAGACGCCCAGCGGCACCGAGAGGCCGACGATGATCAGCGTGGCGCCGAACACCAGCTCCAGCGTCGCAGGCAGCTTTTTCAGGATTACGTCCAGTGCTGGCTCCTTGAAGAAATAGGAGGTGCCCAGGTCGCCCTGCAGCGCATTGCCGGCAAACCGCAAGTACTGCGTCAAGAAGCTGTCATTCAGCCCCAGCTCATCGCGCAGCTGCTGGCGTACTTCTTCTGAAACCGACTGCCCGACCAGCTCGCGCAGCGGATCGCCCAGGTTGCCCTGGATGGCAAAGGCAATCAGCGAGATGACGAACATCACGGCAACCGCCTGAATTACTCGCTTCGCGAGATAGGCAAACATTGTCCTGACCTTTGTAGAGTTGGAATATGGCGCAGACACAAGCTTCCGGACGGGAAGCGGACCTGCGGCAACCTTGACGGCTGCTCGTTTTTTGAGGTCCCGGGCCGGCCGGAGGAGGCCGGCCCGGGGTTTTCAGCGCTTAGCTGCCGGTTTCGACAACCAGGTCACCGAAGTAGGGGAAGTTCAGCGCGTTCACGATCTCCGCCGCGTTCATGCCGGACTTGGCACCCCAGGCCAGGTTCTGCCAGTGCAGCGGGATAAAGGCTGCTTCTTCGTACAGGATGCCTTCCAGCTTCTGCAGCAGGTCCGCACGCTTGGCCGGATCGGTTTCCGCATTGGCCTGGTTCATCAGCTTGTCGGCTTCCTCGTTGCAGTAGTTGCCGGAGTTGTACTGGCCGTTGCCGGTTGCTTCATCCGGGCAGGCGGTCAGGAACTGGTGGAAGTTGGCGGAATCCTCAGTATCCGCGTGCCAGCCGATCATCATCATGTCCGCTGCGCGTTCATCGAAGGTCGGCCAGTATTGCGCCTTGGGCATGGTCTGCAGGTCAACCTTGATGTTGATCTGAGCCAGCATCGAAGCTACCGCCTGGGCGATCTTGTCGTCGTTCACATAACGGTTGTTCGGCGCCATCATGGTGATCGAGAAACCATCGGCATAGCCCGCTTCGGCCATCAGCGCCTTGGCTTTTTCCAGATCGAAGCGCGGCGCCAGATCTTCGGTGTAACCCAGGTAGCCGGCCGGGCTGGCCTGGCCGCCCACGGTGCCGAAGCCGCGCATGATGCGGTCAACGATGCCTGCGTTGTTCACGGCATAGTCGATTGCCTGGCGGACACGGGCGTCCTTGAAGGCCTCGACGCGGTTCTGATTCATCTGGAATGTGATGATGCGGGTGCCGGGCATGGTGATCAGGTCAACGCCTGCAGCCTCCTCCACGCGCTTCAGGTCGGTCGGCGGAACCGGCGCGATGAAGTCCACGTCACCGGACAGCAGCGCCGCGACGCGAGTCGGATCTTCCTTGATCGGGGTCAGCACGATCTTGTCGACGTTGCCTGCATCTGCATCCCAGTAGCCGTCGAAACGGTCGAACACGACACGCACGCCCTGCTCACGCTCGGAGACGATGAAGGGGCCCGTGCCGGAGACGTTGCGGGATGCAAAGCTATCGCCGTGCTTGACAATCTCGGACTTGTCTTTGCCATCGTCAGTGGTGCCGGTGTAGTATTCGCTGTCCATCGGGAAGATGTAGGTCGCGGTGTGCAGAACCAGCGGATAGGGCTCCGAGGTCTTCAGGTCGAAGGTCATATCGTCAACGACTTCAACATCTGTGAAGGGTGCGAAAATCGCCTTGAAGTCGTCGCTTTCCTTCAGCCGGTCAAAGGTCCAGTCCACGTCCTTGGCGGTCAGCGGGTTGCCGCTGTGAAAGGTGACCCCGCTGCGCAGCTTGAAGCGCATGGTAGTGCCATCGATCTGTTCCCAGCTTTCGGCCAAGCGCGGTTCGAACTGCAGGTCCTGGGTCCAGCGCACCAGCGGATCAAAGACCATGTGCGACAGCTGCAATGTGCCGCCGGACAGCTGCTCGTGCGGATCCAGCGAGACCGGGTCAGCGTCATAGGCAACGCGCACGGTGGTTTCGGCATAGGCAACCGGTGCCATCGCCACCACTGCAGCAGCCGCCAGGCTTCTGACAAATTTCGTCATTAGGCATACTCCCCTGTGATTATGGCGCAAACGCTAGCCTGCGGTGCCAGATCTGTGAAATGCCGATATCGCATAGGGTATGCAGCTTGAACATCAGAGCTATGCGCTGATGTAATATCACATATTTTTCATATACTTATCCCCTCACGCCGAGCTTCACCACCGGCCTGCCCTTGTATTGCGGTGATCAAGCACGCCCCTCGTGTGGGCTTTGGACGGCTAAGGAATCGCTTAAAAACGGGCCCTTCCCCCCAACCGACAGCGCCAACGCTGCGATTTCAGCAAACAAACAGTCCCGGCCACGGCTCAGAAGCACAGTCTCCAGGCCAAAATACCAAGAGGGAATTCTATGCTGTTCACTCCAGGCAGATTGCATGTCTCAAATGCAGCCCGTGGCACTGCGGCGGCCGTTGCACGGTTTGTTGCCGGTCAGGACCGGGCCAAGGGCTGTTCACCAAAGCCCGTTGTCTTTATAGGCCTGCCAAAGGGAATCCACACGGACATTCCTCAACCGGAACATTGCGCCTCAGGCAACATTTTCGAAGCGGGCGTCACGAAAGGGTAAATCAGTGGCAGGCATGCGATTGGCGGAAACCGAAAAGCATATCACACAAGTTGAGCGCCGCCGCCGGCGGAAAGTCTGGCGCCAACGAATTTTGATCCTGCTGTCTCCACTGCTGCTGCTGCTGTCTCCCGTCCTGTTACCGGTTTACTTCATCTGGCGCAAACGCCGCAACAAAGTGAAGTTCAAACCGGGTCCATCTCTTGGTTCGATTTCGGGTTCGCTGTCAGCGGTACCCAAGCCGCAGACCGATGCTGCCTCCGAGGCGGAAATGGATGCCACGCCCGACAGCTTTGCCCTCTGCCGGATCATCGGCAACGACCTTGTTCCGCGCCACCGGGCCGGGCAGTCCCTTGAGAACGTGAAGTTCATTCTGGAAAACGAGCCGGAGCTTGAGGGCTGCAAGAAACTTTGGCTGCTCAACCGGATCTTTGATCCGGACAACGAAGCGCAGTTGATCGCGCTGCTCGAAAGCCATGGTCAGGAGTACGAGCGCCTGCCTTTCGATCACGATACCTACATGCGCACTGGCTACGACTTCGAAACTTTTGACGCGCCGATGGCGTTTGCCGATGGCAGCATTGAAACGTTGGACGACGTACAGCGCATGCGTGCGACAGTTCAGGCATACCGGGCAAAGAACAACTATGTCATGCACAATAACGGCGCCCGCAACGCAGCGCTTGAGATGTGTATCCGCAGCGGAGATAAGTGGGCGCTGCCCTTTGACGGTAATTGCTACTTCACTCAATCGGCTTTTGATGCGTTGAAGAGCGATATCCTGAAAAACCGTGATAAGCGGTATTTCATCGTTCCGATGGCGCGGATGACAGACAATGCCGACTTGCTGGATCCGGATCACGTTCCGAACCCGGTGGAAGAGCCTCAGATTGCCTTTCGCTGTGATGCGCCGCTGCGGTTTGATGAGGCGCATCCCTACGGCCGTCGCCCAAAAGTTGAAATGCTTCTGCACTTAGGGGTCACCGGACCTTGGCAGAGTTGGCCTCTTGAAGCTTATGATACACCGCCCCGCCCGGTTCACCCCGAAGGGCATAGGGCTAGTCAGGCCGGATGGGTAGCAAGGTTGTTTTCCGGGCAAGCAAGCTTGGAAAAAGAAGGCTGGAAGAGCCTGAAGACCCGCGGGCTGGCCCGGTCGGATGCCATCCAGGCGACGCTGGATATGCTTGAGGCCCGGACGGTCACCCAGCAGCTCTCATCCGGCAGGCCGGTTTTTTTCGACGCCGGCCAGATTGAAGCGCTTGCCGGCACAGCCTCGGACCCGCTGCATACCGCGCTCACCTCTGCTGCGGAAGAGGCGCTGACACGCGGACCGTTTTCAGTCATTGACAAGCCCGCGCCAGGCCCTAGCGGCGACCCGCAGGATTATTTCCATCCGGCGCCCTACTGGTGGCCGGACCCCAGAAAGAAGGACGGGCTGCCTTACATCAAGCGCGACGGCGAACGGGTGCCCGGCACTCTGCTTTATGAAACTGAAAGCGACCGTTATGACCGGACCAGGTTGCAACGTCTGTTCGATGACACAACCGCACTGGTGCTGGCCGGACGCATCACTGGCGAGGAACGATACCTGAAGCACGCAGAACGTTTGGTGCAAACCTGGTTTGTCGACCCAGGCACGAAAATGAACCCCAATCTGACTTATGCCCAGGTATGCCTCGGCAGAAACGGCAACAAGGGTCAGACGCACGGCTTGATCGAAACTAAGGATTTCTATTTCTTCCTCGATGCACTGCGCCTACTGGACAATCCGGAGCTTGCTGACGCCGTGGAGCCTTGGTTCCAAGAATTCCATCAGTGGTTCGCAAGCAGCGAGCAAGGTGTTGGTGAACGGCAGGCCGCCAATAATCACGGCACCTGCTATGACCTGCAGGACGCTGCGCTGTCCGCCTTCCTGGGTGACGCTGCAAGTTTGCAGGAGATCAATCTGCGGGCGCAGGCCAGGCTGCTTGGCTCCATCTCGCCGGACGGGTTCCAGCCGCATGAGATGGAGCGCACGCTTACCCAGCACTATTGCGCCTTCAACCTGCAAAGCTGGGTAAACCTGTTCACACTGCTTGAAGGGGCCGGATTGCGGCCGTGGGACAGTGCTGCCGGAGACCGTCTGATTGCCGGCCTGCGCCGCACGCTCAAGGATTCCCTCGACGGCTGGAGCGCGCCGCAAATCAAACCGTTTGAGGCTGAACGCCTTGTTCCGCTTGCCGCTGCCTTGAAACGGCAAACCGGAGAGAGCATGTTACCGGAGGACACAGCACCCGCATGCTTCTTCCCGCATGACGGCATTTCCCCCTTCTGGCGCTTGGCCGAAAAAGACTGAAGCATGCATTCAGAGGAGTGCTATGAAGACGATCCTTCACATCGGCATGCCGAAAGCTGGCAGCCCAGCAAAGGCTGCATGGGCCAAGCGCGCAAACAGTTCACGAAAGCGACGCGGAAAGTAGCCTTGCAACAAGTGTCCCCCATTGGCCGCGGTGTTTGAATTGCCAAGGTCGATGCCCATATGCTGGCACTGGATAGGCGCCGCACCCCCATGCAACCGCAGGCCGGTTCCAGCGCAAGGAAGATACCGGGCAAGCAGGCGCAATCACGCCGCACAACAGGCAAGCTGACGGCAGCCCGCCCGCTGTACTTGCCCATTGAAGAGCCGGAGACTATCAAGCGAGCAAGGGTGCATCGCGGCTTGAAATCGAGCACGGCATGTCACAGCGCCAAAAAATGTAGGAATTTGCTTTGCAAAAACTGAAGAATAACTTTGCCGCAAATCTGGACGAGTCCATCCTTTGGCGTCTGATCAGGGAAAACCTTCGGTCCCAGGCCATGCCGTATATGGTTGCGATCGTTGCAATGGTCTTTGTCGCGGGCACCACCGCGGCCATAGCCTGGATAATGCGGGACGTTGTGGATTCGTTGTTCGAGGCCGAAAACTCCGCTCAGGTCATGAGTGTTTCCATCGCGGTGTTTGTCATCTTCCTGGTCAAGGGAATAGCCACCTATGTTCAGGTCGTGGCGTTGACCCGTGCCGGAAACCGGATTGTCTCGCACCAGCAGATCAAGCTCTACGACAAACTTCTGCGGCAGGGGGTCTCCTTCTTCAACTTTACGGAAAGCTCTGACCTGCTGATGAAGGTCACGCAATCGGCGCAGGCGGCCCGTACCGTGATCGAACTTATCGTGACCACCGCCGTCCGGGACACACTGTCCCTGATCGGCTTGCTGGCAGTGATGTTTTATCAGCAGCCAATGCTGTCGCTTTTCACGCTGGTAATCGGACCGCTTGCCATTTTGGGCATCAGGGCGCTTCTGCGGAAAGTCCGCCAAATCGCAGATATGGAGACGAAGTCTCTTGGCGCGATCATGCAGGTCATTCAGGAAACCTCCGCCGGGATCCGGGTCATCAAGTCGTTCGGTCTGGAGGAACGGATGGCTGAACGCATGTCGGACTCCGTGAAAGCTGTCGAAAAGCGGCGCAACAAGCTGGAACGCCTCAAGGCCGCAACCAGCCCGCTGATGGATATCCTGGCCGGATTTGCCATTGCGTCCGTCATCGGGCTGAGCGCTGCAAACCTGTTCGGCTCCGATGGATCGACTCCAGGTGAACTGATGTCATTCGTGACCGCGATGATGATGGCTTATGAACCGGCCAAACGCCTGTCCCGCGTGCGGGTTGGCCTTGAAATCGGCCTGCGCCGCGTCAGGATGTTGTTCCGGCTTCTGGACCAGCCCGAAGTTCTGGTCGAAGGTGAAAACCCGCAAAGCCTGCCCTACGGCCCTGCAAGCGTCACTTTCGAGAATGTTACCTTCGGATACCGCCGTAAGGAGCCGATCCTGAGGGATTTGTCGCTAACCTTCGAATCCGGCAAGACAACGGCACTCGTCGGCCAGTCGGGCGGTGGCAAATCCACCATTCTCAACCTGGCTTTGCGGTTGTATGATCCGCAGTCCGGCAAGGTGATGATTGGCGATCAGGACATCAAATACGCCTCTTTCGAAACCTTGCGCAAGAACATGTCCTTTGTCGGGCAGGAGACCTTCCTGTTCTCCGCTTCTATTGCCCAGAATATTCAGCTGGGCCGGGAAGGCGCGTCGCGGGAAGAGGTTATCGAAGCGGCCAGGGCTGCCAATGCCTATGACTTCATCATGAACCTTGAAAACGGCTTCGACACGATGGTGGGGGAAAACGGCGCCTTCCTGTCGGGCGGCCAGAAGCAGCGGCTGGCGATTGCGCGCGCGCTTCTGCGGGACAGCCCGATTCTGCTGCTTGATGAACCGACCAGCGCCCTCGATTCCAATTCCGAACATCTGGTTCAGGAAGCGCTGCGGCGGCTGACTGCGGGGCGGACCACCATCATCGTTGCGCACCGGCTGTCTACCATCCTTCATGCAGAGCAAATCGTCGTGATCGAGAATGGCCAGGTTACGGAAAAGGGCAGCGCGAGTCAGCTTCTTGAGAACAACGGCCCATTTAAAGCTCTGTACGATCACCAGTTCGCAAATGCCGAGAAACCGTTTGAGGCCCGCGCAGAGAATTGACGCAAAGCGAAGAACCGGACCGGGGGCCTGCCCCCCCCGGCTTTGGGCAGGCCATTTCGAAAACGAGCTTTTGGCGCCCACGGGCATGCTGCGGGGGGACGCCAGGCACCTGTCTGCGCAAGTTCGATCATCCGCCACAGGAACAGCGCCAGAGTCGGTACCGGCAGGGCGGCAATCACCCGCAGGGCGGGGCCGCCGCGGGCCATGAGATCGAGGAGAGGGGCACCAAAATCAAACGTGACCTGCCCCCCGCAAAATCCCTCACCATGAAGTAGAGTCTGCCCAACCTATGTAGGAGCAGACGAATGCGTAAGAGCCGTTTCACTGAGGCGCAAATCATCGGGATGATCAAAGAGCAGGAAGCCGGGATGCCGACAGCGGAGGTGTGCCGTCGGCACGGCCTGAGCCCGGCGACCTTTTACAAACTGAAGTCCAAATATGGCGGCATGGAGGTGTCGGAGGCCGCGCGGCTGAAGGCCCTGGAAGATGAGAACGCCAAGCTGAAGCGGCTGCTGGCGGACACGATGCTCGACAACGTGGTTTTGAAAGACCTGCTGGGAAAAAGCTGACGACACCGAAAGAGCGGCGAGAGGCAGCGCTCAATGCAATGCGGGATCATGACATCTCGCAGCGCAGGGCCTGTCGGCTTGTCGGTGTCGACCCCAAGACGGTCCGGCGCGAACGCCCGCTCGACCATCCCGAGATCCGCCAGGAGATGAAGGAGATCGCTGGCAAACGCCGCCGGTTCGGCTACCGGCGGATCGGCGTGCTGCTTGAGCGAAAAGGCATGATCATGAACCACAAAAAACTCTACCGCCTCTACCGGGAAGAAGGCCTTGCGGTGAAACGGCGGCGGGGCCGCAAGCGTGCCCGGGGCTCGCGAACGCCGATGCCCGAAGCCACACAGCCCAACCAGCGCTGGTCCCTGGATTTCCTGGCAGACAGCTTCGGCGCGTCGCGGAAGTTCCGCATCCTGGCCGTAAACGATGACTGCTGCCGGGAAAACCTGTGCCTGGCCGCGGACACCAGCATTTCGGGTGAGCGCGTTGCCCGGGAGCTGGACGCGCTCGTCCGGATCTACGGAAAACCTGTTTGCGTTGTCAGTGATAACGGCACGGAATTCACCAGCCGGGCAATCCTGAGATGGGCCGACAGGAACGGCGTGGATTGGCATTACATCGATCCCGGAAAACCGCAGCAGAATGCCTTCATCGAGTCATTCAACGGAAGCCTGCGGGACGAGCTTCTCAATGAAGAGCTGTTCGATACCCTGGACGATGCCCGCCGCAAGCTGGCGCTGTGGCGCTACGATTACAACAACGTCAGGCCGCACTCTTCGTTGGGGAACAGAACGCCAAAGCAAGCGCGGCAGGCGCTTGAGCAATTTGAGGGCTCCGCGCCTGCCGCGCTTGCCAAGCCCGAAACCGACGACTACCAAAATCAAACCCGCAGACTCTCGTCATGAGCGAGGGACCCGCGGGGGGCAGGTCACGCTCGATCAATTTCACGAGCAGGCACCCAACGCCTGTTGTTTCGAAGCAACCAGTTGAATAGAGCTCCCAGGCATTCAGTTGTAATTTTCCTTATTTCTGTGGCGCTCAGACCTCCGGCCGCGGAAAAGGCAAGAACCAAGTTCCGCAAATCACATAGTGAAGATAGCGAATGACTTCGGGAATCCCCCTGTGTGGTAGGAAGATGATGAAAGCAAGGAGCAAGACAGGATCCTCACGCAATGATGGAGGAACATTTGGAGTCTCGATGTCGGCCGCTTCTTCTTGGAGGGCGTGCCATGATCGCCGGTGCTCGAAAAACTTGCTTTGGTTGTTCCCGTTTTCACTCCTCCAAAGACAATATTCCCATTGGTTCTCAGGCAAAAAGCTATTGTGAATTAGCTTCGTCATGCCCGGCCAAATAGATTTTGCAAAAGATTTTAGGTTGCACCGAACATAGCAGTGGAAGAGCGCCTCAGCGAAGTAAGATGAACGCTTTTGCGTATCCTTCTCAACAGTTCCGCGATCAAACCCGAATGCACCGCCAAGGGCGTCACGGAGCGCGACGTCCGCAGAATGATACGGAGTGGCAATATAACCTTTCTCATCACCCATGTTGTCATTAAGTATTACCCTCAGAACATCATAGTGGCCTTGGTTTGGCAGCATTGTCGGCTCGGAAATGCGTCGATTCCAAAGGTGAGCCAAAATTTGCGGGATGGCACCTTCACCCCAGATCTGAAATTTTGTCCTGCCTTGTTCTGTCAGGATACCGATGGTCCTCTGAATATCCCCGGGCAATTCAAAACTTGGATCGAACTTGCGCGCCTCAATATTCAGGAGGCTCAAAAGCGAAACAGTCTTTAGAGCTCGAGCTCGCCAAAGGAAATGATCTGCTACAGCACCTCCACCAAGATACAAAATATTGTAGTCTCGGTCCTTCTCATCCGGCCTGGCAGCTTCAAGCTTGGTAATCTCTTCAGAGAGCTCTGACGCCAGATCCAAGCACGCACCAAAGAAGCTCTCGCGCGCCGATCGGCGAACTTTACCATCCTCCTCGGAAACGCTCTTTTCGTGCTTCACTTCAGCTGCAGTAAGAGAAGCGAACAAGACGGAAAAGATTCCAGCCACGGCGACGTGGTTTTGAGCTCGGCTATAATTTCGTGTAGCAAGAGAAGCAAACAAAGAGGCAGATATTTGCCGACGCTTGAAGTCAGCGTTGCTCAGTTTTTTGTCCTCAGATGTGATTTTCAGGATCTCATCGAGCCCTTCGGAAACTATGTCCAGCCTGGGGCTGGTGTCACCTTCCACATTGAAAAGTCGGATTAGCTTTTCGTGAATGGAGAAACCATCGGCCCAAAATGTTGACGCATGTTTGGCCGCCCAATCCAACAGCACTCCGCGCGAGATGAGATGCAGTCTGGTTTCTTCCTGAAATCCGCGGCGCTCGTAGCCCTGATTCAGATCATCAACTGCTCGCTGAACTTCCTCGTCTATCTCGCCGTTGGTCACAAGGTAACATCTATGTGCGACATCAGGAATGCCAGGAAATCTGATAGGCTGCTCAACCATTTCAGTTATCTGGGGCTGCATTTCCCTGAACTGAGAAAGCGTTAGACGTGCCCCAGGATTTCCTTTCAACTGAAAAGCACAAGGCACTCAATCTTCACCTATGGAGATTACGTCTTTGCCAAACTCAATGGGCATGTGTCGCGTCGAATGAACAACCTGGTGACCTTCACCTGCAAGCATTTGCAGAAATGCAGGCTGGTATGTTCTTTCATTGACGCTATCCAACCAATACTCGATCAGCCTCTCTTGCACGCCATTCTACCTTTTTTCTTTCGAGGAGCTTTTTTATAGCCTTCCGATCCTCGTCTTTTTCAAATTCATCAATAAGATCCTGGACATCACGCATGTCCCGAGGCGATCCAACAAAGTATTGAAGCTTTGGATTTCCATCCTCGTCAAAATTAATCGGCATCTCCTCCAGAAGGCGCAAAACCATTGGGGGCGAGAATGGCTCCCCTTTCGCTTCTATGACATTCCCTGTTTTCGCAGTGGCTTCTTGCAATACGTCGAGCATGAGTTGTTCCTTGCTGACCATCATTTCGATGCCCACTGGAGCAAAAGCATCAAAAATCTCATTTAGAGGCCCATACAAAACCGTCTGATGCTTGATCTCCGACTCTGATGAGAACGTCCGGATATTCGTTTCATCTTCCTCACCACTTTCTCGAAGCATAACTGACTTCTCACCTTCGAAAACATTGTGAGACTCAATCTCTGACATGAAAGGTGAATTCACGCTCTCGATACGTGAGATGTAGTCGATTACCACCTTCTCGAGCTCAGCTTCCAGATCTGGGTATCTTTCCTGCATGCGTGAAACCTACCTTCGTCGCCAAATTTCATTGACAGGAAGGAACGACATACCAGGCTGCCATTGTGTTTCCAAAGACAGCCCTGGGAAATTGAAATCGAACCTTCTCGCTTTGAGGTTGTGAATGTCTTTGATCCAGTAGGCAAGCCTCCAATCGACCTTTTTCGAGCCGGCCGTTCGAGTTAGTCCGACTTAGAGGACCAAGCGCCAAACTTCTCCAACGCAGCCCCCCATTCCTCCATGAGTTTCATGCGTTCGTCAAAGTAGTCACCGCGGTTATAGGCTCGTTCTGTCTTGCTTCCGACAGTATGCGCCAAAGAATACTCTTTGACCTCCCACGCCGCGTCAGTGTGCTCTTCAGCAAATTGGCGAAAGGATGTTCTGAAGCCATGAACGGTCAAACCAGAGTAAGAAGCCTGCAACAACTTTCGCATCGTGTTTTCCGACAGCATCTTGTCCTTCCCGGTCGGCGACGGGAAAATGAGACTGTTAGGACCAGTCTTGAATTTCTCAGCCCTTGTGAGCAGCTTCCTCGCTTGAGGGCTTAGCGGCACCGAGAAAGACTCTCTGGCCTTCATGTGCCCTTCTGGAATGTCCCAAACGAATTTGCATTCGTCGACCTCACCCCAACGGGCCCTTCGAACCGCGCCCGAACGAGAGGCGGTCGCGATTGTGAAGCAAAGAGCAAGTGCGCCGATCTCGTCCTTCTGTTGAAAAAACCAGAAAATATTCGCAGCTTGATCCCAGCTCGCGGCGCGAAAATGTTCTACCTTTGGCGCATCTCGCTTCCGACCTTTCATGACGTCCTGAACCGGGTTCCCGTCCCTCCTGATCTCGGCTTCAAGGGCATAATCAAACACAACTCCCATGCGTTGCCGCACCCTACGCGCCGTTTCGTGTTTCGTCTTCCAGATGGGGTTGAGAATTTCAAAAATGTCGGAACGCGAGATGAGGTGCACCGGTTTCTTGCCGATCACCGGAGACGCATAGGTGTTCAGGGTGTTGATCCATTGCTGGACATGCTTACCATTGCTGCTCCTGGGGACAATCCATTCTCGATGCACTCGCTCTGCAAGTTCATCAAATGTAATGAAGAGTTTGGTTGACGCTTCATTCTCAGCAACAGGATCCCCACCGCTGCGAGCCACTCTTCGAAGCTCGTCTGACTTCTTCCGTGCCTCATCAAGACTGACGACTGACGTCGAGCCAAGACCGAAGTCTCGACGTCTGCCCTGCACTGTTATCCTGAGCAACCAACGACTTGCGCCAGAAGGATCGACGACCAAATATAGCCCTCCCCCATCAGTATGACGTCCTGGCGCTGCTTTTTTGATCATCGACGCTTTGAGTCGTCGCTCGAAATGGCGGCCCTTGGCTTTCCCACCCTTTGAAACACCAACTTTTCCAGGAATGCTCATTTCCTACCCCACAAACCACCCCACAAATTATGCATCCAAACTGAACAGGGGAAAATTGAAAAATCAAGTATTTTCAATGCCTAGAGAGGTGTCCAGGCAAAAATAAACGCCAGAAAATGGGGCAATGGCGGAGACGAAGGGATTCGAACCCTCGAGACGGTTTCCCGCCTACTCCCTTAGCAGGGGAGCGCCTTCGACCACTCGGCCACGTCTCCGCTGACCCGTATATGTGCCGCAACCCAGAGAAACAAGGCGTTTTTTCAATTTTTTTCCGCGCCAGCAAAACAGGGAGTTTCCCCGGTTTTCAGGGAACCTTTGCGGAACTGCACGTGATTCACGTGCAAAATCCGTGCAGCCGTGTTCGCGCAATGTTCACGGCAATCGATCTAAATTTGATTCCCTCCCCTGCTCCGGTCGCAATGAGAGTCGCCAAATCACCAAACCGCATTCCAAAGGCCGCACATGGAGACGAAAGACTATCCCCTGGCGATAGTGGAAACCGCAGGCCATCGCTGCAAGCGCTTCGGCAGATAGGTACTTGCGCCTGGACCATGTAATGCACGCCTATTGCGCTTCGCTGACGCCATTGCAGCCGACAGCATCAAAGTATGCTGTACCGCCTCACCGGGCCTCCGCTTCCGGGAAGGCGACCCGGGAATGCCGCGTCTGCAGCAGTGTGCGCTTGGTACGGATGACAGAAGAACTGCCTTCCGTCGTCTTGGGAAACATCCGCAATCCCCTCTGTGCATGAAGGGCGGTGATTTGGTCGCCACGGTACAGCGGGAAGCTACCCCCGCGTTACATATCAGGGGTTACGTTCATGTTTATCGAGCTGGAGCGTTACGGACCGCCTCAATAATTTCAATGGCTTAGACAAAGCGTAACGCCGTAACGCCTGTAACGGCGGGGGAGAGTGTATACCTCTTACTCTCTCCGGCAGGATATCTCTTTCTCTCTTTATATATATAACTATTTATTTGTTACATACATAGACATACATACAAACTTCCAGTATTTTCAATAACTTAACCCCGTAACAGGCGTGTAACGCTCAGCGTAACACCGTTACATCGTTGATTTTAAATGACTTTTTTCAGAGCCACTGCCCCCGCCTGCGGTAGGAACATCGCATTTTCAAGCTCCTCGGTGTATGGCGGCCAATGAAATAAAGACAATCACCAAATGTTTTCAAAGATGTAACGGAACCTGCATGCTAATCGAGCCCTGATGCCTGTGTTGAACAGAAGGGAAAGCGCCATCTGGGGGCAATGGCCGGCTTGAAAGGCAGCCTGCCCTGGTCTTGCCGCAACAGCAGCAGGTCTCGGCGCGGGATCCTCGAAGGTTAACGGGGGCTGCGGTTCATGTCTCCCGTGACTTGTGGAGAACTGACAAATGCCTCTTTGGATTTTCGACCTCATCGCCCACATTACTCCCAAGTCTAAATTCAGGATGAAAGGTGAACCACCAGATGAACGAAAACCTTGTCCGCATCATGCGCGCGGAAAATCTTCTCCACCTGGTCTGCGAGGAAGCACTCTCTGAATACGTATGGGAGTGCGGTAGCCGTGAATCTGCCATCGCCAGGCTGTCCACCCAGTTCCTGTTTGTCGATAAAATCGTACAAGCAGACAGCGATGGTGATATGGAGGTGAACTGGGGTGTCTCGATTTCTTCAGACATTGCCGAAAATGACCAGCATTATTTGACCCGTTACAATGCCGCCGAGAGCCCTGAAGCTTTTGAGATACTCTTGGACGCAGTGCAGGATCCCGACAACCTGAGCTCGTTGGTGCAATTTGTTGCAGACGATTGGGACGATGAAGAGCACTTTCGGGTTTTCTGCGAAACCCAGACCGAAGCGGAACTCTGAAAAGCGGAATGGGAAGTAGACAGTGCCACGTTGTGAACGGTGGCTGAACCAGCGCAATACTTGGAGCCGCATCAACGCGCAACAGGTCATGGGGGAGAAAGCAGCGGTGCGAAAGCCTGCCAGGGCAGCGAATCCATGGCCTTGCTGCGGGCGGCGTACAAACTGGCGAGTTTTGGCCCGATCTGGTTCGAAGGAGAGCGGAAACATGGTCGTCGCAGCCGCGAGGTGTTTGCGCAGCTCCAGCATGCACCGAGAGTGTCCACAGAGCGAAATCAAACCCGAAACACCTGTACCACGAGCGGATAGATCCATACGAGGAGATTACACCCCGTTCCACCCACACATCGTTAAGGCCACGTAGTCTCAGCACGAAACGACGGCAAACCCAAAAGGCATAGAAAATCACGGATCGCGCAAACCGAAATCCTAAAAGCGGGCACCCGATGCTTTGTTCGTAACAATGAAAGGACTCTTGCCTCGACGCCCAGCTTCCAAAATCTGACCGAGCTTCCCGGTACGTTCCTTGCGCGGCCTCTTCTCACTCTAACTCACGCCAGGTTCCCCAGCAGCTCCAACTCACGAAACACATCCCATTGGAAGAGCGCGAAGTGAACTGCCGCTCGGTTTGTGACAGCGGTCGGCACTCTGGGAGACAGGATCCTTAGCGGGACAGCTTGGCAACCAGACAAAGCGCAGCTATATGCAGACAGTGGGCAGAAGATTCTTGATATGTCTGGCACGGCGCGTGACCATCATTCTCGTCGCACTGGCTTTCTCCTTTGCGGCGAATTTTACGTCAGCGATGGCCATGCACATGCCGCACCAGGAAAGCCTCGCGGAAGAAGCCAGTCCCTCATCACATTCCGGGTCCGGTCATTCCCTGCACCTGGCGGCTCCATCGCAAAGTCTTGACCTTGCATGCTGTGCAAACGATCAGGTTTCTTCCCGTTGCATCGGCAGCTCATGCTTCAGCTCCGACTTGCCGTCCGCGGCCATCCCGTCTGCAGCCCAGACAGCCTCCTCGCTCCACCTGAAAGCTGGTGCGGGTAATTTCGGTGTTCACCTGGAAACACCGCCGCCGGTCCGGCCTCCAAAGCACGTTTGACAAATTTCGCTTCCGGCGGAGCTCATGAGACGCGCCGGTAATTTGTCAACTATGTAGGCTGCTTCGGGAAGATCAGCCTGGAGGATATCATGCGCGGACGTTACACAGCGCTCAGCATCCTTGCCCTTGCCGCAGGAACGGTGGGCGGGGTTCTTCTGGAACGGACATATCTCAACCTCACTGAAAGCCCGACCTCGGGCGACCCGGAGATCCTGTACTGGGTTGCTCCGATGGATCCGAACTACCGGCGCGACGAGCCCGGGAAATCGCCGATGGGCATGGACCTGATCCCTGTCTATGCCGGCCATGAGCCCGCAGGTGATCCCGCTGAAGTGTCGCTCTCACCGGCCGAGGTCAACGCAATCGGTGTACGCACCGCTGTTTCACGGATGTCGGACATATCGTCGAGGATAGAGACCGTCGGCTTCGTGCGGTACGACGAGCATCGCACGAGCCATGTCCATACCCGTGCAGACGGGTGGATTGAGAAACTAAAAACCCGAGCCATCGGCGATCGCGTGCTCAAAGGCGATGTCCTGTTCGAGATGTTCTCGCCAGTGATCAGCGCGGCGACCGGAGATTTGGTCCGCGCGGTCAAGGCCGGAGACGCCAGGATCCTCGACGCCGCCCGGAACAAGCTTCTTAGCCACGGCATGTCGGAGGCTCAGATTGCGGAGATCGAAGCTAGCGGCGAGCTTGCACGGACTATCAGGATCGAAGCTCCGCAAGACGGCGTCGTGATCTCGCTTTCGGCTGCCGATGGCATGTACCTTCAGCCGGGAACGCTTGCAGTTTCACTTAGCGACTTGAAAACTGTCTGGCTGATCGTTGACGTATTCGAGCGGGACATCGCGCGGCTCAGCGAAGACATGCGCGCGGTCGCCCGCTTCGAGCATCTGGCCGGGCGCACGTTCGAAGGCGAAATCGATTATATCTATCCCGAACTCGACCCCAAAACCCGCACGCTGCCGGTTCGGCTAAAGTTCGACAACTCTGCGGGGCTTTTGCGGCCCAACATGTTTGGAACCGTCAGTCTTGTTCCGTCCCGGACACGAACAGCGCTGACCGTGCCGTCCGAGGCGGTCATCCGGACCGGTTCGGCCGAGCGCGTGATTCTGAAGACCGGTGAAGGAACCTTCAAACCGCGGCTGGTTACATCCGGCCTGCGCGACAGTTTCGGTGAGGGCGGCCGGACTGAAATCGTACAAGGGCTCGCGCCGGGTGAGGAAGTCGTCGCGTCGGCGCAGTTCCTGATTGACAGCGAAAGCGCGCTCAGCGCCGGTCTAATGCGCATGGCGCCAACAGACGAAGAGCCCGCGCACGGCGCTGGCAGGCTTGTCACGCTGGACCACGAAACCCGGCTGGCGACGATCAAGCACGGCCCCCTCGACAGCCTCGACTGGCCGGCAATGACCTCCGTTTTCCCAGTGCGGGCAGATGTGCCGCTTGATCATCTGGCCGAAGATTCCGGGATCGCTTTCACGGTTGCCCGGGGCGCGGATAACCTTCTTGCACTGATAGAGATCGGTGCCGATGACGGGATTGCCGCCACGGGGACTGGCACGATCCACGAGGTGAACCCGGACGGCACACTGACCGTGTCGCACGATCCGATTCCGGCGCTTGGCTGGCCCGAAATGGAAATGGAGTTCGAGGTGGCCGGGCTGGATCCCGAGGCGGTCGTTCTGGACAGACCAGTCGAGTTCGATCTGGCCAAGAACGACGCGGGCATGTTCAGCATTATCGCGGTCCGGGAAAAAGCTGCCACTGCGGCGCCGGCGTCCGGGAAAACCGAGATGGCGGCAGCGGCACCAATCGTCGTCAGCGGCACCATCGACGCCGTCGACCCCGCTGAACGCACGGCGACGATAAGCCATGCCCCGATGACCGAACTCGGGATGCCCGGCATGACGATGGACTTTCCCATCTCCGAGGAGCTGGAACCGGCGGCATTGGCCACTGGGACCGAGATGACCCTAACCTTTGCCCGACCCGACGGGATGACGCTGGTGCTGGCGAATGCCGAACCTGTCATCGCCCCGATGAAAGTCGCAGGCACCATCAACTCGGCGGATCCGGAGCGGGGCATGGTGAACATCACCCATGACGCCATGACCGAGATCGGGATGCCGGGAATGACCATGGATTTCGCGGTGGATGAGACCCTGGATCAGGCAACCCTGCCGATCGGCGAGAGAGTAGGCCTTCTGTTCCGCCGTAACCCCGATTTCTCGCTGACGCTGGTCGGCATCACAGCTGTGCCGGAGGTGAGCTAATGATACCCGCTATCATCCGTCTTTCCCTGGTCAACCGGTTCATGATCCTTGCGCTTGCTGTGATGATCGGAATTGCCGGGGTATGGGCGATCCGCGAAACCCCGGTGGATGCCATCCCCGACCTTTCGGACGTCCAAGTGATCATCCGCACCCCATACCCTGGGCAAGCGCCGCAGGTTGTCGAGGACCAGATCACCTACCCGCTTGCCACCGCGATGCTTGCCGTCCCTGGCGCTAGCGATGTGCGCGGCTTCTCGTTCTTCGGCGACAGCTATGTCTACATTGTCTTCGAGGACGGCACCGACCTTTACTGGGCGCGGACCCGCGTCCTGGAATACCTCGGGCAAATCGCATCCCGCCTGCCTGAAGAAGTGTCTCCGCAGCTGGGCCCCGACGCGACCGGCGTTGGCTGGATCTACCAGTACGCACTGATCGACCGGAGCGGAAACCACGATCTGGCACAGCTCCGGACCTTGCAAGATTGGTTTTTGAAGTACGAACTGCAGACCGTCGATGGCGTGTCAGAAGTCGCCACCATCGGCGGTATGGTCCGTCAGTACCAAGTCGTGGTCGACCCGGACAAGCTGCGTGCCTACGACATCACACTTCCGCAACTGCGGGGCGCCATTCAGGCAGCGAACCGGGAAACCGGCGGCAGTGTCATTGAAATGGGCGAAGCCGAGTTCATGGTGCGCTCGACCGGTTATGTCGATGAACTGGCGGATCTCGCTCGCGCACCTCTAATGGTGAACGAGCGAGGCGCGGCAGTCACACTTGGAGATGTCGCCGATATCCGCTTTGGCCCAGAGCTTCGCCGCGGCGTTGGCGAATTCGGCGGAGAAGGCGACGCCGTGGGGGGCGTCGTGATCCTGCGCTGGGGCGGCAACGCGCTTGCCACGATCAAAAACGTCGAGGAGCGGATTGAGCAGATCCGCCCGAACCTGCCTGAAGGCGTCGAGTTGGTGACTACCTACAGCCGCGCTGGCGTCATCGAGCGCGCTATTGACAACCTGCAGGACAAGCTGACCGAGGAGTTCATCGTCGTCGTGCTCGTTTGTGCGGCGTTCCTGCTGCACTTGCGCTCGGCGCTGGTGATCCTGCTGTCTCTGCCTCTCGGGATCTTCGCGGCCTTCATTGTCATGAAACTGCAGGGCGTTAATGCCAACATCATGTCTCTGGGCGGCATAGCCATTGCCATCGGCGCCATGGTGGACGCAGCGATCGTGATGATCGAGGCAATGCACCGCAGGCTGGAACGGGAAAAGCTGACCGATCAGAACCGATGGCGAATCGTCGGCGAATGCGCGTCCGAAGTGGGGCCTGCACTGTTCTATTCTCTGGCGATCATCACTGTAAGCTTCCTCCCGGTCTTCGTGCTGGAAAGCCAGGAAGGCAGGCTTTTCAAACCGCTGGCCTTTACCAAGACCTACGCTATGGCCGCGGCGGCGATCCTGTCGATTACTCTGGTTCCGGTCCTGATGGGGTACTTCGTGCGCGGGCGGATTATGCCGGAACACAAAAACCCGCTTAACCGCATGGTGATCTGGGCCTATCGCCCGTTTCTCGACGCCGCGGTTGCCTGGCCCTGGGCAACAACGCTGCTGTCGGTGGCGCTGGTCGCCTCGATGTGGTGGCCGCTTCAGCGGATAGGCACCGAATTCATGCCGGAACTCAACGAGGGCGACTTCCTCTATATGCCGTCTCTGTATCCGGGCGTGTCCATCGGCAAGGCGCGCGAGATCCTGCAGCAGACAGACCGGCTGATCGCAACGGTGCCCGAGGTGAAGACGGTCCACGGCAAGCTGGGCCGCGCCGAGTCGGCGACCGATCCCGCGCCCCTGACAATGATCGAGACAACAATCCAGTTGAAGCCGGAGTCCGAATGGCGGCCGGGAATGACGATGGAACGGATCCGCGAGGAACTCGACCGCACGGTTCAGGTGCCGGGGGTGACAAACGTTTGGATTCAGCCGATCAAGAACCGGATCGACATGCTGGCGACCGGTATCAAGACCCCTGTGGGGGTGAAGATATCGGGTGCGGATCTCTCTGTCATCGAAGGGATCGGGGTTGAAATCGAACGTGCCGTGACCGGGATCGAGGGCACGGCATCGGCCTATGCCGAACGGCCCGTGGGCGGGCGTTTCATCGAAATCGATGTCAACCGCGAAGCCGCCGCGCGTTACCTGATGAGCGTGCGTGACGTTCAGGATGTCGTGCAGACAGCGATCGGGGGCATGCAGGTCTCGGAAACGGTCGAGGGCCTCGAACGCTTCCCGATCAACCTGCGCTATCCGCAGGAATGGCGAAACAGCCCTGAACGCCTTCAGGGTCTGCCGGTTGTGACTCCCTCGGGGGCGCACATCCCCCTTGGTGCCCTTGCCGAGGTCCGCATCGTTGACGGCCCGGGCATGATCCGGTCCGAAAACGCCCGGCGCACCGGCTTCGTCTTCATCGACATCGCTGGCCGAGACCTTGGCAGCTACGTGACTGAGGCACGCGCCCGCGTCGCGGATGAGGTAGCGCTCCCGCCAGGTTACTCTATCACCTGGTCGGGCCAGTACGAATACATTCAGCGGATGCAAGAGCGGTTGACACTGGTGGCACCTGCCACACTTCTGCTCATCACGCTGATGCTGTTCCTGGCATTCAACCGCGTGATCGAGGTGGGCATCATCCTTGCCGCGCTGCCAGTGGCTCTGGCAGGCGGGGTCTGGTTCCTGTGGTACCTCAGCTTCGACATTTCAGTCGCCGTGCTGGTGGGTTTCATTGCGCTGGCCGGTGTCGCCGTCGAAACTGCGATCGTGATGCTCCTGTATCTCAACCTGGCTTGGGAAAAGAGGAAGAAACTTGCGATCTCGGAAAACCGAAGCCTGACGCCATTCGACATCGAGGAGTCCGTGTTCGAAGGGGCACTGCTGCGCGTCCGTCCCAAGGTGATGACGGTTGCGACGATTTTCGCCGGCCTGATCCCGATCATGTACGGCCACGGCACCGGATCGGAAATCATGCAGCGCATTGCGGCGCCGATGGTCGGAGGCATGGTCACGGCGACGCTGCTGACGCTCTTCGTCATCCCCGCAATCTTCGTCATCTGGAAGCGGTTGGCCTTGCGGCGCGTCAATCGTGAGATCAGCGCCCCTCCAGCAGCAGACGAAGCGGCCGTTCCGGCCGAATGAAACGCACCAAATTCTGACCCATGAGAGGAAAACCAATGAAGAACCTCACCTTCTCCAGCATTGTCCTGGCCTTCTGCGCCAGCGGTGCTTTCGCGCAAACAACCCACGGCATGGATCACTCCGGCATGCACATGAGCGAGAGCCAGATCGAGGGTGCAGTACACGCCACCGCCGTCCTCAACGCGATCAGCGAGGGTTCCGCAAATGTCAGCCACGACCCGATTCCCGAAATCGGCTGGCCCGGCATGACGATGGACCTGCCACTGCAGGCCGGCGCGCAGATCATGGGAGACGTCGCACCCGGCGACAAAGTCACCCTTATGCTGTTCAAGGGCGCTGACGGAATGTACGCAATCGGTGCCATCATGCCGAATTGACCGGCGCGGCATTGAAGCCGCGCCAGAAGCCCCGAAATTCCGGTTTCGGGGCATGAACGCCGCGCCGCTGATCCGCTGCCACAGGCAAACTCGGGGCGGGTCACTCATCAAGCGCGGCGTTCACATTTGCGGCGGCGCTGCCAGCCGTTGCAGTATTGCCCGCCACCGCCCGGGCCCGCCCCGCCCGCCATAGCGCCACGGGTCTCATCCGCTGCAGATCCAAACCGATTGCAGATTCATGATCACCGCTGCGGCACCCGTCAAAGCAAGCGTGAATATTGCGAAGAAAACCAGCGCAAGCAGGATCGGCCCGAGCTTGCCCGGCAGCTTGCATACCAAGCCGCGCAGCCATTCCCATCGCCTGGAGCACCTTTCAAGACTGCTGTCGATCACTGTTGCGTATAGGGGCAAGGCGCTGACCAGCGTCGCGTAAAGGTAAACACCGGAAATGTTCTCAAAGAAGGCGGACCGGACAAGTGTGGGCCCAACCACCTGCAACGCCTGCCAGTGATCCCCTCCGAACGAGCCGAACCAGTCAGCCGAAATGAAATATATTACTCCATGCAACAGGACGAAAATGACGACCCTTGCAGGCAGGTCGATCAGGAGGATACGGGCCTGCATGGCTGCTTCACGCTGCTTGGCGGTACTTACGGCAAAAAGAAAGAAGCTCACGTAGTTGACGGCAAATACAACAGGTACACCATTTGTCACGACCTGCCGCAGAAACCGGCTGAACGCGGGCCCACTTTCCAAAAGCAATGCCCCGAAGCCCGGCGTGAGGGCGATATAGAGCAGCAGTAGCGGAAACAGGCCTGCACAACTGACAACCAATGTGTTGCGGACAAATTTCCAGGCAGGCATATTGATGCTGAAGTATGTATTCATTGCACAGCGCATTGCCACCCATTCCGGCACGAAGCCGATGGGCGGCGCTCATAGTCCTCAAAACGTTTTGTTCTACCAGTTAGGTTATCCGTCAACATATTCAGGAAAGGGCGGGCAGAGAACGGCATTGACGAAAGCACTCATCCGCTGCGGCAGCGAAGCTGCTTCCGTCCCTGACAGCCAGTTATCATACCATCGTCATCAACTTGTACTCTTGTCAGGAAGTGCCTCCTGAGTTCTCAGCACTCTCAATCGCCTCGAGGATCGCGCAGTCCGCAAGACTTCCCTTTCCAGGGCAAGCACCAAGGAGGCGGTCAAGCGAATCCCGGATGCGGATTAAACCTTCGATTTTGGCCTGAACTTCGCCGCGCTTGGCTTTTGCCTGCGCCTGCACGTCCTTACAGCTCGCGCCGGGCGCTTCCAGAAGCGCGAGCAGGCCGGCGGTCTCTGCCAGCGAAAAGCCGAGCCGCTTGGCCCCCGCAATGAACCTGAGCCGCTGCAGCGTTCCGCCGCCATAGTCCCGCGGACCGCCAGCGGTTGGCCGCGGCGGCTGGCGGATCAACCCCTTGCGCTCATAGAAACGGATAGTTTCCACTCCGATCCCCGCCGAACGAGCGGCTTTTCCAATCGTCAGAGTTGCCATGGCAGCCTCCTCTCAGGATCAACCATTGACTCCGTACCATGATACAGAGGGTAGCATATCCGGCAAGCGGGATTTGCATGGGACCTTTCATCAAACGCTGGCTTCTTCCTGTCTTGGGTGCAGCACTGGCGCTCTGGCTGATCTTCCGGCTGTACGGGAGCCTTGACTTCGCACGCTTCCTTGACGGGCTGCGCCAGGCCAACCCGGTTTGGCTATCTGTGCTGGCGGCCACGATCCTGCTTGAACAGGTATTAAGCGGCTGGAAGTGGCGGCAAATCCTCTTTGATGTGAAACCGGTCGGTTCGTTGCCACTGACAGGTGCGCTGCTCGCTGGGTACGGCGTGAACGTGCTTGTACCGCTGGGCGTCAGCCCGCTGGTGCGGGCCTGGCTGGTCGCGCGCCTGCACGGGTTAAAAATGGCCACGGTGCTTTCGACAGCAGTCATCGCCAGGTTTCTCGACGGAGTCGTGTTCGCGCTTTTTGCCGGAGCGGTGGCTGCCGCAGGGCGCATTCCGCAGATTGAGGGGGATCTGCGCCTCGGTCTTAGCGTTGCGGGTGCCTTGAATCTGCTGCTCTTCGGCGGGCTGCTCTGGGTGCTCTTTCGTTTCCGTGACCTCTTCAACCGCGAGGAACCGCTGATCTGCCGTCTCTTCGACTGGATCACCGAACGCATGGGCGCGAGCGGTCCGGGGCTGCGGGCATCGCTAGGCGCGGGCATCGTCTGGCCAAGGGCGCGCGCGCGGCGCATCGCGGCTATCATCGCGGCCGTCGCGGGCAAGCTGGTGGCGGCGACGCATTTCCTTTGGGCGGGACTTGCGGTGGGAGTGCTCCTGAGGCCCTGGGACTACCTCTTTCTGATGGTATTCTCAGGCTTTGCCATGGTCCTCGGGCGGTTCGTGCGGATCCCGGCGGGCTTTGTGTTCGGTGCGGGCTTTGCGCTCAAGGCGCTTGGGGTTGCTGACGAGCCTGCGCTTCTGATGATCCTTTTCAGCTATATCCTCACGATTATTCTTGTGGTCGGCATCGGGCTTGTTGTGCTTTGGCAATCGGGTCTCGACATCCGCCATGCCCGTGTAAAGGCGGAGACAGGCAATGCCGGGCCATGAAGCGCAAGAAGCCGTACGCCGGCGGGGGTTCTGGCGGATTGCCGGTGCGGGCGCGGCTTTTCAGGGCGGATCCGCGGCAGTGGACAGCGCAACAGTTGTAGCCAGCCTGACCCACATGCTGACAGGCAGCGCGCTGGCCGTCGGCTATGCCAGCGCCGTGCTGCGGCTGGGATGGCTTCTGCCGCAGCTGCCGGTGGGATACCTCGCCGAACGCGCCAAGCGCAGGATGCCGTTCTATGTTTTTGGTGCTTTTGGCCGGGCTGCAGCAGCCGGAGCCATCGCGCTTCTGCTCTGGCGTGGAGCGGATTGGCCGCAAGTTGACTGGCCGCCGGAGCCGCTCGCCGCTGGCTTTCTTGCGCTCTGGACGGCCTATGCTTTTGTCAGCGGCGTCGTTGCGGTTCCGTACAACGATATCGTAGGGCGTGCGATCCCCTCCAACCGCCGCAGCCGGATGCTGGCGTGGCGGTTTTTCGGTGGCGGGCTGCTCGCCATCGCCGCCGCGGGGGCGCTGCGTCTGGCCCTCGAAGTGATGCCCCCGTTGCAGGCCTATGCGTTCATGTTTGCGCTGGGTTCGGCGCTGATGTTCCTATCCTCAGCACTGTTTGTCTCGGCCGGAGAGCCGCCTTCATCGCCCGGCAGGCGTCCCGCCGTCCGGAGCGCGGGAGCGGCTGACTTTCTGCGCGAGGGGCTGGTCACCTTCCGGCAGAACCGCGCGTTCCGCCTGTTTCTGATCTTTCACTGGCTTGGCTCCGCCACGCTGATGGCGCTGCCCTTCTACATCGTAGCTGCACGTGAAAGCGGGATCGGGCTGGCCGGGGTTGGCACGCTCCTGGCCGCGCAGACCGCAGGAGCACTGGTCTCGAACCCGCTTTGGGGCCGCATCGGCGACGGCATGGGCAAACTGCCATTATTGTGGTGCGTGACGTTCCTCCGCCTCATGGCGCCCGCCCTCATGCTTGCCCTGCTCGCCGCCGGAGCGGGAATTTTGGGCTTTGCGGCGCTTTATCTTGTCATCGGCGCAATGATGAATGGCGTGACCATCAGCTACCTGAGCTTTCTCATGGAAATCTCGCCCGATGACCGGCGTCCCGCCTATTCAGCGTGGTTCAACACCTTCGCTGCACCTGCCGCCCTCTCACCCCTGCTGGGCGCCATCCTCGCCAGCCTGATCGCCACGCCCGCGGTTTTTGCGGCGGCCATCACCGCCGCTCTTGCGCAGTTTGCGGTGCTTAAACAACTTGACCGGCTGGCCGGGGAGGCCGCACCTTGATCCCACATCCACATTGCCTCTGACCTGGCCATCCGGCGAATTAATTTATGCCGTTGGCACGCTGCAGCTCCCGCACGTACTGGGTGATGCCTTTGACGTCGCCATCGGTCAGCCCCTGCTGAGCAGGCATGCTTCCGAAATCCCAGTGATGCGCGCGCACGCCGTTGCGGACTGCGAGCAAGAAGGCGGCGTCGCCATGGTGCGAAGGTTCATAGATCTTGTGGACCAGCGGCGGCCCCATGCCGTTGCGGCCCGCGGCATTGTCACCGTGGCAGTCGGCGCAGACCGCGTCAAAGGCGCGCTTGCCGATCTTTGCGGCCTCACTCAGGTCCGGCGGCAGCTGAACCTCGGCGAGCGGGGCGCCGGGCTCCGGAACGGCGCGCTGCGCAGTTGCATCGTTGCCGCCGGCGCTGCTGTAGACGAAATAGGCCGCCGCCGCTGCCACGGCTGCGGCCGCGAGGATGGCGAGAATCTTATTCATGAGGGTCTCTTTCTTTCATAGGTGAATGAATTGCCGTGAGCCGGGTTCGGGCCATACTGATGCTGGCTGGCCTCCGCCGGTCCGGGCTCCCCGCGGGAGCCGGATGCGAAGGCGCGGATCTCTTGGTAGCGGATCCGCACATCCTCGCTTTGCTGATAGAAACGGAAAAGATCCTTTAGCGGCGAAGAAAACTCCTTGTGTGCCGACAGCATCGCCACAAGCGCGCCCAGCGAAACCCGCTCCTGCAGCACGAAATAGCCGCCCAAGGAGTAGAACAGGAACGGGGTCAGGGCGGTCAGGAAGTTGTTGATCGCCTTGGCCAGGAACTTCAGCCGGTGGATTTGCAGCCGCAGGTCCTGCAGCTGCCGGAAACTGCGCGCAACCGGCAGCGCGCCCTGCCCCGAAGCCCGCATGTCCCGGTCCAGATTCTCACCCAGCAGGCGCATCTCGCGGATCCGTTTGCGGGACACCGCATTCACCCGCCGCTGCAGCTGCGGCACGATGATCAGCTGCAGCGGAAGCACCGTCAGGGCGGCCGCCGCAAGGATCGGGTCCTGCACAAACATGAACAGAAGGATCGTCGCCAGCGTCCCGCCCTGCAGCAGCGGGACGGTCAGCAGTTCAGAGGCAAAGCCGCCGACAGGTTCAACCTCGGGTCCAAGAACCGGCATGATGGCAGGCTGGCGCTGCGCGGGCTGATCCTGCCTCCACTGGCGGTAGACAGCAAGCCGCAGCCGGCGCACGAAGCTTTCAGCCACCCGGCCCTTGCGGATGTTCAGCCAGTATTTGTTGAGCCCGTTGAGCGAAATCGCGACCAGATAGCCGCCGCAGAGCAGAAACAGCAGCGAGACCTGCGAGACCTCGAAGCTCAGGACCGGAATCGCGGCGTCTCCGCTTTCGAAGACCCGGTTCACGATCTGCTTTGGCAATTCCAGGGTCAGGTAAAGGATCGGCATCGCGCTGAGGCTGAGCAGAACTAGGACCGTCTGCTGCTTACCGGTCGTGCGCAGGATATGGCGTGGCAGTCCCGGCTCCAGACCGCCTGCCGGTAACTGGGGTGGCGTAAACGGTGCCGCCCGCCGCAGAAAACGCTGGCGCAGCAGCCAGGCGGCCTGACCTGCCAGGGTCAGCACAAGCAGCGCGGGCGCCAGCACCAGAACCAGATGCATCACCGGGTGCAGCCATCCGGGCGCGGTATCATCATACCAGAACCCGAAAGCGCCCGCGGCGTCGTGTGTGAGAGAATGCAGATCCAGCATCGCGGGAATGATTGCCTGTTGTCTGATGTTCACCAGCGGCGCCGAAAAGTAAGTGTTTTTCTGCTCCTGGGCGCTGGCTGGGACCGCTGGGGTTTGAAAAAGGCGGAGGCCGGCGGGCGGCCTCCGCCACCGGTTATTTCAGGGCGGTCAGGGTCAGTTTGCCTTTGACCCGTTCGGCGACGAATTCGATGGCGTCGCCGGCTTTCAGCTGCTCCAGCATCGTGTCATCGGCGACCCGGAACACCATGGTCATCGCCGGCATGTCCAGATCCACAAGCTCCTCATGGATGATGGTGACCTTGCCGGACTTGGGATCGACCTTCTTGACCGTTCCCGCGGTGAAGGTGCCGCCGCTGCCTTCGAGCACGGCAACCGGGCCGTGCATGCCGGATTCGTAGTGGCCGGGGATCAGGCAGGCGAACTCGAAGGTGCCGGCGTTGGAGAAGGTCCAGACCACTTCGCCGCTGGCGCCCGGGTCCAGACGCACCGAGTTCGGGTCGTCATGCTCCATCTCCATCTTGGCCATCAGCTCCTTGTGGTGGACATTGCGCTCTGCCGTGTCCAGCACGAACTCATGCTCCAGCTCGCCGGCGTTGGTGATCACGAATTTCACCGTCTCGCCCTTGGCAAAGGAAAAGCTCGACGGCTCAAACAGCATCTCGCCGTCATCGGTTTCCTTCATGGTCACGGCGACTTCCCGGTCCGCATGGGCGGCATCGCCGGGCTTGCCCACTTCCATGCCGCCATGGCCGCCGCCGTGGGTGCCGCCAGCAAGGGCCGGCGCAGCGGATAGAGCTCCAATCAGGGCTGCGGAAAGGATCTTGTTCATGTCTGTCTCCTCGTGAGGTTTGGGTGGGTGCCTGAGGCCGTTCAGCCTTTGGCGGTTGGTTTTGGGGTAATGCGGGTCTGCGCGTCTTCGGCGCGGGCAAAGTCCGGCAGTTCGCCGGTCCACTCATAGGCCTGGGTGCCGGGCGGGTTCTCGTACCAGCCGGGGTCGCTGTAGTCGTTTGCATCGATGCCTTCGCGCACCTTCACGACCGAGAACATGCCGCCCATCTCCAGCGGCCCGTACGGGCCCCAGCCAGCCATCATCGGCACGGTATTGTCGGGCAGCGGCATCGACATCTCGCCCATGTCGGCCATGCCGGCGGTGCCCATCGGCATGTATTCGGGCTGCAGATTGCGGATCTGGCCCGTCAGCTTGCGCTTGTCGGTGCCGATGAAGGTCGGGACGTCATGGCCCATCGCGTTCATCGTGTGGTGCGACTTGTGGCAGTGGATCGCCCAGTCGCCCGGATGCACCGCGTCGAACTCATAGGCGCGCATGGCGCCGACGGGAATGTCGATCGACACCTCCGGCCAGCGTGCGCTTTCGGGCACCCAGCCGCCATCAGTGCAGGTGACTTCGAAATCATAACCATGCATGTGGATCGGGTGGTTGGTCATGGTCAGGTTGCCGGTCCTGACCCGTACCCGGTCGCCCTGGTTCACAACCAGCGGGTCGATGTCCGGGAAGATCCGGCTATTCCAGCACCACAGGTTGAAGTCCGTCATCTCCATCACCCGCGGCACATAGGAGCCTGGGTCGATGTCGAAGGCGTTGAGCATGATCAGGAAGTCCCGGTCCACCCGCATGAAATCCGGGTCCTTGGGATGCACGATGAACATGCCCATCATCCCCATCGCCATCTGCACCATCTCATCCGCGTGCGGGTGGTACATGAAGGTGCCGGATTTGATCAGGTCGAACTCGTAGACAAAGGTCTTGCCCGGCGGGATGCCTGGGTGGCTGAGGCCGCCGACCCCGTCCATGCCCGAGGGCAGGATCATCCCGTGCCAATGCACCGAGGTATGTTCGGGCAGCTTGTTGGTCACGAAGATCCGCACCCGGTCGCCCTCCACCGCCTCGATGGTGGGGCCGGTGGACTGGCCGTTATAGCCCCACAGATGCGCGATCATGCCGTCGGCCAGCTCCCGCTCGACCGGTTCGGCGACCAAGTGGAATTCCTTCACCCCGTTGTTCATCCGGAACGGCAGCGTCCAGCCGTTCAGGGTGACCACGGGGTTGTAGTCCGGCCCGGTGGAGGGCGACAGCGGCGGCTGGGTTGCCGCGCTGTCCATGCTGGCGGCTTCGGGCAGGCCCATGTTCACGGTCTTGCCCCAGGCCTGGCTGGACACCAGCGCAGCACCCGCGGCGCCGGCCCCAAGCAGTTGACGTCTGTTCATCATGTCATGTGATCCTTTCAATGGCCTGCGCCGCCGCCCGCGGCGATTTCCACGCTTCCGCCCTGCGGGGCTGAGCCGGAACCGCCGCCGTAAATCGCGGCGCTGACATTTGCCTGAGCCAGCCAGAAGTCGCGCTTGGCGTTGGCCGCTTCCAGCGAGCTTGCCAGTTTTTCACGCACATCGGTCAGCAGTTCGAAGGTATTGGTGATCATGCCATTATAGCTGAGAAGCCCTTCTTCCTCGATCGACTTGCGCAGGGGCACCAGCACGTCCCGGTAGTGGCGCGCGATCTCATAGGAGGAGTGATATGCTAGCTCAGCACTGCGGGCCTCCGAGCGGACATTCACCGCCCGTTCCGCCAACGTATTGGCCGCCTGCATGTAGGAGAGTTCAGCCTTGCGCATCCGCGCCTTGCCGGTGTCGAATACTGGAATTGCGAACTCCAGCTCCAGTTGCGGCAGGGTTTCGGTGTGGGTTTCCCCGTCCTCGCGCTCGCGCTCTGCCTCGGCACCGGCAATCAGCTCCAGGTCGGTGACAAGCCGGGTCCGGTCGGTCAGGCCAAAAGCGCGGGCCTGCGCTTCCAGCCCGAGCTTGGCGACTTTCAGGTCAACCCGGTTCCGCAATGCCGCCGTCTCGATCGACGAAACCCGCGGCAGGGACTTTGGCAGCGGCGGCAGCGCATCCGGCACATAGTAATTGGCATCGCTGCCCCACAGGCCCATCAGCCGGGTCAGCTCCTCCTTGGCGAGCTTTGCCTCCAGCCGGGCGCGGGCTACTTGCCCCGCAAGCTCTGCATTAAAGGCAAACTCCCGCGCCTGTCCCGCCTTGTTCAGCGCACCTGTCTTGCCCAGCTGGCTGGCCAGCTCCGCCCCCGCTGCCGCTGTTCCGCTGGCCTGGCGCAGATAGCTCAGCCGCTCAAAGGCGGCCACCGCATTGATCCAAGCCTGCCGGGTCTGCCCCGCCAGCGCCAGAGTATCGTTCACCGCGTTCAGCTGGGCCTGCTGAAACTGCGCCTCAGCCACGGCGATGCGCTGCTTGCGGGTCTTCACGTCCAGCAGGTTCACAGCGATGGTGGATTCCAGCGCCCGGTACAGGCCCAGCTCCGGTGCGCCGATCCCCATCAGGCCGATCGAAACCACCGGGTTTTCCGGTGTCATCTGCTGCCAGGCCTCTGCTGCTGAAAGGCCAACCGCAGCGTAAGACGCCTGCAGCCCCTTGTTGTTCAAGAGCGCAGCCTGCACCGCGGTATCGGCAGAGATCGTCTTGCCCTGCACCAGCTGCCGGACCTCTTTGGCCAGCGCCTCATTCTGGGCCTGTGTCTGGGCGAAGGCCGTGCGCTTGCCAATGGCGGCAGAGGTCTGGCGGGCGACTTCCTGAAACCCGGCCTGCGGGCTGGTGTATTTCTCCGGCACCGCAGCCGAGCAGGCGGCCAGCACCAGGGGCGGCGCCAGAAGGACGCGCCAAGTTTTTGCCGTCATCAGTGGTTCTCCTGCTGCTGCTCGTTGACACCACGCCAGGAGGCGGGGCCGCTAGGCTCGTAGTTTTCAAACCCCTTGAGGGGAGACTGGTACTTTAAGGAACGGTATGGACCGGAAGGTGCGGCGGCAGTTTGCAAGGCTGCGGTATCGGGCAGTGCCGCCGGTGTCCTGGCGCACGCCCCCAGCAGCAGGGCGCCCGCCCCGGCCAGAAAAAGAGACTTCATGTGGTTTTCCTGAGAAAAATCTGTAGAAATTCTGTGCTAGAGCACAGAACAGATTCAATGACCGCTGTGGCGGTTCAGGATCTCAGGTTCTTGGAGGACGCAAGACCTTGACCTGGTCCTGTGAGGGAAGCTGGGCGGAAGCCATTACCCAGCGGATAGGCTGCTGAACAAAGGTTGAATCCGGCTGCAGAGAAATCACCGCAACGGCCATACAGGCGCCTGCGCAGCAGTTTCCGGTATCAGCAGCGTTCCAGGGAGCGACCGGTCCATCGTGTGCGCTGGTATGGGAAGCGTCGTATGCCGCGCCTGAGATGGCCGCATCGGCGTGGCTGCCCCCACTATGAGAAACTACCGCACTACCGTGATGGCCAGCGAGGGAATGCGCGGCGGACGGAAGCGCAAATCCCAGCGAAAGGATCACTGCAAATGCAGCAGCCACCCTGATCAGCCGGAAGATATGTGCCAGAAACGCCATTCCGGTATTTCTCCTGACAGGACCGGCCCGCGTCAAGACGGCAATGATGCATGCAGCGCACAAATTTGCGTGCCCCTAAGGAAATTCTGGATTTTGCGCAACATTCCGCCAATGCATGCATTGCTTCCAGCAAACCTTCCCGCGCGGGAGGGGTGGCCGAAACCGGAAACACTTGAGAACCAAAAGTTGAGTGAAAGGCGCGAATCATACCGCAGAAATCTGTCAGCTTTCGGAGACTGTGCATGCCTCGACGACACACACATAAGATCATGCAAAATGTGGCCTAACCGGCTTGCTTTCAAGCTAGCTTCAAGGTGGTAAGCCCTGTCTGCCAGCGGCTGGAGACAAGGCCGGCTTCGATCACTACTCTACAGAAAATTTAGCTGGAGTGAGCTGCGCAGCAAATTTGACATGCATTTCGAGGACTAATGCCGGGTGTACCCTAAGTTGGCTTGATTGCTGCTGCATGACTGAAGTAATTTCCGCACTGATCACAGGCCTAAGACCGGTAGGCAGTAGTCTGGCGCATGACAGGCTTTATAACCCTTGCGGTCCTGTGGGCCCATCACTAGTGCCCGCGTTTTAGCGCGGGACGCCATTTGATTTTGTTCATAAGTTGTGAGCGGGGCCGTTGCTGAGCGTTTTCAGGATCGGGCAATCGGGCCGATGGTCGCCAGAGCATTGCTCAACAAGGTACCTGAGCGTGTCTCGCATGGCTTTCAGACCTGATATTTTTGCGTCGATCTCTTGCAGATTTTGTTCCGCAACGCGTTTTACTTCGGCGCTGGTGCGGGACTCGTCATCATAAAGCGCCAGTAGGTCACGGCAGTCCTCAATCGTGAACCCAAGTGATCGGGCCCGACCGATAAATTCAAGACGGTGCAGTTCTCTCTCTTCGAATTCGCGATATCCATTGCGACCGCGCGTGGGTTTGACTAATCCGATATCCTCATAATATCGGATGGTTTTGGCCGGCACACCTGACCGTTCTGCAACATCCCCGATATTCATGCTGTTTCTCCCTTCGGTCGGCCTTATTCAGCTGGCGCGGACTGCAATGCGGCTTTCGGTCCTCTGATTTCCACATGGTGCTTTCCTGCCGCTGGCTTAATCCAGCGCAGGCGCAACGCATTGGTCAGAACAAATACGCTGGACAGCGCCATAGCGCCTGCTGCTAGCACCGGTGACAACAACGGCCCGCCGAAAGGGTATAGCACCCCCGCCGCGACCGGGATCAGCAGCGTATTGTAGCCGAACGCCCAGAACAGGTTTTCCCGGATGTTGCGCATGGTGCCCTGGCTGACCGCAAAGGCGTTGACAACTCCATTGAGGTCACCGGACATCAACACGACATCGGCGGTCTCAATAGCCACATCGGTTCCAGTGCCGATAGCGATACCTACGTCCGCAGCAGCAAGGGCCGGTGCATCATTGATACCGTCCCCGACAAAGGCCAGCTTGCCGCCATCCGCACGCAGGTTGTTGAGCGCAGCAACTTTGCCTTCTGGCAGCACTTCGGCAACCACATGGTCAATCCCGAGATCGTCGGCGATCGCTTGGGCCGTCACGGCGTTGTCGCCGGTGATCATAGCAACCTTGAGGCCCATCCTGTGCAGCACCTCAATGGCACCAGGCGTTGTCGGCTTGACCGGATCGGCCACGGCAATCACCGCGGCAATCTGTCCGTCAACAGCAGCGTAAAGCGGTGTCTTGCCCTTGCTGGCCAGCGAACCGCTTTTCCCGGCCAGCGCACCAAGATCCACGCCTTCGCGTTCCATAAACCGGTCCGCGCCGATCAGCACCTGACGGCCTCCAACCGATGCCTGGACGCCAAAGCCGGTGATCGAGTCAAAGCTGTCGGCGTCCGGCAGCTTGATCTCCCGCGCTTCCGCTGCTGCAACGATAGCCTTGGCAATTGGATGCTCCGAACTTTGTTCCACGGCGGCGACCAGCCGCAGCACCTCATCTTCGGTCTGGCCCCCGGCCAGGATCAGGTCAGTCAATTCCGGCCGGCCAGCGGTAAGCGTGCCGGTCTTGTCGAGCGCAACCACCGTGCTTTCCTGCAGCAGCTGCAGCGCATCTCCCTTGCGGAACAGCACGCCCATTTCGGCGGCACGGCCGGTTCCAACCATGATTGAGGTCGGTGTCGCAAGGCCCATTGCACAGGGGCAGGCGATAATCAGTACCGCCACCCCTGCGACCAAAGCGAGGCTGAGCGCGGGCTCGGGGCCAAACAGAAACCAGACAGCGACGGTCAATGTCGCAACCGCTATTACGGCGGGCACGAACCAGGTGGTAATCCGGTCCACCAGCCCCTGGATCGGAAGCTTCGCGCCCTGCGCCTGCTCGACCATCCGAATAATCTGAGCCAGCATCGTATCACTGCCCACCTTCGCCGCCTGGAAGGTCAAAGCGCCGGTCCCGTTCACAGTGGCACCTACGAGCTCGGAGCCTTCGGTTTTCTGCACTGGAATGGGCT
Organism: Leisingera sp. CC-HEC093; assembly: GCF_059429195.1. Classification (NCBI taxonomy): domain Bacteria; kingdom Pseudomonadati; phylum Pseudomonadota; class Alphaproteobacteria; order Rhodobacterales; family Roseobacteraceae; genus Leisingera; species Leisingera sp. CC-HEC093. Next base: position 2,149,854 of record NZ_JCAIJR010000001.1, on the reverse strand, counting down.
CACCTGTGATCATGCTTTCATCGACATAGGAGGAGCCGCTCAAAACCACCCCATCGACCGCGATCTTTTCGCCCGGTCGCACGTGGATGATATCGCCCACAGCAATGTCTTCGACCGCGCGCTCCTCAATTTCGCCGCCACGCTCAACCCGTGCGGTTTTCGCCTGCAGCCCGACAAGTTTACGGATCGCCTCGCCCGTGCGGCCCTTGGCCCGGGCTTCCAGCAGCCGACCCAGCAGGATCAGCACGACGATCACTGCGGCGGCCTCGTAATAGACATTGGCCGTCCCCGAAGGCAGCCATGAGGGCGCGAAAGTCGACACCAGCGAGAACCCGTAGGCCGCCGATGTGCCCAGCGCCACCAGCGAATTCATGTCAGGCGCGCCTTTGAGGAGGGCCGGAAAGCCCTTGGTGTAGAATTGCAGGCCCGGCCCGAACAGGACGATTGTGGTCAACAGGAATTGCAGGAAATAGCTGGTCTGCATTCCGATTGCGCCCGCTACGAATTCATGCATGCCTGGAATCACATGGCTGCCCATCTCGATCAGGAACACCGGCAGGGCAAGAACGGCCGCAAAGAGCGTCCGCCGGGCCAGTTGCCGGGTTTCCTCAGCTTTGCGCTTTTCTGCGTTGTTCTGCACACTTGATTTCGGCTGCGCGGGATACCCAGCTGCCGTAGCCAGCGCTGCAAGTTCGGCAGGTGTCGTGGCGCCTGCTGCAAACCGCACCGTCGCGGTTTCAGTGGCCAGGTTGACGGCGGCGTCCAAAACCCCCGCTCCCTCCTTCAGTGCCCGTTCCACGCGGCCGACACAGGAGGCGCAGGTCATGTTTTGGACTTCCAGTGTGGCTTCATCGGTCACGGCGGGATATCCGGCCTCCTTCAGCACTGCAGCCAGGCCAGCGGCAGAGAGCGACCCGTCGTGGCTGACCTGCGCAGTCTCGTTCGCGAGATTGACCGTGGCACCAGTGACTTCGGGCAAGGCCTGCAGCGCGCGTTCCACGCGTCCCACGCAGGATGCGCAGCTCATGCCTTCAACTTGGAACCGGACTGTTTCGTTCTGTGTCATTTCATCACCAAAGCTGGTTGTTTGCAGCAACATGGGACTTCCAGTTACTGGAAGGTCAAGGGTCATTCCCCTTTCCTGCTTGAAAATAGTTTCATCAGGCGATTGACAGTGCATTGCCCGCTTGACCTTCCCGTGCGGTAACCCGGTAACACCAGGCATGGAACCAAGGAGAACCAAGCATGATCACATTTAAGGTCAACGACATGAGCTGCGGCCATTGCAAATCGGCAATTGAGAAGGCAGTCACCAACCTGGACAGCAGCGCGACGCTGGAGTTTGATATGGAGGCGCGGAAAGTCCGGATCGAAAGCAAAGCTGCTCGTGAGAGCATCCAGGCAGCGCTCAAAGAGGAAGGCTACGCGTCCGAAGTTTGCTGACACTGTTCAAGGGTGCCGCTAATGGCGGCACCCTTGTTTCTGGCTCGGGACACCTTTTTCCCGCGTTCCCGCTGCCGGGCAAGCCATGGTTTCGCCAGCGGCTTCCGGGCAGCCATCAGTCCTTCGACAGTTCCGTTGCCCTTCGCGCAGCAGGCAAAGGCACCACAGCAGAATTCCGCGGCATCAGCCGATCTTCACCAGCGTGTCGGTAACAAATTCGTAGGTCGGCACATCCAGGTTGCGCGGAGCCGGGCCCTTTCGGATACGGCCGGAAGTATCATAGTGCGAGCCGTGACAGGGGCAAAACCATCCCCCGTATCCGCCAGTCGGATCGCCACCTCCCTGGCCTAACGGGATACAGCCCAAGTGGGTACACACGCCAACCACTATCAGCCACTCGGGCTTCTGAACCCGATCGGCGTCCAGTTCCGGATCTATCAGCGTTTCTGCATCATCCGCGCGGGCCTGAGCAATCCGGGCTTCGGTCCGGTGATCGATGAAAACGGGTTTGCCTTTCCATTTCAACGTGATCCGGCTGCCAGGCTCGACACCCTCAAGATCGACCTGCACAACCGAAAGCGCCGAGACATCGGCACTCGGGTTCATGCTGTCGATCAGTGGCCAAATGGCGGCTCCAGCGGCCACGGCTGCGGTACCTCCTGTAGCATAGTAGAGGATGTCGCGCCGGGTGCCAGGGCCGGAATGTTCCGGATGGTCATTGTCCTGTACCATTGTCAATCTCCCTTCCCTTTGAGTGACAGCCGGGCGATCCTCAGCGGCCGTGTCCAACTGCCATAGTGCCCCCCTCTCCAGTCCCTTTTGTGCTTCGATTGGCTTCGCCTTGGTGACGCATCGTGCTCATCCTTGGTTTGGGTATGGCAATTTTCGAAAGAACTTCCGCTTACCTACAAGATGCCGTGAGACGGCACCCATCCAGCCGCCCTTCCATCCCAGGCGGAAGCTCAAGACAGTCCGGCACACCGCCCCCGTTGGCCCGGAAGCAAAGGAGCGCTTCAAAAAATTGCCCCGATACAGCGCCCCGAGATGGCCATTAGGATGTATCGCCGGGCCCAACTGTGCCCTCTTCTTCCTTTTCGCGCCTTCCGGAGCTGTGTGTCCCAACGTGGCCACGGTGCCCCCGGTGCATCAAGAAATGCATTACCAGGCAGGCAACTAAAAGTGAGGCCGGCGACAATATAAGCGGCAATACGAATTCACGGTATTCCCATCCCATTACAATTGCGCCAAGGGCAAGTGACCCAGCCAATGGCCCCCATTTGCGCCAGATGGATGGCTTCCGGGTGTTTCGAACGATGCTATCCTGTCCGGTTTCTCTACTCATTGCAGTCTCCTTTCATCTACCTATTCAGTTGGCTGCCGGTGCTGGCTGTGTACGCCAGACGTGTTGTCCCGTTGCCCTTCCCGGGCAAGAAACAGCCGCTCAGCCAGCAGCACCGCGATGATCACGGCTAGAGCAATCAGCACAATCATTGGATCCGACTGCCACTTGATCACTGAAAATGCCGCCAGAACCGCCGCGTCGAGAGCCAATGCTGTCAGCAGGATCCAGCCGCGCACTTCGATCTTGCGCCGCAAGTTCCGCCAGACGCCCCAATGCACTGCCATATCCATGACCAGATAGAAGAACGCCCCCAGCGAGGCGATGCGCCCAAGGTCAAACAGCACGGTCAATGCACCGGCAACAAACACGGTATAAATCAGCATGTGCGACCGGATGGAGCCGGACATGCCGAAATGGCTGTGCGGGATCATCTCCATGTCGGTCAGCATGGTGAGCATGCGGGAAACGGCGAAGATGCTGGCTATCAGCCCCGACGCAGTTGCCACCATAGCCAGTGCCACGGTCAGGTAGAATCCAACCTGCCCGAGCACCGGGCCCGCGGCCTCGGCAAGGGCGTAATCCTGCGCTGCGCGGATCTCCTCTGTGCTGAGGCTGGCGCCGACAGCCAAAGCCACCAGCAGATACACTGCGGTACAAATGGCGATTGAGATCAGGATGGTCCTGCCGACATTGCGGTGCGGATCGGTGATTTCAGCACCGCTGTTGGTTATCGTGGTGAAACCCTTGAACGCCAGGATGGACAGGGCCACCGAGGCTGCGAAGCCCAGTCCGCTGGTTTCTGCACCGCCGTTCCCTGATTGCCATTCACCGCCGCTGGCCCAGAGTGCCGCAATGCCGAACAACGCGATCCCTGCGATCTTTATGGCGGACATCACGATTGACCAGCGCCCGACAGAACGGTTTCCGGAAACATTGACCATATACGCGAAGATGATCAGCGCCACGCCGATCAACGGCACCAACGGTCCGCCATCGATACCGAAAGGCCGAAGCGCGTAAGTCGCAAAGGTGCGCGCCACCAGGCTTTCGTTGATCACCATCGACAGCGCCATGAGAACCGAGGCCGCAGCCGCCACCGTACCCGGACCATATGCCTTGGTCAGGATCATCGCGATTCCGCCGGCGGAGGGCCAGGCGTTGGACATCGCAATATAGCTGTAGGCGCTGAACATCGTGACCAGCGCACCTGCGGCGAACGACAGAGGGAACCAGGACCCGGCCAACCCCGCAATCTGTCCCGTCAACGCAAAGATACCGGCCCCGATCATCACGCCGGTGCCCATGGCGACAGCCCCGGTCAGAGAAATCGAGCCGGACCTGTAGTCCGCGGCCTGGGCATGTCCTTCACTTTCCTCGCTCATCGCGGACTCCTATGAACTAATTGCCTGGTTTCTTTGCTGTTTGCTGTTGCGTCTGCGATCCGGCGCGGGCCTCCCCGACCTCCTGCACCATCACGCTCTCCGCTCACGGCCCGGCCCCGGTTGTTCACTCGCCTAGTGTCGAAACAGCGGCCTGCAGCCGTCTGGCTCTGAACGCGGCGACCACGCCTGACTGCGCTTGCAACACCGGACAGAGAGGCGAGGAAAAGGAAAGTTTGCCCGGTCATATCTTTACCCCGCGTAGGCGCAGGGAATTGAGCACCACGGAAACAGATGACGCGCTCATTGCAAAAGCGGCAAACATCGGACTGATCAGAATGCCGAAGAACGGAAACAGTACTCCCGCCGCGACCGGCACCCCGGAGGCATTGTAGATCAACGCAAAGAACAGGTTCTGCCGGATGTTGCGCATGGTCGCGCGCGCCAGGCGCCGGGCACGCACGATGCCATCCAGGTTGCCCTTGACCAGAGTGAAACCCGCACTTTCGATGGCCACGTCGGCGCCGGTGCCCATGGCGATACCGACATCCGCCTGTGCCAGCGCGGGCGCGTCATTCACGCCGTCCCCGGCCATGGCGACGCTGCGCCCCTGTTCCTGCAACTCGCGGATAATTCGGGCTTTGTCCTGCGGCAGCACATCCGCGCGGATCTCGTCGATACCCAGCTTCCCGGCAACGGCGCGGGCCGTGCGCTCATTGTCGCCGGTGGCCATGATGATGCGGAAGCCCAGATCATGTAGCGCCTTCAGCGCGGAAGGGGTCGCTTCCTTCACCGGATCGGCAACGGCCACCAGGCCGGCCACGGCGCCATTCAGTACCACGAACATTACGGTTTCACCCTGATCCCGACGGGCATCGGCCGTAGAAGCAAGACCGGCAGCCTCCAGCCCCAGGTCCGCTATCAGGCGGAGGTTGCCAAGCGCCACCGCATGGCCGTCCACACGCCCCTTCACCCCCTTCCCGGTGACTGCATCAAATTCCGTGGCCTCACCGAGTTTGATGCCCCGTTCCAGCGCTCCGGTCACGATGGCCTCGGCCAAAGGGTGCTCCGAGCCTTTCTCCAACGTCGCCGCCAGCCGGAGCACTTCTGCTTCGTCATGGCCCGGCTCGGGCACAACCGCGATCAGCCGCGGCTTGCCCTCGGTCAGGGTGCCTGTCTTGTCGACAATCAGCGTGTCCACCTTTTCGAACCGCTCAAGCGCCTCGGCGTTCTTGATGAGCACACCGGCCTGCGCACCCCGGCCGGTCGCGGTCATGATCGACATCGGCGTCGCCAAGCCAAGCGCGCAGGGACAGGCGATGATCAATACGGCGACCGCCGCGACCAGGCCATAGCTCAGCGCAGGAGCCGGACCCCAGATCGCCCATCCGGCAAAAGCCAGAACCGCAACAGCAATCACGGCCGGCACAAACCAGCCTGCCACCTTGTCGGCATACTTCTGGATTGGTGCGCGGCTTTTCTGCGCCTTAGCCACCATATCGACGATCTGGGACAACATCGTGTCGGCCCCGACTCTCGTGGCTTCAATCACCAATGACCCGGTGCCATTGATCGTCGCACCTGTAACACTGGAACCCTCGACCTTCTCGACCGGGACAGGCTCTCCGGAAATCATGCTTTCGTCGACCGAGGAGCGTCCCTCCAACACCGTGCCGTCCACCGGCACCTTGTCTCCCGGCCTTACCCTCAGCCGGTCTCCCACCTGCACCTCATCTAGGGGGATCTCTTCTTCCTGTCCACCGATGCGGATCACCCGTGCGGTCTTGGGCGCCATATCCAGCAGGGCACGGATCGCCCGCCCGGTCCCTTCCCGGGCCCGCAATTCCATCACCTGCCCCAACAGAACAAGCGTGACAATCACTGCCGCAGCCTCAAAATAGACGCCGACATGCCCTTCGGCGTCACGGAAGCCGTCAGGGAACATGCCCGGTGCAAGTACTGCCGCAACGCTGAATAGCCAGGCCGCCGCCACTCCCATGCTGATCAAGCTGAACATATTGAGGTTCATGGTGCGGAACGAGTTCCAGCCGCGAACAAGAAACGGCCAGCCGCTCCACCAGACAACCGGCGAGCCAAGAAGCAGTTCAATCCAGAGTGTGTTACGTTCCCCGAAAATATCCCGGACACCTGCCAGGCCGGCATAGGGCCCCATGGTAAGAACCAACAATGGAACTGTTAGTATCGCACCGGCCCAGAGCCGCCGGGTGAAATCGGTGAGTTCTGGGTTTGGCCCCTCCTCCGCAACAGAACCTGCTTCTCGCTCCAGCCCCATCCCGCAAAGAGGGCACGCGCCCGGTTCGGTTTGCCGAACTTCCGGGTGCATTGGGCAAGTATACACAGGGCCTTCCCAGCCAATGGGAACCTTGTCATAACCTCCACTCAGAGCAGTTTTTCCATGCCCGAAAGCTGCGTGCCCATGGTGGTGAGCATGACCGGCCGTTTCCTTGCCAGCTTCTGGGACAAGGTGCATGCCGCAAATCGGGCAGTTTTCAGCTTCAGCGCTCCGAATGTGCGGGTGCATCGGACAAACAAATTTGTCTTCGTCTGCTACACTGGAGCTTTTATTGTTGGGAAGTTCGTTCATGTTATTGCCCTTCCGGTTGGGGAATGCCGCCATCGTGAGTTTTCAAGTCACTGTAAGGTCAACGCAGCCAGCGTATGATTTGCCGCCTCGGCTAGAAGCGGGGCGATGCCGATAGCATTGCTTTCATGAGGAATCGTATCGGTGGTCACGACTTGGCTTGCCCCGGCGGCCAGAATCTCGGCGTGAGCTTGCCCGGCAAAGACTGCATGGATTACCGCACACAGAGGCGGCTTGGCTCCGGCTTCCGCCAGCCGTTCGATTGCCCCCACCAATGTTCTCCCCGAGGACGCAATATCATCGACTAGAACTGGTGTGCCGGAACATCTCCACTGGCGGCCGGATTTGCTAACCTCAACTCTGCGGTCGCCGGAACGCACCTTGCGCAAAACCTCGTATGGACAGCCAACGAGCGAAGCGACCTCCGCAACCCATTGCCGGCTTTCGCTATCGGGGCCAACCAGCACCGGATTTTCAACACTCTCCGCGATCCACTGTGCCAGCAGTGGCGCAGCAGAAACCCGGCCAGCGGGAATGGCAAACAACTCATCAAGGGCCTGGATCCGATGCAGATGCGGATCCACCGTCACAAGCCAGTCAAAGCTTTCCTCGAGGAAACGGGCGAACAATCTGGCGCTAACCGCCTCTCCAGAGTGGAACCTCCGGTCCTGGCGCATGTACCCCAGATAGGGCGCAATTAGACCGGCGTGTACAGCGCCCATCTCGCGCGCCGTATCAGCGGCAAAGCGCAGCGGCATCGCATGCCGGTCCGGGTCACACAAAGAACACAGGATCACCGACTCGCGGCCTTCGAGATCACCATGCAGGGTTATCCGGCTCTCGCCATCCGGAAACCGGTGCCAGTCCACTGGCGCCACTTCTGCCCCGATCAGCGCCGCCAGTTGATCTGCCAGTGGACGCATATTGTGAAATGGGATCAGAACGGGTCTCATTTTGGCACCTCAATGCGGAAAATCTCTTTCTGCGCGCTGGAAAAATCGCTGGCATAGGCCAATTCGCCCGGCGTCTCAGCCCAGATTTCGAACAGGGGTTGTCCGAGCTGGACCAGTGTCCCGGGCCGCGCCATAAGCAACACCCCTGCGCGGGCCTGCTGCGGGGCCCCGGCCAGTTTTGCCACCCGGGCAATAAGGCGGTTGTCGATAGCTGTGATCACTCCATCGCAAGGGGCTACAAAAGGTATCCGGTAGGGGGCTTTAGCCGGCTCGGCAAACCCGCCCTGAGCCGCGCATATCGCCATGAACCGATGCTCCGCCGCGCCGCTGTCGAGCAAAACCCTCGCCCGCTCAACGCCTGCGGTTTCTCCGCTCATTTCCAGCAGGAGCCCAGCCAGTACCAGCGCCCGTTCTCTCAGATCGCCCGGCGCATCTGGTGTACGGCGCAGCACCTTCAGCACATCCATTGCCTCGAGTGCCGGACCGATCCCGCACCCTACTGGCTGGCTGCCGTCGCTGACATGAATCGCCAGGTCCAATCCAATCGCCCGGGCTGTGGCGCGCAGCCGCGCCGACAGGGCTTCGGCCGCATTTTCCGAACGCACTTTCGCGGTGGGCCCCACAGGGATGTCGATCACGACACGGTCCGATCCGGCCGCCGCCTTTTTGGAGAGAATGCTGGCAACCAATTGCCCGTCGCTGTCAAAGTCGAGAGGCCGCTCAATGCGGATCAGAATGTCGTCGGCCGGGCTAAGCCCCAAGGCTCCGCCCCAAACGATGCAGCCACCCTGCGCTTCGACAACCTTGCTCATGGCAGCAGTATCGAGCGCCACCGGAGCCATTACCTCCATTGTGTCAGCGGTCCCTGAAGGCGAAGTAATGGCACGGCTGGATGTCTTGGGGATCACAAGCCCTGCTGCCGCGACGATGGCCACTACGATCGGTGTGGTGCGGTTCCCGGGCAATCCGCCAACGCAATGCTTGTCCAGCACAGGCCCTTCGCCCCATTCCAGTGATCTGCCAGCCTCCTGCATGGCACGGGTCAAAGCGATGGTTTCACAGGTACTCAGATGCTCTCCTGCACAAGCCGTTACGAAGGCAGCCAGATCCAAATCCGACAGCCGGTGTGCCATCGCATCTTTTATGATCGTGGCGAATTGCGCTTGGTGCAGCCGCTCACCATAGACCTTGGCGCGGATTAGCGAAGCCGCCTCTGGCAGTTCGGGGTGGGAGAACTGACCCATATCACCCAGCCTCGGCCGCAATGCAGCCCAAGCTGCGTCGGATAGCGCTGCCGCTTCCGGACCCAGCCATCCTGCCCCGGTGACAACGTTCAGCGATGCGATCACCGACCGTCCGCCGCAGTCGATCCGCACCCGGGTCAGCGCACGAAATCCTTCGGCGCGGCAAACATGGCAGTCCAGATGCATGAAGACGACAGGCTGGCTGTAAGTGTCTATTTCCGCCCGTACTAGCGGAAGGCAATGTCTATCACGCGTCATCGCGGCGTCTCCAAACTGATTGTTTCAAGGTGCTCTGGCACCCTCGCTTTCCAGCCCAGTTCATGGTTGATGCGAAAACGCAGCGCGTCGGCCGCTTCTGGCTCACCGTGAGTTACATAGGTCATCCGGGGAGGGACCGGCGCAGCGCCCAGCCATTCAAGCAGCTCGTTGGCATCGGCATGGCCGGACAAGCTGCCCAGAGAGATCACCTCGGCCTCGATCGGGATGTCACGCCCAAAGATGCGCAAGTGATCTGCTCCGGCGGCAAGCGCAGCACCGCGCGTTCCGCTGGCTTGAAACCCCGACAACAGGATCGCGTTACGGCGATCCCCTCCATATGAAAGAACGTGATGCAAAATACGTCCTCCAGTCAGCATGCCGCTGGCTGAAATGATGATTTTGGGGAAAGGCATGGTGTTGATCTGCTTGGATTCCTCAACAGAACGCACACGCTTGGCGAGTTCAAACATATCCGAGCATTCGGCCCAACTGACCTTATGCTCCTTGTGATGGCGGTGATAAATTTCGGTGGCATTTGTTGCCATCGGGCTGTTTAGAAAGACCGGCACTTCGGGAATATCACCGCGTCTGCAAAGCCGCGCGATGTGATACATCAGCCCCTGTGCCCGCCCTACCGCAAAGGCCGGGATGAGGATTGTTCCGCCCCGCCCGATAACTCGGCGGATAACACGGGAGAGCTGCGCTTCGGCATCGACAGGCTCATGCTGGCGGTTGCCATAGGTGGATTCACACACGAGGACGTCCGCCCCCGCAAACGGGGTTGGAGAGCGCATCAGAGGGTCGCTTTGACGGCCGAGGTCACCGCTGAAATGCAATGCCGTGCTACCAAGGCATAATCGTATTTGCGCCGCTCCAAGCAAATGCCCTGCCGGGATGAAGTTGGCCGTGATCCCGTCGCCTAAATCGACTGGCGTGTCGAATGGTACAGTTTCCAGCTTGCTCAGCGCCTTCTGCGCATCCTTTTGCGTGTAAAGGGGGGTCGGGCGGGCATGGACCGAAAACTTCTTTCGGCGGGCAAAGGACGCCTCTTCCTCCTGCAGATGTCCACTGTCGGGCAGGATCAAGCCGCACAATTCCTTGGTCGATTGTGTGCAAATGACCTTGCCCGCGAACCCTGCCTTAACCAGCGCAGGGATATAGCCGGAATGATCGAGATGTGCATGTGTCAGGAGAACAGTATCGATAGATCGAGGCCGGACCGGAAAAGGCTTCCGATTGCGCAAGCGGAGCTGCTTGAACCCTTGAAACAGTCCGCAATCGATCAGGATCCTGCGACCGCGCCATTCAACGAGGTAGCGGGATCCAGTGACGGTCCCGGTGGCCCCGAGGAAGCGCAGGGTCGGTTGCTGCGACTTGCTCATTGCGCTTCTCCTCTTCTATTGCTCCGAACGCTTTAGGGTAGCAAGGTGACCTGTTGCACCTCATCCACGCGCGGCGATCACGTTGAAAATTGGCCCAAATACGAGTGCCACGAACCAACCGTAGGCAAAGGCTTCTGCTAGACCGATCAGGAAGGAAGTTGCTGTGAGCCACGTCATGCCAGGCATCAGCGAGATCCAAGCGCGGTACATCGCATACTGCGGAAAGATCAGATCGAAGCCGACACACAGCATATAAGTCACGGCCAGGAAAATGCTCAGCGCCCAGCCCAGCTTGACGACAGGGATACGCGGGGGCGCCATCACGTTTTCGGGGCCGACCTCAGAAACATGACCCGTTGCGCAAGGGCCGCATCCAAGCCGCAGCACAGCAAAGACTAGCAGAGCTGCAGTCGCAAAATAGAGTATGGCAAACACTTCTCGAACTCCTGAACACACCACACAGCATGTGAACCGGGCCGCTTGGCTGGACGCTCAACTGGACCGGGTGGTTGGTTCAAGAAAAATTCGGAGGGTGAGGAGACGGTGAAAGGGCTATTCCGTCCGCAAGCAGCCGGATATTGAATACGGCAACCGACATTTCCGGCTTCCATTCAGGCATCAGGACAAGTGGGAGTAGAGCCAAAGCGTGACACATTGCATGCAGTCCACAGTCACCCAAAGACGCAGGCACGCTATAGAGGCTTCGATCGTGCTGAATAGACTCTTGCTGCCCATAATCCGCAGCTAAGGCCTGAACATGGCTATAGCCAGATACTGAATGCTCTGCACCTACCGTTCGGTCCGCCCCCGCAGACGCCATCAGAATTGCAGACAACAGCAGGACCAGTGTCAGGTGAAGCGCCGAGCGAAGCCGCCGCAGTCCAATTCTCCTGTACGTTACTCCTGCAACTCCCACGATCCGCTTCTCCAAATGACTACTCAAGTCTACATGTTATTTGCCCGGAGGCCTTGATTTGCCTCAACCGCCTTGCTCTCGCTTCCAGGTTGCCCAAAGAAGAGGCGCTCCGGTCAGCAGCCCTAGCCCCAGCACTGCCCAGATGGCACCAGGTCCATCAGGCCCGGCCAGCTCACTGCCAAGATGCGCCAGGATGAAGCTCGCTGGCAAAATGCCAGCCGCGGTTGCGAGTGCGAAGCGCCAGAACCGCAATGCAGTCAGCCCTGCTGCATAGCTGATCAAGTCAAATGAGACGAAGGGCAAAAGGCGGCTGCCAAACACCGTCAGCATCAGTGCATTCTGCGATCCCATGAGACCTGTCTCAAGCTTAGCGCCCAGATAGCGCTGGATAGCCGAGCGCCCCAATCGCCGGGCAATCAGAAAGGCGATGATCGCTCCCAACTCGGCCCCCAGTGCAACGAGACCGGTGCCCAGCAAATGCCCGTAGGCCGCCCCGGCTGCCACCGCTACAGGAGCTGAAGGCAAAGGGCTGGCAACGATCGCCATAGTCATCAGCCCTACGATCACCAGCGGCCCCAAGATGCCAGCCGCATCGACCCAAGCTGTAATGTCTGCACGCGTCATTGCAGGCGGCAAAGCATCAGCCTTCCAAAGAACAAGCACCATCAACAAAGCGACGGCCATAACCGCTAGCACCGACCTGTGGCGGCGACGGAAATCCGGTAATCGTCCTGTGCGCAGCATGTGCCTTCCTCGTCGAAATCGTTGGCGCGTTTTTTGATGTACCGCCATCTTCCACAGACTAGGACATTTAGGATTGGCCGATCCACCTTGCCCGGATGGGCAAATGTATCGCTCAGTCGTAGCAAAGCGCTTTGCGACAGCTCGATACAAAATAGGCGAGTTTTCCAAGCAATATTGCACCGGCCCTGATTGATGTTGCCCGCAATAGAGCAATCGTTATTAATCCGCAGCTTCGCGTGCCTGTTTTACCAATTCTTGCAGTTGCGGTTGCTCAACAAAACCGGGAATCAAGTTTTCGCCAATTACGAAAGAGGGCGTGCCGTTGAAGCCCAACTTGCGCGACAGCGCCATAGAAGTGGCAATATGCTCCTCCACCTCCGGCGCGTCCATGTCCCGGCGCAGCTGTTCCACGTCCAGCCCGGTTTCACGTGCGATACGGATGACCGAAGCCTCTGTGGCCCTGCCCTCCATTCCCATCAGCGCCCAATGGAATTCTTCGTACTTGCCTTGTTTGCGCGACGCCAGAGCGGCACGTGCAGCAAAGACAGAACCCTCGCCCAGGATGGGCCACTCGCGGTAGACCAGCCGGACATTGTCATCATCTTTCAGCAGCCCCTGCACCGGAGCCATCGCACGGCGGCAATAGGGGCAGTTGTAGTCGAAGAACTCGACAACTGTTACATCCCCTTCGGGATTGCCCAGAACCGGGGCGTTGGGATCGCGTTCCAGCGTGGCACGGTTGTTGTCAAGAACCACCCGAGCAGCTTCAGCTTTGGCGGCGTCCTGGTCAAGCTGCAGCATTTCGACCGCCTGCATGATGATTTCGGGCCGCTCCAGGATTGCCTCATAGACCAGTTGCTTGATCTCCGCCTCTGTCAATTCTTTGGCCAAGCCGGGCAAAGGCAAAAAGGTAAGACAGAGTAACGGCAAAATACGTTTAGGACGGATCATTGGTTTCTTCCTTCTTGCTGGGCTTCTACTTCTGTTCTTTCTGCTTGGTACCGCTGCTCGCGCTCGGGCCAAGCTGATTTTATGAAATTCAGGATACCGCGAATTTGCGCATCACTCAGCTGGCTGCCAAAGCCTGGCATGCCGCTGTCCAAGGCGACTCCGCTGTTTGCTAGCGCAGCCTGCCCCCCCAATTTGGTATATTCGAACAGCATTCGGTCAGAATGGTGCCAAGTGTGGCCCGTCTCATCATGCGGAGGCGCCGGCAGGCGGCCATCCTCCCCTGGGCCGCGCCAATTCGGCTGGCCCTCAAGATTTGCCCCGTGGCAAGACGCACAGTACTCCGCATAGAGCACCTTTCCCTGTGCAACTGACACCGCATCAGCCATTGGCGCGACCGGGAAAGAAGGCCGGAAAACCCACGCCGCTGCAACTCCGGCGACCGCCAGCACCGCCGCCGCACTGATGACCGCCCGCGTCATGCCTGCACCCGGATCCAGGTCATCATGCCAGAGGCCGCATGCGAAAGCATGTGACAGTGGAATGCCCAATCGCCGGGATTATCGGCAACAAAAGCAATCTCGTGGCTTTCGCCGGCAAAGCTGAGAAGCGTGTCGCGCAGGTGGCCCATCGAGCCATCGGCATTTACGGTGCGGAAATGCATCCCGTGCAGATGCATAGCGTGCGGGAATGCTGTGTCGTTGGACACTGTGACCCGGACAGTCTCGCCCCGCGCCACCGTGGCCAGCGGAGTCTGCGTCATGCCAACAGTACCGTTGAAGGCCCAGAACTGGTTCGCCTCCACCATTTGCCGGAACCCGGTGTTCTGCCCGTTAAGAACAGCACTGCGCAGCGAACCCATTGCTCCGCCAGCCATGTCAAGCCGCAGCTCCCTCGCAGCATCCAACCCCGTCACCTCCATCGCCGGGTTCGGCGGAAGCGGCGCCGGGGAACCGCGCCGGGCGCTACTGGACACGCCGCGCACCGGGAAGGCAGCCTGGGCATAGCCTTGATTGTCCTCGATCCGCGCGAGAAACGCCTCTTCGCCGTCTCCGGCTGTGACATCTACAAGGAGATCAGCACGCTGGCCGGGACCGAGCAGCAAATCTCCCGAAACGGTCTTGGGTGCTGGCAGCGGCATCCCGTCCAGCGCCATCACCCAGCCCTCGAAGTTGACCAGCGCCAGCATGAAGATCCTAGCGTTGGAGGCATTGATCAGCCGAAGCCGGAGCCGCTCATGCCGCTTGACCGATTGGGTCCAGGCTGACTGTCCGTTGGTCGAAATGAAATTGCCCAACCGGCCAGCATGTGACCGGTCATGGCGCGTCTCGAAGTCTGGATTTAGCTGCCCGCCATCAGGTTCCAGCAGCCAGTCATCGAGTACCAGTGTGATATCCCGGTCAATATCCGGAGGTGCCTTTTCGTCAACAATGAGCGGGCCGTGCAGTCCGCGCGCCACCTGTTCGACGGACCGGTTGTGCGCGTGATACCAATAGGTGCCTGCATCCCGAACGGTGAAATCATAGTCGAAGCTGCCCCGTGGCTGAACCGGTGCCTGGGTAAGCCCAGCAACCCCATCCATCGAATTCGCCGCGCGGATGCCGTGCCAATGGACCGTGCTTGCCTGCGGCAGATCGTTGACAAAACGCCGTCGCACCCGGCCGCCTTGGGGCACCCGGATTTCCGGTCCCGGCGTGCCGCCTGAATAACCCCAAATCTCAGTTTTTGGGTAGTCTGACGGCAGTAGCTGCACCGCTTTGACGGTGGCGCGCAACTCCATCATGTCCGGCACCAGGGCATCCCCCCGGACCGGCAATTCCGCCAACACGCCAGCGGCACCCGCCGCTGTCAGAAACCCTCGTCTTGAAAACATTTCTCTTTCCTCTCAGACAAGCGAACCGCGAGGGACGGTTCACTGATGTTCTGATTATCTCAATAATCAGAACATTCACTCAGTTTGGCGGAGGGCGGTATGCCTCTACTGCTTCCAAACCGCGTCTCCCTTGGCTTTGCACTGCCGCCTTCCAGCATGGGAACGTCAATGCCGCCTCATCACCATTTTTGTATCCGAGAGTATCCCAGACACATTCGCCCAAGTTCTTAGGACGGGCCCGAGCGCCTGCTTTTCCATGACAGGCTTCTAGAGCTCCCACACCGCGCCCCTGCCAAGGCCGTGGTGCGGTTAGTGAACGTTTGGGGACGCATCTCTCTGCATCTCGGACCGAACTCTGCCTATCCGACAACCGGCAAGTCCTATGCGCAACCTCAGGCTGGCAAGTTCACCACGGGGTGAAGCACAACCCGGGTATCCAACGGCACCCTGTCGTAGAGGTTGATCATCTGATCGTTTACCAGCCTTGCACAACCATTCGACACGCGCCGTCCGATTGTGTCCGGTTCATTGGTGCCGTGAATACGCAGAAACGTATCCCCGCGCCCGGGCTGAAACAGATAAAGCGCGCGTGAGCCAAGTGGATTACCGAGACCACCGGGCATGCCATCGGCAAACCTGGCATAGCGGTGCGGTTCGCGCTGTATCATGTCCGGTGTCGGCTTCCAACTGGGCCACACCTTTTTCGCGCCGACATAGAATTCGCCCGCCTCGTACAGGCCAGGCCGGCCAATCCCGACCGCATAACGGATCGCGCGGCCCTCAGGCAGCGTCCAGTACAGTGCGAACTGCTCTGGATCCACATGCACCTCATATGGCGTAAGGTCGTTCTGGATGCGCACCTCGCGCGGCAAAAGCTCTTCGGGCATATCGTAGACCGGAAGCGTTGGCGTATGCGCGCTGCCCTTTGAACCCAGCACCGTCAACGCCCCTGCCCCGACAATGAAATCCCGTCTCAGCATAATTCCTCCTTCTGACTGTTTCACCGGTACCGTATAGTCTTCTGAGCCCCTGCCAAAGATTAACACCCGCTGCGCCCTCGATAATCAGCACGTCTGCTTGCCTGCCATTTCTTTCACGAGCCCCTGCCTCCGGCTCAGCCTCTGACACGCGCCGCAATACGCGGAGCATGAGATGTCATTCGTCGAGTGCGGCCTTGCGGCGCCTGAACTCTTCTTCGTCGATTTCACCTTGGGCAAACCTGCTGCGCAGCACCTTCAGCGCGTCACTAGAGGTGTCCGGGCCTGCGCTACGCTTGTCAGTCAGCCATCGCACCGCCACTACGATGAGAGCAATAAACGCTCCCCAGAACAGCAGCATCATCAGGGCGCCGAGCATACCGAAGCCGCCTGCCCACATCATGTGGCCATATCCCCGGTCCCAGTCACCCGAAGTATCCGCCCAAGCCACAGCAGAAGCCAAGGGCAGAAGCACAATTGCCAGAGTTGCAACCTGTCGTTTCATCTTTGTCTCCGGTTCACGTTTCAATTTCGGTTTGATCCTTCGCCAGAGGGATTGCGAGCGTCGCCAACAGCCCGCCATCCGGACGGTTAGCCAGGGTTATGTCACCGCCATGAGCCCGCGCAATCGTACGAGCGATGGATAAGCCGAGCCCGTAGCCGCCGGTTTCGAGCGACCGCGACGCCTCCAGCCGCAGAAACGGATCAAACACCCGCTCCAAATCTTCCTCAGGGATACCTGGGCCGGAGTCTACCACCGTGATCAAAGCGTTTTTGCCATCGATCCCGTATCCAACCCGCGCCCAGCCACCATAGCGCAGCGCGTTCTCGATCACGTTGCGCAAAGCCCGCCGCATCGCGTTTGGCCGCAGGCCAACTTCTGTCGTCACCCCTGGATGTAAATCGAAGCGATCAAGCATATCAGCGCGCAGCTGTTCCAGGAACTTACCCAGTTCACACACCTCTAGCGGCTCGGACACCGCCAGCCCCCGGGCGAAAGCCAATACCGAGTCTACCATGCTCTGCATTTCCTCGATCGAAGATATGAGGCTGTCCCGGGTTTCCTCCTCGTCGACAAATTCTGCCCTGACCCGCATAGCTGTCAAAGGCGATCGAAGGTCATGGCCCAACGCCGCCAGCAGCCGGGTGCGATCTGCAACAAAACGTTTCAGGCGTTCTTGCATCCGGTTAAACGCATCGGTCAGATCTTGCACTTCGCATGGCCCTACCGCAGGCAGTGCGTCCACGTCTTCTCCCCTCCCCAACCGGTCAGCAGCAACGGAAAGCCTGCGCAGCGGTCCCGTTACCCGGCTCATCAAGAACCAGAACACAACAATTAGAATGAAGCCCGCTGTAAGCGCAAAAGTCAGTGTCGAAAAAAGCGGCCATTGCAAAGGCGGCCGTTCAAACCGGGTATCAACATTCAGCCATTGGCTGCCAGACAACGCAATGGACAGCTTCAATTCAATCGCCGACATGTGTCCGCGCATCATTTCCCGGTGCATAGCGGCCATTTCCTGATCGAGGTGGGGCAGCGGCAGATCCGCGCCATCAACCTCATGCAGCTCAACCCGGATCTCGCGGCTGAAGTTACCATCCAGAAGTGCCCGCACTCGCTCTTCGACAATCCCATTGCCGTTATGCGTCATATGTTCGACTTCGGGCTCCGGTGCGATACCGAACCGTACCAGCGGCGAATTCGCAGCCCGTAGAATCGAGGCGTGTAGACTTGCAGGCGCTTCTTCGATCAGTCGGGCCACATTGGCGGCACGTCCAGCAGTTTCCGCTCCAAGAGCCGCGCGTACCGCCAAACTGCGCTCGTCGACAAATAGCCAAAGGCTGACCGCCTGAGCGGCGGCCAGCGCCAGGATCACCAATAGCACCAGTTGGCCGCGCAGACTGTTGAGGACACGCCTCATCCGTCCATCACCTCTACATCTGCCGCCAAGCTATAGCCGCCGTTGCGCACGGTGATGATCAGGCGCGGCTGCATGGGGTCCTGCTCAATCTTGCGGCGCAAGCGGCTGATCTGGTTGTCTATTGTCCGATCCAGCGGCGGCGCCCGCCGGCCCGCAGTTAAATCCATAAGCTGATCCCGGCTCAGGACCAAACGCGCCCGCTCCAGCAAAACCGTCAACAGCTTGAAGTCGGCACCGGTCAGGGCAGTTTCCTGCCCGGTGCCGTCAATGAGGACACGACGGTCGCTGTCCAGCACCCACTGGGCAAACCGAACGTTTTTCCCGGCCAAGCGGCCTGCCAATGGTTCGGAACGATCGGTGCGGCGCAAGATCGCTTTGATGCGTGCCAATAGCTCGCGCGGATTGAATGGCTTGGGCAAATAGTCGTCGGCACCGATCTCCAGGCCGACTATCCGGTCTGTTTCCTGCCCAAGGGCCGTCAGCATAAGGATTGGGATACCGCCTTCCCCAGACAGTCTCCGGCAGACCGAAAGCCCGTCTTCACCCGGCATCATCACGTCCAGAACAATCAGATCGAAATGCCCGGTTGCCAGTTTCGCATCCATCTCTGCCGCGTCTTGCGCTGCAGTTGCGCGCATGCCGTTCTTTTCCAGGTATCGTGTTACCGCAGCCCGGATTTCACGGTGATCGTCAACGACGAGAATATGTGGCATTTCATTCATTTGCATCGATTATAGGTTATTGCTGCAAGTGGTCCTGCAGAGTTTTGTCGCAGAATGTATCAACTGCTTCGGCTGTGACAGGGCGATACAATTCCCCGACCCGGCGCTCTGGCAAGCTCACGCCTGACATCCCAAATTGGATGTATCCAAACACCCTGGGAAAGGTCTGGACATGACGAATTTGAAACTTATTGCGCTTACTCTCGCGGTATCCGGCACATTGGCGGGCGCAGCACTGGCAGAGGCCAGCCACGGCCACAGCGGCAAACCCGGTGCCAATACATCAGGCATGATGCAACAAAATGCAGATTCGCAGATGATGGGCCGAGGTATGATGTCTGACATGAAGCGAATGCATAACATGATGATGCAGATGCACGGGCGGCACGCCATGGGCAGCGCCATGATGGACCGCCAGATGTTGGGCATGGGCAAACCCGGCATGTTGGCGGAAAAACTTCAATCCGCTCTGAAGGAGTACGACGCGGACAGCAATGGCACGCTTTCGATCGATGAGTTCGAATCCTTCCACAGCGCTATAATCCGCGAACAAATGGTAGACCGTTTTCAACATCTCGATGCAGACGGCAACGGCGCGGTGACTGAGGAAGAGATCTCAGCCCAGACGGCACGCATGAAGCAGATGATGGCAGGATCCGGCATGGCCCATAGCGGTCAGCAATCCAAAAGCAATCAGCCCGGCAATGGTATGATGGACCAGCCAAAGGATAACTGATCCTCAAGACACTTTACTGGATGCCACCTGGCACTGCCTGATGGCATCCTTTCTAGGGGCAAGTATCTCAACGTATCCCTTAAAAGCTGGGCATTTTTGCTGTACTACTAAGCAGCGGCAAGCTTGTGGCGGGTGATCGAACAATTACTCGCTTGCCGATTGCTAATGCAAAGTAGATCCCTTTTCTCGCCCCATAGCCGTACCCAGGTCATTTCCGCAAATGATGCACTCCCATCGTTTCCGAGACACGGAAACACGCAGCTGCTGGACGCGTTCGCGGTGGACCGTGGAGCAGGTTACCGGCCGTCACGTCTTTCCCGACGGCTCAGCCGATCTGCCGGCGCGAAAGCTCTAAAGTTCTATATTTGTTAAACATTTTGACACCGGCCTGCGGCATCTGGGTCCAGCGCGGGGCGCACCGAAGATTGGAACAGCTCATTACGTTTCAAATTTTCGAGTCGTGCGCAGCGGCAATTTGTGCTATTTTTGTCACGAGGCGAGCGCTGCGGGAGTTGGGATATGTATATCCTTCCAATAGTGTTTGGTCTTCTTCTTTTTGCCACGCCTAGCGCGGGTCAACAGACAGTCTTTCACACAGCCAGTTTCCCGGACGCCACCACGGTTCAATTGAGCGTGACCCAATACCAGGTCACCAGCGAGGAAGACTTCGACTTTGAAGTCGCCATCAAACTGGTTCAAACAGATGCAAACGGCACAGTTCTCTACGACGACACTAGGAAACACCCGGTTCGGGTCAAATGCGGAGAACCGGCATATGTCGACACTGGTCTCAAAAGATTCATGATCAACACAGCCACCCCCAGCGGCGATTGGCAGCACGACCTTTGGGCTATGCTCTGCACAACAGCAATATCCTGAATGCCAGCAAAGCGTCATACCAACCCTGAAGTTGGCTCAGAAACCCTGTCTCCAGCCATACTGAGAACAGCGGTAAGGGTTAGTCCGGCCGAAGGCGCTCACCGAGACCATTTCGAGCTTCGGCGTCAGACACCAATTCGACAACCAGGCGACCGTATCACTTTCGTAACCCTCGTCCACAGATCTGACAGCTTTTTCGATGATACCTAGCACGACCTGAACGTCGCCTGGCACTTCTGAAACCACCAGGGGACCGTATCCAAAAAATGGACAACACTTGATAGTGCCTTCTGAGCCGGCTGGACTTCTGAATACCCTCGCGTTTTTTGTTCCTGACGAGGCACTTAAATAAGTCTCTGGTTCCGCATGTTGAGCGGATCGTCTCAGAGGTCATTTTAGCATGTATTTAGCACTGTTGCCTACACTGGCCCATTCCCCGGCTCCCCACGCGAGATCCCTGACAGCCGCGCATCATCTTCCGGCGCCCATTTCTGACGCAGGCCGCGCACATAATCCGCGTCCTGCTTCAGCTTTTGCCGTTCCTTGGCGAGGACGCGTTTCACGGTCCGGGCCACCAGTTGAGCAATACGCGTGACTATCCGCATTGCTGGACGGATTTCTTTCAGCGTTTCGGCCCGCGCACCCTTGGTATCCGGAGCGGCCACGCCCCAGGTCAAGCCTGCCTGCTGATCCGCAGACGCCTCCCGCCAGCAAATCGCCCCTTCAGCAACCAAATCCAACCCGGACTCGATGGCATCCGTGATGACCTCTGCCACCGTTGCCTTCAACCGGACCTTTTCTTCTGCCTCCTGCAGCCTCTTCTCCTCAGCCAGCCGGGCAGCCCGGGCCTCAGCAGCCGCTTTCTCTGCCTGACGGCGGTGCTGAACCATCTGCTGCAGCTGAGCGGCCAGATCAGATTTCTCCGCCTTCGTGGCGTTCAGCACCTGCTCGGCCTGTTGCCTTTCTTGGATAACCCGCGCGCGTTTTTCCTCTTCGGCCTTCCGCGCTGCCGTTTCGGCCCGGTACTTTTCTGCAGCTTCTTCCGCCCTTGCCTCATACCCTTTCACTCTCGGCTCCAATACCCCGACCTCAGCCACAATTTTCTTTTTCAGAGCATTCGCGGCGTCAGCCGCTTTTTTATTCTGCACAGCCTCTGCCTCCGCTGTATCGCGGCGGCGGATCATCTTTGCAGCTTCCCGCGCGGCCCGCTGTTTGCGGGCCCGCGCCTCTTTTACCGCGCGCTTACGCGATTTCTTGACCGTGGCCTTGGCCAGGTCCCGGCCGGTTTCAACGGCCGCCTTTGCCTCGTCCTGGGCATCGCCCAGGATGCGCTTCTTCTCCGCTTGCGCCTTGAGGCGCTCCTCGGCACGCCACTTTGACGGCGGCACATGCTGCCGCCGCTCGGGCAGAGGTTTTCCCTCTGCCCGAGCCTGGCGCCGGGCCTCGGCACGGCGCTCCCCCCGAGTGATCCCAATTGTCTCGAAGGCTTCTCCGGCAAGATCCTGGGCATGCTCATAGCTTTTGATGAGCGGGTTCTCAGATGCCTGCAGCAGGATCTGATGCCCGCGGTTGGCGGATGGTTTCTCGGTCCAAACGGCCACGACAAAGTGGATGTGATAAGCCTCCTCATCGACGTGGGCACTGGCATAGCGCAGTTGACCGTTTGGAAAGTTTTCACGGAGGAACGACATGGCGGTTTTGCGGAAAGCAGAGACACGTTCCGGATCCCATTCAGAGAGCCCTGCGCCGCCGAACCAGTCTTTGTTGACAGTGAATATGCCTTCACGAAGCGGGCCTCTGCTGCAGGATCGCCAGGGGTCTGCAGGCCCTTCCGCCTCCAGCTTCCTGGCGTCCTTCATGCGTGACTTGGCCTTCAGAGCGCGCAAATGCTCCTCGTGATTGTGACGGCGCATCTCAGCAATTTCGCCGCGTATCTGCTGCTGCCAGCCCGGCTCGCCGGCCAGCACCTGGTTCAGCCGCGACAACTCCTGGTCGACATGATCCAGGTCGCCGCCGCCGCGCTCGTCATGCATCTTGAACTTGCCAAGGTCCCGCGGAAACAAGCCTGCAAATCGCAGCACGACCGGTGCTTCATTAAGAATTACGGGCTTTGAGTTGGTAAACTTGGGCTGTACTGTCATCTTGCTGCTCGGATCTGCTTCTCTGATCCGAGTCTCCGCGAAGACGAAGAAAATCCCGATAGGCTTATTTTTGTTTTTGTGAGGCTTGTAACTCACTAGGCAAGTTGCAATCCCGGGCTGGACCCCGGAATTTCAACTTGCCAGTTCGCGAGGGGGATACCCCCTTCGATCCCCTCCTCGGTCGCAGTCCGGGCTCCGCCCAAACATGCTTCCTGCGGCCAGCAGCCTGCTGGACTCGCCCTGCCGGGGGCCTGGGATGACTTATTGTTTTTCGATAATCTGGAAGGGCAGCAAGCCGATCATGCGAAGTTGGAACCAGACACCTGGGTCATTTCCTCCAGGCGCCCGCACTTACTTTTGCAGATACCCTTGTTCTTTAAGGTGCGCGATCAGAAGCCGTTCAACAAAAGAGGCTACAGACCGGTCATCCTCCGCCGCTGCCTTTTCTACGGCTTTCTTGGTTTCTTCAGTCACTCGTACAGATATCGCTGATGTTCTGGCCATGTGTTCACTTGTGTGCAGTTGACATTCAGATTCAATGGGTGCATATTGCATTTAGTTGCACACATTTGCAACGGACCGAGGGGAAGGTGGAAGCTCCCCGCCCGGCCCTAACCAAACCGATCTCGCGGAAGGAGACCGACTATGGCTGATACTTTCCGTATCATGCGCGAGTGCGCGCTGAAAGACCCGTGGCCCGCATCTGTCGCAGATGGCAGCCCCACCTTCATCAACCACACCTTCGGCGCACTAACCAAGGCAGTGGACGAAGCCCTGAATTTGGAGCGTGATCTGTCTCACTCCCTCGCCTGGGATCCCGCTTGCACCAACTTTCAAGAGGCCGCAGAAGCCAAATGGCAGGATTGCCTTAAACTCAGCGGCGACATCCTGACCGCGCAGGTGGTCCGGGCCAGCGACTTGCCTTTGCAGCGCATGAGCATGCTGCTGCACTTCCTCATCGAGTCCACGGGGCCGGAAGAGGCTCTCAGATTTCAGCAGCTGTTCCATGAGAACCAGGAGCTGTTCACCGTCGAAGATGGTGATTGCCAAGCCCTGCTGCAGACAGGCGCGCGACAGATGAACGCTCTCATCGAACTCTCTGTGGCGGCTGAAGCGCAGAACTTTCTGCCCAACTAGGCCCACCATCCCAGCATTCTTCTGACCCGGCCCGCGGCGGACACGCCGCTGCGCCCGGCTCAGCCATGCCATGTCTGAAGTTTCAGCAAGCGCCAGTTCCGGCGCCTGCCCAGCCCAATTTTGCCTATGCGGAGGCTGCTATGCCCCACTCAACCTGCGAACATTTCCCGCAAACGGTCCATCCCCACTGGCGCGCCGCCGCCAACGCAAAAGGATTCAAAATCGTCCAGCGCATCAAAGACCGGTATCATCTGCTTCTAGCCTGCCAAAGCTGCGGCTTGGCACATGCCAGCAAGATCTTTGTTCTAATGAACAGCCAGCCGCAGTGCCCGCATTGCATCGAAGCGCGCTGGCAGGCCGACGCCGCGGCCGCAGGTTTAAAGTGGGCAGGCCGCGATCCGGAAGACCGTCACTATGGCCACTATATCGCCCCCTGCGGCCATAACTTGCGCCGGCAATTTGAGATGGTGAAGCGGGCAGCCGAAGGCCTGTGCAGTGTACGGTGCGAGATTTGCCACGCTGACAAAGAACAGGCTGAAGCAGAAGAACGGGGGTGGCACCTGATCGGAGAAGACACAGGTGGCAACCAGAACTACCGTCTGTACCGGCATGCGTCCTGCGGCCACGAACAAAGGATCGCCCGTGCCAACATGCAAACCAGCCGGTTTGCCTGCGGGCAATGCGGTGAGGACTGGCCTGCCGCACCAAGCTACCTCTACGCGATGCAATTCCGGCTGGCCTCCGGGTTGCGCCTCGTCAAGCTTGGCTTTTCACGGAACCCGGATTCCCGCCTGCGCCACCAGTTGCTGAAGCACCGTGACCTGGACGCGAAGATCCTGAAGACCGTTCCGATGGCAACCGGGCAGCTGGCCTTGCAGGCCGAGAAGCGGCTGCACGCGAAGCTGCAGGCGGGGTTTTCCGATCAAGTCGCACCGCCAGAGCTCTACAGTGACGCCCTGCGGGTCCGCAGCGAGGTCTATTTCGCCGATGCGGCCCAGGTGATCTTCGCGATGCTCGACGCCATCGAGGCAGAAGAAGACAGCTAAGCGCCCCCTCCCCTTCAATTTCCAACATCTCCCGCCCGGTTTCACCGGGCGCCCGATCCCTTTTGCCTGTTCACAGGAGGCTTGCCATGAGCCAGCTCGATCTCTCCAAATCCGCACGCCCCGATTGGTGGCAGTTCGCCGAAGGCTGCGCCCGCCGCTATCATCTCTATTACCATGAGCTGCAGCAGGCGCGCCGCAAGACACTCAAAGAAGACGCGCCAGACGACAGTGCTGGCGCCGAGGAGCCCCTTGTGCCCCCTGCACCGGATCACCCCCATTCTTTGCTGCAACATCTGAGCGAGCAGCCGGACGCGCGGCATCTGCCGCCGGAACTCTGGGAAGCGCTGGAGCAGGAAGGTGCCGACCCATATGCCTGTGACAACACGGGCCGCTGGCTGCCGGACCCAGACCTGCCGGCAGACAAGCTGCTTCTGCTGCTGCGGATCGCCGCGGCCTTCGGCTCCCCGGCTGCAGTGGACGCGCAGCTTGCCCGTGGCGCCGTGCTGATCCTTCGCAACGTTCCTGCTTCCGGTTTTTCAAGCGTGGAAAACCTCCTTAACCACGCCCTGCTGCCGCCGGGCTGGCAGGCCTATGACGCCCGGCGCCAGGTGCAGCTGCCTCAGCGCGTGACCCTTGCTGTCCCCAGTGCCCGCGATGGTGCGATTGAACAGCAACACATTGATGAGCTGCGCGACCAAATCATCAAAGGCCTGGCGCACAGCCAGCCTTTGTGGATCTGCCTGCCGGATGAGATGGCCCTGCCGGCGCCGCTGGTGGCGGAGCACTGTCATCAGCTGGCATTGCCACAGGTGGACGCAGATTTTCTGATCGCCCTGTTGCGTCGGACCCACAGCCGCACGGGCCGCATTGATGAAGCCGCCGCCCGCGCCGCGCTGCCCCCGAGCGGCCAGCTGCAAGAACTCTCCACCCCCACACTCTCTTTCGCCCTGCGTGCGCCCACTGCCAAAAGGGTCGCGCAGCGCATCACACAAGCGCTTGCTGCCGCTGCGGCTTCACCGCCCGAAGCCCACGCCCCGAGGGAAGAGATCACAGGCATTGGCCCAGCATATGACACCGCCCGGCAACTGGTTGCTGACCTGCGCCTGTGGGCCGAAGGCGGCGTGGCCTGGAATGAGATCCCGCACTCCTTGCTGCTTTTTGGCAAGCCAGGCACCGGCAAAAGTTATCTGGCCAGGGCAATGGGAGGGAGCGCCGAGGTTAATTGCATCGAGACCAGCTGCGCTGAATGGCAGGCCAACGGTCACTTGGGTAACCTCCTGCTTGCGATGCGCAAAAGCTTCGATGAAGCGAAGAAGAATGTTCCCTGTATCCTTTTTTTGGATGAAATTGACGCGATCGGTTCCCGCGACAGCGTCGGCGACAACAGTGCCAGCTACAGGCGCCAGGTGGTCGCCGGGTTCCTTGAGCAGATGGACCGCGTCAGCCGGGAGGAAGGGATCATGGTCGTCGGTGCCTGCAACCACCCGGAGCACCTAGACCCCGCGGTGCTGAGAGCCGGGCGGTTTGACATCAAGATCGAGATGCCGCTGCCAAGCAAGGCGATGCTGCAGCACCTCATTGCTGAGCGGCTGCAGGACGCAGTCCAAGAGGGGGATCTGCAGCTGCTGGCGCGGGACAGCATCGGCAAGACCGCCGCCGACATCGACGCCGCGGTGCGCTCTGCCCGCAGTGAAGCCCGGCACAGCGGCTGCCCGCTCGATCTCCAGCTTCTACGCCGCCATCTGCAAGTCATGGAACTGAAGGAGAGCCATGACTTACTTTACCGCATCTGCGTCCATGAATGCGGCCATGCCATCGTCGCCTGGATCTTCGGCGAGGCGATCACACAGGTCCGGGTGGCTGCCGCAGGCGGAACAATCGAACGGGATGTTCCTCCGAATGCAGGTCTGCCGTCGGATTTCGACCGTCAGTTGTACGTCCACTTGTCCGGTCGGGCAGCGGAGCGGCTCATCTTTAATACTGTGTCCGCGGGCGCTGGCGGCAGTGCCACGTCCGACCTCGGGAAAGCAGCGCGGATGGTCCTGGCAATGGATTTTGAACTGGGTTTAGGCGCCTTCGGCAACAGCTGGTTTGGACCGCAGGATCACGCGCAATTGGCTGAACCCGACCGCAAACGCCTCCGTGAGAAACTCGACTACGCCGAGGACCACGCGCGCGCGCTGCTGTACCCCCATCAGCAGCTGCTGCAGGACATGGCTGCAGACTTGGTGCAGAAACGAGAGTTCGATGCCAAAGCGGTCCGGTCCTGGCTGCGCGACGTGCCGCGCAAAAATGGTCCGGAGCCGGTCCAGGACCAGTAGATGCGCCCGCCAACCAAGCCGCGCCGCCACCGGATTTGCACAAAGCTTATGCGCAAACTTCCGCGGTGCAGGCACCGGTTGACCCAAAATCCGGATAATTCCCTCCTGGAAAAACTTTGCCCAAAACCCCTGCCGGACAGTTCTTTGCCCAACGTCCCTGCCCGGCGCCCTCTGCAGAGGGAAAGTTCCGTATTTCTAGGCACTTATCCACATCTCTCGCCTCTACAGGTTCATAGCGCGGGTCGATCCAACCCAATCGAGCGCCGTAAACTGTCTCCATCAACGCACGCGGGCGGCCGCCGCCCGCCGGAGACAGGAGACCTCGGTCAATGGCACGGGACCGGAGAAGACATGCCAAAAGCCAGCAGGCGCCGGAAACACCCGGTCGCCCGGCCACAATCAACTGCCTGCTTGAGGATCATCCGATGCATGCACTGTCCGAGGAGCGTCTGCTGACCACAGAGGAAGCTATAGCCTATCTCGCCCGCTTCAAAATCTTCACCAGTCGCAGCGGGCTGGACTCCAAATTCAAAAGCGGCAGCCTCGCACGGGTTGAGGTGAGCGGACGAGTTCGCATCCTCTACCGTCCGCCGGATCTGCTAAACGCATTCTTTAAGGGGGAGGTTCAGAGATGCCCCTCATTCTCTTTCGGCGCAAAAACAGCCAAGGCAAACCCACCGGAAATTTCGTCATCCGGGGTACCCTCGCAGGACAAAGCATTTATGAGAGCACTGGAGTTAGCGACAAAAAAGCCGCAGAAATCATCCGTGTAAGACGGTCAGCCGAAATCATCGAGCGTGCGACACTTGGTAAGTCGGCAACCCTGACTTTTGCCGAGGCTGCGCTGACCTACATGGAAAGTGGTGGGGAAACCCGGTTCATCGGACCGCTGCTGATTCACTTCGGGGAAAAGACACGGCTGGCCGACGTCGACAATGACGCGGCGAACAAAGCGGCACGGGCGATCCTGATGCCCGACGCTGCACCCGCCACCATCAACCGGCAGATCATCACCCCCATCAGCGCCATCTACAATCTAGCCGCTGACGATGGCCATGTGACTCCGCGCCGCTTCCGCCGTCGCAAGGAGCCCCAGTCCAAAATCCGCTGGCTGACACCTGGCGAGGCCGAGGATCTACTGGAAGCAAGCGAGCCACACCTGCTCCCGATCGTGACATTCCTGCTTGGAACCGGCTGCCGCACCAGCGAGGCGCTGGGACTGCAATGTGAAAACCTTCACCTAGAAACCCGTCAAGCGCTCATTCCGACATCCAAGAATGGCGAGCTGAAAATGGCCGAATTTCCGGCGCGTGTGATGCGTCTGCTTGCTGCTTCAGGACTGCCGGAAACCGGGGCTGTTTTCCGCACGCCGAAGGGAAAGGCATACAAGCTCAGCACCGGCAGCGGCGGTCAGATTGAAGCTGCCTTCACCAAGGCGCGTGTTGCGGCCAAACTAGGCGGCGATGTGACACCGCACACGCTGCGGCATACCTTTGCCACATGGCACTATGCGATGAACAAGGACTTGCTTCTGCTGATGACGCGTGGCGGCTGGAAGAAACCAGATATGGCGCTCAAGTATGCCAAGCTGGCCCCCGCCGATCTGCCAGAAAAGCTTCTGGCGCACGGCTGGGACTTCCGTACACAGTTGCAGGCCGATCAGGGGCAGAAAGCCATTTTCGGGGCAAAGATCAGGGTGATAAAGTAGGTAGGATGCCGGGGTGAAAAAGTTGATTTGGTTAGCCTAGGCTCCGCATATACGCCATTTTTTAGCCATGAGCGCATTCACTTTCGCAGGCGGGGTGCGGCAAGCTGACCCCGCGCTCATCCGTCAGATTGCGTCAATTAGTGAAGGGTGACACATAGTTTTTTCACTAAGGCGCCACTAACCCCTCAATCTTTTTTTCAGCAGACTCCCCTCTCTCGCACCAGTCTTCATTATTAACTCATTGGTTTGCCATCGGAGCAAGCAGACGTTTATGCTGCGTGCGGCGAAATCGAGTTTCGAGCCCCTAACCTGCTGGTGCTGCGGCTTACAGGAATGTCTGTTTCCGTGTTTCCTACCAGAATGCCGCCTTGTCAGACTTTTATCTGCTGGAACTATCGTCACAGTATCGACAGCAAAAAATCTCTTCGAAGACCAGCAGATTGACGACAGATCAAGGGAAACCTGAGCGCATGTAGGCGATGATCTTCCAGATGTCTTCTTCACTCAGCGTTTGTTTAAAAGCTGGCATGTCTGTTCCGAAGCGTTCTCCACCCTCGGAGATAGCCCAAAGAAGATACTCATCTCCCGACATCGGCATCTGGATCAACCATCTCAGGAGGGCCGGAGAGGGAACGAGCGAGCGTCCGGCTTTACCATCTCCCAAACCCTTGGCGCCATGACACCTCGCGCAGTTTTCCGTGTAAAGTGCCTGACCCTCCGTAAGATTTCCGGGTGTCGCGCGAATGGTGCTTCGAGCCCCCCGATAGGCTGAAGGCACGCCCTCGTTCATGTATGTCCAGTGTCGCTGCATGCGCTGCTGCTGGCCAGGTCCCATGTTGCCATGCCCCCAACCAGGCATGCGTTCAGACCTCATGTGGCCCGGTCCCATTGGCCCATGACCCCACCAGTCTCCTGCTTGCTGTTGGGCACCGGCCACACCGGCAATAGCGATAGACAAAACGCCAAGGGCAAGAATGCGTAATCCACGCCGTGTCATCTTCTCCTCCTTACTGATTCCGCTCGATGAATGTCGCCTCAGGCCGCTTCGTAACTCGTGAACACCTCGGTGCTGCCGTCCTTAAGGATCAAGAATACGTCGTAGGCCTCACGACGATCTTCCGGCCCCATCCCAGGCGAACCGTAGGGCATCCCAGGAACAGCAAGTCCAATGGCGCTAGGTCGCTCCTCCAATAGACGACGAATGTCGGCAACCGGTACGTGCCCCTCGATCATGTAGCCATCGATCTCGCCTGTGTGGCAGGAGATCATTTTTTCGGGAATGCCGTTGTCCAATTTGTGGCGGACGAGCAGTGTTCCAAAGCTGCGCTCCTCGGTAACGCGAAAGCCTTCCTGCCGAAGGATATCGATCCAAGCACTGCAACAGCCGCAATTCGGATCCTTGAGAACATGGATGGAAGGTGTGTTTTGCGCAAACGTGGCAAATGGTGCTGTGCTGGCGAAGCCTGCGGCGTAAGTCAGTATTTGGCGGCGTTTCAGGTGCATA
Organism: Leisingera sp. CC-HEC093; assembly: GCF_059429195.1. Lineage (NCBI taxonomy): Bacteria > Pseudomonadati > Pseudomonadota > Alphaproteobacteria > Rhodobacterales > Roseobacteraceae > Leisingera > Leisingera sp. CC-HEC093. The sequence continues at coordinate 2,119,680 of NZ_JCAIJR010000001.1, read as the reverse complement.
GTGAGAGTCCTCTGTACTTGCGACTCAGTTGAGCAAATTTCGCATCATTCGAGATAGGTTGTCTTGATCCTCGTCAAACATGCTGATGTTCTCCAACTTCCCGGCGCTCGGCGAGCGCTTGGCGCACGATCTGGAAAGCAGGGGAAAGAAACAACGTTGCCATGACCGCAGCAACAATCAGGTCAGGCCAACCGCTTGCCGTGCCCCAGACCCCCAAGGCCGCAAACATAACTGCCACGTTCTGGCGCCAAGCCCTGTCGCTACGGCAATCAAGCAAAACGAACTCGGGCTATGCTACCACCAAACCGGCGAGAAGCAGCAGACCGACCGTGATAAGCGACAGGCTGTCAATGTCTTGCAGGAGAGCTTCAATACCGGTCATCCGATGTGCTCCCAATTCACCCTGCGCAGCAGGAGAGCTGACCTACATCCATGTCAAAGGTCTGCGCTGCGAGTTTCAGCCCTTCTACGGTAGTGAGATAGGGAAATATCGTAGTTCCAAGTGACTTAGCGGTCATTCCGAATTTCAAGGCCATGGCCAGAGTCTGGACGCTGTCGGAGCCTTCCGGCGCCATGATAACACCTCCCAGAAGCTGGTCTGTCCTGGCATCGGCCACCAGTTTAATCAGGCCGCGCGTGTCCCGAGCCGCAAGCGCGCGCGGCACGTTGTCGAGCGTGAGAACGCTGGTTCTCACCTCATGGCCCGCCGCTTGCGCCTGCGCTTCGGTCAGGCCGGCGCCCGCCACCTGCGGGTCGGTGAATACAACCCAGGGCATCGCCGCATTATCGTAGGTCTCTTGACCGCCCAGAACTGCATTGCGGGCTGCCAGTTTCGCGCCATAGGCTGCCATGTAGACAAACTGATCGCGGTCCGTCACATCCCCGGCCGCATAGACGCCGGGGCGGCTGGATTGCATATCCACGCCGACAGCAATGGCCCCTCGCGCATCCGTTTCAACCCCCAGCTCCGCAAGGCCAAGTCCCTCGGTATTCGGGGTGCGCCCGGTTGTCAGGACGAGATAATCTGCCTCCAGATCCTGCACCGCACCGTCCTTTTGCACGTGCAGAACTGCTTCGCTGCCTTCACGGTGGCTACCCTCGTAGCTAACGCCTTCCAAAATCGTAATGCCTTCGTCGCGCAGGATTTCCGCCAGCGCTTCGGAGACCTCTGGCTCAGCCTGCGGCAGCAGGCGAGAGCGGCAGACAAGAGACACACTGACGCCCATCCGGGACATCATCTGCGCCAATTCAACGCCGATGAATCCGCCGCCCAGAAAAATCAAGCGTTCAGGCAAATGCTCCAATTCCAGCAGAGACGTGCTGTCCAGGGACGGCACAGTTTCAATTCCCGCGATGTCTGGCTGTGCTGGCCTCCCGCCGGTTGCGATGATCACCTTCGGCACCTGGATAAACCGGCCTCCTGCCTCGACACCGCCCGCAACCAGCCGCGCGGGGCCTTCTTCGATATAGGTGACACCCTCGTATCCTGGGAGCAAATCGGCATACTTCTTCTGCCTCAGCATAGCGACCAGATCATCCTTGGCCCCGGTTATCGCAGCCCAGTCTGTGACTTCTGCGCTGGCTTTCAGACCGCGAAAGCGATGCGCAGCCATCGCGCCATGCACCGCCTCGGCGGCACGGATCATCGTTTTCGAAGGCACACAACCCACATTCACACAGGTGCCGCCGATGGTGCCGTGCCCGATCAGCGCCACGCGTTTGCCGCCTTTGGCCGCAGTAATCGCGGCCGAGAAACCCGCCGATCCGGCCCCAATGACAGCAAGGTCATATTCTCCATTCGGCGTGCAGCAGTCGCTGTTCATTTTTTGATCCTTTTCAGGGCGCGCGCGGGCGCCGTTGTTTTGTGATTGGTTCATGCTCCGGCGAACTTTGCCGGGATCAGATTCAGCCCCAAAGGAGCACCATCCTAGTGGGGGCAGAAACAGCCGCAGCGCATCGAACGCCAGACCAATGCAAGAGCCGCAGCCGCCAGCCCAATGGCAATCATGCCGTACCCGGTCAGCCACCCGCCAACCGTTCCGACAAGCGCAGACAAAAGGACACGGCCGCCACAGCAGATTATCACCAGCGGTGCCGCCAGGATTGTCGCGGCGAGGCCTCCCATCAGACTGTCGCGCACAGGATCAGCCCTTCTCCATCGCCGGATAACCAGCATTTGCGGAGGCTGCCGAAATAGCTTCAGCGCTTGTTGCCGCGCTGTCAAAAACAACCGTGGCAGTCTTTGCTTCAAAATCCACGTCTACAGAGCGCACGCCACCCACCCCCGCCATGGCGTGCTTCACAGTCACCGGGCAGAGCGCGCAGGTCATATTTTCAACTGCGAAGGTTACAGTCTCCTCCGCTGCAACGCTTTGGGCGGCAGCGGGCAGCGCAAAGGAGGCGATGGACGCCATTCCGAGAAGGCCAAAGCCGAGAACCGCGGCGAGCATTTTTTTCATGAGATATTCCTTTCAATAGAAGAGCGGCGCCCACCAGGTGATGGTCAGAGCTGCCACAACAAGAACCAGCGAGATCCAGAGTGCGGTTTTGGTGATGCGTGCCGAAGAAGGCTTGGCGCAGTAGGAGCCAGGTTCGCAGGTGGCTGGCCTGCGGAAATAGACTTGCCGGAAGCCGGCGCCGATGAAGCCAAGCGCGATCAGAGCGAATACCGGCTTGTAGGGCTCAAGTGCGGTCAGGTTACCAATCCAGGCCCCCGAGATACCGAGCGTGAGCAAAACCAGCGGTCCGACGCAACAGGCGGACGCAAAAACCGCGCCAAGCAGACCGCCCGCGGCAAGCCAGCCTTTGCTGTTTCGGTTCACACCCGTGTCCGCTTCTCCGGTTTGCTTTTCAGCAATCCTCATATTTTTCTCCTCACGAATAGGGCTAGCACCTTGTGTAGGGCCTGTAGTAGCTACAGGGGCAAGGAGGTTATTTACGATGCCAGATCACAAAAACGCGACATCTCTCACTCGGGGGGAGCTGGCCAAGGCAACGGGCTGCAACCTTGAAACCATCCGATATTACGAGAAGACCGGCATGATGCCGGACCCGCCGCGCACGGCTGCGGGCCACCGCATCTACGGGCAGAGCCACATTCAGCGTCTGCGTTTCATCCTGCGGGCCCGCGAGCTCGGCTTTGCCATTGACGAAATTAAAGGGCTGCTTGGCCTCGTGGATGGCGGCACCCAGACTTGCGGCGAAGTGAAAGCCCTGACTGAACGCCATCTCAGCGATGTGCGCCGGAAAATTGAAGACCTTCGCAGGATCGAAAAAGTATTGGCCGCAACAGCAGGCCAATGTTCCGGCGAGGATGTCCCGGAGTGCCCGGTGCTGGAGGCGCTGGCATCTTGACCGGGACGTTTCTGATCTTTGCCCTGGCAGCCCTGGCGGAAATCGCCGGGTGCTTTGCCTTCTGGGCGTGGCTGCGCCTCGACCGTTCGCCGCTCTGGCTCGTGCCCGGCATCGCAAGCCTTGTGCTGTTCGCGTATCTTCTGACGCGCGCAGACAGCGCATTTGCCGGGCGGGCCTACGCCGCCTATGGCGGCGTCTATATCGCCAGTTCTATGTTCTGGATGTGGCTGGCCGAAGGCAATCGCCCCGACCGCTGGGATATAGCAGGAATGATGATATGCCTGATCGGTAGCGCTCTCATTTTGATGCCGTTGCGTAGTTAACGTCCGCCGGCAAGCAATCTTAGAAGAAGGCTGGAGCCCTTCTGTTTCCCTTGGCTCCAGCCTTCAGTTCGGAATCCCTTGCTACGCGCTGTGGAGGGGCGCCGGCCACTCAGCATTTCAGCCGCCTATAACCGTAGTCATAAACTGTAAGGATCCGCTCAGGAAAACCGCTTGTGCAGGGCGGAGTTGACCGCCTCCGACGCAAGCACAAGCACAACAATGGCCATGGTTACCGTCGCGGCCTTGTCATATTGGAACGAGCGCACGTAGGTCTGGACATAAAGCCCGATGCCGCCCGCACCGACAATGCCGAGGATTAGGCTTTCGCGCAGGTTCAGTTCGAAACGGAACACGGTGTCCCGCAGGATGACCGGCGCCATCTGAGGCCAAATCGCCCATCGCAGCTGCTGCGTGCGGCTGGCGCCAGCACTTTCCAGTGCTACCACCGGGGCGGCGGCCACATTGTCGATCGCTTCGGCATAGAATTTCGCCAGCATCCCCGTTGCATGGAAGGTGATGGCGAGGATCCCGGGCAAGGGCCCAAGCCCCACCGCACCAACCATGAGCATCGCCACCAGGATCAGCGGAATGGAGCGGATCATCGCCAGAAGGCCGCGCACCGGGCGCCAAACGGATGACGGCACTAGGGTCTCGGCTGCGAGAACTGCCAGCCCAGCGGACAGGATGACCGCAAAGAAAGTACCGAGGATGGCAATCCGCAGGGTTTCTGCCAGACCCCGCATGACTTCGCGCCAGATCGACAGGTCCGGCGGCATCATCCGCCCGAGGAATTCGCCCAGGCGAGGCCCTGCACCGGGAAGCTTGTCCAGCCCCATTTCTGCGCTTGTGGCGGACCAAAGGACGGCCGCCGCCAGCACGATCCAAGTCAGCACCTGGCTCATCAACTGACCACGCGCAGCCCGGCGCCGGGAACCGTGCCGTGGTAAAGTTCGGCGATGTCGTCGCTGGTCACCTGAGCGGAGGGTTTGTCGAACTGCACTGCGCCGGCTCGCAGCCCCACAATCCGGTCGGCAAAGCGGCGCGCCAGTTCTGGCTGGTGCGAACTGAAGACGACTCCGATGCCGCGTTTGTCAGCTGCGCCTGTGATCAGGCCGAGGATCCGTTCCGCATGGGCGGGGTCAAGGTTGCTCACCGGTTCGTCGGCAAGGATCAGCCTGGGATCCTGCGCCAGGCAACGGGCAATTGCCACCCGCTGCCGCTGACCGCCTGAAAGCTGGTCCGCCCTACGCCGGGCCAGATCGGAGAGACCGGTATCTTCGAGCGCGGCAGCTGTTTTGAGGTGGTCCTGCTCGCCAAACCGCCCCCAAAGGGAGGGCCAGATGCGCATCCGGGAAAGCCGCCCGTTCATCACATTCTGATAGACAGTCAGCCGGTCAACCAGTGCAAATTCCTGAAAGATGAACCCGGCACCGGTGCGCAGCTCACGCGGCGGAGCCTGCGTTGCCGAAAGCGGCACCCCCAGAACCTCGGCCTCGCCGCGCCAGCCGCGCAGGCGGCCGTCGAGCAGTGCGAGCAGGGTGGATTTCCCGGCGCCCGACGGGCCAAGCAGGGCCACCCGTTCACCCGGTGCGGCGCTGAGCGACACTTCGCACAGCGCCGCGGCGCCGCCGAAGTGGTGCGACACTGCATTCAGGGTGAAAGCTGCTGTCATTTCAGGTACCCGTAGCGCCGTGCCGTCTCGCGCACGCCTTCGTAAACGTCCCGGTCCACCGCGATGTAGCCGTCCGGCCCATAGAGATACGCCAGCAGGTGGCGGTTGCCTGGCTCATTGAGCTGCAACATGGTTTCGATGAACTTGGCCTGCACGCCCTTGTCCAGGCCGGGCCGTGCAACAACCGCATGGCTTGGGATCTGTTCGCTTTCGGCCAGGACTTTGACTTCTGCCTGCTGATCCGGCGTCAGCAGAAGATCGGCATACTGGCTGGCGCCGGCGGCATCCACAAGCCCATTCGCCATGGCCTGCATCGCCTGCTGATAGCCCCCGGCAAAGAACTTCCGGCCAAAGAAATTGTCCGCATCGGCGGCATCGGCGATAAGCCCCTCGCGCACGAACAGATCAAGCGGGTATAGATAGCCGGACTCCGATACCGGATCGGCAAAGGCAATGTCACGCCCTTTGAGGTCGGCCAGCGTCTCGATGCCGCTGTCCTTGCGGACAAACACGCGACCCGCATAGCTCGGCTGCCCGCGGTAGACCTCGGACAGCAGTGGCACGGCACCAATCTGATCCTCGGCCAGAACATAAGGCAGAGCGCCCATGAAAGATATGTCTGCATCGCCGTTGCGCAGCGCCTCGACGGCGGCGGCATGGTCGAAGGTCACAAACCCTGTCACCGGCATTCCCATGCGTTCGGACAGCCAGCCGGTGACCGCCTTTATGTCGCCCAGCAGCTTTTCGGGGTTTTCTTGCGGAATGAAGGCCAGTTTCAGCTCCTCACCCGCTGCCAAGGCTGGCGCGGCGAGGAATGCGGCCGATACGGCCAGAAAATTGCGGCGCGACAGCATCAGAACATCCTCTCGTCAATATCGGCTTGCATCGCTTTGAACAGGTCCCACTGGCGGCCTGCCTCCTCCCAATCGCCTTTGGCGCTTGCATCGCCGACAGCCCGCAGGATGGCCGCGAACTCATAGATCTCCGGCTTGGAGTTTTGATTAACCATGACACTCGCATCTGCCGCCAGATCAGGGGCGACCGTATCCACCAGAAGGGCGATGTTTTCGGCATCGCGCATCGGCAGCAGCGTATCCAGGGTGCTTGCGAAAGTGGTCAGTTCTTCCCAGGACAAGCGGAACACGCTGTCGCGGCCTTCAAACGCCTGATAGGGTTCCTCACCATCTCCGACAGCCTCGAGATAGGCGGTCAGATCGGCACGCTGTGCCTCATCCAGCCCCAGAACTTTGCTTTCGTCGAACCAGTCCACAACGCTGGCCAGCGTTGGCAGCGACCCGTCGTGCATATAGGGCGCGGTGAAGTTGATATTGCGCAAGGTGGGCGTTTCAAAGTGGATTGGCGTACCGCCCGGGAAGGGGGGCTCGGCAGTGCCGATGTCGTATGTGAGACCATCGCGGAAGTTACGCTCGGGCGTGTGGCACGAGGCGCAGGAGCGGTCTCCCAGTCCGGCGAAATCGGTGTTGAACAGCTTCTCCCCGCGCTTGGCAGCTTCCGAGGCCAAATTCGTCAGCCTGCCCGCCCTGTCGATTTTCGGATTCGGAAGAAAGTCGAACTGCTTGACATAGGCCTCCAGCGCGTCCAGCTGGAAGGGTGTCGGCTCATCGCCTGCGAACTCGGTCACGATCACATTGCGGATGAACCGCCGCAGGCTGGGCTCGCGCCCATCGCGCCCGTAAGGCGCAGTAAAGCGGATGCCCCGCATTGAAGGCGTGTCCAGATGGTCGTCTACCCGGTCATTGAACATCGGGTTGAAGAAGGAGCCGTCCACATCCATGCCGCCCGCGTATTTTGACAGTCCGGGGATGAAGAAGTCCCGGTTCACATCCGAACGGTTGTGGCAGGTGGAACAGGCAATACCCAGTTCGCGAGCCGGGCCGCCAAAAATTTCCGGGCTGTCGAACAGCATGTCGCCATAGGCAACCAGCGGCAGGTTCGCCTCATCCTCGCCAGCTTCTTCAAATTGCAGCACCAGCCGGGGCAATTCCTGCTGATCGGCGATATTCGACCCCGGCGGCAAGGTTGCAGGCAGCGACACCGGCGTTCCCGAGCGCACTGCGCTTTCGGGGACCGGGGTCAGCGTTTCGCGTTCCGCATAGGCGGCAGGCAAATAATTTTCTGTCAGATAGGTTTCGAGCGTTGCACGTGCTGCGGCAAAGCTCTCTGCATCGGTCTCTTGCGCTCCATGGCCAAGCACGCCAGCAGTGCCAAGCGAGGAGTTCAGGGCGAGCCATGCCCGCCCCAGATCGCGCGCGGCATTCGCATCCGCCGCCTTGATGCCGTCCTCGAACGCCCGGAACAGCGCTTCGGCATTGGCAACCTCATGTGCTGCGTAGGGCTGTCCAAGCGCAGTCTCTGCCGCTGCCAAGTGACGCAGGATACCCTGGGCCACGGCTGCCGTGGCCGCCTCGAACAGCGCCTGGCGGTCATGCGATGCAAGAGCCGCGCTGATTGCGCGGGCCTCATCCGGGCTCACCCGCGACATGGCATCTTCAGACAATGCGCTGCCCGGTGCCGGTGCGGTCCAGCTGTTTTCGATTTTTTCCCAGGGAACCGGGGTCAGGTTCCCCATGAACAGTGTCAGGCGGTAAGCGGCAGAGCGCGGCGCCCATGGGGCTTGCTCAATCGCTGTGGCCCCGGCGGCCACCGGCAAAAGGCCGACTAATGCCGCTGAAATGAGGTTTTTCATGGTCGAACCTACAAAAGTTAGCTTTGGCTAAATTGTGTAGTTTCTTCTATGCCGTTGTCAACCCGCCTTGTTGCAGGCATACAGGGAGGCCAAAATGACATGCGATCTTATGAGCGACATGACCGAAACAGATGAAAACGCCCTCAATCGAAGCCCAGATGAACAGGCAAGCGGTTTTGAGGCCGTACGCACGGCTCATCAAAGCGAGATGGTCGAAGATTATGTCGAGCTGATTGCCGAGTTGATTCACATGAACGGCGCAGCGCGGCCTGTTGAAATCGCCGAGCGTCTAGGCGTGACCCAGCCCACGGTCTCCAAGAACCTGAACCGCCTGAAACGGGAAGGGCTGATTCTGCAGGAGCCCTACCGTTCGATCCGCCTGACGGAAGAAGGCCGCCAGCTGGCCGAAGCCTGCCGCAAACGGCACAGAATCGTTGTGGATTTCCTTGTGGCTCTTGGCGTGTCGCAAGAGGTGGCCGAATATGATGCCGAAGGGATCGAGCACCACGTCAGCGAAGAAACCTTATCTGTATTCCACGCGTTTACCAGTGAACGGACAAAAAGCTGAGCTATTTTTGGCGCTATTGACTGGGGCGGCTAGAAAGCCCACAAAATTCCCGATGAGATCGTGCTGCCCATGACGAGTGCGGCTAATTTAGGCGGGCTTTCAGCACAGCAATACAGCTGCCCGCGCGATTGCCTTCCGGTTTTACCCCTATCAATCTGCAGGCTGGAAGCATCCGTGAGTGATTTATTGCCGGGAGACGAGGAGATCTATTGTCTACCGGCAAGAGGCATCCAATCTTCCTCGGCATGAGACGCTTTCCAAGGCTTCCGCTGGAACCGGTGTGCCTTGCATCGACTGTCATGAACCATGTCCAAACAACTCCGCGCCGGTGTGCATGTTGGCGGATGCCTCAAACTCCAGAACGGAATAGCGGATGCCATAGTGTTTTGCGAGAGACGATTTGATATCCGACTTGATCTGCTCAGCATTGGCAAGGCATCCCTCTTCGACTACCACATGGCAATCGAGCGCGACCTCGTGTTCCTGCATTTGCCAAAGATGCACGTGATGAACATCGGCAACACCGTCCACGCTCCGGATCACTTCCACGACCCCCTTGCCGTCTATGTCCGGCGGGCTGCCCAGCATCAGCGTCCGGATTGGGCGGCCGATCTCGGTCACAGCGAGGTAGAGAATGTAAAGCGCGATACCAATTGTGATCGCAGGATCAACCCACTTCATGTCATAGAGAATGATGAGCGAGCCACCGATAATCACGGCGACTGAAGCCAGCGCATCAGAAAGGTTGTGCAGGAAGAGTGCTCGAATGTTAACACTGCCTTTCTGCATCGAGTAAGTGAGAAATGCGGTTAACGTGTCCACCACCAGCGCAATGCCGCCGAGGATTACGACAGTCCAGCCCGCAACCTCGGGGGGGTCGATCATCCGCATGCCCCCCTCGTAGATGAGATAGACACCAACCAGTATGAGCGTTGTGTAGTTGACCAGCGCAGCGACAATCTCGATCCGGCCGTAGCCGAAAGTCATACGCTCGTCGGCGGGCCGCCGGGCGATCTTGCGCGCGGCAAACGCGATGAGGAGAGATGCCATATCTGAAAAGTTGTGCAGCGCGTCCGCGATCAAAGCGAGGCTGCCCGCGAAAATTCCGCCGACGACTTGAGCGATGGTCAGAAGGGCATTCGCCCAGATCGCGATGGAAATCCGACGGTCTCCAGAAGCAGGATCGATATGAGCATGGCCATGATCATGCGGCATCTTGGTTTTTCTCGTGGCGGTGGTTCACTAGGCCCAGTCCCGGGATGTGCGGCACGTGCCCGGACCGTATTGCGCGGACACGAGCATTCATCCAGTGGCGGATAACTTTGCGATAGAGCCAGTCACGCAAAATTCCGAACGCCTGCCGGTGGTCCCGGTAGAATTCGTCCGGTGTGCCGAAAGTTCCAAAATCCCGGACAATACCAGTTTTCTGAATGTAAGTGTCTCCACCTGTCCAATCGACTGGTGGCGCGCTCAAACAATTGGTTCCGGCACCATAGCCGCATAGGCTTTCGGTACCGGAAAAGGCGGCCTGGAGCGTCCCTAAGAATGCCTCGTCAAGGATGAAACCCTCGAGATTGACCCAGCCTTCCTCTGTCTCGGCCTCCACCCATGAATGCAAGATCTCGTCTGGAGCAATTGGATAAACGATCTCTGGTACCACGCCCCGCTGCAGCGCCTTGTGGATCGTGAAGCCATGCAGCCGGCACCGCACACCCACTCCGCGTAAAAGCGCCATGAGCAGTGTGCCCTTGGTGTTGCACTGGCCGTAGCCGTCGGTGAGAACCCTGGAGGCTGGGATGTCATCCGCGTGGTTGTAACCAAAGGCAATCTCGTTGCGGACGAAGCCGTACACCGCGCCGATTTGCTCATGCTGGGCCAGTTCCTTCCACCCGCGGTTCGTTATTAGCCTGGCAATTGACGGATGGTCAAAGTCCAATAGCCTCGTAGGCTTAAGAAGCGGATCTGCCGGATACACTGCATTTCTCCTCGAATCTTGCAAGAAGGGGTGTAACCGCTACAGTAACTGTAGCTTCAAGCCCTAATCCTGCAATCGCTATCCAGGATTGTCAGGATCACTTGCCTTTAAGCTGTTATGTGGTCCACTCCTTTTGCAGGCTGTGAGCCTCCAGACTTCGTGCTCGCAGCGGCTGCCTTCGAAAGAAGGCATGTCAGTGCTTAAATGCACAACGCCCCGGATAGTTGAGAGCTGCACTCATGCGCCGATTTCGTCGTGCTCCGTCAGACATTCGGCATGATCACGGAGCACCTCAAGGACCCGGCAATCAGATGTCTTGCCGCCACTGCATTCATGCACCATTCGTTCAAGCTCAGTGCGCAGCGCCTCAAGTCTGGCGATCCGCTGATACACCTGCTTCAACTGCCGCCGTGCTATAGCATCGGCTTCGTCGCAGGACCGTTCCGGATGGTCGCTCAGATCGAGTAGTTCCCGGATTGCATCCAGAGAAAAGCCGAGCTGGCGCGCGTGACGGATGAAGGATAGGCGATCAAGCTCGGCTTCACCATAGCGCCGCTGACCGCCTTCGGTCCTGCCTGGTTCGGGCATCAGGCCAATCTGTTCATAGTAGCGGATGGTCTGGACTTTGGTGCCAGTCTTCTTTCCCAAACTGCCAATCGTGAGCATACGCACCCCCAGGACGCTACAGTTCTGGTAGGTTTAATTGGGTCTGGCACTGGCCACAACTCAATTCACAGACACGCGACAAAGTCCCTCTCCTGAAAAAAACGGTTGAACCTCTAGTAGCTGCAGGGTGTAGACGCGCAAAAAATACGTGGAATCAGAAACGGGCTGCTTGCTTTGAAGCTTAAACTCCTTCGGAAAATTCTTTGGGCGCTGGCGGCTGTTGCGCTAATTTGGCTTTTGCTTTGGGCGGATTATCGTGCGGATCAGGCACGTGAGACGCAGTCGGCTTTCCGTGCGGCCTTCGAACTCACGGACCATCAAGGAATAACACGGACGCAGGAAGACTTCGCCGGGCGGTGGATGCTAGTCTTTTTTGGCTTCGCGAACTGCCCCGATGTCTGCCCGACGACTCTCGCTGAGGTCGCCGCTGTGATGGAAGGTCTAGGTCCGGACGCCGGGCGGATTCAGCCGCTCTTCATCTCGATCGATCCCGAGCGCGATACACCAATGACGCTTGCAGATTTCGTACCGCGCTTCGAGGCCGGCATCATCGGTCTCACGGGGACCCCGGACCAGATCGACCGGACAGCGAAGAGCTTTCACATCTTTTACGAAAAAATCGAGGAGGCTGCGGCCCCCGGCGGTTACACTATGGGGCATTCCTCGCAGCTGTTCCTTTTCGATCCTGAAGGTGGCTATGTCACGGCGTGGCCCTATGGCACGCCAGCAGAAGAGATCGTATCCAGTCTGAGAGAGCAGATTTCCTTATGACATTCAGGCTATCATCCGACACGTCGCTCGCAGCCGCATGGATCGTTGCACTAGTTTCCTCACTGTCTGTTTTGTTCATTGGCGAGGTTCTGGGGCAGACGCCTTGTGTCCTCTGCTGGTTTCAACGGGCATTCATGTTCCCGCTGGCGGTTGTGCTGGGTTGCGGGCTCTGGTGGCGGGACAGGAGGGCCGGCCGCTACGGTGTCGCGCTTTCTCTCGCCGGCGGAGCCATCGCATTGTGGCATCTCGGCCTTTTCTGGGGGCTCATTCCCGAACGCATCCAGCCCTGTACTGCGGCAGGTCCGTCCTGCACTGACCAAGGCCAGCTTGTCCTCAGCGTGCCAATCCCGCTGCTCTCGTTCCTGGCCTTTGCCCTCACCGCTGCCCTGTCAGCCGCTTCTTTGAAGGAAAATACCGAATGAACCGCCGCTCATTGATCCTTTCCGTTTCTGCTCTCGCAGTTGCGGCCTTTTCTGGCGCCTCTTGGTATGCAACGCGATCAGAGCCCATTGGGGAGGCCTCTTCAGTCACCCCGGAGATTGCCGACGCTTTGATCCGGCCCTATTCGCCGGTTCTCGGCCCCGAGGGTGCGACCGTGACGATCGTGGAGTTCTTCGATCCTGCGTGCGAAGCCTGCCGCGCATTTTACCCGGTCGTGAAGGATATTATGGCCGAGCATGGCGATACAGTGCGTGTGGTGATCCGCTACACACCGTTTCACGGGGAAGCTTCGGAAGAAGCGATCCAGGTCCTCGAAGCTGCGCGCATGCAGGGGGTCTTTGAGGAAGTTCTGGAAGCGATACTGCGGGATCAGCCCCGCTGGGCGTCCCACGGTGCGCCCGAGCCCGGCCTCATCCTCAATATCGCTGCGGTCGCAGGTCTCGACGCAGAAGCCGCGCGGACGCAAATGCGCCTGCCGGATATTGTAGGCATCCTCAATCAGGACCGTGCCGATGTCGAAGCCGTGGGTGTGCGCCAGACGCCGACCTTCTTTGTGAACGGCAAGCCGCTCGCTACTTTCGGCGAGGCAGAATTGCGCGCGCTGGTCGCAGCCGAAGTCGCGGCAACCAATAGCTGAGTGACAATCTGAAAGGAAACTGGCGAAATGAAACCGGTACTTCATGCTGCCCTTGCAGCACTTGTGCTGCCACTCGGCGCCGCCTCCGCCGCGCTGGCCGGTTCCGGCCAAGTGAGCATCGAGAATGCCTGGTCGCGGGCATCTATCGGCACCAGCCGTCCCGGAGCTGCCTACATGGAGATAGTGAACGAAGGCGATGAGCCGGTCACACTGACAGGTATCAAGACTGATATTGCCATGATGCCTGAAATTCATCGGAGTTCGACGAACGAACAAGGCGTCAGTTCAATGGCTCCCGCGGGTGACGTGTCTATTGCGGCAGGAGAGACCGTCGCGCTGGAGCCCGGCGGTCTGCATGCCATGCTGATGAAACTTCAGCGCCCGATGAAGGAAGGGGAGACTTTTCCGCTTTCGCTTGTTTTTTCGGACGGTGGCTGGGTAACGGTCAACGTGCCGGTTCTTGGCATCGCAGCGCGCGGCCCGGGAAACTGATGCGGCGGCGTTCAGCTCTCGGATATGGCGCGGCGGCATTTGGTGCGATTGGCCTGACACTCTTGCTGGGCTGGTGGCGTGTAGACGGCCCCGGCGCACCAGAGCCCATGGACCAGCGGCCCTTGCCGCTTACGGCGATGGACTTCCGCCTGACTGACCACAAAGGGCAGCCAGTCGGCCCTGATACGCTTGTCGGGCGCCCGTCGATGATATTCTTCGGCTTCACCTACTGTCCTGACGTCTGCCCCACGACGCTCTCGGACATCTCAAGCTGGCTGGACATGATGGGCGAGGACGCCGAGCGGCTGAACACCATCTTTATCACGGTAGATCCCGAGCGCGACACTGTCGACGCTATGGCAGAGTATGTCGGCTACTTCCATTCGGCGATCCGCGGCTGGACCGGTCCAGAAGCGCAGATCAAGCGTGCAATCGAGGGCCTTCGCGCGACCTATGAGAAGGTTACTGGCGAAGATGGGAGATACACGATGAACCATACGGCGAAGGTCTTTCTGTTCGATGCCGAGGGACGCTTCGTCAGCACTATCGACTACCACGAACCGAGAGAATTCGCAGTTCCGAAAATCCGACGCGCGATGAAAGTTAGACTGGAGGGAGCAACATGAGGTTGAGGTGCCTGATGGCCGGGCTGGCGGTAACGAGCGGGATTTCGGCGGCGGTCGCAATGGTCGCCACATCCTACTCAACTACGCCTGTTCAGCCGACCCTAGCCGAGGCTGGCGTTTGGGAACCTGCGCCTCTCACACCGCCTCGGTTTGTGGAAGGCCCCTCTTACAGGCTTGCCCGCACGCGGCCTGGAAGTGCGCCGGACTTTCGTCCGCCGTTCCTTCCGGCCGTGGTAAGGAACGATGCTCCGCTGACTGCCATAGAACCGCCACTCATCACATGGTCACGCGAAATAGCTCCGGGCGAGACGCTTGATGCGGTTCTGGCCGAGGCCGGGCTTGCCGCCACAGACCGCGCAGAGATCGCCCTTGCGATTGACGCAGAATACGATCTCCGCCGACTGCGCCCCGGTCACGCAATCACTGTCATATCCACGACAGATGGAAGCCCTCGCAATGTGACCCTTGTTGTCGAAGAGGGCATACGGATCGAGGCATTATTTGGAGAGCAGCTCGCCACCCGGGTTGTGGCCCCTGAACCCGAAATCGTGACCCTTGCTGGCGAGACCAGGATCGAAACCTCGATCTTCGGGGCACTGGACGATGCCGGGATACCAGCCCGGTTCGCCGTCGATCTGGCGCAAATGCTGGGCGGCACAGTGGATTTCCGGCGCGAACTGAGCGGCGGCGAGACGCTGCGCCTTCTCTGGCGCGAGGCGCGGGTTGCGAACAAGGCTGTCCGCCAGCCCGAAATTTCGTTCGCTGCATTGGACCTTGGAGACGCTCTCTATGAAATCGCCTGGCCAGAGGATGGAACCGGCAAGGCTACAATCTATCTCGACGGCGAAGTGCTGCGTGTCTTTTCCCAGCCAGTAGAGGGCGCGCGGCTAACTTCCGTCTTCGGCCGCCGCAAGCACCCGGTCTTTGGCAATGTCCGCATGCACACTGGTGTGGACTTTGCTGCAGCGCGTGGAACGCCTGTCCGCGCCACTGCGCCCGGAAGTATTGCGTTTATTGGATGGCGCGGTGGCTATGGCCGTGTTGTCGAGATTGCCCATGGTGCGGACACACTGACCCGATATGCTCATCTCAGCGCCGTGCCCGAAGGCCTTGCTGAGGGTCAACGCGTGTCGGCCGGGGATACCATTGGCCGGATCGGCGCGACGGGCACTGCGACCGGCCCCAATCTGCATTACGAGGTGCGCGTAGACGGCCGGCCCACTGACCCGCTCTCCGATGACCGGCTCGCCGAGGCCACCAGGCGTGCAACACCGGACACAGCGGCGCTTACACGCCTGAGGGCGGCACGCGCCAGGCTGGAGGAGCAGCTTGCCAGCGTGATCGCCGAGAACCCCAATGAAAGGCTTTGACCATGAAACGACCGATCGCCGCCCTGGCATGTGCTCTTGCCCTGCTCCCCGCCGCACAGGTGCTGGCCCAATCGACGCCCATTGAGGTTAAAAAGACCAATGGCTGCGGTTGCTGCCTCGCTTGGATGGAACATCTGGGGGAAAGCGTGTTTGTTCCAAGCGGAAAAAACATGTTCGCAGGGCTGCTCGTGCGGTTCAAACTCGACAACGGTGTGCCGCAGCGCATGGTTTCTTGCCACACAGGTCTCACCGAGGGTTACGTAATTGAGGGGCATGTGCCCGCGGCCGACATTCGCAGGCTCCTTGCCGAGCGTCCCGACGCAGTGGGTCTTGCCGTACCCGGCATGCCGCTCGGATCGCCTGGTATGGATCAGGGCAGCTGGCGAGAGGCTTACGATGTGTTCCTTATCAACAATGACGGCTCGACCGAAGTCTACGCCAGTTACCCCGGCAACTGATCAGCACGATTGCACGCGGGCTGAGAACGGAGCTGTATTCCTCTGTTCGCCTGGCCGTTCAGGCTACCTTGCAACCAAATCACTTGATGATCACAGACCGGTTTCGTTTCTACGGACGGAGTATACCGATGCCTGCGAGGTGATCGTGATGGTGTTTGCAATCTCGGCCTTCAATGCCGCAATTCAAGCACCATTTGCGTGACTGCCCGCCGTCGAGCGCGGTCTATGCATATATTTCGATGGGCGTCCCGTCCCGCACCATTGCATAGACCTCTTCGATCTGGCGGTCGGACACAGAGATACAGCCTGCGGTCCAGTCGCGTTTGTTCATTGGGTCAATGCCCCGTCGCGGCCCGCCATGGATGAAGATGTCACCACCCGGAGATTTGTCTTGCGCCGCTGCAAATGCGATGTCCGCCTCGTTTGGATAAGAGATGCCGATGGAGAGGTGGAACAGACTGTCAGGATTGCGCCGGTCAATGAGGTAGGCGCCTTCGGGTGTTCGTCCATCCCCCTCAAATTGCTTATGACCTTCCGGTGCAAACCCCAGCCCGACCGGGTAGGTGCGCAAAACACCCTCAGCGCCATCCAGAACAAGCAAACGTTCTGATTTGTAGAGCCGCAAACGGGTAACTTCGGGCCCGGTATAACTACGGAACTTGCTTGCACAGCCGGATAGGAGGACGGCAATGCCGCCCAGTAGAATTCTGCGTCTCGGGATTCTGTTGATCATCGCTGCTCGGTGCCATTATTGACGGCTTGTTACCACAACCCTAGTTGAAGGGCCGGCACCAAATCAATGACCATGTGCCAAAGCGCCCTTCGCCATTTGTTCACCTGCTGGCTCGCCGCCTTCCGGCGGCGACTTGTGGCGGCCGTCCGCGTTCAGAAGCCGCAGCGCATTGGCCACCACCAGCAACGACACACCCGCGTCCGCAGCAATGGCCCCCCACATCGAGGCCATTCCGAATGCAGTCGCCACGACAAAGGCGGTTTTCGTCGCTAACGAAAGGCCGATATTCTGGCGGATGATGCTCATCGTGCGGCGCGAATGGGCAATCAGCCACGGCACCTTGGCGATGTCATCTGTCATCAGCGCGATGTCCGCCGTCTCGATGGCCGCGTCCGAGCCTACGGCGCCCATGGCGATGCCGTAATGCGCCCGCGCCATGGCGGGGGCATCGTTTACGCCGTCCCCAATCATGGCAACAACCGAATGGCTGTCCACCAGTTCCTCGATGGCGGTTACCTTGTCTTCTGGCAGCAGTTCAGCGCGAACCTCGTCGATACCGACTTCGGCTGCTACCGCGCGCGCCGTGCGCTCGTTGTCGCCAGTTAGCATGACAACGGTGTTGACACCCTGTGCGTGCAATCGAGAGACGATGCCTTTGGCGTCAGGCCTGATCCGGTCGCGCAGTTCAAGAACGCCCAACACGCCCGTCTCGTCGCCCAACGCGACCAGCGTCGCCCCCGCCCCTTCGATCCGGTCCCGCAACTCATCAGGAATGGCATCCCCAAAACCTTTCTCCGCGGCGAACCGGTCAGAACCAAGCCAGACGGGCCGGTCACCCATGCGACCTTCGAGCCCTCGCCCCGGCACCGTGCGGGTATCCTCCGCAGCGGCTACTGAAACGGCGTCCCGCCCGGCGCGCTCGAGGATAGCGCGCGCTAGCGGGTGCGAGGAGCGCATCTCCAGCGAAGACGCCAGCGCAAGCAGGTCCCGCGCCTCCACCATTCCAAGCGGATGGATTGCCGCAACCTCCGGTCGGCCCTCGGTGATCGTTCCGGTCTTGTCCAAGGCCAGCGCCGTCGTGCGGCCAGGTGCCTCGACATAGGCGCCGCCCTTGATCAGCACGCCCGCCCGCGCCGAAGAGGCCAGCGCCGCAACGATCGAGACAGGCGTCGAAATCACCAGCGCACAGGGGCAGGCGATGACCAGGAGCACCAGAGCATTGTAGAACCAGAAGCCCCATGCGCCGCCAGCAAGTGGCGGAAGAACCGCGAGAGCGATTGCCAGTGCCATGACTACCGGCGTGTATATCCGCGCGAACTTCGCCACCCACTGTTCCACAGGAGCGCGGCGGGAATGCGCGTCGCCAACCATGCGTATGATTTTCGAAAGCACTGTGTCCGATGCCTTCTTCGTTGCCCGCACAGTAAGAGTGCCTTCACCGTTGATGGTGCCGGCATAGACTTCGTCGCCCGGTTCCTTTGGCACCAGAGCGCTTTCACCGGTAATGGGGGCCTGATCAACAGCACCCGCTCCCCCTACGACTTCACCGTCAAGCGGAATGCGGTCGCCGCCGCGCACAATGAATTTTGCATTTACAGCTACCGCGGACGCTGGAACCTCCGCTTCCGATCCATCGTCATAAAGCACCCTTGCCGTGGGGGGCGCGAGGTCCAGCAGCGCCGAAACTGCGTTCCTCGCCCGGCCGACACTCCAGTTTTCGAGATAAAGCGAAAGCGAGAAGAAAAAGGCGACCGTCGCGGCCTCGAAGAATTCGCCAAGGCCGATGGCGCCGGCCACGGCGACGACCATCAGGAGGTTCATGTCGGGCGAGAACCGCCGCGCTGAGGACCACGCCTTGGGAGCGACGAGCCAGACGCCAAAGAGGATCGCAACCGCGAAGAGTCCGGCTTCGGCCATCGGCATCGGTCCCTCCCCATGACCAGCGAACAGCCCTATAGCCCCGCTCATACCGGTCTCGACGATGTGGTAGAGGAAACCTGCTGCCCAAAATCCGCCACTCAACGCGGTGAAGCGCCATTGACGTGCCAGATGCGCTGCCTGATCCTTCGCTGCGTTCTTGACGTCCCAGGGCTTCGCACTCATCCCGGTACTAGCGACCAACTTGGTGACCTCGGAGTCGGATAGTGCTATTGCGGTATCAAGGATCGTCATGCGTCCGTTGATCACGTCAAACGCCAGGTGCTCGGTTCCGCCCACACTCGGACCCACGGCCCGGTTCAGAATTGCCACCTCTTCGGCGCAATCGAGTCCGGAGACCTGGAAACTGCGCCCGTTAGCAGGGGGCGGGCCTGCCGGACCAATGTCCCCGCAGGTTGAAGCACCGCCGCAGCAGGCAGATTCATGATCCTGCGTGCAGGTGCTATTGTCATCGTTACGGCGGGTTTCGAGCGGCATAGGCGGACCTTCAGATTCGACGAGATCCTTCGAACCTAATTCCTACAGCACCTAGAGCTTCAAGTGGTCAAACGCGTTTTTTCGCTAGACGCTCAAATGCGCCGTAAATGCGAGGGTCCGACCTCTGGCTTGTGGCGAAACATACCGTATGCCAGATTGCCGACGGGAAACAAAAAAGCAAACGGCAGAGGTTCAGATGCAGAAACGAAATGCGGCAATCGTGGCCACAATGCTAATTCTGGCAGGATGTTCTTCCTCTACTAGTGTCTCCGGCAACGCCGCAACGCGGGTCGGAAACGTGCCTGACGCCGTCGTTGATCTCGCGGCTCCGGGACAAAATCTTGCGTCTGCACGGCTTCTGCCTGAAGACGGCTGCTACTGGTATGAGCATAGCGGGCCAGTTGAAACCACGTTGCTGCCGCTTAGAACAACGGCGGGAAACCCGATCTGTTCGAAACCAAACGCATAGATTAGGTCACCAACCTCCCCCTCAACTCCGTGAAGTGATGCCGTCTTCGGCCTCATACAGATAGGCCGTCGAGCCGGTTTCCACGTTTGGGTAGAGATCGTTGATATGCGCCATAACCATGCGGACGCATCCTGAACTCGCCCTGCCACCGATCGAACGCGGCCAAGGCGTTCCATGAATACGCAGGTAGGTATCGCGGTTTCCAACAAACAAATAGAGAGCGCGGGAACCTAGCGCGTTCTTGGGGCCTGGTTCCTGCCCGTCTGCATACTGGGAATAGGCCTCCGGGTCGCGTTCGATCATGGATTGAGTAGGCGTCCAATGCGGCCACTCAACTTTTCGCCGGATGGTGTAAGTGCCAGGTTCGTACAAATTGCCACGGGCTATGGCCACACCATAGCGCATGGCAGTTCCCCCCTCTTCAATGTGGTAAAGGTATCTCGCAATGGCATCGACATGGATGTCCCCCGGCACCAACCCGTCGTTTGCAACGACCCGGGTGGGAAGGAAACGTTGGTGCAGCCCCCATGGATTAGACGTTGCCGGATCATAGTTTGGCGGTGTGATTTGAGCGTCCCAATTTGCCTTCTGTGTGGCAGTCGGCCAAGATCCGGCCCACACCGGTTCTGCGATTGCAGTAGAGAACAGTGCTGACGAACTTGCGACAAAATGGCGTCTCGTAATCATATCTGAGATTTTCTCCTGTGCCCTTTGATTGCTTCAAATTACCCCACTCCGATAAGAGCTACAGCTACTAAAGGGTCAAGGGGTTTCTGAGGCCAGCGTAGATTTCTGGACCGAGCTATTTTTGCTTACTGTCCCAACCTGGCAAGGCCTCCGTGGGTAGGGAAAACTGATCAGTTCATCACATGGAGGTTTCTGACAGAGAAGTTGAATGGCAGATTTCGGCCCATTGCGCCACGCGGTGGCTTCGATGGCAGGGCGAATATCGGCGTGTTCAAGTCACGGCTCGTTCAAGTATTCTGACCTTAGAGACGGGGTAGTTGTGCCAAAATCGATTCAGAGCCATTTTGAATGCCTATGACGCGTCCCGACATCATGCCGATTGACACGCAGACCGTTGTAATAGACGTGGCGCAGCTCTTGTACCGTACCGGATAAGTCTTGACACTCCAGCGCCGGAAAGCTGCATTGTGTCTGTCAATGAACCGGAAGCTGATCATTGATGTCCCTTTTTATACGGGCGAGGCGGACTACGGCCAACTCGCCCGGAACGTTCATGCGCTGGATCCAACCGCGAGGATCGACTGGGCGGCCGACTGCCGGCTCGTGCAGATAGAATCCAACTCTAGTGCCGGCCTTGTACTCGCGGTGGTGGAACAGACAGGTTTGATCCCAGGATCGGTGCTAGGAGTTTGACAATCATTTGGCTGCTAGCCGATCCGCCCGAGGACCGGAAAGACATCGAGCAGCCAGTAGGACAGCGCGGTGAGCTGCCCGGTCATCATCGCAAGCCCCATCACGACCATGACCGCGCTCGCGGCCTGATGCAGGCGGCACCCGACCCGTCTGGCGCCTTGCAACCGGCCGACAAGCCGATCGGTGAAACCCGCAACAATCAGGAACGGCACGCCAAGGCCTGCAGAATAAATCGCCAGTAGCAAGACCCCTTGCCCAACCATGGCGCTCGCCGCACTGGCGGTGAGGATCGCACCGAGAATTGGGCCAATGCAGGGGGTCCAGCCGAAGCCGAACGCGAGGCCCAGAACATAGGACGCGGCCGGCCTGCCGCCGGGGACGTCGAGATGGAACCGAAGATCCCGTTCCATGGCGCCGATCCGCGCCGCGCCGATCATGAACAGCCCGAACAGAATCACGATGCCACCGCCAACGAGGTTGAGTTCATAACGCCACCGCAACAGTGCCTGACCCAGGGCCGTTGCCGAAGCCCTGAGTGCCATGAATATCGTTGAGAACCCGAGCACGAAGCAGAGGTTGAGCCAAAGGGTCTGAGCCCGGCTGACCTCTTCGACATCACCAGCAGTGGCTGGAAAGCTGCGATGAGCGTGCCGCGGTTGCGAGCGAATGCTGCGTCAGCAAACACCCGAAAAGGCAACGGCTGCAAAGTTCCGCACTGTGATGGAGTGGATGCCCCTCCCGACGGCATCGTGATGTGCCATGCTGGTACTGTCTTAACAGACCAGAAACAGAGGAGGCGACAATGGAAATGGTTGCGATCATAGGAGTAGATTTAGCAAAGCGTAGTTTTCAGGTGCATGGGGCAGCGGCTGACGGCAGTGTTCTGTTCCGCAAAAAGCTGTCTCGGGCGCAAGTTTTGGCATTTTTTGTACAACAACCGAATTGCACAGTTGCTATGGAAGCTTGTGCAACCGCGCATGACTGGGGGCGTCAGATCGAGGCACTTGGCCATGATGTGAAATTGATACCGCCCATCTATGTGAAACCTTTCGTCAAACGGCATAAGAATGATGCGGCTGATGCAGAAGCGATTGCCGAGGCTGCGTCACGTCCAACGATGCGAACAGTCGCCGTGAAAACACATGAGCAGCAAAGTCGGGCGGTTTTGTTCCGGACACGTGACCTGCTTTTGAGGCAACGCACGCAGCTGATCAACGCCCTGCGGGCTCATCTCGCCGAGTTTGGCCGGGTGGCACCAAAAACGACGACAAATATCAAAAGTCTGAGGGAAATCTTGGAAGATCCCGAGAACGGTCTGCCAAAAGTGGTGACAGATGTTGGATCAATCTACCTTGGTCAGATCGCTACACTAACAGAACAAATAGGCAGGCTTGAAAAGCAGGTACGCATCGAAGCGACAAGAGA
This sequence comes from Leisingera sp. CC-HEC093, assembly GCF_059429195.1. Lineage (NCBI taxonomy): Bacteria > Pseudomonadati > Pseudomonadota > Alphaproteobacteria > Rhodobacterales > Roseobacteraceae > Leisingera > Leisingera sp. CC-HEC093. The sequence continues at coordinate 2,097,198 of NZ_JCAIJR010000001.1, read as the reverse complement.
CGATAACGCACGCCGTCTCCAGACCATGCCAGGCATCGGTCCGATAACTGCAATGGCTGTCTCGGCCTTCGCCCCACCTATGGAAATCTTTCGTCGGGGTCGGGATTTTTCTGCGTGGGTAGGGCTGGTACCGAAGCAACACTCGACCGGGGGAAAGCAGAAATTGGGCCGAACGTCGAAGATGGGGCAGAGAGATATCCGCAGGCTCTTGGTCATCGGTGCCATGTCCGTAGTGAGGATGGCGATTCACAAGGGTGCCCCTGAAGCATCTTGGCTCCAAAGGATGCTCGCAAGAAAACCACGTATGGTCGTCGCAATTGCACTCGCAAATAAGATGGCGCGCAGGTTATGGGCCATGTTGGTGAAACACGAAGATTACAGAGACCCGGCTATCGCCGCCGCGTAAGCGTTGCGATGGCCGGTACGTCGGGAATGTGAGGAGGTCTTTGAGTGTAAGGGCAAATGATCGGAAAGATCGGGTTCAGTAAAACCAGGAACTCACACCGGGATAATCAACCCGCCACTGTGATGTGGAACTGAACCGCGTATCTCCATACCGGCCAGCGGCGTCTGAAACGCCGCATAAACAGGCCTGACAGATGACCGCATCCGTTCACATTCCCAAACGCTCAAAAAACAACTTGCATTAAAGGGGGCCTCCACAGATGTGAGTTGTGGCAGGGATGGTGAAAGTTAGTTTCTGATCTCCCCGGCAGCTTCCATCCGACGGGTCGGCACGTTCCTGCAGTCTGCCCGCATCAAAAAATGCCGGATCCTGGTTCCGCATTGAGCATCGCCGCGCCAATGGTTCAGAAAATCACCCGCTTCGGAAAAACACACCCCAGTACTAATTTTTTGCTCTTCCACGTCCTTCAAAAGAAGCTCCGTCGCACGCCTATCCGGCGTCCCCCGTCCCCAATGCACGTGCCGGTCAAGCCAGCTATTTCGGGCCCGGCCACCTTCAGCCCGGTCATTGGATTAAGTAAGAGAACTCAACAAGTACCGCCCTTTCCCCTTCATGGAGTGAATGCCGTACTGCCAACGTGATGATGAATGAGGTCAGCCAGTGCAGCTCCGCATGCTCAAATGAGAAGATCAGGACAGACTGATGGGCTTTCCAGCAGGGAACATCCGCTGACCGGGTGCGGTAGGCCTACTGCGAGCAAACCTGTGCAAAATCCGTGCAAAGGGGTACGTGTAGTCTGGTTTTTCCGATTGTTTTAGAGGTGTTATCTGTTGGGTGCATGCCCCTTAGCAGGGGAGCGCCTTCGACCACTCGGCCACGTCTCCGCTGACCCGTATATTTGCCGCAACCCAGAGAAACAAGGCGTTTTTTCATTTTTTTTCCGCGCCAGAAAAACAGGGAGCTTCCCCGGTTTTCCGGGAGCTTTTGCGGAACTGCACGTTATTCACGTGCAAAGTCCGTGCAGCCGTGTTCGCGCAATGTTCTCGGCAACCGACCTTAAATTGTTTCCCTCCCCTGCTCCGGCAGCAATGAGAGCCGCCAAATCAACATGCGGCATTCTGACGACCGCACATGAAGGATAAAAATACCCCCTGCCGATAGTGGAAACCGCATGCCATCACTGCGATTGCTTCGGCAGATATTCGACGGCCTGGAAGCCTGGCTGCACGCGCAACTGCCCAAAATCTGAGGTAAGTCACCACTGGCCCAGGCCATCCGCTATGCCTTGGGCCGGATGCCGAAGGCCCGGCCGTATCTCGAAAACGGCCATTTAGAATTGGACAACAACAGTGCTGAACGCGCTGTCAAGCCAGTGGCCATCTGCCGCAAAAACGGACATTCGCAGGTTCCGAGGGCGGTAGCAAAGCCATGGCCATCGCCTTTACCTTGATCGAAACCGCCAAGATGAACGGCGTAGATCCCCTAGCCTGGCTCACCTGGGTTTTGGCACCGATCGCAGATCATAAGATCACACGTCTGAACGAACTCATGCCATGGCGCTACGCTGCTATCGCGGCGTAGCAGGGACTGCCGGAGCTGTGCTAGAGCACCTTCACCGGACGGTGACGTCTGAAGTGATAGGTGAGGACCTATACTCAGAGAAGAGTTGCACAGACAGAACGAGAGCATTCATCCAAATCGCAAAGCATGGCATTTTTAATGGCTTTTTGGTTCAGCACTTGCCCTCTCCGGCGAGGGCTTTGCCCTGCGAGGCAAATCCATTCTGTGCGCGTCAGCCGGCCGACTCTGAATGTCGCCCGTGTGCAGCGCAACGCACTACACAAACTTTCTACCATTGATTGATTTTAACGACCAGAGCTCGGCAGTGTGTCAACCATTCTGATTGCGGGGCGGCCCAGCGCCCGGGGTGGCTAGCGCAAGTCCGCTCATGCCCTCGCGTCAATGGGCCGGGAGTTGCCGAGCAACCGAGACGTTTAAAAACTTTATTAAATATAAATAGTTGCCGGCTGATTTTTTTTGGCAAAGATCGAAACACCGAACAAACACGTCAAAATTCACCGAGTCAGGCGCAGGACTGACCAGGCACCTCGCGTACTCATGCGGGGGGGGGCCGGGACTATTTTTCAGCCTTCGCCTATCTACTCGGAGTTGATTTACAGGGAGACAAAGAATGCCGTCATCGACCGACACCAGCAACGAATGGTGGATCAATGACCAGACACCGGACAACCCTTTCGGCAAAAGCGAGGACTACGAAGCGTTTCTCGATCACCTGGGCGCGCTTGACCGTGAGCTAAGCCCGGAAACCGCCGCCGAACCGCTGGTGATCAATCTGACCGGGCTGAACGACCACCCCGATTACAAGGAAGCCGCCATCGGCGCCCTGCATATGTGGTCCGCGGTCACACCGCTGGAATTCGAGATCGTCGACGACGCCCCCTATGACCCCGACAGCCACTGGATGGAAGTCGTCAGCCCCGAGATCGGCGAACAGAGCGACGGCAGCGCCTTTTCCAGCGACCGTTATGTCAGCGTCGGCCAGCGCTTCCACGATACCGAGCCGGACCTCACGGACATTGGCGGCTATGTCTTTGACACCTTCATTCACGAATTCGGCCATGAGTTCGGCCTCAATCACCCCGGCCTTTATAATTACAGCGGCCCGGGCGGCGTCCAGATCAACTATCTGAACAACGCGACCTGGACCTACGACCGCCAGCAGTACAGCGTCATGTCCTATTTCGACGGCATTGACGTGGGCGAAGACACCCGCTGGTCTGCCTCAACGCCCTTGATGGCAGATATCGAAGCCACGATCCGCACCTATTTCTCCACTGTGGACGACGAGGGTGTGCGGACCTATGAGGCCATTGACCTTAACACCGGCGACAACACTTACGGGTTCAACAGCACCGAATACGGTTACCTGCTGACGGCAGACGGCCCGCAGCATGACATCGGTTTTGTGATCCATGACACCGGCGGTGACGACACCATCGACTTTTCCGGCTCCACCGCGGGCACCATACTGGATCTGCGCGCCGGCCATTTCTCCAGCGTCAACGGGCACAGCAACAACGTGTCTATCTTCGCGGGCCATAATGAGGATCAAACCGAATATTATGTCGAGACCGGCATTGGCAGCAGCTATGACGATATCCTGATCGGCAACGATGGCGACAACGTGCTGGACGGGCGCGCGGGCGCCGACCGTATGGCGGGCAACGGCGGCGATGATGTCTATTTTGTCGATTCCGCCGATGACATCGTGCATGAGGAAGAAAACGGCGGCAATGACACCGTGTTCGTGGTGGCCGATGGGCTGGACCTCGGTGAAATCGACAATGTCGAGAACATCATCTACGTAGGCGGCACGCCCGCTGAGCCGGGAGAGGAGACCGTCAACGGACCGGGCGAAGGCCCGCCGGATGCGCTGGACAGCATCATTGTCGGTGATGACAGCAGCGAAACGCTCGACGGCGGCGCCGGCAGCAACACCATTTTCGGCCTTGGCGGCGATGATCTGATTATCGGCGGACGCGACTCGCTGGCGAGCCGCGACATAAACAATACGATCGACATCGAGGATCTGGATGACCAGACCGAAAGCGACGATGGAGACGATGCGCTTTATGGCGGTGCCGGCAATGACACCATCAACGGCGGCGCCGGCGACGACCTGCTGGACGGCGGCGATGGCGACGACTTGCTGCGCGGCCAGGACGGGGCGGATGTGTTCCGCGGCGGCGCGGGAATCGACACCGTGGATTTCAGCCAGGAAAGCCCGTTCCAGCTGCTGGTGAACCTGGAAACCAATGTGGCCAGCGGCGGCACCGCTTCCGGCGACACCTTCTACAGCATTGAAAACCTGATCGGCTCCGACGACCGGATCGACCGCTTTATCGGCACCAGCGACGACAACCACTTCTGGGGCCAGGGCGGCGGCGACGTCTTCAGCGGCGGCGGCGGGAATGACACGCTGGACGGTGGCCGCGACGGCGACCTGCTGTACGGCGAGGACGGCGACGATGTGCTGATCGGCGGCAGCGGCCAGGATTATCTCGACGGCGGCGACGGTGTGGATACGGTGGATTACAGCGGCAGCTCGTCCGGCGTGACCGTGGATCTTGCCGATGGCACCGCGCAGGGCGGCGACGCCGACGGGCCTGTGCAGATCGTCGGGCGCGGCACAGTGATCCGCCACGACATTATCGTTGATGTGGAAAACGCTGTCGGCTCCCTTCACGACGACCACCTGATTGGTACCGAAGGCGCCAATGAGCTGTCCGGCGGCGCGGGCGACGACATGCTGACCGGCGGCGCAGGACAGGACCTGCTGAACGGCGGGGCAGGCAGCGATACCGCCGATTACTCGGATGCTACCCGCGGGGTAAGACTGAGCCTCGCCAAGGGCAAATCCGAAGGCGACACCTATGTCTCCATTGAGAATCTCTCCGGTTCCGGTTTTGACGACCGCATCAAGGGCGACCGCGCGGCAAACATTCTGACTGGCCAGGGCGGCGATGACAAGCTCAAGGGCGGCGGCGGCGACGATACCCTCCTCGGCGACTTCGCTGACCCTGCCGATGTGCCGCCTCAGCCGGGTCTCGGCACCGGCTACGCGACGCTGGGGCCGGATGCGGATAACAACTCGATCGAAACCGCGTTCGATATCTCCAACAACTTCTCGCTGACGGAAGATCCGGACATTTTTGACTCCACCAGCGTGCTGCATACCACGGTGAATGCGACCGGTAACGGACAGGGCGGCTATTACAAAATCGACCTTGCAGCGGGCACTGTACTGACCATTGACATCGACGGCATCGCCGACCCGAACGTGCATGACAGCTGGGTGCGGCTCTTGGACGCCGAGGGCAATATCGTCACCCAAAACGACGATGGCGGCGGCGATCCGGGATCCAGCAGCAACCGTGATTCCAGCACCGTGTTCGTGGTTGAGGAAACCGGCAGCTACTATATCCTCGAAGGCAGCTGGTCGCCGGACACGCCCGATGGCTGGTCGGAAAGCGTACCGGAGGGCTCCAGCTACAGACTGAACGTGTCAGTGGAAGTCCCCCCTGCCCCGGCCCAGCCTGGTGAAGCAGGCTCCGACAGGCTGACGGGCGGCCGCGGCAGCGACCTGCTGGATGGCGGGCTGATGGCAGATACGCTGATTGGCGGCGAAGGTGAGGATTACTTCCGCTTCTCCACCGAACTCGGCGCGGACAACGTGGACCGGATCAGAGATTTCGACGCGGGTGACGACACGATCCTGCTCGACAGTGCGATTTTTACCGGCGCGGGCGATGCCGGGGTGCTGGATTTCCACGCATTCCACAGCAGCGCGTCCGGTACCGCACAGGATGCAGACGACCGCATTCTCTATGACACCAGCAGCGGCGCCTTGTCCTACGATGCCGACGGCCTCGGCGGGGAGGATGCGATCCAGTTCGCCCAGCTGCGGTCCGGTCTTCAGATGACGGCGGATGATTTCGTGATCATCTGATCCCTGCCAAACATGCAGGGGGCGGCTAGCGCCCCCTGCGCTGGCGCCGATGGCGCACCGGAACGAACGGAAAGGACACACCATGCCTCTGCTGACCAATCGCCGCAGCCTGATCCTCGCTGGTGCTGCCGCGGCCTTCGCGGGTATTGCACACCATGGGATGGCCCAGCAAGAGGATGTGCAGGGCTCTGTGACCTATGCCGATGGCGGCAAGATCCCGGAGGGCCAGCTTTCGCTGTTCTTGGAAGCCCCTGCCCTGGACCGCGCAAAGGAGCACCAGGCCGCCCAAACCGTCCTCAAAAGCAACGGCGCAACCCAGCGGATAGATTTCGCATTTGAATTTCCAGAAACGCTGCCCCGCCCCGCGGCCCGGCAGATCGTAGCGCGGCTTGAACGCGCAGATGGGTGGCTGATCGCACGCGGCAGCGCCAAATGGAGGGATGGCGCGCCGGTTCTCATCACGCTCAAGACCGTAATGTACTGACACTGCGGCAACCTTTTTTGCCATCCTCCTCCGACTAGGGGTCAGATTTCATAACCAGAAGATGACGGTTGCGGCGAGGGCGAAAGCTCAAAGGAAGACCTTTGAACAGCAGTCATATCGGGTGGCCGCACGCCTCCGATCCTTGAGCCTGCCAAACATGTTCTTGATACGGACTGGCCGCTTGTACCGGCGCTTGTCGTTTTCAACCGGCATCTTGCGTTGCTTCTACTAGGGATGCACGCTCGTACGCCTTTGTCTTTCAGCGCGTCCCGGAAACAGTCAGCGCCATAGCCACGGCTTGTTGGAATTGGCGCAAGGAGGGGATTTTCGAAGCCGCCGCTCATGCCTTGAGCGACGATCGCCTGTACAGAGCCCAGAGTGCTCTTTTGTCAGGATGCAGCGAACGTGTGGTTCACGTTTCGGCGTAGCGCTTTAGTCGTTCTTCCAGAGTGCCGCTGTGCAGTTCAAACATATGGTTGTCGTGGTCATAAAAATAGATCGAATGGCCCTCGCCTTCGACACGTGAGCGACCCTCTCGCACCTCAAGGCCGAGCGCGTTTATGCGCCGAAGTCTGTCGTCGTAGTCGTCTGGTGCCATCTTGAAGGCAACATGGTTGTAGGTCTTCTCTGGAAGAGGCTCGCCCTCCATCGTGGCGACCCAAATGCCTCCAATATCGAAGAATCGCTCTTTGGAGAGCGAGAATGTCTTGTCGCCACTGTCATAGATTTTCTTGGCATCCAAGACTGTCGTAAGCATCTCTTCCATCTTGTCGAGATTGCTCACGATGAACGTCATATGGCTTAAACCCTGAACCACTGCATTGCCTCCGAAGTACCTTTTCTCGGCACATTAGCAGACGTTCGCGCAATGTCAGCAAGGTCCCGCACTGTGATGGAGTGGATGCCCCTCCCGACGGCATCGTGATGTGCCATGCTGGTACTGTCTTAACAGACCAGAAACAGAGGAGGCGACAATGGAAATGGTTGCGATCATAGGAGTAGATTTAGCAAAGCGTAGTTTTCAGGTGCATGGGGCAGCGGCTGACGGCAGTGTTCTGTTCCGCAAAAAGCTGTCTCGGGCGCAAGTTTTGGCATTTTTTGTACAACAACCGAATTGCACAGTTGCTATGGAAGCTTGTGCAACCGCGCATGACTGGGGGCGTCAGATCGAGGCACTTGGCCATGATGTGAAATTGATACCGCCCATCTATGTGAAACCTTTCGTCAAACGGCATAAGAATGATGCGGCTGATGCAGAAGCGATTGCCGAGGCTGCGTCACGTCCAACGATGCGAACAGTCGCCGTGAAAACACATGAGCAGCAAAGTCGGGCGGTTTTGTTCCGGACACGTGACCTGCTTTTGAGGCAACGCACGCAGCTGATCAACGCCCTGCGGGCTCATCTCGCCGAGTTTGGCCGGGTGGCACCAAAAACGACGACAAATATCAAAAGTCTGAGGGAAATCTTGGAAGATCCCGAGAACGGTCTGCCAAAAGTGGTGACAGATGTTGGATCAATCTACCTTGGTCAGATCGCTACACTAACAGAACAAATAGGCAGGCTTGAAAAGCAGGTACGCATCGAAGCGACAAGAGACGATAACGCACGCCGTCTCCAGACCATGCCAGGCATCGGTCCGATAACTGCAATGGCTGTCTCGGCCTTCGCCCCACCTATGGAAATCTTTCGTCGGGGTCGGGATTTTTCTGCGTGGGTAGGGCTGGTACCGAAGCAACACTCGACCGGGGGAAAGCAGAAATTGGGCCGAACGTCGAAGATGGGGCAGAGAGATATCCGCAGGCTCTTGGTCATCGGTGCCATGTCCGTAGTGAGGATGGCGATTCACAAGGGTGCCCCTGAAGCATCTTGGCTCCAAAGGATGCTCGCAAGAAAACCACGTATGGTCGTCGCAATTGCACTCGCAAATAAGATGGCGCGCAGGTTATGGGCCATGTTGGTGAAACACGAAGATTACAGAGACCCGGCTATCGCCGCCGCGTAAGCGTTGCGATGGCCGGTACGTCGGGAATGTGAGGAGGTCTTTGAGTGTAAGGGCAAATGATCGGAAAGATCGGGTTCAGTAAAACCAGGAACTCACACCGGGATAATCAACCCGCCACTGTGATGTGGAACTGAACCGCGTATCTCCATACCGGCCAGCGGCGTCTGAAACGCCGCATAAACAGGCCTGACAGATGACCGCATCCGTTCACATTCCCAAACGCTCAAAAAACAACTTGCATTAAAGGGGGCCTCCACAGATGTAAGTTCGTGACCGCCGCCGCGAATGTCAGCTAGCTGCAGTTACAACCTCACTCCACCTTCTGCTGATCGTCCAGCAGGTTTTCACCGCCATCCAGCCCTTCGCGTTCCCGCTCTGCCGCCTCTGCTATGGCAGGCTCTGCCCGCGCGGGGTCGGCGGCCTCCGGCAGGTCCGCAACTGCGGCTCTTGGAGTGCGGCCGCCTTCAACAGCGTCTGTGGAGGACGGCAGCGCAGCCTGCGCCCCGTCCAGCCGCACCCGGTAGATCGGCTCAGGCAGGCCAAAGCCTGCATCCTCCAGCGCCAGCTTGGCCGCCCGGATCGCCTCGCCGCGCGCTTTGGCGAAATCCACTTTGGTCTGGTCTACCCAGCCGGTGAAGGTCAGGATGACGTTGGAATCCCCAACCTCGCTGATCCAGGCGCCGACCTCCGGCTCGTGCAGCACAAACTGCTGTGCCTCCAGTGCATCAACGGCTGTGGTCAGCGCCGCTGCCAGGTCCGCGTCCGCATCCACTCCCAAATCAAATCCGAAACGGCGCCGGGGATCGCGGGTGAAATTCACGATACGCCCCTTGTATACGGTCGCATTCGGAATACGGATATGGTTGCCCTCAGGCGAAATCAGGATGGTCGCCCTCGAGGTCAGGCGCGCCACCGTCCCCTGGTCGCCCTGAATATCGACAAAGTCATTGGGCCGGAACGGCTGCCGCAAGCTAAGAAGGATAGAAGCGATAAAATTCTCCACCGTATCGCGCACCGCAAAGCCAAGCGCCAGACCGACCACACCTGCGGCACCCAGGACGGCACCGATCAGCGCGGTTGCATTCAGGATGTCCAGTGCCAGAACCAGCCCCGTCAGGATAAAGAGGATCCTTGCAACGGCGCGGTAGACATCCGCGATAAAGGCATTGGGGGCCAGCCGGGTCCAGATGCCGATCCGCGTGGTCAGCAGCCAGCCCCCCGCTGCGACCATCAGAAAGGCGGTCAGAGCGACCAGAAAAATCGGCCCGTTTGCCAGAATATTCCGTGTCCGCCCGGCGATCCTTTCCATCGCCGGGGCCAGCCTTTCCTCCAGCGTGCCGCTGATCTCTGTTTCGTTTTCGATCGCAACCACGCCGGCGACACGGTTGATGATCTGGTTCAGACGATCCTGCGCCGCGTTGTCGATCACCTCCCCGGTGATCTGGACGACACCTTCGGAAACCGACACATCGACGCTGCTGAAGCCGTCGATCTGGGCCAGCAGCTTTTCGATCCGGCTGAGGATCTCGCTGTCGCGCACGGCCGCGGCGCCGACTTCGATCTGTCCGTCTGTCTGGACCGGACCGTCTGGCGATTGCGACAGCCCGGCAGCCGCGCTCAAGGCCAGCAGAGCCGCCGCTGCCAAAGCCAGAACCAGCCGCGGCAGGACGCAGCTGGACCTCAATGTTACCCCCGTTCCCAATTCACGGCTCAATTCTGGTTCCTCCACCGCACATCTTCAGGCGGCCCTTTGCACACCCTGCCCCGCCGCCGGATGCCTGGCGGCTGCACTTTACTTAAAGCAGAACGCCAGGCTTGAACACGCTGGAAACACCTGCCTCGGACACAGAAAACCACACCATCAAGCTTCGCCTGAGGGACAGAAAACACCATCAATTTGAACGGATCATGCTACGGAAAGCCTGAAAAAGGCGGCCTGGCACCTGATCTCCCGGGCGACTGTGACCCGGCCCGCCAGCGATCCCTTGGCAAAGGAAACACGCCCCCTCTGCGCCTGCCCCAGCCGCGAGTTATTGAACGAAAAAAGGCGGATTCGATTCCGCCAGCAATAGCTGCACCTCGCTCGATTGCATCCGAACTTGCCCGAAATACCGGGAATCAGTTTGCGAACTGTCTTAAAAAAGAAGGCCATACGCCAGGTGCTCCCCCCCCCTGCGGCCTTCTTTCAGGAGCGCCAAAGCTCCCTCAGGAGGCCACTTTCGCCAATATTCCCTGTTTGCGCCTTATTGTCGCCGGTTTCTCAACAGATCAGCTTAACAAAGAATTAACGCATAAGGCGGGCAACAGCCGCATAAACGTTGAGAGGGGAGCAACAGAATGGCACTCAATTCGCTTGTGGAGACGTCAGTTGAAGCGGATCAGCAGGATGATCTGCAGCCGGGCACGTCGCTGCTCCACGGCCAGTACACCATCACCCGGTTCCTGAACAATGGCGGCTTCGGCATTACGTATCTTGCCAAGGACAGCCTGGACCGAACCGTTGTGATCAAGGAGTGCTTTGCCGATGCATTCTGCCGCCGGACCAACGCTCTCGTCAGTGCCCGGTCGCGGGCCCATCAGGGTGAACTGAAATCGATCATCCGCCACTTCATCCGCGAAGCCCAAAGCCTGTCCAAACTGGAGCATCCGAACATCGTCGGCGTGCATCAGGTGTTTGAGGACAACGACACCGCTTACATGGCCATCGACTATGTTGACGGCCGCGACTTGCAGGACATCCTGGAAGATCAGGAGACCGTCCTGACGCCGGAGCAGATCACCGGTATGACCCGCAAGCTGCTGTCCGCAATTGGCTACGTGCACGACGCCAAGCTGCTGCACCGTGACATTTCTCCCGACAACATCCTGCTGACCAAATCAGGTGAACCGGTTCTGATTGATTTCGGCGCTGCCCGGGAGGAAACCGGCTCGGATGGCCGCAAGTATTCTGCGCTGCGGGTGGTTAAGGACGGCTACTCGCCGCAGGAATTTTACATTGCCGGCAGCGAGCAAGGCCCCTGGAGCGACCTCTATGCGCTGGCCGCCTCTCTCTACCATGTGATTCGGCGTGAGGCGCCGGTAAACGGCCAAGCACGGCTGGTGGCCATCGCTGAGCAGCGCCCAGACCCCTATGAGCCCTTGGCCGGTGCCATAGAGGGCTATCCCGCGGGCTTTCTTGAAGCCATCGACAAGGCAATGAACACAAAGCCTGCAATGCGCCTGCAGTCCGCCGCGGAATGGCTCGCGATGCTGGATGGAGAGCCAACAGCGCCTGCGGCGCAAGAAGCCGCCAACAGTACCGCGGCCCCGGCCCCGGAAAAGAAGCACCGCAGCCTTCTCCCGGCGGTCTCAGCGCTGGCGCTCATGGCCGGGGTGGCGGCAGCGGGCTATGCCTTCTACGGCACCTCCGGCGCCGCTCCCGATGAAACCGCCGCTGCGGCAACCGGAAGTTCTGCAGCGGACGTGCAAGCCGCGGCAGCAGAGAACACTTCCGAAACCGCACAGCCCGCGACTGAAAGTGAAGCGAATTCCGCCGCCGTCAGCCTGACTGCGGATGCCCCCGCAGCCCCCCTTCAAAGGGCCCCGGAGACCGTAGAAGCGCCGGCGGCAGCATCGGAAGGCGCTATTACTGGCGGAGCGGAGCAAGAAAGCGCGGCTGCAACGGCTGAGGCTGCAGCAGAACCGGATCAAAATGCCACTGGAGCCGAACTGCAAGCGGCCAATGACACAGAACGGGCAAGTGCAGCAAAGAATGAGATTGCGGCCGACGCGGATGCAGCCATTGCGGAAACCGCTGCTGCGCAACCCGCGCCGGAACCGGTATCCGGGCAGGAGGTCACCTTTGCCCTTTGGGACGTGTCGATCCCCTTCGAGTATGAAGAAACGGCCATTCGCAAAGCCCAGGTGGTTTCCATTACCGGCGTCGCTGAGGATATCGACCTGAACAAGGCCGGGTCCTGGATCGCACCCGGTGTTGAAATCCTCACGGTCAATAATCAGCCTCTTGCAGCGGATTCCCGGTTTGCCACGCAACTCCTGAATGCGCTGCAGATCGATCCGGACGGCTACACCCGTGCCTCCATCCGGTTCAAGGATGCCGAAACCAAGCGTTTCGAACTGGGGCTGCTGGCAGTTCCGGTGGTGCGGCGGACCGGTATGAATAGCGGCCTCCAATTCGAAGCCAGACAGCTGGACGGCGAATGGATCACGGCTGTCAGCCAAGCGGCTGCCGACGGATCCGCCGATCTTCTGCCCGGGGATGTGCTGCTGCGCGAAACCACAACCGGCACCAGTTTGACCCAAGCAAATTCAATGTCTGAAATTATGCAGGCCCTCAAGGATCGGAATGCCCCGGCGGCAAGCTTCGACATTCTGCGTGACGGGGCCGCGGCCTCGGTCAGCCTGAAACTGGCCGGAAGCAGCTAACGCCCCTCCGGCCTCTCACTCAAAAACAAGCATCAGGCGGTCAGCCTTACCAGCGGCCGTTCCCAGGAGAGCTTTGCCTCTCTGACCCACAAGGACAGTTTATATGCGGAATACTGCAAGATTCATGGGTGCCTCTCTGATCGCCATCGCGGCCGCCGGGCAGTCTGCTCAAGCTCAAGAAGCCTGTCAGGTGTACGACGTCCAAGCCGGCGACAACCTGCGGGAAATTACCGAAAAGGTCTATGGGCATTCCAAGTTCAGGGTGATCTACAACGCCAACAAGGCAGTCATCGGCCGCAACCCGAACATCATCGAAATCGGCATGCAGCTGGTCCTGCCCTGCGCCGACGGCAGCCTGCCGGCAGAGGTGCTTGCAACTGAGACAGCTGAGGACCAGGCGGCTGACGCACAGACTGCTGAAGCACAGGCAACTGCAGAGGAACCCGCCGCAGCTGAGGCGCCGGCCGCCGAATCCGCAGCAGCGGAAACCCCGGCTGCTATTGCCGCACCCGAACCGATTGTCCTGCTCACCGGCAATGATTTCCCGCCCTTCACAGGCGAGGATTTGCCCGGACGCGGTATGTTCACGCAGCTGATCGAAACCGCCGCCCTGCGCGCCGCCCCGGACGCCGCAGTCTCTGTAACCTTTGTGAACGACTGGGAATCGCATCTGGAAACCCTGCTGCCCGCCATGGCCTTCGAGGGGTCCTTTCCCTGGCTGAAACCCGACTGCGGCGACTATGAGCTGCTGTCCGCCGGCGACAAGTTCCGCTGCGACAGCTACCGCTTCTCCGATCCCTTCTATGAGGTCGTCGATGGTTTCTTTGCCAGTACCGGCAGCGCCTACGCCACAGCCTTTGACTACGGCGACCTGAAGGGAACCCGCATCTGCCGCCCCGAGGGGTATTCCATGGCCCATTTGGACACCGCGGGCCTCACCGCGGACACGGTGAAGTTCTACCGTCCGGTCCAAATAGCAGAGTGCTTCACCGCACTGGCCGCAGGCGCCGTCGATGTGGTGGCCCTCGATACCCTGGTTGCCAGCGACACACTCGCCACCATGGGTCTGGCCGGCCAGATCCAGGAAAACCCGAACCTCGGCGAGGTGAAATCCCTCCACGCCATCGTTCACAAGGATCACCCCCGGGCCCAGGAAACCCTGGACCTTCTCAATCGCGGACTGAAGGACATGTCCGTTTCCGGCGAATGGTACGCCATCGTTTCCAAGGCCCTGCAGCGCGAAATCAGACATCTCACCAACTGACCTCCCCCCCTCAAACCTCACAACACTGCCTGCGTCATCTGCGCACGGACGGCGGTGCCCCATTGAAAAGGAACTAACTCTCATGACGATGATCAAATCCCTGGTTCAATACGGTGCAACCACCGTAACCGCCGCCCTGCTTGCCGCCTCTTCGGCAGCCGCCCAAGAGGCCTGTGCGCCCTACACTGTTCAGGATGGCGACAGCCTCGGCTCCATCGCCCAGGCCGCCTATGGTTCCTTTGACTATCAGATGATTTTCAATGCCAACCGCAACGCCATTTCAAACCCCAACAGCCTGGACCCGGGCACAGTCCTGCAGATCCCTTGTGAGGACGGCCGCCTGACTGCCGACAGCGAAGTAACCGACATCATTGCCCAGGAAGAGGAAAAACAGTCCAAACGGGCCAAGTCCAGCATCTATGAGCCGCCGATCAAGATGGTGTCCGGCAACGGCTGGGAGCCCTTCACCGGCGAAAGCCTCAAGGGCGGCGGCATGCTGGTGCGCCTGGCCACCACTGCGCTCAACCGCGGCGGCAACGACCGCGAATACAACCTCAGCTTCGTTGATGACTGGAAGGCCCATTTCGACACCCTGCTGCCGCTTGGCGCCTTCGACGTCTCGATCGCTTGGTACAAACCGGCAGATTGCTCCAACCTCGAAAACACAGACGCGGACACCAAGTACCGCTGCACCCAGCTGAATTTCTCGCTGCCGATCTATGAATCCGTGTCCGCCCACTGGACCATGGCCGACAACGCCTATGCCAACGTCAAGGACTATGCAGATTACGCCGGCGCCAAGATCTGCCGCCCGGAAGGCTGGTCCCTGGCCGAGCTGTCCGGCGAAGGCCTGGTGGAGCCGGTGATCTCACTCGTGCATCCGACCTCTGCGGTTGAATGCATCCGCAAACTGGTGACCGGCGAGGCCGACATGGCGCTGCTGGACCTCGAAGCGGGCGATGCCGCAGTCCGCGAAGTGGCTGAAGCAGAAGGCAAGGTGCAGCTGAACTCCAACCTGTCTCAGCTGCAGGCGATCCACTTTGTGACCCACAAGACCAACCCGCGCGGCCGAGTCTACCTGACCCTGCTCAACAAGGGCCTGAACGAGATGCGCGAAAGCGGCGAATGGTACGCGATCATCGCTGACAGCCTCGCAGAGTTCAACAAGATCGGCAGCTAAGCCAGCCTCCCGGCCATGCCCTGCCGCGGGCATGGCCGGCGGCCGCCTCCGCTCTGTTTCATGACACAAACACAAAGGCTGACATTATGGGATTTTTCGGAAAACTAATCGGACGGCAGGATCAACAGCCAGAAATTGAACCGCTGGACCGGCTGCGGGACAGCGACGACGCCATGCAGCAGGACGTGCTGCAGGCCGTTGCCCGGCGCACCAGAACCGTGGAACTGGACCTGGGTCCGGACACTGCCGAAGACAGCCAGCAGAAAGCCGGTTCCGTGGCGGCGCCCACCGATGCGCCGGAAACCGCCGCGGGCATTTGGGATCTTGAACCTGCAGCAACACCCGCACCAGCCCCGTCTGCCTCTGCCCCGCAAATGCCCCAGCCGGGCGGCGAGCTGCCGGATCTGACTGCGCATGTCAGCGCTGCCCCCGCCCGCAAACGCCGCGCCAAAACCCGCCTCTTGGGTTTTGATACGTCCGACGGGCAGGTTGTCGATCTGTTCAATGCGTCCGCGACCGCCAGCCCGGCCCGCGATACCCGTTTTCCGGTTGGCTGGATTGTGGTCGCCGACGGCCCGGGTTACGGCGAATGCTTCACGCTGAAGGCCGGCATGTCCGCCATCGGCCGCGGTGAAAATCAGGCGATTTCGCTGGATTTCGGCGACACCGCAATTTCCCGCAGCAATCATGCCGCGATCGTCTTTGACCCCGAAACTTCGCAATTCTTCCTGGGCCACGGCGGCAAAAGCAACATCGTGCGGCTGAACGGCCAGCCGGTCATCAGCAACGAGGTTCTGAAAAGCGGCGACCTTATCCGCCTGGGCGAAACCACGCTGCGCTTCATGGCGTTGTGCGGCGAAGACTTCAACTGGACCGGCACCGGCACGCAGGAGGCGGAACATGTGGAAATCGCCTGAACCGCGCTTTGACGTCGCCGCAGCGATCTGCCAGGGCGCGCGCGACTATCAGGAAGATGCCATCGTCACCGACTTTCCGGCAGGAACCGACATCGGCATGGCGATCCTGGCGGACGGCATGGGCGGCCATGCCGCAGGGGACGTCGCCTCCAAGATGGTGGTGACCGAAGCCTTCAGCAAACTGAAGTTCGAAAGCGTCAACTTCGCAGAGTACGAAAACCAGATCCCCTATCACCTGACCTATGCGGCCTCCGAAGCGAACAGCTGCGTGCAGGAATACGTCCAGGACAACCCCAGTGTCCGCGGCATGGGCGCAACGCTGGTGTCGCTGGTGATGATCGAGGACCGGCTGTACTGGCTGTCAATCGGAGATTCACCGCTGTATCTGATGCGCGGCGGCAAGCTGAAGCAGCTGAACGAGGACCACTCGATGGCGCCGCAGATTGATATGATGGTTAAGGCAGGCCTGCTGGACGAGGCCGCCGCGCGCGATCATCCGGACCGCAACTGCCTCACCTCCGTCATTCTGGGCGACCGGGTGACGCGCACGGACTGCCCCAAGACCCCCTTCCGTATGGAAGTCGGCGACATCGTCGTCGTGTCCAGCGACGGGCTGCAGTTTCTGGAAGATGCACGGATCGAAAAGATCCTGCACAAGTACCGCCGCCGCAAGAGCGCGGAAATCGTCGAACGCCTGCTGGCCGCATTGGATGACCTGGCGGACCCGGACCAGGACAATATTTCCTTTGCGGTGATCAAGCTTAACCACAACAAACCGGTAACACGGCAGATCCGCCGCAAGCCGGTGGACCTGGCCGCCGACAACTCGGTCCATGCAACCCGCGTGGTGGCGATGAACAGCAATTCCTACGATCCGCCGCAACTTCCGGAACAGGATGGCAAGGTGGTCAAGCTGGCCGCGAAAGGGCGTTAGGCATGACGCAAGCGGAGAAGACCGGACCCGCCGGCGAACTGCAGCGCGCGCTGGCAGAGGGGCAGCTCCCTGCCCGCCTGCAAGCCGCAGCGCAAACGCTGCTGGAAAGGCTCGAACGGCCGGTACGTCTGACGCTCTTCGGTCTGCCGGGCGCGGGCAAGTCAAGCGTTCTAAACCTTCTGCTCGGCAGGCAGGTTATCCCGGCCGGCACGGCGCTGCCGGCCTTGCAGATCAGTGGCGGGAGCACTGCAAGCACCCGCTGCACCCTGCCCGACGGCAGCCGCATCAGTCTGCCGGATTTCGACCCTGCAGCCATTGCGGCCAGGGCACCGGTCTTTGTGGAAGCCGAACTGCCTCTGCCAGCCTTGAACCAGATCAGCATCCTTGAGGTTGTTGCCCCCGACGCCGCGGCTCTGGATCGGGCAATCCCCTGGGCCGCAGACAAGACGGATATCGCCCTGTGGTGCACGCAGGAATTTTCCGCAGCCGAGCAGGCAGCCTGGACCAGGGCATCCGAGCAAATGAAGGACAGCGCCTTCCTGCTGCTGACCAAGGCCGACGCCCTGGCTGCGCAAGGTCGGCTGGAACCAGTGCTGACGGGCCTGCAAGACACCGCTTCTGAGCAGTTCAACCGGATATTGCCGCTGGCCACCCTCGACGCCCAGGCCGCGCGGCAGGCGGACGGGTCCGTCGACCGTGACAGGCTGCGCCGGTCCGGCGGTCAGGCGCTCATCTCCGCGGTAATGCACGAAGTGAAACTTGGGCGGCAGGCAGCACAGGACCAGGCCAAGAGCCTGCTCCTGCAATACGCCCCTTCCCTAGCTGAAAATCCAGCAGCTCCAGAGGCAGTTCAGCCTACTGCCGCCCCCCGCCCCGCAACCCCGGAACCACTGCTGGCGAACCTCAAGGCACCTGCAGCGCCCGCCCCTGCCCCCGCCGCCGCGGCACCGGCTGGACGCCCGCTCAGCCCGGAAACCCGGCAAGCTTACACCCAGGCACTGGAGTTTCTTAGCGAACAGGGCCGCAGTTTAAGCCAAGCCCTGCAGGATGGCGCAGCCGCAGACAGCAGCGCACTGATCCGGGAAACTCTGCGTTCAGTGCAATGGCTGGACAACCACCTGGACGCTCACGGCGGCGCTGACAGAGCGCTGACAGGGATGCGCAGCGCGGTATCTGAGGCCGAAGACCTGATCCATCTGATCCAGGTTGAGCAGGATGACACCTCGCTGAGCGATGCCACCAGCGTCCTGCTGCAGCTCAAACGGGACATGCAGGCGCAGCTCGCCGCCTGATGCCAAGCCACGGCCGGGTTTTCACCTTACAGGGTGAAAACCCGCTGCCAGATCTCGTGAAGGCCCGCCAGTTCGGCCTCGCCATGGGCAAACAAGGCGATTTCGCCATCGGCCCACACAACAGAGACGCACAGGCCGCCAACCAGGCTCGGCCCGAGGGAGACCAGGCGCGGCGCCTCAGACTGTTCCGCATGCTTGGCATAAGACGCCTGGAACCGTTCCCACTGAACGTCCGCCACTTTCTGCAGGCTAGCCAATACCGCCTCGTCTTCCGCGGTGCCCAGCCAGGCACCAGCGGAGTGAAGCAGGCAAGCGGCGTACAATTCGGCACTGGCATCGATGAAGAACGCCATGGGCCGTTCCTGTTCAACCAGGTCCAGATCCAGCATTTCTTCCAGCATCCGCAGCGGCAGTCCCAGGCTGCCCTGCCCCCCATTCACTTCGGCAAATCCGGTTTCCACCAGAACCGGGGCTTCGCCCTGCACCAGCCGGACCAATGCCCCGGCGATGGCTTCCAAAGCCTCCGGCTGATCATACGACAAGCCGGAGCCAGCTGTCGGCAGCCCCTCCTGCAGGTCGCTGCTGGCAGAGACCAGCGTCATCAGCCGCCGTTCGGACACAATGAAACAAAGATGGCTCGCGCCCGCCTGGAACCTCACTTGCCGCGGCAGAATGGTGGTACCGATCTCTCCCATAATGGCCGGAAGGGGCGGCGGGAAAAGACCATTGGAGATGACCCGTTTGCCATCCCGGAATTCGGTCTGCCGGGCCCCAAGGGCCGCGAGGTTTCCGGCAACTGCGTCTTCTTGTGTCACAATGAATTTCCCGTTCGAAGGTCTTGGCGCGCAGGTCCGTCAGTTATCTGCACAGATCCGGGCCAGGCAATCCTGCGCTTCTCTCTGAAACGCGGCCACCTCCAGCTCCGGCTTGGCGAGGCACAAAAGCGCATCCGTTGGCTGATCAAGCGACCTGAAGGCCAGCAGCACTCTGTCGGCCTCGCGCACCAGTGCAAAAACCGCAGGCCGGCCGCCCAGCGGCGGCGCCGCGGCGTCGCCCAGCAGGCACCCGGCTTCAGCACAAAGCGCGTCAAGCGCGTGGCGGTCCAGCTTTGACCGGCTGTTGGCCACTAAAACCATGCCAGCAGCCAGGTCAGCATAGGCCAGCGTCCCGCAGGAGGGGAACCTGCCGTGCAGAATGTCCAGTTCTTCCGGTACTGTCATAAAAGAGGCCCTGCCTGATGGGCCGACTCCAGCCGGCCCGCAGGTAGATTCACAAGCGCAATAAGCACCGGATTACAAGCCTCTTTTTCAGGTGTCTGCCAATTCCTTTCGCAGCGAGCTCAGATCCAGCACCGGCCCCTCCTGGCGTCCGCTCGGGCGGGGAGTCCGTTTTTGCCCCTGCGGTCGCACCCGGCGCGGAACAACACGGCCCGGCGGTTGCAGGTCTGCAGCGGCCGCAGCGGGTTCGGGCACAGCCGGATCAGGAGGCACGGCGGCCTGGGGCAGCGAGGGGATGGTTTCCGGCACTCCGCCTGTTTCAGCAGCACGAATGATGGCATCCAGCGCTGCAGCAAAGGCTTTTGCCCCGGCAGCCTCCCATTCCGGGCTGTCCGGAACCGCGGCCAGCGCCTGGGTCAGCGATACCGGGAGAACGCCGGCGAACTGCCCTTCTGTCTCCCGCTCCACCCGGGTCTGCACCCGCAGCTTGTCGAGCGGCCGCGTCAGCTTGTCAAACCTTGTGATCAGCAGCAGGCTGCGCCGCCGCACTTCCTCTGGAATAAGCCCCCAGGCCGCCGCCTCGGACTGCCGCCAGGCCTGGGTGGCGTGGGTACACCACAGAACGCAGTCCACTTCGGCCAGCATCCGCTCCCAGACCTCCGGCGGCATATTGGGGTCGGAGATGCCCGGGAAATCGATCAGGTCGCAGGTTTCCAGCACCGGCGCATCAAAGCTGATCTTCACATTGAGCGTGTCTTCCAGAGGCACCGCCTCAAGATTGCTGAGCGAGACGGGATGCAGGCTGCCATCCAGCGCAGCCCGCCTTGGCGGCGTTTCGCCGGCAGTGATCCACACCGGCGGCAGCCGGGTCGCAATCACCTTCTCGGGCAGAATGCGCCGCCCCAGCAGCAGGTTCGACAGCGTGCTCTTGCCAGCGCTGAACTCCCCCATGATGGCAATTCTGGGTTTGCGCCCCACTCCCTGCAGCTCCGTCATGCTGCTGCTCCTTTTTGCGCCGGCTGCAGCGGTTCAGCTGCCTCAACTGGATCGTTTATGGTCAGTTCCCGGTGCAGAAGGTCCAGCAGCTCTGCCTGCTCCTGCTGCGCCTTGATCCCGAAAAGCGTATTCAGATCGGCCATGCTGATCCTCGTCTTCTCCGCCACATCCATCAGCAGGGCACGCTGTTCCCCGAAGAACTCCAACAGCCGCGTCCTGGCTTCCTGGCGGATCTCAGCAGCCTGCTGCTCTTTCAGCTCATGAATGATCGGCGCCGTTTCCGCCTTGATGAGATCGTGGAAGCTGCTGGCATAGGCCCGGTATCCGCGGCGGCGCTGCCACCAGCCTTTCCACCAGGATGTCTGCAGGTCCAAGGCAATCGTTGCCCCGATCGCAACTGGCGGCGGAACTTCAGGCAGCGCCGCAGGGGCAATGCGGAAATCGCTGACTTCGATGGTAACCGCCTGTTGATAGGCCTCCTCGATTTTCGCGGCCGCGTCGCTGTAGATTTGCGAGCAGGACGCCAGGAGATTTTTGCGCATCACCTGGTGGCCGGACCGGAGCAGCAGCCTCAGGCCGTCCGGCGGATACTGCCAGGTTTCGTTTTCCCCGTAGTTTTCAAGATGCTGGAGCAAGGACGTCAGAGCGCGTTCCAGAAACTTGTTGTGCGCCTGATCAACCCTGGCGGCGAAGACAGAAAACACTTTGTCCAAAGCGGCATCCAGCTGCGCCATGCTGTCGGTTTCCAGACGCCGCAGCAATTGGTTGAGGGCCGCAGGCTCGATCACGGAAATGCGGTTCCCGTCAATCCGCATCGACGCCACCGTGCAGGCGGCCCGCATGCTGGACACAAGGTTTGCCGCCCGCTGACGGGCCTCGGACAGCAACCGGGCACCTGCGCCTTCGGCAATGCGTTCGCCGATGGTCGCGAACAATTCCGGCACCCCCGACAATTGCCACATCAGCTCCGGGTCCGGCAGCACATCCCGCCCGGCATCCTTCAGAACCGGCTGCGCATACTCCCGCAACACGGCGGCACTGTCCGCGCCTAACGGGCATGTGTCCGGAGCCAGCGCAGCATTGGCCCAATGGGCACTGCCAAAGACAATTTTCGGGTTTACCGGCCCGTTCAGCTTTTCCAGCGTCGCCAGAATGCTGTCCCGGATATCGGGGATCTGGCGCAGCGGATCGGACAGCTCGTCAATCCGGTTGACGAAGATCACGATACCTTCCGAGCGGACATTGGAGATCATCCGGATCAGGCCCATATCGACCGAACTCAGCGCCTGCGAAGCGGACAGGACAACCACACACAGGCGGCTGTTGCGCAGGGACTTGATGGTGATCTGCTCGCGCATCAGGAAGGTGTCGTTCACCCCCGGCGTATCGCGCAGGCACAGCGCCAGCGGCAGTGACGGCAGCGGCAGAAACAAGTCGGCGGACTTGGTGATATCCGCGAACCGGCCTTGCTGGTCATTGCTGCCTGCCATCTCGAAGTCGTCACCCAGGCAGACATAGCGCTGCACGAGGTCGTCATCCAGGTGACGGTAATCATGCTTCTGGCCGAGCAGAAGCTCGAACCGCCGCCCCAGGCGCTTGCGGGTCTTCTCCCGCATGTCCGAGATCTGGGCTTGAATCTTCTGAAGCTCCTCATCGGCGCCGGCACGCATGGAAAGCTCGCCGATGCGCCCGCCGTTAGAAACCAGGTGGTCCCATTCGTCGCCGTTGAAGAACTGGAACGAAGCGACGGGGTCTTCAGCCCGCAACCGGACATTGAGATGCAGCGACGTAACCACTGATGTCCAGGGATTCACATCCGCAGGCAGCAGTCCCGGACGGCCCACCATCGCATTGACCAAGGAAGTCTTGCCGGATTTGATCTGCCCGATCATGGTGACACTGGGTTTGAAATCCTCAAGCTCTTTCAACGGCCGGCTGATCTGGCTTGGGCGGCCGCCGGCTTCCAGCGCCTGAATGTCCAGCAAGAGGTCCTTGAGCTCTTCTATCTCGTCAGCAAGGCCTGCGAGCCGGTCATGGCCATGACGCAAAAAGGGAAAGGCGCCAGCGCCTGCTCCAGCGCACGGGCTTTCGGAAATCTCATCCATAAAATCTTCCTTGTCGGTCTGAACGGGCAGCGAATGAAATGGGTTCAAAGATGCCTTCTTTTGTTTTCTGAAATCGGATCAAGCAGCCGCAGAAGGCAAAATTTGGGCAATCCGCGGATGTTTATTTGTCTTCACGGGGAATTTTCATTTTTTCTTAATAAATTCTCAGGTCAGGCACTGCTGCCTGTTTCAGGGCCGTTTCCAAAGGCCAGGAGTGCAGCGGCAGCCGCTTTCTCTCCGCACCATCCATGATCCGGATGCCGGCACTTGTTCCTCCAGTAATGAACCCGCCCCGGCTGGCAAGCACTTCAGCAGCGGAGCCGCAGAAGGCCGGAATTTCCCGTACCCGTCCACCGGCCCCGCCGTTGCCGCCCCTGCATGTCTAAAATGGACCGGGGCGGGAAAGGGCCTTCTTCCGGCCCTGAAATTTTACTTTGGCAGGACAGCAGCTGGCCGCCTTTGATTGCGCTCAGCGCCCCCTGCCTGCCAGCCGCCTTAAATGCGCCGTTACAAATTCGGCCGCCGGGATGCCTGATCCAGCCAAGGCATCTCGCCTTGCAGGACCGAGGCGACATGAAGCGCCCTGGGGTCGTCAAAGGCCCGCGCCACGATCTGCACGCCGACCGGCCGCCCGTTGGCACCGATCCCGGCGGTCACGGCCAGTGCCGGCAATCGTATTGTTCAGCCCTTCCCAGTTCCAGACGCCCACCTGGTCAGAGGTGAAATACTGCATCGTGCAGATACCGTCGGGATTGCCGGTCCAGGACTTCACATACAGCTGCAGATCCGCCGCACGAGCTTCATCAACGCTCCAAAAAGTGCCCTCATCCTGTCCGTTCAGCGATACGATCAGACCAATTTCCGAGAGATGGGCCTGGACGATCTGGGCAATCGCGGCCCGGTTGGCCGTGTTCACGAAATCCAGCCGCACACCCGTGCCTTCTGTTCCGGCATCCGCGATCAATGCACGGGCCGCCTCAGCATCGCGCTGAAGGGGGCTGTGTCGCGGTCCAGAACGCAGGGGACGGTGCGCTCAGGTGGAAAACATCATCCGGCGCGACCGGTGCAACGCCGCCCTGCTGGAGCGCCACGCGGGCTACTACCATATCTACATGAGCCCGGATCCGTCCAAGAACTACCTGTTCAAAAGCATGGGCCGTATCTTTGGCAGCGGGCGGCAATGGTTCTCCAAGGAAATCGAGCGCTACGAAAACGATGAGTTCGCGGCCCCCTCGACGCTGAAACACGCAGGCCTGGTGTTCGAGACGCACCGGCGGATATTCATCACCAGCCGGGAACAGGGCCAGGGCTGCGGCATGTGGACAACAGCCTTGATTGCCTTGGACTATGATGAGCCGTCGTTTCTGCCCGGGCTGCTCCAGGGGATCGAGCCGGAAGGCGGGCATATGCTCTATGGCACCCGCGTCGTTTGGGAGTATCTGGGCAAATCGCCGAACCTGCGGGACGTGTTGCAGCGTTGCGGCGTCTTCAAGAACGGCCATTCCGAGGTGCCCGAATTCGTGCGCAATTCCATCTTCCCGGCAGCCCCTGCTGAAACGGCCACTTCGACAGCCGGATTCTAGCCGAACGCCTGCTCCCCCTCACCCACCATACCGGCGATGATACGCCCTAGGCGGGCGCGGGCACCTGCGTGTCCGTCTGCGTCATTTCCTTGCGGCATCCAGGGCCTGTCAGGCAGCCGGCGCCCTAATCTGGGCCTTGAAACTATGCACTGTACTGCTCCAATCGCCGGTACAGTTTTGTAAAACTGTACTGCCCTGTATCTGTCTCGTCTCCCCCCTCAGCCTTAAAAAAACCCAAGACAGGGGAGAAAGAGCATGCAGACTTCATTTTCAGGCTGGGGCAGCGGGCTGCTGGGTGTCGTGATCTTCAGCGGATCGCTGCCTGCAACCCGCGTCGCTGTCGGCATGCTGGATCCGGTGTTCCTGACCTCGGTCCGTGCCGTCCTTGCCGCCCTCCTCGGCACTGCGCTGCTGCTTCTGCTGCGCCAGCCCTGGCCGCGGCGGCAGGATCTGCCCTCGATTGCAGTAGTTGCAGCTGGGGTAGTGATTGGCTTCCCGCTGCTCACCGCAACGGCGCTGCAGCACATTACTGCTGCGCATTCGACCGTGTTCATCGGCCTGCTGCCGCTGGCCACCGCAATCTTTGGCGTGCTGCGCGGCGGCGAGCGGCCAAGCCCGCTGTTCTGGCTGTTTTCCATCCTCGGCAGTCTGGCGGTGGCGGGGTTCGCCCTGTCACAGAATGCGGATGTGTCGCTGACCGGCGACGCGCTGATGCTGGCGGCCATCATCCTTTGCGGGCTGGGCTATGCCGAGGGCGCACAGCTGTCGCGGCGGCTGGGAGGCTGGCAGGTGATCTCCTGGGCGCTGGCGCTGGCGTTGCCGGTTACGGCGCTCACTGCGCTGGCCGCCCGGCCCGAAACCCTTGCCGGCCTCAGCCTGCCAGTCTGGATCAGCCTGGGCTATGTCTCGATGTTCTCGATGCTGATCGGCTTTGTGTTCTGGTACCGCGGCCTGGCGCTTGGCGGCACCGCGGGGGTCGGGCAGCTGCAGCTGCTGCAGCCGTTCCTGGGCCTGATGCTCGCAGCATGGCTGCTCTCAGAACCGGTTGCCCCCGCCATGCTGGCCGCCACGGCGTTTGTGGTGCTCTGCGTGGCCGGGGCCAAACGGTATGCCTGACGGCCCGCAGGCCGCGATGCGGATCAGGGCAGCACCGCCAGCCGCTTCAGGAACAGCGATTTCACTGCCTCCGCCTCCACTGTCATGCAGACCTTGACCGGCTCCCGCCCGCTGTCCGGCGCGGCCAGCGTGGCACCAGAGGTTTCACCCTCGCAGGACACCTCAAGCGCCACGTCGCGCATCCCGAACAGTTCCGGGTTGGTGCAGGCAATCACCGCCGCCGGGTCATGCAGCGAACAGCCATTGAGGCCGGCGACCTCCCTGTAGAACTTGATGTAGAAATGCGACATCTCCTGCAGCATGCCGCCCAGCTCCGGCGACCTGGCAGCGATGGCCTCAAAATCCTCAGGCCGGCACAGGATGCGGTGAGTGACGTCCAGCCCAGCAAACACGACCTTGGCGCCGCCCTGGCAGACCACATCCGCCGCATGCGGGTCGTGGTAGATATTGGCCTCCGCGTGCGGCGTGATATTGCCGCCCTCCTCCAAGGAGCCGCCCATCACCACGATGGATTTCACATTGCTGATAAACTCCGGATCGCGCTGCATCGCCAGCGCGATGTTGGTCAGCGGGCCGATCGGGCAGACCACCAGCTCTCCCTTGTGCTCCCGCGCCATGCGGCACAGGAAATCGGCAGCGTCCTCGTCCAGCGGTTTCCCCTTGGGCTCTGCCGCCGGAATGTCGCCAAAACCCTCCTCGCCATGCACATAGGCCGAGGGTTTGAACGGCGGCAGAACCAGCGGTGTTGTGGCACCTGAAGCCACCGGCACCTCCAGATCCGCGGCTTCCAGCAGGCGCAGCGCATTGCGGGTGGCCGTCGCGGTGGTCACATTGCCGAAAATCGTGGTCAGACCCAGCAGATCAATGTCCGGGGCCGCGGCGGCATAGAAGATCGCCATTGCATCGTCGATGCCCGGATCAGTGTCGATAATCAGTTTCACCATCTGCCTGTCTCCCGGCTCACTTGAACTTGTCCATCAGTTTTTCCAGCGGCGAGCGGGTGTCCGGCGCCACCTCCTCCCTGTCGGGCTGTTTTGCCTCCGCCTTAGGCTTGGTGGTGGAGCTGCGCGGCGGTGCGACCCGCAGGGCAACAGCATTCATGAACTTGCCGCCGTCCCCCTTAGCCAGTTCCGCCGCGCCGTCCGAGATGCCGCGCATCAGATCGTCCAGCCAGCCCTCATCCGCCTTGGGGAAATCGCGCAGAACGTACCCCGCCACCGCGTCCTTGTGGCCCGGATGGCCGATCCCCAGCCGCACCCGCGCATAGTCCGCGCCGATATGCGAATGGATTGAGCGCAAGCCGTTGTGGCCGGCATGGCCGCCGCCTTGTTTCATGCGCGCCTTGCCTGGCGCCAGGTCCAGCTCGTCATGCAGCACCACCACGTCGGCCGGTGTCAGCTTGTAGAACCGCATCGCCTCCCCTACCGACTGGCCGGAGAGGTTCATGAAGGTTTGCGGCTTCAGCAGCAGAACCTTTTCGCCACCCAGATTGCCCTCGCAGATCAGCGCCTGGAACTTGGACTTCCAGGGGCTGAACCCGTGATCGCCAGCAATCTGGTCCAGCGCCATGAAGCCGATGTTATGGCGGTTGCGCTCATATTTCGGGCCGGGATTGCCAAGGCCGACGAAGAGTTTCATGGGGGTTCTGCCCGATCTGCGTTTCAAGGAAATCGAGTGATGCCCTATTTGGCGCGTGGAATCCAGTGCCGCGCGGCGTCAGGCAAAGCTGCGGTCCGCCGCGAATGGCGCCAGATCGACATTGGGCTGACGGCCTTCTGCCAGATCCGCAATCAGCCGCCCGGTGATGCCGCCCAGGGTCAGCCCGATGTGCTGATGGCCAAAGGCATACAGCACCCGGTCCGACTGCGGGCTGCGGCCGATGACCGGCAGCGAATCGGGCATGGTCGGGCGGTAGCCCAGCCATTCGCTGTCTGGTTCCGGCAGCACCCCCAGCATCTCCGCCCCCTTGCGGGCAATATAGGCCAGCCTGCGCTTGTTCATGGGCGCATCCAGCGCTGCAATCTCCACCGTTCCGGTTAGCCGCAGGCCCTTGGCATGGGGCACAGCATAAAATCCGGCCTCGCCCCAGCCCACCGGCCGCGTCACCCGATGCGCCTCGCCTTCATACATCACGTGATAGCCGCGCTCGGTGCCCAAGGGCAGCTTTTGCGTCCCGGCCCCCTCAATCCGCTTGGAAAATGCGCCGCTGGCGATCACCGTATGGCCCGCAGTGAGGCACTGCCCATCGGCCTGCAGTTCAACGCTCGCGCCCGAGGTGCTGACAGCCTCAGCCTTGGCGCGCAATGTAGTGCCGCCCCTTTCAGTGAAGGCTTGGTGCATCCGGGTGATGAACTCCAGCGGATCGCGCAAGTGCCGCGCAGCATGGAAATGCACCGCACGTTTGACCGGCAACTGCAGCCCCGGTTCCATCTCCAGCGCCTCTTCCGGCGCCACCTCCCGCCACGGGACACCCAAGACGCGGCGGCGTTCCAGATCGGCTGTGGCAGCCTTTGCTGCTTTCGCCGTTGACCAGACCGACAGCTGGCCGCGCTCCACCACCAGATCCTGCGCGCCGGCGGCTTCGATCAGCGGGTTGATCCCGGCATCGGCGTGCGAAAGCAGATCCGCCAAATGGCCCGCGATCCGTTGCGACGGGCCGGGGCGGCAATTGGCCAGGAAGGACAGCATCCAGCGCGGGTTGCGCAGCGCATGGGCATAGGACAGCGACAGCGGGCTGTCCTTGGAAAACATCAGACTGGGCAGCGAGGTCAGCACCGACGGATCATTCACCGGCAGGCAGGCATAGGTCGCCAGCGTGCAGGCATTGCCATAGCTGGTGCCAGAGCCCGGATCCTCCGGATCGATCAGCAGCACCTTGTGGCCGCGCATCTGCGCCCACAGGGCGCAGCTCATCCCCACAATGCCCGCGCCTGCAACGGCAATATCGTAGTCCGCCATGCCTGTCCCTCTCCGGCCTCAGGCGGAAATGGGCCAGCGGCGGGACCGAAAGTCAATCACCGGCAGAGGCCCAGCACACAAAAGAAAACGGGCCCCCGGATGGGAGCCCGTGAAACCGTTGCCCGATGGGCGCGGGTCTTATGCTTCAGCAGCTGCTTCCACTGCTTCGCCTTCTTCGCCTTCGCCTTCTTCGTCATCGGAAGAGGTCAGGCCGCCGGGCGATGCGATGTTTGCAATCACGAAGTCGCGGTCGATGGTCGGCTTGGAACCTTTCGGCAGCTCGATCGACGAGATGGTGACAACGTCGCCGATGTTCAGGCCGGCCATGTCGACAACCAGCTTCTCGGGGATGTCGCCGGCAGTCACAACCAGCTCAACCTCGGGACGGGTCACGTTCAGCATGCCGCCCTTCTTGATGCCGGGGGCCGCATCTTCGTTGATGAACTCAACCGGGATGTACAGGTTGATCTTCGAGGTGCGGCGCAGGCGCATCAGGTCGAGGTGGGTCGGCAGGTCCTTCACCACATCGCGCTGAACGTCGCGGCAGATCACGCGCACATCGTCGTGGCCTTCCACTTTCAGGTTCCACAGGGTGGACTTGAACTGGCCGGCTTTCAGCTTTTTCAGCAGTTCGTTGAACGGGATCTGGATCGCAACCGGATCCGTGTCGCCGCCATAAACCACACCCGGAACCATGCCTGCGCGGCGCGCAGCGCGAGCGGCGCCCTTGCCCGTCCCCGCACGTTCCTGGGCTACGAGATCAGGAATCTCTTTTGCCATCTTAATTCTCCAATATGTCTGCCGGGGTGCCTCCAAGGCTGTCACCCCGCGTGAAGCCGTGCCTATAGACCCGTTCTGCCATTTTGGAAAGAGGATTCCTGCCGCCGCAGCCCTTGCAAGCAGGGCTGCGGCCGTTTTTGCCGGGATCAGATCGACTTCAGATACTCCAGCAGCGCCGTTTTGTCCGCCTCGGACAGGGCAGTGCCGTAATCGTGGCCGCAGCGGCTGTTGCCCGAATCAAGCTGATCGCAGCCGGTGGTCTCGATCACCTGATCAAATGCGCTCTGCTCTGCCGCCATGCCCACCGCCTCAATATCATAGTTCGGACCGGGCTTGAACGACACGGGCCGGTCAGCGGGCGCGGTCAGCAGATCGCGCAGCGTCGGCACTGAGCCGTTGTGCAGATAGGGCGCCGCGGCCCAGATCCCGTCCAGCACCCGCGCTTCGTATTTGCAGCCCGGTGCTGCCGCGGATTTCAGCCTGCCGTCATTGTCGCCGGTGGGGAAAGCCTTGCGCAGGTCCTCAAACTGAGACAACGCATCGCGGTCGTCCTCATTCCCCGGCGTCGCCTCCGCAGCCCTGGCGGTTTTGACAAAATCCTCCCCGAAGGCGCCCAGCGAATGCTGCACAATGGCGCCGATTACCGACACCGCCAGCACGTCGAACGCCTTGGCCTCGGCGCCCAGCGTGGTGCCGGTCAACGGGATGGATGCCCCCTCCAGCACGCCGGTCTTGACCGTTCGGGTCAACACGCCGCATTCCCGCGTGTCGGTGCCCGCATCCAGGATCGGCGTCTCCCAGGTGGTGTGGAAGATCGAGCGGAACTTGCCCTTCTTCTTGCCGTGGCAGGACACGCAGCCGCCCTCAGCCGCCGTGCGGTTGAACACCGCCTCACCCTGCGTGGCCAGATCATGGTCCAGCTCCCACGGCCACTGCGGCGCGCCGATGTCCCAGATCCACTCCTCCAGCTCCTTCAGCCCGTTCCAATTGGCAGAGTTCTGCGAGATGTAATCACGGTTGAACAGCAGCCCGGACTGCGGCTGCGGGTGGAACTCGGCAAAGACGCCATAGACCTCGCCCAGGTTGCGCGACAGCCCCAGCAGGTCATTTCCATTGGCAGAGAACCCGGGCCATTGGGTGAAATCCTGACGCGCCGCGTTCCACAAGAACGGGTAGCGGGTGGGCGCATCGGCCACCGCGATGTTTTCCGGAATCAGATGGTCGTCCGCCGGATCGCCGATATCCAGCCCTGTCAGCCGATTGAAGATCATCGAAACCGCATCCAGCCGCGCAGGCCCCCAGGCCGGATCCGGCAGCGAGCGGTCAATCAGGGTGTGGAACCGGTTGCTCCAGACCTCAACCTCCGCCTTCAGCGCGCTGCGTTCTGAGACAGAGCCGCCGCTGCCCAGCACCTTGTCGGCAAAAGCGTCGAATGTGTCCGCGTCCGCCAGCACCGCCAGCACTGCATCGTCCAGATCCTTCAGGAAGCTCTGGAAATCAACAATGCCGGGGCCGCCGTCGATCCTGTAAGCGGTGCCGCTGACCTCAATCTGGCGGGTGTGGCAGGCGGAGCAGGTCATCCCCACCGCCATCTCCGCACCGCTGCCATTGGTGGTAAAGCCCGCGGGCAGGTCCACCTCCTGCCGCCCGGCCATTGGCAGGTAGCCATAGCGCGCCAGCGCATCGTGCAGGAACATTTCGCCGCCCGGCAGGGTCAGCGCCCGCATCCAGCTGATCGGCATGATCCGCGCGCCCTGATCCTGGGTATAAAACTGCTGGCGCAGGCTGGGCGTCCAATCACTGCCCTGATTGACGTAAACCGTCTGCGCCGCCGCCGGCGCCGCCATCGCTGCCGCACCAATTGCGCAGGTTGCTATCAAGCTCCTCATCAAATCCTCCCGATGTAAAATATCACAACCCAAAGTTGCGCACATGCAGGAGGATTGAACAGCAAAAACTCCGTTCGTTTGTCGTTATTTCGCTGGTTTCACGCTTGCCAGCGGCCGCCGAAATCCTCCGGGATCAGCAGGTTGTGGCGGCCCAGC
The DNA here is from genome assembly GCF_059429195.1 of Leisingera sp. CC-HEC093. Taxonomy (NCBI): domain Bacteria; kingdom Pseudomonadati; phylum Pseudomonadota; class Alphaproteobacteria; order Rhodobacterales; family Roseobacteraceae; genus Leisingera; species Leisingera sp. CC-HEC093. The sequence continues at coordinate 2,065,963 of NZ_JCAIJR010000001.1, read as the reverse complement.
GCCTCGACCGAGCGTTCGCCGCACAGCGCCATGGTGGTGTCCAGCTCCTTCTGGATCACCTCCAGCGCTGCAGTCACACCTTTCTGTCCCATGGCCCCCAGCCCATAGACAAAGGCGCGCCCGATCATGGTGCCCTTGGCCCCCAGCGCCAGCGCCTTCAGCACGTCCTGACCGGAGCGGATGCCGCTGTCCAGATGCACCTCCACATCGTTGCCCACAGCATCCATGATCTCCGGCAGCATCCGGATCGAACTCAGCGCGCCGTCCAGCTGCCGCCCGCCGTGGTTCGACACCACGATGGCATCAGCACCCAGCTTGGCAGCCATCCTGGCGTCCTCGGCGTCCAGAATGCCCTTCAGGATCACCTTGCCGCCCCACATCTCCATCAGCTTTTCGACTTTGCCCCAGTCCAGCGCCGGGTCGAACTGCTCCGCCGTCCAAACCCCCAGCTGCGAGGTGTCGGAGACGCCGTGCACATGGCCCACAATGTTGCCAAAGTTGCGGCGCTTTGCACCCAGCATTCCGATGCCCCAGGCCCATTTGGTCATCAGATTGGCAATGGTTGCAGGCGTCAGCTTGGGTGGCGCGGACAGCCCGTTCTTCAGGTCCTTATGCCGCTGGCCCAGGATCTGCAGATCCAGCGTGATCACCAGTGCCGAGCATTTGGCATCCTTGGCGCGCTGGATCAGGCGGCGGATATAGTCCTCGTCCTTCATCGTATAAAGCTGGAACCAGAACGGCTTGGTGGTCGCTTCCGCCACTTCCTCGATTGAGTTGATCGACATGGTCGACAGGGTGAACGGCACCCCGAATTCCTCCGCCGCGCGGGCTGCCTTGATTTCTCCATCAGCGTGCTGCATCCCCGTCAGCCCCACCGGCGCCAGCGCCACCGGCATCGCCACGTCCTGGCCAATCATCCGGGTCGCAGTTGTGCGCCCGGTCATGTCCACCGCCACCCGCTGGCGCAGGCGGATCTGCTCAAAATCCGAGGTGTTCTCGCGGAAGGTCTGTTCGGTCCAGCTGCCGCTTTCGGCATAATCATAGAACATCCGCGGCACACGGCGTTCATAGATGCGCTTCAGGTCGTTGATATTGGTGATCACCGGCACCGGACACTCTCCCGCTTTCATTTGGTAAAGTTTCCTTACCAATCCGACCCGCCAAAATCAACGTTCCCTTTGCCGCACCCTTGAAAACGCAAAAACCGCGCCCGAAGGCGCGGTTTTTCAATCCTGATCGGGCCAGAGCGTCACCCCTTGTGGGCGCCATCCGCGAGGGATTTCACAAACGCCAGCACCTCTGCCGGGGATTTGCCTGCGCCGATCTGGCTGACGATGGCGCTGCCCACAACCGCGCCGTCAGAGATTGAGGCAATGTTCTGCGCCTTCTCCGGCGTGTTGATGCCAAAACCCACGATAATCGGCAGATCGGTGGCTGCCTTGATGCGGGCGACCTCGGGGCCCACATCGCCAGCCTCAGCCTCAGCCGCGCCGGTGATGCCGGTGATCGAGACGTAATAGACAAAGCCCGAGGTGTTCTGCAGCACCTTGGGCAGGCGCGCGTCGTCGGTGGTGGGGGTCGCCAGGCGGATGAAGTTCAGCCCCGCCTTCTGCGCCGGGATGCACAGCTCGTCATCCTCTTCCGGCGGCAGGTCCACCACGATCAGACCGTCGATGCCTGCAGCCTTGGCATCCTCCAGGAAGGTGTCCACGCCGCGGCTGTAGATCGGGTTGTAATAGCCCATCAGCACGATCGGGGTGGTGTCGTCTTCCTTGCGGAAATCGGCGGCCAGCTGCAGCGTCTTTTCCAGCGTCATACCGGCGTCGAGCGCGCGCTGGCCGGCCAGCTGGATAGTCGGCCCATCAGCCATCGGATCGGTGAACGGCAGGCCCAGCTCGATGATGTCAACACCGGCACCCGGAAGCCCCTTCACAACCTCCAGCGAGGTGTCGTAGTCCGGGTCGCCCGCCATCACATAGGTGACAAAGGCTTTCTTGCCGGCGGCATTCAGTTCGGCGAATTTGGCATCAATACGGGTCATGGGCGGGCCTTTTGAAATCTGTCCGCCCCGGTGTGCCGAATGTTGCGCGGGAAATCAATCCCGCGCAGTCCGGCCGCCGTTTGCAGCCCGGCTCAGCTGCCCAGCGGAATATGCCAGCGCAGGGTCAGTGTGTTCACGCCCGGGTTTTCATCCGCGGTGGAGGCGTTGGACTTGTGGCTGAATGCCAGCGACACTGCCTTGCCGTTCCGGAACCGCTTGCCCACCGCCAGCAGGCTGCGGATTTCAAAGGCGGAGCCAAGGTCGTTGGCCGGCTCGCTGTCGTGATAGGCACCGGGCATCACGCTGGTTTCCAGGAACCAATCGTTGTTCAGATCCAGCACGCCGCTGATGCCGACGCCGGCAAATATGTCGCCGGTCTCCTGCACCTCCAGCGTGGCGCCGAACCGCGCCGACAGCCTGCCGCGCTCGTGAAACGGCGCATGCAGGTAGTCCACGGCAAACATGGCACCGTCTTCGGCGCCTTCGCGGTGATAATCGGAATACCCCAGCCCCAGGGTAACTTCTTGCGCAGCTGCAGGCAGCGCCATGGCCGCCGTGAATGCCGCCGCCAGTATTGTTGTCTTTTTCATTTCCAGCCCCTCGGAAAATAATGACTTTTGGCCAAGCTTTTTTGCAGCACTCTTCTAAAACTCCCTAAACTTTTTCCAAGGGCCTTATGAAAAATCAGTGTGCATACTGTCAGTGAAGCAGCACACAGATGGCGACTGTGGCAGTTCTGCCAGCCATACATGGCTTGCGCGGGGCACCAATGCTGCCTAGAAGCGGCTCCCAAATAGCATCAGGAGGCCGCAATGGGCTTTAAAATGGGAATCGTCGGCCTGCCCAACGTGGGTAAATCGACGCTGTTCAACGCACTGACCAAAACCGCCTCGGCGCAGGCGGCCAACTTTCCGTTCTGCACCATCGAACCCAATGTGGGTGAGGTCGGCGTGCCGGACGCGCGGCTGGACAAGCTGGCGGCGATTGCCGGCTCTAGGCAGATCATCCCGACCCGGATGACATTCGTCGACATCGCGGGCCTGGTCAAAGGCGCCTCCAAGGGCGAGGGCCTGGGCAACCAGTTCCTGGCCAACATCCGCGAAACAGACGCCATCGCCCATGTGCTGCGCTGCTTTGAAGACGGCGACGTGACCCATGTGGACGGCCGTGTCGATCCGGTCACGGACGCCGAGGTGATCGAGACCGAGCTGATGCTGGCGGACCTTGAAAGCATCGAAAAGCGCCGCGCCAACCTGGTGCGCAAGCTGAAAGGCAACGACAAGGAAGCCCAGCAGCAGGACCGTCTGCTGGCCGCCGCCCAGGCGATGCTGGAAGACGGCAAGCCTGCCCGCCTGGTCGAGGTCGACGCAGAGGACGCCAAGGCCTGGAAGATGCTGCAACTCTTAACCACCAAGCCGGTTCTCTATGTCTGCAACGTGGGCGAGTCGGAATCGGTTGAAGGCAATGAGCATTCCGCCAAGGTCGCGGAAATGGCCGCGGCGCAGGGCAACAGCCATGTGATCATCTCTGCCCAGATCGAGGAAGAGATCAGCCAGCTGGAAGCCGAAGAGGCCCAGATGTTCCTGGAGGAAATGGGTCTGGAAGAGGCCGGACTCGACCGTCTGATCCGCGCGGGCTATGAGCTGCTGCACTTGGAAACATACTTTACCGTCGGCCCCAAGGAAGCCCGTGCCTGGACCATCCGCACAGGCACCGCCGCTCCGCAGGCGGCAGGTGTAATCCACGGTGATTTCGAGAAAGGCTTCATCCGGGCCGAAACCATCGCCTATGACGACTTCATCGCCCAGGGCGGCGAACAGGGCGCCAAGGAAGCCGGCAAGATGCGCGCCGAAGGCAAGAGCTACATCGTTAAAGACGGTGATGTGCTGCATTTCCTGTTCAACACGTAAGCCGCAATTCAGAACAGATCCAAACCGCCCGCCCGCCCCGCCGCTGGCGGGCGGATTTGTTTCCGCGACGGCGTGATTGACCGGCAGTTTTCCCTGGTGATGATCGCAACCCAGAGCAGAATTCCGGGACGGGCCGCGAATTCGCGCTACTCTTACCCGGGCACGCACACAGAGCAGGGCTTTCATGGAAAAAGACGACAGCATCAATGTATTGGGCGGGCCGCTGGAGTCCTGCTCGAACGCGCCGGTCACCGGTTTTTTCCGGGACGGGCACTGCAACACCTGCGATCAGGACCATGGAAGCCATACCGTCTGCGTGGTGACCACGGCCGAGTTCCTGGCCTTTTCCAAATATGTCGGCAACGACCTGTCAACGCCGTTGCCCGGCCTCAACTTCCCCGGTCTCAAACCCGGCGACCGCTGGTGCCTGTGCGCCGCCCGTTTCCTGCAGGCCGCCGACGAGGGCTGCGCCCCCAAGGTGCAATTGGAGGCGACCCACATCCGGGCGCTGGATGTGGTCCCGCTGAGCGTGCTGCAAAGCTATGCAGCCGACCCGGCCTGATGCCGCTGCGCGGACAGAGATCAGCCGCGCTGCGGATTATCCTGTTGCTGGCGGCGCTCAGCCCTGCAGCGGCGACCGCGCAATCTTCCTGCAGCGGTCAGACCCAGATTGACGCCAATTTCTGCGCCAAGGAGAAATGGCAGCTTGCCGACGATGAGTTGAACCGCCTGTGGCAGCAGGCAAAACCTGCCGCGGATGCCCGCGGCACCGGCCAAGCCCTGCTGGCAGAGCAGCGTGCCTGGCTGAAACGGCGCGATGCTACCTGCCTGCCGGAACAATCCTCAGGCGGCAGCGCGGCGGCGATGTTCTACTGGGCCTGCATGGAGCGGGAGACCCTGCAGCGAAACCAGGTGCTGCGCGCGCTGCAATAGCCTTGTCTGAAAAGAGCAAGGCCCCGGAATTTCCGGGGCCTTTTGATTGATGCAGAGGCTCTGCGGCGCCTGCGTTATTCCTCGAAGGTACGGCCTTCCTCAGTGTCGGACATGTCGAACCCCAGGTGCTTGGCGACGGTGAACACGTCCTTGTCGCCACGGCCGCACATGTTCATCACGATGATGTGGTCCTTGGGCAGATCAGGCGCGATCTTGGTCACATGGGCCAGCGCGTGGCTGGGCTCCAGCGCAGGGATGATACCCTCGGTGCGGCAGCTAAGCTGGAAGGCCTCCAGTGCTTCCTTGTCGGTGATTGAGACATACTGGGCGCGGCCCGACTCATGCAGCCAGGAATGCTCCGGGCCGATGCCCGGGTAATCGAGGCCCGCGGAAATGGAATAGCCTTCCTGGATCTGTCCGTCGGCGTCCTGCAAGAGATAAGTGCGGTTGCCGTGCAGCACGCCGGGGCGGCCGCCGGTCAGCGAGGCGCAGTGCTGGATCCGGTCGTCAACGCCCTTGCCGCCGGCCTCCACCCCGATGATGTTGACCGAGGGGTCGTCCAGGAACGGGTAGAACAGGCCGATGGCGTTGGAACCGCCGCCGATCGCTGCAATCACGGTGTCCGGCAGGCGGCCTTCGCCCTCCTGCTCGGCCAGCTGCCAGCGGACTTCCTTGCCGATGACCGACTGGAAGTCGCGCACCATCGCCGGATAGGGGTGCGGGCCGGCTGCGGTGCCGATGCAATAGAAGGTGTCGCGCACGTTGGTGACCCAGTCGCGCAGCGCGTCGTTCATCGCGTCTTTCAGGGTGCCGCGGCCGGAAGTGACCGGGATCACCTCGGCCCCCAAAAGGCGCATGCGGAACACGTTCGGCGCCTGCCGTTTCACGTCATGGGCGCCCATGTAGACGATGCACTTAAGGCCGAACTTGGCGCAGACGGTGGCGGTGGCCACGCCATGCTGGCCGGCACCGGTTTCGGCGATGATGCGGGTCTTGCCCATGCGCCGCGCCAGCAGGATCTGGCCCAGCACGTTGTTCACCTTATGCGCGCCGGTATGGTTCAGCTCGTCGCGCTTCATATAGATCTTGGCGCCGCCCAGTTCAGCGCTCAGGCGCTCTGCGTGGTACAGCGGGCTGGGACGGCCGACATAGTGTTTCCACAGGTCGTCCATTTCGGCCCAAAAGGAGGGATCGTCCTTGGCTTTGTTGTATTCTTCCTCAAGGCTCAGGATCAGCGGCATCAGGGTTTCCGAGACGAAACGCCCGCCGAAAATGCCAAAGCGGCCCTGTTCATCCGGACCGTTCATGAAGCTGTTGAAAAGATCGTCGGCCATGGTTCTTCCCTCACTGTCGCAGCGCCCGCCATGACTATAGCGCAGCAGCGCCGTGGTAAAGGGAGATTGCGCAACCGGCTGCGCCCGGCCAGGGCCCCTGCCCTGCCGGTGTCTGCCTGTTTTGCTGTGGCCTGCTGCCTGTTCTAAAGGCGAGAAGGATGAGGATGGCGGCGCCGCCAAAGGGCGGAGGCGGGACGGGAGGTTCCTCCCGCACGCTAAACGTTGTCTCTGCGTGCCCTTGTTAAAGGGCCCTGTTCCAAATTGCCGGGGGTGTCAGGCCCGGCGGGTGACCGCGATCATCAAAGAGTTTGGCATATGCGGTTTAAGATGCGGTGATAGAGGCGTACGCAGGGTACGCAACACCTCAGGCGGTGCGCCTGGGGACAACCGCGCTGCAATGAGTATTTTTGGAAAGATGAAGGCGCAAGCCCGGTATTTTCATCTTTCCCCAAATACTCAAATCCCGCCCTTTGCAGCAAAGGCACAAGGCCGCGGCGGCGAGGATCGTCAGCCGCGGGCGGCGTGGGCCGCCTTGGTGAAGGCTTCGATCAGTCCTGCGTGTTTTTCACCCGGTGCGCTTTCGACGCCGGAGGAAACATCGACCTGGCGGGCGCCGGTCATACGGATGGCCTCTGCGACGTTTTCCGGCGTCAGCCCGCCTGCCAGCATCCAGGGTTTCTGCCAGTATTTGCGCCCCGCCAGCAGCCGCCAGTCAAAGGCCAGGCCGTTGCCGCCCGGCAGCTCTGCCTCTTTGGGCGGCTTGGCGTCGATCAGCAGCTGGTCGGCCACCTGTTCATACAGCGCGATCTGGGGGATGTCGGCGGCATCGGCAATGCCAACCGCTTTCATTACCGGAAGGCCGTAGCGGGTGCGCACTTCTGCCACCCGTTCCGGTGTTTCCTTCCCGTGGAGCTGCAGCATGTCGAGCGGTACCGCGCCGGTGATGGCGTCCAGTTCCGCGTCCGAGGCATTCACCGTCAGCGCCACTTTGCACAGGCCAATGGGGGCCTCAATTGCCAGCGCGGCCGCCTGAGCGATGGAGACGTTGCGCGGCGATTTCGGGAAGAACACAAAACCCGCATAAGCCGCGCCGGCAGCAGCAACGACTGCCACATCCTGCGGGGTGCTGAGCCCGCAGATTTTGACCCGGATGTCCGTCATAGCTGGTTCAGTTCGCGTCTTCGAGAAGCGCCAGGACTTCGTCCTTGCCTTCGTTCTTCTGCTTCTTGAGCCGGGTCACTTCGCGGTTCAGCTTGCGCGCCTCGCGGGCTTTCTGCGCGGCTTCGCTGCGGTGCTTGTGCTCGCGGATCCATTCCCACAGGAAACCGATTACCAGCCCCGTGCCAACCCCGCCCAGCACCACCACAAACACCGGCAGCGCAACGCTGTAGTTGAAGCCGAACAGCTCTGCCAGGGCAGAGGGCATCAGTTTCAGCTCGACCACAGTGCTGTTGGCCAGACAGACTGACACCAGCACGATGGCCAGTGCCCCAAGAACCGCGTAGCGAATATAACGCATCAGGCTTTCCCGTTCAGGCGGTCCCTCAAGAGCTTACCTGTCTTGAAGAACGGCACATGTTTTTCCTCGACTTCGACCGTCTCGCCGGTGCGGGGATTGCGGCCGGTGCGCGCGTCCCGTTTCTTGACCGAAAAGGCGCCGAAGCCGCGCAGTTCGACCCGGTCGCCGCGGGCCATGGCATCGGTCACTTCCTCGAACACCGTGTTCACGATCCTCTCTACATCCCGCTGATACAGGTGCGGGTTTTCATCTGCAATCTTCTGAATCAACTCAGAGCGGATCATGTTCTTTTTCCTCCCAGGATGCCGGTATGTTCTGGCTATTATTCTGAGAGTATAGGAAAAATCCGCGCATGGGGGAACAAAATGCCGCGGGTTTCACGGGCAAATCGGCAGCAGATTACCCGCTTTTGCCGCCCCAGAGCCCCAATCCTGGGCGGCAAAGCGCCGCCGCGGTGCGGCATCCGCCCCCGTCCGCAGCCGGGCGGGATTTTTGATTCGGGAGCCGCGGGCCGCCGGCGGCCGCGCCTGTGATGCGGCACGTCGCCTGCTGCGCTGCGCGAGATGCGTCATCTGCCGGCTCCATATGCCGCATGTGAAACTTTATTTCCGTAAAGTAAAATTTTTTATTGTAAAGCGCCCCGCATCGCCCATGCTTTTCTGACCAGGCGCGCCGCATTTGCTGACCGCTCCTGGAATCTGCCGAACCGGCACGCCCCGCCCTATGGCGGCAGCGCAAGCCGGCCTGTCAAAGCTGGTGGCCAACAACCGGCGAAATGACAAACCAACATGGAGAAAACCGGAAATGCCATTGGACATGAGCGCGATACATGTAGAGCAAGTCACCCTGAACTCCCTAGTGCAGAACATTCTGTACGCATCGGGAATCGTCGGGGCCATCCTGGTCGTCGTCGGCCTTCTGCTGATCGACGCAGGCACCGCGCGGCGGCGGAACCTGTTCAACTCGACCATTGAAAAGACGCTGGGGTTCTTCCTTGGCTTTGCCACCTACTACGTCATCGGCTTTGGCCTGTGGGCCGGGCAGTATTACATCATGGAGGGCGCGACCATGATGGATTCCATCAACGACTGGTGGCTGGGCGGCGCCATGACCAACGCGGTGGCGCATCACACAGATCCGGCGACATTTCCGGGGCTGAACACCTTCCAGATCTTCATCTTCTTCCTGGCGGTGTTTGCCGGGATTATCAACATCCTGCTGCATTTCGCAGTGTCCGAGCGGATGAAGGCCGCGGCCTATTTCATCACCTGCATTGTGGCTGCGGTGGTGTCCTCGGGCCTGAGCTGGGCGACCTGGGGCTCTGTCGGGCCACTGACCAATGCGGGCTTTCACGACTTCTTTGGCGTAGGCTTTGTCTATCTGTTCCCGGCGGGCATGGCGCTGGTGTTCACGCCTAAGCTGGGCGCACGCCCCGGCATGATGGCGCCGCACCCGCGGATCTCGGCCTATCTGGCTCCAAGCATCGGCCTCTGTGCGCCGGGCCTCTTGCTGATTTTTGCAGGCCTGCCGATGGTGATCCTGTCCTGCCTGTTCTTCTTTGACCCCGAAGCGCTGGCGGTGAGCGTCACCATGGCTGACACCAGCGTCGGCATCGCCATCAATAACTACGCAATGGTCTGGGCCGGCGGCGCCATCACCGGACTGCTGATCGCCTATGGCACCGGCAAATACGCCTATACCCTTTTGGGACCGCTGGCGGGTTATGTCGCGGGCGCGTCCGGCTTTGATGTCTACCTGCCCTGGCAGGCCTTCATCGTGGGCCTTGCAGCACCCTTTGCCGCCTATGCGGTCTATGAGTTCACGCTGAAGCGCGGCATTGACGAACACAAGCTGTTCCCGCTGTTCCTGGGCTGCGGCACCCTGGGAATGGTCCTGCTGGGCCTGTTTAAGGCCGGCACCCCGCGCGGCGGCTATTTCGGCATCGAAGAAGGCGCCTATGCATTCCAGCACGGTGAGATATCGCTGGTGATGCAGCTGATCGGCACCGCCGTCTGCATCGGCACCGGGGTGGTCACGGCACTGATTCTGTCGTTCATCCTGGAGCGTACCGTGGGCCTGAAAGTGTCCGATGACGACCAGATCGACGGGCTCGACGGCAAGGTCTGGGACCTGGAGCCGGATGTGGTCACCCACGCGGACAGCACGCAACACGCCTGATCCCGGCTGGGTTGCAATAAGGCCCCGGCAGCTGCCGGGGCCTTTTTTGTGCCGCGCAGCTTTGGACAGGACAGAATCAGCTATAGTCGCACTTACCAACTGAGAGGAGACGATCATGCTGTACCCGCTTGCCTCGCTTGAGGCTGACAAACTGGACGCGATCAAAAGCCTGGAGAAGGACATCGGCAGCCCGGTTGTGGCACTGGCAGGTGTTGAGACGACCACCGCCGCCCTGCCCGAGGACCAGCTGAAGAAGCTGCAGGAACTGGAAGAGGAATTGGGCGTGGTGCTGGTGGCGGTGCGGCCGAACTAGGAGCATCCGGGGGACCGCGGCAACCTGATCATGCCGCGGAGCATTTAGCGGGAACGCCGGAGCCGCCCGGTCATTTTCAGACCATCGCGAAAATTCAAGCCCATCATGATCAGGTTTCCCGCGCCGGCGATCAGCTCGACGGTTTGGACCGCATAAAAAGTGCCGTCAAATTCGCCGGCCGCAGCCTTCCCGGCCAGGAACCAGGCGGCAGGGACGAGAACCAGCAAGCCATTCACCGCGATTACCGGCATGCGCTTCTTCTTGGCCCTGGCCGGCGCGTCTTTGCGCCGACGGCCCATCGCCATCCCGGACCCGCCAACAATGATCATGGCCGGGATAAGGACAAACATGCCTTTCAGGATTGACGCTTTCACGGCCGCGATCGTCTCGTGGCCCGCAAACAATTCACTTATGGCCGTTGATGTCCAAAAGGTCAGGATCATCAGAAAGCCAATGGCGCCTGCAATGGCGTGAATCTTCGTTTTCATTTCACTTCCCAATTAGTTGATCTGCCGGGCAGGCATCAGGACGTGCAGCAGTTCGCCACGGCAATCTTTTCGAACAAGTGGGGAGCCGTTACAGCGCTGGAGGGATAGTGGCCGAGCTGCTGCTGGAACTCCGGATTGGAAAACGCCGCACGGAAATCCGCAACGGAATCCCAGACCGCATAATTCAGATACATGCTGCCATCGCCGATGGCCTTGTGAAGCTGGGTGCTGATGTAGCCCGGCTGCTTCTTCATCCACAGGGCATCATTTCTCCACGCTTCGACCAAGGCATCCTGCTCAGCAGGATCAACCGTGAAGAGGTTAACCAGAACGACCGGCCCTGCCTCGACCGCCAGCTGCTGATCAATGGGAAACTCAGGATCCAGGGGTTTGACATTGACCATCGCAGGGAGCTCCTTGTATGCCGCTTCAACTTGGTGTCATGTTGTCATATGAGGATCACAAAGCACAATGACAACACATTGTCAAATTTTTAAGGAGTATCATGCCTGAAGAGCGGCGAAGCGAAACGGGAGAAGCGGTAACGGAGCTGATACTGGATGTGTTCCGGCTGAACGGCCGATTGCAGATTGCCGGTGACCGTCTGGTTTCCGGGCTTGGACTGACAAGTGCGCGATGGCAGATACTGGGCGCCATTGCATATGCGGGAAAGGCGGAATCTGTCGCGTGGCATGCCCGTACTATGGGTGTTCACAGGCAGGGCGTTCAAAGGATCGTCAATGAGCTGAAGCGCGAGGGGATTGTAGAGTTTCAGCCGAACCCGCACCACAAGCGCGCTCAGCTTGTTGTCATGACGCCAAAGGGACGGGACCTGTATGATGCCGCCATTGCGAGGCAGATCCCCTGGGTGAACGCGCTTGCCGCAGATCTGTCACCAGAGGAAATCGCGGCGGCGCAAAAGGTTATTGGCCAGCTCAAGGCGCGCCTGGAAGAGGCGCCGGCGCCCCAGGACGACAGCAGCTCCCGAAGCTGACGCCGGGGGCGAACACCACCTTTCCCAAATAAAAAGCCCCGCAGAAATCTGCGGGGCTTTCCGTTTTCTAAGCCGTGAGGCCGGGGAGATTAGTCGCCCGACTTCAGTGCGGCGCCCAGGATGTCGCCCAGCGATGCGCCGGAGTCCGAGGAGCCATACTGTTCCACTGCTTCTTTCTCTTCCGCGATCTCGCGCGCCTTGATGGACAGGCCCAGGCGGCGGGTCTTGGAGTCGACGTTGGTGACGCGCACGTCGACCTTGTCGCCAACCGAGAAACGCTCAGGACGCTGGTCGGCACGGTCGCGGGACAGGTCGGAGCGGCGGATGAAGGACTTCATGCCTTCATATTCCACTTCGATACCGCCGTCTTCGATAGCGGTCACTTCGACGGTCACGATCGAGCCGCGCTTCACGCCGCCCACGGCTTCGGCGAATTTGTCGCCGCCCAGAGCTTTGATCGACAGCGAGATACGCTCTTTGTCGACGTCCACTTCGGAGACAACGGCCTGAACCACGTCGCCTTTGCGGTAGTTCTGGATCGCGTCTTCGCCGCGCTCGTCCCAGGACAGGTCGGACAGGTGAACCATGCCGTCGATGTCGCCGTCGAGGCCGATGAACAGACCGAATTCGGTGATGTTCTTGACTTCGCCTTCGACCTGAGTGCCTTCCGGGTGGGTCTCAGCAAAGACTTCCCACGGGTTGCGCATGGTCTGCTTGAGGCCCAGGGAAACGCGGCGCTTGGCACCGTCGATTTCCAGAACCATGACGTCGACTTCCTGGGAAGTGGAGACGATTTTGCCCGGGTGGACGTTTTTCTTGGTCCAGGACATCTCGGAGACGTGGACCAGACCTTCGACGCCCGGCTCCAGCTCAACAAATGCACCGTAATCGGTGATGTTGGTGACGCGGCCCTTGTGCACGGAGGACAGCGGGTACTTGGCGCCAACCAGATCCCACGGATCTTCCTGCAGCTGCTTCATGCCCAGGGAGATGCGGTGGGTCTCTTTGTTGATCTTGATGACCTGAACCTTGACGGTTTCGCCGATCGACAGGATCTCGGAGGGGTGGTTCACACGGCGCCATGCCATGTCGGTGACGTGCAGCAGGCCGTCAACGCCGCCCAGGTCAACAAACGCACCGTATTCGGTGATGTTCTTGACGACACCGTCGACTGCCTGGCCTTCGGACAGGTTGCCGATGACTTCGGCGCGCTGCTCGGCGCGGGACTCTTCGAGGATCGCGCGGCGGGAGACAACGATGTTGCCGCGGCGGCGGTCCATTTTCAGGATCTGGAACGGCTGCTTCAGACCCATGAGCGGGCCGGCGTCGCGCACGGGGCGCACGTCAACCTGCGAGCCGGGCAGGAACGCAACAGCGCCGCCCAGGTCGACGGTGAAGCCGCCCTTGACGCGGCCGAAGATCGCGCCTTCGACGCGCTGATCGTCTGCGTATGCTTTTTCCAGGCGGTCCCAGGCTTCTTCGCGGCGGGCCATCTCGCGGGAGATGACGGCTTCGCCGCGGGCGTTTTCAGCGGCGCGCAGGAACACTTCCACTTCGTCGCCGACTGCGATTTCAGCCGCTTCGCCGGGGTTTGCGAATTCTTTCAGATCAACGCGGCCTTCCATTTTGTAGCCGACGTCGATGATGGCCTGGCCGGCTTCGATTGCCAGCACTTTGCCTTTGACAACCGAACCTTCGTCCGGAGTGTCCATTTCGAAGCTTTCGTTCAGGAGGGCTTCGAATTCCTCCATCGATGCGTTTTGAGCCATGAGGTCTCAGGTTTCCTTTACTAGTGTTTCTGGCCGGGCGGTTGTCTCCGCCGGTCTTGGTTAAGCCAGTCCAGAACGTGGCCCGGAGCACATCTGATCAAACAAACACAAAGGGCCGAGGTATTCCCCAGCCCTGCTCAGATATGCCGCCCGGACGTTTGCCGCCCTTGTTCTGACAGCGCGCGTATAGGCGGATTCCCGGGTGTGCGCAAGGGGAAAGCCCTGTCTGCCAAGGGCAAACGGTTTCGTGCCGCCGGAGGCCCGGCGCCTATTCCGCGCCGGAGTCTGCCCCTGGCTGATCCGGCTAAGCGTAACCCGCTTTGAGAAGAACCACGGCGGTTAGCAGGAAGTCGACCGACTTGCCTTCGCCAAGCAACGGCAGGTAGATTTCCGAGGTGCTCCGGTAAGCCGGCAAGGGGCCGACATAGGGCAGCGACACGAGCAGCGGCCGGGCAGTGGCGGCTGCTTCGGTAAAGCAAGCCCAGATCAAGGAGCCGGGGCCGAAGCCGGGATGCTCTGACAGCCTGGTGCCCACGAATTTGTCACGCAGCGTGTTGCTGCTTCTGGTGCGTGCATAAAGCGCCTTGAAGTCAAAGAGGCCGCCAGCGGCGGACCGCTCGATTTCATAGATGGACAGGATGTCCAGCCCGTTCGGAGCGTTTGGCAGCCCAAACTCCGTGAGCCTTGGATAGGCGCCGTCCTCCATTGCGTTTGTCCAGGAGAAAAAAATGCTCTTCAGCTCCGGCTGCAATTCGCTTGCGGAAAAGTCGGACGTAAACATCGCTTAGGCTGTCCCCGGCAAAAAACACTCCAATTTGCGGCGCTTTGAAGGCGGCAAAAGCCGCTCCTTAATAAAGCGTCCTTCCGATAAGATAGCCTGAAATCAGCGTATTAAAGGTTTTCCTTTAAAATGGCTTCACCAGTCAGCGGGCCAGGGAGCGAAGGCGGGCGGCATAAACTACCGTCCGCCTCTTTTCCTGACAGGTGTCAGGCGATCTCAGTCACGATGGTTTCACGTGCCTTGCGCACCTTTTTCATTGGCAGCAGCCAGTCGCCTTCATCGGCGCGGTAGCCAAGCGGCAGCAGCAGAACCGAGCGCAGGCCCTTGTCCTTGAGGCCCAGGATCTCGTCGATCTTTTCGGGGGTGAACCCCTCCATCGGGGTGCTGTCCACTTCCAGCTCCGCCGCGGCGGCCAGAGCAAATCCCAGCGCAATATAGGCCTGGCGGGCGGCGTGGTCGTGGTTGGTGCGCGCTTCACGCGGCAGGTAGGTGGCTTTCAGATTGTCGTAGTACTGGTTCAGCATCGGTATTTCGCCGCGTTCCTCAGTCATCTGGCGGGTCACTGCGTCGATGCGGTCCTCAGAGTAGTTGTCCCAGGCGGCGAAGACGATCAGGTGCGAGCCGTCAGTAATCTGGGCCTGGTCCCAGGCATGCGGGCGGATCTGCGCGCGGATCTCCGGGTTGGTGATCACGAAAACCTCAAACGGCTGTGTGCCGGAAGAGGTCGGTGCCATGCGGATCGCCTCGATGATCTGGTCGACCTTCTCCTGCGGGACCGCCTTGGAGGGATCCATCTTCTTGGTGGCGTAGCGCCAGTTCAGCTTCTCGATCAGGGTGCTCTTGCTCATGTTTCCGGTCCTTTCGGGGCTTTGTCTGAAGAGTGGTATAAATTTGTAACCGGCTATATAAGAGGTACTGAAAAGGGCGCAAGAAGGCACATTCTTTAGCCCCGGTTACACGGAAGGAACCACTATGGCGGATGGGCAATGCCCGGAATGCGGCCGCATCAACGAAGTGCTGTCGCGGGTCGGCGACCGTTGGAGCGTGCTGATTGTAATCTCGCTGGCGCAATACGGCGTGCTGCGGTTCAATGAACTGAAGCGGCATCTGGGGATTTCCCAGCGTATGCTGAGCCTGACCTTACGCGAGCTGGAGCGCGACGGGCTGGTGAGCCGCACCTATCACCCGACGATCCCGCCCAAGGTGGAATACGCGCTGACGCCGCTGGGTGACTCGTTCCGCGAGCCGGTGAGGGCTCTGGGGCTGTGGGCCCTGGAGCATCTGTCGGCGATTGATGCCGCGCGGGCGGAGTTTGATGCCGCTGCGGAAGCGGAGAAGAAATCCGCCTGAAGGACAGTGCCGCAGGAGCCCCGCGCCTTTTTCCGGTCGCGGTAATGCCGCTACCGGCACGGATCCCAGACGCCTGCATCGCGCCGCAGCATGGCCTGTTCGGCGGCGTCCAGCCGGGCTGATGCCGCGACAGGATCGCGGCGGCCCCCGGCCTTGTTCCAGATCTTCAGGGCTGAGGCCGGACTCCAGGGCAGGCAGGCGGACGCCAGCCACTGCCGCAGGCCCGGCGGCAGCGCGTCATAGGCCTGCATCGGGTTCCCTGCCCTGCGCCGGCGTTTCAGGCGGGAATTCAGATTGCGGCGCCCCCGGCGGTCAGCCATTTCGCCGCCAGTCCGGGAAGGGATCGTACAGGCCAGCCCAGGCGGGGTCGAAACCAACGGCTGCCTCCGGCATCAAACAGGCGTCCAGCCGGGCGGTGATCGCGTCCCTGTCCAGACCCGCGCCGATGAACACCAGTTCCTGGCGCCGGTCGCCCCAGACCTCATCCCAGTTCTGCAGGAATTCGCGCCGGGCCTCGGCGTGGCTGGGCCACCGCTCTGTTGGCACCGCGGCCCACCAAAGACCCAGCGGACGAACCGAAGAGATCGCCCCCGCCAGCGAAAACTCCGCGGCCCATTCCGGACGGCTTGCCAGCCAGAAATGCCCCTTGGCCCGGATCACCCCGGGCAGATCGCCATTGAGTGCCGCGTGTATCCTGGCGGGGTCAAACGGGCGGCGGGCGCGGTAGACAAAGGATGATATGCCGTATTCCTCGGTTTCCGGCACATGGTGCTCGAAACCATAAAGCTCCTTAGCCCAAAGCGGATGCTCGTGCGCGCGGTCGAAATCGAACCGGCCGGTGTCGAAAATCCGGCCACCGTCCACCTGCGAAAAATCGGCGTGGATCACCTCGGCATCCGGGTTCAGCGCCTTGATGACCGCCATCGCGGCTTCAGTCTGGGCCGGACCCGCGTCCGACACTTTGTTCAGGATAATCACGTCTGCGAATTCGATCTGGTCGGTCAGCAGGTTGACCAGGGTGCGATCGTCCCCCTCGCCCAGGCTTTCGCCGCGGTCGCTGAGGAAATCATGGCTGGCGAAGTCGCGCAGCAGGTTCACCGCATCGACCACGGTCACCATAGTGTCCAGACGGGCCACGTCGGAGAGACTCTGGCCTTCGGCATCGCGGAAATCGAAGGTCGCCGCTACTGGCAGCGGTTCGGCAATGCCAGTGCTTTCGATCAGGAGGTAGTCGAACCGGCCCTCACCCGCCAGGCGGCGCACTTCCTGCAGCAGGTCGTCGCGCAGAGTGCAGCAGATGCAGCCGTTGGTCATCTCCACCAGCTGCTCGTCCTGCCGCGACAGTTCTGTCTCGCCGCGCACCAGGTCCGCGTCGATGTTCGCCTCGCTCATGTCGTTGACGATCACCGCAACCCGGCGGCCAGCGCGATTGTTCAGCACGTGGTTTTTCCGGCTCCGAGAAAGCCCGAGAGCACGGTTACCGGCAGCCTGTCATCAAGCATGATCAACACCCATTATGTTATATCGTAACATATATTCAATGCAGAGTTAGCAGCCCAAGGCGCAGCTTGCAATCCCCGGATACCGCCAAGGCCCGGCGCCGCTGGCGCGGCCGGCGGCTAGAGGTCGATTTCCAGAGTTCCGCCGGGCGTCTGCGCGCGGGACTGGCAGAGGATGATAGCCTCTTCGCGCTGCTTGTTCGACAGCACGAAATCACGGTGTTCAACTGCTCCTGAGACCAGCCCGCATTTGCAAACGCCGCAGATGCCGTCAGCGCATTTCACATCCACATGGATTCCGATGTCCGCCAGCGCCTCAGTTGCGGTTTTCTCTGCTGGCACCAGAATTTCGCGGCCTGACTTCGCCAGCTTCAGGGTGAAGGGGTGGTTTTCGTATTCGGGTTGTTCAGGAACCGAGAAGTACTCCATGTGGCGGGCCTCTTCAGGGAAGCCGTTTGCTGCAGCCGCGTCCAGCACCGCCCGCATGTAGACCTCCGGCCCGCAGGTGTAGACATGGCCGCCCGGGGCGTATTCCAGCACTTGGGACAGGTCTGCGCGGGTGCCCTGGTCCGAAAAATGCAGATGCACTTTATCAGCCCAAGGAACGCGCTGGAGGTCATCCAGGAACCCCGCATTAGACTTTTTCGAACAGGAATACCGGAACTCAAAATCCCGGCCCAGGGCGTGCAGCCGGTGGGCCATGGCGATCATTGGCGTCACTCCGATACCGCCACCCATCAAGTAGGATTTGGCGCCGTCCTCCACCAGCGGGAAATGGTTGATGGGTCTGGAGATGAACACCATCCGGCCTTCTTCAAATATTCGGTGCAAGAGCCTTGAGCCGCCGCGGCCTTCCTCCTCGCGCAGTACCGCGATCTGATACTTTGACCGATCCGCCGGGTCGCCCGACAGCGAGTATTGGCGGAAAAATTCCGGCGCGACGACCACGTCGATGTGGGCGCCAGCAGTGGCCTCGGGCAACGGACCGCCATCCGGCAGACAGAATTCATACTTGGTCACGCTGTCTGTCATGTGCTCCGCCTTTGACAGGCGCACCCGCATCACCGGCGCGTTGCCCTGATCGGCGGTGTAGACGTGCTCTGGCGGCAGGCCTGTCGCGCGGCGGCGCTTGTGCTCCGCTGCCGGGATCATGGCCTGATAGGCGGCGATCCCGGCCTCACGGTCCATCGGCGCGGGCCAGGCATAGGGCGGCGGCGCCAGCGGTGCGGGGTAGACCGCAAGGGTCTGGTCCTCAAACTTCAGGTCCAGATCCTTGGACAGTTTGCGGGCGTTCACCGGATGCGGCGAGGGTGCATACGGCCCCTCCTCCGCCATCTCCAGATCCCACCACCATTTCTTGGTGCGGTTCACCTCGCCATTGCCCAGCGCGTCGTCGAGTTTTGCCAAAAGCGGCGCACTGCCCGGCAGGTTCATTGCGGCCCAGCGGAACGGTGCCTCGGCAAACAGCCCTTCGAGGTTCCAGGGGCAGGTCTTCATGCAGCGGCCGCACATGGCGCCGCCGGGGACGGTGACCCGGTAGGTGGTGCATTTCTGGCTGTCGGACTTCCAGATCTCGTAGCCGTTGAACATCAGCTTAGGGCCCGCAGTGATGGCGCCGGAGGGGCATTCGCGGGCGCATTTGTTGCAGGCTTCGCAAAACCGCTGCAGGCCGAAATCAACCGGCTTGTCGTGGGTCATCGGCAGGTTGGTGGTGACCGCACCGGATTTCAGGCGGGGGCCGAGGAAGGGATTCAGGATCACCTCGCCGATGCGGGAGACCTCGCCGAGGCCAGAGAGCAGCAGCAGCGGCGGCTGCAAAACCTCGCCGTCCATCACAGAATGCACTCGGGCGGTATAGCCGAGGTTGCGGATCTGCTGCGCGATCACCCCGCCCAGCAGCGAAAACCGCAAGTAGGCGCGCATCGACTGGGCGCAGGCGATCCAGTCGTCGCCGGAAGCGCCCTCCATCGTTTCGTGGCCCTGGTCGATGATGATGCTGATGGCGTTTTCGTGGTAGGGCGCCAGCGGTTCACCTGCTGCATCGTGGGAGTAGTAGGCCCAGTCCGGGCAGCGCGAGATGCCCACCGCGTCGCAACCGAGGAAATAGGCTGCGGCCTTGATATTGGCGGCGTTGCGGGCCGTGTCCGCAGCGCTGGCCTCCGCCTGCGGTGCAGCCTCTCCGTCCTGCAGCAGCACAAAGGCCGCGAGGGAGGAGCGGAAGGCAAAGGCAGAGGAGGATTTGCGGACGTAATTGCCGTTCTTCGCCGCCTCCTGCGGGCCTTTGCCAAGGTCGCCGAACAAGGAACGCGCAAACATATCGGCGCGTTTCGGGACGCGCGCGACGTTCACCTCGTCGATATAGGTGGTGGGGTCTGCCACCCGCTTCAGGGTCTCGAACGGGTGCGGGCCATCCATGAAGCGGCGCTTGACGTACGGGTCGCGGCTGGCGGCGCTTTTGGCGTGGCTGCCAAGGCCAAGCCGGTATTTGAGGCCCGGTGCCTGCCCCGGCATCAGCGGCAGATCGGCGGCCAGCTCCAGCGTGGTCGTGACGGCGGCGATACCGAAACGGCTGCCAAGAAACGGGTTGGTGAGAGTGCCATTCTCATAGGCGGCAAGACCCGCTTGCACCGCTAGCTTGCCCAGATGCACGTCACTGGCGGCACCTGTGTGGGCACGGGCTTCCCACCCCAGGAGGCGGATGTAATTGGCCAGCGTCACCACAGTTTCTGCCGCCCGCAGGCAGGCGCGCTGGTCCTGCGCGTCAGCGAGCCAATCAGTACCGTCCTCGCCCGCCTCGGGGTCGCGCGGGAACTCATAGACATAGACCAGCGCGCAAGTGTGGTGGCGGCAATCCGCGGGCGGGGCCTCCATCGCCTCGCGCAAGGATGCCATTACCACGTCGATGCCGGAGGCAAAGGTCTGCGTCTGCTTGCTGCGCAGGGTGTCCGCCAGCGCCGCCACATCCGGGTTCACCAGCGGTGCATCCAGCCAGGCGCCAGAAGAAGGCACCGCGCAGGCGCCCGCCAGCGAGGCGTCGCAGAAGTAGCCGAAGGCCTTAAGGTGATCGGTGCGCTCCTGCACGCTGGCGGGGATCTCAGCGCGCTCCTTCTTCACCAGCCCATCGCGGGTGGCGTCCAGCATTGCCTGGTAGTCCCGCATCGCATTGACGATGGACAGCGGCGCATCGGGGCGGCGGAAACTGACTTGCGTCAGTGGCGGCAGCGCGTCCAGCCCTTCGGGGGCCGCTTGCCGTGCCAGGGTTTCCATCGGATAGGGCCCCAGGTGCACAGGCCGATTGCGGTAGGAAAACAGTTTACCCATGGTTGCCCCCCGGAGATTTACAGTTTGGCGACGATGCGTGGTTCATCCTGCAGAAGTTTGGCGGCGGACTGGCGCAATTCAGCCAGTTCGCCATTCGTCAGCTTGGCCTCGAAATAGGCGGCGTTCTCCTGTGCAATGGGCAGCACCGCTTGCAATGCCGCCTGCCCCGCGGTCGTCAGCGCCACCCGGATCGAACGGCCATCGCCATCGCCGCTGCGGCGGGTGATCAGCCCGCGCGCCTCCATCTGCCGCAGAGCGCGGGAGGTGGCGGTGCGGTCGATGCCGATAAAGTCCGCGATCTCCGAGGGGGTGGCCAGACCCTCCTCCCCCGCGGCCAGCAGCACGCACCACGTTACCCGCGTCAGCCCGTATTCGGCGATGCGCTGTTCAAAGCGGCGTTCGATCACACGCGCTAGCATGGTGATCTGGTAGCCAAGGGATTGATGAAGGTGAAAGCGATGCTGAGTCATAGTAATTGACAATGTCAATTATATGCCCAGCAAAAGCCAGCGAATTCTTCACATGCCCTCTTGGCAGCGGACTTGGGTGGACCTAACGCGATCTGCGCCCTGCGAGGCGTTGCATCATCGCAGGCAGCCTGTATCGTCAAATCAGGCATGCTGTCAGGAGAACAGCATGAAATTCCGCTTTCCCATTGTCATCATTGACGAAGATTTCCGCTCCGAGAACTCCTCAGGCTCCAGCATCCGGGCGTTGGCCCAGGCCATCGAGGACGAAGGATTCGAGGTGCAGGGTGTCACCGGCTACGGTGACTTGTCGCAATATGCGCAGCAGCAGTCCCGTGCCAGCGCCTTTGTGCTGCCGATCGACGACGAGGAATTTACGCCCGGCCCAGACCTGGACCCGGCGATGGTCGCCCTGCGCACCTTCATCGAGGAAGTGCGCTGAAAGAACGCCGATGTGCCGATCTATATCTACGGCGAGACCAAGACCAGCCGCCACCTGCCCAATGACATCCTGCGCGAGCTGCACGGCTTCATCCATATGTTCGAGGACACGCCGGAATTTGTCGCGCGCCACATCATCCGCGAGGCGAAGGGCTATCTGGAGAGCATCCAGCCCCCGTTCTTCAAGAAGCTCTTGGATTACGCCGAAGACGGCTCCTATTCTTGGCACTGCCCGGGGCATTCGGGCGGCGTCGCCTTTCTGAACAGCCCGGTCGGGCAGATGTGCCATCAGTTTTATGGCGAGAACATGCTGCGGGCGGACGTCTGCAACGCGGTGGAGGAGCTGGGGCAGCTCTTGGACCACAACGGCGCGATTGAGGCGTCGGGACGCAACGCGGCGCGGATCTTCAACGCCGATCACTGCTATTTTGTGACCAATGGAACCTCGACCTCCAGCAAGATGGTCTGGCATCACACGGTCGCGCCGGGCGACGTGGTCGTGGTGGACCGAAACTGCCACAAGTCGATCCACAAGCTGCTGGCAGGCATCAGCCAGGCCAGCCATGTGCTGGTGCAGGACAGCGAGGAGACCAAGCTGGACCGGCATATATTCAACGAGGCGTACCTGATGCACACCTCCACCAGCCCGCAGTATTCGATCATCGCCAGCTGCGACGTGGCGGCAGCGATGATGGAGCCGCCGGGCGGCACCGCGCTGGTCGAGGAAAGCATCATAGAGGCGCTGGATTTCCGCCGCGCTATGCGCAAGGTCGATGAAGAGTACCGCGCCGACGACTGGTGGTTCCAGGTTTGGGGGCCCGAGGATCTGGCCGAGGACGGCATCGGCAGCACCAACGACTGGGTTCTGAGGAAAACCGATGCCGACGGCGTGCAGGCGGGCGGCGAGGACAGCTGGCACGGGTTTGGCGACATGGCGCCGGGCTTCAACATGCTGGACCCGATCAAGGCCACCATCATCACCCCGGGCCTCAACCTGGACGGCCGGTTCGAGGACTGGGGCATCCCGGCCTCGATCGTGACCAAATACCTGGCCGAGCATGGCGTGGTGGTGGAGAAGACCGGGCTTTATTCCTTCTTCATCATGTTCACCATCGGCATCACCAAGGGCCGCTGGAATTCGCTGCTGAGTGCGCTGCAGCAGTTCAAGGACGACTTTGCCCGCAACCTGGCCGTGCCGCGCGCGATGCCGGAGTTCTGCACCAGTCAGCCGCGGTATGAGCAGATGGGCCTGCGCGACCTGTGCGAGCATGTGCATGCGCTGTATTCCAGAAACAACGTGGCGCGGCTTTCGACCGAGATGTATCTGAGCGACCTGACCCCGGCGATGAAGCCAAGCGACGCCTTCAGCCATATCGCCCGGCGCACCACCCAGCGGGTGCCCATTGATGATCTGGAGGGGCGCATCACCACCAGCCTGGTGACCCCCTACCCGCCTGGCATTCCGCTGCTGATCCCCGGTGAGGTATTCAACAAAAAGATCGTCGAATACCTGAAGTTCAACCGCGCCTTCGGGCGGGAATGCCCGGGATTCGAGACCGACATTCACGGGTTGGTGCAGGAGACCGGCCCCGACGGGCTGACCCACTACTTCGCCGACTGCGTGGCGGAATAACGCAGCAGGCGGCCGCGTTTCCGCGCGGCCGCCTCTGAATGCTTTTGGGCAGCAACAGCCCGCGGCGCCTTTACCCGGCCGGCACCGCGTTGCTGACCCGTTTGCCGGCGGTCAGCCCGTTCACCTTAGCCACGATGGCCGCGGCATCCAGCCCATGGTGGCGGTAGAGATCGCCGATGGTGCCGGTCTGGCCGAAATGCTCGACACCCAAGGGCACGGTCTGGTGGCCGGCAACCCCACCCAGCCAGGCCAGCGTCGCCGGGTGGCCGTCGATCACGGTGATCACCTTGCAATGCGGCGGCAAGCCGCCCATCAGCGTCTCGATATGGGACTTGGCGGCGTCATTGCCGCGCGAACGCGCCCGCTGCGCCGCGGTCCAGCCTGCGTTCAACCGGTCGGCGGAGGTCACCGCCAGCACCCCCACGTCGCGGCGGCTTTCGCCGATGATGCCCGCGGCCTTGATCGCCTCCGGCGCCACCGCGCCCTGGTAGGCGATCACCACATCGCAGTTCGGCCCCGGCTTGCGCAGCCAGTAGCCGCCGTCGATGGCCCCCTGGCGGAAGTCCTCATCGGCGCGCCTGCCGGGCTGCTCCATCGGGCTGGTGGTGAGGCGCAGATAGACCGATCCGCCGGTCTCATCGCGCAGCCAGGTGCGCTCATCCGGGTCGCCCTCTCCGTCGCGCTGCATATAGTCGAAGGCCCATCCCATGATCACCGCCAGCTCATCGGCAAAGGCAGGCTCAAACGCCGCCAGCCCGTCCTGTGACATGCCGATGAGGGGCGTGCCGATGGACTGATGCGCGCCGCCTTCGGGTGCCAGGGTGACGCCCGACGGCGTGCCGACGATCATGAAGCGCGCATCCTGGTAGCAGGCGTAGTTCAGCGCATCGAGGCCGCGGCAGACAAAGGGGTCGTAAACCGTGCCGATGGGGATCACCCGCTTGCCGAACAGCGAATGCGACAGGCCTGCGGCGCCCAGCAGCAAGAACAGGTTCATCTCTGCGATGCCCAATTCCAAATGCTGGCCCTCGGGGGCAAAATTCCATTTCGCGGTGGAGGGGATGTGGTGCTCGATGAAGGCATCCTGCTGCACTTCGCGGGCAAACAGCTTGCGCCGGTTGACCCAGGGGCCAAGGCCGGTGGTTCCGGTCACATCGGGCGAGGTGGTCAGAATCCGTGCTGCCAGTTCGCTGTCGCCCTTGGACAGATCGTCGAGGATCTTGCCGAACGCCATCTGGGTGGAGATTTCGCGGGTTGTGCCGATGGCAATTTCAGGCACCGGCAGCGGCGCGTCGAAATGGCGGCGGGGGCCTTCGGCAAAGAACGGCACCTGGCGCAGGAAGCCCTGCAGCGCGGCAGGGTCGGGAACGGTGGCGAAGGGGTCCCACTCCTCGCCTTCTGCAACACTCATATGGGCCTGCCACTCCGCCATCTGGGCCTTGGTCATCAATCCGCCGTGGTTGTCCTTGTGGCCGGCAATCGGGGTGCCCCAGCCCTTGACCGTATAGGCCAGGAAGCAGACCGGACGGTCATGGTCGATGGCAGCGAACACATCCGCCATCGTCTCGACGCAGTTGCCACCGAGGTTTTCCATCAGCTCCGCCAGTTCATCATCGCTGCGCTTCTCAATCAGCGCGCTGACATCGCCCTGGTCGCCCAGATCATCCAGCAAGTGCTGCCGCCAGACCGCGCCGCCCATGTAGGTGAGTGCGGAATACTGCTGGTTCGGGCAGGCGTCGATCCAGGCGCGCAAGCGCTCGCCGCCCGGCTCCTTGAACGCGGCGCGCTGCAGCGCGCCGTATTTCACCCGCACCACGTCCCAGCCGAAGGCGTCAAAGACCTTCTCGATCCGCTCGAACAGCCCCTCGCGGACGATGCCGTCCAGCGACTGGCGATTGTAGTCGATGATCCACCAGGTGTTGCGCAGACCGTTCTTCCAGCCCTCCTGCAGCACCTCGTAGATGTTGCCTTCGTCCAGTTCGGCGTCGCCCGCCAGCGCCACCATGCGGCCGGTGCGGGCGTCCTGGCCCCAGTCCTTGGCGGTTATGAAATCCTGCACCATCGAGGCCAGCGCCGTGATCCCGACGCCAAGGCCGACAGAGCCGGTGGAGAAGTCCACGTCATCCACATCCTTGGTGCGGCTGGGGTAGCTTTGCACCCCGCCGAAGCCGCGGAAGTTTTCCATCTTCTCGCGCGTCTGGTTGCCCATCAGGTACTGCATCGCGTGAAAGACGGGTGAGGCATGCGGCTTCACCGCTACCCGGTCACCCGGTTTCAGCGCCGAGAAATACAGTGCCGTCATGATCGACACCATCGACGCCGAAGACGCCTGATGCCCCCCGATCTTGATCCCGTCCGCCTTGGGGCGGATGTGATTCGCGTTGTGGATCATCCAATGCGACAGCCACAAGAGCCGCTGTTCGATGGTCTTCAAGTGGGTCAGATCGGGGCGCATGGCTTTCTCCTTACTCGGCGGCGTGCTGCACGGGGGCGGGCAAGGCCTGTTCCAGATCGGCCAGGATGTCGGCCACATCCTCCAGCCCCACCGACAGGCGGATCAGCCCGTCGCTGATGCCGTGCTCGGCGCGTTCTTCCGGGGTGTAGGTCGAATGGGTCATCGAGGCGGGATGCTGGATCAGAGTTTCCGCGTCACCCAGCGACACCGCCCGCTGGATCATCTGCAAACCGTTCATAAAGGCGATGCCGCCCTGCAGGCCGCCCTCAACCTCAAAGGCGATCATGGCGCCGGACTGCGCCATCTGGCGCTTGGCCACATCGGCCTGGGCAAAGCTCTCGTGCCCCGGGAAGGACACTGTTTTCACCGCCGGGTGGGCGGCCAGATAATCCGCCACGGTGACGGCAGAAGCGCAGTGGCGGTCCATCCGCAGCGCGAGTGTCTTGAGGCCGCGCAGGATCAGCATGGCGTTAAAGGGTGCCATCACTGCGCCGGTCATGTCCTTCATGCCGACCAGACGGATTTCACCGATCTGTTCGGCGGTGCCCACGACAAGGCCCGCCACCACATCGCCGTGGCCGCCCAGGTATTTGGTGGCGGAATGCAGCACGATATCGGCGCCCAGCTCAATCGGGCGGGTCAGATAGGGGGTGGCATAGGTGTTGTCGACCACCACCTGCGCGCCTGCGGCATGGGCGATCTCCGCCGCCGCGGCGATGTCCACCAGCCGCATGTTCGGGTTGGCGGGGGTCTCGAAATAGACCACGCGGGTCTTTTCTGATACTGCCGCGCGCAGATTGTCCATGTCGGTCATGTCCACATGCGTGATGGTGACACCCCATTTCGCCAGCCCGTGGCGCATGAAGGCGAAGGTGCAGCCATACAGCGTCTTGTCCACGATCACCTCGTCACCGGGGCTGAGCAGCGTCCACAGAACTGCGGTGATGGCACCCATGCCGCTGCTGAGAGCCAGGCCTGCCTCGGCGCCTTCCAGCGTGGCGATGCGCTGCTCCAGCAGATCGCAAGTCGGGTTGGAGATCCGGCTGTAGATGTGGCCCTGGCGTTCGCCCGCGAACATTTCGCCGCCGGCCTCAGCAGTGGCAAATGTGAATGTCGAAGTCAGGTGCAGCGGCGGCGTCAGCGCGCCTTCGTTGTCCTGCGGGTCGTAAGCGTAGTGAATGGCACGTGTGGCAAAGCCGCCGGAGGTTTTCATGGGATTCTCCTGTCTGATGTTACAGGCATCATCCGACTGTTTCACCGGCAATGGATTGCGAAGTATTTCCCGATGGTTATTGATGTTGGCAGATTCTGCCAAAAAGGGGCGCAAAAATGGATAGTAAGGACCGCCAGATCATCCGCGCCCTTCAGCGTGACGGCCGGATGACCAACCAGGATCTGGCTGAGACTGTGAACCTCTCCCCCTCCCCCTGCCTGCGGCGGGTGCGCAATCTGGAGGCGCAGGGGGTGATCCAGGGCTACAGCGCGGTGGTCGATGCCAAGGCTTACGGGCTGCCGATCACCGTCTTTGTCCGCATCAAGCTGGAGCGGCACGGAGAGGCGGATGTGAAGAATTTCGAGCGCAAGATGCAGCTGATCGAAGAGGTGTTGGAGTGCCACGTGCTGACCGGCGCGATGGATTACCAGTTGCGGGTGCTGGTGCCGGATCTGGAGGCCTATGAGGAATTCATCCGCAACCGCATCCACCCGGTTGGCGGCATAGCCTCCATCGACACCAGTTTTGTCTATGGAACGGTCAAGCGGACGGCGGTGTTTCCGCCCGCCCGCTGAGGCCGGACGCCAGCAGGCGCAGCCCGGTTTCGGACAGCGGCTCAGCTGGGCCGGGTTCCCCCATGCTCAGAAGATGGGCCTCAGGCTCGGCCTAGCGACTGCCTTACTTGGCAGACGGTGTGCTGCGCGGCACCATCAGCTGCTCCTGCAGGCTCATCGGTGCGGCGGGCGGCTCGTCGAAATTCAGCCCGGCCTCCAAGTGGCGAAGATGCTCGTCGGCCAGTTGGACGAGTGTTTCGGTATCGCCTGCCTCCAGCGCATCGACGATACGGTCATGCTCATCCTCGGCGCAGGAGGAACTGCCGGTAGGGGAATAAAGCCCCAGGATCAGCGTGCTGCGCATGGTCAGTTCCGACAGGAACCGCTCCAGCACCAGGTTGCCGGCGATCTGCGCAATCCGCATATGGAACTGGCGCGAGGCGCGCAGCTCTGCCGGTTTGTCGCCCGCTTTGCGCGCCGCGGCTTCCTCCAGGATGTTGCCGCGCAGAAAGGCAATGTCGACTGCCGCGGCCTGCCCGGAGGCATGGCGCGCAATGGTCCGCTCGATGGCGCGGCGGGCCTGGAAAATGTCGCGTGCCTCCTTGGGTGACGGCGTCATCACAAAGGCGCCGCGGTTCGGGCGCAGCTCCACCACCTGCTGTGCCGCCAGCGAGGCCAAAGCCCGGCGCACATTGGCGCGGTTGCAGGAAAACAGATCGCTCAGCGCCTGCTCGCCCAGCTTGGTGCCCGCTGGCAGCCGCTGTTCGGCAATCGCGTCGAGAATCGCATTCACGATCAGATCTTCGGGAGAATCCCTCATGGAGCCTCAAAAAAGTTTTCCTGCGCCGCCGCAACTTAAGGGCCGTGAGGGTGCTTTGCAATGCCGCCGCAGCCCGTCCGGCTTGACGTGTTACCAAATATTGTTAACAATAAATGACAACAAAGGAGGAGCGCATGAAAATCCTGGTCGTCAATCCCAACTCGACCGAGTCGATGACGCGGAAGATTGTTGAGGCTGCTGAGGCCGCCGCCAGCCCCGGCGTCACCATCATGGGGGCCACAGCGGCAGGCGCGCCCGCCAGCATCGAGGGCCATTTCGACGAAGCGATGTCGCTGCCCGGCCTGTTGGCGCAGGTCGCCGCAGGCGAGGAACAGGGCGTGGACGGCATTGTCGTCGCCTGTTTCGACGACCCCGGCATCGGTGCCTGCCGCGAACTAGCAACCGGCCCGGTGCTCGGCATCTGCGAAGCGGCGGTGAAGGCGGCCAGCATGCTGGCAACCTCCTTCACCGTGGTCACCACCCTGCCCCGCGCAGTGCCGGTGATCGAACACCTGATCCATGGCTACGGTCTCAGCCACCAGTGCCGCCGGGTGCGCTCCGCCGCGATCCCGGTGCTGGCGCTGGAGGAAGAAGGATCTGACGCGCGGCAGAAGATCCGCACCGAGATCCTGCGCGCCATCGAGGAGGACCATTGCGAAGCGGTGGTGCTGGGCTGTGCCGGCATGGCCGATCTCACCCAATGGCTCAGCCAGGAGACAGGCATTCCCGTCATCGACGGGGTCAGCGCCGCAACGCGGATGATCGAGGCGCTGGCAGGCTGCGGCCTGAAGACCAGCAAGATCAACGCCTATGCGCGCCCCAACCGGAAATAATGGTATCGTCAGGGAGGACAACATGACCATGAACGCAGAACTGGAAGCCGCGGCAACCGGCGGCATCATAGAGGACCACAGCAGCAAGGGGATCGGGGAGGAAAGCCTTGCACCGCAGCAAACCCGGATCATGGATCCGTGGTCCTATCTCTTTGCCTGGCTCGGCGGCTGCGTGTCGATCGGCACTTTCACCATCGGCTCCGGACTGGTGGGCACGCTGAACCTTTTGCAGACCTTCGTGGCCATCGCCATCGGCTGCGGCGTGATCGGCGCGGCGCTGATGATCAATGGCCAGGCCGGCCATAAATACGGCATCCCCTTCATGGTGCAGGCGCGCTCCGCCTTCGGCTTTGCCGGCACCCGCCTGCCCGCGCTCGTGCGTTCGGTTCCGGCCATCGTCTGGTTCGGCTTCCAAAGCTGGATCGGCGCAGGCGCGCTAAATCTCGTCTCCGACACGATGTTCGGCTATGACAATATCGTGGTGTTCTTCATCGGCTTCCAGCTGTTGCAGATCGGCCTGTCAGTGCTGGGCTTTCACGGCATCAAATGGCTGGAAAACATCGGCTCGGTCTTCATCATCGGCTCGCTCGTCTACATGTTCTTCAGCGTGATCAGCAAATACGGCGAGGAGATCTCTGCCAATCTGGTCAATGTCGAAGGCACCTGGGGCGCGCCGTTCTGGGGAGCCACCATGCTGTTCCTGGGCATCTACAGCACCATGATGCTGAATGTGTCGGACTATTCCCGCGAGCTGCGCCGCAACGTCGGCCCGTTCCGCCAGGTGGCGATATATGCCAATTCGATCCTGCCCGCGACGCTGTTCATGGGGCTGATCGGCCTGATGGTTTCCGGCGCCACTGGCGAGGTGGACCCGATCAAGGTGTTCTCCAGCGCTGTCGACAACAAGCCGCTGCTGGTCATCACCCTATTGTTCATCGCCTTTGCCCAGGTCACCACCAACATCCTGAACAACGTGGTGCCGCCGGCCTATGCGCTGATGGATATCTTCAAGATCAAGTTCAAGACCTCTGCGGTGATCGTCGGCCTGCTGGCCTTCGCCACCTTTCCTTGGGAGCTGGTCAAGGACGAATCCGCCGCTGGCCTCAGCCTGTTCATTCAGACCTATTCCGCCTTCCTGGGCCCGATCTTTGCGATCCTGGTGGTGGACTACTTCGTGCTGCGCAAGCAGGAGCTGGACCTGGATAAGCTCTATGATGAGACCGGACCTTATCAGGGTGTGAACTGGGCCGCGGTGATTGCCATGGGCATCGGGGTTGCGGCGGCGCTGATCTTCTCCGGCATCTCCTGGTACGCCAGCCTGCTGCCTGCCGGTGTGTCATACTACCTGCTGATGCAACATCTTCCGGCCGCCAAGCGGTTCCTGGACTGACTGCAAAACACCAGACAAATGGAAAACCCCGCCAATGGCGGGGCTTTTTCATGCGCCGGGCAAGGAAGCGTCAGCCAGCCGCCTTGACCTCGGCAATCACGATGTCCAGCGCCCGGTCCAGATCTTCGCGGGAAATGGTCAGCGGCGGCGACAGCGTCAGCACGCTGCCCTGGCTGATCTTGTAGCTGAGACCCGCCTCAAGACAGGCGTAATAGATCTGTTCTGCCACGGCGATGCCGGGCGCCATAGTCTGGCGGTCCTCGACGATTTCCACCCCGAACATCAGCCCGCGGCCTCGGATGTCGCCCACAACCGGTACCTGGCTGAGCGCGTCGCGCAGCCGTTCCAGCGCGTGGCGGCCCAGTTCAGCGGCGCGTTCCACCAGCCCTTCCTCCTCAATGATCTGGAGCGTGGTCAGGGCGGCGCGGGCGGTGACCGGGTTTTTCTCATGCGTGTAATGGCCGATGGCAAAATCACCGCACACATCCAGATCACCCCGCGCCACGCAGGCGGCAATGGGCAGAATGCCACCGCCCAGCGCTTTGCCCAGCGTCACGATGTCCGGCACGATCCCGTCGTGCTGAAAGGAAAACATCTGCCCGGTTTTGCCCAGCCCGGTGGGGATCTCATCCAGGATCAGCAGCACACCGTGGCGGTCGCAGATCTCGCGCACTGATTTCCAGAACCCCGGCGGCGGCACGTTGGGGACCGCGCGCATCGCCTCGGCAATAAAGGCGCAATAGTCGCCGTCGCGGCCCAGCACATAGTCGATCATCCGGGCACAGGCTTCGGCGCTGGCTTCCAGTGACTTGTGGCCATAGGCGCAGTTCGACGGGCTGAAGGGGGCCACATGCTCTGTTCCCGGCAGCAAGGGGCCTGCGATATGGCTGCGGAATGTCGCCTCGCCCCCGACCGATGCAGCGCCGAAGCCCGCGCCGTGGAAGGCATCCCAGAAGCTGAGGGTCTTGAACCGCCCGGTTGCGGCGCGGGCGATTTTCAGCGCCACCTCATTGGCGTCGGATCCGCCGGTGGTAAACAGGGTCTTGCCCAGGTCTCCGGGGGTGATTGCCGCCAGCTTCTCCGCCAGTTCAACCGCAGGCTCATTGGTAAAACGGCGCGGCGCGAAGGGCAGGTCGTCCAGCTGCTGCTTGATCGCGGCGACCAGCTTGGGGTGGCCATAGCCCAGATGGTGCACAGAGTTGCCGTGGAAATCCATGTAGCGGCGGCCGTCCATGTCCTCGATCCAGATACCCTCGGCCTTGGCGATGGTGCTGACGCAGGGGCTGGACAGGCTCTGGTGCAGGAAGGCATCCGCATCCCGCTCCAGCAGCGGTGCGGAATTGGGGCCGATGGATGTTTTCAGCCAGGCCTTGCGGGCCTCGGACGTGTTGGATTCACCTTCCGTATGGACGAGCATGTGGTGCCTCCGTGCAGGGGGTCAAAAGAGAAAGCTAAAAAGGCCGGGGCCAGGTGGAGCCAGCCCCGGCGGGCCGGCGTTATTCCGGCCAGGGGAGTGAGTAGGTCTTCACGTTGGTGAAGAATTTCATCGCCTCAATAACGCCTTCCTTGACCCCGTTGCCGGAATCCTTGATGCCGCCGAAAGGGGACATCTCGATCCGGTAGCCGGGCTGCTCCCAGATGTTGCAGGTGCCCACGTCCAGACCGTTGATATAGGCAATCGCCCGGTTCAGATCATTGGTGCAGACACCCGACGACAGCCCGAACTCGGTGGAGTTGGAGATCCGCATCACCTCAGCGTCGTCATCCGGCACACGGACGATGGGCACGATGGGGCCAAAGGTCTCCTCCATCACCAACTCGCTGTTGTGCGGCACCTTGTCGACCACGATGGGCGGCAGCAGCGCCCCCTGGCGGCCAGGGTGATAGAGAATCTCCGCGCCCTCGGCCTCGGCCATGTAGACGCGTTTCTCGAACAGCTCCGCCGCCTTGTCGTGAATGACACAGCCCAATTCCGTTTCCGGATCCTGCGGATCGCCGAATTTGATCTTCTGCGCTTTTGCCAGGACCATCGGCACAAAGCGGTCGGCGACGCTTTCCTGCACCAGGATGCGCTTAATCGCGGTACAGCGCTGGCCGGAGTTACCAGTGGCACCCGCCACGGCAATGGCCGCTGCCTTTTCCAGATCGGCGTCCGAGAGGTCATTCAGCACGATCAGCGGGTCGTTGCCGCCCAGTTCCAGCGCCTGGCGCTTGTAAACGCCCTTCTGGGCAATCATCTTGCCCACCGGCACGCCGCCGGTGAAAGTGATGATGTCGATGTTTTCATTGGTGATCATCTCATCGCCAATGTCCTTGGGCCAGCCTGTGACCACCTGGAACATCTCCGGCGGCAGGCCCGCTTCGTACAGGATGTCAGCCAGCGCGATGCATGTGAGCGGCGTCAGCTCGGTCGGCTTGCAGACCATGCAGTTGTTGGTGGCAATCGCAGGTGCGATCTTGTGGCTGACCATATTCAGCGGGTGGTTGAACGGGGTGATCGCCGAAATCGCCTTGACCGGTTCGCGCTTGGTGAAGATCTTGCGCGCCTTGCCGTTGTGCGTCAGATCGCAGGAAAAGATCTCGCCATCGTCCTTCAGCGCCTCGGCAGCGGCAAACTGATAGACGTCCTGGGCGCGCTTGGTCTCATAGATCGCGTGCTGATGGCTGATGCCCAGCTCCAGCGTCAGCCATTTGGCCAGCCACTCGCGCTTCTCGCCGATCAGCTCCCCTGCCCGTTGCAGGATCTGGCTGCGTTCATAACGGGTGAGCTTGGGTTTGTAGTTCGCGGCAATCTCAAACGCCGTGCGGGCATGTTCGGCCTGGCCAGCTGGCACATGGCCCACCACCTCGTTGGTATATGGGTAGAGGACCGGCACGGTTTCCTCGGTAAAAACCACCTCGCCGCCGATGCGCATGCCCTCATTCCGGATGTCGATATCGCTCATCACCTGATCCTTCATGGTTACAGCGCCGCCGCCTGCGCGGCATAGAAAAACGCATCAAAGTTGCGCAGCACCGGACGTTCCGGCAGCGGCAGGACGCGGTTGCAGATGAACGGTACCTCCTGTTCGGTCAGCCCGCCATGGCTGCGCAGCGGCTCGTTCAGCGCCGCCAGGTCGTGGCGGTGCTCCGAGGTGCCGATGCAGATGTTTTCGCCGGACACCAGGATAATGTCGCCGATCCGATCGGCAGGCAGTTCGAACCGCGCCACCGCCTCCTCGCGGGTCAGCACGTCGGTGATCGCGTCATAGCCCGCGAGCCGCTCCATGATCTCTGCCCGGTCCGCACCCTCCGGCAAATAGCAGGTGGCAAAGGAGCCGAGCGCGCCGTGGTGCACCACATAGGGATCAGTGATCGGCAGGATCACCCGCGCCTGGCCCTCGCCCAGCCAGTCGTCCATCAGATCCTGCACATAGATCACGCTGGGGGAGCCGTCGGCGTGGTGCTTGGGCTTCATGCCGTGGTCGGCAGTAACCACGATGGCGGCGCCCAGCGCGTCCAGCTCCGTCAGGTACTTGTCGAACATCTCGTAGAAGGCCTTGGCCTCGGCCTGGTCCGGGCTGTACTTGTGCTGAACATAGTCGGTGGTGGTCAGATACATCACGTCCGGCGCCCATTCCTTCAGCAGCTTCACACCGGCGGCAAAGACAAATTCGCTCAGCTCTGCCGAATAGACCTCCGGTTGCGGCATGCCCAGCCATTCGCTGGCCTTCTCCTGGCCATGCTCCGCGGCGGTCGAGGTGTCTGATTTCTCCGCCGAGAAGCACTTGGCGCGGTCGCCGCCGAACTCCAGCCCCGCCCCCAGCAGTGCGCGCAGCTTGTCCTTGGCGGTAACCACAGCCACCCGCGCGCCCGCATCATAGAACGCTTTGAACACCGTGGGCGCCCGCAAAAAACGCACGTCGTTCATCATCACTTCTTCACCGGTGTCCGGGTCAATCAGGTAGTTGCCGCAGATCCCGTGCACCACCGGCGGGCGGCCCGTCGCGATCGACAGGTTGTTGGGGTTGGTGAAAGACGGCACCACCGAATGCGCCAGCCGGTCGGTGCCTTCTGCGCGCATCCGCTTGAGCGTCGGCATCAGCCCGTCGGCAATCGCCTTGTCCAGATACTCCGGCTCGCAGCCGTCCAGGCAAATGGCAATCGCGCAGGTCTTGGGCACATCATAGGCGCGGCCGTTTGCCACCACGGGGGATTGAATGGTCATGTTTCGAAGTCCTTTGTGTCTCAAGCAGCCAGTTTGGCGCGTTCTTCCAGCGCCGCGGCGGGCGGCGCGGCATTGGCGACGCCCATTTCAGCGAGTGTTTCCTTGGCGGCATCAACAACCTGCCGCATCACATGTTCATCCATCTGCCCAATGCAGCCGACGCGGAAACTGTCCACAACCGTCAGCTTGCCCGGGTAGATGATAAAGCCCTTTTCCTTCATCAGGTCGTAGAAGCGATCAAAGACGAAATTCGCATCTGCAGGGCAAAAGAATGTGACGATGATGGGTGACAGCCAGCGGTTCTGCAGCAGCGTCTCGAACCCCAGATCGCGCATGCCTGCAACCATCACGTCGCGGTTGCGTGTGTACCGGCCGCCGCGCCCTGCGACGCCGCCTTCGGCTTCATGCGCCTTCAGCGCCTCAAGGAACGCCGCCACCACATGGGTTGGCGGGGTGAACCGCCACTGGCCGGTCTTTTCCATATGCGCCCATTGCGCATGCACATCCAGGGACAGTGAATGGCTGTTGCCCTTGGCGGCCTCCAGCTCTTCCTTGCGGGCGATGACAAAGCCGAAGCCTGGCACGCCCTCAATGCATTTGTTAGCCGAGGACACCATCGCCTCGTAGCGGATCTGCGAAGGCTGCAGATCGATGGCGCCAAATGCCGACATAGAGTCGATCAGCAGTTTGCGGCCCGCGGCATAGACGGCTTCTGAAATTTCCTCTACCGGGTTCAGGATGCCCGAAGAGGTCTCGCAGTGGATTGCCACCACATGGGTGATTGAGGGGTCATTCGCCAGAATTTGCGCCACTTCATCCCCGCGCGGCGGCAGATAATCGCCCTTGTCCAGCAGCTGGTATGCGCGACCCAGGTACTGCAGCGTCTGCGCAGAGCGCAGCCCGTAGGCGCCATTAGCCAGCACCAGCGCCTTGCCCTCGCGCGGTACGAAGGACGCCAGCATCGCCTCGACCGCAAAGCTGCCAGACCCCTGTATCGGCACGCAATCAAAATCCCCGGCGCCCTCGCCTAAGAGCGCCAGCAAGCGGCTGCGCATGTCGCGGGTCATGGCGCGAAAGTCGTCGTCCCAGCTGCCCCAGTCCCGCAGCATCGCCTGCTTCACCTCATATGAGGTGGTCAGCGGCCCCGGGGTCAGAAGATATGGTTCACCCAGAAAGGGCGGGTCGATCTGCGGCGCGGAAGCGGTCATTGCCTGTCTCCAATGCATGGTTCGAGAGCATGATTGCGCCAGCCCGGTTCATATGTAAAATTGCAAAAAACAATTCAATAATAGGCCGCGCCTATATAATATTGCAGGGACCTGACATGCGCCATTCACAGCTCAAGGCCTTTCACCATGTGGCCCTTCTGGGCGGCTTTTCCCGCGCAGCCGAAGCGCTGCATCTGACCCAGCCCGCAATTTCGGAACAGGTGCGCAAGCTGGAACAGGACCACGACGTGCTGCTGTTCCGGCGCGAAAAGAAACGGGTTTTCCTGACCAAAGCGGGCGAGGATCTGCTGCATTTCACCAAGCAGTATTTCGAGGTGGAGTTGCAGATCGAGGACTATCTGTCGGCAACGCGCGCTGCGGTCGAAGGCGAATTGCGGATTATCGCGGATTCGGCCCAGCACATGACCGGCTTCCTGGGGCCGTTCCAGAAACGCTACCCGAATGTCGTCATTTCACTGCGTGCCGGGAACACCGGCGAAATTATTGATGAGCTGCGCGCCTACAATGCCGAAATCGGCGTGGCGGGCAGCCTGTCCCCGGGCAAGGACATGAGCGTTCTGAATCTGGGCGCCACCGGAATCGTCGCCTTTGCGGCCCGCGGCCTGCTGATGGCCTCTCAGAAAAACCTCTCTTTCCAGGAACTGGCGCAGCTTCCTCTGGTGTTTCGCGAGGAAGGCTCCAAGACCCGCGAAAAGGTGGAGACAGCCGCCCGCGCACAGGGCGTTCGGCTGAAGCCCGCGATTGTCGCGGAAGGCCGGGAAGCGGTGCGCGAACTTGTCGCCTCAGGCGCGGGTATCGGCTTTGTGTCGCAGGCTGAGTTCGGTCACGACGACCGGCTGGTCAAATACAGCTTGCGCGATGCCAGCCTGACGATGAGCGAGAGCATCATCTACCTCACCCAGCGGCGCGACGTCCGGGTGATCCGTTCCTTCATGGAGTTTGCCAAGGACATTCAGGCGCAAAAAGACACCGCCGGGGGGGCCGCGCAGGCGGGTGAGTAATCCCGGTTGCACGCCCCCTATTGCAGCGGTCAGGGCGTTCAGCAGCACCAATGGCAAAAGATCGCGGCCCCCGCAGGGCCGCATTCGTATGCGCGGCCGACAGCCGGCAAACAGACCGTAAGACCAGCTTTCTGCCTGTCACAGTCTTTTTAACGTGCGCCAAGGACCGGTAGAAACGGAATTTTGACGTTTGCCCCCAAACATACCACCTGAACATGCATTGTTGCAATTTATGAGTGAAAGATATGTCTCAGATAGATGCTGCCTGGGTGCTCCTATCCGCGCTTCTGGTCCTTGTGCTTCAGTCCGGTTTTCTCTGCCTGGAATCCGGCACGGTGCGCGCCAAGAACGCAGCGAATGTCGCACTGAAAAACCTGTCTGATGTCTGCGTCGTCAGCACCGCCTTCTGGCTGACCGGTTTCGGCCTGATGTTCGGGCCAAGCACGGGCGGGCTGTTCGGCTCAGCCGGCTTCTTTCCTCAGCTTGGCAATTCCGCGGGCCACTCGGCGGCCATTTTCCTGTTTCAAATGGCCTTCGCCTCCACCGCGGCAACCATCGTCTCCGGCGCCGTTGCGGAGCGGGAGAGATTTCTGGGTTATATGGCCATGTCTGTCATGCTCGGCGCATTCATTTACCCGGTTGCCGGCCACTGGATCTGGAACGATGCCGGATGGCTGCGGCAGCTGGGCTTTATCGACTTTGCCGGCGCAACCGTGGTGCACAGCGTCGGTGGCTGGACCGCGCTTGTGGCGGTTCTGTTTCTCGGTCCCCGGCTTGGCCGCTACGGGCCTAAAAAACGGTTCTTCGAAGAAAACTCCATCTCTCTGTCGGCACTTGGCGGCTTGTTGCTGTGGGTCGGCTGGGGTGCCTTCAACGGCGGCTCGGCGCTTGCCTTCAATGCGGAGGCCGGCCCGATCATTGCCCGCACCATGCTGTCGGCAGCCGGTGCCGGGATCACCAGCATTTCCATTGGCCTGCTGGTGTTCGGCCACGTCCGGGCGGAGATTCTGATCAACGGCTTCCTGGGCGGGCTGGTCGCCGGAACGGCCGGGATCCACCTGGTGACCGGTCCGGCTGCATTTCTGATCGGCGTTGCCGGCTCGCTCATCGTCATAATCTCGCGCGATATCCTGGATGCGCTGAAGATCGACGATGTTGTCGGGGCTATTCCTGTCCATCTGGCGGCTGGCCTGTTTGGCACGCTCGCCGTGGCCTTCAGCGTGCCGTTTGAAGCGCTGCCTGCCGGAGGCCGCCTAGCGCAGCTGGGTATTCAGGCGCTTGGCGCAGCCGCGGTCGGGGGCTGGGTGATCGCCTGTACTGTGCCCCTGGCCTTCATCCTCAAAGCCCTCGGGCTGCTGCGCGCACGCCCCCGGGATGAGGTGCGAGGGCTGAACCTCGCGGAAAACAATCAGCGCAACGCGCTCCTGGAGTTGCTTGAGGAAATGAAACGGCATCAGAAGTCAGGCCTGTTCAGCAACCGGGTGCGTGTGGAACGGTCATCTGACCTGGGCGCCCTTGCCTTTCGCTACAACCGCGTTCTCGACCGGGTGGAGGATGAAATTGCTCTGCGCATGGACGCAATCCGCAAGGAGCGCATGAGCCGAGAACTGGCGGAAGAGGCCATTGACGCCATGCGCGAGGCGCAGGCCGAAAGCGCCTGGTCAGCCCGGCACGATAAGCTCACCGGCATTGGCAACCGGAAGTATCTGGAGGAAATCGCCGCTGCCCCAGTGGAAGGAATGCGGCCCTGCACGCTGGTGATCGCGCTGGACCTGGACCGGTTTAAAGACGTCAACGATACCTATGGCCACGAGGCCGGGGACCTCATACTGGTCGCAACCGCACAGCGCCTGGAGGAAAGGATCCGTGCGGGACGGGACTTTGCGTTCCGGATTGGCGGCGATGAGTTCATTGTCCTGCTGGAGTTCCTGGAAAATGAAGGCGCAGCGCAGGAATACTGCTCAGATCTGCTGTTCCACCTGCTTCAGCCGGTCAGCTACAAGAATGCCGAATTGCAGGTCGGCGCTTCCATCGGCTTTGCCCTTGCTGAAGAGGATGAACCGCTCGCCGCCACTCTGCGCCGGGCTGACTTGGCGCTTTACGCGTCCAAGGCCGACGGGCGTTCCTGTGTCAGCGCCTATTCTCCCTCGATCGGATCTGCGCATGACGAAAAAATGGACCTGATCCGCGACTTCAAATCTGCCATCAAGAACGATCAGATCGAAGTTCTGTTCCAGCCGCAGATCGACGGCCGGACAGGCGCGCTGGCAGGCTGCGAGGCGCTGGCCCGATGGAACCATCCAGACCGCGGCATTCTCAGCCCGGAACTGTTTCTGCCGATCGCAATCGAAGTGAATCTGCTGGCAGATCTCGACCGGAGAGTGCTGGACCTGGCGCTGGCGGCTTTTTGGGAGTTTGCCCGCAACGGAATCGACCTGCCCAGCATCTCGGTCAATGTATCGGCGGCGCGGCTGTCCCACCCCAGCCTGATCAAGGAGCTGAAACGGCGCCGGGACATCCCGCCCAAGGGCCTGGCTTTCGAGCTTTTGGAAACGGTGTTTCTGGACCATGTGAGCGAGGATTACGGCAGGCAGATCCAGGCGCTCAAGGAACTGGGGATCAGTATTGAAATTGATGACTTCGGCACCGGCCATGCCAGCATTGCCGGTGTTCTTGCCCTGAAACCCGACCGGTTGAAGATCGACCGCATGTTCACATCGAAAATCGATCAGAAGCCGGCCCGCCGGGATCTTATGCGCGGACTCATCGACATGGCGGCGAGCGCGGGCGCCAAGTCGGTTGTGGAAGGCGTGGAAACCGCTGCCGAGGCAGAGGTGCTGGCGGAGCTCGGTGCTGATTTCATGCAAGGATACGCCTTTGGCTACCCGATGGATCAGCAGGCGTTTACGGCTTGGGCGCTGGCCCGGCAGCAGGAGCCCCGGACGCTTCAGACCGGGTAGCGCGGACGGCCCGGCCGCTTTGGCACAGCCTCCAATTAAATTCCCGATTTTACGGCGGTTTATTGAACCTGTACGGAACACTTAATAGTTCATTAAGCGCCCCGGCAGACACTTTTTGCAT
The DNA here is from genome assembly GCF_059429195.1 of Leisingera sp. CC-HEC093. Lineage (NCBI taxonomy): Bacteria > Pseudomonadati > Pseudomonadota > Alphaproteobacteria > Rhodobacterales > Roseobacteraceae > Leisingera > Leisingera sp. CC-HEC093. Next base: position 2,026,209 of record NZ_JCAIJR010000001.1, on the reverse strand, counting down.
TATTCTCCAGGCAAGAGGGCAGCATGAACGAGGTCATTTCTTCGACGATCCAGTCGCCAGGCGAGGGTTTGCGTGAGGTCTGGGGCTGGTTTGACGTCAGCCAGGATGACCGGGCGCGAGTGTCTGACCTTTCCGCGCTGGTTGAGCAGAACATCGATGGCATTCTGCAGGACTTTTACAACCGCGACGGCGGCTACGATCAACCCAGCAACGAACAATCCTTGGGCAGCACCCAGGAGGTTCGCGCACAACAGCGGCGCCACCTCCTGGAGCTGTTCGATGCCGGCCTTGATCAAAAGTACTTTGAAAGCCGCGAGGCAGCAGGCATCTTCAACGAGAGCTATGGGGTCTCGCCAAGCTTCTATCTGGGCTTTTATACCTATGCCATAAACCGGGTCTGCGGACTGGTCCAGGACACAGCAGAGGCACAGACGGTGCAACGGTCGCTTCGCAAGGCGGCGGCCTGCCATCAAGCCCTGACGCTTGAGGCGTTCTCCTCCGCCCGCACCGAAGCTATCGAGCAGCGCGAGCGGCAGCTGAGCGAACTGCCGACCCCCGTGCTGCGCCTGGAGGAGGGCTTGCTGCTGGTGCCTGTTGTCGGCACTCTCGACAGCCACCGCTCCCGGCTTCTGACCATTCAGATCCTCGATGCCATCCGGGATCAGAGTGCACGGGCTGTTGTGCTTGATATCACCGGCGTTGCTGCGGTGGACAGCATGGTGGCGAACCACCTGATCCAGACGATGACCGCAACCCGGCTGATGGGGGCCTATCCGGTGCTGACCGGCATCAGTTCCGAAGTGGCCCAGGCCCTGGTCAAAATCGGCGTCACCGGTGAGACGCTGAACCCGGCGGGCGATCTGGAACGCGGTGTCGCCACCGCGCGCAAGTTGCTGGACTCCTGAGGTGGGCCGCCGTGTGCCCATCGTCAGCCAGGGCGATCTGCTGATTGCATCTGTGCAGGAGGAGCTGTCGGACAGCGACATTCTGGACATGCAGACCCGCATCCTGGATGAAGTGTCCCGGCTGTCAGCTACAAGGGTCATCCTGGATGTCAGCCTGCTTGACGTTATTGACAGTTTCGGCACCCGGATGCTCTGCGATATCGCAGAATCTGTGTCCCTGCGCGGCGCCAGGATGGCGATTGTCGGCATTCAGCCCGAAATTGCCATGGCCATGGTGCTTCTTGGATTGACGCTGGACAACATCCCCACCGCCCAGAACCTCGACCATGGCATCGCCCTGCTGCGGGAAGGCGCATGAATCATCTGGGTGCCCACCCCGCCGCTCTGCTCCATCGCGTGAAGCTGGACAGCGACGTTGTCGCAGCACGCCAGATGGCCCGCCAACTGGCTGTCGAGCTGGAATTTTCCAGGCCGGATCAGGCGCTGGTGGCAACGGCGGTCTCCGAACTGGCCCGCAACATCGTCAAATACGCACAGGACGGGGACGTCGAGATCTGCGCAGTGACTGCCGGAACACGGGTCGGGATCAGGGTCACCGCGCGCGATCAGGGGCCCGGCCTGGAGGACATCGATCTGGCGATGCAGGACGGGTACTCCACCGGCAGCAGCCTCGGTCTGGGGCTGCCGGGCACACGGCGGATTGTGGATGATTTTGATATCAGCTCAGTCCCTGGCAAGGGTCTGACTGTGACGGTGACGAAATGGCGTTGAAAACAGACTGCGGCAGCATATCACTTGGCACGGACGGGGCCTGGCTGGATTGGAGCGCCGCGCAGGCCGCCAAGACGGCCGGCGCCAAATGCGGCGACGGTTATCTGCTTCGGACTATTGAGGGCAAGCTGCTGGTGGCGCTGGCAGACGGCACCGGCAGCGGGGCGGAAGCGCATGAAACCGCAAACGCCTGCCTGCACACGCTGTCGGTGGCGCGCGCTGTTACCCTTGCAGAACTTTTCGCGGCCGCGGGCGAACGCCTGCGCGGCACCCGCGGCGCCGCTCTGGCGCTGGCGCTCATCGATCCGCGCCAAGGCACAGCAGACTGGGCTGCGCTTGGTGATGTCGACGGCGTAATCAGCTCGCTGCCGCCGTATCACGGTCAAAGCACCGGCATTTTGCAAACCGGCGGCATGCTCGGAACGAAGGCGCCACGCATTTATACGCAGCGGCAGGCATTTCCACCCGGCCACCTGATGGTGCTGGCATCCGATGGTGTCTCACGCCGGTTCCGGGAGATGCCGGTCCCCGCGCAGATACCGCTGCAGGATTATCTTTGCGCCTGTATGGAGAGCTACGGCAAGTCCCATGACGACCGCACGTTGCTGGCTGTCGCACACCGGCGGAGGAACCAGTGACCGGCATGGCCCGCATTACCCTGAGAGACGAAATGGTGCAGGCGGCACAGCGGTACCAGCAGGCACTGCTGACCTACATAAACAGCGGCGATACCGGCCAGGACAGCGAGGCCTATGATGTGACCCGTCTGCAGGCTGCGCTGGCAGCCTATGTCACCAGCGGCAGCGCGGCTCATCTGAGCGAGGGTTACGAAGTTGCGCGCCAGGCCCTGCAAGCCAGAGTGCCGCTGGCGGATTTCGGGCTGTTTCATTTTGCCGTGCTGCGCGACTGCCTGAAAGCGGATGGCGCGGACGCCGTCAGCCTGGACAGGGTTGAGGATTTCTTCCTGCAAGGCATGGCCGTCTATGACATGGCGCTGCGCGGCTATGTCAGCAGCATGAGTAATCTGACCAAGGAAATCACCGAACGCCGCCGGGTTGAACAAGAGCTGCGCGACATCACCTTTGAGCTGGCGCGCCAGCGTGATGAGCTGGACCAGCAGGTGAAGAACCGCACCGCTGAGATCCGCACCCGCGCCGAAGAACTGGAACTCAAGAACCGCCAGCTGACACAGACCAACCAGGAGCAGTCTGACTTTAGCTACGCGCTGTCCCATGACCTGAAGACACCCATAAACACCATTCACTGTTTTCTGGGGGTCTTGCTGGAAGATCACGGAACCTGTCTGCAACCGGAGGCCCGGGAGCTGATCAGCGATCTGATCGGCACCGCCGGGCGGATGCGCCAGCTTGTCGACGATGTCGTGGACTATTCCAAACTGGTCAGGCACCATTTCACCCCGGAACCGGTCGATCTGAACGACATGGTCCACCGGATCCTTAAGGATATGGGGCCGCTCGCCACCAGCAGCGGTGCCAAGATCACCGCGGACCCTCTGCCTGTCATCCGGGGCAGCCCGTTCCAGATGCGGGTGCTGCTGACAAACCTGCTGTCCAATGCAGTGAAATACACCTCCGAAGGCAAGCCTGCGCAAGTGCGTGTCTCCTGCGGCCCCGCCGCCCAGCCAGGTAAGGTGCGCGTTTCGGTGACCGACAACGGGCCCGGCATATCTGAGGCAATGCAAACGAAAGTCTTCGAACTGTTCAAACGCCTGCACCGCCATGATGAATACCCGGGCTCCGGCATCGGGCTGGCGCTGTGCAAGCGGGTGGCGGAAAACCACGGTGCCGCGATCATCCTTGCGTCCGCGCCCGGCACGGGATCGGTGTTCAGCGTCGATCTTGAAGAGCAGGAGACCTAATATGCCGCCCATGAAGACCGTCTACGTCATTGATGACGAACGGATGGACCGGAAGTATGCCAAGCGCATCATCGACAAGTCGCAGCTGTTCGGCGGGGTGGAGCTGTTCGAAGGCCCCGAAGCCGCGCTGTCGCACATCCAGGGCGGTGGTGCGCGGCCGGACCTGATCTTTCTCGACATCAACATGCCGCCGATCACCGGGTTCGAATTCCTCGAGATGTACGGCAGCAGGATCCAGGAACTGGAGCCGGTGCCTGCGGTGGTGATCGTCAGCACCACGGTCAATCCAGCCGACCTGGAACGCGCAGCAAGGTTCCCGCTGGTACGAAGTTTCCTCTGCAAGCCGCTGACGCTGGAACATGTTGCAAACTCGGCGGCGTTGCTCAGCGGGCAGACCGGCTGAGGCTGAATCCCTGATTACCTCTGACACTGGCTCTGACATGGACGGCACCCAGCACAAAAAAGCAGTGCCGCCTACCGGCCTTCGTCGCGCTCAGCAGGCGGTGTAAAACAGCGCCCTACCCGGCTGGCAGTCCAGCGCCGCCTTTTCTACCTCTTGCGGGCCGCCAGAACCCCGGACTCCCTTATAATCTCAGAGACTTCATGCTCCTTGCGGTAGGCCATCACATGAACCCCGGAAACGCCAGCAATTCCCCGCATCTGCTGGATCAGCTCCACACAGATTTTCTTGCCTTCCTGCCCGGGTTTGTCCGCTTTCTCCATTCGGTCGATGACCGCGTCGGGTATATGGATCCCGGGCACATTCGAACGCATCCACTTCGCCGCCCGCGCCGAGGCCAGCGGGCCGACACCGGCCAGGATGTAAACTTTCTTGTCCAGCCCCATGTCCCGTACTCGCGCCATGAATTTTTCGAACAGGGGAACGTCGTAGATGTAATTGGTCTGGATGTATTCCGCCCCTGCCTCCACTTTCTTGGCCAGCCGTTCCGGGCGCCAGTCATAAGGCGGAATGCAGGGGTTCTCAGCCGCCCCCAGAAACAGCAGCGGCGGTTTTTTGATGGTACGTCCGGACAGGAACTTGCGCTCATCCCGCATTGTTCTGATGGTGCGCAGCAGCGACAGGGAATCGAAGTCGAATACCGGCTTTGCCCCCGGCTGGTCCCCCACTCCGACACCATCCCCCGTCAGGCACAAAACATTGCTGACACCCATGGCCGCCGCCCCCAGCACATCGCCCTGAATGGCGATGCGGTTCCGGTCCCGGCAGGAGATCTGATAAACAGGGGAATAGCCCGCACGGGTCAGCAGCGCGCTGATCCCGATCGAGGACATATGGCAATTCGCACCCGAGGCATCGGTGGCATTGATGGCGTCAGCAACCTCCCCAAGCGGGCGCGCGGCTTCATACACATCCGCCGGGTCCGCGCTGTCCGGCGGGTTCAGTTCCGCCGTGATCGCAAACCGGCCGGAGCGCAACACCCGTTCCAGCCGGCTGTGTGACACATGGCCTTCGGGCGGTGCAGAGTAAGGCTGAGGCAAGGCGTGATCCATCATTTCTTCCCCTGCTGAGCCTGTTCCGGTTCCTCCGCCAGCGGCGCCGCGGAAGGTTCATTTTCCCGGGCATCGGGAAAGGCACTCGCAATAGCCGTGCGGCGTTTCTCCCGGGCTTCACGCAGATGAGCGGCTTTCTCCCTGCTCACGCGCAGCCATGACGAAGACCCTTCGAGGTTGCGTTCGACCGGTGGCAGCACCGCCGCAATCTGCGCCCCGCCCTTCATCCGCGACGCGCCGTCCCAGGCCAGCACCCACACGCATTTCATCTCTGGCTTGACTTCACAATATCCGCCTGGCCTCACTCCGCCGCAGGGGCCGTTGCGCAGCTGCTTGGGGCAATTCATCGGGCAAGACATGCCGGTCGATGACAGCACGCATTGCCCGCACATCTTGCAATCGAACAGCACGGTCTTGACGCATTTCTCCACAAAGGCGATGGGGCGCTCGACCCGGTTGTATCCGATTGTCGCGAGCAGCGGATCCAGAGCGATCATAACCTTTTCCACGCGCTTGTAGATCCACTCAAAGCTGCGCGAATGGCGAATAGCAAACAGACGAATTCTGTACACCGTGCTCCCCCTTTTGCCGGCCCGCTTACAAGCTCTTGTTCGTTACCGGAGGCCGCATTTGAACTTTAACTGGTCTTTGCGCCTTTAGTCTTCATGTTTCTGCTGTCTGCAAACTGACCGAACCCGCCGGACATTTCCATTTCCTCCAGGGGGGCCGCGAACGTGCAGCGGGTCTGCTGCTGGACGAGTACAACATCAAGGCGCCGTTGCTTCGGGCGCACAGGCGAACGGCCAGCACAGCTCCGCCTAAGGTGATCCCCTCACTGAAGCGGCCCGTCGGTTAGTGTCCACGCACGTGGTGTAATTTCCGCGCCTTCACCCGATACTATGGCCGGGCCTTCTGGAAGCGCTGGACGGGCTATTACGCCCGAAGTCGGATCGAAGCGAAGATGCGCTGCCTGGAAGCCTTCGGAGAACGCATCGCCGCCAGAGACCCCGACCGCCAGACCGCCGATATCCACATCCGCATAGCCCTCATGAACCGTTTCTCGGCCCTCGGCACCGCCGAGATCCAACGCGTGTCATGACGTCAACGGGGGAAGGGGAAGTCACCTCTCACGCGTGGGTAATGCAACAGCGCTCTTCCGAAGTGAAAATCAGGGAAGGCTTCGCCACTGGCGGAACAGGAGGCGCGAGCGGGGATGTTGGAGACACGAAAAAGGAAAGGTTTTGCCTTGCAGGTTCCGCTAAGCCTTTGATTTTAAGCCAGTGGAAAGATCGTGATCGCACCAATCTTTCCTTTTGCGACTCATAGACTTGCCATCGGCTGAAGCGGACCTTTTCGGCCAGCGCCGTTCAAACATGGTCAGGAGCATATTTTGCAATGCAGCCGCCAGGCGCGAGCGTCAGTTCAGCGCAGGAAGCGCCCTTTGCAAAGTCTTGGGGTCTGCAAGCCGGGCGGCGATCCCATGCTGCACGAGCAATGAAAGGAGCAGACCTTCTCCGCGAGCGCAGCCACCAATCATCATCGAACGGGCGGGATGCCGGACAAAGCCGCCTTTTGCTCACGCGGCTATTGCTGGCGCAGCATATGCTCGCAAGTGCGGCAGGTTGGTCGCTGCGATGCAGCCGATGTCGCCAGAACGGTCATTGAAAGCCAATCTGAGGGCGAAAATCCAAGCCGTCCTTTCGCTGCGCAGCTGATCGACAAGCGAGACGCGGACAAACCAGGCTTTTGCCTATGCCGCTATTGCTGACGCAGAAAACACTCGCGGTTGCGGCGCCACACCTTTGACATTGCTGCGCGTTTCCAAACACCAGTCATTCAACTCAACGACTCCTGGCAAAATCCAAGCCGATCCTATACTGCGCCGAAGTCTGATAAGCAGGCCCTTGCGTGGTATGTTGCCTGATCTTAGGTCTTGAAGGAAATATTAAGACGAGAGTTTAGCAAGGGATTGGGATTTGAAGACTTTTCTTCCAGTCGAAATTTCAGGCACAGGGAGTTTTCTGCCCGGCGCGCCGGTGCTGTCTGAGCAGCTTGACAGTGAGTGGGGCCAGGGCCGAGGGGCGCTGTTTGCTCGTACCGCGGTACGGGCGCGGCACTACGCCAGGGACGCAAGCCAGATCGACATGGCGGTTGCGGCGGCAGAGGCGGCGCTGTCGAATGCAGGGATCGTGGCGGGGGATGTGGAGCTGATAATCTCGGCGGCGGCGGTACCTTATCAGACTTTGCCCTCCACCGCGCCGCTTGTGATGCAACGGCTTGGTATTGCCGATGGCGCCGCGGCGGCTTTTGACGTGAACAGCTCATGTACAAGTTTCCTGACTGCGGTGGAGCTTGCGAGTCGTCAGATCGCAGCCGGAGCGGCTGCATGCGCACTGGTGGTTTCGTCCGAGATTGCCTCGCGCGGCCTGCCTTGGCAGGCGCAGCCGGATGTGGCGGCGCTGTTCGGGGATGGCGCTGCAGCAGCTGTTTTGCGGGCGTCACCAGAAGGAAATCGCGGTGTTCAAGCGAGTCTGATGAAGAGCTTCCCCTCACAATATGACGCCTGCGAGATTGGCGCGGGGGGCACCCGGTTTGACTTTCACACCGAGGCAGAGTCTTTTGCCGCGCACAGCCGGTTTCGAATGAACGGCAAGGCGCTCTATGGCGTAACCCTTCGCTATTTTCCCAATTTCGTGACCGAGCTGCTGGAGCGCGCGGGCTGGACGCATAGCGATGTGGATTTAGTTGTGCCTCATCAGGCGAGCCCCCACGCACTTGCGCATATGGCGGCGCAGACGGGTTTCGCGGCAGAGAAGATTGTCGACATGGCGGCTGATCTAGGCAATCAGATCGCGGCCTCGCTGCCGACGGTGCTTGATATCGCGCTGCGTGCAGGGCGTGCGGAACGGGGCAGCAAGGTCCTGATGCTGGGTACCTCAGCCGGGGTGTCGTTCAGCGGGCTAGCGGTTCAGCTGTGATGCGGGTTCTGGTAACTGGTGCGACCGGCTTTCTGGGCGGGCACCTTTGCACTTATCTGCAGGCGTGGGGCTTTGAAGTGCTGGCCACCGGCCGGTCCCGGGCGGGGTGCGATGCACTGCGGGCGCGAGGCCTGCCTGTGGTGGAGGCGGATCTGAGCGCGCCTTTGGATAGGTCTCCGTTTCCCAATCTGGACGCTGTGGTGCATGCGGCGGCGTTGTCGGCGCCTGCAGGTCGGGCCGCGGTTTTTGACGCGGCCAATGTGGGGGCCACCCGAAATGTAGTCGCTCTGGCACAGAAGATTGGGGTGCGGCGGTTCGTGAATATCTCATCACCCTCGGTCGCTTTTGCGTTGCGTGACCAGGTCTGCCAGCGCGAGGACGCACCGCTGCCGCGCCCTTTCAACCATTACGCCCGTACCAAGGCAGAGGCCGAGAGTATTGTACTTGCCTCAAAAGATGTCGGCCCGCTGAGTCTGCGGCCACGGGGGATTTATGGTCCTGGCGATAAGCACCTGCTGCCACGTCTGCTTGAAGCCGCCGGACGCCATCCCTTGCCACTTTTTCGCGGGGGGCGCGGAGCGATTGATCTAACGCATGTCGATGACGTGTGTCGCGCGATTGGGGCGGGGTTGCTTGCGGGACCTGAGGTCGAGGGCGAGGTTTTCAATATTTCAGGTGGGGAGGTCCTGCCAGTGCGCGAAATAATTGATCAAGCCTGCGCGCGGGCCGGGATCACACCACGCTGGCGCAAGATGCCACTACGGCTGATGCTGATGCTCGCACGAGGGTTTGAAGGTGCGCATCTGCTGCTGCACCGCCCCGGAGAGCCGAGCGTGACTGCCTATGGTCTGGCGCTCCTGGCCTTTGAACAGAGCCTTGATTTGCGGAAAGCGGCGCGCATGCTAAATTGGCGGCCCAAGGTTGATTTTGCAGCAGGGCTTGAGAGTGTTTTCTCATGGAGAGGGCCGGATGCGGTTGGTCTTTGCCAATAGCGCCTGGGTCCGCGGGCCAGAGTGGGCGGTGCGTCCTGGCGGGGGCCTGCGCCGGCTGGCGATGCCGGTGCGCTATGGGCTAGTGTTGCACCCGGATTGGGGGCCAGTGCTGATTGACACTGGCTACAGCGAGGCAGTCACAGTGGGGCCGCGCAGTTTTGGTCTGCGGTTCTATGCCGGGCTGCTACGACCCCGTTTAAACCGGGAACAATCGATTGAGAGGGTTCTGGCGCGTTTTGGTTACCAGCCTTCGGAGGTGCGACGGATTGTGTTGACGCATTTTCATGCGGATCATGTCTCGGCGCTGCGGGCGTTTCCTGACGCAGACGTTGTGGGAGACCTGACGGCGTTACAGGCGGTTCGGGCGCGTGGGGCGTTTGGCAACCTCCGTCATGGGGTGTTCGCCGAACTTTTGCCTGACGATCTGGAGGCCCGATTTGTAGATGTCAAAGCCTTGCCGCGCATTGAGGCACCGTATTGTCTTGGGCCCGGGCATGATCTCTTTGGCGACGGGCAGCTGATTGCCGTGCCGCTGCCCGGTCATGCAGAGGGGCATTTTGGCTTGTGTTTCCCCGCACTTGATCCCTGTCTGCTCTATGCTTGTGATGTGCAGTGGAACCTGGGCGCGCTGGATACTCCAGAACGCCGCGCACCGCTAGCACACGTCGTGCCCGAGGACGCGCAGGCTGCCCGGGCTAGCACTCGGCGATTGGCAGCGTTTCGCGCCTCAGGTGGCCAGGTGTTGTTATGCCATGACCCGCAGGTGCAGTGGCTGGATTGGGGTGCGGTTGATGCATGACCTCTGGCATCTGGGGCGGGCCTTTGCTCTGACGCGCCGGCGCAACCGCCTGCCGCGTTCGCGGTTCAATACGTGGCAAACCCGCTCTTTGCAGCGTTGGCTGAGGCGCGACGTGCCGCAGGTTGATTTCTATGGCCGCGTGGCGCGGCTTGAGAGTCTGCCAGTCATCGATAAATCTCTGATGATGGCGAATTTCGCCGCCTTCAACCGGGATCGGATCTCGGCTGTAGAGGGATGGCAAGCCTTTGATGCGGCCGGCGGCCCCTGTGATTATCGCGGCCTGGGATTGGGGGCGAGCACTGGGACCAGTGGCAACCGGGCACTCTATCTCGTGAGCCGTGCCGAGCGGCTGCGTTGGCTGGGAGTGATGCTTGCAAAAGCGTTGCCGAGATTCCCTTTTGAGGTTGAGCGGGTTGCGGTGATTTTGCCGCAGTCCTCAGGCCTTTATGAGACTGCAGCACAGGCGCGTCGTCTGAAGCTCGCGTTCTTTGATCTGCGAGAGGGACTCGAGAGCTGGGGCGCGGAGCTGGCTGCGTTTAAACCGAGCTGTATCGTTGCGCCGCCGCGTGTGCTGCGTGCCCTGGCAGATGCTGATCTAGAGTTGGTGCCGAGTAGGATTTTTTCCAGCGCCGAGACGCTTGACCCTGTGGACCGCGCCGTGGTCGAGGCTCGATACGGTCTGCAACTGGGGCAGATCTATATGGCGACTGAGGGGCTTTTTGCGGTGACCTGCGAACACGGACACCTGCATCTGGCCGAGGATACGGTGTATTTTGAGTTCGAGTCGGCAGGTGAAGGCCTCGTGAATCCGGTCGTCTCGTGTTTCCAGCGACAGTTCCAGATCATGGCGCGCTATCGGATGAATGATCTGCTGCGGCTCTCGGATGCGCCCTGCGTCTGTGGTTCCCCCCTGCGGGTGATCGAAGAGATTGTGGGGCGCTGCGATGATACGTTTGATTTTCAGGGCGTGCTGCTGACGCCGGATGTGCTGCGAAATGCTGTGCTCGGGACGGATCGTGCGATCACGGATTTTCGCATCCGTCGGGTGGGCGTGCGTGCGGTGGAGCTGTTGCTGCCGCCTGCCCATCACGACGCACTTTCGCCCGCCCGTCACGCACTGGCGGCATATATCGCAGGGCGTGTGCCAGGGATTACTGTGACGGCACGGCTTGAGCCGCTCAGCCCCGACCCCCTGCACAAGTTGCGCAGGGTCGAAAACCTTTTGCACGGAGAGATCGCATGAAGGGCGCGTTTCTGGTGAATGCTTCGCGCAGCGGCTCGACCATGATGTCGGCCATGTTGAAACACCATCCCGGGGTGCTGAGCCTGTCCGAGCTTATGACCACCCAAGGGGCACGCGCGTTGTTGCCGGGAGAGCTCTCGGGCGCGGCCTTTTGGCGGCAGATGGCACGGCCCAGCTGGCTGATGCGGAACCTCGCAAACCCCGAGGCTGCCCCGCGCGAGTTCCTGTATCACCATGTCAAAGGGCGGTTTGATCCCTTCATGTGTCCGCCGCTCTTGGCCGTGACCCTGCCACATCTGTTTGAACACCCCGATGGGGTGTTTGATGGCCTGCGCGGGCAGGTTTCGGTGCTGCCCCGTCAAAGCCGCGCGGATCACTACCGGGCGCTGGCGGGTATGCTGGCACATGAGGTCGGCGGACGCGAGATTTGGCTTGAGCGCTCAGGCGGGACACTGATGGCCACGGGCGCGCTCGCGCGCTCCTTTCCCGAGGCTAAATTCGTGCTACTCCTGCGCGATGGGCGCGATGTCGTTCTGTCGATGCAAAAATACAAACCGGCACGATTTGTGGTCTGGATCTGGAAACAGGCGCAGCGGTTTGGTGTCGATCTGTTTAGAGAGGGATCGCAGATCGGTTCGGCGGCCTGGATCGCTTGGTTGGAGGCCTTGAGCGCGCGTGCTCTACCGGTGCAGCGGATTTTGAACACGACGCCCGCAGTCAAAGATGTGGCGACCTGTTGGTCAGCTTTGATGCACAGCGGGCTACAACAGTTCGGAACACTTGCTCCTGAACGCCGGCTGGTCCTCCGTTACGAGAATGTTGTCTCTGCACCGCGAGGGGAACTCACTCGGCTTTGCGACTTTCTGGGGCTTCAAAAGGATGCACCCTGGCTGGAGACCGTGGTTCAGTTGCCAAAGAACTTCCCGCCGCGTTATTTGTCGTTGTCGCAAGCTGAGCAGGACGAATTGTGCCGGTTGACGCAAAAAGGACGTCAGTTAGAAGCAGCGTGTATCCCGACCGAATTTGGTTAGGACGTGCTGCCCACGGTCACCCCGCTATGGCTGAGCTTGGGCGCTACTCGTAGCGCGCCGAAGGCAACATTCCCTAGACACGACATTTAACTGATTGACGTCATTGTCCTTGCCAACGCGAGCGGCAGGTTCGTGCGCAACCCTGCACCTTGATCCTTTCATCCGCGCCACGAGGTGCCTGGAAGTCCGGTTTGATCTCTGCGTCGCAGAAAAGACAATCGCGCATCCGCAGAAGAAATTGTTCAGCGAGCACGCATAGCGAGAAAGTCCAAGATGCAAGTTGGGCTGAGCAGCCTCATCTGACTGGTCCAAATTGATTGTTAGTGCATGATTGGTCTGTGTTCCATCGGGATAATGGTTTCCGGGGCTGGTGGGCGATAGCCCAACGCACTGTGGGGTCTCTTCGTGTTGTAGTGCTTTCTCCATTTTTCGATCAGGATCTGTGCTTCGCGCAGGCTATAGAAGATTTCGCCATTAAGCAGTTCATCTCGCATCCGCCCGTTGAAGCTTTCGCAATATCCATTTTCCCAAGGTGACCCTGGCTCGATGTAGGCGGTCTTGGCGCCGACGGCAGTGATCCAGTCCCGAACCGCCTGTGCAACGAACTCAGGGCCATTGTCCGAGCGGATGAAGGCGGGAGCGCCACGCAGGATGAACAGGTCTGTCAGAACATCAATCACGTCTGTCGAGTTCAGCTTGCGCTTCACCTTGATCGCCAGACATTCCCGGCTGTGCTCATCAATGATGTTCAGCGTCCGGAAGACCTTTCCGTCATCTGTCCGACAATGCACGAAGTCGTAGCTCCAGACATGGTTCCGATACGCGGGCCTCAGCCGGACACATGATCCGTCATTCAGCCAGAGCCGCCCTTTCTTCGGTTGTTTTGCTGGAACCTTCAGCCCCTCTCGCCGCCAGAGCCGTTCGACACGGCCATCACTGACCGACCAACCTGCCTCTCTGAGCAAAGCAGCGATCCGACGATAGCCGTAGCGGCCAAACTGTCTGGCCAGTTCGATCATGTCGGCAACCAAACGACCCTCATCTGCAGGGCCTTTCGGGATATGCCTTTGTGTGGAGCGATGCTGCCCAAGAACCCGACAGGCCCTGCGTTCCGATACCTTGAGCTGGCTTCGAACGTGATCGATGCAAGCGCGACGGCGCACGGGGCTTAGAAGTTTCCCCGAGCAGCTTCCTTCAGGATCAATTTATCCAAAGTCAGATCAGATACAGCTCTTCTCAGTTGCTCGTTTTCCTTCTGCAGCCGCTTCAGTTCCTTCAATTGATCTACGCCCATTCCGCCATACTGCTTGCGCCAGCGGTAATAGGTCTGTTCAACAACGCCGATCTGGGTGGCCTGATCGCATCAAGACGGGGCATTCCTTGACCCATCAGAACTTCAACCTGCCGTAACTTCGAGACAATCTCTTCCGGCTTGGGTCGCTTGTTTGCCATTCTCGGTCCTCCGTTTCCTAAACATAGCGCTGGACCAGTTCAGTTGGGGAGGCTCAGTCCTCTCTGGCCGGTTGGTCGACGACAATTTGGCGCTGGAAAATATTCGCTTCACTCATTGCGGCATCCGTATTTGAATCGCTCTAACTAGGATTGTACGGCTAGCCTACTCGACCACGAGAACGAGGACAAAACATATCGACGCTCACGCAGCATATAGGTGGTCCATGTCAGCGCCACGCAACATACTGATTTCAGCGTTGGAGATCGAAGCAATTACTTTCTGAACGGCTGCCTTCCGATGCTTTGTCTGCTGCATCACTACAGCGAACGACAGCTATGTGGGCTGCGACCGCAGAATTTTGTCTTCCGTGTAAGCGGCAGGTTTGTCCGCTCGCGACGTGCTGCACACGCGAAGACCTGGCATGTGATCAAAGAACGCTAAGGGCTCTTTTGGCACCTTCGCTGCCTACCGCATGAACGTTCGTTTTCTGGGTTTGGGTCAGAAATCTGACAAGAAGGTCAGCTTTGCTTGGCATTCGACATTTGTGTCGGGCGACACATAGTTTTTCCTTTTTGGGGAACTTGGGCGTTTGATTTTAAAGGGAAATATTTTCATCCGACGCAGCAAAGTTACCTTTAGCGACTCATAGATTTTCCTTCGGATGAAGCAGACATTCATGCCGCGCGCGGCGAAATCGGGCTTCGAGCCCACACCGGACCTGTCAGAATTGTGCTGCACGTGCAAAGTGGAAGAATTTTTCTGCGCTGGCATGGTAAACCGGCCTGCGGTGCAGCGGAGATCTCGGCCATTCACGCCGGGTGCAGCGAAGTTGAAACCGTGAAACTGCACAACGCGCGCAAAGCTGCCATTGGCCGAAGCAAGTCCGGAGCAAAGCCGCCGTTCGCCCCGCCTATAGCCGCCGCGGTGCAGCTTGGTCAGACAGCTGTTCCTGTGCCACGCAGCATCTGGAGTTCGTCCCGCTTTCCGGACAGATTGATTCTTGACCCTATGCTGCGCTTTTCCAAGTCATGGTTTTGTATGCTTGCGCTGGGGTTTGGTAGCCTATGGCGGAGTGCCGGCGCTGGCGATTGTAGAAGACCTCAATGTATTCGAAGATCGCCGCCTTTGCCTGGGCGCGCGTTTTGAAGCGCTCCCGATGAACCAGTTCTTTTTTCAGTGATGCGAAGAAACTTTCCACTGGAGCGTTGTCCAGGCATTCGCCGGTTCGGCTCATGGATTGTGTGATGCGTGCCGCCCCGAGCAATTTGCGGTATTCTCCGCCTGCGTATTGCACGCCGCGATCTGAATGATGAATGAGCCCTGGAACCGGTCCACGGCGCCCCAGAGCCATGTTCAGGGTATCACCGCACAGTTCGGATCGCAGATGATCGTCCATTGCCCAGCCCACGATTTCACGCGTGGCCATGTCTTTGATGGCGGCGGCATAGAGCCATCCTTCGTCCGTATCGACGTAAGTAATGTCAGCCAGCCAAACCTGGTTCGGGGTTGTACAATCGAACCGTTGTTCCAGCAGATTTGGCGACGGTTTGAGGCTGTGATTGCTGTCTGTGGTGCGCGGCTTTCGGTGCTTGCACAGGCGCGGCGTGACATTGTTTTCCCGCATTATTCTGGCCACGCGCCGCTCCGAAACGTCCTCGCCATCGGCTTTCAGATCCTGATGGACCCGCTTTGAACCATACCGTTTTTTGCTTTGAGAAAACGCCTCTTTAATCTTTGGAAGCAACTCGGCGTCCCGGCCGGTACGCAGCTTTTGCCGCTGATCCCGGGCAGGTTGTGACTGGACAAAGCCGTAAAACCAGCTGCGCGCAACACCAACAAGGCGACAGAGCTGAGCGATCGGGTAAACAGTCTTGTGGGCAGCGACGAAAGCACGTTTCGCGTTCATGTCTTCGCTGCCCTTGAGGCAAAAAAGCGGAAGCTTTCTCGAGGATCTCATTTTCCAGCTTCAAGCGTTTGTTTTCCTTCCGCAGACGATCCAGTTCCGCCGCATCCGCCTGTTGCCTGCGCAGTGCCGCCATCGATCCTGCCGCTTCGATCTCCAAGCGCCAGGTCTTCAGCTGGGAAATCGTCACACCCAGTTCCCTGGCCACGCCGGTTTGTGTGGCACCAGGCTTATAAAGCCGGCCAACGGCTGCGGCTTTGAACTCATCCGTGAACGTCCGTCTCGATTGTCCCATTCCATGCTCCTTTCCTGGACAGGGGTAAATTACCCCGATGTCCGGGAACAGGGACGAAGTTCAATCCTCAGAGAACCGGGGCCCAGGCTACGTGACATAGTTAACATTCGGCACAATTCTATGAACTGCCTGAAACCAAAGGTTTGGATACAGGGGCCGGAACCACCTGAAAAAATCATCTTGGAACATCGTTGCCCCGGACACTCGCCCCGGCCTAGAACGATGAAGGCGTACACGCGCTGATGACTTTGCACACCTTGTCCCCGGCGTTGCGGAACCGGTGTGGCAGGATGCTGGAAAAGTAATAAGCGTCTCCTGGGCCAAGAATTCGGGATTGTCCATCTACCGTTACTTCCAGACGCCCCTCAATTACGACCGCACATTCTTCGCCCTCATGCGACAGGGCTCCACGGCCTGAGTCTGCACCGACACCGTACTCTTCAATCAGCATCTGCAGCTTTCGATTCCGACGCTCACCCGCGACCAGCAGGTAGGACACGCCCGGCGACCCCAGGTCCCGCATGCCGCTGTGAGGAAAGAAAAAGTTGTCCTCGTTCTTCAGTTCGAAGCTGAAGAAAAAGCCCAGGTTAACATCAACACCTGCGAGAATTTTCTTGAGCAGAGCCACTGAAGGCTGGGTTGATCCGCTCTCGATCTGGGAAATCGTACCGCTTCCCACCCCCGCGCGCTTGGCCATCTCGCGTTGGCTGAGACCTTTTGAGGTTCGAATCAATCGCAGGCGCCTTGCGGTTTCCAGATCGGGTGCCGAAGAGTCGCCCATTGTGATTTCCTGCTTCTGATCGAAAGCACCTTAGGCTGGCCCGATCAGTTTTTCAATGACTTACACATTCCTACAAAGCCGGGTGTGCGAAAAGCTGAAACTTTGCAAGTATCTCTCATCAAATAATAATCTGCCTTGTGAGGAATGGACATGCCCGTTCAGTCAAATACCATGTCGTCTTTCTGGATGCCGTTTTCGGCCAATCGTGATTTCCTTCGCGAGCCCCGCATGGTCCAGTCTGCCGAAGGGATGTATTACACCAGCTCGGACGGCCGCCGGATTATGGACGGCACCGCGGGGTTGTGGTGCGTTAATGCAGGCCATCGTGATCCGCTGATTGTAGAGGCAGTGCAGAAGCAGGTTCACGAGCTGGACTACGCTCCGAATTTCCAGTTTGCCCACCCACAGGCGTTCGAGCTGGCGGGTAAGCTGACGGCGATGATGCCCGAGGGGATGAGCCATGCGTTCTTTACCAACTCGGGGTCCGAGTCGGTCGACACCGCGCTCAAGATTGCGCTGCATTACCACCGGATGCGCGGCGACAGCGCCCGCACACGTCTGATCGGGCGCGAACGCGGTTACCATGGCACCGGCTTCGGCGGCATCTCGGTCGGGGGCATCGTGAAAAACCGCATGCATTTCGGCACTCTCCTGACCGGTACCGATCACCTTCGTCATACTCATGATCTGGAAAAGAACGCATTCACCCGCGGCTGCCCCGCGCATGGCGCCGAACTGGCCGATGATCTGGAGCGCATCGTTGCGCTGCACGATGCCTCGACCATCGCGGCCGTCATCGTCGAGCCGATGGCAGGGTCCACCGGAGTGCTGCTGCCGCCCAAGGGGTATCTGCAACGGCTGCGCGAGATCTGTGACCGGCATGGCATCCTGCTTATCTTTGACGAGGTCATCACCGCCTTCGGCCGGCTGGGTGCATCGACCGCGTCGGAATACTTCGGCGTTACTCCGGACATCATCACCACCGCCAAAGGGCTAACAAACGGCGTCATCCCGATGGGCGCGGTCATCGTGTCCGACGCGATCTACAATTCCGCCATGGAAAATGCAGACGCGTCGATCGAATTGTTCCACGGCTACACCTACTCGGCCAACCCGGTGTCCTGCGCAGCCGCACTGGCGGCGCTGGAAAGCTACGAACAGAACGACCTGTTCCGCCGCGCCGCTCTGCTGTCGCAACCGTGGGAGGATCAGCTCCACAGCCTGAGGGATCTGCCCAATGTCATCGACATCCGGAACCTGGGGCTGGTCGGCGCCATCGAACTGGCGCCGCGCGAAGGCGCGCCGGGCGAGCGGGCCTATGAGGCGATGAAACGCGCCTGGGACGCTGGGATCATGATCCGGGTAACCGGCGACATCATCGCACTTTCTCCGCCGCTGATCATCTCGGAACCTGAAATCAACACGCTTGTTCAGACACTTGGCAAAGTTCTGGCTGAGCTTCCGTGACCTCTCCCCTCTAAATCCAAAGGACTGCAATCATGAAAGATGCTGCCCCGATCGCTTCGATCGGCCACTATATCTGTGGCCAAAACACAGCTCCCGACGGCGAAAACACCCAGGCTGTCTACAACCCTGCAACCGGCGAACACACCGGCGATGTGTCCCTGGCAACCGTCGAAACCGTGAACGCTGCGGTCGCCGCGGCCAAGGCGGCCTTTCCTGCGTGGTCGAACACGCCGCCGATCCGCCGGGCCCGGCTGATGAACAATTTCCTGGCGCTGGTGCGTCAGCACAAGGACGACCTGGCCCGCGCCATCACTGTCGAGCACGGCAAGGTCTTCACCGATGCTCAGGGCGAGGTCGAGCGCGGCATTGATATCATCGAGTTTGCCTGCGGCATCCCGCAGCTCCTTAAGGGTGATTACACGGAGCAGGTGTCCACCGGCATGGACAACTGGACCACACGCCAGGCCCTGGGCGTCGTGGCCGGGATCACGCCCTTCAATTTCCCGGTCATGGTGCCGATGTGGATGTTCCCGATCGCCATCGCCGCAGGCAATACCTTCATTCTGAAACCGTCGCCGACCGATCCTTCGGCTTCGCTGCTCTATGCCGACCTGATGAAACAGGCAGGCTTCCCCGATGGCGTGTTCAACGTCGTTCAGGGCGACAAGGTGGCCGTGGATGCGCTGCTTGAAAATGACGATGTCAAGGCTGTGTCCTTTGTCGGCTCGACCCCGATTGCCAACTACATCTACGAAGTCGGCGCCCGCCACGGCAAGCGCGTCCAGGCCCTGGGCGGGGCCAAGAACCACATGCTGGTGATGCCTGATGCCGACATGAACAAGGCCGCCGACGCGTTGATCGGTGCAGCCTATGGCTCGGCCGGAGAGCGCTGCATGGCCATCTCGGTTGCTCTGCTGGTTGGCGATGCCGCGGACAAGCTGATGCCGGTGCTGAAAGAACGCGCCGAGACCCTGAAGATCAAGAACGGTCTCGAACTGGACGCAGAAATGGGCCCGATCGTCACCGCCGCCGCGCGCGACCGGATCAAGGGCTACATTGATAGCGGCGTCGAAGAAGGCGCCGACCTTCTGGTCGATGGCCGCGGCTACACCGTCGAAGGGCACGAAGGCGGCTATTTCCTGGGCGGCACCCTGTTCGACCACGTCACCCCGGACATGAAGATTTACCGCGAAGAGATCTTTGGCCCGGTTCTGGCCTGTGTCCGCGTGCCGAACTTTGCCGAAGGCCTGCAGCTGATCAACGACCACGAGTTCGGCAACGGCGTGTCGCTGTTCACCCGGGACGGCAACGTCGCGCGTGAGTTCGGCAAACAGGTTCAGGTCGGCATGGTCGGCGTCAACGTTCCGATCCCGGTGCCGATGGCGTGGCATGGCTTTGGCGGCTGGAAAAAGAGCCTGTTCGGCGACATGCACGCCTATGGCGAAGAGGGCGTCCGTTTCTACACCAAGCAGAAATCCATCATGCAGCGCTGGCCTGAAAGCATCTCGGAAGGTGCTGAATTCGTCATGCCAACGGCCAAGTGAGCCTCTTTTTCCTGGAGTGAAGACAATGTACATCGGTGTACCCAAGGAAATCAAAAACCACGAATACCGCGTCGGGCTGACGCCCGAGAGCGTGGCTGAGCTGATCACGAACGGTCATGCGGTGCTGGTCGAAACCGGTGCGGGCCTGGGCATTGGCGCGGATGACGATGCTTATCGTGCTGCTGGTGCGGAGATCGCAACAAACGCAGCCGAGGTGTTTGCCCACGCCGAAATGATCGTAAAGGTGAAGGAGCCGCAAGCAGCGGAGCGTGCGATGCTGCGCGAGGGGCAGATCCTCTATACCTATCTGCACCTGGCTCCAGATCCGGAGCAGACCAAAGATCTGGTGAACTCTGGCGCGGTCTGCATCGCCTATGAAACAGTAACGGACGACAATGGCGGTCTGCCGCTCCTGAAGCCGATGAGCCAGGTTGCAGGCCGGATGTCGATCCAGGCCGGTGCCGGTGCCCTGGAAAAGGCCCAGGGCGGGCGCGGGGTTCTCCTGGGCGGTGTGCCTGGGGTGAAGCCCGGCAAGGTTGTTGTCATCGGCGGCGGTGTTGTCGGTTTCAACGCGGCGCAGATGGCCGTTGGCCTGCACGCTGACGTCACCATTCTGGACCGTAACCCGGCCGTTCTGGAAAAGCTCGAAAACCATTTTGAGGCATCCGCCAAGGTGGTTTACTCAACCCAGGCCGCGCTGGAGGAAGAGGTTTCCAATGCCGACCTCGTGATCGGGGCGGTTCTGATTCCCGGCGCCGCCGCACCCAAGCTTGTTTCGCGTGATTTGATTGCGAAAATGAAACCCGGTGCAGTGGTCGTGGATGTTGCCATTGACCAGGGCGGCTGCTTTGCGACCTCCAAGGCAACGACACACGCAGACCCGACCTATGCCGTTGATGATGTTGTGCATTACTGCGTCGCCAATATGCCCGGCGCGGTGGCCCGGACTTCGACCTATGCGCTGAACAACGTGACCCTGCCGCATGCCATCGCCATTGCGAACAAGGGCTGGCAGCAAGCGCTGGCCGACAACCATCACCTGCTGAATGGCCTGAACGTGGCCTACGGCGAGGTGACCTGCAAGGCTGTGGCCGATGACCTCGGATACGGCTTCGAGGATCCCAGAAATTTGCTGACTTAAGCAAATCCGCGCCCGCAACAGCATACCGCTGTGCGGGCGTTATTCGTCAAACAGGAGGAGAACTACCCGATGAGTTTCAACAAGATTACCAAAGGTCTGGCCGCTGGCGCGCTGAGCACTCTGATGTCGACCGCGGCTTTCGCCGAAGACATGACCCTGCGTTTTGCAGGCGTGTTCCCGATCGACCACCAGGGCACAAAAATGATGGAACAGGTTGCCGCAGATGTTGCAGCAGCCAATGTTGGCCTGAAGATCGACGTGTTCCCTGCAAACCAGCTCGGTTCCGGTGAAGCCTTGTTCGAAGATGTCGCCCGCGGCAACATCGATCTGGCTTCCGCTTTTATCTACGCCGACACCGATCCGCGCCTTGAGTTCCTGTCCATGCCGTTCCTGCTTGGAGGATGGGATGACATGGAAAATACGCTGCTCAACATGGATTCCGAGTTCAACACCATCCTGCAGGAGATCACCGACGAATATGGCGTCCGGGTGATGGCTCAGAACCCTGAAGGGTTCATCGGCATCGTTGCTTCGCAAGAGCCTCAGAACTGGAGCAGCTTTGAAGACAAAGGCATGAACATTCGTGTCTGGTCGTCCAGCGTTGTGAAGTCGATGGTTGAAGAACTGGGCTACCAGGCAACAACCATGGCATGGGGGGACATCTTCCCCGCGCTTCAAGCCGGTATCGTCGATGGTGCGATCTGCTGCACCAAAACCGCGACCTACTCCATCTTCGCCAAGTCGGATGTCGGCACCCACTTCGTCGAGTACAACTCGATCTCCGAACTGACAACGTTCTATGCATCGCAGCGGACGCTGGACAAGCTGAATGACGCACAGCGTGACGCGCTGCAGGCAGCCCTGACCAAAGCGTCGAATGATTTCTTCAGCTACAACCGCGAAAACGACGAGGTTTTCGGTCAGAAGCTGCTTGATAAGGGCTACACCATCCTTCGCCTGAACGATGAAGAACAGGCTGCGATGGCCGCGCATGTTCAGGAAACGGTCTGGCCGCAGATGGCAAAAAGCGTTGGTCAGGACATCATCGACCGCCTGCTGGCAGCCAAGAACAACTGATCAGGAAAAGGGCCGGCAGACCAGCTGGCCCTTTTTTGTTCTTGAGCGAAACAATGGGAGGGAGAAAGATGTCCGTTTCGGTAAGCGAACAACCACCAGCCGCCGGGAACGAAGTTCACGGCATTCGGAACAAAATAACCGACGAATTGCCGGTCATCATTGGCTACCCGATGAAGGCGATCGCATTTGTTATGAGACAGATTGTAATGGTGTCAGGGTTCCTGATGGCATTCACCTTCGGCGCGGTTGTTGTCATCAGATACGGCTTTGGCGGCGATCTTTTCGCGTACGAAGAATGGCTGTTGGGCATTAGCATCGTGGGCTTCTTTGCAGGCGCTGTTCTGGCCTCTGCGCGCAATCTGCATATCAACGCGGATATTCTGGGCATCGTCATCCAAAACCCGCGGATGATCTGGTGGCGCGGGTTCATCGTGCTGACGGTCGAGCTGCTGGTGATCCTGTTTCTCATGTACGCGTGCTATGTCTCGCTGCTTGACGACTTCTCGTTCCCGCGGCTGCGCGCAACCCCTGTGCTGCGCATCCCCTTTGTCACCTGGCGGATCGGAATCATGATCGCCTTTGGCTTCATGGCGATGTTCACCACCGCGTATCTGTACGTGCATATCCGTCAGGGTCTCGGTCTCCCGCTCAAATCAGCTGCTGCCAAGGAGGCTGCAAAATGATCATCACCGGTAGTCTTCTTATCGTCTGCGCCATGCTGCTTCTTGGGGTCAGCGTTTTTGTGGCCTTCGGAGCCGTCCTGATTTTCATTGCCATGGTCGGTGATCAGTCGATCACAGGGTACTTGCCGACGGGTTCCACGGGAATCCGGTCACTGGTTCTGCTGGCCATCCCGCTCTTCATGATTGCGGGTGGCATCATGGAAAAAGGGCGGATCGCGGCGCCCCTGGTTTCACTCGCCGAAATGTTCATCGGCCATATCAAGGGCGGGCTGAGCGCTGCGGGCGTCCTGGCTTGCGGGGTCTTTGGCTCCATTTCCGGCAGCGCCAACGCCACCCTGACCTGCATCGGCGGCATCATGATGCCGCACCTGAAAAAGGCCAACTATCCCGGCGGGCAGTCGGCCGCTCTGATCGTGGCAGCAAGCCCTCTGGGCCTCCTGATCCCGCCAAGCTCGTCGCATATCCTGTATGGCTGGGTGGCACAGCAGCACGTGCTGAAATGCTTTCTGTCCACCGTGATCCCCGCGTTCATCCTGATCACCCTGCTGATCGTCGTGAACCAGTTCATGCTGCGGAAATACGATGGCATTAACCTGACAGAACGCCCCAGGCCTTTTCTGCCCACCTTTGGCCGCCAGGCGCGCCTGGCGGGACCTGCCCTGATGATGCCGCTGATCATTCTGGGGGGGATCTACGGCGGTATCATGACCCCGACCGAAGCCGCCGGTATCGCCGTGGTCTATTCGATCCCGATTGCGATCTACTTCTACCGCGGCCTGACCTGGAAAACGCTGGCTCAGACCATCCAGAATTCCGGCGTCACAATCGGTGTGGTGATGGTCATGATCTTCATGGTGCTGATCGTGTCGGACAACCTGATCTCGCAGGGCGCACCGCAATTGGCCAAAGATCTGGTTTACTCCGTATCTGACAACCCGATTGTGATCCTGCTGATGATCAACATCGTGATGATCCTGATCGGGATGCTGATGGATGATATCTCGGGCCTGCTTCTGGCGACCCCGATCCTGTTGCCCATCGCGCAGAGCACCGGAATGGACCCGATCCATTTTGCTGCCGTGATCGGCGTGAATCTGGGCATGGCTAACATCACACCACCCACGGCGCCGCTTCTCTATCTTGGTGCCCAGGTCTGTGACGAACCGGTCTCGCGCATGCTGTGGCCGACGCTGATCTTCATCATCTTTGCCTGGCTGCCGACGCTGATGCTGACGACCTTTGTCCCGGAACTCGCGCTCTTCCTGCCCGACCTCCTGCTCAGCAAATAAGGGGGCCACCTATTCCTGCGCCCCCCGGACCGGGGGCGCTCCCCTGCCGGCGGCGGATGCCGGACAGGCAGCCGCGAACCTTCAGCCCCAGAAACTGAACACAAGAGGAACACCATGTATAGCAACATACTCGTAGCGCTGTCCCTGGAACATGGCATCAGCGAACAGGCACTCTCCACAGCACGTGCCCTCCTGTCCGAGGGTGGAAAGATCACCGCAGCCCATATTCACGAGCCGCCGAACAAGCAGATCATGTATTATATGGAGCAAAATGTTGTCGAAAAATCCTACCAGAAAGCCCAGGCAAGCCTGGCTGACCGGTTGCAGGGTGAAGCGGATGTGAACTCCGTCATTCTGGAAAGCCAGTCAGCGGGCCGCGCGATAACGGAATATGCCAACAAACACAAAATCGACTGTATCGTCCTTGCCTCGCACAAACCGGGGATGAAGGAGTTCTTTTTGGGCTCGACCGCCGCACTGGTCGTCCGCCACGCTCATTGTTCGGTTCATGTCCTCCGCCTGTAACGGCTTATAACGGCCGCAGATCGAACAGCCAGCCCTGTGCAAATGGTTTGCAGTCAAAGCAGGGTTGGAGCTTACTTAGGAGCGCCGGTTGGACCATTTTGCTGCCACCTGATTTGGGGCAACTAGAAAATGAGTGTGCCTGCGATGCTCACCGGAGCGCTGTCCGCAACTGTCGCATGGTCGTGTCGCGATATTCTGCCCGGTCTTTTGGGGTTGGCCTGAATGAGGACGCTCATGGAAGCGGTCGTTGGAAAAAGCTTGGCCGCCAGAGATACTGTTCGCAGCAATCGCGAAGCGCCTAAACCGGCCATAGGCGCACGAGCAGCTATTTCACACTTCTTCCCGCTCTTTGACGGTCGAGCCCGGTCGCGGCGAAAAGGCGGTTTGGATTTGGCCGAAATTCACACCGATGAAAGACCGCAACTGGGAAATCCGCTGCGTCGCCGCAGACACCCGGCCGCAGGGGCGAAGGCTTTCTGCATCAGCAGTAGCGGCGTGAGCGAAAGGCTGGTTTGTCCCGCGATGTGTGAGTCCGTGACTGGCGTGGCGAACGGCAGCTGACCTTCATCCGATCCCCTCGTTTGATCCTGTAATCCTTCCAGCGGAATGCCACGGTATCTGCATCAGCGCTGACGAGGCGATGGTTCGAGATCGCCACGCGGTGGGTGTATCGGCTGAGATAGGCCAACACAGCTTCGGGCCCGCCGAAGGGCGGTTTCGCATACACCACCCATTCGGTTTTTCGGAACGGGGCCAGCCAGGCAGCAAACGCCTTCACGTCTGTCAGATCGGTGAGATCACCATAGAAGGTGAGTTCTCCCGCTCGATGCAGCGCCATCAGCCCTTCGAGAAACAGGCGCCGAAACAGCCGCGACAATACCCGCACATGCAAAAAGAACCCCGGCTTGCACGCGATCCACCGGGTGCCGTCCGGTGACAGGCCTCCGCCGGGCACGATCATGTGGATGTGGGGATGATGGGTCATCGCCGATCCCCAGGTGTGCAATACGCTGGTCATGCCGACCTGAGCCCCCATGCGTTTTGGGTCGGTCGCGATGGTCATCACCGTTTCAGCCGAGGCGCGGAACAGCAGTCCGTAGACCGCCCGCTTGTTCCAATAGGCGATGTGGGCAATCTCGGCTGGCAGGGTGAAGACCAGATGGAAGTACTCCACGGGTAGCAGGTCCTCGGCCCGCGCCGCCATCCAATCCCTTGCTGCCGGGCCCTGGCACTTCGGACAATGCCGGTTCTTGCAGCTGTTGTACGCGATGTGATGGTGGCCACACTTGGAGCAGGCTGCCACATGCCCGCCAAGCGCCTCGGTTCGGCAGGCTTCAATTGAAGACATGACCTTGAGCTGCGCGAGACTCAGACGCCCTGCATTTGCCCGCCGGTAGACAGGTCCATGAACTCGAAAGATGTCAGCAATCTCCAGCGCGTGCGGGGGCACTGCGCAGCGGGCAAACCGGTCATTTATGTTTGTCGCGGCGAAGATGAACCAGGCAGTTTACAGTTCGCGGACAAAGCCGACTTTCTCTGCGACTGCGCGATTGTCCTTTGTGGACTTCGCCGGTTCACCAGCACCACACCGCTCAGCAGTAACAGCATTGGCCCATCGGGCAAGAACTGTAGTCACACCGCGGCCTGAGATTTCGTTTCATCCCGTGACGTTTCCTTTGAATCATCTGAAATCCTCCACTAACTGCATCTGAGTGTGGCGTGCGCGCTGCCAACTTATTGAAGGCAGCTTTGATCAGCTTCAGGATCGCTATGCAAACGCCCGTAAACGCAGGGGATTGATGTGCAACTACCCAGGGCAGAAACGCAATACGCGCAGTTCCCTGCCATTGCTATTACTTGCCTAGGCATACCTCCAGCGCGCGCAGTACGGTTTCCTTGCCGTAGGGCTTGCTGATCAGGAGCACATTTTGGAAGGCCGCCGGGATATCGGCGTGGTCGCCGTAGCCGCTGGCAAAGGCGATTGCATGCCCGCACTCATGCAGCTCTTGCGCCAGGTCGAAACTGGTATGGTCGCCGAGGTTGATGTCCAGAAGCACGAAGTCGAAGTCCTGACTGTTCACTTCCATCTTGGCTTGGTCCGCGGTAGAGGCAAGCACGATGCGGCTGACGCCAAGTTCTTCGAAAATGGCTTCTGCCCCCATGGCGATGACCAGGTTGTCTTCTAAGATCAGTACCGAGTGTGGAAGGTTGGGACAGGACACATCAGCCCTTCTCTCTTCCGTCTGTATGGCATCGTCAGAGCGGGCTGCTGTCACATAGGCAGCAGGGATTTCAAACTCGGCTTGGACACCGGATAGCTTGTAGCTGATCTGTGCAGACCCGTTCAGCTCGTGAGGGATCGACCGCTCAACGATGGTCGAGCCGAACCCCCGCCGCTTTGGTGCCTGAACCGGGGGGCCGCCGTGTTCAACCCAAGCAATTTTCCGGCCGCCGGATGGCGTGGGAGAGATTGTAACACCAACACTGCCGCGGTTGTCAGAGAGAGCGCCGTATTTCGCCGCGTTGGTCACCATTTCATGCATAACCAAGGCCACTGCGGTAAATGCAGCGGGGGCGAGCATGAAGTCGTCACCCTCAAATTTCACCCGGTCCATTTTCTGCAGCAGGTAACTTTCCATTTCCGTCTTCATCAGGCGAATGAAGGAGGAAGCAGACCAGTTATCGCTGGTGATTTGATCGTGGGCTCGCGCGAGAGCATGAACCCGGCTGTCCAGCACTTCCATGTATTCGGCAGCCGAACGCTCGCCAGACTTTGACTGCGCGATCAGCCCCTTCACAAGGCCGAGGATATTCCGCACCCGGTGGTTCAGTTCAGCGATAAGCAGTTCCTGGTGTTCCTGAGAAGCGGCCCGTTCCTTTTCCGCCTCACCTGTCAGCCGAAGGACAATTTCCAGAAGGGTCAGCCGCAGTTGGCCGACGGCGACAAGGGTGGCAGGCTGCCAGTGCTCGCTCTCCCCCTCAACCAGTGACTGCCAGGCTGCGAAGCTGCCGCGAGGCGTCAGACGGATGCCATTTGTCCCTGTTGTGACCGGTTTGTCAGGATCTCCTGCCCAGGATACGGACTTCACCACTTCCCGGCGAAAAAAAACGATATAGTCGCGCGGTGAGCGTGAGATGGGAACGGCAAGGATGCCCGCGGCCCGGTCCGCGAATTGCGCAGCCTCCGGCAGAGATGCGGAGAGATTGTGGGCCGCGAAAATGGTATTGGCGCTGGTCCGGTTCAGAAGCTTGACGATTTGACCGAATTCATCCGGCGTCGGCGTGCTGCCCTCAAGATGCACGGCCCCGTTCAGCATCACTCCAAACCCGTCGGCAGCAATAAACTCTGAAAACTCCTGCAGCATCGGAACCATCTGCGGCAACGGGGCATCAGTCGTCGACATCGTACTGGTGAAGCGGGATGTCAGCGCCTGCACCTTCCGTTCGGTCGTGCTGTCCTCTTCGCTGAGCTTGCTCGTAAGAAGCAACGAGAATATCTGTCCGAAAAGTTCGGCCGCGCCCCGTTTGGAATGGGACAGTGCCATCGGCGTCTGGTGATGGCAGGCAAACAGCCCCCAAAGCTTGCCGTTCACGATGATCGAGATCGACATGGAGGCTGCGACCCCCATGTTGCGCAGATATTCCAGATGGATCGGCGACACGCTCCTCAGCACGCTTTGCGATAGATCCAGGATATTGCCTTCGGGTGAGACCGCCGGAAAAACCGGGACGCCTTCGTCGGCCGAGTCGGTGATCGTCCGGATCGGGTTGCGCAGGTAGAGGGCGCGCGCTTGTTTGGGAATGTCAGATGCCGGATAGCGGAGGTTAAGAAATGCTTCCAGCCCGGCCGTCTTTGCCTCGGCGATCACCTCGCCGCACCCGTCCGGCAGAAACCGGTAGACCATGACCCGGTCCATCTCGGTCAGGGCGCGCAAATATCTGGCGGCATCTTTGCAGAGCTTGTCCACCCCTTCCGTTTGCGCCAGCCGGGCCATCAGAGAACGCACTGTCGTTATGTCGCTGTCAAAATCTTCCGCCTCCGCGGCGGGCTCAAGTTCCAGGACGATCTGCTCTCCGGATATATGAACCGTAGCGCCCAGAGCCGCGTCTGCATCGCGGAATGTTACCTTCCGGACGCGCTCGGTGCCCTCCCCCCCTTGCAGGAAGGCCAGACGGTTTCGGATATCGTGAACCGACTGGATGTCGAGAAGGGTCTCCAGCGGCTCGCCCACGGCCTCTCTGGCGGAAACGCCTGCGAAGGTCTCCAGATTTTCCGAGGCATGAGAGATCAGCCAGTCGCGGCTCACCGCAATCAGGCAACCCAAGGACTGAATTCTTCCAAGCAGGTGGATGGGTTCCCGGTCGCATGTTGTCAGATCGGCTTGCACCGGCTGCGGCGCACTGTCACCCGGAGTAGAGTGAGCGTTGGTCATTCCGCAATCTCTTTCAGTAGAAATCCGGCGGTTGCCGTATAAAGGTCAAAAACCGAACGGGCAGAGGTGACAGCCTCGCGGCGGCTGGCAGGGCCAAAAGACTGACTGTCGAGCCAGTTTAGATAGGACGGCCAGAGCTGGCTGCCGGATCCGTGCTCCAGGAACGCTGCGGGCACGGCCTCGCTGACAGAAACAACCCGGCGGACAAGGAGTTTGCCGCCAAGCCGGGACCCTTCCAGGACATACAGCACGCCGGCCACTGAAGGCAGGGATGGGCGCAGTTCTATCCCGACAGGGGCGAGCGGCTGGACGGACAGCGCCGCGAGATCACTTTGCAGTGCGCCCCGGCGCTGGCGCACGAGCCAATCCGGCAGCAACGATTCAACACCGCTTCGCTCCAGCCACTGTTCCAGCGGCGGGATCAGGGCAGAATGCAGGCGCAGGAATTCGGCATAGCTGTCCCGGTGCGAAAGATCCCAGCGGGAGACCAGCCGGTCCAACTTCTCATGATCGGCCTGCGTGGCTGCCTTCAATTCTGCTCTAAGCCCCATTCGCCCTCTCTTCTGCAGCGGTTGCCGCGTCATAAGATGGATTAAAGGAAGATTTTTCAAGCTGGTAGGATGATAAAAGGGGTTTTATTGGCTGTTCGCGCAACTGATGGTGTGCCCAAAGACATCGCGGCCGCGTTTTCCTGCTGTGAATTTCTTGGATAGGCCGCGCGTTATGAGGCTGCTGGATAAACATGGTAAGGCCAGTTAGGCCTCCGGAAGTTGCCATACCTTCCGGTTGTGCCAATGGCGTGCAAGGAAGTCATTTGCTCAAATCCGCAGTGCTGGCCGCTTCCGGAGATCTCAACCCGTTGGATGGCGCGGGGCTGGCCGCTTCACCTTCTAAGTCCAGCTAGCGGAAGCTCAAGCCTTCGGGTATGGTTTTCAGCAGTCCAAGGATCCTATCTTTCTCTCTGGCCTTCATTGGTTGTTCATCCAGGATCTGAAGCATCCATTCTTGATGGACCGGGCTTCTATTAATCACACTCGCCGCCGCATCCCGAGCTACAGTCAAGCGCTTTTCGCGGTCCAATGCTAGTTTCAAGCCAAAGAGCACGCCTGCGCGATGGCTGAATTTTTTACATGAGGCCTCTGTTAAGGCATCCCGGTAATCTGCGAGCGCTTTTCTGGTTTGCTGCTCAGCCGAGTGGATAAAGCTCTTCAGTTCGATCATAACACGCACCTCAGGGCAGCTTGAGAAGTTGAACGTGATTGACGGTGAACTGTTAATCTACATGAGTCGCTATGTGCGGCAAAGAAGTTTCGGTTATCTGCAGGCTAGGCAGTTGCCGCTTCCAAACGGTCATTTTGGGGGGGTACCTTTACGGGTCGTGACGGTTGTTCGAGTGTTCGCCTGTGGTCCTTTTCTGAAAATTTCTTCCGCGGGAGCGTAAAGGGCCGCGATTTTGCGGGTTAACCAGCGCCACTTTTTGGGAAGCGGCATGTCGCGTGGCTGCCGCTTCCTTCCATGGCAAGAAATCATCTTACCGCCGACGCCAACATCCGTTCGTCCCCAGCATTTTTACGAGCCTCGTCGGCTATCGTCATGTTTTGCTGCATTGCTATTTCCCGGGGCCCGATAAAAACTCCCCGAATGGCTTCAACGTATCAATATGGCTGCACAGAACCCTAAACGTCACCAAAAGCGGGACAGCCATAATCATCCCCATGACCGACCAGAGCCACGCCCAGAAGGCCACCGAGATCAGGATAACAACCGTATTGAGACTGAGGTGCCGCCCAACAAGCCATGGCGTTATAAGCTGTCCTTCGACAGCGGTAAGGGCAAAGTAGGCGACGGCAACAATCAGCGCGTCGGAAAGTGTAGGGAGCGTGATCAGCGCAACTCCAAACGACACAACCACACCAATGATAGCCCCGACAAACGGCACGAAATTCAAAACGAACGCCAGCAAGCCAAAGGCCAGAGGATTGGGCATTCCCAGCATCGCAAGCGAGATACCAACGGCCAACCCAAGGCCGGCGTTGACGCAAGTGATGGCCAGAAGGTACCGGGAAACCTCTTGTTCGACGTCGTACGCTATCTGAATAGCACGTTTCTTGTCTGCAAAACTGGGCATCACGTTCACCAATCGTTCGTAGAACAAACTCCCGGAAGCCAATATGAAGAACATGAGTATAAGAACGAAAACCGTCTGGGCCACGATCAATGGAGCACCAACTGCCACTGTGGTGAGTGGGCCGCTGCTATCATCAATCACGACTTCGACCGGCTGATCTTCGCTGGATGCGGCACCAGCAGCAGCCTCTTCAATCCGCCTGTCAGCTTCGGCAACGGCCGCCGCCACACCAGATATGTCTTTGAGCTTCCGCTCCACCTCCAGCGCCATATGTGGCGCCTCCTCGACCCATTTCGACACTGGAATTGCCAGTATTGCTGTTGTCGTGAGCAAGCCGACCACTAACCCCAGCATTATGCCTGCTGCGGTGACGGGCTCAGGAACACCCCGGCGCCTCATCCAGCGGCAAGGGCCGGTGAAAACAAGTGCTAAAAGGAAGGCCAGGATTACAGGGACCACAAATGCCCGCGCGATCGCGAGCGCCGAAACTACCGCAACCAAGGCAATTACGACAATTGCGGCACCAACAACACGGTTGCTGGCATTGCCGGTTGCGGCAACTACGGGGGACTCCGGCGCGTTCACCGGAACGCCCTCCGCCTCATTCATTTCAAAGCACGAAACTTACGATCGCTACAACTATGACAACTAATCCGACTAAGTAGATGATGCGGTGCATGTTCGCCTCCCCTTACTATTTTACTGTTTCTGTATCCAACGCAGGATAGGCGTCCTGCAAATCTCGCTCGCAAAGCGCTTTCAGATATTGCGCTCTTCAAGAAGACGGTAGATCACCATCCCATTTTTGCAAGAAAACAACCTCCAGCTGCCGTCTCCCTGCAGCTCACGCCCTTTTCGCAACAGCGGTGGCGTCCTTCGCGACTTCTAGCCGACCGCCGTGAAGCGTTTGCTCCCATTCTTCACGCCCGGGTGGGAAGCCGAGCGGTGAACTATGAGGCCAGCCGTATCGATCATTTGGCCGTTGCCTCGCGATGGGCATCTCAAACCTCATTTGTCTCTTGGCAAAGGCGCCACAGTCATCGTTCCGCCGTTTCCGGCGGTTGCTCTGAATTATTAGCTGCCTTGGTTCTAATGAGCCGAATTCTTCCGTAAGCGCAGCGCTTCAAAACGCGCCATTGTTTTCAAGTGAGATAGTCCGGTGGAGGGGACGTCCGGCATGGGCGGAAGTATGGCCAGTGGGCTTTGCAACCAAGCTGTGAGGATTACAATGAATGCATCTCTATGCACGGAAAGGTCTGACATGTTCACCTGTCAGCATGCGTGCCGAGAAATTCGCTGCAATACGAGGTTTAATTGCTTCAGAGCCTATTTCGCAGAGTGCAAGGAGCGCTGCAGGCTCACTTTTGCTTCTCGCCTTTCTCGACGGTATTTTCTTCTTTCTCGGTGTGGTCTGCGGCGGCGTGATCAGGTTCGCCCTTCTCGCCTGGGCGGTTTTTCAGCGGATGGTGCTGGTCAGATCCCTTCAGACCGTCGATCACCTTGTAGCTCGGCTGCTGCTTTGTCATGGCACTAACCTTTCAAGTTATGTTTGAGATCGTGGCGGGCAGCGTGTGTCTTGCCAGCAGATCACATAATATCAACGCCGCATGTCAGTCTGGGTTCCATTTCAGGCTGGAAGTTTTCAGCAGAAGCAGCCAGTGCTGTCTTTTTCCGGCTACGGCAGGGCTAAGACGGACGTCCTGCTGCCGGTGAGGCGGTTGCCGTCCTTGCTTGTGATGCGGATGGTTTCGGCGCTGCCGCTGAAATCGAACCGCGGGTAGTTACTGAGAATGCGGAAGAGTGTCATTTCCTGCACCGCGATATCTTCACCGCAATGCTGTTCGGTTGCTTCCACACTCGATTCCGCTGTCGGCTGGCGGGCGTCGATGGTGCTGCTGAAGGTGTTGCAGCCGCCGAAACCGTGCAGCGCGATGGAGCCGGTTCCGTCCTGCCGGATGACGAGAAAGGGAGCAGGAAGATGGGAGAATGCAGCCGAGTAGCGCAGCACTGGCTGGCCGCCGATGCTGGTCAGCTGCCAGGCGCTGGTGTCGACAGAAGGGTTCTCTTGTCCGCTGGTGCAGGCGGCATTAGTGAAGGCGGCAGCCACGGCGGCCGTCCATAGCAGCGGTTTAAGCATCGAAGTCCCTCCTGGCAGGTTCGGCGGCCGCCATAAGCACTGAGAGCGGCAAAGACAGGCTATCACGACGCTGCGGCTGCCGTCAGCGGGTTTGCGAGACCCGCGCGGCAGGAAATATTTCTCTGATCCCAGAAGCTTTGCCTTGGACTGCAGGATGCAGCGGAACGCTGGTGGCGGCATGCGAGTTGAGTTGTCACGGTCGCGAACCTGTATCTGAACTCAGCCACAGTAAGGAGCAATCCATGAAAACCCTGAGTGACGTTTTCCTGCACACGTTGCAGGACATCTACTATGCAGAAAACAAGCTGGTAAAATCGCTGCCCGATGTGCAGGAGGCGGCTAACGGCAAACCGTTGAAGGACGCCATCGGCGAGCACCTGGAAGAGACCAAGGGTCAAGTGAAAACCCTGGAAAAGGTATTCGAGTCGATCGGCGAGAAGCCCTCGGGCGAGAAGTGCGATGCCATCGAAGGGCTGATCAAGGAAACTGAGGGGGTGATGAAAGAAGCCACCGGCGACGGAAAAAACGCGGCGCTGGTCGCTGCCTGCCAGGCGGTGGAGCATTACGAGATCGCCCGCTACGGCACTCTGCGGGAATGGGCCAAGGAATTGGGCCATGCCGAAGCGCATGACCTTCTGACCTCAATCCTCGATCAGGAGAAGGCGGCAAACAGCAAGCTGACCCATCTGGCGATTTCCAAAATCAACTGACGCCGGGGGCTTTCGCAGTACGACATGCCGCCGCGGGCCAGCCTCAGGCCGCGGCGGCGTATCTCTGTTATACCGGGGCCTGGCTGCCCGAGCCGCAAGGTCAACCTCTTACGAACATGACGTGACTCCGCCGCGGGAAATGCCAAATTCGAGCTCAGTTTCCCTACCCTTGAAATTCGGGGTGGCAATAACTGTCACTCCCGTGGCTTCCAGGAGTTTCAGATCACGCTTGTCGTCTTCGTTTAAACCATCTTCAGGAATTCTCAGAAGCACTGCCCGGATACGGCCTGGATGCCGCCTGACCGCGGCGCGGTAGATGGCAGCATCCTTTTGCCCGGTGTCGCCGACCAGCACCGCGGGCAGCCGCGGATGCGCATTGAGCAGCAGGTCGATGCTCTGACCCTTGTGGCTGCCGTGTCCTGCTGAAATGAACTGGGTCTCGCTCAGTCCAAGGTCTCGCAGGAACATCGGCCCGCGCACGAGATCTGCTTGGTTGAACACCTGTGCGAGGAAGGCATGCATATTCCACGGAGATGAGCTGACATAAAAAACTGGATTCCGGCCCTGTTCCGACAGCCGCCGCAGCAAGACGGCGGAGTCCGGGTAGATGCGCCGGGTCAGCACATTGCCGCTGAAGGTTGTCCATAGGTTGCGTAGCAGGGAATAGGCGGAAGTGTGCAGCACTGTGTCATCGATATCGGAAACCACCAGCAACCTCGCATCCGGCCGGGGCACGAAAACCGGGCAGGCAGCCGGTGCGCCGCCGTCCGCAACCGACACCTCTATGTCATGCCAGCCTGGTGCGCGGCCGACCGGGAGAGGCAGTTGAAAATAGCCCTCCTCGTCAGTCACGGCCTTAGTCTCGCCATGGGTTACCGTGACACCGGCAGCCTCGTCCGTGAGAAACAGTGAGACCATCTGCCAGATGTTGCGTAGCACCCCCTGGCCCTCGCGCGCAGTGGAACTCCGGAGCGCAGCCAGGACACGCCCCCGCACGATCAGGTGCTCCGGTGTGGAGTATCCATAGTAGGGATCAATCACCAGAGGTGCGCTTTTCCTGCGGATGCCCGGTTGCAGCCTGTCCAGCAGGCGCTCGGCGCTCAGAGCGGTCCGGTGGAGGACTTTTTTGATCATGTGCAACCTCTCTGCTGTATCATGACATCAACACGCGGTGCGTGCCAAATTGCCTCCCGCGCTCGGCTGCCCCGTCGCGGTGCCGGGGTTGGCTCCCGGTTTCGCAAGGCCGGGCGGCGGAAGGAGACTAGGCGGCTTCGGCCGGGCGGGCTTCAGGGAAAATTTCGGTATTGCGCTCTTCGGCAATCCGGTTGCCAGCTGCAATGATCATTTCGCGGGCTTTGCATGCAACATCCCATGACGTGTTAGGGTCAGCACAGGGCAAGGCGAACCATACGTCCTTTCCGAACACATCATGGCCCGCAACCCGCACTTTGACATCTTCGAGATCACCCAGTTCGTCGGCATCCAGCTCGGACACGATCCGGTTGAAGGCTTCACGCAGCGCGTCCACATCTGCATTGTGCGCGCATTTTAGCTTGATAATGCGCAGCATCTTCGCCTCTTTCATCGTCCAATTCTCAAATGGCGTGGAGATGAACTCCTCCACCGGGACAATGAGGCGGGTGCCGTCCCAGTCGCGCAACTGCACATAAGTGAAGTTGATCCGCTCGACGTGGCAAAGGTAATCGTTGTAGACGATCCGGTCTCCGATCTTGGCGGACTGGTTCAACGCGATCTGCAGCGATGCGATGATGTTGCCCAGCACCCGGCGTGCGGCGAAACCGAGAATGAGCGTCAGCGCTCCGGCAGTGCCCAGAAGGGTAAACCCAAGGTTTTGGAAAATATTGCTTTGCGAGAGGAATGTGCCGCCTCCAATCAGCACGGCGGCAACCACAAATGCGCGCCGTGCGGCGGCGATCCGCGTCGCCATTGTGCGTTCGTGAACTTCCTGGCGCTGGGTCAGGTCCGTTTCCTCGAACGAGGTGAGCCGGTCCAGAACTGCTTCGGCGCTGTTGATGGCCAGCCACAGGGCGGACCCCGCCAGGCCCAGCCAGGCCGCCGGCGTCAGAATGGTTGATATCTGACCGGAAAAGACGAAGGCATTCGAGCCAGCAGCAAGGGCGAACAGAGTTGCAGCACCCATGCAGGCCGGTCCTCTTACAGACAGTAAACTGTCCTTGATGACCTGATGAGACGCCCCATGCGCTGTCCGGCTCAGCGCCTTCCAGACCAGCCAGCCGACCAGCACTGTCAGCGAAAGAAGCACCGGCAGCCCGACCACCTCCCACCATTTGAGGCCAAAGGCAGCGTCTTTCTTCAGTGCGCCGGGCAATTGCTGCTCGAAATGGCCGGGACCATGATGTGCGTGCAGCGCTGGGATATTGGTCACCGACTGCCGGGAGAATACCCACACCGCAGGGCCTTCTTGCGGTTTGATGCGGTTCAGCCGGACCGCAGCAGGGTGATCTTCGAGTTCCAGCGTCCAAAGCAGCAGTGACTTGCGGGGCTCGCCGGCCATTGCGTGGTCGGAGGACGCACCCGCATCTAGCGCGTCAGGACGGTCGAGAATTTTATCCCAGTCAATGACCGTTTTACGGCTTATTATTGTCTCCAGTTGCCGTGCTAGGTTCGCGCCTTCGGTTAACTGCAGATCCTCAGGAATGCCGGAGAGGTCCAGCAGATGCGCTGCATCCTCCCAAGCGCCCACTCGCGCCGCGGTGATCAAGCTTTCGATGGTGGCGCGGGGGGTGTCGCGATTGATCAGCGTTGAGGGTTGCGGCAGGCCGACATTGAAAGCACTCGCGCAAAACCAGCGATTGCTTTCACAGGGCGGCTCTTCCTGCCCCGCCAACGGCGAAGCAAAGAGGAACAACGGAAACAGCAGCCGAAAAAGGTACCTAAACATAGAAAAGAAACGCTGCCGACCGGTTTGAGTTCCCGGCTGCTTAGAAAGTGACTGCAGCGACTCGCGTTGCTGACCGATAGCCTGAGCCGCCGAAAACAGCGGCGACAAGGCAGTATCGGCGGTTCTGTCATACACTCGGCTATGTTTCCGGCGCGGGTCGAAAGCGGTGGTGGCGAAATGGAAGACACGACCAAACCGCAGGCCGCCAGAGGGCTGCCGCCTGCAATCTCACGCTCTGAGGTTCCAACGTGCCAAGGACGCGGCATTGAACCGAAATTCCGTTGCCAGCGTTGCTGGCTGCAGCCCGGCGGAGCCGGTAATCCTGCTGAGGAGGCTGGGCAGGGAGCTTAATTGGTCCGGCACGGGAAAGCGGCAGCATGGTCCGTCGCCCCTTCATCGCGGCTGGGAGACTACTGTGGACACCCGGTTTACCTGAGCGGGCGGGTCAAGCGCGTGTAGTTAGAGGCGGTGGTACGTCCGTAGGGTGCCATTACCCCGGCAAAGACAGACTGCGCCGGCTTGCCTGCCGCCGCCAGCTGCACTGCCGCACACGTGCCAGACTGGAACGCCCTTACTTTTTCCAGAACCATGCGCGTGGTTTCATTCGGAGCGGCGGGCAGAACACCTATTATGCCAAGGGTGCGGATAGAAATGATCACCTGCGCTTCAAATGCCATGCGCGCTAAGCTGGCGGCAAACCGGATCTGTGAAGGAAGATTCAAGAACATAAGCAGGCTCCTCAGTCATGGCCGGGGCGGCGGTTCTGCAGGATCAACGCCTGCATAGGCTAATCCGTTCCCGTCTGTGCGGTTCAGCGGCAGAAATCCGGTGAGCCATTCGGCTGGTGCGCCGGGTGGCGGTGCCGAGTGTTGCCTTAGTGGAATTACGGCTGTGCCGTTGACAGCCGCGGCGGGTGCCCGGGAGCGCCTTGTTTTTCCGGCGGCAGGGCTCATGTTCTGGGGGGAGGAGCCAATATGAAACGTGATATCAAGGGCCTTCGCTACGCGCGCGAAGTGGAAGGGCACCTGCAATGGCTGGAAAGCTTCACCTCGGCGGCGCTCGGCGTGCTGGCGGTGGCCTCTGGCATCTACACCTATCTCGGGGTGCGCGGCCTGCTGGATGATGACGGCGCGCTGTCGCTGTTTGCCGCCGTGTCCTACAGCGCGGCCGTGTCGACCGGGATCTATGTGTTCTGGTCCTATCTGCTGCGGCTGCTTCCGGCGATGCGGACCGCGGCGGCCCGGATGTGGCTTTGCTTGTCCATGGCGCTGGGGTCGGCGGCGATTGTGGCGATGTCGTCCTGGCTGAACGCTGCCGCGCTGGCTGGGTCGGCAGCGGTGGAGCAGCATCTGGCGCGCACGGTTCAGGAATACCAAACCTCGCTGGAGCGCGCCAATGCGTTTGCGCTGCAGGGGCAGGCCTTGCGCTTGGACGTCGGCAGGGCCCGGCAAGGGTTCGAGGACCTGTCGCAGCAGGAGGCTGGCGGCGGACTGTCCGGCCTGGCCGGGCGCGGCGCGGTGTTCCGGGTGCTGATGCAGAAATCCGATGAGCTGGCAGCGCTGGAAGGGCTGATTGCAGAACAGGAGGCGCCGGTCGCCGCGGCATTTGCCGAAGGCAACGCGATCCTCAGCCGGATGCGCGCGCTGACTGTAGCACCGGGGCCTGTCACCGCCCGTGGTGTCGAATTCTCAGAAGAATCCGTGCGCCTGGCCGGTATCATTGCAGAGCTGCGGCAACTGTCGGTGGCGCCATTGGTAGACCGTGCGGCGCGGGATCTCGCTGAGTCCGTCGTGCTCCCAAGGCTGGACGCAGGGGATGCGGGCGGCCAGGCCGCACAGCAAGCAACCATTACCTCGCTGTTGCAGGTTCTGGCGCAACGGGCCGAGACTTTGCGTGCCGCGGCGGCCGAGGTTCTGGCGCTGGAGCCCGCTGCAGAAGTTGTCTACACGCCGATTTCCAAGGCCGACGCGGTGATCCGCTATGCGGCGAATTTCGCCCCGTCCTGGGCGGGCGCCATTGCCATCGACCTGTTGCCCGCGGTTCTGGTGCTGATCGTTGCGGTGGCGCAGGGAGCCATCCGCGCCGGGCGGGAGCCGGCCGGGGCGGAGGATTCAATGACTGTGGCAGAGCTGCGCGCCGCGGTTCTGGCGCTGCGCGAGGTCGAGGCCGCTGCCCCTGGCCCGGGCGGGGATACGGAGGATGAGGCGGCTGTCGGCGAGGCGGAGGACGGCAGCGGCGCGCCTGGCGCAGCCGGGCCGCGTCCCGGGCCGAGAGCGGTCGAATGAGCTGGAGCAGACGGATTTCCGGACGCGGGCCAGGGGCACCTTTCCGGTGGCTTCTGGGGGCGCAGATCGGCTTGGCGCTGCTGCTGGTGCTGCTTGATCTTGGCCCGGCGCTGCCGCGGCTGCTGTCGCCGGTGTCGGTGCCGGAGATGGATTAGCCCACCCGGCCCGGCGATCAGACCCGGCATTACAGGCCTGACCGCCCGGCCAACCCCGGCCCCGGTATCGACCGCGACATGCCGCGCCGGATGCTGGCCGAGGAGACAGCACTGGACGGTCGGCATGCCCTGCTGCTGCAGGGCGCGATCTCGCCCGGCGACGGCGAGCGGATCGTTGCGGAGCTGCGGCGTGCAAAGCCCGAAATCGTGCTGCTTGACAGCTCCGGGGGCAGCGTTGCCGATGCGCTGGAGATTGGCCGGGCGGTTCGGGAGGGCGGGGCGGATACACGCCTGGCGGAGGCAGCGGTCTGCCTGTCGGCTTGCCCCTATGTCTTTGCGGGCGGAACCGGGCGGCAGGTTGCGGGCACAGCGCGCTTGGGGGTCCATCAGCACCGGTTCGGAGAGTCCGCCATTCTGCCCGCATTCCTGGCGGTCGAGGATATCCAGCGCGGCCAAGCGCGCGTGCTGGAGCATCTGGATGTCATGGGGATCGATCTGCGGATCATGGGGCCGGCGATGGCCACGCCGGCCGACGAGATCTATATTCTGACCGCCGAAGAGCTGGCGGAGTGGAACTTGGTGACGGACTGACCAGGTGGCGGGACGGCGCTGCGGTAATTCATGGCGCCGCCGCGCCCCGCTTGCGCAGCCGCCCTTCTCGTCGCCGGAGATGCTGCGCGCAAAGTCAAGGTCGTGGGCTTGCGTTGTGCCGGCTGGTTTGATGCGTATCCTGACCCTGGTACGACTACCAGTCTCCTCTCCGATTTTACGCAACCAGCGCAAAGCGCAGCAGCGCCGTCTGGCTAACGCCGCCGCTCATGTGAAGCCTGAGTGACGCGCATCGGCAGAGTGGAACCATCACTTTACCACAGCGTTTATTATATGCCTGCAGATACAGTCGCGGCGACCGGCACGGGCTTCTGCGCAAATTGAGAACCGACGGAGGTTGCGATGCTCAAAGATTACTCAGATGGAGATCGGATAGTCAGGCGTTCTCCTTCAAGCGGCCCCGGCAGTCCTGACGTCTGGGGGATATATGAACCTGACACGGGTTCGGTGCAATATATCTGCGCTGACCCCGAAACCCGCAAAGCTGCAGTAATTGATGTGGTGTGGAATTTCAGCCCTCAGAATGCTGCGACATCGGAAGTTAGCTTGGAGCAGGTACTGCAAGTAGCTGATGGTGAAGGGCTGGAGATAAATTGGATTCTCGACACGCATCCTCATGCCGATCATTTGATGGCTTCAGCGCGTTTGAAGGAGCGCACAGGAGCGGTAACGGCTATTGGGGAAAAACTGCATGAGATCGGTGATCTCTGGCGGGAAATATACCACATGCCGGATGCACTTGAGCCTGAACAGCATTTTGACCGCTTGCTCACTGATGGAGAGACCCTCCAACTCGGTAGCCTGCAAATCCGAGCCATGCTTTCACGCGGGCACACGCTCGCTTCGCTTTCATATGTCTGCGGCGATGCAGCCTTTGTGCATGATACATTGATGCACTGCGATGTGGGTACTTCCCGCGCCGACTTTCCCGGTGGATCAGCCAGCCAGTTGTGGGACTCTATTCAGGATATTCTGTCACTGCCTGAAGATACCCGTCTGTTTGTCGGCCACGATTACGGAACGGCAAGCCGCGATGCGCCGGCATGGGAAGCGACGGTCGCGGAGCATTTGGCCAGGAACCCGCATGTGAAGGCAGGCACCCGGCGCGAAGACTGGATTGAGCTGCGCGAGGAACGCGACCGAGAATTGGCACTACCGGATCGCATGCTTGCAGCCTTGCAAATAAACCTTCGGGGCGGACGCCTTGGCGAGGCCGAAAGTGACGGCAGGCACTACCTGAAAATTCCTGTGAACCGATTGTGAGGAAAAGATGAAAGCCGAAAGCATGAAGGAAATGGTTATCGCCGCCCGGGCAGAGATATTTGCTGCCAAGCCCCATGATGCCTATGAGGGGCTACAGAACGGTGGATTGCTTCTCGATGTCCGCGAGGCCGAAGAAGTCGCCGAGGCGCAGGTGCCCGGAGCGCTGTGCGTGCCGCGCGGCCTGCTTGAGGCGAAGGCCGACCCGGAAAGCGGCAGCAGCCGGCCGGAACTAGTGCGTCAGCGCGGCAATGGGAGAGTCTACGTGATGTGCGCATCCGGAGCGCGCGCGACCTTAGCTGCGCATACGCTGACCCGCATGGGGTATGACGCCAGCGTGATTGAGGGAGGCTTGAAAGCCTGGACCGACGCCGGACTGCCGGTCGGTCACTAAACCTGTCCGGCAGGGGTTAAGCTCCGCTGCCAGCGAGGACGCCAAGCGCACAGCTTCACCGCGGCATGCATAACGCTTGAAATCCGTGACTAAAACCACCGGCTCCTGACCCTGGGCAGCAGCCAGCCGCGTATTGCCCATATTTCATGATGTTCCAAAGGAAAGGAGACTAAGATGAAGTTGTTCTTTACTGGCGGCGCCGTGGCGTTCGCTCTGACTGCGACATCCCTGTCCGCTGCTCCACTCTTTACCAAGGACCGTATCGCTGGCTTAGGCCCAGTGAATGGCGAACAGATTTGGCTGGTCAAGGGCGGCAATGGCAAGAGCAACGGGCACGGGGGCGGCAAAGGAAAGCTGCGCCAGAAGGGCAATGGCAATGGCGGCAGCGGGAACGCGCACGCAGGCAGCGGCAAACCCGAGCATGCAGGCGGACCGAAGCCCAGGGCGAACAGCAACGATGCCCGGCACGCGCCGGATGGAAACGGTCATGGCGCCAACGGCCGCCGGGCCTTCACCATGGAAGAACGCGCAGAAGAGGTCAGCCGCATCATCTCGGCGCGGGCACCTGCTGGCCGCGACATGACGCGCGTCCTGGGCGCGGCGGCCCTCGCCTTGGCGACTCCGCAGCTGGTCGTGTCCGACATCCCAGAGGATGAGCTGATCACCTTCATCAATTGCCCGCCTGGCCTTGCAAAAAAGGATCCGCCCTGTGTGCCGCCTGGCTTGGCTAAGAAGGGCGTGACCTACGGCGATTGGGCGTCTTACTACCGGGAAGGTTACGACGCTATCTGGGTCGAGCGCCGCGACAAATTGCTCAGTTCTTTGGGCGATGTCGATCCGGCACCTGAGTTACTGCTGCTGCAATCAAACCAGATTGCAACGCTCTTCAATCTCGGCTCTGCACCCGATGGCCACCGGTATGCCCTGATCGACGGTATGCCCGTCCTGCTTGACCAAGACGACTATACCTCGCTGCTTATGGTGAACCAGATCGCACAGGTGCCTGACGTGATGGACGGTGTGCCAATCGCCCCGACCGCGGCCCTGACGCAGGATGAACTGATCAACCTGTACCGCTTGCCGCAGCCGGGCGCTGGTGAACACTACGCCGTTCTGAACGGTCAAGTCGTGAAGCTTAACGACTCGGAATTTGAACTCCTGCAGATGCTCCGCATAGCGCGGGCCGTTCTCTAATCTATCGGACCGAAGAGGAAGGGCAGACAAATGTCTCCCGGCCTTTTTCAACGGGTGGGGCCGGGCGACCCATAGTTTTGCCATGTGCGGCAACAGCTTCCCACTTTTTGCTGCCCCCGGCACCCCCGCAAGCGCCGCCTGTACCGCCAGCAGCGCAGCCTGGGCTACGCGTTCACTGCGCCCTCTTCTTTACGGCGCGTTTCGGCTGAACAGCGAGAGAGATACAGCTCCTTATGCTGGCTCATTGTGGTCATTTGGCCGGGCTTCCCCCCAGTTTATCGGCCTTGACAGCGCCTCGTTCGCCCATGGGCTCGTCCGGCCCGACTGTCGTATCCCGCGCTGTCTGCGCTTCGATCTCGGCGTTCAGCTCTGCGCCAAGCAGAATGATAAATGCAGAGATCCATAGCCACATCAGCAGAACAATCGCGCCTGCAAGCGTTCCAAAACTCTCGTTGTAAGAACCGAAGTTCCCAACGTAAAAAGCAAACCCCGCCGATCCAGCAAGCCACAGAATGCAGGCCGTCACGGCGCCTGGCGAGACCCACTGAAACTCAGGCTTGTCCCGTGACGGGCCGTAGCGGTAGAGCACCGCCAGCCCGGCCAGCGTCATTATCAGAAGCAAGCCCCAAACCGTCACTGTGCCCAGTATTTCGGCCACGGGACCGGCCTCCAGAATAGCCACAGCCGACGGCACAGCCAGCGTGGCGGTCAAGCCCACGAGAAGACCAATGATCAAGCATACTGTTAATGCGATGGTGACCAAGGTCTTAACGAAAAAGCCGCGCTTTTCCGTTTCGTCATAAGCGACATTCATTCCTTCAATCAGGCTGCTCATGCCCTTCGACGCCGAGTAGATGGAAATCAGAATGCCTGCTACTGCGGTAAGACCCAGCCCCCCCTCGCGCGACCCTGCTACCTCGGCGGCCTGTGCGGTGATGATGTCCATAGCTTCCTCGGGCACGACACCGGAGAGGCTGGAAATCTGATCGACGATTTCCTTTGGCTCAATCATCAAGCCGCCGATCGCTAGAAGCGCAGTGATGGCGGGAAACAGAGCCATCAACCCGTAGAACGCCACGCCGGCAGCAATCAGGCCGATGTGGTCTTCGGCTATTTCATCTTTCATTCTAAAAGCGATATCCTTCCAGCCTCTCGGCGGAATTTCCATCGGTGTTTCGGCGTCACGGCCTCGGCTCATAGCGGTTCCCTCCTGGATAAACGGACACAGAGGCCCAGCATGGCGCCAGCCGCCTAGCGCGGCTGATCTCCGCCAGCGATATCGCGCGTCCGGATGAGCTTTCCGGTCTCCATGCCGCCTTCAGCGAGCGACGGCCGCAGCAAGCACTGGTGCAGAAAAACGACACACTTGAATTTGCTTTGGTATCGTCACTGAAAGTGCAACGTTTGTCCCGAACGAATGTTCCGAGCCATCTGCTACCGACGTAAGGTGGTGCCTGCGCTGCATAGTTTGTCATCCGCGCTTCATTACCGCTCGTGGCTGACGCATCATCCGTCGCGTTGGGTTCTGACGGGACAATCGCCGCCTCAGGCACGAGCGGTGGTTCGCGGGACGGCTGCCTTTTCAACGAAAACATGCTGCCCTGACGGCCCACCGCAATCTGCGCTGCGGCACGAAGGAACTCTGCAGCCGCTGCCGCGTTCTCGTTTTGACGCCGCACGGGGGCGCATCTCCGTAATCCCGCACTTTGAACCTCAAGGAGGACAAGACATGGACAACGACCGAATCTCCGGAAAATGGACCGAACTCAAAGGCCGCCTGCGCGAAACTTATGGCGAACTGACAGACGATGAGTTGGAGCAGACCCGTGGCGAGCGTGAGCAGCTTGAAGGCCTGCTGCAGCAGCGTCTAGGCAAGACCAAGGACGAGGTTCGCAAAGCCATTGACCGCATTCTGGATGCGATTTGACTAGGCGCGCAGACCGAACAGCGACACAGACGCCGCCGCGCAGCTGCAGAAACTGCTCAAAGTGGCGAATCAACGCTTTTCCCCGCGTCTCGATGATTGACCAGCAACGGAACGAAAGGACGGTTTGAGCTTCGTCCCCAACCTCGT
Source organism: Leisingera sp. CC-HEC093 (assembly GCF_059429195.1). Taxonomy (NCBI): domain Bacteria; kingdom Pseudomonadati; phylum Pseudomonadota; class Alphaproteobacteria; order Rhodobacterales; family Roseobacteraceae; genus Leisingera; species Leisingera sp. CC-HEC093. Next base: position 1,981,639 of record NZ_JCAIJR010000001.1, on the reverse strand, counting down.
TTTCTTTGCCGATTTGGGCGGCAACACAATAATGATTATACCGCAACAGCAAATAGATGCTGCGTCAGCAAACCCCTGGAAAGGAAACGACAGATAAGTCCAGCCTCTTTCCTATCCAGGCACCATGCAGCGCAGTTGCGGTTTGGATGAGGTCACCGAAACCGTTTGGCAATGACCGCTTCGGTGATTTGGGTTGCAACGCAGCAAAAAGCCCACCGCGAGCGCGAAGCGATGCTACGTCAGCGAACACGGCAAGTGCAAAAGGCTGGTTTGTCCGGCTCCTCGTTGGTCGATCCACGTTGCGGTGAAAGGGTGGATTGTATTTGTCCCCTCGGGCTGACTTTCAACGGCCGGTTCGGCGACACATGCCGCGTCACAGTGAAAATCACGCCGCACCCGCGAGCGAATGCTGCGTCAGCAAACACCAGGAAGGGCAATGGCCGCAAAGTCCCGCTCAGCCGTCTCTACCAGGCAGACCTTGCAACGGCCGCTTAGTACCGGTTCGCGACGTGCCGCGCGCTTAAAAAACCCGGGAAGCGATCAAGGCCCGCATAGGGCTCATGCCGTCGGCGGTTTGGGGGGGTGAAACACTATGGGAGTACAGTTGATTGCGCACAGATTCGGTGTCTACCGTTTGACCTGCCCCCCGCAAAATCCCTCACCATGAAGTAGAGTCTGCCCAACCTATGTAGGAGCAGACGAATGCGTAAGAGCCGTTTCACTGAGGCGCAAATCATCGGGATGATCAAAGAGCAGGAAGCCGGGATGCCGACAGCGGAGGTGTGCCGTCGGCACGGCCTGAGCCCGGCGACCTTTTACAAACTGAAGTCCAAATATGGCGGCATGGAGGTGTCGGAGGCCGCGCGGCTGAAGGCCCTGGAAGATGAGAACGCCAAGCTGAAGCGGCTGCTGGCGGACACGATGCTCGACAACGTGGTTTTGAAAGACCTGCTGGGAAAAAGCTGACGACACCGAAAGAGCGGCGAGAGGCAGCGCTCAATGCAATGCGGGATCATGACATCTCGCAGCGCAGGGCCTGTCGGCTTGTCGGTGTCGACCCCAAGACGGTCCGGCGCGAACGCCCGCTCGACCATCCCGAGATCCGCCAGGAGATGAAGGAGATCGCTGGCAAACGCCGCCGGTTCGGCTACCGGCGGATCGGCGTGCTGCTTGAGCGAAAAGGCATGATCATGAACCACAAAAAACTCTACCGCCTCTACCGGGAAGAAGGCCTTGCGGTGAAACGGCGGCGGGGCCGCAAGCGTGCCCGGGGCTCGCGAACGCCGATGCCCGAAGCCACACAGCCCAACCAGCGCTGGTCCCTGGATTTCCTGGCAGACAGCTTCGGCGCGTCGCGGAAGTTCCGCATCCTGGCCGTAAACGATGACTGCTGCCGGGAAAACCTGTGCCTGGCCGCGGACACCAGCATTTCGGGTGAGCGCGTTGCCCGGGAGCTGGACGCGCTCGTCCGGATCTACGGAAAACCTGTTTGCGTTGTCAGTGATAACGGCACGGAATTCACCAGCCGGGCAATCCTGAGATGGGCCGACAGGAACGGCGTGGATTGGCATTACATCGATCCCGGAAAACCGCAGCAGAATGCCTTCATCGAGTCATTCAACGGAAGCCTGCGGGACGAGCTTCTCAATGAAGAGCTGTTCGATACCCTGGACGATGCCCGCCGCAAGCTGGCGCTGTGGCGCTACGATTACAACAACGTCAGGCCGCACTCTTCGTTGGGGAACAGAACGCCAAAGCAAGCGCGGCAGGCGCTTGAGCAATTTGAGGGCTCCGCGCCTGCCGCGCTTGCCAAGCCCGAAACCGACGACTACCAAAATCAAACCCGCAGACTCTCGTCATGAGCGAGGGACCCGCGGGGGGCAGGTCATAGGCTTCGAACGCGCCTGATGCGCAGGAAGATCCGGTCTATGCGCGTCGATATGATCTCGGACTTTGTTGAGACATTCGAGGCCCAGTTTTCTCCCCTCGGTGATGGGAAACGAAAACAGATTCTCGACGATCAATTGCTGAAGCATATACTGCTCTCTCCCTTGGTCACGGACTATCCTTCGGATAAACCGCTCGATGAACGTTACACACAGCGTGTTCTCGTAAGATTGACGCCTTTTGCCGTTAAGGCGAACTTAGAATTCTTTAAAGAACTGTTCCGCCTCCTGGGGGACTGGGTGGCCTGATCTGACTGGTCCAGTTTGATTGTTAGTGCATCATTGGCCTCGGTTCCATCGGGATGATGGCTTCTGGAGCCGGGGGCCTGTAGCCCAATGCACTGTGGGGTCTCTTTGTGTTGTAGTGTTTCCTCCAGCCTTCGATGATGATTTGAGCCTCCCTCACCGAATAGAATATCTCACGGTTGAGCAGTTCGTCCCGCATCCGGGCGTTGAAGCTCTCGACGTAGCCGTTCTCCCAGGGGCTTCCGGGTTCGATGAAAGCGGTCTTAGCCCCGACAGCCTCAATCCAGGCCCGCACGTCATTGGCAACAAACTCCGGCCCGTTGTCGCTTCGAACGTAAGCTGGCGGCCCCCGCAGGATGAACAAGTCCGTCAGGGCATCAATCACGTCGGTCGAGTTGAGTTTCCGCTTCACTCGGATCGCCAGGCATTCACGGCTGAACTCATCCAAGATGTTCAGTGTGCGGAACGCTTTCCCATCGTCGGTTCGGCAATGCACGAAGTCATACGACCAGACATGGTTGCGATACTCGGGGCGCAACCGGATGCATGACCCATCGTTCAGCCAAAGCCTTCCTTTCTTCGGTTGCTTCGGTGGCACCTTCAGCCCCTCTCGTCGCCACAGCCGCTCAATCCGGCCATCACTGACCTGCCAGCCTGAATCCCTCAGCAGCACAGCAACGCGCCGGTAGCCGTAGCTGCCGTATTGCCTGGCCAATCCGGTCATGTCGGCAACCAGCCGTTCCTCGTCTTCCCGGCCCCTTGGATGATGCCGCTGTGTCGAGCGATGTTGCCCGAGCACGCGGCAGATCCGACGCTCCGATACCTTCATCCCGCTACGGATCAGCTGGATGCAGGCTCGGCGACGAGCGGGGCTCAGAAGTTTCCCCGTGCGGCTTCCTTCAGGATGAGCTTGTCCAGTGTCAGATCCGACACGGCCTTTCTCAGCCGCTCGTTCTCCTTCTGGAGACGCTTGAGTTCCTTCAGTTGGTCGGTTCCCATCCCACCATACTGCTTGCGCCAGCGGTAGTAGGTCTGCTCCGTGATGCGAACCTCCCGGACTGCATCAACCCGCGCCATTCCTTGCCCGACAAGCACATCAACCTGCCGCAGCTTCTGAACTATTTCCTCTGGCTTGTGCCGCTTGTTCGCCATTCTCTGTCCTCCGTTTCCTAAACATAACGGTGGACCAGTTCAGATGGGGCACTCCAGTGGGCCAAATGCTGCGGAAAATTGGGCCATGCCGCAAGTTCGCCGCGCGGAGCGTGAATGACTGAGGTTGAAACAGGGGCCGTTTACCTGGTTGGGTTTGGACTGGCAGGGAGTGGGACACAGAGGTCGTTGCCCCTCCGGGAGTTCGCTGACGCAGCATTATCTTGCAAGCGCGGCGCACCCATCGCTGCATTGCAGCCAAAAACACCAGACCGGTCATCCAAAACAGCCTGAAGTGCAAACTCAATTCGCCCTTTTCGCAGCGGTTGATCCAGGTGTTCAGTCCCGGCATCTGGTGGATCGGATTTAGGATGAATCGATCTGGCTCGGATGTCCAGGTTCGCCAGATGTATTCGTAAGGCGTGAGGCCGCTGAGTGTCTTGTCCCTGCGCGCAAGGTTGTAAGTCGCGGTGATGTCGCCGAGGTACGTGCGAAGCTGCTCGTGGTTGTCTTAGTGGAAGCACTTAACGGTGGCCTGCTTGATCGTACTGTTCATGCGCTCAACCTGGCCATTGGTCCAAGGATGGTTAGGCTTAGTCAGGCGGAGGTCGATTTCATTTTCCTCACAGATCATGCCGAAACGCATCTGCCGGGAATAGGCCGTATTCCGGTTCCTGGGCCGGTCGGCGAGCTGGATCCCGCTCGCCATTGGGCTAGATCCGATGGCGCTCTCAATGGCTCGCTCAGTCAAGGTGGTGTGGACCCGGCAAACTCGTCGTCATCGCAATTGCACGAAGACTGGTGAAAATAGCTAACGCGATCATCAAAACTGGCACACCTTGGAAGCTCTGCCCCGCGAATAGACACAATTGCTAATTTCTACTGGATTCCACACTCGGAAAACAGTTTCTGCACATCTCCAGGCTGCCCGAAATAATCACATCAATTTCAGTCAATTGCCGCAAGCAATAGCGATGTCAGGCTGTTCTATTCCCCTCGAAGAAGAACAGCCGGCATTTCGCCCCGAGCAAGCCCGCACGTCATGGCCGCTGCAGCATGGGAGCGGTCAACCTGATGACCGCTCCAAGCATACTCTTTCACCTCGCCCTTTCCGTATCAGGAGATCGGCAGGTCATAGTTGGCCGGGTTTTCAGCCAAGAGGGCCAGTTCGATGCTGCCATCGCGGGTTCCGTCGGCATAATCGAAACGATGCAGAAGATCGGGGCCACCGTATATGAGGTAGGTTTCGCCTGCGTCACGCACTCCGTTTGGATCGGCACCATACGCCCCGATCAGGATGTCAACGATGCCATCGCCGTTCACATCCCCCGCCTGGGAGACGGAAAACCCGTTTTGGTCGCCAAAAGCGGCGCCGTTCAAGACAAACCCGTTGCTGCCATCGAGCGCAGCCAGGTCCAGGCTGGCGCCAAAGCCGCCCGCTGAGCCGAAGACCACATAGCTCTCCCCGGCAAGACCCACTCCGTTCGGATCGGCACCATGCGCCCCGATCAGGATGTCACCGATGCCATCGCCGTTCACATCCCCCGCCTGGGAGACGGAGTTTCCGCTAAAGTCGCCAGCAGCGGCGCCGTTCAGGACAAACCCGTTGCTGCCATCGAGCGCAGCCAGGTCCAGGCTGGCGCCAAAACCGCCCGCGGCGCCGAAGACCACATAGCTCTCCCCGGCACGCTCCATTCCGTTCGGATCGGCACCATGAGCCCCGATCAGGATGTCACCGATGCCATCGCCGTTCACATCCCCGGCCTGGGAGACGGAATAGCCGCTAAAGTCGCCAGCAACGGCGCCGTTCAGAACAAACCCGTTGCTGCCGTCGAGCGCAGCCAGGTCCAGGCTGGCGCCAAAGCCGCCTGCGGAGCCGAAGACCACATAGCTCTCCCCGGCATTACCCTGTCCGTTCGGGTCAGCACTATGCGCGCCGATCAGGATGTCATCGATGCCATCGCCGTTCACATCCCCCGCCTGGGAGACGGAAATTCCGCTAAAGTCGCCAGCAGCGGCGCCGTTCAGGACAAACCCGTTGCTGCCGTCGAGCGCGGCCAGGTCCAGGTTGGCACTAAAGCCGCCCGCGGCGCCGAAGACCACATAGCTTTCACCGGCATCTGCCAATCCGTTCGGATCGGCACGAATTGCGCCGATTAGTATGTCATCGATGCCATCGCCGTTCACATCCCCTGCACCGGAGACGGAATACCCGCTCTGGTCGGATGCAGCGATGCCGTTCAGGACAAACCCATTGCTGCCGTCGAGCGCGGCCAGGTCCAGGCTGCCGCCAAAGCCGCCCGCGGCGCCGAAGACAATGTAGCTTTCACCGACTATTACCAATCCGTTCGGAGAGGCAGATCTAGCCCCGATCAGGATGTCATCGATGCCATCGCCGTTCACATCACCGGCCGAAGAGACTGAAAAGCCGCTTTGATCGCCTGTAGCGATGCCGTTCAGAACAAACCCGTTGCTGCCGTCAAGCGCGGCCAGGTCCAGGCTGGCACTAAAGCCGCCCGCGGCGCCGAAGACCACATAGCTTTCACCGGCATCTGCCAATCCGTTCGGATCGGCACGAATTGCGCCGATTAGTATGTCATCGATGCCATCGCCGTTCACATCACCGGCCTGGGAGACTGATCTGCCGCTAAGATCAGTCGGATTGATCCCATTAATCGCGGCGCCAAAAGACCCAGGAAGAGTTTGCCCTAGCAGCGGCCCGAGACTGCCCACACCATTCACAGACAGCAGATTCACTGTCAGCCCATTGTCCATCTGCAGAACAGTATCCAAAACGCCATCGCTATTGTCGTCTGTCTCGCTCAGCGATGATAGCGAAATGCCGGGTCCAAAGCGCAGGCTGTCCGTTCCGACAGAGAAATCAAGTACGGTTGTATTCCCAGCATTATGGAAAACAAACTCATCTGCTCCGTTGCCGCCGAAGAAGAAATTGTCGCCTCCATTTGAAACTATGGTGTCATCCCCATCGCCACCGATCACCGTGTCATTGCCGGCCTGGCCGGTGAGGAGGTCATCGCCAGCCCCGCCGTCTATCCGGTCGTCTCCCGCACCTCCATAAATCTGGTCGTTTCCATTGCCGCCCCCAAGACGATTGTCCAGCAGATTGCCCTGGATGTAGTCGGAAGATCCGGTTCCCTCGATGCCGGTAACCCAGCTGCTCAAAACATCGCGGTCTCCGAACCCGTCGATCGCGTAGTTCCCGTCGAGCCGGACCGTGACCCCGGCATTGCCGCCATAGTTTGCATCATTCCGGTATGTCACTGTGACATTGGAGCCCTGGGCAGCGTTGATCGTGTCCGCTCCTGCCAGTGGCTGAAGTTCGATATCACCGGCACCACCGGTGAACAGGTCCGCAAATTCCGTCGCCCGTATCCGCTCGATCCCGGTGAACGTGTCGGTGAACCCGAATGGATCAGAGGTGACCACCCCCGCCCCAGCGACAGCTGTGCTCAGCGCCACTGTGATACCGGAACTTCCGCCGTAAGTGCGCTCGGTGAGGTGGTAGGCGAGAGTGTCGCGGCCGCCGCCTCCGTGAATGGTATCGTCGCCCCCGTGCGGATCAAAGAATTCCGACCCGCTCGTCTGGTCGGCGCCTTGAATGAAATCGCCGTGGCTTGTCCCAAATACTCTTTCGATTCCGATCAAGGTGTCGGAGTTCCCGTAAGTGTCGGTGGCAGTGCCCGCCCCGAGGTCCACGACGACGCCCTGAAATCCTCCGCCAGCCTCTTCTGACGCGTAGTCAACAGTTTCCAGTATGAAATTTGCATCGTCGTTAGCGTTTGCGCCATCCATGGTGTCGTTGCCCGCGCCCCCGATGAAGATGTCCTCACCCTCGTTACCGATCAGCACGTTGTCCCGGGCATCTCCATGCAGTATTTCCCGGGCGGGTGTTCCTATGAGCGGAGAATTAGCTGCATCCACATACCTGTGTATGTAGCTCGTGTAGGTCCATAACGGTCGCTCGGCGTTTGAAAACACAAGTACTTCCACATCCTTTATTCGGACATCGCTCGCACCGGAACCGGATATGTCTGTGACGATGAATGTGCCGTCATCGCTCACACTGTCGTAGGTGACTTGGTAATCGCCTGGTGCGCCCGGGAGCAGTAGGCGGTCATAACCGCCGTGACCAAATATCACATCGCTGCCACCACCCCCGCCGAGGACATTATCCAGCGCATTGCCGTGAATGGTATCAGCACCGCTGCCACCAATCGCATTTTCAATGTTCAGCAGAATATCAGTGTCGATCTGAGCCCCGCTCGCAATTCCCACGGGTGTTGTGGGAGCATATCCTTGGGCCGCAAGGGCCGCCCCAACAGTCGTAGTCCCGAAGGCGGCGCCGGACCGGTCTGCAGGCCGCAGGTCGATGGTCAGGCCGGTTGTACAGGATGGATACTCAACATAGTCATTGCCTGCTCCGCCATCGATGAAATCAAAGCCTGCCCCCTGTCCGGCGATGATCCGGTCATCTCCTGCTCCGGCAAATACGGTGTCATCTCCTGCGCCAAGGTATACGTAATCGTTTCCATCTCCCGAGCGGATGGAGTCGTCTCCAGCACTGCCCGTAATAGTATCGTTGCCCGCGCCAGTTTCCACTGTCCCTTGAACATAGCCGGACAGATCTACAGTTTCACTCGACGTCGAATTCGAAAGATCAACTGTCCTAGCGTAGCCGAAGTCGTCGAAAGCCAGCAGAAGGTTTCTTGCTACGTCCCCTTTGAACAGGAGAATGTCCGAGGCTTTGCGGCCGTCCACGACGACCTCGAGGAAGGGACCGTCAGAACCGGAAAGGTTGAAATTCCCGGTCCGGAGATTGATATCCGCGCTCGAGCCGCTGGCACCGCCCTGTAACGCAATTTCGACCAGCTTCAAAAGTTCGACGGACGGATTTCCATCTTGATCCTTGACATCAAGTATCTTGCGGTTGATGCCTTTGCGCCCATCGGCAAGGGTTGCGGTATGCAATCCGTAACCCGCATCTGCCTGCTGATGATCTGTCCAGTTCTTAAAGGGGGCTTTCCACCACTTTGTGAGGTTCCCCGCGATAAAGACTGAGTGCGTGCCATCATCGACAACGATAGTGCTGGCCCGGTTGCCAAGTACCAACGTTGCAACACCCAAGAAGTCGTTTACCACGTGTGACCGGGGATCGAAGCGCTTGCTTCTTCCGAATCCCTGAAAAAGCTCACTGTCTGAAAAAGTCACTGTTTACCCTCCCAACTACGCGCGCACGGAATCCGCTGATGCTACTGCGGGGACTGAAACGCCCCATCCCCCAAATGGGGGAAGACGGTGCTTAGCAACTGTATTTCTCAGGCGCTGTGAGCAATCCATACCTGACGGGATTTGACGGGCGCGTTGGCGAGTGTGACGAGTTTGCGAGCGACGGCCGTGATGATGACTTTGTGAGGTTTGCCTGCATCGCGAAGTCGGTCGGCTAAGATTTTCAGAACCGCATTGTGATGGCGGGCAACGATAGCGGCCTGGAACATCACATGCCGCAGAATTCGTCGTCCCCCGCCTATTGTTCGCTTGCCTCTCAGTGCGCCGCAGTCGTGTCCAATGGAAGCGAGGCTAGTCAGAGCTGAGGCCTGTTTTCCTCGCTGTGTTCAGCAGCCAACCCGGTCATCATCCGCGCGAAAACACCTTTCTCGCTCCAAAGACTCCACCAGTTGTAGAGCGTTTTGTGCGGGCCATATTCAGAAAGCGCGTCTCGCCATGGTAACCCATTGCGATGGATGAACATAATCCCGCTAAAGACCCGTTTATCATCAACCCGAGGCTTGCCGTGCGACTTTGGGAAAAAAGGGGTGAGCCTGGCCATCTGTTCGTCGGCCAGCCAATAGAGGTCGCTCATGTCACGGTTCCGTTTTTCAAACCGTGAATCACGTAGCGCAGCGAAAATCAATGCATCCTGACCCTAGGGAAAAAGGTCTGGGTGGCGCCGTTTATTTGACCGGTGGGGCTAGTTGAAATACTCTCCAGATAAACGCCACTCGCGTCCTGCACCCGCACTTTGCGAGAATTGAGCTGATCTGTGTTTTGATTGTCTCGGGACTGACACCAATCCTCACACCTATTTCCGAATTTGTCAGTCCTTGAAGAAGAAACCCTGCAACGCGACCCTCTGCCTGAGTTAAACCATATGCCAAGGACACAAAGTTGGCATGCACTTCAACTGGTCTCAGGGGATCTATTAGCGTGACCAGCGCTCCGGCGAACCCTCTTTCGATTTCCATCTCAGCATCTCTGAGAGGAGAGATAACTGCGACTAGAGATATGCCAGACCGTTCGCGTGGAATTTGTACCACACTGCCGGCGTCATTGATTTCACCCTTTGCCGAGGCACTTGCGTTGAAAATTCCCGACTGCAAAGCGGCACAGACCGACTCGTCTTTGGCTGCCAACACACCTTTACCAGACGTAAAAACGCCATCCTTCGCATCAAGCACTTCCGAGGCAACATTGTTTGCAACTATTACATTTGCGTTTTCCGATACAACAAATACACCAGTGCCAATCCTATCAAGCACAGACAAGACGGCGCGATATTTAGTGCGGAGACTGTGAGTAAAACGATGCACCTCCAAGGATTTCGCAATATGAGGTGTAAATAGTTTTTGGACGCCATTGAGTGTAGAGAGCTTATTTTCTTTGAAACTGTCGTTGTACAAGAAAATTATTCCCGTGAGATTGGATGGATCATCGGCCAAGCTGATTGCGCACCGCCGAACAAGGCCAGCTCGCTCCGCCATGAATTTTACTTCCGGCCGCTCATAATACCCGTTGTCCATTTCAAATATCTGGCTATCGAGCCGTACATCGAATGCTCGACGAGAATGCACGAATCTCATACCCTCCCGATCAAAACCAGACCCATCGCCTCTCTCAATCATGCAATTGTAATCGTGCAAAATGTTAGGAAGGTTTCTAAAATGTGAACTGGCCGCTTCCAATCTGTAGTCAACGTCCCCATAAGAAGAAACCTGATAAATTAGAGAGGCCGTCGCGCCCATCAATTTCGAGCATTCATTTAATGCGTGCACCCAGTATTTATCAGTGAGGGACGCACTGTAAATTGATATCAAGGCATTTTTAATGTCTGGCATGGGATTTTTTCAGCCGCTTTTCACTCGTACAATTTTGCGGCGCCTCGCCACTAGGTGAAGATTTTCGATCCGCGAACACTATTTAAGAGATGGTCATTCGGACTCTCGCAGGCAACTATCTTGCGAAACACAAATAGCGCACCCCCAATACCCCACTAGCCAAGCTAATTTCTGATCCATGAAGCAGTCTCAAGGACAGATGCTTAGCCACCATCAGTTGGAGCAGTCTAGCAGAAAAATGAGAAACTCGCACGAATTTAATGCCTCCCCAATTTGGCTTGCTTCTGTTTGTAAATCTTCCACTAGTTTCCATCGTTTCGGTACGTGCTTTCACCGGGATCGTAAGCGTCCGGTCTCCCCGCACTGACGACCGCCGCTAGTGATGGAATGTGCCCATTAGCGAATAAGTGGACACTATCAGGGATGAGCATGGCGAGGCCGCGCAGGCGGCGGAGTTGGTCTGCGGATGAGTAACGGATGATCTGCGCACAGACGCGGGTTCCCGGTGTTTCTGTGGCCCACCCGACTTGCTTTTGCGACTACAACCACCTGCTAGCACAACCGTCAAGTATTGAGTAGGAAAACCGCAAAGAGGCTTATATTAGAAGTATTTTGTTTCCCTACAAATTTTTCTGGCTTCAGTACGGTGCAGAGCCAAATTAGATTGAAGAATTCAGCCGTCGGCTAGCGGAAAGAAAACCAAACTGCACACATCAGGCATCGTTCCTGGATGACTGTCGACATCGCCTCCAGCAGACGGGAGTGGTGGCGTTGTCCCGCGTCCAGTAAATTCAGGTAAAATCGCACTGCGGAACGCACGAACGGCTGGTTTTCCCGCCGCGCTGCGACGCCAGAACTTGCGTGTGTGCAGAGAAATCCGTGCTGTGTGCGCACGCAGCAAAAAAAATCCAAGTTACAGGTTGGGCTCTTCGGTAGCTTTCGCTGCATTTCTGAAGAACGGCTGAAACAGTGGCAGGATGAACCTGCCGCCTTTTTTTGTTGGGCCAGCGGGATTTGGACAAGCCAAACGCCCCTGGCCGTCAGGGTGAGGGCGCCGCCCTCCCCCTCGGGCAATCCTATTAGACAGGGCCGTGTCCTCGGCTGCGCCTGATCGTGCACCACTTGTCAATTTCCTAGACAAGACGGTCGACGCCCTGAAGCTTAGAGACGAATTAAACCCATCGACTATCAGGTGTCTTGATGGCGCAATCAGCGTTGACGCACCTGTCGCTCGTCTAGCTGCGGCGCTGCTCGCATTCTTTTTTGCAGAGATTCACGATCCGGCAGTGAGGGAAGCCCTGCAGGCTCGCAGGGTCAGCTAAGCGATCGTGAAGCCTGCCAGCGGACCACAAGTTTATCGGCAGAGATAGCGGCCATATGGTCCTTGGTTCTAAATTATCGCTATTAGCGATATAGTACTTGAAGGAAGGCGCCCGACAACCTATGTTGGTTGGCGTTATGAACCTTGCATACGCAGAACCCGACAAGACCTGGGGCCAGAGGCCCTGTGAAGGCTTAGAGCCTTCGTCACACACCTGCGTCTCGGGGACGGGAGTGGCCGCGCGCCGCACCCATCCGGGGTTGGGTGCGGCATGTAAGGGGTCAAACGCCGCTGATCGCTATCCTCTTTCCTACGGGGGCCAATTCCGGCCGGAACTGAGGAGCAGTAAACATGTGCAAGAAAGACGTTCAGAACCAGCGGCGGCATCGCAAGAAACCTTCGAAGTGGCGGCACCTTTTTTCCGCCATTGTGATCCTGTTTCGCCTTTGGAATCTCCTAACAGAGTTCTGGGAGTGAAACTCGTCCTTTTCGCGGGCAGCGGCGGTGACCCCTTCACAGCCCATGGATACAATCATGGCAAAAACTGAAAAGCCGATGATAAACGAGGCGCTGACAATAGCGCGACTCTATTGGGGGTATTCTCAGACCGAGTTGGCCGAAGCTCTAGGCATGTCTCAAGCCATGGTATCGGAGATTGAGAGAGGAACAAAATCTGTCACTCTGGATACATTAGAAAAATACAGCACTGTCCTCGGGGTCAGAAAGTCACAATTAATGTTTTTTGCAGAAGAAATTGAAGGTGATGCGCCAATCCGAAAAGGCCGCCTTATCGTAGCTAGGAAAGCGTTAAATTTGCTGGACAAGCTGAAGCCTTCGGAATCCTTTGATGCAGAAACAACGAGCTCGTAGAAACCAGGAACGGTATGAGCTAAACCGCTCTCCGTTTGCTCAAAACCCCACTCAACGTGATGTCGCGGATTTAGTCCGCGAAAAACGCGACGACCTGGAAAGGTTAGGCACGCCACGGTTTAAAGAGCACTTCTTGGTTCGACGGACAATCACCTCCGGAGGCAAAGAGCGACAACTGGTCTACCCGGTCGGCCGACTGCGGGCAGCGCATGAGCGTTTGAGATTCCATTTCTCGAAGATTGTTCAGCGCAGCTACTTAATGAGCCCCCGAAAGGGAAAGGCTCAACGCGATAACGCGGCGGCACATATGTCCGCTGCGCAGTATCTCACATTAGATCTGAAGCAGTTTTACCCTTCTACTTCGAGAAGCATGATCCGGAAGTCCCTTGTTGACCAGTTCGGAATGCATCCGGATGTTGCTGGATTGATTGCGCATGTCGGCACGGCTGACGACAGGGCGTGTTTTGGTTCTCCGCTAACCCCTGTCCTTGCATCTTTGGTGCATCGGCCAATGTTTGACGCCATTGCTGACCTCTGTATAGCCCATGATTTGAGCTTTACAGTTTGGGTGGACGATCTGACCATCTCCGGTTCAAAAATACCAGGCGGGCTTGTTAAGAAAATCCGCGAGACGGTGTCCTCGTTTGGCCTCAAAACGCATAAGCTCAAAGTTCGAACCGGAAATAAGCCTGTTTTCATAACAGGGGTCGGTGTTGTTGGCTCAAATTTGATTGTGCCACGAAAACTGGAAATGAAATCCAAGACACTGTGGGCGGAACTCAAAAATGCAGAAACTTTAGACGAACTCGACGTCGCTTCGACACGCCTTCTGGCGCACTTGGGTGGAATCCGACACGTTGTGGGTAGTGCTTCAAAACGAGGTCAAAAAATTGCTAGCGAGATGAACTCGATACGCCAGAAGCGAGAGAAAGCAATCCGCATCAACAACGACAGGCTTGCATCACTTAGCTCTAATAAGCGTTACCTGACCCCTGAAGAACTAGAAGCGAGAAAGGACGAGATCGACACCATAGCCTTTTGAATTCCGCACCGGCTAGTCAAAACGTCCCTCACTGCGCGAGCTCTTGTGACCTGCCCCCCGCGGGTCCCTCGCTCATGACGAGAGTCTGCGGGTTTGATTTTGGTAGTCGTCGGTTTCGGGCTTGGCAAGCGCGGCAGGCGCGGAGCCCTCAAATTGCTCAAGCGCCTGCCGCGCTTGCTTTGGCGTTCTGTTCCCCAACGAAGAGTGCGGCCTGACGTTGTTGTAATCGTAGCGCCACAGCGCCAGCTTGCGGCGGGCATCGTCCAGGGTATCGAACAGCTCTTCATTGAGAAGCTCGTCCCGCAGGCTTCCGTTGAATGACTCGATGAAGGCATTCTGCTGCGGTTTTCCGGGATCGATGTAATGCCAATCCACGCCGTTCCTGTCGGCCCATCTCAGGATTGCCCGGCTGGTGAATTCCGTGCCGTTATCACTGACAACGCAAACAGGTTTTCCGTAGATCCGGACGAGCGCGTCCAGCTCCCGGGCAACGCGCTCACCCGAAATGCTGGTGTCCGCGGCCAGGCACAGGTTTTCCCGGCAGCAGTCATCGTTTACGGCCAGGATGCGGAACTTCCGCGACGCGCCGAAGCTGTCTGCCAGGAAATCCAGGGACCAGCGCTGGTTGGGCTGTGTGGCTTCGGGCATCGGCGTTCGCGAGCCCCGGGCACGCTTGCGGCCCCGCCGCCGTTTCACCGCAAGGCCTTCTTCCCGGTAGAGGCGGTAGAGTTTTTTGTGGTTCATGATCATGCCTTTTCGCTCAAGCAGCACGCCGATCCGCCGGTAGCCGAACCGGCGGCGTTTGCCAGCGATCTCCTTCATCTCCTGGCGGATCTCGGGATGGTCGAGCGGGCGTTCGCGCCGGACCGTCTTGGGGTCGACACCGACAAGCCGACAGGCCCTGCGCTGCGAGATGTCATGATCCCGCATTGCATTGAGCGCTGCCTCTCGCCGCTCTTTCGGTGTCGTCAGCTTTTTCCCAGCAGGTCTTTCAAAACCACGTTGTCGAGCATCGTGTCCGCCAGCAGCCGCTTCAGCTTGGCGTTCTCATCTTCCAGGGCCTTCAGCCGCGCGGCCTCCGACACCTCCATGCCGCCATATTTGGACTTCAGTTTGTAAAAGGTCGCCGGGCTCAGGCCGTGCCGACGGCACACCTCCGCTGTCGGCATCCCGGCTTCCTGCTCTTTGATCATCCCGATGATTTGCGCCTCAGTGAAACGGCTCTTACGCATTCGTCTGCTCCTACATAGGTTGGGCAGACTCTACTTCATGGTGAGGGATTTTGCGGGGGGCAGGTCATTCTCCTTGAAGCGTCGGTCAGGCGAGCCGTCCTTGTTCGTCTTCGCCCAAGTATGCCCAACCACTTCGGCATCGCTTGGCACGACCTCCGTTTCGTGGAATCGCACCCCTTCAATGTCGATCTTCAATTCGCGAATGTCGATGAGGGCGAACACGCCGTCCGCACGAGGTATAACCGCGACACCGGGGTAGATCAGTATGTCGTCGCCATTGATGTTCTCGAAACGCATTGCCCGTCCCGAGAACTGGATCAAGTCGGTTGAACTAAACTCGAAGATGACCGGATGCCTGTCGACAGTGCGATTGGCTAGCGATCGCTCGACAAACTGGTTCGTGGACCTGTCGGCAGTCACGTCCCATTTCTTGCTGCTCAGTTTGAGGCTGTCGAATGCCCGAACCATAGATGAGTAAGCGCGCTGAGCAGCGTCCCCGGCCTCGAACGTCACGGCGATCTTGGTGTTGTCTTCCCAGTTCGCCAGCCTCTCGACCTCGGCCTGGGTGACTGGAAGTGCCGCTTCCAGCTCTGCAATTCGCTTCTTGTAGAACCAACGGAACAAGCTCGTTTTGCGGCGGTTCAGTTCACCTTGCTGCTTGGCCTCCTCATCGCGTGCCTCCTTCAAGTCAGACTTGACCTGCGACTTCTGTTCGCGCGCTTTCGCTATCAGGTCGCGCAAAGGGATCAGCGAAGTGCTGGTCAGCATTTCGACCGAAGCGCTGGCAATTTCGTTCATCCCTGCTTGGGGCATGTAGACCTTTGCCGATGCCGGGTTATTACCAGCCGCAGGACTTCCCGCAGGTGGAGGGGTAAACTTCTCTGGCTCAGGGGCGGGCTGCGGGGCTGGAACGCGAGGTGTCTTCCCGGCAGGAACCACGAGAGTGCTGTAGGACAGGCCAGTTCCCGGCGCTCCGACCGTAGCGCGGACGCCTTGCCGACCGATGTTGACGGAGGCACCCGGAACGCCAATGCTCGTGCTGATGCCACGCTTGCCGATGTTTATCCGAACGCCGGGGAAAAGTGTAAATGTCTGCCTGAAACGAAGTGTCATACTACCAACCTAGAGATTCTCGCTCAACTTAGCCGCGATCGCTGCTTGGCGCGACAACCTGTTCTACATACCAGAATAATTGGTCATGAAGGTAAGAAGCGGAAATCTGACTGGAGTGCAGCGAAAATCAGCTCCGTCCCGCTCCTCGTTGGTCGATCCACGTTGCGGCGAAAGGGTGGATTTTATTTGCCCCTCGGGCTGACTTTCAACGGCCGGTTTGGCGACACATGCCGCTTCACAGCGAAAATCACGCCGCACCCGCGAGCGAATGCTGCGTCAGCAAACACCAGGAAGGGCAATGGCCGCAAAGTCCGCGTTGCGTGAGTTCGCGATCCGCGTGGCAAATGGCAGCTAAAGATCTCGCCGGCTGCTTTCCTCCTGCCCCTCCAGTCTAATTTAGAATGTGATCGCGGAGAGACCGCGATCGCTTGCACAGAAGTCAGCCGCGCCTCCGCTCCGCTCTAGCGCGCCTGGCATTTTCCGTTTGATTGGTCCGCCTGCCATCCGGCCGGCAATCTGAACACGGGTTCTGATGCCGCTACGCGTCAGCCTCCACGGAGAAATCCGGTTCCTCCCGCGCTAGGCGCGGGCCCCTCCCAATTTCACCGCTCCGGCCCCGTGTGTCAGATCACCGTCCGGCCGCAGTCCGGGCTGCGCCCACCCTGCTTTGCCCTCCGGAAGACACGAGGTCTTCCGAAGTGAAAATCAGGGAAGGCTTCGCCACTGGCGGAACAGGAGGCGCGAGCGGGAATGTTGGAGACACGAAAAAGGAAAGGTTCTGTCGCTAATGGCAAAACTATGTGTCGCCCGACAATTTGGGAAGTGGCGGACCGAGGAGGATTCGAACCCCCGACCCCTTGATTCGTAGTCAAGTACTCTATCCAGCTGAGCTATCGGTCCACTGCGGCGGGGTTTAATCATAGCACCGCACGGGCGCAACCCCAAAAAAGATTGTTAAAGTAATTCTTGCCGCCTCATTTTGCAGAATTCCGCAGGGGGCAGAGAAGTTCTCCGCCCTTAGCGCTCTTGCCTGCCATCAAGAGAGAAGCCCGAAGAACCGCTGCCGGAAGTCAAAGACTCCGAACGGGTCGCATTTATGGTATTGTTGGCAAGCCACTCTACTTCCGGCCGTATAGGTTCCGGAACGCCTCGCATAAAAAAACGGAAGGAGACAGTATATGCCAGAGCGGCCGACAACAGCTTTCCGGCTCAGGCCGCTGGAATCCGGCGACCTTTCCCACATGGCCAGTTGGTTCCAAAACATCGCCGACCTCGCCCGCTTTGACCGGTCAGTGCGGGCACCGTTCAATGCGGCCGACCTGCAGCGGTCATGGGGGCCTGCGGCGGATGCTGTAAATTTCAGCGAGAAATGCTGGTTCGCCATCACCACAGAAAAAGGCGAGCTTTGCGGCATCACCGGGCTCGAAAACATCTCTCCCGTGAACCGCGATGCCGTCATCGCGCTGTTCATTGAAGAAGCTTGGCGCAGGCAAGGTATCGGCATCCGGTCAATGGCCCTGCTTCTGGACTTTGCCTTCCTCCAGATCGGGCTAAATCGCGTTACATCGTATTACCGGTCCGACAACAAGCGCAGCCAGCAAATGACCACGCGTGCCGGGTTCACAACGGAGGGCACGATGCGGGAAGCCTGGTTTGCCGAAGGCCGGCACTTTGACATGATCACTATCGGGCTGCTGCGCCGGGACTGGGCCGCCAGCCGCAAAACACTGGCTCAGGGCCTTGACGCCGGTTGCAGTGCCAGCTTCCGCGGCGCTGCGGCCTCCGGCTGGTCGTGGCCGCCTGGCCCGCAGGACACTCAAGGGGGCTGAAGTCACAGCCCGCCCAGAACACCGGTCCAGAATGGAAGCCGGTCTCGGCCCATACTCACGGGAGGAGGACAGCTTGTGAGCGGCAAGAACAAGTCAACGACAGTCCGGCGCCAGCTGGGGGCGGTGCTGTTTGCCGATGTTGTTGGTTATGCCCGGTTGATGGGAAATGATGAAATTGATACCTACAGCGCCCTGAAGTCGCTTCTGGAACAGCTGGAATCAGCTTGCCAGGCGCATGACGGGCGGGTTGTGGCGGTCCGCGGAGACGGGGTGCTGGCACTGTTCGAGACAGCAACAAACGCGGTGGAGTTCGGAGTCGAATTGCACCGCATTGCGGAACAGAACAACAGCTCCCGGCCTGAGGATCAGCAGCTGCGCTTTCGGGCCGGCGTGCATATGGGCGAAATCCTGATCGATGACCGCGGAATTCACGGCGACAACGTCAACATCGCCGCTCGGCTGCAAGAAATTGCCGAACCGGGCAGGGTCTTCGTCAGCGCTTCAGTCTATGAGCAGATCCGCAACCGGTTGCGCCTCGGGTTTGAGTTTCTTGGCCCGCAGCGGCTCAAGAATATCACCGAGCCAATCCCAGCTTATTGCGTCCGCAGCGAGATCGAAGGCGCGGCTATGGCCGCGACCCTGCGCCCGGCAATCCAGCCCGAGCACCCGCAGAAACCGGACGTTCCCTCGGTTGCTGTTCTGCCTTTTACCAGCATGGGCGGGGATCAGTCGGACAGCTGGTTTGCGGACGGGCTGACTGAAGACATCATCCTGAACCTGTCCAAATTTAAGAACCTTTTCGTCATTGCGCGCAATTCCGCATTTTTTTTCAAGGCGCGCTCCATGCCGCCGCAGGAGGCCGCACGCGAGCTGGGTGTGCGTTATGTCGCCCGTGGCAGCGTCCGCCGGGCGGCCGCACGGGTGCGGATTGCTATTGAACTAATTGACGCCGATTCCGGACGAACGATCTGGGGAGAGCGTTACGACCGCAACATCGATGACATTTTTGCTATCCAGGATGAGGTCACTGACGCCATTGTCGCAGCGACAGCCGTCCTGATCGAGGCCCAGGAACGCAAGAGGATGGCACATGCCGCTCCTTCTGACCTCGCGGCATATGGGTATGTCCTGCGCGGCCAGCAGTATATCTTCCGCTATACACGGCAGGACAACCGCGAGGCCCAATCGCTTTACGAAAGGGCCTTGGCCCGTGATCAGGACTATGCCCGGGCCTCAGCGGCGATATCGCGCACCATGAACATTGACTGGCGCTATTCCTGGGCGAGCGACGCTGACCACGCGCTGGACACTGCGCTGGCCTTCGCACAGCGGGCGGTGGAGCTGGATCCGACCGATGCCCGCGGCTTTGGCGAGCTGGGGTTCGTGCATCTTTACCGCAAGGAGCATGATGCGGCGATCGGGGCCTACCGGCGCGCTCTGGCGCTCAACCCGAATGACGCTGATCTATTATCCGACTACGCCGACGCGCTGGCCCATTCCGGCGACAACGAAACAGCGATCGCAAACCTGAAGCAGGCAATGCGGCTGAACCCGTACTTCCCGGACCAGTACCTTTGGCACTTGGGCGGTGCCTATTACAATCTCAAGGAATATGATTCGGTGATCGACACGCTGACCCGGATGAACAATCCGACGGAGGGCCAGCGCATGCTGGCTGCCAGTTACGCTCAGCTGGGTAAGATGGAGATGGCGCGGGAGATGGCAGCCCGCCACCATGAGGCGCACCCGAATTTCTCGCTGGACCGCTGGGCCAAGGTGCAGCCTGACCGGCTGCAAGAAGACACTTTGCATTTTGTCGAAGGGCTGAAGAAGGCGGGGTTCTAAACCGGGGCAGCGCAGCCGGGGTTGCCCGCCACGCCGCCCAATGCCTCCGAAATCCGGCTGGCTTCCTTAATCTCCTGAGCCGCGCGCTTTTGCACCGCTGACTTTTGCACCGCTCACCTTGGCGCCACTCACCTTAGCGCCGCTGACTTTTGCACCGCTGACCTTTGCGCCGCTCACCTTGGCGCCGCTGATGTCTGGGCCGCAACCAAAATAGACATCCAGAAGAATTTGTTCCAGCATACCGGTCATCACGTCCATCCGGATCGAAAAGTCGGCTCTGTCATAGTCCCAGACCCGGATATCGTTTGCAATTTGGTACTCAGCCGAAGCAACCCCGGTCACGGAGGGGTCCAAGGGCGCCCGGGACACCTGAACGTTCCCGTCTCCCGGCACAGGGCCAGTCGCACATTCGCCTTTACCATGAACCAGGAAAATCACTGGCTCCGGCAACTCAAAGTATGTGCCTTCATAGGAAAACCCGTAAATCCGGGCCAGCTTCGCATCATCACTCAGCTGATCGCCAAGAAAGTTGTTACGGCCGTTTCCTTTTGCTTTACCCCTGCGCTGCTGTTTCCCTGCTTGAACATAGTCCTGTTCGCCCAAGTCGCATTTCCCGTCTTGCTTCCACACCCCCTGACGCTTGCCGCGAGCAATATCAATGATCGTTCCTTTGGGAAATTGCTGCTGATGGACCCAAGGACTGCCTGACCCTTTCGCAACAGTATAAAGGCCATTCTGGCACTTATTAGTCTGGGCCATAACCAATATCTTGTCGCCGGCTTCGACGGTTTCGCCGTTTACAGAGGTGCCTTCCAACTTGGCTAAGTTATCGACCGTGCCGACAGCAGCCCCAACGTATTTTGGGATCACCTTGATGTCATCGATCAAACGCCCAAATATCAACACTTCGGAAAAACTCAGTAAGGACTCGGCCACCGTTCACACTCCCGTGGCTATGGAAACAACACCAGAAGATCTTTTTGCATTCCCGTGGGAGCGATTGACGCCGCCCCGATTTCCGGAAAAATCCCCCTGAGTATAAAAGTATCACAAAACGGTGAAAGTTTACAGCCAATAGGTCAGTCAGTTTTCCGGCACTCTTGTCCGCACCGAATGTGCATGACTGTCCTCGTCCGGGTCATCCAGCCGGGGGCCTGCCTGGACCAGGCCGATGCCGCGCATCCGGAAGTTGCCTTCAATGATCGTTTGAAACGCCCCCCCCGTCGATTTCCGGTCTACCAGAAGCAGCGCCTGTTCTACAGCTGCATAGGTAAGGGTTTCAGCATCAAGCATGCTCCAGGCTGCGGCGAGATAAGAGCCCAGGATGTCCCGCGCTTGCAGCAATGCCAGGCGAAAGCCTTCTGGATCAGCGGCATAGCGTTCATCGAACAGGACCTGCATGACGTCTCCGTAATGGGGGCTTTCCTCCAGCTGGTCAGACAGGTCCTCCATTTCCGGGGTGATCAGATCAAGCACCAGGAGACGTTCGTGAAATACATCCACCAAAATATCGAACATCGCACCGGTCAAGGGTTCGGACAGCGCGTGCTCGCTGCTCCAGCCGCGGACAAAGTCTTGCAGCGTCCGTGTATTCGCGGCCATCCGGATCTGCTCATTCCCGGCAAGTTCCGCAAAACGGTTTAGCTGATTGAAAGTGTAAAGGTTGCCGCTTGTGCTTTCGAGCAGCTCCTCAACCACTGATCCGAAGTGCAAGGAAGCAATCAATGCCACCATGTCTGCAGCAGATTCGTGAAAGCCGTAGTACTCACCCGGGACATCCTCGGAGACCGGCATCCCGGCCACGCTGTAGATGATCGCGTGACCGATTTCATGGGCGACGACATCAAAATTCAGACTGTATGCGCGGTACTCCCCGCCATGTTCCCAAGTGCCGCCGGTTTCCAAGAAACCCCACCCGATGTGGGCATTGTCCAGGCTTGGCAGCAGAGACAGCTCCAACCGGTCGTAATCCCGCGCAAAATGCCAGGCGATATCATGGCCGAAATATTCTTCCCATACATCCAGGGTGAAATGTGCGGCGGCGAATAGATGCGCCGCCTCAAATCGCGGATCAGAAGGTGCGATATGATAGAAATGCCCGTCCTCATCCGGTTCTGGCGGCGCCTGCAGCTCTCCATGCCAGGGGGGGAGATACATGCCGGGACCGGCAGGACCCGGAACAATTGCACCATATGGGATCGTCTTGCCCAATGCGTTGACTGCGTACATACGGGGGCCGGACGGCCCTGGACCGATCGAGCCGGGCGGCGCAGAAATCTCGACTAACTCCAGCACCGGCTCCTCCTTGCGGAAGGGGGATTGCGGGAACAGCAGAAAACGCGTTCCCGGCGCTTCTCTTGCTGTTTCGTGCGGATCTTCCATGCCGTCCTCCAACCCAGCGGAGGTTTCGCCCGTCTCGCCCTGCCTAGCCCCTGCTTTCCCCAGCAGATTGTGTCTTGTTTGGCTGATGATACATGAATTCACGGCGGATCAGTTCAAAGAATTCTGACGTGTTTTGCAGGCCGATGGTCTCTGCATACGCGCCGAGGTCTTCAGGGACATTTTGATCAAGGCGCGTTTCAAAATACCAGCCCGCCAGCTGCAAACTGTCCGCATCCGGCCCTAGCATGTCTGCCTGGCTCAGAGCGGCGAATTGCAACTCTTTCTCTGATGCACGCGCTTTCAATCCGGCAAATGCACCAGCCTGCCGCAGTTCTGCCAGCATGTGCTGCTCCAGATCTTCCTGCTGTGCGCGGATGACAGACCCGGCAAGTACTGCCTCCTCCAGCTGGGCTTGGTATTCCTCTGCCGTCAGCCCGTTCTCCTTCAGCCAGTTTTGCAGATCCTTGCTGCGAAACAGACTATGTGCCTGGCGGTGGCTGTTCATCTGCGTCAGGGTGTCCTGCCTTGCTGCACGCCCCCCCGCCTTGCGGGCTTTCTTCAGTGCCAGCAGGCGCAACGCAGCCCGGGTCCGAAACAGGCCAAAGCGCTCAGGCTCCAGACGCAGTTCATCCAGTACCCGCCGGTCAGAAGTCTTCAAACGGCGCTCATGCGCCTCAACACGCCGCACCAGCCCTCTCCAGGCAAGTGTACGCGCCATCGGCTCAGCCGCTGGGCCTGCCGCTTGTTCTTTGCCGTGCAGGAAGGCCGCCATCCGCGCAAGCATCTCCTGCGCGTCTTCGCGCTTGGCGTCTACCTGCCCGGTCTTTAGCCAATCCGAAAACCGGTCCAGCCATGGAGCTGCAGGAATGTCGGCAAAAATCTTCTGCCAGGTCCTTTGCTGATAGAAACGCATCTTGGCAGCTTCCAGCACGGCCGCCGCCTGTTCTTCATCAAGAACAGCGCAGCCGGCCGCATGTTCCACAGTCGCGCGAATAGAAACCATCGGCTCGCTCAATTGTGCAAACCCCAGTTCCGCCGGACTGTGCAGAACTGCGACCTCATCATCGTCGCAGATCGCGCCTGAGGCATAGGCCTCGTATATCCTGCCAACACCGACCATCCCGAAGGCCGATAGTTCCGCCGCCCGCAGCGCCCCCATACTGGCGCTTCCAAACACGGCAATCCCCTGCCCCAAAGCCCAGAGGATTTCCTTGTGCCAGACCGAGGGCACGCCCTCGAAATACCCGTCTATCAGACCGATGACCGTTGCTCCCTGACGGGCGGCGCGGAGGATATCGCCCTGGCCGGCTGGAGGCAGCACGGTGGCATCCAGCACCGCCCGCACCTCCTTGGCCCTGATGGTCGGGCCTGCAAAGACAACCGCACTCATTCGCGCGCCTCCGCTGTCTTCATCGCCCGTTCGCCGGCGACAAAGTCCGGATCGTCATGCGGAGCTTCCAAGCCAGGAATAACCGCCCGCACTACCGGGATTCCCAACTCTTTGCGAGACAGGTCCACGATCAGAACCTGCGCCATACCCGCGGCGGCAAGGCGGTTTAAAAGCCAGGCCTGATCCTCTTCGAAGGAAGATGATGAAAATGTCGGACAGTCCTGAAACCGCTCCGAAGCCTGGTTGCTTGAAATCAGGCTGCGGACATAGTGCGCCCTCTCCGCCGTGGCTGTCGGAGTAAACTCCTCCGGGTTCAGATCATCGCGCGAACCGGAGATATAGGTCAGCCGGGTCTGCGCGGCCTCTGTCAGAGCCCGCAACAGAGCAATGGAGCGGTCTGGATGGCAACCGCTCCCGATGCCGATGTGGCCGGGCCTACTGCCGGTCTCGCAAATCATGCAATGGAAGGCGGCAGCGCCTATGTCCGACGTAATGTTCCACACCCCAGCCAGCAATCCCGCCTGCGAAAACCGGTCCAGCGCCTCCTGACAGCGCCGGTCATCTATAGTTGCCTGGTCAAGCCGCGGGCCTGGCGGCGCGTGATGCCACAGGGTGATCGCATCCCTTTCTATCAGCTCGCAAATGGCATGGCAGGCCGCCTCCTCCAGGCTGTTCCCGGACGCAAGCCCGTTGGTCGTGCGCGGAAATGCCCCCTGCCCGCCACAGGGCCGGGCGGTATAGTCGGTGTCCACCATTTCATATGGCAGCCAGTGCGCCAGACCTGTTGCAAGATCGGAGCCTTCGATCCAAAGCATCCGGCACTGCGGATCAAAGCTGCAGCCGGTCACACGCGGCAGCCGCCAAACATCGGCGACACGCGCCTCCTGCCGCAAGTCGTGATAGCTGGCTGCACGCAATGGCAGCGTGACCCGTTCCGCATGCCAAGTCTCAATAGCCTCCATAACCCCTGAAGCTCTGGCAGCATCCAGCGACAGCCCCTTGCCCAGCGCGACAGCAACAGAGCGGGAGTTTGGCCGTGTTACCATCACCGCCGGAAGTCCAACCCGGTCCAACCCGGTCAGGTTGGCAATCCGCGTTATGCCCATGTCAGTCAGGTGCGGGCGAACTTTGGCCAGCGTCTGCGCCGGATCACACAGACGGTGGGTGTCGTGCAGGTATCCTTTCTGCTGTGCCTTCGGCATCAGGCTGGCCTCACTGATATGACCGCCGCATAACATCCGCCCCGGGCCAAGCCGCTATTGGCGAACCTTCTAGAAGGATGCTGGATCGTTCGCCACCGGTCAACCAGGTGACTGCCTGCAGTTTTTTCTACCGTCAACAGATCCTTGTGCCAGCATGGAAAATCAGCCCCGCGCCGGACAGATCCAAAGAAGGCATCTGCACTTCAACCTGAACAAACGACTGCCGGCTGGCGGGGCATCGCGCGCAGATCTCGGGAATTGGCCTTTGCGTCCGGTAAGACGAACGACCCCTTACTTGAGCACCAGATTTTTGATCGCCCGTTTGGGCGGCGCTGAGACGAACATATTCACATGGCCTCTCGACAGCACCCCGTGCAAGATGGCGGCACTAGCCTCCACGCTGACTTGGCTGCCGATGCCGCGCGCTAGATGCAATACCGCGCGCAACACCTGTTAACTTCACCTGGCGGGAGGCACGATGCAGTAGCAATGGCAGGAAACAAATTGCACACCGGATTCAAATGCATACACATACACTCCCCGGAACAATTTTTGGTATGACACAACGGACTACCTCCACCTTTCCCACCCGCTAGAAAGCGCTGGCCACGTTAGAGATTGCTCCGTCTGCCATTTCCGGTGCGCAGGATGCCGTATTCCACTGACGGTGCCGCATTCCGTAATTTTCGCCGGGCGCTGCCGTCAGCACAGGATTTGTTCCAGAGCCTTCTGATCAAACGGCTTAGCCAGCACCTGAAAATCCCCCAGCAGAGTATTTAGCCGCGCTTTGTCTGCAGCCGTCAACCGAACAGACAGCATGGGAACGACGCGGCATGCAACGGAAGATCCAAACTGTGCCGCACAGGTTTCCAGGAACTCGATCCCGCTCATTCCCGGCAGGTTCATGTCCAGGAAAAGAATGTCGAACTGGTGCGAGGAGGCGGCAGCCAGGTGTGACAGCGCATCATCGGCGGTAGCGAAGACCTTGCAGTGTGCAGGCACGCTGGACCTGGTCAGCAAGCGCAGAAAGTGGCGCACGTCGAAACCGTCGTCTTCTACCAGCAGGACCTGCAGATCGGCCTCGCGCGTTTCTAGCATACAGCTCTCCTCTAACTCACGCACCCGCTCAAGTCCCCGGTCATTTCCGCAACGATCAGGCAGAAAGCAGGAAGTCGCGGACGGGTGTCAGAGCAGCCGGGAGCTCTCTGCTGATCGCAGGTTTCACAATGTATCCTTCAACTCCAAAATTCCGCGCGGCGGCTTGGTCTTCTTCGCTTTCAGAGGTCGTAAAGGTAAACACGTGCATAGCCTCCATTGAAGCATCGTCCCGCATCTGTTCGAGCAGCTCAAACCCGCTCATTTTCGGCAGGTTGAGATCAAGCAGCAAAACGGTTCTGCGGATGGCTTCGCTGTCCATCCCGCGCAGAATTTCAAGTGCTTCGGCGCCATCAGGCGCGCGGGCCACCGGAATGTCTATGCCAAGCTTGCGGAACGTTCGCAGCACCGCCTCAGCATCCAAGTCGTGGTCCTCAACATGCAGGATTTGCAAGAACTCTTGTACAGTCATCTAAGCAGCCTTTTGAATGCTGGTTTCAGTCTGATGCCGGAGAGGCCAAAGGATTGTGAAGGTCGCTCCCAACCCTTCTTCGGAGGTCAGTTCCACGGTCCCGCCATAGCGCTCGACCGTTTTTTGAACGATCGCCAACCCGATACCGGTGCTGCCGTTGTCATCCTTTGCTTGCAGCGTCTGGAA
This sequence comes from Leisingera sp. CC-HEC093, assembly GCF_059429195.1. Classification (NCBI taxonomy): domain Bacteria; kingdom Pseudomonadati; phylum Pseudomonadota; class Alphaproteobacteria; order Rhodobacterales; family Roseobacteraceae; genus Leisingera; species Leisingera sp. CC-HEC093. The sequence continues at coordinate 1,955,186 of NZ_JCAIJR010000001.1, read as the reverse complement.
CATCTCAAAGACCTTCCTGTGGTACCGGGGAGCAATGCCTGGGCCGTTGTCTGAAACAGTGATCGTCAGCCAGCCGTCCCGCCCTTGGGCTGAAACTGTGATAAGTGCGCTCTCGGGCTGATGATGATACTTCACCGCATTGGACAACAGGTTTGATAGGACCTGTTCAAAGCCGGTCTCATCGGTTTCAATTTCCGGGAAGTTGCCAGACATGCGGGTTTGATCGGCGCGCAACCCTAGCTGCTGAAGCAGCTTGCCAACCAGTTCGCGCGTATCGACGAGCTTGACCGGTCTCTCTTCCAACTGCAGGGCGGAATATGAGAGGATGCCGGATATCAGCCCCTCCATCCGCTGAACCTGCTGTTCCAAACGGTCTAAGTGTGTCTCTACCTCCTCCGCACCGCCTGCAGCCTGGAGAACCGGCTCCAGATCCTCACGCAGATAGCCTGCCAGATAGGCGATACCGCGCAGAGGCGTTTTAAGATCATGCGAGGCGACGTAGGCGAAGCGTTCCAAATCTTCGTTGGATCTCTGGAGAGACAACGCCCGGCTGTTGGCCTCGGCCGACATCCGGCCTGCAAAGGCAATAGCGCGCCGGTTCGACCTGGTCAGTATAACGAACAGTCCAAAGAGCAGTGAGTCGATGACAAGACCACCTATCAGGATCAGCAGCGGCTCGCTGCTGCCGTTAAGAGCCCTGAACGACGGGCTTTCCCATATCTCGAACTCCCAGCGCCGGCCGTACATGCCCAGGCTGATGTTCTGGCGGAACTCGGCCTCTTCGTGCGGGTGGCTGCCATCGGCTTCGTCATACAGGATGTCCTGGCCATCGCGCACGGAAAACCGCACCATCCGGCTTTCCTTCTCCAGCACTCCATCAATCAGTTTTCTGAACACAAACGGGGCATAGACCAGGCCGCGGAATTGTTGCTGCCGTTCTTCCACACCCGTCAGATTTTCCTCGCCATAATAAGGCATGTAGAACAGAAAGCCCGGCGTTCTGTTTTCATCTTGCACCAGGGTGATAGGTCCCGTAATTTGCGCTATCCCGGTATCCCGTGCTTTCAATGCCGCAGTCAGACGGTTCTCCTCGTGAGCCATATCCAGGCCTATGGCAGCTGAATTGATACCAGCCGGCTCGATAAAAGTAATCGGCAAGTGCAGACTTGCTGAGTTCTGCGGATGGACCTTGAAATCCGGCCGCTCCTCCTGCTGGCGCGCGGCGAAGGCATCCAGTCTGCTTGGTTCAACAGGAAAAATAACACCGATGCCATTGATGCCGGGGTGGCGGCGTTCGATTTCCAGGCTGCGTGAGAACCGCGCCCATTGGGCAAGCGAGACTTCCCCGCCTGACGCATGAAACAAAGCTACTCCGCTTCGCAGCGCATCTTCATACTGCCCCATCCCTTCGCGGACCAGGCTGGTTAGCTGGGCCGCTGCACGCTGGAACCGCTCCTGGGTCCGGGTTTGAATCTCTGTCCGCGTGACATGCCAGGCCGTCACCGTCAGAAACAGCGACAACAAAACGATCAGCCAATGCACCCAATGCAGGTGGGACATCTTCGCCAAAGCTGCGCGCTCTCTTGCTAGACTTTTACCGCCGGGCATATTTGCGCCTCCGTGTATTTCACCCGCACCGAAAATTGAAGTCGCCATGCCCCTTATGATTTCAACACAAACCATTATTCGGCCAATTGAGATTAAATAACAATTTATGCGGGCAATAATACATCGCAAAATAGAAGCGGTTATGAGTAGCCCCACTTAAGTGGTCCGAATGGCCTTGTTGCACAAATCGGGGGCTGAACGCAGCTCCCCTTTCCCCGGATAGACTTATTCCACGGGTCGCGTAATAGGCATGCCAAGCGCCGTGTAGCCGTTCAGCACGGCGATACGAACCTGCAGCTCGGCGACCTGGCGCTCGAAGTCTCGGGCCATCAGGGATTGGCCGAGCAGCTTGATGCAGTTCATCTTGCTTTCGACACGGCTCCGACGGTGGTAGCCGCTCCACCGTCGCCAGATGGCGCGGCCCAAGTACTTCGAGGCTCGCAGCGCTTCGTTGCGGGCGACGGCGCCGGGACTCGTTGGTTTCCAGGGCTTTGCGTTCTTGCGTGGCGGTATGACAGCGGCGGCATTTCGGGCAGCGATTGCCTCGTGGCACGTTCGGGTATCGCAAGCACCGCCGGCGGTGACCGATGCGATGCCCTGATCCGCTTCGATCTGGTCCAGCAGTTCCGGGAGTATGGGCGCGTCACCGATATTGCTGCCGGTGATCTCCAGGGCTCTGACCTCCAGCGTTTCCTCGTCAATTCCCTTCTCGGGATCATGCTGTGCATGACCCTGACGGGCAAGGGATGTGTATCTTGCGCCATAGACGTTCGACACGTTTGTCATTCACCTGCCAGCCAGCGTCCCGCAGAGGCTCACGCTGATTTCGGAGGTGCGGCTGGTTCCGGACGCTGATGCGCCGGGCGGGCCATCAGGTTGAACTTGTTGGGGAACTGGCGGGGATCATGGCGTTGGATCAGCCTGAATCGAAGAAGCCCCCGCTTTTTGCAGGGGCTTGGTCGGAAACGCTGGTTGCGGGAGCAGGCAACCAACGCCTCTCACTTGTCGCAGATTACGACATCCCCTACCCACTAAACACCTGATATTATAAGGTTTTAAAGCACAAGATGGGGGTGTCTGGAATGCAGACATGTACCGAAATGATAGCGATCTAGCGGCAAAACCCGCCAAAGTAGCCAAAAAACGCGAAGCGCCGTTTTCTCTGCGTTTGACCTTTGAGGAACGAGCGCAGCTCGAAGAAGCGGCGAACGGCGTGCCTCTGGGTGCGTATATCAAGGCCGTTTTGTTCGACCAAGATCTCCAGAAGGTGCGCCGTAGGAATACCAACCCTATGGCAGATCATGAGGCTCTGGGGCGCGTTCTGGCGGCTTTGGGACAATCACACCTCTCCAGCAACCTCAACCAGCTCGCCCGCGCCGTAAATACGGGCACGCTGCCTGTTCACCCGGAAATCGAATCCGAACTGCGTGAGGCCTGCGCTGACATTGCCAAAATGCGCGCGGCGCTGATCGAAGCGCTTGGCCTCAATGGAGGCGTGTCATGATCCTCAAAGGCAATCAGCGGGCACATGGCAAGGAACTGGCGCGGCATTTACTGAATGCGCGCGACAATGACCATGTGGAACTGTTCGATCTGCGCGGCTTTGCCGCCGATGATCTGACGGGAGCGATGCAAGAATGTGAAGCGGTGGCGCGCGGTACGCGCTGCCAAAAGCACTTGTTCTCTCTCAGCCTCAACCCGCCGGAACATGAAGATGTGTCAGTGGAGGTATTCGAGACAGCCATTGCCCGCGCAGAAACCCGCCTTGGGCTGGAAAACCAGCCCCGTGCCATCGTCTTCCATGAAAAGGAAGGGCGCAGGCACTCCCATGCCGTCTGGTCGCGGATCGATGGGCAGCGGATGAAAGCGATTGAGCTTCCCTACTACAAGACCCGCCTGAAAGAAGTCTCACGGGATCTGTATCTGGAATATGGCTGGCGCATGCCGAACGGGTTCAAGGACAAGAAAAACCGGGATCCTCTATCCTTCACGCTAGCCGAATGGCAGCAAGCGGGACGCACCAAGCAAGACCCGAGAGAGGTTAAATCCCTGATCCGGGAATGCTGGAGCGGGTCGGATGATCGCAAGGCCTTTGAGGCGGCGCTCAAGGAGAATGGCTATTGGCTTGCCCGTGGTGACAAGCGCGGCTTTGTGGCGATGGATTGGCGCGGAGAGGTGTATTCGCTCGCCCGTTGCACAGGGGCAAAGACCAAAGAGCTCAAAACCCGTCTTGGTGATCCGAAAGAATTGCTGTCAACGGATATGGCGAAAGCGCATGTTGCGGCGCAGCTTACGCCCAAACTCAAGGTCTGGGCGAAGGAAGAGCGCGCCAGGGCCGAAAAAGCCAACCTCGCGGCCAAGTTCCAGCGCGATCAGATGGTGCAGCGCCAGCGTAAAATCCGCGATGATCTCAAACGCAAGCAGCAGGAACGCTGGCTTACTGAAGAAAAAGCGCGCGCGGCCAGAACGCCCACAGGCATTCGCGGGCTCTGGGCCTGTGACCTGCCCCCCGCAAAATCCCTCACCATGAAGTAGAGTCTGCCCAACCTATGTAGGAGCAGACGAATGCGTAAGAGCCGTTTCACTGAGGCGCAAATCATCGGGATGATCAAAGAGCAGGAAGCCGGGATGCCGACAGCGGAGGTGTGCCGTCGGCACGGCCTGAGCCCGGCGACCTTTTACAAACTGAAGTCCAAATATGGCGGCATGGAGGTGTCGGAGGCCGCGCGGCTGAAGGCCCTGGAAGATGAGAACGCCAAGCTGAAGCGGCTGCTGGCGGACACGATGCTCGACAACGTGGTTTTGAAAGACCTGCTGGGAAAAAGCTGACGACACCGAAAGAGCGGCGAGAGGCAGCGCTCAATGCAATGCGGGATCATGACATCTCGCAGCGCAGGGCCTGTCGGCTTGTCGGTGTCGACCCCAAGACGGTCCGGCGCGAACGCCCGCTCGACCATCCCGAGATCCGCCAGGAGATGAAGGAGATCGCTGGCAAACGCCGCCGGTTCGGCTACCGGCGGATCGGCGTGCTGCTTGAGCGAAAAGGCATGATCATGAACCACAAAAAACTCTACCGCCTCTACCGGGAAGAAGGCCTTGCGGTGAAACGGCGGCGGGGCCGCAAGCGTGCCCGGGGCTCGCGAACGCCGATGCCCGAAGCCACACAGCCCAACCAGCGCTGGTCCCTGGATTTCCTGGCAGACAGCTTCGGCGCGTCGCGGAAGTTCCGCATCCTGGCCGTAAACGATGACTGCTGCCGGGAAAACCTGTGCCTGGCCGCGGACACCAGCATTTCGGGTGAGCGCGTTGCCCGGGAGCTGGACGCGCTCGTCCGGATCTACGGAAAACCTGTTTGCGTTGTCAGTGATAACGGCACGGAATTCACCAGCCGGGCAATCCTGAGATGGGCCGACAGGAACGGCGTGGATTGGCATTACATCGATCCCGGAAAACCGCAGCAGAATGCCTTCATCGAGTCATTCAACGGAAGCCTGCGGGACGAGCTTCTCAATGAAGAGCTGTTCGATACCCTGGACGATGCCCGCCGCAAGCTGGCGCTGTGGCGCTACGATTACAACAACGTCAGGCCGCACTCTTCGTTGGGGAACAGAACGCCAAAGCAAGCGCGGCAGGCGCTTGAGCAATTTGAGGGCTCCGCGCCTGCCGCGCTTGCCAAGCCCGAAACCGACGACTACCAAAATCAAACCCGCAGACTCTCGTCATGAGCGAGGGACCCGCGGGGGGCAGGTCATCCCGAACACGAAGAAGGCCCCGGATGTCTTACCCGAAGCCTTTGATATGTCAGGTGAATTAGTGTTGGTTGCGGGAGCATGCAACCAGCGTTGCAGAACACAGATAAGTTGCCGAATTTAACTGTCGGAGGGATATTGTAAGTGCTCGCAGTTGCCCTGCGGCTGTGCAGCGCGCAAACTGCTGCCATAATTCTCCGCCTCTCGACTGTGGAGTTCGGGCGATGACAAATAGCCACCCTGAGCTATGTTATTTAGGTACGCGCAGGAACGAAAAGCGGGTATTTACTGAGACACAGCGCGGGGCGAATGTGTGGGACCGCGAAGACCATGCGCCATCAGAAATATCGTCCAGTTGTAAACCACTATGCTCTCTGGCTGGCCCGCGTTATAAGACTGACTAGTCGCTCGACATTTTCAGTTTCAGTCTGTGCGAATGGAATACTGACTAAATCAGCCATGAGCCCGACACCAACGCTGCTCGCGGAAACTAGAGGCAAAATCTTCACACCTCGATCCTTCGCAAGTTTTACCTCATGTTCGACGAAATCAGACGGTTTTTCAGATGCGATGAGGACAAAATAGTCAGCGTCCGAAATTCCGCGCTCAACCGCCTTTAGAATATCCCCACCCGATCCGATACGATCTACGTCGATCCAAACTTCCATACCGCCCTTGCGCAATGCAGCTGCCAAACTCTTTGCGAGATTGGCATCAGTACGAGCGTAGGAAACAAAGACTCGCTTAGTTCCCGTCAGGTTCTTGATGAACGAAGCAATATTCGAACTGAATGCGCCAGCAACAGTTGCCGCAATCACCGAGGCGATTGCGCCTACCGCAGCTGTACTTACCCCAAGTGATGCGAACAACGCCAATACTGCTGCAATAGCTGATACTAGTGCGACTACTACTGAAATTACGCCTAGGGTCATCGAAATCGTGGAAGCTCTTAGTTTCATGCAGCTGCTCCCACCATGACGAATATTAGAGCCAGAATCCCGGCACCTAGTGGCATAGCAATTCCGACTACCGGCTTCATTTCTGTCTCAGAAACCCACCCCCACTTACGCACAATGGTAGAAACGCTCCAAAGAGCCAAAATCATAGCCAGAACTACCCACCCAGATAGGTCAATCTTCGCTGAAAGCGATACAGCTGCGCTTTGGAGCTCAGTCGTCCTCGACTGATCAACCGACCCAGAGTTCAGAATCTCATTCAATCGCTCGTTAACTTTTGAGAGTTCGATAGCACGATCTGTCGTGACAACAACATACATCAGGCAAGCAGTAAGTATGAGCTCTAGCCCAATAAACATGTCCTCCTTTTGAAATTTCGCGTATTGGTCATTTCGAGTGACGTACTTCACGGCAACTCCAAGCGCTGCGCTAACCAAAGGAAACGCAACGTAGCGAAACCAAGTACTTGTAAGCACCTCTTCCATACGGGCATGTTCTTCGACAGCGCTTACAAAAACAAGTGGAATCCCATTCTTGCGGTAAGATCGCATTTAGTGTCCGTTTCCCGCTGCGTCAGACAGTCGGACTGGTCGAGAGCCTAATCCGGATGGCGGCGCTCGACTGGCCGGTACTGTTTTTTTCGTCGTTGCGTCGGCACAAACGCGCGGGCTATCTAGCAACCATCCTCGTCGATCACGGCAGTGAGTTCGCCTCGAAAGACACAATCCTCAGGGCTTAGAGTATGTTTGGTAAAACGAGCGTCGGCTCTGTACAGACCAACCACAACTTTCTCTAATCTAGCCCTGTACTTCCAAAGCCACCGTCATCTCGAGCTGTTGCCTTCATTTGCAGGGTCTCAATGAACTCGACCTTTGGAAGGGCTGCAAAAACAAGTTGGGCGACTCGATCACCATGAGAGATTTCAACCGGGTCGTTTCCAAAATTTGCCAGTAGAACAGACACTTCGCCTCGATAGTCACTGTCGATGGTACCTGGAGAGTTCAGCACAAATGCACCGAGATTCATGGAAAGACCTGAACGAGAACGAACTTGGCATTCAAATCCATTCGGAATTTCTAGAACAAGCCCCGTAGGAATCGCAGCGATCCCACCTGGTTTGATGAGAGTACCAGTACTTCTTTGTTCAGCCTTGAAGTTTGCCCTCACATCCCAACCAGCAGCTCCTTGGCTGCCACGGGTCGGTACACCCAGAGCTCGGTCGGAGCCTTCAGTGAATGCAAATCCAATCTTGATCATCTCAGCGAAGGCCCTTTGTATTCCGGTTTTGCCACGTGGATCATTGCTTGCTCCACATATGCCGATAGCTTGCCTTGCGTGGTGTAAGGTGCACCAGTTCCCGCATATATGTCTAGAAAGTTAGAAAAATCACTTTGGATAAACTCTACGAGTTGCCCAGTAAGGCACCGATCTTCAAAGGTAATTCCCAGCAAACAGTCGGAAAGAATTTCACGGCGTGTGGTTATCACCAAGTGACCCGGTTGCACTTTTCCGACCCTAGGTACAACAAGTGATCCCTTAGGCAAAAAACTCTGATTACGCGCATGTACAGACTCAGGCAGTTTATAGCGCTCAACGATTTTCGAGGTCCTTATGCTCGTCGTATGAATCCAACCATGCAATCCCTGTTGGATCTCTCGATCCCTACGTTTCACTGAGATTTGCCCGCGCAACACCTTGCATTTACTAATCGATTCCTGCTGGAAAGGCAGGCTAGAAACAGCTTGTTGCGTCCTCTTTTTGCGCCGGACACTTAGCATATAGGTTGAAACATCCAGTCCCGGGAACCTATCGTACTTAGGAGCCGAAATTACCTTACAGATGTGTGTTTCTCTCAGCTTTTGTCGAGAAACTGCATCACGGTCACTTCGGAGACTTGACGTCGGCATAATGGCAAGCAATTCCCCGTCTTGGTCAAGATATTCGAGTGCTGTAAAAAGAAATGCAAATGCAACACTACATCTTTGATTAGAGTATGAGCCTCTTGCAGTACGAAGCTGAGACCGATCGAAAGAGAACGGCGGATTTAGGAGAATTAGATCGAATTTCTTTGGAAACTGCCCTCCCAAACGTTGGTCGAAGGAGTGGTCTAGGAAGTCTGCTCGAAACCACGATGCGGACGGGACCGCTCCCACCACTTTAGGATCGACATCAACGCCAAAAAGGTTTGCGGAGGGCCACACTCGTTTTGCCGCTTCCAGCAAGCTGCCTTGACCAGCGCAGAAATCCACTATGGTCTTGGGGGCAGTAACGTTTGCTGCCAATATGAGTTTATCAGAAATTTCAGAAGGCGTGTACTCCAGCATCAATCTTAACAATCCCGTCCACCGAGAAAATCAGAGACTTTATACAGATGGCACTTCGCCATGCCTTTGGTTCTCCCTTTCCGCCTAACTGGATGATCATAAAGCAGCTCAACATTTGAGTTTGTCATTGCGAACATCATTGCACCTAGAGCATGTGGCTTCGTGCCGATTGTAGCAATTTGAAGGTGCTTTTCCGGCGAACTCCGCTTAATTCGCTCAAGATGCGAATATAAGGAAAATGGGCATGAAGCATCGACGTACCCCACTCGCTGCCAAGACCGAGTAACGCTTAACACTGTGGCGTTGCCCTCAAACGTATGAAATGGGTAATCAATCTCGAAACCCGGCACTCCGACTACCGGTGAAATGTCTCTCTCGCTAGGTTCGATACGTTCGACAAGATGCCTGAACCGAATACCTTCAAATCCCAATAGTGGAACCAGTGTGGATTCCTCCGCCCGCCTTGTAGCCAGGCGAGCAAAAGTTGGTATAGGCCTAAAGCCATGCGACCTTTCGCTCAAATCAAAGAACTCACCAGGTTTAGGGGTTGGGTTGTAAGTGTATGATTTCGGTTCAACATAGATACAGTTCGTATCTGAACCGCTCTCCACACAAACACGAACTATCGGCATCCAAACGTGATGAGGCAAACCTGTGATATCTATGTAAATAGCACTGGCGTTCAAAGAATGCACAAACTCAACCAGGTTGTTTTGGTTTCGCATGGAAATCCACCCTTCCCTGAATCTTGGAATATTGACGTTGTGCAGATCCTCCGACGGTAAGATTTCGTAAGTATTGTCATCCCCAAAGACTGTAAGCCAGTCTCTGTCAATTTCGCTTCTCTGTTCAAAAACGCCAAACAGCAGAACCGACCTATCGGTAACGTTAATACCGGTACGGTCATTAAAAATCTGGCGCAGGGGCAAACAGAGCCGCAAGTTATTTGAAGAACTCATCAAACATACTCATTTGAGAAGGCAGATCTGTTTCTGCAAGATGTTGTCGATTCTGGCCAAGCAGCTTTTTAATAGTTGATTGAGGTGATTTTGACATTGCAATCAAGTCAGCATCAGTAATTTCTGTTTTTCGCTTTCTCCGCGAACTGTAGTTGAAGTACGGAGAGAAGATCGGATGCGGTGAATAATCCCAGGCACGAGTATCTGTTTCAGCAGCCAGCTTTGTACCTGGGGATCTAATCAGAGCGAGATGCATGATTGCTTCTGTAAGCAATTTTGCGGCCTCCGTTTGCTGATCTCTGGAAGAAACTTCACCTGCGTCCTTTAGGAAAAATTGGTTCTTCTCGGGAGCGCCCCCCACGGGATTAGAGGCAAGTATCTGAAAAAACCTGCCGAACCCCAGAATAAGCTTGGAAAGGTGGCTACCACGAGCAGTAGCGCCTTCCAACTCCCTAAGGTAGTTTAGACCCACTCTCCTTGCTGCAAGAGTTTGATCCTTACAATCGATTGCACACCCAAGATCTTTTTCAGATGAAATTTGTTGAACAATACTTTCGTGAACGAGCTGCATGTAGAATCGAATATTTCTATTCGCAAGACGAGCAAAAGTTTCGTGCCCACAGTAGTGCTTTGTGATCGAAGTCCCTCTATCGGCAATTGAAAAAAGCAATGCATGCGAGTGGTTATGATATCGCTCGACCGCTTTCTTCTGCTTGTTCGCATAAGCTTTTAGTTCAGCTATTGTAGGTTCAAGCTCTCCTTTATTCAGCTCATTGAACACGTAGAGAACAAAATCATGCTGAGAACAGACTGCCGAGGAAGCGGCAGGGTGTTTTTTAAGATCAGCTCGAAGCTGGGAAACCCTTTTCGACACTCCCAGTCTCTCGGCTTCTTCGAGTGTAGTTAAAGTTGGAAGTAGGGAGTCCAAATTAAGATAGTTACCAACAGATGCCTGGTTGCTCTTCAGTCGAGATTCACATACCGTTCGCGCAAAATTAGCGAAATCACCTTTAAGCCGTTCTTCAATGTGGATCAATTCATAATCCGCAGGACTTATAAGAGATTCATTTTCATTAAGGGTGGTATGGATCCTCCAACCCAACTCTCGGACGCCGATTTTAAAGTAGCAATTATCACCGCTATGCTTGATCAGCGTGTTTACTATCATTTGCTGGTAATCCAGCAAGTTTTCATACTCATCGAGGACAATGTGGAATCCGACATCGTCGTGGCCAGGGAGCTTTTTCAGAAGCTTTAAAAATTGAGTTATGGGAGACTGGAGCTGAGAAACCTTAGGGCGAGAGCCACCTAGGTTGTTGATATAAATTTCCAGCTGCGCAGAAGCCTCCGACATTCCCTCCAAGAGCTCCTGCACAGTCTCTGTCCTTTCAATACCCAAGGCAATACCAATTGCTCGAAAGGAAATACCTACAGACTCAACACCATTCTTCTCACAGTACCACTGCACATATTTTGCAAATTCTTCACATATCGTAAGATTCAGAAAGTGTCCAAATAGACGACGCCACTCTTCATTACTAAGCTCGGGGCCTTCAAATGCGGTTACAATATTTGTGTTTACACGGTAGTAAATACCCACGTGGCTAGGCGATTTCCAATCTTGTCGCCCCAAGGCACTTTGGCCTTGGTAAGAAAGACAACGCAAGACAGTTGTTTTCCCTGAGCCACGCCCCCCCATGAGCACGCAAGACTTATTTCCAAGCAAATGGGCAAAATATGCCGGCTCACTGAAAAGCTTGAAAATGTCGTCCCTCAGCCATTCAGCTCTAAAGCTGCCAAATAAATCGTGGATCACATTTGTATCAGTCATGGTCTGGCCTCAATATGAGCGGCTTCCAGTTATTTCTTTGTGAGAAAAATATTGGAAGACTTGCATCTGGAATTCCGTGATTAAAGGCAAGCACCAAGCCCAAACAATGAAAACCACGCCAGTCGTCTTGTCCACCATTTTCCGCCGCATAGCCTGCACGCGCAGACACATCCTTAATTACCTTGATAGCAGTTGCAGCGTCTACACCTTCCCAAATCCGAGAGCTAGGTAGAATAGCGTTGCTTTCCGCTGTGAGTTGGTGCGCTGGTCGCAATGCAACTCTCGGCGCGTTCTGCTCAACAGCTTCACGTGCCTTAGCGGTCGCAATGCAGCAGCAGTAAGCAAATGATAGATCCGGTACATTTACAAGATCGCTGAACGACAAAGCGGCACCATTAACCGTGTGCTTGGCATGCCAGGTCTCAATAAATTGATTGCCGCTCCCGGTGAAGTCATCCACGAAAACGAAGCGCTTGAACCGCGACACGTACGACAAAGCTGACGCAGGCCAAAATATTTGTTCTTCCGGTATGCCAAGCTTATCGCGCAGTTTCCGTGCAAAAATATGCCCACTGTCCGTCGGACTTGGGTTTTCACCCTCGCAGATTACAAATGCGGTTTCCTGAATATAGTCGAACACTCCCCTATTTTTCGGCTGGCTATCTTCTGAATACGCGGAAAAACAATTCTGCACTGAAGACCTAAGCAAAGCATCAGTCATCTGCTCATTAAAATAGGTGAAGTTTGTAAGCAGGCGTTCAGCGACCCACTTTTCTTTATCTCGAAAATTTGACAGCCAACCATCAGAGTCCAATTCAGAGAAGAGTGGCCAAACTGAGAATTCACGGAAGTAGCGCTCTTTCTCAGAAAGTCTACTACTCTCAAAATCTATTTGCATGCCTTGGCGGTCCAAAATATATTAACTAGTCGGGTTTGATCATATCAGTGCGTAGAGGAGAAACTACTCAAAACTTGTCCTTCTCAGTAAACGAAAGGCTTCCCTGGAGTTCTGAGGCGAGGCTTTCGTGTGGCTGTGAAGGGCTGTATCACACCTTACCCGCGCACTTGGCAGAACAAACTACAGTATGCGCATCTCTCTACGTGACACAACTTCCCATTTCAACAGTAGTGCCCTTGCCCGGACTAAGCGTTGCCTTTAGTGGGATAGTAGGCAGTTTTCACACACGGCATATATGGCGACTACCTCATGCTCGCATCAAATGTGGGCTGCAAGCATGCTACCGGGTCAGTCAGTTGAATACTGCAGGACTGCATCTGCACGGGTCTTTATTCGAAAGCTAACCCTTTGCCTGAACAGAAAAAGCCTTTGCCTTGCCCTGGTCGAAAAGCTCCGACACATCCACCCCAAGTGCTTCGGATATCCGTTCCAATACCAACGCCGACGGATTTCGGACTCCACGCTCGACTCCGCTGATGTAGCCTCGGTCGAAGCCACTGTCCGTCGCAAAATCCTCTTGGGTAACGCCACGCTCTTTGCGTAGTCGCCTCAAGTTCCAACCTATGCGTTCACGAACATCCATCAAAGTGATGGATTGCTCAATGAGACCAATCAGCCCACGACTTATAAGTCTCATTTTTCTCTGGACTGCCATGTCTGGCTATGTAACGTGCTTATATTCGGGCGTCTGAATGTACCATACCCATGATTTTTATACACTTTCCTAAGGAAAGAGCAGACAGGGAGACTGACCATGATCATCCGGACCAGGGACCGTAAACCCCTTATCGACCGAGCTGAACTGTACGGGGAATTCGCCTCAGAAATGGTTTCCGGCACCAAACTGCATGCCGATATTTCCGACCGGGCGGCCTATATGTACATCACCGGCAGCTATCCGTCCCACCTGCGCGGGAAGGCAACGGCTATCCTCAGGCAGATCAGCCGCAACTTCCGCAAGCCAATCAGTTTAGATCGCCGCACAGGGAACCGTCGCATTGAGGATGGCGCCGTCCGCGACCTGCGCCTGAACTCACACGCCATGGTGCAGGCCGTCCGCGACAAGATCCGGCTGGGATACTTGATCGAGCCATCCCGAGGCTTCGGTACGCGGCGGGGCTACAGCAGGATATTCATGTTCAAGCTGCAGCCCGACAACACGATCTGCGACAGAATAACGGTGACGGTGCAAGGTGCCGTAAAGTCGGGCTGGGACTGAGTTCCCTTTGCATTCATCACACGCTTGGGCCGGGGTTTCCCGGCCCTCGTTGGGAATATTCAAGCGGCAACTGTGAATGCCGCTGGACCAACTAGAAAACCTGAACGACCGCGCCCAACGGTCGGAGAAAGGTATCCAAATGGTAACCATTTTCCCTTCTTGAACAATTACTTAACGCGCATTAAGGTTGCAGCACTGTTAACCCGCCAGCCTTGATGGCTGGGCCGCAGGGAGCATTTTGGGCGGCTCGCGTCCATGGAGCACTCGATGGCAATGATCCTGACCTCGCTTGAGGTCTGTGGTCTGCTGTCTGGAGTGCGCTCCAATGCCAGACCACCGTGATCATTGCCACGTGCGGTTCCTGAAGAAGGAACTGACCGATGCCGTGTGCGTCTTCTGCTCACGGGCAAGATTTGCCCTCGACTGCCATTCCTGAACCTTTGCTTGCGCTGACACGCCTCCTCGCCCGCGAGGCTGCCCGTGCCGATTTTGCAACCCGTTGCAAATCGGGAAACAGGGAGGCTGGTAATGGCTGACCTCCCCTTCCCCGCCGACACCACCTTCCTGACCGTGAAAGAGGTTTCGGACACCTTCCGCGTTTGCCCCAAGACCGTGCGGCGCTGGATCTCTTCCGGACATCTGCCTGCACTGCGCCTCGGCCGTGACTGGCGGATCGCCCGGGCCGACCTCAAGACCTTCGCAGCCGCCCGCGGCAACCCGGTCCTGGCACATGTCCTCTAATGTCCTCAATTGGCTTGATTTTTCCAAGGCTCGGGAAAACGGGGGCACGGATTTTGGATACAAATTTGTTCCCTTGTTTTCCCGAATGTCCCCTCGTGGGCCGCCCTGCCCTCCCTGTCCCCCAATGTCCTCAAAATTCACAAATCAGGAGATAACCATGCAATCCGATAACCCAAGGTTCCAGTCGCTCGCCGACGTCCTCCATTGCCTGCTGGAGAACCCAACCGGAGACAACCGCCGCCATCAGGCGCGCCTCGCCGCCGTCCGCCGTATTTCGGACTTCCTGCACCGGCCGCCGTGCGACATCCCAGCGGATGTCCGTACCCTGCGCCGTCAGCTTGGAGGACTGCACCCGGCGCAATGCGGCATGTCGGCCAAAAGCCTCAGCAATATCAAAAGCAACCTCGCGGACGCACTGCGTTCGGTTGGCGCCCTCCCCGTCGATGAAGAGGTGAAAAAACGCAGCCCGGCTTGGAAGGGCTTCCTTGATACTGCTGCCGCCAAACACCAGGTCTGGGGTCTCAGCCGTTTTACCGGTTATTGCTGCAACCGCGGTATTGAACCCCAAGATGTGACCCAGGAAACCGTCCTTGCCTATCGCAATATTCTGGACAGCCGCCTGTTGACCAAAGAGCCTGAAGACCATTGCAAGTCGATGATCCAGACATGGAACCACCTCGTCAAACGCAACGGCCTGGATCTTCCTGTCTTGGAAACAGAACGGAGTGACCGCTACCTCGCCCGGCCGATGAGCGACTATCCCCACAGCCTGCAGAAGGAGATCGACGCCTACATCGACCGCCTGTCCCACGCGGATATCTTCGCCGAAGTGGGGCCTGACAAGGCGTTGCGGCCGACCTCCCTGCGCAACATCCGCGCCCACCTGCGGCAATTCCTGGATGCGCTGGTACAGGCAGGCGCCCAGCCGGAAGATTTCAAATGCCTGGCAGAGGTGATTACCGGGGAGAACATGAAGGCGGCCTTCCGTGCCATCGTGCACCGCAAAGGCAGCAATTCGATGCCCAGCGGGCTCGGCAATATTGCCGCAACCCTGACCGCTATCGCGCGGCACCATTTGCAGATGCCCAAGAACGAATTGGACAGGCTGGCTGCCATCAAGAAGAAGGTTTCCGCCGATCCCAAGGGTATGAGCAGCAAGAACGCGGAGCGCCTGATGCAGTTCGACGACTGGAACAATGTCGTGCTTCTCGTGACTCTCAGCGAGGCTTTGATGGAAAACGCTGACAAAGCCCCGCTTTCCCGTGCCAGTGCCTTGGCGGCAATGCGCGCCACGGCCATTGCGATACTGCTGAGCTGCCCGATGCGGATCAAGAACCTCGCAGGGCTCGATCTGAACGGACACCTCCGCCCGCGGCTGAACGGCACCCGCACGCTTTACTCGGTGCGCATCGAGGGCACCGAAGTGAAAAACGGCGAGCCGATCGAGGTCGATCTCAACGCCAAAACTTCGCGGCTTCTGCACCGTTACATCACCCAGTACCGCCCGGTGATTTCTGAAGCAAAGGGAACTGCGCTGTTCCCCGCTAAGAGTACTGGCCAGCCCCGGGGCCCTGACAACTTCGGATCCGAACTCAAACGGACGGTGTACCGTGAAACGGGGCTCGAAGTGCATCCGCATTTGTTCCGCCATATCGCCGCTAAGTTGTACCTCAAGGAACGGCCGGGCGATTTCGAAACCGTGCGCCGCTTGCTCAAGCACAAGAAACTCCAGACGACGATGGACTTCTATGCCGGTGTCTCCAACCAGTGGGCTCATGACCACTACGATGATGTGGTCCTCGGCAAATGGGGAGGCAGTAATGGCTGATCCTATTCCTCTCGTTCTCAAGTTCGAAGACTGGCCCCAGGCGGATAAAGCCGCCTGGGACAGCCTTTTCAGCCCTGGTGACATCTTTGACGGTCAAGGCCCTTGCGCAAACTGGTCGGACGGCACCCGCACCAAGCGTCGCCAGTCTTACGGGCAGTGGCTGTCGTTTGTTGTGCGCACCGATCCGGCGGGGCTGGATGAACTCCCCTCTGAACGCATCACGCCCAACCGCGTGCGCGCCTACCTGGAGGAATGCGAGGCACGCCTGCAACCGAGTTCCACAGCTGGACTTGTGACCGACCTCTACGTCGTCGCCAACAGTATTGCACCGGATTGGAACTGGGCTTGGCTGGAAACTGCCTCAAGGCGCCTTTCCGCGCAAGCTGACCGATGCGCCCTGCCCGCCCCTCATCCAGTTTCGGCCGGAAAAATCTTCAGTTGGGCACTTGCGCGCATGGAAAACGCCGAGGCAGATGAGAGCCTTACCGCCATGCGCCGTGCGATCTGGTTCCGTCAGGCTTTGCTGATTGGGTTTCTGATCTCGCGTCCGGTCCGCCGCCGCGCTTTGCTCGCGATGTGCATCGGCCGCCATATTCAGCCGGTTTCCTCTGGCTTTGCCCTCCGCTTTGAGGCTGAGGACATGAAAGACAAGAAGGCCCGGAGTTTCAGCCTTCCCCAAAAGCTGAATGAACCGATGCAGCGATATTTGGTGGAACACCGCCCTGTTCTGCTGAGAGGGAAAAGTTCAGATGCCCTTCGGATCAATCAATACGGCAATGCACTGACTGCTGACGGGCTGTCCCGGGAACTGCCCAAGATCACCGCTCGTCATCTCGGCGTGGAACTGCGCCCCCATGCTTTCCGATCCATCGCTGCAACATCCATCGCCGAAATCGACCCGGAGCACGTCAACATCATCCGTGACCTGCTTGGCCACGCGACCCTCGACATGGCCGAGCGGCACTACAACCGCGCAACCGGGATCTCAAGTTGCAACGGGTTGCAATCGATAGTGGAAGACATCCAGCGAACCGTGCCTATAATGGGGCGGGCCAAACGCGTTCTGAAGCCTCCCAAAGGCGCAACGAACGATCCCTCCTAAAGGAAAGGCCCGCCTTATGCGCGCAGCGATCTATGCCCGTTATTCCTCCGATCTGCAGAGCGACGCTTCAATCGAAGATCAGCTCCGGCTGTGTCAGCGCCTGATCGGACAGAATGGCTGGAGCTGCGTGCAAACCTATGCAGATGCGGGGCTTTCTGGAGCCTCGCATCTGCGCCCAGCCTATCAAAGGCTGCTGGAAGACGCCCGCCGCAGCTCCTTCGATGCCGTCGTTGCAGAGGGGCTTGACCGGATCAGCCGGGACCAGGAGCATATTGCTGCCTTCTTCAAGCAAATGCGGTTCCAGGGGATTCCAGTTGTCACAGTTGCCGAAGGCGAGATTTCCGAGCTGCACATCGGCCTCAAAGGCACCATGAGCAGCCTTTTCCTCAAGGATCTGGCCCAAAAGACCCACCGCGGGCTGGAAGGCCGCGTTCGCCAGGGAAAATCCGCCGGGGGAATTACCTACGGCTATGACGCCGTTCGCAATTTCAATAGAGATGGCAGTGTTTCCACTGGCGACCGCGCCATCAATGTCAGCCAAGCAGCAGTCGTCCGCCGCATTTTCGAAGAGTTTGCTGCCGGAAACAGCCCGCGCGCCATAGCCGGGCGCCTGAACAAAGAGGGAATCGAAGGCCCCCGCGGCAAAGGCTGGGGCATGTCCACCATCTATGGCAACTGGCGGCGCGGCACCGGCATTCTCAACAATGAACTTTACGCTGGCCGCCTTGTCTGGAACCGGCAGCGGTTCATCAAGGACCCAGCGACAGGCAAACGCCAGGCCCGGTTGAACCCGCCTGAGGAATGGATCATCGAAGAAGTTCCGGATTTGCGCATCGTCGGGGAGGACCTGTGGCGGAGTGTCAAGGCACGCCAGCAAGCTAGCCGCAGTGATGTCATCAGCCAGGGTGTCATGCGGCCGGAACGGGCACGCCGGGCCAGGCACCTGCTCTCCGGCCTGCTCAAATGCGGCGCCTGCGGCGGCGGATACAGCATCGTTGGCAAGGCGCACTTTGGCTGCGCAAGCGCCCGCAACAAAGGCACCTGCAGCAACCGCTTGACCATCCGGCGTGACCGCCTGGAAGACCGCGTGCTGAACGGCCTCAAGGACCAGTTGCTACACCCGAACCTGATTGCGGAGTTCACCCGCGCCTACCAGACGGAATACAACCGGCTTGCGGGAGCGATCCAGCAGGACCGCGCCAAGGCGGAGCGCGAGCTGGCACAAGTTACCGGCAAGATCAGCAACATCATCGAAGCCATCAGCGATGGCATGTTCCATCCGAGCATGAAAGACAAGATGACAGCGCTGGAGGTCCGTAAAGAAGAGCTGGAAGCTGAACTGCAGGAGGCGCCGTCCGAGCCGCCGGTCCTGCTGCACCCGAGCCTGGCCGGTCTCTACCGGGAGCAGGTTGCAGGTCTTACCAACGCACTGAACGACCCTGCCACCAAAAGCGAAGCTGGCACGATCATCCGCAGCCTCCTGTCCGAGGTGCGCCTGATCCCGGAAGATGGTTCCCTGGCCATTGAGCTGGTTGGAGAGCTGGCAGGTCTGATGGCTTTGGGGCAAACAAAAGCGGCCCTTGAAGCAGGTGCTTCGGGCCGTTCTGTATCGCTGGTTGCGGGAGCAGGATTTGAACCTGCGACCTTCAGGTTATGAGCCTGACGAGCTACCTGGCTGCTCCATCCCGCGTCAGGTTTGTTTGATATCGTATTGAGAGATTTTGGATTTTACTAGGTTTGGCGGTGACCTACTCTCCCAGGGCTTGAGCCCAAGTACCATCGGCGCGACAGTGCTTAACTTCCGGGTTCGGGATGGGACCGGGTGTTTCACTTGTGCTGTAGCCACCAAACCGAGAAAAATCCACTCCGGCGCGCCTTTATTGGGAGCGCCGGTACAATCACGTTGTCCAAGTCAGTTAGGGATGTTTGCTTTGATTGGTTTTGTAACACTGTCTGTTACTGGATCAAATCAAGCCTATCGGGCGATTAGTACCGGTCAGCTGAACGCATTGCTGCGCTTACACCTCCGGCCTATCGGCGTGGTGGTCTTCCACGGCCCTCAGGGATACCTTGTTTTGAGGGGGGCTTCCCGCTTAGATGCCTTCAGCGGTTATCCTGTCCGATCATAGCTACCCAGCACTGCTATTGGCATAACAACTGGTCCACCAGTGGATCGTTCACCCCGGTCCTCTCGTACTAGGGGCAACTCCTCTCAAGTATCCTACACCCACGGCAGATAGGGACCGAACTGTCTCACGACGTTCTAAACCCAGCTCACGTACCTCTTTAAACGGCGAACAGCCGTACCCTTGGGACCTGCTCCAGCCCCAGGATGAGATGAGCCGACATCGAGGTGCCAAACACTGCCGTCGATATGGACTCTTGGGCAGTATCAGCCTGTTATCCCCGGCGTACCTTTTATCCGTTGAGCGATGGCCCTTCCACGCGGGACCACCGGATCACTATGGCCGACTTTCGTCTCTGCTCGACTTGTCAGTCTTGCAGTCAGGCTGGCTTCTGCCATTGCACTCAACGAGCGATTTCCGACCGCTCTGAGCCAACCTTCGCGCGCCTCCGTTACTCTTTAGGAGGCGACCGCCCCAGTCAAACTACCCGCCACGCAGGGTCCCGGATCCGGATAACGGACCGCGGTTAGACATCAAGAGTGCGAAGGGTGGTATCTCAAGGGAGGCTCCACCGGAACTTGCGTTCCGGTTTCGATGCCTACCACCTATCCTGCACATCACAATCCTGATGCCAGTGCGAAGCTGTAGTAAAGGTGCACGGGGTCTTTCCGTCTAACCGCGGGAAGCCTGCATCTTGACAGGCAATTCAATTTCGCTGAGTCGATGTTGGAGACAGCGGGGAAGTCGTTACGCCATTCGTGCAGGTCGGAACTTACCCGACAAGGAATTTCGCTACCTTAGGACCGTTATAGTTACGGCCGCCGTTTACCTGGGCTTCAATTCGGAGCTCTCACCCCTCCTTTTAACCTTCAGGCACCGGGCAGGCGTCAGACCCTATACGTCGCCTTGCGGCTTCGCAGAGCCCTGTGTTTTTAATAAACAGTCGCCACCCCCTGGTTTGTGCCCCCGGATCCAAGTTGCCTTGAACCCGGGCCTCCTTCTCGCGAACTTACGGAGGTATTTTGCCGAGTTCCTTCAACATCGTTCTCTCAAGCGCCTTGGTATTCTCTACCAGTCCACCTGTGTCGGTTTAGGGTACGGTCTGATGGAGGGCTATTTCCAGGGACTGATCAGCAGCCCATTCAATCCGATAAGGATGAACTACCTTCACAATCCGTCACATCCTCCTGGCCCACGAATATTAACGTGGTTCCCATCGCCTACGCCTTTCGGCCTCGGCTTAGGGGCCGGCTTACCCTGCTCAGATTAGCTTTAAGCAGGAACCCTTGGACTTTCGGCGAGAGTGTCTCTCACACTCTTTGTCGCTACTCATGTCATCATTCTCGCTAGTGATCTCTCCACCGGATGGCTCACGCCCCGGCTTCATCGAAAGCTCCTTGCGTCCAATCTTTCCCGCAGGAAAGTAAGGACGCATGGAACTATGTCACACTACGCTCTGCTACCATGCACTATGTGCATCCTCGGCTTCGGCTCATGGCTTGAGCCCCGTTACATCTTCGCCGCAAGACATCTTGATTAGACCAGTGAGCTGTTACGCTATCTTTAAAGGATGGCTGCTTCTAAGCCAACCTCCTGGTTGTTTTGGACGTCTCACCTGCTTTCCCACTTAGCCATGAATTGGGGGCCTTAGCCGGAGGTCAGGGTTGTTTCCCTCTCCACGACGGACGTTAGCATCCGCCGTGTGTCTGCCATCTAGTACTCCCGGGTATTCGGAGTTTGGTTAGGATCAGTAAGCCTGTGGGGCCCCATTACCCATCCAGTGCTCTACCCCCCGGGGTATTCGGATGACGCTCTACCTAAATAGATTTCGCAGAGAACCAGCTATCTCCGAGTTTGATTGGCCTTTCACCCCTAGGCACAGCTCATCCCGATCCTTTTCAACGGATGTGGGTTCGGTCCTCCAGTGCGTGTTACCGCACCTTCAACCTGGCCATGCCTAGATCACTCGGTTTCGGGTCTGATCCCACGAACTCATGCGCCCTATTAAGACTCGCTTTCGCTGCGCCTCCGCCTAACGGCTTAAGCTTGCTCGTGAGACCAAGTCGATGACCCATTATACAAAAGGTACGCTGTCAGCCCTCAAGGGGCCTCCAACTGATTGTAGGCGTTCGGTTTCAGGTACTGTTTCACTCCCCTCGCCGGGGTGCTTTTCACCTTTCCCTCACGGTACTGGTTCGCTATCGGTCAGTAAGGAGTACTTAGCCTTCGGAGGTGGTCCTCCGATCTTCGAACAGGATTTCACGTGTCCCGCCCTACTTAATACGTCCCTCAGAGCTTAGAATACGGGGCTGTCACCCGCTATGGCCATGTTTCCCAACATGTTCTTCTCACTCATCAGGCTCGGCTGGTCCGCGTTCGCTCGCCACTACTAACGGAGTCTCTATTGATGTCCTTTCCTCCGGGTACTTAGATGTTTCAGTTCCCCGGGTTTGCTCTTAAAGACCTATGTATTCAGTCCTTAAGTACCTGGTTAAACCCATTATTGATTACCAAGGGTAACAATAACGGACTTTCAGGTGGGTTCCCCCATTCAGAGATCTTGGGATCAAAGCCTATTCCCGGCTCCCCCAAGCTTATCGCAGGGTATCACGTCTTTCATCGCCTCTTACTGCCAAGGCATCCACCAAACGCCCTTCTCGCGCTTGATTTGATCCAGAAAAAGACAGTGTTTCATGCCACGGTGCGGAAGCTGGTAAGAAACCGCACCCTTATTCTGAACCAAAAAGCAAACTATCCCGCTCCCGGTCATGTCGGTGACCAGGAACTTGTTGCGCAGTCTTGCGACCGCGCGGGTTAGTGTACTTGACTTGGACAACACTGTCGTTTCAACCAGGCATACTCCAGGACGTCTGAGGAAACATGACGTGTTCTGAAGCTCGCCTCACTTCCGAAGAAGATCAGCACCTGACTGAGGTCTGTCCCACACTCGGGCGACCAACAGTATTGTTGATTGTATCTCTCTTAACGATGTCAATTTTCGTCTGAAGAACAGACGTTCAAACAGTCTCAAACTGCTTGAAGATATGTTCTTCCATACGGCCACCCCTGCGAGGGGTGGTGGGTCGAGGAGGACTTGAACCTCCGACCTCACGCTTATCAGGCGTGCGCTCTAACCACCTGAGCTACCGACCCGTATTGTTGCGGGCCGTTTGCATAAGTGGTGGAGCCTAGGAGGATCGAACTCCTGACCTCCTGAATGCAAATCAGGCGCTCTCCCAGCTGAGCTAAGGCCCCTTGCTGAACCCCGGCAAATGCCAGGATCCGATATGTTCTGAAGAGATATGAGGACGGTCCGGGTCCGATATGGACAGCTTTGTTTGCTGTCCGTTGCTAAGTATTCCACGATCAGGAGCAAGCTCTTGATGCTAGGAATATCCTTAGAAAGGAGGTGATCCAGCCGCAGGTTCCCCTACGGCTACCTTGTTACGACTTCACCCCAGTCGCTGAGCTCACCGTGGTCCGCTGCCCCCACCGAAGTGGTTGGCGCACGGCCTTCGGGTAAACCCAACTCCCATGGTGTGACGGGCGGTGTGTACAAGGCCCGGGAACGTATTCACCGCGTCATGCTGTTACGCGATTACTAGCGATTCCGACTTCATGCCGCCGAGTTGCAGACGACAATCCGAACTGAGACAGTTTTTTGGGATTAACCCATTGTCACTGCCATTGTAGCACGTGTGTAGCCCAACCCGTAAGGGCCATGAGGACTTGACGTCATCCACACCTTCCTCCCGCTTATCACGGGCAGTTTCCCTAGAGTGCCCAGCCGAACTGCTGGCAACTAAGGATGTGGGTTGCGCTCGTTGCCGGACTTAACCGAACATCTCACGACACGAGCTGACGACAGCCATGCAGCACCTGTCACTGAGCCACCGAAGTGGAAACCAGATCTCTCTGGCGGTCCCAGGATGTCAAGGGTTGGTAAGGTTCTGCGCGTTGCTTCGAATTAAACCACATGCTCCACCGCTTGTGCGGGCCCCCGTCAATTCCTTTGAGTTTTAACCTTGCGGCCGTACTCCCCAGGCGGAATGCTTAATCCGTTAGGTGTGACACCGACTAGCATGCTAGCCGACGTCTGGCATTCATCGTTTACGGTGTGGACTACCAGGGTATCTAATCCTGTTTGCTCCCCACACTTTCGCACCTCAGCGTCAGTATCGAGCCAGTGAGCCGCCTTCGCCACTGGTGTTCCTCCGAATATCTACGAATTTCACCTCTACACTCGGAATTCCACTCACCTCTCTCGAACTCAAGACTGGGAGTTTTGGAGGCAGTTCCGGGGTTGAGCCCCGGGATTTCACCCCCAACTTCCCAATCCGCCTACGCGCGCTTTACGCCCAGTAATTCCGAACAACGCTAACCCCCTCCGTATTACCGCGGCTGCTGGCACGGAGTTAGCCGGGGTTTCTTTACCAGATACTGTCATTATCATCTCTGGCGAAAGAGCTTTACGACCCTAGGGCCTTCATCACTCACGCGGCATGGCTGGATCAGGCTTGCGCCCATTGTCCAAGATTCCCCACTGCTGCCTCCCGTAGGAGTCTGGGCCGTGTCTCAGTCCCAGTGTTGCTGATCATCCTCTAAAACCAGCTATAGATCGTAGACTTGGTAGGCCGTTACCCCACCAACTATCTAATCTAACGCGGGCCGATCCTTCTCCGATAAATCTTTCCCCCGAAGGGCGTATAAGGTATTACTCACCGTTTCCAGTGGCTATTCCTTAGAGAAGGGCACGTTCCCACGCGTTACTAACCCGTCCGCCGCTCACCCCGAAGGGCGCGCTCGACTTGCATGTGTTAGGCCTGCCGCCAGCGTTCGTTCTGAGCCAGGATCAAACTCTCAAGTTGAAACGCTCGCTAAAGCGTATCCTTGACGTTCGAACCTCTGCACATCTTCACAGGGAGGCTAATCCCCGTGAAAGTCTCTGTCTGTCTGTGCTTCAGTTTCAAAAGAAACCAAAGAACCGAACAAACAGTGAAGCTGACACTCAATCATCGGAGCGAACCCCTATGAGCGCGATATACAGTAGGCTGATCCATCGAAATGAACCCAAACCGCCCGCATATCTCTTCAGTTATCCATCAATGTCAAAGAGCAAAACTGCCACCCGAAGGCCAAAAACCAGACCGATGCGCCAATCTCCCGGCGCGCCCGCCTCGCTTAATCCTCAGATGCCGCCGTCTCTCCAGCGTGTCCCACCGTCTCTCCAGTGTGTTTCCCGTCCGATCCTGCGTCGCCGCCGCCCCGTCCAGTGTGTCCCCGGTGCGCCTCAGCGCCGCCGGTGAGGGGTGTTCTATGGTTAGTGCCGGAGAGTCGCAACCCCTTTTTTGAAGTTTCCATGACTTTTTGGGAGCGATCATTAAAAAATGTTTACATTCAAAAACTTAGCCGCAAGAAAACAGGCCTTCGGGGGGGCGCGGGCAGGCTGAAACACGGCGGGTGAAAGGGCGGCGGCAATGGGAAAGCGGGCTGCCATACTATATGTAGGTGTCCCCCTCTGCACCCATACAAGACGAATTTGCCTGAGCGACTCGCAGCATGGCGGTATTGCTGCCGATTCCCCGGATTCCCATACATCCGCAGTGCCCTCGCCTGCCCCTGAGGCCGGTCCCGGTCCGCTCAGCGTGGCGCTGTCAGCCTCTGCGTCCAGGAAACTGCCGGATGGAGATGCCGCCTGCCGTCAAGCTGGCGCGCACCGACCGGGCCAGCTGCACCGCTTCAGCTGTGTCCCCGTGCAGGCATATGGTGTCGATCGCCGCCGGGATGCGCTTGCCGCTTTCAGTGATGATCGCTCCCTCCTCTACCATCTGCAGGATGCGGGGGCCTGCCAGCGCCGGGTCGTGGATGACCGCCCCCGGCAGCGAGCGGTCAACCAGGGTGCCGTCGTCATTATATGCGCGGTCGGCAAAGATCTCGCCGCACCAGTTGCAGCCAAGCTCGCGCACCACCTCCTCCATGGCGGTGGCGGCCAGCACCATGATGATGATGTCAGGGTCTACGTCCAGCGCCGCCTCGTAGCAGGCGCGCGCCAGCGCGTGATCGGTGCAGGCCATGTTGGACAACGCCCCGTGCAGCTTCAGGTGCCGCACCTCAGTTCCAGCCGCCTGCGCCATTCCCCGGGCAGCCCCCAGCTGGTAACGGATCATGTTGCCAAGCGCGTTATGCGGCACATGCATTTTGCGCCTCCCGAAGCCCTGCATATCCATAAAACCGGGGTGGGCACCGATACCGACGCCGTTCTCGCGCGCCAGCCCCATGGTCCGTGCCATCACATCCGGGTCGCCCGCGTGGAAACCGCAGGCGACATTGGCAGAGGAGACGATGCCCAGAAGCGCCGCATCATCGCCCATGCTCCAGGGGCCGAAGCTCTCCCCCATATCGGCGTTCAGGTCGACAGTCTTGGTCATGCGCATTCTCCCGCGGTAAACGGATCCGCCTCTGCCGAAACGGCGCCGCTGATCAGTTGATAGGACAGAAGGTTCCGGACTGCCGCCGGATCCCGCACCAGCGGACGGCAGGCTGCAGGCAAGCCCTTCAATGTTTTCTCGAATTCGGCCATGGCCGCCAGGCCCTCCTCCAGGCTGATCCAGCGAAAGCGCAGCGCCGAACCCGCCGGGGCTTGTGCCACCTTGGGAAGGTCGCAGGGCAGCACGGTGCCGATCCGGGGATAACCGCCGGTGGTCTGGCATTCGCGCAGCAGCACAAACGGCTTGCCGTCACCGGTCATCTGCACGTCGCCCGGCAGGATCACCTCGGACAGGATGTTGAGCTGGCCTTCGGCGGCGAAGCCCTCGCCGTCCGAGACCATCTCCACCCCCATCCGGTTGGCGCGGCTGCCGCGGCTGAAGACTGTTGCGGCAAAACGGGAGCGGGCCGCCTCGGCAAACAGATGGCTTTGGAAGCTCTCGACGATGCGCAGCTCGCCGCCCTTGAAGCGCTCTCCGGCATCCAGAACCAGGCCGGTTTCGCCGTTCTGGTCCAGCCCGGCTGGCAGCAGGTCCCCGGCCTCAGCCGCCCGGCCCAGCCCGGCCATCAGATGCACGGCGCGCGCGCCCAGCAGCGGCGTGGTGGCAATGCCGCCGCCCAGATGCAGATAGCCGTATACACCTGCGCGGGCAGCACCGATGGTCAGGCGCTGCCCGCTCTCCATCCGGTGGGAGGCATTCCAGGCCAGCGCCTCGCCATCCAGCGCGGCCGCCATCGGTGCGCCGGTCAATGCGATGCGCAAGGGGCCAGTGGCTTCGAACTCGCCGCCCATACCGGCCATTTCCAGCGCCGCCAGGCCCGGATCCTGCCGCAAAAGCGCTGCGCCTTCGGCCAGCGCCGGGGTGTCTGCGGCACCGCCCTGGGATATCCCCTGCCCCAGCAGCCCGGGGCGGCCCATGTCCTGCACCGATGCGGCCGGCCCGATGCGGAGAATCTTCAGGCCGCTCATGCGCCGATCTCCTGATGTTCCGCTCCGCCGCGCAGCGGATCGTCTTCGCAAATTTTCAAGAAGTCCGGCTTGGAGACAGGTTCAAACTGCACCTCGTCCCCCGGGCGCAAGGCAAAGGGCTGTGCGGCGTCCGGCCGGAACAGCATCATCCCGGTCTGGCCGACATGGCGCCAGCCGGTCGGGGCGGGGTTGGAAAACAGCACAAACTGGCTGATCGCCTGCACCAGCGCGCCGCGCGGCACCATCGGTGTAAGCTCGGTCTGCCGCGGCAGGTTCCACTCCGGCCCCAGCGAACCGAGATAGGGCTGGCCGGGGGCAAAGCCGATGGTCAGCACCCGCACCCGGGCGGCGCCCAGGCTATCGATGGCCTCCGCCTCGCTCATGCCCGCGGCATCGGCGACCTCTGCCAGCTGCGGCGCCAGATCGGTGCCATAGACGGTGGGCACACGCCAGAACCGGCGCCCGGACGGCAGCGGTGCCTGCAGCCAGTCCTGCGCCGCCAGCAACTCCCGCAGCGCATCCTCCAGACGGGCGTGCGGCAGCACTGAGGGCTCGAAGCGGACAAAGACCGAGGCCAGCGAAGCCATGGTCTCAACCACGCCTTCCAGCGTTTGCGCCTCCACCGCGGTGCGGAACGACAGCGCCGCCCGGTTGGCGGCCTCGCTCAGGCTGCCGCCAAAGCTGACCAGCACGCCGCTCAGCCCGGCCCGTCGGACAAGCGGGTATGAAGCCGTATCCTGGCTGTCCATGTATTCACCCCGTCCTTTTTGCGGCCAGCGTTGCGGCACAGGCGGGGAGTGTCAACACGTCAATTCAGACAAGCACGCGGGGACGCCGGCGGCAGCCTGCTTCAGAAATCTTTCCAGCCCTGCGCCGCGGGCAGCGCGCCCATCGCAGGATCTACCGCGGGCTGCCGGAAAGCGATCACCTCCGCCCCCGGCGCTGCCAAGGGCGCCGCGCCGCCGCAGCCGCTGAACTTGGATACCTCGCCCGTCAGCTGGCCTGCATCAGACGACAACTGCTGGCTAGCGGCTGAGGTCTCTTCCACCATCGCAGCATTTTGCTGGGTCACCTGATCCAGCTGAGATACGCCCTGGTTGATTTCGCTCAGCGATGTGGCCTGTTCCTTGGCGCCGGTGGCAATGCCGCTGATATGGGTGGAGATGGTGCCGACGCTTTCGATGATCTGCTTCAGTTCCGAGCCGGTGCGGCCCACCAGATCGACGCCGCTGGCCACCTGCTGTTTGCTCTCGCTGATCAGTTGCTTGATCTCCCCCGCCGCTCCCGCTGAGCGCTGCGCCAAGGCCCGCACCTCGGAGGCCACAACCGCAAAGCCGCGCCCAGCATCGCCGGCGCGCGCCGCCTCAACCCCGGCATTCAGTGCCAGAAGATTTGTCTGAAAGGCGATGTCATCGATCATGCCGATAATCTTGGCGATCTCCTCTGAGGAGCTCTCAATCTGCGACATCGCTTCCACCGCATCCTCGACAACCCGCCCGCTGCGCTCCGCCGCGGTCTTGGCCTCGCTGACGATGCTCTCCACTTTCCCGGCACCTTCCGCCGCGGAATGGACCGTAGAGGTCAGCTCCTCAATTGCCGCCGCCGTTTCCTCCAGCGTTGCAGCCTGGCTTTCGGTGCGCTGAGACAGGTCGCTGGCCGATCTTGAAATCTCATCCGCCGTGCGCCCCACCGCGCCCGAAACCTGGGTGACTGCGCCAATGGCCGTCTGCAACTGCTCGGCGGAGCGGTTGAAGGCCGCGCCCAGCGCCGCGATATCCGGCTGTTCAGACAATTCCACACGGACTGCCAGGTCTCCCTGGCTCATCGCCTCCAGGCCCCTGGCGATTTCCTGCAGGCCAAGGCGGCGCACTGTAACGTCGGTGGCCACCTTCACCACTTGAACCACGGTGCCGTCCGGCCCCATGACCGGCGCATAGGTCGCCTGGATCCAGATCGTTGCCCCGTCCTTGGTCACCCGCGGGAATTGATTGCTGCGCACCCGGCCCGCCGCCAGATCCTTCCAGAAGTTTTGGTACTCGGGACTGGCTGCATAATCAGGCGCCACAAACATCTCATGATGCCGGCCCGCAATTTCTTCCAGGCTGTAGCCCAGGGCCGCCAGGAAATTGCCATTGGCCCCAAGGATTGTGCCATCTGGCTTGAACCGGATCACAGCCTGGGTGCTGTCGACCACCCCGGCAATGATTTTGGCGCTGTCATCCTGTGAATCGGCGTTGGCCGCCTTGGATCTGAAAAACAATGAACTTCTCCGCACGTTCCTGATTCTGAATGGCTCGCGCAAGTCTACCGTTAAATAGACAGAAAAATCTTAACTCCACGGCGCTGCGCCTGCCCGGTCCGCGGGAAACCCGCCTGCGGTTTGTGCCAGCGCAGGTGGCCCCTGGCAGGTGCTGCAGCCGCACAGCAACTTCCCGCCAGACGCAACTTTTGGTTGCATTTTTCTTGATGGGATAAGCAAAGGATGTACCCTGCCAGAACGGCCAGCAGCTGATTGCGGCACGCACCGGCACATTGGTGCCAAGCAATTTATGCCGCCCAGCTCACAGAAAGGGGACACAACAGAAATGACATTTGCCAGGCAAGTTGACACGCAGCGGCAGCCCTTGCTGCCGGTCAGTTCCGGCCAGCGCGCCCATATCGCGGCGGCCCTTCTGGTCGCGGCCGGTTTCTTGTTCGACTACCTGACCCCGCTGGGCGTGGCCGGCGGCATAATCTATACCGCCGTTGTGATGTGCGCCATTTGGGCAGACAAACCTGCCACCGCTTACACCTATGCCGCGGCCGGGTCGGTGATGACAGTTTTGGGCTATCTGCTGTTTAACCGCATCGGGATCAACGAATGGATTGTTCTGACCAACAGGATCCTGACGATACTGGCGCTGTGGGCTTTTGCCTTCATCGTCAGCCGTCAGAAGGCCATCCAGATTTCCCTGGAACGCAAACAGAATGAATTGACGGCCATCCGTGACAACAGCATCGAAGGGATGATCACCATCGACACCCAAGGCAGGATCCTGAGCTACAACCGTGCCTGCCGCAAGATTTTCGGCTACAGCGCCGACGAGGCCATCGGCGAGAATATCAGCATCCTGATGCCTGCCCCCTACCGCGCTGAGC
Organism: Leisingera sp. CC-HEC093; assembly: GCF_059429195.1. Lineage (NCBI taxonomy): Bacteria > Pseudomonadati > Pseudomonadota > Alphaproteobacteria > Rhodobacterales > Roseobacteraceae > Leisingera > Leisingera sp. CC-HEC093. Next base: position 1,925,191 of record NZ_JCAIJR010000001.1, on the reverse strand, counting down.
ACGACGGCTACCTCAGCACCTACTTCGAATCCTGGCAGCAGAAGTTCATTGGCGCCAGCCGCGAGGTGCAGGCGCAGCGCAAGGATGGCAGCATCTTCCCTTTGAACGTCTCTGTCAGCGAGATCCGGGTCGGCGGCCATATCCTGTTCAGCGGCATTGTCCGCGACATCTCGGAGCAGAAGCGCGCCGAGGCAGAGCGTGAAAAATTCGTCGAGGACCTGTCGCGGTCAAACCGGGACCTGGATGAATTCGCCTATATCGCCTCGCACGACCTGCGGGCGCCGCTGCGGGTGATCGACAATGCCTCCAGCTGGCTGGAGGAGGACCTGGCGGACACGCTGGATGAGGACAACCGCGAAAACCTGCAGCTGCTGCGCTCGAGGGTGCAGCGGATGGACCGGCTGCTGGACGATCTGCTGGAATACTCGCGCGCCGGGCGCAAAACCGATCACCGGTACCAGCAGCTGATGCCCGGCTCCGAGCTCCTCAAAGAGGCGCTGCTGCTGATTGACCAGCCGGACGGTTTCACGATCCGCATCGACCCAGGCTTCGCAGGTATTGAGCTGGCGAACATGCCGCTGAAACAGATTTTTGCCAATCTTGTCTCTAATGCGATCAAGCACAGCGAGAAAGACACTGGCACGGTTGCGGTAACGATGCAGGACCAAGGCGGCCACTGGGCGTTTTCAGTGGCTGATGACGGCCCCGGGATCGAGCCGAAGTATCACGAGAAGATCTTCAAGATGTTCCAGACGCTGAAATCGCGCGATCAGGTGGAAGGCAGCGGAATGGGGCTATCGATCGTTCAGAAACATGTGCAGCAGGCCGGCGGCGAGATCTCAGTGCAGTCTGCGCCGGGCAAAGGTTGCGACATCTGCTTCACCTGGCCGAAAACGCTGCCGCCGCTTGCCGGGGACGCCAGCTGACACAGCAGGCCGTCCCGGCGCTGCCGCCTGTTCGCCGGGCGGTTGTCACTGCAGCCCCGCGGCCCAGTCTGCCGCCGCAGCGCAGGCGCTGTCCAGGTTATGCCCATGGCCAAAGCCGGTCACTTTCTTGCGCGGCTTCATATCGTGGTCGCCGTCCTCCAGCCAATGCAGACGGACCGCGCCGGACAGCGCATATCCCGGGACTTCCTCCCGCGTGCCGAAGGGATCGCGGGTGCCCTGGCAGATCAGGGCGGGGGTATTCAGCGTCTCCAGATGCCCGGTCCGAAGGCGCTCTGGTTTGCCCGGCGGATGAAACGGGTATCCCAGGCACAGCAGCCCGCTGATGCGCCCCGCGTCAAAAAGCGCGTCAGCGATCAGGCTTGCCACCCTGCCGCCCATGGATTTGCCGCCAATGATCAGCGGCCCGGCGCAGGCAAGCTGGTCAATCGCTGCAAGGAACTCCGCCTGCAGTTTTTCGGCCTTTGGCGGCGGCCGCTTTGGCCCGCCGGCGCGGCGCGCGGACATATAAGCAAACTCGAACCGCGCCACCCGCAGCCCCCGTTCCGCAAGCCCAGAGGCAACTGACGTCATGAAAGGGGTGTCCATGGCCGCCCCGGCACCATGCGCCAGCAGAGCCGTTGTGCGGCCCGTGCCGCTGCCGTCCAAAAGAAAAGGAATGTCTGTCACTGCACTGCCCTGGAATAAGCCCGCCTGCCGGCTTTCTAACAGATACCGGTTCACACTTCAGCCCCGCGGGCAGGCACTGTCCCGCCATCAGGACCGGGGCGCAGGCGGCATGGTCTCACCCCGTCTGCACAGCGGTGCTATGCGGAACGCTTCTTGCTGCTGCCTTTCGCGCAAGCAATCTGCCGCATTTCCTCTTGGGTCATTGGAGTTCCGAAGTAGAACCCCTGCACAGAGGCGCATTTCTCTGCCTGCAGGAAATTCAATTCATCCTGGTCTTCCACCCCTTCCGCCAGCACCGGGATATTCAGGGCCGACCCCAAATGCAGCGTCGAGCGGACAATCGCTGCGCTTTGCTCATTCCTGTGCACACCCCGCACAAAGCTCTGGTCGATCTTGATTTTATCAAACGGGAACGTCTGCAAGGTGGCGAGGGAGGAGTAGCCGGTGCCGAAATCATCCATGGCAATCCGCACACCGTGCTCCTTCAGTTGATGCATGACTTTCAGGGTATGGGCTTGGTCGTCGATGATACTGGATTCGGTGATCTCAAGTTCCAGGCGGTCCGCCGCCAGTCCGGTTTCCAGCAGAATGTCCATAACATCCTCGACAAAGGAAGGCTGCACCAGCTGCTGGGGTGCCACATTGACCGCCACCTGGAATCTCTGATCCCAGCCGGCCGCCTCCTTGCAGGCGGCGCGCAGAACCCAATGGCCGATCTCCCGGATCAAACCGGTTTCCTCGGCAACCGGGATGAAGTCGTCCGGCCGCACCCGCCCGCGGACCGGATGATTCCAGCGCAGCAGCACTTCAAAGCCAACCGGCTCCAGCGTGCTGAGGTCATTCTGCAGCTGATAGGCCAGCTCGAACTGCCCCTCGGCGCAGGCCTGGCGCAAGTCCTGGACCAGCTGCAGCCTTTCCCGGCTCTGGTGGTCCATTTCCGCGCTGAACTGACAGATGGCGCCGCCGGAGCCGGCTTTGGCCCGGTACATCGCGAGATCGGACTTATGCAGCAGGTCCCGCGGGTCCCGGCCTTCCTCGAGGCTGGTTGCCACCCCGATGGCGGCCCCGACCCGGACTGAGAGGGTCTCCATGTCGATCGGCTCAATGATCGCGGCGTGCAGCCGCTCTGCAAACTCCAGTACATGCTCAATCCGCTGAAACCCCTGCTTGACGGCCACGAATTCATCGCCGCCAACACGTGCAATGTCTTCATCCTGGCCCAACTGGCGCATCAGCCGCTGGGCAACAGCCTGCAGCACCTTGTCGCCGGCTGCATGGCCATGCAGGTCGTTCACTTCCTTGAACAGGTTCAGGTCGATGGTCAAAACCGCCGCCTGCCCGGTTTCGCCGTTCTGCAGCCGCTGCTGCAACGCCGTCAGGAACCCGGTCAGCCACATGCGGTTCGGCAACGCAGTAAGCGGGTCGTGCATCGCTGCATGCGCCAGCTGATCGCGCGTTTCATTTTCGACATTGTTCTCGAATACAACAGAGGCAAACCCCGTCAGCAGGATCACCCCCATAACCCCCAGGTTCAGAAGTCCCATCGCAGTGTCCGAAATCACCTGCTCGGGCACCTCGACCAGCGGGCTCAGCCGAACCTTGATAGCCCCCATTCCGGTGAAATGCATCCCGCAAATGGCGGCCGTCAGCAGCGCCGAGGCAACCGCCCAGTTGCGCACGCGCAGCCCGCGCCGGGCCGCAATGGTGTAACCCCAGGCACCGAAACCGGCTGCAATACCCAAGGACAGTGCGCGGTAACCCGGCTCCCACTCCATCCGTCCGGGGATCAGATAGGCCTGCATGCCGGTATAATGCATGACGGACACCGCAAGCCCGAACACTGCCCCAGCCAGCATCGCAGTATGCCGCAGCGTGCCATAGGCAAGAATGACATTGGAAGCCAGCACCCCGGCCACCGCAACAATCAGCGACAGGGCCGTGACCAGCGGCTCGAATCCATGCTCAAAGCCTGGATCATAGGCCAGCATCGCGATGAAATGCGTCGACCAGATTGTTGACCCCGCTATCATGCTGGACAGGCCAAGCTGGACCAGCCGCCGCCGCCCCCCGGCCCCTGGCAGGCGGTTGATAAGCCGCACCATCAAACTGACCCCTGTAACACAGACAAGAGCAGCCACGGCCACCAGCCCGAAACTGTGCTGCTGGGTTATGCAATCCAGGATGCGAAACATCAGAATCTCCGGGCCTTAATACACTCCAGCACCCAGAATCCGGTCGAAATATTAATGAAAGGCGAAATGCGATAGCGCCGCGCCTCCGGTAACATTTTCATTTTTTGCAATATTTTAGACAGGCTGCCGGTGGCTATGCGCCCTATGCCCTGCCCCACAGGCCGCCCATTCATGCCCCCAGCCTGATTGGGCAAACCTAAACTGACGCCAAAGCGGGTTAAGCAGGCCTCAAAAACATGCAATTTCGATATACTTTTTGACTGCTCCACGATTGAAACAGAGTTTCAGTGTAAAGTCGTGGCTGGATCTTCCGAACCTCTCCCTGGGAAACCGCGGCAACGTTGCCGGCAGATAACCCGCCAGAAGCCTGCCGCCCTTGTTTAGACAGAAAGCTCCTGCTCCCGCAGCAGCCAGTCCTAACATGGAAAACTACTGCTAAATCCATTTGTTCAGCGCTGGTCCTGCACCGTGAAACTGCTCCGGGGTGGGTGCGAAATTTTGGGTGCATTTCTGGCACGAGAGAAAGTGTGTACCGATGCCGAAGACGCGATTCAGCGCTGAACAGATTGTCTTTGCGCTGAGGCAAGCAATCGAGAAGAGCGGCTTAAACTCCGGCATGTTGATACGGATCGAAGCGGCCCTTGAAACCGACAAGGGCGACGAGGCCCTTCGCGGCTGATGGAGCTGACGCCGCGCCCGACTGTGTTCATGCGCGGCAACGATGTGCTGGCGGCCCGCGCTCTGCGCGAAGCGCGCAGACTGGGCATTAAAGTGCCTGAACTGGTTCCGGTGACGGGGTTCGATGACATCGAACCGGCAGAGATCGCCAGCCCGCCCTGATTTCTGTGCATGTTCCCTTTCGTGAAATGGGACGCAAGGCGGCGTGCCACCTGACAGCAATGGTGGAAGGCAAGCCGGAAGGCCGGTCAATCTGCATAAATACGAGACTTGCCGCAGGCAACTCCCCGGAAGCGCCGCCGTACCGGCCACGCAGCCCTCGGCGGCGAACTGTCCGGGGGACGCCCGCCGCAAGCCGGCAATTGGCCTTCAGGTCCGCCACGTCACACCGGCCTGCCAAGACGGCCCTATGGACTTGACGTCAGCCGCCCAGCAGCACTGCGGCATGAGCTGAGATCGCCACGGATGCTCAAAAAAGGAATCAATTGGCGCAATGTCCTTAACCATGCTAACCTTATGACACTGTGATGTAATGAGTGGGGAAAGCTATGGCAATTGATAGGGAAAGTCGTGCCTCGGACGTCAGTGAGGGGCTCGACAATGCGGAACGCAGAGAAGTACTTGCGTCCCTCGCCAAATATACAGCAACAGTGGCAGGGGCATCTGCTGTTGTTCTGTCGGCGTCGACATCGGTATCCTTGGCAAGTGTGAGCGGCTCAGGCGGCTCAGGATCGAAGGGCCGCAAACGCCGTCGGGGCCGCCGAGGCCGTCGGGGCCGCAGGGGCCGCGGAAGATCCTGATAATGTAGGCCCGCTTGCAGGGAATGATCATTATTTTCAGAGCATTATGACTCATTTGATTAGTACCCGCTGCGTGGAGAGCATTATTAAACTTGACCGGGACTTGAAGATGCTGCGCGGTCCAGCGCGTTCGATTGAGTGCGCGGGATTGGGTTGCGGGTTCGTATTGTTCGCACCGGTGTCCGGGGCAATTATCCGCACAGACCGGCTTGGGCGTGAGCTCCTGGCCGGTCTTTTGGCCTTCGAGGATGCGAAAGCAATCGCAAGCCGCCTTTCGAACGTGTCTGCGGAACCTGAACCATTCGGCATCCACGAAGCGTCTGAAATCGCATCAGCCATCCTGACGGTCTGGCGGGAAGCCGGGCTGTTCGCGGAAGAGCAACTGCCGTTTCCTGATCCCGCAACCGACCATGGCGGCGACGCGCCCTACAAGAGGGGCTATGCGTCAGAATTCGGGCGGCTCCTGGTTGAAAGCGACGATCTGACACTGGCAGAACAGCTGGACGAGATACTTGGGCGCTACGCGTTCGCAGATACCGGCGCAGAGCAGGAATGGGTTCAGTCACGGTGCGTCTACAGCGAAGGCGGCGGGCGCGGCGTTTTTCTAGGAGATACGCCCCTTTGGGGCCGGTCAACGCGGGATGAGGCGCGGTATTTCCTGATCCGCGAGGCCGCCGAGATTTTATGCGGTGACAGCCAAGTGGGCGCCGTCCTGCATGGATCGGCAGTGCTTGGCAGCTCTGGCGCATTGCTCATGGTTGGCGACAGCGGACGCGGTAAGTCGACACTCGCCCAAGGGCTAGTCGAAGCCGGGTGCGGTTTCCTGGCCGACGATCACCTGCCTTTGCATATGGACGGCCGCCACTTGCTTGCTTTTCCGGCCGGCAGTGCCGTCAAGCACGGCGCGCGCGGCTTGGACGAGGTTCAAAAGCTGGCCGAACGCCATGGCCAGCTCGCAAGCTCGCGAAACGGCGTGAATTATCTCACCCTGCCGCCCGCTGCCACTGTCGGCACACGTGTTCCCATAAGGGCGATTATTCTGCCCGGGTACAATGCAGGAAGCGGCCTCGCAGTCGAACAAATCGCACCAGAAGAAGCTTTCACCGAATGCGTCGTCTCTGGTGCCAGACCATCGCGAAAAAACCGGCAAATCGCTCCTCTGGCAGTGATGTGTGATACCTTCCCCGCATACCGGCTCACCTATGGAGAGTCTGAGCAGTCCGTTTCGGCCTGCTTGGACTTGCTGAACTCTTGCAGCTCTTAGAAGAATGCCCATCAGCGCCGATGCGCGCACTGCTTGGACTTGCGGCAGCGGCGATCACCGCCGCGCCCCCGCGCAGGCTGGCGGAAATGCTCGCAGAGCCGTCTCCAGAAGACCTTGCGCGGGCGGCCCAGCTGAACCAGGTCCACACAATGATTGCTCCGGTGCTGAAAGCGCATCCGGATGCTGCCCGCGCCTTGCCGCGCGACCTGCTGCTGTTTTTCGAGACGATCCATCAAGCCAATAAAGAGCGCCTTGAATCCGGCATCGCTCAATTGAGCGAAATTGGCCGCGCGTTGATGGAGATTGACGTGCCTGCTGTCGTCCTCAAGGGCGGGGCAGATATTCTTGATCCCTTGCACAAAGATCAATCCATCCGCTTTGTCGGTGATCTGGATATCCTCGTGCCCGGCAGCCGCGCAATAGAGGTCGAAAAATGCTTGCACGGCATCGGGGCGATTGCACCTTTTGAGCGTCTGGAATCGAAACCGGATCTCAACTGGAGAGGCCAGCGGGTTCCGGAACATCACTTGCCAAAACTCACACGCCCGGACTGGCACTTTCCGGTCGAGTTGCACACACGAACCGGCCCCGGCCTGACGGATCGCATGCTGACCGCCGGGCATGTGATGGCCCGGCGTGTGCCGGCAGGGCTTCCAGGCCTCTCCCTGCCGAACCCGGAAGACCGCGCCTGCCACCTTGTCGTCCATGCAGGCCGCCACGCAGGGACCGTCTCGTTGCGTGCATGGGTTGACTGGGTGGCAATGCGGAAACGCTGCAATCTGCCGGAGGTACGGTCAAGGCTGGAAGCCCACGGCCTTCAGAGCGCCTGCGCAGAATTTGATCATCTGGCAGACTTCTTGGAGAGCGGCCTGACGCTCCCTGAAAAATCTTCAGAGAAGTATTCAGCCGTAAGTGCTGCGCTGAAAGCCGTTTCCACTGAGCGCAAACGCGGCCATCTAGATTTGTTCTGGCAACTCTTCCGGCGGATAAAAATGCTGGCCAAATCAGAAGAGTACCGCCGATACATTGCAAGACATGCTCTTGATCCACGGTGGTGGGCGCAAGTTTGGTCTTCGCACATTGCGCCGGGACGGCGCTCCCACTGACCGCGCGCTTTCAGTGTGCGCAGCTGCAGCTGATAGTTTCCGGGCTATTGCCGGCCCCGCATGATCCATCAGTCTGAAAGATGCGGAAATGTGCCGTGAGCTCAGATAAGTGCAGGCACTTGGGGTGGTCACGGACTGGCCTGATGAATGCGGCGCGTGGCTTCGGCCATCCGGTCAGCGACAACGTCCTATGCCGGGAAATTCCGGCTGCTTAGGTCAGCAGGTCATGGAGCATCCGGAGCCCTGGACGCCCTGACAGGTTTGCCCAGACGGGTTCTGCCGTCAAGAAATGATCTCTTCCATAGCAAACACAGGGTACGCGCTCTGGCAGCCCTCGCCGCCCTTAATACGAGATCCCAAATCCCAAGCAGAGTAAGGAAGGTAAGGAATTGATCCGGTGGATCAATTCCCCGACGAACGCGAACACTATCTACGAGGTCAGCGAACTGCCTCCACGGCCCTTGTCAGAGAGAGGTCTTTCCGCCTGGGTTCACCCCTCGATGAGCCGCGCTGGATCTTTGAAGGGAGGCAATTCAAAGAGGTGAAATGACAGGAGGGGCAGCGTTCTGCTGCCCCTCCATCCGCTGAATGCACAACTCTTCCAGCCCATTTCCAGCCTTGGTAACAGAATCCTGATGCTGCGGTTGCAGCCCGCGATCCGGTCATTCGCTGCGAGCGCAAAATCAAGAGCAACTTGAGCTCACACTTCGCCTGACGAAGCGTGAATTCGCTGCGGTTGCGCCAATGGCCGCTCCGGAGAAATGTCATCACTGCTGCCTGTGCGCATTTTCCATCAGCCAGCCAACAAACACATCCGCATCGCGCCCCGCATCTTCCGGGGTCAGCGCCACATAGGTCTGACCGGACGGCCGGAAACCAAACGGAGCGACCAGACGACCAGCATGCAGGTCATCCTGCACGAGCACTTCCGGTGCGATAGCCATACCCAGACCTGCTGTCGCAGCTTCGAGCAGAAAGTAGAAATGTTCGAACTCCCGCCCCCCTTCCGGCAGGGGCAAATTGCATTGTCTGCACCACTCTTGCCAAGCTGACCGCCGGGTCCGGGTGTGAAGCAGAGGAGTATCGGCGAGGTTTTCCCATTCGACGGGTTTGGTATCCCCCAGAAACCTTGGGCTGAAAACAGGTCCAACGTGATCCGGGAAAAGCTCGGCGACCTTTGCTGCGCCCCACGGCCCTGCGCCCACGCGGATCGCGACATCGAGCCGCTGGCGGGCGAAATCCACCGGGCCATCATCGGCCGTCATCCTGACCTCGATCTCGGGGTGACGCTCCTGAAAGTCGAACAGTCTCGGGATCAGCCACCGCATAGCAAACGTGCTCAGACAGGAAACATCCAGCGTCCGTCGATCCTTATGCATTACGCGAGACACAGCTGCTTCGATGCCGTCGAACGCATCTTGCAGTGCGGGCTGCATTTCCAGCGCCGCCTGCGAAGGCACCAGTTTGTTGCGTGGCCCTTCGAACAGAGCAACACCCAGAGTATCTTCCAGACCCCGCACCTGACGGCTCACCGCCCCGTAGGTCACACCTAACTCTTCGGAAGCGCGTTTCATTTGCCCGTGCCGCATGGTTGCCTCGAAGGCGCGCAGGGCATTGAGAGGTAGCAGACCGCGTTTCATGAGTATTTATCTCACATGAAATACGAGAAACAATCGTTTTTAATGGTGTTTGAAATCCGCAATAAAATGATATGACACATGAAATTCCATTCCGCTTCGCCGATGCGACTGTTCCGCAAACGATCACGTTCGATGTGCTGTCGATCTGGTATCGCAACTTCACTACTCGCCGGATCCTCGCGCGCATAGAGTCCGAACGTCTGTCGGACCTTGGCTTGACGGAGACACAGCGAGCGTCCGAGATTGCCAAGCCCTTCTGGCGATAGAGCATGGAAAACCACGTCTTCGCCGCGGTCCTGATCGCCGCCTTTCTTCATGCCGGATGGAACTCCGTGGTGAAGGCCGGTCTGGATCGGGTTTCGACTGTTCTGCTCCTCGCCCTTGTCCAAGCCGCCATCGCTCTGCCGATCCTGCCGTTCGTGAACCAACCGGCGACAAAGGCATGGCCCTGGATCATCGCGGCTGCGTCCCTGCACACCGGCTACAAGCTATTTCTCGTCCAAGCCTATGCGCACGCTGATCTGAGCCAAGCCTACCCGTTAGCTCGTGGCACTGCGCCACTCATCGTGACCCTGTTCTCGGTCGCGTTTCTCGGCGTGTCTTTCGATTTCGCATCCCTCGCTGCCATTCTCGCCATCTCGCTCGGTGTCCTCCTGATGGCAGCGAAGGGATCATCAGCAGGCCGGATGCGGGGCAAAGCACTGTTCTACGCCATCGGGACGGCAGGCTTTACGGCCAGCTATACTCTTGTCGATGGGGTCGGGGCGCGGATCGCAGGCACCTCGTCGGGTTTCATCCTTTGGATGGTTCTTGGCGATGCTGTCGGCATGGTCGCTTATGCGGCGTGGAGCCGTGGGGCTGCCGCGTTTTCCGGACTACTGCCTGCCTGGAAAACCGGGATCGCGGCGGGTGCGATGTCGCTTGGCTCCTACTGGATCGCGGTATGGGCGTTCACCCAGGCACCGATTGCGCTCGTCGCCGCGCTGCGCGAATCCAGCATCCTGTTCGCAGTGCTGATCGCAGCTTTCATTTTGCGCGAGCCGGTCAGCGGATGGCGATGGGCATCAGCCTGTGCAATCGCCTATGGTGTGGCGATTATGAAGCTCTGATGCAGCCTTCTTCGAAACGCCGCTCGCGCTCGCGTTTCTACTCGATGGAACAGGTAAGCGGCCATCCAGCCGCCGCGCAGCTTTTGAACGGTTGGGAAGCCCGCTGAGCCGGCGTTACCCACGGTAGAATAGACGCAATTCCTTTTTTTGCCGCCTACCTGCAACCCTGAGTGTGACCTGGCGATGCTCTAGTTTGTTTAAGGCAACCGGCTGGCGAATACCCCCTGCGGGGGACTGTGAGGGGAAGGCGGGCTGGGGGAAGCTAGGGCAGACGAATAGAAAACTCGCCACTATCAGGAGAGCCCCGATGACCGCCCCCGGCAAGCAGACAGCATGGGCACAGGACCGCGCCCACCTATTGCACCCCTACACGGATTTCGCCTCGTTTGCCAAAGAAGGCAGCCATGTGATCGAACGTGCTGAGGGCATGCATGTTACCGGCACGGACGGCAAACAGCTGCTGGACGGTATCGCCGGTCTGTGGTGCGTGAACATCGGCCATGGCCGCGAGGAGATGGCCGAAACCATCGCCAAGCAGGTGATGGACATGCAGTATTACAACCCGTTCGGGCACAGCACCAACGTGCCCGCGGCACAGCTGGGCGCCAAGCTGGCAGAACTGGCCCCCGGCGACCTGAACCGCGTCTATTACACCTGCGGCGGCTCAACCGCCAATGATGCCGCGGTGCGGCTGGTCCACTATTACTTTGACATGAGGGGCAAGCCCCGGAAGAAAAAGATCATCTCGCGGCTGAACGGGTACCATGGCGCAACCTATGTGGCGGCTTCGCTCACAGGCATCCATGGGACCAAATACGGGTTCGACCGGATTGGCGAGGATTTCATCAGCCATGTCTCGGAAGCCAATCTCTATGCCAAGCCGGATGGCTGGAGCGACGGGGACTATTGCGACCACCTGGTGCACGAATTTGAAGCGCGCATTCAGCAGCTCGGGCCCGACAACGTGGCCGCCTTCATAGCCGAACCAATCATGGGCGCTGGCGGCGTGCTGGTTGCACCGGAAGGCTACCACAAACGCATGTATGACATCTGCAAGGCCCACGGGATGCTCTATATCGCTGATGAGGTGGTTACCGGTTTTGGCCGTCTTGGGGAATGGTTCGCCTCGAAAGCGCTGTACGGCTATACGCCGGACATTCTGGTCTGCGCCAAGGGGCTGACCTCCGGCTATATCCCGCTGGGGGCGACGCTGATCTCGGATGAAATCTACGACACCATCGCCAAGCCGCAATGCGAGGGCGGCGTGTTCTCAATGGGGTTCACCTATTTCGGCCATCCCGTGGCTTGTGCCGCGGCGCTGAAGAACATCGAGATCATCGAGCGCGAAGGCATCCTGGATCATGTGCAGACGGTTGGCGCCTATTTTCAGGAAAGCGCGCAGTCCCTGCTCAACCTGCCAAATGTTGGAGATGTGCGAGGCAGCCATTTGATGATGGGCATCGATCTGGTCGCCGACAAAGCCAGCAAAGCCCCTATCGAACTGTCCGAACAGGCCGCAAGCAAGGTATTCAAAGGTTGCCTTGACCGCGGTGTCATCGTGCGCCCGGTCGGCGACCGGATTGTCCTGTCGCCGCCGCTGATCATCAGCACGGACCAATGCGATGAATTGATAGGGGCCGTTGCCGGCTCGATCCGGGATTTCATCGCCAGTCAGGAGTGACCCCATGCGCCAGATAACGCTTGCCGCAACCCAGATGGCCTGCAGCTGGGACATTGACGAAAACATCGCCAAGGCCGAAGCGCTCGTGACCGCTGCCGCCGAGGCCGGAGCGCAGATCATCCTGCTGCAGGAACTGTTCGAAACGCCCTATTTCTGTCTTGAACAGTCGATTGACCACCTGCCACTCGCCCGGCCGCTGGATCAAAGCCGGGTGGCGTCGCATTTCTCATCGCTGGCCCGCAAGCTCGGGGTGGTACTGCCAATCTCCTACTATGAGAAAGCCGGGCTGGCGCGCTTCAATTCGCTGGCCATCGCCGATGCAGACGGCACCATACTGGCCAACTACCGCAAGACCCACATCCCGCAGGCGCCGGGCTACGAGGAGAAGTTCTATTTCTCTCCCGGCGACAGCGGATTTCAAGTGGTCGAAACCCGGTATGGCCGCGTCGGCTGCGGAATTTGCTGGGACCAGTGGTTTCCGGAAACGGCCCGCTGCCTGGCCCTGAAGGGGGCCGAAGTGCTGCTGTTTCCGACCGCCATCGGCACCGAGCCGAAAAACCCGGAGCTGGACAGCAGCGGCCACTGGCGGCGCACGATGCAGGGCCACGCTGCGGCAAACATGATCCCGGTGGTAGCGTCAAACCGCGTGGGCACCGAGCAGGACGGTGGTACGGCTGGCGTCTTCTATGGCACCTCTTTCATTGCAGGCCACACCGGGGAGATCCTCGCGGAAGCGAACCGCACCGACGAAACCTTCATTACCGCAACAGCCGATCTGGAGGCCGCTGCGCGCTACCGCAGCTCCTGGGGCGTGTTCCGGGACCGCAGGCCGCATATGTACGGCGCGCTGCGCACTTTGGACGGCGCAACAGGGAGCCCGGCATGACAAATTTGCTGACGATACGGCCGGTCGAACAAAGCGACCGGGCAAGCTGGGACCGCCTGTGGAGCGGCTATCTCACCTTCTACAAGGCAACGCTGGCGGCACGCGTCTACGACAGCAGCTTCGCAAGGCTGCTGTCAGCGGATGAACGGGAGTACCGCGGCCTGATTGCAGAACTGAATGGCGAAGCCGTCGGCCTCGCCCATTATCTGCTGCACCGCGACATGTGGTCGGTCGAGGACACCTGCTACCTTCAAGACCTGTTTGTCCACCCGCAGGCGCGTGGTGCCGGTACCGGGCGCGCTTTGATTGTCGAAGTGGCAAGGCGGGCTGAAGCGGAAGGTGCTTCCGGCCTCTATTGGCACACACAGGAGTTCAACCACACGGCACGCAGGCTCTACGATCAAGTTGCCACGCTGGTGCCATTTGTGAAGTACGATAAACCCCTCTCCCCCAGCTGAAAAGGGGCCAGAAAATTGGCCCCTTCTTTTTTGTTCCGGCTGCAGTCAGGCCGCGGGCACTTGCTGGGTGATGCAATGCACCCCGCCGCCGCCGCCGCCGATCATGCGGCCTGAAACACCAACAACCCGGCGGCCCGGGAAAGCATCACGCAGGATGGCGAGAGGCTGATCATCCTCCGCCTTCCGGCCTGAGACGGGGACGATAACAGCGCCGTTGCAGACGTAGAAGTTCATATGAACGACGTCATAGCTGGTTAGCGGGATTTCGATGATCTCAAAGCGCCGCCCGCGGGAGTCCGTTGCCTCCTGCAGGATGCGCTTGGCATTCTGGGTGATTTCGTAGTTTGGATCGGAACGGTCACCGGTGGTATGCAGCAACACCACGCCCGGCGCGGCGAAAGCTGCCATACCGTCGACATGCCCGTCGGTGATCGGATCAGGTGTAAGACCGCGGGGCAGCCAAATCACCTTTTGCACGCCCAGACCGGCCTTCAGCTCAGCTTCAACCTGGGCTTTGCTCCAGCCGGGATTGCGGTTCTGGTGCAGCAGGCATTCCTCGGTGGTCAGCAAGGTGCCTAGTCCATCCACTGCCACAGCGCCGCCCTCCAGTACCAAGTCAGATGTGTACATCGGCAGGTCCAGATGGGCAGCGAACCGCCCCTTGGCCAGTGTATCGTGCTTGTAGGGCGGAAACTTGCGGCCCCAGCCGTTGAAGGTGAAGCTGGCGATCCGGCGCGCGCCTTGTGAATTCTGCACAATCATCGGCCCGCTGTCACGCGACCAAGCATCGTTCAGCGGCATTTCAATCAGGGTGATTTCGGAGGACAGCAGCCGTTTTGCCGCGGTCATGTCGCGCCGCCGCACCGCCATGGTGACAGGTTCGTACTCCGCTACGGTATTGGCCGCATCCGCCCACTCCTTGCGCGCGGCGTTCAACTGGTTCGGGTACCAGTTCTGCGGCGGTGGAAACTGCATCAGCGTTTGCTCGTGTTTCTCCCATTCGGCGGGGAAGGCAAAACCCTCCGCGGCCGCGCTGCCGGGGATGACGTCAGCCCCGGTTTTTGCGTAGTTCACGGACCGGGCTGTAGCGGCAGGACTTGCTGCCAGCGCGCCAGACAGCGCCGCCGATGCGGAGGCGAGAAAATTTCGTCGGTTCATATCGGGGTTCCTTATTCAGATACCAGCTTCGGAAGCGCCAAGCGAGGGATCAAGATGATCGCGCAGGCTGTCGCCCAGCAGGTTGAAACCGATCGCAACCAGGGCAATCGCACCGCCGGGGAACACCGCCAGCCACCAGGAGGCGGGCTGATGGGTGAGACTGTCAAAGATCATCGCGCCCCACTCCGGCGTTGGCGGCTGTGCTCCAAGCCCAAGGAACGACAGTCCGGATGCGGCGAGGATCACAAAGCCCACGTCGGTAGTTGCCTGGACGATCACCAAGGGCCAGACCATCGGCAACAGGTCCGAGAAAATCAGCCGCAGGTGCGAGGCGCCCATGCAGCGGGCGGCGGCGATGAACTCCTGCTCCTTCAGCGACAGGATGCGGCTGCGGATCAGGCGGGCGTACCAAGGCCAGAATACGGCAGCCAGTGCAATCGTTGTCGACAGCATCCCGCCGCCAAAGCTGGCAGCGATGGCGGCGGCCAGGATCAGCGCCGGGAAGGCCAGGAACAGATCGGTAATGCGCATCAGAATCTCATCCGCCAGCCCGCCGGCGTACCCCGCTATCAGCCCGAAGCTGGTGCCGATTACTGCGGCAACGGCCAGTACCGCGAATGACACCGACAGCGAAATCCAGGACCCGGCCACCACCCGCGCCAGCATGTCCCGGCCGATCTTGTCGGTGCCCATCCAATGCTCCGCCGTGGGTGGATCAAGCCGCGTCCGGATGTTCATCTTGAGAGGATCAAAAGCGGTGATATGCGTGTCCATCACATAAGCCCCGAAGGCTAGGACAGAGACCATAACCGCAAAGGTGACAATAGCCGCCGCCAGCGCGGCCTGACCCGAAGAGCCGACAAAACCGGCCACCGGGCGGATGATGCTGCCTATAAGTTTGGGCAGGCGGCTGCGGGGCGTGGGCACAGACGTCTCGGCACTCATGTCAGGTTCACCCGCGGATCGAGAAAGGAATAGCTCAGATCAACCAGGAAGTTGATCAGCGTGTAGGCCACAGACACCACCAGCGTGATGGCCATGATGGCGTTGTAGTCGGAGGCCGAAATTGCATTGGCAGTGTAACGGCCCAGCCCCGGCCAATCGAAGATCAGCTCAATAAACACCGCGCCGGAGATCAGCAGGCCGGTGTTCAGCCCGAAAATGGTGACGATCGGCAGCAGGGCATTGCCAAGTGCGTGTTTGAAGTAGATCCGCGCTGGGGAAATCCCCTTGGAGCGCGCGGTGCGGATGAAATCCTGCGACAGCACCTCCAGCAGCGAGGTCCGCACCACGCGGATGGTGATCGCCATAGATGGGATCGCCAGCACCGCCACCGGCAGGATCATATGGTGCAGCGCATCGGTGAACAGATCGAACCGGCCTGCAATCAGGCTGTCGATAGTCATGAAACCGGTCACGAAATCGGGTGCTGCAACCCCGGTGCCCAGCCGCCCGCCGAATGGCACCAGCCCCAAGGTGGCAAAGAAGATCAGCTGGAAGACAAGCGCAATCCAGAAATCGGGCACCGACAGGCCCAGAACCGCAACGCTGCGCACGCCAGCATCTGCGGGCCGGCCGCTTTTGACCGCTGCCAAGGTGCCCAGCAGCACCCCCAGCAGCAGCGAGATCAGCCCCGCCGCAATGACCAGTTCTAACGTTGCCGGGAAAAAGGCCAGGATGTCCTCGGAAATTGGCCGGCGGGTAACGACGGAGCGCCCGAAATCACCCTGCAGAACGTTGCCCAAATAGGCCGTAAATTGCGTGATCACCGGATCATCCAGGCCAAGCCGCTCGCGCACTGCCGCGACCGCCTCGGCGTTGGCACGGGCGCCGGCGATCAGGCGCGCGGGATCGCCCGGCAGCAGCCGGGCAAGCGCAAAGGTCATCAGAACCACGCCAGCTAGCAGCACCAGGGTGGCCGCCGTGCGTCTGAGAATGAAGCGCAGCATACCGGCAGCCCTCAGGAGGTGCGTGACAGGTTGTACATGTCGAGCGTCGCCACATAGATCGGGTTGTTCGCCACTCCCGCAATGTCACTGCGGGCCACAAACTGCGACCGCTCCTGCTGTATTGGCAGCCAGGCCGGGTCTTCATTTGTCAGGACCTCTGCAAGGCGCTGGAACTTGGCGGTCATCTCCTCATCCATCACCTGGTTGCGCAGTTCATCGATCAACGCCGTCGCCTCGTCATTGGCATAGCGCCCGGTGTTGCCGTCAAAAGTCGCCGCATCGCCGCTGAACAGCCCCCAGGCAAAGCTGTACGGATGATCCACATTGGGCCACCAGGAGAAATAGAACAGATCGGGGCGCTCCTCGGCGGTGCCTTCGCCAAAGAACACGTCGAGATAGGCGGAGAAGGACATTTCCTGAAGTTTAAGGCTGATTCCAATCTCCGACAGCCAGGCCTGCAGCAACTGGCCTTCGATGTCGCCAAAGCCTGAGTAATAGGCCATCGTCAGCTCGGTGCCTTCTGCGACCCCGGCCTCAGCCAGCAAGTCGCGGGCCTTGTCCAGATCGAAGGGCAACAGACGGTTCTTGCCGTCCATACCCTGCATCAGCGAGGGGAAGACCGAGGTGGGCTTGTCCGCCGTGCCAAGTGCCACTTCTTCAATGTAGGTGTCATGGTCAAAGGCATGGCAGAGCGCCTGCCGCGCGAGCGGGTCGGCCAGTTTCCCGTCTGTGGCAAAGGCTACATATTGCACGGTGAAAGTCGGCGTGTCGCTTAACGCAAACCGTGGATCATCGCGCAGAACCACCATATCCTCCGGCTCCATCGCCAGGGTCATGTCGGCTTCGCCGGTTTCCAGCAGTTGACGGCGGGTAGCGGAGACCGGAATGGTCTTTGTGATCACCCGGTTGAAATGCGGCTGGTCCCAGCCGCCGCGGAAATCTGGATTGGCGGCGAAGGTTGCGTCCTGGCCGGGGTTGAGGCTGTCCAGCGTGTAAGGTCCGGTGCCCACCGGATTGGTCTGCAGGTATTCCGACCCCATGTCATCATCGCCCTTGGAATGCTTCTCGGCCGCGGTTGGGCTGGCAATCCAGAAGCCGTATTGCGAGGACACCTGACGGTCGAAGAACGGGCGCGGCTCGCCCAGGTCAAAGCGGATGGTCTTTGCATCCAGAACCACGATCTGGCTGTCCGGGTCTTCCAGCTGCCAGGTTCCGGCCAATCCGGCAGGGTGCAGCACCAGGCGGGTAACCGCCTTTTTTACCGCTTCGGCGTCACAGGGGGTGCCATCGTGGAACAGAACACCCTCCGCCAAGGTAAAGGTCCAGCTGCTGGCGTCTTCACTGGCTTCCCAGGATGTGGCAAGCGCAGGCGCCGCGCTCAGCGTGCCGGTGCCATCCAGCACGGTCAGCGTCTCATAAACCGGGCGCAGGCCATAGGCCCATTCGATATTGGTGGCCGGATCAAGGTTTTCGACCGTTGCATCCACCAGCACCACCAGGGCTTTCGGGTCGCGGGCGCCAATGCTGGGCGCCGCCGCAGCACCCGCCGCCCAAGCCACAGAGCCTGGCGCGGCTGCCATCGCGGCAGCAGCGCAGCTGCCGGCCAGGAAAGACCGGCGCGGCAGTTGGAGTTGCGGAGTGTTTGGTCGGTTTCGCGGATCGGTCATGGTCAGCTCCCTAAATTGGCAGGAAATCTGCGCCTCTGCCGTCAGGGAGCCGCTTGCTGTTTCCTTGCCCTAAACTCCCAAAATAGCGCGGCTCCTGTCGATACCACCTAAGGGGCACAGCCATTTCAGGGTGTTGGGCTATAGTTATCCGCAACGGCTCCGGCTTTCTCTATGCGCCAGGAGCCCCCCATGCAGAAAGGATGTTGCGCGCGCCATGGCACTCTTGGAGGTCACCGACCTGACAGTAAGCATCAAAACAGGCGCCCGGGCGGCAGCGATAGTCGAGCAGCTTTCGCTGCGCCTTGAACGCGGCAAATGCCTGGGCATCGTCGGCGAAAGCGGCTCAGGGAAAAGCACCGCGGCGATGGCCATCATGGGGCTGCTGTCTGATGGCCCCTTGCAGGTCTTCGGGCAGATCCTGTTCGATGGCACTGACCTGGCACAACTGCCGCCTGCTGAATTTCGCAAGCTGCAGGGCACCGGCATCGCCATGATCTTCCAAGACCCGATGAGCAGCCTGAATCCGGTGATGCGGATCGGCGATCAGATTGTGGAATGCCTGCAGGCGCACCGGCGCCTTGCCAAGGCTGAGGCGCGGAGCAAGGCAGTTCAGGCGCTGGCGCGGGTCGGCATGCCGGATCCCGATCGCATGATGGCCCGCTATCCACACCAGCTGAGCGGCGGCCAGCGCCAGCGGGTCATGATTGCCATGGCCATTGTGTTCGAACCCAAGCTGCTGATTGCAGACGAGCCCACCACCGCGCTTGACCTGACGATTCAGGCGCAAATCCTGCAGCTCCTGAATAATCTTTCACGCGATCTGAACATGGCGCTGGTGCTGATCACCCATGATCTGGGTGTCGTCGCCGGGATGAGCGATGAGGTGATTGTGCTTTATTCCGGCCGGGATGTGGAGCACGGGCCCACTCAAGAGGTGCTGGAAAATCCGCAGCATCCCTATACCCAAGGGCTCCTCGGGGCGCATCCGTCAATGGATGGGGACTGCGGCCGGCTGACGCCCATCCCCGGCGCCCCGCCCGCGGTGTGGCAGCGGCCGTCGGGCTGTGCGTTCCGCGACCGCTGCCCGGCAGCATTTGACAGCTGTGCCCTGGAACAACCGCAACCCGTTGCAATGCCGCAGCAACAGCATAAGGTCGCCTGTCTGCTGCACGCCACCCCCTCGCAGGCAAAGGAAACCGCATGAGGCCGGCACCCAACCCCGCGCTTCGCATTGATGGCCTGTCAGTCGAATTCAGCACATCCGGAAACCGGAATCTGTTTGAAAAACCCGCAACCTTCAAGGCACTCAGCGGTGTCTCCCTGACCATCCGGCATGGCGAGGTGCTGGGCCTGATCGGCGAGTCCGGCAGCGGCAAAACCACACTGGGCAAGGCCATCGTCGGGCTCACCGGAACCTCTGCAGGCAGTATTCAATTCGACGGGCAGAATATTGATCCATCCTGCGCGCCGGAGCGGCTCAATCTCGCGCGGCGGGTTCAGATGGTGTTCCAGGATCCCTATTCATCGCTGCATCCCAGAAAGACCATCGGGCGGATCCTGTCAGAACCATTCAGGATCCAGAAAACGGCCTCAGGCCCCGAGCTGAGGGACCGCGTGGGCGCGCTGCTGCGGCGCGTCGGGCTGAGCCCGGACCATGCCGCGCGCTATCCGCAGCAGTTCAGCGGCGGCCAGCGTCAGCGCATTGCGATTGCGCGTGCTATTGCCAGTGCCCCATCAGTGATCATTGCCGACGAGCCGGTTAGTGCTTTGGATGTCTCGGTACAGGCCCAAATCCTGAACCTGTTGGATGATCTGCGCACCGAACAGAATATGGCAATGCTCTTTATCAGCCATGACCTGTCGGTGGTACGGCACCTTTGCCAGCGTATCGCGGTCATGTACCTGGGCCGGATCGTAGAGATCGGCCCATCAAAGGAGATGACTGCCGCACCTGCGCACCCTTATACAACGGCCCTGATGTCGGCGGCACCGCGGGTCAAGGCCAGAAACCGGGCGCAGACCGCGCCGATTGTGCTGTCGGGCGACGTTCCCTCACACGCCGCCATTCCCAGCGGCTGCCCGTTTCACACCCGCTGCTGGCTCTACGAGCGGAAGGGCTGCCCGGCACGCTGCCGGACCGAAGTGCCCAAGCTTGCAACACTGACTGACGGCCGCCAGTCGGCCTGTTTCTTTCCGGACGAGGCTGCCAGACCGGCCCGCTCCTCAGCAGCAGCCTGCCGCTAACTGCTGCTGGTTTCCGCAAGCATCCAATCCCACGACACCCGGACCGCGGTGCGCTGAAGATTGCGCTCCAGCGTTACGAGATGGTATTGGGCGCCGCTGCGCAGACTAACAGGGCTCAGCACTTCCAGCTTGCCGTTGCTGACAAGCGGCTGGGCCAGCCCTTTGTCGCAAAGGCACATCCCCAACCCGCGCGCAGCGGCATCAACCGCCAGCGCGGTATCGGAAAAATTCAGCCCCTTCGAATAGTCCGCCCGCTCCACCCCGGCGGCCAGGAACCAGCTCTGCCAGTCATCGGGGTGTTCGTCATGGATCAGGGGCGCTTCATCGGGGCGCTTCTGAAATTCTGCGGCCAGACCGGGGCTGGCAAGCGCGATGCGCTCCTCCGTCAGGAAAGATGCTGTGACAAATTCCTCACCTACCTGCGGTTCGGTTGTCAGAGTGATGTCGATCTCCGTTTCGGTCAGGTCGATGATGCGGTTGCTGGTGTAAAGCCAGGGATCAACATCCGGATAGCTGCCCCGGAACCCTGCAAGCCTGGGCGCGAACCACAGCGCAGCAAAGGCAGGCGGCATGTGAAGGACAACCGAACCGGGCTTGGAATAGGCGTCCAGCCGGCGCACGCCAAGCCGCACCGTCTCCAGCGCGTCCTGGGCCGAGACCAGCAAGTCGCGCCCGGCGTCAGTCAGCTCCACCCGCCGGTTGATGCGCAGGAATAGCGGCTGCTGCAAATGGGTTTCCAGCGTCCGGATCTGATGCGACACCGCCGACTGCGTCATGTTCAGCTCTTCAGCAGCTTGTGAAAAACTGCCAAGCCGGGCTGCAGCTTCGAACCCGATCAAGGCGCCCAGTGGTGGCAGAGGTCGATAAGGGTTATTCATTAAATATTCTCATCGTTTGCCGCCAGATTCCGCGTTTGTTCATAACATATGCTCACATCTAAACTGCAGGAACAATAATTCTTGCACGATGGAGCCCTTCATGTCCGACCAGCAAACCCCGAAATCCGCAGGCTGCCGGATGCCCGCCGAATGGGCGCCGCATCTGCGCACCTGGATGATGTGGCCCACACGGGAAGGGTTCTGGCCAGATATTGAGGAGACCCGCCGGAATTATGCAGCGGTGGCCCATGCCATCCGCGAATTCGAGCCGCTGACCATGCTGGCCCGTCCCGAAGATGCAGCGGCGGCGAAGTCGCTGCTGGGGCCGGATATCGATATCCTCACCAGCCCGATCGACGACAGCTGGGCGCGCGATGCCGGCCCCTGCTTTCTGACTGACGGCAAGGGCGGCCGCGCCGGTGTGTCCTTTGGTTTCAACGCCTGGGGCGGTAAGTACCAGCCGTTTGATGGCGACGATGCTGCTGCGGATGCGATCCTGAACGCCGCCGGTGTGCCAATCTACACTTCCAGTCTTATCGCCGAAGGCGGCGGGATCTCCGTCGACGGCGAGGGCACCATCCTGACCACGGACAGCTGCTTTCCCAATGCTAACCGCAATCCCGGCTGGAGCCGCGCGCGCATTGAGGAGGAACTGAAAGCCATGCTGGGCGGCGACAAGGTGATCTGGCTGCCCGGCAATGCAGAGGAGACCGAAACCGACGGCCATGTCGACGGCATCGCAACCTTCGTTGCGCCGGGCGTTGTGCTGATCGAAGCGGAAGGCCCCGCCGACCATGACTGGCACAGCATCAATGCGGCCAACATCACGGCGATGGAAGGCCAGGCCGATGCGCAGGGCCGCGGTATCAAGCTGGTCAAGATCCCGGACGCGGCCAGTGCCGACTCGGACGATCCGCGGTTCTGCCGTTCCTACGTCAACTCCTACATCTGCAACGGCGGCGTTGTGATGCCTGAATACGGGATCCGCGAGGACGGGCTGGTACGCGAAACCTTCGAAGAACTCTTCCCCGGCCGCCGCGTGTCGCAGGTGCCAATCCCTGCTATCGCCGTTGGCGGCGGCGGCATCCATTGCATCACCCAGCAGGAGCCAGCAGCATGAACACCCACGCCTCAACAGACCTGATTGCGGCCCTTTCCAGCGGCAAGAGCCCCGGTGAACTGGGCTTTGTCATGCCGATCGAAACCGCCCCTCATGCAGCCTGCTGGATGGCTTGGCCCTGGGACGGCCATGAAGACCACTGGGGCGCGGGACTGGCAGCCGCACAGGAGAACTTCGTGCGGATTGCCGCTGCGATCTCTTGTTTCGAGCCCGTGCGGGTGGCCGCGCATCCCGATCATGCAGCACATGCCCGCAGCCTGCTGCCGCCTCAGGTTGATGCCGTACGGTTGAAGCAGAACGATCACTGGTTCCGCGACACCGGCCCGCTGTTCGTGACGAATGGCGACGGACAGACCATCGGTTCCAACCTGATTTTCAATTGCTGGGGCGGGAAGTTTCCCGACTTCGAACTTGATGCAGGCATCGGTGCCACGCTTGTGCGCCACCTCAACCTGCCGCTGTTTCAGTCTCCGCTCACCGGGGAAGGAGGCGGCCTGCATACGGACGGCCGCGGCACCGTCATCACCACCGAGACCTGCTTTCTCAACCCCAACCGCAATCCGGGCATGACCAAGGCGGATGTGGAGGCTGAGCTGTTCCGCGCCATGGGCGCCCGCAAGGTCATCTGGCTGCCGGGCGACGAGCAGGAATGGATCACCGACGGCCACATCGACGGCATGCTGACCTTCACCGCGCCGGGCAAACTGCTGTTCGAGCGCAACCCGGACCCCGCCAGCCCGCGTCAAAAGGTCTGCGAGGAGAACCTCAAGGCCCTGCGCGGGCAGACCGATGCCGATGGCCGGGAAATCGAGATCGGGCTGATCGACGAAGCCTATATGATCGAGCCTGAGACGGACACTACGGCACTGTCTTATGTGAATGCCTATATCGCAAATGGTGGCGTGGTGATCCCCTCGTTCGGCACGCCCACAGATGGAGCCGCGCGGGAAACCTTTGCCAAGGCATTCCCCGGTCACGAAGTCCTGCAAGTTGACGTGAAGGGGATCCGCCACGCCGGCGGCGGTATCCATTGCATGACACAGCAGCAGCCGGCCTAGGCACAAAAGGCGGCCAGAGCGATTTTCCATGGAAAAGGGGGAGACTCAATGTTTGACGCAGTAAACATACGCGACATCAGCAAAACGGGGGCATCAGACGGCCTGGACGGCCTCGCCCGGGCCATAGAGCTTGTCGGGCAAGAGGGGTTCGTGCCCGCCCTTGCAGACCTGTGCCAATCGGCATCGGGATATGACAGCACCTTTGCCGCGGCCTTTTTCCCGGACCATCCGCCTGTGGAGCTGTTCGACAACCTGTCAGATGAATACAGCGCAGCGACAATCAAGCCTTACCTGGATTTTGCCTGCTTCCTCGACCCCTTCTACAATCTTTTTCAGCAGGGGACCGGGGACCAAGTGGTCACGCTTGGCGAGTGCGCACCCGACGATTTCATGGCGTCCGAGTACTACCAGACCTTTTATGCAAGCACCGGCCTGTTTGACGAAACCAGCGTGTTCGTCGCATTTGAGAATGGTGCCGCCGTGGTGATCTCTCTGGGCAGCAGGGAAGAAAGCTTTCAGCTTGGTACGGATCAAAGGGCTGCACTTGCCGCGCTGCTGCCCTGTATCGCAGCACTCTGCCGCCGCCATTGGCCCGCACTGGACCCGGATTCGCTGGCTGGCAGCGGGCGCATGGGGCTGCATCTGAAAAAATCCTTTGAGCGCTTTGCCAGCTCAGTGCTGAGTGGGCGCGAGGCTGAGATCGTGCAGCTGATCCTGAAAGGGCATTCCTCGAAGTCTATCGCCCGCGAGCTGGGCAACAGCCCGGAAACCGTCAAGGTCCACCGCAAGCGTATCCACAACAAACTGGGCATCACCTCGCAGGGGGAGCTGTTCTCGCTGTTCCTTGAGGCGTTGACCCGGGCACCAGCCAATGCGACTGGCGACCCGCTCACCTACCTCGACAGGCCAGTGAACGGGCAGCTCTAATTTCACTCTGAAAACAGCCCTGCGTCATCAAAAACCGCATCGCCCTGCAGCAGGGTCGCCTCAATGGAAACGCCGCTGATGCTTTCCAGCGGGATCTCCAGGATGTTTTCGCTCAGCACCACAAGATCCGCGAATTTGCCCGCCTCCAGGGACCCGGTCCGGTCCGCGTGGCGCAGAGCCATAGCCGGATTGATGGTCATCGCCTCTATGGCGGCGGCGACGTCCGGCAGGCCATTGCGCTTCCGGCTGACCGCGGTTTCGATCTTGATCAGCGGGTTCAGCTCATCCGCATCCCAATCGCTCGACAGCGTTACGATCGCCCCCGCCTCCAACAGCGCTCCTGCAGGCAGCAGAAAATCAGTGCGATCGCCAATGAACTCCGCCATGAAGGCCTCATAATCCTTGCTGACCGCACTTGGCGCCAGCTGCAGGTCGGCAATGGCGCCAAGCTCGGCAAACCGGGGGTAATCCGCGGGATCGACAAGATAGAGATGGGTCAGACGGTGCGGCCCGGCCTCCGGCGCGGCCTGGGCAATCGCATCCAGCGCCAGCCGTGCGCCGTAGTCCCCGGTGACATGAAAATGCAGTTGAAACCCCGCCGCCGACAACTCCCGCGCGGCATGCATCAGCGCCTCTTCTTCGAAATACAGATAGCCGTATTCCTCACCTTTCAGCAAATTCAGCCCTGCTTCATAGGGTTCCAGCAAGGCACCTGTCGCCTGGCTCAGGATGCCATCGACATAGATCTTGGCCACGTTGAAACGCACCAGTCGGCCGGGGTCGTTGTGGAAGAGTGTTTTGAGTTCAGAAAGCTGATCGTCCAAGGGGCGGTCAGGTAGATGTAAAATGCGTTCGAGGCCCGCAGCGTCAGCGTGCCCGCCTCTTCAGCCTTATCCCACACCTTATGATGCCCCTGGGGCCAATAGCCGCCCGCATCGCTGACTGAGGTGATCCCGTTGGCATTCAGCTCCGCCGCGGCATCAAGCAGGCTGTCATAGGCAAAGTCCAGATTTTCCCGGGTTGGGGGAAAGGCAAGGGAGCGCAGGTTGTGCGGTGCATTTTCCAGCACCACCCCGTTCGGCCGCCCATCGGGTCCGCGCAGGATGATATTGCCATTGGCAGCGTCCTCTGCCGGGCCGTATCCCGCCGCCTGCAGCGCCAGCGAATTGGCCCAGGCGCCATGGCCGATGTCATCAAGGATCATCACCGGTCGGTCCGGCGAGATTTCATCAAGCACCTCAACCGGATTTCCGTGCAAGTCTAGCAGGTTGACCATATTCACACCGGCCCCTAGCACCCACGCGCCAGTATCCCCGTCTTCAGCGCAATGCCGCACCGCGGCCTTGTAACCAGCAAGTGTATCGAAGGCTTCGAACGGGCAGAGAACCGCATTCACCCCGGCTTCCACCGCATGCAAGTGAATGTCCTGAAAGCCTGGCAGCACCATACGCCCGCCCAGGTCCACGATCTCCGCATCGTCACCTGCCGCTGCCAGCACTTCGGCCTCGCTGCCAACGGCGGCAATGACGCCGGTTTCATCGATGGCAAGCGCCTCAGACCAGTTGCGCTCCTCATCCAC
Source organism: Leisingera sp. CC-HEC093 (assembly GCF_059429195.1). Classification (NCBI taxonomy): domain Bacteria; kingdom Pseudomonadati; phylum Pseudomonadota; class Alphaproteobacteria; order Rhodobacterales; family Roseobacteraceae; genus Leisingera; species Leisingera sp. CC-HEC093. The sequence goes on along the minus strand of NZ_JCAIJR010000001.1, from coordinate 1,899,184 downwards.
CGTGTAGATGGCGGCATTGGTCAGCACCAGGGTCTCCGCCCATGCCGCACCACCTGCAAAGCCGGCCAATCCGGCCGCAACCGCACAAAGATGTTTCATGGCGCACCTTCCTGTTTTTTCATTTTGTCAAATACATACCGGGGATAGGTGGCCTTGGCATTCCGCGCCGTACTGGCGCTGACAGAGACCGTGGCAAATGGCTGCTCCTCGCTGGTTACTGCGAGAACCTCCCCGTCCGGGTCCACCGCCACGGAAGCCCCCTCAAAGGCAAAACCGTCGACTGCCGAATAGGCGAAATTCGAAGACAGGATATAACAGCCGCTCCGCACCGCCAAGGTACGGGCGCCGGAGATCCAGATATCGCTGCCCAAATCCGGCGTCGCGCGCGGAACCAGAAGCACTTCTGTCCCCGCCTGTGACAGGCGGCAGGCATGCGCCCAGTCCCACAGCTCGGTGCAGATGGCAAATCCAATTCGGACCCCGTTCCAGTCCAGCGGCGCCGTTTGCTGCTCACCCGCCCCATACCATCGGCTCTCCCAATAGCCGTCTTCCTCCGGCAGCGCCGCTTTCTCGTGCGGCTCCGCAGCAATCTGGTTTTCCTGCCATAGGAAGGCACGGTTTCTGGGCTGGCCTGTTGCATTCAGAACCGGGCGCGATCCCGCTAATGCCGTTCCCAGTTGCTTTCCAAGCTCATCCAGGCCCCGCTCGTGGTCAAAGACAGACTGCTGCCACAACACTGCGTCACGTTCCGGGCTGATAGCCAGCCAGCGGCTCAGCGGCATTTCCGGCAGCAGCACAAGATCGCTCTGCGCCGCCGCCGCATGGGCAGCCAGCGCGTCCGTTTGCGCCGCCCTTGCCTGTGGCCGCGGGTCCCAATCGGCAACGGTGATCCTCATGCCGTTGCCCCCGCCGGTGCCTGCACACCCGCTGCCTGCAATGCTACATCCAGCAGCACGTTCGCACCGGCGCGGACATGCTCCGGCGCCGTGTATTCCCGTTCGTTGTGGCTGATACCTTTGCGGCAGGGCACAAAAACCAATGTTGCGGGCACCACCTTGGCAAGATGGAATGCGTCATGTGCGGCGCCGGAGACCATGTCCCGGGCGGCATAACCCCGCGCCGCGGCACTGGTCCGCACCGCCTCAATCAGTTGCGGATCAAATGTGACAACAGGTGAGTGCCAAGTCTGTTCAAGGTTAACGTCCACACCCTCGGCTTCGGCTTTCAACTGAGCAATACCCTCGGCCAGGGTGCCATGCATATGCCCCAGCATGGCCTCATCGGGGTGGCGCATATCAACCGATAAGCGGACCTGCCCCGGCATCACATTGATGGCGCCGGGCCGCGTTTCGATCACCCCGATAGTCGCGCGGGCATCAGGATCCGTCAGGCCAACCCGGTAAACCAGGTTCGTCACCGCCGCCAGCTGTCGCACCGGGTCACGCCGCATCGCCATGGGCATCGGCCCGGCGTGGGTCTCTTCGCCGGACATTGTCAGGGTATACCAGCGGATCGCCTGCCCGCCAGTGACCACCCCGATAGTCTTTTTCTCCTGCTCAAGGACCGGCCCCTGTTCGATGTGCAGTTCCAGATAGCTGCCGATTGCGCGGCTGCCCGGCTCCACACCGCTATCGTAGCCAAATCTCTCGAGTTCCCGCGCAACCGGGATGCCCGATGCGTCGGTAAGCGCCAGTGTTTCAGCGAGTGAATGCACGCCGCAATGAACGCCCGAGCCCATCATGGCGGGCTGAAACCGGGAACCCTCCTCATTGGTCCACACGGCGACATCCACCGGTGCCTCTGTCGCAAGCCCCAGATCTTCAAGCGTTTCCAGAACTTCCAGTCCGGCCAGCACCCCCAGCACGCCGTCGAACCGGCCGCCCATGGGCTGCGTGTCCAGATGGCTGCCGATGACAACCGGCGGCGCAGCCGGATCCCGGCCCGCACGGCGGACGAACAGATTGCCGATCCTGTCGAAGATCGCTGTGAAGCCGCGGTTCCCGCACCATGCCAGAAACAGCTCGCGGCCGTCCTCGTCATCCTGACTGAGCGCAAGCCGGTGCGAGCCGCCGTTCGCGGTTGCTCCGATTTCGGCCATATCCATCAAACGGGACCAAAGCCGTGTTCCGTCCACCGAATAACCTGTCATCAAACGCTCCTGCAGAACTTCGCGAAATACCCGCATGATCCCCGTCAGGGCAGCTTTCCGGTAGTCCCCCATCTGTGGGACTGGCAGCCTGCCAAGAGAGGGAGCTGGCAGAGGCGACGCATCCGGGAGGGATACCGTTCGCGCCCTGTCTGCCGGGCGGCAGTTGCAGTCCGGAGCCATACGGCCCCTGCTGTGTTCATTATGCTGAGGCTACCCCTAATGGGTTAGCTGCCTTGCCGGGCGGCCTGGATTAGCAGGTCACGTCCGTCAAGCTGGTGTAATTTCCCAGATGGCCTGGGGTCATGGTCAGGCGGGAACCGGAAGTTCGCCGCGGGTGCGAACGCGCCCCAAACTCACTGTAGAAGCGGACGCGCAGCGAGCGCCCTCCTCAACATTCCGGTAGGAAACAAGCTGCCTTGCACAAGAGCACTACTCCTGAAGTTACTGCTTGATCAAAAAGATAGCTCATTCGTCAGCCGCGCCACGGCGCACTTGCTGCCCCAATCTTAAGTTCGCGCCTTTTCGAACGCGGCCCAAGCTTCTTCGAAACTGGCAAAGCCGAAACCTTCGCGGCGCGCCGGTTCGAGGATCAGTTTCTCCGTCTCCAGGAGCTTCTGGATGGCACGTCCCAATAGCGGCACGACGTCCGCCGGAATAACAAGCGCGCCATGGCGGTCGGCGTGGATCAGGTTCCCGTCCTGCACTTCCATCCCGAAGACAGTGACTGGAGTGCCAATTTCACGCACATGCACGAAACCGTGGCTGGGACCGATCGAACCGGCAACCACCGGAAAGCCCTCCGGCAGATCTCCCAGATCGCGCATGACGCCGTTGGTCAGCGCACCGGAAAGACCGAACCCCTTGTGGACCGTGGTGTTGATCTCTCCCCAGTAGGCGCCGATGCAGTCCGGGTAGTCGAGATCTTCCACCACTGCCACGCCGGGGCGCGGACCCTCGGACATATGCTTGTAGTAGGCCATGCGCCGTTCTCGGATTATCTCTGGCGGTTCAGCGGGCGGATTGACGGCCGCTATTTTGGCAGTGCGGGCATAGCCCACGATCGCGCCTGCTTCTGGCGCAGAGCATAGCATGGTGCCGCGGGTGAAATTGGCAAACCCGCGCTTGCCTTGTGCAACTTCGATTGCATTGCAGACAGTGGGGGTGTCGACCGATTTCAGCAGGTCCAGAAGAGAGTTGTCCATTAGGCCTCCAGCCAGCGGGCCAGCGCCGCTGTGGTTTCTTCAGGTTGTTCCAGTGTGGGCAGATGCCCAGCGTTTTCAATCACTTCCAGCCGGTCAGCGGGAATGAGACCGGCCATCAGCTCATGCCGCTCCAGCGGGCACAGAACATCCTGGCGGCCGCAGAGAACCAGCGCAGGCAAATCCGCTTCAGCCAGTGTTTTGCGCTGATCCGAACGCTCCATCAGGGCGCGGGATTGGGACAGAAACACATGAGGACCCAACCCGATCGCCATCTCCATGCAGAGGTCCAGCACGTCTTGCTGCTGGGGGCCGGGCGCCAGATAGTTCGGTTTCATTTCGTCACGCATGACCTCTGCCAAGCGGCCATTGCGTACCGCCTGCATTTGCGGCAGGCGGCGATGTTTGACCTCTTCCCGCTCGGCCAGCGGGTTGGTGTCCAGAAGCGCGATCCGGTCGACCCTCTGCGGTGCTTGGCGCAGGATTTCCATCGCCACGATGCCGCCCATTGACAGACCGGCCAGGGCAAATCGCGGCGGCGCTGTCTCCAACATGGCCTGCGCCATGGCTTCAATGCTGCTGTGGCGGGCCAGCGAGACCAAATGCAGATTGCGCTGGCCGGACAAGGCGGCGACTTGCGGGGTGAACAGCCGCGCGTCGCACATCATGCCGGGGATCAGGACAAGCGGTGTCATTTGGCCATCCGCGCCCCTTCGGAAAGAGCCGCGAGCTTGGCATAGGCGATATCCGGATCCACCGCGCCAAAGCCTGCAAAAGTGCCGAAACCGCAATCCGAGCCTGCGACCACCCGGTCAGAGCCGACGATTTCCGTAAATCTTGCAATGCGCTGCGCGACCAGTTCCGGGTGTTCTACAAAATTGGTGGTCGTGTCGACCACGCCGGGCACCAGCACCTTGTCGTCCGGGATCTCTGCCTTGCGGTCGCGAAACACGGTCCATTCATGGGCGTGGCGCGGGTTGGAGGTTTCAAACAGAACATAGCGCGATTTGGTGTTCATCAGAGTAGTGAACACTGTGTCCATCGGAATGTCGCAGCAATGCGGGCCTTCGTAGTTGCCCCAGCAGATATGCACCCGGACGCGCTCCTGCGGCACGTTTTGCAGCGCGTGGTTCAACGCCTCCACATGCATGTCCGCGATTTTGATGAACTCCGCGTCGGACAAGTCATTGAACAGCATGTGCCGCGACAGTGCCAAGTCGGGGCAGTCCAGCTGCAGGTCCAGCCCGGCGGCCACGATGGTCTCATATTCAGCCTTCATCGCATCGGCCAGCGCGGCCAGGTACGACTCGCGTGTGGGGTAGAAATCGTTCTGCAAAAACAGCGAGATGACCCCGGGCGAGGCCGCGTTCATAAAGCCGTGCTTCGCGCCGTGCTCTGCCATGGCAGTTTTGAGGTTGGCGATGTCCTTTTTCAGCTCAGCCTGGCCTTTGGAGCGCACCTCGCTGGTACACATGGGGCGGGCATATTGCGGCGTGCCGCCGTCGTCTGCCAGCCGTTGCAGGAAGCCCGGAAACATCTTCAGATCGGCAGGCGCATTGCGCGGGCTGTCGCCGGAAAAGCCGGTGTAGCGGTCCTTGACGTAGGTAGCATAGGAGATCTTGGAGGTCTCGCCGTCGCTGACGATATCCACCCCCGCGGCAACCTGTTTGCGGACAGTTTCAGAAAAGGCAGCCGCCATGCAGGCGTCGAATTCCGCTTGGTCAAAAGGTTCCTTCCGCTCGCGGGCGAAGATGAAGTCCACCACCTCCTGGGTCCGGGGCAGCGAGCCAACATGGGTTGTCTTGACCATCATCCAATCTCCCTAATTTCAGGGCGGTGCCATGCGTACACCCCCTGTACACCCCCTGTGCAGCGGACGGCGCCGCACAGGAGGAAACTGCGGTCAGCCTTGCCAGGTGGCGCCGGCAGGATCGTCGGTGGCAGTGATGCGGTAGAGGCCCGCGTTCCCGGTCATCGACGGTTCGGCGCTGTAGCTTTCGCCGGGCAGCACCAGCGCGGTGTCGCCGTTGGACAGGGTGGTCTCAACCTCGTTGATGGTGATCCGCCAATGGCCGCTGGCGGGCATCAGAACCACCGGCTTTTCCGCCTTGACCTGATCCGCCACGGCAGAGCCGCGGGCCAGGAAATCGACCTCAAAGCCCGGCTTGTCCTTGATCAGGCCGTTCTCGCCGATAACCACAGCCGGTTTGCCAGCCGCCAGGGCCATCAGATCCCAGTAACGGGCGACATATCTGCCAATTACATCTTCGACCGGCACCTCGGGGTAGGCCTTCAGCTGCTCCTCGGTCAGCACCGGCATCGGTTGCACGTTGTGCGGCAGTTCCTGGCCCTTCTTGCTGTCATACAGCACGCCGTTGTTGCCCAGCATCAGGCCGTGGGCCTGCGCGTCCTCGATCACCTGCGGCGCCCAGGTGACGCCGCCGCCGGCATCGTCACCGCCAAGGATCGACATGATCATGCCGTAGTCCTGGCCGACGTTTTCAAAGCCGCGGAAGATGCCAGTGGGGATGTTGAAGATATCGCCTTCCTCGGCGATGAACTCACCCGCGGTGCCATAACGGCCCCAAAAGAAGCGCCAGCGTCCCTTTGCCACAAAAAACACCTCGGCCGTGGTGTGGGAATGCAGGCTGTTGCGGCATTTCGGCGGCTGACCCGCCGCGCCGATGTTGAAGCCGATCTTGTCGGTGATGTGGACATGCTGGTCCGGGCTTTCGCTGACGCCGCCGCCGATGATCGTGAAGTTCTCCTTCTGGTCGGAGCCCGGGGTGTGGGCGTCGATGAAGGCGGTCTTGCAGGGTTTCAGCTCGCCGTAGCGGACGATGCGGGATTGAATGGTGCTCATGGCTGGTATCCTTTTGTGCCGGGATGAAGAGGGAGGGAGGAGAATGCCCCCATCATCCCGGCGGCCGCAGGTTCAGCCGGCGTGCGCGCAGCGAGGCGCGGTGCCGGTGAAAGCGGCGTGTCGCTTGCCGGTTGTCCAGCTGGTATGTGCCAAAGGCGATCACTTAGACTGCGCCCGTATGCAGCAGAATCTGCTTTTGAACGGCGATTTCATCAAACAGCGTCCATTCGCGGCGCAGCTTGATGTCACCGCCGATCAGCTCGCCCCATTCGGCGTGGCTGATGCCCAGCACATACAGCTCGGCGCCTGATGGCGAACCCAGACTGCCCCAGCCGTCATGCTGGCCATGCAGGCTCCAGCGGATGGCAGAGCGCGGAGGCATATTGGGATCGTCGCGGCCGATCTGGTGATGGATGGTAAAGATCGCGGAGGGCAGCGAGGCCCGCAGCCCCATCCAAAAGCGTTCCACCGGATCATAGCTGTGGCCGGTGGCGCCGCCAGGGTACTCCGACTGCACCGCCCGGTCGTATTCGGTTTTGATGACAGTCATATCCGCATTCATGATGCGGGTCAGCAGATCTGCATGGCGCTGTCCCCAGGCATTATCATTGCCGCGCCCCTTGTAGGGGCCCTCCAGATCATTGGCCGGGGTCAGCGGTTTGACACAGGCCTCGGCGCCGCCTTCGCGGGCGATCTGATCGCGGGAGAACTCCACCGGATCCCAGCCCATCTGGCGGACCACCGCGCCGTTGTCGCGGATTAGCCATTCGTCGTCGATGGCATTGTTGCGGGCGTGGCAGTCGGCCAGGATGCGGTAGACCAGCGGCTTGCCGGTCGCCTTGCCAAAGGCGCCGTCGCCCAGATGGGTTGCGGTCGACAGGATGCGGTGGCTGGACAGCATCCCCTCTTCCGGCGTGCCGGACCAGATCACATCCTCGCCCAGCAGCGTACGGTCGGGGAATTCCGCCAGGGTGGCCATGGTCGCGGCAATCACGCCCTGGTTGCCGGTGGACACCGAACCGGGCATGCGCACCACGATATCCGGTGCGTAATAGTCATGCAAAGTTGCAAAGCCGCGGCTTTCCCAGATTTCGTGGGTGATCCCGATGATGTAGCCGGGGAAGTCGCGGAATTTCGGGTCAAAACCCTTCATGAGTTCCATCCTTCGGGTATGCGTGCCGAGCCGCGCACGATCAGCGGTCCGTCGATGGCAACCCGTCTTGGGCTAGCGGTTTCAGGGGCGGCGATATGCTCCAGCAGCGCGGCGACGGTTTCCTCCACCATCAAATTGGCACGCTGGCGTACGGTTGTGAGGTTGTAGGCCGGCCATGCAGCCGGCGGCACGTCATCGTAGCCTATGACAGAGACATCCCCGGGCACTGAGAGGCCGAGTTCGAAGCGGATCACATCCATCACCGCCAGGGCCATGTGGTCATTGGCGACAAACACGGCGTCAGGGCGTTCCGGTGCCGGTCGGGAAAACATCTTGCGGGCCGCCTCGCGCGCGGTCCCGGTATGGAATTCGCCGGTCTCACGGGCAAAAAGGCCCGCGCCTTCGTCCTGCAGGGCGGCCAGAAACCCAGCCTCGCGGTCGCGCTGGGTCGAGGCCCCCTCCCAGCCGGCGATATAGCCGATCCGCTGGTGGCCGCCGGCCAGCAGAAATTCCGCTGCCTTGCGCCCGCCGGCAAAGTTGTCGGAGGTGACAGAGGTGATGCCTTCGATGTCCTGGGAGCGGTTGAAAAGCACCATTGGCACCCCCGCGTCCTGGCAGCGCCGCGCGATGTCGGAGGACATGGCGACCGAAGCGGTGACGATGCCGTCGACCTGGTAATCCAGGATCTCTTCCATCACGTCCTCGACATTGCCCGAGGTTTGCGAGGCGAGAAAGACCAGCACATGATAACCGTGTTCCTGCAGAGCGTTGGACAGCTTCTCAATTGCCTCGGGGTAGAACTGGTTTTCCAGGTAAGCGACGACCAGCCCGATGATGCGCGAGCGCCCGGACACCATCGCGCGGGCCAGGACATTGGGGCGGTAGCCCAGTTCGGCGGCGGCTTTTTTCACCTTGTCAGCGGTCTTCTTGCTGACCGAGGCGCCGGGGGTGAACACCCGGGAGACCGCAGACTGGCTGACACCGGCACGCTGTGCGACTTGGAGAGAGGTGACTTTTTCAACCATCAGTCTGCCGTCCACCCGCCGTCGATCAGCATCGAGGTGCCGGTGACCATGCCCGAGGCAGGCGAGGCCAGATAGAGCACGGCACCCATGATGTCCTCGACCTCGCCGATGCGGTCCAGCTTGATCTTGTCCATGATCCAGGCCGCACGCTCCGGGCTGGAGAAAGTCTGTTCGGTCAGCGGTGTCCTGATGAAAGTGGGGCAGATGGTGTTGATGCGCACGCCCGATTTGCCCCATTCGATGGCCATGGATTTCACCATGCCCTCGATTGCGTGCTTGGAGGCGCAATAGACCGCCCGGTCGATGCCGCCGACATGGCCCATCTGGCTGGAGATGTGGATGATCGAGCCGCGTTTGCCTGCAGCCATCATGCTCTGCGCCGCCCAGGCGGACAGGAAATAAGCCGAGCGCAGATTGATGCCCATCACATCGTCGAAGTCTTCGGGTGTTGTTTCAACCGCCGGGCCGTGGCGGGCCAGGCCAGCGGAATTCACCACTACGTCAAAAGCGCGGCCGTGCAACGCCTCCTGCAGGGCGGAGAGGTCCGCCTGATCCAGCACCAGCGCCTCTGCGGAGCCGCCGTCCCCCTGCAACGCTGCCACAGTCCCCTGCAGCCGGTCCGCGCCGCGGGCGGCGCAGACCACATGGGCCCCCGCCTGTGCCAGCGCCGCAGCGCAGGCCTGGCCGATGCCGGAGGAGGCACCGGTAACCAGCGCTGTTTTGCCGGTCAGATCAAAGGAAGGGGTGCGGGGCAGCTCTGGCATCAGGTCATTCCATCCGGGATTGCTATTGGACCCATGTTGCGGGCCTTATTGAACTCGCGCAGCCGGGCCAGGACGTCAACGCCCAGCTGGCGGTAGACATCCAGAAGATCCACCAGCACCCAGTTCTCGCGGATCAGCCCGTTCTCCAGCCGCCAGAAATCAAGCGAACGCAGTTCGATCTGTTTGCCTGCAGGCGCAATGCCCAGCCAGCCATCGGCGGTGACGGTCTGGCGCATGTTGGGCCAGCCTGTGACTGCTGCATACTCCCCGTCACCGAAAAAATGGAATGTCAGATCGCCAGAGTGCTGGCCGCGGTCCGGCATGGCGTTCAGGAACGGGATCTGGTGCCAGTTGCGAAACCCCGCAATGCCCCGGGCGGTGCCGATGCCGGCAGGCCCGTACCAGTTCATGCGGGGATGCCAGAACCGCTCCATCTGCATCACGTCAGGCCCGCCCTGGCTGGGGTAGCGCTGCAGATGCTCCAGCATATTCAGGATATGGCGGCAGCTGGCTTCGCTCCGGTCCGCATCACGCGGGCCGGGCACCAGCCCGTCCTGCGAAGCTGGACCCGGAACCTGCCATTCCCGCCCCAGCGACGGGGCCATCGGCCAGGCGCCGGCCTGCATCATCACTTCGGGAATATCCCAAAGCGCCTGCACCTCAACCACTTTGCCGCCATCGAAACGGTAGAATTCGTGGAACCGCATCGCGGCCTGATGACCGGTCGGCGGGATATCCAGCCAGGGCGCAAGAAAGGTACCGGTATAATACCCGCCGCAACCGGCCCAGTCAAAGCCGTGCCCGTCGCGGCCGGCCATAACGATGTAGTCGCGCCGCTCCAAATCCGGCCAAGCGGCGAAGAGCGGCGCAAAGGCGGTTTTATACAGGTCACCGGGGCCAATCAGATCGCCAAAGGGATGGCACAGGTGCAGGCGAGCATCCGCAGCAATGACACGCTCCATCTCGGCCCGCACCGGGCCCTCGGCAAAGTCGCGCATCGCCGCGCGGAGCGGCGTCAGAACCGCTTTGTTACCGCTATGTACATCTGTTTCCATCACTTGAGGTACTGCTTCTTTCTGGTCCCAAATACTCCCGGGGGGGAAGCCGCAGGCCTGGGGGCAGAGCCCCCTGCGCCGCGTTACCCGCCCGTCTCTCGGTAGGGTGCGGCCTCGCCGTAGGGCACATTGATGCCGCCATAGCGGCGCACCCGGACGTTGCATTGCTCGGCATGGCCGACAAACCCCTCCAGCATGCACAGCCGCGAGCCGTATTCACCGATCAGGGTTGCCGCCTCATCGGTCAGAACCCTCTGATAGCTGTGGGTTTTCAGATATTTGCCGACCCAAAGCCCGCCGGTATAACGGCCCGCCTTCTTGGTCGGCAGCGTGTGGTTGGTGCCAATCACCTTGTCGCCGTTGGAGACATTGGTGCGGGCGCCCAGGAACAATGCGCCGTAGCAGGTCATGTTCTCCAGGAACCAGTCGTCGCGGTCCGTCATCACCTGCACGTGCTCAGAGGCGATATCGTCGGCAACCTGCAGCATCTCGTCATAAGTGTCGCAAACGATAACTTCGCCGTATTCCTCCCAGGAGACCTTGGCGGTGCCGGCCGTCGGCAGCACGCCCAGCAGGCGTTCGACTTCGGAGAGGGTCTCTTCCGCCAGCTTGCGGGAGTTTGTGAGCAAAACGCAGGGGCTGTTATAGCCATGCTCGGCCTGGCCCAGGAGGTCGGTTGCACACAACTCCGCGTCTGCCGCGGTTTCATCAGCGATCACCATCGTTTCGGTGGGGCCTGCAAAGAGATCAATGCCGACGCGGCCGAACAGCTGGCGCTTGGCCTCGGCCACAAAGGCGTTGCCGGGGCCGACGAGCATGTGAACGGGATCGATGGTCTCGGTGCCGATCGCCATCGCACCGATCGCCTGGATCCCGCCCATCACATAAATCTCATGGGCGCCGCCCAGGTGCATGGCGGCAATCACTGCCGGGTTGGGCTTGCCGTTGAACGGCGGGGTGCAGGCGATGATGCGGGGCACTCCGGCCACGGAGGCCGTGGCCACCGACATGTGGGCCGAAGCCACCATCGGGAACTTGCCGCCGGGCACGTAGCAGCCGACAGATTGCACCGGGATGTTCTTGTGACCCAGGATCACGCCGGGCAGGGTCTCCACCTCGATGTCCAGCATCGAGTCGCGCTGTGCCTGGGCGAAGTTGCGGACCTGCTCCTGGGCGAATTTGATGTCCGCCAGCTCGCGGTCGCTCAGCTGGGCGATCAGAGCGTCGATCTCCTGCTGGCTGAGGCGGAAGGACGCAGGCGAGTAGTTGTCAAATCTCTCCGACAGGTCCCGAACCGCGGCGTCGCCGCGGGTCTCGATGTCTTTCAGGGTGGCTTCCACCACGGCGCGGGTCTTGGCGTCGTCTTCGGCCCGGTCGGATTCCGGTTTGCCGCGTTTCAGGTATTCGATGGTCATGGAGTATCCTCAGGCTGGAGGGGCGGGCAGCCAGTGGCTGCCTGCAAGCAGGTCATTATTCCGGGCGGGGAGCGGTTTTTTCGCCGCGGTCAAAGGCTTCCCAGCCTTCACCGTTGAACAAATCTACGCCCAGCTGGGCCGCGACATGGGCGAAGTCCACGTTCACCCAGTTGTCCACGATTTTGCCGTCCACGACTTTCCAGAAGTCCATGTAGCGGATCTCGACCCGCTTGCCGGTGGGCGCGATGCCCAGGAAAGTGCCGGAGTGGGTCGCCTCCTGGCGGCCAAAGGCGGCTGCCCATTCACCCATGTAGAGGCGGGCCTCGTCGATGCAGACTTTGTCTGAAAACGCCGCCTGAAACGGGCGCTGCCAGTTGTCCTGGAATTCCTTCAGCCCGGTCTTGGTGCCGCAGCCCTGGTTGCCCATCCAGCGGAATCCTTCGGAGAAGAATTCGCCGATGTCGCTGATCCTGTGGTCGTTCAGCCCGTCGACCATGTTTTCGATCACGCGGCGGGTGTCTTCGGTCTTGCTCATATCCGTGTCTTTGGTCAGCACGGCCTGCTCGGGGCGGGAGCCTTTCATGTGTCTTGTCCTTTGTTAGGTGCCAGTCAGGTTGTTGCGGAGTGCAAAAACTGTCGGGCGGGCAGAAAATCCCTGGGCATCCGGTTGAGCGCCGGGTGGCGCGCAACCGCAGTGTGGCGGGCGGAGGCGCTCATCAGCCTTTCACCGCGCCAGCTGTCAGGCCGCTGACGATCTGGCGCTGGAAGAACATCACCAGCACGAACAGCGGGGCGGTGGCGGAGACCACGGCGGCAACCGCGAACATCACGTTGCCTTCTTCCAGGGTGGAGCCAAGGAAGCCGGCAATAGCGGGGACCATGGTGCGGTTTTCCTCGCTCAGCAGCATCGCAGTGACGGCAAAGTCGTTATACGCCAGCAGGAAGGAGAACAGGCCGGTGGTAATCACGCCGGGCCACATCACCGGGATGATCACGTGGCGGAAGGCCTGGAATTGGGTGCAGCCGTCGACCTTGGCGCTTTCGTCCAGGTCCTTGGGGATGTTGAGGAAGAAAGAATGCAGCATCCAAAGGGTGAAGGGCTGGTTGATCGCCACCAGGACGATGATGGCCGTCGGCAGGTGGCCCCAGAGGTTCCACTCAAAGAACGGCAGCAGGTAGCCGGAGACCAGGGTAATGTGCGGCATGGCGCGGAACACCAGGGCAATCATCAGCAGCCAGAAGGCATAGTTGTGGCCGGAGCGCGCCAGTGCATAGCCGCCGAGGGTCCCGAAAGTCAGCGAGATGATGACGGTGAAGAACACAACAATCATTGTGTTGAGTGCGGCGCGCCAGAACTCTTCCTGGATCCACGCCCCGTCATAGCCTGCACCGGTGAAAGTGCCGCCGGTTTCAATCAGGGTGCGGGTACCCCATAGGGCATTGCGCCAGTCCGCCTTGGAGAAGAAATCGGCCTGAACCTTGAACGATCCCCAGAGCGTCCAAAGGAACGGAAAGGAGGCAACAATGACCCACAGGAGGACGAAGGCCGATGAGAAGATGATGACGGACCGGGAGGAGCGGTTTGCAACGCTGGACATCAGGCAGCCTTTCCTTTGAAGTCGCGCCAGGTGCGGACGAGAACGGGGGCGAGAAGGATCGCAACGCCGATCACGGTCAGCACGGAGGTCGCCGCGGCGGAGTTGAAGCGGGTGAGGTCGCTGCGCATGTCCGCAAAGATGATGTAGGACAGCGAGGTTGCATTGGCCTGGGCAGAGAAGCCGACGATCGGCTCGAACACCCGGAAATTATCCATCAGCTGGATCAGCGAGATAAACACCACGAGCGGTGTCAGATGCGGGATCACCACATAGCGGATCCGCTGCCAGCGGGTGGCCCCGTCGATCATCGCGGCCTCGAGCGAGTCAGAATTCACCGTCTGCAGCCCGGCATAGAAGACCACAAAGGCAAAGGGGGCGGAGCTCCAGACGCCGTAGACCAGCAGGGTGATCCAGGTCAGCGCAGGCGATGCCTTGAGCGACAGATCCGGATCGTCAAAAAGCCACTGCAGCGTCTTGCCGATCACCCCCTGGGCATCAATCATCCAGAACAGGATCAAGGAACCGATCAGCGGGGTGATGATCATCGGCAGCAGGGAGACAAAGATGGTTGGCCCCTTCAGCACCGGCGTCAGCCGGTTTACCCCCAGGGCGATCATCAGCCCCAGCACGATGACCAGCGGAGTCACCAGGAAGGTATATGTCAGCGTGAAGGCCAGCGCCTTGTAGAACGGCAGGTTGTAAAGCTCGGAGAAGAAGCCGCCCCATGTGTCCTGGCTTCGCCAGGCCTGGGCAATTTCCGCAGTCGCCAGGTGGCCGCGGTCGAAATAAGTGCTGAGACCCGCAAACCGGCCAAGCGGCTGTTCGGCGCGGAGCTGTGCGGTTGCTTCGGTGTCGACGGAGCTGGATTCGGTGCAGCCGAACGGACCGCAATTCTCGGAGGTCACGATCACCTGTTCATGCTCGATGTGAAGGGATTGGATCACAACCGATACCAGCGGCAATGCAATGAAAAGGAACATCGCTGCCAGACTGGGCAGAATGAACCAAAGGAAGGTTTTATGGCGCATCGCAGGTCGTCCCGTTCGCTTGCGTGAGGGGCAGAGCCGGAGCGGCCGGCTCTGCCAAAGGGGGCGGGTTTAGTTCAGGAAGCCTTTTTCCCGGGCAGCCGCGACGTAGGAGGCCTCGGCATCTGCCAGCGCTTGCTCTGCGGTTTCGGAGCCTTGCAAAAATTCGGTCAACTCCGCACCAAGTGCTGAGTGCATCAGCCCCATGAACGGCAGCATCGGGTAGGGTTTGGCCTTGCCTTCTGCGGTTGCGAACACGCCAGCAGAGGCCGGTGTCGGCTCATACCCTTCAACCAGCCAAACTGCGGCGTCATTGTTGGCCTGCACGACTTCGGTGCTGATGCCGTTGAGCATGGCTATGAAGCTCGCCTCGGCGTCCTCGTCGCTGATGTTGCTGGCAATCGCGAAGCCGTCCCACCACAGGGTTGACGCAGGGACATCGCCGCCCGCAACGGTCGGCGAAGAGATCAGTGCGGTGTTGCTGACGATTTCTTCGGTGGAGCCTTCATTGTCCAGCATGCCGGTGCCGCGGGAGCCCCAGAGATGGGCAATTGCGACGTCGCCTGCTTCCCAGGATGCCTGCACCGCGTTTGAATCAAAGGTCAGGTAATCCGGGTTGGACAGTTCGGTCAGCGCCTTCAGCGTGTTCAGGGCAGCAACGCCGGCCTCGTTGTTGATGCTTGGCTCGGCGGTGCCCGGCTTGAAGAATTCACCGCCGTGGCCGAGGTACATGTTCACGAATTCCTCGCCCAGATCCCAGCCCGTCTTGCTGGTGGTGGCAAAGGGGTAATCCAGCAGCCCTGCATCCTTGATCGCCTTGCCGGCCGCAATGACCTCCTCATAGGTCTTGGGGGCTTCGACGCCGGCTTCCTTGAGGATGTCCTCGCGGATGAACAGGTGCTGGGCGTTGGCCATGAAGGCAACCGCCATGACCTTGCCGTCGATGGTGATCAACTGGTTCTTGCCAAGGCGCTGGCCGTGTTTGGCGATCAGGTCGTCCAGCGGCCGGATCAGATTGCCGCTGAGCAAGGGCACGATGGCCGCGTTGGTCGTGGTGACAGTCGTATATTGCGCCGGGTTCGCGGTCAGCGCCGCGACCTGCAGTTCGCGGTAGTCCTTGTTCAGGTTGCTCTCGACCGTCACGCCATCGCCAGCGCATTGCTTGGCACCAGCGGCAACCGCCTGGATTGCTGCAAACTCATTGCCGAGAATGCTGACGCTGCCGCTGCTGAGGCCGCAGCCAGCATAGGCTGCGGATCCCAAGAGCACAGCTGCGGCGCTGAACACGGTTAGCTTCTTAACTGACATTATTTCCTCCCATTTACGGGCCGCAGACATGAAATCGGCCCCTTGAACCCTGTGCGCGCACAAGGGCAGAATGCTGGCTTACCTTTCCAGCCGCGCACCGCTTCCTGCTTCGAAGAGGTGGCAGATTTCAGAGGGCACGGAGAGCGACACCCTGTCGCCGATTTCCGCCCGGAAACTCTTGTCTGTTTTCACCGAAACCAGAGCGCCTCCGACGCGCACGGAGATCATGGTGGCATCGCCCAGCAGTTCGAGCGTGTAGATCGGCGCATTGATCTGGCCGTTGCCATCCACTGCCAGCCCCGCATCTTCTGCGCGGAACCCCAGCGTCAGCGGGCCGTCCGGCGCGGCCACGCCGGCGATTTCCACATTTTCGGCGCGAAACACCCCGCCCGAAACCTCACCCTCCATCAGGTTCATTGCCGGGGAGCCGATGAAGCTTGCCACAAAGGTATTGGCAGGACGGTCGTAGATCTCAGTCGGGGCGCCGACCTGCTGCACCACGCCTTTCTTCATCACCACCACCCGGTCAGCGAGCGTCATCGCCTCGATCTGGTCATGGGTCACATAGATGGTGGTAGCCTGCAGGTCGTGGCTCAGGTTCTTGATCTGGGCGCGGGTGGAGACCCGCAGCTTGGCGTCGAGGTTGCTGAGCGGCTCATCCATCAGGAAGACCTTGGGCTTGCGCACGATGGCGCGCGCCAGGGCGACGCGCTGGCGCTGGCCGCCGGACAGTTCGGCCGGTTTGCGGTGCAGGAAGTCGCGCAGCTCGACCCGGTCGGCCGCCTGCATGACACGCTCGTCATGGCTGGCCGGGTCAATGCCGCGCACCTTCAGAGGGAAGCGGATGTTTTCGTAGACGTTCATATTAGGATAGAGCGCGTAGGACTGGAACACCATCGCCACGTCCCGGTCTTTGGGTTCTCGGTCGTTGACCATTTCGCCGCCAATCAGGATTTCACCGTCGGTCACATCCTCCAGCCCCGCAATCATCCGCATAGTGGTGGTCTTGCCGCAGCCCGACGGCCCCAGGAGCACCAGAAACTCCTTGTCGGCAATGGTCAGGTCGAAGTTTTCAACGCCAACGAAGCTGCCCCAGCGCTTGCCGACATTGCGAAGCTGTATCTCTGCCATACCGCGGCTCCCTCCCCAGGAGAATCAACATTTGCATACGTTTGCAAAACTGTATTCCTGTCGTATCAAATCTGGCAAGACTTTTTTGCATACGTATGCAATATTGCCAAAGGAGCGGTGATTCAAATGCTGTCGATGTTCCATGAAGCCGCTGAACCAAAAGGGAAATCAAGAATGAGCTTTCAGGGTGAAAAGCAAGTGGTCCGGGCATTTTATGCCGCGCTGGATCAGGCGGAGGTGCCGGATATCCCCGGAATCATGGCGCAGCATTGCAGCCCGGACCTGTTATGGAGAGGGTTTCATCCCTTTGGTGAGATCCGCGGGCCGGAGGAAGCCGGACGGCGGTTCTGGATGCCGCTGCGACAGGCACTGACCCGGGCACAGCGCCGCGTCGATGTCTTCTTTGCCGGGGCAAACCGCTTTGACGATCCCGGCGGCGTCTGGGTTTGCTCGATGGGGCATCTGATGGGGTTGCATGACGGTGCCTGGCTGGGCATCCGCCCGACCCGCAAGATGGCGTTCCTGCGCTACTGCGCATTTCACCGGGTCGCGGGCGGCAGGATCGTTGAAACCGCGATGTACTTCGACATCCCGCATCTGATGCTGCAGGCCGGGCTGCAGCCGTTTCCGGTCCAGACCGGCGCGCAGCTGGTGCAGCCGGGGCCGGTCACGCATGGCGGCCTGCTGCTCGACCCGCAGCCGCCGGAGGAAGGGACAAAGACCCTTGCCGCGATTGAGGCGATGATTTCCGACCTGGGCCAATGGGACAGCAACATGACACTGGAAGAGGAACTGGCCCGCACCTGGCACGACGACATGATCTGGTGGGGGCCCTCAGGCATTGGCGCCACCTACACGATCGAGCGCTATGCCAAACAGCACTCCGGCCCGTTCCGCGCCGCCTTCACTGAGCGCTCCAAGACCGGCCACATCTGCCGGATGGCCGAGGGGCACTACGGCGGCTTCTTCGGCTGGCCGAATTTCACCGCCCGACACACCGGCGGGTTCATGGGGATGCCGGCCACCGGCAAAACCGGCGAGTTCCGGGTGATCGACATCTACCGGCGCGACGGGGACAAGCTGGCGGAGAACTGGATATTCATCGACCTGCTTCACTTCTGGAACCAGCAGGGCGTGGATATTCTGGCGCGGACAACCGGGATTGAGAAGCCATGATCGTCGACGCGCATCATCACCTCTGGGATTTGCAGGCGGTTCATTATCCCTGGCTGATGGAAACAGGTGCCCGCCGGTTCTTTGGCGATCCTGCGCCAATCCAGCGGGACTATCTGATCGGCGAGTTCCGCCGGGATGCGGAAGCGCAGGGCGTTTGCGCGTCTGTGCATATACAGGTTGGCGCTGCCGACGGCTGGCAGGAGGCACAATGGGTCGACGGCGCCGCCCGTGCCAATCCGGACTGGCCGATGGTGCAGGTGGTGTTCTGCGATCTGGCCGCACCGGACTGGAACGCGCAATTGGACCGGTTCCAAAGCCTGTCCACGGTGCGCGGCGTGCGTCAGATCGTCGGCCGGGCACCGGGCGAGGACGCTTTGACCGGCACCAACACGCTGCTGGATGATCCCCGGTTTCAGGACGGGCTGAGGGAGCTGGGCCGGCGCGGGCTGTCCTTTGACCTGCAGCTGCTGCCGGAGCTGATGGAAAAAACCGCCGCGGTTCTGGCGCAGGCGCCGGACACGAAGGTGGCGCTGTGCCATGCAGGCTCGCCGCATGACAGGAGCCCGGCAGGCATCGCCGCCTGGGCGGGTGCGCTGAGGCAGCTGTCAGCGCTGCCCAATGTGACCTGCAAATTGTCCGGTTTGGGAATGTTCGAACACAACTGAACCCAGGACAGCATCCGCCCGCTGGTCGACACCTGCCTGGAACAGTTCGGGCCGGAGCGCTGCATGTTCGGATCGAACTTCCCGGTCGACAGCCTGTATTCCGGCTACGCTGCCCTCGCCGAGGCCTACCGCGCGCTTGTGACGGCAGAGCAGCACGCCGCGGTTTTGGGCGAAACAGCGGCGCGGTTCTACGGCTTGGCACAACCTGCGCAGAAGAGGCACTGATGGTCTACAGCTTTGAAACGGATATCCTGCCCGAGTGGATCGACTACAACGGCCATATGCGGGACAGCTATTATGGGCTAGTCTTTAGTCTGGCGGTAGATGCCTTTCAGGACGAAGTCGGGTTTGACGCGGCCTACCGCAAGCGCACCGGCTGCACCATTTACCTGCTGGAGGATCACAAGTTCTTTCTGTGCGAGGTGAAGGAGGCTGCCCGGGTCCGGGTGGAAACCCGCGTCATTGGATGCGACAGCAAGCGGTTTCATCTGCATATGCAGATGCTCAGCGGCACTGATTTGGCCAGTGTAGGCGAGTTCATGGAGCTGCACGTTTGCCAGCACCCCCAACCGCATGCGATGCCCATGCCGGAAGAGATCTTTCAGAAGCTTGAGGCCGCCCGGTTGCCCGAAGGAGAGACTGCAGAACTGCCCAGACGATCGCGCCGCCTGTCACTTTAGGCAGTGATTTAATGATCCAGGGCTGAAACCTCAGTTGGCCCCCAGGTTGGGCTTTGCCATTTCAATCAGGTGGGAATGTCCTCTGTGGATGGCGCCTGCATTGCAAGACATTTTTTGGTGGTTTCAGCGGCGTTTTGGTCAGTGCAGTCGTCTGTCCGGCCTGTTTTCGTGGCGGTCTGCCACTGGCCCTGATGATTTCCGCAAGCAAGGTTCCAATCGGCTCTACGGCCTCATAGGGCCACGGACATTCCCGGAGTTTCCTGGCTCTTGGTTGACTTGATTCCGCATCATCACGTCATTCGTCTTGCATATCTAGCAGGTTATCCGGTCAAGCAGCCGACTGCCGACAGTCTTCCAGTCGCGTCAGCATTAGCCGATAGAAACCTTGCTTGCGGAAATCACCAAGGCCAGCAGCCCTCAACACTGACTGCGTAAACAGGCCGAACACACGACCGTACTGACGGACCGCCGCGATCACTGCAGAAAACGCTTGCAATGCAGGCGCCACCCACACAGGACATTCAACCTTCTTCTCCTTGCTGCGGTGCAGCTTCCTGTTAGCCGTCATTCGCTTTAGTTGTTTGCTATACAACTTGCGCCACTTTGATCACGGCACTCCTTCACGCTCATATTTCGGCGGGGAGCGACTGGCCTTGGCCCTGCTGGATCTGTGCTTCGAGAGTCTCGCGACGGCGCGCCAGCGTCTCTTGGTACTCCTGCGCCTCGCGGGCGGTGAAGAAGCTCGCGTCCGGCGCCAAACGGCCAACCGCTTCCTCGACCTCCTTGAGGCTAACCCGGAAAAACTCTTTCCGCATATTCGACATGTTGATGCGGCGTTCGGCAAACTCTCGATGGAGAGCGTTCTCGAGCGCGGGCGCTTCCTCGGAATAGATCATGTCCGGCGCCAGCGAGAAACAGCTGGCAAGCTCCCGCGCGGCGGGGCCGTTCAGCTCTGCCAGGTACAGCGGCTTTCCTTGATCCATCCAAACGTCAAACCCGGCGGCGCAGCGGGCGGAACGCAGAGTCACTTGGCGGTCTCCCAAGGCAAAGGCGGTCTCAGCCGTTTCTGCGGGCTGCTCCAGGTGATGCAGCACGGCCGCGGCGCCCAGCAAAGGGTGGCCGGCAAACGGCAGCTCCTCTTCCAGATCGAAAACCCGCAGGGGGCGGCTGCCGTTTACGAGGACGGGCCCGGTCAGAAAGACGGATTCAAATTGCTTGAGCTCCCGGGTCAGTTGCAGCATCTGCCGGCCGTCCAGTGCCAGGGCCTCGGGGAAAACCGCCAGGCTGTTGCCGGAGAACGGGCCGTCCGAGAAAACATCGCATAAGACATAGTGCATGCCGCACCCCCGCTGAACTGAGCATCTGCCTGCTGGCTAGCTCAGAAACAGGGCGCGGGGCGAACCATATGTACATGAGCCCGCCTCATGAACATGGGGATCAGCCCGTACTGAACAGCTTTGATTGCTGCGAGCGGATTACTGAAATCTCTTCATGAACCCACTGGCGCAACGCCTGATACCCATCGGTGGCAGCATTGGCGGGGGTGGTGACCAGCCAGTAGCGGGCGCGGGATTTCACCGGCTTGCCAACAACTTCCAGGAATCCAGCCTCAAGATCATTTTCCACCAGCAGGCTGCGCCCGAGCGCAATGCCCATGCCGCCAATGGCAGCCTGGATGGCAAGATCGGCACGGGCAAAGGCGTTGATGGAGCGTTCGAACTCAATATCCCAGCCGCGGCCGGCAAAATATTCCTGCCAGCTGAAGCCGGTGCCGTCGCTTTCGCCGAAGCGATCCACCAGAAGCCGGGCGCCGGGCTGGCGGCAATAGTCCTGCAGTGGCACTGGCCCAAGATAGCCGGGCCGGCTGACGGGCAGCAGAACCGCCTGCAGCAGAGGCTCGGAATGCAGCCCGGGATAGGGGCCCAAGCCATAGCGAATTGCCGCCTTGGCCTCGCCTGCGTGCAGGTCGACCAGCCGATCATCCACGTCGACCAGAAGATCCAGCCCGCTATCCTGAGCGCGCTGCAGGGCGGGCACAACCCATTTCATCGCCACCGAAGAAGACACTGAGAGGCGCAGGCTGCGGCTGGTCTTGAGGTCATGCAGCCGGGTGAGGGCTGCGCGCCAGGCGCTGCCGCTGTGCTGTGCGGCGTCACACAGGATACGGCCGGCGTCTGTCGGCGTGATCCGGCGGGTTGTGCGGTCGAACAGCGGCACTCCGATCGCTTCCTCCAGCGCCTTGATCCTGTGGCTGACCGCCGATTGCTCAATGCCGAGACGCTCCGCGGCGCGGGTAAAGTTCTGCTCCTCGGCTATTGCCTCCAGTAAGGGCGAGCTTTGGATCAGCTTGGGCAGCAGGATGTCGGTCTGTTTCATGAATCGGGATCATAGTTATATCAATGTATTCCTGGCAAGGGATGGATCATGCTGACGGCAATTCATGAAAAGGAGCCGAAAGCATGACCCGCATTGAAGCCACAGTCACCGCCCGTATCGTCAATGGCTTTGTCACGCTCAAGGATTGTGGTGATCCTGAACTGCTGGAGGCCGGGCGCGACGGATTAAGCGAAAAGGACCTTAAGCGCCTTGGCGATGGCGGCGGCGCCCGGTCGCAGGCAATCGGCGGCAATCCTGCTGGCGTTGTGCTGGATGCGGACGGCCTCAGCGACGCGCAAATTCTTGAAATTGCGCAGAAGGTCGGCCTGTCTGAAACCGCCTTCGTGTCCCGTTCCGAAACCGAAGGGTTCAAGCTGGATTTCTTCACTCCGACGCGCCGCATTGCCCATTGCGGCCATGCAACCATCGCCACCTTCAGCTATCTTGCCGAGCTCGGGAGGGTGAGTGAGGGGGAGACTTCGAAAGAGACCGTAGACGGCCCGCGCAAGATTATCATCCGGGATGGCGCCGCCTATATGGAGCAGCTGGCACCGCGCTACGAAGACCCGTCTGAGTGGGCGGACCGGGGTGTTCAGGAACAGGATGTGCTGAACGCACTGGGACTGGTGCCGGAGGATCTGGATCCGCGCTTCTCTCCCAAGCTGGCCAATACCGGAAACAGTTTTGTGCTGGTTGCAGTCAAAGACGGTGCCGCGCTCAAGGCGGTGAAACCTGACTTTGCATCGCTCGAGGCCATCAGCGACGCCTTGGATCTGATCGGCTTTTACGTGTTCACGACGGATCCCGGAGCTACCACTGCTGACGCCACTGTTCGCATGTTCGCGCCGCGTTATGGCATCAGCGAGGAATCGGCCACCGGCATGGCAGCGGGCCCGTTGGCCTGCGCGCTCTATGACCACCTGGGTGCGCGCAAGCCAAGGCTGCAGATTGAGCAGGGCCACTTCATGGAGCCCGTTTCCCCAAGCGAAATCACCGTTGAGCTGGAGCTCAGGGCCGGCCGGATCACCGGCCTGATGGCAGGCGGCTACGGCGCGGTGATGAAGGAACTGCAGATCAAGCTGGATCACAGCCCGGTACCGGCAGCGGGAGGGGGAAATGATTGATCTTTACGGATGGACCACCGGCAACACCTACAGGGTGCTGATCGCTCAGGAGGAAACCGGGCTGCCTTACCGGGCCGTGCCTGTGAACCTGCGCGAGCGGGATCAGGACAGGCCCGGGTTCCTTGCCCTCAACCCGATGGGCCAGGTACCCCTGATCATCGACAGCGAAGGCCCTTGCGGCGCCCAGATCACCCTAAGCCAATCCATGGCGATCCTGCTGTATTTGGCCGAAAAGTCTGGCGAGCTGCTGCCAGCCGCCCGGACAGAGCGCGCCCACGCGCTTGAAGCTCTGAGCCTAGTAATGACCGACCTGGTGGCACCCGTCAATTTCGGGCTCAGCCTGGAGCGCGAAGAGGGCAGCAGTGCTGGTCTGGCCTTTGGCGAGGCGCGGGCAGCGCGCGCACTTGTGGCCATTGAGCAGCGGCTCGGTATCTGCAGTTTCCTCAGCGGCAGCCGTTTCGGGGCGGCAGACTGTGCCGCTTTTCCCATGATCCACCTACTGGGTGCTGGCCGCCTTGAAGAGCTGCCGGCCGCCCGGCGCTGGTACCGCGAGGCGCAGGACCACGCATCGGTGCAGCGTGCGCTTGCAGCCGTTTCTGACCTGATGAAAGGAGATCAACATGTGTGGAAATCATCAGAACTTCGGCGCTTTTGCCTTTTCCAAGCAGCCCGGCTTTGACGAAGCGGCGGTGCGAAAGGAATTTGCCAAGGCAGTGTCGCTGAAAACCGTGGTCGTCTATTGCTATGACCCGCGCATCGCCCAAGTGCCGCGGCTGGTTGCCGAAGAGTTCGGCCAGACACACCCCGGGAACATCGTCACCGACGGCAGCGGCAACAAGATCGCTTCGACCACGAATGTCTTCGAGGTTTGCGTGGCCGGCGGCCGGGCCTATGACGCCCTGCGGTCCGTCACAGTGGCGCCCCTATTTTGCAATGTCCGGAAACGACATCCTCAATGACGGGTCCAAGCCGCCTCCATCACTCCACCCCGGGTCAGCATCCGGATGACATGCCGAAGGTTCAGCTCCGCACCGCTTCCGGCAATTTCCAACGCTTCGGCCACAGCCTCGACAGAGTCTTGCGTCAATCCACGCCGGCAGCCCTCACGGCGAGCAAAAACGGCTAGTTCGGTTACTGAAACTGGCGGGAGGTGAACAACCTTCAGGCGGCTTAGCAGAGGGGTTGGCAGAGTGACCAAGGTGTTGGAGGTCAGCACCCAGCTGATCCAGGACATGTCGAAACCCACCTGGTAGTATGGGCATTGCCAGGAAGCCGCGGAAGATGGCTCCAGGAGGGACAGCAGCCCCTCGGTCAGGCCGAAGCTGTTTCCTTTGGTGGAAGTTGCAACCCCGGCCTTTTCCACTTCATCCACAACGACAACCGGGTTCGCTATCAGGTGCTTCAGGATCGTCATCAAAGGACGCCCCGGCTGCGCGTTGGACCAGCCGCGTTGAGAGCCCACGATACCGAACGACGCCTGCTCTGCCGTCGCCTCCACACCACAGCGGGGCACGCCAAGTGCGGTGCTCAGCTGACGGGCCCACATGCTCTTTCCAATCCCCGGAGGACCGTCCAGCAGCACCGGAGGCAGGCGGAAGCCTGCATCTCCATTGCGGACTGAGCGCCGCATCGACTTCCAAAGGAGATCGGTCGCAGGCGCCATCCAGGGCATGCCGGTATGAATCCCGGCGGCGATTTCATCCGCCTGGTGCTCTGTCCGGATCCGGATCAGCTCCACACCGTTGCGCAGAACCTCCAAGGCTCTCCGGTCGTCGAGTTTGAGGTGGGAGAGGCCTGCGGCCGCAGCCCGCCGTTCCACCAGCCTGCTTACCCGGCGGTCCACGCGGTCCTGACCTTCGCGCCCGAGACCAACCTGCATCAATTCGTTTTCCCACCGAAGGCGGTCATCACGATCCTCAGGGTCCGGAGGCACGATGCCGCGCTCGAGGGCGCGGCGCGTTTTCAGGAATCGTTCCAGGCGCTGCCGTATGGCCCGCCGGTCTTTGTCGGCATTGTGGAACTCTGCTTCGATGAACTTGATCTTGGACATAGCTGGCCCTTTCCCGGCACACCGCGCCGTCTGGCCCCCGATTGCACACTGTGCGGTCGGGGAATTGAAAGAAAGAACCTGGCCAGGTTTGAGCTTCAGTCCTGCTCAATACGGCCATTTCAGTCAACAGGTGGCGCTGATCTTCAGGGGGGAAACGGATCCCTTCAGCACGCAGAAGGCAGGGATCACATAAGTCATTGTTTTAGAACAAAACCACCGGCCGAATTTTGGCCGGTGGCAATTAACCTTGTGTCAGAATGGCAGAAAACCCCCATCAATGGCAGTTATTTCATGGGTTCGACATCTGGCACCGGGACCACCCGGAATTTTTCGGCTGGCACCTTGCGCAATCCATGTCTTGTATCCATTATCCCAAATTAGGACTCACCTGCTACCCCGCAGCACCAGACAAAGGCCCGCAAATGTTCACACCGCACGGAAACCACCTGATTGCAGGCGCCTGGACCGCCGGCGAAACCCGCTTTCCCTCCACCCCCGCAACCGGCCAGAGCCACGAATTCTCCGTCGGCCGTATCAGCGACGTCGACGCCGCGGTGGAGGCGACAGAGGACGCCTTTGCCAGCTACAGCGCCAGCAGCCGGGCCGACCGCGCCGCCTTCCTCAACGCCATCGCCGATGAGATCGAGGCCCGCGCTGAGGACATCACCGCCATCGGCTCTCAGGAAACCGGCCTCCCGGAGGCGCGCCTGCAGGGCGAGCGCGGGCGGACAACGGGCCAGCTGCGGACCTTCGCCGAGCATATCCTAAAGGGGGACTACCTCGACCGCCGTTTTGACGAAGCGCTGCCGGACCGCACGCCCCTGCCCCGCCCCGAGCTGCGCATGATGCAGCGCCCGGTGGGACCGGTAGCGGTCTTCGGCGCTTCCAACTTCCCGCTCGCCTTCTCCACCGCCGGCGGCGACACCGCAGCGGCGCTGGCGGCGGGTTGCCCGGTGGTGGTCAAGGGCCACAGCGCCCATCCCGGCACCGGCGAAATCGTCGCCGAAGCCGTCCTCGCCGCGATCACAAAGTGCGGCATCCACCCAGGCGTGTTCAGCATGATCCAAGGCGGCAACCGGGACGTCGGCGCGGCGCTGGTGCAACACCCCCTGATCAAGGCTGTGGGCTTCACCGGCTCGCTGGCGGGGGGCCGCGCCCTGTTCGACCTCTGCGCCGCACGCCCCGAACCGATCCCCTTCTTCGGTGAGCTTGGCTCCGTGAACCCGATGTTCATCCTGGACGCCGCCCTCACCAGCCGCGGCCCGGAGATCGCCGCCGGCTGGGCCGCCTCGCTGACCATGGGCGCGGGCCAGTTCTGCACCAACCCCGGCATCGCCGTGCTGCGCGCAGGTGCCGAGGCGGACCGTTTCATCGACACCGCCACCGCCGCCCTGTCAGAGGTCGCCCCCCAGACCATGCTGACCGAAGGCATTGCCATCGCCTACCGCGAGGGCCAGCGCGGGGTTGCCGCCACCGCCGGCGTGCGCGAGCTGCTGACCGCCACCTGCAACACCCGCTCTGCCGCACCATACCTTTATGTGACGGAGGCGCGCACCTGGCTGGAAAATAAGATCCTGGCGGAGGAGGTCTTTGGCCCGCTGGGGCTGGTGATCACCGCTGACAGCGACTCCGAGATGCTGGAAATCGGCCGCGCATTGCAGGGCCAGCTGACCTGCACCCTGCATCTGGACGAGGGTGACACCGCCCAGGGCCAGGCATTGCTGCCGGTGCTGGAGCGTAAGGCCGGCCGGGTGCTCGCCAACGGCTTCCCCACTGGCGTCGAAGTGTCGGACACCATGGTGCATGGTGGCCCCTACCCGGCCTCGACCAATTTCGGCGCGACCTCTGTCGGCACGCTGTCCATCCGTCGCTTCCTGCGCCCGGTCTGCTACCAGAACATCCCCGACGCGCTGCTGCCAGAGGATCTGCGTAGCGTCAGCTGATTGCGGCGGGCTGCTGTCCGGCAAGCTTGTGCTTTTGCCGGGCGGCGGAGCGCAGCAGACACAGGGATCAGACTTTCATCGGGGAATCTGCTCTGCCAGGTGGCGGCGTTTTCGGCAATCATGGTCTTGGTACTGCCTGCTCCAAGGCGGTGGTTTCTGGCCGCCTGGTTTTCCGGCAAATTGTGGCAGGCGAGTACCGCATCCAGCGTGTCGAGTTCGATCACCACATTGCGCAGGTGACCATCTCCCTAAAGCTGCTCCCACTTTCCGCAGCGGGTCAGCACCCCTGCATTGAATTTGCGGAAGGATTCGGTCGCACCTGCGGCGTAAAGGCCCCAAGGCTCAGGGCCCTTCACCGTCCAAGTGCGACCAAGTGGGCTTTGGGCATCCGGACAATCTTCAGTTCGGTTTCTGAAAAATGCCCCGGAGCGGGTTTTCGCTCCGGGGGCTGGGCTCACTTGTGCAGGATCTTCGACAGCACCAGATAGGCGGCACCGGCCACGAACAGCCCAACGAACCAAGCGTAGGTATAGATTGTGGCGAAGAAGTCCGAGGTGCCCGCGGTGATGCCGACACCGGCCAGGAAGCCCGGCAGGTTCGGCAGGATGCCGATCACCAGCGCCCAGACACCGGCCCAGTTGGTGCCGTTGCTGCCGGAGTAGATGCCGTTCAACTTGAACAGGTCTGCCACTTCCAGCTTGGTCTTGCGCAGCAGGTAGTAGTCCGCCAGCATCACCCCGGCAATCGGCCCCAACAGCGCCGAGTATGCGATCAGCCAGCCGATGATGTGATTGACCAGAATCCAGGGAAACATGGCAATGCCGATGCCCGCGGTGATATAGCCGCCGCGCTTAAGGTTGATCTTGCTGGGTGCCAGGTTCGAAAACCCGTGCGCCGGCGCCACAACGTTGGCCGCCAGATTGGTGGTTAGCGTCGCCACGATCAGCGCAAACAGTGCGATGATCACGGAAAACCCGCCCATCTTCTCGGATAGCTGGATCGGATCCCAGATCGCCTCGCCATAGATCACCACGGTGGCCGAGGTCACGGCCGAGGCGATGAAGGCAAACAGCGCCATCGGGATCGGCAGGCCGACCAACTGGCCCAGCAGCTGGTCCTTCTGGCTTTTGGCGTGGCGGGTGAAGTCGGGGATGTTCAGCGCCAGCGTCGCCCAGAAACCGATCATGCCGGTGAGGCTCGGCCAGAACACAACCCAGAACTGGCCTTCCTGCGGCTGGCCCGGATCAAAGGCGCTGGGGGTCGACAGCATCTCGCCGAAACCGCCCGCGTTCACATAGGCCCATGCCAAGAGCGCCAGCCCCATCGCCAGCAGGAACGGGGCCGCATAGGTCTCAAGCCAGCGGATCGACTCGGTGCCGTTGGCGATGAAGTAGAGATGCAGCGCCCAGAAGGCGAGGAAGCAGACGAACTCGCCCGCGCTGATGCCCAGCACCGGCAGCGCTTCGCCGGCCAGCGCACCGCCGGTCAGCGTGTTCAGGATCACGAAAATCGCAGAGCCGCCGACCCAGGTCTGGATACCGAACCAGCCGCAGGCGACGATGCCGCGGGCCACAGCCGGGATCTTGGCGCCGCTGGGTCCGAAGGACGAACGCAGAAGCACCGGAAAGGGAATGCCGTATTTGGCGCCGGCATGGCCCACCAAAACCATCGGGATCAGCACAATGGCATTGGCCGCCAGAATGGTCAGGACCGCCTGATCCCAGCTCATGCCTGCCCCGATAAGGTAAGACGCCAGCAAATAAGTCGGGATACAGACCACCATGCCGACCCAAAGCGCGGCAATCGCCAGCCAGTCCCAGGTGCGTTCCGCCGCCGTAGTCGGCAGTTGGTCCTCGTTGTAAAGCTCCGGGTCGATCCCGGTCAGATCCATCCGCGGCGGCGCCTCGGCGCCGGATGCGGAAAATCCGCTGGTTATATCAGCCATTTTCAGTTTCCTCCCTGTTATTGGCTTGCTGCCGCCCCGTCCTCCACAGGGCAGCAGATGCGAAAGCCCCCGGCGCGTGCCGGGGGCATGATCAGACGCAGGCCGGCATGTTTTCAGCCGAGCGCACAACCTGCCGCGGCGCGGTCACCTCTTTCCACTTGGACAGCGCCTTGTTCACTTCGGGGAAGGCAGGCCGGTCCACAAACCGCCCGTGGCCCGGAGTGGCGCAGACGGTGCCGTCGTCCACCGCCACTTCGCCGCGGCTGAGCGTGTAGCGCGGCAGGCCGGTCACCTCACGGCCCGAGAAAACGTTGTATTCCACCACCGACTGCTGAGTTTCGGGTGAGATCACCTTGGATTTCTTCGGATCCCACACCACCAGGTCGGCATCGGCCCCCTCCAGGATGGCCCCTTTGCGCGGATAGATGTTGAGAATCCGCGCGATGTTGGTGGAGGTCACGGCGACAAACTCGTTCGGGGTCAGCCGCCCGGTGTTCACCCCCTCGGTCCACAGCACCGGCATCCGGTCTTCCAGCCCACCGGTGCCGTTCGGGATCTTGGTGAAATCGCCGATGCCAAATCGTTTCTGATCGACGGTGAAGGCGCAGTGGTCGGTCGCCACCACCTGCAGCGAGCCAGCCTGCAGACCGGCCCACAAGCTGTCTTGATGCGCCTTGTCCCGAAACGGCGGCGACATCACCCGCTGCGCAGCGTGGTCCCAGTTGGGGCTGCGATATTCGCGTTCGTCCAGCACCAGATGCTGGATCAGCGGCTCGCCATAGACGCGCATGCCCTTCTGCCGCGCCCGGCGGATCGCCTCATGCGCCTGTTCGCAGGAGGTATGCACGACGTACAGCGGCACGCCCGCCATGTCGGCGATCATGATGGCGCGGTTGGTGGCCTCGCCCTCAACCTCGGGCGGTCGCGACAGCCCGTGGCCCTCCGGCCCGCGGATGCCGTCAGCCAGCAGCTTCTGCTGCATGGTGGCCACCACATCGCCGTTTTCCGCGTGCACCATCGGCAGCGCACCAAGCGCGGCGCAGCGGCGGAACGAGTCGAACAGCTCATCATCGTCCACCATCAGCGCGCCCTTGTAGGCCATGAAGTGTTTGAAGGAGTTGATGCCCAAGTCGACGACCTGCTGCATTTCGTTGAAGACCTGCTCGCTCCACCAGGTCACCGCCATGTGGAAAGAGTAGTCGGCGCAGGCGCGTTTCGATTTCGCGTGCCAGGCCTCCAGCGCCTCCAGCATCGACTGACCGGGGCTGGGCAGGCAGAAATCCACCACCATGGTGGTGCCGCCCGCCAAGCCGGCGCGGGTGCCGCTTTCAAAGTCATCGGCCGAATGGGTGCCCATGAAGGGCATCTCCAGATGCACATGCGGGTCGATGCCGCCGGGCATGACATAGCATCCCGCAGCGTCCAGCATCTTGTCGCCAGTCAGGCCCGCGCCAATCTGCACGA
Organism: Leisingera sp. CC-HEC093; assembly: GCF_059429195.1. Taxonomy (NCBI): domain Bacteria; kingdom Pseudomonadati; phylum Pseudomonadota; class Alphaproteobacteria; order Rhodobacterales; family Roseobacteraceae; genus Leisingera; species Leisingera sp. CC-HEC093. Next base: position 1,869,076 of record NZ_JCAIJR010000001.1, on the reverse strand, counting down.
TTTTGCCGTTTTCGATCGCCACATCGGCGGCGTAACTGCGGTCGGCGGCAACAATCGTGCCGCCCTTGATCACGGTTCTCTGGCTCATGTCCTTCACTCCACGATCTCTGCGGTTTCCAGCACGGCGTGCAACAGCACATCCGTCCCCGCCGCGGCCCACTCACGTGTGATTTCCTCGTCCTCGTTGTGGCTGAGGCCATCGAAGCAGGGACACATCACCATGGCTGTCGGCGCCACTTTGCTGATCCAGCAGGCGTCGTGCCCCGCGCCGGAAATGATGTCGCGGTGCGAATAGCCCAGCTTCTCTGCCGCCCGGCGCACCGCATCGACGCAACCCTCGTCAAAGGTGACCGGGTCGAAATGGCCCGCGCGCTCGATCTCCAGCCCCAGCTCCAGCTCCTCGGCGATCTTCGCCGCGCCTTCGCGCAGGCGCTGCTCCATGTCGGTCTGGGTGTCAAAGCTGGGCGAGCGGAAGTCGATGGTGAACACCACCTTACCCGGCACGATGTTGCGGCTGTTGGGGTAGTAATCGCAATGGCCGACAGCGCCCACGGCGTCGGGCTGATGGCTCATGGCGATCTCGTGCACCAGATCGGTGATCCGCGCCGCACCCAGCCCGGCATTGCGGCGCATCGGCATCGGGGTGGAGCCGGTATGCGCCTCCTGCCCTGTCAGCGTCACCTGCAGCCAGTTCAGGCCCTGACCATGGGTCACAACGCCAATGTCTTTATCCTCGGCTTCCAGAATAGGGCCCTGTTCGATATGCAGTTCAAACATCGCATGCATCCTGCGGCTACCCACCGGCTCATCGCCCTTGTAGCCTATCCGGGCCAGCTCCTCGCCGAACCTTTTGCCCTCCGCATCCTCGCGGGCATAGGCCCAGTCCTGGGTATGAACGCCAGCAAAAACGCCGGAGGACAGCATTGCCGGCGCAAACCGCGTGCCTTCCTCGTTGGTCCAGTTCACCACCACGATGGGGCGGCGCGGGGTGATACCCTGATCGCGGATCGAGCGCACCACCTCCAGCCCCGCCAGCACACCCAGCACGCCGTCGTATTTGCCGCCCGTCGGCTGGGTGTCCAGATGGCTGCCCATCATCACCGGATCAAGATCCGGCTCGGCGCCTTCAAGCCGGGCAAACATGTTGCCCATGCTGTCAACCCCCACCGTCATGCCAGCCTCTTCGCACCAGCGCCTGAACAGATCGCGGCCTTCCTTGTCGGCATCGGTCAGCGTCTGGCGATTATTGCCGCCGCGCACCCCCGGACCCTTGGTTGCCATCTCCATCAGCGAATCCCAAAGGCGGCTTCCATTGATGCGGGCGTTGCTTTGAACGTCTTTCATGTTGTCTCTCCCTTAGCGGCCGCCGGCCCCGCACGCTCCTCCGCGACGGGCCGGCCGCCGGTTGGTTACGCGATAAGCGACTCAGCCAGGATGCCAATCAGCTCGTCGATTTCGGATTTCTCGATGATCAGCGGCGGCGACATGGCGATGATGTCACCGGTGGTACGCAGATGCGCCCCCTTGTCCCAAGCCCTGAGGTACGTGTCGAACGCGCGCTTGGTCGGCTGGCCCGCGACCGGCTCCAGCTCCACCGCGCCCACCAGGCCGGAGCAGCGGATGTCCGTCACATGCGGCAGCCCCTTCAGGCTGAACAGCGCCTCTGTCCAATAGTCCTCCAGCGCCGCCGCGCGCTCGAACAACTCCTCCTCGCGGTAGGTATCCAGCGCCGCGAGCGCCGCCGCGCAGGCCACTGGGTTGCCGGAGTAGGTATAGCCGTGGAACAGCTCGATCATATGCTCCGGCCCGGTCATCAAAGCGTCGTGGATTTCGCTGCTGATCATCACGGCGCCCATCGGAATGCCCCCGTTGGTGAGCCCCTTGGCGGTAGTGATCATATCCGGCTCCACGCCGTAGTAGTCGGCGCCAAAGGCGCGGCCCAGGCGGCCATAGGCGGTGATCACCTCATCAAAGATCAACAGGATGCCATGTTCGCGGGTGATCTCGCGCAGCCGCTGCAGATAACCCATGGGTGGCAGGATCACCCCGGCGGAGCCGGCCATCGGCTCGACAATCACCGCGGCGATAGTTTCGGCCCCATGCAGGTCGATCAGCCGCTGCAGGTCCTCGGCCAGTTCCGCGCCATGCTCCGGCTGCCCCTTGGTATAGGCGTTGCGCTCCGGGTCATGGGTATGGCGCAGGTGGTCCACCCCGGTCAGCAGGCTGCCGAAGTGGCGGCGGTTGTTGACCATGCCGCCCACAGAAATGCCTCCGAAATTGACCCCGTGATAGCCCTTCTCGCGCCCGATCAGGCGCGTGCGGCCGGGCTCGCCCTTCGCGTTGTGGTAGGCCAGAGCAATCTTCAGCGCAGTCTCCACCGATTCCGAACCGGAGTTGGTGAAAAACACGTGGTTCAGATCGCCCGGTGCCAGCTCAGCCAGCCGGTTCGCCAGTTCAAAGGCTTTCGGGTGCCCCATCTGGAAGGCCGGGGCATAGTCCAGCTCCACCACTTGTTTCTGCACCGCTTCAGTGATGCGCGGCGCAGCGTGGCCCGCATTGACACACCACAGGCCCGCGGTGCCGTCCATCACTTTCCGTCCGTCGGTGGTGGTGTAATACATCCCCTCCGCAGCGGCGATCATCCGCGGGCTGTCCTTGAAATGCCGGTTGGCGGTGAAGGGCATCCAATAGGCGCCAAGGTCATTCTTGGGGGCCAGGGCAGCAGTCATGACATGAGTTCCTTCTTGATTGATCTGCGGGGGGTCAGGCAGCAGCAAGGCTAAGCAATTGGTCCAGACTTGCCTTAGCGTCGCCGTAGAACATGCGGGTGTTTTCCTTGAAGAACAGGGGGTTCTCGATGCCGGAGTAGCCGGTGCCCTGGCCGCGTTTGGAGACGAAGACCTGTTTCGCCTTCCAGCACTCCAGCACCGGCATGCCGGCGATGGGCGAGTTGGGGTCCTCCTGGGCGGCCGGGTTGACGATGTCGTTGGAGCCGATGACGATGGCCACATCGGTGTCCGGGAAATCCTCGTTGATCTCATCCATCTCCATGACGATGTCGTAAGGCACCTTGGCCTCGGCCAAGAGCACGTTCATGTGGCCCGGCAGGCGGCCTGCGACCGGGTGGATGGCGAAGCGCACGTCTTTGCCTTTCGCCCGCAGGCGGCGGGTGAGTTCCGCGACATTCTGCTGCGCCTGGGCCACTGCCATGCCGTAGCCGGGGATGATGATGACGCTGTCAGCTTCTTCCAGGGCGGTGGCAACGCCGTCGGCATCGATGGCGATCTGCTCGCCCTCGACTTCCATCGCCGGGCCTGTGGTGGTGCCAAAGCCGCCCAGGATCACGCTGACGAACGACCGGTTCATCGCCTTGCACATGATGTAGCTGAGAATCGCACCCGAGGAGCCGACCAGCGCGCCGACCACGATCAAGAGGTCATTGCCGAGGCTGAAACCGATGGCGGCGGCGGCCCAGCCCGAGTAGCTGTTCAGCATCGAGACCACCACCGGCATGTCGGCGCCGCCAATGCCCATGATCAGGTGGTAGCCGATGAACAGTGCGGCCAGCGTCATCAGCGCCAGCGGCAGGAAGCCGCCGGAGTTGAAGTACCAGATCAGGCAGAGAAAGGAGAGGCCCGCCGCGCCCGCGTTCAGCATGTGGCCGCCCGGCAGCTTGGTTGCGGCCGAGGTCACCTTGCCCGCCAGCTTGCCGAAGGCAATCACCGAGCCGGTGAAGGTGATGGCGCCGATGAAGATGCCGAGGAACAGCTCCACCCGCAGGAAGGAGATCTCTGCCGGGGTCTTCTTGGCGATCAGCTTGGCGAAGGTGCCGAGGTCCTCGGTGCTGCCCGCAGCCACGGCGGCTGCCACATTGCCGATCTCGAAATGGGCGATGAAACCGACAAAGACCGCGGCCAGGCCGACCAGCGAGTGCATCGCGGCGACCAGCTGCGGCATCTCGGTCATCTGCACCTTCTTGGCGACATAGGTGCCGATGAGGCCGCCGCCCGCAATCAGCAGCAGCGACAAGAGCCACAGGCCCGAGCCGGGGCCGATGATTGTGGCAAAGACCGCCAGCCCCATGCCTGCGATGCCGTACCAGACCGCGCGTTTGGCGCTTTCCTGATTGGAGAGCCCGCCAAGCGACAGGATGAAAAGAACAGCCGCAACGACATAGGCGGCGGTGGTGAAACCGTAATCCATGTGCCCGGCCTCCTTAAGATTTCTGGAACATGGCGAGCATGCGCCGGGTAACGAGGAAGCCGCCGAAGATGTTGATCCCGGCCATGAAGACGCTGAGCGCCGCCAAGAGGATCACCAGGAAGCTGCCCGATCCGATCTGCATCAGCGCGCCCAGGATAATGATCGAGGAGATCGCGTTGGTCACCGCCATCAGCGGCGTATGCAGGCTGTGCGCAACGCCCCAGATCACCTGGAAGCCCACGAAACAGGCCAGCGCAAAGACGATAAAATGCTGCATGAAGCTGACCGGCGCAAACAGCCCGACCAGCAGCAGCAGCGCGCCGCCGCCTGCCAGCAGGGTGACCTGGCTCTTGGTCTGCGCCTTGAAGGCTTCGATTTCCTGGGCGCGTTTTTCCTCCGGCGTCAGCTCCGGCACGGTTTCCTTGGGCTTGGCGGCAATCGCCTGCACCTTGGGCGGCGGCGGCGGGAAGGTGATCTCGCCTTCATAGGCGACCGTCGCGCCGCGGATCACGTCGTCCTCCATGTCGTGGTTGACCTGGCCGTCTTTTTCCGGCGTGAGGTCAGCCATCATGTGGCGGATGTTGGTGGCATAAAGCGACGACGACTGCGCCGCCATCCGGGACGGGAAATCCGTATAGCCGATGATGGTGACGCCGTTGTCCGTCACGATCTTCTCATCCGCCACGGTCAGCTTGCAGTTGCCGCCCTTTTCCGCGGCCAGGTCGACGATGACCGAGCCCGGCTTCATCGCCGCGACCATGTCTTCGGTCCACAGCTCCGGCGCTTCGCGGTTGGGGATCAGCGCGGTGGTGATGACGATGTCCATCTCCGGCGCCAGCTCGCGGAACTTGGCAAGCTGGGCTTCGCGGAACTCGGGGCTGGACACAGCCGCATAGCCGCCGGTGGCCGCACCATCCTGCTGCGTCTCCTCGAAATCGAGATAGACGAACTCGGCGCCCATCGATTCCACCTGCTCGGCCACTTCGGGGCGCACGTCAAAGGCATAGGTCACGGCGCCCAGGGAGGTCGAGGTGCCGATGGCGGCAAGCCCTGCCACCCCGGCACCGACCACCAGCACCTTGGCGGGCGGCACCTTGCCTGCGGCGGTGATCTGGCCGGTGAAGAAGCGGCCGAAGTTGTTGCCCGCCTCGATCACGGCGCGGTAGCCCGCGATGTTCGCCATTGACGACAGCGCGTCCATCTTCTGGGCGCGGCTGATCCGCGGCACCATTTCCATGGCGATGACATTGGCCTTCTTCGACCTGGCCAGCTCCATCCCCTCTTCATTCCCGGCCGGGTTGAAGAAGGAGATCAGCGTCTTGCCCTTGGTCAGCCGCTTCAGCTCGGTCGCGTCCGGCTGGCGCACCTTGGCGACGATATCGCACGCCTTCCACAGCGCTGCCGGGGTCTTGATGATCTCAACCCCCGCGGCCTCATAAGCGGCATCGGAAAACCCCGCAGCCGCCCCCGCCCCGGTCTCAACCGCGCAGTCATACCCCAGCTTCTGCAGCTGAACCGCAGACTCCGGCGTCATCGCAACACGGTGCTCGCCTGCCGCCTGCTCCCTTGGCGTTCCTATCAGCACAGCCGTTCTCCTCCCATTGCGCCAAGCCCGCCTCACACTCGAGTCGGGCAGCGCCTTTCTGTATGCTTCTTGCTTTTTACCAATTAGTCAATTTTTTATTTTCAAGTCAATAATTCCCCACCTCAAAACCACCACTAGCCATTTTATATGTTTTATTTCATATGCTTATCTAGCATCTCGATCTCATATTTTATCTAATAGTCAAAAAAATATTGACAGAACACGATACTCCCACAAACCTAGATGCAGGAGGAGCCCATGAACATTCAATTAGTCAAACCGAGTGAATCCTGGGCGGCGACGGGGGATCTGCACGCATTGATGGCCCGCGCCCGCCGGATCCGCGACACCCATTGGGGACGTACTGTCACCTACTCCCGGAAAGCCTTTGTGCCGCTGACAAACATGTGCCGGGACACCTGCGGATACTGCACCTTCGTCAAGCATCCCGATTCCCCCGAAGCAAACATCATGACACCGGAGCAGGTGCTGGCCACCGCCCGCCGCGGCGAGCGCGAAGGCTGCAAGGAGCTTTTGTTCAGCCTCGGCGAAAAGCCGGAACTTCGCTATGAGAAGGCGCGCAGGGCGCTGGAACGGCTCGGCTATAACAGCCTGACTGCCTACCTGGCCGAAATGTGCGCCTTGGTGCTGCGGGAAACCTCGCTGCTGCCGCACGTCAACGCCGGCACGCTGACCAGCGAAGAGATCGATCTGCTGCGGCCGGTGTCAGCATCTATGGGCATGATGCTGGAAACCGTGAGCCGCCGCCTGACCCGCAAGGGCCAGCCGCACCATGCCTGCCCCGACAAGGTGCCGGTGCAGCGGCTGCGCACGCTGGAGCGGGCGGGGGAGAAAAAAGTGCCCTTCACCACCGGACTGCTGATCGGCATCGGAGAAACCTTCGAAGAGCGGATTGAGGCGCTGCATGCAATCAACGAAGCCCACACCCGCCACGGCCACATTCAGGAAGTGATCATCCAGAACTTCCAGCGCAAGCCGGATATCGCCATGGCGAACCACCCCGAGCCTTCGCTGGAAGACATGCTGCGCACGATTGCAGCCGCACGCATTATCCTGTCCCCAGACATCAGCCTGCAGGCGCCGCCCAATCTCAGCGCCCGTCATCTGGCCTATCTGGAGGCTGGCATCAACGACTGGGGCGGCATCTCGCCGGTCACCATCGACTTTATCAACCCGCAGCATGAATGGCCGGAAATCCGGACACTGGCCCAATCCTGCAGCCAGGCCGGGTTCGGATTGCGCGAACGGCTGACCGTGTACCCCCGCTATCTGGCAGAGGGGACCGGTTTCATTAATCCGGAAATTCTGGCCCGCGCTTCCGGAATGGCCCAGGCCAACGGACTGGCACGCGATCAGCAGCACATGGGAGAAACAGCATGACCATTCAGCACCCCGCAGAAAACTTTGCCGCGGTCCCGGCTGCGATCAGCGCCGCCTCGGCTCCAGTCCGCGCCATCCTGGAGATGGCCCTGGAAGGCGGCGAAGTTTCCGAAGCCGAGGGCGTAGAGCTGTTTCGCACAACCGGCGCCGATGCCGAAGCGGTCTATGCCGCCGCCGATGAGTTGCGCCGCCGCGCCAACGGCGACCGGGTCTCTTTTGTGGTCAACCGCAACATCAACTTCACCAACATCTGCTACATGGGTTGCCGCTTCTGCGGCTTTGCCAAGCGCAGCGAGGACACGGACGCCGAATGGCTGGAGCCCGCACAGATCGTGGAGCGCGCGCAGGAGGCCTGGGACCGCGGCGCCACCGAGGTCTGTATCCAGGGCGGCCTGCACCCCAAGATGGAAGGCAGCTACTACCGCGACATCGTCCGCGCCATCAAGGCGGCGCTGCCGGACATGCACATCCACGCCTTCTCACCGTTTGAGATCTGGTACGGCGCATCCAAGACCAAGATGTCCTACCATGACTTCCTTGCGGATCTGAAAGCGGCGGGCCTCGGCTCAATGCCCGGCACCGCGGCGGAGATCCTGGATACCGAAGTGCGGATTCAGCTGACCAAGAACAAGCTGAGTGCCGAAAAATGGGTGGAAATCATCCGCGCCGCGCATGAGGTCGGCATCCCGACAACAGCCACCATCATGTACGGCCACATCGACGGACCGGAACATTGGGCCGCGCACATCCGCTTGCTGCGCGACATCCAGAAGGACACCGGTGGATTCACCGAGCTGGTGCCGCTCTCCTTCGTGCATACGGAATCGCCGCTATGGGCGCAGAACCCGGACACGGTGCGCCCCGGTCCCACCGCGCTGGAGGTGGACCTGATGCATGCGGTCGCGCGCATCATGCTGCATGGCTGGATCGACAATATCCAGGTGAGCTGGACCAAGCTGGGCGCGGCGCGGGCGCAAGAAATGCTGGCGCGCGGGGTGAACGACCTCGGCGGCACGCTGATGAACGAAAGCATCTCCCGCGCAGCCGGGTCGGACCACGGGCAGGAAATCACCGCCCGTGAACTGGCACAGATCATTCGTGCCGCCGGCCGGGTGCCGGTGCGCCGCAGCACCATCTACGAGACCCGCGAGGTCTATGAGCTTTACGACCCCGAAGTTATCGCACCGCTGGTGGACCGTCAGGGCCGCGACCCGCTTGCCTTCCTGGAAATGTTCCCGGAACGCACCGTGCCGGAGGTCGCGGAATGAGCGGCGCGAAGAAGCATAAGGTCACCCTGCTGGCCGGCGGTGTCGGCGGCGCCAAGATGGCTGAGGGCCTGACGGCGCTGCCGGATGTGGAGCTGTCGATTATCGGCAACGTGGCAGATGACGACGATTTTCACGGGCTTTGGGTCTCCCCCGATATTGACACGCTGACCTACAGCCTAGGGGATGTAATCGACCGCAACCAAGGCTGGGGCGTGGCGGATGAAGGCCGCCGGGCGCTGGAGACGCTGAACAGGCTCGGCGCGGACACATGGATGTCGCTGGGCGACCGCGACTTCGGCCTGCACATCTACCGTACCATGCGGCGCCGGCGCGGCGACCGGCCCAGCGACATCGCTCGCGACGTCGCCCGCGCCTTTGGCGTCACGGCGGAAATCCTGCTGCCCACCGATGACACCATGCAGACCCGGGTGCGCACCGATGCGGGCTGGCTGAGTTTTCAGGAGTTCTTTGTGCGCGAACGCTGTGCGCCTGAGGTCCGGGAACTGGCCTTCGACGGCCTCGAGCAGGCCCATCCGACGCCCGAGGCGCTGAACGCGATCCACGCGGCAGAACTGATCGTGATCGCGCCCTCGAACCCGCTGGTCAGCATTGCGCCGATTTTAGGCGTGCCCGGAATTTCCCAAGCCGTGCAGGCCTCAGCCGCCCGTAAGGTTGCTGTCAGCCCTTTCATCGCCGGCAAGGTGGTTAAGGGACCGGCCGACCGGATGATGCAGTCGCTGGGGGAACGGGCAGACGCAATTGGCGTAGCCCGCCGCTACCGCAGTCTTGCCGATACATTGCTCATCGACAACGCCGACGCGATGCTGGGCGGCGCAGTCCGCGCCGAGGGGATGGAACCGGTCTGCAGCCGCATCCTAATGAAAACCCAACAGGACAAGGCCCGCCTGGCCCACGATATCACGGACCTGGTCTTTGCGCCGGCCCAGCTGGAGGCAAGCGCATGACCCGCAAAGCAAACAGCGGCAAGCGGCTCGCCGTGATCCCGATGAAAGATCCGTCAAAAGCCAAGACCCGGCTGGCCGTCACCCTGCCCCCGCAGGAACGCAAGGTGCTGGCGGAGGGGCTGTTTCGAGCCACCGTCTCAAAACTGCAGGAGGCTCTGGCCCGGCTCCCCGGCGGCACAGTGGATATTGCCGTGGTCTGCCACAGCCCGGCGATTGCCCGAATTGCCCGGCAGACCGGTCTCATCTGCATTGACGATCAGAACCCCGGCTCGCTGTCGCTGGCGGTTGAAGTTGCGGCCGGATGGGCTTCTCTTCGTGGCTATGAAGCGCTTTGCGTTCTGCCGGGCGATTTGGCCGCCCCCTCGGTAGAAGACCTCGTGCGGCTGCTGTCGCACCCGCTGGACGACGCCAGTGCGGTATTCTGCCCGGCCAAGGATCTGGGCACCAACGCTCTGCTTGCTCCCCTGCCCTGCCCGTTTCCGTTCCGTTACGGACCGAAATCCCTGATCGCGCACTTGCAGGCGGCTGAGGCTGCCGGGCTGTGCCCCCGGGTGCTGCCGCTCGCCAGTCTGCGAATCGACGTCGACACGGCAGAGGACCTTGATCACCTGCTGGCCCATAACCCGCGGGCACTGGTGCGGGAGGGCGCGCAATGAACCTCTCTGTCTCCCTCACCGCCATTCCCGGCGTGCCGGATATCCAGAACGGCGACGATCTGGCCGCGGTCCTGGGCAATTGCCTGGATCAAGCCGGCCTGCCGCTCAAACGCGGTGACATCCTATGCGTGGCGCAAAAGGTCTTTTCCAAGGCAGAGGGCTGCATCATCCCGCTGGCCTCAGTGACGCCATCCGCGGAAGCACTGAAATACGCCGAAGAGCTGAACAAGGACCCCCGCAAGGTCGAGATTGTCCTGCGCGAAAGCACCCGCGTGGTGCGCGCCTTCCGCCGCCCGGACCAGAACGAGGGCACGATGATCTGCGAGCACCGGCTCGGCTTCATCTCTGCCAATGCGGCGGTGGATGAATCGAACTTCAGCGAGGAGGACGCGGCGATGGTGCTGCCGCCCGATCCGGATGCCAGCTGCGCCCGGCTGCAGCAGGATCTATCGCACCGTTTTGACGCCGAGATCGGCGTGGTGATGACCGACACCTTCGGCCGCCCCTGGCGGTTGGGCCAGGTCAATGTGGCGATTGGCCTGGCCAAGGTGCCCGCAACCATCCGCGAACAGGGCAATACCGACGCCTGGGGCAGGCCGCTACAGGTGACCGAACCCGCACTGGCGGATGAAATCGCCGCCGCCTCAGGCCTGGTGGTCCGCAAGAACGGAAAGACACCGGCGGTGCTTCTGCGCGGGCTCGACTGGCAGCCCGCCGACAGCCGCGGCGCCGACATACTCAGGAAAAAACAGGAGGATATGTTCCGATGAGGATCGCAATCATTGGCGGCACCGGGCCGCAGGGACAGGGGCTTGCATTGCGCTTTGCCCGTGCAGGGATCAATGTGGCGCTCGGCTCACGCGATGGCGAACGCAGCGCCGGCATCGCGGCAGAGCTGATGGCGAAACTGCCCGCAGGGGCCGCGGAAATCACCGGCCTCGACAACGAAAGCGCCACCGCGGCAGCGAATGAAATGGTGATCCTGGCGGTGCCGTTCTCGGCCCACAACGCCACATTGGAGGCGCTGAAACCGGGCCTTGCAGGCAAGATCCTGGTCGACATCGTGGTGCCACTGGCCGAAGGAGACCCCAAGAAGGTGGACATGCCGCCCGAAGGCTCCGCCACCGAGGCCGCGCAGGCGCTGCTGGGGGACGACATCCCAGTGATCGGTGCGCTGCATAACGTGTCCGCCACCACGCTGAACAACCTGGACTGGCCGATCAACTGCGACATCCTGGTTTGCGGCAACAGCCTGCCCGCCCGCAAGAAGGTGATCGAGCTGGTCGGCGCGCTGGACGTTCAGGCCTACAACGCCGGCGACGCCCAGTCCGCCCGCTGCATCGAGGCGATCACCCCGATCCTGATCCGCCAGAACATTTCAAAGGCGGTGCCCTTCACTCATGCGGGCATCCGCATCTGGGCCCCCGATCACTGACATTCCAACGAGGAGGAAACACACATGGAATTCGGCATTTGCTTTAAGGGCTTCGTTGAGCCCGAACGCGCCCGCGCCTTGGTCCGTCAGGCGGAAAACGCAGGCTTCACTTACTGCTGGTTCTACGACAGTCACATCCTGTGGCGCGAAAGCTTCGTGGCGATGGCGATGTGCATGGAACACACCACAAACATGCGCTTCGGCCCGCTGGTGACAAACCCGAACTCGCGCGAGTGGTCGGTCGCAGCCTCGCTGTTCGGTTCGCTGGCAAAACAGTCCGGCGGCCGCTTCGACATTGGCCTCGGCCGCGGCGACAGCGCCGTGCGGGTGATGGGCAAGAAGCCCTCGACCATCAAGCGGATGGAAGAATTCACCCACGTGGTCAAGAATCTGATCCGCGGCGAAGAGGTGCAGTACGGCGAATGCCCTGCGCCAGTGAAATTCCCCTGGGCCAACGGCTATGAGCTGCCGGTCTGGATCGGCGCCTACGGGCCCAAGGCGCTGGCCTCCGCCGGCAAGGTCGGTGACGGTGTGGTGCTGCAGATCGCAGAGCCCAAAATCATCAAATGGCTGGCGGATCAGGCCAAGGCCGGCGGCGAGGCCGAAGGCCGCGATATGTCGAACTACCGGGTCATGGCCGCTGCCCCGGCCCATACCGGTCCGATCGAGGAAGGTATCGAGAAGACTAAATGGTTCCCCGCCATGGTTGGCAACCACGTCGCCGACATCGTCGAGAAATACGGTGCCAACACCGACCAGGTGCCTTCCAGCCTGACCTCTTACATCGAGAACCGCAAAGGCTACGACTATTCCAAGCACGGCCAGAGCGACAATCCGTATCTCGATTTCTTTACCGAGGACATCGTCAAGAGCTTCTGCGTGCTCGGCACCCCGGATGAGCATATCGCAAAGATCCGCGATCTGGAGGCGGCCGGCACCACCCAGTTCAACATCTATCTGGACAGCGGTGACGAGGAGAAGATTATCGCCGATTACGGCGACACGATCATCCCGGCCTTCCGGGACGGCAGCACGGTGACCTCCCCGATGCTGGCTGCGTCGTAACCATCTCCCCTGGCGGCACAGCCATCCGGCGGGCAGCCTCCCCTGCCTGCCGGTCCTGCCGCCCGCGGCGCCTTCCGAACCGGACCGCACGCCCCGCCCGCTGGCCTTCCCCCACGAGTTGTGCCAAGACAGCGCCGATTCAGATTGATATGAAATGGCGGATTCCGCATGGCGCGCATGGCATCAGAGAAACCGAAGACCAAGATACAGCGTCAGAAAACGGAACAGATCATGGCCGCCGCGTTGGAGGTTTTTGCCCGGCACGGCTCGTCCGGTGCATCGATCAACATGATCGCCAAGACCGCCGGACTGACCACACCCAACCTGCTTTATTACTTCGAGAGCAAGGATGCGATCCGGCGGGAGCTTTTGAGCCGCACGCTGCAGCTGTGGATGGCCCCCCTAAGTATGCTCAGCCCGCATGGCGAACCCATTGACGAAATCTGCGAGTACATCCGGCGCAAGCTGGAGGTTTCGCGGAGTTTTTCCAAGGAAAGCAAGTTCTTCGCCAATGAACTTCTGAGCGGTTTACCACAGAACCGCAGTGAGATCTTCGGTCCGCTGAAAGACCTGTACAATGCCAAGATCATGATGCTTGAAGACTGGATGCGCGACGGAAAGATCGCGCCTGTTGACCCGCATCACCTTCTCTTTTCGATCTGGGCCACCACACAGCACTATGCCGACTTCGATGTTCAGATTGAGGAAATTGCTCCAGCCAAGGCAGAGGACCGCTATGCAGAAGCTGAAGTATTCCTGATGGAGATGTATAAGAAGCTGCTTAAGGTTTAACAGGCCGCTGAAGAAGTCGGGGCTCGACGCGGCCTGTTAAGAGAACCAGCACAGTTAAAGTTCCGGCATGGCGCCCTTAGTCCGTACGAGACATAACACAGTTTAGTTAGCCCTTGCGCCTTTCGAAGCCAAAAGCACGCCCAACACGCCCAAGGAACCGTCAGCCACTAGTTCAGTGACAAGATCTGCAACCCGCGCTTGCACTCTTCCCACAGAATCCGCGATTTCATCGAGTTCATCCGTGCAGTGGCCCGGGATAGTCAAGTTCTGGCGGCGCGACCGCTCCAGGCGCTTTGAGGCAACTGCGAATGCCTCGCGCGCTTCGGCGTAGTCTTTGGCAGCGGCGATCACGGCTTGTATCCGCGCTAACTGCGTATTTCGGAGGCTATCGGTATTGGCACTCATTAAAAGAACACTCCTGTCAAATTACAAGTTGGCTGGGTTGCCACGATGACCCCCTGTTGTGCTGACACCGATGCAGCGGCACGGCGTGATCGGCGCAAAGCTCTCCTGCTAGTGAACATGAGGTCGCAGCCTATAGACATATACATCTACCCCACTTAGAGCAGTTCGGAACAGTCGGCAAATTTAGAATTATAATTCGAATTGCTGAACTGATAATTCCTTGTATTATGCATTCATGACTGAACAAGATCCAAACCCGCATTCCCCGAATAAAGTGATGACTGAGCGTTGGAGGCAGCGGTTGCGCCAGGCGCTGGACATTCGCAGCCTCGACTATGGCGAGGTCTCTGAAGCCGCAGGCAACAACGCAGAATACGTCAGTAAAGTGCTGAACGGGCGCTTCAACCCTACCGTGGTTCGCATCATGCGGATTTGTGAAGTTGCCAGCATCGACATGGCATATCTTTTCTCCGAAGAGCCAGACACAGTTGATCCTAGTATTCTAACCAAGGCAGTGGATCTTGCAGAGGACGACGCAAAGCTAGTTAGCCGGCTTATCAACAGCGCCCGCGCGCGCTAGCTCTATCCTCTCAACGATTACGTTAAACAAGCGAGTTCCCTGGCTCGGCCTTTCCCGATTGGCTGTGACGACAGTATATAAGAGCGCCTCAAGAGTAGAGGCCGTAATTTCCCCCCTCATCATTTCCCCCTCCCGTTGAAAATTATCATTTGTGACATTCACGCATAACGGTATATTCAAGACAACTTGCATACTATGCGTGTGGTTCACAATATGAGAAGTGATATTCGTGGCGTTCTTTTAAGGTCATTGGATCAATTGTCGGAAAGCGGCTATTCCATTGGGATAGGCTTCGATGGCGTGGAGCCTGTCTTTGTTCACAGCACTTACAGCCAGCAGTGGATAGACCGATATGTCGATCAGGGGTACCTCCTGATAGATCCCACAATCCAGTTCGGACTGAGCAGCACGGGGCACGCAACTTGGAAGGAACTTGAACGCCTCTTCCCATCGTCGAGAGTATTTTTCGACGATGCCGTGAACTTTGGGCTGCACCAGGGGAATACTCTGGCGATCAGCGCTGACGGGCTCGTCTCGGTTTTGAGCTGCTCCGGCCCTGAGTGGAGCAGCGAGGACCTGCGGATCGCCCGGACCGCCCTGCACGCGCTCCACGCGCTGGAGTACGAGCCGTCGAATCCAATTACGCTGACAGAGCCGGTAAAAGATGTCCTTCGCCTGATGTGCGGCGGGTGCAAGGATCAGGAAATCGCGGACCGCTTGGGAGTTAAGCTGGAAACAGTACGGGCAAGACGAAGAACTGCCTTGCAAGCGCTTGAAGCGAAAACTAGTGCACAACTTATATCACAAGTGATAAAATTCCAACTAATCTGAAGGTTGAAGATTCCCAACGGCCTATGCCGTTTCAACATGGCGCTGCAACAAGGAGAGCGCCATGCAATTACATATCTTTTCATTCGAACAGCGGTCCGCCTTCAAAGCGGAGTACCAGGGCTTCCTCGCGCTTCGCAAACAAAAGCTGGTGGACGAACTCGGCTGGGGGTTGCATCACGATGGAACCTTCGAGCGGGATCAATACGACCGGCCGGGAGCAGTATATTCCATTGTCACAAGAGGCAGCCGGATCATTGCCGGAGCCCGCGCTGCGTCTTGCGGCGACAGCGACGGATACTGGAGCTACATGCTTAAGGACGCCAGGGACGGCAAAATCCAGGGTATTCCGGGAGGCTTGCTCAGCGAGTATCCTGAGACAAACCGGACCTGGGAGTGCACGCGGTTTGTAATGGACGAAACCCGTGCGGATGCAGCACAGCCCTCGATCGAAACCAAGCTTGTCGTCGCAGGCTTATGCATGGCAGCTTACGACTTCGGAGCATCTGAATTGATGTCCCTGTCGCCTCGCGGCCTTGGGCTCTTATTGAAACGGTTCGGCTACAAAGTCCGTAAAGAAGCCGCCCGCTACATTTGCGAGGACGATGGACGTGAGTACCGGCCTTTTCTGATGACCTGCAATCCCGAGGTGAACCAGGATCTGGCTGCTCACTATACATCACCTCAGTCAATTCCTGTTTCGCCGGTTCAACTTCAAGGGGCTGCGTAGAGAACGGAGCTGCCTCAGAGGCTTGTGCAGTTTCTCAGTGCTTGGCTTGGTCAGGTGGTTCCGCCACCTGACTTGGCCCACCGCTATTGATAATGTGATCCAGGGGAATGCCCCCGATCTTGGTTAGAGTTCCCCGCAGAGTATCCCCGGCTGGGAAAGGAGCGGAAACGTATAGAGGCATCAAATTTCACGGACACGCAGAAGGGATTCATCATCAAGCAGGCGGAGGACGTCACATCCGTGGCCAAGGTTTGCCGCAAAGCCGGGATCAGCGCGAAAAGCTGAGGCGTCCGTCAGATCAAGTCTGAAGTTTTACATGATACTTCAGCTGTGCGCAGAAAATTCCCTTTTGCAAACCCATTCCTGTCATCAGGCGAGGCTACGACTTTCGCCGCGCCACCGCGACCAAAAGCTGCCGCTCGTCGCGGGCGCAGCATGAAACTGGCATCTATTAACCAGGTTTCGAGACCTTGCGGATATTGATCGCACTTACAGCGCAGCTAACCAAGACTGGCGGCATAGTAGCGCAGGAAGCGGACGCACTAAAGACCTGTCCAGCCCCCCCCTATACCCTTGTGAGTGTCCGCTCCATCAGGTGATACCCTGCCGGAGCAATCTGTTCACGGAACTCAGGATCATGGCTGACCAATAAAACCGCCTGGTCAAGCTCTTTCAAAATCTCCGCCAAACGTGCGTAATTTTCAGGGTCCAGCGCGTTGGTCGGCTCATCAAGTATGAGCACTTCCGGTTCCATTGCCAGAACCGTGGCCAGCGTAACCAGCCGCTTCTCACCGCCCGATAGTTTGTGTGTAACCCGGTCACGCAGATGGGCCAGCCTCAGGCGGTCCAGCACGCTATCGACAATGGCGAGGGCCTCCTGTTTCGTCTTTCCAAGGTTGAGAGGTCCGAAAGCCACGTCCTCGGCAACTGTCGGACAAAAGAGCTGATCGTCGGCATCCTGAAAGACAAAGCCGATGCGACGGCGCACCTCGTGAAAGTCCGCTTCCTCGGTGCAGAGCTGACCAAAGGCGGTGACGGTGCCGCTGGTGGGGGCAAGTAACCCCATGATGATTTTCAGAAGCGTCGATTTCCCGGCGCCGTTGGGGCCGACGATCGACAAACGTTCTCCCGCGTTGAGCTGCATCGACGCCCCTTCAAGCACTGGCTCAAGCCCTGGATAGGCAAAGTGGATGTTGTTCAGGTCAAGAAGCTGCATAGATGGCCTCAGCCCAGATCAGGGCGGCAAGGGCGGCGGTAAGGGCCGCGGCAAACAGCAGGTCGGCCCTGCCTAAGCGGAAGTCTTCCAGCAGGATGATGCGGCCAGAGAACCCCCGGCATTTCATCGCCGCCAGAATGCGTTCCGACCGTTCAATGGCGCGCACTAGCATCATGCCAACCAGATAGCCGTAGCTGCGGTAGGTATGCCAGTTGGTGCCGGGACGGAAACCGCGCAGCTTCATCGAAGTGCTCAGGCGCTGGTATTCCTCACGCAAGACGTCGATGTACCGGATAGTGAACATCATCAGATGCACCAGCCGTTCCGGCGTCTTGAGGGCAAACAGTGCGTGCCCCATCGTCACCGGTTCCATGGACCCGACCAGCGTCATGACCGCAAGAATGACAGCATTTGCAGTCAGGGCGATCTCGGCCGCGCGCCGAAGGCCTTCCCAGCTCGCCTCCAACCCCCAGACGGAGAAGACTGGAGTGCCGGGTATTGTAAACGGCAGCAGCACCAGCATGAAGATGATGAAGCTGTCCATCATCGCCATCCGTTTCAGAGTCTTACGGGGCGGCAGGCCGGAGAAAGCCAAAAGCCACGCCGACAGGCCAAGCGCGCCCGTCAGAACCCACAGATTGCTGAGGGAAACCACCACTACGGCATAGACCGCGGTCATCACGATGCGCATACGCGGATCCAGCGTGGTAACCTTGGTGCGGAATGCGCCGAACCCGCTGAACGGTTTTTCATCGCCAGTCAGGACATAGGTCATGCGCTGCCGCCGATCCTGCGCCGCGCGGCGATGTAAAAACCCAACCCGAAAAGGCCGCAGATATACCCGATGCCGCCAAGGACAGACTGAAAGTCCGACTTGTTCTTAAACGCTGACAGCTCCTGCCGGAGCGGACGCAGTTCATTTCGCATCATGGTAGCAAGTTCCGCGCGGGTTTGATCAGAAATACCCGCAGTGCCTGCCGGAAAGGCCGGTGCAGTCCCCGTCGCGGCTGCTGCCTCGCCGGGGCTTTGCCCAAGGATCCGCGCGACATCCGCTGCTTCCATGACCACTTCGGCGACGTGGCCTGCACCCAGATCACCGCGGAAAATATGTTTCACAGGCTCTGACGGTGTGAACAGAAAGAATCCGTCAGCGTCGGTTACGGTCTCACCCAGCTTGCTGCCGTTTTCATCAAAAACTACGATCGGCAGATCCACAGCCATTTCCCCGTTGGAGAACCCAACTTCGCCTTCAATGTCTGTACCAGACGGGAACACGGAGGAAATCACATTGTGGGCCAGCGCCGGCAGCGGAGCAAGAAGCGCAAGGATCAGAATACAGGACCGGATCATGCCAGGCTTCCCTTTGTGTCAATGAACAGCTCAGGTTTCACCCGCCGGGCCAGGAAAATGGCCGCGCCGGACAACAGCGCTTCGATTACCATCACTGGGATATGGGAGAAAAACACCAGCTTGGCAGCCAGAAGGAACTCATCGCCGGACAGCATTAGCGAAGCGGCAACGGCCAATGTTGTGGTCGCAATTGCAGCGCCGCCTCCGATACCGCCCCAGATCGCTCCTTGCAGCGGCGAGCCGCGCGCCACAAGCGGGCGGAAGGCCAACCCGACAAGAACCGCAGGCAAAGCAATATTCACCGCGTTCACACCCAAAACGGTCAGCCCGCCGAAGCCAAAGAAGACCGCCTGCAGCAGCAGCCCGACAAACAGCGCCGGGAAGGCAGCCCATCCCAGCACCAGCCCCGCCAGCCCGTTCAGAATCAGGTGAACCGAGCTGGGCCCGATCGGGACATGGATCAGCGAGGCCACAAAGAAACTGGCCGAAAGAACCCCCGCCGCCGGAATACGCTCCAACGGCAGGTTGCGCAGACCCATGGCAATACCGCCGGCGGCGGCAACCGCGCCGCCGATCACAACCGGGTTTGACAGTGCGCCGTCTACGATATGCATCGGTCTACTTTCACTTCAGCTCTGCAGCGTGAATCCAAAGCACGGCATCCTGGCTGAGTTCCTTGCCGTCGTGCTCGGTCACCGGGCCGGACCCCAGAGCGGCAAAACCCCAGTAGCCTGCTTTCGGAATGCCGAAGGAGAACACGCCGTTCTGGTCAGCGATGGCCACAATCGCACCGCCAGGCATCTCGCCCACGGTTGGGCTGGTGGTGGAGAATTTCTCGAGATCGGGCTCCGCCGCCATGAACTCGATTTCAATCTCGGCACCGGGAACCGGCTTGCCATCTGCCAGAACCTGGCCGGAGAAGGTGGAGCCGACGATGACGTTGTAGGGCTTGTTCAACGGCAGGATCTCGGTGGCCAGGCCAACGGGCTGATCCCAATCGGTGGGCAGTGTGTTGCGGTTCAGCACGACCTTGGAGATTTGCTGGATGTAGATATCTTCGCTTTCCTCGTAGTACGGCGAAGGCACAGTCACGACGACATAGTCGCCGGAGCGTTTGACCGGAACGGACGCCTTATAGGCCGAAGCTTCGTTCTCAGCGCCTTTGAAGGTTGCGGGCTCCAGGCGGTCCGTCAGATCGGTCTTCTCGCCCTTGTGAACCATGAAGAATTCTTCCGGCTTGCCCATGTCCATCGCATGACCATTTGCCATCGGGTGCCAGAACACCAGGCCAATCGGCACATCGCCGGGCTTCTCAATCAGCGCTTTCTCGGTGTAGTTCAGCTGGAAGTGCGCCGACGCGGCGGCCGGCAGGGAAACGGCCAGAGCTGCGGCCAGATAGTTCAGTTTCATATCGTCCTCATTCGACGATGCAGGCTCACCTGCAATCAGGAATGAACAACGGGGAGTAATGGCACGGGATAGCCTGAACGGCACACGCGCCAGACGCGCACCCCGGCGTCCGGTGGAAAAGAGTTGAAACACCGCAAGCGGTTCCTCAGCCCTTGTGTCCGGCAGGTCTCCTGACTCGCGGGTCCTGGTTCGGCTGGCCTTCCCGGGGGTGTCCCAGTGGCGTTTTCAGCGTCACTCACCGCTCACAGTTGCGGGGGCAGTCACGGATTTGGTCCCTTTTGGGTACGCCGCACCGTGTTCCCTATTTCTTCCGCTGCGCATTGAAACACTCGCGGAACCGGTCACTGCTGCTGAATGGCAAAGCGGATTTTCTGTGTCAAGCGTTTCTCCTTCTGTTTGCTCGCCCGCAAGGAGGCTGTCAACGGCCTGCTGCTTTGGGTTTTCCTGTTTTTGCCAGCTTACATCTTCCTGCGCTCAAAGCGGACAGGCCTGGGTGGGGGCCCTTTGTTTGCCTGGATCGGAACGGTGGCGCTGAGTGGGTTCATTGCGGTTGCTTGGCCAGGGGGCAAGTATTTGGTCTCCGGCCTTTCGAAGTGCGACAGCAATACATCCCTGAGCATGGTCGAAGACCTCTACCCCGAAACCCCAATCAATTTCGGCAAGGCCAAAGCGATCAGCATCACTGACGTCGATGAGGTCACGCACTCGGAATCGCTTGGGCAGCGAAAGTACCGTGTTAAGCAGGGCGATGGAGCGGTCTGCCCTGTTCATCGTGCCGACGATATGCAGGTTTGACGGAACACCGAATTCGTCCCCAGAATAGGGCAGGCGCACCTTGAGCTGGTTCGGCCGTCCAAGCCGCTTGTCTGTTTCCAAGAGCGTGATCAGCTCGCCGAAAACCTTGGAAATGTTCGCGCGGTTGATCTCGTCGATGATTAGTACGAACGACTCAGGTTCCGACGAACCCTCATTTTGTTGGCTGTTCATGTAGCGTTCGAGGGCCGGCACGTTCAGTTCTGCACCATAGAGCAGGTAGATCGATTTCATCGAGAAACGACGGGAGTAAATTTCGCCGCCAGGAACCCCTTCGCGGTCGATCCAAAGCCAACGGACGGCGCAGCGATGGGCATATCCGCCTTCGGGGCGAGGGGCAAATTCGTAGCCACCTGTAAACACCCCGATTGCCCGAAACAGGCCATTGCCTTTCCACACGATGACAATGTCACCTTCTCGAACCCAATTCCGGAAAATGAACGGATTTTGTACCATGCCCGACCGAGCATCTGCTTTTGCGTTTTGGTCGCCCTGGACCTTGCAGGCTCCGATGATGGCCTCGCGGCTCGTGAATTTCTCGTCAGACCAGTCAATATCGTCGAAGCCAAGAAGCGTATAACCGCCCTTTACGGCTTCTTCGAAAAGATGCGCGTCTTCGGGGTTGTTCGCCCCGCCAATCGACATCTTGAAAACTTGGCGGCCTTCTATGCGTATTGAGGCCTCGGCAGATGAATGCCCACGGCTGGTCTCCGCGCGTTTCGCGATCCGGCGGAAATCCCCGGCACGGTTTCCAACCGGAAGCCGCTCGTGGATGCGTCCTCGTCATCGTCCGAGCCGGTCATCGGCTGTCGTCCCTCGACGAACTCTTCATAAGCCGTCGACTGGTGAAACGTGACGAACTCGATCCGTCCCGCGGCGAGCAGTCCTTGGTAGACGGCCATCAGATCGTCGCGATCCTCTGGCACCGGCTCGCCGCACCTGCGGGAGACACCCCTCCGACATGCGAAAGCGGACCTTTCGCCTGCAAGACAAGACTTGTTAAACCACAGTCTGTAGTGAGGCCGGCAATGCCTAATATGCACCTGACACAACGTTTGCGGCACTTCCCGGGAACTGAGCGCCGGGTATAAATTGACGGTGCCAGATGAACAGTTTGAACGGATACAGCAGGAAGCCGTCCTGGTCAGATTGCCTGCACCGGACTGAATGCCGTCTGGTGCAGGCTGTGGTTCAGGCAAAGCTGACGCCGTTCAGGTTCATCGGCAGCGCCGTCACCCGCTGGCCGTTGACTGCGATGGCATTGGCCAGCGCCGGGGCCGAGGGCGGGGTGCCGGGCTCGCCCACCCCCGTGGGCATCTCGGCGGAGGGCACGATATGAACCTCGATGGCCCCGATATCACCGATCCGCAGCGGCTCGTAGTCAGGGAAGTTGAACTGGTCCACTTCGCCTCCGGTCAGGGTGATCTCGTTGCGCATCACATGGCCCAGGCCATAGCCGATGCCGCCCTCCATCTGCGCCTTGATCACATCCGGGTTGACCGCGATGCCGCAGTCCACCGCGCAGGTGACCTTCTCGATTTTCACCCCGTCATCGGCATTTCCGGAGATCTCCACCAGCTCGGCCACATAGCTGCCAAAGCTCTTGTGGACGGCAATGCCCTGGCTGCGGCCCTCCGGCGCGCTGCCCCAGTTGCCCTTCTCGGCGGCCAGTTTCAGCACGCCCGCCAGACGCTGCTGATCGCCGCGGCCGCCCTCCAGCAGGGCCAGGCGGAACTCGACCGGGTCGCGGCCTGCGGCACGGGCGGCCTCATCCATCATCACCTCCATCACATAGGCCGTGTGGGTGTGCCCGACCGAGCGCCACCACAGGACGGAGGTCGCCTTGGCCACGTCGCTGAGGCCGACGAACTGCCCCGGGATCCGGTAGGGGCTGTCCGCCACCCCCTCGACCGAGCTGTGGTCGACGCCGTCATGCACCGAAAACGCTTCAAACGCGGTGCCCTTCATAATCGACTGCGCGGCGATGCGGTGGTCCCAGCCGGTGATGTTGCCATCCGCGTCCAGACCCACGCGCACCCGGTGCGCCACAGCAGGGCGGTAATAGCCGCCGGTGATGTCATCCTCGCGCGACCAAACCAGTTTTACCGGGCGGCTGCGGTCGGTCAGGGCAAAGGCGAGCGCTGCTTCCACCTGGTAATCCGCTGTTGGCGTGGCGCGGCGGCCGAAGGAACCGCCGGCAAACATCGTGCTGATGCGGATCTTCTCCATCGGCAGCTGGAAGATCTGCGCCAGTGCCATGTGCGGGCCGGTGGGGAACTGGCAGCCGTCGTGCAGGGTGACGCCGCCGTCCTCATCGGCCTCGATGGTGCAGGTCAGCGGCTCCATCGGCGCATGCGCCAGCAGCGGGAAGTAGAAGGTCTGCTCCACCACCTTCGCGGCCCCCTCGATCTGCGCCGCGGTGGCGGCCTGGTCGGTGCCGGTCACGTTGTACTCCGGGTCACTGTTCACCGCGGCCAGCAGCTCCTCGCGAATCTGGTCAGAGCTGCGGCTTTCGGCGCCCGAGAAATCCCAGTCCACGGTGATCGCTTCGCGGGCCTGGAACGCGCCCCAGGTGTCCTCGGCGTAGACCGCAACACCCGCCTTGTTGGGCAGCACGGCCGCGCGGATGTAGCCTTTGCCCCCCTTGGCGGCGGTGTCGTCAAACCCATTGGCCAGCCCGCCCATCCGCGGACTGCGGATGATGACGGCGACCATCTGGTTCGGCAGATGCAGGTCCATCGCATACATCGCGGTGCCATTGGTCTTGGGCAGGGAGTCCTTGCGCTTGACCGACGCGTTGCCGATCAAACGGAACTCTCTGGGATCCTTCAGCCGCGGCTCTGCCGGGGCTTCCATCTGGGCGGCGGCACCCACGAACTCCGCAATCGGCACCTCCTGGCCTGCGCCCTTGATGAGGCCGTCTTCAAGGGTCAGCGCACCGGCGTCTGCGCCCCAGGCCTCGGCCGCGGCCTTGATCAGCATCTCGCGGGCGGCCGCCCCGGCCTGGCGGTACTGCATGAAGGAATTGGCCATCGCGGTGGAGCCGCCGGTGCCCTGCATCTGGCCGAACGCCAAGTTGGCATAGCGCGCGGGATCAGAAGGGGCGAATTCATACCGGATGTCCTGCATCGAAACACCCAATTCCTCGGCGATCAGGGTGGTGAGGCCGGTGGCAGGCCCTTGGCCCTTTTCGAAATGCTTGACGATGGCGGTGACGGTGCCGTCTGCGCTGATCTTCACAAAGGGGTTCAGCTGCGCCGGTGCGGGGCCGGCCGCCAGAGCGCCGTTCGGGCGGACGCCGATGTAAAGGACGGCAGCAGCGGCGGCAGCGGATTTCAGAAACCCGCGGCGGGAGGTGTTCAGGGTCATATCAGGCCTCCATCATTTCAGATGCGCGCTGGATCGCGGCGCGGATGCGCTGGTAGGTGGCGCAGCGGCAGGCGTTGCCGTTCATGTAATCGTCGATCTCTTCCACCGTCGGCTTCGGGTTTTCGCTCAAGAGGCCCACGGCGGACATGATCTGGCCCGACTGGCAGTAGCCGCACTGCACCACGTCCAGTTCGATCCAGGCGCCCTGCACAGCTTTGGAAACCTTGGAGTTCAAGCCCTCGATGGTTCTGATCTCGGCGCCTTCCGCGTCCTCGACATAGGTCTGGCAGGCGCGCACCGGCTGACCGTCCAGATGCACGGTGCAAGCGCCGCAGGCGGCCACGCCGCAGCCGAACTTGGTGCCGGTCAGTTTGAGTTCATCCCGGATCACCCACAGGAGCGGGGTTCCGGGTTCGGCCTCGATCTGATGCGTCTGGCCGTTGAGTTTCAGTGATAGTGCCATGGCTATGGGGCCTCCCCTTGGCTGTAATGTCAGGTTCAGGATTTTTCGAAGTCTGCAAAGGCATCGGCGTAATCGGGATGCCAGCGCGACAGGGCCGGGCGGTTTTCCAGGATATCGCCCAGGGCCCAGGCAACCCGGCGCCGGTCACGGGCCGGCGTCACTTCGTTGTCCGGGCAAATAATGTAGAAATCGCCCGCCGCCATGCGCGTCAGCAGATGATCCACGGTCTGCTCGGAGGTCCAGGCAGAGGCGGGCTTCTCCGGAAGGTGGCGGGCGACCATGCCGGTATAGGTGAAGCCGGGGACAAACAGATGCGCGCTGACCGGCGCCTCTGCCTGGCGCAGGTCATGGGCCAGCATCTCTGTCAGCACCTTCACGCCGGCCTTGGAGACGTTGTAGCCCGGGTTGCCCGGTGGCGTGGTGATGCCCTGTTTCGAGCCGGTGTTAATGACAACCGCCGGGCGGGCGGCGGCGATCATCCGGGGCAGGAAGGCCTGCACGCCGTTCAGTACGCCAAACAGGTTCGCCCCGATCATCGCGCGCCAGGCTTCGGGCGCTTCCCAGCTGCCAGTCGGGAGGGCAATGCCTGCGTTGTTCATCAGCACCGCCACCTCGCCGGTGGCAAAGGCCGCATCGGCCAAGGCCGCGAGGTCCTCGGCCTTGCTGACGTCTGTAGGAATCGCCAGCACCGGCGCGCTGGTATTCAATTGGCTGCGCAACTGTTCCTCTGCCTGGTCCAGCGCCTCCCCCGGCAGGTCGGCCAGCACCACCCCCAGTCCGGCCTGGGCAAAGCGTTCGGCTGCCGCGAAACCAACCCCGCTGGCACCGCCGGTCACCACCGCCAGGCCGCCTGCTGCAACTGCGTCCTTGTACATATGCTGTCCTCCCTGAATTGCCGCGCCGCGAGAGTTCGTTGCGGCTTTGGCCGTATTGATTGCAGCAAAGGTAGGACGAGGCGGGCGAATTGCCTTGCCCGATCCTCCGGATGATCTGCCTGATCCTCCGGGATGCCGGGATTTCCGGTTCTGCCGCCGCGGCTGCCCGCCTATAGTCAGGGCAAAGAGGAGGAGCGCCCATGGTGCCGCAGGATCTGATTGAGGACGTTGCAGCCTTTGTCCGTGAAAGGGGCGGTTCCGCGACCGGCTGTGAAACCGGTGTCGGCGGGCTGTATGCGTTCTGCCGCGAAGACCGGACCCAGTTTGAAGCGATGTTCTTTGAGCCGATCATGTGCCTAGTGCTGCAGGGCGCCAAGGAGGCGCATCTGGAGGACAGGGTGATCCGCTATGGCGCGGGCATGTCGCTGATTGTCAGCCATGCGCTGCCTGCAAACGCCGGGGTGATCGACGCCACGCCAGGAAAACCCTATGTGTCGCTGGCGCTGCGGCTGGATTTGGCCACCGCGCGCAGCCTCTATGACGAGATCGGCGCGGCGGAGGAGCAGCAGCACGGTGTCCACTCGATGAGCGTGGCCGACAGCGATGCGGCGCTTATTGATGCGGTGGCGCGGCTGTTCCGGCTGTCGCAGGACCCTGTCGAGGTGCAGGCGCTGGCGCCGCTGGTTCTGAAAGAGATCCACTTCCGGCTGCTGCGGGCCCAGCATGGCGGCATGCTGCGGCAACTGCTGCTGCACGAAAGCCCGGCCAGCCGGATTTCCAAGTCGATTGCGCTGATCCGCGAAGGCTACAAGGTGCCGATTGCCGTGGCGGAGCTGGCCGCGGCGGCGGGGATGAGCCAGTCGACCTTCCACGAGCATTTCAAGTCGCTCACCTCCACCACGCCGCTGCAATACCAGAAGGAACTGCGCCTGCTGGAGGCGCGGCGCCTGTTATTGGGCGGCGGCAAATCGGTGGCCTCGGCGGCCTATGACGTCGGCTATGAAAGCCCGACCCAGTTCAGCCGTGAATATGCACGGAAATTCGGGGTTCCGCCGCGGCACGAGAAATCGCCCTCATTGTCGGCAGCCGACTAGGCCGTGTTGACAAAAGGGATTCACATCGGGTGCTGGGCGTGATTCATATGTGGACGCCCCCTGTGGCAAGGGCTGATTTCGTCGTGTTGCGTTGATCGGTTGCTTTCATATGTCCGGCCTGTTTGTGCGGTGTGCTGTTCCGCTGGCCTTGATGGAAATCCGCCGGTGAGGTCCCTGATCAAGCTGGCGCGTTTGCGAAGCGCATTGAATCAGACGTGTTTTCCTCGCCATTGGCTCGGTCGCTGCGCATCATCGACTGCCATTGCCAATTCGGGTTTGGGCTGCATGCCTTTCAGGCGGGCAACCCGTATGGCCGGCAGGTGTCTCCTCTCGTCAGGATCGCCCAGGCCATGCGGGCGAGCTTGTTGGCCAACGCGACAGAGACAAGCCGGAATGGCTTTTTCTCCAGCAGGCTATTGACCCGATCAGTCATCGGTGGCGGTGTCCTCTTCGCATGGCGCATCACGGCAGTTGCGCCGACCACCAGCAATCTTGGTAGATATCGGCCGCCCTGCTTCGAGATGCCGCCGAGCCGGGTTTTGCCGCCGGTCGAGTGCTGCTGAGGTGTGGGACCGAGCCAGGCAGCGAACTGTCACCAAAACCGTCTTGCTGTTCTCATCTATGCTATGCGCCTGGAAAACGCTCTTGGCCAGGTCAAGCCCTATCGTTGTGATCTTCATAATGGCCGCTCCTTTTCTGCCGCGAATTGTCGACCTGAGCGTATCTGTCTCAAGTCTCTGTGGCAGGGGCGTCCACATCATCAAGCTGGGGTCTGCGATGGAGACCAGCTTGGCACGAGACCTGATGTCGGACGAGGAGTGGGCGTTCTTTGAACGGTTCATCCTTTCGGTCCGTGCCGCGAACGGGCGCAAACCGACCAACCACCGCCTTGTTCTTCACGGCGTTTTCTGGATTGCACGCACAGGCGCCCCTTGGCGAGACCTACCTGAGGAGTTCGGGAAATGGTCGAGTGTCTATCGACAGTTCCGGCGTTGGACCTTGGCAAGGCTCTGGGAACAGATCCTGGAGGCTCTGACCGGGGGCAGGATGGTTCCTGACGCCCTTCAAATGGCCGACAGCACTGTGGTTCGTGCCCATCATCAGGCATCGGGCGCAAAAGGGGGACTCCGCGACAGGGTTTTGGCCGCTCAAAAGGCGGCTTCACGACCAAGATCCACCTCCTCGTCAATGCCGCCGGTCTGCCGATGAGAACTGACATCACGCCCGGCCAGACATCGGACTATCTCGGCTTTGATCTCGTCATGGACGACAACCTGCCGGAACCATTCGTGCTGCTGGCCGGCAAGGTTACGATGCCGACAGCATTCGCACCGAAATGCACAGCCGGAGCATTCAACCAGTGATCCCCATGCGAAAGTCCCGAAAAAAGCGCATTGGCGTGGATCGGCCTCTCTATCGGCTGAGAAACCTAGTCGAGATATGCTTCAACAAATTGAAGAATGCCCGGCGTGTGGCGACCCGCTATGACAAGACAGCCGAAAGCTTCCTCGGCTTCATAGATATCACTTCGATCCGCCTCTGGATCCGCCATTTGTCAACATGACCTAAGCTCGGGCTGCAGCTTGCCAGGCATTGCAAAGCTCTTGTGGACAGAGGGATGTCGACACGGGGAGTAATCCCATGGAATAAGGGGAGCATCTGTATACGCCCCCTCCGGACCTTGGTATCGCCTCTCGACTGCGATGTGGTTATGGTCATAGCGAGGCACAAGCAGTTTTCTGCTCCACCGCTCCCCTCACTCATCCATTCCGTTGGCCTTGCGGCGCAGGGCTTCGCGTTCGGCGGCGTCGCGGTCAAGGAAGGCCTGGATCAGCCGCTCTGTGCGCCGCGGCCACCAGGTGGGCAGCAATGACAGGTTGAAGGCCCCCATTAAAAACCGGTCGAACCAGCTGTAGGGTGGCTGCTGTTCCAGAGCATCGCACCAGTCAGGCCGGTTGTGGCTGGTCAGGAAATCGCTGATCGCATAGGCGATCTGGCTGTTCTGACCCTCGTGGCTGGGCGGGAAGACGCCAAGCGCCCAGCGTTCCTTCCAGCTTTGGCGGCGGTGGTGGCGCAGGCGGATCACCAGCGGGCCAAAGCCCATCAGTTGCGGGTTGCGCATGTTTTCAAATGGGTCGATGGAGGTGCCGCGCAGGGCCATGTCCAGGTCGCGGGTGTCGTAACCGATCTTGGTCAGGAAAAAACGGCCCCAGGACCAAGTATAGGCGATGCCATGCTTGCGGTTGAACCGCAGCGGCCGGTAGCGCGGCCAGACGAAGGCGCAATAGAAGAAGAAGGTCGGCAGGGAGAGGAAGATCAGGCCGCCTATCCAGCGGCTGCCGTGCATTTCCATCATGCCAGCATACCACTGGTGAAATGGGGGCCTTTGTAATCCTCTTTCCAATGCTCGATCATATTGAGCTCTCAGCAGCCCTTCGGAATCGAAAAGAAAGCGCACATTGTCCCACAGCGGATTCTGCTCCCACCAGGACTGCACCACAAAATACGCCGTCAGCCAGAACATCCCCCACATGATGGCGCGGATGATACCATCATCCATGCGGGTGACTTCCAATGTGTCCTCATCCACCATGCGCAGAGAATAGCGCAGGCCGGGCAGATACAGCCCCTGCATGGAGGTTGGAGCATCCTGCTCCCCTAGTGTTTCGAGACGGCGGAAAAGAGACATTAGAGCTTCCAGGCCTTGATAGTGAGGCGGTCGGAGAACTCCCCGCCGGTAAGTTTAGGATAAGTTGCGTCCACACGCAGATCAGACATTCTATCCAGTTCGGAAACAGGGGGAGCATTTAGCACCAGATGCACAAGCCCCGGGTTGATGAAATGTTTGGTTGCCGGGACAATAGGGCCGCTGAAGCCCCCGCCGCCCATGCCAAACCCCGGGGTGATTTTGCGCACCGTTGCATGCAGGCGGTTCAGATCCGCAACGCTGTCCACCGCTGGGCAGATGATTTCAAAGCGTAAATCACCTTCGGTTTCATTCTTGATTTTCAGGGTGCCGGTGAGGTCTTTGTAGTCTTTAAGTTCTTGTTCAAAGGCAGTTCTTTGAGGTTCTGCCCCATCAGCTAGGCGCTTTGCATCACTGAGTCTCTCATCAATTTGTTCGCGTTGTTCTCCCCAGTAGTTCTTCGATCTCCCCCAGAACCCATGCCGCACCCAGTAATCCACATCACTGTCGGTAAAGAAGGTGGAAACCGTGCCGGCGATGATCATCAGCCCGCCGATGATGGCGCCGGGGGCAGCCAATGCGACGCTGCCGCCGGTTATCAGAATGACCAGCCCGCCCGCAGCCACCAGCGAGTTGCCGATGCTCGCGGCCATGTCATCGGCCTTGTAGCCTTCAAACGCCTGAAAGCCTGCAAGGACGACGCCAACTGCGCCAGCGAAGTTGGCGATTGTGGCATATTGCGATAGTCCGCCGGAGACGGCGTTGATCCCGTTCCGGGTCTGGGCCGCGGCGGAGTAAGGGGTGAAGAACCTGTCGGCGCCGGAGGCAAACATACGGGAAAAGACCTGAGAGCTGACCCCTTGTGTAAACTGCGCAGCGCCAGGTACTCCTTGCAGCCCCCTGATGGCTGATGCCGAATCCAGCAAAGCAGAGGCAATCTGCACCCGCGGGTCGCGTGCGACCGCCCCTACGGTGGTAAAGCTGTGGCGTATATTGTCCCAGTTCTTCAGTGTCTGGAAGGCAGCGTAGAAGGACAGCAGAAGCGCCCCGCCATTTGCGGCCTGCTCGCCCATCCGGTAGAATTCGCTCATCGCCTGGCCCTGTGCGGTCAGGGTGCCGGTGCCGGTGATTTCATAATAGGGCACCCCGATCACTTGGGCCGGACGCGGCGTGCCGCCATCCATTGCTGCAGACAGCGTGTCAGGGTCAAATGATGCCGATTGCGGCCGCTGCCCCGTCAACCCTGCCCGGTCAAAGGTTTCCCGCAGTGCATCGTCGATGTTGTTCGGCGAGACCGGAACCGTGATTTCCTGCACGCCCAGAATTTTTTCGATCTGTGCCTTATGGATCAGCCCGGCCGGGCTTTGCACCCAGGCCATCGCCAGCTCCTTGGAGGTGACGGCAAAGGTGATGTTCATATGGGTGCGGTACTTCTGCAAAAGATCCGGAGCGCTCTTTGCAGCGGTCTCTATGGCCGTTTTGAAGATCGCAAACCACTCCTTGGACTTATCCGATGCGGTACCACCCAGCATCGCGGCCATCGACGCGGAGCCATAGGCGGATGTTCCGATTGTCTGAAACGCCTTGCTGAGCAGAAAGAACACATAGTCCACCCGCCGCGCCTCAGCCTCGCCGCTGACTTTCTCCAGCCCGTCCATGCTGGCTTTGATCTCTGCCAGAACCGTTCCGGGGCCGGTGCGCGTGCTGACGGACCAGTAGCTGCGGACCAAGGCACTGATTTCAGCATTTAGGACCTGCTGCCGCACCTCGATCGCGTCATAAGCGCCCAGGTAATCCTCGCTGAGCGGGGTGCCGTTAAAGTCGAGAAAGTCCCAGGTGCCGCCGGCGTGGTCGATGTGCTCCCAAAGGTTCTTGACCCCTTTGCCGATCATCAGGGGGTACTGGTATTCCGCGCTGAAGGTTTTCAGGCTGTGCGACTTGGCCAGATGCGCGGCCTGAATATCCATCAGCTCGCCCAGGTGGTCTTGAACGGCCAGCAGGCGCCCGTTTTCCCGGCTGTTCTGGCAAAAAACAACCTGGCTTTCGGCTTCTGGCTGAAAGGCGGTGTAGCGTATCGCGTTTCCTGGCGGATTTGCCTCGGCTGCGGAATTGAACTCCGCAACCTTGGCAGAAATCTGTGCCAGCGGGGCTGAGTGCTCCGTGCTTTCCTGGATCACGTTCACAGGTGTCATCAACTGGCTGCGCACGGAAGAATCCAGCTGCGCCATCAGGAACAGATGTCCCGGCCACCGCTCCTCGCTATAGGCGATTTCGATCTCTGAGACCTGCTTGTTCACAAAGGCGTAGGGATAGCGGCGGGTGTCTTTGACTTCCCATTGCCCGTCGGCTCCGCCGCCCGTCCATTCAAGCTTGTAGAACTGATAGCGTCCGTTTGGGCTGCTGACGTCCGTGCGGGTATGGCTGGAACTGTCATCCAGATCCGGGCGGCTGACATAGCGAAAAACCAGCCAGGTGCCGTCACTGTCCGAACTAAGATTGTCGGGATGCCCGTTGCGCGCATAGATGTATATGTAACCTTGCCGGATCCGGCGCAATTCATGGTCGGGCGAGGCGCCGATGCTCTTCGGGTTGCCCGGGGTGTAACCATCCCGTGTGATATTGAAGAGAGCGCCTTCCGTCAGTGCATGGCGTACAGGAAAAATCGGTCTGATGTTCTCATCGCAGGGGCTCTCAATTTCATCAGCGTTGCGTGTCTCAGAAAGCGGGGCAGGTGAGGTGCTCATTCAGGTGCCTCGGGCGTTAATTCTAGTGTTTTCAAAAGCTCACGCGATCGGTCCAGTTCGCTCAGCACGGACCATTTCGGAATTTTGCTTATTAAGTCTCGGATGCCGTCTGCCCGCCCGCCGCAGTGCATCCTGGCCACGACAAAATTGAAGTTGGCTTTTTCGATCCGGAATCCCATTGACCGGCCCTCGTCGCTCCAACCTGAAAGCAGTTCGTTGCCTGCCTCTTGAGCTTTCTTGGGGTAGGCTTGGCACAAATGCAAAATGAGGTTTTCCTGAAACTTTCTCCAGCGGACAGATGCAATGGCTGCCCGATCTGCATTGGAGAACACGCTTGCCGGCAGAGCGGGGTCTGCGGCAGGTATTCTCGGTGCCGTCACACGTTTGGTAACGCCCCTCTCAACACATAGAATTGAGAGCGGAGCATCCGAAATTGTCATGAACCTGCCAAGCACGTGGGCATCCGACGTATTTGCCTGCAGGTATCCCAGCAATGCCATTGGTTCCCAGAACCTGAAGAGGAACCATTTTCCGTTTTCGTCGCGGATGCGGGTGAACTTCCTGAAGTGTTTCCAAACCGCGTCAAAATCCGCGCTGGAGCGGAGGAAGATGCCGGGGTTCCTGTGCCACAGGTGCAGGGTGGACAGATGGGCCGGGGCGTCGGGGATATGGGTGAACAGGGCACGGGTGAAGCGGGCATCGGGGGCAAGTTCGACCAGATAAGGGGCGGCGTCTTTCAGCTCCTCCGCGGCCTCGCCCTGGAACAGGCAGCGGAACGGCAGCCCGCAGGTCTGGATCTCGTCGAACCCGGCGTGCAGTTTGGCGGCGTCGATCAGAGCATAGGTCTTCAACAGCGCCGGTTCATCGGCGTCGCCGCTGCCGCCGGCCCCGGCTGGACCGGCTTCCGGCTGGCCGAACAGCGGTTCAAGCAGGGCATCCGGCACGGTTTTGAGAGGCCAGGCTCCAAATTGAGCATCCAGAGGCGCGACCCCCGGGATGCCCTCGATATGGAGGTAAGGCCTTTGATCCGCGGAGGCTGTGCCCGCGGCATCGATGCCCAGCCAGTAGTCGTCTTCTGCCGGAAGGTCCGGGTGCTTTAGCGGTTCGTTCATCGCGGGTTTCCAAGTCTGATCATCGAGGCATCAGCTGCAGTGCGGAGAGCGGGCCCCTTCACGGCATGACCTTGTGGTTTGGCGACCCGCTGGTGATGGTGCCGCCGATGGAGGTCGGGGAGCCCACGTAGGCGATGGGACGGCCGTCGTCCGTCGACATGGACGACCCGGCGGTGATCACCGCGCCGCAGCTGGTCTTGTCGCCCACGCGGGCGACGGGGCGGCCGTCGACGGCGGCGCTGCCGCCGCTGACGATCTTGCAGCTGCGGCATCTGGGGCAGGCGTGGGTGTCTCCGATGCGGGCTACCGGCTGCATCGGGCTGCCTCCTGGGGCAAGCGGGGGATCCGGCGCGCCATCCGCATCACTCCTTTTGCTGAACGCATTCTTCGACCAGCGGCAGGGCCTCGCGGGCGGCGTTCTGCAGCGTGGGCACCTGGGCGCCGCCGCTGCCGCCCATGCTGACCGCGCCTTTCAGGTTGATGCTGGCGGCCTCCAGCGTGATCCCGCCCGCATCGATGGTGATCTTGCCGCCTGGCCCCTTGATGGTGAACTTCTCAAACGCCATCAGCGTGTGGCTGCGGGTGTTGTTGGTGATCGCCTCGGTCACGTTGAGGATGGATTTGCCGAACACCGTTTCCTCGCGGTTGCGGCCGATCTGCACCAGATGGTCGGCATAGATGTCCTGCTTGTGGATATTGCCCACCACATGCACATGGTCCTTGCCGTATTCCTCCTGCTGGTTGCGGCCGACCTTATAGAGCACGTCCTGACCCACGGTTTCTCTCTGGTCGCGGCCCACCGACAGGGTTTCGTCCTGGCCGACGCTTTGGGTGCGGTCGCGGCCAATGGCGTTGTTCTCGTCGCGGCCGATGGTCTTGGAGCGGTCATTCTCGATGACAATCTCCTGGTCCTTCTGGCCGTGCATATAGATCTTTTCCTTATCGCGCTCGTCCTCGAAGGTCAGCTCGTTGAAGCCGCTGCCCTGGTGGGTGTCGGTCTTGAACACCGATTTGGTCTTATGCTGCGGCAGCGGATAAGGCGGCTTGTTGCGGCCGTTGTAGACGCAGCCGGTGACCAGCGGTTTGTCGGGGTCGCCTTCCAGGAACTCGACCACCACTTCCATGCCGATGCGCGGGATCACCATGCCGCCCCAGCCCTGGCTGGCCCAGTTCTGGCTGACCCGGCAGCGCATCGAATAGGCCTTCTCCAGGTCCCAGTGGAAATGCACCAGAATGCGGCCGTGCTCATCGCAGTCGATCTCGCCCTCGCCGACCACCACCGCGGTCTGCGGGCCCTGTACCACCGGCACCGGCGTCGCCCGCGGCGGCACCATCGGGGCGGTCACCGGCATCAGGCGGTAATCGGCGGTGAAGGGACGGTCCGCCGAAACGCCCTCGCGGTTGGAGCCGTAGCTTTGGCTGACGAAAGAATAGCGCGCCCAGAGGCAGAGATGTTTGGCGCCGTCGCCGGGCACCGCATCGCCGCCCTGCAAGGGCACCACGCCGCCCGGCCGCAAGCCGGTGATGTCGCCGCTGGCGAACTGGCGCGCGTCATGGCCGCGCTCCTCTTCGCAGCGCAGCTGCGCCACCGTCTTGCCGCGTCCCAGGTCCAGGTAACCGCCGGGATAATCATAGGCCTCCAGCTGCCCCTCGGCATAAGCCGCATCGCCGATGCGGTCGCTTTCCATCGCCGCCGTCGGCGTCTTGAAGTTGTAATCGGTGAGCCGGGTTGCGCCCGTCGTCAGCCGCCGCTCCGGCCCCCAGGCCCAGAAATGCTCGCCCTGCGCGCCCTGGTTCTGGGCGGTGCCGTAATAGGGGCGGGGCGGGATTTCCGCATGGTTCAGCACGTCGTCCGTCAGCACCAGCGTGTGGCTGGCCTCCTGGTGGCGGATGTGAAAGCAGATCCCGAACCGCTCCATCAGGCGGCGCGCGAAATCCAGGTCGCTTTCACGGTACTGCACTGTGTATTCCAGCTCCGGGTAGTCGTTGCTGAGGGCAATCTCCAGATGCGGGTTGCCCAGATGGCCGTAGTCCGCCAGCAGTTCCTGCAGGATCTCCACCACGGTTTTATGGTGAAAGATCCGCTGGTTGCGCCGCTTGCCCGCAAGCCAGAACCAGGGCCGGAGGCGCAGGTCGTAGCGCCAGCCATTCTCGCCCGGGCCTTTCCAGCGCGCCTCGGTGATGATGCCGTCGAACTGCGCAGGCCCTTCGGCGCCTGCAATCGTGACCGTGGCGTGGGTGCCCAGCAGTGCATCGAAATCAATGTCGTCGCGGGTGGCCAGCGCCTCGACCGAGTAGTCAAACAGCCCGTTCAGCGCCTCGGTGCCGTCAAAGCGCATCAGCGCCAGCGCCTCCGGCCCCAGCACGGTGGAAAGCCGCCCCAGCCGGGCGTCCTGCACAAATGCGTTCATCAAACAAAACCCTTAAAAGTTGTGCCGGACACTAAGGGTTTCCGCACAAGGGTCAAGCGGCCGGCGGACAGCAGCGAGGGGGAATTCCGGAGTGTTTGACGCAGGAAGGTAATGATGCTGCAACTGCGTCAGGATCAGACCTTGGGAGGTCTAAATTCAGCCCGTGCCGCCCGCAACGGCTGACGCCGCAAGGTCACTCCCTCAGCCATTGTGCGAGCTGCAGCTAGAATTATTCGGCTATGAGACACAAAAGGTATCCTGCGCTGATCTGGAGCAGGCAGAACCACTGCTGCCCTGTGGCGAAGCGGCTATTGGTACCCCTAAGTATCCTGCCTTGGTGTGCTGTATTCCACCAAGGCAGGATACTTCTCCATCTTTGGGTGTGCTTGATGTGCGCGAAACACCCAGAAGGAGTAGCATAGCCCCTGCTCAGGAATTTAGGGAACCGTGAATGAGCGTTGTTGCATTACCCGCGCGTGAGAGGTGACTTCCCCTTCCCCCGTTGACGTCATGACACGCGTTGGATCTCGTCGGTGCCGAGGGCCGAGAAACGGTTCATGAGGGCTATGCGGATGTGGATATCGGCGGGCTGACGGTCGGGGTCTCTGGCGGCGATGCGTTCTCCGAAGGCTTCCAGGCAGCGCATCTTCGCTTCGATCCGGCTTCGGGCGTGATAGCCCGTCCAGCGTGAGCCTCCCCAACTGAACTGGTCCAGCGCTATGTTTAGGAAACGGAGGACCGAGAATGGCAAACAAGCGACCCAAGCCGGAAGAGATTGTCTCGAAGTTACGGCAGGTTGAAGTTCTGATGGGTCAAGGAATGCCCCGTCTTGATGCGATCAGGCCACCCAGATCGGCGTTGTTGAACAGACCTATTACCGCTGGCGCAAGCAGTATGGCGGAATGGGCGTAGATCAATTGAAGGAACTGAAGCGGCTGCAGAAGGAAAACGAGCAACTGAGAAGAGCTGTATCTGATCTGACTTTGGATAAATTGATCCTGAAGGAAGCTGCTCGGGGAAACTTCTAAGCCCCGTGCGCCGTCGCGCTTGCATCGATCACGTTCGAAGCCAGCTCAAGGTATCGGAACGCAGGGCCTGTCGCGCCGCTCTTCAAGTTCGACACCGAGGAAGAAGCGCTTGCTGCGGCCAACGCGACCCCCTACGGGCTGGCGGCCTACTTCTACACCAATGATCTGACCCGAACGTTCCGCGTCAGCGAAGAACTGGAAACCGGTATGATCGGCATCAATGTCGGCGGCTTTGCCACTGAGGTCGCGCCCTTCGGCGGTATCAAGGAAAGCGGCCTGGGCCGTGAGGGCGCGCATCAGGGTATCGACGAATACCTGGAAGTCAAAACCCTGCATATCGGCGGCATCGCGTAAGGAAATCTGGCTATGACAAAAACATATCGTATCGCTGCCATCCCAGGAGACGGGATCGGCAAAGAGGTTCTGCCGGTCGGTCAGCGCGTCATTGACCTTGTGGCGCAAAAGCACAACTTCACTGTGGACTGGACCGAATTCGACTGGTCCTGCGAACGCTATCACGAAACGGGCCGGATGATGCCCGAAGATGGCATCGAGCAGATGAAGGCGTTTGACAGCATCTTCCTTGGTGCGGTCGGCTTTCCCGGTGTTCCGGATCATGTGTCGCTTTGGGGGCTGCTGATCCCGCTGCGCCGCGAATTGGATCAATATGCCAATGTCCGGCCTGTGCGCCTGCTGAAGGGCATTACCACGCCCTTGGCCGGGCGTGGTTCCGATGATATCGACATGATCATCGTGCGCGAAAACGTCGAGGGGGAATACTCCGAGATCGGCGGGCGCGTCTATCAAGGCACGGAAAACGAGGCCGCTATTCAGGAAAGCATCCTGACCCGCCGCGGCACGGACCGGATCATGGACTATGCGTTCAACGTGGCCAAAACCCGCAAACGCAAACATGTGTCTTCGGCCACCAAGTCGAATGGCATCATTCACACAATGCCGTTCTGGGACGAACGTTTTGCCGCCGCGGCCGAGCGCCATCCGGGCATTGATACGGCTCAGTTCCATATTGACATCATGACCGCGAACTTTGTCCTGCATCCGGATTGGTTCGACGTGGTTGTGGCCTCGAACCTCTTTGGCGACATCCTGTCCGACCTGGGTCCGGCCGTCGCTGGCTCTATCGGTATCGCGCCCTCGGCCAACATCAACCCGGAGGGAAAATACCCTTCAATGTTTGAACCGGTCCATGGCTCGGCGCCTGACATCGCAGGCAAAGGTGTCGCTAACCCGGTTGCCGCAGTCTGGACTGCTGCCATGATGCTAGAGCATCTGGGCGAAGCAAACGCCGCAGCTGAGATCGAACAAGCCATTGAAACTTCTTTGGCAAGCCCTGATACCAAGACACGCGATTTGGGCGGCACTGCCGACACTGCAGGATCGGAAGCCGCCATTCTGGCCGCACTGTCGTAAGGAACAAAGACATGAAAAAAGCAGAGATCGTCTATGATGATTTTGCCAAGGTGGAAATGCGCCTGGGCAAGATCGTCGAGGTCAAGGATTTCACCCGCGCGCGCAATCCCTCCTACAAGGTCTGCGTAGATTTTGGTGAGCTGGGCCAACGCTGGTCCAGCGCTCAGATCAAAAACTACTCCGAAGAAGAACTGCTTGGACGGCACGTTGTCTGCGTGGTGAATATGCCTCCACGCAACATTGCCGGTTTCAAATCTGAAGTCCTGGTTATGGGTGTCCCGAACGAAGCTGGTGAGACTATCCTGCTGCAGCCCTCGCAGGATGCGGTTCTGGGAAGCGAAGTCTTCTGATGTCGGCCCGGCATACAGGATTGGGTTCGCTGGCGGTTCTCTCATGGGGCACATTGGGGGTTCTTGGCGCCTTTTCAGCCTCCCTGCCGCCCTATCTGGTCCTGACGTTCTGCTTTGCGATCGCGGCGGGCATGGGGCTTGCTATATGCGCCGCCACGGGCCGCAAGCCAGTGCGTCTGCTGGACCGCAGCACCCTCTTGTTTGCCGGGCTTTTGGCCGCCTACCATTTGGCCTATCTGGAAGCTTTCCATCACGCAGATCCCATCCCAGTGTCGCTGATCAATTACCTATGGCCTGCTTGCCTGATCATCCTTGGCAACCTGTTCTTCCAACTGCGCAGCGGGTTCTCGGGTTACCTTGGAGCCGCGCTTGGTTTTGCCGGGGTGTTAATCCTGATCGGCAAAGATGGATTTGCACTCCAGCTATCTGAGACACTCGGCTACGGCCTTGCCTTTGTTGGCGCCATTCTCTGGGCGTTGTTCTCAAACCTGCGCCGCCATGATCAGTCAGATGCTATCTCTGCAATGACGACAATCTGCTTTGCCTCCTCATTGCTTTGCGGTCTCTGGTGGATTGCAAAAGGGGCGGACCTGCCTGCGCTGAGCGCCTCGGATGTTTGGGTCATTGCAGCGCTTGGTCTGGGGCCTGCCGGGGGAGCGTTTTTTCTCTGGGATCTGGGTATGCGTCAGGGTCATGCTGCTCTGCTTGGCGTCCTAGGGTACTCAGCTCCGGTATTCTCCACCATACTCATGCTCGCGCTCGGGTTGGGTCAGCCAGGCTGGGAAATCTTCGCTGCGATAGCCTTCATCACTGCAGGTGGGATCGTGGTTCACACCGGATCAAAAGGCTCGGCGAAGGGCGCTGTTGAAGCTGAAATCAGGTGAAAGGGAAATGGAACGACGTCCGCTCTTGCCTCAGAACAAGCAGATCGTTTCACGTAGATCAAAAATGCTGCTTTGCTGGGGCTTTTGTGTTTTCGTTCTGATCTCTGTGGGGGCCGCAATCCTGCTTGTCTGAGTTTAGGTGCAGTTTCCTTTTCGTTTTCCTGCGGTTTGCTGAACGTTCACAATTTTGCAGTGTGGTGAGACGAAGCTGCCGATAATGCTCAAAGTAGCGAGCGCCCGCCTCCGGCTCTTACATTGGGTTTCCACAGGCGAATTGCGTAGATTGACGCCAATGGAACAGCTGCAGTGCTTTTTCACTTTGTCCCAAGCTCCAGTCGCGTAGAACCGGCCCAATGAAGGCCCCCTTCTTTTTGCACCTTCACAAACGCGATGACTTTCGTGGATCTGCGAAGCTGTTCGACCGCTCAGACCCTGGAGCATCCCTCTCAATTGTTCTGCCTGCGGCTACCACACGGACTCGCACCCTTTCTATGCGCGAAGGTCACCCAAGGGTCGGCAGCAACCAAATGCGCTGGCGTCAAGAACGTATACGATGATCACTGCTGACACCTCAGAGTGGCCTTAAGGCGAGGCGACATTGCGATCACCGCCTTGGTTGGCTGTCGGCGTAGTAGCTGATTGTCGAAAACAGCCCTGTACGCTTTAATCTGAGGTCGCGAAGCGTCGCAAGCAGTCATTGATTTGGCCGCGGCGAATTCACTCTTTGTCCGGCACTGTGTGAATTCACCGGGTTCAGAAGCTCGCTGTCGCAGCGAACGGCAGAAACGGCGGGCTGCGCCGCAGCAAAAATCCTCGGTCGGTTGCGTCAAACGGCCGAGTTTGCAAAGGGCGCTTCCTGCGCTTTGCTGACCCTGTTCCAGCTGGCGGTATCAGAACAAGTGCTTGCGCCATGCTGAAGGTCCGCTTGCGCTGGAAGGCTTGAAAAAGCTCGCACATGCAGCGATCGGCGCCAAGCGTGTCAACTTAACGGCAAGTTTGGACTGACTGCTGTCTTGGAGCAGGCTGATGTGAAACTCTATCTTTTCACTGTTGCAGAAAGCAGCGGCTGCCCCCATCGCCGTGCATGAAGCTACCTGGCCCCCGAATATGCAGGCACAGCAAAACGAAAGAGCCTGTGCTCTGTTTCCGCAATGCATTCAGCCTCGGCCACAATGCTCCAACCCAGATATAGAAAAGGCGCCCGCCGAGCGCCCTATATGTAGATCCTGGTGAGAACTCGTGCCGAAACGGTGGGAACTCGATCAAGATTTACATACAATCTCAGTGGGTCCAGGGGCTGCGGCGGCTGGTGGCGAAGTTGTCGCCATAACCGCCCGGGCGGATGTTGGCCTTGCGCTCCTTCGGCTCGACAACAACCGCGTCGATGCCGTGGTCCTCCGCATATTCCACCGCCGCTTCCTTGCTCTCAAAGCGCAGTTTGACCTGCGCCTGGGTGTCGGTGGAGGAGGTCCAGCCCATCAGCGGGTCCACTTCGCGGGCCGAGGCAGGCGCAAACTCCAGCACCCATTTCCGCGTCTTGGCCATGCCAGAGGTCATGGCGTTGCGTGCCGGCCGGTAAATCCGCGCTTGCATGGGCTGTCTCCCGCTCCTGAGTCTCAAATCCAGCGCTTTTATGCGCTGGATGCGGGCCTGCGGCAAGGTGGCATTTTGAACAGGGTTATCCAGGTTTTGCAGCGCCGCCACAGGCCTTGCGCGCCAGCCCGCCCAGATGCGATTGCCGCGCGTGCAGAAAATCCATCAGCCGTGCCGGGTATCCCTCCGGCGGCGCCTCCTGCACCGACGGGCGCGCCATCACCGCAGCCCGCCACTCTGCCATCCTCCCCTGCGCAGGCATCAGCCCAAAGTCCCCGATGGCATCTAATGTTTCAAAGTAGCGGAAGATGGTGCCCCAGACCCCGTCCACCATGTGGAACCGTTCGCCGGCAAAGAACGGCCCCGCCACCTCCGGCGCGGTCCGCTCCAGCCGTTCGCGCAGGGTTGCGGCCGCCGCAGCAAACGCCGTCTCATCCGGCGCATTGTACAGCTTGCCGATGGCGGCCAGCGTCTCCGAGCCGAACTCGATCCAGGCCCGGTGCCGCGCCCGCTCCAGCGCATCCGCGGGATGCAGGCTGCCGGGTGTGGTCTCATCCAGGTATTCCGCAATCACCTGGCTTTCAAACAGCACCCGCCCGCTGGTCTCCAGCACCGGCACCCGGCCGGTCGGTGACAGCGCCCGGAACCAGTCCGGTTTGTCCGCCAGGTCGATATAGGTGCGACGGTGCGGGATGGATTTCTCGCTCAGCACAATTACCGCCCGCTGCACATAGGGGCACAGGTGGTGGCTGATCAGATGCAGGCCGGTCATGGGACTCTCCAATTAGATGCATATGCATGTATATC
The DNA here is from genome assembly GCF_059429195.1 of Leisingera sp. CC-HEC093. Classification (NCBI taxonomy): domain Bacteria; kingdom Pseudomonadati; phylum Pseudomonadota; class Alphaproteobacteria; order Rhodobacterales; family Roseobacteraceae; genus Leisingera; species Leisingera sp. CC-HEC093. The sequence continues at coordinate 1,827,527 of NZ_JCAIJR010000001.1, read as the reverse complement.
AAATGGGCAGGCGCGCTTGAATGTCAATGCATATGCATCTAAATTCCCGCCATGACCAATTCTGCCCATGATCCCTTTGCCGTCTGGCTGCCACTGGCGCGCGCGCACAAGACCATCCTCACCGCGGTGGAGGCCGCGCTGAAACAGGCTGGCCTGCCCGGCCTCGACTGGTACGACTTGCTGTGGGAGCTGGAATGCGCAGGCGACGCGGGCCTGCGCCCCTATGAGCTGCAGGAAAAACTGCTGCTGCCGCAATACGGCGTTTCGCGGCTGGCAGACCGGCTGGCCAAGGCAGGATACCTCACCCGGCACGAATGCAGCGGCGATGGCCGCGGCCAGACCCTGCTGCTCTCACCCGAGGGTGCCAGCATCCGCGCGCAGATGTGGGAGGTCTATGCCGCCGCCATGGAACCACCTATCACCAGCCACCTCAGCGCCGGCGAGGCGCGGCGGCTGGCAGAGCTGCTGGGAAAGCTGCTGCGCCCCGCGCCTGCTGACAAAATCTGACACCATTTCCCGGATTACCTGCCTGCCCCCCTTGCACCGGAACAAAAACAGACCAAAATCGACCCCAGCCGCCAACGGAGTCGCCCGATGCCCTATGCCCATTCCGACAAAACCATGCCGATGATGACCCAGCGCGCGCCGCAGCAGCGGCCCAAGCTGGAGGGCGGCAAGCGCTTTGTCATGCACACCGCCTTTGATCCGGCCGGCGACCAGCCCACCGCGATCAAGGAACTGTCCGAGGGCGTGCTGGAGGGCGAGCGCAATCAGGTGCTGTTGGGCGCCACCGGCACCGGCAAGACCTTCACCATGGCCAAGGTGATCGAGGAAACCCAGCGCCCGGCAATCATCCTCGCCCCCAACAAGACGCTGGCGGCGCAATTGTACGGTGAATTCAAGGGCTTCTTCCCGGAAAACTCGGTCGAATACTTCGTCTCTTTCTACGACTATTATCAGCCGGAGGCCTATGTGCCGCGCTCCGACACCTATATCGAGAAGGAAAGCCAGATCAACGAACAGATCGACCGGATGCGCCACTCGGCCACCCGGGCGCTGCTCGAACGCGACGACGTGATCATCATCGCGTCTGTCAGCTGCATCTACGGCATCGGCTCGGTTGAGACCTACTCCGCCATGACCCAGGACTTGAAAGCGGGCGAAATGTACGACCAGCGCCAGATCATGGCCGATCTGGTCGCCCAGCAGTACAAACGCAACGATCAGGCCTTCCAGCGCGGCTCCTTCCGGGTCCGCGGCGACACGCTGGAAATCTTCCCCGCCCACCTGGAAGACCGCGCCTGGAAGCTCTCCTTCTTCGGCGAGGAACTGGAGCAGATCACCGAATTCGACCCGCTGACCGGCGAAAAGACCGGCAGCTTCGACCAGATCCGCGTTTATGCGAACTCCCACTACGTGACGCCGAAACCGACCCTTAACCAGGCCATCATCTCCATTAAACAAGAGCTGAAGATGCGCCTCGACCAGCTGACCGGCGACGGCAAGCTGCTGGAGGCGCAGCGGCTGGAACAGCGCTGCAACTTCGACATTGAAATGCTGGAGGCGACAGGCCACTGCAACGGCATCGAAAACTACTCCCGCTACCTGACAGGCCGCGCGCCCGGTGAGCCGCCCCCGACCCTCTTTGAATTCATCCCCGACAACGCCATCGTGTTCGCGGACGAAAGCCACGTCTCCGTCCCGCAGATCGGCGGCATGTACAAGGGCGACCACCGGCGCAAGTTCACCCTCGCGGAACACGGCTTCCGCCTGCCGTCCTGCATGGACAACCGCCCCCTGAAGTTTGAGGAATGGGATGCCATGCGCCCGCAGTCGGTGTTTGTCTCCGCCACCCCCTCGGCTTGGGAGATCGAGCAATCCGGCGGCGTCTTTGCCGAACAGGTGATCCGCCCCACCGGCCTTCTGGATCCGCAGGTCGAAATCCGCCCCGTCGGTATGCAGGTGGACGACCTCCTGGACGAGATCCGCAAAATCACCGCAAACGGCTTCCGCACCCTGGTCACCACGCTGACCAAACGCATGGCCGAGGACCTCACCGAATACCTGCACGAACAGGGCATCAAGGTCCGCTACATGCACTCCGACATCGACACGCTGGAGCGGATCGAGATCCTGCGCGACCTGCGCCTTGGCGCCTTCGACGTGCTGATCGGCATCAACCTCCTGCGCGAGGGGCTGGATATCCCCGAATGCGGCCTCGTCGCCATTCTCGACGCCGACAAGGAGGGCTTCCTGCGCTCCGAGACCTCGCTGATCCAGACCATCGGCCGCGCCGCCCGGAACGCCGACGGCCGCGTCATCATGTATGCCGACCGCATCACCGGCTCGATGGAGCGCGCGTTGGGCGAAACCAACCGCCGCCGCGACAAGCAGATCGCCTACAACGTTGAGCACGGCATCACGCCCGAGACGGTCAAGAAAAACGTCGAGGATGTCCTGGCCGGCCTTTACGAAGGCGATGTCGACATGAACCGCGTCACCGCCCAGATCGGCAAGCCGATGCACGGCGCCAACCTGGAGGCGCATCTGAACGGGCTGCGCGACCAAATGCGCAAGGCGGCGGAGAACCTGGAGTTCGAAGAAGCCGCGCGTCTTCGCGACGAGGTCAAACGGCTGGAAGCGGTGGACCTCGCCATCTCCGACGACCCGCTGGCGCGGCAATCGGCGGTGGAGGCAGCGTCGGAAGCGGCGGTCAAATCGCGGGGGCGGTCAACGGCCGGCAAGGCCGGGACGCGGGCGTACAGGGGAAAATCGCAGAAGAAGTTTCTGTGAGGAGGACAATTTGCCCGCCTGCCTCGGCAGATAACGCAGCTTGCCTGCAGGTACCTGACAAACAAAGGACAATTAGCCCCCCCTGTAGGGTGGGCAATTTGCCCACCACAACCCGGTTGCGGCAAAACCACGGCTGGGCGGTATCGCCCAGCCTACTCGCCAAACGCCCCGTCCGGGCTGCGCTCGGCCCATTCCGCCGCAACCCGCCCGGCGCGGATGTCGCGGTGAATCGACGAAAACGCCCAGTCCGCAGGGCGCTCAGCCAACCCATGTTTCACCGGGTTGGCCCAGCAATAGGCGACATGCCTGCGGTAGTCCTCCTCATCCCGGATCAAATGCTCCCAGTACCGCCGTTGCCAGATCCCTTTCTCCCGTTTGGCCTGTTTGCTGGCCGACCGCCTGAAGCTGCCGTCAACCGCGTGTGAAAACCTGGATTTAATCAGCCGCCAGCGCTCCGGGAAGCCGCTGTCGCCTGCCGGCAATGTCCAGACCGCATGCAGGTGATCGGGCAGAACAACTATGGCATCGCAGCGGAATGGCGCCTGCTTCAATGTCTCTGCAAACGCCGCCCTCAGGGCCGCAATCTCCCCGACGAGCAGCGAACTGTTCCGCTGCGCCAGATTGACGGTGAAAAAATAGCAGCCGCCCTCGCGTTTGAACCGGCGGTAATTTGGCATGGGCAATTTGAACCCGGCACAAGTTAACACCTCGTTAACCAGCTCTCGGACGGTGGGCAAATTGCCCACCCTACGCCGGGAGAGCGCACCCGTAAAATCACCGCAAATCCATTAACCAATCGTCAACAAACAAGGTTTCGCAGCGCAACCCCTTTTCATTTACACCCTGCCACCCACACTCCCCCGCCCCTCTTGCCCGACTCACCTCTCCTGCCCCACACTGGAGGGCACCAGAAACTCCAGGGCGCCCCGGCTTGCCGCTTGCTGCGCCCAGACCTGAAGCCGCCGCCCGATCAGTGAGCCAGGATGCTCCCGCGGCGCCCAAGACCTGAGCCAACAGCGGCACGGGGCCTCTGCCAGCACAGGAGGACCCTTTGATGATTGCCTCACGCCTGAAACATCATCTGGAGGCACAGGGCTTGCCCTTTGCCACCGTCCGCCACCCCTATACCGCCACCGCGTCGGAATGCGCCGAAGCCGCGCATGTGCCGGGCGGCCATCTGGCCAAATCGGTGCTCATCCACATGGAGGAAGGCCCCTTTCTGGCGGTGATCCCGTCCGACCAGAAGGTTGATCTGCACAAGCTGCAGTCAATGATCGACCGCCGGCTTGGCCTCGCGCCGGAGATCGAGCTGGACCAGGTCTTTGACGATTGCGACCCGGGCGCGGCGCCTTGCGTCGGTGCCGCCTATATGGTGCCCACGGTGATCGACGACAGCCTGCGCGGCCTGGACAAAGTCTGGTTCGAGGCCGGCGACCACAAGACGCTGGTGGAGATGAAGGGCGCTGATTTCGACACCCTGATGAAAGACGCCAAACACGGCTCTTTCTGCACGATGCATTAACCGGGCAGTGAGGCCCGCAGCCAGCCGCCCCCGCCGGGCCGGGGCGGCGCCACAGGCCCTCAGGTTCGGGCCCTCAGATCCGGGCCTTCAAACACGGCCTGCAGCTATGGGCGGTCAGAAGTCGAACAGATCTTCCAGGAAGTTCTTCTTTTTCTTCTTGTAGTACTTCTTTTCGTAGCGCGGCTCATGATCCCGGCCGCGCTCCTCGTATCGTTGCGGCTGCGGCTGCAGCGCCGGTTGCGCGGGCTGTCCCGACCGTTCAATGATCTTGTCCAGCTCGCCCCGGTCCAGCCACACCCCGCGGCAGTTCGGGCAGTAATCGATCTCGACGCCTGCGCGATCCGTCATGCGCAGTTCGGTTCCGTCGATCGGGCATTTCATTTCCGCTCTCCTTTGTTCTGTGTCTCCCTCTGGGAGGTGGGCACCCGCCGGTGCGGCTGCAAGGCAACCCTGCCGCATTCACGCCGAATTTGCAGGACTCCGCCGGTTTCCAGAAAGCTGACCCATGGTAAGCTGCCTGAAAATCACGGAGGCGCATATGAGCAGCAAAACCATCTTCGCCGGGCTTTTGGCCCTGATCTTCGCCTGTCCCCCGGTGCTGGCCGGCAGCGGCGGCGGGGGCGGCGGTGACGGCATGGGCATGGACAGCGGCGGCGGCCAGCGCAGCGGCCTCAGCTCCCGCGCCACCAGGGCGGTGGTCACAACCCTCACCCGCGGGTTTGACCGCTGCGGCGAGCTGCCTCAGGTCTACAAGTTCGACTGCTTCCGCCACACCTACAAGCTGGCGGCGCAAAAACTGGACGGAAACCAGGCCTATGCCGAAGCCCGCGAGGCGCTGGTGCTGGTAGAGGAAACGCTGACCCGGTCGGTCAAGCAGAACCTGGACCCGGCCCAGCCGGTCAAGCGCAAGGGGCTGAACCTGTACCGCCCGGTGAAACCCGCCGCCGTGCCGCAGATCAAACGGCAGGCCGAAAGCGCGATGAAACAGGCCGAAACCGTTCTCTTGCGCTCCCCCGCCAGCAAGCAGGTGCATTACGCCCGCATCGCCGAGGCGGTGAACTCCAACAAGGTGCTCTTGCGCTCAGCCCTGCTGCCCGGCGCGATGATCCGGCTGGCCTGGCAGGTTCTGAAGGCGGCGGTTCCCGCCTAGGCCGGACCGCCGGCCGGGAGGCAGCCCGGCTCAGCGCACCACATGCACGGCACAGGCCGCGTGGCGCACCACGTGGCCTGAGGTCGATCCCCACAGCAGGTCCTGCATCGACGGCCGGTGCGAGGCCAGGATGATCAGATCCGGACCGTTCTGCTCTGCCCAGTCCAGAATGGTGCGGCCGGAATGGCCTTCGACCAGCACCCCTTCTGCGTCGGGCAGGGTCTTGGCCAGCCCGTCCAGCTCAGCCTGCAGCGCGGCACGGGTGCCTTCCATGAAATCCGCCGGCACATAGGAGATCGCATAGGCCGGCACCTGTTCGATCACATGCAGCAGCGTCACCTTGGCCCCGGGCGCAGACAGCAGGCGCGCCACCTTCAGCGGCCCGGTCACGTCGCGCTCCGGATCGAATGAGATCGGCACCAGAATATTATGATACATGGCAGTTCTCCCTTCGCTGCAAGTCTATACCGGTCTGCGGCGGTTCGGTTTGACCGGGATCATACCGGCGGGGCGGACGGTCAGGCGCGCAAGCGCCTCAGCCCGCGAACACCTCCGCCACGTCATACATCACCGGCTCGAAGCTGCGGCACAGCTCGTTGATCTTGCGGTTGCGTTCTCGCATCTCGGAGGAGCGCAGCATCGCCATGAAATCTTCGCGGCGGCGCCATTGCGAATAATTGGCAATCCGGGTCTGCGCGTCATTCACATGCAGGCCCGCAGCGATGAATCCGGGCTGCTTGGAAATGAACTCCGCATAGGCGTCCTCAAGCGCCTCCAGCAGGTCCTGGCAGGTGCCCGGCGTCATCTCGAATGTGGTGATAACGGTCTGGATGTCCGCGGTTTTTGCTATTTTGGGCATGGGCTTCTCCGTTGACTCTGTTCCAGCCTACGCCCGTTCGCGCATAAAGCGCACGACATTTTTTCCGGAACACGCCCAAGCAGCGCGCGCAGCGGTTAACACAACCTTAACCATAAACCCGAAACCTTGCTTCAATCGCACGGGGGTTTCAGAATGAAATCTGCCTTTACCGCCACACTTGCCGTGATGCTGGCCCAGCCGGCGGCGGCGGGCGCCTGGCTGGAGCAGCCGGGCCAGGGGTTTGCCGCAGCCAGCGCCACATACCGCCAAACCGGCACCCGCACCGGATATGAACTGAGTTACTACGGCGCCTACGGGGCCACCCCCAAGCTGACCCTTGGCGTGGATCTGAACCGGTCCGGCGACTTGTCCGGCCATGCGCTGGTCTTTGCCCGGCTGCCGCTGCGGGCGGGCACCCGCTACCGGCTGGCGGCAGAAACCGCCTTTGGCGGCCATCGCGATAACGGCCTGTGGATGATGATGCAGCGCGCCACCCTGTCTTACGGACGCGGGTTCGGCACCGGCAGGGCCAGCGGCTGGCTGGCCATCGACGCCGCCTATGAGCTGCGCAGCAACGGCCTGCAGACGGTCTGGAAACTGGACGCCACGCTGGGGCTGAACCGGCCCGGCAAAATCGCCCCGATGCTGCAAATCGAAACCGCCAAGCCGCAGGGCGGGCAGCTCTCGTATACGCTGACACCGTCGCTGCGCTATCCCCTGAAATCCGGGCGCGAGCTGATCCTGGGGCTGGAGCACCGCAAGGCAGGCACCCGCGGCCTTGGCCTGAAACTGGGCCTGTGGCAAAAGTTCTGATGTGATCCCCGCCCGCAGGAGGCCCCCATGGCGACACCGGTCCGCCCCACCGATGACGAGGCCCGCGCCCTGGCCCGCAGCCTGATGGCCGAGGCCCGCTTTGCAGCACTTGGCGTCCTGCTGGAGGCTGGCCAGCCGCTGGTCACGCGGGTGGCCTTCGGGCTGGATCCGCAGGGCACCCCGCTGAGCCTGGTCTCGGATCTGGCGCAGCACACCCAGGCGCTGCGCCAGCACCCTGCCTGTTCGCTCATGGTGGGGGAGCCGGGGGCCAAGGGCGATGCGCTGACCCATCCGCGGCTCAGCCTGATAGCAGCGGCAGAGTTTGTGCCGCGCCAGGATCCGGCGCATGCGGCGCTGGCGGCAAGTTATCTGCGCCATCAGCCCAAGGCCAAATTGTACCTGCAGTTCGCCGATTTCAGCTTTGTCCGGTTCCATGTCACGTCGGCGCATCTGAACGGCGGGTTCGGCAAGGCTTTCCGCCTTGCCGCTGCCGACCTGCTGCCGCAGAGCTAAGGCCCGGGTGGCAGGCATCAGCTGTCCATCCGCATCAGCACCTGCACCTCGCCCTTGACCGCCTCCTGCCAGCGCAGGCGGATTTGGTCATTATCCGCCCCCTGCAAAACCTCTGCGTAAGGCGTGAGGTAACGGGTGCTGTTGCCACCGGTGCGCAGCGGACCCTGCGCCACCACGCTGTCGACAAAGCGTGCATGGCCCTGGAACGGCAGCTCCCCCCCGGCCGGGACCGTCCAGGTGGAAGACGCCGAGGATTGATCATGCACCAGCCGCAGCGGGTTGGCCGATTGGGTGGAGATGTTGTGGAACATGTTGCCGCTGAAATCGACGTGTTTGGTGCGGCTGAAATCCAGATTGGCAAAGCTGGTATCGACCCGTTCCGCCCGGTCGATGCTGCCGTTCAGCGAGCGGAACTTGTTGCCGGTGACCGAGAGGCCGTTCAGGTAGTGGCCGCTGCCGTAGGGTTTGATCACGATATAGCTGAACCAGGGCGCAACGGCGCCGGACAGGAACACATTGGCAGTGACCGACAGCGCGCTGAAGGAAAATCCGCCGGTGAAATCCGGCGTCGGGTCCCGCTCGTTGGTCCATTCGATGAAGCAATTGTCGATGTAGTTGTCCGACACGGTAGAGGTGCAGTTGTTGGAGGTCAGCACCAGCCCGGCAGTGCGCACCCCGTTCGCCACGCTGTCGCCCTGAAAGAAATGGTTGCCGGTCACTGTGTTGTTGCCGCCGCCCAGCACTGCGAAATGGCGGAAGCGGGTCGCCCGGTTGCTGCGCAGCTTGGCGTCGTTGTTGTTGACGTTCAGGCCGATGCTGACACGGTCGGATACGTTCAGCGGATCCTCGTGCGACAGGAACTGGCAGTTGTCGATCAGGATGCCCTGGCAGCCGGTGCCGATAGAGGTGATGCCGCGGTCCTTGGGCCGCGAGATAAAGCAGCTGCCGATGGAGAACACCGATCCCGACGGCGCCAGGCGCAGGGCGCTGCAGCGGCCGTTGCACTGAAACTCGATACCCTCGACACAGAACTTGCTGAGCGAGCTGAAGCCGCTGAAATCCACCAGATACTTGAAGTCGGTAAAGGTGAAGGTCTGGGTGCCCTCGGCGTCATAGAGCGGTGCGCTGAGGGTCAGCTCGCCCGCGCCGGTGTTCTTGGAGCGCACATAGACCTCGCGCCCGACCCCGGCGCCCTCCACCAGCGCGCCCACTGCGATGTTGGCGATATTGGCAACATTGGTCAGCTTGCGGGAGTTTGAGGCGCTGTAGGTCGCCTGCGAGGTCACCGCCTCGCTGTCCCAGGCGGCGCTGCTGGAGGCCTCGATCTGGCCGTTGCGGATGACCCGGCGGGTGGCATAGGAGGATTTGTTGGGCACCGCCGCGGCCATGTCGATGGGACCGGTTACGCTGATCTTGCGGCCCATCAGGTCGAGCGATTCATGGTCCGAGTTGTTGATCAGCGCCTGGAACGCTTTCCTAAAGCCCAAACCCTCATCCCCGAACGCGGCGGCGTAAGACGGAAAGTCGAAATTCTTGGTCAGGAGCAGCATGGCGCTGTCCGGCATATCGACGGTGCCCTCAAACACTGCCTCGTGGTTCAGCGACACAGTGCTGGCCAGATAGAACTCGCCCGCGGGAACCAGGATGCGGCGCCCGTCCGCGGCGGCATCGGCGGCCTCGAACGCCGCCGAACAGTCGGTGCTGCCGTTGCCCACTGCGCCATAGTCGGTGACATCCACCACGCTCAGCATTTTGCGGTGGAAGGCGCTGGTGATGTCGGTGATCTCAATATCATCGATCCGCACCACACCGCCGTTGGCACCGGTCAGGTCCAGCCCGAAATGGCCAAAAGCCGCCGTACGGCCCCAAACCATATCCACCCCGCCGCGTTCGCCGCTGCCAACGATGCCCGTCACCTCCAGCACCTTGCCGTATTCGGTGAGCGCATATTGCATGCCGGTTTCGGAGACGCCGCCGATGTGGCTGCCGCCGCTGGCCCCGGCCCAGCCCGCCACGCGGACCCCGGGCAGCGCGCCGCTCACGGCCTTGATGCGGACTTTGATCTGCAGATAACAGCCCGGCGTGATGGGCGTCTGGCCCATGAAACGCAGTTTCTGGGTGTTCTCGGTCTTCTGCATCTCCAGGCAGCCGCCGAAATCCGCGTCCGCCGCGACAAAGACCGCATTGGCGGCACCGTCGTAGGTGTCCGACCCCGGCGTGCCGTCGCCGCTGGACCAGACATCAAGCCCGTCCGCAAAGGCGGGGGGCATCAGTTGCAGACCGTCGGTGATTGCCTTGTTCATGGAAGTACCCTTTCCTGCTGCGCATCTCGCGTTCGGGAAAAGGGTTTACAGTTCCGGCCTTAAAATCCGCCCAGCGGTGCGTACGCTGCCCTGGGTTCAGGCGCTTTCCCCCTGCCCGTCCAGCAGGTGTACAGCGTTGATTTTCCATCCGGTTTCCATCTTAACCATTTGGTAATCCAACAGGTGCACAGCGCCTGTTTCATCGGTGATCATCACCCGCTGCCACAGGCTTCCGGCAACTTCGCGCAGGTCCAGATACCGCACCTCAGCCGGGCGCCAGACCATCGGGTAGCCCTCGCGCACCATCCCGGCAAACCGCTCCGGGGTGCCGAACAGGCGCCGGATATTCGGCGAGGCAAAGGAGAACGCCGTCTCGCTATCATTGTTCAGGAAGGCCTCAAACTGAGAGCCGATCACCGCAGTGACCGGCTCCCGTTGTGCTAAACCCGGAATGGCCAGAAGAAAAAAACCAACCCCCGCAAACAGAACACTGCGCATCTGTCCCTCCCGGTCCGTTTCTTAATGTTAGACCAGAGTGACGCTGCGTCAAAGAATTTTTTGCGATATGGTAATTTTATTGCGCGGGCGCAGGACCCGGACTGCTGCGCGCGCCAGGGCAGAAAACAAAAAAGGGCGCGGATAACCGCGCCCTTGCTGAATGCTGCTCAGTCCCGGTTCAGGCCAGCTCGCCCGCCAGCGCCTTGTCGATCAGCGCGATGGTGTCATCAACGCCGTACAGCGCGATAAAGCCGCCGAAACGCGGGCCTTGGGAGGCGCCCAGCAGCACCTCGTAGATCGCGGAGAACCAGGCGCGCAGCGGCTCGAACCCGTGGATCTTGCCGATGGCAAAGACCACCGACTGCAGGAACTCCTCATCCGCGAAATCCGCCTCCGGCAGCGGGTCGGTGTTGCCTGCGATTTCGTTCTTCTTGGCAATCGCGGCCAATGCGGCATCTGCCGATTTCAGCGCATCCGCCAGATCCTGCAGCGCCGCGCGCTCCTGATCGGTGGGCAGGCGGAATTCCTTGGCGGGTTTCACGAAGTCATTGAAATAGGCCACGGCAAAGCCCGCCGCCTGATCCATGCCCGGATGGGTGTCCGGGGTGGCGTTGGGCGCGTATTTGTTGATGAAGCCCCACATGGTCGCCTTGTCCTCGGCGCTGGAGGCAGAGGCGAGGTTCAACAGCATCGAGAACGGCACCACCATATCCGACTGCGGAACCTCGCCGCCGTGGATGTGCCACACCGGGTTGTTCAGCTGCGCCTTCAGGTCCTGGCCATGATAGGCGCGCAGCTGCTGGTGGTATTCATCCACCGCTTTGGGGATCACGTCGAAATGCATCCGCTTGGCGGTCTTGGGCTTCTGGTACATGAAATACGCCAGGCTCTCGGTCGAGGCGTAGGTCAGCCATTCGTCGATCGAGATGCCATTGCCGGAGGTTTTCGAGATCTTCTGGCCGTTGGCGTCCAGGAACAGTTCATAGGTGAAATGCTCCGGCGCGCGGTGGCCCAGAATACGGCAGATGCTGTCGTAGATCGGCGTATTGGTGGAGTGGTCCTTGCCGTACATCTCGAAATCGACTTCCAGCGCCGCCCAGCGGGCGCCGAAGTCCGGCTTCCACTGCAGCTTGACGTTGCCGCCAGTGACCGGAAGGGTCCATTCCTTGCCGTCCTCATCGTCGAAGGTGACGGTGTAGGTCTCGGCGCAGACCTTCTTCATCGGCACGTACAGGACGCGGCCGGTTTCCGGGTGGATCGGCAGGAAGATCGAATAGGTCTGGCGGCGCTCTTCGCGCAAGCTTTTCAGCATCACGGCCATGACCTCGTCGTATTTGTCGACGGCGCGTTTCAGCACTTCGTCAAACTGGCCGGACTGATAAAACTCCTGCGCTGAGATGAACTCGTATTGAAACCCGAAGGTGTCCAGGAACCGGCGCAGCATGGCGTTGTTGTGGTGGCCAAAGCTTTCGTGCGTGCCGAACGGGTCCGGCACCGAGGTCAGCGGCTTTTGCAGGTGTTCCCCCAGCGCTTCCTGATTGGGCACGTTGCCGGGCACCTTGCGCATGCCGTCCAGATCGTCGGAGAAGCAGACCAGCTTGGCCGGGATGTCCGAGATGGTCTCGAACGCCTTCTTGATCATGGTGGTGCGGGCGACCTCGCCGAAGGTGCCGATATGCGGCAGGCCAGAGGGGCCATAGCCGGTTTCGAACAGCACATATCCTTTCTCCGGCGCGCCCTTGGCATAACGTTTGAGAACCCGGCGGGCTTCTTCAAACGGCCAGGCTTTGCTCTTGAGAGCTTCTTCGCGCACATCAGACATTTGTGTTCTCCATCGGCGGCAGTTCTGTCAGCTATCGGGGTGCCGCGTGATCAGCCCGGATGCCCCATGCACCCGGCCCTTCCCTCTATTGTGCCTGCGCAGCATGAGTCAACAATGGCCGCCCTGCCAGCGCAGGGAATTGCAGGCCTGCGTTCTGCAAAATTCGCCGCGGCGGCACCGTGTCCCGTTGAACCCGGCTGCACAGGTACCTATCCTGATTGCATCGTAATTTTCGCAAACAAGGAATTCGTCCATGAGTGAGCAAACCCCGCACCCGATGTCCCCGCAGGACTGTCTGGTGGCGCTGATGGTGGCGGTGTCTGCCTCGGACGAGAACATCCGCACCGCGGAACTGGTCAAGATCCAGTCGGCAGTCAATATGCTGCCGGTGTTTGCCAATTATGACATCGACCGGGTGTCCCGCATTTCCCGCACCGTTTTCGACCTGTTTGAGCAGGAGGACGGTTTGGCGGCACTGTTCGGGATCATCCGCGGCGACCTGCCGGAACGGCTGTTTGAAACCGCTTATGCGCTGTCCTGCGACGTGGCGGCGGCCGACGGCGTGCTGGGCGAGACCGAATTGGAGTTCCTGGCCGAGGTCCGCTATGAGCTGAACATCGACCGGCTGCACGCCGCCGCAATCGAACGCGGCGCCCGGGCGCGGCACATGGTCTGACGCACCCGCTTGACGCAGCTTCCCTTGCCCGCCGCGCATGGCAGCTTTGCACAACGCCGGCTTGTGGCAAGCTTGGCCCGTTCCCATTTGGCGCTAATTCGTGCCGTATCGGGAGCCGGGTCATGGTCAGGTGGCAAAGAGACATCAGTGAAATCCGCAGGCTGCTGCTTGAGATAGAAAGCGGCCGGGACACCTTCTGCGCCCTGCCGCGCTCATCCGCCGAGGCGATGATGCTGCCGGTGGAGGATTGCCTGCCCGACGCAGAGGCGCGTAAGCTGGCGTATCACCTGAGCCTTTTGGAGAGCGCCGGGCTGGCCCGGTTCAGCCGGCTGTCGAACGGCAACTGGCATGTGCGCGGGCTGACCTGGAGCGGCCATGAGCTGCTGGACAACATCCGCCGCGACGACATCTGGGCCGCGGTGCAGGAGCGCCACCGCCAGCTGGGCGGGTTCAGCATGGAAATCCTCAGCGAGCTGGCCGGGGAGATGATGCGCCGCGAAGCCGGCAGGATGGAACCCTCCGGCGTCTGAGCGATACATTCCGGGGACCCGGCCGGCGCATGCCCCGCGCCGGCCGGGTGATTTCAAGACACCGCCAGAATGCGGGCCGGCCCGCCGGAGCCGCCGCGGTGCGCAGGCGCGCCGACAAACAGCCGGGCGCCGCTGGCGGGCACCTGATCCAGATTGGCCAGATTCTCAATCCCGTAACGGTTCTGCGGCAGCCAGGCGTAATGGGTGGCGAAATCCGCAGACGGCCCGTGGTCCAGCGACAGCGTGTCCACCGCCAGCGCCACCGCGCCGGTCTCCAAGAGCATCTGGGCCGCCTCGACGTGGAAGCCGGGGAAGTGCATCACACCCTCGCCGTCGGCATTGCGGAAACCGTCGCCGCCGGTCTTGCCGCCCCAGCCGGAATGCATCGCCACACAGGCGCCGTCCGGGATATCGCCGTGCTCGGCAGTCCAGGCGGCAATGTCATCCGGTGTCACTTGGGCATCCGCATCCTCTGCCGCGCGGGCGGCGATGTCGATCACACACAGCGGGCAAATCAGGTTCTGCACCGGAATTTCGTTCACAGCCTGCCCGTCGGCCGAGAAATGCAGCGGCGCGTCGATATGGGTGCCGGTGTGCTCGTTCACGGTCAGATTGAACAGGTTGAACCCGTTGTCCTTGAAATTGAAGGCCTGCGTCATCTCCACCCCCGGCTGGCCGAAATAGGTCGGGAACTCCGCGTCATAGGCATGGGTCATATCCACCACCCCGCCATGGGCCATGGCTGCGGCAGGGGCCGCGGTGCCCGCACCCAACGCCGCGCCCGCGGCTGCGGCGGCACTGGCCTTGATCAGCGACCGGCGCGACAGCATCCGGTCCTTGACGGCATTCATTACGCAAACGTCACACATGGGCTTCTCCCTGGGCTGATGCCGCCTTTCTGGCGGCTGCATTGGCAGGAAACTAGCCTGAGTTGTGCAATGTCAAACCTCTGCGCGCTCCCCTGGCTTCACGTCTTTGCCACTCCGGTCAGCGGTACAGCGCAGAGTTCAGGTAACGCAGCCCGGTGTCGATCACCACGGTGACCACCCGTTTGCCCGGCCCCAGTTCGCGCGCCCGCTGCAGCGCCGCCCAGATGTTGGCGCCGGAGGTGATGCCGCCCAGCAGCCCCTCCTGCTGTGCCAGCATTCGGGCGCCAGCAAAGGCGTCTTCATCCCGGACCGGCACCACATCGTCAATCAGGTCGCGGCGCAGGATCTTGGGCAGGAAGGAGAGGCCGATCCCCTCCAGCTGGTGGGTGCCGCTGGTGTCGCCGCCCGACAGATTGCGCACGTGGTAGGGCTCGATGGCAATGATGCGGGTGGCGGGATTGGCCACCTTCAGCACCTCGGCATTGCCGGAAATGCAGCCGCCGCCGCCGGCGGCCATCACAAACTCATCCACCGGCCCGTCCAGTTGCGACAGGATCTCCCGCGCCATGCCGTGATAGCCCCGCTTGTTGTCCATGTTGTTGACCTGGTCGGTCCAGAACACGCCCGGTTCCGCCGCCAGTTCCCTGGCCCGCGCGATGGTGCGGTCGATCACGCTGGCAGTCAGGATGCCGCCCTCGGCGTGGATGATCTCCACCTCAGCGCCGTAGGCTCGCATGGTCTGCAGCTTCTCCTCCGAGAACGCGTTGGAGGAGACGAAATGCGCCTGATAGCCGCGGGCGGCGCAGACCATCGCCAGCGAGCTGCCGGTGCTGCCGCCGGTGTATTCCACCACCTTGCCGCCGGGCTTCAGATCGCCGCGCCGCTCAGCCCCTTCGATCATCGACAGCGCCATCCGGTCCTTCATGCTGCCGGTCGGGTTGGCGCCCTCCCATTTCACCCAGACCTCGGCCATGTCTGGTGCGGTCAGATGCTTCAACTGCACAAGCGGCGTGTTTCCGATGGCGTTCATGTGGCGGGTCTCCCTTGCTGCGCGACTCACTTTCAAAATTAAAGTGACTATGCGTCAGTGGCTTTCATTTTGAAAGTCTCTTAGTGTGGGGGAGTGCCAGAACCGCAGGAGCCGCGCCATGACCCAGCCGCAGACCAAGTACCGCTCGCGCTGTTCGATTGCCCGCACGCTGGACGTGCTGGGGGACAAGTGGACCCTGCTGGTGGTGCGCGACCTGATGTGGCACGGCAAGCATACGTTTCAGGACCTGCAGGCGAGCGAGGAGCATATCGCCGCCAACCTGCTGTCAGAGCGGCTGAAGCGGCTGATGGCGCTGGGGCTGGTGGCGCGGGAGGCCTATCAGGACCGGCCCGTGCGCTACCGCTATGCGCTGACGGAGGCGGGCCGCAGCCTGGAGCCCGTGATGCTGCAGATCATGGGCTGGGGCCACGCGCATCTGGGCGGCGGGCTGTATGATCCGCAAACCGGGCGGACGGTGGCGGAACCTACGCCCGATGGGCCTCAATAAGCCTCTTCAGGCTCTGTTTCTGCTGCCCCTCAGCGTCGAAATTGCCGGGATCGAGCCATTCGGCATAAGCCGCCTCCAGCCGCGGCCACTCGCTGTCCAGCACCGCATACCAGGCGGTGTCGCGGTTGCGGCCCTTATAGACGACGGCCTGGCGGAACAGGCCCTCGTGAGCAAAGCCCAGCCGCTCTGCCGCCTGGCAGGAGGCCGCGTTCAGGGCGTCGCATTTCCATTCATAGCGGCGGTAGCCGAGGTCGTTGAACACCCGCGCCATCATCAGGAACATTGCCTCTGTCGCGGCGGGTGTCCGCTGCAGGGCGGGCGCATAGGTGATGCCGCCGACCTCGATCACGCCGTGTTCGGGCTTGATCCGCATGTAGCTGGCAACCCCTTCGGCCCGGCCGCTGGCACCGTTGACGATGGCGAAATACGGCTGCGCATCAACGCCGCTGGCCCCTTCAATCCAATTGCGCAGCGCCGCTTCCGTGCCAAACGGCCCCCAGGGGATATAGGTCCAGATCGCGCCGCTGGGGTCCTGGCTGAAGGCGCCAAACAGATCCGCGGCGTGGCGGGCGGCATCCAGCGGCTCCACCCGGCAGTATCGCCCTGCCAGCCCCGTGTGGCCGGGCAGGCGCGCGCCCTGCCAATCCGGCAGCGCAGCACCGATAGGCTGGCCGTGTTCGTTGAAACGCTCGGTCATGATCTGGTCCTTTGCAATCCGGGCAGGCAGGTGCCGCCCGCCGGTCTGCCTGCAAACTGGCCCGCAAGAAACGTCCAGTAACGGAAAAAACTGCCAGACCAGTCAGACACTAACGGCCGTAGACCGCGCCCCAGCGTTCGATCAACTGCTGCTGCAGGTTCTTGGCGCGGCGGTTCCAGCTGCGGGCGCCGGGCGGGCGTTCGCGCTGCGCACGCGGAATACGGCCGCGGGTTTTCATGTCGGCGGTAAAGATGGCAAAGGCCAGCTCTGTGCCGTCGGCCGCGGTCAGAAACCCGCCCAGGCCCGAAACAAAGTTGAGCGTGCCGGTCTTGGCAGCAACCTTGATCGGGTGGCCCTTCGCCGTGCGGCCCTTGGCATCGCGCAACTGGAAGGGCTTCAGAAGCGGCTTCAGCTGACCGGATTTATAGGCCGCCACCAGCGCACGGGTCAGGTCAGCGGGCGTCATCCGGGAGGCTTCGCCAAGACCGGAATGATCCACCAGCCGGGTGCCGGCCATGCCGTATTTGCCGGCCGCCCAAGCGCTCATCTGATCCGCCGAGGCCCGGAGCGAGGCCGGGCGGCCCGCACGCGCAGCAGAGGCGGACATGCCGATCATCTCTGCCATCAGGTTGTTGGAGTATTTCAGCATCGCCTTCAGCATCACATCCAGCGGCGGGCTGTGATGCTGCGCCAGCAGCGTCGCGGAGGGCAGCGCGCGGGTCTCCTTGGGCTTCGGCAGCTTGATGCCATTGGCCCGCGCCAGGGTGCGGAACACATCACCCGCATAGGCGGCGGGGTTGCGCACCGGCAGCCAGCGCGCGCCGCCCTTGCCCAGCGCCTTGGAGGCGACGGTCCAGTGATCCACCCCGCCTTTTTCGGCATAGGTGTAAACCGGCACCGCGCGGGACTGGATCGCCATCCGGGCGCTGGCGACCTCGGGCCGGTATTTCTGTGTCCGGGCATCCATGGTGATCGCCCAGCTGCCGCTGGCGGCGCGTTTCCATTCGAAATGCACCCGGTTGAAATTCAGCGCGATGCCCGACACTGCCGGGGAATAGCCGACATGATCAGGCTGATCCGGGTCGATGGTTTTAACGCTGGGCAGCGCGCCGTCCCAGACCAGGAACTTGCCGCGCACCTCGCGCACGCCGGCGGTCTTGAGCGATTTCGCCAGCAATGCCAGGTGGTCGGTGTTCAGCATCGGATCGCCGCCGCCCGCCAGGATCAGGTCGCCGTTCACCACGCCGCCGGAAACGCCGCCGGTGGCGAGAATGCGGGTCTCAAACCGGTGGTCCGCCCCCAGCACATCCAGCGCATAAAGCGCGGTCAGCGCCTTGGCGACGCTGGCCGGCGGCAGCGCCTCGCCCCCGCCGGAGGCTTCCAGCAGCTTGCCGGATTGCACATCCGCCACCGCGCAGACCGCCTCGCCCCGCAGGCCCGCGCGTTCAATCAGCGCCCTGAGGCCATCGACGCCGGCAGCCAGCGAGCTGACCTTGCGGGCAACAGGCCGCAATGAGACGGCCGGCGCATTGGCCAGCGCGGAGGTGCCCGCCAAAGCGGCAAGCCCGGAAAGGAGGAATGTCCGGCGTGAAGTCATCTTGTTCATTTTTGGATCAGGTGCTGCTCTTCTTCAATCCCCGATCCGCAGCTTTGCGCCTTTCGGACCGGGCTTTTCCGCCATGGCAAGCCCTGCGACCGCGGGCAGCCATGTTTCAGGCACTCATCCTCATGTTTGCAGCCATGTCAATGATCCCCGCAAGCGGCCTGTGCGGGAAACTGCTGACCGGCGCCGGGCTGGCGGTGGTGCCGCCGGCCGGTCTGGCCGCAGCCGCCCTAGGCCGCTGACCAGCCGCCGCGGGCGCGGATTTCCGTTGAGCTGGCCTCCACCATCGGCAGGTTCACAAAGCACCAGGCGGGGCTTTCCGCCCGCGCCAGCAGATGGCTTTCACTGCCTTTCAGCATGGCATGGCGGTAAATCCGGGCTGCGGGCGAAACCCGCGCCGAGATCCGGTCGCCCGGCCGCGCCAGCACCCCCACCGGCACCGTGTCCAGGATCTGCTGCCAGTCCTTCCAGCGGTGGAAATGGGTCAGGTTGTCAGCCCCCATCAGCCAGACAAAGCGCACGCCGGGATGGCGGTGGCGCAGGTGGCGCAGGGTCTGGGCGGTGTAGCGGGTGCCCAGCGCAGCCTCGATACCGGTGATGTGAATGCGCGGGTGCCCGATCAGGTCTTCCGCGGCGGCGATCCTGCGCTCCAGCGGCGCCGGCTGGCGCGCCTTCAGCGGGTTGCCCGGCGACACCAGCCAGAACAGGTGATCAAGGCCGAAGCGTTTCAGCGCTGCATGGGAAATCGCCGCATGGCCGCGGTGCGGCGGATCAAAGGACCCCCCCAAGAGCCCGACGCTGTGGCCCGGGCGGATATGCGGCAGCTTGCAAACCATGAACGCCTTGATGCGCATAGTTTCCGGGCGAGATCAATCACCCCCCGCAGCGGCGGCGCACAACCGCGCGCAGATTGCCTGAAACGCGGGCCGGGTGTAAAATTCCCTGGCACGGGCATTGTTCCTGCCCCGCTGTTAGCCAAGTTGCGAGTTCACCATGGTTGCCAAGCTTTCCGCCTCCGTCGGGCGCAAGGGCAAGAACCTGCCCGAAGACGTCAAAGCCGTCCAAGTATTGCTGAATGCCTTTGCGGGCCAGTCCGGGATCAAGAAGATCAAGACCGACGGCACCCCGTCGCCGGTGCTGGAAAAGATGATCGGCCAGTTCCAGCAGGAGGTCTGCGGCTTCAAGCCCGACTGCCGCATCGACCCCGGCAAGACCACCATCAAGAAGCTGAACGCAGGCCCCGGCAAGGCCAAAGCAGAGAAGAAAGCCAAGGAAAAGCAGGACGAAAAGGCCAAGGAGGAGGCCAAGGCCAAGGCGGTGAAGGCCGCCAAGGACGCACTGGTGAAGGAGGCCAAGGCCAAATCCCTGGACAAGGGCGGCTGGGCCGCGCTGCTGGATGAGATCGAGGATTATGCCACCTCGCTATACGATAGCTATTTCTCAAAGGGCGAGAAGAAGGGTGAGGACGCGCAGAAAGCCGCCAAGCAGGCAGCGGAAAAGGCCGCCAAAGAAGCCAAGAAAAAGGCGGCGGAGACTGTCATCAAGACCGTGGACACCGGCGGCCTGTGCAAGCCGGGGCGGCTGACAGGAAAGACGCAAGGGGTGAAGAAGAAGATCCTCGATGTGCTCTACGAGGTCTCCTCCCACTATGGCGAAACCATCCATGTGGTTTCCGGCCTGCGCGACAAGAAGGGCCAGGCCAGCGCCATGTACGGCGGCTGGAACAGCCATCTGAAGCGCGGCAAGATCTATTCCTACCTGAAGAAGAACGAGGATCTGCGGCTGGAGCTGGACGGGTTCGTGCAGGCAAAAGACAAGAAGGGCTTCATCGCCTGCATGTTCAAGAAGGCAAACTGGAAGTACATCTCGCGCCATCTGTCGGGCCAGGCGGTGGACGTGACCACCCGCACCGACCCCAAGATCATCAACGCGCTGTCCACCTGCCTGCGCTACCTGGCGGAGCGCAACAGCGAGGGCATCAAGTGCCATCACTTCGACAACCGCAAACTGATCTACCCGGTGCCGGACAATGTGAAGAAGAAGTGGAAGATGTGAGGGGAGAGGAGCGGGGCTGCCGCGCTTGCCGGCAGCGCGGCCTGCAGATGGTGCAGCCGCCATGGGACGGGCAGCTGCACCGCGAAACACCAAGGGGCCAGAGCCGCCAGCCCCTGCCGGTGTTCCGCAAACCGGTCTGTCGGCGGGGCCGCGTCAGTGGGTATGCGCGGCGGGGGCGGCCAGATGCAGCCCCGGGGCCGGATATTTCAGATCATGCGGGTCCTGGCCTGCTGCCGGGATGTCGCTCCAACTGTTTTCACCAGTGGCGCATTCCTGAACGGTGGGGAAGAACAGCATCTGTTCCGGTTCCAGCGAGCCGTCCAGCTTGGCGCGGAAGGTGAACTCGTCATAGAAGGCGTCCTGCAGTTCGCCGGTCCAGATGATCTCCTTGACGCCGGAGGTGAGCGTCTTGCCGTAGTAGTCGTAGCTGTTTGCATAGTCGCCAGAGACAGTTTCCAGCGTCCAGCCGGCCTTTGGCATCGGTTTCACCGAGATCACGCCCTCTGGGATGGCGATCCGCAGTTTCAGGGTGGCCTCGCCGCTGCAGCCATGTCCGATCCGCATCACGCCCTTATAGAAGCTGCCGGTTGCAGCCTCCTGCTGTTCCAGCGTGGCATGGGCCTGGGCCGCGGTTCCAAGGGCAGCCGCCAGCAGCGCCGCCGAAGCGATGTTCATCAGTTTCATCAGTCAGTTCCGTATTTCACATGTCAGGTATGCCGGGGTCCCGGCGGTTAGCCGTCATGTGAAGGCTGGCGGGGCCCGGGCCTGATAGGTCGAGACAGGGCCGGGGGCAGCCGTCCAGCCGCCGCGCCCGGCGTTTGCGGAACGGCGGAACAGGCAGGGATGCTCTGGTGCAGCCGTCTGGGGCAGCATCGCGCCCGCCGCCAAGGTGCAATTGGGGCAGCTGCCGGTCTCGCCGTTCCCGCCAAAACCGCAGATGTCAGAGGCGGCAAAGCCAAAAGCCGCAAAGCCCGGATCCGCCGCAACGGGCCGCGCCGCATGCAATCCCGCCAGCAGCGCAAAACAGAGCGCCGCCGCCAGCGCCAGCCCTGTCCTGTATCTGTTCCACTGCGTCACGGCGGTTCTGCCCGTATGTGCCTTGTTCCTGGTCCCTGTCTAGGGCACGGGCGCGGGGCATTTGTTGCGCTTGATCAATATGCGGGAGAGAAATCGCGCGCCACGTCCTGAGGAGGCAAGTTGCAGCCAATCCGGAAGCTACCTCACGGCACCGCCCGGTGCACAGGGGGTGTACAGGAGGTGCACGCATGCCCCCCCTCGCACAGGCCTGCATCCCGCATTGCCCCGCCGCCGCCCATCCGCTATCACTCCCGCCAGCGAATTTTCCCCCTTAACGGAGCGAGCACATGGCCTCCTACCAGTACGTCTACCACATGCAGGGTGTCTCCAAGACCTACCCGGGTGGCAAGAAATGCTTTGAAAACATCCACCTCTCCTTCCTGCCCGGCGTGAAGATCGGTGTGGTCGGCGTCAACGGCGCCGGTAAGTCCACGCTGATGAAGATCATGGCCGGCCTCGACAAGGATTTCACCGGCGAGGCCTGGGCGGCCGAGGGCGCCAAGGTCGGCTACCTGCCGCAGGAGCCGCAGCTGGATGAGAGCCTCAGCGTGCGCGAGAACGTCATGCTGGGCGTCAAGGAGAAGAAAGAGAAGGTCGACCGCTTCAACCAGATCGCGGTGGAGATGGCCGAGAATTACACCGATGAGCTGATGGCCGAGATGACCGAGCTGCAGGACGCCATCGATGCGGAAAACCTGTGGGATCTGGACAGCCAGGTCGACGTGTCGATGGAAGCGCTGCGCTGCCCGCCGGATGATGCGCCGATCAAGGATCTGTCGGGCGGTGAACGCCGCCGCGTGGCGCTGTGCAAGCTGCTGCTCGAAGCCCCCGACATGCTGCTTTTGGACGAACCGACCAACCACCTGGACGCCGAGACCATCGCCTGGCTGCAGCAGCACCTGATCGACTACAAGGGCACCATCCTTTGCGTCACCCACGACCGCTACTTCCTGGATGACATCACCGGCTGGATTCTGGAGCTCGACCGCGGCCGCGGCATTCCCTACGAGGGCAACTATTCCGCCTGGCTGGAGCAGAAGGCGAAACGCCTGGCGCAGGAAGCCCGCGAGGACAAGGCCAAGCAGAAGACGCTGGAGCGCGAGCTGGAATGGATGCAGCAGGGCCAGAAAGCCCGGCAGGCGAAATCCAAGGCGCGTATCCAAGCCTATAACGAGATGGCGAGCCAGTCCGAACGCGAGAAGGTCGGCCGTGCCCAGATCGTCATCCCGAACGGCCCGCGCCTCGGCTCCAAGGTGATCGAGGTCAATGGCCTGGCGAAACACTATGGCGACAAGCAGCTGATCGAGGGCCTGGAGTTCTCGCTGCCGCCGGGCGGCATTGTCGGCGTGATCGGCCCCAACGGCGCCGGTAAATCGACCCTGTTCAAGATGCTGACCGGCCAGGAGCAGCCCGATTCCGGCACTGTGGAATACGGCGACACGGTGAAGCTGTCCTATGTCGACCAGTCGCGCGACGACCTGAAGGACAATGAAACAGTCTGGGAGGCGATTTCCGGCGGTGCCGAGATCATCGAGCTGGGCGACGCGCAGGTGAACTCCCGCGCCTATTGCTCCTCCTTCAACTTCAAGGGCGGCGACCAGCAAAAACCGCTGAGCCTGCTGTCCGGCGGTGAGCGCAACCGGGTCCACATGGCGCGGCTGTTGAAAGAGGGCGGCAACGTGCTGCTGCTGGATGAGCCGACCAACGACCTGGATGTGGAGACCCTGCGGGCGCTGGAAGACGCGCTGGTCGATTTCGCCGGCTGCGCGGTGGTGATCTCCCACGACCGTTTCTTCCTCGACCGGATCTGCACCCACATCCTGGCCTTTGAGGGCGACGCCCATGTGGAGTGGTTCGAGGGCAACTTCGAGGACTACGAAGAGGACAAGAAGCGCCGCCTGGGTCCCGACGCGCTGGAGCCCAAGCGCTTGAAGCACAAGAAGTTTGTGCGGTAGCCACAACCCAAACTTGCGCAAGCAGTAAATGACTAATACTAACCCCGCATAACATTTTGCGGGGTTTTTTCATGCCTAAAAGCCTATTAGTTTTCGGCAACGGGCTCGGCCGAGCCGTAAATAATGACTTCTTTTCTCTGCAGCGAGCACTACAGTCCGCTTGGGATGACAACGACGTGCTGGATGACGAACAACGCCAACTGATCAGGCGTTGTTTACCGGAAGAAGTAGTTGAAGAAGAAGGTGCACCTACTTCAGAAGATGATCTAGACAAACTCCAGCAAATTCTTGCAGCCTGCGACGTAATCAATGAGCTTGAAACTGAAACGGATGAAGGTTGGCTCTCTCAAAGAGGCAAGAGTTTTCCTGCTGCAATTCGGAGCTATGTGCACAGAGCAGCGTGTGAGTTTCATGCCGGCGGGCCGGAGCTGCCAGAGAGTTTTGCCCGACCACTGAGAGAGTTTATCGTTCGCACCAAATCTCACGTCGCGACGTTAAACTACGACAAGCTGCTATACTACAACTTCATTGGAACCCGCGTTTTTAAAGGCTATTCTTGCCTGATTGATGGCTTTACAAACGGCGGCTTCTCCAAAGAAAATTTACATAGGCAAAGCAAAGCTCGCACATCTTACTATCTACACCTTCATGGTTCACCCCTATTTCACGACGACGAAGCAGGAATTCCACGAAAAGCACATATTGCAGAAGTCGATTTGCTGGCAGGCGATCGGAGCGGACACATCGTCCTAACCAATGTCAAACACAAGAGGAGTGTGATCGCTGCTTCCCCTGTCTTGAGCGCCTACTGGATCATGCTAAGTCGAGCGCTAAAGGAGACAAATAGCATCACAGTCTTTGGGTATTCAGGTTTCGATGATCATCTCAATCGTAGAATCCAGAAGAAACTTGAGGATCACCCCGATACACAACTGAGAATCGTAGAACGTAAAGGTGAAGGCTCTAGAAAAAAAAGACAAAAATTTTGGGCGGACACATTAGGTGAGTGTGAATTAGTTCGTCCAAACAGTATTCTGGAATTTACGGATTGGTAGAAACCAACCTGTAACACACGGCCCGCGTCTGACCTTGGGAGTGCGCGAATGCGCCTTCCCGGGGGGAAGGTCAGGCGCAGGCCGTGCGGCTGGCGCCTCACGTCCCAAGAAGGCAAAACACTCGCCGCCCCTCTCCGTTTCGCCTTTTCCCCGCTCTGCGCTATCATCCCCTCAGGCGCCCGGCGCGCCTGGTATTGATTGAAGCATTGCAAAGGATCTCCCCATGGCCGTGAAACCGGAAGACGTGAAGGCGCAGGTCGAGGCGCTGAATGGCAAAAAAGCCAAGCGCAAGCAGCTGAAGACGGAACCGGCAGGCACCAAGGGCAAGAAACTGCCCGGCGATGTGCGCAAAGCTCTGGAGGCGCATTTCTCCAAGGCAAAGCTCGCCAAGGTGCAGGTGCATACGGGCGGTAATGCCAAAGACGTCTGCAAGGAGCTGAAGGCCAAGGCGTTTACGGTGGGCAATGACATCTACTTCATGAAACCGGGCGACGCCAAGAAACCCGATCTCTTGGTGCATGAGCTGGCGCATGTGCTGCAGCAGGGCAAAGGCCGGATGCCCAAGGCCAAGGACGGCCAGGCGCTCACCTCCAAATAGGCCTAGTGTATTTTAAGGAATACGCGCACCGCCGCCACAATCTTAACGCTTTCCCAACACATTTCGCCGGAGAATGGTCCATATCGCAGGTGAGCACGCACGCCGCCTTGCACGTAAAGGTGTTGGAGGCATCATGGCTTGGGCCGGTATTTTCCTGGGAATGATAGCGGGCCTGGCCGCGGCAGTGCTGGCCTATGCAGCCGGCGGCCTGCCGCTATGGGCAAGCCTGCTGATGTACCCGGCTGCCGGCACCGCAGTGGCGCTGGCAGTAACGGCCATCCTGCTTTTCCGCAGCCTGTTTGACGGAACCGGCGGGCCGGGGCATCCGGGCAGAGGGTCTGAAACCGCCGCCCGCACAGCCTGACCGCCCGGCGCCTTACTGCGCGGCCTACCACCTTTGGGATGCAGACCTTGGCGCATTCCCCCGAATGGAGCGCCGCACCTAGCCCTTCGCATAATTGTTCCGCCCTGCCCCGCCCTTTATCCTGACAAAGGAGGGGGACCGGCAGTATGGCCTGGGTCTGTGTTGTATTGGCGATGCTGGCCAGCCTGGCGCTGACCATCGCCGCGGCCTTGGCCGGCGGCTGGCCGCTGTGGGTGCTGCTGGCGCTGTACGCGTTTCTGGGGGGCATGCTGACGCTGGCGGGACTGGCTTGGCTGCTGCGGCGCAGCGGCGGATCCGGCACGCGGGGCGCGCGTGCGGAACCGGGCTGCGGCAAGACCCCCTGACCCCCGCTTTCCAACCCTTGCAGAAAACGCCGGCGTTCAGCCGCGCAGCCAGGCCACGATCTGCCCGGAGCGCATGGCGCCGGCCTGGCGTTTGCGTTCGCGGCCGCGCTCAAAAGCGATCAGCGCAGGGATACCGCGGATCCGGTAGCGGGCGCCAGTGGACGGGTGGTCCTGCGTGTTCAGCTTTACCAGCCGCGCGGTGCCGCCGAGCGCCTTGGCGGCTTTGGCAAATTCCGGTGCCATCATCCGGCAGGGGCCGCACCAGGGCGCCCAGAAATCCGCGACCAGCGGCAGGTCGTCGTTCTGCAGCGCCTTCTGCAGGGTGGCCGGGTCCACATCCACGGGCTTACCCGGCATCAGCGCCGCACCGCAGCTGCCGCATTTCGGCTTCTGGCCGAGCTTTTCCTCCGCCACCCGGTTCAGCTGGGCGCAGGCGAGGCAGGTAAGGGTCTTGGCGCCCATGGCGGCTCCTTTGGCTGTTCCCCCCGGTATAGCCGCCAATCGGGCCGGGGCAAGCCTCCGGCGGCCGCCTGCGCAACAGTTTACTTTGCATCTGCCAAAACCCGTTGACCGCCTGCCGCTGCCGCCGGAAGATGAGGGAGAGTTGCAATTGACGTTCGGAGGTTTGGCTATGTTTTCACGCCGGAAAATTCTGACCACGGGCACCGCAGCGGCAGCAGCGGCGCTGCTTCCGCTGCCCGCGCTGGCCCGCAAGAAGGACCCCGCCCCCTTTGACCCCACCCCGCAGGAGGTGCGCATCCGCAAGGAATTTGCGCCTGGCCAGATCCTGGTGCTGCCGCGCTCCTATTACCTCTATTTCGTGACCGACAAGCGCAAGGCGGTCCGCTATGGCGTCGGCGTTGGCAAGGCCGGGCTGGAATTCACCGGCCGCGCAGTGATCGAGCGCAAGAAGGAATGGCCGACCTGGCGCCCCACCGACGAGATGATCGAACGCGACCCGCGGTCCTATGCCAAATTCATCGACAATGAGTACATTCAGCCGGGCGGGCCGGACAATCCGCTGGGCGCGCGGGCGCTGTATCTGTTCCAGAACGGCATCGACACCTATTTCCGCATCCACGGCACAAACCAGCCGCAGACCATCGGCCATTCGGTGTCAAACGGCTGCATCCGGATGATGAATGAGCATGTGGTGGACCTGTATGAACGGGTGCCGCTGGGCACCGTTGTGACGGTTTTGTAGGCGCCGCGGCGGCATCCAAATCGGCGCGGTTCTGCCTGATCTGGCTCCGAAACCCCGCGTCACAGCGCATTTTTCTTGCACGAGAAGGGATTCGCACCCAATTCTGTCACGGCGATGTTACGCGAATGCCATCACTGTCCCCATTACGGCGCGGCGATGACCATCTGCAAACCTTGCCGGACTGCCGCATGAGCGGGCAGAAAACTGTGACGACTTAGGAGAAGACGACGATGGCCACTGGCACCGTCAAATGGTTCAACACCACCAAAGGCTACGGCTTTATTGCACCCGAAGACGGCGGCAAGGACGTTTTTGTCCATATTTCCGCTGTTGAGCGTTCCGGCCTGACCGGCCTGGCGGACAATCAGAAAGTGACCTATGAGCTGCGCGCAGGCCGCGACGGCCGTGAATCCGCAGTGGATATCGCGCTGGTCTCCTGATCCTCTGATCTGCATTGAGATATAAAACAGCCCTGACGGACAGGGCTGTTTTCACGGGCGTATTGCCGCCGCCAGCTGCAGGGCAGCCGGGCCGATCGCGGCCACGTTCAGCGCAACGCCGCGGGCGTTGGGGTGGATACCGTCGTCCTGCATAAAGGCCTGCGCCGCCGCCGGGTCGTTGCCCGCCGCTGCTACGATGCCGGCAAAGGCGTCCGGATGCAGAACTGCACCGAATTCTGCCGCAAGCTCCGGGTAAATCGCGTCAAAAGCCTGCTTGTAGTCCGGGCCGTAGTTGCGCGGCGCCTTCATGCCGATCAGCAGGACCTTGATCCCCTTGGCTTCAGCGGTTTCCAGGATGCGGGTCAGGTTGGCGCGCGCCTCCTGCGGCGCAAGCCCGCGCAGCATGTCATTGCCGCCCAGGAGCACGATCAGCCCGTCAGGGTTGTCTGACAGCGTCCACTCCGCGCGCTCTGCCCCGCCTGCGGTGGTGTCGCCGGAGACACCTGCATTCTGCAGCGTGACGCCGGCACCGTTTTCATTCATCCAGCGCTCCAGCTGCGGCACCAGCCCCTGCCCCTGCGGCAGCCCGTAGCCCTGCACCAGGCTGTCGCCCAAGGCGGTAATCCGCAGTGGTTCCGCCCAGGCGGGGGTCGTGAAAAGCAGCAAACTCAGCAGTGCCAATGTCTTGCGCATCGCCGCAAACACTCCATATCCGTTAGGTGCATCCAACAGGCAGGCCCGATGACCGATCAAAACAGCCCCGTTCTGCATCTCTTAGATGCGAGTTTGACACTGAATAGCAATACCGGCCCGGTGGAGATTTTGCACGGCATCTCGTTGGACGTGCGGCCAGGGGAGACCTTGGGGCTGGTGGGGCCGTCCGGGTCTGGCAAGTCGTCGCTGCTGATGCTGATGGGCGGGCTGGAGCAGGCCACCGGCGGCACGGTGAGCGCCCTGGGCCAGGACCTGACCGCGATGGACGAGGACGCGCTGGCGCGGTTCCGCCGCAATAACATGGGTGTGGTGTTCCAAAGCTTTCACCTGATCCCGACCATGACAGCGCTGGAAAACGTGGCGACGCCTTTGGAGCTGGCGGGCGTCAAGGATGCTTTCCCCCGTGCCCAGGCAGAGCTGGAGGCGGTGGGCCTCGGCCATCGGGCGGGCCATTTTCCGGCACAGATGTCGGGCGGTGAACAGCAGCGGGTGGCGCTGGCGCGCGCGCTGGCGCCGCGGCCTGCGATCCTCTTGGCGGATGAACCGACCGGCAACCTGGATGAGGCCAATGGCGCCGCGGTGATGGATCTGCTGTTTGGTTTGCGCGACCGCTATGGCGCGACGCTGGTGATGGTCACCCACGCGCCGGAACTGGCGGCGCGTTGCGACCAGGTGGTCCGGCTGCGCGACGGGCGGGTGGATGAGGGGGCGGCCCGCGAGGCGGCAGAATGAGTGCCGCGTCTTTCCGCCTCGCCTGGCGTTTTGCCCTGCGGGAGCTGCGCGGCGGCCTGAAGGGGTTCCGCATCTTCCTGGCCTGCCTGGCGCTGGGGGTTGGGGTGATTGCCGCCATCGGCTCTATCCGCGCATCAATCGAGGCCGGGCTGGAGCGTGAAGGCGCAACGATCCTGGGCGGCGATGCTGAGCTGAATTTCACCTACCGCTTTGCCACTGAAGACGAGCGCGCCTGGCTGGACCGGACCGCGCTGCGCCATTCAGAAATTGCCGAGTTCCGCTCTATGGCCACCGTGGGTGACGAGCGCGGGCTGACCCAGGTGAAGGCGGTGGACGGCCTCTATCCCCTGAAGGGCAAGATGAAGCTGGCGCCGGAGATGCCGCTGGAAACAGCGCTGGCGGGTGCGGATGGGCTGCCCGGCGGTGTGATGGACCGGGTGCTGGCGGACCGGCTGGGGCTGCAGCCTGGGGATGTTTTCCGGCTGGGCACGCAGGATTTCCGCCTGACGGCTATGATCGCGCTGGAGCCGGACGCCGCGGCCTCCGGCTTTGAATTGGGGCCGCGCACCATGGTTCGAACGGCAGATCTGGGGGAGTCCGGCCTGCTGGAGCCCGGCACGCTGTTTGATACCAAGTACCGGATGGAGCTGCCTGCGGGCAGTGATCTGACCGCCCTGCAGGCGGAGGCAGAGGGGCTGTTCGCGACCACCGGCATGCGCTGGCGCGATGCCCGGAACGGCGCGCCCGGGATCACCACCTTTGTCGAGCGGCTGGGCGGGTTTCTGGTTCTCGTGGGCCTGTCCGGTCTGGCAGTGGGCGGGGTTGGCGTTTCTGCTGCCGTGCGCGCCTATCTGGCGACCAAGACCGCGACCATCGCCACCCTGCGCACGCTGGGGGCGGAGCGGCAGACGATATTCCTGACCTACTTCCTGCAGATCGGCGCACTGACGCTGGTGGGCGTGGGGATCGGGCTGGTGCTGGGCGGGCTGGGGCCCGTGCTGCTGGGGCCGCTGATTGCGGCGCAGCTGCCGTTTCCGGCGGTGTTTTCGCTGTACCCGTCCGCATTGGCGGAGGCAGCGATCTATGGCGTGCTGACCGCCTTCATCTTTGCCCTATGGCCGCTGGCGCGGGCGGAGCGGATCCGCGCGGCATCATTGTTCCGGGATGCCTTTGCCAGCCGCACCCGGTTGCCTGCCCCGCGCTATTTGCTGGCGACCGGGGTGGCGCTCGCGGCGCTGGTGGGGCTGGCAGCCTGGTTCAGCGGTTCGGCGCAGCTGACGCTGTGGACCGCAGGCGGGCTGATGGGGGCGCTTATGGTGCTGCTGGTTGCGGCGCTGGCAATCGGTTTCCTGGCACGCCGCGGCACAGCGGCATCGCGCGGGCGCCCTGCTCTGCGATGGGCGCTGTCCTCCATCGGCAGCGCCCGCGATGGTGCCGTACCTGCGGTGCTGGCGCTGGGTCTGGGCCTGACGGTGCTGGCTGCCATCGGCCAGATCGACGGCAACATGCGCCGGGCGATTGCCGGCAACCTGCCGGATGTGGCGCCGAGCTATTTCTTTGTCGATATCCAGCGCAGCCAGATGCCCGCCTTTCTGGAGCGGGTGGAGAATGACCCTGCCGTCACGCGGGTGGAAAACGCCCCGATGCTGCGCGGGGTGCTGACCCGCATCAACGGCCAGCCCGCGGCTGAGGTTGCGGGCGACCACTGGGTGGTGCGCGGCGACCGCGGCATCACCTATGCCGCTGCCCAGCCAGAGGCGACGGAAGTTACGGCGGGTGAATGGTGGCCTGAGGAGTATTCAGGCGACCCGCAGATCAGCTTTGCCGCCGAGGAAGCCGAGGAACTGGGCCTGTCGCTCGGTGACACGCTGACGCTGAACATCCTGGGCCGCGACATCACCGGCACCATCACCAGCTTCCGCAATGTGGATTTCTCCACCGCCGGAATGGGATTTGTGATGGTGCTGAACGAGGCCGCACTGGCGGGCGCGCCGCACAGTTTCATCGCCACTGTCTATGCCGAGGAGCAGGCGGAGGCGGCGATCCTGCGCGATCTGGCCCGCGAGATGCCAAATATTACCGCAATCCGGATGCGCGACGCCATCGACCGGGTGTCAGACATCCTGCGGCAGCTGGCGGCGGCCACCGCCTATGGCGCGGCGGCAACGCTGCTGACCGGGTTCCTGGTACTGCTGGGTACTGCAGCGGCGGGGGAGCCCGCGCGGCGGTATGAGGCGGCGCTCTTGAAAACGCTGGGGGCTCCGCGCAGTCAAATCCTGGCAAGCTTTGCCCTGCGCTCTGCCCTCTTGGGTGCGGCTGCGGGAATGGTTGCGCTGGCGGCGGGCATTGCCGGGGCCTGGGCGATCAATGCCTATGTGTTCGAGACCAGCTATGCGGTGATCTGGCCCAATGCGCTGATGGTCATCTCAGGCGGGGTGCTGACGACGCTGCTCGCGGGGCTTGCCTTTGCGCTGCGGCCGCTGGCCGCCAAGCCCGCCCGCATCCTGCGCGCGCGCGAATGACCGGACCTGCGGTGCGGACCTAGCGGGCGCCGCAGGAAACCGGTTGCAAGAGGCGCATCAGATCGTGGTTGCCGCAGACCAGGGATTCCAGCGAGATATCGTCCAGCGACATGTAAAAAGCCTGCGCTGCATCTGCCAGTGCCACCTTGAGACGGCAGGCGCTGGACAGCGGGCAGGTGTTGTCCGCGTCGGCAAAGCACTCCACCATCGGCAGGTTGCCTTCGACATCGCGGAACACGTCGCCGATGCGAATCTCTGATGCGGGCCTGCCCAGGTTCATGCCGCCGTTGCGGCCGCGCTGGGTGGCGAGATAGCCGAGCTGGCTAAGCTGGTTGATCACCTGCGCCAGGTGGTTTTCCGAGATATTACAGCACTCTGCGATCTCGGCCTTGGTCACCAGGCGGTCTTCATGCGCGGCGCAGTACATCAGCAGCCGCACGGCAATGTTGGTCCTTTTGGTAATGCGCATGGGTCATGCTCCCGCAGCTATGGTGCATCGCTTATTGCATGAACCGGGAAAAAGCGGTTTGACATACATCAATAAGCGGAAATGCGGTGGAAGGGCCGACGGCATGACAGCTCCTTACTTCTTTGGCTACGGCAGCCTGGTGAACACCGCGACCCATGCCTATGGCGGCGCGGCGCCTGCCCGCCTGCGGGGCTGGCGGCGGGCCTGGGTGCACACATCCCTGCGCGAGGTGGCGTTTCTGTCAGCGATGCCATGCGAAGGCAGTGAAATCGACGGGCTGATCGCCGAGGTGCCGGGCGGTGACTGGGCGGCGCTGGACGAACGCGAGTTTGCCTATGAGCGGCTGCCGGCCTCTGACAGGGTGCAGCACGGGCTGGAGGGCAGCCCGGAGATTTCCGTCTATGCGGTGGCGGTGGACAGGCAGAACGGCGTCACCGAGCGGCACCCGATCCTGCTCAGCTATCTGGATGTGGTGCTGCAGGGCTACCTGCGGGTGTTCGGCGAGGCCGGGCTGCAGGGGTTCGTAGAGACCACTGACGGCTGGGGTGCCCCTATCCTTGACGACCGTGCCGCGCCGCGCTACCCGCGGCATCAAACGGTCGCGGCTGCGGAACGCAAAATGTTCGATGAACTGATCGACAGCACCGGCGCGCGCCGCATAGTCTGGGGACCATGATCGAAAAGTTATTACTGCATCTGGGCCGGATAGCGCGGCAACTCTGGTTCAGGGTTGTTCTGATATCCATTGTTTCCCTAATGGCGCTGCTGCTGGCGCCGCTTGCGAAACCGCTGCTGCCGGATGAGCTGAGCGAGGACTTCGGGCGCGAGGCGGTGCTGCCGGTGCTGACGATCCTGGCGTCGGGCATGCTGGCGGTCACCACCTTCTCGCTGAACGTCATGGTCAGCGCCTACCGCACGGCTGCCTCGATGGCGACGCCGCGGGTCTACAGGCTGCTGCTGGAGGATGCGGTCACCCACCGGGTGCTTGCGACCTTTGTCGGCGGCTTCATCTATTCGCTGAGCGCGGTGATCCTGTTCCGCGCCCGCTATTTCACTCCGGAAGGGGCGCTGGTGGTGTTTGGCCTGACCATCATCGTGGTGGTGCTGATCGTCGGTGCGATCCTGCGCTGGATCGACCATTTGTCGAGCCTGGGCAGCATGGACCACACCCTGCGGCTGATCGAGGACCGCACCCGCGCCAGCCTGCGCGCACGGATGGACAAACCCTGTCTCGGGGGCCTGTGCGCGTACGAAGAGGCCAAACCCGCGAACGCCGTGGATATCCCCGCCGCCAAGAGCGGCTTTGTCCGCTTTGCCGGGTTGACCCGGCTGAACGAACTGGCGGATGAGGCCGGCACGCAGATCACCCTGGCGCGGGCGCCGGGTGAATACATCCTGCGCGGCCAGCCAGTGGCCTGGGCCACGGGTGGGGACGATGATTTCTGCAAGGCGGCCTCTGCCGCGATCGACATCGGCGACGTGCGCAGTTTTGACCAGGACCCGTCCTTTGGCCTGACCCTGCTGGCAGAGACCGCGCAACGGGCGCTGTCGCCCGGCGTCAACGATCCCGGCACTGCGGTGGAGGTCATGGGCCGGCTGGAGCGGCTGCTGTGGGAAAACATGCCGCCGGACGAGACCAGCGAAACACGCGAGGCGGCCTATCCCAATGTCAGCATCCCGCCGGTTACTGCCAAGCACCTGTTGCATTGCGCCTTTCCGCCGATTGCCCGCTGCGGCAGCGACTCGCCGTCGGTGATGCGCTGGATGGAAAAATCGCTGGACGCGCTTGGCGGACATCCGAACCCGGACATGGCCGAGGCCGCCAAAGAAATGTGCCAGGAAGTAAAGGACGGCCGCTGGGGCTGAGCTGTTTGTTTTCCTGTCTGTTTTTACGGCGGGCCAGGTTACTCCCGCCTAATACGGCGCATGTACCATGCGCCCAACCGCAGCGGCGGCAATCTGGATGCAACCCTTGCGGTAGGGAGCCTTTCCGGATGCAAAAAAGGCGGCGCCATGACGCACCGCCTTTTTTCAGGACCTGTCAGGCGTTAGCCGCGGGCGCGAACTTTCTCCATCAGCGCCAGCAGGGCGGACATGTCCGGGCCTCGCTCCTTGCCGGTCACGGCCTTGCGGAGCGGCATGAACAGGCCCTTGCCCTTGCGCCCGGTCGCTTCCTTGACCGCGGCGGTCCATTTGCCCCAGCTTTCGCTGTCATAGGGGCCTTCGGGCAGCAGCGCTATGGCCTCACCGATGAAGTCCTTGTCCTCATCCGCCACCAGCGGCTCAGCGCCGTCGCGGCACAGCTCCCACCAGCCGGCGAGATCCTTGAGCGTGGTGATATTTTCCTTGGCCATGTCCCAGAAGGCGGCCTGCTTTTCAGCCGGAACCCCAAGCGCGTCCACGTGGGCTTGCACAGCCTCCAGCGGCAGCGACTGCAGATGGCGCGCGGTCAGCGGATAGAGATCCTCGACATCGAATTTGGTCGGGGCAGCGCCGAAGCGGTTGATGTCGAAACCGTCGATCAGCTCTGCCAGTTCCGTGCGCAGCTCGACCGGATCGGAGGAGCCGAGGCGTGCCATCAGGCTGAGCAGCGCCATCGGCTGCACGCCGGCCTCGCGCAGGTCGCGCAACGCCAGGGTGCCGAGGCGTTTGGACAGCGCCTCGCCCTGCGGGCCGGTCAGCAGTGAATGGTGCGCGAAGGAGGGAACGGAGCCGCCCAGCGCCTCGATGATCTGGATCTGAGTGGCGGTGTTGGTCACGTGGTCGGAACCGCGCACCACATGGGTCACGCCCATTTCAGTGTCATCGACCACAGAAGCGAGCGTGTAGAGGAACTGGCCGTCGCCGCGGATCAGAACCGGGTCAGAGACAGAGGCCGCGTCAATGGAGATGTCGCCCAGGATGCCGTCGGTCCATTCGATGCGCTGGTGGTCCAGCTTAAAGCGCCAGACGCCGTCGCCGCGCTCAGCGCGCAGGGCGGCCTTCTCGTCGTCGGACAGGGCCAGCGCGGCACGGTCATAGACCGGCGGCTTGCCCATGTTCAGCTGCTTCTTGCGCTTCAGGTCCAGTTCGGTCGGGGTTTCGAAAGCCTCGTAGAAGCGGCCGATCTCGCGCAGCTTGTCTGCCGCAGCGACATAGCGGTCGAGGCGTTCAGACTGGCGCTCCACCTTGTCCCACGTGAGGCCCAGCCATTCCAGGTCCTGCTTGATCGCATCGACATATTCTTCCTTGGACCGCTCCGGGTCGGTGTCGTCGATACGCAGGATGAAGGTGCCGCCGGCCTTGCGGGCGATCAGATAGTTCATCAGCGCGGTGCGCAGGTTGCCGACATGGATATAGCCGGTTGGCGACGGGGCAAAACGGGTGGTGGTCATACGAGTCTCCTGTTGCCCTGCCCCTTGTCATATAGGCGGCGGATTGTCCAGTTTCAGCGGGGTTAACGCGCCTTTGGCGCGTGCCTGCGGCGCGAGTATTTTTGGAAAGATGAAGGCACGGGCTTTATTCAGGCTGCACCGGCCAGATCGCGTCCAGATCCTTGATGCCCGCGCGGATCAGTTCGCCCAGCACATCCAGGTCAATATCGGCGAGCTTATTCACATAAAGGCAGCTTTTTCCCAGCTTATGCTTGCCCAGGCGGGAAAGGATGCTGCCGTAATCCTGATACCCCGGCATGATATAGATCGAGTGGCGCGCCTTGCGCGGGGAAAACCCGGTGGCCAGAAAGTCGCCCTCCCGCCCGCTGGTGTAGCGGTAGTGGTAGCGGCCGTAGCCGACGATGGACGGGCCCCACATCTGCGGCCGGTATCCGGTTGTATTGCGAAACAGCCGGTCCAGTTCCTGTGCTTCGACCGATTTTCGCTCCGGCTCCACCGCTTGCAGAAACTCTTCGACGCTTGCCCCTGTCGGAGCTGTTTTGTTCCGGCTCATCTGCCAGCCCTCCTGCGGTAATGATAGCACGGCACAAGCGGCCTGACAGTCCAGGCCGCTTGCTGGCCGGGCTGCTCAATAGCCGGTTTGCGGGCCGTATTTGCTGCCATCAGCGAACCGGGACAAGCGAAAAGCGTGCGGATCCACAACCGGAGGGCTGCCGGTGACCAGATCCGCAGTGAGCCGCCCGGCGGCCGGGCCGATGCCGAAACCGTGGCCCGAGAACCCGGTGGACACGAACAGTCCGGGCACGCGGTCGACCTGCGAAATGACCGGGATCGCATCCGGGGTCACATCCATCAGCCCGGCCCAGCTTTGCACCACATCGGCGCCTTGCAGCACCGGAAACGCCTTTTGCGCGGCAGCCCATCCGCTGCGCAGCGCTTTTTGCGAGGGCGCCGGGTCCAGAACGCGGCAATGTTCGAAAGGGGTGGTATCCTGCGGGTCCCAGCGGTGCGCCTGGGCGGCCTCCTCTGCCCAGCGGCCGGAGATGCGGAACTGCAGCGCCCGCCATTCCTGGCGCAGGCTGGGCAGGTATTTCCACCCCAACCGGAGACTGTCGGGGACGATGTCGACCACATTCGCCATCGCGTCCGACACCGTGTAGCCCCCATCGGCCCGCTTGCGCAGGCCGAGGTTGCCGCTGCGCACCGCGGTTTCCGGGCCGCCCTGCACCGGCGAGGTGCGCAGCACCGAGTTCAGCACCTTGAGCTGCGGCAGGTTCACGCCCGCATTGCCCAAGAACAGACGCGACCACGCGCCGCCCGCGGCGACAACAGCAGAACAAGCCACCCGGCCGCGTTCCGTCATCACACCGCTGATACGGCCTGCGGATGTTTCCACACTGCGCACCGCGCATTCGCTCATCACCTTGGCGCCCGCGGCCTGCGCGGCAGAGGCGATGGCATGAGTCGCCAGCTGCGGCTCTGCGCGCCCGTCCAGAGGCGTATACAGCGCGGTGCGGGCTGCGGTCTGATGCCCCGGCATCAGCTGCGCCAGACGCTCGCCGCGGATCATGCGGGCATCCTGCCCCCAGCCGTCGAGATTACGCAGCCAGCGCTCCAGCTGGGCCTCGCGCTTGGCGGTTTCAGCGGTATAAAGGATGCCGGAGCGGGTGAAGCCGGTCTCCTGCCCGGTGCGTTCCGAAAGCCCCTCCCACAAGCGCAGGGATGCTGTCATCAGCGGGATTTCCCGCGGGTCGCGGCAGGCGATGCGCACCCACCCCCAGTTGCGCGAGCTTTGCTCGCCCGCAATCTGGCCCTTTTCACACAGCAGCACGGAATAGCCGCGTTCAGCCAGCTCCAGCGCGGTGCTGGCGCCAATGATACCGCCACCGATAACCACAGCGTCGACGGCCTTGGGCAAGGCCAGATCAGGTTGGAAATGAGGCAGTCTGGGTCCAGGCATGAGGGCATCTATGCCCGGTGCGAAACCGCCGGTCCAGCGTGCATGCGACACGGGTTGCGCCGCATGCCGCTATTGTGATTTATCCGCCGCATATCAGGCCGTTACCGCCAAGGAAAACGCACAACCCACCCCACTGAGGGCGCAGAAAAACTTGCGATCACAAGGAGTTATCACGCTCCCTCAGGACGGATCGCGCCAGCGGTTCACGATCGGGTAGCGGCGGTCCAGCCAGAACGCGCGCCGCGTCAGGCGGGCACCGGGGGCGGATTGGAAGCGCTTGTATTCGCTGATGTAAACCAGATGCTCAACCCGCTTGGCCACGTCCCGGTCAAAACCGGCCGCGACACAATCCGCGATTGAACCGTCATTATCCACCAGGATCTCGAGGATCGCATCGAGCTCTGGATAATCCGGCAGGCTGTCGCTGTCCTTCTGATCCTCGCGCAGTTCGGCTGAGGGCGGTTTGTCGATAACGTTTGGACGGATCACCTCGCCTGCCGGTCCCTTCATCCAGGGGCGGTGGTTGGCGTTGCGCCAGCGGCAGGTCTCAAAGACGCGGGTCTTGTACAGATCCTTGATCGGGTTGTAGCCGCCGTTCATGTCGCCATAGATGGTGGCATAGCCGACCGCGACCTCGGACTTGTTGCCGGTGGTCAGCAGCATTTCCCCGAACTTGTTGGACATCGCCATCAGCAAGAGGCCGCGCAGGCGGGACTGGATGTTTTCTTCGGTGAGGCCAGGCTCCATCCCCTCGAACAGCGGCGCCAGTGTATTGGTGATAGCGGCGCGGCCTTCGGAGATCGGGACATAATCGTAATGCACGCCCAGCGCCTTGGCGACGGCTTCGGCATCGTCGAGCGATTCCCGGCTGGTGTATTCCGACGGGAGCATCACGCAGCGAACGTTTTCAGCGCCGATGGCATCGACGGCGATGGCGGCGACGATGGCCGAGTCGACGCCGCCGGACAGGCCCAGCAGCACCTTCTTGAATCCGGTCTTGCCCATGTAATCGCGCAAGGATTCCACCATCACCCGGTAGTCCTGCTCCCACTCATCCGGCAGATGCGCCTTCTCGCCCTCAACCGCGTGCCAGCCCTCGTCAGTGCGCTCCAGGTCGAGATGGGCAAAGGCCTCATCGAACACCGGCATTTGCAGCGCCAAGGCACCGCCCGGGTTCAGCACGAAAGAGCCGCCGTCAAACACCTGGTCATCCTGGCCGCCCACCATGTTGAGGTAGATCACCGGCAGGTGGGTTTCGACCGCGCGCGCCACCATGTGGTTAAAGCGCACCTCCATCTTGTTACGGAAATAGGGTGAGCCGTTGGGTATCAGCAGGAACTCGGCGCCGGTCTCGGCGAGGGTTTCCGCGACATCCTCGTGCCAGCCGTCCTCGCAGATGGGAGAGCCGATGCGGGTGTTGCCGACCGCATAGGGGCCGCCCAGCGGGCCGGCATTGAAAATCCGCACCTCGTCGAACACGGTTTCATTGGGCAGGTGGTGCTTGAGGCTGCGCGAGACGATCTTGCCGCCTTTCAGGATCAGGTAGGCGTTATAAAGCTGAGCGCCTTCGACCCAGGGGCTGCCGATGGCCAGCGCCGGGCCATCGGCGCATTCCGCTGCCAGCTTCTCCACCTCGGCAATGGCCGCGGTGTGAAAGGCTGGTTTCATCACCAGGTCCTGGGTGTTGTAGCCAGTGATGAACATTTCCGGCAGCGCCACCAGATCGGCGCCGGCCTTGCGGCCTTCCTCCCAGGCGGCGCGGGCCTTGGCAGCATTGCCTGCCAGATCGCCCACTGTCGGGTTCAGCTGCGCCAGTGTCACGCGGAAACGGTCTGCCATGCTGCTTGGGCCCTTTGTGAAATACCTCTCCCAGCCATTTACCAGATTGACGGCCAAGGAAAAGGGCAAGGGGGGCAAGCCAGGGAAAAGACATTGCGGCCCCGCGTGCGGTAGCTTAGTTTCCGGGCGAGCAACCCTAAATGGCAGCAGCACCGTAATTCCTGGGCAGGCAGAGGTTTTGAATGACCCGTTTCGGCACCGCATTCGCGCTTTCCACACTCTTGGCACTGGCCGCACCGGCCTTTGCCCAGGACGGCGAGGTCATCACCACCCAGGACGAGATCGGCGGCGTCTATGAGGGCACCTTCCGTAACGGGCTGCAGCATGGCACCGGCACCTACAAGCTGCCGAATGGATATGAATACAGCGGCGAGTGGGTCGAAGGTGAAGTGCGCGGCCAGGGCGTGGCGCGGTTCCCGGACGGTTCGGTCTATGAAGGCGAGTTTGCGCAAGGCAAACCGCACGGGCTGGGCAAGCTGACCCGTGCCGACGGCAGCACCTATGAGGGCGGCTGGCAGGACGGGCAGATCCATGGCGACGGCACCTCGGTCTACGCCAGCGGCGTGCGCTATGAGGGCAGCTTTGCCAATGGAAAGCGGCACGGACAGGGTGTTATGACCTCGCCCGACGGCTATATCTATGACGGCGAATGGGCCGAGGGCCGCCAGGAAGGCCAGGCCAGGATCACCTATGCCGAAGGCACCGTCTATGAGGGCTCCGTCGTGGATGGCCAGCTGCAGGGCCAGGGTAAGCTGGAGACATCTGACGGACTGGTCTACGAGGGCGAATGGGCCGCCAGCCAGATGCACGGCACCGGCAAGCTGTTGCAGCCCAATGGCGATGTCTATGAGGGCGAGCTGCAAAACGGCCGCCGCCACGGAACGGGCAAGGTGGCTTATGCCAGTGGCGACATCTACGCCGGCGATTTTCTGAATGATCAGCGCCACGGCACCGGCACCATCACCGAGAAAGACGGATACAGCTATACCGGAGCCTGGGCAAAAGGGCAGATCGAAGGCAAAGGCAAGATGATCTACCCCGACGGCTCTGTCTATGAGGGGGATTTCCGCGATGACCTGGCTGAGGGCAAGGGCAAAATCACCTATCCCGATGGCTCCACCTACGAAGGCGGCTGGGTGGCCGGAGTGATCGAGGGCGAAGGCACCGCCACCTACCCCAGCGGCATCATCTACACGGGCGGCTTCAAGAACGCCAAGAACCACGGCCAGGGGGTGATGACCTATGCGGACGGCTACCGCTATGATGGCGGCTGGCAGGACGGGCAGCGCCACGGCGAGGCCACGGTGACCTACGCCGACGGATCGGTCTATACCGGCGCATTTGCCAACAGCCAGCGCCACGGCCAGGGCAAGATCGTAATGCCCGACGGCTTCATCTATGAGGGCGAGTGGCGCGAAGGCAAGATTTATGGCCAGGGCGTGGCGACCTATGCCAATGGCGATGTCTACGAGGGCAGCTTTGTCAACGGCAAGCGGCAGGGGCCCGGTACGATGAAATACGCCAGCGGCCAGCAGGCGGACGGCACCTGGGAAAACGGCGCGCTGGTCACCAGCGGGACCGGGGACGCCGCCCAGACAGAGTAAAGCGGAATGATCAAAAAAAGGCGCGCCAGGACGGCGCGCCTTTTTTGCTTCAGCCGATGCGGATACGGCTCAGGTGGTCGGGCATTGCCACCCCTTCCAGATTGGCCGGATCGGGTTGCGGCGGTTTCAGCTCCATCGCCATCGGCAGCACCCCGGCCCAGATCGGCAGGGCATAATCCTCCTCATCATCCTTGGGCGGGCCGGATCGGATCTTGGCAGCGCCTTCCTCAATCGGCATGCGCAGAAGCGCGGTTGCTTTCAGTTCCTTCGGGGTCATTGGGCGCAGGGCATCCCAGCGGCCGGGGAAGATATGATCCACCATCACCTTGAGGCTGGCAGCCTTGGCGTCTTCATCGGTGACCTGCTCTGCCACGCCGAACAGCATCGCTGAGCGGAAGTTGACGGAATGGTGGAAGGCCGAGCGCGCCAGCACGTAGCCATCCATGCAGGTAACCGTCATGCAGACCTCGCCCCCCGACATTGCCCGGATGGCGCGGCTGGCCGCGGAGCCATGCCAGTAGACATGATTGCCCTCGCGCCATTGCAGGGTCGGCAGCACAGAAACAGCGCCATCGATCTGGTAGCCAATGTGGGCCAGCGGCATGGCATCCAGCACCTGGTACACGCTCTCGCGGTCATAAAGCCCGCGTTCATGGGCGCGGCGCAGGCGGCTGCGGCCGGATTTCAGTGCGGTTGCTTTGTCTTCGGGTTGGCGCATTGCCTGACCTCATGTTTCTTGTTGTTGCCGGAGACAGTTATGCGCAAACTGGATTGTGATTAACGTCCAGTTTTTGACAAAATGAGCAGTCCAGCATGATTGACCTGTCCGACATGGTTTCCGGCACCAGCGGGGAGCCCCTGTACCAGCAGATCGTCACAGCACTGCGCCGAAGGATCAGCGAGGGGAGCTTGGGTCTTGGCACCCGGCTGCCTTCATCGCGGGCGCTGGCGCAGGACCTCGGGATTGCGCGCTCCACCGTGGTGACGGCCTATGACCAGCTGGTCGCCGAAGGCTTTGCCGAGACCCGGCAGGGCGCAGGTATCTTTGTCTGCGATGTGACCCCGATCCGCCCGCCTGAAGTACAGGCTCAGCCGGTCGCAGCCCTTCCGCCGCCGGCACCTGGCCTGCTGCTGCCCGGCGCGCCGGACCCGGCGGTGTTTCCGGCCCGCCCCTGGGCGCGCTGTGTTTCACGTGTGGCAAGAATGGCCCCGCTAAGCCTGAGCCACCAGGAGGATGCTTTTGGAGACCCGGAACTGCGGCGCGAAATCGCCGCCTATGCGGCGCGCTGGCGGGGCATAGACTGCAGCGCGGAACAGGTGCTGGTCACCAGCGGCGCGCGGGAGGCGCTGGAGCTTGCGATGGAGTTTCTGGTGGAGGGCGAGGACATCGCGCTGGAGGCCCCCGGGTTCACCCCCACCCAGCGGTTTGCGCAGGCTCGCGGCTGGCAGGTGCGCTGGCTGCAGGCAGGGCTGCGCGGTGCGGACCTGCCGCGGCAGATGGCCAGGGTCACACTGCTGACCCCGTCGCATCAGTTTCCGCTGGGTGGCACCCTGCCGGTGCCGCAGCGGCAGATGTTCCTGCAGGCCGCCAAGGCGCGGAACGGCTGGATCATCGAGGACGATTTCGACAGCGAGTTCCGCTATGGCGGCCAGCCGGTGCCAGCGATGGCCGCGCTCGACCGCGAGGGGCGCTGCATTTACGTCGGCACGTTTTCCAAGACGTTCTCCCATGCACTGCGCCTGGGCTATGCCATTTTGCCGCCGGCACTGGTGCCGCGTTTCCGGGCGCAGTTCATCCATCCCAGCGCAGGTGCTGCCATCACCGCACAGCGGCCGCTGGCGGAGTTCATGGCGTCGGGCCAGTACGACCGCCACATCCGCCGCGCCCGCAGGCTGTATGCCGACCGCTATGCCGCGGCCGCGGATGCGCTGGCGGACTGGCCCGAGCCCCTGGGACATTTCCATCGCCACAACGCCGGGATGCAGATTGCCTTTCACCTGAACGGAACGCAGGACGACGCCGAGATCTGCCGCCGCGCGGCTGCGGCGGGCTATGGCGTGCGGCCGCTGTCGCCGCATGACCCGGAAGGCACCGCACAGGGGCTGCTGATCGGCTTTTGCCAGTCGCAGGCCGATGCCCTGCCCGCCCAGATTGCCGGACTGCGCCGGATCGTGGAGGAAGGCTGCCAGGGGCTGAAAGACAAAAGACCTCCCCGGACGTCCGGGAAGGCCTAGCTTTTCCGAGTTGATCAGGCCGGAGCCGGTCAGCTGTACTTTTTGATCTCACCCGACTTGAGGCGCGCCAGATAGCTGTTCAGCTCCTTCTTGACGATCGGCATCAGGAAGTAGAGCGCGATGATGTTGACCACCGCCATGGCAAAGATTGCCGCGTCGGAGAAATCGATCACCGGGCCGAGGTTTGCGGCTGCGCCGATCACCACGAAGATGCAGAAGATCACCTTGAACACCAGTTCGGTGGTCTGGCCTTCGCCGAACAGGAAGGTCCAGGCCTTAAGACCGTAGTAGGACCAGCTGATCATGGTGGAGAAAGCAAACAGGATCACCGCCAGCGCCAGCACGTACTGGAACCAGCCGAAGGCCGAGGAGAAGGCTGCCGAGGTCAGCGCCACGCCTTTATTGCCGTCAACGGTCTGGATGGTGCTTGCGCCCTCGTCCAGCAGGTAGAGGCCGGTGGTCGGGTCCTGGATCAACTGACCGGTGATGATGATCACCAGCGCGGTCATGGTGCAGATCACCACGGTGTCGATGAAGGGTTCCAGCAGCGACACGAAGCCTTCGGTGATCGGTTCCTTGGTTTTCACCGCGGAGTGCGCAATCGCAGCCGAACCAACGCCCGCCTCATTCGAGAAGGCAGCGCGTTTGAAGCCCTGGATCAGCGCGCCGACCATGCCGCCAGCGACGCCTGCACCGGTGAAGGCGCCGTCAAAGATCTGGCCAAAGGCCCAGCCGATCTTGTCGGCGTTCATCGCCAGAATGACCAGCGCAGCCGCCACATACATGACGCCCATGAACGGCACGACTTTTTCGGTCACGCGGGCAATCGACTTGAGGCCGCCAACGATCACGGCAAACACCACCGCAGCAAAGACAACGCCGGTGATCCAGCCCGGATAATCGCCGACAACGCCGGAGATCTGGGCGTGTGCCTGGTTGGCCTGGAACATGTTACCGCCGCCAAAGGCGCCAAGAATACAGAACACCGAGAACAGCACCGCCAGGAACTTGCCCATCGGCAGGCCGCGCTCGGCAAAGCCCTTGGTCATGTAATACATCGGGCCGCCGGAGACGTGGCCATCTTCGAACTCGTTACGGTATTTCACGCCCAAGGTGCATTCGGTGAACTTGGAGGCCATGCCCATCAGGCCGGCCAGGATCATCCAGAAGGTTGCACCGGGGCCGCCGATGCCGACGGCCACCGCGACGCCCGCGATATTGCCAAGGCCGACGGTACCCGACAGCGCAGTTGCCAGCGCCTGGAAGTGGCTGACCTCACCCGCGTCGTTGGGGTCGGAGTAGTCGCCTTTGACCAGCGAAATCGAGTGCGGGAAGGCGCGGAACTGGATCAGGCCGAAGTAAAGTGTGAACACGGTGGCCGCGACCACCAGCCAAGCCACGATCCACGGGAAACTGGTGCCGGGGAACGGGCTGAAGATCAGGTTGACAAACCAGCCGGTGGAGCTGGCAAACAGCTCATTGACGCGTTCATCGACGGATTGTGCCATCGCCGGTGCGGTTGCCGCCAGCAGCAGCGGCGCAGACAGGGCTGCCGCCTTAATTGATTTCCTCATGACTGTCCTCTGAGTTTATCTTTAGGGAACGATGGTGACCGGAACCGGTGCCGCTTGGGCGAGGCTGCCCGCGACAGAGCCGAACAGCCGCGACGACAAAGCCGAATGGCCGGTGCGGCCGATGATCAGATGGCTGGCGCCATGTTTCTTGATCACATCGATCAGGGTTTCAGCGATATGGCCGTATTTCAGCTCGGTC
This sequence comes from Leisingera sp. CC-HEC093, assembly GCF_059429195.1. Lineage (NCBI taxonomy): Bacteria > Pseudomonadati > Pseudomonadota > Alphaproteobacteria > Rhodobacterales > Roseobacteraceae > Leisingera > Leisingera sp. CC-HEC093. The sequence goes on along the minus strand of NZ_JCAIJR010000001.1, from coordinate 1,783,006 downwards.
GAGACGGTGACACCGTCGTCTTCTAGGCCCTTGCGCACGGGTGCCAGCAAGGCATCTTCTGCACGCTTCAGTTCTTCCTCGCGGCGCTTGTGGCGCTGCTCGATCTCCTCCGGGGTGAGGAAAGAATAGGGCGACCATTCCAGCACATGCGCGATCACCAGCTCTGCCCCTTGCGCTTTGGCAAGACCGGCGGCAAAAGCAAGCGCCGATTTGGCGGCCTCGCTGTCGTCATATCCAAGGACAATTTTGTTTGACACTGTTTCCTCCTATCGATGGCGCTTTCTTCCTCAAGAGCGCCGGATCCGGGCCGTCAACGCCATCATCTCTGCCAGCGCAAGCCCCAATAGCCGTTTCCACGCAAAATTTTATCGCGGTGCGGACAAACTGCCGCATTGAAACTGCCTGCGGCTGTTCCTTATATTATATGCTTTTTTCAACATTGTCTTGAACTTACCGCAAGCTGCCGCATACAGAAGCGGGACAGCCGTCCATGCGCGTGCAGCAGGGCCAGAATCCTCTTTCCATTCGGCGGCACCTCTGTATAAATCCCTGCCATGACCATTTGCGCAGATATCCCCCTTGCCGCCGCCGCGTCCCGCGGTGCAGCTCTGCGCGCCCTACTGATCCTAGCCCGCCTCTGAGCGTGCCCTTCCGGCGCGCCCGCTCAGAGGATTGCCGCACGCGCGCCACCGAAGGCTTTTAATGCCCTGGAAGGGCCTAGGACAGAGACAAGAGATACCATCATGACCAGCACATCCCCGATTTCCGGCGACAATTCCCGTGTATTGATTTTCGATACCACCCTGCGCGACGGCGAGCAGAGCCCCGGCGCCACCATGACCCACAACGAGAAGCTGGAGATTGCCGAGCTTCTGGACGAAATGGGCGTTGACATCATCGAGGCCGGCTTCCCGATTGCCTCCGAAGGCGACTTTGCCGCCGTGTCCGAGATTGCAGAACGGTCGAAAAATTCGATGATCTGCGGCCTGGCGCGTGCCAATTTCAAGGATATCGACCGCTGCGCCGAAGCCGTGCGCAAGGCCGCGCAGCCGCGCATCCACACCTTCATCGGCACCTCGCCGCTGCACCGCGCCATCCCGAACCTGACGATGGACGAGATGGCCGACAAGATCCACGAGACCGTGACCCACGCCCGCAACCTGGTGGACAACGTGCAGTGGTCGCCGATGGATGCGACCCGGACCGAGTGGGACTATCTGTGCCGGGTGATCGAGATCGCCATCAAGGCCGGCGCCACCACCATCAACATCCCCGACACCGTAGGCTACACCGCGCCTGCGGAAAGCGCCGATCTGATCAAGCGCCTGATTGAAACCGTACCGGGCGCGGATGAGGTGGTCTTTGCCACCCATTGCCACAACGACCTCGGGATGGCGACCGCCAACGCGCTGGCAGCCGTGGCCGGCGGTGCGCGACAGATCGAATGCACCATCAACGGGCTGGGCGAGCGGGCGGGCAACACCGCGCTTGAGGAAGTGGTGATGGCGCTGAAGACGCGCAATGACATCATGCCCTGGCACACCGGCATCGACACCACCAAGATCATGCATATCTCGCGCCGGGTCTCGACCGTGTCCGGCTTTGTGGTGCAGCCGAACAAGGCGATTGTCGGCAAGAACGCCTTTGCCCATGAAAGCGGTATTCACCAGGACGGCATGCTGAAGAACCGCGAGAACTTTGAGATCATGCGGCCCGAAGACATCGGCCTTTCGGGCACTTCGCTGCCCTTGGGCAAACACTCTGGCCGCGCCGCGCTGCGCGACAAGCTGGAACACTTGGGCTATGACGTGGGCGACAACCAGTTGAAGGACGTCTTTGTCCGCTTCAAAGAGCTGGCCGACCGCAAGAAAGAAGTGTTCGACGACGACCTTATCGCACTGATGCGCACCGGCACTGACGCTGAGAACGATCACCTCAAGATCGTCTCGATGAAAGTGGTCTGTGGCACCGGCGGCCCGGCGGAATCCACCGTCGAGATGGAGATCGACGGCAAGGACGTCACCGAGACCGCCGAGGGCGACGGCCCGGTCGACGCGACCTTCAAGGCGATCCGCAAGATCTATCCGAACACTGCCCGCCTGCAGCTCTATCAGGTGCATGCGGTGACCGAGGGCACCGACGCGCAGGCAACCGTCTCTGTGCGGCTGGAGGAAGACGGCAATATCGCTACCGGTGAAAGCGCCAACACTGATACGGTTGTGGCGTCGGCCAAGGCCTATGTGAACGCGCTGAACCGCCTGATCGTGCGCCGCGGCCGGGTTGGCGAAGGCGCCGACACCAAGGAGATTTCCTATAAGGACCTCGCCTGAGGCAGGCTCCATTGAAAGAGAAAGGCGCCCGTTGCGGCGCCTTTTTTATTGACGCCCAAAGCACCCCTCTTCCGCGCGGCGCCGCAGCTTCTGACCGCCAGGGATGCGGCACCCGTTGAACACTCTGGCTGGCGGCAGAGGCAGAATAGGCCAAACAGCCATTGCAACTGGCACCGGTAACCGCGTCGTTACGGGTGAAACACCCGATCCGGGGTTACTTGCGGGAGACCGCGTTGAACAGTGCCGAAATCCGCGCCGCTTCCGCAGCCGCGCCATAGGGCGCGTTGACCACAAACATGCCGCTTCCCACCATCCGGTGGCCCTCACGCACCGGCGGAAAGGACACTTCGTGGCGCAGTGCATCAGGCAGCCCCTGCGCCTCCAGCGCCTTCAGCATCTGCTTGTGGCTGCCGTCTTTCAGAATCGGATACCACAGGGCGATAACACCGACGTTCCACTTCTTGTGCAACTGGCCGATGATGCCGGGAAGGCGGGCATAATCGGACTTGATCTCATAACTGGGGTCGATCAGCAAAAGGCCCCGGCGCGGCGCAGGCGGTGCCAGCGACATCGCCAGCTCAAATCCGTCCTGCTGGTGCACCTTGGCCTTCCATGGTCTCAGCGCCGCGCGCAGACCAGCATTTTCCTGCGGATGCAGCTCGGCAAAATGCAGCGAGTCGCCAGCGCGCAGCAGCGAGGCCGCAATCAGCGGTGAACCGGGATAGGCGGAATCGCCATGCGCCTTGCGGGTCTCCGACAGGGCGCGGTGCAGCGGGTGATCCGCCGCCAGCCCCTGATCTGCCAGAACCTTGGTGATGCCCTGCGCAGCCTCGCCGGTTTTGACCGCCTCGGGCGCGTCCAGGTGGTACAGACCGCGGCCCGCGTGGGTCTCGACATAGCTGAGCGGTTTGTCCTTGCGGGTGAGATAGGCCAGCATCCAGGCAAGCAGCGCGTGCTTCTGGACATCGGCCAGGTTCCCGGCGTGGTAGATGTGCTGATAAGAGAGCATGCGCCCCCTCTAGCGGCTATTTCCAAAGGGCGGAAGGGGCAGCGTACGCAGGATAAACGGAATCTCAACCCCGCTGCGGCAGACTGCCCCCAACGAGATACCGCAGAATGCAGGTTCCCATGCCCCTCAGAATGAGCGCCCTTGCCCTGGCCCTGACGTTTTTGGCTTTGCTGCTGTGCACCGCAGCCGCCGTCAGTGCGCAAGGCTATTCGCTGGTGGGCAACCAGTTCTTCCTGCAAAAGGCCTCTGCCCCGATGCCTGGCCCGGCGCCCTCCGCCGCCCCGGCACCGCAGGCAATTGCCAGCCTGCTGCCCGACACCCTGCCCGGCGCCGACCAGGGCCGCGGCGCGGTATCGCTCAATCCCGGTGCGGCCAGCCTGTTCCGCGGCCGCAGCGGCAGCGGGCTGTTTGCCCCGGTCCTGAGGGCGCCGCCCAGCGTCAAACGCCTGCTGGACCTGATCGCCAGCGCCGAGGCCGGCAAAGCCCAGTACGATGCGGTGCAATATGGTGCCAAGCGTAAGCCACCAAGGAAGCCGACAAGCATGACCATCGCTGAAATCACCGCCTGGATCGATGCCACCCCCGGCCAGCCCCATGCCATCGGGCGGTATCAGATGATCCCGGCAACGCTGCGGCGGCTGGTGCGGCACCAGGGCGTGAAACCGCAGGCCCGCTTCACGCCGGAACTGCAGGACCAGCTGGCACACCAGCTGATCGAGGAGGCCGGCTACAGCGCTTTCCTGGCGTCGGAGTTGCCGCGCAAGACCTTCATGCTGAACCTGGCCAAGATCTGGGCCGGGCTGCCGGTCTCCAGCGGCAAGTCCTACTACGAAGGCTACGCCGGCAACAGCGCCAGCCTGACATGGGCCCATTTCAAGGCGGAGATGCAGCGGATATTCCCGGGCTGACTGCTGAATCTCCGGCAATGCCGGCTGCCCGGTCGGGCGTGCGGCCCGGACGCTGCCGGAACAGCGCGTGAACGCGGCAGCGTGACGCCACTGAATACTGGGCGGAAAGGCGCTGTTTCACCATAATACGCCCTTTCGCGGCTCTTCCGGGCTGCTTATAAGGTTTGGAAGGCGGCCCCACCGGGAGTCGCCTAAGGTATAATGGCAGCACTCACAGGATCCCTTCTATATGGCGTTTTTCGGAAACTTGGGCGGTCTGTTCTCCTCGGACATGGCCATCGACCTCGGCACAGCCAACACTCTGGTCTATGTCAAGGGCCGCGGCGTCATCCTGTCCGAACCATCCGTGGTCGCCTACCACGTCAAGGACGGCGTCAAGAAAGTGCTGGCCGTGGGCGAGGACGCCAAGCTGATGCTGGGCCGCACCCCCGGCTCGATCGAGGCGATCCGGCCGATGCGCGAAGGCGTGATTGCCGACTTTGATACCGCCGAGGAGATGATCAAGCACTTCATCCGCAAGGTGCACAAGCGCTCGACCTTCTCCAAGCCCAAGATCATCGTCTGCGTGCCGCATGGTGCCACCCCGGTTGAAAAACGCGCGATCCGCCAGTCGGTGCTGTCTGCAGGCGCCCGCCGCGCCGGCCTGATTGCCGAACCGATTGCCGCCGCCATTGGCGCGGGCATGCCGATCACCGATCCGACCGGAAACATGGTTGTCGACATCGGCGGCGGCACCACCGAGGTGGCAGTCCTGTCGCTGGGCGACATCGTTTATGCCCGCTCTGTCCGCGTCGGAGGCGACCGCATGGACGAGGCGATCATCAGCTACCTGCGCCGCCAGCAGAACCTTCTGGTCGGTGAATCCACGGCGGAGCGCATCAAGACCTCCATCGGAACTGCCCGGATGCCCGACGACGGCCGCGGCCAGTCGATGCAAATCCGCGGCCGCGACCTGCTGAACGGGGTGCCCAAGGAAATCGAGATTTCCCAGGCCCAGGTGGCTGAGGCGCTGGCCGAGCCGGTGCAGCAGATCTGCGAGGCGGTGATGACCGCGCTGGAAACCACCCCGCCGGATCTAGCGGCCGATATCGTCGACCGCGGCGTGATGCTGACCGGCGGCGGCGCGCTGCTGGGCGATCTGGACCTTGCCCTGCGCGAGCAGACCGGCCTGGCCGTGTCAATTGCGGACGAGAGCCTCAACTGCGTGGCCCTAGGAACCGGCAAGGCGCTGGAATACGAAAAGCAGCTGGCCCACGCCATCGACTACGACAGCTAACAGCCCCGGCCCGCCGGAACGGCGCCAGCTGATTTCAGGCTGAAGTGGCGGCTGGAAGGAGAGACGTGGCAAAGGACAAGTCACAGCGCGACGATTACGCAACCCCGCTGCGGCGTCTGCTGACAGCGGTGCTGTGCCTGTGCCTGGCCGCGGTGTTCATTGTCTGGCGGATCGACAGCCCGCGGGTGGAGCGGTTCCGCGCCCAGGTGGTGGATGCGGTGGTGCCCAATATGGAATGGGCGATGGTGCCGGTCACCGCCACTATCAACCTGATCCGCGATTTCCAAAGCTACCAGCGGCTGGCAGAGCAAAACCGCGAGCTGCGCAGCGAATTGCGGCAGATGCGGGCCTGGAAAGAAGCGGCACTGCAGCTGGAGCAGGAAAACGCCCGGCTTCTGGACCTCAACAACGTGCGGCTGGACCCGCAGCTGACCTATATCACCGGGGTGGTGATGGCTGACAGCGGCTCGCCCTTCCGCCAGTCGGTGCTGCTGAACGTGGGCAGCCGCGACGGCGTGCATGACGGCTGGGCCGCCATGGACGGGATCGGGCTGGTGGGCCGGATCTCCGGCACCGGGCGCAACACCGCCAGGGTGATCCTGCTGACCGATGCCGCAAGCGCCGTCCCCGCCATTATCCAACCCTCTGGCCAGACCGCGCTGGTCACCGGCGACAACAGCGCCGCACCAGTGCTGAGCTTTCTGGAAAACCCCGACCTGGTGCGCCCCGGCGACCGGGTGATCTCCTCTGGCGACGGCGCCGTCTTCCCGGCGGGCCTGCTGATCGGCCAGGTGGCCAAGGACCGGTCCGGGCGGATGCGGGTGCGGCTGTCCGCCGACTATGGCCGCTTGGAATTCCTGCGGGTGCTGCGCCATCACGGCACACAGGTGATCCAAGACCCCGGCGGTCTGGTCGGCGCTGCCCCCGGCGACCCGCTGCCGCAGCCGCGGCCTGAAACCCTGGGGGAGGACAGCGCCGAAGACACAGCTGAGGCCGGCAATGGCTAAAACCTCACCCGCCCGGATCTGGACCATGCGCGCGGCCTTTCCTGCAATGGCGCTGTTGGTCATGTTTTTTCACCTGCTCCCGCTGGAGACCGAGCCGCGTTTCTGGGCCCCCCCGGATCTGCTGATGGCGCTGGCCATGGCCTGGAGCCTGCGCCGTCCCGATTATGTGCCTGCGCTGTCGATCGGCCTGGTGATGCTGCTGGCCGACCTGCTGTTTCACCGCCCGCCGGGGCTGCTGGCGCTGCTGACGGTGCTGGGCTGCGGCTTTCTCAAGGGCCGCGCCGCGCCGCACCGCGAGAGCACCTTTGCCAGTGAATGGCTGGCCGTCGCCCTGGTTTTAACCGGGATTGCCACGCTGAACCGGCTGATCCTGAGCCTGTTCGGGGTTGCACAGGCGCAGCTGAGCCTGACCGTGATCCAGGTTGTGATGACCATCGCCGCCTATCCGCTGGCGGTCTGGGCCAGCCAATCTATTCTGAACGTGCGCAAACTGTCCCCTGCTGAGGCTGAAACCCTGGTGAACCGCCGATGAAACGCAATACCAAGGATCTGGATGCCGCGCATGGCAAGATGACCCGGCGGGCACTGTTTCTAGGCGGGCTGCAACTGGCTTTTGCCGGCGGGCTGGCAGCCCGGATGCGCCATCTGCAGGTGGATCAAGCCGATGAATTCCGCCTGCTTGCCGAGGAAAACCGGATCAACATCCGCCTGCTGCCGCCGGCCCGCGGGCAGATATTCGACCGCAACGGCCTGATCATCGCGCAAAACTCACCCTCTTACCGGATCACCGTGGTGCCGGAGGATGCGGGCGACGTGGAGGAGGTGATCGCCAAACTCTCCAACCTGGTTCCGCTGGATCCGGAGGACTTGGAGCGCGCCCGCACCGAGATGCGCCGCTCACCGCCGTTCCTGCCGATCACCCTCGCGGACCGGATCGGGTGGGACGATATCTCCAAGGTGGCTGTGAACGCCCCGGCCCTGCCTGGCGTCACCCCGGAGGTGGGCCTGACGCGGGTCTACCCGCAACTCAGCGATTTCGCCCATGTGGTGGGTTATGTAGGCCCGGTCTCCGACTATGACCTGAGCAAGATGGAAGACCCGGAGCCGGTGCTGATGATTCCGCGCTTCCAGATCGGCAAAGTCGGCTTTGAGGCCAAGCGCGAGGATGTGCTGCGCGGCAAGGCCGGCGCCAAGCGGGTCGAGGTCAACGCCACCGGCCGGGTAATGCGCGAGCTGGACCGCCGCGAGGGTATCTCCGGCGCCGACATGCAGCTGACCATCGACGCCGGGCTGCAGAACTATGTGCAGGCGCGGCTGGGCCGGGAAAGCGCCGCCGCGGTGGTGATCGACTGCGAAGATGGGGACATCCGCGCGATCTGCTCCTCGCCCAGCTTTGACCCCAACCTGTTCGTGCGCGGCATCTCGGTGGCAGACTACCGGATGCTGACAGAGGACAATTACCGCCCCCTGTCCAACAAGACGGTGCAAGGCACCTACCCGCCCGGCTCCACCTTCAAGATGATCACGGCGCTGGCGGCGCTGGAAAATGGTGTCGTCGGGCCGGAGGAAACCGTCTGGTGCCCCGGCCACCTGAAGGTTGCGGGCCGCCGGTTCCACTGCTGGAAACGGGCTGGTCATGGGCATGTGGATTTGAACACCTCGCTGAAGCGCTCCTGCGACGTCTACTACTATGACGTGGCCATCAAAACCGGCATCGACAACATATCCGAGATGGCCAACAAGTTCGGTCTGGGCATCAAGCATGAGCTGCCGATGTCCGCTGTGGCGCAGGGGATCACCCCGACCAAGGCGTGGAAGGCCAGTTCCTATGGCAAGGACTGGCTGATCGGCGATACCGCAAATGCCTCGATCGGGCAGGGCTACATGCTGGCCTCGCCCCTGCAGCTGGCTGTGATGTCAGCGCGGATTGCCACCGGCCGCAGCGTGACGCCGCGGCTGCTGAAATCGCTGGACGGCATCGAGCAGCCGAGCGGCGCAGGCGAGCCCCTTGGGGTCAGCGAGAACAGCCTGCGCATGGTGCGGCGCGGCATGCATTCGGTCAGCAATGACCGCCGCGGCACCGCCTACCGCTCCCGTATTATCGGCGATGGCCTGCAGATGGCCGGCAAGACCGGCACCAGCCAGGTCCGCAACATCACAGCCGCCGAACGCGCAGCCGGGGTGATCCGCAACGAAGACCTGCCGTGGGAGCGGCGGGACCATGCGCTGTTTGTCTGCTTTGCGCCCTATGACAAACCGAAATACGCGGTGGCCGTGGTGGTCGAACATGGCGGCGGCGGCTCCAAGGCGGCTGCGCCGGTGGCCCGCGACGTGCTGCTGCAGGCGCTTTATGACGGCACCCCGCCGCTGGAGGCCTACCCCAAGGCCGACCGCAGCCGCATCAAGGCGCAGCAGGAGCGGCTGGAGCGCGAACGCGTCAAGCGCCCGCTGGGCAGCAGGAGCAGCCGGGCATGAGCTATCTCGAGTACCACGCCAAATCGACTCCCACCGGCCTGCGCAAGATCCTGCATCTGAACTGGGGGCTGACGCTGCTCTTGATCACCGTTTCCAGCGTCGGCTTCCTGATGCTCTATTCGGTGGCGGGCGGATCGTTCAGCCCCTGGGTGGAACCGCAGGTCAAACGCTTTGCCCTGGGGCTGGGCGTGATGTTCGTGGTGGCGATGATCCCGATCTGGTTCTGGCGCAACATTTCGGTGGTGGCCTACCTGGGGTCGCTGGCGCTGCTGGTCGCGGTGGAGCTGTTCGGCACAGTCGGTATGGGTGCGCAGCGCTGGATCGACATCGGCTTCATGCGGCTGCAGCCCTCAGAAGTGACCAAGATCGCGCTGGTGATGCTGCTGGCCGCCTATTACGACTGGCTGCCAGCCGAGAAAACCTCCCGCCCCTTATGGGTGCTGCTGCCGGTCGCGCTGATCCTCATCCCCACCGCACTGGTTCTGAAACAGCCGGATCTCGGCACCTCAATCCTGCTGATGGCCGCAGGCGGCGGCGTGATGTTCCTGGCGGGCGTACACTGGGCCTATTTCGTGGCAGTGATTGCCGCCGGCGTGGGGCTGGTGAGCACAGTTTTCCAAAGCCGCGGCACCGAGTGGCAGTTGCTCAAGGACTATCAGTTCCGCCGCATCGACACCTTCCTGGACCCCTCGCAGGATCCCTTGGGCGCGGGCTATCACATCACCCAGTCCAAGATCGCGCTGGGGTCCGGCGGCTGGTCCGGGCGGGGGTTCATGCAAGGCACGCAATCGAGGCTGAACTTTCTGCCGGAAAAACACACCGACTTCATCTTCACCACCCTGGCAGAGGAATTCGGGTTTATCGGCGGTGTAACCCTGTTGTCCATCTACATGCTGATCATAGTGTTCTGCATCGCCTCCGCCATTGCCGCCAAGGACCGGTTTTCCTCGCTTGTGATAATGGGTATTGCCATCACCTTCTTCCTGTTCTTTGCAGTAAACATGTCGATGGTGATGGGGCTGGCCCCGGTGGTGGGCGTGCCGTTGCCGATGGTCTCTTACGGCGGCTCGGCGATGCTGGTGCTGCTGGGCGCCTTCGGCATCGTGCAAAGCGCCCATATCCACCGCCCGCGCCAAGCCGCACGCTGACATTTGAGGGAGTATCCATGACCGCCAATGTCCTGTTTGCAGGCCGCGCCGATAGCTGGCCCGTCTATGAGCCGCTGTTGAAGGCAGAACTTGACCGGCTGAACGTGGATGCCGATTTGCGTTCTGAATTTCCGCCGGAAGGAGTGGATTACATTGTCTACGCCCCTAGCGGACCGGTCAGCGATTTCACCCCCTTCACCCGCCTGAAGGCAGTGCTGAGCCTGTGGGCAGGTGTCGAAAAAATCGTGCCTGTCGTGCCCGCCGGATTGCCGCTCACCCGGATGGTGGACAGCGGTCTGGAACAGGGCATGACCGAATGGGTTGCTGGCCACACCCTGCGCTATCACCTGGGGATGGATGCGCATATCCTCGGTCAGAATGGGCGCTGGGAGCCCAAGGCTCCGCCGCTGGCGAAGGACCGCTGCGTGACTGTGCTGGGGCTAGGTGCGCTGGGAACCGCCTCAGCCAAAGCCTTGGCAGCACTCGGGTTCCAAGTCTCCGGTTGGAGCAGGATCCAAAAGGACGTTGCGGGTATAACCTGCCTGTCCGGAGCGGATGGGTTGAGGGCGGCGCTGCGACAGGCGGAGATCGTCGTTCTGCTGCTGCCGGATACGCCCGCCACTGAAAACACCCTGAACGCGGATACCCTGGCGCTGCTGCCCAGGGGGGCCAAGATCATCAACCCGGGCCGCGGACCGCTGATTGATGACGCGGCACTGCTGGCCGCGCTGGATAGCGGCCAGGTGGGCCATGCGACGCTGGATGTGTTCCGCATTGAGCCGCTGCCGCCGGCGCACCCCTATTGGGCGCATCCCAATGTGACGGTGACGCCGCATATCGCTTCGGAAACCCGTGAAAGCACCGCAGCAGAAGTTATCGCCGAAAACATCCGCCGCGCCGAGGCAGGCGAGCCGCTCTTGCATCTGGTCGACCGCGGCCTAGGCTACTGAACGGAAAAGAGCGGACTGACGCCCGCTCTTTCATCTTTCCCCAAATACTCATGCCCCACTTCCCAGCAAGCAGCTCTGCCGCCGGAAGGAGACGAAGTGCCCGCGAGGACGCTTTGCTTACTCCGCGGCCAGACCGCGCCCTTTCAGCAGAGCATCCACGCCCGGAAGCCGCCCGCGGAAAGCAGTATAAAGCTCTGCAGGATCTGCAGATCCGCCAGTAGAAAGAATATGCTCCTCCAGTGCCTTGGCGCGTTCGGCGTCAAAAGCCCCGCCCGCTTCCTCAAATGCGGCAAAGGCATCGGCATCCATCACTTCCGACCACATGTAGCTGTAGTAACCCGAGGAATAACCGTTGCCCGAAAACACATGCGCGAAATGCGGCGTGGCGTGGCGCATGATGATCGCCCGCGGCATACCGATTTCCTCAAGCACCTTGGCCTGCATGGCCATCGGGTCGGAGGGCGCGGCCCCATCATGGAAAGCGAGGTCGACAAGCGCTGACGCAACATATTCCACCGTTTGGAAGCCCATGTCGAAGTTGGCCGCGCCCAGCACCTTCTTCAGCATCTCCTGCGGCATCGGCGCACCGGTTTCGGCATGGGTGGCAAATTCCTGCAGCACCTCCGGCACTTCCAGCCAGTGTTCATACAGTTGGCTGGGCAGTTCCACGAAATCGCGCGCCACCGAGGTGCCCGAGATGCTCTCGTAGGTCACATTGGACAGCATCTGGTGCAGCGCGTGGCCGAACTCATGGAACAGGGTGCGGGCGTCGTCCCAGGACAGAAGTGCCGGATCGCCCTTGGCAAAGTTGCACACATTGATCACCACCGGCGCCTGCACGTCCGGGAACTTGGCCTGCTGCCGCATGGCAGAGCACCAAGCGCCGGAGCGTTTGGAGCCGCGCGCAAAATAGTCGCCGATGAAGACCGCCACATGCTGCCCATTCCGGGTCACCTCCCACGCGCGGCAGTCAGGGTGGTAAAGCGGCACGTCCAGCGGCGCAAACTCCAGCCCGAACAGGCGGTTGGCGCAGGCAAAGGATGCCTCGATCATCCGGTCCAGCTGCAGATAGGGCTTCAGCGCAGCCTCATCCAGGTCATGCTCGGCCTTGCGGCGCTTTTCGGCGTAGTAGCGCCAGTCCCAGGGTTCCAGATCGCCGTTGATGCCGTCCGCCTGCATCATCGCGGTCAGCACCTGCGTGTCCTGATCGGCGCGGGATTTGGCCGCATCCCAGACCTCCATCAGCAGCCCGCGCACGGCCTCCGGCGTTTTGGCCATTTCGGTTTCCAGCTTGTAGGCGGCGAAGTTTTCATAACCCAGGAGCTGCGCGCGTTCTTCGCGCAGTTTCAGGATCTCAGCGGCGATGGCGCGGTTATCGGTCTCACCGCCATTGGCGCCGCGGGCGGCCCAGGCGTTGAAGGCTTTTTCGCGCAGGTCGCGGCGCGGCGAGAATTGCAGGAACGGCGTGATCAGCGAACGGGACAGGGTAACAACCGGGCCATCCGTGCCTTTCTCTTCGCCAGCCGCACGGGCCGCCTTGACCACAAAATCCGGCAGCCCCTCCAGATCGTCCTCCGACAGCTCCAGGAACCAGCTGCGCTCATCCGCCAGCAGGTTTTGGGTGAACTGGGTGCCCAAGGTGGCCAGCCGCCCCTTGATCTCTTGCATCCGGGTATCGGCTTCGCCTTCCAGCGCTGCCCCGCCGCGAACAAAGCCGCGGTGGGTCAGCATCAGCACCCGCTGCTGTTCATCCGTCAGATCCAGTTTTTCCCGCTGATCCCACACCGCCTTGATGCGCGCATACAGCGCCTTGTTGGCAGTGATGGCTGAGAAATGCGCGGCAAGTTTCGGGGAAAACTCGCGCTGCAGCTCCTCCCGCTTGGGATTGCTGTCGGCCCCCGCAACAGTGAAGAACACACCCAGCACCTGCTCCAACTCGCGGCAAGGGGTTTCCAGCGCCTCAATCACATTGGCAAAGGCGGGCGGCTCGGAACTGGTTGCGATGGCGTTGATCTGTTCCTTGTGCGCCGCCAGCGCCTGCTCTAGCGCGGGGGCAAAATCGTCATCGGAAATGCTGTGGAACGGGGCAATTTCAAACGGCGTGTCCCAGCGGGACAGAAGCGGATTGGGCATATGAGGGGTCTCCTTTGCAGGCGACGCTAGCGGGAAAGCCGGGGAGCCGCAATTGACCTTTCCATGCACCGAGCCCACGGCTCAGCCGCCTGCCCCGTCTCCCTCGGTCAGTTCTGCCGGGACGATGCGCACCGGCACATCCGCGACATTCGCCGCCCGGGCAATGCGCCACTCGAACCGGCCCATTTTGCCATCGGTGTCGATCAGCACCACAACAGGCTCTTTGCCGGTGACCTCTGCCGCGAACAGCGCCTGCTGGATGCTGTCGAGGCTGCTGCGCTTGTCGAGCCCGAACTCGATGACCCTGTTCCCGTTCTCGCAATCGGTGCGGATCGACGCGGCACCGCCGGGATAGGTGAAATCATGCACCCGTTCCGGCTGGCCGCCGAACAGGGCACCGCACAGCAGGGCAATGTAATAGGCTTCATTCACTGGCCGGGGTCAGCTTTGCGCTTTGCCGCCGCAGGCCGGGCAATCTGCCCGCCGGGACAGGCGGATCTTGCGGGTTTCACCGTACAGCCCGTCATAGATCAGCATCTCACCCCGCAGCACCGCACCGGCACCGGTGATCTGCTTGACCGCCTCCACCGCCATCATCGATCCGACCACGCCGGGCAGCGGGCCGACCACCCCGGCCTCGGAACAGCTGGGCGCAAGGCCAGCAGCCGGGGCCTCGGGAAAGATGCACTGATAGCAAGGGCCGCCTTGGGCCGGGTGGAACACACTCAGCTGGCCCTCCCACTGCGACAGCGCGCCGGAAATCAGCGGCTTGCCCAGCGCCACCGCGGCGCGGTTGGCCAGATAGCGGGTTTCGAAATTGTCCGTTCCGTCGAGGATCAGGTCATATTCGGCAAACAGCTCCGCCGCGACTTCCGCTGTCAGGCGGCGGTTGTAGGGGCGCACCGCCACATTGGGGTTCTGCGCCTGCATCGCGGCCTGGGCTGAGAACACCTTGGGCTTGCCGATGTCCTTATCCTGGTGGATCACCTGGCGCTGCAGGTTGGCATTGTCGACCACGTCGTCGTCAATCACCCCGATTGTGCCAACACCGGCGGCAGCCAGATACTGCAGCGCGGGCGCACCCAGCCCGCCGGCACCGATCACCAGCACCTTGGCCTGCTTCAGCTTCTTCTGCCCCGGCCCGCCCAGTTCCCGCAGAACAATATGGCGGGCATAGCGGTCAAGCTCGCTTTCGGTGAAGGTGCTGGCGGGCTGGTTCATTTCTGGTTCCTGGGGCTGGGCGCGGGTTTTCAGGGCGGCCACGATACGCGCATAGAAACCAGCCACAAGGGCAAAGCCGCCCAGCAGCAGCCAGGGGGCTGCCGAGCCGCCAGTGCCCTCGCGCAGGGGATGCCCGTCCGGCAGGGTCAGCTGCACTGCCAGCACAGCGGTGAACAGAACGGCCAGCAGGCCAATACGCAGATTGCGCGGCAGGCCCAGGAACCGCCCGCCCCACCAGATCAGCGCTGCAAGAATGAGAATGCGCAGCATCAGCCGCGCCCGGTGGAGCCGAAGCCGCCTGCGCCGCGCTCAGTCCCGGCAAGCGTATCCGCAACTTCCATTCCTGCTTCTTCAACCATGTATACAAGATGATCGAAAGCTATGCCCACCTCTCCATGTTCAAGACAGTCATAAACAATCTTGTCGCCGTCCTTCAGATTTACCTGGTCCAAAGCGCTGCCCGGTTCCGGCTCACCCAAGAGCTTGGCAAACTCCAAATCCACCAACGATTGGATGTCAGGGGTCATCATTCTGATCATCGATACGAGTTCATTCATCGTGCGTCTTTACTCGGATCACTGCCGCAGTGATAGACCCACAACGCACTCAAGCCGACCAATCCGCGATTTCTGCCTGATGATCCCGCAAGGCTTATCACCCCTACGATATTTGAGGTCTCCGGGCTGCTAAGTCTTGCTCTTGTTGTGTCATGCAGTGACGTTTCTGCTTTGCAAACCGAGTGACATTTCTGAATGGCGTTAACAATTGCACCTGCCGTATTGCGTCTTAGGGTCAGGACCCATTGATTTCCGGTGGGTGGCGTGATTCACAGTTCGAAAAATGAGCGGTGATATGTCTGATCTTTTCTGGCTGACGGACGCGCAGATGGCCCGTCTTGAGCCTTATTTTCCGAAGTCCCACGGTAAGCCGCGTGTTGATGACCGGCGTGTTCTGAGCGGAATTATCTTCATCAATCGCAATGGTTTGCGCTGGCGTGATGCGCCCAAAAATTACGGCCCGCACAAGACCTTGTACAATCGTTGGAAGCGGTGGAGCGACAAAGGCATCTTTGCCCAGATGATGGCCGGTCTGGCTGCTGATCACGGTGAGGAAAAGACTGTGATGATCGACGCAACTTACCTGAAAGCACACCGTACGGCCTCCAGTCTTGGGGTTAAAAAGGGGGGCGTGGGCGCCTGATCGGGCGCACTAAGGGCGGCATGAACACTAAGCTGCACGCAATCTGTGACAGCCAGGGGCGTCCACTGAACCTGTTCGTGACTGCCGGACAGGTCAGTGATTACACCGGTGCAAAGGCGCTGCTGAGTGGCCTGCCTGACGTCCAATGGCTTCTCGGAGATCGCGGGTATGATGCCGATTGGTTTAGAGAAGCTTTGAAAGACAAAGGGATACGCGCCTGCATCCCCGGTCGAAAGCAGCGCAAGAAAGCCATCAGATACGACAAACGCCGATATAAGCGGCGCAACCCGATATGATCGCTGCCCCAAGGTCTTCCGCCCGGCCATCGTTCTTGCCGCACTCGTCATCTACTGGCTTTGAAACTCAATGTGTCCTGGGCCTAGGCGCCACTAGGCCCATTGACCTCACCTGTTATGTCGATCTGGCAGTTCGGTGGGGGGGAACCGAGGTAAAATAAGTTGGCCTGCTGGCATGGCAGACCATAATCGCCAGTACCTTGGGTCTCGGAAAATACGTTTATTGCGGTCTGCCCTTTTCCTATCGGTGCGTTCGCGCCCGTGTCTCATCCAGCACCAGCCGCGCACGATCCAGCTGATGCCGCGGGGTTTGCAAGATCTTCAACATGGCGGGGTCTTCTGCTGGCGAGCGGCCCAGAAACACGCTTGCCAAAGAAATATCCGCGACAGCTTTTTCCAATTTGATATCAAAATTATTGGCCGTATTGATCAGGCGTATCAGCAAGTCGCTTCTCTGCACTTCCGACAACTCTTGAAACGATTTCTCTTGTTCGCCCAAGTAAGCACCGAGACGGCGCAAGAACTGGCGCTTTTTCTCGACTGCGAAGATCTCACGCTCAAAAGAGCCCAGTTCGAAAGGAGCGTTGGGCCCTCTGGCTCTGTCCTCGGGGCCGGGCTTGCAGATCGTCAGTGCCCTGTCTTCGAGGCTCGGCATCAGGATTGAAAGCTGATGCTGCGTGTTGATATGAAACCAGCGCTGGCGCCGTTCGTGATTTTGCAGAACCGACAGGAAACATGGTTTGGCATAAGTCGCCTCCCAAAAACGGAAGTAGTACCATCTTCCCTGATCATCCCGTAGCCTGCTCCAGCGCATCCGCTGCCCGGCAGGCGCATGCGCAGCATGCTGCCGTGAGGGGAGAACGAACCCGGCATGGGCCGAAGTGCCGACAAACCAGCCGGCGATCTTGCGGGCATGTGTCCTGTGTGATGCCGCGTGCTATCAGGATGTTCCGGTCGACCCGAACCCGCCCGAGCCGCGCCCGGTGCTGGAAAGCTCCTCGACAATCACAGTGGCGTAACGCCGGACGTCTGCAATCACCGCTTGGGCAATCCGGTCGCCGTGGTTGATGGTGTAGGGCTTCTGTCCGAGATAATAGAGTCCCACCATCACGCAGCCGCGGAAGTCCTCGTCCACCGTGCCCGGGCTGTTCGGGATGATGAAGCCGTTCTTGAGGGCGAGGCCCGAACGAGGCCGGACCTGCATCTCCGTACCGGGCGGCAGTTCGACGCAAAAGCCGGTGGAGATCATCTTCAGATCTCCATGCCCGAAGGTGATCGGACCGTCCGGAAGAAAGGCACGAAAATCCATTCCCGCAGCACCATCCGTGGCATAGGCAGGCACAGGCAAGTCGTGGTTACCGTCGACGCGTTTGAATTTGATTTCAGTCATCCGTGTTCTTCCTTTTGTTGATCCCGGCGACGGTCGGGTCGACGCTGGACATGGCGGCGATTTGCCTGCAGACCCCAACCATGTTCACCACCCCGTTGTTATGAGGGCAGGTGCCATGTTTCAGCGCCAGCCCGGAGCGCGGCCGGGTCTGCAACTTATAGCCCGCTGGGATCCCGATCCGCAGCCCGGCCGGCACCAGCGCCCGCTCGCCGGCTGCAGCACCAAGCAGCCGCGGTCCGGCAGGTTGGCACGCGCGCCGCCCCCCGCCGCGCCGGCGGTTTCATAGGACGGCAGCGGCACATCCCGGTCCGCACCCTCGTCATGGATCACACGGATCGCGCCCCCCGCTCCACCTTCATCTTTCCAAAAATACTCAATTTCACCCGGCCAGCGCCGCGGCAATCCGCTCTGCCAGCTTGCGCGCGACCTCATCCTTGCCCATCCGCGGCCATTCCTCAGCGCCGTCATCGGAGATCAGGATAACCGCGTTTTCGCTGCCGCCCATGATGCCGGTTGCAGGAGAGACGTCATTGGCCACGATCCAATCGCAGCCTTTGCGCTTGCGCTTGGCGGTGGCGTTGTCCACCACGTCGTTGGTTTCCGCCGCAAAGCCGACCACCAATCCAGGGCGGCCATTCTTCATCTGCGAGACGGTCTTCAGGATGTCGGGGTTTTCAGCGAATTCCAGCACCGGCAATCCGTCCTTGGATTTCTTCAGCTTGCGGTCCGAAGCACTTGCCACCCGCCAGTCCGCCACTGCGGCGGCAAAGACGCCGGCATCCACGGGCAAAGCTGCCTGCACCGCTGCCTCCATCTCGCGGGCGCTTTCCACCGGCACCACCTGCACGCCCTCAGGCGGCCGCACCGCTGCCGGGCCCGTGATGAACACCACTTCCGCACCAGAATCGCGCAGAGCACGGGCCACCGCCGCCCCTTGCGCCCCGGAGGAACGGTTGGCGATATAACGCACCGGGTCGATCGGCTCATGCGTCGGACCGGACGTCACCAGGATGCGCTTGCCCTTCAAAGGGCCATCCGAGAGCTTGGCCGTAATGGCCGCCAGAATCTCGTTTGGCTCCGCCATCCGGCCCGGTCCGAATTCACCGCAGGCCATGCTGCCCTCGTTGGGGCCAACCAAGGACACGCCGTCCGCTTTCAGGGTTTGCAGATTGCGCTGCGTTGCAGGGTGCTCCCACATGCGGACGTTCATCGCGGGTGCCAGCAGCACCGGCGTGTCGGTCGCCAGCAGCAAGGTCGAGGCGAGATCGTTGGCAAAGCCTTGCGCCATCTTGGCCATCAGGTCGGCGGTGGCCGGCGCCACCACCAGCAGATCGGCGCTGCGCGACAGCTGGATGTGGCCCATCTCAGCCTCGGCTGTCAGGTCGAACAACTCCTGATGCACCGCTGCCCCGGCCAGCGCCGAAACAGACAGCGGCGTCACGAACTCAGCCCCAGCCCTGGTCAGCACCGGCGTCACCCGTGCGCCCTGATCCTGCAGGCGGCGGATCAGCTCCAGCGATTTATAGGCCGCAATGCCGCCGCCAATGATCAATAGAATGTGTTTGCCAGCCAGCATCTGCGCATCCTCGCCCGGTTTCCCGCGACCTTACTGCGCCGCGGCAAAAGTGTGAAGCAGTCAGCCGTCCGTGCGGAAGGCCAGACAAGGATCAGGGCGTTCGGCCGCCTCTGCATCCCAAACGAGGTCAAAAGTTCCGCTGATCTGCCCGTCCTCAGACTGTCCCAGGCTGCGGACCACTGCCCCGGGACGGGCCTTCACCAGATAGACGGACAGCCCCCGGTCGGTGCGGGCGTGGCCGTTGCCGGTGATGACAGCCACCGGGCCGCCTGTCTCTGCCAGCGCCCGATCGGTCGCGGCTGCCAAGCTTGCATCCCGCAAACGCTGAAAGTCCACCAGTACCGGCAGCATCTCCGGCGGCATCGCGTTGCAATGGTTAACCTGCTGGTCCGCTTCCCGCGCCGCCTGGTCCGCCTCCGGCAAGGGCTGATCCAGCCCAAAGCGCGCGGACGCTTCCGCCCCGAAATAGGCCACCGCCCCCTCTGCCAATATTTTGACAGCCGCACTGCGCGGCACCAGCGCGCCGTACTGACGCGCGCCCTTGGCCGCCGCAAAAACCGGTGCATAAAGGCCAAACTCCGGCCAGCCGCTGTCCGCCCAGTTCAATTCATTGGCTGTCTGCTCTGCATCGGTGAGCATATCCGGATCCAGCCCGGCCGCCTGATCCGCCGTGATCATCTCCCAGACCACGGCCTTGGGCTGCAGTTCTGACAGTAACTGCGCCTGCCGCTGGTGATGCACTGGATTGTCATGCACTTCGCCGAGGATCACCACATCGGCGCCGCGCAGCTCGGCCGCTGCGGCAGACACTGTACCGGCACCGGCGCCAGACACGCAAAGCGCCGCCAGAGCGGCGGCGCTTGCAATCATTTTCAGGCCATGGAAACGCTTTCTCATGAAAGCAGTTTGTGCACCTCGCGCGATTGGCCTTCAAGGCATTTGCGCATTTTCTGGAAGGCACCGGCCTCCAGCTGGCGCACGCGCTCCTTGGACAGCCCCAGCTCTGTGCCCAGGCTTTCCAGCGTGCGCGGCCGCTCGCGCAGTTTGCGCTCAGTGATAATGAAACGCTCCCTGTCATTCAGCGACTGCAGCGCCGAAACCAGCCATTTGCGCAGCTGGCGGCGGTCATGCTGCTCCTGCACCAGCTCTTCGGCCTGAGACGCTTCATCCTCCAGCGCATCAATCCACTCGCGGCCCTCTTCATCCGCGGACTGGATCGCATTGAGAGAGAAGTCAGCGCCGGACAGGCGCCCCTCCATCATTTCGACATCCCGCAGCGGCACACCGATTTCGGTGGCAATTTTCTGATGCAGCTGATGCCGGTCAAGCCTGCTCCCCGACACGCGCGCCTCGCGCTCGAACTGCGCCTGAACCCGGCGCATGTTGAAGAACAGCGATTTCTGCGACGAAGTGGAGCCGGTGCGCACCATCGACCAGTTGCGCATCACGTAGTCCTGGATCGATGCCTTGATCCACCAGACCGCATAGGTCGAGAACCGCACACCGCGGTCCGGATCGAATTTGTCCGCCGCCTTCATGAGGCCCAGCCCCGCCTCCTGGATCAGATCGTTCATCGGCGCGCCGTAGCGCTTGAACTTGGCCGCCATGGAAATGGCCAGGCGCATATAGGCGTTGATGAGCCTGTGAAGCGATTCAACATCGCGGTCGTCCCGCCAGGCATAGGCCAAGCGCCGCTCGGTCTCTGCATCCAGCAGTTCTGCCTTCATTGCCTGTCTCGGCAATGGGTTTTCCACTGTTTGATCAAGTGCCATGTGATTTCCCCCCGGAAACTAATTAACAAACTGCCGCCTGGGGGCGTGCTTGGAACAATCGGGGGCCCGGTTATAATCAGACCGGCAGCAATAACGCAGGATGTGTCTCGCGGCTCATCCAAAGGCCAAAACGGAAAAGTAAAATAGTATCTTGGCCCCTGCGCAGTTTCTCCCGGCCTTAAAAAGCGGAACCCCGGGATGCTGCGATCTCTTGTGTTCACCGGGCCCTGCAGTTACCCACAGGAACGGCTTCGGACTCACAGGTTAGCAAAAAATGCCGTCAAATGTAACTTTTATTCTGGGGGGCGCCGCCTCGGGGAAGTCGGCATTTGCCGAGCAGCTGTGCGTAAACACCGGAAAAGATAAAGTTTACTGGGCAACTGCACAAATTTTTGACACCGAAATGCGCGAAAAAGTGTCCAGGCATCTCAAACAAAGAGGGGCTGGATGGACCACTATTGAAGAACCGGAAACAGCTGCGCGTGTTCTGGACCCGCTGTCGCCGGCTCAGGTCTGCCTGATGGATTGCGCCACCATGTGGCTGACCAACCATCTGCTGGCAGAGCATGATCTGGACGCCGCACAGGAGGAGCTTTTGTCAGCAATTGCCCGCAGCCAGGCGGACCTGGTGATAGTTTCCAATGAAACCGGGCTTGGCATTGTGCCGGAAAACACGCTGGCCCGCCGCTTCCGCGAAGCCCAGGGGCGGCTGAACATCGCCCTGGCCGCACAGGCCGGCACCGTGGTTCAGGTGACGGCGGGGCTGCCGCTGGTTCTGAAGGGGGAACTGTGATTACCCGGCTGTTTCTGGTGCGGCATGGGCCGACCCATGCCAAATGCATGGTCGGCTGGTCCGATCTGCCAGCAGATCTGTCCGACACTGCCGCCCTGTCCCGCCTGTCGGAATATCTGCCCGCCGGGGCGCTGGTGGTGTCCTCCGACCTGTCCCGGGCGGTGAAAACCGCCAGTGCGATTCAGGGGCGCCGGGAACGCCTGCCCCACACCGGGGCGCTGCGCGAAATTCATTTCGGCACCTGGGAGCTGCGCACCTGGGCCGAGGTGGACGCCGAGGACCCGGACCGCATCCGCGCCTATTGGGAAACGCCGGGGGATGTGACCCCGCCGGGCGGTGAAAGCTGGCACCAGGTCTGCAACCGGGTGAACGCAGCCATTGACGGGCTGATCGCCGCGCACCGGGGCCGCGACCTGGTCGTGGTCGGCCATTTCGGCCAGATCCTGACCCAGATCCAACGGGCTGAGATGCTGACGGCTGAAGAGGCCTTTGCCCACCGGATCGACAACCTGTCGGTCAGCGAAATCTCTCTTGGCCCGGATGGCTGGCAGGCCGGAGTGATCAATCACCTGCCGTGACGGGGGGTATCACAAACATTCCATTTTGAAATGTGCCGCTCCGCGTTAGCCTCCTGTCATGGCTTACGAAATCTATATTGGCGACCGCATGTATTCCAGCTGGTCATTGCGCGGCTGGCTCATGCTCGAAAAATTCTCCCTGCCCCATACGGTGCATATGGCGGGGCTCTATTCCGGAACCATGGCGCAGGACATGGCGCATCTGGCACCGGCACGGCTGGTGCCCGCGCTGCGCACGCCCGAGGGTGTGGTTATCGGTGAAAGCCTGGCCATTGCCGAAACCCTGGCCGAACGCCACCCGGAGGCCGGGCTGTGGCCCGCGGATCCGGCGCAGCGTGCTGCAGCGCGCTGGCTGGCGGCGGAAATGGTGGCAGGCTTCTCCGCCTTGCGCGGCGAATGCCCAATGCAGCTGGCCCATATCTATGAAGGGTTCGAGGTATCGCGCGGCGTGAAGGCCGACCTGGACCGGATCGAGGCTCTGTTTGCCCATGCCCGCAATGTTTCCGGCCACAGTAGCGGTTGCCTGTTCGGTGACTACACGCTAGCAGATGTGTTCTACTCGCCGGTTGCGGCCCGGATCATAGGGTACGGCCTGCCGGTTTCCGAGGCGACCCGGGCCTATTGCAAAGTGCTGCTGTCGGACCCCGCTTTCCTGCAGTGGCAGGAGAAAGCGCATGAGATCAGCTATGACCCGGAACCTTATGCGATGGACCTGACAAAGCGGCCCTGGTCCCTGGGCTGAACCGGTGTCCAGCGCGAATTTTGCGTGAATTCGCGGCTGGCCCCTGCATCCGTTAACCAATCAGAAACCACGATTGCCAAGCATCTCTCCCTGACCTTTCAGACGGCGGGGAGAGATGACAGCACGTTCCTATACGGTGGCCTTTCAAGGCGTCGAGGCCCGCCAGGTCGAGGTGCAATGCGCCGTCGCCCCCGGCCTTCCGGCGTTCTCGGTGGTCGGCCTGCCGGACAAGGCGGTCCAGGAAGCGCGCGAACGGGTCCGGGCCGCCTTTGCGGCGATGTCCATTGCCCTGCCCTCGCGCCGGATAACCGTGAACCTGTCGCCCGCGGACCTGCCCAAGGAAGGCAGCCATTTCGACCTGCCGATTGCGCTCGCCCTGCTGGCCGCAATTGGCATTATCCCGGCCGAAAAGGCCGAGGAGACCATTGCCTTGGGGGAACTCTCGCTGGATGGCCAGCTGATGCCGGTGGCCGGCGCCCTGCCCGCCGCGGTCACAGCGGCGGAGGAAGGCAGGATGCTGCTCTGCCCGAAACTGTCAGCGCCGGAGGCCGCCTGGGTCGACGCGGCGCAGGTCATCGGCGCCGCCACCCTGACAGAGGCGGTGCAGCATTTTACCGGCCAGCGGCGGATAGAGCCCGCAACCCCCGGCGAAGCCGCCCTTGGGCCGGGCGGCAAGGACCTGCGCGACGTGAAGGGGCAGGAGACCGCCAAGCGGGCGCTGGAAATCGCCGCCGCCGGGCGGCATCACATGCTGATGGTCGGCCCGCCGGGTTCAGGAAAGTCGATGCTGGCGGCACGGCTGCCTTCGATCCTGCCGCCGCTGTCCCCAACTGAGGCGCTGGAAACCTCGATGATCCATTCCCTGTGCGGGCTGATCGACGACGGCGGCATCAGCCGCGCCCGCCCCTTCCGGGAGCCGCACCACACCGCATCCATGGCCGCGATTGCGGGCGGCGGGCGGCGGGCCCAGCCGGGGGAGATCAGCCTGGCCCACAACGGGGTGCTGTTCCTGGACGAGCTGTCGGAGTTCGGCCGCCCGGTGCTGGAAACCCTGCGCCAGCCGCTGGAAACCGGCGAGGTGATGGTGGCGCGGGCCAATGCCCATGTGAAATACCCCAGCCGCTTCATGCTGGTGGCCGCCGCCAACCCTTGCAAATGCGGCTATCTGGCTGACGCGAACAAGGCCTGTTCCCGCGCCCCCCTTTGCGGTGCGGATTACCTGGGCCGTATATCCGGCCCGCTGCTGGACCGTTTTGACCTGCATCTCGACGTGCCGCCAGTGGATGTGGCCGACCTAGAGCTGCCGCCCAGCGCCGACGGCTCTGCCGAGGTCGCGCAGCGGGTGGCAGCCGCCCGCGAAATGCAAACGGCCCGGTTCCGCCCCCATCCCGGCCTGCGCCAGAACGCCGATGCCGAAGGCGCACTGCTGGAAGACATCGCCGCTCCGGATACCGAAAGCCGCGACTTGCTGATCCGTGCCGCCGAACGCTTCGGCCTCAGCGCGCGCGGTTACCACCGTGTTCTGCGGGTCGCGCGCACGATTGCGGATCTGGCCTGCGAGGAGCAGGTGCAGCGGCCGCATTTTGCCGAAGCGCTGAGCTTCCGGCTGCCGCCGTCACGCTGAACCGCTGCCAAGCACGTCCTTGGCAAAGGCCGCGGCCTCCTCCAAGGCGGCCTGGCCCTCGGGCAAGTGGCCGGCCATGAATTGCCACACATGGGGAACATCGTGCCACAAGCTCAGGCGCACATCGCCGCCGGAGGCTTCCAGCAGCTCTGCCATGCGCTGCGCATCTGACAGCAAAACTTCGCTGTCCCCCGCCTGGATCAGCACCGGCGGCGGATCGGCAAAGCGGGCAAACAGCGGCGATGCCCGCACATCTGCCGGGTCGGCACCCGCAAGGTACTGATCCACGACCTCCTCCATCCGGCGGGCCGGGATGATCACATCCCTGTTCCGGTTGGCTTGAATGCTGGCCCCGCTCAGGGTCAGGTCGCACCAAGGGGAAAAGGCAGCAAGGCCCGCAGGGCGTTCGCCTTGCGCCAGAAGACCGGCAAGCAGCGCCAGCGCCAGCCCGCCGCCGGCACTGTCACCGGCCAGAAGGATATCCCGCGCGGCATAGCCGGTCCGGCGCAGGTATGCCCAAGCCGCCCAGGCGTCCTCGTAGGCTGCGGGAAAGGGGGCCTGCTGCAGCAGCCGGTAATCCGGCACCGCAACCTCCAGCCCGGACGTCCGTGACAGGCGCGACAGCATCCCCTGATAGGCGCGCGCACTTCCCGCCAGATAGGCGCCGCCATGCAGAAAAAGAATGATCTGGCCCTGCCTGACCGGCCCGCAGGACACCAGTTTCAGCGGCACAGGCGCAGGCCGCCGCTGCAGCCTGGTAAAGGGCAGCGCCGGATAGAGCCGGGGCGCCATGGCTTCAAAAACTTTGCGCGCCAGTTCCGGGTTCCTGGTCAGCTGCAGCGCCGGTTTCATGCCATAGCGCATCCATGCGTTTAAGGCGCGGCGCTGCCAGCTCATCAGCGGATCTTGGCTTCGATCGCCTGCCAGACCTTTTCGGCAATGTTCACCCCGTCAAACCGCTCCAGTTCCTGGATGCCAGTGGGGGAGGTCACGTTGATCTCAGTCAGGTAGTCGCCGATCACGTCGATACCGACAAAGACCTGGCCTTTTTCGCGCAGCAGCGGGCCGATGGCAGTGCAGATTTCCAGATCGCGCTCGCTCAGCCCGATCTTTTCCGGCCGCCCGCCCACATGCATGTTCGACCGGGTTTCGCCCGCCGCGGGCACCCGGTTGATCGCGCCCACCGGCTCGCCGTCGACCAGGATCACCCGTTTGTCGCCATTGCTGACGTCGGGCAGGAATTTCTGCACAATCAGCGGCTCGCGGCTGAAGCCAGTGAACAGCTCATGCAAGGAGGTCAGGTTGCGGTCGTTGGCATCCAGCCGGAACACGCCGGCGCCGCCGTTGCCATACAGCGGCTTCAGGATCACATCGCCGTGCTTTTCCTTGAACGCCTTGATGGTCTGCAAATCCCGGGCGATGGTGGTTGGCGGCGTCAGTTCGGGAAAGTTCAGAACCAGCAGTTTTTCCGGGTAATTGCGCACCCAGAAGGGATCATTCACCACCAGCGCCTTGCCTTTCAGCATGTCCAAGAGGTGG
The DNA here is from genome assembly GCF_059429195.1 of Leisingera sp. CC-HEC093. NCBI lineage: Bacteria > Pseudomonadati > Pseudomonadota > Alphaproteobacteria > Rhodobacterales > Roseobacteraceae > Leisingera > Leisingera sp. CC-HEC093. Next base: position 1,757,039 of record NZ_JCAIJR010000001.1, on the reverse strand, counting down.
GTCGAGGTGATGTAATGCATGTCGAACGGCGGGTCCTGGCGCAGCCAGACCACGTCGAATTCCGCCAGATCCGCCTCGCGCTCTTCGCCCAGAACCGCAGGCGTGCCCGCCACCCGCTGCACGGTCATGCCATGCCCGCGCGCCGTGATGCGGCCTTCCTGATAGGCCAGGTGGTCCGGGGTGTAGAAAAACAGCTCATGGCCACGCGCCTGGGCTTCCTCGGCCAGGCGGAAGCTGCTGTCGGCATTGATGTCCACGCCCATGACCGGGTCCATCTGAAAGGCGATCTTCATGGCAGTATCCCTTGTAAGCTGGCCAAATACATGGCCCAGCCCAGCCCCGGGTTCAATGGGTCAGGCGCAGTTCAATCCATCCCAAAGGCGTTTTCGATGATCTCCACCGCGCCAGTGCCGTCCACAAGTGCTGCATCAAACCTGACCGGCGTCAGCTGGCCCTGCGGTTCGCTCTCAAGATACTGACCGGCGCTGGCATAGATCCGTTCCGCCTGCCGCGGCGTGATCCGCAGGGCCGCAGCGGCGCTGGTGGCGCTGTGCTTCACCTCGACGAACACCAGTTCCCCGTCGCTGCGCAGGATCAGATCGATCTCGCCGCCCGGCCCGCGCCAGCGCCGTTCGGCCACGGTGTAACCGCGGTTTTCATAGTGGCGCGCAACGATCTCCTCCGCGGCCTCGCCCGCCAGATGGGCACGGGCGCCGCGGTGCTGGCGGGCGCGGGTCATGCCTCAGCTGTCCTTCGTCATCTGCAGCGCCAGCTGATAGACCTTGCGCCGGGGCAGCCCGTGCATCTCCGCGACAATCCCGGCGGCGTCCTTGACTGAGTTGCCCTGCAATGCAGCCTGCAGATCGTTCTCCAGATCTCCCTCGCTCACCTCTGCCTCCTGTGCGCGGTCGACCAGCAGCACGATCTCGCCCTTGACCGGGCTTTCCTCCAGGCCGGCGGCGAGCTCTGCCAGCGATGCCCGGCGCACCTCCTCGAATTTCTTGGTCAGTTCCCGGCACAGCGCGGCGGGGCGGTTGCCCAGCACTGCGGCCATATCAGCCACCGAGGCCGCGACCCGTTTCGGCGATTCATAGAAAATCAGGGTGCCGGGGATTTCCCGCAGGTCTTCCAGCCGCTTGCGCCGGGCGCCAGAGGCATTGGGCAGGAAACCCGCAAAGAAAAACGCATCAGTCGGCAGCCCCGCCAGCGTCAGCGCAGTGGCTGCGGCCGAGGCGCCGGGGGCGCACGTGACAGTGTACCCTGCCTCCGCCGCCTCCCGGCTGAGATGATAGCCCGGATCAGCAATCAGCGGCATGCCAGCTTCAGACGCATAGGCAACCGACTTCCCTGCGCCCAGCGCCTCCAGCAGTTTCGCCCGCGCGCCGGTGCCGCTGTGGTCATGGTAAGCAATGATCCGCCGCCCGCCCAGCGGCACGCCGTGAATCTCCATCAGCTTGCGCAGCGAGCGTGTATCCTCAGCCGCAAGCACATCGGCAGAGGCCAGCACGTCCAGCGCCCGCAGGGTAATGTCGCGGGCGGTGCCGATCGGCGTGGCAACAAAGTACAGCCCGGGGGGCAATATGACATTCTGGTGATTCAACGCTGGACCCGCCTTCTTGGTCGTTTATGATCCGCCCTTAAACCCACACGGCGCTGCCGCGCCGGGAGAACGGAGTTTCAAGCCATTATGTTTGCTGTTTTCAAACGCGCCCGCAAGGCGGCTCTGACAGCCGCCGCAGCAGTTTCCGCCATCGCCCTTACCGCCTGTGACCCGATTGCCGTTGGCACTGGCCCGACCATTAACACCTCCAAACCCGTTCCCGTGGCCCTGCTGGTGCCGCGCGGCTCTGCGCAGCAGGGCGACAGCGTACTGGCAAAAAGCCTGGAAAATGCCGCCCGTATGGCGATCGCCGATCTGGACGGCGTGCAGATCGACCTGCGGGTGTATGACACCGCGGGCAGCCCCGAGGTGGCCTCTGGCGCGGCGCAGCAGGCGCTGAAAGACGGGGCCCGTGTGATCCTCGGCCCGGTTTACGCCGAAGCTGCCAATGCCGCAGGCATTGCGGCCCGCCAGCGCGGCGTGAACGTGCTGGCCTTTTCGAACAACCCGGCCATTGCCGGCGGCAACGTCTTTATTCTGGGGCCGACATTTGACAACACCGCGCGGCGGCTGACCCGCTTTGCCGCCCGCAACGGCAAGCGCAGCATCCTCATTGTCGGCGGCAACGATGCTGCGGGCGTGGCTGGCCGCAACGCGATCCAGCGCGCAGCCAGCGAAACCGGCGCCAGCATCGCGGGCAGCGTCGGCTATGAGCTGTCTCAACAGGGCGTGATCAACGCCATCCCCGCCATCCGCAATGAATCCGCAGACGCAGACGCCGTTTTCCTGACCTCAACAACCGCCGGCGCGCTGCCGCTGCTGGCGCAGCTGATGCCCGAAGCCGGGGTCAATCCGGCGGAGAAACAGTATATCGGCCTGACCCGCTGGGACATCCCGCCGCAGACCCTGGCGCTGCCCGGCGTGCAGGGCGGCTGGTTCGCCATGCCTGACCAAGGCAAGGTGCAGCAGTTCAGCGCCCGCTACCAGGCCAGCTACGGCGCAGCACCGCATTCCATCGGCAGCCTTGCCTATGACGGCATCGCCGCCATCGGCGCCTTGGTTGCAGCCGGCAAATCCGACGCGCTGACCGCGGGCGCTCTGACCCAGGGCGCAGGTTTCCGGGGCGCCGGCGGCATCTTCCGGCTTCGGCCGGACGGCACCAATGAACGCGGCCTGGCGGTTGCCTCCATCCAAGAACAGAAAGTCGTGATCATTGACCCAGCCCCAAGCAGCTTCGCAGGCGCCGGCTTCTGACGCCGCCGCCCGCCCTGCAAAAGCCTCTGCCAATGGCCTGCCGGAACCGCTGGGAGCGCTGATCTGCAACCCGCTGGACATCTTTGATGCCGGCAGTGTCCGGGCGCAGATCCGGGCGCTGGCACAGGACACGCCCGCTGCCGCCCTGCGCAGCGGGACAGTGAAGATCCTGAAGGCCGCCAACAAAGCAGGCCGCGCAGCAATCGCCGAGGCCTTTGCCGCGCAGCCCTTTGCCGCGCGGGAAATGGCCCGCTCCTACACCTTCCTGACCGACGGGCTGGTGACCACCGCGCTGTTCGTGGCCGGCGAATTGCTGCACCCGCTGGCCACCCCGACCCAGGGCGAGCGCATCGCGGTGATGGCGGTGGGCGGCTACGGCCGCGGGGAAATGGCGCCGGCCTCGGACGTGGACCTGTTGTTTCTGACCCCCTACAAGATCACCGCCTGGGCGGAGAGCGTGATTGAATCCATGCTCTACATCCTGTGGGACCTGCGGCTGAAGGTGGGCCATGCCAGCCGCACCATCAAGGACTGCATCCGCCTGGGCAGCGAAGACTACACTATCCGCACAGCAATGCTGGAGCACCGTTTCCTGGCAGGCCACGCACCCCTGGCCAAGGAGCTGGACAAGCGCCTTAAGAAGGAGCTGTTTTCCCAGGACGCGCCAGAGTTCGTCGAGGCCAAGCTGGCCGAGCGCGATGCGCGCCATTTGAAACAGGGCCAGCGCTATATGGTCGAACCCAACGTGAAGGAGGGCAAAGGCGGTCTGCGCGACCTGCAGTCGCTGTTCTGGATCGCCAAGTATCTTTACCAGGTGAAAGATGCGGAGGAACTGGTGCCGCTGGGCCTGTTCCGCGCCGAAGAGATGGCGCTGTTTGCCGAGGCCGCCACCTTTCTGTGGGCGGTGCGCGCGCATCTGCACCTGGCCACCGGGCGCGCCACCGAACAGCTGACCTTCGACCTGCAGGTCGAGGTGGCCAGCCGCATGGGCTACGAGGACAAGGCCGGCCGCCGCGGAGTGGAAGTGTTCATGCAGGAATACTTCCGCCACGCCACAAGGGTCGGCGACCTGACCCGCATTTTCCTGACCAAGCTGGAGGCCAGCCAGCAGAAAAACGCGCCGCTTCTGGAACGGATCTTCCGCCGCCGCCCGCGCATCAAACCCGGCTACAAAGTGGTGCACAACCGGCTGGATGTGATCGACCCCAAAGCGTTCCTCGAAGACCGGGTCAATCTGCTGCGGCTGTTCGAGGAAGCCCTGCGCACCGGCATGCTGATCCACCCGGACGCGATGCGGCTGGTGACCGCCAACCTGCATCTGATCGACGAGGAGATGCGCAACGACAAGGAAGCGCGGAAGCTCTTTCTGGATCTGCTGCTGAAACACGGCAACTCCGAACGCGCCCTGCGGCGGATGAACGAACTCGGCGTGCTGTCCGCCTTTCTGCCGGAATTCGAACCCATCGTGGCAATGATGCAGTTCAACATGTACCACTCCTACACAGTGGATGAGCACACCATCCAAGTCATCGCCAACTTTGCCGCAATCGAGCGTGGCGAGCTGGAGGACGAGCTGCCGCTCTCCTCCGAAATCCTGCGCAAGGGCCTCAACCGCAAGGTGCTGATGGTGGCCATGCTGCTGCACGACATCGGCAAGGGCCGTGTGCAGGATCATTCGATCCTGGGCGCGCAGATCGCCCGCAAGGTGGCACCGCGGCTGGGGCTGAAGCCTTCGGAATGCGAAACTGTCGAATGGCTGGTGCGCTATCACCTGCTGATGTCGGACATGGCGCAAAAGCGCGACATTGCCGACCCCCGCACAGTGCGCGACTTTGCCAAAGCCGTGCAGACAGTAAAACGGCTGGATCTCCTGCTGCTGCTGACCGTCTGCGACATCCGCGGCGTCGGCCCGGACACCTGGAACAACTGGAAGGCCGCGCTGCTGCGGGCGCTTTACGGCCAGACCCGCGCGGCGCTGGAGGGCGGCATGGAGGCCTTGAACCGCGAACACCGTGGCGCCTCAGCCAAAAAGGCCCTGCGCGAGGCGCTGCCGGGCTGGTCCAAGGCGGAGCTCAAGACCGAAACCGCCCGCCACTACCCGCCTTACTGGCACGGGCTGCATATCACCGCGCATGTGGATTTTGCCGAAATGCTGCGCGACTTCACCGCCAAGGGGGACGCAGGTGAGGTGATGATCCGGCTCTACCCGGATGTGGACCGCGACGCGACCCGCGCCTGTTTCGTGATGGAGGACCACCCGGGCATCTTTGCCCGCATCGCCGGCGCCTTGGCCCTTGTCGGCGCCAACGTGGTTGATGCGCGCTCCTACACCACCAAGGACGGCTATGTGACCGATGCCTTCTGGATTCAGGACAGCGAGGGCCACCCCTTTGATCCGGTCCGCCTGCACCGGCTCAAACAGATGATCGAAAAGACCCTGAAGGGCGAGGTGATCACCCGCGACGCCCTGAAATCCCGCGACAAGATCAAGAAGCGGGAGCGCGCCTTCAAGGTGCCGACGCACATCACCTTCGACAACGAGGGGTCGGAGATTTACACCATCATCGAGGTGGATACCCGCGACCGGCCCGGGCTGCTGTACGATCTGGCCCGCACCTTGGCAGCTGCCAATGTCTATATTGCCAACGCGGTGATTGCGACCTATGGCGAACAGGTTGTCGATGCCTTCTATGTCAAGGACATGTTCGGCTTGAAATACTACTCGGAGTCCAAGCAGCGGGCGCTTGAGAAGAAACTGCGGGCAGCCATTGCCGAAGGCGCAAAACGGGCGGATACATGAAACCAATCAGACTGCTGTCCGGGTTCCTGACGGTCGGGTTCTGGACGCTGGCAAGCCGTCTTCTGGGCTTCGTCCGCGAGATCCTGATTGCCGCCTTCATCGGGCCGGGACCAGTGCTGGACGCCTTCATCGTGGCCTTCCGCCTGCCCAATATGTTCCGCCGGTTCTTTGCCGAAGGCGCCTTTAACGCAGCCTTTGTCCCGGCCTTTTCCAAACGCTACGAAGCAGGCGAAGATCCCGGAAACTACGCCCAGCAGGCCTTCAACCTGCTGGCCGCAGCCGTGCTGGCGCTGGTCGGCCTGGGCATGGTGTTCATGCCGGGCCTGGTCTGGCTGACGGCGGGCGGGTTCGTGGGCGATGCGCGCTTCGATATGGCTGTGGGATACGGCCACATCGTCTTTCCCTACATCCTGTTCATGTCGCTGGCCGCCCTCTTCTCCGGCGTTCTGAACGCCACCGGACGATTTGCCGCCGCCGCGGCGGCACCGGTGCTGCTCAACATTTTCACCTGCGCGGCAATGACGGCCGGGGCGGTGCTGGGCGGCGATGTGGTGGTCTGGCTGGTCTGGACCATCCCTGTGGCGGGCGTGGCCCAGCTCGCGCTGGTCTGGGCCGCAGCTGAAAGGGCAGGCATCTCCCTGCGCCCCGGCCTGCCGCGGTGGAACCGTGAAATGAGCGATCTGGTGCGGGTGGCGGTGCCCGCTGCCCTGGCCATGGGCGTCACCCAGATCAACCTGGTTGTCGGCCAGTATGTGGCCTCCGACATCGAAAAAGCCGCCAGCTGGCTGTTCATTGCCGACCGGCTCTACCAGCTGCCGCTGGGGGTGGTGGGCATTGCCATCGGCATCGTGCTCTTGCCCGCCTTGTCCCGGCGCCTGCGCGCAGGCGACAGCACCGGCTCCCAGGACGCCCTGTCGCGCGCAGGCGAATTCTCGCTGCTTCTGGCAGTGCCTTCGGCCGTGGCCTTCATCACCATTCCAGTGCCGCTGGTCTCGGTCCTCTATGAACGCGGTGCCACCGGCCCGGAGGATGTGGCCGCCATCGCCCTGGCCGTTGCCATCTACGGCGCAGGCCTGCCCGCCTTCATGCTGCAAAAGGTGCTGCAGCCCCTGTATTTCGCGCGCGAGGACACCAGGACCCCGTTCCGCTACGCGCTGGTGGCCATGGTGGTGAACGCGGCGCTGGCCTTTGGGCTGAAACCCGTGCTGGGCTGGATCGCCCCCGCCATCGCCGCCTCTGCTGCGGGCTGGGCGATGGTGGCGCTGCTCGCGCTCGGTGCCCGCAGCATGGGAGAGGAAGCCCGGTTCGACGCCCGCTTCCGCCGCCGCGCCTGGCGCATCCTCGCGGCCTCCGCCATCATGGGCGCGGTGCTCTACACGGTGGCCGCCACCGCAGGCTGGCTATTCACGCTGGACTACTGGCGCTACCTGTCCCTGCTTGGCCTGGTGGTGCTCAGCGGCGCGGTCTACTTTGCCGCCGGCCATGCCCTGGGCGCCTTCCGCCTGTCAGAATTCCGCAGCGCCCTCAGCCGCCGGAAACAGGCCTGATCCCCCCTTTGGCAAATCCCGGGTCAAGGGCGGCGCAGCCGCTGCGCCGCAGGCGCGGTTTACCCTTGAGGCGGGATTGGCCGGTCCGATAATGAGAATGGCGCCTTCAGGGCAGATCTGCCCTGACGCGCCTCTCAGCAGATCCTTCGCAGCGCGCAATGCGCGCTGCCCGGCCCAACGGCTGGTCACGCCCCGGCAGGGGCATTGGCAGCGGGCGGGAGCGCCCCGCCTCAATCGTGGCGGATGCGGTTCCGGATCCGCGCCCAGCCGCCCGGCGCCAGGAAAAACGACAGGCCAAAGCCTGTGGCAAAGCCCGCCAGGTCCGCCACCCAATCCTTCTGGCCGCCAAACAGCAGCCCGAACAGCAGCTGCGCCCCCATCAGAAACGCAATCAGCGTGAACGCCCGGCCCTGCTGCGCCCCGACAGAGGCCAGCGAGCGCCACAGCAGGAACGTGAACGCGCCGATCAGACCGTAAACGGCCGGAAAACCGCCCACCAGCGGTACCGGCGAGCTGACCAGAAGCGCATAGCCCAGCGCCCCGCCCGCACCGGACAGCAAGAAGATCAGCACCATCGCCAGATCGCCCATCACCTCGCCCACCATCTTGCCCATCGCCAGCACAAAGACGCAGACGAACAACGCATGGGTAAAGGCGCCATGCACAAAGATGTAGGACACAAAGCGCATCAGATGCTCCGGCAGCCAGCGCCCGCTTTCCTGCATCCACCAGAAAACATCGCTGGAAAACGCATAGGACTGCACCGCCTCCAGCCGCCAGCCGATCGCCTCCGGCCCGCCCGCGATACCGCGCGCGCCCAGCGAGAACACGGCCTCGATGCCGATGATGACCAGCACCAGCGCCACCACGGCGGCGGGCAGCGGATTGATGGGGGCGTTATGCGGCTGGGTGTTCATCCGGGCTCCTTGCGGCACGGAATCCCCCGCGCCTGTTGACCTATCCTGGCCCCATGGGTAAGCGACGATGGTGCATAATTCCAGACGGGAGTTTCCGCGATGAGCGAAACCAGCTTCACCCCGCGCGTGTTTTCGGGGATCCAGCCTTCGGGCAACCTGCACTTGGGGAATTACCTCGGTGCTCTGAAGCGCTTCGTCGACTGGCAGGCCAAGGACGTTGAGACCATCTACTGCATGGTCGACCTGCATGCGATCACCGTCTGGCAGGACCCCGCGGACCTCAAGAAATCCACCCGCGAGCTTTGCGCCGGCTTCATCGCTGCCGGTATCGACCCCGAGGATTCGATCCTGATCAACCAGTCCCAGGTGCCGGAGCACGCGCAGCTGGCCTGGGTGTTCAACTGCGTTGCCCGCATGGGTTGGATGCAGCGGATGACCCAGTGGAAGGACAAGGCCGGCAAGAACCAGCAGAACGCCTCGCTGGGCCTGTTTGCCTATCCGGCGCTGATGGCCGCCGACATTCTGGTTTACCACGCCACCCATGTGCCGGTGGGCGAGGACCAGAAACAGCACCTGGAGCTGACCCGCGACATCGCAATCAAGTTCAACCACGACTACGGCGTGAACTTCTTCCCGGAGACGGAGCCGGTGATCGAGGGCGCGGCCACCCGGGTGATGTCCCTGCGCGACGGCTCCAAGAAGATGTCGAAATCCGACCCCTCGGATGCCAGCCGCATCAACCTGACCGATGACGCGGATGGCATCGCCAAGAAGATCCGCAAGGCCAAGACCGATCCAGAGGCACTGCCCTCCGAAACCGAAGGCCTGGAAGACCGCCCCGAGGCGCGCAACCTCGTGAATATCTACGCTGCCCTGAACGAGCAGACCGTGGAACAGGTTCTGGCAGATGTTGGCGGCCGCCAGTTCTCGGAATTCAAACCGATGCTGGCAGATCTGGCCGTATCCAAACTGGCGCCGATCTCCACCGAGATGGCGCGGCTGATGCAGCATCAGGACGAAATCGACAAGATCCTGGCCCGCGGTGCCGAACGCGCCCGCGCGATCACCGCGCCGATCCTGCGCCAGACGTATGACATCATCGGGATGGTGCCGCCGCCGGCAGTCTGACGCTCAGCCGCCAGCGAAAATCAGCCTGACCCAAGCCGCTCCCATCGGGGGCGGCTTTAATTTTGGCCGCGCAATTCGCAACCTTTCCCGAGTTCGTCAGTTATCCTTGTGCGGCCAAGTGCCGGAACAGGAAAGGAACCGAAATGAAACCGGGAATTTTCAAATCATCCACGGCGCTGGCAGTGATGATCTCGCTGGCGGCCCCGCTGCCCGCCCTGTCGCAGGGCAAGGGCAACAAGCGGTTTGACCTCACCCAGATGTCCGCCGCTGAAATCGGCGATCTGGTGGACCGCTGCCGCAAGCGTGCTGAGCGGCGGCAGAAAAAGCTGGAGGCCGGCCAGAACATCGAGGAGAAGACCGGAAAAGTCGCGAAATTCTGCAAGGCCTATGGCGAAGGTGAATTTGACGCGACCCTGCCTGCAGACCTGCAGTCTGCCAGCGTGCTGGCAGGCATCGGCGAAGTGGACCCCGGCGCCGAACAGATAGCGGAGGCGCAGGCAGAGACTGCCGCGGAAGCCTTGACCGCAACCGGAGGCGAAGAACAGCCGCAGGCTGAGGCCGCTGCGGAAGCCGATGCGCAGGCTGAAGCGGAAGCGCAGGTGGAAGCGGATGCTCAGGCTGAAGCCGAAGCGCAGGCTTTGGCTGAGGCGCTGGCCCAGGAGGAAGCGGAAGCACAGGCTGCGGCCGAAGAACAGGCCCAGGCCGAAGCTGAAGCTCAGGCGGCCGCTGAAGAACAAGCTGCAGCAGCAGAACAAGCGGAAGCCGACGCGCAGGCTGAAGCGGAAAACCAAGCCCAGGCTGAGGCGGAGGCAGCAGCAGAAGCTGAGGTTCAAGCCGAAGCTGACGCACAGGCTGACGGCAGCACCGAAGCAAGCTCTGGCACCAGTGCCGGGGAAATTGCAGCGGACCTTGCCCAGTCAGAGGACACAGCGGGCGGAGAAACAGACAACCCGGAACTGGCCGAACAGGACAGTCAGGCCCAGGCTGATGCCCTCGCCGAGGAAAGCAGCGAACCCGCAGCTGCTGCAGCGGCGGCCGCGGACGGCACTGCTGCTGAGGGCGAGGCCGAAGTGACCGAGGAAGTAGTCACCGAGGAAACCGCCCGCAGCTCGGATGAGGAATTCGAAACCGAGGCCGGCGCCACCGCCCAAGCAGATTCGCAGGCTCAGGCGTCCGAAACGCAGTCCAAATCAGACAGCGATGACGATGACAGCGGCCTCTCCACCCGCGAGCGCAACGCGCTGCTCGGCCTTGGCGCCCTGGCGATCGGGACGCTGCTCAACAATGGCGGCAAGGTTGTTTCCAACTCCGGCGACCGCGCCATCGTGGAGCAGGACGGCCAGTACCGCGTCCTGAAGGACGACGATGCGCTGCTGCGCCAGCCAGGCTCCAACGTGACCACCTACCGCTTCCAGGACGGCTCCACCCGTACTGTGGTGGTGCGTGAAAACGGCGTTGAGGTGGAGACCATCCGCTCTGCCGAGGGCCGGGTGCTGCGCCGCACCAAACTGATGCCCGACGGCCGCAGCGTGGTGTTGTTCGACGACACCCAAAAGGCCGAGCGCGTGGTGGTCAACGAGCTGCCGCAGGTGCAGGACAACCGCCGCGCCTTCTCCAGCACCGGCGCGGTCTCAGCTGAGGACCTGGCCGCGGCGCTGGCCGCACAGGACGTCAGGAGCGTGGACCGCCGCTTCTCGCTGGCGCAGATCCGCAACATCGACGCGGTGCGCCGACTGACGCCGGTGATCAATCTGGACTCGGTGAACTTCGACACCGGCTCCTCGGTGATCCGCCCGCAAGAGGCGGAGGAGCTGGCAACCCTGGGCAACGCGCTGCGCAACCTGATCGACCGCAACCCGGGCGAGGTGTTCCTGATCGAGGGCCACACCGATGCGGTGGGTGCTGCGACCTACAATCTGGCCCTGTCGGACCGGCGAGCGGAGACCGTGGCGCTGGCGCTGACGGAATACTTTGGCGTGGCTCCGGAAAACATGGTGGTTCAGGGCTATGGCGAAAGCGACCTGGCCGTCAGCACCCTGACAGCCGAGCGCGCAAACCGCCGCGTCGCGGTGCGCCGCATCACCCAGCTGCTGGGCAGCCCGGGCTGACAGGTCCGAATCACGAAACAGGCCTGAGCAAAAACAGCATCCGGCGGGACACATCCCGCCGGGTGTTTCGCTGTCAGCCCGCCGGTGTCCTCTGCCGCGACATCAGCCCGTATTTCAGCGCAAAACGCTTCCAGGAAAAGCGGCGCCTTCCGGGCGCCTGCTGCGCCCGGCCTGCCGTCCGGTCGAACTCATACATGTCGATAGCCCGCTCAGCGCAGCCGCAGGCCTCGCACAGGCCGACCTTCTTATAGTAGAAATTTTCGAAGCTATCAGGTTTCCGCATGGCATCCTCCGATACCGATGCAGGGTAGCCCGGAATCCCGCGAACGCAAAACCGCGCCGCTGTCAGAGCCCCTTGACCCCGTTCAGCGTCAGATCCGCCACCAGCCCGGCGTAATCCTCGCGCGCCTGTGACCCGGCGCCGGAATTCCACATGTAATACCAGTTCAGCATGCCAAAGACGGACATGGTGGCACCGCGCAGCTTGGCGGCGTCGCCGTTGAAAATCTCCGGTGCCACATCCTTCAGCGCATCGCTCATGAACTGGACCATCTCGCGCTGGTAGCCGCGCAGGTGCTTCTGCTGCTCTTCCGGCAGCGCCCCCATCGCGCCCAGCTGCACCTGATGCTCATGATCGGCGCCCTGATAGGCCAGCATGATCTCCGACACGATGCGGCGCAGCCGGTCCTCGGCGCCAAGCCCCGCCAGATCCGCCCCGCAGACCCGGTCGCGCAGCTCGCACAGATAGGTATCAAGGAGGCCGTAGAGCACGGCATCCTTGCTGTCATAATAGTGGTAGATGTTCGCCTTGGAGATCCCGCACTCCCGCGCCAGCTGGGTCATCGACGCACGGTCGTAACCGGAATCGGCAAACACCTTGGCCGCCGATTTCAGGATCTGCGCGCGTTTCTCATCGTGGTCTTTTGCGATCGTGCGGGCCAAGGCTCACTCTCCCGGGTCAGGACTTGCTGCGGTTGTCGACAACGCGCTTGGCCTTGCCCTGGCTGCGCTCGACGGACCCCGGGTCGCCTACAATGATCTCGCTGGAAACGCCAACCATATCCTTGATCCGCTTGGTCAGCATCCGCGCCGCGGCGGTCTTGCTCAGCTCATCGGCGGCATCCGGATTGGCCTCCACAAACACCCGCATCGCATCCATGCGGCCGGATTTGTACAGCTCGATCTGGTAATAGGGCGCGAGACCCCCGGTCGCCAGCAGCTGCTCCTCCACCTGGCTGGGGAACACGTTGACGCCGCGCAGGATGATCATGTCGTCGCTGCGGCCGGTGATCTTTTCCATCCGCCGCATCGACCGCGCGGTGCCCGGCAGCAACCGCGTCAGGTCGCGGGTGCGGTAGCGCACCATCGGCAGGCCTTCCTTGGTTAGCGTGGTGAACACCAGCTCGCCCAGCTCCCCGTCCGGCAGCACCTCGCCGGTCTGAGGATCAATGATCTCAGGCAGGAAGTGATCCTCCCAGATCACCGGGCCGTCCTTGGTCTCGACGCATTCGTTGGCAACACCCGGCCCCATGATTTCGCTCAGGCCGTAGATATCAACCGCGTGCATGTCAAAGGCCTCCTCGACCTCCTTGCGCATCGCATCGGTCCAGGGTTCGGCCCCGAAAACGCCAACCTTCAGCGAGCACTCGCGCGGGTCCATGCCGACCTTGTGGTACTGCTCTAGGATATTGAGCATGTAGGACGGCGTCACCATGATCCCATCGGGTTTGAAATCGGTGATCAGGCCGACCTGCTTCTCGGTCTGCCCGCCCGACATCGGAACGACAGTCGCCCCAAGCCGTTCGATACCGTAGTGCGCGCCAAGGCCGCCGGTGAACAGGCCATAGCCATAGGCGTTATGCACCATGTCGCCCTTGCGCAGGCCAGACGCCCGCAGGGACCGCGCCACCAGATCCGCCCAGTTCGAAATATCATTGGCAGTGTAACCCACCACCGTCGGCTTGCCGGTGGTGCCGGAGGACGCATGTAGGCGGATGATTTCACTGCGCGGCACGGCAAACAGGCCGAACGGGTAATTGTCCCGCAGGTCGTTCTTGTAGGTGAAAGGGAACTTGGCCAGGTCGGACAGCTCCTGCAGGTCGTGCGGATGCACGCCTGCCTCGTCAAACCGCTGCTTGTACATCGGCACGTTGTCATAGGCGTGGCGCACCGACCACTTCAGCCGCTCCAGCTGCAGGCTGCGGATTTCGTCGATCGAGGCGATCTCGATCGGGTCCAATTCACCCTTCTTGGGGCTCAGGTCTTCCATGGCGTCCTCCACACCTATTCGTCAAACAACTGGCCTTTGACCGCCCGGGAGAAACCCCGGAACTCGGCGATCTGCTGGCCGTCCTGATTGGTCACTGTCACGTCATAAATACCGCTGCGCCCGGTCAGGGAAATCTCGCGCGCCTTGGCAATCAGCCTGTCACCCAGCCGTCCGGGCGCGGTGAAGCTGATCACGTTGTGCTGCGCCACGGTCGACTGGTTGCGGCTGTTGCAGGCAAAGGCAAAGGCGCTGTCGGCCAGCATGAACGTGACGCCGCCGTGGCAGATGCCGTGGCCGTTGCAGTGGTGCTGCGCTATTGTCAGCTCCAGCGTGGCCTCGCCCTCGTCCACATGGGTGATCTCCATCCCCGCCCATTTGGACGCATGGTCATCCGCCCACATGGCCGCGGCGGATTTTTCGGCGCGCTCTTTCGGGGTCATGGTCACTTGCCCTTGAACGCAGGCGCGCGTTTTTCCAGGAAGCTGGCGACGCCCTCGGCATAATCCGCGCTCTCGCCGCAGGTCTTCATCGCGTCTGCCTCAATCTCTAGCTGGTCCGACAGCGTGTTGACCGCAGCCCCCTGAATGCATTGCTTGGTCAGCCCCAGGCCCAGCGTCGGCCCGCTTGCAAACTTCTCTGCCATCGCGCGCGCCTCAGCCATCAGCGCGTCATCCGGCAGTGCCTTCCAGATCAGGCCCCAGTCCTCAGCTTTCTTCGCGGGCAGCGGTTCGGCAGTCAGCGCCAGCCCCTTGGCGCGCGCCTCACCCAGCAGCCGCGGCAGATGCCAGCTGCCGCCGGTATCCGGGATCAGGCCGACCTTGGAAAACGACTGGATGAACTTGGCGCTGTCCGCCGCCAGCACCATATCGCAGGCCAGCGCCAGATTGGCGCCTGCCCCGGCGGCCACGCCGTTCACTGCACAGACCACCGGGAAGTTCAATTCGCGGATCAGCCGCACCAGCGGCGCGTAGAATTTGCGCACGGTCTGGCTCAGGTCCGGCGGGCCGTCCATCTTGCGCGGGTCGCGGTCGCCCAGATCCTGGCCGGCGCAGAAACCGCGCCCGGCGCCGGTCAGCAGCACCGCGCGGGCACCGCCGTCGCGGGCACCTTCCAGCGCTGCGCGCAAGGCGTTGTGCATGTCCTCGTTGAAACTGTTCAGCCGGTCCGGGCGGTTCAGGGTGATCTCTACCCAGGTTCCGTGGTCCTCAACCAGAATCGTATCGCTCATCGCTCCCTCACCCTCATCAGCGGCACATTTGACAAACTTCTTGCATAAACCGACCGGACGGTCAATATATCTGAGCATCGGATTCCAGCCAGCCGGCCCCGCGCCGGCCTGATGAAAAGGACGACATGATGAGCCTTCTAGAGATTTCCAGCTTTGCAGCGGGTCAATGGGTCGCACCAGACGCAGGCGCCCGCAACATCGCCAGCGCCATCACCGGCGAGGTGATCGCCAGCGCCGGCAATGACGCGCTCGACGTGCAAGGGATGCTCGACTACGCCCGCACGGTGGGCGGCGCCAACCTGCGCAAGCTGACCTTCCACGACCGCGCCCGGATGCTGAAGGCTCTGGCAGGCCACCTGAACCAGCACAAGCAGGCGCTCTATGACCTGTCGTTCAACACCGGCGCCACCCAGTCCGACCACATGATCGACATCGACGGCGGCATCGGCACCATGTTCGTCTTCGCCTCCAAGGGCCGCCGCGAAATGCCGGACGCCCATGTCTATCTGGATGGCGACGTGGAGCAGCTCTCCCGCAACGGCACCTTCCTGGGCCAGCACATTTGCACCCCGCTGCGCGGCGTTGCGGTGCATATCAACGCCTTCAACTTCCCGGTCTGGGGCATGCTGGAAAAACTGGCCCCCACCCTGCTGGCAGGCGTCCCCGCCATCGTGAAACCCGCCACCAACAGCTGCTATGTGACAGAGCTGGCAGTGAAACTGATGCTCGACAGCGGCATCCTGCCCGAAGGCGCGCTGCAGCTGGTCTCCGGCGGGCTGGGCAACATGCTGGACCACCTGACCATGCAGGACGTGGTCAGCTTCACCGGCTCCGCCAATACCGCGCTGAAACTGCGCGCCAACCCGGTCATTCTGGAAAACTCGGTCCGTTTCGTCGCCGAACAGGACAGCCTCAACGCATCGATCCTTGGCCCCGACGCGCAGCCCGGCACGCCGGAGTTTGACCTGTTCGTCAAGGAGGTCAGCCGCGAGATGACCACCAAGGCGGGCCAGAAATGCACCGCCATCCGCCGCATCATCGCGCCGCAGGCGCAAGTGGATGCGGTGATCGAAGCGCTCTCCGGCCGCCTGGCCAAAACCGTGATCGGCGACCCGCGCCTGGAAACCACCCGCATGGGCGCGCTGGTCTCAAACAACCAGAAACTGGACGTGCTGGAGAAGGCCGCGATCATCGGCCAAGAAGCAGAGCGTGTCTTTGGCGACCCGGCAAACTTCACCGTCGATGGCGCCGACGCCGAAAAAGGCGCCTTTGTGCCGCCGATGCTGTTCCACTGCGCCGACCCGGACAACGCTAGCCGCGTGCACGACACAGAGGCCTTCGGCCCCGTCTCCACCATCATGGGCTACCGTGATCTGGACCACGCCATTGATCTGGCAAACCGTGGCCAGGGCTCGCTGGTGGCCTCGGTCATCACTCATGACACTGCCGTTGCCCGCGAGGTCGCCATCGGTGCCGGCGCCTACCACGGCCGTCTCTATTTCAACAACCGCGACTCAATGAAGGAATCGACCGGTCACGGCTCCCCCCTGCCCCACATGGTGCATGGCGGCCCGGGCCGTGCCGGCGGCGGCGAGGAGATGGGCGGCGTGCGCGGCGTCAAACACTACATGCAGCGCACCGCCATCCAGGGTTCGCCAGAAATCCTGTCCGCGATTGGCGAAAAATGGGTCCCCGGCGGCACTGAGGTCAAAGGCCCGGCGCACCCCTTTACCCGCAAATTCGGCGAACTTGCGATTGGCGAAACCCTGCACACCGCCCCGCGCACCGTGACGCTGGAGGACATCGAAACTTTCGCCCATTTCACCGGCGATACCTTCTATGCCCACATGGACGACGAAGCCGCCAAGCGGAACCCGTTCTTCCCGGGCCGCGTCGCCCATGGCTATCTGCTGCTGTCCTTTGCTGCCGGAATGTTTGTGCAGCCCGATGAGGGCCCGGTTCTGGCCAACACCGGTCTCGACAACCTGCGCTTCATGAAACCGATTTCGGCGGGCGAAAGCATCAAGGTCCGCCTCACGGTCAAGAAAAAGACCCCCCGCAACGAGGAATACGGCGAGGTGCGCTGGCACGTCACCCTGACCAATCAGGATGATGAGATTGCGGCGGAGTATGAACTGCTGACCATGAACGCCTTCTGACATGGTGCAGAGGTGGTAGGCAGCGGTAACGCTGCCGTGCGCCCGGACTGGTCTAACCGGTCCGGGCGACCTATGTATATCCCCATGAACGAACAGCATAACCTCTGGTTTGACGCCGCTGTGCAACAGCTGAACGACCCGCAGAACCAGCGGGTCTGGTCGGTGATCGTTTCCCTGTTCGGCGATCTGGCCCAGGACAAGGGCGCCCGGATCAGCGGCAGTGCCCTGACCCGCATCATCACCCCGATGGGAATCAAGCCCGAAGCAATCCGTGTGGCGCTGCACCGCCTGCGCAAGGATGGCTGGATCGAAAGCGCCCGCGCAGGCCGCGCTTCGGTGCATTATTTAACCGAATACGGGCGCAGCCAGTCCGCCGCGGTCACCCCGCGGATCTATGAGCGCTGCGCTGCCGCCCCAAGCAACTGGCACCTGCTGATCGCCGAAGACGGCGCAGGCCAGGCGACCCTCGACGAGGTTCTGCTTCTGCCAAGCTATGTTGCCGTGAACCGCACCACCGCGCTTGGCCACGGGCCGATGCCGCGCAGCCTGGATGACCTGATGGCAGCAGAAGTCAGCTCTATTGCCGTGCCGGACTGGCTGAAGTCGCGGCTGTTCCCGGATCATCTGCGGGAGGCCTGCGCGGCTCTTCAGCAGGATCTGGAGCAGATTTCCGCCCCGCCCGCAGGACTGACACCGGCTCAGACGGGCACCCTTCGGACCCTGATCGTGCACCGCTGGCGCCGCGTGGTGCTGCGCCACCCGGACCTGCCACCGGGTTTCCACCCTGACGACTGGTCAGGCGAGACTTGCCGCACGCAGGTATTTGCCCTGCTGGACCAGCTGCCGCGGCCCGGTCTTGCGGCCCTTGATACCCTGCTGGAGTAACCGGCGCCTTCCCCGCATTCCTGCGTGCGCCGCATGACTGCCGTACCGCGGCCCTCAACACCGCCCCAGGTGTAACCCTATGATTTAAAACTGCTTACCTGATCTCTTGGAAAAACTTCAGCAGAAACGGCGATTCTTCCGCTTTTCTGCTTGACCCGGCTGGCGGCATTCCGTAAATCGCCCCCACCAGAGCGGCGGAGTAGCTCAGTTGGTTAGAGCAGCGGAATCATAATCCGCGTGTCGGGGGTTCAAGTCCCTCCTCCGCTACCACCCTTCCCGAAATGACAGAATGCACGGCAGCACAGATTGCGCTGATGCGGACGCGTTTCGCTTGCCGCTCCACGGTTTTGCAGGACATTCAACCGCCGCGCCTCCCGCACGGCTGACACGCATGGCGGATGCCCATCAGAACGGCCGTTCCTGATGCGGCGACTTGCCGAAATAGCGCCGGTAGACCTTGGCGAAATGGGTCTGGCTGTTGAAGCCCGCAGCCAGCGCCACGTCGATGATCCGCATATGGGTCTGCAGCAGCAGGCTGCGGGCATAATCCAGCCGCAACCGGGTGTAATAGACCTTGGGCGTGGTGTGCAGGTATTTCGAAAACAGCCGTTCCAGCTGGCGCACCGACAGGCCGACCAGATCGGAAATCGCAGCGGGGGTCAGCGGCTCTTCCAGATTGCTGCGCATCAGGCCCAGCGCTGCGGCCAGCTTTTCATGCCGCACACCGGCGCGCCCGAACTCGGACACCGTCTGGTCCTGGCTGCCTTTGCGGGCTGAGGAACACACCATCAGATCCGCCGCTGCCGTTGCCACATCACCCCCGTGATGATCCGAAATCAGGGTCAGCATCATGTCGACCGTGGCCGTGCCGCCGGCGCAGGTGATCACCTTCCCGTCCATGGTGAACAGCGAGCTTTTCACCTCCACGTCCGGGTGCATCTCAGCCAGCGTGGCGCGCTGCGCCCAATGCGCCGAGGCCTGACGCCCGGACAGCAAGCCTGCCCGCGCCAGCGCCATGATGCCGCCCCCCAGGGCGGCCATCGGCAACCCCATGCGCTGCGCGTTGCGCAGCCAGCCCAGCACTTTCAGCGAGACCCCCGGCTCCGGTCCGCAGCCGCCGCAGACAAAGATCATGCTGCCGCGGGCCAGCTCCGGCAAACCGCCGTCCACAGCCACACTCAGACCGTTGGGTGCCGTGACAGCCAGCCCGTCCTCGCTGACCACGCGCCAGTCATAGCGCGCGGTCCCGTCGTGTGTGTTCGCAGCCTCCAGCGCCGCCACCGCGCTGGACAGATCCAGCGGCGAAAAGGTCGGCAGCAGCAGGAAAATGCAGCGGCAGGCCGGTCCGGTCTGCACCGCTTCGGGGAGCGTCCGCAGGGGTTTGCTCATGGCTGCCGCTCCCCTGCCCGGATCAGGCGCGCATATTGGCGCCGTTGGCGTCATAGATCGGCGCTCCCAGCACCTCAGCGTCATACATTTCGCCCAGGATCTCGACCTGCAGCCGGGTGCCCGCCGCGGCGTGCTCTGCCGAGACATAGCCCATCGCCATCGACTTCTGCGCGTGATGCGCATAGCCGCCGGAGGAGATATACCCAACGGCCTCGCCATCCTTCAGGATCGCCTCGTCGTTCGACACATCAATGCCGTCCACATCAAGGGTCATGGTGACCAGCTTGCGGCTTGCACCAGCCTCGCGGGCCTGCAGCGCGGCCTCCTTGCCCACGAAATCCTTCTTCCAATTGATGAAGACATCCATGCCGCTTTCCACCGCGTCAAAGTCAGGGCGGAAGTCCAGCGTCCACACGCCCCAGCCCTTCTCCAGCCGCATCGACATCAGCGCCCGCGCCCCGTACCAGCGGTAGCCCAGATCGGCCCCGGCCTCTTCAATCGCCTCCGCCAGGCGCAGCAGGTACTGCGGTTTGCAGTAGATCTCATAGCCCAGCTCGCCGGAGAAGCTGATCCGGTTCAGGATCACCGGCACGCCGCCCACAAAGATCTGGCGCAGGTCGCGGAACTTGAACGCCTCGCCCGACACATCTTCGCGGGTGATCCGCTGCAAGAGTTCCCGCGACTTCGGTCCCGACAGCGCGATACCGTGCCAGTCGTCTGAGACGTTCTGGTACGACACGTCCTCCGGCAGATCCTTCTCAAACCAGCGGCGGTGCGCCTCCTGCATGGCGCCGGAACCGAACAGCATGAAATGATCCTCGCCCAGGCAGGCCACGGTCAGGTCACCGTACAGCTTGCCCTTGGGCGTCAGCATCGGCGTCAGGGTCAGGCGGCTCGGTTTGGGCACATACCCCGCCAGCACACGGTCCAGATAGGCCCGCGCGCCCGCGCCCTTGAACTCATGCTTGGCAAAGTTGGCGATCTCAATGCCGCCCACCGCTTCGCGCACCGCTTTGACCTCGCGCGCCACATAATCGTGGCTGCGGTTGCGCTCAAACGTCGGCTCCTCATGCGCGTCCTCCGGCCCGTCGGCAAACCACAGCGCGTTCTCCAGGCCAAAGCCCTGGCCCATCCGCGCCCCCTTGGCGACCAGCCGGTCATAGAGCGCTGTGGTCTTCTGCATCCGGCCCCTCGGCAGCGTCTCGTTCGGGAAAGTCATCACAAACCGGCGCTCATAGTTCTCGGTCGATTTCACGGTGCCCCAGTCGGGCGTCGCGAACTCGCCGAACCGCGCCACATCCATCGCCCAGACGTCGATGGACGGCTCGCCGTCGATCATCCACTCGGCCATGGTCAGGCCAACGCCGCCGCCCTGGCAGAAGCCCGCCATCACGCCCACCGCGCACCAGTAGTTCTTCATGCCCGGCACCGGGCCGATCATCGGGTTGCCGTCGGGGCCGAATGTGAACGGCCCGTTGATCATGTCCTTGATGCCCGCCTCGCCAATCGCCGGGATGCGTTCAAACGACATCTCCAGGCGGTCGGCAATCCGGTCCAGATCCGGTTGCAGCAGCTCATGCCCGAAATCCCACGGGGTGCCGCCCACCTTCCAGGGCGTCCCTTTCGGCTCATAGGTGCCCAGCAGCATCCCCTGCCGTTCCTGCCGGAAATAGATGTTCGCCTCATAGTCGATCCCGGCCGGCAGGCGGGTCGGGTGGTTCGCCACCGCGTCGATCTTGTCGGTGATCAGGTAATGATGCTCCATCGGCTGCACCGGCAGGTTGATCCCCTGCATGTGGCCGACCTCACGCGCCCACAATCCGCCGCAGTTCACGATATGCTCGGCGTTGATCACCCCGCGCGGGGTCACCACGTCCCAGCTGCCATCGGCGCGCTGGGTGGTGCCGGTCACCGGCGTGTGGGTGAAATACTGCGCGCCATGCACCTTGGCGGATTTGGCAAAGGCATAGGTTGCGCCCGACGGGTCCAGATCGCCGTCCTGATCATCCCACAGTGCTGCATAGTAATGTTTCGGGTCGATCAATGGATGGCGGTCGGCCAGCTCCTGAGGGCTGATGAATTCCTGATGCAGCCCCATATAGCGCGCTTTGGAGCGTTCGCGCTTCAGGTAGTCATACCATTCTTTGGTCGATGCAGCGTAGAAGCCGCCGGTGATATGCAGGCCCACACTGTGGCCGGAGGTTTCCTCGATCTCTTTGTACAGGTCGATGGTGTAGGACTGCAGCCGTGAAATGTTCGGGTCTGACGAAATCGTGTGGATCTGCCCCGCCGCGTGCCAGGAGGAGCCGGAGGTCAGCTCGTCCCGCTCCAGCAGCACCACGTCCTTCCAGCCGAACTTGGCCAGGTGAAACAGGATCGAGCAGCCGACCACACCGCCGCCGATAACCACCGCCTTGGCGTGGCTCGGCAGCTTCTTGTCGCCAGTGCTCTCCTCCTTGTGGATGTTGAGCGTCGATTGGGCAAAATTGTCTGACATGGGTTTGTCCTCAGATCCGGGTCAAGGCGCGGGAATTGCGGCAAATGGCACCCAGGGGGTGCACAGGGGGTGTACGGGGGGTGTACGGGGGGTGCACAGGGGGTGCCGGGGCAATCCGGCACATCCTGCATAAGCTGAAGAAATGGGTGAGGAATTCCTCACCTCAGTACCAAGCATCCGGGATCTCCTCTTTGCGGCGGGCGACGTATGCGGCCAGCTCCTCTTTCACCGCCTCATCCATCGGCGGTGCCACATACTCGTTCAGCATCTGGTTCCAGCGCTCATAGGCACGCTGCCGCATGTCTTTGGAGCCGCCCTCCTCCCAGCTTTCGACATTCTCGCTGTCGCTGAGTTTGGGTTCGTAAAACGCGGTCTGATAGTTGCGCATGGTATGGCCGGAGCCAAGGAAATGCCCGCCCGGCTCCACCTCCGCGTAGGCATCGCGGGCAAAGGCTTCGTCGCGGGTATCCAGCCCCTGGCTCAGCACTTTCTGATAAGATCCCAGCCGGTCCGCATCCATGATCAGTTTCTCGAACCCGGTGCACAGCCCGCCTTCCAGCCAGCCCGCCGAATGCAGCACATAATTGGCCCCGGCCAGCATGGTGGAATGCATCGAATCCGCGCTCTCATAGGCCGCCTGCGCATCCTCGATCTTGGACGCAGTCAGCGATCCGCCGCAGCGCAAGGGCAGCCCGGCGCGGCGGGCCAGTTGGCCGATGGCATAGTTGGAGATCACCGGCTCCGGCATCCCGAATGTCGGCGCGCCGGATTTCAGCGACATGGACGACAGGAAGTTGCCCAGCACAAAGGGCGCACCGGGGCGGACGATCTGGGTGAAGGCACAAACCATCATCGCCTCCGCCATCGCTTGCGCCACCGAGGCGGCGGTGGAGACCGGCCCCATCGCGCCCGTAAGGATAAACGGTACAACGATAATTCCCTGCCCGCGGGCGGAGTAGGTCCGCACTGCTTCTGTGACCACCTTATCCACCAGCAGCGGTGAGTTGGTGTTCACATTGCCCATGATCACGCAGTTCTTGTCCATGACGTCCTTGCCAAAAACGATCTCGGCCATGTCCACACTATCCTGCGCGCGGGACATCTCTGTGATCGCGCCCAGATGCGGTTTGTCGCTGAGCGTCATATGGGCAAGCAGCATGTCGAAATGGCGCTTAGAGACCGGCACATCGCAGGGCTCGCAGATCACAAACCCGCCGTGATGCAGGTTCGGATGCATGTAGGTGAGCTTCACCAGCTTTTCAAAGCTCTCCATATCGCCATAGCGCCGTCCGCCCTCCAGGTCGCGCACAAACGGCGCGCCATAGATCGGGGCAAACACCTGGTTGTTGCCGCCAATGGTGACCGACCGCGCCGGGTTGCGGGCCAGTTGGGTAAACTCCCGCGGTGCCTTGGCGCAAAGGGAGCGGATCCATTGCGCGTCAGCCCGGATCGTATCGCCGTCGATCTTTGCACCGGCCTCCTTCCAGATCCTCAGCGCCTCCGGATCGTCGCGAAAGGCGATGCCGACCTCCTCGAAAATCCAATCGACCTGGGCCTCCAGTTTAACCAGTTTTTCCTCATCCAGCACATCAAAGAATGGCAGCGAGCGCCGGACCCAGGGCGAAGCCGGGGCGCCGGCGGGGGCAGTGTTTCTGTCACGGGATGCGCGGGCACGTCGGGCCATGGGGCTCTCCATCTTCAGGCGTTGCGGAACAATAAGACCCGGCGCGGACGTTGTGACGGTTGAAAATTCTGATGATTTGGATAAATCACATTTATGCAAGAACTGTGGAAACTCCTCACCAGCCCCCGCCACCTGATCGTCTTCGAAGCCGCCGCACGGCATGGCTCCTTTACCCGTGCGTCGGAGGAGCTGAACGTTCAGCAGCCTGCCGTCAGCGCGGCGATCAAGCAGATGGAAGCGTCTTTGGGCGTTATTTTATTCCGCCGCGGCCACCGTAAGGTGGAATTGACCGGGGCCGGAATGCGGCTTTACACCGATGTATCCAAGGCGCTTGGGGATATCCTGTCGTCAGCCAAGGCAGTGCGGCAATTCGGGCGAAATGACCATGTGACGCTTAACTGCTCCTCCGCTTTTGCATACTACTGGGTGATGCCAAGACTGGCCCAGCTGCACGAAGTGCACCCGGATATCGACCTGCGTCTGCAAAGTTCCGACCGGGAGCCGGACATCAACACCGAAGGTATTTCGCTGGCGGTGCGGCGCGGAGACGGCAATTGGCCGGATTGTCATTCAGCGCTGATTGCACCGGAGGTGATCTTTCCGGTGGCCAGCCCGCGGGTGATGGCCTCGGCGGTCAATCTGGCGACGGTGCCAAACCTGTTGCACGAGCGGCTGATCCATCTGGAAGAACCGATCAGAGAGCGCCCCAGCTGGCAGCAATGGTTTGAGCACTTTGGTGTCACTGGCCGCCCGCCCGCCGCGGGGATGCGCCTTAACGATTATGCGCTGGTGCTGCAGGCGGCGATTGCGGGCGAAGGTTTTGCCTTTGGCTGGCAGCATGTGACCGAGCCGCTGATCAAACAAGGGCTTCTGGCTGCGCGCAAGGAATGGTCCTGGACCACCGGATCGGGATTCTACCTGGTGTGGTCCAAGACACAGGATCTGGTCCCCAACGCGGAACTGGTACGGCAGTGGCTGCTGGAGATGGCCGGACCCGGAACCGCGTGACTTACGCGGCCCCGGCAGTCTCCTTGGCGCGTTGCATTGAGGTCTTGCGCGTCAGGTACATCCGCCGCGCGAAAGCGGCGATGAACAGCACGGTCAGGATCAGCACGATGGTCGGCGCGGGGGCGCTGTCCAGGAAGAAACTGGCATAAGTGCCCGCCAGCATCGAGAACATGCAGACCAGAACCGAGACCCACAGCATGGTGCTGAACTTGCGCACCACCAGAAAGGCAATCGCCCCTGGCGCAATCAACAGGCCGATGGCCAGGATCAGCCCGGCTGCAGAAAGGGTCGCCACGATGGTCAGCGACAAAGCCGCAAGCAGCCCGTAGTGCAGTACCGTGACCGGCAGGCCCGAGGCCTGCGCCTGCGCCGGATCAAAGCTGTGCAGCAGCAGATCCTTCCATTTCAGGACCAGCGCGGCAGCGACCGCCAGCGAGATAATCCCCGCGGTCCACAGCTCGTGCTGCTCAACCCCCAGCATGTTACCGAACAGGATGTGGTCGAGGTGGGCGTTGGTTTCAATAGAGACATAGAGCACGATGCCAAGCCCGAACATGCCGGAGAAGACAACGCCCATCACCGTGTCCTGCTTAACCCGGCTGTTGCCGGACAGAAAGCCGGTGGCGACGGCGCACAGCATACCTGCGGCAAAGGCCCCGAGGATCAGCGGCAGCCCCACGATATAGGCCAGCACGATCCCCGGCAGCACCGCATGGCTGACCGCATCGCCCATCAGCGCCCAGCCCTTCATGACCAGGAAACAGGACAGGAGCGCTGTGGGGACAGAGACGATCAGCGAGATCAGAAAGGCGTTCTGCATGAACGCAAATTGGAACGGCATCAGCAGCATATCAAAATCCATCACGCAGCCCCTCCTTGCTCAACGGGACCGCGCTTCAGCGTCTCACGCGCCTTGCGCTTGGCGGCCAGCAGCCCGTGTTTCGGTGCAAAGACAAAGACCAGCAGGAAGATCAGCGTCTGCAGTGTCACAATGATGCCGCCGGTGGCGCCGTCCAGAAAGTAGCTGGCATAAGCGCCGAAGAAACTGGTGAAGGCACCGATCAGCACGGACACCAGGATCAGCCGCGGGAAGCGGTCGCACAGCAAATACGCCGTCGCGCCTGGCGTCACCACCATGGCGATCACCAGAAACGCCCCCACAGTCTGCATCGCCGCCACGACAGAGGCTGACAGCAGCACAAAGAACACCGCCTTGAGCAGCCCGGGCCGCAGCCCGATGGTGCGGGCATGGTTTTCATCGAAGAAGGTGACCATCAGGTCCTTCCACTTGGCCAGCAGCACCGCCAGCGAGACAAAGCCGATGATCGCCAGTTGCAGCGTATCCTCCGGCGTGATCGCCAGGATGTTGCCCATGGTAATGGTTTGCACAGAAACGGACATCGGACTGATAGACACGATGAACAGGCCGAGGCCAAAGAAGGAAGTGAAGATCAGGCCGATGATCACATCGACCTTGAGGCCGGAGCGTTCCGACAGGAACAGCATCGCCCCTGCCGCCAGCCCGCCCGCGATGAAGGCGCCGAGCGCAAAGGGCAGGCCGAGGATGTAGGCGCCCGCAACGCCGGGCACAACCGAGTGAGAGAGCGCATCGCCAATGAGCGACCAGCCTTTGAGCATCAGATAAGCCGATAGGAAAGCACAAACGCCCCCTACCAGCGCAGAGACCCACATGGCGTTTGTCATATAGCCGTAGGTGAAAGGCTCCAGCAGGTAGTCCATCACGGTTCGCCCCCGCCCTCGCCGCGCTTTTCTCTCGTCTGAGTCTTTTCGCCGTATTGGACAAAGGGGCGCTCATCATCGGTCAGGATGGTGACTTCGCGGGTGTCGCCATCGTCATGCAGCGCCTGACCGCCGAGGGTGAAATGCCGCAGCACACCGCCAAAGGCATGTTCCAGGTTTTCACGGGTAAAGGTGGTCTCTGTCGGGCCGAAGCCCAGCACCGTGCCCTTGACCAGCACGGTGCGGTCGCAGAATTCCGGCACGCTGCCGAGATTGTGGGTGGAAACCAGCATCACCCGGCCCTCCTCGCGCAATTCGCGCAGCAGGGCGATGATCTGCTCTTCGGTCTTCACATCGACACCGGTGAACGGTTCGTCCAGGAGGATCACCTGCCCGTCCTGGGCCAGAGCGCGGGCCAGGAACACACGCTTGCGCTGGCCGCCGGACAGCTCGCCAATTTGGCGGTGGCGGAAGTCTTGCATGTTGACCCGGCGCAGCGCCTGATCGACGGCCTCGTGATCGGCAGCCTTTGGACGGCGCAAGAAACCCATGTGGCCGTAGCGGCCCATCATCACCACATCCTCAACCAGCACCGGGAAGGCCCAGTCGACTTCCTCTGACTGCGGAACATAGGCGACGAGGTTCTTGCGCAGCGCGTCCTTGACCGTCATTCCAAGAATGCGGATCTCACCCTGTGCCGCCGGGACAAACCCCATGATCGCCTTGAACAGGGTCGATTTGCCGGCGCCATTCACCCCGACCAGCGCCGTCACCGTGCCGCGGGGAATGCCAAAGCTGGCATCCCACAGCGCGGTGTGTCCGTTGCGGTAGGTCACCGTGACATTTTTTGCGGCGATCCCGCTGCCTGTAGGCATTGCGCTGGTGTTCATGATGTGGGTCTCGCTGGCATCAAGCATGGGCTGTCCTGCAGAGTTACACACAGAAATTGTGCTTTGTGAAATGAAACGCCCCGCAACATCTGCTGCGGGGCATTGGGATATGAAACTATCGCAAGGTCAGTTGGTAACTTCAGTCAATCCGCGGGCCACCGTCTGCGAGGTGATCTTGAGCAAGTCCAGATAAGTCGGCACCGGCCCGTCCGCCGCGCTGAGCGAGTCGACATAAAGCTCCCCGCCATAGGCGACACCGGTTTCACGGGCGACCTGTTCGGCCGGTGCGGTGTTCACGGTGCTTTCGCAGAACACCACCGGGATATCATTGGCGCGCACGCCGTCGATGACGCTGCGCACCTGTTGCGGAGTGCCGACCTGGTCGGCGTTCATCGGCCACAGGTAAAGCTCCTTCATGCCGAAATCACGGGCCAGGTAGCTGAAGGCGCCCTCGCAGGTCACCAGCCAGCGCTTGTCCTCGGGGATTTCCGCAATCGCCTGGCGCAGCGGCTCGATTGTGGCGCGCAAGCGGTCTTTGTATTCACCCGCGTTTTTGACGTAAACGGCGGCGTTTTCCGGGTCATGCTCAGCAAAGGCCTCAACGATGTTGTCGATATAGATCAGCGCGTTATCCAGCCCCATCCAGGCGTGCGGGTTCGGCTTGCCTTCGTACGAGCCGGCGGCGATCGGGATCGGGTCGATGCCGTCGGTGAGAGTGACGGAGGGCACATCCTCCATGTTCGACAGGAACTGTTCGAACCACAACTCCAGGTTCATGCCATTCCACAGGATCAGGTCGGCATCGGACGCCCGGACGATGTCGCGCGGGGTCGGCTCATAGCCGTGGATTTCTGCCCCGGGCTTGGTGACAGAGACGACCTCAGCCGCGTCGCCTGCCACATTGGCGGCCATATCGGCCAGAACGGTGAAGGTGGTCACGACCTTCATCTTGTCTTCAGCCATGGCGGCGCTGGCGGCAACGGCTGCGATGGCAGCTGCGGATACAGTCTTGAGCAACTTCGGATACATCCGATTCTCCCATTAGAGGCGTGTCTGAAAAATTGTTATTGCAAATCATTCTCAACTGTCAACAGAATTGAGAATGATTTGCAAAAGCAGATCTTTCGCGCGTGTACCGCGAACGTCCCTGCTGCCGGTCCCGAAAGCGGGATTTGTCTATTCCGGCAGCGTGCTCGTCTTGCTGTAGAAGCCTGGACCTTACTGCGGATACCGTGGCTTGCTTCTTGGGCCGTTACTGGTGATTGCCGTCATGGACAGCGTATGGTCCATGTTCTTCATCCGGTGCCGCAGCATCAGCCGGGTCAGCCGGTGCAAATCGCTGGCATATTCGGCCCGCGCCGCTACATTTTCCAATTCGCCGCGCCCATGGCTGTCAAACAGCATCGGCGGCAGATCGGCAGCGAATTCGACCAGCGTGAACCGCCCATCCCGCAGGATGCCCAGGCAGGAATCGCTGGCCGTGGTGCCGAGCGCCTGCTGCCACAGCGTCGGTTCCAGAGGTTCCGAGAAATCCAGCTCCGAGAAGGAATACTGCCGCCAGTCCTGCGGCGCCTCCCCCCGCAGAAGCGGCAGCAGCGAGCGCCCGTCCATGGCATTCGGCACCTCCTGCCCCACCCACTCCAGGACGGTTGGCGTCACATCAATAGACTCGGTGATCTGAGACAGGCTGACGCCCGCGTTATTCTCATTTCCCGGCATGCGGATGATCAGCGGCGTGTGGTAAGCGGCATCATAGACAGTCATCTTGCCCCAAGAATGCCGGTCGCCCAGCATCTCACCATGGTCAGCGGTGATCACCACCATGGTGTTGTCATACTGCCCGCTGTCTTTCAGGAACTTGATTACCCGCCCGACATGATGATCCACTTCCGTCGCCAGCCCCAGGTAGACCGCGCGCAGGGACTGGATGTTCTCATCCGAGGGCTCCAGGTCCGGGAACCCCTCGACAAAGCTGGCGGCGGTGCTTTTGCGCAGCAGCGGGCCAAAGAAGGGGTGCTGTGCGCCTTCCTCTTCCGGAGTTGCCAGCCGCTGCGGCAGCGGCAGGCTGGCGGGGTCGTACATGCTGTTATAGGGCGCCGGGGCCACCAGCGGCGGGTGCGGGCGGATGTAAGTCAGATGCGCAAACCAGCTTTCCTTTTGGTAAGCCGCCATCTTGCCCAGGAAGGAGTTGGTGAGGAACGCGGTATCGCTGTCCTCAGCCGCATATAGCGCTGGATCGTTCAGCCTGGGCACACCGCCCTCGGGAGAGATTGGCTTGTAAACGTCCCAGTAGTTCTCGAACTCATAGCCGCGGCTCATCAAATGCGACTGCCACGGATAAGACATCTCCAGCCGCATCTCGGTCATCTCGTGAAACCCGTTCATCGGATATTCATAAGTCCGAAGCGCCGGGTCGTTGGCGTGATAGGCCCGCGGGTCCTGCGAGGTGTCGGTGTAGCCGAACAGCATCGGCAGATAGCCGGCCTTGCGCATCTCCGTGGCGATGTTCGGTGTGTCGTGGCGCAGCGGCGTGCCGTTGCGGACAGAGCGGTGGTTCATCGCATACTGCCCGGTCAGGATCGACGCGCGCGATGGCCCGCAGGGGTTGGTCACCGAAAAATGCCGGTTGAACGACACCGCCTCCTGCATGAAGGCGCGGATGTTTGGCAGTTCCACATGTTCCGCCATCGCGCCGGACACGCAGTCCGCGCGAAGCTGGTCGATGATGATGAACAGGACATTCCGGTTTTCGGGGCGTGCGGCAGACATCCGGGCTTCCTCGCTGGAACAAGTCAGGTTTCGGGTGCCAATCTGTGGCAGTCTGCGCGCGGATTACAAGCGCAGACTGTGCCGTTCCCGTGGGGCAGCCTGCCGCAGGTTTTCAGCTGGCAAATCCCGGACAATTTTAGCGGTCAGGCTGCCAGCGGCAGAGTAAACAGCTTACCGAACTGCGGCTGCGGATCTGTCACACCTGCCAGCCGCAGCATGTGCCAGGCCAGTGCCTGGTTGCTGGAAATCACCGGCACCCCGGATTGCGCCTCAATCTCAGGTATAATCCGCAAGCAGCGCAGGTTGGTGCAGGAAATCACGATGGCATCGCTCGCCGCCTGGTCAGCAACCCGCTGAGCAGCCTCCGCGATCGTTTTTTCAGAAATCCGCGCCACGATGCGGTCGTCTTTCTGTTCAAACGAGCCGAAGCCGGCAATTTTGAAACCGCCTTCCTCCAGTTTTTGCCGCATCCGGGCCGAAACTTCCGGCAGGTACGGTGTCAGAAACCCCAGCCGTTCAGCGCCCAACGCTTTGCCTGCGGCGGCAATCGCAGCCAGCGGGTCAGTCACCTGGGCCTTTGGCAAGACTGTCTGCACTGCCTGCGCCACCTTTTGCGAGCCAATCACCGACGAGGCCGAGGTGCAGCCGTACCCGATCACATCGAACTCCGGCATGGACGGCAGCAGCCGCGCCGCGGCCGGCAGATCCGCCTGCATCTTCGCCAGCGTTTCAGGCCGCACCTCCGGCACCATCGGGATGCGGCTGTGATAGAGCGCCACCCCTGGCTGCGCCATCATCCGGGAGAACTCCGGCTCCAGCGTTTCGTCGGTTTCCAGCACGATCACACCCAGCGTGGCGCGGGTA
Organism: Leisingera sp. CC-HEC093; assembly: GCF_059429195.1. Classification (NCBI taxonomy): domain Bacteria; kingdom Pseudomonadati; phylum Pseudomonadota; class Alphaproteobacteria; order Rhodobacterales; family Roseobacteraceae; genus Leisingera; species Leisingera sp. CC-HEC093. The sequence goes on along the minus strand of NZ_JCAIJR010000001.1, from coordinate 1,726,303 downwards.
CCGATGCCTGCGTCGGTGTCATAGGGGAGCTTCATGGCCCGGGGCCTCCTTCATATCACCGGCAGTTCCGGGGCGGCACGGGCGGTCAGAAGTTCGGCCCCACCCGCACGCACCACGATGTTTTCTTCATGCACCATGATACGGCCCTCACCGTACCCCAGCGAAGGTTCCAGCGTCAGCACCATGTTTTCTTCGATTACCGTTTCATCGAATCCCGCGTGCGAGGGCCATTCGGTGAGCTGCATCCCCAGCCCATGCCCAAGCCGGCCCACATCGCCGCCCTGATCATCCAATTCAGCAATTACCGACTGCATCGCCTGGAACAGCTCGCGGCAAGTCGCGCCAGGTTTGGCGGCACCGATGCCAGCCTCAGTCGCCCGCCACAGCACATCGTAGGCGCGGCGCGACAGATCGTCAGCACGGCCAATGGCAAAGTTGCGGTCGAAATCGCAGAAATAGCCATCCCAGGTAGACCCGGTATCCAGCATAACGATGTCACCGGCCTGCAGCGGCCGCCCGGTCGGCGGCGAGATCACGTCGCTATAGCCGCCCTGATCGGCGCCACCGACCAGATAGGGCACATCATCGGCGCCTTGCGCCAGTGCTTCGCGCCGGAAGGCCCGGAACAGATCCTCAAACGGCTGGCCCTCATGGGCGATCTGCGGCACCTGCGCGAATGTGCGCGAACCGATTTCGCAGATATGCGTCAGCTTTTCAATCTCCGCCGCGGACTTGACCATCCGCAGACTGCGCACCAGCGGCGTGGCATCGGCAACCTTCAGCCCCGGCAGCCTTGCCATCAGGCGTTCGTAATCACCCAGCGGCATCCGCAGCGAAGTTTCGTGCCCCTTCATCAACCCGATGGAGCCTCCGCGTCCGGCAATCGGCGACAACAGCTCCGTCAGCAGGCTGATACCATCGTCCTGCGGCGCTGGTGCGCTCCAGGTGCGGATGTCCTCAATCCAGGTGCGGCGCATCAGGTCGGCGCCGATCTCCGGGATGATGGCAATCGGCTTGCCCGCAGGCGGCACGAACAGAAACCAGGGCCTGGTCGGGCTTTGCCAGAACAGCGTGTGAAAGCCGCTAAAATAGCGCACTTCCGGCTCTGTCAGCAGCAGCAGACCGTCCAAGCCCTGCGCCGCCATCAGCGCCTGGGCCTTTTCAGTACGGGCAACGAATTCCGCCTCTGGGAAGCCACGCGCGGGCGCTTCAGACATGGTCTTTGCCTGCCATGATCGCGGCGAAAATCGCCGGATCTGTGACACCCTCGGAGCCGATCAGCAGAACGCGGGAGTCCGCATCGAGGCCCAGCGTTTCCGTCATGTCCGGTGACTGGCAAGCCGCGATCATCGCGGACAGGCCCGCGACCGCGCTTTCACCCGCCTCCACCACCGGATCGCCGGTTTCACCATTGGCCAGCAGCCGTACGGCGGGGGCCACGATGCTGTCAGGGATGGTCACAAAGTCCGTGGCCTCCTCTGCCAGGATTTCCCAGGCCATTTCCGACGGCTCGCCGCAGGAAAGACCGGCCATGATGGTTTCTTCCTGAATGGCGAAATTGGTCGCCTTGCCCGCCCTGGCGCTGTCGAACAGGCAGGCCGCCAGTTCCGGCTCTACGATGACCACACGCGGGGACGCCGCGCCATAATACTGCCGCAGCGCCGCAGCAACCGACGCCGCCAGCCCGCCGACGCCGCCCTGCAGGAACACGTGGGTCGGCGCCTGCGCCAGTGCCTCGCAAGCCTCGCGTGTCATCACGCTGTAGCCTGCCATCACGTCGCGCGGCGGCTCCGTGTAGCCTTCCCAGGAGGTGTCAGAGACCACGAACCAGCCGTTTTCCTCCGCCTCTTTCTTGGCCAGCAGAACGGAGTCGTCATAGTCGCCCGTGATGCGGATCACGTCGGCGCCCAGCTCACGCATCGCCACGGCCCGGCCCTCGCTGACCTCGGCATGGATATAGATCCGGCAAGGTGCGCCGAACCGCTGGCAGCCCCAGGCCAGCGAGCGGCCATGGTTGCCGTCAGTGGCAGAGACCAGGGTGATCCCGGCGCAGGCCTCCTTGTGGGTGCCCTTGCGGATTTCCTCCAGGCTGACGTCCTTGCCCAACTGGCGGCTCAGCTCGCGCTGCAACACCCGCAGCGCAGCATAGGACCCGCCCAGCGCCTTAAAGCTGCCAAGGCCGAACCGCGGGCCTTCGTCCTTGTAGTCGATACGCGCCACGCCGATCTGCTTGGCCAGGCCCGCCAAGGACACCAGCGGGGTCGCGTCATAACCTTCCCAGGCCGTGATTTCCGCCTGTGCGTTTGCAAAATCCTGCTCGGACAGGACCGAATAGGCCGCTTCGCCTGTGTTCGGATTTCCCGCCGTATGGCGGATCACGACGTCAAAGTTTTCAAGCATGGTCAGTCCTTTCCCACGGGCAACCGGTCACACACCAGCTGCACCCAGAACTCTGCGCCAATGGGCAGCAGAGCGTCGTTGAAATCATAGTCCGCCGAATGCAGCGGCTGGCCGCATGGCCCCTCTTCGCCATTGCCCAGGAGCAGGAAGCAGCCCGGCACGGCAGCTGCGAAATGGGCAAAATCCTCGGAGAAGCTCATCGGCGGGCGGTTGCGGATCACTTCGCAGCCCGCGGCCTCACCCGCGCGGCAGGCAGCCTCTGCCGGTTCTGCCGCGTTGATGGTCTCGACAAACTCGGTTTTAAAGCTCACTTCGGCCTTCACACCGTGGGTGGCTGCGACACCCGCTGCGATCTGGCGCATATAGCGCTCAACCGCTTTGCGGTCCTCAGGCACCCGCGCGCGTACGTCACCCTTGAGCACCGCTTGGCCCGGCAGCACGTTGCGCTGACCGTCGGTCAGGAATTCGGTGACAGAGACCACCGCCCCCGCCCCCGGTGCCAGCTTGCGCGACACGATGGTCTGCAGCGCCAGTACCAGTTCAGCACCTACGGTGATTGCATCCACCCCGGCCTGCGGCATTGACGCATGACCGCCCTGACCCTTGATTGCAATTTCGAACAGGCTTTCACTGCTGCAGATCTGGCCCGGGCGGGTTGAGACCTGCCCCGCCGGTGCACCCGGCAGGTTGTGGATGGCATAAACCTCTTCGATCGGGAACCGCTCCAGCAGACCCTCGGCAATCATTGCCTGCGCACCCAGCCCGTGTTCCTCATTTGGCTGGAAGATGAACACCACGCTACCGTCGAACCCCTTCTCCTGCACCAGCCGTTCAGCGGCACCCAGCAGCATCGCCATATGGCCATCATGGCCGCAGGCGTGCATTTTGCCTGGTGTTTCAGAGACATAATCATGCGCAGAAGTTTCAGTTATCGGCAGCGCATCCATGTCGGCCCGCAGCCCGATGGCACGGTTGCCGGAGCCTGCACGCAAAAGGCCGATCACGCCCGCACCTTCGTGCACTTCCAGCCCGAGACTGCGCAGATGCTCCGCCACCTTTGCCTTGGTGCGGGCCTCCTGAAAGCCGAGTTCAGGGTGCCGGTGGAAATCCTGGCGCAATGAAGTCAGGCGATCCTGGCATGTGGTCATGAGCGCTCTCCCAGCCGTTTGCAGCGACATTAGGCTGCGGGATGCGATTTGGCGCATAGATTTAAGGCTGGCAGGTGACGAATTTCATCATTGTTTCGCCTCTTCGGGCGGAAACGCGTACCGCGCCTGCGGTACCAGCCCTTAGATGTCCTCGCCCTTTTCAAGCAGCTCTTCTATCAGCTGCCGCTGAATTCCCGGACTGTCCCCGCCGCCGAATTGCAGGGCGCCGCCGGTGTAAAGCGTGCCATAAGTGCGCGCGATATTGACCGTCTGGCCCAACGAGGAAATCAGCTGATCCTTTTGCAGCGAGGACAGCGGGTGAATGAACACCGCCCACAGCTGCCCCTTGGCCACCGCATAGCGCGCATCCAGAGCGGTGTCGAAATTGGCCTGCATCATCCGCATCATCTCTTCCGCCGTCAGCCCTTTGGCCGGGCGCAGCGGCACCATCGCCCGCATCCGGTCCGCAGCTAGGTCAGTGACCACCAGAATCGGCACCCCGGAAATATTCAGCTGAAAGCCACGCCCGACTGGCTGCGCATCGCTGTCCAATGCAAACAGGATCCGCCCCAGCCGTTCGTAGGTCATCGGCGGTTCAAAAGCCCCGGGCGCATCCTGAGCCCAAGCCGGCGCCGCCAATAAACAAGCAATCAAAATCATCCGCAGCCAAGCCATGAAAGCGTCTCCCTTCGGCACGTTTCCTCAGGCTAGTCCGGCGTCTCAGAAGTCGCCATGCAAAGATTGGTGAGCGGCGGCGGCAGACAAGAGGAAGGCCATCCGGAACGATCTGCAAAACAACCCGGACGAACAAGGATTAATCGTCCGCCCTTTCGGATCTAGCTTCAGGGCACCGGGTAGCACGACCCGATGCGAACACCTGAATATGCTACTGAACCTGATGAGGACAATCATGAAAACGCTTCTGACAACCGCCCTGATTTCGCTTTCCTCAGCGCTGGCTGCCCCGGCCTTTGCCGCCGATGAGATCAATGTTTCCAACGGCATTTCGGCTGGCGGCGCGCCGCTGGCGGCCCATGGCGTCGACCTGGTGGCGCTGCTGGACAGCCGCAACCCGGTCGAAGGTGTGGCCACCCTTTCGGCCACCGTCGACGGCGCCTCCTATTACTTTGCGTCAGAGGAAAACAAGACCGCGTTTGAGGCCAATCCGTCGAAATACCTGCCCCAGCATGGCGGCTTCTGCTCTTACGGCGTATCGGTGGGCAAGAAATTCGATGGCGATCCGGATCAGTACCTGGTGCATGACGGCAAGCTGTTCCTGTTCCTGAACGCTGCCACCCGCGCTGCCTTCTTGGAAGACGTGGCCGGAACCGCCAAGACCGCGGACAGCCAATGGGCTGAAATCAAGAACACCGCCGTCGGCGCGCTCTGATCCCGCCCGAGAGGGCTGGCAGCCTCGCGTGCCGTCCTGCCTGCCTTCCGCCCCGCAGCTGGTGCGTCAGCTGCGGGTTTTGCTAACAGGCTGACGTTTACGGCAACTCTTCGCCGGCCTCGCGGCGGGCCTCAATGACTGCCAACGCCTTGGCAAGGGCGTCCTCGATGCTCAGGTCGCTGGTGTCGATCAGAATGGCATCCGCAGCCGGGCGCAACGGGGCCTCGGCCCGGTTCATGTCGCGCTCGTCACGGGCCTTCACATCGCCCAGCACCTCTTCCAGCGTGATCACCTTGCCAGCCGCCGCCAGTTCCAGAAAGCGGCGGCGGGCGCGCACTTCAGCGCTGGCGGTGACAAAAAACTTCACTTGCGCATAGGGGCAGATCACAGTGCCGATGTCGCGCCCGTCCAGCACCGCGCCGCCTGCCCGGCGGGCAAAGGCGCGCTGAAAATCCACCAGCGCTGCGCGCACGTCGGCAATCACAGCCACCTTGGAAGCCGCCTGCGCCACCTCCGGCCCGCGCAGGTCGTCGCGGGCCAAATCCGCAGGCGTCAGGTTTTGCGCTGCTTCAACCGGCGCTGCGCCATCCAGCATCTTCGCGCCAACGGCCCGGTACAAAAGACCGGTGTCCAGATGACCGAATCCATAGTGCGCGGCCAGCGCTTTGGATAGCGTTCCCTTGCCGGCTGCGGCGGGGCCGTCGACTGCGATGGTAAAGCTGCTGCTCATGTGCGCTCCAGCTTGGCGCCGAGGTCCCCCATCAGGCTCTCGAAGATCGGGAAAGAGGTCGCGATCGGGCTGCCATCATCAACGGAGACCGCGTTCTGCGCGCCCATACCCATTACCATGAAGGACATAGCGATGCGGTGGTCCAGGAAGCTTTCGCAGGTACCGCCACCCGGCACACCGTTAATGCCCAGGCCGGTGACTTCCCACCAGTCCTCGCCCTCCTCGACTGTGACGCCATTGGCGCGCAGGCCCTTGGCCATCGCATCAATGCGGTCGCTTTCCTTGACGCGCAGCTCCTTAACGCCGGCCATCATGGTCTTGCCCTCGGCAAAGGAAGCCACCACCGACAGCACCGGGTATTCGTCGATCATCGAGGCGGCGCGCTCTGGCGGCACCTCGATACCCTTCATGTCAGGCGAGAATTTGGCGCGCAGATCAGCCACCGGCTCGCCGCCCTCCTCGCGCATGTTCTCGAACGTCAGGTCCGCACCCATGTCCTGCAGGGTGTAGTAAAGGCCCGCGCGGGTTGGGTTGAGGCCGATGTTCGGCACCAGCACATCGGAGCCGGGGGTGATCAGTGCCGCACAAACCGGGAACGCGGCGGAGGACGGATCCCGCGGCACCGCGATCACTTGCGGTTTTAGCTCCGGCCGGCCGGTCAGGGTGATGACGCGGCCCTCTTCGGTCTCCTCAGTAGTGATCTCGGCGCCGAAACCGGCCAGCATCCGCTCTGTATGGTCGCGGGTGGCTTCCTTCTCGATCACAACGGTTTTTCCCGGCGCATTGAGGCCGGCAAACAGCACCGCCGATTTCACCTGCGCAGACGGCACCGGCACTTCATAACGGACTGGCACCGGGTCGGCGGCACCAACAATGGTCATCGGCAGCCGTCCGCCGGAGCGGCCCACGGATTGCGTGCCGAACAGCGCCAGAGGATCGGTCACGCGTGCCATAGGGCGCTTGTTCAGCGACGCATCGCCGGTGAAGGTTGCGGTGACCGGTGAGGTCGCCATCACCCCCATGATCAACCGCACCCCGGTGCCGGAGTTGCCGCAGTCGATCACGTTGCCCGGCTCGGCAAAGCCGCCGACACCAACACCGAACACTGACCAATTGCCGCCGCCGTGGTTCACCACCTCTGCGCCGAAGGCCCCCATCGCCTTGGCAGTGTCCAGCACGTCCTCGCCTTCCAGCAGGCCGGAGATTTTGGTTTCCCCCACCGACAGTGCGCCCAGGATAAGAGAGCGGTGCGAGATCGACTTGTCGCCGGGCACCTCTGCCACGCCCTTAAGCGGGTCAGCACGGTGAGAAGTCATCGGGATGGGCGTGCCGTGTCCGGACATGGGGCTTCCTTCGTCTGTCGGTCGTTCGTCAGTTCGTTTGCGCTATCGGTAACGGATTGAATTGGACCGGTCCAGCGCAATTGCCCTCAGCCCAGGCGGCGGAAGGTCAGGTAATGCGGGGTGCGGCCTTCACGCAGGGCCTTCTGCTCGTAACGGGTGGAGATCCAGTCACCCCAGGGTTGGCGCCAATCGGCTGGACCTTCGGCCAGCCATTCGAAACCGGCCCTTGGCACCTCTTCCAGGGTTTGGCGCACATAGTCGGGAATGTCGGTTGCCACGCGGAAGATTGCGCCTGGCTTCAGGCAGCGGGCCAGCGGCTCCAGATGCTCTTGCGTTACAAAGCGGCGGCGGTGGTGGCGGGCTTTGGGCCAGGGGTCGGGATAAAGCAGAAAGGCGCGCGAAATGGACGCCTCCGGCAGCACATCCATAAGGTCGCGCGCATCGCCGGGATGAACGGCAATATTGTCTGAGCCCGCGTTGCGGATCTTGCCCAGCAGCATCGCCACGCCGTTGATGAAAGGTTCGGCGCCAATGATGCCAATTTCCGGGTTGCTGACCGCCTGATGCACCAGATGCTCGCCGCCGCCAAAACCGATTTCCAGCCAGGTATCTTTGCCGCCGAACAAGGCGTTCAGGTCCAGCGGTGTGCGGTCAGGGTTTTCATCCCAGCCAACAGCGCCGGGGCTGAGGCTCGCCAGGTCCTCGTCCAGGTAACGCTTCTGACTGTCCTTCAGCGTCTTCCCCTTGAAGCGGCCATAGAAGTTGCGCCAAGGCGCGCCGCTGGCGTGTTTGTCGGCAGCATTGTTTGCTGCGGGCTGGGCATCCTTGGACTGATCGTCGCGGGGCTTCTGGTCGCCGGACATGCGTCGGGGCTCCTGTTCAGGCGTCGTTTGAAAGGCTGGCCGCCCCTGTGCCGCAAGCGGGCCCGCGGGTCAAGCCGTCTAGGGGGTTTGCCCCGGCCGCAGTTCACGCAGGACACCCGCAGCGATCAGCCGCAGGCGGCTGGGATACCATTCCCCGTTCGGGTCGGTGCGCAGTGTATCAATGGCAAAACCGGGATCGACCCCGCGCTCCACCATGTAACTGAGGTGGTCGTAAACCTCCCTCTGAGTATCCTCGTAGATCCACGCCCCGAACTCGAACGGCGTCGCCCAGCGGCGGCTCTTGCGTTCGCTTCGGTAATATTTGTGTACTGCATCGGCCGGCCAATTGCGCTGGTGAAATCCAATGCTGGACCCGATTGTCATCCTCCTGCGGGCGCCCGCCAGGAACACATCCACGCAGGCGCTGATACAGGTGCCGTCAACCAGAGTATCGAGCCCGTATTCCAGCACCAGCCCGGCAATTTCTTGTCCGGCATAGACGCTGCCGCCCACGCTGTTAAGCTGCAGCTCCTTGATTTCCGGGCTTGTCCGCAGAATACCGCGCAGCCTTGCGGCGTCCTCATCGGTGATTTCCGCAGGCTCCCCTTCGACATCCGTCTCTGTGTCATAGACCAGCGTCTGGCCTTGCAGGCTGAATTTCTGCGGCAAAGGGCCCTTGGCGGCTGCGCCGGACGCTAGAACCAATCCAAGAAACACAGAGAAAACGCGCAGCATCACAATCCCAAAAGCGGATACACCCTCCTGCACTATGGCGCAGGCAGCAGCTGCACTCCAGTCCCAAGGAGAGAGGCACCTTCGACGGATGCACCAAGCCGGACGGCATCCTCTTTACAGAATTAGAGCGGGCATTGCGGCCCGCTCTTTAATCACTTGTTCTGATCTCAGACCGCTCTTTTCAGAGCCTCTGCCAGATCTGTGCGCTCCCAGCTGAAACCGCCGTCGGCTTCCGGGTCGCGGCCGAAATGGCCATAGGCCGCGGTCCGCTGGTAGATCGGCTTATTGAGGCCCAGGTGCGAGCGGATGCCGCGCGGCGTCAGGTCCATGACCTGATCGATAGCGCGCTCAATCGCCGCCGGATCGACTTCGCCGGTGCCATGGGTTTCCGCATAGATCGACAACGGCTTGGAGACGCCGATGGCGTAGGAGAGCTGAATGGTGCATTTCTCTGCCATGCCCGCGGCCACCACGTTTTTGGCCAGATAACGCGCGGCATAGGCGGCCGAGCGGTCCACCTTGGTCGGGTCCTTGCCGGAGAAGGCACCGCCGCCGTGCGGGGCTGCGCCGCCATAAGTGTCAACGATGATCTTGCGGCCAGTGAGACCCGCGTCGCCATCAGGGCCGCCAATCACGAATTTGCCGGTCGGGTTCACATGCCAATGGGTAGCCTCGGTCAGCCAGCCCTCAGGAAGGGTTTCCCGGATGTAGGGTTCGACAATGGCGCGAATGTCGCTAGAGGTCAGGCTTTCATCCAGGTGCTGAGTGGACAGCACAAGCGAGCTGACGCCAACAGGCTTGCCATTCTCATAGATCACCGACAGCTGCGATTTCGCATCCGGGCCAAGCACCGGTTCCGTGCCGTTCTTGCGCACTTCGGCAAGACGGCGCAGGATCGCGTGGCTGAACTGGATCGGTGCCGGCATCAGCGCGTCGGTTTCGTTGGTGGCAAAACCAAACATGATGCCCTGGTCGCCGGCGCCTTCCTCCTTGTCACCCGAAGCATTGACGCCCTGTGCGATATGGGCGGACTGTTCGTGCAGCAGGTTGGTCACTTCCACGGTTTCGTGGTGGAATTTGTCCTGCTCGTAGCCGATGTCTTTGATGCAGGCACGGGCGATCTCATCGATTTTGCCCATGTAGTCGTGCAGCTTATCCTGATCGGACAGGCCGACTTCACCGCCGATGACGACACGGTTCGTTGTGGCAAAGGTTTCAGCTGCCACACGTGCTTCGGGTTCCTCCGCCAGGAAAGCGTCCAGCACCGCATCCGAAATGCGGTCACAGACCTTGTCCGGGTGGCCCTCCGAAACGGATTCGGAAGTAAAGGTATAGTTCGTACGGGTCATGAAAAGTGCTCCATTGGGTTATCCTTGCCACGCCAGGAAGCCGTTGTGGAAGGTGTCTAGCCGCATTACGCGGCTCATCCGCGTGGGTCAATCTATAATCCGATACAGTTAAGCAGCTATGACCGCGGCGTAAAAGCACGGGGTAGAAACATTGCCGCCCCTGCGATGCAAAAACACAGCAGCAGAACCGGCCAGTCCCCGGCCCGGCTGTAGAGAGTCGGCGGCAGCGGCGCGGGCAAGGCAGCGTCGATGAATCCCGCCTCCCCCAGAGGCAGGCTGTCCAGCAGCTGGCCACCCGGACCGATCATTGCCGAAACGCCGGTATTGGCCGCGCGGATCATCGGCAGCCCCTGTTCCAGCGCCCGCATCCGGGCCTGCACCAGATGCTGATAAGGGCCGGAACGGGTGCCGAACCAGGCGTCGTTGGTGATCTGCACCAGCATATCCGGACGGCTAGGGGCAGCGTTCACATCCTGCGGAAAAACGGCCTCATAGCAGATCAGCGGCAAGGCACTGCCAATTGGCAGGTCCATGACCCGGGCACCGGGGCCGGCAGCATACCCTGCCCCAGCCTGGGAGGCAAAGCCGCGGATGCCGAAGCGGGCCAGAAAATTTCCAAACGGCACGTATTCGCCAAACGGCACCAGATGCGCCTTGTCGTAGGTGGCAGCAGGCAGGCCGTCTGCGTCCAGCAGAACCGCCGAATTGTAGTAGGTACCCTCCGCCTCGCGCTGAATGCCGAGCAGAACCGGTACGCCGCCCGCCCTTTCAGAAATCGCCTGCAGCGTGCCTCCGGCAAAGTTCAGCAGTTGCGGTACCGCGGTTTCCGGCCAGACCACCAGGTCCGGCCGCGGGTCTCCGGCGGAAAATTCCAGAGAGCGGCGGACGAACTCCCACCGGTGGTCAGGGTGCCATTTCAGATCCTGCGGCGCATTGGGCTGGATAATGCGCACGGTCTTGCCGGCCGGCTCCGTCCCGGGCGGCGCGGGTGCGGCCAATGCTGCGGTTGCGGCCGCCGCTAAAGGAACCAAGGCAGCGGCAGGGTTTACTCGCAGCAAGGCAAGCGGCAGGAACGCCGCAAGCGTCAGCAATGCGAGCCCTTGCGGACCAGCCCATGGCAACAAATTTGCAGCGGGCGTGTCGATCCAGAACTGGCCGAAGGCGGCCCAGGGAAAACCGGTGAGCAGGTAAGCCCGGGCAAATTCCGCCAGGGACCACAGCGCCACCAGCATCGGGATCCGCATGCCCCCTTGGCAGAACCGGGCAGTGAGGCCGAAGGCCGCCCCCCAGAACATGGCGAGACCGGCCGCCAGGAACACAAGTGCAAATGGCGCCATCCAGGCGTGGCGGTCGGGGTCGACCTGAAACGGCTCAATGATCCAGGAGAGGCCAAAGGCGAAATAGCCCAGTCCGAACAGCCAGCCCGCAAGCACGGCAGCCCGCGCGGATGCCGCCTGCAGCACCAGCCAGCCGGCAGCGGCGAGCGCGAGCGGCAGCCCGAACAACACATGCCATGGCGCCAGCGATAGCGACAAAAGCGCGCCGCTGCCAACGGCCAGACCTGCCGGTGCCAGCCGAAGCTGGCGCGCAGCCTGCCGCAGGCCAATTGACATCATGCAGCGGCGTCCGGCAGCCGCACCCGCAGCCGCTTGATCCGGCGCGGGTCAGCGTCCATGACTTCGAACTCGGCGCCTTCTGGGTGTTCAATCACCTCGCCGCGCGCCGGCACCCGTCCGGACAGCATGAAGACCAGACCGCCAAGCGTGTCGATCTCTTCCTCATCCACGTCGTCGTGGCTGGTCAGCGAATGACCGGTCTCCGCCTCGAACTCCGGCAGCGAGGTGCGGGCCAGCGCGATGTAGCAGCCAGGCTTTTCCTCGAACCAGGTCTGCAGTTCGTCGGCGTCGTGCTCATCCTCGATCTCGCCCACCACCTGTTCGATCAGGTCCTCGATGGTGACGAGCCCGTCGACACCGCCGTATTCATCGATCACCAGCGCCATGTGGCGGCGCTCGGCCTGCATCTTGGTCAGCAGTACCCCTATCGGCATAGACGGCGGCACGAACAGCAGCGGGCGCAGCATCTTCGACAGGTCGAATTCAGAGGTGCCGCCATTGAAACCATGGGTCAGCGAGAAATCCTTGAGGTGGACAAAGCCCAGCGGCGTGTCCAGCGTGCCCTCGTAAACGGGGATGCGGGTAAAGCCGCTTTGCCGGAAGATGCCGACCAGATCATCCTTGGCGACAGTGACCGGCACAGCGGCAATTTCAGCAGATGGGATGGCAACATCCTCAACCCGCATCCGGCGCAGGTTGATCATGCCCCGCGGACCAGATCCCGGCGCAGGCTGTTCGCTGCCGGTGTCCGGTTCATCCTGCGGATCGGGGCTGAATACGCTGCGCAGCCGCGTCCACAATCCGGTGCTTTCTGAGGCCGGCGCATCCGCTGCCGTGCCGTTGATGTCCTGCAGCGCGCCTTGCGCCGCGTTAGAACTGCCTTCTATGTCGCCCATCTTTCCATTCCAAAAACCCCGCTTACGGGGCGTCCTCAGTCATATATGGGTTCGCGATACCCAGTTTGCCAAGTAGCACGGCCTCAATCCCCTCCATCAATGCGGCATCGCCGTCACGGATGTGATCATAGCCCAGAAGATGCAACATTCCGTGAACAATCAGATGGCGGGTATGATCAGCCAGGGGCTTACCCGCCTCCGCAGCTTCCCGCGCGCAGGTGCCGTATGCGACAGCAATATCGCCAAGCGGGATTTCTCCTGTAAAATCAACCTCTGGAAGCCGCGGCGTGCCGCCATCCTCTTCTGCCGAAAGCTCCTCAGCCGGCCAGCTGAGAACGTTGGTCGGGGCGGGTTTCTCGCGGAATTCGGCATTGAGATCCGCAATGCGCGGATCATCACAGGCCAAGAGCGAAATTTCGCACAATCTGGACGCCAGGCCGAAATGATCCAGAACAATGGCAATGGACTGTTCGGCCAGCGCTTCAAGCCCTGCTTCCTGCCAGCGGCTGTCTTCGATGGTGATGTCGAGCGTCATGATACGGCTGCACATGCGGGGGCCGGCCCCCGCACCCCCGGAGTATTTTCACAAAGATGAAGCCCGGCGGTGTCTATACGTCAGGCAGGTTTCGAATCTGCGTCATACGCCTCGATGATCGCCGCCACAAGCGGGTGGCGCACCACATCGCGGGCGGTGAAGTAATTGAAGCTGACTTTGGGGATCGACTTGAGCAGCCTTTCAGCATCGGCCAGCCCCGACTGCACCCCGCGCGGCAGATCCACCTGCGAACGGTCGCCAGTGATCACCATGCGCGAACCCTCGCCCAGGCGGGTCAGGAACATTTTCATCTGCATAGTGGTGGCATTCTGCGCCTCGTCCAGCACAACGAAGGCGTTGGAGAGCGTGCGGCCGCGCATAAAGGCCAGCGGCGCGATCTCAATCCGCTTGTCCTCAATCAGCTTGGCGAGCTGCTTGCCAGGCAGAAAGTCGTTCAGCGCGTCGTATAGCGGCTGCATGTACGGATCGACCTTGTCCTTCATGTCGCCAGGCAGATAGCCAAGCTTTTCCCCAGCCTCCACTGCCGGCCGGGACAGGATGATGCGGTCGACATGGCCAGTGATGAACATGGAGACCCCCACCGCCACGGCAAGGTAGGTCTTGCCGGTGCCCGCCGGGCCGATGCCAAAGGCCAGTTCGTGCTCGAACAGAGACTGCACATAAGCCTTCTGCGCTTCTGTGCGCGGTTCCACCAGTTTCTTGCGGGTCTTGATTTCCACCCGGCCGCCGCGGAACATCTGCAGCTGGCCATCGGGTTCGGTGTCATCGGTGTCCGGCCCCATCCGCAGTTCCCGGTCGATGTCGCCGCTTTCGACGCTGCGGCCGGTTTCCAGCCGGTCATATAGCGCTGTCAGAACGCCCGCTGCCTGTTCGCGCGCAGAATCCTCGCCCATTACGGACAGCTGATTGCCCCTTCGGACGATTTGCACGCCCAGTTTCTGTTCGATATCAGCGAGGTTACGGTCATATTCGCCGCAAAGGTCGATCAGCAATCGGTTGTCAGGAAATTCCAGCAGCACTTCGTGGGTTGCGGTCTGGGTCTGCGGGTCATTCAGGGCGCTGATGGCCAAGCTGATCTCCTCAATCTGGCGTTGCTCTTTCAGTCTGCCTCCGCCGTGCCGTTTGCGCAAGCAGGTGCTTCATAAAATCACTTAATTGAAACAAAACAGCCGCCCCTGAAGGCGGCTGAATTGCAAACTGATCACTGTTGTCAAAGCGGATCACCAAAGGTGGAGCCGGCTTTGAACGGGCCGGTTGCCAGTGTGGGAGGCAGGTCGCTGTTGCAGACCGGCAATCCATCCGGCGTGCGGCGCAGGTCGGCGTAACCTTCCAGGCCGTCGTCGATAATCCAATGTTCACAGCCGTTCGGGTCAATCCAGATGCCCGCTGTCAGGTTCGACAGGTCCAACGATTTGCCGTCGCCAATATGCTGGTCGGTGGTTTTATCGGCAGTCGGCGCACAGGCCGAAACGGCTGCGGCGGCAGCCAGGCCGGCAACGGCGTGTAAAAAACGTGTCATGTTTCCCCCTCAGCGCAGGCAGTAGATTTCGACGCGGCGGTTCTGCGCCATATTGCCGGCGCTGGTGTTTGGCACGCGCGGGTCACGTTCACCATAGGCACGGACGCCTGCGATGCGCGCGCCAGCCGAACGGCCAACCGTGGCCACTGCATTCGCCCGGCGCTTGGACAGGCGGATGTTGTATTCATCCGGCGCCCGGCTGTCGGTGTGGCCGGCGACAATAAAGGAGCGCGCGCCGTTGCTCTTCGCCTGCTGAAAAAACTCGCGCAGGCGCTGTTTGCCGGCGGCATTGATGAAATGCTTGTCAGTGGCAAAGAACTGGTCAGTCGGCATCACCCCGCAGATATTGCCGCGGCGGCAGACCGGCTTGCCGTCCGGTTTGACGTGCGGGGTCATGTAACCTTCGGCCCCGTCATCCATCACCCAATGCTCGCAGCCATCCGGGTCAACCCAGATGGTGGGCACGTAGCGTTCCCCTGCAACAGCCCGCTGCTGGGTTTGCGCACTTGCAGGTGCAGCAGCGATGCCGAACGCCGCCGTGGCAGCGGCAGCCAGCGCAATCGCCTTGTTCAGTTTGAGTATCGGCACAGCCAGAAATCCTTCACCTAAGTTCCCCCGGGGTGTACGCCGCCGGCAAGCAGCCACCGCTAAGTCCATAAAAGCCAATTTACCTGAAAGAGGTTAAGCGTACCCGGGAAATTTGCCGATTTTCCGCACGGATTAACCGCCCTGCCCAAACACTCTGGGCATTTGACGTAAATTGTCCTGAAAAATGATGCAATAGAGACTCACTTGCGCCCCGCTCAGACGGGAGGCCCGCTTGCGGCCGGACCGCGGTGCCTGCGGCCCAGCCACTCAATCAGGCGATCAATTCACCCGCAAGGGAGTTTGCGCCGGAAGACACGATACGCACCCGCGACAGATCGCCCGCCTGGCGGCTGCAATCGGCAACATGCACAGCGTGCAGATAATCAGATTTGCCCACCATCTGGCCCGGCAAGCGGCCTGCCTTCTCAAAAAGCACGCCCACTTCGCGGCCCACCATGCTGTCCTGCACTTCGCGCTGCTGGCGGGACAGCAGCGCCTGCAGGCGCTGGAGCCGTTCATCTGCTGCTGCGGCATCCACCTGGGGCCGTTCCGCCGCCGGGGTGCCAGGGCGCGTGGAGTACTTAAAGGAATAAGCGGTGCCGTATTTCACCTCTTCCACCAGATCCATGGTGGCCTGGAAATCTTCTTCTGTCTCTTCCGGGAAGCCGACGATGAAGTCGCCGGAGATCAGAATATCCGGACGCGCGGCGCGGATGCGCTCAATCAGGCGAATGTAGCTTTCAGCGGTATGCGAGCGGTTCATCCGCTTCAGGATCTTGTCGGAGCCTGCCTGCACCGGAAGATGCAGATAGGGCATCAGCTTGGCGCAAGTGCCATGCGCCTCGATCAGGTCATCCTGCATGTCGTTGGGGTGGCTGGTGGTGAAGCGGATACGCTCCAGCCCGTCAATCTTGTCCAGTTCCCAGATTAGCTGCGCCAGGGTCAGGTCGCCATTGGGGCCGGCGCCATGGTAAGCGTTCACGTTCTGGCCCAGCAGGGTGATTTCGCGCACACCGCGCTCCACCAGCTCCTGCGCCTCGCGAAGGATGCGGTCGGCTGGGCGCGACACCTCGGCACCGCGGGTATAAGGCACAACGCAAAAGGCGCAGAACTTGTCGCACCCTTCCTGAACGGTCAGGAAAGCACTGGGGCCGCGCTTGGCCTTGGGGCGGTTTTTC
Source organism: Leisingera sp. CC-HEC093 (assembly GCF_059429195.1). Taxonomy (NCBI): domain Bacteria; kingdom Pseudomonadati; phylum Pseudomonadota; class Alphaproteobacteria; order Rhodobacterales; family Roseobacteraceae; genus Leisingera; species Leisingera sp. CC-HEC093. The sequence continues at coordinate 1,709,992 of NZ_JCAIJR010000001.1, read as the reverse complement.
AGCTTTTCGAATTTATCTTCTTCCGGAAAATCAGTGTCCAGCACCTTCTCCCCTTCGCGCGCCTTGGCTTCCATCTCCGGCAGGCGGTGATAGCTCTGCGGGCCGACCACCAGATCTACCAGCGGCTGGCGGCGCATGATCTCCTCGCCCTCGGCCTGGGCCACGCAGCCTGCGACACCGATCTTGAGGTCCGGCTTCTCTGCCTTCAGCCCCTTGAAGCGGCCCAGCTCGGAATAGACCTTTTCCGCCGCCTTCTCCCGGATGTGGCAGGTGTTGAGCAGGATCATGTCGGCGTCATCAGGCGACTTCGTCTCGACATAGCCCTCTCCGCCCAGCGCTTCAGCCATGCGTTCGCTGTCGTAGACATTCATCTGACAGCCATAGGTCTTGATAAACAGCTTCTTCGGGGCGCTCATACGGGTCAGCCTTCCAGCCTGGGTGGGTAAACAGCGGCTTGCAATACAGGCAATCGCCGCGGCTTGCAATGAGGCTGGATTTACCCGATTTTGGCTGCAAAGGCCAGAAAGGCGGAGGCAGCCGGGCATGATGTACTCTTCGCTTCAGAATTTTCTGAAGGACGCAAAACCGCTGCTGGCCAAGGGGCCGGTGGCCCTGATCTTTATCGAAGACGAAGTGGAAATAGCCACTACCCTGCGCCACCACCTTCAAAGCGGCTTCAAGACGGTTGCCGCCCTGATGCCGGATGCCTTTGACCTGCCGCAGGATGTGCGTGCCAAAGTGCACCGGGTGCCGTTTGACTGCGGCCCGCAAGAGGCGGTAACCGGCGCCGTCAATGCCGTGGCCGCGGCGGCAGAGCCGGGATGCTGGCTCTATTATTGCTACAACGCCGAGTATCTGTTCTACCCGTTCTGCGAAGCCCGCGGCGTTGGCGAGATGCTGGCATTTCACACAGAAGAGCGCCGCGATGCGATGCTCACTTATGTGATTGACCTTTATGCTGGCGATCTGGCGGCCTGTCCCGGCGCCGTCTCGCTGGAGGACGCCTTTCTCGACAAATCGGGATACTATGCCCAGTCGCGCCGGGATCCCGCAACAGGACACCCGCGGGAGCGGCAGCTGGATTTCTTCGGCGGCGTGCGATGGCGGTTTGAGGAGCACATCCCGGCCAGCAGCCGCAAAATTGACCGCATTTCGATGTTCCGTGCCAAGCCGAGGCTTGAGTTGCAAACGGACCACACTTTCAACGATCAGGAATACAATACCTACGCCTGCCCCTGGCATCACAACCTGACTGCCGCGGTCTGCTCCTTCCGCACCGCCAAAGCGCTCAAACGCAATCCCGGCTCCACCTTTGATATCGACACCTTCCGCTGGCACAATTCGGCACCGTTCGAATGGCATTCGCGCCAGCTTCTCGACTTGGGGCTGATGGAGCCTGGGCAGTGGTTCTAGGCTCAGGACCCATAGCCAGTAGATGACAGTTGCGGCGAGGGCGATGGCTGAGAGGAAGACCTTCGGGCATCCATTGCCGGCAGGCGATGCAATGCATCGCTGAGAGCGGGCATATCGGGTTGCCGCACGCCGCCAATCCTTGAGCCTGCCGAACATGATCTCGCATCACTGTCCGGCAGTGCATTGCGCAGCAAGGTCACGAGAGGGGCGGTTGCGCCGTTTGTATCGGCGCTTGTCGTGCTTGACGGTTTTCTTGCGCTGCTTCCGGCCAGGGATGCAGGCGCGTACCCCTTTGTCTTTCAACGCTTCTCTGGACCAGTTGGCATCATATCCGCGGTCCCCGAGCAGCCAACCGGCATCCGGCAGGCTGCTCAGCAATGAGCTGAGGTTGCTGTGCAACTTGTGCAGCGGTGGATATCGTGGCCCAACTTGCCAATCTCACAGCCCCAGAAGTGAGCGCCGCCACAGGCTTCCATCGCGACAACGCAGGGCTGCAACGCACTGAAGAAAGCCAGCACCCGATCCTCCCCCGCAATTTCTTGCGCAGAACAGGCTGCCCCGCTCCATTTGCCCCGTGGACCTGAAACACATTCTTAGCCAGATCGAGCCCGGCCGTGATAATCTCCGACATGAGCGCTCTCCTTTATGGATCGTTGCAGACCCACCTTGGCATATTGATGCCGTCGGCGGGCGGTCACATCATCAAAACCGAATAGATCAATTCACAGGGTGCGGGACTTTCCCAATTTTCGCACGGTGTCTGCTTTGCAGAAACTGACGACTAGCAAACCTCACGACACCGGCCTGAGAAATGTTCTCTACTAGCTCAGGATGCAGCCTGTTTCTTGTGATATCTGAAAGGCGGCGACGCCTTCGGGATCGTCCGCGCTGCCCAGCCGGTATGCCTCATACTCTGACAGACTACCGAATGTGAACAGTGCATAGGCTATGTTGTTGGCCCCTTCTGATGGCAGAAAATATCCAAGGTGGTTTCCGCCAAACCGCTCGACCAGAGGTATCCAGGCTCTCGCATAACGCTCGAGTGCTTCTATCTGATTTGAGTCGATCACATAGCGGATAGGCCTCCGCCATCGACGGGTGAAACACCACCGTGTCCGGGGCAGGGGTGTGTTCAGCGCATCGACTTCCCAGCCCCTGAACCGCAATCCCCATAGAAACGAAATCCGCCCGCGCTTTCCTCCTTGTCAGATTTATCGCCGCTGCAGCTCACGCTGACTGCAGCCACAAACCTTTGGACCGTGCTGCCGTTCGCCATAACAAATTCAATGTCCGGTATTGTGTGGCGCATGTGCTTCCCGATACATTCTCTTTGTGCAATATTCGGAAGTCCCATTCTTTCCACCTGCTAAGTTGCGCACGCATGAGGTGTGTGGGGCGGGGGCGATTTTGTTTGCCCTTTCGCTTGCGGTTCAGTTGCGGGGTTCCGTGATGTGGATTCGCGAAAATTGGGACACCATGCAGATAAACCCGGCTGGGTTTGCAGATATCACCAACCCAGAAAACCTGTCCATTTGCCTCACAAAGAACCAGACAGAGACACTTGCGGTTGCTGAAGAGGCCCTGCGATCAGGCGCGGTTTCGTTGGTTGTGATGCAAATGAGCCAACCCTCGGGTTTGACTGAAGGGCGGCGGCTTCAGCTTGCGGCGCGGGATGGAAAATCCACCGGACTAGCGATTATTCCTGAGGGGATGGGAAGCACCGCCGCCGAAACAAGATGGCGCTGCACGCCAGCTTTTGATGCAGGCCAAACTGCGCAGGACTCGACTCTGCAAAAATGGGAACTTATAAAGAACAAATCAGGAACATTGGGTGTCTGGCATGTTCGATGGGATAGAGCGCCGCGTCGTCTCGTTATGGTTCCCCCGCCTCGCAAGTGACCGGGTTCTACGGCGATGTCCGGTGGATGGGCCGTTTGTACTGACGCTCAAACAGAAAAACGCCAACCGCATTTACTGTCTCAATATGGCCGCGTTTCAACAGGGGCTGAAGCAGGGCATGTTTTATGCAGATGCCCGTGCCTTTTGTCCGGGCCTGCAAAGTCGTGTGGCGGAGCCTGAACAGGACCAAAGGTTTCTTTGCCTGCTGTGCCGATGGGCCACACGTTACTGCCCTTGGGTCGGTCTAGAAGGAGAAGATGGGCTGGTGATGGATATCACCGGGTCCGCCCATCTTTTCGGGGGGGAAGACATCATGCTAGCGGATCTGCAGAGCCGCCTGATGCAGGCCGGGCTGTCCGTGCAGATTGGTTGTGCTGATACACGTGGAGCGGCCTGGGCCTTAGCCCGTTACGGCGAAGGCATTGCCCAATCTGGCGACATGCTTGCTGCACTAAAGACCCTGCCGGTTGCCGCCTTGCGGATTGATGAAAAGATATCGATCACATTGCAACGTTTGGGATTGCGCCGCATTGGGGACCTGGCACAGGCCGCGCGTGCGCCGCTAAATCGACGCTTTGGGCCAGTCCTGTTGCGGCGGTTGGATCAGGCATTAGGGAAACAACCCGAAGATATTTCTCCCCGTATTGCTCCACCGCACTATGCGGTACGGATGACCCTACCAGAACCAATCGGCCTGCTATCGGATGTTATGGCCGGCACAGGACGGCTTCTTGATCAGCTTTGCAGCAAACTCAAAGCGCAGGAAGCAGGCGGGCGGCAACTCTGTCTGACCCTGCGCCGCGTAGATCAGGACCACCAGAAGGTCGAGTTGCGTCTGGCCCGTCCGCTACGTGATCCGCGTCGCATTCTCCCTCTCTTTGAGCGCGGTTTGGCAGAAATTGATGCGGGCTTTGGTATTGATATGCTGAGGCTTGAGGCAACACAGGTGGAACCACTGCCTGTGCAACAGCTCAGTCATGTTTCCGATCGTGGGAAGGATAAGCTGGATGATCTGATCTCTCGGTTGGGCACACGGATTGGGTTGGAGAATATCCAGCGATTTCTACCAGCTGATAGCCATATACCGGAACGCAGTTTCATCATGACCCCAACGGCATACTCTGAGCCCGCAAGCGGATGGAGCAGCCAGCAGCCACGCCCGATCTGCCTGTTCCCACCAGAACCGATTGCAGCCAGCGGAACACAGCCGCCGAGCCGGTTTAGATGGCGGAGGATGTTTCTGACCACTGGTCGCGCCACGGGGCCTGAACGCATTACCCCGGAATGGTGGCTGGAGGATGACAACTGGCGCTCAGGCATGCGCGATTACTGGAGGGTGGAGACCATCCAAGGGCGCAGGCTTTGGCTGTTTTACACGCCGCAAAACCCGGGCTGGTTCGTGCAGGGGGAATTCGCATGATCGAGGTTAACCGCACCCATCGCCCGGTCGAGGCCTTCCAGCGTGAGCTTCTGGAAACCCAAATATACAGCAAGGGCTATGCTGAACTTTGCGTCACTACGAATTTCACTTTCCTGACCGGTGCCTCTCATCCCGAAGAACTGGTGGTGCGCGCAGCAGAATTGGGGCTGCCCGCGCTGGCCATTACTGATCAGAATTCCTTGGCAGGGGTGGTGCGCGCCTGGAGCGCCTTAAAGCAACTCAAGAAAGAAACGCAGGAAAGCTTAGCAATTCGCTCTCACAAACGAGTGGATTCATCCTCACGCCAAGAGGCCACCCAGCACATGCCGCTAGAAAAACCTATCGCGGCAAGGCTGCCTAAGTTGATCGTGGGCTGCCGTTTAGTGTTGCAGGATAGCTTGGTGGATTGGGTTGCTTTGCCACGAGACCGGGCCGCTTACAAACGGCTGACGCGGCTACTGACACTTGGCAAGCGGCGTGCAGAAAAAGGGCAATGCACTCTTTATACCAAGGATATGATTGTGGCTTGCAAAGGCATGATCCTGATGGCCTTGCCACGGAGAGGATTAAACGAGGCCACTGCGGATATTCGAATGCTTGCCCGCCATTTTCCGGGGCATGTTTTTCTCGGGGCGGCCCCACGGTATGATGGCAGTGATCAAGGCTATTTGGCAGCCTGTGCCCAACTGGCGCAAAGAACCTCTGCCCCAATGGTGGCCGTTGGGGATGTGTTAATGCACCGCGCCAATCGCCGCCAACTGGCCGATGTTCTGACCTGCATGCGCGAACATATCACGATTGATGAAATCGGGACACGTGCTTTGCCCAATGGCGAGCGCCGCCTGAAAGCTGGAACAGATATGGCACGTGTCTTTCGGAATCATCCCGCTGCACTAAGGCGAACATTAGAGATTGCCAGCAAATGCAGCTTTGACCTTAGCGAACTGTCCTATGAATACCCGCATGAGGACAGCGAAGGGGAAACACCACAGGAACGTTTGGAACGCCTGGCAAAAGAAGGGCTAAAGCGTCGCTATCCTGAAGGTCCACCGGATCGGGCGCTTGAGTTGATGGAGAAAGAGCTGGCCGTGGTTAAGGAGCTGAACTTTCCTGCCTACTTCCTGACCGTGCATGACATTGTGCAGTTCGCCAAGTCAAAGGGCATCCTGTGTCAGGGGCGCGGTTCTGCCGCCAATTCCATTCTTTGTTACCTGCTGGGTATCACAGATGTCAGCCCTGACATGATCGCTATGGTTTTTGAACGGTTCGTATCCAAGCACCGTGGCGAGCCGCCAGATATTGACGTGGATTTTGAACATGAACGGCGCGAAGAGGTGATCCAGTGGATTTATGAAAAATACGGCCGGGAACGCGCAGGTCTGTGCGCCACTGTGATTCACTTTCGCTCCCGCGCCGCAATACGGGAGGTGGGTAAAGTCATGGGCCTTAGCCAAGATGTAACCGCAGGGCTGTCTGGGCAAATCTGGGGCATGTCGAATGGCGGTGTGGATCTGGACCGTATTCGGGAGCTTGGCCTTGATCCAGGCGACCGCCGTTTGATGCAAACTATTCACCTGATCAGCGAAATCATCGGCTTTCCTCGTCATCTTTCTCAGCATGTTGGCGGCTTTGTCATTACGCACGGGAGGCTAGATGAACTTGCCCCAATTGAAAATGCGGCGATGGAAGACCGGACCGTGATCTGCTGGGATAAGGACGACATCGATGCGTTGCGTATCTTGAAAGTGGATGTGCTGGGCTTGGGAATGCTGAGCTGTCTAAGCAAAAGCTTTGAGCTGATGCAGCGACATAATAATATCACCCACAGCATTGCTTCTATCCCCCAAGGGGATGAAGCTACCTATGATATGCTTTGCCGTGCCGATGCAGTTGGCGTCTTTCAGGTGGAAAGCCGGGCACAGATGAACTTTCTGCCCCGAATGCGGCCGCGCGAGTTTTATGATCTAGTGATTGAGGTCGCCATTGTCCGTCCCGGTCCCATTCAAGGCGATATGGTGAAACCCTATATCCGGCGGCGCAATGGGTTTGAAAAACCTGAACCTTTTGGACCAGCGTTGGAAGAAGTGACCAAACGCACGTTAGGGGTGCCGCTTTTTCAGGAACAAGCGTTGCAAATCGCTGTGGTCGGTGCAGGCTTTACCCCGGAAGAAGCAGATCACCTGCGCCGCTCTCTGGCATCGTTCCGGCGTATGGGTACGATTGGAACCTATCGGGAAAAATTCATCACCGGTATGTTGAACAATGGCTATTCGCAGGAGGTCGCGGAACGTTGCTTTGGTCAAATCGAAGGGTTTGCTGATTACGGCTTCCCTGAAAGCCACGCTGCTGCCTTTGCCATGCTGGCATATGTCTCGGCTTGGTTGAAATGCCATCACCCGGCGATCTTTGCCTGCGCTTTGTTGAACTCCCAGCCGATGGGCTTTTATGCCCCAGCTCAGATTGTGCGGGACGTGCGCGAACATGGTGTGGAAACCCGCCCGGTCTGCGTGAACCATTCGGAATGGGACAATACACTGGAACGCCGTCCAGATGGTGACCTAGCGCTTCGCCTTGGTTTCCGTCAGATCAGGGGCTTTAAAGAAGAAGATGCAGACTGGATCGTGGCTGCCCGGAACAATGGGTATCCTGACCCAGAGGCATTATGGCTGCGATCTGGCGTGCATCCTGATGTTCTTACACGATTGGCAGAAGCGGATGCATTTTCTGAGACAGGGCTGAACCGCCGCGATGCGCTTTGGAAAGTCAAAGCCATTCAAAGCCCCAAGCCCTTGCCGCTTTTTAATGATCCGATTGATGGCGAGAAGACCCACGAGCCAAATGTTCGGCTGCCCAATATGCACTTAAGCGAAGAGGTCGTGGAAGACTATGTTTCGACCCGTTTATCCCTGCGCGCGCATCCGATGGAATTATTGCGCCCTGCACTTCCAGGCCTCGTCACCCATGCGGCATTGTCAGATATCGCCTTGGGCCGCTACAGTGTCTGCGGTCTTGTGATCACTCGGCAACGCCCGGGGACAGCTTCTGGAGTAATCTTCCTAACGTTGGAAGATGAAACCGGCGTTAGCAATGTCGTGGTCTGGCCGAAGGTTTATGAACGCTTCCGGCGGATTATCATGGGGGGGCGGTTGCTGCGCGTCACAGGCTATTTACAACGCGAAGGCAGTGTTGTGCATCTGATCGGGCAGGATGTGCAGGACCTGTCCTATGCGCTCTCCGAATTGGGCCATCCACAACCGGAATCTCTGACCACAGAAGGGGCACGTACGGACGACACACCGAAAAATGCTCGCTATCCGGCACAGGCCATGCATCCCCGCGATCAAGCGAAACACCTGTTTCCAAGTCGAGATTTTCATTAAACTACACATTAGCCGCAATGCAGAAAGTCGGCGAATGGGGCTCACTGCTAGGTTTCGCCGCTTGCGGCCAAAGGTCGGTTCCTGAAACGCGAACGACCGCACATAGAACGAGACGGTGGAAAATCAGGGGCATGACCAATTCTGCCGATGACTGGTTCTGTTCCGCCCGCACCAAAGAGCTTGCCGCATTGGCATCGGGCAGCTCTGAGCCCTTAGAAGAAGTGCCATAATCTTGCTGCGTGCGCTTGCAGCGCTAAGATTCGCGGCGCTGCCGAAAAGCACCCGCCGCATGGCTGTGCATTCCGGGCATGTCGGACAGTCATTCCAACGGATCGCGGACAGCGATTCCGGGTTGCGCGGATAAAGTCGAGCAGGATGCTGAGTGTCTGATCTGACATCTCAGGTGTTTGTGTCCCGGTCAGGCCCCAAAATGGGGGCAGATGCAACGCTTACCGTATTTTTTCTTCCAGCGGAAACTGTCCAACGATTGGGGAGTAGCTCAGAGGTGCGGCTGGTTCCGGACGCGGATGCGCCGGGCGGGCCATCCGCTCGGACAATGGCCCTGAGTTCGTTGCACAGGCGGTTCGGGACCGCAAACGGGTCACCCAGCTGATCAAGGGCCTTGGCTCCGCCGGAGGCATGGAAGAGGCCAAGGAAGCGCTGCGCGCATTGGTGGAGCGGATCGTGCTGACGCCTGCGGCGGAGGGCACCGGCCTGGATTTGACGCTGGAGGGGATCTGGCCGGGCTGTTGCAACTGGCGGCGGGTGCGGAAGTCCCGAACACGAAGAAGGCCCCGGATGTCTTACCCGAAGCCTTTGATATGTCAGGTGAATTAGTGTTGGTTGCGGGAGCAGGATTTGAACCTGCGACCTTCAGGTTATGAGCCTGACGAGCTACCTGGCTGCTCCATCCCGCGTCAGGTTTGTTTGATATCGTATTGAGAGATTTTGGATTTTACTAGGTTTGGCGGTGACCTACTCTCCCAGGGCTTGAGCCCAAGTACCATCGGCGCGACAGTGCTTAACTTCCGGGTTCGGGATGGGACCGGGTGTTTCACTTGTGCTGTAGCCACCAAACCGAGAAAAATCCACTCCGGCGCGCCTTTATTGGGAGCGCCGGTACAATCACGTTGTCCAAGTCAGTTAGGGATGTTTGCTTTGATTGGTTTTGTAACACTGTCTGTTACTGGATCAAATCAAGCCTATCGGGCGATTAGTACCGGTCAGCTGAACGCATTGCTGCGCTTACACCTCCGGCCTATCGGCGTGGTGGTCTTCCACGGCCCTCAGGGATACCTTGTTTTGAGGGGGGCTTCCCGCTTAGATGCCTTCAGCGGTTATCCTGTCCGATCATAGCTACCCAGCACTGCTATTGGCATAACAACTGGTCCACCAGTGGATCGTTCACCCCGGTCCTCTCGTACTAGGGGCAACTCCTCTCAAGTATCCTACACCCACGGCAGATAGGGACCGAACTGTCTCACGACGTTCTAAACCCAGCTCACGTACCTCTTTAAACGGCGAACAGCCGTACCCTTGGGACCTGCTCCAGCCCCAGGATGAGATGAGCCGACATCGAGGTGCCAAACACTGCCGTCGATATGGACTCTTGGGCAGTATCAGCCTGTTATCCCCGGCGTACCTTTTATCCGTTGAGCGATGGCCCTTCCACGCGGGACCACCGGATCACTATGGCCGACTTTCGTCTCTGCTCGACTTGTCAGTCTTGCAGTCAGGCTGGCTTCTGCCATTGCACTCAACGAGCGATTTCCGACCGCTCTGAGCCAACCTTCGCGCGCCTCCGTTACTCTTTAGGAGGCGACCGCCCCAGTCAAACTACCCGCCACGCAGGGTCCCGGATCCGGATAACGGACCGCGGTTAGACATCAAGAGTGCGAAGGGTGGTATCTCAAGGGAGGCTCCACCGGAACTTGCGTTCCGGTTTCGATGCCTACCACCTATCCTGCACATCACAATCCTGATGCCAGTGCGAAGCTGTAGTAAAGGTGCACGGGGTCTTTCCGTCTAACCGCGGGAAGCCTGCATCTTGACAGGCAATTCAATTTCGCTGAGTCGATGTTGGAGACAGCGGGGAAGTCGTTACGCCATTCGTGCAGGTCGGAACTTACCCGACAAGGAATTTCGCTACCTTAGGACCGTTATAGTTACGGCCGCCGTTTACCTGGGCTTCAATTCGGAGCTCTCACCCCTCCTTTTAACCTTCAGGCACCGGGCAGGCGTCAGACCCTATACGTCGCCTTGCGGCTTCGCAGAGCCCTGTGTTTTTAATAAACAGTCGCCACCCCCTGGTTTGTGCCCCCGGATCCAAGTTGCCTTGAACCCGGGCCTCCTTCTCGCGAACTTACGGAGGTATTTTGCCGAGTTCCTTCAACATCGTTCTCTCAAGCGCCTTGGTATTCTCTACCAGTCCACCTGTGTCGGTTTAGGGTACGGTCTGATGGAGGGCTATTTCCAGGGACTGATCAGCAGCCCATTCAATCCGATAAGGATGAACTACCTTCACAATCCGTCACATCCTCCTGGCCCACGAATATTAACGTGGTTCCCATCGCCTACGCCTTTCGGCCTCGGCTTAGGGGCCGGCTTACCCTGCTCAGATTAGCTTTAAGCAGGAACCCTTGGACTTTCGGCGAGAGTGTCTCTCACACTCTTTGTCGCTACTCATGTCATCATTCTCGCTAGTGATCTCTCCACCGGATGGCTCACGCCCCGGCTTCATCGAAAGCTCCTTGCGTCCAATCTTTCCCGCAGGAAAGTAAGGACGCATGGAACTATGTCACACTACGCTCTGCTACCATGCACTATGTGCATCCTCGGCTTCGGCTCATGGCTTGAGCCCCGTTACATCTTCGCCGCAAGACATCTTGATTAGACCAGTGAGCTGTTACGCTATCTTTAAAGGATGGCTGCTTCTAAGCCAACCTCCTGGTTGTTTTGGACGTCTCACCTGCTTTCCCACTTAGCCATGAATTGGGGGCCTTAGCCGGAGGTCAGGGTTGTTTCCCTCTCCACGACGGACGTTAGCATCCGCCGTGTGTCTGCCATCTAGTACTCCCGGGTATTCGGAGTTTGGTTAGGATCAGTAAGCCTGTGGGGCCCCATTACCCATCCAGTGCTCTACCCCCCGGGGTATTCGGATGACGCTCTACCTAAATAGATTTCGCAGAGAACCAGCTATCTCCGAGTTTGATTGGCCTTTCACCCCTAGGCACAGCTCATCCCGATCCTTTTCAACGGATGTGGGTTCGGTCCTCCAGTGCGTGTTACCGCACCTTCAACCTGGCCATGCCTAGATCACTCGGTTTCGGGTCTGATCCCACGAACTCATGCGCCCTATTAAGACTCGCTTTCGCTGCGCCTCCGCCTAACGGCTTAAGCTTGCTCGTGAGACCAAGTCGATGACCCATTATACAAAAGGTACGCTGTCAGCCCTCAAGGGGCCTCCAACTGATTGTAGGCGTTCGGTTTCAGGTACTGTTTCACTCCCCTCGCCGGGGTGCTTTTCACCTTTCCCTCACGGTACTGGTTCGCTATCGGTCAGTAAGGAGTACTTAGCCTTCGGAGGTGGTCCTCCGATCTTCGAACAGGATTTCACGTGTCCCGCCCTACTTAATACGTCCCTCAGAGCTTAGAATACGGGGCTGTCACCCGCTATGGCCATGTTTCCCAACATGTTCTTCTCACTCATCAGGCTCGGCTGGTCCGCGTTCGCTCGCCACTACTAACGGAGTCTCTATTGATGTCCTTTCCTCCGGGTACTTAGATGTTTCAGTTCCCCGGGTTTGCTCTTAAAGACCTATGTATTCAGTCCTTAAGTACCTGGTTAAACCCATTATTGATTACCAAGGGTAACAATAACGGACTTTCAGGTGGGTTCCCCCATTCAGAGATCTTGGGATCAAAGCCTATTCCCGGCTCCCCCAAGCTTATCGCAGGGTATCACGTCTTTCATCGCCTCTTACTGCCAAGGCATCCACCAAACGCCCTTCTCGCGCTTGATTTGATCCAGAAAAAGACAGTGTTTCATGCCACGGTGCGGAAGCTGGTAAGAAACCGCACCCTTATTCTGAACCAAAAAGCAAACTATCCCGCTCCCGGTCATGTCGGTGACCAGGAACTTGTTGCGCAGTCTTGCGACCGCGCGGGTTAGTGTACTTGACTTGGACAACACTGTCGTTTCAACCAGGCATACTCCAGGACGTCTGAGGAAACATGACGTGTTCTGAAGCTCGCCTCACTTCCGAAGAAGATCAGCACCTGACTGAGGTCTGTCCCACACTCGGGCGACCAACAGTATTGTTGATTGTATCTCTCTTAACGATGTCAATTTTCGTCTGAAGAACAGACGTTCAAACAGTC
>NZ_JCAIJR010000001.1:1130000-1695000 GCF_059429195.1 Leisingera sp. CC-HEC093 | reverse complement strand
CACAGATTCAAAACCGGGAATCGCAAAATCAAACCACAAGGTTCCCCTCCCGAACCGCGCCTTCCCGCGCAATGCAGCCCAAAAACCCGCGCCGGTGACCAAAAGGGGGGCAAAGGGGGGCAAAGGAAAGTATGAACACGCAGCCCAAAGGCAGGCAAACGCAGCGACAATGCGCTCAGCCTTCGAGTTCACCCAACCCTTCTATGAGGCTTTCGCGCATCCCCGCCTGTTCCATGTGCAACCGCAGCCGCTGGTTAAACCCTCCCGGTGTATTCAGCGCCTCGATCAGCTCCGTACAGCCCGAAGCCTGCAGGCTGGTTGAAACCAGCATCCGCAAGAAAGCTTCCCCTTGCGCGGGATCTGACACCCTTCCCCCAAGCCAGTCAGCGGCATCCCCTACCAGGCGTGCAGCTGGCGAAAGCACCGCCTGGGCCGACAGGTAAGCCTTCAGTTCGCTGCCGTCCCGGACTGCAAAGACCCGGTTGTCCGGCTCGAAGATCCGGCTGAGCAGCGCAGTATCCCCGAGTGCCATTACCGGGGAGCCGCCCTGCGCGATACCCGGGAAAGGCATCATCACCGCCGCCGCGCTGGCCGGCGCAGTCCAGTCCGCGACCTGTTCCAGATCCGCGCCAGCCATGAAGGAGATTACTTGCTGCCCCTCCCGGAATGCCAAATCGTTCAGGATGTCCTCCGCAGCTTCCGCCATAAGCCCCAGGAAGACCACGTCGCTTGCGTCAATCACTGCTTGGTTTCCTGCTGCAGCCACATCATCAAACGCCTCGGCAAGCGCCGAAGACTGCGCCGTGTTGCGCTTCGAGACAGTAATCTGGTGACCCTTGCCCGCCAGGCCGTGCACAACGGCCGAGGCAATGGTGCCGCATCCCAAGAAACCCAGACGCATATCAGATCTCCTTAGTCAGCCGCAGCGCATCATAGATCGCTGCGTGGGTATTGCGCGCGGAAACCGCATCGCCGATGCGGAACAGCTGGAACCGGCCCGCAGCGTTGGAGCGGATCGTTTGAGGCCGGCCGCTGACCAGGGCGCCGTAATCCACCTCACCCCGGTTGACCGACGCCTCCTTGAGCGCGAAGTAGAGGTCGTCCAGTGGCAGGGTTCCGTAGTTCAGGACCACCTGATCAAATTCTGCTTGATAGGAATGACCGCTGTAATCCGTGCCGATGGATGCTTCCAGCCTGTTGCCGTTGCGAGCAAGCCCCAGGAGGCGCCGGGCCACCGTAAAGGTCACATCCTTGTCTTGCAGCACCCGCATGTAAGGCACGAGGTTCATCCCCATCACCTCCGGAGCAAAGCTGCGGCCGGGGGTCATAATTTCCACCTTAGCCCCTGCGCCTGCCGCAGCTTCCGCGGCCATCAGGCCCGGGTGATCGCCACTTTCGTCATAGATCAGCACATGCCCGGCCGGTTTCACATCGCCTGAGATGATGTCCCAACTGGAAACCGCATGGCGCAGCTCACAGCCGGTTTCATGCAGCATCATACAGGGCATTCCGCCGGTCGCCACGATCACGACGTCAGGATCAAGAGCAGTCACATCCTCGGCCTCAGCCCAGGTATTGAAGCGGAACGCCACCTCCCGGGCCGCGCATTGCGCCATACGCCAGTCAATGATGCCAATCATCTCAGCCCGGCGCGGGTTCTGCGCGGTCAGGCGGACCTGGCCGCCCGGTTCCGCCGCAGCTTCGAAAACAGTGACGTCATGGCCGCGCTCTGCCGCCACCCGCGCGGCCTCCAGACCACCCGGCCCCGCGCCCACGATCACCACCTTCTTGCGGACCTCTGCCGGCGCAACCGCATGCGGCATCGTGAGCTCACGCCCGGTTGCCGCGTTGTGAATGCACAGTGCCTCCCCCGCCTGATAAATCCTATCCAGGCAGTAAGTGGCGCCGACACAGGGACGGATGTCATCTTCGCGCCCTTCCATGATCTTCTTCACGATGTGCGGATCGGCCATGTGGGCGCGGGTCATGCCCACCATATCCAGCAGGCCGCCGGCAACCGCATGTCGGGCCGTTGCCACATCCGGGATACGGGCCGCATGGAAAGTCGGCATACCTGTCGCCTTCCTTACCTCACCCGCGAAATCCAGGTGCGGCGCTGACTTCATGCCCTGCACCGGGATCACGTCGGTCATGGCCGGATCTGTGTGGATGCGGCCGCGGATCACGTTGAGGAAGTCCACCATACCGCTGGCCGCCAGGCGCTTGGAGATTTCCAGCCCTTCTTCCGGGCTGATCCCGCCCTCTTCCGTCTCATCGGCGGTGTAGCGAAGGCCAACGATGAACTCACTGCCAACCCGGTCCCGGACCGCCTGCAACACATCCATCGGAAACTTCATACGGCTGCCCAGCGTCTGCCCACCGTATGGCCCTTCCAGGTCATTGGTCAGCGGTGACCAGAACTGGTCCAGCAGGTGGCCATAGACCTGCAGTTCAATTCCGTCCATGCCGCCTTCCTTCATCCGCTCCGCCGCGTCCGCGAAGTCCGAAATAATGCGGGTAATGTCCCAGTCCTCGGCCAGTTTCGGGAATGACCGGTGCGCAGGCTCCCGGTGGCGCGAGGAGCTGACTGAAGGAAGCCAGTCGCCCTTGTTCCAGCCGGTGCGGCGGCCCAAGTGCGTCAGCTGGATCATCACTGCAGCGCCATGATCGTGCACCTGATCGGTCAGATTGCGGATCCAGGGAACCACTTCATCCTTATAAGCAAGGATGTTGTTGAAGACCGGCGGGCTGTCACGGCTGACCGCAGCCGACCCCGCAGTCATCGTCAGAGCCACCCCAGCCTTGGCCCGTTCCGCATGATAGGCTGCATAGCGCTCCTTGGGCATGCCGTCTTCCGGGTAGGCCGGCTCATGGCTGGTGGTCATGATGCGGTTGCGAAGGGTCAGGTGCTTAAGCTGAAAGGGCTGTAGCAACGGGTCCTTGGACATGGCGCGGGCTTTCTGGAGTTGTGTCTGGGCTGGCAGCAATCCGACATCAACTTGACACATGTGTCAATTTTATTTTCACAAATGTCATGAAAAGTTGCCCGCGGCTGCAGCCGCTGCTATGGCTGGGCCATGAATACACCGGACACCTCCCGCGCGCGCCTCAGGGAAGAGAACTGGCTCTCGGCTGCTTATGACGTGCTGACCGCAAGCGGTGTGGAAGCCGTGAAGGTGATGCCCCTGGCCAAACGGCTCGGGGTGTCACGCACCAGTTTCTACTGGCACTTCAAGGACCGCGAAGAGCTGCTGGAGGCAATGGTCCGCCGTTGGGAAGACAAGAACACCGGCAATCTGGCCGCACGGACCGAAGCTTACGCCGAAAGCATTGCCGAAGCGCTGTTCAACCTGTTTGACTGCTGGATCGATCCGGATCTGTTCGACGCCAGGCTGGATTTGGCGATCCGCAACTGGGCACGCACGGACGCCGCCTTGCAGGCTCGGCTGAACGCGGCCGATACCCGGCGCGAGAGGGCCATAAACGACATGTTCCAGCGCTTCGGATACGAGCAGCAAGACGCCTTGGTCCGGGCCAAGGCTATGATTTATACCCAGATCGGCTATATCTCAATGCAGGTGAGCGAGAGTACAGGTTACCGGATCTCGTTGATGCCCGGCTATATCGAGGTGTTCTCAGGCAAGCCGCCTGCCCAGAAGGACCTTGACCGGTTCTTGGCCCGCCACCGCTGACAGGAGCTCTCCCGCCCGCTGAACAGGCATCAAAGATGCCCGCACAGCCGTTGGGCCAAGCGCCGCGCCCAAAGGGCGCGGCGCCACCAAAAGCACGGGCGCGGAACCTTTCGGTTCCGCGCCCGCCCTTTTTTTGCCAGTACCCGGCCGCTTTACTCAGCGGCGATCTGGTTTTCGATCTTCTCGACTTTCACCGCCGAAAACTTGAACTCGGGAATCTTGCCATAGGGGTCCAGCGCCGGGTTGGTCAGGATGTTGGCCGCTGCCTCCACATAGGCGAAAGGCACAAACACCATGTCCTCGGCAATCGCCCGGTCGGCACGCGCCATGATCTCGATCGAACCGCGGCGGGTCGACAGGCGGATCATCTCACCCGGCTCGATACCCATCAGCTTGAGCGTGCGCGGGTTGAGCGAGCAGTTCGCTTCCGGCTCAACCGCATCCAGAACCAGCGACCGGCGGGTCATTGACCCGGTGTGCCAATGCTCCAGCTGACGGCCGGTGGTCATGATCATCGGATAGTCCGCATCCGGAGCCTCATCCGGCGGGATCACCGAGGCCGGAGTAAAGCGGGCACGGCCCTCGGGGCGCGGGAAGCCGTCACCGAACACAATCGCCTGACCGGGGTCGGTCTCATGCAGCGACGGGTAGGTGATGGTCTCGGTTTCCAGACGCTCCCAGGTGATGTTGTTCAGCGACTTCATGTTCAGCTTCATCTCTGAAAAGACTTCGCTGACATCCTTATAGTCCCACGGCAGGCCGATGCGCTGCGCCAGCTCGACAGTCACCTGCCAGTCCTCGCGCGCGTCACCCGGAGGCGCCACGGCGGGGCGCACACGCTGCACCTGGCGGTTGGTATTCGATACGGTGCCATTCTTCTCATAGAGCGCTGAGGCCGGCAGGATAATGTCGGCATAGTTTGCCGTCTCAGTCAGGAAGATATCCTGAACGATCATCAGCTCCAGCTTGGCAAAGGCGTCACGCGCGTGATCGGCATCCGGGTCGGACATCGCCGGGTTTTCCCCCTGGATGTACATCCCCTTGATGTTGCCGGCATAGGCCTGGTCAACGATCTCGGTCACGGTGAGGCCCTTCTCATTCGAGAAGTCGCCGCCGCCCCAAACATCGGTGAAGCTTTTGCGCACATCATCCGAGGTCACGGTCTGATAATCCGGCAGGAACATCGGGATGAGGCCCGCGTCTGACGCGCCCTGCACATTGTTCTGACCGCGCAGCGGGTGCAGGCCGGCGCCCGGCTTGCCCACGTTGCCGGTCATCAGCGCCAGCGAGATCAGGCAACGCGAGTTGTCGGTGCCGTGGATGTGCTGGGACACACCCATACCCCAAAAGATCAGGCCCGCCTTGCCGCCCGCAAAGATGCGTGCAACGCTGCGCAGCTGCTCAGGGCTGACACCGCAGATTTCCGACATCTTTTCAGGCGTGAACTGCGCCAGATGCTGTTTTTCCGCTTCCCAGTTTTCGGTGTATTTATCGATGTATTCCTGGTCGTACAGGCCCTCCTCAACGATCACGCTCATGATCGCGTTCAGCATCGACACGTCCGCACCGGGGCGGAACTGCACCATTTCGGTGGCAAACCGGCGCAGGCCGACGCCGCGCGGATCCATCACGATCAGCTTTCCGCCGCGCTTGGTGAACTGCTTGAAGTAGGTCGCCGCCACCGGGTGGTTCTCGATCGGGTTGGAGCCGATCACGATCGCCACATCCGCGTTTTCGATCTCGTTGAAGGTCGCGGTCACCGCGCCGGAGCCAACGTTTTCGATCAGCGCTGCAACAGACGACGCATGGCACAGGCGGGTGCAGTGGTCGACGTTGTTGTGCTTGAAGCCCTGGCGGATGAACTTCTGGAAGAGATAGGCCTCTTCATTGGTGCATTTCGCCGAGCCGAAGCCCGCAACCGATTTCGGGTTTTCATCGCGCAAGCGCATCAAGCCCTTGGCGGCCAAATCCATAGCCTCTTCCCAGGTCGCTTCGCGGAAGTGGGTGGAGAGGTTGCCCGGATCGACGTTCAAGCCCTTGGCCGGCGCGTCGTCTCGGCGGATCAGCGGCTTGGTCAGGCGGTGCGGGTGGTGGATGTAGTCAAAGCCGAAGCGGCCTTTGACGCACAGGCGGCCTTCGTTGGCCGGGCCGTTGATGCCATCGACATATTTGACCTTACCGTCCTTGACCTTGAGGCTGACCTTGCAGCCGACGCCGCAGAACGGGCAGACGCTTTCGGTCTCGGAATCGTAGTCCTTGCTGTCGCCAACCTGTTTGTCGTCCATCACGGTGGCGGGCATCAGCGCGCCGGTCGGGCAGGCCTGGACGCACTCGCCGCAGGCCACACAGGTGGACTGGCCCATCGGGTCGGCGATGTCGAAGGTCGGATAGGCATCGTGGCCGCGGCCAGCCATGCCGATCACGTCATTGACCTGCACTTCGCGGCAGGCGCGCACGCACAGGCCGCAGGAGATACAGGCGTCCAGGTTCACCTTCATGGCGACGTGGCTGTCGTCCAGCAGCGGGATACGGCCCTCTTCCAGCTTCGGGAAACGACTCTCAGTGACGCCGCTCAGTTCTGCCATGTCCCACATGTGTGAAGACTTGTCGTGCGCCTCTTCTTTCTTGGGCTGGTCTGCGACCAGCAGTTCCATCACCATCTTGCGAGCGTTTTCGGCGCGCACGTTGTTGGTGGTGACGACCATGCCCTCGGCGGGTTCACGGATGCAGGAGGCCGCCAGCGTGCGCTCGCCTTCGATCTCGACCATGCAGGCCCGGCAGTTGCCGTCCGGGCGGTAGCCGGGTGCCGGCTTGTGGCACAGATGCGGAATTTTCAGCCCGCGGCCGTTGGCGACTTCCCAGATGGTCAGGCCCTTTTCTGCCGAGACCTGTTCGCCATCGAGTGTGAATGTGACTTTATCGCTCATGGCTTAAACCTCCTCGGGGAAGTGTTTCATGGTCAGGCGGATCGGGTTCGGAGCGGCCTGGCCCAAGCCGCAGATCGAGGTATCGACCATCGCAGCGCTCAGCTCTTCCAGCAGGCCCTGATCCCACTTCTTCTCGCTCATCAGCTTGACGGCTTTTTCACAGCCCACCCGGCAGGGTGTGCACTGGCCGCAGCTTTCGTCTTCGAAGAAGCGCAGCATGTTCAGCGCCGCGTCGCGGGCGGAGTCCTGATCGGACAGCACCACCACCGCAGCGGAACCGATAAAGGTGCCATGCGGCTGCAGCGTGTCGAAGTCGAGCGGAACGTCATTCATCGACGCAGGCAGCAGGCCAGAGGACGGGCCGCCCGGCTGATACGCCTTGAACGCGTGCCCGTCCAACATACCGCCGCAGGCTTCGATAATGTCGGTGATGGTGGACCCGGCAGGCAGCAGATGCACGCCCGGGTTCTTCACGCGGCCCGAGACCGAGTAGCTGCGCAGGCCCTTGCGGCCGTTCTTTTCAACCGAATTCAGGCATTCCGGGCCTTCGCGGTTGATCTTGCAGACCCAATACAGGGTCTCGACGTTGTGGACGAGGGTCGGGCGGCCGAAGACACCCACCTGCGCCACGAACGGCGGACGGTGGCGCGGCTCGCCGCGCTTGCCTTCGATGGACTCGATCATCGCGGATTCTTCACCGCAGATATAGGCCCCTGCCCCGCGGCGCAGATCAATATAGCCTTCCTCGACAATGCCGGCCGTTTCCAGTGCCCTGATCTCGGTTGCGAGGATTTCCAGCACTGCCGGGTATTCGTCGCGCATGTAGACAAAGGCTTTTTCGGCTTCGACCGCCCAGGCCGCGATCAGCATGCCCTCAAGGAAGACGTGCGGGGTGCGCTCCAGATAGTAGCGGTCCTTGAAGGTCCCGGGCTCGCCTTCGTCGCCGTTCACGGCCAGGTAGCGCGGGCCTTCGTTGGCGCGCACAAAGCCCCATTTGGTGCCGGACGGGAAGCCAGCGCCGCCAAGGCCACGCAGGCCGGCTTCTTTGACTTTCGCCTGAACCGCTTCCCAGTCGCCATTCGCGCGCAGGTCCTTCAGCGTGGCATAGCCGCCGTCCGCTTCATACGCAGCGAAGGTCTCATACTCGGGGATGCGCGCGTGGGTGTCGTCCGCCGCAATCGCCGCTTCCACCTTTTCGACGGTGGCGTGGTCAATGTGGTTGTGGCCGATTTCCAGTACCGGCGCGGTGTCGCAGCGGCCCATGCAGGGTGCGCGCAGCACGCGAACCTGGGAGGCGTCCAGACCCTCTTCCAGCGCCTTTTGCAGCTGCTGGGCACCCGCCAGTTCGCAGGACAGCGAATCGCAAACCCGGATGGTCAGCGCCGGCGGCGGGGTTTCCCCTTCCTTCACCACATCGAAATGGGCGTAGAAGGTGGCAACTTCGTAGATCTCGGCCTGACCGGTCCGCATCTCCTCGGCCAGTGCGCGGATATGCGCGGCGCTGAGGCAGCCGTATTTGTCCTGAATCAGGTGCAGGAACTCAATCACGAGGTCACGGTTGCGCGGGCGGTCCCCCAGCAGTTCCTGAACCTCGCTCAGCGCGATGTCGTCGACCTGGCGGCCTTTGGGCGTCTTGCGCCCTTTGCCTTTGCCGGACTTCCATACGCCCTTGCTATCATCCAATGGTGCCATGGGATCCTCCAGTCAGCACGTCTTTCATTCTGCCAATGCCATCAAGAATGAATATCGTCAAATCTGGAAATTGGATTGCATGATAAGGAATTCTTATGACGCCATTTGCGGCATCCTATCGTCTACAAACGTCGCAACTACCTCTTTCAAAGCGCGTACAGTTGTGAGTTCCGGTGTCCGGTCCAGAGTCGCAATGCAGATCGGGCGCGCCTGCTCCGGCTCCACCAGCGCCAGAACCCGGGTGCCGCCCAGATCGCCCAGCGCCTGCATCAGCGCCCGCGGCAGGATGGTCGCCGCCGAGCCTTCCCGCGCCAGCACCATCGACGCCATGAATCCGTTGGATTCGGATACGATCTCCGGCTTCAACCCCAGTTCGGCAAAAATCCGGTCCAGAATCCGGCGGTTCTGCATCTGTTCATCCAGCAGGCTCAGCGGCAGCTCCGCCGCTTCCGCCCAGCTGATCGTGTCGCCCCGGCCTTCAACCCAATCTTCCGGTGCCAGCAGCACATAGCGTTCCTCATACAGCTGCTGCACCGTCACCAGCTCCCGGCCCATACTGTCCGCGTAGGTGATGCCGGCATCAATCGTACCATCATAAAGCCGTTGCTGAATGGCCAGGGAAGACGTCACCTCCACCTGCGCCAGGATCCGCGGATAGGCCTGATGCACCTGGTCCACCAGCTGCGCGGCCCAGGCGGTGGCTGTCGGCACAACGCCCAGAATCAGCGTGCCCGTTACTTCCCCCCGGGCTGCGGCGATTTCCTGTTCCAGCGCCCTGGCATCGTCGAGGATGGACCGTGCGCGCCGCACGATCATCATGCCTTCTTCGGTCAGCCCCTGAAAGCGGTTGGCCCTGCGTACGATTGACAGTCCTAACCGCTCTTCCAGATTCCGGATCCGCATGGAGAACGCGGGCTGCGACATCCCGCAATCAGCAGCAGCCTTGGCAAAGTGCTGATGCCGCGCCAGCGCTGTCAGCAGCAGTAGGTCCTTGAGTTCGATCATAGCGGAACTTTAGGCTGCCGGCGCGGCCCATTACAATGAAACAGTTGCCGGATCAGGGTTTCCTGTCCGCGCCGGCCGTATGTCCCGCAGCTTCATAGAGTTCGGTCAGGTCTTCCAATGCCGCTAGCGCATTCTCTAGCTGGCTGGCCAATCCGGGCCGGCCTGCAAGCGGCTGAAGCAGCCGCTGCTCCCTGACAGACTGCATTTTTGCGGCCACTCGCGCCCCCTCCTCCGTCAGGCTGTAGGTTACACCAGAGCGGCCGGCGCCCTTCTTGCAGGTTAGCCCGGCAGAGGCCAGTTTACGCAAGGAATACTGGATATTCGGGATGTCGACGCGGTTGGTAATACGGGCCAGTTCTTTGATTGATTTGGACCGGCCATCGCTTCCGATCAGCAGAAGCAGAGTGATTTCAGCGCCCGACAGGGAAACGCCGCTGACCTGTTCAAAGCAGTATGCCTGCCACCGGATGAACCCTTCCTGGGCCCGCTGCACCGCCATTTCCAGCTGCTGCAGCCTCTCGCCGGACGCATCAGCTGCCGGGTCTGAATGCGCAGAAGTGCCAACTGTTTTTTCCAAGAAACGTCTCCAAATACCCTTGCCCTTGTCAGGCACAAATACGCCGGTCTGGAACAGGCGCCCCTAGCCGAGCTAGCTGAAACAAGCACAAACACTCCCGGTCAAAGAGGCGTCGGCTCCAATCTCTAAAATCCAATTCAAATACACCCGATATATCCAACCAATTCTGACAAGTTTCAATAGCCACCCGGGCAATCAGGCAAAACCAGAGCAGCCAGGAAACCTGCCTTGGAACAGGCACTGCAGCTTACTAAGCTGCGGCCAGGGATGACTGCAGAGCACAGGCATGCTCTGCGGGTCGTCCGCGGTCTTGCCTTTAACGCCTCACCTGCTGGTAACTCAGACAGCGGTAACCGACTGAAGATCGCGGCGTCTCAGGGACTGGCGCGCGAGGCCACCATAGGCCTTGCGCACTTGTGCCCGCCCGGTTTCGCCAGAAAAGCCCATAACAGCGGCAAGATCCGGAAACAATTCAAACAGCTCCTGCCTCCCCGCACAGCCCAAACCGCGGACTGCTTCTGGACCTGGCCAAAAGGTCTCTGTCGCGATGCCTTCAGCAAAAATCACTTCGTGCCTCTCAGTCATCAGGTGCACGTAGGTCACTGGCCCGGTTGCGGCCTGCACCTGGCGGCAGGCCGCGTCGGCCTCTGCCAGCAGCTTGGCCGGCAGGAAGCTCTCCCCCAGCCCGCTGCGGCCCCCGAAAGCCTTGCGCCCGATTAGCAGACGGTGCTGCGGCGACAGCAGCATAGGCCGCTCCGGCATCAGTAAGCCGCCTGGCTGAACGCAGTAAGGCCTAAGGTGAGGACTCAGGGCCAATTCCGCCGCGCTCAGCGTCCGCTTCCCGACCCAGATCACCGGCTGATAACCGTTGTCGGCAGTTTGCAAGAAGTCGCCAACCTGGATCTGACCAGCGGGTACGGCACCGCGGCGCGTGGCAAGTAAAACATTGGGCGTAAAGCAAGGAATACCCGCGGAATGCATTTGCTGCACGGTAGTGATCTGGCTCGGATCAACGCCCTCAAGCACCAGCTTCTCCCCCCCCGGGAAGGTCAGCAGAGCATTGCCAGCCCCATCATTACTGACGGAGACATCCCAGGCGCGAACGGCACCGTCCGGTCCGGTGCCCCCGGTTAGGTCTGAAACATCCAGCTGATCGTTAAAAGATCCGTCACTGTCGTCATCCAGAAGACTGAAATCGCTAACGGTGTCTATGCCGCCCCCGCCGGTCAGGACAAGCTCATCGTAGCCTGAACCGCTCGTGATGGAATCGTCCCCAGCACCAAAAGTGACGATGTCGTCGCCCGCGCCTGCGTCAATTGAGGTGCCGGCGCCATCGGCCGAAGCATCCACCACGTCAGCCTGATCCGTGAGTGTCAGCGCCTCGATCTCAGAGAAGGTGATCGTGTCCGTGCCGTCGGTAATGGTGCCCGCTTCGTCACCGGTAAAGGTGACGGCGACACCCGTGGTAACGCTGGAGACATCGACCGTATCGTAGTCATTACCTGCTTCGCCGCCGGTCAGGGTGTCATTTCCATAACCATCGGACATCCGGAATGTATCCGCGCCGGACTCGCCATGCATCTGGTCGTCGCCGCTGCCGCCAATCAGCAGGTCGTCGTCATTGCCGCCGTACATGGTGTCGGCACCGTCGCCGCCTTCCAGCGTGTCGTTGCCGTCAGTCGCGACAATACTGTCATCACCGGTCCCGCCGACGAGACTGTCGTCCCCGGCCGAGTTTCTGAGAGTGTCGTTGCCGGCACCGCCGATCAGGGTGTCGTTGCCCAGGCCAGTGGTCAGGCTGTCGTCACCGTCGCCGCCATCAATATAGTCGTCACCGTCGCCGCCCGAGATCGTGTCCGCGCCAAGGCCGCCGATCAGGGTATCCGCGCCTGCGCCCCCATCCATCACATCGCTGCCGTCGCCGCCGTCCAAACTGTCGTTGCCGGCCTCGCCGTACATCAGGTCCGCATCTGCGCCGCCCGCCAGCACGTCATTGTCATTGCCGCCATACAGGGTGTCGTTGCCGTCACCGCCTTCCAGCGTGTCGTTGCCGTCGGTCGCGACGATACTGTCGTTGCCGGTGCCGCCGACCAGACTGTCATCGCCCGCAGAGTTCTGCAGGGTATCATCGCCTTCACCGCCGATCAGGGTGTCATTGCCCAGACCGGTGGTCAGGAAGTCGTCGCCTTCGCCACCGTCGATGTAATCGTCTCCATCGCCGCCGGCCAAGGTGTCTCCGCCGGTGCCACCGATCAGGGTGTCCGCGCCGGCGCCCCCTTCCAGAACATCGTCGCCGGCACCGCCGTCCAGGCTGTCGTCGCCCTCTTCACCAAGCAGAGAGTCGTTGCCACCCTGGCCATAGACCACATCATCTCCGTCGCCAGCCAACACTGTGTCGGCCCCCTGTTCAATCGGAGTTGTGACAACATCATCGATGACGTCGCCGGACAGAGTGAATCCTGCCAGGCCATCCCGCGTCTGCAGTGTGAACTCAATCGACGACTGATCCTCGAACGCAGCTGAGAACCAGGCATCCTGGTCAGTGTAACTGTTCCGCTCTGTGCCGGTCGCCGTCACCATACTGCCGTCAATCGCGGTGCTGAGCGAGGATTCCTGCGAGACACCAAATGAGGTGAAGCTGTTGCCGTCAATGATGACCGCCTCGGCATCGCCAAAGCCGCTGTTGTCATCAACGTCATTAAAGGTAGCTGTAGAATTCAGATAGAGCGGCTCGCCAGTTGCCGGATCGAAGAACTCCAGACGGAAGGTTGCCTGATCTCCTGCCTGATCCCCCCGCAGCAGGATTTCCGCACCCTCGGTGTATCCGAACCGAACCAGCATGTCCGGGTTCGATTTCTCAACGAGCACCAGCCTGCCCCAGACACTGGTACCATCCGCCAAGGCCGCGATGTCGCTGAAGATGGCGTGGTTGCCTGCCGACCCTGTCCCGCCGTCATGCGAGATGCTTTGAATATTGCCGATTTTCAGCTGCAGCGGGCTGGCGTCCGCACCTTGGTCGAAACCGTCGCCCATATCGCCGTAAATGACATCATTGCCTTGGCCAGCGTTGATGAAGTCGCTGCCTTCTTCGCCTGCTACCGTGTCAGCACCAGCCCCTGCGTCAATGGTGTCGTCGCCAGTGGTCCCCGCAAGTTTGTCCTTGCCCCTGGTGCCGGTGAGGGATGCAATAAGGCTGGCGAGCCAATCAGGTTTGGCCATCGTATACTCTCTTTTTCTCCGCTCTGCCGGGTATTGAGTGCGCCCCCAACAGCAGACCTTGTCCGGCCGCACTGCAAACGGCAGCCGCCTCTTGAGCCAAGTTCAATACACCCCCGGCAGTAACGAAGGGTAAACCCGCTTATAATCCAGCACGTTATTTTCAAACATTTATTGGGATGAGGCTCACCTGCGGCCTGCTCTTCCAGAGCCTTGTCAGCCGGCCAGCCAGCAGAAAGTGCTGACTGCAGACGCCGGCGGATGTTCGCTGCGCTTCGTTTCTAACCGGGTGGGCAACTGCACTGCGAGAGCAGTTCACGGCCCTTTGTAAATTTCCGTTCAGAATGAAACGTTTTTGCGGTGCCATCACACCTGTCATGCCACTTTTCTTAAAGATCAGGGTTTTCTGGATGCCTGCCATCCGAAAGTGCAGAGTATTATGGTTTACTCGATTAACGAGATTGAAGACTTTGCATTGAATTACCTGGACGGCCCATACAAAGACAGCGGGCCGGGCCAAGCTTTCCACGCCGCCCTGGCACTGGAGCCGACTGAGAAAAGATGAGGAAAACCCAAAAAGCGCTGCCTGTTTCCGACGGCCTGGCCGCTCTGATGAAAAGACTGGATTGGTGATCCAGCCATCCGCCTGCCGCCCTTTGAAGCCCGCAGCCGCCGCCTGAGCCACACCGGACGGCGGCCGATTGCAAGTATGTTGTGAAAACCAGATTTTCAGACTTTAAGGGGATAATAGGACCGAACCGTATAGCTGGCACAATTCAAGGCCTCAGTTGCCAGTAGTGTTTTTTGAACTACCAAGGATGGCTGAATGGCCGTGGTTAGACTTCCCGCTCGCTGGATGCGCGCGCTCAGCAACAGGACGTACCTGCCTGCCCTGCTCGCCTTGGCAGTGGTCTGCGCTGCGGGACTGTATGCCGAAAGGCAGAACACCACGATTCACTACCAGTCTCAACGCGCCGAGACACAACAAGCAGCAGGAATGGTAAAATCCCGGCTCGAAGGGCAGCTGAACGGCGACTACCAGCGGCTGCGCGGCCTGGCAGCAATGCTGGCGACCGAACCGGACATGGGGCAGCAGCGGTTTGGCCGGATTGCCGCCCAGGTGCTGGAGGGTAAAACCGCCATCCGGCATATCGCCGCGGCTCCCGGGCTGGTCGTCTCTTTGGTTTACCCGGTTGCAGGCAATGAACCTGTCATCGGGCTGGACTACAATAAGAACGCGGCACAGCGAGAGGCCGCCAGCCGGGTGCGGGACAGCGGCGAAATGGTTCTGGCAGGCCCCGTCAGCCTTGTGCAGGGCGGAACCGGCTTTATTTACCGGCTGCCGATTTTCACCGCTACCGGCGGAGAACGCCGCTTTTGGGGCATTCTTTCAGCCGTTGTCGAGACAGACACCCTGTACACTGCCACACGCGTTGAAAGCAGCAACGGCCTGGACATTGCACTGACCGGCCAGGACGGAACCGGCGCGGCAGGCAGCCGGTTCTTTGGCACCCCGGACATCGTCACAGATGACCCCGTCCTGCTGAACATAAATCTGCCCGTCGGCTCCTGGCAGCTGGCGGCCCGCCCGAACGGCGGCTGGCAGCGCGACCCAGGCAATTTGTGGCAATTGCGGCTTGCCCTGGTGGCAGCCGGCGCGCTCATCATTTTCCCGACTTTTCTGGCAGGCAGGCTGTCTAACGCGCGCCAAAGCGTGATTCGCAAGCTGCGGCACCGCGAGGCGGAGCTGGAAGCGGTTTCACGGCGGTTGGAGATTGCCGTGAAGACCTCACGTGTCGGCATCTGGGAATGCGACGCCAAGAACCAGAGGGTGAGCTGGGACAGCCGCATGCACGAATTGTACGGCGTTCCCGCTGCAAACGGCCCGCTGACAGGCCCAGCCTGGATGAGCAAACTGCACCCGGACGACCGCAGCAGGGTCGCCAAGGCGTTGCAGGCAGCCGAAGACGGCAACACGCATTTCGCCTCGGATTTTCGGATCGTGCAGGAAGATGGAACGGTGAAACATATTCGTGCGTTGGCCAGCCCGTTCACAGACGCGCAGGGCCGCGAATGGATGATCGGTGTCAATTGGAACGTTTCCGAAGATGTACGCCTGCGCGAGGAGCTGATCCGCGCCAACCAGACCCTGTCGGAACGTAATAGCGAGCTTAAGCAGGGTAAGCAGGCACTCGAACAGGCGCACGCCGCACTGCAAAAGCAGCAAGCGGAACTGCACCGGCTTTCGCTGGTCGCCAAACACGCCTCTGACAGCATCATCCTGACAGATGCCAAGCGGCAGATTCTCTGGGTCAACGACGCCTTCACACGCGCCACCGGATACCCAGCCGAAGACGCCATAGGCCGCACCCCGTCTGAGTTGCTGGATGGGCCGCAAACAGACACCGGGGTCATCCGCGAGATGAACCGGCACAAAGACCTCGGCATCCGCTACCACAACGAGGTATTGAATTACACGAAATCAGGCAGCGAAGTCTGGTTCGACACCAACATTGTTCCGGTAACCGGTGCCGATGGCACGGTCGACCTGATCATCGGCATCGAGCGCGATATTACCCATAGCAAACAGCGCGAACGCGAGCTCGCCGAAGCCAAGATAGCAGCGGAACAAGCAGACCGGGCCAAGTCTGAGTTCCTGGCAAACATGAGCCATGAAATCCGCACGCCGATGAACGGGATTATCGGCATGGCAGACCTTCTTGCTGAAGCTGAGCTGCCGCCTGACGAACAGCAGAATGTCGAAACCATCCGCAGCTCAGCCCAGGCCCTGTTGAAAATCATCAATGACATTCTCGACGTATCGCGCCTGGAGGCAGGCAAATTCTCCATCGCAGAAGAGGACTTCAACCTTCGCGACTGCGTAAACAGCGCGGCCAACCTGTTCCGGCAAAAAGCCTTGGAAAAAGATATCATGCTCGAGATCAGCTATGCTGATCAGATGCCTGAGCAGTTCCACGGTGATGACGGGCGCCTGCGCCAAATCCTGGTCAACCTGATCGGCAATGCGGTGAAGTTCACACCCGAAGGCAGGATCGCCGTCCGCGTCTCTCATGCGCCTGGCGACCTGTACCGCCTGATCGTGGAGGTCGAAGACAGCGGCATCGGACTATCCGAGCAACAGGCCCTTCATATTTTTGACCGCTTTACCCAGGCAGATGCTGCCACGACCAAGGCCTTCGGCGGCACCGGTCTTGGCCTTACCATTTCCAGCATGCTGGCAAAACGGATGGGCGGTGGTATCTCTGTCCTGTCTGAGCCAGGCCAGGGATCCTGTTTCCGGTTAGAGCTGCAATTGGCGCCCGCCCGGCTGGCACCGCAAGGGACCGATAGCTTCTTGCAGGACAACGCGCCGCAGCTTTGCCCTTGCAAGGTGCTGCTGGCTGAGGACAACCAGACCAACAGGCTGCTGATCCGCAAGTTCTTGCGCGGCCAGCCCGTCGACCTGGTGGAGGCTGCGAACGGCCGTGCCGCGGTGGAAATGTGTGAGGAGCTGCAACCGGATGTCATCCTGATGGACATGTCTATGCCGGTTCTGGACGGGATAGGCGCCACACGGGAAATCCGCAGTCTTCCGATTTCGCAACCGATCATAGTTGCCTTGACAGCTAATGCCTTTGCCAGCGACCAGCAAGCCTGCCTGGAGGCCGGGATGGATCATTTCCTCGCCAAGCCGATTAAGAAAGCACTGCTTCTGAATACTCTGGCGGCGCTTCTGGCAGAGACGCCCGCACGGCAGGAGCCCCGTGCCAGCGCATAACCGCGGCCGCGGATTTACACAGCGGCCCCAATGAGCGCCACGCCGGCTGCCATTAGCACAGCTGAACCCAGCCGCCGCATCCAATAGCCTTCTTTGAGGAATACAAACCCGATCAGAGCCGCAAAGATCACGGAAGTCTCCCGCAGCGCAGAGACGGCCCCCAGCGGAGCAAAATTCTTGGCATAAAGCACCAGCCCGTAGGCCGTCATCGACACCAGGCCACCGGCAATACCCAAGGCCCAGACTCTTGCCGGCATGGCCGCCAAGGCCCGGCGCCTGCGCAGAGCAACAAACCCGGCGATAAATATATGCAGGAAGGCGCCCCAGGCCCAGTAGCTGAGCGTATTGCCGGACAAACGCACCCCCAGGCCGTCGACCACGGAATAGATCGAAATGCAAAATCCCGTTCCCACCGCATATCCCAAGGCCGCCCGCCCCACACCCGAGCGCAACGCCTTCCAGCTGCTGAGCTGGATACCTAAGGCAATTACCGCTATTCCTGCCCAGGCCTGCAGCGGCAGCACTTCGCCGGCCAGGACCATCGCCCAGATGCCAACCAGCGCCGGCACGATACCGCGGGCGATCGGGTAGACCACACTAAGATCACCATGCTGATAGGCACGGCCCAGCATGTAGTAGTAACCGAAATGCACGACAGTCGAGATCAGGATGTAAGGAGTGCTTTCCGCCGATGGCAGTGGCAGGACGGCTATCATCACAGCACTGGGGATGACCTGGCCAAAGGCGACCAAACCAAGCGTCGTAGTCCGGTCGGCAGCTGTTTTGACGATAGCGTTCCACACCGCATGCAGCAGGGCTGCTGACAGAATGATGGCAATTACAGTGGGTGTCATATCAGGATCGGTCTGCTGGCGAGTGACTGGCCGCGAGGGGAATTTCAGCGTTTTGCTGCGGCGGCAACTGAAATTCCTGGCCTGCCGCTATCGCGGAATACGGACCCGCCGCACTGAAATTACGGCGTAGCATTTGCTACTTCAGACATCTTCCGCCACCCGGGCAACCACCGTCTTGACCCCCCAGCCAGTCAAAGCGGCAGACAGCTTTTTGCCTGGATTCTGGTCTGTGAACAAAAGGCCGATCCTGCGCGGCTCCGGCCCGCAGTGCGGAGCGGTTTCTGCGAACTTGGGATGGGCCATGGCGATGGCAACCTGTTGTACGCATTCAGCGGCCACGCTCGCCAGCTGGGCTTCCTCTGCACTGTGGTAAAGCACCCCATGTTTGGCGGACAGCGCATCGGCGGAAAGGATTGCCAGATCCAGCGAGAACCGGCGCAGCTGCCGTTCGGCAACAAACCCGAATGTTCCACGCTCATTGCTCTGCATTTCACCGCCCAGAAAATGCACACGGTTCCCGTTGTGGTTCGCCAAAGTTTGCGCAGCCCCGATGGAGTTGGTCACCACTATCAGCCCCGATTTCTGGCGCAATTCTTCTGCAACGAACGCGGTGGTGGAACCGACATCCAAAAAAAGCGCCATACCATCGCGCACATGACCAGACGCCAGCGCCGCAATCTTTGCCTTTTCCTTCTGGTTCTCAGAAATGCGCCGGGCAAAACTGGTTGCACTTTGCGGGCCGGCCAGAAAGGCGCCCCCGTGCACACGCTGTACAGCACCGGCCTTGTTCAGCGCTTTGATAGTGCGGCGCACGGTTTCTTCGGAGACATCCAGCATCTTGGCCAGCTCCGCGCTGCGGGCAGAACCGCCCAGGCGGCGTAAGGCGTCCACCAGCTCCATTTCACGATGCGAAAGGGATAAAGAGTCTGACAAAAGAATAGTCCGTTTGTTTCTGCCGGTTCCGCACGATTAGGCACAGCCCGGCTGTGCAATTCAAGAGTTTACCGCGGCACCCAGTGTATTCCCGCTTTGCCCTGCAAAAGCGCGGTGCCGCATAGCGCAGATCCTCTTCGCCGCAAAACAAAACCGCCGCAACCATTCAAGCTGCGGCGGTTGGATTTCTTCAATTCGTCGGGCTCTTACAGGTTCGGATAGAGCGGGAACCTGGCGCAGAGATCCGCGACCTTGGCGCGGACGGAGGCTTCCACATCCGCGTTGCCCTCTTCACCGTTGGCGGCCAGCCCGTCGATCACCTCGATGATCAGGTCGGCGATCTGGCGGAACTCACCTTCGCCGAAGCCGCGGGTGGTGCCGGCGGGCGTGCCCAGGCGCAGGCCGGAGGTCACGGTGGGCTTTTCCGGGTCGAACGGGATGCCGTTCTTGTTGGTGGTGATATGGGCCCGGCCCAGTGCCTTGTCGGCGATGTTGCCGGTGACGCCCTTGGGGCGCAGGTCGACCAGCATGACATGGGTGTCGGTGCCGCCGGTGACGATGTCCAGGCCGCCCTGGATCAGCTGGTCCGCCAGCGCCGCTGCGTTGGCCTTGACCTGCTTCTGGTAGGCCTTGAACTCCGGCTTCAGCGCCTCGCCGAAGGCCGCGGCCTTGCCCGCGATCACATGCATCAGCGGGCCGCCCTGGATGCCCGGGAAGATCGCCGAGTTCACCTTCTTGGCGATGGCTTCGTCGTTGGTCACGATCATGCCGCCGCGGGGCCCGCGCAGGGTCTTGTGGGTGGTGGTGGTGGCCACATGCGCATGCGGGAACGGCGAGGGATGCTCGCCCGCGGCGATCAGGCCTGCGATATGGGCCATGTCGACCATGAAATAGGCGCCGACGCTGTCCGCGATTTCACGGAATTTGGCAAAGTCGATCTGGCGCGGGATGGCGGAGCCGCCGGCGATGATCAGCTTCGGCTGGTGCTCGTTTGCCAGCGCCTGGATCTGGTCGTAATCGATCAGGTTGTCGCTTTCGCGCACACCGTAATGCACCGCGTTGAACCATTTGCCGGACTGGTTGGGGCGCGCACCATGGGTCAGGTGGCCGCCGGAGGCCAGATCCATGCCGAGGATGGTGTCGCCGGGCTGGATCAGCGCCTGGAACACGCCCTGGTTGGCCTGGCTGCCGGAGTTCGGCTGCACGTTGGCGAACTCACAGCCGAACAGCGCCTTGGCGCGGTCGATGGCCAGGTTTTCGGCCACGTCGACATACTGGCAGCCGCCATAGTAGCGCCGTCCCGGGTAGCCTTCGGCATACTTGTTGGTCAGCACGGATCCTTGCGCTTCCATCACTGCGGCAGAGACGATGTTCTCAGACGCAATCAGCTCGATCTCGTCGCGCTGGCGGCCCAGCTCCGCCGTGATCGAGGCATAAAGTTCAGGATCGCGCTCAGAGAGGGATTGGGTGAAAAAGAGATCTTTGGACATTCGGGGCTCCTGTCTATCCTGTCCAGCCAAGCCCCGCAGCCACGCAGTTCATTGACTGCATCAGCGGGACTGGCACTGTTGAAGGCTTCTCGGCGCGATTTTCCCGCAAGAGACGCACCTGGGTCTTGTGAATTTCGCGCAGCATGTTTTCGACGCGGCCCAAGCGGGCACGCAGGCGCGGAAAGCGCTGCGCCAGGCCGCTGTCTCGGGTCAGAAACAGAATTGCCTCACAGGCAAGCTGATACTCCTTGCGGATGGAGCCAAAAATGCGCTCGCGGATTTCAACGTCCTGCACTAGCGTTGCGTAATCGGAAGCGATCTCCATATCGCTTTGCAGCAGGGTCTTTTCGACCTCGTCCACCACCAGGCGGAACAGCGGCGAACCCGTGAACATGTCCTGCAGCACCACGTCTCCGCGCGCGCCGCGGAACTTGCGGAAGCTGGCAACCGCCGCGCCGAAGCCGTACCAGCCGGTGATCATATGGCGGTTCTGCGACCAGGCAAAGACCCAAGGGATCGCCCGCAGATCATCCAGCGAGCCTGCCCCGAAACGGCGGGCGGGACGCGAGCCGATCTTGAGCATCGCCAGTTCTTCCACCGGGCTGGCTTGCTGGAAATAATCCAGGAAACCCTGCGCGTTCAGCAGGTTGGAATAGGCAGCCTGGGACATTCCTGCGAGGGCCTCAAAGGCATCATCGAACTCCGGGTTCACCGGCGGCGTGCCTTCCTGCAGCGAATGGCGCAAAACCGAAGATGCCATCAGTTCCAGTTGATGCAGCGCGGTGCCGCGGTTTGCGTATTTTGAGCTGACAACTTCGCCCTGCTCGGTGATCCGCATCTGCCCCGCGATGGTGCCTGCAGGCTGTGCTGCAATGGCGCGCTCCGCAGGTGCCCCGCCGCGGGAGACAGAGCCGCCGCGGCCGTGGAAGAACACCGGTTTCATCCGGTGCGCCGCCAGGGTGCGGGTGATCAGGCGCTGCGCCTTTTCCAGCTCCCAGGTAGAGCAGAGAAAACCACCGTCCTTGTTGCTGTCGGAGTAGCCCAGCATCACCTCGATACGGTTGTCGCTGGATTTCAGCGATCGGCGGGCAAAGGGCACGTCCAGAAGCCCGTCGAGAATACCGGGTGCCGCGCGAAGGTCACCGATGGTTTCAAACAGCGGAACCACCTTGAGCGCCGCCTTTTCGGCGCCGAACCCCGCGTATCGCGCCAGCAGATAGACCCCCAGCAAGTCGTCGGTGGAGCGGGTCATCGACAGGATGAACGGCCCCATCGCCTGCGGGTCTTCCCCCGCGCCGGCATCGCGCATCAGCCGCAGCAGTTTCAGCAGTTCGCCGCTCTGCGGGCTCAGCTCATCCGGCGTCATGTAAGGAAGCGATGCGCTGCCTAATTCCTTGCGCAGGCGCGCCGACCATTCCGGGCTGCCAAACTCCGGCACCTCACCCGAACGCCCCCAGATTTCGGTCAGCGTTTCGGTAGTCATGGTCGAATTCTGGCGGATATCCAGCGTCACCGTGCGGAAGCCGAAAACATCGGCCTGCCAGCGGATCGGACGCACATAGCGGGCGGCCAAACGGTGCGCGCCGATTTCCTCAAGCGCCTCTTCGACCTCGGACAGATCGGCTACAAAGTCACCCAAGTGCTTATACGCACCTGTCTCCTCTGCCGCGGTGGCCTTGACCCGCGTCAGGACCGCAGTCAGCGCCTGGCGGAAAACTTCGCCCGGATTGCGGGCAGAGACCCCAGCGGCACCGGGGGCCGCTGCAATAACCTTTGCCAGCCGGGCAGAAGCGCTGTCCGGCAAGGCAAACACAGCTGCCGAAATCGAAATCCGCTCCGCCGCGGTGGTCAGCGCCTTCTGGTACCGCTTCAGGATCGCTGCGCGGTTCGCAGTCAACGCTGCCGCAGTCGCCTCCACGGTCACATTCGGGTTACCGTCGCGGTCGCCGCCGATCCAGGAATGGAACTTAAGACAGGGCGCATCAGCACTCTCGCCCAGCCGCGGTCCAGCTGCTGCAATGTAGCGCCCAAACAGCTGCGGCACCGCTTGATACAAGCTGTCGCGGAAGAACTGCAGACCCCATTGGATTTCATCTTGCAGGCTGGGCCGGTCGCGGCGCAGCTCACCCGTCATCCACAGGAGGTCGACTTCCGACCGCAGATCCTCCAGCAAATCGGCACGTTCGCGCGGGGTCCAGCGTTTGGCCTCCAGCGATACCAGCCCGCGGTAGATACGGCGGTGAATTTCCAGGATGGTGACCCGCTTGGCCTCGGTCGGATGCGCCGTCAGGGTCGGACCGATGGAAAACTGGCTGGCGACTTCCTTCAACCGTTCAGGCGTGGCCAGCTCCCCGGCCAGATCCAGCGCGCGGGCAAAGCTGCCCTCGACCACTTCCGGCCCGTCCTGCGTTTCTGCCATGCGGCGGTCGCGCATAGCGGCGTTTTCCTCGACGATCTTCAGCAACTGAAACCAGATGTTGAAGGCCTGCATGTAGGCGGTCGCGGGCTGTCCATCAGACAAGTCCCAGGCGGTTTCGGATATCGCCTGGGCAGCAACTTCCGGCGCCCGCTGACGCAGGACATCCAGCCACAGCGCATGCAATTCGGCGCGAAGCCCGGCAGCATATCTGGTGCCTGCAGGATCCGCAGAGGTGGTTTCGGCAGGATCACCCATCACATCACCCGGTCGCGCGGTTCACGCCCTGCAAAGAAATCGGTCAGGTTATCAAGCACACGGAAGCCCATCGCCTCACGCGCCTCGCGGGTAGCGCTGCCCAGATGCGGCAGCATTACCAGGTTGTCGCAGTCCATCAGGTCGGG
This sequence comes from Leisingera sp. CC-HEC093, assembly GCF_059429195.1. Classification (NCBI taxonomy): domain Bacteria; kingdom Pseudomonadati; phylum Pseudomonadota; class Alphaproteobacteria; order Rhodobacterales; family Roseobacteraceae; genus Leisingera; species Leisingera sp. CC-HEC093. Next base: position 1,672,016 of record NZ_JCAIJR010000001.1, on the reverse strand, counting down.
GTTGATGCGCGGCTCGCCGTCGAACACATCCAGCCCAGCGCCGCCGATGGTTTCGAACCACAGGGCGCGGGACAGGGCCAATTCGTCAATTACCTCGCCGCGGGCTGTATTGATAAGGATGGCGTCCGGCTTCATCAGGTTCAGCATCCGGGTATTGATCAGGTGCCGGTTGGCGGAACCACCCGGGCAATGCAGCGAGACAAAGTCGCACTGCGGCATCAGCTCTTCCAGGTTGTCGACCTGGGTGGCGTTGTAGCGGGCCAGGATATCGGGGGACACGCAGGAGCGGTTCTGCACCACGATCTTCATGTTAAAACCATGATGGGCACGCCGCGCCATTTCCTGGCCGATGCGGCCAAAACCGACAATGCCCAGCGTCTTGCCGGAAACCTTGGTGCCGACCAAGTGGGTCGGGCGCCAGCCTGTCCATTCGCCGGCGCGCAACTCACGCTCGCCTTCGCCGGCCCGGCGAGCCACCATCAACAGCAGCGTCATGGCAATGTCAGCGGTGCATTCACTCAGCACATCCGGCGTGTTGGTCACCGTCATGCCGTGGCCTGCGGCACCTTGCATATCAATATGGGAGTAGCCGACGCCGTAGTTGGCCAGGATCCGGGCCTGTGGTTTGGCAATGTCGAACGCCTTGGCTGAGATCTTGTCGGTCACGGTCGGCAGCACCGCGTCATAGGACGTCATAGCTGCGCGCAGCTCGTCCTCGGTCAGCGGCCTGTCGCCCGTGTTCAGCACAGCATCAAACGCCTCGGACAGTTGCGCCTCAACTGCGGCGGGCCAGCGGCGGGTCACCAGAACCTTGGGCTTTGCCATGATGTCATCTCCCTGACGTGCTTGTGCTTATTAATGCGCCCCACCCCCGCCATTGCCCCAGGCCAGGGGTGGAGCGTTGCGCCTGACCCAAAGCCGGATCAGGCAGCGTTCTTTTTCATCACGCTTGCGATGGTCTCCCCGATCACAGCGGGGTTCTCGGCAACGGTCACGCCGGCCGCCGACAGGATCTCCACCTTCTCGGAAGCGGATTCACCGAAGGCCGAGATGATCGCGCCCGCATGGCCCATGGTGCGGCCCTTGGGTGCAGTCAGACCTGCGACATAGGCCACCACCGGCTTGGTCACGTGGTTCTTGATGTAATCCGCCGCTTCCGCTTCCTGCGGGCCGCCGATTTCACCGATCATAGCGATGACCTCGGTTTCCGGATCTTTCTCGAACCATTCCAGGATGTCCTTAAAGGAGGAGCCGTTGATCGGGTCGCCGCCAATGCCGACAGAGGTGGAAACCCCCAGGCCCAGCTCTTTCAACTGCGCCGCGGCTTCATAGCCCAGGGTGCCGGACCGGCCGATAATGCCCACGGTGCCCGGCAGGTAGATATGGCCCGGCATGATGCCCAAGAGCGCCTTGCCCGGCGAGATGGTGCCGGCGCAGTTGGGGCCGGTCAGGATCATCCGCTTGTCCTTGGGATAGCGGTACATGTACCGCTTCACCCGGATCATGTCCTGGGCCGGAATGCCGTCGGTGATGCAGACGCAATAGTTGATGCCAGCATCCGCCGCTTCCATGATGGAGTCGGCTGCAAACGGCGGCGGCACGAACACCAAAGAGGCATTGGCGCCGGTGGCCTCAACCGCTTCTTTCACGGTGTTGAAGACCGGCACGCCCTCGACGGTTTCGCCGCCCTTGCCCGGTACCACGCCGCCCACGACGTTGGTGCCGTATTCAATCATGTCCTTGGTGTGGAACCGGGCGATTTTGCCGGTGATGCCCTGAACGATGACTTTGCTTTCGCGATCAAGAAGGATGCTCATTTGACGGCCCTCACACGAGTGTTTTGATCAAGATCGTTTTTCCACGCGCCAACGGCCCGCTCAGCAGCTTCCATCAGCGAGGTTGCGCGGATCAACGGCAGGCCGGATTGCGCCAGAATCTTCTGGCCTTCCTCCACATTGGTGCCTGCAAGACGGACCACCACGGGCACGTCGACCTGAACCTCTTTCAGCGCCTGGCACACGCCTTCGGCAACCCAGTCGCAGCGGTTGATGCCGGCAAAGATGTTGACCAGAACCGCTTGCACATTGCTGTCGGACATCACCAAGCGGAAGGCCTTAGCGACCCGTTCGGGCGTGGCACCGCCGCCGATGTCCAGGAAGTTGGCAGGCTCGCCACCAGCCAGCTTGATAGTGTCCATGGTCGCCATCGCCAGGCCTGCGCCGTTCACGATGCAGCCAATGTTGCCTTCCAGGCCGACATAAGACAGGCCGCGGTCAGCAGCACGGCTTTCGCGCGGATCTTCCTGGGATTTGTCGCGCAGTTCCGCGATCTGCGGGTGGCGGAACAGGGCGTTGTCGTCAAAGGTCATCTTGGCGTCCAGCGCGATGACCCGGTTGTCCGAGGTAACCACCAGCGGGTTGATCTCGACCATGGTGGCGTCCAGTTCGGAGAACGCCTGGTAGCAGCCCTTGAGGGTGCGCACCATCTGCTGCGTCATCGCCGGTTCGATGCCCAGGGCAAACGCGATTTCCCGCGCCTGAAAGTCCTGCAGGCCCACGGCCGGCTCAACTGTCGAGCGCACGATGGACTCGGGCCGCTCGGCAGAGATCTCCTCAATCTCCATGCCACCTTCGGACGACGCAACAATCATCACCCGCTGGCTTGACCTGTCCAGCACAAAGCCGAGGTAGATCTCGCGGGCGATCGGCACCGCACCTTCGACATAGACACGGTAGATGCCTTTGCCCTCGGGGCCGGTCTGGTGTGTCACCAGCTTCTTGCCGAACAGGTTCTCTGTCGCCTCATAGATCTCGGCTTCCGAGTTGCACAGCTTGACACCGCCCGCCTTGCCGCGGCCGCCTGCGTGAACCTGGGCTTTGACGATCCATTTGTCGCCGCCCAGTTCCCGCGCGCGGTAGGCCGCCTGCTCGGGGCTGTAGGCCAGCGCGCCCGGCGGAACTGTCACGCCGAAGTTGCTCAGAACTTCCTTGGCCTGATACTCGTGGATATCCATGGTCCTATCCTCCTCATGGATGCGGGAATCTATTACTCAGCCGGTTCCAGTTCCGGTGCGTAATGCTTGTCGAGCAGGGTGTTGATCGCCTCCATGTCGACGGTTGCGCCCATATCGTTCATCGCCGCGCCGAAGCGGTTGACGATCTCGGTGATGGCAGCGGGGGTGATCTGGTTCAGGATGCCGATGCGGACCTGCACCGGCTCCGACAGGGTCGGCCAGATGCCAAAGCCCACGGCGCGGCAGTTGCCGACGAGTTCCTTTTCGCGGCCAGCCAGATCGCCGGGCAGGTTCAGAACCACCAGGCTGGTCATGTTGCTGGTCACATCGCAACCCATCGCGGTCACCGCATCGCGCAGCGCTTTCTCGTGGAACGCATAATCGCGGGCCTTCTGGGCGCGGCCGTGCTGCAGAGTGATGCGCAACGCCTCGTGGAAGGCGGCAACGGCATAGCCGGAATGGGTGCGGTGGTAGGTGCCGGCGGCAACGTCCTCACCATCCACGATACCCCAGTGGCGGGCTTCCAGGATCGGATTGTGGACATAAGAATGGCAGCCGTTCTCGCGCACGGTCTGGATGTACTGTTCGGTGAAGGACACCGGCGCATAGGTCAGCGGCAGGCACAGCACGCCCTTCTGCGGGCAGGACGCCCAGCCGGCAACGCCTGGGTAATCGTCGATCGAAAAATCCTCGATGCCCAGCGAGGACACCGCGTCGATCAGACCCATCACGCCGTGCTTCACACAGGCATCCGAGAAGCCCTTGAGGTCGTTGATGCGGCCCGAGCCGGTTTCCCAATGCGCCATAAAGGCCCACTTGGGTTTCTTCTCAGCCAGCACCTGCTCCACCAGTTTGCCGGAAACCGACTCGCCATGCGGCACGTCCACCACGGTGACGGAGGCCGGTTGCGGGTTCATCGCATCGGCGGCCAGCTCCTCGCGGGTGGCGGCCTTCATGCGGATGGTCATCGCGTCGATGCCCGAGAAGGTGCCATTCTGGAAGGCAACTACGGTGTCACCCGGCAGGATCGCGTTCAGCATGCAGTCCAGACCCGAGAAGCCGGTGCCGCCAACGCCGTAGGTGTAGGTGTTGGCAGTGCCCCAAAGGTCGCGCAGCATCTGCTTGCACTCGATCATGCCGCGCAGCACGTCCGCCTGCATGTGGTCGGCCAGGCCGGTGTTGGCAAAGGCCTGCAGCACACGGGGGTCGGTATTGCCCGGGCCAGGGCCAGCGGCCAAGGTTTCCGGGATTTCCAGGCTGGGAAAGATCGTGGGTTCAGTCATCAGGGTCAGGCCTCGCTGTTGTCGTGTCGGCGATGTGCCGGAGGTCCCGGGCCTTCTTCGCGGCGATCTTCGCTGCGGGAAGGTTTGTTTCCTGTAGTGCAACATCTGTTAACCCAAGGAAACCCTAGGTCGACAAAACCCGCAACATTCCTATATCCTGCTTTTGGGTATCTAAATGGGTGGGGAAAAACCTACCTAAATCGGTAAAAATACCGTTGCATACCGAAATAGGACCCACCCATTTGGGTGGTTTTTTACAAAAGGGCACCAAATGGCTCCTATAAGCGACAAAGTTTCCCCGATATCGGTCATGCTTGCTGACGCAAATCCGCTGGTGCTGTCGGCGATGTCCGAGATCTTCGAGAAGGACCCGCGATTCTCGCTGGTCGCCACCTCCGCAACCGCCGAAGGCTTCCTCGGCACCGTGATGCGGGTGCCGGTCCAGGTCGGGATCATCGACTGGAACCTGCCCGCACTTGGCGGCGCCAAGCTGATCGAGGTGCTGCGCGACCAGGCCAACGCGCCGCGGCTGGTGGTCTATGCCGACGACAGCGGCGACGTCCCGCGCAAGGCGATGAGCGCAGGCGCAGCCGGCTTCGCCCCGCGTTCCAGCGCTGTTGACGGGCTGCTGGACACCTGCCTGGCCGTGGCCGCGGGCAAGATGGTTTTCCCTTTCCTCGACGTCCGCGGGCTGCAGACCGATCCGATCGAGCAGCTGTCGCGCCGCGAGCGCACCATGCTCGAGGCGCTGTCCAAGGGGCTGACCAACAAAGAGCTCAGCAAGGAACTGGGGATTTCCACCAACACGGTGAAGTTCCACCTGTCGAATCTCTACGAAAAACTCTCGGTCAAAAACCGCGCCCAGGCGATTGCGTTCTACTACGCCAACCGTGCCGCCAAGGGCGATTTCAGTCTGGAAGAATGATCCCGTTCAGTCTGGAAGAATGATCCCGGTTTCCCGCCCCGCGCCTCGCACGCGGGCACGCGCACGCGTGCGCACACGAGGGCGCGTCGCGCGGATGCGCTCCCGCGCGAATGTATTTAAATGAAATTTTTTTTCTTGACAGGAAACCTCCTCATGGGGAATGCCTAGAGAGGAGAGGACGAAACCCCATTGCGAATGAGGAGCGCACCCATGTCGTTTCATACCATCGAACAGGCCCCTGGCCGCCTGAACCGCAGCGAGCTGGCAATCCCCGGATCCCAGCCTCAAATGTTTGAAAAAGCTGCAAAATCTGACGTCGACGTGATCTTCCTGGATCTCGAAGACGCGGTTGCACCGGACGAAAAAGACCAGGCCCGCAAGAACATCATTGAAGCCCTGAATGACATCGACTGGGGCAACAAATCCATGTCGGTGCGAATCAACGGCCTGGACACCCACTACATGTACCGCGACGTGGTCGATGTGGTTGAACAGGCAGGCGAACGCCTGGACCTGATCATGGTGCCCAAGGTGGGCACCGCAGCCGATGTTTACGCCGTCGACATGCTGGTCACCCAGATTGAAGACGCTAAGGGCCTGAAGAAGCGGATCGGCTTTGAGCACATCATCGAGACCGCGCTCGGCATGCAGAACGTGAGTGAAATTGCCGCAGCCTCCAAGCGCAATGAATCGCTGCATTTCGGCGTTGCCGACTACGCCGCATCGACCCGCGCCCGCACCACCATCATCGGCGGTGTGAACCCCGACTACTCGGTGCTGACCGACCCGGCCGCAGACGGTTCGCGCGACGTGCACTGGGGCGATATGTGGCACTACGCCCTGGCCCGCATGGTGGTGGCCGCCCGCGCCAACGGCCTGCGGCCGATCGACGGCCCGTTCGGCGATTTCCAGGACAAGGAAGGCTACAAAGCCGCCGCCAAACGCGCCGCGGTTCTGGGCTGCGAAGGCAAATGGGCCATCCACCCCAGCCAGATCGAACTGGCCAACGAGGTGATGTCGCCGTCGGATGCGGAAATCACCAAGGCGCACCGCATTCTGGAAGCGATGGCCGAAGCTGAAGCGGCCGGCAAAGGCGCGGTGTCGCTGGACGGCCGCCTGATTGACTACGCCTCAATCCGTCAGGCAGAAGTGCTGGTGGAAAAGGCCAAGCAGATCGCCGGCAACTAAGCCGCCGTTCGATTTCAAGACCTTGCGCCGTCCCGGCCTCTGCCGGGGCGGCTGTGCGCCGCTATGCCAGGGAGATGCAGATGACCGGATTGCTGACCACCGCCAAAGCCCTGTTCCAGGCCGCTGTCGACCGCGCAGACCCGGCCAAAGCCTTACGCGCCCAGCTGGCGAATTCCCCGCTCTCGCCGCTGCCCGAAGGCGGCAGAAACGTTTTGCTGGCCGTGGGCAAGGCCGCCATCCCGATGATGCGCGAAGCACTGGTTCTTATCCCGGATGCGGACCAGGCCCTGGTGATTACAAACCCAGAAAACCACACGGAAATTCCTGGCACCACCGTGCTTTGCGGCGCTCATCCGGTGCCGGATGACACCAGCGCCGCCGCAGGCCTGGCAGCCATAGAACTGGCGCGCTCGCTCGGCCCCGATGACCGGCTGATTGCACTGATTTCCGGCGGCGGCTCCGCCCTGATGGTGGCTCCTGCCCTGGGCCTGACGCTGGCGGACAAGGCCGCGGTGAACCAGCTGCTGCTCGCCTCCGGGCTCGAAATCAACGAAATGAACCTGATCCGCCAGCAGCTGTCGGACACCAAGGGCGGCGGGTTGCTGCGCCATGCAGCTCCCGCACAGGTGCAGGCCTTCATCCTGTCCGACGTAATCGGCGATGACCTGCGCGCCATTGCCTCCGGCCCCACCGTGGCACCGATCGGCACCCGCGCTCAGGCTAAGGACATCATGCAGCGCACCGGAATCTGGAACAGCGCGCCTCAGGCAGTCAGGACCCACCTCAGCGCCGCGGAGGATGCCCAGGACACCCCCCCCGCCGCCGCCAACACCCTGATCGGCTCCAACCGCCACAGCCTCAAGGCGATGATGGCCGCCGCCGCAGAGGACTGGACCCCCAAGCTGGTCTCGCACCGCCTGGTTGGCGATGTGTCGGTGGCTGCAGAAACAGTCGTAGCCGCGGCAGAGGCCGCCCCCGGGGACAAACCCGTCGCGCTGATATTCGGCGGCGAAACCACCGTCCAGCTTCGCGGCAATGGCCTTGGCGGGCGCAACCAGGAATTGGCCCTGCGCGTCGCCAAACTAGGCGCGGAACGGCTCAGCGGCGACTGGCTGTTCCTCTCAGGCGGCACTGACGGGCGCGATGGACCCACGGACGCGGCAGGCGGCATCGCCACCCCTTCCACCTGGGAGACCATCAAAGCTGCCAGTCAGGACCCGGACGCGCTGCTTGCCAACAATGACAGCTATGCCGCCCTGAAATCCGCAGATGCGCTTCTGATGACCGGCGGCACTGGCACCAACGTGGCCGATGTGCAGGTCTTCCTCAGGAGGCCCGGCTAAGCCCGGCCTCCTCCCGCTTTTCATCTTTCATCAAATACTCCCGCCGGAGGCTCCCGCAGCTGCGTTAGAAGCAGAGATTAAGCTGAAGCGCGTTTCTCGCCCCACTCGGCCAGATCATTCACCAGCATCAGCGCGACCCGCCGGAACACCTGGCGCAACCGCTCCACATGCGGCGCCTCCAGTTTGAGATCCGCCAGCGCCTGATCCATGCATTTCAGCCAGTTCTCGGCGTCTTCCCCGGTGACCGGTACATGGGCGTGCATCAGCTTCACATCCATGTGCCCGTGCTTTTCTTCGTAGTACCGCCGCCCGCCCATGAAACCGGACAGGAAGTTGAACTGCTCGATCCGGGCATGATCCATGCCATGCCCGCGCTTGTGCAGCTTGACGATCTGCGCGCCGGTCTCGGTTTCTTCGACGATATCGTAGAACCGCTCGACAAGCGCACGTACAACTTCCTCGCCGCCAATCTGCTCTATCAGCTTTTGAACCATTTAACCTCCCAGCCCTGAAACGGGCGGCCTCAGGATTGAGGCCGCGTCTTTTTGGGGTCGTAATGTGCAAAGGGTACGATCTTGGCGGGCAGCCGTTTTTGATGCCCGTCAAGTTTGCCGATTTCCACCTCTGTCCCAACCTCGGAACAGGACACATCCAACCGAGCCAGCGCGATGTTCTTGCCCAGGAGCGGCGAGCGCATCGACGAGGTCACCTCGCCGATCTGCGCCCGGCCGATGTGGACGCAATCGCCATGGCCCACGTCGATCGCCGAATCGATATCCAGCCCCACCAGCTTGCGCGCAGGCGTCGTCTTGCGCCGGATCAATGCATCGCGGCCGATGAATTCATCCTCTTTCGATTTCAGCGGCACGGTGAACCCGATACCTGCCTCAAACGGGTCGGTCTGATCGCTGAAATCATAGCCGGCAAAGATCAGCCCCGCCTCGATCCGCACCATATCCAACGCCTCCAGCCCCATCGGGCGGATGCCATGGGCCTGACCGGCCTCCCAGACGGCGTCAAAAACCTCGCTTGCATGTTTGGGGTGGCAGAAAATCTCATACCCAAGCTCGCCAGTATACCCGGTCCGCGAAACCACCACCGGCACACCGTCCTCGCCGCCGATCCGCGCGGGCGTGAAACGGAACCAGCCCAGCTCGTCCAGCGCCGGATTATGAGGCATGGTCCAGATGATCTTCTTCAGCAAATCACGGCTCTCCGGGCCTTGCACCGCGATATTGTGCTGCATGTCGGTCGAGGACCGGATCAGCACGTTCAGCCCCAGCTTCTCGGCCTGCTCGCGGATCCATTCCCCGCTGTAATCCGAGCCGCCGATCCAGCGGAAATTGTCCTTGGCCAGGCGGAACACGGTGCCGTCGTCGATCATGCCGCCATGCGGGTAGCACATCGCGGTATAGACCACCTGCCCCACCGTCAGCTTCTTGATATTGCGGGTAAAGATATACTGGCACAGCGCCTCGGCATCCGGCCCGGTGATCTCGAACTTACGCAGGGCGGACAGATCCAGCACCACACATTTTTCGCGGCAGGCCCAGTATTCCTCCAGCGGCCCGGCACTGGCATAGCAGTTGGCCAGCCAGAACCCGTTATACTCGATGAAATTGCGGGTCATCTTGCTGAGGCGGTCGTGAAAACCGGTTTCCTTGGTCATCTTGGGCTCCGATTCAGGGGTCGCGCGGAACGCAATTGCCCGCTTGAAAGTCTCTTGGCCGCTGTAGGTGCGGACGTGAATGTCGGTGGGGTTCCAGCCATTGGCGGCGCTGGTGTCATCCGGGCAGGCAGAGCTGACACAGACCAGATCGGTCAACGCCCGCAGCAGCACATAATCGCCGGGCCGGGTCCAAGGCTCATCGGCGTACATCACGCCATGATCGTCCAGCCCGGTGTTGAAGAAGAAATTGATCGCCATCCAGCCCGCGCGCGGCGTCACCCCGTGCTGGGCCAGCGTCGCGTTGAAGTTGTCCGAGCAGTTCACATGGCCAGGATAGCCGATGTCGTCGTAGTATTTCGCGGCGCAGGCCAGGGCAAAGGCATCGTGCCGCCCCACGGTGTCCTGCACCACCTCGACCAGCGGCAGCATGTCCTGATCGTAATACTTCGCATGCAGCCCCGGCATCGGATAGGCATGGCCCATCAGCGTCCTTGTGGTGGTCACGTCCAGCGCATGCTCCACGCCCTTGTCCAGTTTGCGCGCGGCAAAACACTGGAAATCCGTGCATTGGCGGCCGTCCACATCAATGATCTGGATATAGTCGCCCGCCTTCACGAAATAGCTTTCGGCGGTGGCGCTATGCACCCGAACCTCGTTTACGGGTTCTGCCAGCGGATCGGGCAATTCAAACCGCGCCACCTGCTTGATCACCGCACGCTTGACCATGACGGTCAGGGATGTAGCGGTATCCTGCTTCTCAAAGTCCATGATCCCGCCGGGCGCTGCGACAATCACTACCCCGTCGCGCTGCACGGTATGGCTTTCTTCGGTCTTGGCAGGTGTCGTGCTGTCAAAGAACCGCACAGCGCCACCTTGCGCCAGATCAATGCCCCGCGCCTCCAGCCCCATGCGCAGACCGCGCAAGGACTGATCTGAAGATGTCAGCAGCGCTTTCAGACCGCTGGCATCGCTGTTAGCTGCGGCGCCAATGATCCCAGCATCAATACGGCCCTTATCCTCTGCAGCAACAATCTCGCAGGTCTGCCCGCCCTCGTCATTGATCACCGTGACGGTATCCCCGGTTTCCACCCGGATCAGGATCGCGCCGCAGCCTTCGACCACATAACGCTCTGTCCCCTTGGGCAGCGAGAACACCGAGGGCTGATACAGTCCAGAGGGCTTCGGCGGCCCTTTGACAACCTCAGGGAAGCTCATGTCATTCATCGCGCATCTCCTGCTGGATACCGGCCAAAAATTGCACAACCGGAATATTTATTTATTGTAAAGAATATTGCTTTCCGCCACTCTAATCAACAAACATGTTGTTTTTCTGCAGAAAACCGGCAGATGCCCGGGATGCGGCATTTTCCCAGGGGTGAATGCCGCAAACAAAAGGATAACCGTGATGCACTCGCTGGTGTTGGGCCTCGTTGCAGCTCTGGCCTGGGGAATCCATGATCTCTGCGTACGGGTTGTTTCCCGGAAAACCGGAGTTCTTCCGGCCATGCTGACGGTGTTTGCGACGGGTGCGATTCCGATTGCCGCAGCAGGCCTGGCTCTGGCGGACTGGCCGGCAATGACTCTTGCCGCAGCCAAACTCGCCGGGCTCTCCGGCGCCATCTATGCCCTCGGATCCTACGCGCTCTACCGCGCCTTTGCCCTTGGACCGGTCAAGCTGGCGGCACCGCTGATCGGCGCCTATCCGGTTCTGTCGCTTGGCATGGCGATGCTGCAGGGGCAGCCAGTCGGACCGGGACATTGGCTGGCAGTTGCTGCGGTGGTCGGGGGTGTAGGCTGCATTGCAGTTTTCTCAGCAGAAGACGACAGCAACCCGCTCAATTTGCGAACTGCAGGATGGGGCCTGATTGCGGCAATCGGCTTTGCACTGACGTTCGCCACAGGCCAGGCCGCCACTCAGGCCGGGGCGGAACTGCCGGTCCTGATCGTGGCCCGTGTGGCTGCAATCCTGCTGGCAGCAGCCCTCGCAATTGTGCTGCGAGCGGTCACACTCCCCCCGCGCCAGGTCCTGCCTCTCTTGTGTGTCATGGGAGCACTGGACGCCGCCGCGCTTGGCCTGGTGATCTATGCGGGCACCCTGCCCCGCCCGGAATTCGCCGCGGTCAGCGCCTCGCTGTTCGGCCTGGTTACTGTGGTTCTGGCTTGGCTGGCGCTGAACGAGGCCATGACCCGCGTCCAATGGGTCAGCGTTGCCGTCACCTTCGGCGGCATTGCCTACCTGGGCTTCTAGCCCGCCCCCTTCATCTTCCCAAAAAATACTCCCGCCGAAGGGGTTCCGGCGGGAGCGGTTGTTTCAGCTGTTGCTGTTCTGCGGTGCAGCCTCAGGCGGTCAGGCCTTCGGGCTCGGGGAGGTTGTTGGCGCGGCAGGCGGCGGTGACGGTGTTCGCGAGCAGGCAGGCGATGGTCATCGGGCCGACGCCGCCGGGGACCGGGGTGATGGCGCCGGCGCGTTCGGCGGCAGAGGCGAAGTCGACGTCGCCCACCAGCCGGGTCTTGACGCTGCCATCTTCATTGGTGCCTTTTTCGGGCGCATCGATGCGGTTGATGCCGACGTCGATGACCGTGGCGCCGTCCTTGATCCAGTCGCCCGGCACCATTTCCGGACGGCCCACGGCCGCCACCACGATGTCGGCGCGGCGCACCACATCCGGCAGATCCTTGGTGCGCGAATGCGCGATGGTCACGGTGCAGCTGTCGCCCAAGAGGAGCTGCGCCATCGGCTTGCCGACGATGTTGGAGCGGCCGATCACCACCGCGTCCATGCCCGAGAGCGACCCGTGGTGGTCGCGCAGCATCATCAGGCAGCCCAGCGGCGTGCAGGGCACCATCGATTTCTGGCCGGTGCCCAGAAGGCCGACGTTGGAGATGTGGAAGCCGTCCACGTCCTTCTCCGGCGCGATCGAGTTGATCACCAGCTCCTCGTTCATGTGCTTGGGCAGCGGCAGCTGCACCAGGATGCCATGCACCGCAGGATCGTTGTTCAGCTGCTCAACCACGGCCAGCAGGTCAGCTTCCGAGGTGTCCGCGTCCAGCTTGTGCTCATAGGAGTTCATGCCGGCCTCGACGGTGCTCTTGCCCTTGGAGCGCACATAGACCTGGGAGGCCGGGTCCTCGCCCACCAGAACCACCGCCAGGCCGGGGGTGATGTCGTGCTCTTCCTTCAGCCGCGCCACATGTTCGGCCACCTGGCCGCGCACCTTGGCCGCAAAGGCCTTGCCGTCAATCAGAGTTGCTGCCATTGCTCTCTTCCTTTTCTGCGCAGGCCAGCCGCCTGCCCTATTCCTCACGAATGACCCGCGCCTCGCGGGCAATCGACCAGTCCACCAGCTGCCGCCACAGGTGCTCGATCAGATCGGGGTCCAGCCCCTGAGCGTCCGCAGCGGCGCGGGCGTTCATGACCACTTCCTCAACCCGTTCCGGGATCCGCGCCGGCCAGCCGTTTGCCTGCTTCAGCGCAACCGCCCGGTCGATATAGCCCGCCCGGACGGCCAGAAGTTGCACCAGATCAATGTCCAGGTGGTCAATCTGGGCCCGCACCTCTGCCATCGACTGGCAGTCCTGCGGCGGTGTCAGCTTGGTCATGTCTTAAAACTCTTGCGGCCCGGGGATGCCCCCGGGCCGCAAAAAGCGCATTTTGCGTCTTAGAACAAGCCTTCGATCTGGCCGTCGTCATTCAGGCAGATGGTTTCCGCCGCCGGTTTGCGCGGCAGGCCCGGCATGGTCATGATCTCGCCGCAGACCGCAACGATGAAGCCCGCACCCGCAGACAGGCGCACTTCGCGCACCGGCACCGAGTGGCCCACCGGCGCACCGCGCAAGCTCGGATCGGTCGAGAAGGAGTACTGGGTCTTGGCCATGCAGACCGGCAGGTTGCCGTAGCCCGCGTCTTCCCATTCCTTCAGCTGATTGCGGATCTTGTTGTCCGCCAGCACCTCGTCAGCGCGGTAGATGCGCTTGGCGATGGTCTCGATCTTCTCGAACAGCGGCATCTCGTCCGGGTAGATCGGCGAGAAGTTGGCGGACCCGGCGTCGACGATCTCGACAACCTTCTCGGCCAGCGGCGCGGAGCCTTCGGAGCCCAGCTCCCAGTGGCGCGACAGCACCGCCTCGACGCCGTGGGTGGCGCAGTAGGCTTTGACGGCGTCCACTTCCGCATCGGTGTCGGTGACGAAGTGGTTGATCGCAACCACAACCGGCACGCCGAAGGATTTGACGTTCTCGATGTGGCGGCCGAGGTTGGCGCAGCCGGAGTTCACCGCGTCGACGTTCTCGGCACCCAGATCCGCCTTGGCAACGCCGCCGTTCATCTTCATCGCGCGCACGGTGGCGACCAGCACCACAGCCGACGGCGCGATGCCTGCCTTGCGGCACTTGATGTTCATGAACTTCTCGGCGCCCAGGTCAGCACCGAAGCCGGCCTCGGTCACCACATAGTCGGCGACTTTCAAGGCGGTCTTGGTGGCGATCACGGAGTTGCAGCCGTGCGCGATGTTGGCGAACGGGCCGCCGTGCACGAAGGCCGGGTTGTTTTCCAGGGTCTGCACCAGGTTCGGCTGCATCGCGTCTTTCAAGAGCACGGTCATCGCGCCTTCGGCCTTGATGTCGCGGCAGTAGACCGGGGTCTTGTCGCGGCGGTAGGCCACGATGATGTCGCCCAGGCGCTTTTCCAGGTCCTTGAGGTCGTTGGCGAGGCACAGGATCGCCATCACTTCGGAGGCCACGGTGATGTCAAAGCCGGCTTCGCGCGGGAAGCCGTTGGACACACCGCCCAGGGACGCGGTGATCTGGCGCAGGGCGCGGTCGTTCATGTCGACCACACGGCGCCATGCGACGCGGCGGATGTCGATGTCGCACTCGTTGCCCCAGTAGATGTGGTTGTCGATCATCGCCGACAGCAGCGAATGCGCCGAGGTGATGGCGTGGAAGTCGCCGGTGAAGTGGAGGTTCATCTCTTCCATCGGCACCACTTGCGCATAGCCGCCGCCTGCAGCGCCGCCCTTCATGCCGAAGTTCGGGCCGAGGCTCGCTTCGCGGATGCAGATCATCGCGTTTTTGCCGATCCGGTTCAGGCCGTCGCCCAGGCCCACGGTGGTGGTGGTCTTGCCTTCGCCCGCAGGCGTCGGGTTGATCGCGGTCACCAGGATCAGCTTGCCGTCTTCGCGCTCCTGCACAGAGTCGATGAACCCCTGGCTCACCTTCGCCTTGTCATGGCCGTAGGGCAGCAGGTCATCGCTGGAAATCCCGATCTTCGCGCCAATCTCCTGGATCGGCTTCTTCTGCGCCTCACGCGCAATCTCGATGTCACTCTTGTAGCTCATGGCCGTCTCCCTGCTGCCATCCGTTCCGGGTCGTGCCCCGCGGCGATGGTTCATTGCGAGGCAAAATATATTCCTATTACTCAATTAATTTTCCCAAGCGTCAACACCCTCTCGCCCAGTTTTCACAGCAAAACCGGGCATTTTCCGCATTTCCGCCGCCAATAGGAAACAGCCCGAATTTCACCCGGGGTAAAAACGGCGCATATGCGGCAAGCGTTGCCGCAAACAAAAAGGGCCCGGGCAGAACCCGGGCCGTGTGAGGTCCGGCCACAGGCCGGACAGGGGAATCAGGGACTAGATATCCAGCGTGTTGTCCTTCTCCCAGCGGGAGAAATGGTTAACGAAGGAGTTCCACTCCTGCTGCTTCATCTTCAGATAGGCGGCAGAGAACTCCTCGCCCATCATCGCCTTCAGCCCGTCGTCCTTGTCGTAGAACCGCAACGCATCCAGCATGTTGAGCGGCAGCTTCGGCGCGTCTGTGATGGTGTGGCCCTCGGCATACATATCGATGTCGTGGCGCGGGCCGGGGTCGGCCTTGGCGCGGATGCCGGAAAGACCCGCGGCGATAATCACCGCCTGCAGCAGGTAGGGGTTCACCGCCCCGTCCGGCAGACGCAGCTCGAACCGGCCGGGGCCGGGCACGCGCACCATGTGGGTGCGGTTGTTGCCGGTCCAGGTCACGGTGTTCGGTGCCCAGGTGGCGCCCGACATAGTGCGCGGCGCGTTGATCCGCTTGTAGGAGTTGACGGTCGGGTTGGTGATCGCCGCCAGGGCCGACGCATGTTTCATGATGCCGCCCAGGAACCAGCCGCCCTGCTCCGACAAACCCAGCTCTGCGATATCGCCTTCGCCTTTCTCGGCGGCAAAGACGTTGGTGCGCGAATCCGCACCCGGGGCATCCCAGACAGAAATATGCGCATGGCAGCCGTTACCGGTGAGGCCCTCAACCGGCTTCGGCATGAAGGTTGCGCGGAAGCCGTGCTTTTCAGCCACCGATTTCGCCATGAACTTGAAGAAGCTGTGTTTGTCAGCCGTCGCCAGCGCGTCGTCGAAGTCCCAGTTCATTTCCCACTGGCCGTTGGCGTCCTCGTGGTCATTCTGGTAGGCGCCCCAGCCCAATTCGAGCATGTAGTCGCAGATTTCCCGGATCACGTCATAACGGCGCATCATCGCCTGCTGATCATAGCAGGGCTTTTCCGCGGTATCGTGGGGATCCGAGATTTCCTCGCCGTTCGGGGTCAGCAGGAAAAACTCGGCCTCAATACCGGTTTTCACGTGCAAGCCTTCGTCCGCGGCCTCCTTGATCAGACGGCGCAGCACATTGCGCGGCGCCTGGGCCACGTCCTCGCCTTCCATCACGCAATCCGCCGCCACCCAGGCGACCTCCGGCTTCCAGGGCAGCTGGATCACCGAGTTGGGATCCGGCACTGCCAGCATGTCCGGGTGCGCCGGGGTGAGGTCAAGCCAGGTGGCAAAACCCGCAAAGCCGGCACCGTCTTCCTGCATGTCCGC
Organism: Leisingera sp. CC-HEC093; assembly: GCF_059429195.1. NCBI lineage: Bacteria > Pseudomonadati > Pseudomonadota > Alphaproteobacteria > Rhodobacterales > Roseobacteraceae > Leisingera > Leisingera sp. CC-HEC093. The sequence goes on along the minus strand of NZ_JCAIJR010000001.1, from coordinate 1,655,747 downwards.
GATCGCCTGCGCCGGCACAAGTTTGGCGCGCTGGCCACCGAACAAGTCGGTGAAGGAGATCATGAAGTATTTGACGCCTTTTTCTTTTGCGAAAGCAGCCAGATCTGTTGTCATGGTCCTACTTCCTTTCCCTGTTGAACGTATTTCGAAAATGGGGCGCGGACTGTTACCAGCCGCGCCCCGCCAATCATCAGAACCCGGCCTTGCCCGGGTACCAGTCGGTCCCGGCCAACGGCACCCGCGCCATGGCGGCGGCCTCCATGGTCAGGGCGCACAGATCCTCGGGTTCGAGGTTATGCAGGTGGTTGTGGCCGCAGGCGCGGGCGATGGTCTGGGCTTCCAGCGTCATCACCTTGAGGTAGTTGCGCAGGCGGCGGCCCGCATCGACCGGATCCAGCCGCTTCATCAATTCCGGATCCTGGGTGGTGATGCCAGCCGGGTCCATGCCTTCGTGCCAGTCGTCATAAGCGCCGGTGGTGGTGCCCAGCTTCTGGTACTCGCTTTCCCATTTCGGATCATTGTCGCCCAGCGCAACCAGCGCCGCGGTGCCGATGGCAACCGCGTCAGCGCCCAGCGCCATCGCCTTGGCAACATCGGCCCCGGTGCGGATGCCGCCGGAAACCACCAGCTGCACCTCACGGTGCACGCCCAGATCCTGCAGCGCCTGCACGGCCGGGCGGATGCAGGCCAGGGTCGGCAGGCCGACATGTTCGATGAACACGTCCTGGGTGGCGGCGGTGCCGCCCTGCATGCCGTCCAGCACCACAACGTCAGCGCCGGCCTTCACCGCCAGCGCGGTGTCGTAATAGGGGCGGGTGCCGCCGACCTTGATGTAAATCGGCACCTGCCAATCAGTGATCTCGCGCAGCTCCAGGATCTTGATTTCCAGGTCATCCGGGCCGGTCCAGTCCGGGTGGCGGCAGGCAGAGCGCTGATCGATGCCTTTCGGCAGGGTGCGCATTTCCGCAACCCGGTCAGAGATCTTCTGGCCCAGCAGCATACCGCCGCCGCCGGGCTTGGCACCCTGACCGACCACGACCTCAATCGCGTCCGCCTTGCGCAGGTCGTCCGGGTTCATGCCGTAACGGGACGGCAGATACTGGTAGACCAGCTTGCTGGAGTGGCCGCGCTCCTCCGGGGTCATGCCGCCGTCGCCGGTGGTGGTCGAGGTCCCCGCAGCCGATGCGCCGCGGCCCAGGGCCTCCTTGGCGGGGCCGGATAGCGCGCCAAAGCTCATGCCGGCGATGGTGACCGGGATATCCAGCTCAATCGGCTTCTTGGCAAAGCGGGTGCCCAGCGTCACCTTGGTGTCGCACTTTTCGCGGTAGCCCTCCAGCGGGTAGCGCGAGATCGAGGCACCAAGGAACAGGAGGTCATCGAAATGCGGCACCCGGCGTTTGGCGCCGCCGCCGCGGATGTCATAGATCCCGGTGGCCGCCGCGCGGCGGATTTCCGCGTTGATCGGATTGGAGAAGGTCGCCGACTGGATCGGAACCGTACGGGGGATGTTATTGCTATCCATGTCTAGGGATCCCTGTCCTTAGTACGCTTGCGCGTTGTCGACGTCGAAGTTGTAGAGCTGGCGGGCAGAACCGTAGCGCTTGAACTCCTCTGGCTTTGCATCCGCTCCGGCGCGGGCCAGCAGATCCTTGAGGATCTCGATATGCTCCGGGCGCATTTCCTTCTCGATGCAATCTGCGCCCAGGCTCTTAACCGAGCCGCGCACAAAGAACCGCGCCTCATAGCAGCTGTCGCCCAGCGCATCGCCGGCATCGCCCAGCACCACCAGATTACCCGCCTGTGCCATGAAGGCGCACATGTGCCCGATATTGCCGTGCACGACGATGTCGATGCCCTTCATCGAGATACCGCAGCGCGACGACGCATTGCCCTTGATCACCAAGAGGCCGCCATGGCCGGTGGCCCCGGCATACTGGCTGGCGTCTCCCTCGACGATCACGCTGCCGGACATCATGTTTTCCGCCACACCGGGCCCGACGGAGCCTTCGACCCGAACCGTCGCCTGCTGGTTCATGCCTGCGCAGTAATAGCCGGTGGAGCCCTTAACGGTCACCTCGACCGGCGAGTTCAAACCCACGGCAATCGCATGGCTGCCCTTGGGGTTGACGATTTCCCAGGCAGTCTTGTTGGAGCTGCCGTTCAGTTCCTGCAGGGCCGAGTTCAGACCGCGCAGGCCATTTGCTTCGAGATCATATGTCTGCATCTTAGTGGTTCCAGAAGTAAACGGTTGCGGGTTCGGGCTCCCAGACGCGGGCGTCTTCGATGCCCGGCAGGTTCACCAGCGCGCGGTATTCGGACCCGAACGCCACATACTGGTCGGTCTCTGCCATCACGGCCGGCTTGCAGGCGATCGGATCGCGGACCACGCCAAAGCCGTCCTTGGTACCGACCACAAAGGTAAAGAAACCGTCCAGGTCCTCCAGGCTGCTTTCCAGAGCTTCGCCCAGCGACGCGCCATTCTGCATCTTCCAGGTCAGATAGGCAGCACCAACTTCGGTGTCGTTCTGGCTTTCGATCCGCACGCCTTCGCGGCGCAGCTTGCGGCGCAGCGCATTGTGGTTGGACAAAGAGCCATTGTGCACCAGGCACTGGTCAGAACCGGTGGAAAACGGATGCGCACCCTCGGTGGTCACGGCGGATTCGGTGGCCATGCGGGTGTGGCCGATGCCATGGCTGCCGCCCATGCCGCGCACATTAAAGCGCTCCGCAACCTTCTCGGGCAGGCCGACTTCCTTGTAAATCTCGATGGTGTCGCCGGCGCTCATCACCCGAATCCCCGGGCGCAGCTCCGCCAGCGCGGCGCGGGCCTCCTCTTCCTTGCCCGCGGGCAGGTCGAGCACAGCATGGGTGTCGATCAGACGGATCGACACATCGCTGCTCAGCGCTTCGGCCAGCGCCCCGTCGAGCCCGTCAAACGCCTCCGGCGCATCGGACTGAACGGTGAGCTTGGCCCGCCCGCTGGTGTCCGCGCCATAGATGGCGATACCGGCGCTGTCCGGACCGCGGTCCGTCATGGTGATGAGCATATCGGTGAGCATGTCGCCCAGCTTCGGCTCTAGTGATTTGTCTTTCAGAAAAAGACCGACAATCCCGCACATGGGTGTGCCTCCTGGTTTCTATCTCGAATCAACGCTAGCAGTTTGCGCTCACCCATTCAACTCTTATGAAACTATTTTTCCCTACAGGGAAACAAAGGCGCGCCGTGATGGCGCGCCCCGTGTCCATCCAGGTCAGTACTTTTCAAGAAGTGAGCTTATTTTCTCCTTGTCACCCATTTGCTTAGCCTTATCCAAATGAGCCCCCTCCCGAACAAACTGGATTCTGTGCCAGCCAATCCAGAAGATCACGCCAAGGACCACCATCAGCCCTTCTGATCCTTGGAACGGGTAGACCGCCCCAACCTCCGCCAGGTCGACTGCCCAGCTGTCATAACCGATTGTAGACATTTCAATTCTCCTTATTCAGCTGGTACGCCGCCACCGTTCAGCGCAGCCTTGTCAGCAGCGATGATTTCGGCCTTGGCATCTTCGTAGGCATGGTGTTCGGCGTAATCGAGACCTTGCAGCTCAACCTCGACCGGGATGCGCAGCACGCCGGCTGCTGCCTGCATCTTAGCGATCACAAAGGCAGGCAAGAAGCCGAGCACAAAGAACATGATCACCGCACCGAGGGTCTGCCCGACCGGATTGACGGTGGCATAACCTTCATACGGCGAGCTTGGCGCGCCCCACAGCAGGAAGCCTGCAATGATCAGGCCAACGATGCCGGAGTAGCCATGCACGGCAACCGCACCAACCGCATCGTCGATCTTGAAGGTGCGCTCGACCCAGTAGTGCAGCTTGTAGACGATCACGACACCAACTGCGCCCACCAGCATCGCCTGGATCGGGTGGTACAGGTCGTTGCCCGCAGAGGCAGTGATGATGCCCGCCAGGCCGCCGGAGAAGGTCCAGAACGCATCGCCCTTGGACACCACATAGGCCGCCATCAGGCCGCCGGACAGCGACATCAAGAAGTTAAAGGTGATCGCGGACAGCGAGGTCGGCGCCAGATAGATGTTTGTGGCTGTCCAGGTTTCTCCGGTCAGCAAGCCGCCGATGCCCTCCGGCGAGATCGCCGGGATGTTGCAGGCCGCATAGAAGCCCCAGAAGCCGGAGTAGATCAGGAAGATCCCGATGGTCAGCATCCAGGGATTATGCGGCGGGATGTCCCGCGGGGTGCCATCGGCAGCAAACTTGCCCAGCCGCGGCCCCAGCACCATGATCACGCCCAGCGCGTAACCGCCTGCAATCGCGTGGATCACACCGGACGCATAGGCATCATGATAGCCCAGGTATTTCACCATCCAGCCCTCGGCGTGCCAGCCCCAGGCCGCATCGATGATCCAGAACACCGAACCGATCATCACCGCATGCACCCACAGAGCAGATGAACGGATCCGCTCAATGACGGCACCGGACACGATTGAGGCCGCAGTCCAGGAAAACAGCAAGAACGCCGCCCAGAACACACCGGTGATCCGGTCCGACAGGTTGGCGCCCATATTCTGCGACCATGGCAGGTTCGCAGCCCCTGCGTCGTGATTCAGCCCGCCGAAGAACGGGAAGCTGGGGAAGGCCCAGTAAATCCACCAGCCGAAAAAGAAGAAGGTCACCGTGACCAGCGGAATGATCATGATGTTCTTCATCAGTGTGTGCATGTGGTTGCGGTGGCGGCTGGCACCGACCTCATACATGCAGAACCCCACGTGAATGAGGAACATGAAGACAACGGTCACCCAGTAATAGAACTCGGTGAACACCGTTGTTAACGCGTTCAGATTTCCATCCAATGTTTTACCCTCCTGTTGGCAGTATCCCGGGCGCTTTTTGCCTCTTGGGAATATTATTTTACCGGAATACTGTGCCTCAGGGGGGCAAGCTGTCAATAATGATGTGAAAATTTGTTACCTTTGGGGAAATTTTTAGACCCCAAAAGCGGCACCTCCCCACCCGTATCCGACTCCTAAGCCATGGACTTTCAAAGGCTAAACACTTGCCCTGGCAAGACGCCTGCGGACAACCACCCGCGGAAGGAACGGCCGCCCAGCCCGGAGAAACACCGCCAGTTTGCGGCGGAATCACGCGAATCTCCGGCACGGCACCTCAGAGATTCTCCCTACGAAGGGGCCGATTTCAGCCTCTCACAACCCCAAGACGAAACCGCACGCGACCATTTCAGGTCATTTCATGCCGCAAACACGTTCAATTCCGGCCTTTTGAGCAAAATCTTTTTCCTGTTAGGAATAATCGTTGACATGAACCCCCCTCCCTTGGCTAACTGGACCGGACCAAAGGAACCAAATCAAGAGTTTTGGTCCGCACCAATAGGGAGACGCAAACAATGGCCATCATCTGGCGGACTTCAGCACTAGCCCAGCGCCACAAGGAAATCGGCGGTGAGCTGGAAGATTGGAACGGCATGGGAACTGCCTGGTTCTACGACCACAGCCCCGAACGCGCCAAGGCCGACTACGAGGCGGTCCGCACCAAGGCGGGCCTCATGGACGTGTCCGGCCTCAAAAAAGTCCACGTGGTGGGCGAGCACGCAGCCCAGGTCATCGACCGGGTCACCACCCGCAACGTCGAAAAGATCATGCCGGGCCGCTCCACCTACGCCTCAATCCTGAATGAGCAGGGCAAATTCGTGGACGACTGCATCATCTACCGCCTTTCGGTGAACAGCTGGATGGTGGTCCACGGCACCGGCACTGGCATGGAACAGCTAAGCAGCGTTGCCGCCGGCAAGAACTGCTCGGTGATCTTCGACGACAACCTGCACGACATGTCGCTGCAAGGCCCGGTGGCCGTGGACTTCCTGGCTGAATACGTACCGGGCATCCGCGATCTGGCCTATTTCGGCATCATCCAGGCCAAACTGTTCGGCTGTCCGGTGATGATCTCGCGCACCGGCTATACCGGCGAGCGCGGCTATGAGATCTTCTGCCAGGCCAAGGACGCCGTTCACCTCTGGGACAGCATCCTGGACAAGGGCGCGGGCATGGGCATCGTTCCCGTGCAGTTCTCCACCCTCGACCTCTTGCGTACCGAAAGCTACCTGCTGTTCTACCCGGGCGACAACTCCGAGACCTACCCGTTCGACAATGAGACCTGCGGCGACACGCTTTGGGAATTGGGCCTCGAATTTACCGTCTCCCCCGGCAAAACCGGCTTCATCGGCGCCGAGAACCACTACGCGGCCGAAGGCAAGGAACGCTTCAAGATCTACGGCGTCATGCTGGAAGGCAAGATCCCCGCAGACGAAGGCGCAGACCTCTTGCAGAACGGCGAAAAGGTCGGCGTGGTCACCTACGGCATGTACTCCGACGTGAACAACCACAACGTGGGCATCGCCCGGATGCCGGTCGATTGCGCCAAGCCTGGCACCAAGCTGACCGTGCGCAACAGCGACGGCAGCGAGATCGCGGCCACCGCCGAAGAGATGCCCTTCTACGACAAGGACAAATCAATCCGCACCGCAAAGGGCTGATCCGGATCCCGGGCGTTCCCGCACCGGGGGCGCCTGTTTTCGTTCACCCGGACTGCAGGAAAAGCGACCCACATGTCTAAGACCGAATTCCCCCCTTCCATCACCAGCCGCCCGGTATACGGCGAGCTTGAGGCCCGCTCCGGCAGCGGCCACCTGATGATTGCCGATGCTGAAGGCGCCGAGGCGCTCCTCGATCTGGCCAAATCCACCGACGCGGCATTTTGGGCCAAGGCCCATATCATCTTCATCCCCAAGACGACCGGCACCAAATTCAGCAGCCAGCTGGAGGAACTGGGTGCGGGCCAGTATTACGCCGGGCCGTCCTATGAAGCCGCGCAAACCCGCATCCGCCGCGCCCTGCAGGATTGCCACATGGGCACGCAGGTGTACCTCACCGGCACTGAAGGCCTGATGGGCCGGGCCATGGCCGAGGCCACCGCTGCCGGCGTCCCGCACACTGCGATCCAGACCGAGCACCGCGGCTCCACCGCGCGGCGCATGCAATGCGTGCACTGCAAGGGTATCACCGAAGATGTGACCACCGACCCCTTCGAATGCAGCCACTGCGGCCTCAGCCTGTTCGTGCGCGATCACTATTCGCGCCGCCTCGCCGCCTTCCAGGGCGTGCGGGTGGATGCCGAGGACCCGGGCAACGTCCCCGAGAAAGTGGAGCTGTTCAAATGAGTGCTGGCACCGCAAAACTGAATGTCACCGTGGCCGAGGTCAAACCGGTCAACGATCTGGTCACCCGTTTCAAATTCGTCCGCACCGGCGGCGGCGACCTGCCCACTTTCTCCGGCGGCGCGCACACGGTGGTCGAGATGCAGGACGGCGATATCACCCGGCTCAATGCATACTCTCTGATGTCCAACCCGGCCGACCGCGGCGCCTACACCATCTCGGTGCGGCGCGACGACCAAGGCCGCGGCGGATCCAAGTTCATGCACACCCAGGTGAAAGAAGGCATGGAGATGGTGATCTCCAACCCGGTGAACCTGTTCTCTCTGGACCTGCGCGCCGGCAAGCACCTGATGCTGGCAGGCGGCATCGGCATCACCCCCTTCATGGCGCAGATGCATCAGCTATCGATGATGGGCGGGAGCTTCGAGCTGCATTACGCGGTCCGCACCGCGTCGCTGGGCACTTATGCCAAAGACCTGGCTGAGCGCTATCCCGGCAAGGTGCACATCTACCATGACGACCAGAACGAGGCGATTGATCTCAGAACCCTGCTCGCCAACCAGCCGCTCGGCACCCATGTCTATGTCTGCGGCCCCAAGGGCATGATCGAATGGGTGCATGGCACCGCCGAGGACATGGGCTGGCCGCGCGAGGCGGTGCATTCCGAGGAATTCCTGGCGCCCGCCTCCGGCAAGCCTTTTGAAGTGAAATGCGCAGTTTCCAACAAGATCGTCCAGGTCGGCGAGCATCAGTCCCTGCTGGAAGCACTGGAAGCGGCCGGTATCGACGCCCCCTACCTCTGCCGCGGCGGCGCCTGCGGCCAGTGCGAGACCAGCGTCATCGGCTATGACGGCAAGTTCCTGCACCACGACCACTGGCTGACGGATGAGCAAAAGGCCGGCGGTAAGCACATCATGCCCTGCGTCTCACGCTTTGAAGGCAAGACACTGGTTCTGGACCGCTGAGGGAGAGAAAAATGACCATCCAATTCAACGACGAAACCTTCTACGGCGACTTCACCTTCAAGAACTCGGACTGGGCAATCAAACGCTTCCCCTTCCCGTTCCACGAAGACAGCTACATGTACTCAGTGAACATGGAGCCGCATAAATCCTACCGGCCCGGCTCGGTGTTTGAACGCACCTTCGACGTTGACGAGCACTATGTCTCGGAAATGAAGGACCGCGCCCGGGTGCTGGCCAATGACCCGCTGCGATGCCAGTCCCTGCCGCATATGACGCTGGCAGGCTGGGACCTGGTCGAGCTGATCATGGAGGCCAAGGCGGCCGAATACCCGGACTTGTTCGAACTGCACAAGGACGGCAACCGCTGGCGCTGGATCAACAAGCCGCTGGGCATCGACGACACTTTCACCTTCCTTGATGAAAGCACCCTGCCCTACGGGCCGATGGAATACATTACCCGCCAGACCCAGGGCGACTTCGCGGTGCTCGACCAGCGCGACGACAACCTGTGGATGGATGCCGGCATGGTCACCACCCAGGCCGACTGGTCGCTGGACTTCGACATCGGCATGAATTTCTTCGAATGGCACGCGCCGGTGCCCAAAGCACATGAGATGGGCATCTTCGTGCGCGCGCTGAAGTTTCTTCTGAACATCCAGCAGGGCCAGCCCGCCCGCCGGCTGAACTGGACAATGACGGTTAATCCGCTGCTCGACACCTCCCCTGAGAACTACCACAAATGGGGCGTGATGAAGCAGGATCTGACGATGGAGAACATCGGCGAGAAGCAGCACCTGCGGGTCGAACTGCAGACCTTCTTCCGCCTGCCCCGCTCCAACGCGCTGGTATTCCCGATCCGCTGCTACCTGATCCGGTTCGAGGATCTGGTGACGGTTCCGAAATGGGCCCGCCGCCTGCACCGGGTGATCCGCGACCTCCCGGAAGAGCTGGCGACCTACAAGGGTTTCATCGACAACCGCCCGCTGATGGTGGAATGGCTCTCGCAGTTTGACGACGGCACTCCGACCTCGGATGGCATCTGGCCTGACGACGACTGACACCCCGCGGACTTGCGGGCCGTCCCTACCCCTGTCACTTAGGCCCGCTTAACTGACTGCCGTTGCCTCTGGCTCCGGCAGTTTCTTTTTGGGCAAGAGGGCTCCCGCCCCGCATCAGGCCACAGGCTGCGCCTGCCCCCTGTGCAGCGTTGGGCAGGACAGCGCGCGGTGCGCACTGCGGGCGCTTGCCGGGCCCGCTGCCTCAGAACGCAACCGCGCCGCGCACTGCGCGGCGCCCGGCCCAACGGTGCAGGGGCATCATCAGATGCCGCGGAACTGGCGGGAGCCCCCGCAGCGTGTCAGCTGGATTGCGGATAGGAAATGATCGACAGGTAACGCGCGGGCAGCTTGACCAGCTCCTCCGGCCCATGCGGCGCATCGGCATCAAAGAACAGCGTATCCCCCGGCTTCAGCGGAAACACCTTGTCGCCATGGCGGTAGTCCACCTCGCCCTCCAGCATATAGAGCATCTCCACACCGTCATGCTGGAAGGTCGGGAACACATCCGACTCTTCGGTCAGGGTGATCATGTAAGGCTCCACCATTACACCCGAGGCATTGGCGCCAAGATGCCCCAGCAGCTGGTACTGGTGGCCCGCCCGCGTTCCAGCCCGTTCCATCTCTGCACCTTCCCCGGCCTTCGTGTGCACCGCCTCGCGGCTCTCCTCGAACCGGCGGAAGAACGACGTGATCGGCACGCTCAACGCATTGGCCAGAAGCTGCAGCGTAGTCAGCGACGGCGAGGTGTTGCCGTTCTCGATCTTCGACAGCATGCCGATCGACAGTCCGGTCAGATTGGCCAGGTCCGCCACCGTGATCCCCTGCTGCCGCCGGAACGACCGCACTTCGCGGCCAATCGCCACTTCCAGAACCTTTTCTGCGCCATCGCGAACCCGGTGCGGGTCTTGAGAGAGGTTTTGTGCCACTGCGTCACTATCATCTTTGAGTTTAGCCACTGTGTTATCTTCCTTATGGACAGCCTCTGACAAGCGCGCAGCAGCCGATATGCAAAAACTTTCCGGAACACAACAAACCACGCGAAAATTATTTTACTGAGGTTACAGGTTTTTCCCACCCCCGTACCGCCACAGGAAACAAAAAAGTTGCCGCACCGTTTGCCCCGGGCGGCCAGGCAGGGGCCGGTTGCGGCAATCCGCAGCTCTTTGCGGCACTGACGCGAACCAATTTCAGACCACGGCCGCGCACTCCGAAATGCAAGGATGCGAAAACAGCCTGATAATAACCCTTTAGGCCCTATTTCCACCCGGACGGCCACAACGCGCCATGGAACCAATTGCGTTCTGCTTCCTTGCTGCCCAGCCCGCGGCAGGTTAGGCTGATCAGCAGTTGTAACTGCGGCGAACAGTTTCCCTGCGGCCTTCACGGCGGCGGAAAATCCGCCGCAAAGAACAGGAGCAGGGGCCATCCCGCTCATCCGGCCCGCAAAGAAGGCAAACCATGAGCTCAGCAGAAGACGCCACGTCGCAAATCCTGACCACCCATTCCGTTGGCGCCACGGTGCAGGTGGTGATTGACACACTGTTTGCCCGGATCAAGTCTGGCACCTATCCGGTGGACACGCGGCTGCCTTCCGAACGCACCCTGGCCTCCGAACTGGGGGTGGCACGCAATACCGTGCGGGAAGCGCTGGATGTGCTGGCCAGCCAAAACGTGATCCACCGCAGGGCCGGTTCCGGCAGCTTTGTGAAATTCCGATCCGATCCGAAACCGGAAACGTCCTCCTACTCTGCACTGGCCAAGGAGGTGTCGCCGCTCGACCACCTGGTGGTGCGCGGCATTCTGGAGCCGGAGCTGGTGCGCTTGGCAGTGATCAACATGACCCCGCGCCAGATTGAGGAGCTGGACCAGATCCTGTCCCGGGTCGAGGCTGTGCGCACAGATCCCGGCGACTTCATCGAGGCGGAGGAGGATCTCTACCGCAAGATTGCCGAGGGCACCGGCAACCCGCTGCTGCACTCGTGTTACGAGCTGACAATCGAGGCCTGCCGCCTATCCTACCGCACCGCGCTGCGCCGCCGGCACCTGACGCCGCGGCGGATCCAGGAGTATCAAAAGCGCTACAACACGCTGTTCAACGCCATCACCTCACGCGATGTTGAATCGGCGGTCGAGTTCATCAAGCTGCACCTGATCGACGAGCAGAAGCTGTTGCTGCAGGAGGTCTGAACCCGCTCAGCCCTTCACCGCGCGCGAGCTGACTTCACTGCCCGGCGCGCCGCTTTCCAGCCGCTGGTGCCACAGCTGTCCCAGCGCCTCCATCTCCGATTTCAGCAGGCCGGAATGCTCCGCCAGCCAGGCAGGTATGGACCGAAACCCGGCAATCCGCGCCTTACCCTCCTGAATGGTCACGACCGGCCAGTCACCGACCAAGGCATTGGAAATGCCAAATATATCCTCCCCCCACCATTCCGCATGGCCGAATGCATGGGTGACATGGCCCAGCTGTTTCATCGCCGCCAGCACCGACGGCGGTTCAACCGATCCCGCCTTCTCCACCGCGCTGTGCCAGATATCCAGGATCGCCACATACTCCCAGCTCACCGCCGACCAGCTGCCCGGAAAGCGGCGGTTGTACTCCTCATAGAACTCATGCGGGCGGTTAAAGAAAAACGCCTTCTCCCGCAGCATCGGATCATCGAAATCCGGAAACTGGAACACCACCCCTTCCATGAATTCCGGCGACGTCCGCGCCACCAGCTGGCCGTAGCCATCCATGGTGCAGCTGATGATCTGCCCCTTGAACCCCTTGGCGTGGGCATATTCCGTCATCGCATGCACCATCGGCGCATAAGACGAGCACCAGCACAGGATATCGGCGCCGCTTTCCAGCATCGGGTCCACCACCGGCGCCGGGTCGCTGGCGCTGGGATCATATTGCACTTCGCGCAGGATCGCCCGGCCCGCCGCCTTGAACGCCGCCCGGTAGACCGCCTGCGCCGGCAGCCCCAAAAGATCCGACTGGCTGCACAGCGCAACCGTCTTCAGCTCCGGCCGGCTCTCAGCCAGCCAGGCGACGCCGGTCACGTTCTGGATCGGATGCGCTTCGCTCGGCGCAATCAGATAGGGCGTGTCCGGCGACAGGTCGGTCGGCAGCAGCGTCGAGGTCAGCACCTTGTTCTGCATCAGGAAGTCGCGCACCGGCGCAAAGGTATCGCCGCCCAGCATAAGCATCAGCTTGACGTTGTGTTGCTGTACCAATTGAACCGCCCCCTCCAGCGCGCGTTCGGGATCGTAGCCGCAGTCATAGAAATGGATGCGGATCGGGTAGCGGCGGCCGCCGATCAGCACCCCGCCAGCCTTGTTCAGCCCGTCCTCCCAGATCCGGCAACCGTTCAATCCTGGCAGCCCCCAGCTTTCCACCCGGCCCGAAAGCGGGGCGAGAAAGCCGATATTCACTGATTCTCTCATCCCCACGGACAACCGGGGCAGCGCCGCGCGGGCGGTGAGCTGATGTGCAAAACTGGTCGTACTCATGCTCGGAATCCTACCAAGAAAACAACGCGCTTCCAGTCCAATTGCGCACAAGATTATTCCAGATGTGAAAAAATGTTGACTTATGGGCGCAAGTTTGGACCTAATTGGATCAGACCAAATGATCCAAATTACAATATTGGTCCGAACCAATGGGAGAGCCACATGACCCGAAAACGCATTGCCATCATCGGCGCAGGTCCCTCCGGCCTGGCCCAGCTGCGCGCATTCCAATCCGCTGCCAACAAGGGCGAAGAGATCCCGGAAATCGTCTGTTTTGAAAAGCAGGACGACTGGGGCGGCCTGTGGAACTACACCTGGCGCACCGGCCTGGACGAAAACGGCGAACCGGTGCACTGCTCGATGTACCGCTACCTGTGGTCGAACGGCCCCAAGGAAGGCCTGGAGTTTGCCGACTATTCGTTCGAGGAGCATTTCGGCAAGCAGATCGCCTCCTACCCGCCGCGCGCCGTGCTGTTCGACTATATCGAGGGCCGGGTTAAAAAGGCTGACGTGCGCAAGTGGATCCGCTTCAGCTCTCCCATCCGCTGGGTCGAATACAACGAGGACACGGGCAACTTCACCGTCACTGTGCATGACCACGCCAAGGACAGCACTTACAAAGAAGACTTCGACCACGTGATCTGCGCTTCGGGCCACTTCTCGACCCCGAACGTACCCTTCTACCCCGGATTCGACACCTTCAACGGCCGCGTGCTGCACGCCCATGATTTCCGCGATGCTCGCGAATTCGCCGGCAAGGACATCCTGCTGCTTGGCTCATCCTACTCCGCCGAAGACATCGGCTCCCAGTGCTGGAAATACGGCGCCAAGTCGATCACCACCTCCTATCGCTCGGCACCGATGGGCTTCAAATGGCCGGACAACTGGGATGAGGTACCGGCACTGGAATCGGTCTCCGGCAACATTGCAACTTTTGTTGACGGTACCCAAAAGCAGGTCGATGCGATCATCCTCTGCACCGGATACAAGCATTTCTTCAACTTCCTGCCGGACGATTTGCGTCTGAAAACCGCCAACCGCCTGGCCACCGCCGACCTGTACAAGGGCGTGGTCTATGCCCATAACCCCAAGATGTTCTATCTGGGCATGCAGGACCAGTGGTTCACTTTCAACATGTTCGACGCCCAGGCCTGGTGGGTCCGCGACGCGATCATGGGCAAGATCAAGATCCCGGCGGACAAGGACACCCTGCTGGCCGACGTGAAAGAACGCGAAGACCGCGAGGACGCCTCGGACGACGTCAAATACGCGATCAAATACCAGGGCGACTACGTGCTGGAGCTGATCGAGGAAACCGATTACCCAACCTTCGACGTGGGCGGCGCCTGCCAGGCCTTCTATGAATGGAAGGGGCACAAGGCCCAGGACATCATGGCCTTCCGCAATAACTCTTACAAATCGGTCATCACCGGCACCATGGCGCCCGTGCACCACACCCCGTGGAAGGACGCCCTGGACGACTCGCTGGCAGCATATCTGCAGAACTAGGCAGATACGCCTGCGCCGTTTTCCCCTTCCTGTACGGCGCAGGCACCCTTTCGCTGCTGTGCGAATCCCTCTTCGCAAGCTAACATCCACCTCATGCAGCGCGACAAAACCATGACACTCGGCTTTTTGATTTTCCCCGGCTTTCCAATGGCCTGCCTGACCTCAGCCATTGAGCCGCTGCGCGCGGCAAACGAAATTGCCGGCACTGATACTTTCCGGTGGAAACTGATCTCTGAAACCGGCGACAGCGTGAACGCCTCCGCCAATGTGGCATTCCAGCCTGATTGCGCCCTGGACCGGGCTGAGGGCATCGACACCTTGTTCCTGCTGTCCAGCCCGCAGGGCAAATTCGAAGATCCCAAATCTTCCAACGGCAAGCTGCGCCACCTCGCCCGCCACGGCACCAGCATGGGCGCGGTTTCCGGCGGCGTGTTTCCTCTGGCCCGCTCCGGCCTGCTCGACGGGCACAGCTGCTCGGTCCACTGGTGCTACAAGGCGGCCTTCACGTCTGAATTCCCGTCGCTCGCCACCGTCGACGACGTCATTGTGCTGGACCGCCGCCGCTTTACCGCCAGCGGCGCCGCGGCGATGTTCGACCTGTCGCTCAAGCTGATCGAACAGACCCTGGGCGATGCGGTGATGACTGAGGTCGCCTGCTGGTTCCAGCACCCGATGGTCCGGGCCGAGGGCGTGCGCCAGAAGACACCGGCATTCAAGACCGACAGCACTGCCGACAGCCTGCCGCCACCGGTCGCCAAAGCGGTGGAGCTGTTTGCCGATAACCTGGAACACCCGGTGTCGATCCGGGACGCGGCCAGCGAAATCGGCGTCTCGCCGCGCCAGCTGGAGCGCAGCTTCAAGGCCGCCACCGGCCAAAGCCCGGCGATCTACTACCGCACTCTGCGGATGAACGCGGCCCGCCAGCTGGTGATGTACTCGCGCGACTCTATCACCTCGATCGCCAATGCCGTGGGCTACGCCACCTCCTCCACCCTGTCGCAGCATTACCGCGAAAGCTTCGGCGTCACCCCGCAGGAGGAACGCCGCAAGGTGAACCTGTTCCGGGTTCAGGACAACCGGCCAATCCCGTCTGCCTGACGCATTCCGGGCAATTGCGGTGCGTTTTCCCGGACCACAGCCACCGGCAGCTGCTAGTCTCTCCCTATAGATGTACACTATTTTGAGAGGACACGGCGATGCTGACCGCAGTTGCCACATATTTTATCCAACGCGCGGAAAGGCGGATTGGCGTAAGCCTGGATTACGTCCGCCACATCGCGCGGACCAATTTTTCCCTGCTGTCGCGCTACAACAGGATTTTCGGGTTTCTTGATCCCAACCGCAACGTTTCCGCGCCCGCCTACCACGCTGCCCGCCTGCGCGGCGCTTTTGCCGCGGACTGCGGCACCTGCGTTGAGGCGGAGATCAACCTGGCACGAGCCAGCGGCTTGGATGAGAAACTGATCAACGCCATTCTCCGGGCAGATTTCCAGACGCTGCCGCCGGAACTTGCCCCAGTTGTCCAACTGGCCGACGCGGTCACCGCCCGGCGCGAAGACGACCCAGAAGCCCGCAGCGCAGTGGTGGAATTCTACGGTGACGCTGGGTTGATTGAGCTGTCATTCGCCATGAACGGGGCGGCGATGCTGCCCGGCATCAAGCGCGCAATGGGCTATGCGACAGCCTGCGATCTGTCCGTGATGCAGCGCCTCGCGGCAAGCCAATAGAAAAACGCCGCGCTGAACAGGCGCGGCGTTTCCTCTTGTCCGCAATGGTCAGATAACCGACTTCGCCGCCGCAACCAGCGCGTGATGCAGTGACCCGGCAGAAGACCGCGGGCCGATGACCGAGTACCTCTGCCCCGGTTCATGGCAGAGCAGGAACACACCCAAATGCTCTATTGAGGTACGGATGGCATCGCCCGCTTTGCCCGCACGGACATTTGCATTGCACAGCCGTTCCAGCACGTCAAAACAGCGTGCGCCTTCCATGCCGAAACAGCACCAGCCATCGGTCTGCTCCACCACGGAGCCCGCCTCGCCCACCGCCTGCTTCAGCTCACCCGCCAGCAGTTCGTGGCTGTCATGCGGCGCGGAGACCATCCACAAATCCGGCCCCATCCACCAGGCGGCAAAGCCACCGTTTGCAGTCCAGCTTGCTGCCTCAGGCAACGCCCCGCCCAGATAAGACGCAGCCGCGGATTTCACTGCGTCTTCGCCGCCCCGGCGTACCGCCAGCGAGGCCAGCGCCCGGTCGGTCACTTCACGGATCTGGAGGCCCGTGAAGTCATCCGCCCGCGGCTCATGCCCGCCCAGCGGAGAGATGGCTTTCAGACCATGATTATCAAACTTACCCACGGAGACGCTCCCCTTCCGGATCCACAAAATGCGCGCTGACAACCTCGACCTGGGATTCCTTGCCCTCCAGCGGGTTGACCGCGCGGATCACCTCGCCCTTGCGATCGTCGCCGCGCTTCAGGAAGCCGATCCCGATCGAGCATCCCAGCACCGGCGAATAGGCGGCAGAAGTGATATAGCCCTGATCGGTAGCCGCGCTTACCTCGCCATCGGCGTTCATCAGATGCGCCCCGGCCTGCACCGGATCGGCGGCATTCACGGGCTTGAAACCAACCAGCTTCAGCGCATCGTCCTGGTTCATGCCCTCGCGTTCGCTCAGCACGTTGCCGATGCAGTCCTTCTTTTTGCTGACCATCCGGCCCATGCCAAGGTTCAGCGCTGAAGTCGTCCCGTTCAGCTCATTACCGGCTGCATGGCCTTTCTCGATCCGCATCACGCCCAGCGCCTCAGTGCCATAGGGAACCGCGCCGAACTCCTCACCAGCTTCCATCAGCTTGCGGATCATCGCATCGCCATAGCGGGTCGGCACCGCGATCTCATAGGCGAGCTCCCCTGAGAAGGAGATCCGGAACAGCCGCGCCCGGCAGCCGCCCGCGACGGTCACCTCACCGCACCCCATAAAGGGGAAGGCCTCGTTTGAGATGTCGAACTCAGGGTCCACAACTTTTTGCAACAGCTTGCGGGCGTTCGGACCCGCCACCGCGAACTGCGCCCAGGCCTCGGTGGTCGAGATCAGCTGCACATCCATGTCAGGAAACAGGCACTGGCGCGCAAATTCCATGTTGCGGTAGACCAGAACTGCGTTGGCGGTGGTGGTGGTCACCACGAAATGATCCTCGGCAAAGCGCGCCGCGGTGCCGTCGTCATAGGCAATGCCATCCTCGCGCAGCATCAGCCCGTATCGGACCTTACCGACCGGCAGCTTAGCAAAGGCGTTGGCGTACATCTTGTTCAGGAATTCGGCGGCATCCTTGCCCTGCACGTCGATCTTGCCCAGCGTGGTGACGTCGCAGATACCGACAGAGTTGCGGGTCTGCAGCACCTCGCGGTCCACCGACTGGCGCCAGTGGGTTTCGCCTGCCTTGGGGAACCACTGCGCGCGCAGCCACTGACCGACCTCGACAAACACCGCGCCCTGCTCCTCAGCCCATTTGTGGCTGGGGGTCTTGCGGGTGGGGCGGAATTCCTCACCCACCGAACGGCCTGCCATCACCCCGAAAGACACCGGCGTATAGGGCGGACGGAACATGGTGGTGCCGACTTCAGGGATCTGCTTGCCCGCCAGCTCGGCCATGATCGCCAGACCGCCCATGTTGGAGGTCTTGCCCTGATCGGTCGCCATGCCAAGGGTGGTGTAGCGTTTCAGATGCTCGACAGAGCGGAAGTTCTCCTGATGCGCCAGTTTCACGTCCTTGACCGTGACGTCGTTCTGCTGGTCCAGCCAGGCGCGGCCTTTGCCCTCCTTCACATACCAGAAGGGGGTCACGTTGACCGGCGCATCCTCGGCCTCGGGCAGATCTGCGGCTTTCGCCTCGATCCCCAGCTCCGACAGCGCAGCCACGGCCCCCTCGGCACCGGCCCGCAATGCGGCGGCAGTGGAGAAATCGCCATTGGCGGCACCCGCCACCGACATGTTCTGCGGCAGCTCGCCTGCCGGGACAAACGCGGCAATATCCTCGCGCCAGGCCGGGCGGCCGCGCTGGTGGCAGGTCAGGTGCACATTCGGGTTCCAGCCGCCGGAGACCGCCAGCGCGCCGCAGGGCACGTCGCGGGTGGTGCCGTCGGCTAGGCGCACCTGCGCCACTTCCAGCCCCAGCCGGCCCTTGGTGTCGATCACCTGCGCACCAGCAAACAGCTCCGCGCCTTCGACCTTGGGCGCATCGGCGCGGGTGTCGATCACCGCGGCGACCTTCACACCCTTGGCAATCAGGTCCGCCGCGGTGCGGTGGCCGTCGTCGTTGTTTGTAAAGACCGCAACGGTCTGATCCGGCGTCACCGCCCAACGGTTGGCATAGGCGCGCACCGCACCGGCCAGCATCACGCCCGGACGGTCGTTGTTTTCAAACGCGATGGGACGCTCGGTGGCGCCAGCCGCCAGCATCGCCCGCTTGGAATAGATCCGCCACAGGATCTGCCGCGGCTTACCTGCTTCGGGCGCCATCACGTGGTCGGCAGCACGCTCCACCGCACCATAGATACCGTGGTCGAAGGCCCCGATGATGGTCGTGCGCGGCATCACCCGCACGTTCGGCATCGCCGCCAGTTCAGCCTGCACCTGCTCGACCCAAGCAGACCCAGCCAAATCGCCGATACCGAATGTCTCGGAATTCAGGCGGCCGCCCAGCAAGAAGTCTTCATCGGCAATAATTACCTGCGCCCCGGCACGGCCCGCGGTCAGTGCCGCCATCAGGCCGGTGGGGCCAGCCCCGATCACCAAAAGGTCGCAATGCAGAAAGCCCTTGTCATAGGCGTCCGGGTCCGCCTCGAAACTGATGCTGCCCAGGCCCGCCGCCTTGCGGATGATCGGCTCATAAACCTTCTCCCAGAACGCCGCAGGCCACATGAAGGTCTTGTAGTAAAAACCGGCGGTCAGGAAGTTTGAGAACCGGTCGTTCACCGCCATGAAGTCATGCTTCAGCGACGGCCAGCGGTTCTGCGAGTTCGCCTCCAGCCCCTCAAACAGCTCCGCCGTGGTGGCGCGGGTGTTGGGCTCCTGCCGCCCGCCGCTGCGCAGCTCAACCAGCGCGTTCGGCTCTTCCGAGCCGGAGGTCAGCACGCCCCGCGGACGGTGGTATTTGAAAGAACGGCCCATCAGCCGCACGCCGTTCGCCAACAGGGCCGAGGCCAGCGTGTCGCCCTCAAACCCCTTGTAACGCTTGCCATCAAAGGTGAAGCTCAGCGCCTTGCTGCCTTTGATCAGCCCGCCATCCAGGCGGTTGACCTGCACACCCTTGCGGGCACCTGTACTGCCATCAGCCTGAAAGGCCACGCGGCCGGCATTCATCACTGCGTCAGTCATTTGCTGCGCCCCCTTGCCCGGGCCACATCACGGGCCAGTTCGACATTCAGGATTTCATGGGTCACGGTGTTGCGGGTCACCACCAGCCAGGACCGGTCGCCCTGCTCATGGAACCACAGCTCGCGGTGCTCGCCCGCCGGGTTGTCGCGCAGGTACAGGTAATCGTGGAACTGATCCGCCGCATCATCGGCCTGCCAGTCCGGCCGGTCGATCAGGCTGGCGTCCCCCAGATAGGTGAACTCCTGGCTGTCCCGGACCCCAAGGATCGGATGGTTGATAATCATCTGCTGTCCTTCCTCAGTGCAGGTTCGGCTGGGCGCCCTGGCCCTTTTCGTCGATCATGCAGCCGCGGCGGAACCGGTCGAGCCGGTAGGCCGTTGCCACCTTGTGCGGGGTATCAGTCGCCAGCAGATGCGCATAACACCAGCCCGACGCAGGGGTCGCCTTGAACCCGCCGTAGCACCAGCCGCCGTTGAAATAGAGGCCATCGATATGGGTCTTGTCGATGAAGGGAGAGCCGTCCATCGACATGTCCATGATGCCGCCCCAGCTGCGCAGCATCCGCACCCGGCCAAGCGCCGGGATCAGCGCCATGCCGCCTTCCATCACGTCCTCGACCACCGGCAAATTGCCGCGCTGCGCATAGGAGTTGTACATGTCCAAGTCGCCGCCAAAGACCAGCCCGCCCTTGTCCGACTGGCTGCAATAGAAGTGGCCCGCACCAAAGGTGATCACCCCGTCCAGCACCGGCTTCAGACCCTCGGACACAAAGGCCTGCAGCACATGGCTTTCGATTGGCAGGCGCATGCCTGCCTTCTCCATCACCCGGCTGGAAGAACCAGCAACGCAGCTCGCCACCTTGTTGGCGCCAATGAACCCCTTGCTGGTCTCCACACCCAGGCATTTGCCGTTCTCGATCTTGAAGCCGGTGACTTCGCAGTTCTGGATAATGTCCACCCCGCGCAGGTCTGCCCCGCGGGCATAGCCCCAGGCCACCGCGTCGTGGCGCACGGTGCCGCCGCGGCGGTGCAAGAGCCCGCCCTTGATCGGGAAGCGCGCGTTGTTAAAATTCAGGAACGGATACATCGCCCGCACACCCTCGGTGTCCAGCAGCTCCGCGTCCGACCCGTTCAGAATCATGGCATTGCCCCGCCGCCGCGCCGCGTCGCGCTGCGCATCGGTATGCACCAGGTTCAGAATGCCGCGCTGGCTGACCATGGCATTGTAGTTGAAGTCCTGCTCCAGCCCTTCCCACAGTTTCAGCGACAGCTCATAAAACGGCTCGTTGCCGTCCAGCAGATAGTTGGAGCGGATGATGGTGGTGTTGCGGCCCACATTGCCGCCGCCGATCCAGCCCTTCTCGATCACCGCGACATTGGTTAGCCCATGGTTCTTGGCCAGGTAATAGGCCGTCGCCAGCCCGTGCCCGCCGCCGCCGATGATCACCACATCGTAGCTTTTCTTGGGTTCCGGATCGCGCCAGGTGGGGCGCCATCCCTTGTGGCCCGTCAGGGCCTCCTTGATCACTTTCAGGCCGGAGTACCGCATGATGTCCTCATCAACTGTCCCCGGCAGATTGAGTGAGAAATGCGTCACATCACAGGGGGATTTCGGACATCAGCAGCGCCGTTTGCGTCACAGGCGGGAAATCACCAATGCAGGCACAGCATGGATCGATACAACTCCACGGACAAATCTTCAGTTCAAATAATTGATATCAATACGAAAGATTGAATCCACCTGAGCTTCCTGCCAAATTTCATCGTCAGTCCGGTTTGCGTCACACACCCCGCCATCCGCGCCATATGCGGCACCAGCGACTCACTCTGCAAGGTCGGTCTGATCCAGTTCGTTCAGCAGGTCCAACAGCGCCTCATAACGTCCCGCCCCCATCCTCCGGCGGGTGCGCTCCATCAGCTCAAGGCTGGCCTCCAGGTTGTCAGCGATGACCTTTTCCCCAGCCGGGGATATCCGCACCACCTGACGGCGGCGGTCTTCCTGGTCGCGCTCCCTGCTGATCAGCTGCTTCTCTTCCAGCTTCTGCAGGATGCGTGTCAGGCTGGGCAGCAGCAGGCAGGCCTTATCCGCAATCTGCGTCGGATCGATCGGCCCGCCCTCCTGCACCACCCGCAGAACGCGCCATTGCTGCTCTGTCAGCCCCGCGCCGCTCAGCAGCGCCCGGATCGGCCCCATCACGCGCTCCCGCGCCCTGAGAAGGGCAATCGGCAGCGAACGGTCGGTGGAGGGCATCATCCGGGTCATACCCGATTATCACCCCGCTTCCCGCTAAACGCAATTGCCGCTTGGGTTTCTTCTGCTTGACTCATCGCTGCATATTTTGCTACACATGTTAAGTAATTCGGGAAAGGCACCGCACATGCCGCACATCACGCTGGACTACTCGGCCAACATGGAGGCGCGCACCGATATCGCTGCCCTGTGCCGCCATCTGCGGCAGGCCGCAGCGGAGACCGGCGTGTTCCCCCTGGCAGGCATACGGGTGCGTGCCTTTGCAGCCGATCACGTCGCCATTGCCGACGGCGATCCGCAGCACGGCTATATCGACATCTCCATCCGGCTGCGGGCCGGCCGCGATCTGGACACCCGCAAACGCGCCGCCCAAACGGTGTTCGAAGCGGCAAAATCCTTCCTTGAGCCAGCCATGCAGCTGCACTCCACCGCCCTGTCGCTGGAAATGCGCGACATCGACCCGGAGCTTTCCCCGAAATGCGGCAACATCCGCGACCACATGCAAAAGGCGGACCCGTGATGAGCGACCTGACCACCAATATCGAAACGCTGAACAGCCACCTGACCCGTTTCCGCGACACCGGCATTTTGAACCTGATCGGCGGCGAAAGCCGCCCCGCCGCCTCCGGCGCCACGTTCGAAACCTCGTCGCCAGTGGATGAAAGCGTGATCTGCTCCGTCGCCAAGGGTGGTGCTGACGACATCGACGCCGCCGCCCAGGCGGCCAAGTCCGCCTTCCCCGCCTGGCGCGACATGCCGGCGCTGGAGCGCAAGAAAATCCTGCACCGCATCGCCGATTTAATTGTAGAGCGCGCCGAGGAAATTGCGCTTTGCGAATGCTGGGACACCGGCCAGGCCCTGCGTTTCATGTCCAAGGCAGCACTGCGGGGCGCCGAAAACTTCCGCTTCTTCGCGGACAAGGCCGCCGCCGCCCGCGACGGCCAGCAGCTGCAGTCGCCGACCCTGATGAACGTGACCACCCGGGTGCCGATCGGCCCGGTTGGCGTCATCACCCCGTGGAACACGCCCTTCATGCTGTCCACCTGGAAAATCGCACCTGCACTGGCGGCCGGCTGCACCGTGGTCCACAAACCCGCCGAATTCTCCCCCCTCACCGCCCGCATACTTGCCGAAATCGCACATGAGGCCGGCCTCCCGGCCGGTGTCTGGAACCTGGTCAACGGCATGGGCGAGGACGCAGGGCGCGCGCTCACTAAACATCCCGACATCAAGGCCATCGCCTTTGTCGGCGAGTCGAAGACCGGCTCGATGATCATGAAACAGGGCGCCGATACCCTGAAGCGCGTGCATTTCGAGCTGGGCGGCAAAAACCCGGTGGTGGTTTTCGACGACGCCAACCTCGACCGCGCGCTCGATGCCGCGATCTTCATGATCTATTCCCTCAATGGCGAGCGCTGCACCTCCTCCTCGCGCCTGCTGGTGCAGGAGAGCATCGCGGAGGAGTTCGAGGCCAAGCTGACCGCGCGCGTGAACAACATCCGCGTCGGCCACCCGCTGGACCTCGCCACCGAGGTCGGCCCGCTGATCCACAAGGTGCATTTCGATAAGGTGACCTCCTATTTCGAGACCGCCAGACAGGACGGCGCCACTATCGCCGCCGGCGGCACCCGCGCAGGCGACAAGGGCTGGTTTGTCCGCCCGACGCTGTTCACCAACGCGGCCAACCACATGACCATCGCGCAGGAGGAAATCTTCGGCCCGGTCCTCACCGCGATCCGTTTCAAGGACGAGGATGAGGCTCTAACATTGGCCAATGACACCCAATACGGCCTCACCGGTTATGTCTGGACCAATGACCTCACCCGCGCCCTGCGCTTCACAGACGCGCTGGAGGCCGGGATGATCTGGGTGAACTCGGAAAACGTCCGCCACCTCCCCACCCCCTTTGGCGGGGTCAAATCCAGCGGCATCGGCCGCGACGGCGGCGACTGGTCCTTCGACTTCTACATGGAACAGAAACACATCGGCTTTGCCCTGGGCCACCACAAAATCCCGCGCCTCGGCGCCTGATCCCGACCCATTCTGGAAACGCGCGCCTTTCGGAGGAATGACCATGCCCGTACCGGCTCCCAACCTGTATCCGCCCTTCAACATCGTGCGGCTCTCCCATGTGGAATACGCTGTCACAGATCTCGCCGCCTCCCGCGCCTTCTACGTGGACACGCTCGGCCTGCAGGTCACGCATGAGGACGCCGAACGCATTTACTTGCGCGCGATGGAGGAACGCGGCCATCACTGCATCGTGCTGGTTCAGGCGGATACCGCCTCCGTGGGCGTTCTGGGCTTCAAGCTTTATGACGAGCCGGATCTGGACAAGGCGGCGGAGTTTTTCGCCTCCAAGGATCTGCCGGTGGAATGGGTAGACCGTCCCCACATGGGCCGCACCTTGCGCACCCGCGACCCCTGGGGCATCCCGTTGGAGTTCTATGTCAAGATGGACCGGCTGGAGCCGATCCATCAGAAATACAGGCTCTATAACGGGGTAAAGCCGCTCCGCATCGACCATTTCAACATGTTCAGTGCGGATGTGGATGCCTCGGTCGCCTTCTACAATGAGATGGGTTTCCGCGTCACCGAATTCACCGAAGATGACGAGAGCGGCAAGGTCTGGGCCGCCTGGATGCACCGCAAGGGCGGCGTGCATGACGTGGCCTTCACCAACGGGCTTGGCCCGCGCCTGCACCACACCGCCTTCTGGGTACCGAACCCCTTGAATATCATCGACCTCTTGGACCTGATGTCGACCACCGGCTATGTCGATAACATCGAACGCGGCCCCGGCCGCCACGGCATCTCCAATGCCTTCTTTCTCTATGTGCGCGACCCCGACGGCCACCGGATCGAGATCTATTGCTCCGATTACCAGACCGTCGACCCGGATCTGGAGCCGATCAAATGGTCGCTCACCGATCCCCAGCGCCAGACCCTCTGGGGCGCCCCGGCGCCGCGCAGCTGGTTTGAGGAAGGCTCCGAGTTTGAAGGCACCACTCCGAAGCCCAGCGCCTTGAATGCCCAGCCGATTATTGCACCCTGATAAAAAGGATCGCGCCCTGCCCTTAGCCAGGCGCGATCTTAAAAGAACAAGGTAAG
The DNA here is from genome assembly GCF_059429195.1 of Leisingera sp. CC-HEC093. NCBI lineage: Bacteria > Pseudomonadati > Pseudomonadota > Alphaproteobacteria > Rhodobacterales > Roseobacteraceae > Leisingera > Leisingera sp. CC-HEC093. The sequence goes on along the minus strand of NZ_JCAIJR010000001.1, from coordinate 1,630,753 downwards.
AAGAATGAAATGGGATGAATTCTCCGAATGGGGCCGCCGGGTCGCGGATTGGACGCAGGATTACCACCTCACTGTCGGCGACCGCCCGGTGCGGGCCCGAACCGAGCCCGGCCAAGTGCTGAACGCCCTGCCCCAAACCCCGCCTGAGGGTGGCGAGGGTATGGAGGCAATCTTCCGCGACTTCGAGGACATCGTGATGCCCGGCATCACCCATTGGCAGCACCCCCGCTTCTTTGCCTATTTCACCTCCAACGCCGCCGCGCCTTCGGTACTGGCCGAATTCCTCGCCTCCGCCATCGCGCCGCAATGCATGCTGTGGCAGACCTCTCCGGCAGCGACCGAAATGGAAACCCGGATGATGGGCTGGCTGCGCCAAGCGCTGGACCTGCCGGAACAGTTCAGGGGCGTCATTCAGGACTCCGCCTCTTCCGCCACTCTTGCCGCCGTCCTGACCATGCGGGAAAAAGCGCTGAACTGGCAGGGAAACCAGCAGGGTCTGTTCGGGCAAAAAGCGCTGCGCATCTACTGCTCGTCGGAGGTCCACACCTCCATCGACCGCGCCATCTGGGTCGCCGGCATAGGCCAGCAGAACCTGATCCGCATCCCCATCAAGGGCGGCTGGCGCGGCATGGACCCGGACGCGCTGGAGGCCGCCATCCAGGCCGACCTCGCCGCAGGGCACCAGCCCGCCGGCGTCATCCTTTGCGTCGGCGGCACCGGCGTGGGCGCCACCGACCCGGTGGATCAGGTGCTCGACGTGGCCGAGAAGTACGGCCTCTACACCCATGTCGACGCCGCCTGGGCCGGCTCCGCCATGATCTGCCCGGAATACCGCCACTATTGGCCCGGCGTCGAACGCGCCGACAGCATTGTCTTCAACCCGCATAAATGGCTGGGGGTGCAATTCGACTGCTCCGCCCATTTCCTGAAGAACCCGGATGACCTGGTGCAGACCCTCGCGATCAGCCCGGAATACCTCAAGACCCACGGCCACGACGGCATCATCAACTATTCCGAATGGTCGGTGCCGCTGGGCCGCCGCTTCCGCGCTCTCAAGATCTGGTTCCTCATCCGCACCTACGGGCTTGAGGGCCTGCGCCAGCGCCTGCGCAACCACATCAACTGGTCCAACCAGTTGCACGAAAAACTCAAGTTAGAGCCGGATTTTCAGATCACCACCCCGCCAATGTGGTCGCTCTGGTCCTTCCGCTATTCGCCTGAAGGCGCAGCAGACCTCGACGAACTGAACCTCGCATTGGTCAATGCCATCAACGACGACGGCCGCATCTACCTGACCCAGACCCGCCTCGACGGTCAGCTGGTGATCCGCTTCCAGGCGGGCCAGTTTGAGACCACCGAAGCAGACGTGATGATGGCCTTCGATGTTATCACCGAAATCGCAAGGAGCCTGCAGTGACGCGCTTTGCCACCTACTCCGCCAATGGAGAGACTTTCTATGGCGCGGTGACAGATACCGGCATGATCGCCCTGTCGCCGCAGTTCCCCGAGTGGCCCACCCTGCGTGAGGTGATCGCCGCCCAAGGCCTGCCCGAACTGGCAAAGGCCGCCGAAGGCAAACCCGCCACCCACACGGATTTCACCTATGACATCCCCATCCCCAACCCGGAAAAGATCATCTGCGTTGGCGTCAACTTCCCGGACCGCAACGCGGAATACAAGGACGGCTCATCCCAGCCCAAGCACATGTCCCTGTTCCCCCGCTTCCCGCGCTCCTTCACCGGGGCGGAACGCCCGCTAATCCGCCCGCCGGAAAACCACACCCTGGATTATGAGGGCGAGGTCGCCGTGGTGATCGGCAGACCCGGCCGCCGCATCAACCCGGAAGACGCCTATGATCACATCGCAGCGCTGACGCTGGCAAACGAGGGCACCATCCGCGACTGGGTCCGCCATGCCAAGTTCAACGTCACGCAAGGCAAAAACTGGGACAATTCCGGCGCCATCGGCCCCTGGCTGGTGCCCTTCACCGATGCCGCCCAGCTGGATGAGGCCCGCATTATCACCCGCGTGAACGGAGAGGTCCGCCAGGATGACATCCTCAGCCGGATGATGTTCCCGATCCGCGAGGAGATCGCCTATATCTCCACTTTCACCACGCTGCAGCCCGGCGACGTGATCATCACCGGCACCCCCACCGGCGCAGGCGCCCGCTTCGACCCGCCGAAATACCTAGTGCCCGGCGACGTGGTCGAGGTTGAGGTCGAGGGCATCGGAACCTTGCGCAACACTGTCGCGGATGAGTTCGGCGAGGCCGAAACATGACCCCCGAGCAGCATCAGGAAGCCGCCAAAGCCCTGCTAAAGGCCGAGCAAACCGGCCAGCAATGCGGCCTGCTTTCGCTCGCCTATCCCGGCATGACGCTGGACGATGCTTATGCTGTGCAACAGGCTCTAATACGGCAAAAACTGGCCTTCGGCCGCAAAAAAATCGGCTGGAAAATCGGCCTCACCAGCCGTGCCATGCAGCAGGCGCTGAACATCACAACGCCCGACAGCGGCGTGCTCCTGGACGATATGGCGTTCCAGAACGGCGCCACCGTCCCCGCTGGCCGCTTCATCCAGCCGCGGGTGGAGGCGGAGATCGCCTTCGTCATGAAATCCCCCCTCGCAGGCGCCAATTGCACCCGCGAAGACGTGCTGGCCGCAACAGACTATGTGGCGCCCTCGCTGGAGATCCTCGACACCCGCATCCTGCGCGCGGACCCGGCAACCGGCCAGGCCCGCATCATCACCGACACCATCAGCGACAACGCCGCCAATGCAGGCGTGGTGCTGGGGGCGGAGCGCCACGCAGTGGACGGCCACGACCTGCGCTGGGTTGGTGCCATCGCCGCCCGCAACGGCACGGTCGAGGAAACCGGCCTTGGCGCCGGCGTTCTGAATGATCCCGTCACCTCGGTCTTATGGCTGGCGCGGCGGATGGCGGAATATGGACAACAGATCGAGGCCGGGGATATCGTGCTGTCAGGCTCTTTCATCCGCCCCATAGAATGCCCGCCGGGTACGGAATTCACCGCTGATTTCGGCCCCTTCGGCTCCGTATCCATCAACTTCGCCTGACAGGAGGCCCCGCCCATGCCCGCGCCCAAGAACACCTTCAAACAGGCTCTATCACAGGGCAAACGCCAGATCGGCTGCTGGATGAGCTTTGCCGACGGCCAGATCGCCGAGATCATGGGCACCTGCGGCTTTGACTGGCTGGTGATCGACGGCGAGCATGCGCCCAACGACATCCGCTCGATACGCGACCAGCTGATGGCGCTGGCAGCCTCCCCCAGCCACCCGGTGGTGCGGGTGCCGGTGGGGGAGACCTGGATGATCAAGCAGGTTCTGGATACCGGTGCGCAGACGGTGCTGGTGCCGATTGTCGAAAGCGCCGATCAGGCCCGCGAACTGGTCCGCGCCTGCCACTACCCGCCCAAGGGCGTGCGGGGCGTCGGCGCCACGGCAGCCCGTGCCACCATGTTCGGCACTGTCAGCGAGTACATCCAGACCGCCGACCAGGAGGTCTGCCTGCTGGTCCAGGTGGAAAACCGCGCCGGGATGGAAGCGCTCGATGAGATCCTGAAGGTCGAAGGCATCGACGGCGTCTTCATCGGCCCGGCGGATCTGTCCACCGACATGGGCCACCAGGGCAACTCCGCCCATCCGGAGGTGCGCGCGGCAATTGCCGATGCCATCACCCGCATCAAGGCCGTGGGCCTCGCCCCCGGCATCCTCGGCACCACCGATGAGGCTACTCAGGCCTATGCGGACATGGGCGCGCAGTTCCTGGCGGTTGGCATCGACGTCATGGTGCTGGCCCGCAACGCCCGTGATTTAGCGGCCAAGTGGAAGGCAGACTAACCACCTGCCGTAAATCGCAAAGGAAGCTCTCCCGCGCCTGCCCGCTGCGCAGGCAAAGCCAGAGCAACGGCGGCAGCCTTGGGCGTGGCACCGCGCGATGCGCGGTGCCACGCCCAACGGGAGGAAGGTATTTTCAATGCCTGACGACGGGCGGGAGCCTCCCGCCTGCTGCCTGACACCAAGCCCGCGTCAACGCAGAACCATGCCCTCGGGCCAGCTGAGCGTTGTCTCCAGTTGAATGGTCTCGCTCTCTCCTGCCGCCAGCTCCAGATCCCAGGCCAGAATGCCGCGCTGCTTCTCCACGTTTTCCTCCGCGGGGCGCGGCTTCGCACTCCAGCTGATCTCCAGATCGTCCTGCTGCGAATAGGGCACTTGATCCAGCACCCTCACCGCCCAGTCCTGCGCTGTCAGGTTCTCCACCGTGATCTCCACCTTCTGCACCTGCGCGTTGCTGCGCGAAATCAGCCCCTGCTCGCCTTCGCTCTGCCCCAGCACATCGCGGCGCAGCTGCAGCCCTTCGATGGGGCCGAACCCGGCCTCCATCTCCGCCCCCGGCGCCAGCCCGGCGAAAGGCTCCACCGTCACCAGCTTGCCATCGACGAACCGCGGCACCTCTGCCGAGGCCAGCAGCTGTTCGCCAAAGCTGTTGGTAAAGCTGGCCACGCGAAAAGCCGTCTCGTCCCGCGACGGCACCGCCACCGCCTGCACCTTCGCATCGGCAGTCAAACTGTCCATCTCCAGCCGTAGCAGATCCGCGCCGGAGGCAATCGACACCGGCACGCCGAACCTATAGGTCGCCGCCGCGCCGCCCAGATCAGCGCCCCAGCCGCCGCGCGCCTCGTCCTCAAAAACCGGCGCTGCCGCGGGCTCTGCCATAGCGGACATCTCCGCCACTTCCAGCCCCGTGGACTTTAACGCCCTCGGCGGCTGCGGCTTCTCGATCCGGCGCAGCCAGGGGGGCAGCACCGACGGGCTGCCCTGCTCACCCGGCACCGCAGTTGACAGGGTCAGCGCGACATCCTGCCAATTCTCGCCAGTGTCCTGTGCCAGCATGACTGCGCGTTTCAGAATCACCTGTTCCTCAGTCACGGTGCTGAGGTGCATCTCATAGGACGGCTGCCAGCCGATGCTGCCCTCACCCGCAGTGTAGTAGCTCACCTTGATGGCGCCCTCGCCCGCCTGCTCCGCTTCAATATCGACCGCGATATACAGCCGGTCGTTATCTTCCAGCGTGACTGCCGCCAGCGCAGCCTGCGCCTGTGCCAGCTCTTCTTGCAGATCCTCCAGCTGCAGCTCGATCCGGCGCGCCTCAGCCTCTGCCGCTACCGCCGCCTGGCTGGCACCCGCGGCCTCTGCGGAGATCATCCGGGCAATTTCGCTCAGCGCGGCCGCATCCGCCTCTGCCAGCCCCTCGTTTGCTCCGAGCTGCTGCAGGAAACCAATCGAGGCCTCGGCCGCCCGCACCCCGGCCCGCGCGCGTGCGGCGTCGTCCCTCACCGCGGCGATCCGCGCCTCAACCTCGCGCACACGCGCCTTCGCGGCCTCCGCATCCGGGTCATCCGCATCGCGCGGCGGCACGTAATCCGCGCGCAGCAGGGTGGCAACACGGCGGGCGCCGGCAAGCTCCACCTGCAGGGTGTCCAGCAGGGCGGATTTCGGCACGTTTTGCAGGATCAGCCGGTGCCGGCCTTCCGGAAGCGGCAGCGCGGCGCTGCGGGTGACTTCCGCCAGTCCCGGATACAGCGTCACCTCCGACACCACGCTCCTGACGGGGATCGTGTCCGCCCCGGCGGCAGACACGGCAAAAGAGGATAAGGCAAAGGCCATCAAGGGAAATCGCATTGGCATCTCTCGAACAAAAATCCGCGGGGCAAAACCGCCCGCCCAGCACCAAGCCTAGCCGCCGCCCCGCCCGGAAGCCACGCAAAAGAAAAGGGCCGCCTCTTGCGAAGCGGCCCCCTGATCGGATGGACGAAAGGCTTAGCCCTTCTTCAGCACTTCACGGCCCAAAAGCTCGGCAATCTGCACCGCATTCAGCGCCGCGCCCTTGCGCAGGTTGTCGCTGACGCACCACAGGTTCAGACCGTTCTCGATGGTCGAATCCTGGCGGATACGGCTGATGAAAGTGGCGAAATCGCCAACGCATTCCACCGGGGTCACGTAGCCGCCGGCCTCGCGCTTGTCGATCACCATGATGCCGGGTGCCTCGCGCAGGATGTCGCGGGCCTCGTCCTCGTCCAGAAAGTCCTCGAATTCGATGTTGATGGATTCGGAGTGGCCGACAAACACCGGCACCCGGACGCAGGTCGCAGTGACCTTGATCGACGGATCGACGATCTTCTTGGTCTCGGCGACCATCTTCCACTCTTCCTTGGTCGAACCATCGTCCAGGAACACGTCGATGTGCGGAATAACGTTAAAGGCGATCTGCTTGGGGTAGACCTTGGGCTGCACTTCCTGACCGGGGACGTAAACGCCCTTGGTCTGGTTCCACAGCTCGTCGATCGCGTCCTTGCCGGAGCCGGACACCGACTGATAGGTCGAGACCACAACGCGCTTGATCTTGGCGCGGTCATGCAGCGGCTTCAGCGCCACAACCATCTGCGCAGTGGAGCAGTTCGGGTTGGCGATGATGTTCTTCTTGGCATAGCCGTGCACCGCCTGCGGGTTCACTTCCGGCACGATCAGCGGGATATCCGGGTCGTAACGGTAGAGCGACGAGTTGTCGATCACGGTGCAGCCCGCCGCGGCGGCCTTGGGCGCGTAATCCTTGGTCGCAGCAGACCCCACGGCAAACAGCGCCATGTCCCAGCCGGTGAAATCGAAGGTGTCCAGATCCTGGGTAGTGAGTGTCTTATCGCCAAAGCTGACTTCGGTGCCGAGAGATTTGCGGCTAGCCAGCGCAGCGATCTCATCCACAGGGAACTGGCGCTCGGCCAGGATGTTCAGCATTTCGCGGCCCACGTTGCCAGTGGCGCCAACGACGACGATGCGGTAACCCATTTATCTGTTTCTCCAGTCTTGCCCGGCCCCATGGCCGGCGCCGGTGTGATAAAGGTTCTGGGGAAAAGTTTAAAGGGGCCGATCAGTCCATGCTGTCGCGGCTGAGCAGATAAATTGCGCACCCGAGCCCAAGAAACACCAAAAAGAAGCAGAAAATGCCCGTATAGGGCAAGGATGGGTCCGTTCCGGCCAGATTTGCATGGAGGCGGCCGGTTGCGAATTGCATGATTCCCACCCCGCCGATGCCAAAGAAATTCAGCAGCGTGACCCCGCGCCCGGCCAGATGCGGCGGCACAAAGGCGCGCCCATGCGCCATGATCACCGGAAAAGACGCGCCGAAGAACCCCACTGCGGCCATCAGCGCCACCGGCACCCAGACCGGCGACCCGCCCGCCAGGATCAGCCCGCCCAGGGCGCCGCAGGCCAGCAGGTTGCCGCCCAGGATCACCCATTTGCGGGTGCCCAGCACCCGGTCCAGCGGCCCATAGGCAAAGGTCCCCGCAATCATCGCCGCGCCCATGACCAGCGTTGCCAGCCCCACAGCTTGGGTGCTGAGCCCGTAGAGGTCGCTCAGATACGGCCCGATCCACAGCCCCCTGAGCGCGCCCGACGGCGCATAGGCCACCAGCATCAGCGGAAAGATTGCCCACAGCGCCGGCATCTTCAGCAGGTCAAAGACCGATCCCTTGTGCTCGCCTGCGGGTTTGTCCGGATCCCTCACAGTCAGGAGTATTCCCGCCGCCACGATAGCCGAAACCGCCGCCAGCCCTGCCAGCGTGGCGCGCCAGCCGAACAGATCCACCGCCAGCGCGGTCGGGTAGGAGGCCACAAGATTGCCGGCTGACCCCACCCCCAGCATCAGCGCCGCCAGGGTGGCGAACCGCGCGGGCGGGTACTGGCGCGCAAAGATGTAGTATGACGCCATCAGCACCGGCGAACAGCCGATGCCGATCAGGAACATGGCGGCACCCACATGCCAGGGCACGGTGGCGGCAGCAAACACCGCCGCACCGCCGCCGCCGCCGATCAGCAGCAGAAGCGACGCGCTGCGACGCGGCCCGATGTGGTCCAGCGCCCAGCCCACCGGCAGCTGCATTGCCGCAAAGGACAGAAACCAAAGCCCGGAGGCAAAGGCCAGATCATCCGGCGCCGCGCCGATATCCTGCCCCAGCACCCCCGACAGCACCGCCAGGAAGGCGCGGAAAAACTGGCTCAGCACGTAGGCCAGACACAATAAGATCAACCCTGCCTGCATTTGCCCTCCCCCAAGGTTCCCGCGCTTTTTCGTTGCTGCCGCACAGCTTGCATGTTTGGCGCGGGCGCACAAATTGTTTAGACAGAAACGGCAGGCCGCAGGACCGTGCCAGAGGGAAGATGCATATGACGACGGATACATTCTATGCCAGCCTCCCCAAGGTCCGCGATTTCGGCGATCTCTCCGACCCGTCGGTCTTTGCGCCGCTGCCTGCGGACTGGCATCTCTGCTGCACCGATATCGTGAATTCCACCGGGCTGGTGAAGGCGGGCCGCTACAAGACCGTAAACATGGTCGGCGCCGCGGTGATCGCCGCCATGCGCAACGCGCTCGGGGGCGAGGCGTTTCCCTATATCTTCGGCGGTGACGGCGCCTCCTTTGCGGTGCCGCCCCGCCACCATGAAACTGCAAGACGGGTTCTGGGCAGCCTGCGCAGCTGGACCGAGGCCGAATACGGCATCTCCCTGCGCGCCGCAGTGCTGCCGCTCAGCCGGATCCGGGCCGAGGGGCTGGATGTGCTGGTCGCCCGCTATGCGGTGTCGGACCACGCCGATTTCGCCATGTTCAGCGGCGGCGGCCTGGCCTGGGCGGAGGCGCAGATGAAGGCCGGAACCTTCGCGGTCGCGCCCGCGCCGGGGGCGGAACCGCCCGACCTCGAAGGCCTCTCCTGCCGCTGGAGCAACACGCCCGCCCGCCACGGCATCATCCTGTCGGTGGTGGCCCTGCCCGCGCCCGGCGCCAGCCTGCAGGGATTTGCCCGGCTCGCCGCCGAGGTGCTGGAGCTCGCGGCAGAGCTGGAGGACAGCGGCCACCCTGTCCCCGAATCCGGCCCGCGGCTTCGCTTCCCGCCTGCCGGGCTGACGCTAGAGGCCAAAGCTTCCCGCGGCAGGTCGCCGCTGTTTTTGAGAAAGATTACCCTGTTCTTCCACAGCGTCCTGGCCGCCCTGCTCCTTTCCGCCCGGCGGCCAGTGGGCGGCTTCGATCCGGTGCATTACCTGTCGATGCTGCGGGCGCACTCCGATTTCCGCAAATTCGACGACGGGCTGAAGATGACGCTGGACTGCACCCCGGCCGTCCGCGACCGCATCCGCCAGCATCTGCAGCGGGCGGCTGAGGCCGGGCTGGTGCAATTCGGACTGCACGAACAGGACGCCGCGATGGTCACCTGCATCGTGCCCTCGCCGGTGGAGGACGATCACATCCACTTCGTCGACGGCGCTGCAGGGGGATATACGCAAGCAGCCGCCAATCTGGCGGCTGCGTTTGGTTCCGGCAAGGCACCGGCCTGATACCCAGGCCTTGGGTCAGACCGGGGCGAAGGTGCCCGCCTTCGGGTCATAGCATTCCAGCCCGCCCTCGCCGATATCGGTCCACAGCCCGTGCAGGCTCAGCCCGCCCGCCTTCACAGCCGATTCGATGAACGGGAATGTCATCAGGTTCTCCAGCGAGGCGACCACCGCCTGGCGCTCGAACTGGCGGGCCTGTTCGACTGGATCGTCGATATCCGAAACGCCCTCGAACTTGGGCTTCAGGATGTCCATCCAGCGGCCGACAAAGCTGGTCTTCTCCTCCAGCTGCGGCGCGTTGCCCTTGCACATATCGATGCAGCCCTGCACGCCGCCGCACTGCGAATGACCCAGCACGATCAGATGCGAGACCTTCAGCGCCGTGACCGCATATTCCACCGCCGCAGAGGTGCCGTGGTGGTCGCCATCGGGCGCAAACGGCGGCACCAGGTTGGCAATATTGCGGTGGATGAAGAACTCGCCCTGGTCGGCGCCGAAGATCGAGGTCACATGCACCCGGCTGTCACAGCAGGATATCACCATCGCCCGCGGCCGCTGGCCCTCTGTCGCCAGGCGCCGGTACCAGCCCTGGTTCTCCTCATAGGACGTTGCCTTCCAGCCGTGGTAGCGAGTCACCAGATAACTGGGGAGAGGTTTGGCAAATTCCATTGTCGTATCCTCAGATCGTTGCGCGTTGCCGGCCGTAATAGCCTGCATTGTCCCTAAATTCGAGAGATTTGATCCCTCCGCGGAAACCTTTTGAAAACTAATGGATCCCAAATTGGCAGACGTGCCGTGGGGGCATAAAGAATTGGGTGAATGTGGTGGCCAATATACTAACAGTGATGCACTCCGAGACAGTGCGCTTGGATCCTGACAAACTTTCCGCGCTGTACGACCAGCTCGGCGAAACCGGTGCCGAGGACGTCGTGTGCCGGGCGATTGAGGAAATGGCAGTCCGCCTGACGCACTGCGAGCGTCTGTGGCGGCAGAACGATATGGCGAACCTGCGCAAAAGCGCCCGCTCGCTGATCGCGATTGCCGAACAGATCGGCATGACCGCGCTGGCAGCCATTGCCAAAGATGCGACCAAGGCGATCGATGCAGACGACGCGCCGGCCGTTGCCGCCATCCTGTTCCGCCTGATGCGGGTGGGCGAACGCTCGCTGACTGCGGTGTGGGACCAGCAGGACATGACGATCTGACCTTTCCGCAGCCCGCAGGGCTTGCAGGCCGCGCTGCGGCGGCTACTCTGGCGCATCAGACCGATTGCAACCGGAGTTATTCGATGCCGCCAGTTTTTGCCGCCCCCGGCGCGGACGCCTGTCCTGTGCATGTCATCGCAAGCGATGCTTTCGACAGCTGGCTCCAGGGCCAGCCGCAGCGCGTTCAGGCCTGGACAAAGGCGCAGGGCTTCACCGGCGCCTGCGGACAGGCCCTGGCGGTGCCGGACGATGATGGCGGGATCGGGATGGCCCTGGCAGGCTACGGCAGCACCGCCCAGCGCGCGCGCCGCCGCTTTGTGCTGGCCGAAGCGGCGCAGAAACTGCCCGCAGGCACCTACCGCATCGCCTCCGGCCTGCCGGCAGAGGACGCCGCCAGCGAGTCGCTTGGCTGGCTGCTCACCGCCTACCGCTTCGACCGCTACAAGGAGGCCAAGGGCGCGGCGGCTGCGCTGCAGGCACCCGAGGGCGTGGATGCCGCCGCCGTGCAATCGCTGGCCGCCGCCGAATGCCTCACCCGCGACCTGATCAACACGCCCGCCTCTGACATGGGCCCGGCAGAACTGCAGGCCGCCGCCGAATCCCTGGCACAGGAGTTCGGCGCCGAAACCTCCGTCATTCAGGGCGAGGATCTGCTGGAGCAGAATTTCCCGCTGATCCACACCGTCGGCCGCGCCTCCGACCGCGCGCCGCGGCTGATCGATTTGCGCTGGGGCAGCGCCGGACCCAAGCTGACCCTGGTGGGCAAGGGCGTCTGTTTCGACACCGGCGGGCTGAACCTCAAGCCCGGCAACAGCATGGCGCTGATGAAAAAGGACATGGGCGGCGCGGCCAACGTGCTGGGTCTTGCCCGCATGATCATGGCTGCCGGACTGAACCTGCAGCTGCGGGTGCTGATCCCGGCAGTGGAAAATGCCGTCTCCGGCTCCGCCTTCCGCCCCGGCGATGTGCTGATGTCGCGCAAGGGCCTGACGGTGGAGAACAACAACACCGACGCAGAGGGGCGGCTGGTGCTGGCCGACGCGCTGGCGCTGGCGGCAGAGGACACGCCGGACCTGCTGGTCTCCATGGCCACTCTCACCGGCGCGGCGCGCGTCGCTGTCGGCCCGGATCTGTCCCCCTTTTATACCGGTCACGATGATGACGCCGCAGCCCTGTCCGCCAGCGCGGCCCGCACTGCCGATCCGGTCTGGCAGATGCCCTTTCACGATCCTTACGAGGCGATGATCGAACCCGGCATTGCCGATCTGGACAACGCGCCGTCCGGCGGCTTTGCCGGCTCGATCACCGCTGCCCTGTTCCTGCGCCGCTTTGCCGGCGATGCCCGCTACATGCATTTCGACATCTACGGCTGGACCCCCAGCGCAGCACCCGGCCGGCCCAAGGGCGGCGCCCTGCAGGGCGCGCGCGCGCTGTTTGCCGCCCTGCCGGACTTGCTGGAGCTCTGAGCGCCATGACCGACCGCCGCCGCACTGCAATAAATGACCGGATCGCCGCCGCGCAGCTGAAGGATGCGCCCGACGGGCTGGAACGGGCCGAAGGCACCGCCGCCCGCATCGGGGTGCCGGTTGCGGACCTGTTGCGCGCGCCGGACGGCGCCCGTGACCGCCAGCTGGTCTATGGCGAGCCGGTCACTGTTTTCGAGGACCGCAGCGGCTGGTCCTTCCTGCAAGCGGCCAAGGATTCCTACGTGGGCTATGTGCCCAGCTCCGCCCTGACGACCCCGTTTGAGGCCACCCACCGGGTCAGCGCCCCGGCCACCCACGCCTATTCGGCGGATGATTTCAAATCACCCGAGACCCATGCCCTCAGCCACGGCAGCCGGGTGCACGTCCTGGGCGGCACCGGACGTTTTCTGGAAACCTCCCTCGGCTTCATCCCCGCCCGCCACCTGTCGCCGCTGGGTGCCCATGCCGGTGACCCGGTGACGGTGGCCGAACTGTTCCTCGGCACGCCGTACTTGTGGGGCGGCAACAGCCGCTTCGGCATCGATTGCTCCGGCCTGGTGCAGGCCGCACTCCTGGCCTGCGGCACCGCCTGCCCCGGCGACAGCGATATGCAAGAAGCGGAACTGGGCGACCCTGCCCCCGCCGCAGACTACCAGCGCGGCGACCTGCTGTTCTGGAAGGGCCATGTCGCCATGGTGCGGGACGCAGAGACACTGATCCACGCCAACGCCCATGACATGGCAGTGGCCATAGAACCCATCGGCGCGGCAATCGAACGGATCGAAACCCAGGGCGACGGCCCGGTCACCGCGCACAAACGGCTGGCGTAACCCGCATCCGCCGCCACCGGCGGTAAAAATCTTACGAAGATTTTTGGCCGGAAAATTCGAATTTTCCGGTCCCCGCTCCGCCGCAACCTTGCGGTTACTCGACGGAACGGATCAGCTTGCGCTCCAGCACCCTCAGCACGGTCTTCAGATCCGCACCGCGCTTCAGGATATGCCCGTCCATGCCAACCACCGAATACTGCCCCTGCCGCTGCCGCAGCTTGGGGCGCTTTTCGATCCGGTAGAGCGGATGCTCTGCCGTGCGCCGGAAGACGGAGAAAATTGCCAGATCGCGCAAGGAAGTAATCCCGTAATCGCGCCACTCCCCCGCCGCGACCATGCGGCCGTACAGCGTCATAATGACCGACAGTTCCCGGCGGTCAAAGGCGACTTGCTGAGGTATGGGAGATCCGGGAAAAGGCTGCACCTGATCAAAGCTCATAGATTAAAGGTTGCGTCATTCCCCCGGCAAATCAAGGTTTTTAACGGTCGAATTTTCGTGTGGTGCAGGATACGCACAGATGCAAATGCCCTGTTTTGCCCGGCTTTTGCGCCGCTCAAGCCGCCGCCAGCTCGCTGCATCGCACCCCCAGAATCTGCTCCAGCGCCACCCGCCCGGGGGCCGTCAGCATCAGCCCGCGCTTGTGCCGGTGCCGCTTGACCCAGCCGCTGTCCAGCGCATGTTCCAAGATCTGCCGCCCCATAGGGCCTGCCACATGCAGCTTGCGCTCGGTCCAGTCCAGACAGGGCCGGGCAAAGGGCTGGCGGCCCGTCTTTTCCGGCAGCAGCACCCCCAGTTTCAGCCACTCCCCGGCAGGTTCCGCGCGAAAGGCGCCCTGTTCCTCCACCAGCATGCCGCGGTCCAGAAACGCGCGGGTCATCGCCACCGCCAGCGGCCCGGCCAGATGGTCGTAACAGCTGCGCAGCTGCGCCAGCCCGCCCGCCTTGCGCTGCTGGGCGCGGTGCAGGCTGTCCGCGGGCGCAATTGCCGCCAGCTGCTCCAGCGCATGGGCCACCTCTGCGCCGGCCAGCCGGTGATAGACACAGCGCCCGCGCTTTTCCGCAACCACCAGCCCGGCGTCCTGCAGCAACCGCAGATGGGCAGAGGCGGTCTGCGGCGTCACCCCCGCAGCTGCCGCCAGTTCCTTGTTGGTATAGGCACGCCCCTCCATCAGCTCGCACAGCATCTGCGTGCGGCTGGCATCGCTGATGGCTTGGCCCAGAATGTCGAAACGCGGTGTGATCATGCCCCTACCCTACGCGGTTCCTGCGGCCCGGCCCAAGCAAAACCCTTCGCCGCGCGCCGAACTGTCCTGTCAAGGCGCTCACGCAAACGACCCATGGCAGAACCAGCCGCGCGACAGCGCGCCGCCGTGGGCAAAGAACAGCCGCAGCCGCGTGCCACACTGGGTCACCACCACCCAGTAATCACGCACGCCGCTGCGCCACGCCGGGTCTTCCAGCCACCATTCCGGGGCAATCCGCTCCGGCCCCTCCGCCGCTGCCACCCAGGGACTGAACTTGCCCGCCCAGCGCCTGAGTGCGGCCAGAAACGCCGCCTCTGCAGCGCGGTTGCGCGGCCGCACCACCAGGCCTGCGCACATCGCATGGGCATCGCGCAAGGGCTGGCCCGCCTGCAGCCCTTCGGCCGAGGCCGCCATGTTTAACGCAGAAATAACCTGGGTGTTGGACACTTCCTCCACGACGGACAGCAGACGGGCAATACCGCCGCGCTTTGCCCTCAAAATGCGTTCGGCGCCAAGGCGTGGAAACCACAGCGGCAGGATGCAGCGATGGGGCATGAGCCATTCGGGCAGCAGCGGCCGGCAGACAGCAGACGGCAGGTTACAGGAGTTTCAGAGCGGATGATTTTATTTTGTTCCGACCATTCGATTCGGTCTATTCGGACCGGAGCCGCGCCATGACCCTGCGCCCGCTCAAACCCCTTTTCTGTCTCGCCCTCCTCGCCGTCATTGCCGTTCTTGCCACCGGTCCCTCTGCCCCGGTTAACGCCGATGACGGTCTCAGCAAGCACGTGACCCGCCGGATGGCCCTGATGGCCTCGCAAAAATCCGCCATGGATGTGCTGACCGCCATGATGGCCGGGCGCAGCATGTTCGACAAAGACAAGGCGCGCAGCGCCCGGCGCCAGCTGATCAAATCCACCGGCAGCATCCGCAAGCATTTCCGCAAACACAGGATGGACCCGCGCAGCCACGCCCGGCCCCAGGTCTGGACGGCGTGGAATGACTTCAAGGCCCGCGCAGACACCGCAGAGACCGCGGCCCGCAACCTCAGCACCCGCTCGCTGCCCGCCCTGCGCCGCACCCTGCCGGGGCTGATGCAAAGCTGCCTAAGTTGCCACGAGACCTACCGCGGAACTCCCAACGTCTTCATCACGCACTAACCCGGAAACTCGGGCTCAGGCGCCGAACCGCGCCATAAAGGTCTCGATGGCACCGCTGATCACGCGCTCGCGCTCAGCCTCAGAAAACTCTGCGTCTATCTTGAACAGGAACCGCAGAAAGATATCAGCCTTGCACAGCTCGATGAACTGCGCCGCAGCCAGATCGGCGTCCCCGATCTTCAGCTCACCCCGTGCCGCTGCGGCCTGCATATAATCGCGGATCCCGCTGTGCAGCACCATCGGCCCGCTCTCGTAAAACATCGGCCCCAGCTCCGGGAACCGGTCGGCCTCGGCCACGAAGATACGGAACAGCTGCAGACTGAAGCCGTTCAGCAGCACCCCGTGCACCCGTTCTGCCGCCAGCCGCAGCACGTCCCGCGGGCCATGGCAGCCTTCCGCCAGATCCAGCGACTCATCCGCCTGCTGCACACAGACCGAGCGCACCACTTCCATGAACAGCACCCGTTTGTCGGGGAAATAGCTGTACAGCGTCGCCTTGGAGACCCCCGCCGCCTTGGCGATCTTGTCGACGCTCGCGCCCTCGAACCCGTCCGCCAGGAACACCTCGCGCGCGCCCTCCAGGACCTGATCGAATTTCCGGCCGGTGCGCAGGACGCTGGCTTGCTGATTCATGCGGGCTCCGTTGGCTGCGTAAGGTTCTGGGACAAGTGTAGCCTGTGCCGCCGCTTTGCAACAGCACAAGGCGCACCGCCTTGCGCTCCCTCGCGGAACCTCTATATTTAGAATCATTCTAAGTTAAGGGGCGGCAGATGCGTTTTTTCACCCAGCGCAAACGGTTTACGGATTTGACCGGGCAGGAAATTCTCGCCCTGGCAATCGCCTCCGAGGAGGACGACGCGCGCATCTACCGCGGCTACGCCGAGCGGCTGCGCGGTGAATACCCTGCCTCTGCGGCGATGTTCGACGGCATGGCGGCGGAAGAGGACGAACACCGCACCCAGCTGATTGCCCTGCACGAGGCGCGGTTCGGCCCGGCGATCCCGCTGATCCGGCGCGAGCATGTGGCAGGCTATTACGCCCGCCGCCCGGTCTGGCTGATGGAGAATCTGAGCCTTGACCGCATCCGGGGTGAAGCCCGCGCGATGGAGCGCGAGGCCGAGCGTTTCTACACGGCCGCTGCCGCCCGCACCCAGGACGCCGCCACCCGCAAACTGCTGGGCGATCTGGCCGCCGCTGAGGCCGGGCATCAGGCCCGCGCCGGCGCGCTGCAGGAGGCGCATCTGGACGACGATACCCTTGCGGATGAGGACCGCGCCGCCCACCGCCAGTTCGTGCTGACCTGGGTGCAGCCGGGGCTGGCCGGGCTGATGGACGGCTCCGTCTCCACCCTGGCGCCGATCTTTGCCACCGCCTTTGCCACCCAGGACACCTGGACCACCTTCCTGGTCGGCATGGCGGCCTCGGTCGGCGCGGGCATCTCGATGGGCTTTACAGAAGCCGCTTCGGATGATGGCGAACTTTCAGGCCGTGGCTCCCCCGTCAAACGCGGGCTGGCCTCCGGCATCATGACCACCGTCGGCGGCCTGGGCCACGCCCTGCCCTATCTGATCCCGGAATTCTGGACTGCCACAACGCTGGCGCTGCTGATTGTGTTTGTGGAGCTTTGGGCCATCGCCTGGATCCAGAACCGCTTTATGGAAACCCCCTTCTGGCGCGCCACAATGCAGGTGGTGCTGGGCGGCGCCCTGGTGCTGGGCGCCGGCGCGCTGATCGGCAGCGGTTAGGAGCAAGGGAAGCCCTCCCGCCCGCTCCTGAGCAGCCAAAGGCTGCCCCTCCCTGGTTGGGCCCGGCAGCGCTGACGCGCTGCGATGCGTACCCGCTGCACAGGGCTTTCCTGGGTCAAGGGCGGCAGCGCCGCCGCGCCTTGGCGCGGTTCACCCTTGACCCAGGAAAGCCCGGACACACAATTTACCAGGCGCTCTCAGGGCACACCCGCCCTTAGAGCGCGTCTCAGCAAAATCCCCTGCCCCGTGCACCGCACGGGGCCACGCCCAACTGTGGAGGGCAGTCCCCAGACTGCCCATGAGCAGACGGGAGCACGCCCCTTGCCTGCCCAAAAAACAACCTTTGCCAATTGGTCAGCTCTTGTTACCAATCCACCCATGGCTGAGATCTTCTTCCGCACCCTGCCGTTCTTTGCAATTATCGGCCTTGGCTACTGGGCCGGGCGCAGCCGGTTTTTCACTGAGGAAGCCACCGCCTATCTCACCCGCTTCGTCTTCTACTTCCCGCTGTCGGCGATGATCTTCGGCTTTGCCGCCAACCTATCCTTTGCCGAGGTCTTCGACCCAACCCTGATCCTTGGCTATCTGGCAGGCACCCTGGCAGTCTACCTGCTGGTGACAGCCGTCGCCATGGCCCGCGGCCTGGACGTGCCCACCGCGGCGGTTGAGGCGCAATGCGCGGCGATTGGCAATGTGGGTTTCCTGGGCCTGCCGATGATGGCAATCCTGTTCGGGCCTGCCTCAGTGGCCCCGATGATGGTGGTGCTCAGCGTCGATCTGGTGGTGTTTTCTTCGCTGATCGTCATCCTGATCAACGCTGGCCGCGGCCGGGGCCAAGGATCAGGGCTTGGTCCCGCGACCTTCAGGCTGGTGGGGCTGGGCCTGCTGAAAAACCCGATGATCCTGTCTATTGTCGCGGGCCTTGCTTGGTCGGCCTCCGCCCTGCCGATCCCGCCCCCCGCAAACGACTTCCTCACGATCCTCGGCGGCGCCGCCACCCCCGGCGCGCTCTTTGCCATCGGCGCCTCGCTGGCCTCTAAATCCGCAGAACGGGTACATATCTCCGGCTGGCTCAGCTTTGCCAAGCTGGTGCTGCACCCGGCCTGCGTCGCCGTCGCGGTGCTGTGGCTGATCCCGGCGGCACCATTCTCCGCCGCCGTTGCCATTGCCGCCGCATCGCTGCCGGTGGCGGGCAATGTCTACATGCTGGCGCAGCATTATGGCGTGGCCCCGCACCGGGCCTCCGCCGCCATCTTCATCTCCACCGTGGTGTCAATCGTCACCGTGCCGGCGGTGATCGCCTGGGTCTCCTGATCTCCCGCGTCAGAGCCGGATCACATAGTCCTTGCGAGTGGTCTCGATCACCTCCCAGGTGCCGCTGAATCCGGGCCGCAGGATGAAGCTGTCGCCTGCCGCCAGCGGATACTCGGTGCCGTCATCGCTGGTGATCACCGACCGCCCCTCCGAAATCCGGCAGTATTCCCACTCGTCGTAAGCGATCCGCCACTTGCCCGGTGTCGACTGCCAGATGCCGCAGTACAAACCGTCAAGCTCCTCTGCGTTCCAGGTGGTAAACACCGGATCGCCCGCGATCACCTTCTCCGGCAACGGGCGTTCCACCTCCGCCTCCGCGGCCTCCGGTGTCAGTCTCAGAAAATCGCTCATGGCCCTGTGCCTCCCTCTTGCCTTGGCGGCGGACTGTCCCGGTTTTCGCCGCCGCTGTCCAGCACACTCCTGCGCAAATGCAGCATCCGCCATGCCGCCAAAGCCCCCGATGTTTGCGAATTCGCAATCCTTGTGCCGCAAAAACCGGCATTGCTGCCGCCCATCCGCTGGACCCTGAGGCCATCAGCAGGTAGCGGTAGGGCTAACAGATTTTGAGGAGCCTCACCCATGGAAACCGTTTCCGAGAACCGCGCCTTTGGCGGCACCCAGGGCGTCTACAAACACGCCAGCACCGCCACAGGCGGCGACATGACCTTTGGCCTGTTCCTGCCGGAAGAGGCCAAGGACGGCCCGGTTCCGGTTCTGTGGTACCTGTCGGGGCTGACCTGCACCCATGAAAACGCGATGACCAAGGCCGGCGCCCAGGCCTGGTGTGCCGAACAGGGCATCGCCATCGTCTTCCCTGACACCTCCCCCCGCGGCGAAGGCGTGGCGGATGACGACGCCTACGACCTTGGCCAGGGCGCGGGCTTCTACGTCAACGCCACCCAGGACCCCTGGGCACCGCATTTCCGCATGTGGGACTACGTGGCCGAGGAACTGCCCGCACTCTTGGGCGAAAACTTCGCCATCGACCTGGACCGCCAGGCGATCACCGGCCATTCGATGGGCGGTCACGGCGCGCTGACACTGGCGATGAACCTGCCGGGCCGCTACAAGTCGGTCTCAGCCTTTGCGCCGATCTCCAACCCGACCGCGTCGGACTGGGGCCGCAAACAGCTGAGCGCCTATCTGGGAGAGGACGAAGCAGCATGGGCCAAGCATGACGCCACCCTGCTGATGCGCGAGAAAGGGTTCGACGGCCCGGTCCTGATCGACACCGGCACCTCCGACCAGTTCATCGACCTCCTGAAGCCCGAGGCGCTGGCCCACGCGGTGGCCGAGCGCCGCCAGCAGGCCACCCTGCGGATGCAGCCGGGCTATGACCACAGCTATTTCTTCGTGTCGACCTTCATGGAGGAGCACGTCTCCTTCCACGCCGACGCGCTGTACCAGAACTAAGACCAACAAAGGACGCGGCCATGAGTGAAGACTTTGATTATGACCTGATCATCATCGGCTCCGGCCCCTCGGGCCGCTCCGCCGCCATCCAGGCGGGCAAGCTGCACCGCCGGGTGCTGGTGATCGACCGCAAGGACCGGCTGGGGGGCGTGTCGGTGCACACCGGCACCATCCCCTCCAAGACCCTGCGCGAAACCGTGCTGAACCTCTCCGGCTGGCGTGAACGCTCGTTCTACGGCCGCTCCTACCGGGTGAAGGATCAGATTGAGGCGAACGACCTGAAGGCGCGTCTGCACATGACCCTGGATTACGAGGTCGACGTGCTGGAGCACCAGTTCAACCGCAACCATGTGGACACCCTCTTGGGCCTGGCGAAATTCATTGGCCCGAATGAGGTCGAGGTCGCCACCGAGGCGGGTGAGACCACCCGGCTCACGGCAGAGAAGTTCCTGATCTCCACCGGCACCCGCACCTACCGCCCGGACTATGTCCCGTTCAACGGCAGGACCGTTGTTGATGGCGACGAGTTCCTGGAGATGGCCGAAATCCCGCGCTCGCTGGTGGTGATCGGCGCCGGCGTGATCGGGGTGGAATATGCCACCATGTTCTCCGCGCTGGACGTCCGCGTCACCCTGATCGAGCCGCGCGAGACCTTCCTTGATTTCATCGACAAGACCCTGATTCAGGAATTCACCCACCAGATCCGCGAAAACGGCGTTGACCTGCGGCTTGGTTCTGCTGTCGAAAGCATCGAAGACCGCGGCGAGCATGTCGAGGTGATCCTCGACAACGGCCGCCATGTGCGCGCCGAAATGCTGCTGTTCGCGGCCGGCCGCATGGGGGCCACCTCTGCCCTGAACCTTGAGGCCACCGGCCTCCAGACCGACCACCGCGGCCGCCTCAGCGTGGACCGCAAGACCTATCAGACCGCGGTGCCGCATATCTATGCCGCGGGCGATGTGATCGGCCACCCGTCGCTGGCGTCCACCTCGCTGCAGCAGGGCCGCGTCGCCGCCTGCCACGCGCTGGAAACCCCGACCCTGCCGGAAAGCCCCTGGTACCCCTATGGCATCTACTCAGTGCCGGAAATGTCCACCTGCGGCATGTCCGAGGAAGAGTTGAAAGAGCGCGGCATTCCTTATGAGGTCGGCGTTGCCCGCTTCCGCGAAACCTCCCGCGGCCACATCATGGGGCTGGAGCACGGCATGCTCAAGATGCTGTTCTCACTGAAAACCCGCCGGGTGCTGGGTGTGCAGATCGTCGGTGAAGGCGCGACTGAGCTCATTCACATCGCCCAGGCGGTTCTGAACCTCAAGGGCACGGTGGACTATTTCGTGCAGAACACCTTCAACTACCCGACCCTGGCTGAGGCCTATAAGATCGCCGGTCTCGACGCTTTCAACCGGATGCCAATCCCGGAGGAGTTCAAGGTGAAGAAACCCGCCCGCAAGGCCAAGGCCGCACCCAAACCCGAAGCCAAGCCGGAGGAAGCCGCCCCGGCAGCGGACAAGAAGGCGGCAGAGTGACCGCGCTCTACATCGACGCCGACGCCTGCCCGGTGAAGCAGGAGGCCGAGCGGGTCGCCACCCGCCATGGCCTGCGCATGTTCGTGGTCTCCAACGGCGGGCTGCGTCCCTCGCAAAACCCGCTGGTGGAGAACGTGATCGTGGCCGAAGGCGCCGATGTGGCCGACATGTGGATCGCGGACCGCTGCGGCCCCGGCGATGTGGTGGTGACGGGCGACATCCCGCTGGCCGCCAAATGCATTGAGGCCGGCGCCCGCGTCCTGCGCCACAACGGCGAGCGGTTCACTGAGGCCAACATTGGTCAGCAGCTTGCGATGCGCGACCTGATGGCCGACCTGCGCGCCGCCAACCCGCTGGGCGCAGGCGGCAGCGGCAAGGGCTTCACCAAGGCCGACCGCTCCCGCTTCCTGGACGCGCTGGAGCGCGAGCTGCGCGCCGCCAAGGCCGGCCGCTAACCCCTCGCCCCTTTCAGCGGCGCCAGATCCCCCAAAAAGCAGGGCGCCGGGTAATGCCGTTCTCCTTGGCGAACCGGACCAAACAGGCCTGCGCCCCGGTCAAGGCTCCGCGCCAGCGGACCGTGCGCAGCACGGCGTGGCCTTGACGCGGGAGCAGGCCGTCAAACACTGGGACAGGCGCGTACAGGGCAGGGCTCCGCCCGTTCGGGCCTGAAACATTCGCCCGGAGTGTTTCCTGGACGGCCCTCACCCCCTGAACCGCTTCTCAGCAAGAAATCCGCCCCTTCCCCAGCCCCGAACCCCCATGTTCTGCGACCTAAAATTCCGCCCCGGAATTTTGCCCGGAAAAATTGCATTTTTCCGCCCGGACCCATTGCCCGCTTGGCTCAGATCCGCCACTGATCAAGGGCAGGGAGCAGGAGGGCAACGGCATGACCGCAGAGGTAAAGATCAGCGTCCCCGGCCTGTTCGCAGCCGCCGGCGCCGGCATCGCCTTCTCCGTCATCGACATGATCTTCAAGTTTCTGTCGGGCGACTATCCGCTTTATGAAATGGTGCTGTTCCGTTCTGTGATCGCGGTGGCAGTGATGCTTGCGATCATCGTGCCGCTGGAGGGCGGCTACCACCTCTTGCGCACCCACCAACCGAAACTGCACCTCATGCGCTGCCTGGTGGTGTTCTTTGCCAACATCTGCTTTTTCACCGGCCTCACCCTGCTGCCGCTGGCCGAAGCGGTGGCGATTGCCTTTGCCACGCCGCTGATCGTCACCACCCTGTCGGCGCTGTTCCTGGGCGAACGCCCCGGCCCCTGGCGCTGGGGCGCGGTGGTGGCCGGGTTCCTCGGTGTGCTGATCATCATGCGCCCCGGTGCCGGCACCTTCCAGCCTGCCGCCATCCTGCCCTTTCTTGGTGCCTGCGGCTATGCCACCCTGCATGTGCTGACCCGCCGCGCAGGCGGGACAGAGGCCGGTGCCACACTCGCCTTCTACCCGATGATGGGTTTCCTGATCCTCAGCGCGCTGGCCGGGCTGATTTTCGGCGACGGGCGTTTTGCCACCGGCAACAGCCCGGCCTTCGACTTCATTCTGCGCGCCTGGATATGGCCCGCGCCAGAGGACTGGCCCTATCTGATCGGTGTCGGCATCGCAGGCTCCGCGGGCGGCTATCTGGTCAGCCAGGCCTACTGCATGAACGAGGCTGCCCTGGCAGCACCGTTCGAATACATCGCGATGCCGATGTCGGTGCTGTGGGGTGTCCTGATCTTCAACGAATGGCCCGACCTGCCGGTCTGGCTCGGAAGCGGGCTGATCATTGCCTCCGGCCTGGTCTCCGTCTGGCGCGAGACCCGCCGCAACCGCCCCGTCCCGCGGCCCCGCCCGCGCGCAGAAGGATGACAGCGATGCCCGTTGATGCCGTCGTTTTCGACATTGGCCGCGTGCTGATCGAGTGGGAGCCGGAACGCTTCTATGACAGCCGCATCGGCGCGGCCCGCCGCCGCCAGCTGTTCGAACAGGTGGCGCTGCTCGGGATGAACCTGAACGTCGACCGCGGCCACCCCTTCCGCGAGAGCGTCTATGCCCTGGCAGATCAGCATCCAGAGTGGTCTGAGGAAATCCGCTGGTGGCACGATTGCTGGCTGCAGATGGTTCCGCAGGCCATCCCCCATTCCGTCCGCCTGATGCAGGCGCTGCAGGCCAAACACATCCCGGTCTTCGCCCTCAGCAACTTCGGCGCGGAAACCTTCGGCCTGGCCTGCGGCACCTACCCGTTCCTGCGCAGCTTCGACCGCACATTTGTCTCCGCGCATCTGAAAACCATCAAGCCGGAACCGGAGATCTATGCCATTCTCGAACGCGAGACCGGGGTGGTGCCGGACCGGTTGCTGTTCACCGACGACCGCCCCGAAAACACCGAAGCCGCCGATGCGCGCGGCTGGCAGACCCACCTTTTCACCGCCCCCGCGCCCTTTGCGGCGCGGCTGGTGCAGGCCGGGCTGCTGACAGAACAAGAGGCCGCCTAAGGCAGCCCGCACGAGGAGGAAAACAAGCCATGACCATCCCGTTCATCAGTTTCGAAGAGGGCGAGGCGCTGCTTGACTGGGTCAGCTTCACGGATGCGCTGGCCGCCAGCCACGAGCTGCCCAAGGCAGAGATCGGCGACACCTTCCTCTACCGTGATCCCGATACCGTGCTCAGCCGCTCCGCCTGGATCGACGGGCTGGGCATCGCCGTCAAAACCGCCAATATCTTCCCGCGCAACCCCGGCGCGGACAAGCCGATGATCAACGGCTCCGTCTGCCTCTACGCTGACACGGACGGCACCCTCGAGGCTCTCGTGGATTTCCACCTGGTCACCAAGTGGAAGACCGCGGGCGACAGCCTGCTCGGCGCGCTGCGGCTGGCCGACCCGGATGCGCAAGAGGTGCTGATCGTCGGCGCCGGCACCGTCGGCGGCTCTTTGATTGAGGCTTTCGGCGCCGGCTTCCCGCAGGCGCAGATCCGGGTCTGGAACCGCACCACGTCCAAGGCAGAAGACCTCTGCGCCCAGTACCCCGGCACGCTGCACGCGCCGGAACTGGAACCGGCGGTGCGTGCTGCTGACATCATCGTCACCTGCACCATGTCCTCAGATCCGGTGATCAAGGGCGAATGGCTGCGCCCCGGCCAGCACCTCAACATGATCGGTGCCTACCGCCCCGACATGCGCGAGGCCGATGACGAGGCCCTGAAGAAGACGCAAATCTACTGCGACAGCTTCGACACCACCCTGGACCACATCGGCGAATTCAAGATCCCGCTCGCCGCAGGCACCATCCAGCGCAGTGATGTGCTGGCCGATTATTACAGCCTTGGTGAGTTCCCGGCCTATGACCCCGCGCAGATCACCCTGTTCAAAAACGGCGGCGGCGCCCATCTGGACCTGATGACCAGCCACCACATCCTGCAGAAGTGGAAAGCGCAAGCATGATCTGGCTGCTGGCCCTTGCTGTTCTGCTGCTCGCCGCCGCGCCTTTCCTGCGCGAGCGTCTGCGCAAGCCGATGGACACCCAGGCCCGGCAAACCGCCCCCGGCGCGCTGGCGCAGCTGCCCGGCGGCTGCACGCACTACCGCTGGTCCGGTCCCCTGCGCGGCCCCGTCGCGGTCTGCGTCCACGGCCTCACCACGCCCTCCTTCGTCTGGAACGGCATCGCCAAGGGGCTGGGTGCCATGGGCTATAGGGTGCTGACCTACGACCTCTACGGGCGCGGCTACTCGGACCGCCCCTCCGGTCCGCAGGACCGTGCCTTCTTCCTCACCCAGCTGGAGGAGCTTCTGGAGGATCAGCAGATCGGAGGTGATTTCACCCTGATCGGCTATTCCATGGGCGGCGCCATCGCCACCGCCTTTGCCGCCGCGCACCCGCAGCGCCTGCGGGAGCTGATCCTGCTGGCCCCCGCAGGTTTCGGCCGCAGCAGCGGCCGCATCACGCAGATCATCCGCCATGTACCGGTCTTCGGGGACTGGCTGATGCACGCAATCTATCCCGCCCTGCACATCCGCAGCACCGAGACTGAGCGCAATCTGCCCACCTCCGTTCCCGGCATCGTGGACCTGCAACAGCAGGAGCTTCGCTTTCAGGGCTTCATCCCCGCCGTGCTCGCCTCTCTGCGCGGCATCCTGAACGAGGATTTCACCGGGGAACTGCGCGGCCTCCACAAAAAGGGCGTGCCGGCCCTGGCCATCTGGGGCCAGGACGACGCGGTGATTCCGCCCACATCACCAGGGCGCCTGGCCGAACGCGCCCGCTCCGTCCGGCAGGAGGAGATCGCAGGCGCCGGCCACGGTCTGCCCTATACCCACACTGATGAGGTGCTGGAGATCATCGCCCAAAACCACCGCCGCGGCCTGATCTGAGTTGCGCAGCCAAGCGCCGGAATTACGCCGCCGCCGGTGCCGCCGCGGCCGGTCCCAGCGGGCGCTCCTTCACCGGCAGATGCACAATCGCGCTGAACGCCCCGACACCAACGCCGATCCACCAGACCAGGGTGTAATCGCCATAGGCGTCATACATCCGCCCGCCCAGCCACACGCCCAGGAAGCTGCCCAGCTGGTGGCTGAAGAACACGATGCCATAGAGCGTCCCCATGTAGCGCAGCCCGTAGATATGCGCGACCAGGCCAGAGGTCAGCGGCACCGTCGCCAGCCACAGGGAGCCCATGGCAACCGAAAATATGATGACGCTCAAGGGCGTGATCGGGAACAGGATAAACGCCGCCGCCGCAATCGTGCGCCCGGTATAGATCGCCGCCAGCAGGTATTTCTTGGAATAACGCTTGCCCAGGTAACCGGCCAGCAGCGTGCCGCCCACATTGGCCGCCCCGATCAATGAGATCGCCGCCGCGCCCAGCGCCGAGGTGGTGGTGATACCGATCGAATGCAGCGCCCCGCCCGGCAGGATCGGTCCGCACATCTCGGTGACAAAGGCCGGGAAATGCGCGGTGACAAAGGCCAGCTGATAACCGCAGCTGAAAAAGCCCAGGAAGATCAGCGTGTAGGACGGATCCTTGAAGGCCTTCACCAGGATCGCGCCCATGCTCTCTTCCAGCTCCATCTTGCTGGCCGCCTCCGGTGCGCGCATCAGGGGCAGCAGCGCAATCAGCGCCAGCACCACGCCCGCAAACAGCAGGAAAATCGTCTGCCAGGGCAGGAAGCCCAGCATCCACTCCGCCGTGGGCGCGCCAAAGATCTGCCCAGCGGACCCGGCAGCAGTGACAATCGCCAGCGACATTGACCGGTTCTCGTCGGAACTGGCGCGTCCAACCACGGCCAGCACCACGCCGAACCCGGTGCCCGCAATGCCAAAGCCCACCAGCCATTCATAGGACTGCATTTCAAACGGCGTCGTCGACCAGGCACTCAGCACCAGCCCGGCGGCATAGACAATCGCCCCCATGATGATCGCCTTGCGGTCGCCGATCTTCTCGGCAATGGCGCCGAAAATCGGCTGCCCGATGCCCCAGGCCAGGTTCTGGATGGCAATCGCCAGCGAGAACTCCGAGCGCAACCAGCCGAACTCCTCCGCAATCGGAATCTGAAAGACGCCAAAGGACGCGCGCACCGCAAAGCTCACCATGATGATGATGCAGCCGACGATCAGAACGGGGGTAAACAGCGGCGCGGAACGGTCCATCGGCTCTCTCCTGACAAGCTGCGGAACTGTCAGGGAAATTTGACAAGCGGTCAAATCAGGAATTTTGCGCACATCATTAAGAAATTTTGATGTGAGGAGGCGTCAGGAGTTTACGGCTCATTGTCGCAATCCGCAGCGCTGCATTCCTAATTGCCCCGCTTCCCATCCCCCGCGCCCCGCGCTATCCCTGTTCTATGACCCATTTGAGCACGCTGTACCGGCAGAAGATTGACGCAGGCGAATTGAAGCCCGATCCGGCCCAGGAGGCCGTGCTTCCCCATTTCGACCGCATCGCCCAAGGTTTGATGGCGCCGCCGGTGAAACGCGGTTTTTTCCGCAAGGCGGAATATGAACCGGTCCAGGGGCTCTACCTCTGGGGCGGGGTCGGGCGCGGCAAGTCGATGCTGATGGATCTGTTTGTCGACAGCCTCGGCGATATCCCCTCGCGGCGGGTGCATTTCCACGCCTTCATGCAGGAAATCCACGCCAAGATGCACCAGGCCCGCCAGAGCGGCATCGAGGACGCGCTGGCGCCAGTGGCGGCAGAGGTGGCGGAGTCGGTGCGGCTCTTGGCCTTTGACGAGATGCAGATCACCGATATCACCGACGCGATGATCGTCGGCCGCCTGTTCGAGGCGCTGTTTGCCGCCGGCGTCACCGTGATCACCACCTCCAACCGGGTGCCGGACGATCTGTACAAGAACGGGCTGAACCGCCAGCTGTTCCTGCCCTTCATCGATCTGATCAAGGATCATATGGCGGTGCATGAGATGGTCAGCGCCACCGATTACCGGCAGGACCGGCTGACCGGCGCGCAGGTCTATTTCGCCCCCATCGATGCCGAGGCCCGCGCGCAGATCCGGGCGATCTGGCAGGATCTCTCGGGCGGCGGCAACGCCCAGCCGCTGACGCTGGAGGTGAAGGGCCGCGAAGTTACCCTGCCCGCCTTCCGCAACGGGGTGGCGCGGGCCACTTTCTATGACCTGTGCGGCAAGATGCTGGGACCGGGCGACTACCTCGCCATCGCCGCAGAGGTGAAGGTGCTGATCCTGGAAGACATCCCGCGCCTATCGCGCAACAACTTCAACGAGGCCAAGCGGTTTGTGACCCTGATCGACGCTTTGTATGAGGCCAAGGTGCGGCTGATCTGTTCGGCGGCTGCACAGCCCGAAATGCTCTATGTCGAGGGCGAGGGGACTTTTGAATTCGAGCGCACTGCCTCCCGCCTGCGCGAGATGCAGGCCAAGGACTGGGGCACGGCGGCGCCATGATCGTCCGCGATACGCCCCGGCGGCGGGATATCTTCCTGATCCTGAGCGGATCGGTGGTGCCGCGCATCCTGCCCAACATCATCGGCGCTGCGCTCTGGGCGCTCCTGGTGCTGGTTCTGGACCGATATATCGTCGCAATGCCGCAGATTTCCATCGCCGCGATGGGGGTCTTCGGCCTGTCGCTGTCGCTGTTCCTCAGCTTCCGCAACAACGCCGCCTATGACCGCTGGTGGGAGGCGCGGCGGATCTGGGGGCGCATGGTCTCCGACGTGCGCAGCCTGGCGCAGGAACTGCGGATTTTTGCAGGCAAGGGCCCGGACGAGGAGTACATCCTGACCCGCATCCTGGCCTTCCACCACCTTCACCGCGCCCAGCTGCGCGGCGATGAGGTCGCGGAGACGGTCCGCCACTGGGTCGGGCCCGAGGCGGCAGAGCAGCTGATGCAGACGGAAAACAGCCCCAACGCCGCCCTGCGCGATATCGCCGCCCGCCTGCGCGAAATGGCAGAGGACGGCCGCATCGACGGCTTCGGCCAGCGCGCCCTGGCCGAACGTCTCGCCGCCTTCCCCGCCGCCCAGGCCGGGAACGAGCGGCTGCTGACCACGCCGCTGCCCTTCGTCTACTCACTGCTGGTCTGGCGCACCACGTATCTCTATTGCCTGCTCTTGCCCTTTGCCCTGTTGGACAGTGCGGGCTGGTTCGAACCGCTGGTGGCGGCGGTGGTGGCTTATGTGTTCTTCGGTCTGGCTGAGGTCACGCACGAGTTGGAGCACCCGTTCCGCAAGCAAGCCAATTCGGTGCCGCTCAGCGCCATGTGCCGGGTGATGGAAATCTCGGTCTGTAATGCCTTGGGCCGCGAGGTGCCGCCCAAGCTGGAGCCGGTGGATTACGTACTGGACTAGGGGCGGAGGGAAGAAGGGGGCGCTGCCCCCTCGGCCTCACGGCCTCACCCCCGGAGTACTTCCGGAAAGATGAAGAACAGCCGAGCCGCGCCAGCGGCGCCGTGCCCAACGGGATGAGACCGGCAGGTCGAAGCCGGGCGGGAGAGCCTCCCCCGCCGCAGCCGTAAGCCTCAGCCGTTTTCGCGCAGGATATGGCCCGCCAGGTAGAGCGAGCCGCAGATCAGCACCCGTGCCTGCGGATCTTTGGCGGTTATTGCCTGCAGCGCTGCCAAGGTGCTGTCTGCCGTGCCAGCCTCGATGCCCACGGACCTGGCCGCAGCCTCGGTGTCTTCCGCGCTCAGCGTGTTGATCTCATCGGGGATCGAGATGGCCGTCAGGCTCGTCACCTGCGGCGCCAGCGGGCGCATATAGCCGCTCACGTCCTTGGTGTTCAGCATGCCGCAGATCAGATGCGTCGGGCGCGCCGGAAGTTTCGCCAGCACATCCGCCAGCGCCACGCCGGCCGCAGCGTTGTGGCCGCCGTCCAGCCACAGCTCTGCCTCAGGTGCCGCCTCGGTCAGCGGGCCGGTCTTCAGTTTCTGCATCCGCGCGGGCCATTCGGCGTTCGCCATCGCGGCCTCGCAGGCGGCCTCATCAGCGCCCAGGTGGCGCAGCGCTGCCAGCGCCGCACCGGCGTTCTGGATCTGATGCGCGCCCAGCAATGCGGGCAGCGGCAGGTCCAAAAGGCCGAACTCATCCTGGAACACCAGCCGGCCGCGTTCCTCGTAGACATGCCAGTGCTGGCCATAGGCGATCAGCGGCGCGCAAAGACGGGCGGCGGTGGCCTCGATCACCTCCATCGCCTCCTCCGGCTGCGGACCAACCACAACCGGCACGCCGCGTTTGATGATACCGGCCTTCTCGGTGGCGATTTTGGTCAGCGTGTCGCCCAGGAACTGCTCATGGTCGATCGAGATCGGGGTGATCACGCTAATTGCGGGTTTATCAATCACGTTTGTGGCGTCCAGGCGTCCGCCCAAACCAACCTCCAGCAGCGTGTAATCCGCGGGCGTCCGGGAAAACGCCAAGAGGCCGGCCACCGTGGTGATCTCGAAATAGGTGATGTTCCCGCCGCCGTTCTTGGCATAGCACTCGTCCAGCACCTCACTCAGATGCGCCTCGGAGATCAGCTCACCCGCCAGCCGGATCCGCTCATGAAAGCGCGCCAGATGCGGCGAGGTGTAGGCGTGAACGCTCTTGCCCATCCCCTCAAGGCCCGCCCGGATCATCGCCTGGGTCGAGCCCTTGCCGTTGGTGCCGGCCAGGTGGATCACCGGCGGCAGCTTTTCCTGCGGATTGTCCAGCGCCGCCAGCAGCCGCCAGACCCGGTCCAGCGTCAGGTCGATGATCTTGGGGTGCAGCGCCATCATGCGGGCGAGGATCGCGTCGGAGGTCTGGGTCATCAGCCTGGTCCTGTCAGGTCGGAAAGTCGTGTGTGGCAAAGAACAGCGCCCGCCCTGGGAGGGACGGGCGCTGACCGGCCTTCTCGGCCAGGCGTATCTGTGTATACCGGTTTACTCGGCAGCTTCTTCGCTGACTGCGCCATCCGCCGGCGCGTTTGCGGCTTTGGCAACCTCTTCCTCCGCCGGCGCGGGCAGATCGCCCGCCACCTGCGGCGGCAGACCCATCAGCATGCGGATGATGGTGATCAGCTCTTCGCGCATCTCGGTGCGCGGGGTCACCCGGTCCAGCATGCCGTGGTCCAAGAGGTACTCGGCGCGCTGGAAGCCCTCGGGCAGCTTCTCGCGGATGGTCTGCTCAATTACCCGCGGGCCGGCAAAGCAAATGAGCGCGTTCGGCTCGGCGATATGCACATCGCCCAGCATCGCATATGACGCAGTCACCCCGCCGGTGGTCGGATGGGTCAGCACCACGATATAGGGCAGCCCCGCCTCTTTCAGCATCTCCACCGCAACGGTGGTGCGCGGCATTTGCATCAGCGACAGGATGCCTTCCTGCATCCGCGCGCCGCCGGCGGCAGAGAACAGCACCAGCGGGCGGCCCAGCTTCACGGCTTCCTCGGCGGCGGCAATGATGGCGTTGCCAACATACATGCCCATCGAGCCGCCCATATAGGAGAAGTCCTGCGCGGCAGCGATAATCGGGGTGCGGCCGATCTCGCCCGCGGCCACCAGCATCGCGTCTTTCTCGCCGGTCTTCTTCTGCGCTGCCTTGATCCGCTCGGGATATTTCTTCTGATCCTTGAACTTCAAGGGGTCGGTCAGCGGCTCCGGCACCGCAACCTCGGTGAAGACACCGCCGTCAAACAGCGCGGTAAACCGGTCGCGCGGGGTGATGTTCATGTGATGGCCGCAGCTGGTGCAGACGTTCTGATTGTCGCTCAGCTCGCGGTGAAACAGCATGGTGCCGCATTCATCGCATTTCTGCCAAAGGTTCTCAGGCACTTCACGGCGCGAAAAGATCGAGTTGATCTTGGGCCGGACGTAGTTGGTGATCCAGTTCATATTGCTTGCCTCTCCGGGGGCGCGGTTTGTCCCCCAGATAAGGCGCATTTGCCGCAATTGCAATCAGCGGCGTATGGCAAGCCGCGCGCAAAGCCAGCTAACCAGCATCAGGGCAAAGTCGACAGCCACCCAGGGCCGCAGCGCCTGCACGTCGGCCAGGTCAAAGGGGATCAGGTACAGCGCCAGCCCGTTCAGGCTGGTGGGAGAACCGAACAGCAGCAGCGCTGTGACATTGTTGAAGAAATGCACCGCCATCGCGGGCCCCAGCGTGCCGGCCCGCGCGGTCAGATCTGCCATCAGCACCCCGAACACCCCGGCCCAGGCAGTGATCAGCAGCGCGTTGCCGCCCGCCTCAGACGGCAGGTAGTGGCCCAGTGCAAACAGCGCCGAAGGCCCCAGCAGCCAGACCGCCGGATGCCGGAACCGCGCCGCCAGCGCCTGCTGGATGTAGCCGCGGAACAGGATTTCCTCCGATCCGGTCTGCACCAGCACCGCGGCTATCGACAGCGGCAGGATGCCCAGCCACATCCCCAGCGGCAGGTTCTGGGTCATCGGCGGCCCCATATCATAGGGCGGCAAGGCCATCAGCAGCAGGCTCAGGCCCAGCAAGAACAGGCTGACACGCCCGAACTGCCAGGCCAGCGGGCGCAGGTGCCCGGTCACGGTGGCAAAGCCGCGCTGGTGCAACAGCCGCGCCGCCATTGCCACACCCAGCGACAGAAAGGCAAAACTGCCCAGCAGCACCAGCATCGCGCCGGGGGTGCTGCCATCCGCCAGCCCCTGCAGCCAGTCGCCCGGAAACAGCCCGGCCAGCATCACCTGCAGCGCCGCGGTCAGGGCAAAGCTGACAAACGCCACCAGCACCAGCCCCAGCAGCAGCCGCCACAGCGCCGGCTGGATCCGGGCAAACCGCACCAGTGCCTCATGCGCCCTGTAGCTGTGCCTGTCGTGCATAAGTTCTCTCCGGCCCTCCGCGGGCGGCAATCCGGCCCACGTTAGGCATTGCTGCAACGCCAAGGCAAGGGATGCCCCGCAGCCGGCGGTTCAGGCTTGCCGCACCTTGGGCCTCTGCCTAATAAATTTACCAAAAAAGCAAAACCGGCAGGACCAGCAGTGATCAGAAAAACAAGCGGCAGACCCGCATCTTGCCCGCCCGCCGGCGGAAATGCGCTCAGCCGCGGCCGGGCGGCGGCGGTGGCTTTGCTGGCAGGCCTGGCGGTTGCGGGATGCAGCCCGGCTCCGCGGGAAATGGCCTTTGCCGCAGGCGGCGGCAAAACCCCGCGCTCAGGCACGCAGGTAATGTCCTTTGCCGCCGGAGATGTGCTGCTGGCGGCGCCCTCAGGGTACTGTTTCGACCGCCGCAGCAGCCAAAGGGACAAGGACGGCGGCTTTGGCCTTTTGGCCCATTGCAGCCGCATGGGCCGGCAGAACTGGTTCGGCGCTCGCAAATCGGCGGTGCTGACCGCCTCCATCGGTCCCGCCAATGAAGCTGCGGCCGCGCCGCAGGCCGGCGATATCGCCGCCATGTTCCCTGACGCCAAAGTGCTGGAAACCCGCGACGACCAGCTCTTGCCTCTGGTCAAGCTGGAGTTCCCCGGCGCCGTCGCCGAAAGCGCCAGCCCGGTGCACTGGCGCGGTGCCTTTGTGCTCGACCGCCACCTTGTGGCGCTGGCGCTTTACGCCCCTGCAGGCAGCCGCGCCCTGGACAGCCACGGCGCGGCGCTGCTGA
Source organism: Leisingera sp. CC-HEC093 (assembly GCF_059429195.1). Taxonomy (NCBI): domain Bacteria; kingdom Pseudomonadati; phylum Pseudomonadota; class Alphaproteobacteria; order Rhodobacterales; family Roseobacteraceae; genus Leisingera; species Leisingera sp. CC-HEC093. The sequence goes on along the minus strand of NZ_JCAIJR010000001.1, from coordinate 1,597,410 downwards.
ACGAGATGACCCACCGCACGCTGGAGGCCTCCACCCTGCCGCCGCTAGAGACCGCTGTGCCTCCTCCGCGGCCCGCCCCCGCGGCGCTGACGGCAGATCTGCGCCCGCAGCCCCGACCGGTACATCTGCCGGCACAAGCAGCGGACGCGGCACCGGAACCGCGCAAAAAACGCAGGCTCCGCCAGCGGATTGCCGGTTTATTTCAATAGCCCCGCGCGGTTACACTGCCGCCAGCCCCCGAAACGGGGCAGGACGGGCAAGCAAGACCTGAAACCAGGCGAGAGAGAGCACGATGGGCAGGATCATGGACCGGTTGCTACACCTGCGCAGCCTGCGCCGCTGGCGCGCCGCGGCTGAGGAATCCTCACGCGCGCCGCTGTCCGAATTGCGCCGCCAGCGCAACCAGGCCCGCCAGCTGCGCACCCACCTGGACCGGCTGATCCACACTGCCGACGGCCGCCTGGCGCTGCCGCAGATCGGCTCCTCCTTCTTTCCGCGCCCGCACGGCACCGACTGGTCCTGGCGGCCGCAACTGTGGCGCGGCCCGCTGCCGGAACGCGGGCTGTCCTCGGTTCCCACCAAATCGCGGCTGGGCGATGAGGTGCAGCTGTTTCACGACTGTTCCTTCTCTGAGCTGACCCTGCGCCAGCTCAGAAACACGCGGGAAGAGGACCTGGCCCCCTTTGGCCTGCGCATGGACGTTTTCAGATTCGACGGCTCCTTCCTGTCGCTGGCGATCGACCTGCCGCCAGAGGCCGCCATCGGCATGAACCGCCAGCACCTGCTGCGGATCGACAGCATCATCGAATCCGAAAAGCCGATTGAGATTTTCGCCCGGCTCAACATCCAGCAAGGCCCCAACACCGAACAACTGGTGCGCGAGCTGCCGCAGGAGGACAAGAACATCGTGGTGGAATTCGACATGGCCTATTCCCGCCTCAACGAAAAGCGGATCGAAAAGATCTGGCTCGACCTGATTTTCGAGGCGCCCGATATGAACCAGGTGATCCTGCGCGACCTGACCTTCTCGCGCCACCGCCGCGCGGCGATCTGAGGAGCCAAGCCCGATGAATAACCTGACCATGAGCAACCTGACCCTGACCAAAATCCGCTTCCGCAACGGCATCTGGGAAGGCAAGATCAGCGGCGCCCCGGCCAGCGGTGCGCGGCCCGAAATCACCGTGATGTTTCAGGATCAGCCGGTCGGATCGGTGATCCTGACCGAGGGCCAGACAGAGGGCGACTGGCTGGTTGCCATCCCGGTCCCGGCAGAGGCGCTGGCCGACGGGGTGCAGACCTTCGTGATCTTCGACGCCGCCGGCAGTACCCGGCTGGGCGATTTCACCCTGATCGCCGGCGAGGCTGTGGCGGACGACCTGCGCGCCGAGGTGGAACTGCTGCGCGCCGAACTCGACATGCTGAAACGCGCCTTCCGCCGCCACTGCCTGGAAACCACCTGACACCCGCCGGACAGACCCGCCACCGGCCGGCCTGTTCCTATTGCCCCCAGACTATTCCAGCGCCTGGAAATGCTCTGCCAGCACCTGCATCAGCTTCGCATGCGGGATCGGGCCGTAACTGCAGCGCGCAACGCCCGCCTGCCGCGCGGTTTCCAGCGTGATGCCGCGCATCATCGTGTTGACCGGCAGGGAACAGCCCTCGCAGACCTGCGCGATCAGATCCGGGTCCGACAGCCCCGGCACAAAGAACCCGTTGCCGCCGGCCTCCGCGTAAGCCGCCGCGCGCTCCAGCGCCTCCGGCAGCAGGCTGCCATGTTTGGCGGCATCCTTTTCCTTCAAAAACAGATCGGTGCGCGCGTTCACGAACAGGTCCGCATGGGCCGCCCGCACCGCAGCCACCCGCCGCGTCTGCTCTTCGATGCTGTAAAAGCCGTCGCCGCCGACCACCTGATCCTCGAAATTCAGCCCCACAGCACCTGTCTCTGCCAGCCGCTGCACATTGGCCGTTAGCAGCTCCGGTGCGCGCGCATAGCCGCCCTCGAAATCAATCGTCACCGGCAGCTCTGTGGCCGCCGCGATGCGTTCGGCATTGCCCAGCACAAACTCCAGCGGCACCTGCTCGCCGTCCGGGAACCCCTGCGCCGCCGCCACCGGAAAACTGCCGGTCGCCAGGGCCTTCGCCCCAGCCCCGGCAACCGCCTTGGCGCTGCCCGCATCCCAGATGTTGTACAAAACCAACGGGTTGCCCGGCTGGTGCAGCGCCGCAAAAGCCGCTGCGCGGTCGGAATATGTCATGCTGAAATCCTCTGTCTGTAGGTTGTCTCAATCTCAATCAGCCGCTGCTTGCGCCATAAGCCCCCGCCATAGCCGGTCAGCGATCCATCCGCTGACAGCACCCGGTGGCAGGGCACCACCAAGGCCAGCTGATTGGAGCCGTTGGCGCGCGCCACCGCCCGGGTGGCAGAGGCGCGGCCCAGCTCCCGCGCGATCTGCGAATAGCTGCGCGTCTCCCCCGCCGGGATGGTCAGCAGATAGCGCCAGACCTCGCGCTCAAACGCTGTGCCGTGCAGCGCCAACGGGGTTAGAAAATGCGCGCCCTCGCCTGCAAAGAACCGGCGCAGCTCCTCTGCGATCTGCTCTGTCGGCGCCGGGCGTCCAAAACCCAAACCGCCGGGTTGCGCTTTCTGCAGCTTGGCCACCTCCCGCGGCAGCGCCTTGCGGTCGGCAAATTCCAGCAGATGCAGCTGGTGCTGGCAGCTGATTGCAATCATCGCCCCCAGCGGCGTGTCGATCCAGTCGGCCAGCAACAGCGCATCCTTGCGGAACGCCCCCGGCGCAATCCCGACCAGTTTAGCAAAGGCCGCGCGGAAGGCGCTGGCGCTTTCAAACCCAGCATCAATCTGCGCCGCAATCACCGGCTCGCCTGCTTTCAGCGCGGTGAACCCCTCGCGCAGGCGGCGCTGCCGTGCCATCTCCAGGAAGGTCATGCCGAAATGCCGCTTAAAGGCGCGCCGCACGGTGGAGGCATCCAAGCCCATCCGCACCAGATCCCCCTCGCCCCAGCGATAGGCAGGCCGGTCCTCCAGCCGCGCCAGAAGGTCCTGCACCATCGGGTCATCCCCGGCCGCCGCCGCCAAGGGCTTGCAGCGCTTGCAGGCCCGGAACCCCGCCTCGATGCAATCGCCGGGGGTGGCATGGAAGCGGCAGTTCTCATACTTGGGTTTGCGCGCCGGGCAGGTCAGCCGGCAGAAGATGCCGGTGGAAGTCACCCCGACATAGGCGCGCCCCTCATATGCGGCGTCGCGGTCTAGCAGGGCTTGGTACAGCGTGCGGGAATCAGGCAGGTCAAACATCATGGGCGAAGCATAGACCAGCCTGCCCCGCCAGTACGCCGAAGATCGGGCGTTTATTGTCACGAAGGCGCGAGAGTCCATCTCAAGTTGAATCCCTTCAGGCACTGGATTACATTTCCGCGATGAAATTTCTCGCCATTTCCGGCAGTTGCCGCGCCGGCTCAACAATACTGCCTTGCTGCATGCGGTTTCCCGGATTGCAGCACCTGCACATCAGGTTACGGTGTTTTCCGGTCTGTGCAGCCTTCCTGTTTTTTCGCCCGATTTTGACTGCGCCCCCCTTCCGGACGCAGTCAGGGATTTTGCTGCCAAGATACAGGACTGTGATGGCGTGATCATCTCAAGCCCCGAATATGTCAGATCTGTTCCTGGCGGTTTGAAAAACGCCATTGACTGGCTGGTGCCGCGCGATGAGCTTATCCAAAAGCCAATCGCGCTGCTTCACTCTTCTCACCGGGGCGACGACATGCTGGCGCAGCTCAGGCTTGTGCTTGAAACCGTCAGCGACCGGTTCACACAGGGTATCTTTGCCAGGTTTCCGCTCATGAAGCTCACTCCGGCTGAAGTGCATGACTACTTGTCTGAGGCCGGAAACACCGATGCCGTGATCGAATTCCTCCGCTTGTTCGCCCAGCATTGCGGGCGTCAGGACGCCGGCAGTCAGGATTGAGGTCCCCCGGCAATACCGGCCTTGCCCCCCCCCGTTGCGCACCCACCGTACGCCCCCTTCACGCAATTCTCACCCGGCTCTGCCATACTGCCAAGTGATCGCGATCCCCCGCCATGGCTCCGCGCATGGGCCATGATACGAGGCGCAGGCATCTATGGGCTGCCTGCGCAACACCCGGAGACCGGCCCTGATAAAAAGGGGGTCGTCCAAGCGAGCTTGTCCGAGCAGGCCCCCTGCGGGGTCTGTCCACCTCCATCCGGCGGCGCCGCCCCCTTAATTGGGCTTCAGCGCAGAACGGCACAGCACTCAAACCCCGCCAGCCCGGCGGCACCGCGAAAATGAAAAAGGCCGCCCAACCGGACGGCCCCTTTGTGCTGCGTGTCTGCTTCGGGCTTACTTCGGCCCCAGCGCCACCATCCCCTTGAGGATGTCGATGGCATAGGCCAGCTGGTAATCCTGCTCGCGCAGCTCCGCGGCTTTCTCCGCCTTTTCGCGTTCTTCCTCGATCTGGCGGATTTCATCCTCGGACAGGCTGTCGTTGTTCAGGCTGCCGCGCAGGTCGGCTTCCGAACGCGAGCGGCGGGAGGGCGAGTCATCCTCTTCCTCAGCCGCGGCAGTCCGGCGGGGCTGCGCCACCACGATGTCGGGCGACACGCCCAGCGCCTGGATCGACCGGCCCGACGGCGTGTAATAGCGCGCAGTGGTCAGGCGCATCGCACCCTCGCCCTTCAGCGGCATCACGGTCTGGACCGAACCCTTGCCGAACGACTTGGTGCCCACCACGATGGCGCGGCGGTGGTCCTGCAGCGCGCCCGCGACGATTTCCGAGGCTGAGGCCGAACCGCCGTTGATCAGCACCACAATCGGCTTGCCGTCCGCCAGATCGCCCGGGGTGGCATTGAACCGCTCGCCGTCTTCCGGGTCGCGGCCGCGGGTCGAGACGATCTCACCCGACTCCAGGAAGCTATCGGCGACCTTGATCGCCTGGGTCAGCAGCCCGCCGGGGTTGTTGCGCAGGTCCAGCACGATGCCGTTGACGTTTTCCATCCCGCCGGCTTCCTCGATCTGCTCCTTCAGGTTTTCCTCAAGGTTCGGCGTGGTCTGGTCGTTAAAGGTGGTGATCCGCATCACCACGGTATCGCCCTCGGTGCGGGCCCGCACCGCAGTCAGCTTGATGGTGTCGCGGATGATCGAGACGTCAAACGGCTCCGCCTCGCCCTCGCGCACCACTGTAATCACGATCTCAGAGCCGACCGGCCCGCGCATCAGCTCCACCGCGTCGTCCAGCGACAGGCCCAGCACGCTTTCGCCATCCACATGGGTGATGAAATCGCCGGCTTCCATCCCGGCCTCATCCGCCGGGGTGCCGTCGATCGGGGAGACAACCTTGACGAAACCCTCTTCCTGGGTGACCTCGATCCCCAGCCCGCCGAATTCGCCGCGGGTCTGCACCCGCATGTTGGCCGCATCATCCGGCGACAGATAGCTGGAATGCGGATCCAGGGACGCCAGCATGCCGCCGATGGCCGCCTCGATCAGTTCCTTCTCGTCTACTTCCTCGACATACTGCGCGCGGATGCGCTCGAAGATATCGCCGAACAGGTCCAGCTGCTCATAGACGTTTGCCTCGCGCGCGCCTTCCTGCGCCAGCAAGGGGCCTGCGACATAGGTTGTTGCAACGATCCCTGCCAGCGTGCCGCCAATGGCGGCCATCGCAAATTTTTTCATCAAGCCTTCATCCACCTTTTCCAGTGCGGAACCATGTTTCCGGGTCCACCGGGCTGTTGTCCATTCTCACTTCTATATAGAGCGTTTCTGTCCGGTCAGTTCCACCCCCTTCACCGCTTGTTGACAGAATTGCGTCCGGTTTCGGATTTTCCCCGCTCATCAATCCGACAGGGGTGCCTTCGGGGATCACCTGACCCGCCTCGCCGAACACCTCGGCCAGCCCCGACAGCACAAACAGCGTGTCCGGCTGCGGTTCCAGAATCACCACATTGCCCAGATCCAAGAGCGGCCCGCGGTAGCGGATGGTGGCGGCAGCAGGCGCCGTGACCAGCGCCCGCGGACGGGCGGCGATCAGCAGGCCGGGACGGGCAATGCCCGCGGCATCGCGCTCGCCGTAGCCGCGCAGCACCAGCCCGTCAACGGGCAGCGGCAGGCTGCCGCGCAGGGCGCTGATGTCCGCCTCGCTGGCGGCAATCCCGCCGTCGGCAATCTCGGCCAATCCATCAGCAAAGCCCGACAGCGTCTCGGTCGAGGAGATCAGGATGGCGGTGCGCACCGGATCCTCGGTGAAACGTTTCGGCAGGGTGGTGCGGTCGGCAATGGCGGTGGACAGCTGAACCCGCGCACTCTGGACGCCAGCCAGCCCCTCCTCCAGCGTCTTCGCGGCGTTCTGCTGCAGCAGGCGCAGGCCCTGCACCTCGTCCAGATCCGCCTTCAGGGACTGCGCCTTGGCCTGCAGCGCCGGTGTCACCTCCGCCAGCATCATCGCCGAGCGCGCCGCGCCCAAAGGCCCGGAAGGGTGCACCATCAAAACCGGCGGCGGCGAGGTCTCAATCGTCTGAATGATGCCCAGAAGGCCCGACACTTCCTCTTGCCGCGCCGCCAGCTGCGCGCTCAGCCGCCCCTCGCGCCGCGCTACCCGGCGCAAGCCGTCGCGCATGGCAGCAAGGCCTGCCTCATAGGCCTGCACGGTGGAGGTCAGCGCCTTCACCCGGTCGCGGGAACTGGCGGCCTCCTGCAGCTGCACCGAGGCCGCTTCCAGCTGTCCAGCCGCCTCGCGCGCGGCCCCGGCCGGGTCCGCCGCCTGCAGCGGCGCAGCCAGCACGGCCAGCAGCATCAGGACCGCGCACCGGATCATGACAGCAGGCTCTCCCCGGTCATCTCAGCCGGTTTCTCCAGCCCCATCAGCTCCAGAATGGTCGGTGCCAGATCGGCCAGGCGGCCATCGCGCAACTGCGCGCCGTCCGGCCCGCCGACCAGCGCCACCGGCACCAGGTTCAGCGTATGGGCGGTATGGGCGCCGCCGGTTTCCGGGTCCACCATCACCTCGCAGTTGCCGTGGTCGGCGGTGACAATCATCGCGCCGCCCGCCTTCTCCAGCGCCGCGACCACCTCGGCCAGCCCCTGGTCCACCGCTTCGCAGGCGCGGATTGCGGCCTTAAGATCGCCGGTATGGCCGACCATGTCCGGGTTGGCGTAATTGGTCACAATCAGGTCATAGCCCGCTCCGATCGCTTCAACGAATTTCGCGGTTACCTCCGGCGCCGACATCTCCGGCTGCAAATCATACGTCGCCACGTTGGGCGACTTCGGCATGAACCGGTCCTCGCCCTCCTCCGGCTCTTCCTTACCGCCGTTGAGGAAAAAGGTCACATGCGGGTACTTCTCAGTCTCGGCCAGGCGGAACTGGGTCTTGCCCTGCTTAGCAACCCAGGCCCCCAGCGTGTTGACGATCGCCGCCTTGGGATAGGCGGTGGTCATGTAACCGTTGTGGGCATCGGAATATTCCACCATGCCCAAGAGGCCCGCCAGTTCCGGGCGCTCGCCCGCGTCGAACTCCGCAAAGCCCGGCTCGCCGATGGCGCGCAGGATCTCGCGCGCCCGGTCGGCACGGAAGTTGAGGCAGAAGAACCCGTCGCCGTCCTTCACCCCCTCATAGCCTTCCAGCACGGTGGCGGCGATGAATTCATCCGTCTCCGACTGGTTATAGGCATGGTCCACCGCGGCATGGGCGTTCAGCCCGGGCCGCCCCTTGGCATGGATCATCGCGTCATAGGCTTCGCTGACCCGGCCCCAGCGGTTGTCCCGGTCCATAGCGAAATAGCGCCCGGTGACGGTAGCGATGCGCACGCCTTCGGGCAGCCGCTCCTCCAGACGGCGGAAGTGGCGGAAGGCCGATTTCGGCGCCACGTCGCGGCCGTCGGTAATTGCATGCAGCCAGACCGGCACGCCGGCCTCGTGGATCGCTTTCACCGCCGCCAGGATGTGATTGATATGCCCGTGCACGCCGCCGTCAGAGACCAGCCCCATCAGATGCGCCGCGCCGCCGCTTTCCTTCAGCTGCGCGATAAACGCCTGCAGCGCTTCGTTTTCAAAGAAACTGCCATCCTCAATCGCCAGGTCGATCTGGCCCAGATCCATCGCCACCACCCGGCCCGCGCCGATGTTGGTGTGCCCGACCTCAGAGTTGCCCATCTGCCCGGTCGGCAGCCCCACATCCGGGCCGTGGGTGATCAGCCGGGCGGCCGGCCCCTTGGCCATGATCGCGTCAAAAGTTGGGGTGTCCGCCAGATAGGGGGCGTTTGCCTTGCCAGGCTCGCCGCTGCCCCAACCGTCAAGAATGCACAGGACAACGGGTTTGGGTGCGGTCATGGATCAGCTCCGGGGCAAGGAAAGGTTCGCAAGCCTTCTAGCGCCTTGCCGCGCCGGGGTGAACCGGCATTCCTGCCGCAGTTGGCGTTATCGCGGCGCTTCGCCCGGCCACCCCGCTTTCATCTTTCCTCAAATACTCAAATCCCCGGCCCGCCCTCCGCGCCGCCGCCGGGGTTCAGCGGCGTCAAGAGATGCCGGCCTTGCGCCAGCCGCTCCCGCACCCGGCGGGAGATGTCGCGGCATTCCGCATGGGCCCGCCACCGGGTTCTCATCCGCAATCGCAAAGGCGCCCTACCGCCGAAAGGGCATTTCAATGCCTGCGCGGCGGGCGGGAGGGCTTCGCTTCAGGCTCAGCATGGCCCCGCTGCGGGATGCGCAAGATCCGGGTCGATTGCTGCCGGCCGGTTCAGGCAGTGTGCTGTCAGCAAAGGAGAAACCCGATGACCAAGATCACCGCCCTGCCCACAGATATTGTCCGCGCCCTGCAAAATGGCGGCCCGGACGCCTATGGCCAAGTGCCGGAGCGCACGGTATCTGACGGCGGCGGCAACCCCTGCCGCCACTGCCTGAAATACATCCCCGAAGGTGCGGATATGCTGGTCCTGGCCCATCGTCCGTTTCCCGGGGCGCAGCCCTATGCCGAGACCGGGCCGGTTTTCCTGTGCGCCGATCATTGCGGACGGCACGAGGGGGAAGACGTGCCGGAGATGCTGACGGGCTCCCCCGATTACCTGATCAAGGGCTACAGCGCCGGTCACCGGATCGTCTATGGCACTGGCATCGTGATCCCGCAGGCAGAGATGATGGCGCAGGCCGAAGCGATTTTTGCGGATGAGCGGGTCGCGTACATCCACATCCGGTCATCGCGCAACAACTGCTATCAGGCGCGGATCGACCGGGGTGAAATCAGAGACCCCGGTCTTGCTTTGAAAACAAAAACCACAAGGGCGCCGGTGGAACAGATCGTGCTGACACCGGCGGCGGAGGGCCATGGCCTGGACCTGACGCCATGAAGTGTTCAGCATGCGGATGCTCCCCGGAGATCCAATCAATCTCCAAGCCCTGACGCTGAACCAGCCGCAGTCCCTCCTCCATGCTGATTTCCGGGCCGGCGAAAATAGGTTGGATCGACCCCGCATCAGGCCCGCATTTTCCCCAAACTGCCAGCCTGCTGGTGCCGCTGGAGGGAGAGCGGCAAAGGTTCCCCCGTCTGGTCTGCAAAACGTTAACCGAGTGCAGCCTGCAAAACTTCATGGCAAAAAAGCGGAACTCTCTATCTCGCGGACAGTTGTTTAGTCAGACATCTCAGAGAGGCCCGCCATGACTAGTCAAAAAACCGTACCGCCCACCACAACGGACTCTGGCATCCGCGTTGAAAGCGATGAGCATTCGCTGACCGTGGGTCCGGATGGCCCGATTGTCCTGCACGACCACTACCTGCTTGAGCAGATGGCAAATTTCAACCGTGAACGCATCCCTGAACGCCAACCCCACGCCAAGGGCGGCGGCGCATTCGGGCGGTTCGAAACCACGGCGGATGTCTCGCGCTATACCAAGGCCGCAATCTTTCAGCCTGGCGGATCCTGCGAGGCAGTTGTCCGCTTCTCCACCGTGGCCGGAGAGCGCGGCAGCCCCGACACCTGGCGTGACCCGCGCGGGTTTTCAGTGAAGATGTACACCGAAGACGGCAATTTCGACATGGTCGGGAACAACACCCCCGTCTTCTTCATCCGGGACCCGCTGAAGTTCCAGCATTTCATCCGAAGCCAGAAGCGGCGCGCCGATAACGACCTGCGCGATCACGATATGCAGTGGGACTTCTGGACACTCTCACCCGAAAGCGCGCATCAGGTCGCCTATCTGATGGGCGACCGGGGCATCCCGAAGAGCTGGCGCGAGATGAACGGCTATTCGAGCCACACCTATTCTCTTGTGAACACCGAGGGCGAACGCTTCTGGGTCAAGTTCCACTGGCACACCGATCAGGGCGACGGCAACGCCCATCTTACCCAGAGCGAGGCCGACAAGCTGGCCGGCACCGATGGGGATTACCACCGGCGCGACCTGTTCAACGCTATTGCAGATGGCGACTGCCCAAGCTGGACACTGAAATGGCAGGTGATGCCTTTTGAGGAAGCCAAGACCTACCGCATCAATCCGTTCGACCTGACGAAGGTCTGGCCGCATGCCGACTACCCTCTGATGGAGGTGGGCAAGCTGGTGCTGGACCAAAACCCCACCGATTTCCACACCCAGATCGAACAGGCCGCTTTTGAACCCAACAACATGGTGCCGGGGATCGGCCTGTCGCCTGACAAGATGCTGCTGGCGCGCGGCTTTGCCTATGCCGATGCCCATCGCGCCCGGCTGGGGGTGAATTACAAGCAGATCCCGGTGAACAGCGCCAAATGCCCGGTCTACAGCTACTCCAAGGACGGTGCGGCACGGGCCGAGGCTGTAACGGACCCGGTCTATGCGCCCAACTCCTACGGCGGGCCGGCGGCGCAGCCTGACACCCGCGGCGAGGCGGGCGTGTGGCACACGGATGGCGACATGGTGCGCCAGGCCTATACGCTGCGCGAAGACGACGACGATTGGAGCCAGGCCCGCGCGCTGGTGCGCGGCGTGATGGACGATGCCGCCCGTGAGAGGCTGGTGTCGAACGTGGTCGGCCACCTGTGCGACGGGGTCAGCGAGGCGGTTCTGCTGCGCGCTTTCGACTACTGGCGCAATATCGACAAGGAAACCGGCAAGCGGATTGAGGAGGGCGTGCGCAAAAAGCTGGGCGGTGCCTCGAAGGCGCAGGGCCTTGCGTCCGCACGCAGCATCTCCGGCCAAGAGGACGGCGGCTGACGGGTACTGTTCGGGCAATGTGACATCTGTCAGTCCGTCACCACGCTCCACTCAGCCAGTTCTTCGGCGGTCAGGATATAGATCTCATCGGCCGGCGTCGCCATCGCCGGCCCCATGATCCGCAGGTCAATGCCCATGGCGGCCAGATGCTCCAGCACACGGGCCTGGCCGCGCTGGATATCCTCGACCGCCAGGAACGCGGGCAGGATGGTGGATTCCCCGAACCGGTGCTGATGCACGCCGAGGCGCGCAGTCGCCGCAACCTGCCGGCCGGTTCCGCCCGCAAAGATGTAAGGACAGGCAGACAGGCAGACCGCATCGTCTGCCAGGCGCGTCTCTGCGCCGCCCCCGCGGACCGCCCGGCCAATCTCAAGTGCATCCTCAACACTGCCGCCGGAACTATCGAGAAGGACAATTTCAGGGTTTACCCGCTGCAGTTCCGCGACGATCCGCCCGCCATCTCCGGGCGAAACCGCCCCCCGCAGCAGCAGGGCCGGCCGGCCGTCCAGCGTAGTCTCTTCTGCCAGCAGGCGGCGCGGCATGTCACGGTCGATGCCGGGGCCGGGATTGGCGGGCCGGCCCGGCCGGTAATGCCGGGTCTGGTCGCCCGGCCGGGTAGGCTGATCCAGCTCCGGCGCCGATACCGGCGACAGCAGCCGCGGCAGCGCCGGGCCGAGGTCAAGCGCCACCAGCATCGCCGCCAGGCCGATCTGGCAGCCCAGCAGCCAGCGGAACGGCGCCCCCGGCCCGGGCCGGAAAATGCCCCTGCCCCGGCTCAATCGACCGCTCTGGGCCCGGGACGCGGCCCGGCGGCGCCAGGCGTGCCGCTCCCATCCTCAGCCTTGCCGGCAGCCTCCTTATCCTCTGGTTCCAAGGCCGTTCCGAGGGCCGCGGGCTCAACCTCGCGCAGCGCCAGCACTGCGGCGCGCAGCTCCGCCACAGTCATCGAATCTTCTGCCTGTGCCGGTTCCCGCCCGGCGCGGATGGCGCCCTGCGCCACCGCAACAATCAGGACCAGCACCGCCGGCAGCAAGTCGATGGCGATGGCACCGGCCCAGGAGGGGGCGAAATTCCCCGCATAACGGATCACCGCGTCAGCCTTGGAAACCGGGGTATAGACGACCTCGGCAGCGGGCTCCATCGCCAGAACCTCGGCCGCTGCGGCGCGCAGCGTCTCGGCCCGCTGCGCCAGCACCTGCAGCAGCGAGGTGATGGTTGCCTGCTGGGCAGCCTGGCCGCCCGCATCGCCTGCGTCCAGCCGTGGCAGAACCACCGATTCCGCCAGATCCCTCGCCGCACGGTCCACCAGCGGCGCCACCGACAGCTGCCGCAGCTCTGCGATGATGCCGGCCAAGCGCACCGATTCTTCTGAAAACTCAACACCGCGGGCGGCCACCGGGCCCGGCGCAACTGTCAGCGCCCGCATCCGGCTGAGGATCGCATTGCCTTCGGCAAAGGCTGCGGCCACCGGCGCCTCCTGCTCAGCTATCAGCTTCTCAAGTGCCGCCAGCTCATCGGATTTCTGCATCAGCACCCGGAAGACGGCGCCGCGCCCGGCCAGGCCGGACAGGCCGCCGCCTGCCTCCTGCTGCGACAGGTCCTCAAACCCCTGCCGTGCCCTGCCGACGTCCAGCCGCAGGGCCTGGCCTTGCAGCGCGAAGGCATTGGCGCGTTCCAAAGAGGTCTGGTATTCCTGCACCGTACGCGCCAGATGCTGCTCCACCGCCGCCGACCCCGCCAGCGCGGCCGCGTTGAGCCAGGACGACATCGCAACAATCGCCGCCGATCCCAGCACCATCGACAGGCACAGCCACATCCGCGCCGCAGCTGTCTGCATCGCCGGAAGCAGCCGCAACAGATAGGACCAGAACACATAGATCCCGGTCGACACCGCGGCACTGTAAGACACGGCGGCAAACAGCGACAGCACGCCATCGTCATCCAGCAGGCCGCGCACGCCGAGATAGGTGTATATGCCAGAGGCCACCGCAAGCACGCCCAGCGCTGCCGGGGTGAAGCTGTCCAGCCATTGCAGATGCCCTTCGACTTCGCGTGCGTAGCGAAGGCCCTTGATTTCACGTTTCATATCGGCTCCTCCCCTCAGAACATGACCCCTGCGGCTGGTAAAACAAGGCAGCAGCAGGCAAATCTCCGCCAGCCGTTGCAGAGGCTGCCTATGGAACTGCAGCCATTCCGGCCGGAATGCTGCCGGCGCGCTGACCCTGATCCTGGGTTTCGCTGCCCGCCGGCTGCCGGGTGATGTCATCGCTTCCCTGCAGATCGCGGGGAACCAGTCCGCCAGGATCGGCGGCCGGATCGTCTGCAACGCCTAGCTTTTCACGTGGAACAGATCAATTTCGCTTATGTCCAGCGCCGCGGCTGGGACGGCGCCCGCCTCATCGTGCCGGTAGAGGCGTTCATCGCTACCCCGTTTGAGACCTGGATGATGAAAGAGCCAATGATGCCAAGGTCCGGGGGGCCGGATGGCCGGGCAGGATGTTTTCCGAAAGGATGTCTGGTTCGCCCTGCCCTGTTCCGCCCCGAACACCTCCTGACATACCGCCCGTAAGGCCCGGAACAAGCTCATCCCGGCCGGCAACCGGATCGCCACGGAACGGAACGAGGGCGTTTTCCCCGTGGTCCCGGCCGGCGAGGCGGCCCGATCCCCTCCCCGTTCAACCTGCCGGGCGCGCGAGCCCGGCATGCTCCCGCGCGGCAGCCAGGTCGCTGCGCAACAGCCCGCGCAGACGGGTCTGGGCGGCAGCGTCCGGCGTGCGCAGGATATGCGCCGGATGCAAAGTCAGCAGAACCGGCATCCCCTGGCGGCCGGTCTCCACCGTGCCGCGCCGTGCCATCAGCGTGTCGCCGCTGCCGGTCAGGGCCAGCGCCGCCGTCGTCCCCATCGCCACAATCAGCCGTGGCTGCACCAGCTTAACTTCGGCATCGAGCCACCACTGGCACCGCTGCACCTCGCCCGCGTTCGGGCGCTGATGCAGGCGGCGGCGCCCCTGCGGGCGGAACTTGAAGTGCTTCACCGCGTTGGTCAGATAAACCGCACCGCGCTCCACCCCGGCTTCGGCCGCAATCTCTTTCAGCAGCTGCCCGGCGGGGCCGGCAAAGGGCCGTCCGGTCAGATCCTCGCGGTCGCCCGGCTGCTCCCCCACCAGCATCAGCGCCGCATCCTGCGGACCTTCTCCCGGCACCGCCTGGGTGGCCGCGCCATGCAGCGGGCAGCGGGTGCAGCCCGCCAGCGCCGCCGCCAGCCCGTCCTGCGGTCCCTGCCAATGCGCATTGGCCGCCTGCTCTGCCGCGGCCTGCACCCGCGCCGTGCGGGCGGGCGGCAGCGTCGGCGCCGCCTCCGCCATTGCCCTCGCCCGGGCCGGCGCGGTGGCGATCAGCTCCGGGATCGCTGCCGCCTCGGGCATGTTGCGCCAGTATTTCTTCGGCATCTCCGACTGCATCGCCTTCACCTTCAGCCGCGCCGGGTTGAAGATGTTGCGGAAATACGTCAGCCACAGCCCCTCGCTGGCATCCTCCGGCATGCCGGGCTTGGGCGCGCCCGGCTCAAACCGCAGCACGCCGTCCTCGAACACAGCGCAGACCTCCGGCGTCAGGATGCGCCAGTCCATGTCCCCGAACCGGCGGGCAAAGAACGGCGCCGTGGGTTCGACCGTGCGGTGCTCCGGCTCGAACCAGGCAGCAAAGCTGCGCCGTGCCGCCTCCGGGCTGCCGGTTTCGCGGAACCGGACAAAGGCCTTCATCTTATGCTGGCAGCGATGCACCGCCTTCTCCATCCGCCGCAGATGCGCCAGCTGCGCATCGCCCCGGTCGCTCATCAGCTGCGGCGTGTCCTTCAGCCGCCACAGGAACGCATAAAGCCGGTCAAACCGCGCCGGGTCCGAATGCCAGGAGACACTTTCCGCCAGGCTGACAAAGCTGCGCGGCACCGCCACTTGCCGCGCCGGTGCGGGCGGCGCTGCGGCAATGTCGAACAGCCCCGCCTCAGCTTGCGCGCCGCAGTGCCAGCGCAGCTCCTCCGGCGGCACCCCGGCGCTCAGATAGCCGCGCGCGGCCTCCCGCCAGGCGGCCGCGGTGCCGATGGGCGGCAGGCTCACCACCTGCATCAGAACAGGCTCAGCTGCTGGGGCGGCGGCGCAAAGCGCGCCCGCAGATCCGCGGTGTCTGCCAGCGCCCCCGGCGTCCAGCCAACCGCGGTGATAAACGGCCGCGCCTTCTTCAACAGCGCCCCCATCCGCTGCAGGTCTTCATACCGCAGGCTGCGGTGCCGCCGGGTGCTGAGGATCCGCTTCACGGTCCTGACCCCGAACCCCGGCACCCGCAGCAGCTCTTCGCGGCTGGCGCGGTTCACATCCAGCGGAAACAGCCCCCGGTGCGCCAGCGCCCAGGCCAGCTTGGGGTCGATCTCCAGATCCAGATTGCCGTCCGGCGCGGCGCTGGTGATCTCCTCCAGGCCGAACCCGTAAAACCGCAGCAGCCAGTCCGCCTGATAGAGCCGGTGCTCCCGCACCAAGGGCGGGCTGACCAGCGGCAGCCGGGCCGAGGCATCGGGAATCGGCGAAAAGGCCGAGTAATAGACCCGCCGCAGCCCGTAACTGCCATAAAGCCGGGTGGACTGCCCAAGGATCACCGCATCGCTGGAGCCATCGGCCCCTACAATCACCTGCGTCGACTGCCCGGCAGGCGCAAACCGGGGCGGCCGCTTGCCGGTATGGCTGCGCTCCTTAGCGGCCTCGCCGCGCAGCCGCACATCGGCCATCGCCTTGCGGATCTGTTCCGGCTTTTTCTCCGGCGCGTGCTGGCGCACCGAGGCATCGGTCGGCAGCTCCACATTGATCGACAGCCGGTCGGCCAGCCGCCCGGCCTCCGCAATCAGCTCCGGCGCCGCGTCGGGGATCGTCTTCAGGTGGATATAGCCGCGGAAATTCTCCTCCTCCCGCAGCTTGCGGGCGATCTGCACCATGTCCGACATCGTTGCATCGGGCGACCGGATGATGCCGGAGGACAGGAACAGACCCTCGATAAAATTGCGCCGGTAGAACTCCACCGTCAGCTTCACCACCTCATCCGGAGTGAACCGCGCCCGCGGCACGTTCGACGACACCCGGTTGATGCAATAGGCGCAATCGTAGATGCAGAAATTCGTCATCAGGATCTTCAGCAGGCTGATGCAGCGCCCGTCCGGCGCATACGCATGGCAGATCCCCGCGCCGGTGTTCGACCCCAGCCCCTTGCCATCGCGCGAGTCACGCCGGGTGGAGCCTGACGACGCGCAGGAGGCGTCGTATTTAGCGGCATCGCTTAGAATCGCTAACTTATCTTGAATACTCATTCCAGCCATTTGTTCACTTTATGTTCCCACCCCGCAACAGGCAAGCCTGCCCCCATCGGCTTGGGCGAAAAACCACCGGGAACCCGGAGCGGGGTGCCAACGTTGAGATGTTATGGGGTTTGCTCTTCTTGGCATATGCGGGCTGATATCAGTTTGCGGCGACTTCCTCCTGACAACAGTGGGGATTACCGGCCGCCGCCTGCCGTCGCGGCGGGTTGCCCGGGCTGCCTGGCAGATACTGAAACGGGTTTTGCGGCATGTTCCGGGCGGTCGCATCCTGATCGGCCCGCTGGTGATGTCGTCGATTGCAGGTTTCTGGATAGCCGGCACCGCGCTGTCGTGGCTGCTGATATTTCAAGCCTCCGACACTTCAGTTCTGGTCACGGACACCCGCAGTTCTGGTCACGGACACCCGCAGTTCTGGTCACGGACACCCGCCAGCCAGCCGGATGGGTGATGGATCTTGGTTTTATCGGTGAAGCACTGTCCACATTGGGCGCAGGCAACAGCAGCCCGGGGTCGACAGGCTGGGAGCTGGCGACTGTGCTTGTCGCCGTGAATGGAATGATCGTGATGACGCTGTCGGTGAGCTTTGTTCTGAACACAACACAAACCGTCAAGACCGGACGCGCGTTCCTCGCCCATGCCGCAGCCTGCCAGGATTTTGAAAGCAGCCGCGCCTGGGATTTGCACGCGCTTGCCGATCTCGTGGCAGGTTTGATCAGCGTTCCCCACGCGCTCTACTACTCTACCCCCGATCCTGACTACCGCCTGCCTGAAGGCTTGGCACAGTTCTCGGCAAACTGGCTGGATCGCGAAGGGAACCTGCGCGGCCTGAGGACCATTCTCCGCGGGCTGCCGAATTTCGAGCCGCCCGATGACGCCGGCGACCGGGCCTTCCTGGCCCGGCTTGAGGAGTGGTCGCGGCAGTTCTCTTTCTGAGCAGCCGCAAGGCAGTCAGGCGGCCGCCACGGGAAGAAACGGCGGAACAGCATTTTACCGCACCGCAAATTAGAGCCGAAAAATGGGAGCCGAGAAAGCCATGCTGAAAAAAGCCCTGCACCGGACCGCCCTTGGTGCCGAACGTTTGCTGGACCGGCTGCAGCCGCGCCGCAATCATGAAAGCGGCACCTTGGTTATCGATCCGTATATCGGATACGCCACCCCGGAGCACCTGATCCTACGGGGCCGCGTCCTGGCCGGGGCGCGCAGCAGAGCTGCGGTCAGCGGGCAAAGCGTGCTGCGGAACTTTATGCAAATGACCTCACTCTTTTTGACGGATGAGGTTGCCGGGGTCACGGTAAGCCACGGCGGCACCACAGCCATCACCGACGAGGAAGGCTATTTCCAGCTACCGCTCCCGGCTGGCCGGGCACCGGGCTGGCATGAAATTGAGGTGTCGGTTGCAGACGGCGGCACCCCAGCAGCCTGTCCGGTGTTCGTGCCCCGGCCGGATGCCAGGTTTATGGTGACTCTCCGATATCGATGACACCGTGCTGCATACCTCCGCCTATTCTCTGCTCCGTAACCTATGGACAACTTTCAGCGGCAACGCGCTGACGCGGCGCATCTACCCGGACTCCGCCGCCTTGCTGCAGCGGCTGTCTGAGCAGGGGCGGAATCCGGTCTATTACGTCAGTTCATCCCCCTGGAATATGCACGCCTTTCTGGCCCAGGTCTTCAATCAGGCGGAGCTTGTGCGCGGCCCGATGTTTCTGCGGGACCTCGGCCTGAGCGAGACCCAGTTTATCTCTGCAGGCCACGGCAGCCACAAAGGTCAAAGCATCGACATTCTGCTGAAGGCGCATCCTGAATTGACCGCAATTCTTATCGGCGACACCGGGCAGGAGGACGCCTCGGTTTACTGCGCTGCGGTGCGCCGTCACCCAAGGCGTATAGCCGCAGTGCTGCTTCGGATTTCCGAAGACGGTCTAAGTACGAGCGACGAGCGCGGGCTCGCCGAGTTGAAGGACACTGGGGTGATGGTGTTTGCCGGGCCGAGCTTTCAAAGCGCCATTTTGAAAATGGAGCGGGAAGTATTCTAAGGCGCTTCGGCCGCTCTCCCTGGGCTTTCCCCTGTTAACCGCAGCATTGATTTTGGCTTAAGCCGAAAATAATCGGGTGCGTCCCGCACTGCAGGCGGGTTTGCGGAAGCGGCTGCCGGCATACGAAAACCCGCTGTAGAGCTGATCACCAAACGGGACATCTTTGCTGGCAGAAGGCATCACAAATCAGCTATCGGGATTTGTGTCTTCTACCGCTTCGTCCTGCCCCAGAAACAGTCCGATCGTCTTCAAGCCGTCGATCTCGTCGCACGCAATCTTGATGACCGTAAGAATCGGCAATGCGACAATCATCCCCATGACCGACCAGATCCAGGCAAAGAAGGCGATGCTGAGGAAAACAACGGTCGTGTTCAATTTCATATGGCGCGAGATCAGCGCCGGGGTCACCAGCTGAGCTTCAACAGACGTCAAGGCCATGTATGTCAGTCCGACACCCAGCGCCGACCAGAGACCTTCGAGAGATACGAATGCCAGCACGGCTACGATCGCGGTCCCCAGGATTGCGCCCACGAACGGGACGAAATTGAATGCGAAAGCCATCACACCGACCATCAGTACATTAGGCAGCCCCCAGAGAGCCATCGCCGCAGCGACGCTGAGGCCGAGACCGGCGTTTATCGCCGTGATCCCCCCTAAGTACCGGCCCAGACGGTCCTCAATATCATGCACAACACTGACGGCGCGGCGCTTGTCTTTGAACCCGCCGAGGCTTTGGAGCGTCTTGCGGATGAACATATCCCCGGAAGAGATCAGGAAAAAGAGCAGCAGGATGGCAAAAGCAATCTGGCCGAGCAACGACGGCGCCAGACCTGCGATCACGGTTGCGAAGCCGGTCTTTGACACGACCTCCACCTCTACCGTCTCGCCTTCTCTGGGGTTCAGGATTTCGCCGGCGGCATCTGCCGCATCGTTGACGGCCTGAAAGGCGCCTCCTTTTGTAGAGAGTTTTTCGTCTATTTGTTTCACTATGGCCGGCAGATCCGCGATGAATTCCGAGACAGGCTGGCTCAGTGTCACAATCGCAAAGCCAACTGCGGAAATCAGGAAAAGTGTGAACATAGCTGCGCTCACAACAGGTGGAATGCCGATCCGGCTTAGCCAGCGCCGCGGGCGGTTCAGCACAAAGTATCCAAGCACAGCGCCTGTCACCGGGATCAGAAAATCACTGGCCCAAACAAGTGTTTGTATGAGAAGCAGAAAGAATATCCCGAAGCCAGCCAGCTTGATACCGCGGAGAATTCCCGCGCGGTGATCCTGATCAGAGTCTGTTTGGGTTTTGAATTCAGACATTTACTTCTCGCTCCCGCCGCTGATTGCCACAACTGCACCCATCGGAAAGTGATCGGATCCCACTGCGCGTTTGCGCTCGAAGGAAATGAGATCCACCCCTTCGGTCAGATACAGTTGGTCAATCGGAAATCTGAGGATCGGATGTTCCGCGTCAAAGCTCGGCAGCATGCCACGGCCGACGCGCGGATCACGGTAGTTGCCGTGGTGTTTGAAGCGCTTCGCCGTCCAAGACCAAGCGACATCATTGAAGTCGCCCATGCTGATAACCGGGAGAGCAGAGTTTTTTGTCAATGTCGCCGCACGCCTGATCTGCGCATCCCGTTCTTCGGTGTCGTTGCCCGGAACCGGGGGACGAGGGTGCATGCCGATGAAATTAAACCCCCGGCCATCCGGTGCTTTGAGTTCAGCCAGAAGTGTTGGCGTGTTGTCGTCTGTGAGAAAAACGGTTTCGGCAGATTTCGCTTCGAGATTTGTCGCGAAAATCAATCCGTAGTGATTGTCCAATGGATGGGTGAGCACAGTGTCAAAACCTGACAGTGTGTGCTCCAGCCCTTCGACCCATTTTGAATCCGTCTCCATAAGGAACAGCACGTCGGGATCTTCTTCTTCTATCAGCGCGGCTAGCTGGTCATGCTCTTTGTTTTCCATCAGCACGTTGGCCGACAAGATTGAAATTTCCGCCCCGCCAGAGAAGTTCCCCAGTTCGATTTCGACCTGAGCCAAGGGCGTGAACGGAAAGATCATCCGCGCCTGGTAGAGCGCGCTGGCCGCAAGGATGAGAAGAAGGATCAGCGATCCCGATCGCCAGGTTAAGAATGCAAGCACTGCAAGCGCAACTGCAACGACCAGTATATGAAGCCGCGGGAAGTCCCACATCCGGATCCACCATTGATGCGTGTTAAAGAGCGGCAGAACCGTGACTGCGAGGACAAGGAGACTCAGCAGCCAGATCACGGTCTTCATTAATACAAGAAGCACATCCACGCCCTCCATCATGTTGCTTTTCGTTGGCGGCTCTCCAGCGCGCGCCGAAAAATTGTGACGGTTCGGTTCTTGGACTTGAAGAACTTGTCAAAAACGTCCCCCACCACCGGAGCCGCGCCGGCATTAGCGTCCAGACCGATGCTCATGGCCATGCGGGCCATTGCCCGCTTGCCCGCGCTCAACCGATATCCTTTATAGAGCAGATAGCTTGCCGGCAACAAAGTCACCGCATCGCCAATTCTTGGGATCAGCCCCGCAACTGTGTCCCGACCAAACGGGAGCTGTGTGCCCGGCAGAGGGAACTTGCTGTCCAGAAGTGTGGAGGTCCGGTCAAGATGGTCGGGTTCATACAGCATATCCCGGCTGTTTCCCGGCGATGATGTACACGTCATGAACGGTGCCCGGGATGAAGCCGAGGAGGGTGAGAAGGATAATCAGCCAAAATGACCTCCCAGACCCACATTGAAGAACACACCGAGTGGCGGTTTAATCACCGTCAGGATGATGCGAGCAAGGTCCATTGGCCTCTATCTCACTCCTCTGGACTGGAAGAAGCCGCCGCGCGGCATGTGCACTGGTTAGGATTGACTTGCCTCGCCCAGCTTGTCCGCCTTAACGGCATCACGTTGCCCCATGGGCTGGTCTTCGCCGACAGTCGTGTCATGGCGGGTTTGCGCCTCGATCTCGGCATTCAACTCCGCCCCCATCAAAATGATGAAGGCCGAAATCCAGAACCACATCAGCAGCACGACAACACCCGCGAGCGCACCGAAGCTTTCGTTGTAGGAGCCGAAGTGGCCCACATAGAACGCAAACCCGGCAGAGCCGATGATCCAGAGCAGGCAGGCAGCAACCGCGCCTGGCGATACCCACTGGAACTCGGGCGCATCACGGGACGGCCCGTAGCGGTAGAGAACGGCCAGTCCAAACAGCGTGAACAACAGAAGTATTGCCCAGACGACAATTGTGCCAAGCATTTCGGCAATCACCCCGGCCTGGAGATAGGCGACCACGGAGGGGACAACCAGCGTTGCACCAAGACCGATCAGAAGGCCCGCGATGAGGAAGACGGTCAGCAGCAGCGTCGTCGCGGTCTTGGCAAAAAATCCACGGCTTTCCTTCTCGTCATAGGCCACATTCATTCCCTCAATCAGGCTCTTCATGCCTTTGGAGGCCGAATAGATCGCGATCAGGATACCCGCTGCTGCGGCCAGGCCCAGTCCGCCTTCGCGTGATCCGGCAACCTCAGTGGCTTGTTTGGTGACGATGGTCATGACCTCGTCGGGCACGATGCCGGCAAAGGCCGATAGCTGATCGATAATCTGGCTGGGCTCCACCAACAGCCCGCCGATTGCCAGAACCGCGGTGATCGCGGGGAACAGGGCGAGCAGTCCATAGAATGCCACACCAGCCGCGATCAGGCCGACATGATCCTCCGCGATCTCGTCTTTCAGGCGCAGGGCGATGTCTTTCCAGCCGGTCTTTGGAATTTCATGGGGTGCTGAAGCGTTGCGGCCGCGTGTCATGTCTGTCTCCGCTGGAATGGACAGTGCGAGAGGCCGGCATTAACGCCGCCCCCAGTTGGCTCAGGGCTTGGACTTACCCGGATCATTTTCATTGGCTTTCGCCGTACCGGCCCCAGCGTCACTGTTGCCGGTTGCCTTGTCTCCACCGGCAACGGTTCCGGCGGCTGTTTTTTGGCCGAAACGCCCCGGTTGGACCCGACGCGCTTTTCCTCCGGAATAACTTTACTTTGTCTTTGGCGGCTGCAGCGTCTGCCCTTATGCGCTCTTCCCGGAGCCCCCGCCCGGGCTGCCGCATCAGATCACCGCTTCTCGGCAGCCACCTGCTACCGTCGGCTTGGGCGTCTCCGCAGGTGCCCCAACACCGGATTTCTTTGCCTTTCGGAGCCATCAAGGTTCTCCTCCAACACAAATCAAAAAACTCTGAACGGCCGGGACTGCAATTCGAAACCTATCAGGTGGAAATGCTATGCATTGAGCACCCTTCGGATCGGCTGGCTCTTTCATGAGTACCTAACTCCCGGCTGCCTGTTTTGGTTCCTGAGAGTTTTCGCAGAGGCCGGCACAACCGCCGCTCCGCCTAATGAGATGAGCACGGAGCAGAGGTAAGCGTTGCATCTGACCCCCAATTTGAGGTCTGTCCTCTACTCTGCCTTCTCTCTATATTGGCGCGTAGCGCCAATATAGAGTTCAAAATCCACAACTTCACGGCGCGCACCAGTCCTTCCTGCTTATTGTAGTGAAAGTCCGGCTTGGTGGCGTCCGAGAAACCTGTACCGCAGCGGGCATTGCTTTTTGACACGTCAGGCGGTTTCCGGAAGGTCGCCGCTTGCGCGAATGATCAGCCCCACCTGAGTGGTCCAGTTTGATTGTTAGTGCATGACCGGCCTTTGGTCCATTGGGACGACAGTTTCCGGCGCAGGTGGGCGATAGCCCAGAGCACTATGCGGTCGTTTGGCGTTGTAGTGTTTCCTCCATTGTTGGATCAGGATTTGTGCCTCACGCAGGCTGTAGAAGACCTCTCCGTTTAGAAACTCATCCCGGAACCTTGCCTTGAAGCTTTCACAGTATCCGTTTTCCCAGGGGCTTCCTGGCTGGATGTAAGCCGTCTTGGCCCCGACAGCCGCGATCCAATCCCGAACAGCCTGAGCAATAAACTCCGGGCCATTGTCAGACCGGATGTATGCAGGCACGCCGCGTAGGATGTCCGCTTGGGGCTGCCTGGCGTCGTCTGGCAGAAGCGTCTTGGTGAAGTTTTGCTGCAACCCTGCCGCTGCATCGCCGCAAGTCGGCAGTGAGCCCATTCCGGAAATAGCAAACTCTTGCTGCACGCGCTCGCAGCATACCGATCCGCTGCACCGCCGAATGTCACCCGCTACATGGCAGAGTAGAATGCTGCCATTCCTGCGCGTCGCAGAAAATCTAAAACCCCGAGTTCAAACACCCGGGACACCGCTGTCCCCTCCACAGAGGACCCGGAGATGCTGGCCAGGCTTCCTCCGGTGCCGGAGGATCGATGATCGGCTTCCAAGCCGCGGGAGGCGCTCACAACCTGTGAACGCTATGCGCTTTTCAAGAAGCTGGTTTTGCGGGACTATGACGTGCGGTGCCTTGACTCAGCCAGAACCAAAAGCCCTCCGGCAATCGCCCAGTTCTTGACGAAAATGGAAATCTGCCAGTCGTTATCCGGCTGCAGGTGGAACACGCTTGTGACCATGCAATACACCGCAAGTGAGATGGCCACCCATCTGATCGCGAAACCGGCCAGCAGAGCCAGCCCGGCAAGCGCGTTGTACAGCATCGCCGGCCAGACCAGCCACTGCGGCCAACCAAGTTTTGCCAGCAGTCCCATTGCCGTCTCAGGGCTGATCCATTTCTGCCCCGCGCCTGCCAGAAACAGCAGTGCCAGCAAGACCCGCCCTGCAATCAGCAGCAAGGAACCGCCCGGTTTGCAGTCGAACCTATGCTGGCCGGAAGACAAGGCTGATCCCGTTCAGGCAGTGGCGCTTGCCGGTCGGCTGCGGCCCGTCGTCAAAGATATGGCCCAAATGACTGCCGCAGCGGTGGCAATGCACCTCGGTCCGGGTGACAAACAGTTTGCGGTCCGGCTTGGTGCCGATGGCGTCCGGCAGGCTTTCCCAGAAGCTTGGCCAGCCGGTACCGCTGTCGTATTTCGCTGCGGAGGCATAAAGCGGCAGGTCGCAGCCCTTGCAGTGGTACAGACCTTCGCGGGTTTCCTTGTCGAGCGGACTGGATCCGGCCCGTTCGGTCGCCTCTTCGCGCAGAACCTGAAACTCGGCATCGCTCAGCATCGCCCGCCATTCCGCCTCCGTGCGGGTGACTTCAAAGCCGCCGTCTCCGGCATGACCCCGTGCTGCCAGCAAAGTGGCCGCGGAACCCAGAATGAACGTCCTTCGCTGCATTGCCTTTCCTCCCGTATCACGACGCGCCCGCTCCCGGCCTGTTCCCATTGCAAGGGAATGCTGCCCCAGCCGTCAAGGGCCGGGGCAGCACCGCCCGTTTATGGCGCCGCGGTTACGACTTCGGCAGCATCACGGTGTCGATCACATGGATCACGCCGTTGGACTGTTTCACATCGGCGATGGTAACGGTGGCCACATTGCCGTTTTCATCCACCAGCATCATCTTGCCGTCCGTATAGGTCGCCTGCAGGGTGCAGCCGCCCAGGGTCGGCACCGGGTGTTCGCCGCCATCGTCCTCGATCATGCCTTTCAGCGCCTCGGCCATCACTTCCTTGCCAACGGCGTGGCAGGTCAGGACCTCGGTCAGCGCCTCCTTGTTTTCCGGCTTCAGGAGCGTGTCCACGGTGCCGTCCGGCAGCGCTTCAAACGCGCTGTTGGTGGGGGCAAAGATGGTGAACGGGCCTTCGCCCTGCAGGGTTTCATCCAGGCCCGCGGCCTTGACCGCGGCGACCAGCGTGGTGTGGTCTGCGGAATTGGCAGCATTTTCGACGATATTCTTGTCCGCAAACATTGCCGCGCCGCCCACCTCAGGGTTGCCGGCAAACGCCATGGTCGAGGCCGCAGCAAAGCTCAGGGCGGTCAGCGTGGTTTTGGTAAAGGTCATAGTTTTTAACTCCTGTCAGCAGGGCCGGCTGTTTTGCCCGGCGCTGACAGGAGTCACGTAATGGCGGCCCGGGAAGTTTCACCGCCTGCGGAATTTTTTCAGATTTTTTGCACCGCGCCTGCAGCCAGCACCGCGCCGGTCGGCAGCCCGGTTGGAGAGCCGCCTGCCGGTTCGTCGCTGATGGCAAAGGTGCTGCCGGCAATCTGCGCGGCCAGTTCCGGGGGCACCGCGATGCTGGCCGCGGGTTCCGCCGGCAGCACGCCCAGCGACACCGGCCCCGGCGCGCCTTCGGCTATCAGCCACAGCTCCAGCGCCCGGCCCGGCGCCGCGGCGCCCGCGTGGCGCTCGATCTGCAGCGTTGCGGTTTCCGGCACAAACTGCGCGACAACCACCAGCGAGCGGTCCTCGGCCGCCATTTCCGCCACATAGGACGGCTCGACCGCCGGCGGGGCGGTCACGCGCGGCAGGATGACAATGGCGGCAACCGCCACTGCGGCAGCCAGACCCGCACCCGCGAACCAGCGCCAGACGCCATGGCGGCGGCCGTTGCTGGACGGGAACAGCCGTTCCTCGATACGGGACTTCAGCAGCCGCGGCGGCACTACCGGCTCCACCTCCTCTGCCAAGAGTGCAAGATGTTCTTCCCACTCCCGCAGCAACTGGCGCAAATGCGGCTCCCGCTCCAGCCGCTGTTCGAAGGCCCGCTGCGCCTCTGCTTCCAGAAGATGCAGCGCGTATTCGCCGGCCAGGGCGGCATCTTCGCTATGATCTTCCGGTGCTGTCATCGGCTCAGGCACTCTTTCAGTTTCAGCAGGCTGCGCCGCAGCCAGGTCCGCATCGTGTTCAGCGGCACTGCGTGCTGCGCCGCCAGCTCCTTATAACTGTAGCCCTCCAGGTAGGCGCCCTTCACCGCCTCTGCCCGGCCACCGTCCAATTCATCCAGACAAGCGTTAAGCTGGCGCTGCTCCGAGGCGGCCACCGCCGCCGCTTCAGGGGTCGGGCGGCTGTCCGGGACGCTGCCTGGGTCATCTGTTTCCGCAGGCGCGGATTTCCTCGCTCGAAGCCTGTCAATCGCCAGGTTCCGCGTCAGGGTAATCAGCCATGTCATCGGACTGTAGCCGTTGGCGGCATAGCCGCCGGACTTCTGCCAGATCCTAACATAGACGTCCTGCAAGGCATCCTCCGCTTCGCTTCTGTTCTTCAAGACACGAAGGCAGATCCCGAAAAGTTTCGCGGAGGTTGCATCGTAGAGGCGGGAGAACGCCTCACGGTCACCGAGGCTGGTGCGGGCGATCAACTCCTCAATGTCGCTCCGAGTGGTCATGAAAGCGCGTGTCCCCGGCCAAAGCAATCCTGTCAGTGATCCGGCTCAGCGGCGCACCCACGGCACGGTAGATCGTGACACGCCGCGGCACAAGCCTACCGCGATGACTGCGGCCGGTGTAGCGGCGGCCCGCTCCGAGATCCGAGCCGTGATGTCCCTTTCTCATTCATAGCTTGATTTTTCCGGCGCTACGGAGCTTGGATAAGGACTATGGTCCAGCGGTACCTTGTCTTTATCGTCATTTGCCTGCACGCCGTTCACGCGGCGGCGGCGCACGAGTTCTGGATCGAGCCTCAAAACCACGTTCTCCCGGAAGACGCGCCGATCCGTGCCGACCTCAAGGTCGGCCAGAATTTCTCCGGAGCCGTTTTCCCCTACCTGCCAGACCGGTTCCAGAATTTCACACTGACCGGAGCGCGGAGCACCAGGCCGATTGACAGTGTGATCGGCGATATCCCAGCAGTTAACACGGAGCCTCTTGGGTCCGGGTTGCAGATCATTGCCTACCACTCGGCGGCAGACAGGCTGAAGTTCGATAACATGGACGAATTTTCCGATTACGTGGCTTACGAAGGCAACAGCTGGGCGGTTGCGAAGCATCGCGAGCTCGGATTGCCGGAGAGCGGTTTCACGGAGGCCTACACACGCTGCGCCAAGGCTTTGGTGCAGGCCGGCGCCGGTGCTGGTGGCAGCGACCGCGCAGTCGGAATGCCGCTGGAAATCGTGGCTTTGAACTCGCCCTACGGCGCCACGCCTGCTCAGGCCGTTACGGTAGTGCTGCTCCGGGAGGGAGCGCCAATGGCCGGGCAGCAGATCAACGTCTTTCTCAAAGACGGCCTCAAGAACACTGCAGGAAACCCGCAAAGTTATGTTACCGATGCCGAAGGCCGCGCGCTGATCGACGTGTCGCGGCCGGGGCGGTATCTGCTCAATGCGGTCTGGATGAGGCCGGCCGGTCCCGGCGTCGGCGTTGCATGGGAGAGCTACTGGGCCTCCCTGACTTTCGAGGTCCTCAGCAAGGACTGACTTGATGCCTGGGGCTCCCCGGGCTGCACCGGGGAGGCCCCGATCGCTCAGCGGCGGTCAGCGCCTTGGCCGGCGCTGCCGTTTCCGCCGCGGTTGCCCTGACCATCCGCAGACGCCTGGCCTCCGCGCTGGCCGCCCTGGACACCGCCGGAAACGGCGTTGCCGCCCTGACCTGCGGTCTGCCCGCCTACACTGGGATTTCCGCTGGGCGAACCGTCGCCAACTCCGTTATCGTGCGCCTTGGCCAGCGCCCCGGAACCAGCGCAAATCCCGGCAACGAGTCCGGCCGCAACGATTGTCTTGATTGAACAAGTCATGCTTCCCTCCTTTGTTGAGTCGCAAAGTAGACACGTACAGAAGCAGAAAAAGTTTCAAATGGAGCTGGGAAATAAATGAATGGCGCTCTTCCCATCGCGCTGCGCCTCATGGACTGGTCAACATGAAGAACTCAATCGGCTGGCCGGTTGGGTCGCTGATCTTGAGGAGGTGGATACCCGGCTCTTCGATGATCTCAGGGACTGCACCTCCTGCCTGGGCGATACGGGCTTGCAGCGTCACGAGGTTCCCGGATTGAAGGTAGGGGACCGCACCAGTTCCGGGGACGGCATCGGGAGCGTAGCGCTCTCGTGACACTATGGCGAACCATCCCTCTGCAATATCGAAAGCGATGAAGTCATCGAGCTGAATGACTGGTTTGCGATCGAATAGCGTCCGGTAGAATTTTTCCGATGACGGCATGTCGTCGGTTGGTGGGTGGCCTGATCTGACTGGTCCAGTTTGATTGTTGACCTGCCCCCCGCAAAATCCCTCACCATGAAGTAGAGTCTGCCCAACCTATGTAGGAGCAGACGAATGCGTAAGAGCCGTTTCACTGAGGCGCAAATCATCGGGATGATCAAAGAGCAGGAAGCCGGGATGCCGACAGCGGAGGTGTGCCGTCGGCACGGCCTGAGCCCGGCGACCTTTTACAAACTGAAGTCCAAATATGGCGGCATGGAGGTGTCGGAGGCCGCGCGGCTGAAGGCCCTGGAAGATGAGAACGCCAAGCTGAAGCGGCTGCTGGCGGACACGATGCTCGACAACGTGGTTTTGAAAGACCTGCTGGGAAAAAGCTGACGACACCGAAAGAGCGGCGAGAGGCAGCGCTCAATGCAATGCGGGATCATGACATCTCGCAGCGCAGGGCCTGTCGGCTTGTCGGTGTCGACCCCAAGACGGTCCGGCGCGAACGCCCGCTCGACCATCCCGAGATCCGCCAGGAGATGAAGGAGATCGCTGGCAAACGCCGCCGGTTCGGCTACCGGCGGATCGGCGTGCTGCTTGAGCGAAAAGGCATGATCATGAACCACAAAAAACTCTACCGCCTCTACCGGGAAGAAGGCCTTGCGGTGAAACGGCGGCGGGGCCGCAAGCGTGCCCGGGGCTCGCGAACGCCGATGCCCGAAGCCACACAGCCCAACCAGCGCTGGTCCCTGGATTTCCTGGCAGACAGCTTCGGCGCGTCGCGGAAGTTCCGCATCCTGGCCGTAAACGATGACTGCTGCCGGGAAAACCTGTGCCTGGCCGCGGACACCAGCATTTCGGGTGAGCGCGTTGCCCGGGAGCTGGACGCGCTCGTCCGGATCTACGGAAAACCTGTTTGCGTTGTCAGTGATAACGGCACGGAATTCACCAGCCGGGCAATCCTGAGATGGGCCGACAGGAACGGCGTGGATTGGCATTACATCGATCCCGGAAAACCGCAGCAGAATGCCTTCATCGAGTCATTCAACGGAAGCCTGCGGGACGAGCTTCTCAATGAAGAGCTGTTCGATACCCTGGACGATGCCCGCCGCAAGCTGGCGCTGTGGCGCTACGATTACAACAACGTCAGGCCGCACTCTTCGTTGGGGAACAGAACGCCAAAGCAAGCGCGGCAGGCGCTTGAGCAATTTGAGGGCTCCGCGCCTGCCGCGCTTGCCAAGCCCGAAACCGACGACTACCAAAATCAAACCCGCAGACTCTCGTCATGAGCGAGGGACCCGCGGGGGGCAGGTCATTGTTAGTGCATCATTGGCCTCGGTTCCATCGGGATGATGGCTTCTGGAGCCGGGGGCCTGTAGCCCAATGCACTGTGGGGTCTCTTTGTGTTGTAGTGTTTCCTCCAGCCTTCGATGATGATTTGAGCCTCCTTCACCGAATAGAATATCTCACGGTTGAGCAGTTCGTCCCGCATCCGGGCGTTGAAGCTCTCGACGTAGCCGTTCTCCCAGGGGCTTCCGGGTTCGATGAAAGCGGTCTTAGCCCCGACAGCCTCAATCCAGGCCCGCACGTCATTGGCAACAAACTCCGGCCCGTTGTCGCTTCGAACGTAAGCTGGCGGCCCCCGCAGGATGAACAAGTCCGTCAGGGCATCAATCACGTCGGTCGAGTTGAGTTTCCGCTTCACTCGGATCGCCAGGCATTCACGGCTGACCGAGCTAAGTTTCGCCAGGCGTCCAGAGTAGGCACATCGCCCACTCGGTCCTCTAGCTTCTTCTCTTTTCCAACAGTAGAGGTTGTAAGGTGACGCAGTATGACCTTCAAACTCGGGTTGCTTTCCTACAAATCGACAAAGCTATCAATGCTGGTAACAATATCATCCGAGTTTATCGTGACCCGACCAGAAGTTTCCTTAACTTGTACAGCTTGCAGCGCATTTTTGGCCGCAACAGCGTAGTCCTCAGCCACTTCCAGAAAAAGGAACTCATCCTCTTTCAATTCGGTCCAGGCAAGGGCCGATTGATACACTTGATACACATAACCTCGAAGGGAATCGATGGCTTCTCTAGCTGTATCCCCAACGGGAGTTGTTTCTGGAGGCACTATCTGCTCGACTCGATCATTTTTCTCCCTCAGATTGCGCAACCATTGACTTGGGCGCAAGCACTTGTCGGCGATTGAAGCCCTAGCGCAGTTGACAACGAAAGCCCGCCGGTTCATCGCCGCAAAGGACGTTCTACGGCAAAGCGAACTACAAGCTCTCGCCCGACCTGGAAGCAACCCCGTCGCGGCTATTCGTCAGGCAAGAGGTCCGCTTTGGGTTGACCACCGGTCAAATGCCCCTGCAGAATCCAAACTAGGCGGCGACGGCTGCTATGGGCTCCGCAGCAGACTTGCGGCACTGCAGAACAGAAATCTCATGAGACGTTGCCTGAAGGTCGGCTTCCGACGTCTCGCCATGTCCGGCCCGCGCCAGCAGCGAATGACCGGAGTCCGCTCTGCACGTCGAGGACCGGCCGCAGTGCTGCGCCCTGGGCGGAGGTCCGCACCGGGCTGGCTCCCATCATACCGGGGAGCACCCGAGATCCACTCTGTCATCCAAGGTGGTGGTCTGGTCACCGCGACGCCGCAAGGCGGCAGTGAGCCCAAAGTGCCGGATGCTGCGTGGCGCTACAACGTCTCCTGATGCGGCGGAACGCAGGCGAGCCGACATGGTGCCCTTTTCAATTTAAGTCTCCAGGCGCAACTCCACGTGTCTTCGAATACGTTTCGTTGCCATCCCGGTTTATCAACTCGTAATGATACACGTGTGATGAGATTCCCTTTTCCTTATCTTGGACCAAGTGGTGAGAGAATCTCCTCAAGAAGTAGAAAACTGTCTTCATTTAACTTCATTATGTCGCACTTATCAAAGCCCCCGCCAGCAACGATATCTGTAGGATGAATTTCAGAATCGCACTCGACTGTTTTTGGAACAACCACTTCGTCAATCGTTTGAGCCAATCTGTGGGTCAGTTTCCAGCCTAGAGGCAATTCCAATTGGCGAGGACTAATTAAGCTTTCCACCAGACGGTGATCCGGGTGTGGGATGCAAGAGCCCGGAAGATCGCATATGTGCCCATACACTCGCATCACTGACAGATCACCGCGTGATTCCCGTGTCTTCAGCATCGTTGTAACTGGGTCGGAGAAGAACGCTTGCGAAAAATTGGTGCCAGGCAAATCAACAGATCGTACGAAAATGTACGTTATAGAAAATGGGATTGAACAACCCCAGTCGGCATGACCCATAGGGTCTTCGAGGTACCTGTACTCAT
Organism: Leisingera sp. CC-HEC093; assembly: GCF_059429195.1. Taxonomy (NCBI): domain Bacteria; kingdom Pseudomonadati; phylum Pseudomonadota; class Alphaproteobacteria; order Rhodobacterales; family Roseobacteraceae; genus Leisingera; species Leisingera sp. CC-HEC093. The sequence continues at coordinate 1,565,486 of NZ_JCAIJR010000001.1, read as the reverse complement.
CGCATTCGCCAAGACCGCCAAGCGTCTCAAGCATCATTGCGATATCCAAACCCGTGGATGCGCTAATATTTTCGAAGTAACCCCCATCTGCCAGCACGACATTTCCAAACCTCACCGTTGGTGTGATCCAGGGAAAGCTTGCGCTTGCCACGGTCGCGTCGCCGATATCAAAGTCACGGAAATCACCCTCACCTTCTAGCTCAATTGAAAACAACGAAGCATCGGCTGTTGACTCGAAGTTAAACGGCGAGAACACGAGGCGATTGCCTGTTTCGATATTTGTCGCCACAGGCATCAAAGCGGGTCCTAGTGTGGGTGGGTTGGGGGCTTCCATAACGTCATTAGTTGGATCATCTTGCCACTGTGTTGTCTGCATTACTTCGCCGAAGTAGGCACCCATAAAGCTCTTTAAGAATCCCTCGCTTCCTTCAATTAAGGGATCATTTGAAAGCGAGAACTTTAGTGCAGTGCTTCGGTTGAAAGTCCAATAATTTGTCCAAGAGATCCGGCGAGTGATGTCCAAGAACAGGAACGCTCCAACAACTGGGGACAGGTGATCTTGAAGCATTTTTTCGGTTGCGCGGCTTGTTGACTCAGAACACCCACCGGTCAGCACTTCATCCTTTTTAGACATTTCTTCATTGTAGAACATGCCATTACCCACGGCTCCTCCAGAAACTCCAATAAGCGCGAAAATATGCTCCGAGAAAGCGCCGCACCTCTCCTGGGCTTTATGAAGAAAGGAATATGCGTGAGCGGCCGCATAGATGCCACCTCCTTCTGTTGCCACAATGAAAACCGGATAGGGCCTTTGCTTTTCACGGTAAAAGTCCAGATCACGCCTACTTAAAAGCCAATCTCTGAACGCCGCAGAAATGTGAAGAAGTGGGTATTCCCCATCATCCAGGACTTCTAGTTCTGCCTCATTTCGGATTTCGTTAAAAACAGCACCGCTCAAAAACAAGGCTGCTACGAGTGCAAACGGTAGTTTTCCGACCAGCCAAAGACCAGCTAGAAAGATCGTCGTCAAAAAGATAAATAAGTACAAAGTAAAAGAGTCCCCACCGTTCGGCTAAAGTCGACCGGATTTTCGAGCAGCTGAGCAATCACGAACGAATGCACGAGCACTGAGAAAGAAAGAAGAATCAGACCTGATTCCCGTCGGCGCAACTGAAAATACCGAACCACTTTGGCGACGGCTACCGAAATACACAAAAGGGCCCCAAACAACAGAAGCAACTGTGGATAGATTGGGTTGGCGGAAATAACCAGTAGAGCTGGCATCTGAAGCATGACCAGGGCTATCCATTGCCACCAATTCCTAAGCGAAGGCCCAAGCGCTATAAAGAAGAGGGTGCCAGACATTGAACCAATTGCCATGAGGCAACCCAACTCCAAGGAAGAGGATGAAAGAAAAAGAGCTTCAAGTTGCAGGTTTTTCTGTATTGGCAGCAGAGCTAAAAGAAACCAGCCCAGAACACCGATAAACAGTAACATCAGATCGCGCGACTTGACGCGTTCAATAAATTGAGCGGCCAAGGAAGACTGGTGAGTACGCTCCGTCATGCCTTCCATGCTAGGCTAGCTGCAAAACAGTGACAAACAATATTAGGCCAGCTGGCTACCTTGTCAGTTGACATTGGAGCGAACGCAGCGAAAGCTAACTAAGTCCCGTTCTGCAACCGTTAGGTAGACGGGCCCCGAACGCTCGTGTTGCTACTCTGATCCCCTGGTAGGCTTGCTAAGGTTTGCTTGGCGACCGACGACCACCGTCAGGTGCTCTGAGAAGGCACCAAACAGTCCTGGAGGGCGGGAAGCTCCATCTCAGCCATATAGGGCGCCCTGAGCGCCCTACCGGGCCTGCATTGCGCCTGAAACCTCTAACCCACCGACAGTCCACAGTTCGCCCCGCTCATGGCGAGTACAGCAGCCAGAACAGAAATTACGAATAGCCAGTAGAGCAAGAAACCCAACCATCAACTCAAGCGGGAGATTTTCGCAGCCTTCGGCTTCCACCTCTCTCCTAGCGTGTGCCAGAACCAAAACTATGGGCAATTTGCGCAAAAGTATGGGTCAAAAACACGCTTTTGGGCGATCCTACAATGAGCCTAGAAGTCCAGGTTCTCGACGCTGAGGGCGTTCTTCTGGATGAATTCGCGGCGCGGTTCTACAACGTCACCCATCAGTTTGGTGAACAGATCATCCGCCTCGACCATATCATCGATGCGCACCTGCAAGAGGGTGCGGGCGTCCGGGTCCAGAGTGGTTTCCCAAAGCTGATCGGGATTCATTTCGCCCAGGCCTTTGTAGCGCTGCAGGGAGAGGCCCTTTTCGCCTTCCTCCAAAATCGCTTTTAAGAGGCCCAGCGGGCCGTGAATTATCTGACTGCGGTCGCGGCGGACCAGCTGAGCCGTGGTGCCGTAGACTTCCTGCAGGCTCTGCGTGAAGCTGCCGGTCTTGCGGGCCTCGCCGGAGCGCAGCATCGGGCCGTCCAGGGTACGCACTTCCTCGACACCGCGCAGGATGCGGGCCAAGCGGATGCCGTGGTCCTGTGTGATCCGGCCTTGCCAGCCGCGCTCATACTCCAGCGCAATGGCGTCCAGCCGCGCGGCGACCTTGTCGGCAACGCCCTGCAGGTCGGAATCCACCGCACCGGGCACAAAGGCGCCGGCCACTGCGGCTTGCTCCAGGATGTGGCGCGGGTAATGTGTCGGGAAGGCATCCAGAACACGCTTGAGCTGGCGCGCCTCATCCACAACGCGGGTGAGGTCGGCGCCGGCCATTTCAGACCCGTCGCCCAGCTTCAGAACCGCCCCGTCGACGCCCTGACTGATCAGGTAGTCGTCCAGTGCCGCCTGGTCCTTGAGGTACACCTCGGACTTGCCGCGCGCGACCTTATAGAGCGGCGGCTGCGCGATATAGAGATAGCCGCCCTCAATCAGCTCCGGCATCTGCCGGTAGAAGAAGGTGAGCAGCAGGGTGCGGATGTGGGCACCATCGACGTCCGCGTCGGTCATAATGACGATTTTGTGGTATCGCAGCTTTTCGATGTTGAACTCATCGCGGCCGATTCCGGTACCCAGGGCCATCACCAGGTTGCCGATCTCCTGGCTCGACAGCATCCTGTCGAAGCGCGCGCGCTCCACGTTCAGGATCTTGCCGCGCAGGGGCAGGATCGCCTGGGTCATCCGGTCCCGCCCGGTTTGGGCGGAGCCGCCGGCCGAGTCACCCTCGACCAGGAAGACTTCGGTCTTGGAGGGATCTTTCTCGGAACAGTCCTTGAGCTTGCCTGCCAGATAGTTCACGTCCATCGCGGTCTTGCGGCGGGTCAGCTCGCGCGCCTTGCGGGCGGCTTCGCGCGCCAGCGCTGCCTCAACGATCTTTCCAACGATCTGCTTGGCCTGGTTGGGGTTTTCCTCAAACCATTCGGCCAGCTTTTCACCCATCAGGCTTTCGACTACCGGGCGCACCTCGGAGGAGACCAGCTTGTCCTTGGTCTGGCTGGAGAATTTCGGGTCCGGCACCTTGACTGACAGCACGCAGGTCAGGCCTTCGCGGGCGTCGTCGCCGGTGAAGGACACCTTCTCCTTCTTGGCGATGCCGGAAGACTGGGCGTAATTGTTGATGGTCCGGGTCAGCGCGCCACGGAAACCGGCCACATGGGTGCCGCCATCGCGCTGCGGGATGTTATTGGTGAAAGGCAGAACCGTCTCGTGATAACTGTCATTCCACCACATGGCGATCTCAACGCCGATCTCGTCCTTTTCACCGATAATGTAGACCGGAGCCTCCATTACCGGGGTCTTGTGGCGGTCGAGGTATTTGACGAATTCCTTGACGCCGCCCTCATAGAACAGCTCAGTTGTCAACTTCTCAGCCGGGCGTTCATCTTCCAGGATAATCCGCACACCAGAGTTCAGGAATGCTAGCTCGCGCAGGCGTTTTTCCAGCGTTTCAAAGGAGTATTCCAGGTTCGAGAAGGTATCCGTCGACGCCATAAAGCGGACTTCGGTACCGGTCTGATCTCCGCAATCGCCAACCACCTCCAGATGCTTGACCGTGTCACCGCGCTCAAACCGCGCAACGTGCTCCTTGCCATCACGCCAGATGCGCAATTCGAGCCAGTCAGACAATGCGTTCACCACGGAAACGCCCACGCCGTGCAGACCGCCCGACACCTTGTAGGAGTTCGAGTCGAATTTCCCGCCCGCGTGCAGCTGCGTCATGATGACCTCGGCCGCCGAGACGCCTTCTTCCTCGTGGATGCCCACCGGAATCCCGCGGCCGTTGTCGCTGACCGAGACGCTGGAATCGGCGTGGATCTTGACGGTTACGTGGTCGGCGTGGCCCGCCAGAGCCTCGTCAATGCCGTTGTCCACAACCTCATACACCATATGATGCAGGCCCGAGCCGTCATCCGTGTCCCCGATGTACATGCCGGGGCGTTTTCGCACCGCCTCCAAGCCTTTGAGAACCTTGATGGAATCCGCGCCATATTCTGCGGGGGCCTGCTCGTTTCCGGACATTCACATCTTCCTGTCTTAGCTTCGGGATTTTATACGAAACCTGACCGGGATTGTCACGCGCAAGCCCCCTTTTTTCTTGGCAGAATCAGGCCGCTTTGGCCCCCAGTCCGCCCGCTGCCGCCAGCCAGGTTTTGACCTTGGCCTCCGGCGCATCCGTGGCCGGCGCAAATGTGGTGAAGCGCGTGGGTTTGATGCCGACAAAACCAAGGATCTGGCGGCTGATGAACTTCTTTACCGCATTGCCGTAGAACAGCCGCAAGAGCAGCGCAGGAGTGTCCGACGTAAGCAGCACCCGGGCTGTCTTGCCGGACAGCATCGGGGCAGGCAACCCCGCGAAATTGACATTACGGGTATCAAAGGCCCGCCCTGGCAGCAACGCCCGGTCAAACACCGCCTTCAGCTTGGCTGGCACTGCGCCCCACCACAGCGGAGAGGCCATCACCACATGCTCGGCCCACTCCAAGTCCTCCAGGAACGTCGCCAGGTCCGGCTCCAAGGGTTTCGGGTTCTGATACCCGCCCTGCCCGTAATCCATATCGAATTGCATCTGCGAAATGTCATGGCAGCGCACTTGATGACCGTTTTCCACAGCCGCAGCCTGATAAGCAGCGCACAGGGATTTCGACAGGGAGGTTTGGCCGGGATGGCCGTTCAGAATCAAGATTTTCCGGGCAGACATTTCACGCTCCATTAGCTAAGTTGACCGCGGTCACTTTATTGAATTAAAAATGACCGCGGTCAATTATAAAAATGACCGCGGTCAATAACGAGATCGTGAGGCTGAGACATGACACGTGCACCGCAGAAACGGCGGCTGGAAACCCGGGCGAAACTGCTGGAAGTGGCAGCCGACATCGTACAGGAGCAGGGCTACAGCGGATTGCGGGTGGAGGATGTGGTCGCCCGCGCCGGTGTCGCCAAGGGCACTTTGTTTTCGCATTTCCAGGACAAGGACGGGCTGTTGGCCGTGCTGATCGGGGGGGAGGTTATGCGCCTGCTGGACGGGATGGAAGCGGGTGGCCCCCCCCAGGATGCGGCTGAACTGACCACCCGGCTGGCACCGCATCTGGACTACGTCGGCCAGGATCGGGTGATCTTCGATTTGCTGCTGCGCTACTCTGGCACCACGGCGGCAGAACCGGACGAAGTGGTTACCGCAGGCTTCCTCCGCCAGGTCGCCCTGCTGACCCGCTGGCTGCAGGTTCTGCAGGCAGCAGGCCGGATCCGCTGCGATCAGCCGCCTGAACTTCTGGCCGAAGGCATTCAGGCTTTCCTGAACCACGTCCTGGGCGTTTGGTTCTGCATGGAGCACGATGATGAAACGCCGCCTGCCAGGGGGCTTGAACCCTACCTGCAGGCCTGGCTGCAGCCCGCCCCTTAGGTGAACGGGATCACCAGACCGACGCAGATCAGCAGCCCGCCGGAGACCAGGTTGATCCGCCGGCGGATCCGGGTGGAAGTTACCGCGCGGCGCACGCGGTGCACCATCCCTGCCAGTGCGAGGTTGCCCAGAAGCGGCACCAGAAAGGAAAGGGTGACGATCGCCGCAACGTCGCTCCAGGAGATGCCTGACAGGTCAAAGAACCCGGGCAGCACGCCCATGTAGAACAGGATCGCCTTGGGGTTTCCGAGGATCACCGCGATACCGGCCATGAAACCCGCCCAGATGCCGGGACGGGTCAGGGCGCGGTTTTCCTCCACAGCGTCGCCGGCGTGGCGGATCAGCAGATACCCCATCCCTATGAACATCCCGCAGGCGACCCAGCGCAGCACGGTCATGATGCCCTCGATTTCCGAGACCACCCAAGACATACCCGCCACCGCAATCAGCGGCCAGAAGATGTCGCCGCAGGCGACGCCAACTGCCAGCGGCCAGGCCGCCGGAAACCCGCCAGAAACCGAGCGCGCCATCAATGCCAGCCACACCGGACCGGGAGTCAGGAACAGGATCAGCAAGGCACCGGCGTAAAGCGCCAGGTCCCACGGCGTGACGGTCATTTCTGGGAAACCTCCGATACACCTTCGTTTTCCGACACTTCCAGCACCTGCGCCCGGCCGCCCAATTCGGCAAACAGCTCCGGGCCGGTGCCCGTCATCCAGGCCTGGGTTCTTATGGCGCAGATCTCGTCATAAAGCGCGGCACGGCGGCCCGCATCCAGATGGGCCGCAACCTCATCCAGCAGCAGGATCGGCGGCGCGCCCTCGCGCTGCGCCAGTGCCCGGGCGTTGGCCAGGATCAGCGACACCAGCAGCGCCTTCTGCTCGCCGGTGGAACAATCCCTGGCCGGGATGCCCTTGGCCTGAAATGTACCGATCATGTCGGTGCGGTGCGGCCCCACTAGGGTGCGGCCTGCAGCCAGGTCGCGAAACCGGCTTTCCTCCAGCGCCTCCTTAAAATCGCCTTCGGTGGAAGGCATGCTGCCCTCCGACTGCATCAGTTCCAGTTCCGCAGCGGGGAAGGCGGTTTCCGCTTCCGTCTGCGCCAATTGCAGCAGCTCCACTGCTTGCGCCCGTGCAGTATGGATCCGGTGGCCAGCGGATGCCATCCGGTCTTCCAGAACCCGGTACCACGCGGCGTCACGGATCTGCTCCTTCAACAGCCGGTTGCGTTCGCGCATCGCCTTTTCATACGCCAGAGAGGCCTCAGCATGGGCCGGCTCGAAACTCAGTGCGATCCGGTCCAGAAACCGCCTCCGCCCCTCGGCAGCTTCGATCCACAGCCTGTCCATTGCGGGGACCAGCCAAACCACCCGGGCCACCTGCCCCAAAGCGATCTGACTCGCGGATTTATTGTCGATCTTCACCTGCCGGGCATTGCCGCCCTCGGACCAGGTTTCCACTTCATAGGTCTGAGAGGGCGCCTGCAACTCGCCTTTCAGCTTCCAGCCAAGGGCCTCCGGCTGGCGCGCCATCTCCGCAGCGCTGGCCCGGCGCAGGCCGCGGCCGGGGGACAACAAAGATACTGCTTCCAGGATGTTGGTCTTGCCCGCGCCGTTGTTACCGTAGATCGCCACCGGGCGCCCATCCAAACGCATTTCCGCCCGCAAATGCGAGCGGAAATGGGACAAGACGAGTGAAGTCAGAGCCAGCACGCGGGAGCTCCCCTGTTCTTCTGGCCAAAAATATTCCCGCCGGAGGCAGCGCCGTCAGGAGCTTCAGACCCGCATCGGCATTACGACAAAAACGGCGCTTTCGTCGTTGCCTTCGCGCATCAGCGTCGGATCGCCGGAGGAGTTGAACATAAATACGGCATTCTCGCGGTCCACCTGGTTGGCGATTTCCAGCAGGTACTTGGCGTTGAAGCCGATTTCCAGCCGCTCGTCATTGTAGGCGACCGCCAGCTCTTCCTCGGCGGCGCCGCTGTCAGGTGCGTTCACCGACAGGATCAGGCGGTCCTCCTCCAGCTGCAGCTTCACTGCGCGGGATCGTTCGGAGGAGACGGTGGCAACCCGGTCAACAGCCTGTGCGAACTCAGCCGCGTCCACTTCCAGGCGGCGGGTATTGCCGGCCGGGATCACACGGGTGTAGTCGGGGAAGGTGCCGTCGATCACCTTGGAGGTCAGAGTGATGTTCGGAGTAGCGAAACGCACCTTGGTTTCCGAGACAGAGACCGCGATGTCCATGTCATCATCATCAAGAAGCTTGCGCAGCTCACCCACGGTCTTACGCGGCACGATGACGCCGGGCATATCCTCTGCACCCAGCGGCAGTTCTGCGTCGATACGGGCCAGGCGGTGGCCATCGGTGGCAACGGCGCGCAGCGCCTTGCCGCCTCCAGCACCAGCGGAGACATGCAGGTAGACACCGTTCAGGTAATACCGGGTCTCCTCAGTAGAGATTGCAAATTTCGACTTGTCGAACAGGCGGCGCAGCACAGCGGCCTTGGCAGCAAAGTTGGAGTGATACTCCGACGACGCCATCACCGGGAAATCCTCGCGCGGCAGGGTCGCCAGCGAGAAGTTGGAGCGCCCGGCCTCGACCGCCAGGCGGCCGGTTGCGGCATCAGCGGTCAGGGTAACCAGCGCGCCGTCGGGCAGCTTGCGGACAATCTCGTGCAGGGTGGTGGCGGCCACGGTGGTGGCGCCGGCGCGCTCCACCTGGGCGGGGGCCTTGTCGACGACCTCAATATCCAGATCGGTGGCACGGAACTGGACGCTGTCGCCCTCGACTTCGATCAGCACATTCGCCAGGATCGGAATGGTATTGCGGCGCTCGACCACAGACTGCGCCTGGGCCACGGCCTTGAGAAGCGTGCCGCGTTCGATGCTGATCTTCATGTCCCAAATCCTCTTCGTCAGGCCCCTGTCAGTGGCCGGGACAAGCAACCTACCTGTTTGCCCCTGCCGTACAAGGCTTTTTATGGATTTCTCCAAGGGATTTCGGGCGGGGTCAAGAGGCCGCGGGCAGCTTGGCTGCCAAAGCAGAAGAAACGTTGCAGCATAACCCAAAGCTGTCCCCGCAGGGCCACAAGCAGAATACGCCCCGGCGGAGCCGCCGGGGCGTGGTACGGACAGTATACGCTTTGGAGAGGTGCTTAGGCCTTCACCCGCTCCGATTTCGGATCGTACATTGGCTTCAGGGAGGCTTCTGCCTTTACCTTCACGCCGCAGACGTCGATTTCATAGGTAGAGCCCAGCACATCCGCCGCGCTTTCGCCCTCGCACGGCACATAGCCCATGCCGATAGCGGCGCCCAGCGTGTGGCCGTAGTTGCCGGAGCTGAGGTAGCCCACATATTTGCCGTCGCGGATGATCGGCTCATTATGGAACAGCAGCGGCTCAGCATCGGTCAGCTTGAACTGAAGCATGCGGTTTTTGGGGCCGGTTTCCTTGCGCTCCAGCACCGCGGCCTTGCCGATAAAGTCACCCTTGCCGGTGGCAACCGCAAAGCCGAGGCCCGCATCGATCACGTTATCCTCGCAGGTGATGTCGTGGCCGAAGTGGCGGAAGCCCTTTTCGATCCGGCAGCTGTCCATCATGTGCATGCCGCAGAGCTTGAGCCCCATGTCCTGGCCAGCTTCCCAAAGGGTTTCGAACGCGTGGCCTGCCATGTCGGCGCCGACATAGATTTCCCAGCCAAGTTCGCCCACATAGGTTACGCGGTGCACACGGGCCAGCCCCATGCCCAGCTCGATCTCCTGCGCAGTACCGAAAGGATTCACCTCGTTCGAAAAGTCGTTCGGCGAGACCTTCTGAAGCAACTTGCGCGCATTCGGGCCCATCACCGCCAGCACACCCTCGCCTGCGGTCACATCGGTGATCACCACGCGGTGGTCGCCCACGTTGCGCATCATCCAGGTCTGGTCGGACAGTCGTGTCACTGCCGGGGTCACCACCAGATAGGCGGTCTCGCTCAGGCGGGTCACGGTCACATCCGCCTCGATCCCGCCGCGCGGGTTCAGGAACTGGGTGTAGACGATCTTGCCTGAGGGAACCGAGACATTGGCACCGCAGATGTAGTTCAGGAACTTCTCCGCATCCGGCCCTTCAACACGGATCTTACCAAAGGAAGACATGTCGTACATGCCGACATTTTCGCGGACGGCCTTGTGTTCTGCCGCGGAATTCTCAAACCAGTTCTGACGCTTCCAGCTGTACTGGTACTCGCGCTCCTGGCCGTCGTTGGCAAACCAGTTGGCTCGTTCCCAACCGCCGATCTCGCCCATCACCGCGCCCTGCTCCAGCAGGTGGTGATGGAACGGGGTGCGGCGCACGCCGCGGGCGGTTGCCTTCTGGCGGTAGGGGAAGTGGTCAGCATACAAGAGACCCAGGGTCTCTTTGGAGCGCTCAAACAGGTAGTGCTTGTTGCCCTGGAACGGGTGCATCCGGGAGATATCCACATCACCGAGGTCAAACGGTTTCTGGCCATCTTCCATCCACTGCGCCAGCGCCATGCCGGCGCCGCCTGCGGACTGGATGCCGATCGAATTAAAGCCCGCAGCCACCCAGAAGTTGTCCATCTCCGGCGCCAGGCCGAGGTGATAGGCATCATCAGGAGTGAAGGATTCGGGGCCGTTGAAGAACGTGTGGATACCGGCCTCAGCCAGCATCGGCATCCGGTTGCAGGCAGCTTCCAGGATCGGCTCGAAGTGATCGAAGTCTTCTGGCAGCTGGTCGAACTCGAAACTGTCGGGGATGCCGTTCATCGCCCAGGGTTTGGCGTTGGGTTCAAAGGCACCCAACAGGATCTTGCCAGCGTCTTCTTTGTAATAGGCACATTCGTCCGGGACACGCAGCACCGGCATCTGGGTTAGGCCGGAAATGCCCTCGGTCACGATGTAGAAATGCTCACAGGCGTGCAGCGGCACGTTGACCCCTGCCATCCGGCCAACCTCATGCCCCCACATGCCGGCGCAGTTCACTACCATATCGGCTTCAATATGGCCCTGAGCCTCGCCATCGTCGCTGGCCCAATCCACGCCGGTTACGCGGCAGCCCTGCTTTGCAATGCCGGTGACTTTGATCCGCTCCTTGACCAGCGCACCGCGCTGGCGGGCGCCCTTGGCCAGGGCGAGGGCGATGTTGGCAGGATCCGCCTGGCCATCAGTCGGCAGCCAGACGCCGCCGGTCACGCCGTCCAGGTTAATGTGCTCGTAGCGTTCCTTGACCTCCTTGGGCGACAGCTCCTCAACCGGCACACCAAAGGCACGGGCCATGGCGGCGTTGCGGTAGAGCTCCTCAAGCCGCTCATTGGTCAGCGCAGCAGACACCGAACCCACCTGGCGCATGCCGGTAGCAACCCCGGTTTCACCCTCAAGCCCCAAGTACAGCTCAGCCGAATAGCGTGCGAGCTTGGTCATGTTGGAGGAGGCGCGCAGCTGGCCGATCAAACCCGCGGCATGCCAAGTGGTGCCGGAGGTCAGCTGCTTGCGTTCCAGCAGCACCACATCCTTCCAGCCGAGCTTTGTCAGGTGATAGGCCACCGAGCAGCCGATCACACCTCCGCCGATAATCACCACACGTGCCTTGTTGGGAAGATCGCTCATGTCATCGCTCCTGAATGAGGGTTTGCGCCTGATTATCACAAGCAGGCGGCGCAAAATGCATCAAAAACGCCAGACTCCTGGGGCTATTCTCCGGCCTTGAGTTTTTTTTCCGAGCCGTCCTCACCCAGTCGGCGGCGTTTGCGCAGGGCGAAAGGCGTGATGCCGAAGAAGCTCTTGTAGAGGCTGGAAAATCCGTTTGGAAACCCGCAGGCGAGGCCGATTTCACGCACGCTCATCGTCGTATTGAGCAACAGGTTGTTAGCTTTGGAGAGCCGCATTTCCCGGTAGAAACCATTGGGAGTTGTGCCCAGAAAGGTCCGGAACTTGCGTTCCAGAGAGCGGGTGGAAATACCCAGTTCATCGACGATGTCACTGATCGGAACCGGATCCTCGATATTGTCCTGCATGATGCGGATGCAGTGGTCCAGGTCGCTGTCGCCGGTGATGGTCGGCTTGGCGCCGGCAAAGGGCTGCAGCGAGGAGAAATCGCGCACCTGTTCGTGCAGCATGATGTTGCCCACGGTCATCTGAGCCGCGGCAGAGGTGAGCCGTCCGACCAGTGACAGAATGATGTCAACGGTGGACCCCATGCCGGCACAGGTCACCACCAGCCCGTCCTCGCTGGCCAGCGCGTGACTGGAGTCGTTCAGTCCCATCCGCTCGCGCAGCAGGGCGGAGTTTTCCCAATGCGTCGTCAGCCGCCCGGCCGCGCCGCCCTGGTCGCGGATGTAGCGCGCCGCAGCCTCGGCCAGCAGGTAGACTTTGATATCTCGGCAGGTGTAACTGGAGATCACCCGACCCAGGCTGAGGCTCGGATGATCCGGGTCCGAGTTGCCAAGAAAGAAGGCGAAATCCGCATCCGGCTTGGGCGCGAAGGGTTCAGTATCCACGCTAAGACCCGCCCGGCAGCCAACCCTGCCGCCCTGCAGCGACCGGACGGTCCATTTGAACGGCGGCTGGGCCAGCACACGGTTGGCGATCCGCAGCACCTCCAGAATCGCCGACATCTCGATCAGGACAAAACCTTCGGTGACGATAATATCGATGTTCCAGACCCGGGCCGGGTCAGCCGCATTGAGTTTTTCCGGAGCTGTCACACTGATGCCCTCCCTGGTCAGACTATCCGATGCCCGGCCGCGCGCAGCTGGCGGGCCAGTTCGGTGATATGGTCCGGGCCGACTTCGCAGCAGCCACCAACGATAGTGGCGCCTTGGGCAACCCAGCCCATGGCAAATTCCGCGTAGGCCTTGGGCCCAAGGTCTTGGCGCTGCTCCAGTGCGTCCACCGTGGGCGCGTCTTTCAGGAAACCTTCAGATATCCGGGTGAAGCCGTTGGCAAAGGCACCGAAGGGCTTGCCGAAACTTTTGACGATTTCCAGGCCTGCGCCGATGACCTCGGGGCGCGAGCAGTTAAGCAGCACCGCCTCCGGCTGGAATTCGTCAACCAGCGGCGCGAGGTTCGCAAGCAGCTCGCCGGAGCGCAGCAGCGTCCCGTCCTCATCCGAGACGGAGGCCGCCAGCCACACTGGTTTGCCCGTGCCTATGCAGCCAAGCAATGCGCCCTTGGCGTGTTCAACGGAGGAGACGGTTTCGATCAGGAACAGATCTGTCTGCGGCTCCAGCAGTTGAACAAGCTCTGCGTAGACAGGTGCGGCCTCCTCGTGGGGCGGGCAGATGTCCGGGCGGTAAGATGCAATCAGCGGGCCAAGCGCTGCGGCAACGCGGCCCCAGCCATGCGCGTCCCGTGCCGCGGTTGCCTGTGCGGTGGCCTTGGCCAGCAATTCCTCGAAATGGTCTTCGATCCCGGCCCGGGCCAACCGATCGCGTAAAACGGCATAGGTGTTCATGGTGGCAATCGTGGCCCCTGCGGAATAGTAGTCGGCGTGAATGCGGCCGACAACATCCGGCTTTTCAATCATCACGGAGGTTGACCACAGCGGCGTTGCCCGGTCTCCGGAGCGTTTGACGACCTCCTGCCCGATCGAGCCGTCAAGAAGAACGATTTCTGTCATGGGGCCTCCTGAGGGGGGATCAGGACCAGTTTGCCCGGAAACGCCTTGCTCATGAAATCCGCCTGTGCCCGGGCAATGTCCTGCAGGGGATAGGTTGCCGAGACCAAGGGGCGGATAGCGCCGGAATTGATCAACTCCACCAGTTCGGCAAAGACAGCTCGCGGGCAGAAGGTACAGCCGTGAATGGTGATGTCGCGCAGGTAGATTTCGCGCAGGTCCGCGGTCACGACCGGACCGGCAATGGCACCGGAAACTGCGTAATGCCCGCCGGGCCGCAGCGCCTGTATCAGGGCGGGCCAGGCCGGGCCGCCGACCACGTCGATGACGGTGTCGAAATAGTTTTGTGCAGGAGTTTCTTCGCGGTCGATGATGCTGCCCGCCCCCATCGCGGTCACTGCATCTGCCTTGGCAGGCGATGTCTGGCCAGTGACATGCGCACCGAGATGGGTTGCCAGTTGCACCGCTGCCAGCCCGACCCCGCCGGATGCGCCGGTCACCAGCACCCGCTGGCCAGCATCGACACCGGCATTGTGCAGCAGGTTCCAGGCGGTTCCATAGGCACAGGGCATCGCCGCAATCTCGGTATCCGACAGGGGGGAGGCGCTGACGTCGAACAGCTCTGCCGCCTCGGTAAGGCAGTACTGCGCGAATGCGCCGTCAAGCTCGGACCCCAGGGCGACGAAAGCAACGGGGTTGTCCGGCTTGGGCCTCGGTATGTTGATTTGGCTGGTGACCCGCTGCCCCACGTGGAAGTCACCGGCATCTGGGCCGGTCTGAACCACCACGCCGCACAGGTCGCCGCCTTGGATGCGGGGAAAGCTCAGGGCGCCGCCCCAGCCGCCGGCCTCGACCTCTGCGTCATCGCCGACCGCATCCGTGGCCCCCGTCACATCCGGCGAATACCAGCCGGTCCGGGTGTTGATGTCCGTGTTGTTGACGCCGGCCGCCAAGACCTTGACCAGCACCTGACCCGGTCCAGGGACCGGAACAGGAATATCTTCACGCCATTCAAGCGCGTCCGGCCCGCCATGCCGGATTAAACAGACGCCTTTCATCATCCAGGCCATCGCTGAAGCCTCCTGAATTAAGCGTGACGGGCCGAACGTAACATATCAAGCGCGCAGGCGCTCGTTGGCCGGATCCCACAGCGGTTCGTCCTTCTGAACCACCGCACGGCACTTCTCACCGTAAATCTCGACCTCCAGCTCCGTACCCGGCACTGCCAGTTCGCTGCGCACCATGCCCAGCGCAATGGAGGCACCCACGCGGTAGCCCCAATCGCCCGAGGTGGTTTCACCCACGATCTCGCCATCCTTCCAGATGCAAGACATGTAGGGCGCATCCGCATCACCGGCCTCGACAATCAGGGTGACGAAAGATTTCTTCACGCCCTGCTGCTTTTCGCTCTGGATCGCGGCCTTGCCGGGGAAGTCCTGCGGCTTGTCCAGTTTGACGAACCGCTCCAGTCCGCCCTCAAGCAGCGAGTAATCGGTGCTGAGATCGCCCTTCCAGGTGCGGTAGCCTTTCTCGATACGCAGGGAGTTCAACGCATACATGCCGAACGGCTTGGCGCCGCCTGCCAGCAGGGCGTCGTAGATTGCCGGCTGATGCTCGTTGGCGCAGTGCACCTCCCAGCCCAGCTCACCAGCATAGGACACCCGCGCCAGGAAGGCGGGTTTGCCCGCGACCGAAGCTTCCTGATGGGTCAGCCAGCCCAGGGACAGATCCGCGTCGGAGATGCCCGCGAACAGCTCCCGCGATTTCGGACCGGTAACGATCATGGTCGCGAATTCGGTGGTGCGGTCGGTCAGGGTCAGGCCTGCGGGCAGCGCCTTCTTCAGGATCTCGAAGTCGTGCCACTGGGCCGAGCCTGCGGTGATCATGGTAAAGTGGTCTTCGCCATGACGGACACACGACATCTCTGTCAGGATGCGGCCGCGATCGTCCGAGAAGTAGACCAGGTTCATCCGGCCCACCTTGGGCAAACCGCCAGTGACCAGGCCGCGCAGGAATTCGGCGGCACCGTCGCCTTCCAGGTTGAAGCGGGAGAAGCCCGGCAGGTCCAGAACGCCGACGCCATCGCGGACCGCTTCGCATTCTTCCTTAATGCGCTGCTGCCAAGGGCCGGAGCGGCCCCAGGTGTGGGTGGCTTCCTCGGAGGTGTCGTCACCTTCCTTGGCAAACCAGTTGGCACGCTCCCAGCCATTGTAAGCGCCCATCACGCCGCCCAGTTCTTTGATCTTGGCATGGACCTGGCTGACCTTCTTGTCGCGGGCGGCAGGCCATTCATGGTGCGGGAAATGCATGGCGTATTCGTTGCCGTAGACTTCCATGCCTTTCTGGTCGCAGTAGTCCTGGTCGGTGTAGTCGGTGTAGCGGCGCGGATCGACCGCCCACATGTCCCACTCGGTCTGGCCGTCGACGATCCATTCTGCCAGCACCTTGCCGGCGCCGCCGCCCTGGGCGATGCCAAAGGTAAACACACAAGCCTCAAACGCGTTGTCGACACCCGGCATCGGTCCGATCAGCGGCAGGCCGTCGGGGGCGTAGGGGATCGGACCATTGATCACGCTGGAAACGCCGGAAGAGGACATCAGCGGCACGCGTTCCATGGCGTCGGTTACGATGTCCTCGATCCGGTCCAGATCGTCCGACCACAGCTGGAACGAAAAGTCGTCCGGCATCTGGTCGTCCTCGGTCATCCAGTGGCCTTTGCAGTTCGGCTCATAAGGGCCAAGGTTGTAGCCATTCTTTTCCTGGCGCAGGTAGTAAGACACATCCACGTCGCGGATCAGCGGCAGCTTCTTGCCATGGTCCTTGCTCCAGGCTTCCACCTCAGGGATCTGCTCAGTCAGCAGGTACTGGTGGCTCATCACCATCATCGGAACTGTGCGGCCGCCGTAGTCCTTGAACCACTCTCCCACACGCTGGGCATAGTAACCGGCGGCGTTCACAACGTAGTCGCATTCGATGTCGCCCTTTTCGGTGTGCACCACCCAGGTCTTGTCTTCCTTTTGGGTCACACCGGTTGCCGGGCAGAAACGGATGATCCTCGCGCCCATGTCGCGCGCGCCCTTGGCCAGTGCCTGCGTCACCTGTGCCGGGTCGATGTCGCCATCCGACGGATCCCACAGCACGCCTTCCAAATCGTGGGTCTCAAGGAACGGATAGTTTTCCTTGGCTTGCTCCGGGGTCCAGATTTCCATCCCGATGCCTTGGTAACGGCCCATGGAGCAGGCACGCTCGAACTCCTGCATCCGTTCCTTGCTGTGCGCCAGGCGGATCGAGCCGGTCTGATGGTAGTTCATCGGATAATCGACCTCCTCGCCAAGGCGGGAATACAGTTCGGTCGAATAGCGCTGCATGTTCATGATCGACCAGGAGGTCGAGAAGGTCGGGACGTTGCCCGCCGCGTGCCAGGTTGAGCCGGCCGTCAGCTCGTTCTTCTCCAATAGTACGCAATCGGTCCAGCCTTTTTTGGCCAGATGATACAGCGACGAGCAGCCGATGACGCCGCCGCCGATAATGACCACACGGGCCTTGGTTGGAAAATCAGACATGTTCGCTCCCTAGTCTCAGTCTTCTTGCGGCACGCCGTCCGCAATCCGGTAGTAGTCGCCCTTGGAGGCGGTAAAGATGTGCTTTTCGACGCTGAGACCGGTGTTCCCGTCGACAGCGCCCAAAGCGAAACTGGTGTTGTCTTCTCCCGCCCCCTTCCAGAACAGGAAAGATCCGCAGCGCGGGCAGCTGCCGCGTTTGGCCTTCGGTGTAGCCTCGAACCAACTCACCGGACCGGTGATCGTGAGGTCCTCGTTGCGCACCTGCGCAGAGGCCCAGGTGCCCCCCGACTGCTTGCGGCACTGATTGCAATGGCACATCGACGCGTTCCGCGGTTTGGCCGCGGTTTCAAACCGGATGTCGCCGCAGAGGCAGGATCCCTTCATCATCGTTGCCCCCCTAATAGACCGGCGGCGCGATCACCCAGACGGCCACTGCGGGTTCGTCGTAGGGGTTCGACCATTGATAGGGCTCATGCTTTATCCGGAAGCTGTCACCGGGACCGACGGTGAAACTGCGGCCACCAATCAGCAGATCCAGCTTGCCAGAGATCAAATAGCCGACCTCCTGTGTCGGCCGGTTGGCCGGCGTCTGCATCCGCGAATGGGGCTGGAAAGTGGAGTGCACCATCTCAAAATCGTCGGTAAGGTCGGGAGAGAGCAACTCTTCGATCAACCCCTCCTCGCCTGACCCCATCGGCCGGCGGGAGCCAGCTCGCACGATGTATCCGTGCTCCTCCGCCGGAGCGCCAGAATGCGCAAACAGCATCGACATCGGCACACCCAGCGCCTCGGCAATCTGCCGCAGGTCGGAGATCGAAGGCTCGGACATGTCGCGTTCAACCTGGCTCAGCCAGCCGACCGAGCGGTTCAGCATCGCGGCAATATCCGACAGGGTCAGCCCGCGCGCCTTGCGCAAGGCCCGGATATCCGCCCCCAGTGTCGCCGTTGCCACCGTCTGATCGTTCACCGGCTCTCTCCCCGCTCCGTGAAAAAATCGTCTCGTTTTTCACGATGGACCGAGTTCGTGAAATTTTCAAGCATTTTTTCACGAGCCGGAAGGATGCCATGAAAAAACCCAGCGCGTTCGGGCGCCGGGCGGCATTTTTTCTGGTCTATAGCCCCTTGGGGTAAGGCCGCGAGGCCGGGGGGCAAAGCCCCGGATATGCGAATCAGCCGCGGCTGAACACCTGCCGCAGGATTGCCTCCAGCTGGTCAGCATCTTCCTGGGTGAAGGCATCGGGCTGGTCGCTGTCGATGTCAAACACCCCGATCAGATCCCCGGCGCCGTTCCAGACCGGCAGCACCAGTTCCGAGCGGGTGGAGGAGGCACAGGCGATATGGCCCGGGAAGGCATCGACATCCGGCACCAGCTGCACCTCTCCGGTGCGCGCGGCGGCGCCGCAAACACCGCGAGAGAACGGGATCTGCAGGCAGCCATGGCCGCCCTGATAAGGCCCGATCTTCAGCAGCTCCGGCGCCACGGCGCGGTAGAAGCCGGTCCAGTTGAAGCGGCCGTCCGCGTGGTGCACCTCGCAGGCCACGGTGGCCATCAGCGCCACCTCATCCGTTTCGCCTTCGGTCAGCGCCGCGATGGTCTTGGCCAAGGTTTCGTATTCAACCTGCATGTGCAGCTCTCCTGAAACGTATTGAGGGGGCTGTCTGCCCCCTCTTGACCTTGCGGTCAATTCACCCCCGCGAGTATTTTGAAAAGGTGAAGATTACACCCGCTCAATCGCAATCGCCGTGCCCTCGCCGCCGCCGATGCAAATCGCAGCCACACCGCGTTTCAGGCCGCGCTTCTCCAGCGCGTTCAGCAGGGTGACAATGATCCGCGCGCCAGAGGCGCCGATCGGGTGGCCCAGCGCGCATGCACCGCCATTCACATTTACCTTGTCACGGGAGAGGCCCATTTCGTGCATGAAGGCCATCGGCACCACGGCAAAAGCCTCGTTCACTTCCCACAGGTCTACGTCTTCAACCGCCCACCCGATGGATTTGAGCAGTTTCCGAGCTGCCGGCACCGGTGCGGTGGTGAACCAGCCTGGCGCCTGGGCGTGGCTGGCGTGCCCAAGAATACGGGCGCGGATTTGCAGGCCCTTCGCCTCTGCAGCTTCGGACGAAGCAAGAACCAGAGCCGCCGCGCCATCCGAGATTGAAGAGGCATTGGCCGCGGTCACGGTGCCGTCCTGGCGGAACGCCGGTTTCAGCGTCGGGATCTTTTCCGGGCGCGCCGATTTGGGCTGCTCATCCGCGGCTGTTACCACGTCACCCTTGCGGGTCTTCACCGTAACGGGCGCGATTTCACCGTCAAAGGCTCCGCTTTCCTGCGCTTCTAGCGCATTGGAAAGGGATTTCAGCGCGTATTCATCCTGGGCTTCGCGGGTGAACTGGTACTTTTCGGCGCAGTCCTCGGCAAAAGTTCCCATCAGGCGGCCCTTGTCATAGGCGTCTTCCAGCCCGTCCAGGAACATGTGGTCGATCACCTGGCCGTGGCCGATGCGGGCACCGCCGCGCATCTTGGGCAGCATGTAGGGCGCGTTCGACATGCTTTCCATGCCGCCTGCAATCATCGTATCCGCGTGGCCCAGGGCAATCTGATCAAAGGCAATCATGGCGGCCTTCATACCGGAACCGCACATCTTGTTGAGCGTGGTGGCAGGCACCTCATCACCCAGACCGGCAGCGAACCCGGCCTGGCGCGCAGGGGCCTGGCCCTGGCCTGCAGGCAGGACGCACCCCATAAGGACTTCGTCTGCCGTAGCGGACCCGGCCTGCTCCAAAGCTGCCCGGATCGCCGCGCCGCCCAGATCTGCAGCCGTCACCCCGTTATACATGCCCTGGAATCCGCCCATCGGCGTCCGGGCTGCTCCGGCGATAACAACGTCTTTCATGCAATTTTCCTCCAATCGTCGAAATATTACCTACAGAATAGTAAGGTTTGCGGTCTAGAGTGCTGCGTAATGACGTTACATCCCGGGGGACCAAAATGAGCCTGACGACCACCATGACGGGCGATGCGCAAATCGTCAAAGTCAATGCCGAGCGCATTGATGCCGCCATGGCCATCCAATTCAAAGAGGACATGCGCACGGAAACGGAAAGCGGACCGGAGCGCGTGATTCTGGACCTGTCCGAGGTGCAGTTTATTGATTCCAGCGGGCTTGGCGCGATTGTCGCCGCAATGAAGCAACTGGGCGGAGGACGACGGCTCGACTTAGCCGGTTTGACCCCGATGGTAGAAAAGGTATTCCGGCTGACCCGGATGGATACGGTCTTTAATCTCTACAGTTCGCTGAGTGAAGCAACCGCGCCGGCTGGTGCCAGTTCCTGAGTACGACAGCGCTGGCGGCGCAATGCGAGAAATTTATGGTAAAAACCATTGCCTGCTCGTTCACGGCCACGAACCAGGATGCCCGTAACGGCATCGCGTCTGTCGTGGATCAATTGCGGTCCCTGGATCTCCCGGCGGCCCGCGTGGACGAGGTGCAAATTGCCTTGACTGAAGCAGTGAACAACGTGGTGGAGCATGCTTACGAAGGCATGCCGCCCGGAGAGGTGCGGATTCGTGCGGAGCTTTTTGCGGAACGCTTGTGGATCAGCATCCAGGACGCAGGCGCCCCGTTTCCGAACGACGAACTGCCGGTAGGCAAGCCTGCCGATGTCAACGTTCCGGCCGGCAGCCTCCCAGAGGGCGGATTTGGCTGGTTTCTGATCCGCGAGCTGGCAAGCCAGGTCCGGTATGAGCGCGCGGAAGGCAGCAACAATCTCTCTCTCTGCTTCGAGATCCAGGTCGCCAGCCCGCCTGCCGAAGTCTGACCCGGCCGCCAGCGCCGCGCCTGCTGTATTTGATTTTGCTGCATTTTAATCTTTGGTCACACTTGCGACGCATTCCCGGCCAACCGCAGCCCAACAGATATGCGAATTCTTACCCGTAGCTGAAACGAGCTTCCCCTGGTGCCGTGTATCTTAGCCCCCACCAGTGCACGGCACCGGGGACATCTGTTTCAGCCCCCCCTCGCATCTAGACATGACACCCGGTTCCAGCCCGGCTGCACGGGAATTGAATTGCCTTCCGCTGGCCCCTGCCTAGTCTAGGCGCGTCAACAAGGGGAGCAATGCGATGCGCGATTTCCATTTGCCCGGACGGTCGGCCGTCTTTGCCGCCACCGGCATGTGCGCCACGTCGCACCCGCTGGCAGCCGGCGTGGCGCTGGATATACTGAAACGCGGCGGCAACGCCATGGACGCAGCATTAGCCGGCGCGGTTCTGCTAGGCATATGCGAACCGCAGATGACCGGGATAGGCGGCGATTGCTTTGTGCTGCATTCACGACCCGGTCAAGATATTCAAGCCCTGAACGGATCGGGTTGCGCTCCTGCCGCAGCCAGCGCCGCGGCCCTCAGGGCGCAGGGCCTGGAAACAGTGCCGCTGTACAGCGCAGATGCAGTCACTGTTCCCTGCGCGATCGATGCCTTTTGCCGGCTGGCGGAAAGCGAAGGCCGGCTTGGGCTTGATGTTTTGCTGCAGCCCGCCATTCACTATGCCGAAGCCGGCGTTCCGGTGGCGCCGCGCACTGCCTTTGACTGGCGAAACAGTGCTGGCACCCTGCAAGGCGCAGCGAGGCGGCTTTACCTGCAAGACGGCCGCCCGCTCCGCCAGGGTGATCTGTTCTGTGCGCCCGGGCAGGCTGAAGTCCTGCGCCGCGTTGCCCGGCACGGGCGCGAGGCTTTCTACACCGGCGAAGTGGCTGAAGACATGATCGCAGCGCTGACAGCACAAGGCGGTGTTCATACGGTAGAGGACTTTGCTGCCGCCAGCAGCTTTGCAACGCAGCCGGTTGCGAGCGGGTACAAGGAGCTGAACCTTGCCGAGCATCCGCCAAACGGCCAGGGGGCTACTGCCTTATTGCTGCTGAACATTCTGCAGCATTTCGATGTCGCCGGGATGGATCCCTCCGGCGCCGAACGCGCGCACATCGAAGCAGAAGCAGCAAAACTGGCCTATGACGCACGCAACCGGTTTCTGGCAGACCCGGATCACACAACGCAGCTGGCACATATGCTGGCACCGGAAACCGCCGCTCGTCTTGCTGCGCTGATCGACCCCAAACGCGCCATGGCCGCCGCAGCACCACTGACCGAGGCGGTGCATAAGGACACGGTCTATATCACGGTGGTGGACAAGGACCGTATGGCAGTGTCGCTGATTTATTCAATCTTCCACGGCTTCGGCTCCGGCATAGCATCAGAGAAGTTCGGCATCCTGCTGCAGAACCGCGGCGCGGGCTTCACGCTGGAAGAAGGCCATCCCAATGAACTTGGCCCCGGCAAAAGACCGATGCACACAATTATTCCGGCAATGCTGCAGAAAGACGGCGAAGTGATCATGCCCTTTGGTGTGATGGGTGGCGGATATCAGCCCACCGGCCACGCACGCCTGGTGTCGAACCTCACGGATTTCGGCATGGACCTGCAATCGGCAATAGACGCGCCGCGCTGCTTTGCAGATGGCGGGGTTTTGAAAACCGAGCGCGGATATAGTATCGCGGTCCGCCAGCAGCTATCGGATCTGGGACACAAGGTGGAAGAGCCTGACACCCCGCTTGGCGGTGCACAGGCGATCCGCATCCATGCCTCAGGTGTGCTGGAAGGCGCCAGCGATCCGCGTAAGGACGGATGCGCGCTGGGGTACTGACACAAGTTCAGCCCGGAAATTCGCCTGCTCAAATTTCAGTTCAGCTGGTAGTGGAGAGAATAGGCGCCGCCATCGAAATTGCCGAACATCTCCGGCACATCCGGGTGGCCAATCGGCTCTCCGGAATAGTCCGCAACCAGGTTCTGTTCGGACACATATGCCACGTAATAGCTTTGGTCGTTCTCGGCCAGCAAATGGTAGAACGGCTGATCCTTGACCGGCCGGCTGTCTTCGGGGATTGCCTCGTACCATTCCTCGGTATTGGAGAACTCCGGATCCACATCGAAAACCACACCACGGAAGGGATGCTTGCGGTGGCGGACAACCTGCCCAAGATTATATTTTGCGCGTGTTCTCATCATAGTCATGCTGCCCCCGACCATTAACAAATAGCGCGGCGGCGAGGCAATTGTCCAACAGTTGACGCAAATTTTCGGGGAAACAGACTGTGAACTTCACTACGACAGTTGTTTGGGCAATCTTTTCAACGCCCCCTCGGCCAACCGCTTGGGGAAGGCGGGGCGAGCCGCAGCGGATGTGCCGAAACAGCGCCGCAAACTTCGGCCTAATCAAAGAATTCCTGCCGCTGCGTTGAGGCCGCTGTCTGGGCGAGCCAAGCGGTGCCAGGTTATTCTCCTTACCTGGCTGCAGCCCCGCCGGGGAAGGTATTTGCCAACCGGGCCCTGCTGCAGGTGCAACGCCCTGAAATTTGATTTCCTCGCGCGCTGCAATCCGTTAGACTTGCCGCAAAACAAACCCAAAACAAAATGGGCAGAGGCAATGAGCAGACTCATCAGCGCCCTCGTTCTCCTCATGGCGGTTGCGTCTTGCGGAGGCGGGCACAAAGCGCCGCCGCGCAACTTGGACAATGCGTGCAGCATCATCGAGCAGCGCCCCGAATACCTGAAAGCCTTCCGCGCAACCCAGCGCCGCTGGGGGGTTCCGGTGCATGTGCAGATGGCAACCATCTACCATGAAAGCCGCTTTCGCGGCGACGCCCGCACACCTCACCAGTACCTGCTGGGGGTAATTCCGGTCGGGCGGCAATCCAGCGCCTATGGCTACAGCCAGGCCCTGGACGGCACCTGGGACGATTACCGGCGGGACACCGGACGGCGCCGGGCCAAGCGCGACAAGATCAGCGATGCCGCGGACTTCATGGGCTGGTACATGCGCCGAAGCCTCGAGAAGAACGGCATTCCGCTCTACGATGCGCGTAACCAGTATCTGGCCTATCACGAAGGGCACTCCGGCTACGCCCGCGGCAGCTACAGGTCCAAGTCCTGGCTGATGCGGGTTGCCGGCCAGGTCGAATCCCGCGCCCTGACCTATCAGGCGCAACTGGCCACCTGCCGCAAATACCGCTAACTGCGGCCGCACTGTGAAGACCACAGGGGCAGTATGCTGGTCGAGGTTACTATCCGCCCATGGCGCTGTCCGTAGCGCCATGGAAGTCAAGGAAAAGATGCACTGACTAAGAGCGGACACCCAGGAGCAAAACCGTTGCCGCTACAGCGCCGGGGTCAATCCGCCTGCGGTGAGGCGAATCCCGGGTGCCTGCGTTGTAGAGCAGACCTGCATTAGCCACGGCTATGATTGGCGGGCACCTGGGATTAGAAGAGTTCTTCGACGAAGCGGTGCAGTTCTTTCGCCCCCCTCCCGAAGGAAGCGGCAGCGACCGGCTCAGCGGGACCGCCCGCTGGTCGTGAACAGGCTGGAGGACAATTTCTTTCCGGTTTCCATCGCCCCCAAAATAACGGTCGTCTGACCGCCGGCGCTGTCATGGATCACCCATTTGCGCAGTTCTACCGGGCTGCCGGTAAACATCATTTCGATACTGCCATAGTCCGGGTTTTTAGGATCTTGCGCCCGCACGATGGTTGAAGTGCCGTCAAAGCTGTGCCCGACCACCATGTTGGCCCGGCCTAAGTCCACCTTGCGGTCCAGTATGATTGACAACGGCGTCCGCTTCAGCGGGTAGGTCTCAGGCGGCTGGTTTGATTTGGGGTCGTGGATCAAAACTGCGCCGCCGCCGGCCACCACAGTACCGCCGCCTTTGCCGTCATACTCAAAACGCATGCGGCCCGGACGGTGCATATACAGCTTGCCCGTGGACAGGCTGCCGTCGTCATTGATCTGGGTGAATGGGGACGTGGCCGTCGTGATTCCGTTCAGGTAACGGGAGATTTCATTCAGGCTCAGCTTCTCTGCTGCCCAGGAAGCCGGGGCAGCAAATGTCAGCACAATGGCAAGTAAAAAGCGTTTCATAGGCACAACATAGGTGCGCTGCTGCAGATGTGAAGATGCCGGATCCGCAAGGATCCGGCATCGGCGGTTTTTTGTTTGCTCACTGTTCGGGAACCAGAATTTCCCTTTTACCGACGTGGTTCGCAGCTGAAACAACCCCTTCGTCCTCCATCTGCTCTACCAGCCGCGCGGCCTTGTTGTAGCCGATCGCCAGCTTGCGCTGAATGTAAGAGGTAGAGCACTTGCGGTCTTTGATGACGATGGCCACTGCCGTGTCATAAAGCGCGTCCTCGGTGTCGGTGTTGCCGCCTGCGTTCAGCCCAAGAACGGCGTCAATGTTGTCGGCCTTGTCTTCGTCCGGGCCATCCAGCACGCTTCCGACGTAATCCGGTGGGCCGAATTGCTTGAGATGGTTGACCACTTCCTCAACCTCTTCGTCCGAACAGAACGGACCGTGGCAGCGGGTGATTTTGGCACCGCCCGCCATATACAGCATGTCGCCCATGCCCAGGAGCTGCTCCGCGCCCATCTCGCCCAGAATAGTGCGGCTGTCGACTTTGGAGGTCACCTGGAAGGAAATCCGGGTCGGGAAGTTTGCCTTGATGGTGCCGGTGATCACGTCGACGGAGGGGCGCTGGGTTGCCATGATAAGGTGGATGCCCGAGGCACGCGCCATCTGCGCCAGGCGCTGGATACAAGCCTCGATCTCCTTGCCCGCGACCATCATCAGGTCGGCCATTTCATCGACAATCACAACGATGTAGGGCAGTGCTTTGGGTTCAAACTCTTCGGTCTCGAACACTGGTTCGCCTGTGTCGTCGTCGAACCCGGTCTGCACCGTCCGCGAGAACATTTCCCCCTTAGACAACGCGTCTTTCACGCGGCCGTTGTAGCCCGCGATGTTACGCACGCCCATCTTGGACATCTTGCGGTAGCGGTCCTCCATCTCACCCACCACCCATTTGAGAGCCACAACGGCCTTCTTCGGATCGGTCACAACAGGCGAGAGCAGATGCGGGATGCCGTCATAGACGGACAGTTCCAGCATTTTGGGGTCGATCATGATCAGCCGGCATTCGTCCGGCGTCAGCTTGTAAAGCAACGACAGGATCATGGTGTTGATCGCCACCGACTTACCGGAACCGGTGGTGCCGGCGATCAGCAGGTGGGGCATTTTGGCGAGGTTTGCGACCATGGCGTCGCCGCCGATGTCCTTGCCCAGTGCCAGAGGCAGCGCGTGGTTGCCGTCGCCGAAATCCCGGGAGGACAAGATTTCGCGCAGAACCACCTTCTCGCGGTTCTCATTCGGCAGTTCGATGCCGATCACGGTGCGGCCAGGCACGGTCGAAACACGCGCGGACAGCGCAGACATGGACCGCGCGATATCATCCGCCAGGCCAATCACCCGAGAGGCCTTGAGACCCGGAGCGGGCTCCAGCTCATACATGGTGACAACGGGGCCGGGGCGAACCGAGACGATCTCGCCTTTCACGCCATAATCGTCCAGGACGGTCTCCAGCATCCGGGCGTTTTCTTCCAGCGCCTCATCGCTCAGATGATGGCGTTCGATGCTGACGGGGTTGGTCAGCAGGTTCAGGGGCGGCAATTCAAAATCACTGTCACTGTCGTCAAACGCCAGGTTGGGCTGGGCTTCGGCCTTGGCCCGCACCGAGGGCTGCACCGGCTTGCGGGCAGGTTTCTCCACCACCGCCTTGCGCGGCTCTGCCACTGGCAGATCAACGGTCAGCTTCGGGCCCGGGGCTTTTGCAGTCTTGAGGGCGTCCGGCAGCACCACTGCCGTGTCCGGAAGCGCTTCGGCTGGCACATGGTCGGGCGTTAGCATCTGGGACGCGTCATCGAAATCACCGCCGCCGTCTTCATCCCGTGCATGGACATCTTGGGCCTGCGAACTAAAAACCTCTTCGACAGGAGCCTGCCAAGACAGCGGCGGCTCTTCCGGGACCAGCGGCACGGCCAGCCCCGCAGCCGTCAGCGGAGGCTCAGCAGGCAAGCCGTCCTGCGCGGCAGCATGATTGAATATCAGCGGCGCAGGGCGTTTGCCGCGCCCCTTGGTCAGTGGGAAATTCGGGTCCAGTTCCGGCGGTGTGTCGGCCGCCCGGCGGATCCGCACCGCGTTTGCGATCTTCTTTGAGATCCGGTCCTCGCCGCCCGCTTCATCGGCCAAAACGTCGTCTTCGCCCTCAGAGTATGTGTCCACCGCATAAACGTCTTCATGCGCCGGCGAAGCAGGTGCAGCCCGGCGGATCAGCCCGGGCACGCGCGACAGCAACCCGCCCTTGACGGGCGGGGCTGGCTCTTCCTGGTATTCGTCAGCCGCGTATGCATCTTCTGCGTAGTCTTCGAACATGTCCGGATCCGCATCCGCGCCAGCATAGGCTTCCTCCTCTGCAGCGCCGGTGCGTTCGGCCCGCTCCCTGCGGTATGTCATTGCGGCCTGCAGCCCGCTGGAGGCGCCACGGCCAAGCAAGGCCGCAACCGCGCCATACCCCAGGACGAGGCCAATCATCACCTTGTTCAGGCCCTTCTTCACCTCAGGCCAGGTAAAGCCCAGCACCACGCTGCCAAGCGCCAGCATGCCCGCGGCGCTGAGCAGAGACATGATCTTGACCATGAAGTGCAGGCCCACCGGCAAAAGCGCCAGCAGCGCACCCAGGAAGGTATAGCCAACCATGCCGCCAAGGCCGAAGTCGTAGTTTTGCTGCCAGCTGGTGCTGGCGTTCAGGGTCTCCATGTGCAGGGCCACCACCAGCAGCCACGGCACCGACATCAAAAGCGGCCAGACCACGCGATCCTCGCCCTTGTGCAGCACAAACCGCAGGCCCCAGACTGCCAGGAAAAGCGGCATCGCCCAGCTGGCCTTACCGAACAAAGTGATCAGGATGAAAGAAACAGAAGCGCCCGGGCGGCCCAGCCAGTTCTGCACTGGCGCGTCGGTTGATACTGTCCAGTTCGGATCCTCCGGCGTGTAAGAGCCGAGCATGGCCGCAACCATCAGCCCTACCAAAATCAGGGCAATCCCGATCAATTCCTTGCCGCGCTTTTCAATGGCTGCCTGCATATTGCTGTCGAGCAGCGGATCGCGGCTGCGGGTTTGAAATGCCATGCCTACCTCAGTTCCGTTTCCTTTGCCCCCGCCCTGCTGTTCACCGCAAAGGTCGAAGGCCAGTCCGTTTTTTGTCTTGGCGGCGCGCCCCTCAGCCAAGGGCCGCGCAGCAGAATTCAGTAAAGACAGCCACGCAGCGTGCGCAGCGCCTCGCGGGTTTCCTCAGCGGGCGCGACCAGTGCCACCCGGATGTAAGTTTCGCCCGGGTTCTGTCCTGGTGCGCCCTGTGCCAGATAGGCGCCGGGCAGTACCCGCACCCCGGTTTCCTTCCACAGCTTCAGCGCGGCCTGCTCGCCATTGTCCACTGGAAGCCAAAGGAAGAAGCCCGCTTCCGGTGCCATGTAGCCCTTGAGGCCATCAAAGACCTCATCGGCAATCTTGTATTTCTGCTGATAGAGCGCACGGTTCTCCGCCACATGCGCTTCGTCCGCCCAAACCCTGGCGGCGGCGGCCTGCAATGGACCCGGCAGCGGAGCACCAGAATAGGCACGCAGCTGCTTGACCCGCTTGATGGTTTCCGGCCCTCCGGCAATCAGTCCTGAACGCAGCCCCGGCAGGTTCGAACGCTTCGAAAGCGAGTTGAACAGCACCACCCGTTCGGGATCCGCGCCCACTTCCTGCGCAACGGTCAGCGCACCCGTAGGTGCCTCATCACGATAGATCTCGGAATAGCATTCATCCGCGAAGATGCGGAAATCGTGTTTTTCGGCCAATTGGATCAGTCTGGTCCAGTACGCGCGAGAGGCCACCGCGCCTTGCGGGTTCGCAGGCGAACATATGTAAACAACCGCCGTGCGGTTCAGCACGTCCTCGGGCAGGCTCTCATAGTCCGGCAAATGGCCGGTGGCCGCCGCCGCGGGAACGAAAACAGGCTCTGCCCCTACGGAAATCGCGGCTACCATATAAACTTGGTAGAAGGGGTTCGGGATCAGCACCACCGGCTTCTGCCCGTGTTTCTGCTCCGGGCACAGAGCCATGGCGGCATTGTACAACCCCTCGCGGGTGCCGTTCAGCGCCATGATCTGGGCCTCGGGGTCCGCGGTCACACCATAGCGTCGGCTGATCCAGTCCGATATCGCACCGCGCAGTTCCGGCGTGCCATCATTGTTCGGGTACTTGTTAAACCCGGCGGCATTTTCCGCAATGACATCGGTGACCCAGCCAGGAAATGCATGTTTTGGCTCGCCAATGGTCATATGCACCACGTCCCCGCCCGGGGTGTGATGGTCCAATAGCGCTCTCAGGCGCGGAAACGCATAGGCTGGCAGGTTCGAAAACCGCTCAGGAAAATCCATATCGTATGCCTCAGTCACAGGATCATTGGCGCCCCGTTTGCGCCTCAGGTTACAGGGGGCGGGCCGACGCGTCCACCCGGTGATACGGCCAGCGGGCCATATGTGGCTTTCAGGCCAAGGCAGCCTCAATCGCGGCGCCGGTGCGCAGCAGGGCCTCCTCGCAATCCGGCTGTCCCAGCACCTGCAGCCCGCAACTGGGTGTGCCAGTGGGCAGCGACAGCCCGCATACCCCCATCAAATTGCCAATCCGGGTGTTGCGCAGCGCCAGAAGATTGGACTGAATGTAATAGTCATGATCGCTCTGCAACCTGTCCAGATTGGGCGGCAGAATTGGCGAAACCGGGCTGAGCACCGCATCAAACCCAGCCACCGCCTGATCCCAGGCCATGCGGCACTGTTCCAGCTTGGTCCAGGCTGCGACATAATCCGCGCCACTGAACTGAGCTCCGGAGCGGAAGCGTTCCAGAATCTCCGCATACATCAACTGCGGCGACGCCTCGATCACGTCCTTCCACAGGCCATAGGCCTCAGTCGTGTAGAGAATCGGGCTGAGGTTCATCGCCTCGTCCAGCGCAGGCACTTCAAGCAGCACAACCTCTGCCCCGGCGCCTTGCAGCCTCTCCAGCGTTTCGCGGTGGGCTGCGGCAACCTTGGGGTCGAGATTTTCCTGCGCCACGTTCTGCAAATCCGCAAACCGGCAGCCTTTAAGGGATCCGGGGTTTCGCAGATCAGGTCCCGCGGTCCCTTCCAGCACACCCAGCAAAAGCCCGGCATCCTCCACCGAGCGGGCCAGCGGACCGACGGTGTCAAACTTCAGGCACAAAGGCACGACGCCCTCCAGTGTGATCCGGCCGGAGGTTGTCTTGAGCCCCACAAGATCGTTCCAGGCAGAGGGAATCCGGACAGAACCGCCCGTATCAGAGCCGATTCCACCCGCTGCCAGCCCATATGCCACCGAGGCAGCCGCCCCGGAGGACGACCCGCCAGGGGCTGCCTCCTGGTCGTTAACGCAGGGTGGTGTTTCCTTGACCGGGTTGAAGCCAAGGCCGGAGAACGCCAGCTCGCTCATGTGGGTTTTGCCGAGGCAGACTGTGCCCATGAGTGTTGCATTGGACAGCACGGCGGCATCCTGATCCGGTACCCGCCCCTTGAGCAAGTCCGAGCCGGATTCGGTTGCGGTGCCTGCGCTGTCGAACAAATCTTTCCAACTGATTGGCACCCCGTCCAGCAGCGAACGGCGCAGGCCCAGATCGGCGCGCTGCTGTGCCGCTTCCGCCTCCGCCAGGGCGCGGTCATGAGACACCTGCGTGTAGACCCGGTCTTTCAGGGGATGCGCATCGATGGCATCCAGATAGCAGCGCGTCAGGGCCACTGGGCTAATTTCACCAGCCGCAATCCCGCGTCCCAGATCGGCGGCAGTCATCGTCAGCCAGTCTTGCATCAGCATATCTCCCCTAGGCAGTTGCTGGTGACGGTAGCGGCAGCAGGACGCAGGCACAATCCTGCGCTTCCTGCATGGACAATCCCGCCAGCAGGCGCATATTGCGGGGCATGAAAAATGCGTCCGATATCCTGATCGTAGGCGGCGGGTTGAACGGTCCCGCGCTGGCCCTGGCCCTGGCACAGACCGGCCACAGCGTCACCGTGGTCGACTCTCTGACTCCTGACAAACTGGCGGATGAGGGGTTTGATGGCCGCGGTTATGCGCTGGCGCTTGCCTCCCAGCGGCTGCTGCAGCAGACCGGCGTCTGGCAGCATGTCGGGGACAATGCGCAACCCATGCTGGAGATCAAGGTGACGGACGGCCACGCGGGCCACGGGCCATCGCCGTTTTTCATCCACTTCGACCACGCGGAGCTGGAAGAAGGCCCGATGGGATACATGGTCGAAGACCGCTTCCTGCGCCGCGCTTTTCTGCAAGCGATGAAGAATGCCCCCGGCATTACCCTGGTGTCCGGGCGCACCGTGGTCGCACAAGCGCCGGATCAGAGCGGCGTGACGGTCACGCTGGATGACGGCGGAGAACTGCGCGGCCAGGTTTTGGTCGGCTCCGACGGGCGCCGCAGCGGTACCGCGCAGCGGGCCGGCATCAAGCGCACCGGCTGGGACTACGGCCAGACCGCGCTGGTTTGCGCTATCGACCATGAAAAGCCGCACCACGGCATCGCCCACCAATTCTTCATGCCGCCCGGGCCGCTGGCGATCCTGCCGCTGCCGGGGAACAGGTCGTCGATTGTGTGGAGCGAACGAACCGAGACTGCCCAGGCGATCCACGCGCTGGATGACACGGACTACATCCAGGCGCTGCGCCCGCGGTTCGGCGATTTCCTAGGGGGGATTTCCCTGGCCGGGAAACGTTTCACCTACCCGTTGAACCTGACCATTGCCAATAGTTTCATCGGCGACCGGATGGCGCTGATCGGCGATGCCGCGCATGGGATGCACCCGATTGCAGGCCAGGGCCTGAACGCCGGCCTGCGCGATGTTGGCGCGCTGGCAGAAGTGATCACCGAGGCCACCCGGCGGGGCGAGGACATCGGCTCATCCCTAGTGATGGAGCGCTACCAGCAATGGCGCCGTTTCGACACTGCTTCGCTGGCGGCGGCAACTGACATGTTCAATCGCTTGTTCTCCAACGACAACCCGCTGCTGCGGTTGGGCCGGGACATCGGCATGGGACTTGCGGGTGCCATGCCTGGGCTGCGCCGCGGCTTCGTGCGCGAGGCGGCCGGCCTGACCGGAGATCTGCCGCGGCTGTTGAAAGGGCAGGCAATTTAAGAAGGACTGGAGCCGCTGGCAGGATTAATCCAGCGCGCGCGCCTCATCCACCAGCATCACCGGAATGCCATTGCGGATCGGGAATGCAAGGTTGGCCGCGCGGGAAACCAATTCCTGCGCCTGGGCGTCGTATTCAAGCACTGCCTGGGTCAGCGGGCAGACCAGTGCTTCCAGCATCCGGCGGTCAAAGGCAGGCGCCTGAGTTTCGGTCATTGCAGGGTTTCCTCCTGAGAGCCGCCGCGCAAGGCAAACTCGATCAAAGTGACAAGCGTTTCCCGCCTTGTGGCAAGGCAAGGCGCCTCAAGCAAGGCCTGTTTGTCCTCGGGATCGAATTCCAGAAGCATCGCCAGAGAGTTGATCAACAGCTCATCATCCGCATCTTTCAGGGCTTCCCAATCCGTAGAAAGGTGGCGGGCGGAGAAGAAGCGTTCCAGCAAGTCCAGAAATGACGGGCGGTCAAGAGACTCATCCGCCTCACAGCGGCCAAGGTCGCGATCAAACCCCGTCCAGGTGACGTCGCAGCGCCGGTACGGCGTGAAGCCTCCCGCTTCGCGGGCGATGCGGAACCGGGACACGCCGGACAGCGTGACAAGGTAGCGCCCGTCCTCTGTTTCGGAAAATTGGGTAACCCGCCCGGCGCAGCCAATACTGTGGAGGTCCTCTCCATTGCCGTGCGGCGCGGGACAAGGCTGCACCATGCCGATCAACCGCTGCCGTGTTTTCAGAGTGTCTTCAAACATTTGCAGATACCGCGGCTCGAATATATGCAACGGCAGACGGGCCCGGGGCAGCAAAAGCGCCCCGGGCAATGGAAACACGGCAATCGTGTCCGGCAGATCGGCAGGCTGGATCATGGGACAGAGTGTAGCGCTGCCCCGGTGTTAGGCAAATATCAGCGAGCTGAGTTTGCGGCGCCCATTCAGGACAACCGGATCATTTGGCTTCAACGCGTCGAAGATGGTGAACAGCTGTGTCTTGGCGGCGCCGTCATTCCATTCCCGGTCGCGGCGGAACAGCTCCAGCAGTTCGGCTACCGCTGCCTCTGCATCACCCGCTGCGTGCAGCGCCTGCGCTAAGTCGAAACGCGCCTGCAAGTCGTCCGGGCTGGCGTCCACCGCCGCCCGCAGCTCTGTCACCGGACCGGCATTCTCCGCCTGCCGTGCCAGGGCAATCTGCGCGTGGGCCGCTTCGATCTCCGGCGCACTGGAAATTTCAGCAGGGGCGCCGTTCAGAACCGCTTCAGCTTGGTCCAGGTCACCCAGCGCTATGTGGGCGCGCGCCAGCCCGCCATATGCGGCAGCATTCTTGTCATCCTCGCCCAGGATTGCGGCGAAGGTCTGGGCTGCATCCGCAACCGCCCCTTCTGCCAGCATTTGCTCAGCTGCTTCCAGCGCTTCCCCCAGACCGCCATCGGCAGTGCCGCCCGCGGCCTCAATCGCTTTCTTCACGAATGCATCGATCTCGGACGCCGGCAGCGCACCCTGGAACATATCAACCGGCCGCCCCTGCACAAAGGCCACGACCGTCGGGATCGACTGCAGCGGCAGACCCTGCTGGGCCAGGGCCTGGGCCAGGCGCTGGTTTTCATCCACGTTGATCTTGGCCATGGTGGCCGCACCCTTGGCGTTAATGACAGCCGCCTCCAGCATCGGGCCCAGGGTCTTGCACGGGCCGCACCAGGGCGCCCAGAAATCCACGATCACCGGCGCCTGCATGGATGCATCCACTACATCCTGCATAAAGGTGGCCTCGGTCACGTCTTTGATCAGATCATCCGCCGGGGCGGCGCTGCCAAGAATTTCGCTCATCAGATTGTTCTCCGCTAGGAACTTGCCCCCTATATGGAATCCTGCGCGCCGGAAACCAAGAGAGGAGTTTGCCAATGTCCCGCCGCCGGTTTGATCTCTTCGCCGAGTCAGAGCGGCTGATGAGGATGGACGACGACGCCTGGGCGCGTCACGCCAACCCGTGGAGCGTTTTCAGCCGGATGTCGGTACTGCCGCTGATGACGCTGGCCATCTGGTCAAGGGTCTGGCTGGGTTGGGGCGCCTTGCTGCCGGTTCTGCTGGTGCTGGCGTGGACCTGGTGGAACCCACGTGCCTTTGCACGGCCTGCCAGCACGGACAACTGGGCCTCGCGCGGCACATTTGGCGAACGGGTGTTTCTGAACCGGGCGCAGATACCTGTCCCGCATCATAACGAGACGTGGGCGAAGGGGCTGGCCTGGATGTCAGGCATCGGCGTGATCCCTTGGGTTCACGGTCTTTGGGCGTTGAATCCGGGAGTTGCGCTGGCCGGGCTCATTCTAGTGATTGGCGGCAAGCTGTGGTTTCTGGACCGGATGGCCTGGCTTTACCAGGACATGCAAGACAAACACCCCGACTATGCCCGCTGGCTGCGCTGAGCCCTGTTGCTCCCGCCTCCGCTGAGGGTTCCGGCTTTGCCGGTTCCCCTGTGGTGTTGGGCCGGGCGCCGCGCTGGCGCGCGGCGCTCCCGCACTGCGCGGCAACGCAGTGCCGTGTCGAACTGAAAAAGTAGATCAGGCGGATATTCGTGATCAGGCGAGAGCGCCCCGCTTTCAGTTAAAGATCGAAGGTCGCGAACACCGGCGCGTGATCGCTGGGTTTCTCCCAGCCGCGGGCGCCGCGGAGGATACGGCTGGAGTGGGCCGCATGCCTGATATCCGGCGTCGCCCAGACATGATCCAGGCGGCGCCCCTTGTCGGCCGCATCCCAATCCTTGGCCCGATAGCTCCACCAGCTGTAGAGGCGGCCTTCCGGGATATCGTTGCGGGTCACATCGGACCAGCTGCCCGCTTCCATCACCTCAGCGAAATGCTCCACTTCAACCGGCGTATGACTGACGACCTTCAGCAGCTTCTTGTGGTCCCAGACGTCATCCTCGCGCGGGGCGATATTGAGATCGCCAACAAGAATCGATTGCTCCGGCTTTTCCGCATGGAACCAATCGCGCATGTCCGTCAGATAATCCAGTTTCTGGCCAAACTTCTCGTTCTGCTCCCGGTCTGGCACATCGCCGCCCGCAGGCACATAGAAGTTGTGGATAACCACCCCGTTCTCCAGCCGGCCCGCGACGTGACGGGCATGGCCGAGGCCGGCAAAATCCTTGTCGCCGATATCCTCGATCGGCAGCCGCGACAGGATCGCGACGCCATTGTAACCCTTCTGGCCGCGGGCAATCATGTGCGTGTAGCCGAGTGCCGCAAATCCTTCCATCGGGATCTTCTCCACCGGGCTCTTGCATTCCTGCAAGCAGAGCACGTCCGGTCCTTCCTCCTGCAACAGCTTCTGCACGATCGGCTCGCGCAGGCGGACTGAGTTGATGTTCCAGGTGGCAAGGGTAAATGGCATCGTGCGCCTCGTCATGTGATCCGGGTTTGGCGGCGATACTGCCTGTGCCCGCCCGGAAGTGCCAGAACCGTTTTTAAAGCCAAGCAGACCTTCAATGTAAAAAAGGCCGAGCGCACGGCCCGGCCAAGTCCAACAGGGAGGTGCACATCGTGACCCGGATGTGCGCGGGTATAGGGGACTTCTAAAGATGAATCCCGGTTTCTTCTTTGATCTGTCTCAACGCCATCTGCATCAGGCAACCAGGCGGTACCCACCCGATTCTGTCACCAACAGGCGCGCATTCGAGGGATCGGGTTCGATTTTCTGACGCAAACGGTAGATATGGGTTTCCAGCGTATGAGTGGTCACACCAGCGTTGTACCCCCAGACCTCATGCAGCAGAACATCGCGCGGCACCACGCCGTCACTGGAGCGGTACAGGAACTTGAGAATGTTGGTTTCTTTCTCGGTCAGCCTGATCTTGCGCTCATCCTCGGTAATCAACAGCTTCATCGATGGCTTGAATGTGTAGGGGCCAAGCGCAAAGACGGCATCCTCAGACTGCTCATGCTGGCGAAGCTGGGCGCGGATGCGGGCCAGCAGCACCGGGAATTTGAAGGGTTTTGAGACATAGTCATTGGCGCCTGCGTCCAGGCCAAGGATGGTGTCGGCATCGGTGTCGTGGCCAGTCAGCATCAGGATCGGCGCCTTCACCCCTTGCTTGCGCATCAGGCGGCACAGCTCGCGCCCGTCGGTGTCCGGCAGGCCGACATCCAGAATAATCAGATCATAAAGGGCCTCCTTGGCGCGCTCCATCGCGGTTTGACCATTCTCCGCTTCGAACACGTCGAAATCTTCGGTCATCACCAGCTGCTCGCTCAAGGCCTCGCGCAGGTCCTCATCGTCATCAACCAGCAGAATTTTCTTCAGTTGCGCCATCGGCTCGCCCTCCTGTTCTCAAGACCACACATGCGCATCCCTTGCGCCCGCGGCAAGATTTGCTGCAAAACTCTCACGCCGACGTGTCCATGGTATGGAAATTGTTTCACATCCGTTGCATTTCGGCGTAAAGACAGCAAGCTTTGTTACAAAATAACATCGGATGCACTGCATGAGCCTGATGCCCACCATGATCGAACTGCTGGCCCGTGCCCGGGTCGATCTGCGCATGGGGCTGCCGGTTGTGCTGACAGACGGTGGCGAGGCTGCGCTGGCAATTGCCGTGGAAGCACTGACTGAGGCGCGCCTGTCGAACATGCGGTCCTTGGGCCCGTTGTCTCTGGCGCTGACAGCCCGCCGGGCGGAAACGCTGAAGGCGCGGGTTTATGACGAGGATACCGCCCGTGTGTGCGTCCCGGTATCCGAGGGGCTGAATTGGATCCAAGCCCTGGCGGATCCGGCGGATGATCTGAACACACCGATGAAAGGCCCGCTGTCCAGCCAGCGCGGCGGCAGCGCGGAGCTGCACCGGCTGGCGATTGCCTTGGCAAAATCTGCGCGGCTGCTGCCCGCTGCCGTGCTTGTACCCGTCAGCGATCCGTCCGACTTTGCCGCATCCCATGGCCTGACAACCGTTTCGCGCAGTGCTGCAACCCCCTTGCTAAGCGAAAGCTCGCCGCTGCACCCGGTTGCAGCGGCCCGGTTGCCGATGACAGCTGCCGAAGCCGGCAGGCTTCACATTTTCCGCCCGGAAGACGGCGCGGAAGAGCACTATGCCGTGGAAGTCGGCCGCCCGGACCGCACCAAACCGGTGCTTGCACGGCTCCATTCGGCCTGTTTCACCGGCGACGTGCTGGGCTCGCTCAAATGCGACTGCGGCCCGCAGCTGCAGGGCGCACTGGCGCAGATGGGGACGGAAGGCGCGGGCGTTCTTCTGTACCTCAACCAGGAGGGCCGCGGCATCGGTCTGGCCAACAAGATGCGGGCATATTCACTGCAGGATCAGGGATTCGACACCGTGGAAGCCAACCATAGGCTAGGGTTTGAAGACGACGAGCGCGACTTCCGTCTGGGCGCGGCCATCCTGCAGAAAATGGGCTTTTCACAGGTGCGGCTTCTGACCAACAACCCCAACAAGATCGCAATGATGGAAAAAACCGGCATTCAGGTGGCTGAACGGGTGCCGCTGAAAGTGGGGGAAAACGCCCACAATCAGCATTACCTGGCCACCAAGGCCCGGAAATCCGGACACATGCTGTAATGATGACGCCCGCGGATCTGGTCCTGACCCCGGCCGGTGTTCGCTTTATGGGCCGGGTGCTGCCCTGCTCGATCGGCAAGGGCGGGCTGTCCGCGGACAAGCGCGAAGGCGATGGCACCACACCGGTCGGCATTCACCGGATCGCAGGCATGCTGTACCGTCCGGACAGGTTGCGCCGCCCTGCGCCCTGGGCTGAACCCATTGGCCCGCGGGACCTCTGGTCAGATGAAGCAAGCCACAGCAGCTACAACCACCGTGTACAGGCCCCCTATGCTTTCAGCCACGAACGGCTGCGCCGGGCAGACCCGTTATATGACCTGGTTCTGATTACAGACTGGAACTGGCCGGATGCCGTTCCCGGCAAAGGGTCCGCGATCTTCATTCACCAATGGCGCCGTCCAGGCTACTCAACTGAAGGCTGTATTGCCTTTTCCCGGGCCAGCCTCCACTGGCTGGCCGCCCGGATTCAGCCCGGCACCCGGGTCATTGTGCCTTCCTTAAGCCGCGCCTGACCCGCCCAGGACTTTTCAGAAAAGTCTTGGCAAAAGTTCTTAGAAAACTATTGCGCTTCAATAGGTCCGGGCACCGAAGATAGCGGAACCGACGCGGACATGGGTCGCGCCAAGCGCAATGGCTGATTCAAAATCACCGCTCATCCCCATCGATAACCCCTGCAGACCATTGCGTTCGGCGATCTTCGCCAACAGCGCAAAATGCAGGCTGGGTTCCTCATCAACCGGCGGGATACACATCACCCCTCTCACGGGCAGATCCAGCTTACGGCATTGTGCAATGAAGGCGTCCGCATCCGCCGGCATTACACCCGCCTTCTGCTCTTCTTCACCCGTATTCACCTGAATGAACAGATCCGGGCATTTACCCAGCTCTTGTGCCAGCCGGGCTATTGTATTTGCAAGTTTGGGCCGATCTACTGAATGGATGCTGTCGAACAACTCCATTGCCTGGCGCGCCTTGTTGGTTTGCAAGGGGCCGATCAGATGCAGGTCAATCCCGTCAAACTGTTCCGCGAAGTCCGGCCATTTTCCCGCAGCTTCCTGCACCTTGTTTTCGCCAAAGCAGCGGTGGCCATCACGCAAAACCGCCTCGACCCGTTCATTCGGCTGCACCTTGGACACCGCAATCAGCTGCACGCTGCCCGGTTCGCGGCCGGCCTTGCTCTCAGCCTTGGCAATTCTGGACTTTATTTCTTCAAGCGGCATGGGTTCGGCCTCATCACTGTTTGGCCGCAAAAAACACTGTTTGCCGGGAAATGTTAAGCCACAAAAGAAAAGGGCGGGCCCCAAAGGAACCCGCCCCGAAAGTCACGCTAGGCGTGCTTCAGCTTAGAAGCTGAAGTGCAGACCTGCCTGAACGGAGTTTTCGTCTTCGTCTGCGTGCGAGCTAACCGCACCAGCAACGAAGGTTACGCCGCCGCCCAGGTCGTACTCGTAGTTGATGCCGAAGGCAGTGCCGTCACGGCCGCCATCTTCCTGTGCATCAGCGGAGTTCACCCATGCAACGATGGTGGACGCGGAGCCCAGCTCAAAGTCGCCAGCCAGAGTAACGGAGTCGCTCGCCATGGTGGTACCATAGGACAGGGTCGCGCCGAACAGGCCAAAGTCACCGCCGACTGCCAGGAAGCCCAGCTCGTCGTTGGCTTCAACGTTCGAGTCCTGGTAAGCACCGGACACGAAGTAGTCGCCGAAGGAGTAACCCAGAGCCACTGCGATACGCTCTTCACCCTCGGTGACGCTGGCGTCAGTTGCTTCAACCAGGGTCACGGTGTCGCCGTCGGAGTCAACGGTGGTCTCCGCTTCAGTTGCGGCAGTCACAGTGTCGTTCTGGTTCGAGTAGGAGATGTGGCCGGTGAAGCCGCCTGCGGAGTAGATCGCTTCAACACCGTTGCGGCCGTTGCCTGCGGAGGTGAAGGTGTCCCAGTTGAAGCCGTTGCCGATGGCCAGGGAGTTGAAGCCCATGCCGTCGATGCCGGTGCCGACCGAGGTGGTGTTCAGGTACAGACCCTGCACGGAGTCGACTGCACCCCAGATGTTGCCGACGTTAACACGCAGGCCGCCGTATGCGACGTGGAACTGCGGAGCGGACCAGTTAGCAACACCGGCAACGCCGTCACGGCTTTCTGCCTGGGCGCGAATCCGGCCACCAACAGTCACGCCACCGTCGGTTTCGGTCGACGCGTCAAAGGTCAGACGGAAACGGCTGGTGATGTTGGTTTCGGAACGGCCGTTGACGTCACGGTCGTTGGCTTCGTTCCAGTCCAGACCAAAACGGCCATAGCCGGAGATCTTAACTTCTGCCGCGGCCATGCCTGCGGTGGCGATCAGCGCGGTAGTCGCGAAGAGAACCTTTTTCATGTTTTTCCCTCGGTTTTCTAATCCTATGCCCAAACCGGGGAATCCGGCGTGGGTATGCCAAGGGGTTTCGCTCTTTCACCCCCGTTTTGGCAAGGCTTGCGAAAGTTGGGCGAAACGATGCGGGTCTGGATGGTGCAGCTTTGCCACAGTCCGCCCGGCTGAGCCCCCGGAACATCCCCGATCAGCCCTGTTATCCTCTGCCAGACCAGGAAATGCCCCGCAGGAGCAGCGTCATACAAGCCAAAGCCCTTGCTCCGCCGTCGCGCCTTGCGTTAGGTGTTCGCGCAGAAAAAGGCTCCGGGAGCGGTTATGAAATACGGAAAGACCCTGCGGGTATCAGTGATCGGCGCGATCTGTTTTGGCCTCGCGGCCTGCGGCGGCGGCAACAGAAGCGGCGAGGCGCCGGCAAGCACGGCACGGACGATCAGCCAAAAGGAAGAGATCCAACGTAACGCGACCAAGTCGTCCATCTTCGATTTCCTGAACGCCAAGCCGGATCAGACCGTTCAGGTGAACCGCTATCTGTGGACCGCCAGCCTGGATGTGCTGAGCTTCCTGCCTGTGCAGTCGGTTGACCCTTTCACTGGCGTTATCGTGACCGGCTACGGCACCCCGCCCGGCGGCGGCCGCTCTTACCGTGCTACGATCCACATTAAAGATCCGGCGCTGGACGCACGCTCCTTGAACGTGGCGCTGCAGTCCAAAGGCGGTGCTGTCAGCGCCAGCACTACCCGCGCTGTCGAGGACGCGATTCTGTCGCGCGCGCGACAGCTGCGGATCGCGGACAAGAAACTCTGACCCTGCGCCCTCTGGAATCACCAGCCAAGCCCCATTATCAGAAGCGCCGGGCCACTTGCCCGGCGTTTTCATGCAAAGGACCGCTCTGATGCCGCGTTACATAGCTCCTGAAATCGAAGCACGATGGCAGAAGGCCTGGGATGAGGCCGGGATTTTCCAGGCCAAGCGTACCGGCGACAAGCCCAAGTACTATGTGCTGGAGATGTTCCCCTACCCGTCAGGTAAGCTGCACATGGGCCATGTGCGCAATTACACGATGGGTGACGTAATCGCGCGCTACAAGCTGTCGACCGGCCATAATGTGCTGCATCCGATGGGTTTTGACGCCTTCGGCATGCCGGCCGAAAACGCCGCGATGGCCTCGGGCGGGCATCCCAAGGACTGGACCTATTCGAACATCGACACCATGGTCGAGCAGATGAAGCCGCTGGGCCTGTCGCTGGACTGGTCCCGCATGTTCGCGACTTGCGACCCGGAATACTACGGCCAGCAGCAGGCTTTGTTCCTCGACTTCCTGGAGAAGGGGCTGGTCTACCGTAAGAACGCGGTGGTGAATTGGGACCCCATCGACATGACCGTGCTCGCCAACGAGCAGGTCGAGAACGGCCGCGGCTGGCGTTCCGGCGCGCTGGTGGAGCGGCGCGAGCTGACCCAGTGGTTCTTCAAGATCTCCGATTTCTCCGAAGAACTGCTGTCGGCGCTGGATGGCTTGGAGAACTGGCCCGCCAAGGTCCGCCTGATGCAGGAAAACTGGATCGGCAAGTCGCGCGGCCTGCAGTTCTCGTTTGAGCGCACCGATGGCGAAGAGCCAATTGAGGTCTACACCACACGTCCCGACACGCTGCTGGGCGCGTCCTTTGTCGGCATCTCGCCCGATCATCCCATTGCCAAGGCGTTGGAAGCCGAATCGGAAGAGGTTGCGGCATTTGTCGCCGAGTGCCGCAAAGGCGGCACCACCGAGGAAGCCATCGAGACGGCAGAAAAGCTGGGTTATGATACCGGCATCCGCGTCAAACACCCGCTGAATCCGGAGTGGGAGCTGCCGGTCTGGATCGCAAACTTCATCCTGATGGACTACGGTACCGGCGCGATTTTTGCCTGCCCGGCGCATGACCAGCGCGACCTGGACTTCTGCCGCAAGTATGATCTGCCGGTCATCGACACGTTCTTTGCGCTGGAAAATGACACTCCGGTAGCAGACGAAGCATTTGTTCCGCCGAAAACCGAAAAGGTCCGCTGGGTCAGCCATTTCGCCGGGCTGACCGAGGCCACCGGCGAGGAAGCCATCGACGCCACAGTGGATTTTGCCGAGAAGGCCGGCTGGGGCCAAGGCGTCACCAAATTCCGCCTGCGTGATTGGGGCCTCTCCCGCCAGCGCTATTGGGGCTGCCCGATTCCCGTGGTCCACTGCGATTACTGCGGCGTGGTGCCGGAGAAGAAAGAGAACCTGCCGATTGCGCTGCCCTATGATGAAGGCGGCAAGCCGATCGACTTCTCTGTCCCGGGCAACCCGCTGGACCGTCACCCGACCTGGCGCAACTGCGACTGCCCGTCCTGCGGCAAGCCGGCCCAGCGCGAAACCGACACCATGGACACCTTCGTCGATTCGTCCTGGTACTTCGCCCGTTTCACCGCCCCGCGCGCCGAAACCCCGACCGACATGGCCGAGGCCGAGTACTGGATGAACGTCGACCAGTACATCGGTGGCATCGAGCACGCGATTCTGCACCTCCTCTATTCGCGCTTCTTTGCCCGCGCTATGCAGATCTGCGGCCACCTGCCGGAAAAATCCATCGAACCGTTCGATGCGCTGTTCACCCAGGGCATGGTGACCCATGCGATCTACAAAACCACCGGCGGCAACCACCGCCCGGTTTACCATTACCCCGAGGAAGTGGAATTCCGCGACGGCAAGGGTTTCCTACAGGACGGCACCGAGGTTGAGATCATCCCTTCCGCCAAAATGTCCAAGTCCAAAAACAACGTGGTGGACCCGCTGCACATCATCTCGTCCTTCGGCGCAGACACTGCCCGCTGGTTCGTACTGTCCGATTCACCGCCCGAGCGTGACGTGGAATGGACCGCCGCCGGCGCCGAAGCCGCCCATAAGCACCTGAACCGGGTGTGGAACCTTTGCGACCGCATTGGCGAAATGGACCTAGACGCGGCTGGTGAAGGTGATGAGGACTTGCTGCGCGAGATGCACAAATGCATCCGCGACGTGACCCTTGGCGTTGATTCCTTCGGCTTCAACGCGGCAATTGCCAAGCTCTACGCCTTCACCAATACGCTTGCTAAATCCAAGGCCAGCGCAAAGGTGCAGAAACAGGCGATCATGACCCTGGCGCAGCTGATGTCCCCGATGACCCCGCACCTGGCGGAGGACATCTGGAACCATCAGGGCGGCGAAGGCTTGTGCGCCACCGCCCCTTGGCCGGTTGCCGACGACGCCATGCTGGTCGAGAACACCGTCACCCTGCCGATCCAGATCAACGGCAAGCGCCGCGGTGAAATCGAGGTCGCAAAGGATCTGGACAAGGCGGAGGTTGAAAAACTCGCCCTGGCACACGAAGCTGTGCAAAAGGCGCTGAATGGCGGCGCCCCGAAGAAGGTGATCGTGGTTCCAGGCCGAATTGTAAATGTCGTTGCTTAAGCACAGAACCCTGCTGATCGCGCTGCCCGTTGTGGCAGCGGCCTGCGGCTTTACCCCGGTCTACGCCCCTGGCGGGACCGGCACAGCGCTGCATGGCCAGATCGAAGTTCAGGCACCGGAAAAAATCAAAGGGGCCGACGGCT
This sequence comes from Leisingera sp. CC-HEC093, assembly GCF_059429195.1. Classification (NCBI taxonomy): domain Bacteria; kingdom Pseudomonadati; phylum Pseudomonadota; class Alphaproteobacteria; order Rhodobacterales; family Roseobacteraceae; genus Leisingera; species Leisingera sp. CC-HEC093. Next base: position 1,521,749 of record NZ_JCAIJR010000001.1, on the reverse strand, counting down.
CTGACGCCTACTTCCTAGTGCAGAACCTGGAACAGCGCCTAGGCCGCGGCAACGGCACCGCTTATAAGCTGGACCTCACTCTCAGCACTGAGGAAGAACGACAGGCGATTACAGCGGATAATGAAATCACCCGCTATTCGGTGATCGGCACCGCGGGATTTTCGCTGACCCGGCAATCGGATGGCAAGGTGACGTCCAGCGGCACCGTGCGAAATTTCACCGGCTACTCTGCCACTGGGTCAACGGTGGAGACCCTGGCGGGCGAGCGGGACGCACACGAGCGTTTGATGGTGATTCTAGCCGATCAGATCACCACGCAGATTCTGGCAACTGCGGATCTCTCCGCCTCCGCTGAATGAAGCTTTCCCCGCGCGAAGCTGACGGCTACTTCGCCAAGCCCGATCCCAGCAAGACCGGGATCCTGATCTATGGCGCCGACGCAATGCGCGTGTCCCTGAAGCGGCAACAGGTGCTGGCCGCCCTGCTTGGCCCCGGCGCCGAGGAGGAAATGCGCCTAACCCGCTTGCCCGGCGGCGACCTGCGCAAGGACCCGGCACAGCTCTTGGATGCGGTCAAGGCGGTCGGGTTTTTTCCCGGTGTCCGCGCGGTATTTGTCGAAGGCGCGAATGACACCGCCGCCCCAGCCATAACCACTGCATTGGAGGAGTGGCAGCCTGGTGATGCGCAGATCGTTGTGACGGCTGGCCAGTTGAAAGCGTCCTCCAAGCTGCGCAAAGCGTTTGAGGGCCACAACAATGCTTATGCGGTGGGAATCTACGACGACCCGCCATCGCGCGCCGAGATCGAACGCATTCTGGGAGAGGCCGGCATCCGCGACGTGCCTGGCGACAGCATGTCGGCACTGACGGATATCGCCAATGACATCGGCCCCGGCGACTTTTCCCGCATGGTCGAGAAGCTGGCGCTTTACAAGCACGGCGACAGCAGCCCGCTTTCGCTGGGCGACATCGGCGCCGTTGCCCCGCAGTCGACCGAAGCCGCGCTGGATGACGTGCTGAACGTCGTGGCTGAGGGACGCAGCCCGGAAATCGGCCCTCTGATCCGCCGCCTGCAGGCGCAGGGCACCAACGCCGTAACCCTCTGCATCGGCGCCACCCGGCATTTCCGGACGCTTTATACCATTGCATCGGCACCCGGCGGCCCGGCCCAGGGCATCAGCCAGCTGCGTCCGCCGCTCTATGGCAAACGCCGCGACCGGATGCTGCGGCAGGCGCAGAACTGGGGCGCAAACCGGCTGGAGACGGCCCTGACGATCATCACCGACACTGATCTGGCGCTGCGTTCTGCCGGCCAGACAGCTCCGGCGCTGGCCTTGATGGAGCGGGCTTTGATCCGGCTAGCCATGCTCAGCCGCGCCCGCTGAACCCGGAACGTACCGTCCCGCTTGATCCGCCTTACAGCGCCGCCCATCATGGTCAGGTAAGAACAGGAGAAAGATGATGTATACGGTCACCGGGATTCCGCTTACCCGCACCTACCGGGTGCTGTGGGCGCTTGAAGAGCTTGGGCAGCCCTATGAGCTGAACCAGCATGGCCCCCGCAGCCCTGAAGTGCAGGCGCTGAATGTATCAGGTAAGGTGCCAGTGCTGCAGGCAGAAGGTGAGGTCATCACCGACTCGACAGCCATCCTTACTTATCTCGCTGACAAGCACGGCGCTTTGACGGCCCCCGCAGGAACGATTGCCCGCGCCAAGCAGGACGCAATCACCCATCTGCTTCTGGACGAGGTCGATGCCGTCCTGTGGGCCGCTGCCCGGCACAGCTTCATCCTGCCGGAAGAACAGCGGGTGCCAGAGGTGAAAGGCAGCCTGAAATGGGAGTTTTCCCATAACCTGTCACGGCTTGAAAGCAAGATGGCAGGCCCCTTCCTGATGGGAGAGGTATTCACCATTGCTGATATCATATGCACCCATTGCCTGAACTGGGCGCGCAGCGCCAAGTTCCCGGTTGAGGGTGAAAAGCTGCAGGACTACGGCAACCGGATGCGGGAACGGCCGGCGTTTCAGCGTGTGGCCGAACTCGCCAAATAATCCGCAGCCGCCAGACCCGCCCAGCGCCCGGTGGCCAGACAAGCGGTCAGCAAGTAACCGCCCGTCGGCGCTTCCCAGTCCAGCATTTCCCCGGCGCAGAAGGTTCCGGGGATCTGTTTAAGCATCAGGGTACCGTCCAGCGCATGCCGGCAAACACCACCGGCGGTCGAAATCGCCTCATCCATTGGGCGCAGGCCTGCGTGTTGCACCGGCAGCGCCTTGATCAGCTTTGCCAGAGCCTGCGCATCCTGCGGCAGCGGGCGCCCGAATTCCTGCAACAGCGCTACCGCTGCCGGTGACAGCTTCAAGGTCTTGCGCAGGTAATTGGAGAAACTCGCCTTGCCGCGCGGGCGCAACAGGCGGCGTTCAACTTCCGCCTCTTTCAGATCCGGCAGCAGATCCATATGCAGCACCGCGCCGTCGCGTACCTCGGCGCAGACGGAATAAATGCCGCCGCCCTCCAGCCCGCGCTGCGAAATCACCGCCTCGCCGCGCGAAGCCTGACCACCAGCATGCAGCGCAATCCCTTTGAGCGGCTGGCCGAATTGCGGCGCCATATGCTTGGACCACTGCACCAGAAGCCCGGCGTTGGCAGGCTTAAACTGGGCGACTTCTACCGCTCTATCCTGCAACAGCGGCCTCCACGCCCCATCCGAGCCCAGCCGGGCCCAGCTTGCACCGCCTAGTGCCAGAACGGTGGCGCCCGCCTCTATCCGCACCGGACCGCCCGGCGTTTCAAAGACCAGGGCCGCACCGTCCCATCCTGCCCAGCACCAACGGGTTCGGATCTGTGCGCCATACCCGTCCAAACGCCCCAACCAGGACCGCAAAAGCGGCGATGCTTTCATTACCCTTGGGAACACCCGGCCGGTGGAACCGGTAAACAGCTCACTTCCCAACCCCTGCGCCCAGTCCTGTACAGCCTGCGCATCAAAGTCCCGGACCATCGGCGCCAGCCAGTCCGCCGCCTCACCGTAACGCGTGATCAGTTCTTCGAAAGGTTCGTTTTTGGTCAAATTGAGGCCGGACTTGCCCGCCATCAGAAACTTGCGTGCCGCCGACGGTTTGGCCTCAGCCACCAGCACACGGTGTCCGGCGCGGCCCAGTTCCTCGGCAGCCATCAGCCCGGCTGGACCGGCACCCACCACCACTGCATCCCACGCCTCTGTCATACCATCCCCTTGCCAGCCCTCACCGCAGGCGTGTCTAATGCGCGCACAAAACCAGCCGAGGCCTGTGCATGTCCGATCCGGTTTGCCCGCTCTGCGGCCGCCCTATCCCAGAAGGCGCCCCGCAAAGCCTGCACCATCTGATCCCAAAACTGAAAGGAGGCAAGGGCGGACCAACCGTTCTGCTGCATGACATCTGCCACCGCGAAGTTCATGCTACGCTGACCGAAGCGGAACTGGCCCGCGACTTCAACACCCCGGCAGCTCTGCAGGCCCATCCGCGGCTGGCGAAATTCATCGCCTGGGTCCGGAAACGCCCGCCGGAATTCCGGTCACGGGTGCCAGGCAAGCGTCGCAAGCGCTAACTGATTTCAAGCCCCATGAAGGCCGGGCTGTCGCGCACCTGAGCTCCTGGAAGGTGCTGGAATTCCAGCGTCGTGTAGGGCCGTCGCCACAACCATTCCCGGTTCACCATAGACTGCAAGTCCGTATCTGGCGGCGTTTCTTCAGTAAAGGCGAGGAAATGCAGAGCGAACCCGAACTCCGCCACATCCTGCACCGACAGCAGTTTCATGTCAGCGCGCAGGGCAAGCTCAGCCGCGATGTCGCCGGTCCGCAAAGTGATCTGCCCGATATGCGCGCCGCCTCCCAGCGGCAGAGCAGCATCACCCGCGCCGTCCGGCCGTTTGCCAAGAAAATCATGCTGCAGCAGCTCAATGGCAAAGCCTTCGGGATCGTGCAGATGCGCCATATAGCCGATATCGCGGAACTGGTGCGGAGCCGAAACCTCCACCCCTTTCTGCCGCAGATGCTCACAGGCGATGTCCAGGTCGGGAAGGCAGATGCCGATCTTCCAGTAGCGTTCATCACGCGAGTGCGGAGCCCGGGCGCCGCCAGGCAGCAGGATCAAGTCCGCATCCACGCCTGAATAACCGGCGCGCCAAGCCTCACCTTCAGCCCGGGCCTCCATTCCGAACACATCCGCATAGAAATCTGCCAGCCGCTCTGGTTCCTCAACCTGCAACCGCAGCCCGGAAAGCCGCTTCACCGGCACATCCTCAGGATGCCCGCAGCAATTTCCGGTTTGGCCTCCAGCGAATGGGCCAGGAGCTCCCTTGCTGTTTCAAGCAATGCCTCAGGCTCCACAATCCGGTCCACGAGGCCATAGTCATAAGCGTCCCGAGCAGTGATCTTCTGCCCGGCTGCCAGGATCATCTTAGTTCGGGCAGGCCCGATCAGCGCCGTCATCCGGCCCGCGTCCGAAGGCTGCGGCAAGTAGCCAAGCTTCATTACGGGGTAGAAGAATTTGGCCGACGGCACCGCAATACGTATATCGCAGGCCAGAAACATGCCATTGGCACCACCCGCCAGGGTGCCGTTAAGCGCAGCCACCTTGAGGCAGGGAACAGCGGCCATTGCCGCCGACAGCCGCTCCCACACCGGCGAGGTCGCCAGTCCTGCCCGCGCCTCGTCCAGATCGGCACCTGCGCTGAACACCTTGCCGGTTCCGGTCAGGATCAGCCCGCGGGCCTCCTGCGCGCGTTCGGCAATTTCCGCCAGCTCTGTGAGCATTGCCTCTGTCAGCGAATTCGCCTTGTCCGGCCTGTTAATGGTGATGGTCCACAATCCGTTTTCCGCGATTTTCAGCCCGATCATACCAGCCCAACCCGTTTGCGGATGCTGTCCTCGCGCAGGGAAACCTCCCGGCCGGCATAATCATCTGCGTCGCCAGTGCACATCCACATCAGTGTGCGGGCCGGCCATTCGGCCGGAATGTGGTCTTCCCAGTCCAGTTCGCTCACGGGGTTGATGCCGCTGGCCTTGATCTCCCGCTGCATCTGGGTCGCGACGGTCCCCGGCGACAGACCCATGGCGCGGATGCCGTTGCCGCGTTCTTCCAGGTCAAGTGCAGAGGTCAGCATCGCAGCCCCCGCCTTCGACGCACAATATGCGCTCCACCCCTCCAGCGGCCGGTGGGCCGCGCCAGAACTGACGGTGATGATGGTACCGCCGCCTGCCGGTTTCATCAGCGGCAGCGCTGCCCGCATACCATTGAAGACACCTTTCAGGTTGATATCGATCAGCTTTCCCCAGCCATCCGGCGAAGCGGCCTCCAGCCGGGCAATCGGCTCGATCACCCCGGCGTTATTGATCAGGACATCCAGGCTGCCGAAATGCTGATGCGCCTTGGCCAGCGCCGCCTCAACCGAAGCATAGTCAGCCACATCGCAAGCAAAGGTCAGCACGTTTCCGCCGATCTCCTCAGCTAGGGCCTGCAAGGCGTCGCCGCTCCTTGCCAGCAAAGCCAGATTGGCACCTGCGGCGGCAAAGACCCGGGCTGCATCCGCACCAATCCCGCGGCTGGCCCCTGTAATTGCAATTGTTTTCCCGTTGAAATCCATCCGCCGTCCCTCCCAGTGACTGGTAACCCATGTGGTAAAGCCCTTAGGGGGAACGGTCCAGCCCAAGGCCCCCTTGACGGCGCTTCCTGCCGGGCCGACGATGATTTCAATTATCTTACAGAGAAAGGTTCTCTTATGTCCGTAATTTTCGCGCGCGGCGGCGCCGCAGCGGCAGTTTTGGTTGTTTCCGCTCAGGGTGCCCTGGCCGACCTGAGCGCTCAGGAAGTCTGGGCCGACTGGAAGGCGTATTTGACCGGCACCGGCTACACCGTATCCGGCACCGAAGCTGTTTCGGGCAGTACCCTGACTGTTTCCGATGTGTCGATGGCCATGCCGGTCCCCGAAGAGGACGGCACCGGCACCATCAGCTTCCCGGAAATCCAGTTCGTTGAAAACGGTGATGGCACGGTCAACGTTCTGCTGCCTGCAGAATTCCCGATGGGCTTCGAGTTCTCCGGCGACGGCGAGACCTTTGCAGGCAAGCTGATCTATTCCCACGACGGCTCGCCGATGAAGGTGGCCGGCGATGCAGAAAACATGAGCTATGACTACAGCTCCTCCAAGGTGGCCATGACACTGGCTGACCTGTCGGCGGACGGCGAAGCAGTACCCGCGGATGTGGCAAAAGTTCAGGTCGTGATGAACGACGTTGTCACAAAAAGCACTATGAAGGTTGCCGAGGGCCGCAGCTACGATCAGACCATGACCGCCTCCAGCCTCAACTATGACTTGGGTTTCAATGACCCCGAGGGTGAAGGCACTGCCGCCTTCAAGGGCGCGCTGCAAGGCCTGAGCTTCGCCGGTACCGGCACCGTTCCCGAAGGGCTGGAAAGCCCGGACATGGCGGCGCTGCTGGAAGCAGGTTTTGCCGCTGACGGCACATTCACATTCACCGGCGGCAACGGCTCGATCTCCGGTGTCGACGGCAGCGAATCCTTCGCCATGGAAAGCAGCTCCCAGGGCGGCACCTTCACCGTTTCAATGGACAAGCAGCACCTGACTTACGACGTTTCACAGGTTGCAACCAATGTGAACATCTCAGGCTCCGAGATTCCCTTCCCGCTGGCGCTCAGCATGGCGGAGACCGGATTCAAACTGATGATGCCGCTGGCAAAATCAGAGGAAGAGCAGGATTTTGCGCTTGGCGTTACCCTGCGAGATTTTGCGGTTCCGGAAATGCTGTGGGGCATGGTCGACCCGACCGGCCAGCTGCCGCATGACCCGGCGACCGTCATTCTGGATCTGGCCGGCAAGGGCAAGGTGCTGTTTGACCTGTTCGACCCGGAAGCCATGGAAGCCGTGGAAAAGGGTGAAGAGCAGCCGGGTGAGCTGAACGCCCTGACCGTTAAGCAGCTGCAGGTCTCTGCCGCAGGCGCAGAGCTGACCGGCACCGGCGATTTCACCTTCAACAACGAAGACCTGACCAGCTTTGACGGCATGCCCGCCCCCGCAGGCGAAGCCAACCTCAAACTGACCGGCGCAAACACTCTGATCGATAAACTGATCGGCATGGGCCTGATGTCCGACAGCGACGCCATGGGCGCGCGGATGATGATGGGCATGCTGGCGGTTCCGGGCGAAGGCGAGGACACGCTGACCTCGAAAATCGAGGTCACCGAGGATGGCCAGGTTCTCGCTAACGGCCAGCGCATCAAGTAACCGTCAAATCCCGGACAAGACCTGCAAAGGGGCTGCCAGGCGCGGCCCCTTTTTTGCGGCCCGCACTTGCGGCATGGCGCATCACTGGATAGCTCTTTTAAAGAGCAGAACAGAAGGTGCCCATGACCCAGTCTCCCGAAGCGCTTTGCCACGCCCTGATTGACGCCGCCCGTAAGGCCGGCGCGGATGCCGCCGACGCCATGGCAGCAGAGGGCAGCTCTCTCAGCATCGAAGTGCGCGAGGGCAAGCTGGAACATGCAGAGCGCTCGGAAGGCACCGACCTCGGCCTGCGGGTGTTTGTGGGCAAGCGCCAGGCGCTGGTCTCCTCCTCCGACATGCGGCCCGAAACCATCGCAGCGATGGCCGAACGCGCCGTGGCCATGGCAAAGGAAGCACCGGAAGATCCCTATACTGGCCTGGCCGACCCGTCCCAACTGGCCCGGGACTGGGATCTGGCCGTGCTGGAACTGGAAGACCCGAGCAGCGAACCTGAGCCGACAGCCCTGCAAACGGATGCCCTGGCGGCTGAGGCCGCCTGCCAGGAGATAGAGGGCATTACCCAGGTGCAATCCGCCGCGGCGGGCTATGGCCGCCATGCTGTGCATCTGGCCGCGAGCAACGGCTTTTCCGGCGGCTACCAGCGCACAGGCCGGTCGCTCTCCTGCACCGGGATCGCCGGCACGGGCACCGGAATGGAGCGTGACCACGACGGCGATTCCCGCACTTTTCAGGCTGACCTGCGCAGTGCTGAGGAAATTGGCCGCACCGCAGGTGAACGGGCCATAGCCCGGCTGGGCGCCCGCAAGCCCAAGACCGGCAGCTTCCCGGTCCTCTTCGACGAGCGGATTTCCTCTTCGCTGATCGGCCATCTGATGTCGGCCGCCAACGGCGCCGCAATCGCCCGCGGCTCCTCCTGGCTGAAGGATTCGCTGGGCCAGCAGGTGCTGCCTGAAACCCTCTCTGTCGTTGAGGACCCGCACCGCCCGCGCATTTCCGGCTCCCGCCCATTTGACGGCGAGGGGCTGGCGACCCGCCGGCGCACCGTGGTGGACAACGGCGTGCTGACCGGCTGGACGCTGGACCTCGCCTCCGCCCGCAAGCTGGGGCTGGAAAGCACCGGCAACGCCGCCCGCGGCATCGGCGGGGTGCCTTCCCCCTCGACCTGGAACATCGCGCTGGCTCAGGGCGATGCCAGCCGCGAGGATTTGATCGCGCAGATGGGCACCGGCCTCTTGGTCACGTCTATGATCGGCTCCACCATCAACCCGAACACCGGTGACTACTCCCGCGGCGCCTCTGGTTTCTGGGTGGAAAACGGCGAGATTGCCTATCCGGTCAACGAATGCACCATCGCGGGTAACCTGCACGGCATGTTGCGCCGGATCGTTCCGGCCAATGACGCGCGCAGGCACCTTTCCACCGTTGTGCCATCGCTGCTGGTCGAAGGAATGACCCTTGCCGGCAACTGACCTTTCCCTGCTTGTAAAAGCGGCGGAACAGGCCGGAGACATCGCGTGCCGCTACACTGGACCCGACGCCCGGCGCTGGGACAAACCCGGCGGCGCGGGTCCGGTGACTGAGGCTGACCTGGCCGTCAACGCCATGCTTGAGGATATGCTGCAGCAAGCGAGGCCCGGCTACGGCTGGTTGTCAGAGGAAACCGAGGACAGCGCCGCCCGCCTGTCGCGCGAGCGGGTTTTCATCATCGACCCGATCGACGGCACACGCAGCTTTGCCGAAGGCTCCCGCACCTGGGCGCATTCCATCGCCGTTGCAGAAAACGGCGAAGTGACGGCTGCAGTGATCTATCTGCCGCAGCGGGATCTTATGTACACCGCCGCCAAGGGACAGGGTGCGGCCTGCAACGGCAGCCCGATCAGGGCATCCTCCGCGACCGAGCTTGCCAGCACTGAAGTCCTGGCAGCCAAGCCCAATCTGCAGCCGCACCACTGGCTGGGCGGCACCGTGCCTGCGTTCATCCGCAGCTACCGGCCCTCGCTGGCCTACCGGCTGGCCAAGGTGGCCGATGGACGGTTCGGGGCCATGCTGACCCTGCGTCCCAGCTGGGAGTGGGACATTGCCGCAGGCGACTTGCTGCTGCGCGAGGCAGGCGGCGTTATCAGCGATCGCTCCGGCCACTCTTTGCGTTTCAACAACCCGCATCCGCGCCTGAACGGGGTGATCGCCGGCAGCCACTCCCTGCATCAGGCGCTGCTGGAGGCGCTCGATCCGTCCAGCCCCGGCATCGCTGGACATTGAACCAGGCAAGGCGTAAGCGGTCTCAGCAGCCCAGCCATCTCCAGAAGCAAGTTTTTCACAGACAAACCCGCATGTTGCAGATACCTTGGGCCGGAAAAATAAAATCGAACCAGATGCAACTGCGAACCACAGCTTCCAGGCGCTCCGCCGGTCTGCAGCCCCGCCCCAAGGGGGAGCTGCTATGGGTGCACGCGACAACGCAGGAACGCTATCTGGCGCTCTGTGATATCGGCCGCCGGCTCAAGACCCTGCGCCCGGATCTGCTGGTCCTTGCCAGCTGGGAGCCGGAACTGCGCCTGACGGGAACCGTCGGCTGCGACATTCCAGTTGGTCCGCTGGCGGAGGACACGATTGCCGAGGCGCGGGATTTCCTGGACCACTGGCAGCCGGATGCCTGCATCTGGACCGGCATTCCTTCACGACGGGTTATGCTGCGGCAAATGCGCGAGCGCGGCATCGGCGTTCTGCTGGCGGATCTGCTGGACAATGAAATGCCGCACCGCACCAGCCGCTGGCTGCCGGATCAGCGGCGGCGTCTGCTTGAGGGGCTGACCTGCGTCATGACCCCTTCCAAAGCGGTGAAAGACCGGCTGATCCGGGCAGGCGTCCTGGCGGAGCGGGTGGAACTGGCCGGCAAGCTGCGGGTGTCGGCAATTCCGCCCGGCTGCAACGATGACGAGCTGGCCGCCATGCAGGAGACCTTGGGCAGCCGCCCGGTCTGGCTGGCAGCACATGTCAAGCTGTCTGAGCTTGCCCGGGTGCTGGAAACCCACCGGACTGCCTTACGGCTGCTGCACCGGCTGCTGCTGGTGGTTGCGCTGGATGACATCGCCGACCTGGCCGCCGCCCGCCGCCTGCTGCAGGACAACGGGCTGTCCTTTGCCGACTGGGAGGACGGCGGCGAACCCGAAGATTTCAACCAGGTGCTGCTGACCGGCGGCGAGGATCTGGGCCTCTGGTACCGCCTGTCTCCAGTTGCCATGATCGCCAGCAGCCTCGATCCGGCGGCACAGGGCCAGTCGCCCTTGGATGCCGCGGCCTTAGGCTCTGCCCTGCTGCACGGACCCGGCATCCACGCACACCGTGACCTCTATGACCGGCTGGCCAAGTCCGGCGCCGCGCTGCAGGTTCAGACCCCGGCCGAAATGGCTGATGCCGTCGTCGCGGTTTCCGCACCGGACAAGGCCGCTGAAATGGCGCTGGCCGGCTGGCAGAGCGTGACCGAAAGCGCAGCCACAACAGACATGCTGATGAACAAGGTCCAGACCCTTCTGGACCGGCACGAGGATACCAATGCGGGCACCTGATTTCTGGCACAAGCCGCCGAAGGAATTTGATCTGCGGTCAACCTTGCTGGCACCGCTGGGCTGGGCCTATGCGCGTGCTACGGCATCCCGGCTGACCAAGAGCAGCCCAGAGGTTGCCGGGGTTCCGGTGATCTGCGTCGGCAACCTGAACGCCGGCGGCACTGGCAAAACGCCCACGGTGATCTGGCTGCTGGAGACCCTGCGCAGCCAGGGGCACGAGCCGCATGTGGTCACCCGCGGCTACGGCGGCACGTTAGACGGGCCTGTGCAGGTCATCCCCGGCCGCCACAAGGCCGCGCAAACCGGGGACGAGCCGCTGCTTCTGGCCGCCTTTGGAGAAGTCTGGGTTGCCAAGGACCGCGGCGCGGGCGCCCGCGCCGCGGCGGACGCCGGGGCGACGGTCATCGTGCTGGACGACGGCTTTCAGAACCCTGCCGTGGCCAAGGATTTGTCGCTGGTTGTGGTGGATGCGCAGCACGGGTTCGGCAATGGCCGCTGCCTGCCCGCAGGGCCTCTGCGCGAACCTGTTGCCGCCGGGCTGGCACGGGCGGATGCTGTCCTGTCGCTGGGACTGGAACCGGCCCAAGCAGCGTTTACAGCCGCCTGGGGAAGCCATTTGCAGGGGCTGCCGCATTTCACTGGCGCGCTGGAGCCTCTGCAGACCGGTATGCCCTGGAACGGCACCCGCGTGCTGGCCTTTGCCGGCATCGGCCACCCGCAGAAATTCTTCACAACTTTGCGCAGCCTTGGGGCCGAAATTGCCCGGTCCGAAGCCTTGGACGATCATCAGCCGCTGACACCGGCGCTGACGAACCGGTTGGAAAACGAGGCCAAACTGCTGAACGCGCAGCTAGTCACGACCGAGAAAGACGCCGTCCGCCTGCCGGACAGCTTCCGCTCCAAGGTGATCACCCTGCCGGTGCGGTTACAGATTGAGGGCGCAGACGGACTGAAAGCCTTGCTGCAAGACGCAGCACCAGCGCCTTGAAGGCCGCCTGGCTTCTTCTCGCAATAACCGCACCTCCAATAAAAAAGCCCGGGAAACAGCCCGGGCTTGTTCCATTTATTGGCTGATGTACTCAGCCTTCCAGCTCTGCGTCGATCAGCTTTTTAAAATCTTCGTAAGACTGGTTGGAAATTTTCTCACCATTCAGGATGAAGGACGGTGTCGACTCGATCTCGTGCTCCGTCGCGTTCTCCTGATACCAAGTCACCAGAGTTTGTGCTTTTTCGCCATCCTCCAGGCAGGCTTCCAGCTGCTCGTTTTCGATACCTGCCAAACGGCCGATCTTGCGCAGCTCGTCAATGATCTCAGGCGCGCCTCCGGCCCGCGCCCATTCGGACTGGCCCTTGTAGATCAGGTCGGAAATTCCAAAGAACTTATCCGGCCCATTGCAGCGTGCAATCATCGACGCCCACAGCCCGTAGCGGTCGAAATAGACCTCCCGGTAGGTGAACTTTACCTTGCCGGTGTCGATGTAGTCCGCCTTCAGCTGTTTGAAGGTGTTGTTGTGAAAGCTCGCGCAATGCGGGCAGGTGTAGGAGGCATATTCGATCAGCGTGACGGGCGCGTCTTCAGCGCCAAGGGTCATCTCGGTGATGGTTGAGGTGTCGACCTCGGTCTCCTGGGCAACAGCAGCACCGACCAGAGGATTCTGGGGCAGATTGCTCTGACTGTTGAACCCGGACAGGGCATAACCGCCCGCAACCACCGCAACCGCGGCAAAGACACCAGTCATCAAACGGGTCATTTGAACCCCTTTCCTTGCGTTTTCTGTTTTGTCAGCACGTTTTGCCCCAGGCGTTCCAGGGCAGCGCGCAAATCGTCGTTTTCCACCCCGGCGGCTGTCTTGCTGGCCTCAGCCGCATCCTGCGGGTCCGGCTGCAGCGGCGCTTGCACCTTGGGGGCGTATTTGAATTCCACGCGGCCGTCGGAAAATCCCGTCGGTGCCGTTTGCGTGATCCGCACCTTGGAGATGGCATTAAAGCCATAGACCGCATTCACCCGCTCGCGCAGGCGTTCCTTTTGCATTTCCAGCATCGGCGCATTGGCCCCGGTCGTCAGCACCGTCAGCGTGGCGCCAAAAGAGCCCCGCCCATAGCCGACGTTGACGGGGCGGGCCATTGCAGCAATATCCGGGCCGGCGATCTCCTCCCAATGGGTGAGCAGCCGGGACACCGCGAAGCCGCGGCTTTCGCCCGCTTTGCGGATCTGCTCGCTGAGGAGCTTGGAGGTCCGGGAAAACCCGCGTGTGGTGCTGCGCCTGAATGCCATGATCTAGGTTTTGCTCGACTGCCCGCCCTATTGTAAAGAGCGGTTATGCAGGCGCCAGCCAAACCGCCGCCCAAGGAATAACGAATGCGTGACTTAAACAGCGTTTCCGCCGCAATGAGCGAAGACCTGCTTGCGTGGTATGACGTTCATGCCCGCAAGATGCCCTGGCGTGTCAACCCGGCGGACCGCGCCGCAGGCATCCGGCCGGACCCCTACAAGGTCTGGCTCAGCGAGGTGATGCTGCAGCAGACAACCGTGGCCGCCGTCCGCGAGTACTTTCTGCGCTTCACCTCCCGCTGGCCATCGGTTCTGGATCTGGCTGCCGCGGAAGATGCCGACGTTATGAGCGAATGGGCCGGCCTCGGTTATTACGCCCGCGCCCGCAACCTGCTGAAATGCGCCCGCGCGGTGGCGCAGGATCACGGCGGCAGCTTCCCGGATAATTATCAGGGCTTGCTTCAACTCCCCGGAATCGGCCCCTATACCGCCGCGGCCATCGCCTCCATCGCATTTGACCGTTCCGAAGCCGTGCTCGATGGCAATGTGGAGCGTGTGATGGCGCGGCTGCACGACATCCACGACCCGCTCCCCGGTGTTAAGCCTGTGCTGAAAGACCGCGCGGCGGAGCTGACCCCGGCGCAGCGGCCCGGTGATTACGCCCAAGCGGTAATGGATCTTGGCGCCACCATCTGCACGCCCCGCAACCCGGCCTGCGGCATTTGCCCCTGGCGCGGCCCATGTGCAGCCCAGGCTGCGGGAACCGCCGCCGAGCTGCCCAAAAAGACTCCCAAGAAACCAAAGCCCACCCGGCACGGCATTGTCTACCTAGCGGAGTCTATAGAGGGGACCTGGCTGCTGGAACGGCGCCCTGACAAGGGGCTGCTGGGCGGCATGCTGGGCTGGCCCGGCTCAGACTGGAATGATACCCCTGCCGCGAACCCGCCCTTTGAAGCAGATTGGCGAGAACTGGCTGGAGACGTGCGGCACACCTTCACCCATTTTCACCTTATCCTACGTGTCATGACAGCAGAACTCCCCGCGGGGTTCAATCAAAGCCCGGATCAAGAGCTGATCGCACGCCGCGAATTCACCCCTTCCAGCCTGCCTACGGTGATGCGCAAAGCCTACGATCTGTATAAGGGCCGCTAGGTCACCCGGCAGGGCTCTTGGGTTTTTAAAGCATTGGGCCTAGGGTCAGCGCAGACGCGCGCTGACTGATTTGGGAGACCCAGGCATGATTGCCCCCGAAACCCTCGCCCGCTGGCAAAGCGCCCTGCCATTCTGGATGTCTTTTCTGCTGCTCCCGCTGGTCTGGATCGCGGCGTCGCAGGGCGGCTGGACGCTGCTGCTGCCACCGCTGGTGACTTGGCACCTGTTTGCGGTTCTGGACGGGATGTTCGGCCTCAATCTGGAAAACGCCGACCCCGAAACGCCCGACAACGATCTGACCTGGTACAAGGCGCTGACGGCGGCCTGGGTTCCGCTGCAGTTCCTCACCCTGTTCGGACTGATCTGGTACGTCAGCGGCGCGGAACACCTGAATGGCTTCGAAAAATTCGCCGCCTTTTTTGGTGTCGGCGTCGTGACCGGCGCCGTCGGCATCAACTACAGCCACGAGCTGATGCACCAATCCAGCCGTGTCGAGCGCTGGCTCGGGGACATCCTGCTGGCAATGGTGCTTTATTCGCATTTCCGGTCCGAGCATCTCTTGGTGCATCACCGCTATGTCGGCACCCCGCGCGATCCGGTCACGGCGCGTTACAACGAGGGCTTCCACCGCTTCTATCCGCGGGTGCTGCGGCAATGCTGGCACTCTGCCTTCCGTGCCGAGAAGGAAAAACTGGCCAAGAAAAACCGCCCCTGGGCCGACCGCTCCAACCCGTTCTTCCGCTACTGGGCGCTGCAGGCCGCAATGCTGCTGCTGGCCGTGATTCTCGGCGGGCTGACCGGCGCTGTGTTGTTTCTTGTGCAGGCCGGCACCGCAATATGGCAGCTGGAAGTGGTCAATTATGTCGAACACTACGGGCTGACCCGCAAACACCTGGGCGAAGGTAAATACGAACCGGTCCAGCCGCGCCATTCCTGGAATGCGGCGCACAAGGCGTCGAACTGGTTGCTGATCAACCTGCAGCGCCATTCGGATCACCACTACAAGCCGAACCGCCGCTTCCCTCTGTTGCAGAACTATACAGAGGCCGACGCCCCGCAGCTCCCCTACGGCTATCCGGTGATGACCATTGCTGCGATGATCCCGCCCCTGTGGCGGCGGGTTATGAACCCGCGGGTGCGGCGCTGGCGGCAAAGGTACTATCCGGAAATCACTAACTGGCATCCCTACAACAAGGCGCAAAACCCGATGCCGCGCTAGACGTTAACTCCAAGCCCGGACCATCATCGGCTGATCCAGCCCGCGCACTTCCTGATCCGGGTGGCGGGCTGCCCCTTCCAGCAAATCCAGGCCTGCCAGTTCAGCCTTCACCTGCTCTGCCATTGCTTCGCTGATCACCACTCCGGCACGAAGCTTGCGCGTCAGATTCTCCAGCCGCGCAGCGACGTTCACCGTCGTGCCGATAACTGCATATTCCAGCCGGTTTGCGCCGATATCGCCCAGCAGCGCCTCGCCGTAATGGATGCCAATCCCGGCGCGGATCTCAGGCTTGCCCTGTTTTGCACGCTCCCGGTTCCATTTCATCAGTGAGGCCCGCATTTCGTGGGCACAGGCCAGCGCATTGGTGGCGTCCTGCTTCCCGGCGGCCGGCGTGCCAAAGGTCGCCATCAGCCCGTCGCCCAGATACTTGTCCAGCGTGCCGTGGTGGCGGAACACTTCCCGCTCCATCCGGCCATGGAATTCACGCAAAAGATCAATCACTGCATGTGGATTCATACCTGCCGACAGCCGGGTAAAGCCAATAATGTCAATGAACAGAACCGCCACGTTTTCGCTGCGCACCTGCTTCAGCGGCTCATCGTTCTGGGAAAGCTGTTCCACCACGTTGGGTGAGAAGTAGCGCGACAGGTTCGCCCGCTCCCTTTCAAGACTGGCATTGCTGCGCAGCAACCCGTTGAACCGGCGCACCGAAAACCCAAGCGTGACTGCAACCAGGACAAAGACAAGCGCTTCCTGCACCCGCAACTTGACCACAAAGCTGTTCGGATCAAAGAACTCAGCTAGTTCCGGCGCGAACCCAATGGCGGCGTCGACGGCCTCCGACAGGCCGGGAACCGGACTGGTGAACCACCAGACAAGCGCCAGCGCACTGAGCCACATCGCGGCCGTCCAGGTGCCAATTGCGATCACCGTGCGCCAGGAATAGGCCATAGTGCCCGCTGCAAGGATGACAAAGAAATACTGGAAGTTGTCGAACCGGTAAAGCATGGCCGCCGGTATGTCCCGGTCGTCAAAGGGGTTGGGCACGACCAGACCAATAGTCATAATCACGAGGTCAGCAAAAATCAGCAACAGCTCCAGCCGTGACCTGCCCACTTTCCCGGCCCGGCTGATGAACCAGCCGTTGAGGCACAGGATCGCCAGGATGCCGTGGTAATACAGCACGCTCCAGACAGGATTCAGAAATACGATGAAAACCGCAATGACCGGCAGCGCAATCCAGCGTGCCCGCACCGCCAGCTGAAGCCCGCGCCGCTTGTGTGCATCCAAGGCGGCCTCAGCGAACCTGCCTTCGGCAGTGGAAAGCTGCGGGCTGTCTGTGTCCGCCGCTCTGACAGCTCCGCTTCCGGGTGCAAACGCGGTCTCGGTCATCGGCTCTTCCTCTCCCTGCTGGCTGCAGCGGCTTTCCCCTTCAAATAGGTGTCCTGCTGTAAACAGGGAATAGCGCATCAGCCCGTGCAAATACAAAAAACCCCGCCTGATGCAGGCGGGGCAAGGTGTGCGTCTGCGCAATATGCACAGGCGCCTGCAATAGACTGTTGTGTTCCGACGTGCCTCAGGGCCTCAGTTCTGCATTTCCGCCCGGATCTGCTGGCGCAGAACATCAATCGGCACTGTCTTTCCCTCACGCTTAAAGCACCAGTAAGTCCAGCCGTTGCACGAAGGGGCGTTTTCCAAATGCGCCCCCACCTGATGGATCGAGCCCTTGATATTATCGCCGATCAGGGTGCCGTCCGCCCGCACCTTGGCCTTGTGGCGGCGGTTCATGGAGTACAGCTCCTCGCCCGGGCGCAGCATTCCGCGCTCGACCAGCTGGCCGAACGGCACACGCGGTGCCGCGCGCTTGCTAGCGGAGACTTCCAGCGCCTCGCGGTCGAACTTGCGCACCGCCTTGATCCGCTTTTCCGCCACCTTGCGATAGGATTCCTCGCGCTCGATGCCGATGAACTCGCGCCCCAGCATCTTGGCCACCGCGCCGGTGGTGCCGGTGCCAAAGAACGGATCCAGCACAACGTCGCCCGGGTTGGTCGCGCCAACCAGGATCCGGTGCAGCAGCGATTCCGGCTTCTGGGTCGGATGCGCCTTGTCGCCGTTTTCGTCCTTCAGACGCTCATGGCCGGTGCAGATCGGCAATACCCAGTCGCTGCGCATCTGGATACCTTCGTTAAGCGCCTTCAGCGCCTCGTAGTTGAAGGTGTACTTCGCGCCCTCGGACTTCGACGCCCAGATCATCGTCTCATGCGCGTTGGTGAACCGCTTGCCGCGGAAATTCGGCATCGGGTTCGACTTGCGCCAGATGACGTCGTTCAGAACCCAGTAGCCTTCGTCCTGCAACACGGCGCCGACGCGGAAGATGTTGTGATAGGAGCCGATCACCCAGATCGACCCGTTCGGCTTCAGCACCCGGCGCGCCGCCTTCAGCCACTCTCGGGTGAACTGGTCATAGGCCTGGAAGCTGGAAAATTGGTCCCAGTGATCGTCCACAGCATCGACTTTTGAGTTGTCCGGGCGGTGCAGCTGGCCTTTCAGCTGCAGGTTATACGGCGGATCCGCAAAGATCAGATCGACCGAGTTGGCCGGCAGACTGTTCATCGCTTCGACGCAGTCCCCGCCAATAATCGTGTTTAAAGGGAGCGCTGCCGCGCCCTTTGTCATAGTTTTATTCATTGCTCTGCCTCATAACCGCGGCGCATTTTTGCGCTCATTAGGTTGTCCACAGGATGAGTCATCGCGGATTCGAGGTCAATTTGTTTATTACAACAACACCTTACGGTTCACCCTTGATACAAGATATTGTGTACCGGTTTAAAGGAGCGCCGATGATGTGGGGTCACCCCCAACTGAACTAGTGCGTCCCGATGCTGTTTCGAGGGGTAGCCTGCGTTTTTCTCCCAGCCATAACCGGGGAACTGTTGCGCCAAATCCACCATGGTCCGGTCACGCGCAATTTTCGCCAAGATTGAAGCCGCTGCGATGGACACCGACTTGGCATCGCCTTTGACCACCGCCTCCGCCGGCAAGGCCAGCCCCTTCGGGATCAGATTTCCATCAATCAGCAGATAATCCGGTGCCGGATCCAGCGCCGCAACAGCACGCTCCATCGCCAGATGGGACGCGCGCAAAATGTTCAGAAGATCAATCTCTTCCACCGTTGCATGGGCAATGGCCGCTTGGGAGGAAGACAGGATTTTTCCCTCCAGTGCCTCCCGTTTCTTCAGGCTGAGCTTTTTGGAATCATTGAGGCCCTCTGGGATTTTATTGATGTCCAAAATCACCGCGGCAGCCGTAACAGGACCGGCCAGCGGCCCGCGCCCGACCTCGTCCACACCGGCAATTCTGAGGAACCCGTTTTCTCGGGCGGCGGCTTCAAGACTGTAATCAGGCTGTGTCATGCCTCTGACAAAACCGTTTCCGGCAAGTGATGCAAGCCTGCAAAAAAGGGGGGCCGGAGCCCCCCAGTTTGCTGCTGCCCGAAACCGTTGCCCGGATTACCGGTTTACCATCCGGTAGCCATGTTTCTTCAGACATCCGGGTTTGTACCCGGTCCGATTATGTTTGCCATTCCAGAACGTCACTTTGCAGACCCGCGGGAGCTTATGCGTATAGCCATAGTTGCGGTTCAGGCAGCGTTTTGCAGCCAGCGGGTATTTCGTGCTGTAGCGCGGGAAGTAGCGGACGCAATGCCTGGGCAAGTCGTAACGACGCACTGACTGAGGAAGCGGTTTGACGTAACCGTCGTGACGATCACGGCCATAGTGCTTATGGCCGCCATGAGAATGGCCATGCGCCGGAGGTGTGTACTTGCGGCTCACATGCCGGTCGTCGTCATCCCTGGAGTGCTTGATCGCAGCGCCGATGATTCCCAGCAGCGCCAGGCCTCCCAGCACTTTGGCGATGTCCTCGTCTGCGCGTGCAGGCGCTGCGGAAAAGCCGGTAACAGCAATGGCGGCGGCAACAATCCAGGCAATGAATTTCCGGTGCGGCTGAGGGCGGTGAATGCGGGTCATATCAGGACCTTTCTATTGAATAAGCAAAACGCAAAGACAGCGCTTGATGCACACAACCTGTCCCCGCTCCATTCAGACAGGCAATATCGGCATTATGTTATTGAATATCAGCTGCCCCAACCTCCTGCGGTTATTGAATTTCACGCTGCCCGGCCGCAGGATGGCCGCATGAAACAGCACCTTCTGATCCCCGCCTTTACGGCTGCCCTTCTGGCGCTTTCCGCGCCGGCTCATGCGGCTGACTGCTATGCCGACTATAAAGCCAAACAGGACAATCCGCTGCGCCTGCATTATGGCGTGATCCAGCTTTCCGGCGCCTGCAAGAAAAAGGCGGCCCGCCGCGAAATCGAAGCCCGTATCGCCCCTGCGGGCTGGAAACTTTTGAACGTCCTTTCCGTTTTCGGCCCCAAGGGCCTGCAGCAGAGGAAGGCCGATGCCGGATCTTACTATCTCCGTTTCTGAGGCCCGGGCCGCAGGCAGCCGGGTGATCGCGCTTGGCATTGCCGCCATCGTTGCGATGCTGGCCGTGGCCGGCACCGTGCTGCTGCTGACACTGCCCGATGCCAATGCCTTCAACGCCCGCGTTGAGCGGCTGTTTATCGAAAACGACCTCACCACCCAGGCCGAAATCAAGCTGCTGGAAATCCTGGCCCAGTCCGGCACCGCCTTTGCCGATACGCTGACAAGCTACAGGATGGTGATCTTTGTGCTGCTGGTCTTCGCCACCGCGATGCTGGTGGCGGCGCTTGCGGTGCTCGGCATGCTGGTGATGCTGAACCGCCGCATGGCACAGATTGAACGCTCCGGCATCCAGGTGAACGAACTGCTGATCAGCCGCGATGAAAACACCGTCTACCTCAACAACATGGGGTTCAGGCTGACACCCGCAGCGATGGAAACTCTCTCGGTCCTGGCCGAGGCCCGGCTGGACGGCGACGTGCTGTCCGGAGCCGAGATCGAGGCGGTGATTTCCGGCCGCACCTCCACCGATTGCGAGGAAGCCGCCGGCGCCACCCGGATCAAACGCCTGCGGGACACCCTGGGCAATCAGATGGTCAGCGAACTGCTGGTAAAGAACATTGCCAAACGCGGCTATGTGCTGGCGATCAGCAAGGACGTGATCCGCATGGTGTGACCCTTCCGCTCCGTTCTGCTCAATATCCTGTGTCCGGCTCTGGAATTTTGCGGCACAGCCCCCAGATAGTTCAGAACCGGCCCGCGCCGGCCGGTCCTGTTTCCGCCGCCTGAACGGCACATAGGACAAGGATCACTGGGATGGACACGCAGGTGCAGACCCGCAACCGGGGCTACGGCATTGTTGTCGAACCGCTGCAAGGACTGGTCACTGCCCGGCGCGGCGGCACCCTTCTGGCACAAAGCACACGTGCCAAGGTGATGTACGAAACACGGCTCCTTCCAGCGGTCTATTTCCCAGCAGAAGACATTTCCGTGCCCCTGTCAGCCTATACCCCCCTGCAGACTTTCTGCCCCTTCAAGGGCACCGCCAGCTACCGCAATGTCCTGCTGCCCGGCGGCACTGTGCAAAACGGCGTCTGGACCTACGAGGACGCCATGCCGGAGGCCGCTGCCATTTCCGGCCATATCGGTTTTATGCCCGGCGCAGAGGTCGAATTCGATTTCGGCAGCAACACCGTGGATATGCCGGATTACGGCAATATCTCCGGCCCAGTGATCGACTGGCTGCTGCGCGATGCCTCGATGGTGCCAACCCCGGAAGAGCTGACCGCCGCCCTGGCAGAGAAGTTTGTGGAGCAAGGCATTTATCTGTCCCGCCTCTCGGTCATGGCCTGGTCGCTGCATCCGCTGATCGCAGGCAAGAACTATATCTGGCAGAAGAAAACCGGCGAGGTCACCACCTACGCTCCATCCTACGAAATCCACGACCATCCCGCTTACCAGGCCAGCCCGCTGCGCCATGTCTCCAACGGGCTGGGCGGGGTGCGGCACCGGCTGGACAGTTGCTGCACCGACGATGCCTTTCCGATCCTCGAAGATCTGCGCAAGGAAGGCGCCACCGACTATGTCGCGATGCCGCTGCGGTTCTCGGACGGGCGGATCAATGTGCTGACGCTCACCAGCGATCATCCGAGCGGCTTCTCCACCGCCAATCTTGGCCTGATCTTCGAATGCTCCGGGGTTATCGCGCGCTACTATGAAATCTTCATGCAACGCGAGAACGCCCAGTCTCTTCTGGAAACCTATGTCGGCAAGCGCACAGGAGCCCGGGTGCTCGGCGGGGAGATCCGCCGCGGCGACGGCGATGAGATCGACGCCGCCATCATGTTCTGCGACCTGCGCGGCTCCACCCGGCTGGAGGAGCAGCTGGGCCGCCAGGACTATATTGCGCTGCTGAACCAGTTTTTCGAGACGGCCTCGACCATCGTGCATGACCATGGCGGCGAGGTGCTGAAGTTCATCGGCGATGCTGTGCTGGCCGTTTTCCCGGCTGGCAGCGACCCGGACAAGGCGCGCGCCCAGGCCCTTGACAGCGCCCGCGATATCGTTGCCCGGCTGGAGGAGATCGCCCAAGAGGAAGACGGCCACCGCTGCGAGGCCGCCATCGGCATCGCCTATGGCCGCGTGACCTATGGCAACATCGGCTCGCGCGAACGGCTGGATTTCACTGTGATCGGCCAGGCCGCCAATATCGCCGCCAGGCTGGGCGACTACGGCAAGACCGCGAACCACGCGATTGTCGTCAGCCGCGACATCCTGAGCGACACCTCGCAAGGCGTTTCACTGGGCGCCGTCAGCCTGCACAATGTCTCCCGGCCGGTGGTCTGTTTTGCAGTCCAGACCTCTCAACAGCCTCAGGCGGCGGCTGAATAGCGGCTCCCCTGTTCAACCCCGGGCCAGGGGCGGCGCAGCCGCCGCGCGTCCCGCGCGGTTTACCCTTGAGGCGGGAGTGAACTCTCCACACCTCAGACACAGCCTTCTGGGCAGATCTCTTCCGCACTGCGCGCAGGGCAGTGCCGCGTCCAAGGCTGCTTTGCCGGCATCTGCGATGCAGGCAACAGACGCGGGAGCCGCCTCGGCCACTTGATCAGCCCGCTGCCAAAAACCGCTGCGCCGCATCGCCCATCGAAACCAGCAGCGGCGCTTCGGCCTGGCGTGCTTTGAAGGCGTCCTTTCCG
Organism: Leisingera sp. CC-HEC093; assembly: GCF_059429195.1. NCBI lineage: Bacteria > Pseudomonadati > Pseudomonadota > Alphaproteobacteria > Rhodobacterales > Roseobacteraceae > Leisingera > Leisingera sp. CC-HEC093. The sequence goes on along the minus strand of NZ_JCAIJR010000001.1, from coordinate 1,499,076 downwards.
GTCATTCCCTGCCAGCCCGCCTGCACCAGCAATTGCGCCACCGCGCCGCCCAGCGTGGTGCCCGGACCGGTCACGATGAACAGATCCGGCGCAAACTCATAGGCCGCATTCTGCACCGCGCGGGTGAAATCATAGGGCTCCACCACCTGATGCCCCAAGGTGTAGTCCCACAAAGCCTGTGTGTCCGTGGCACCCGGCCACCAGATCTGCCCGCGCCCGTCGATCAACGGCACCTCCGGCTGGGTGAACATATCCGCGCTAAGCCGCTTGCGCCCCTCCGCCGCCACCGGCGCCTGCAGGCGGGTGTGAAACGCCGCATGGTTGGCCAGCCGCATCGGGAAACGCTCCTCAATCACCGGCACAACACCCTCAAACGCCGCCAGCCCGGCCTCGTTCCCGGCCAGCACCAGCACGCCGCCCAGATCAATGGACAGCGCCAGGTCGTGGCCTTCGCGTGCATCGATCTCTGCAGCCAGCGCCAGCAGCTCCGCTTTGCGCGCGGGATTGTTTTGCCAATCCGGCCCGGCAAAGGGATAGACCAGCTGGCCGCCGATCAGCTGCTCCTGCATCAGCGTGCCCATAGTGTTCACCACCTCGAACCCGTGCGCCGCGCTCAGCGCCCCACCCGCTGCCAGCGCGATGTACCAGCCCATCGAGTTGCCGGTGACAGCAACCACCTCGATATCCCCTGCCAGCGACCGGGCATCCGCCAGTGCGGACGCATAGATCAGCGGCGAGGCAATGTCCCCGCGTGAATACTTCGACACGGAAAACCGCGTGGCACCGTCCAGCGCAGTGACCTCTTCCTGCCCGGCGCCCCGGCGCTGCGCGTCAAAATCCGCAAACAAAGCCGCCTTGTCCGCGTGATGGCGGTGCAAATAGCCCAGCTCCGACTTGTTATAGGTGCCCCGGCCCGGGCAGATCAAAACAGCAGTGCGGGTCATGTCTTGCCTCCTGCCAGCTTCATCGCGGCCTCAACTATGCTGCACTTCGACGGCAGCGTCGCGCCATAGGCCGGCCCGGTTGCGATGAAGCAATCGCTGGCGGCTATCCGGGCTGCGGGAAGATCACTCTGCTCAGCAAACAACGCCATCAATGCCTCCGACTGGCTGCCGGTAATGCGGCATTCATCGACAATCAGCACATTCTTGCATCCCTCGACAGCTTTCAGCAGCGCCTCAACGGGCAGGGGCGCCAGCCAGCGGAGATCGACAATGCGCGCATTCACACCGTTCTCCGCCAGCTCTGCCTGCGCCTGGGCCGAGAGGTAGCGTCCATTGCCATAGGTCACGATGGCGAGATCGGTGCCATCCCCATGCACGCCAACCTCGCCCAAGGCAATGCGCTGGTTCGGCGAGGGATAGATCCGCATCCAGCCGCCGTCCTTCACCTCATGCAGGTCCCGCATCGGATACAGCGCGATGGGTTCGACAAAGACCACCACCCGCTGCTCCTCGCGCGCCAGCCGCACCGCCTCGCGCATCATCATCGCAGCCTCCGCCCCGTCCGAAGGGCAGGCAATCACCAGCCCCGGAATATCGCGCAGCACCGCCAGCGAGTTATCATTGTGGAAATGCCCGCCAAACCCTTTCTGGTAGCCAAGCCCGGCAATCCGCAGCAGCATCGGGTTGGAAAACTGCCCGCTGGAGAAGAACGGCAGCGTCGCCGCCTCCCCGCGCAGCTGGTCCTCGGCATTGTGCAGATAGGCAAGGAACTGAATCTCCGGGATGGGCAGGAAGCCGTTGTGCCCCATGCCGATCGCCAGCCCCAGGATCGACTGCTCATCCAGCAGCGTGTCGATCACCCGGTCCGGCCCGAACCGCTGCTGCAGCTTTTGGCTGACGCCGTAGACCCCGCCCTTGCGGCCCACATCCTCGCCCATCATGACGATCTCGCCGTGTTCCAGCATCAGATCGGTCAGCGCCCAATTGATCAGGCGCGACATTGGCTGCAGCTCCTCCATCGCCCGCATGTCGCTGCCGAAAGCGCCGAGGCGTGCCTCAGCACTGGGACCGTTGGTGGGCGCGCACTCCCGCTTGGGCGGGATCAGGCTGGCCGCGACATCTTCTGCGGTTTTCAAATGCGGCCGCGTCACCGCTTCCGCCCGGATCCGCTCCACCCGCGCGCAGGTGTCCGTGTAGATTTTCAGCGCCTCGGCCGGCTTCAATGCCCCGGCCTCATCCAGCAGCCGCACCGAATGCAGCAGCGGATCGTTGGCCTCATCCGCCTCCACCTCTGCCTTGGCCATATAGGTGGTCGGCACATCCGCCCCGGCGTGGCCGTACAGGCGCACAGTGCGCAGATGCAGGAACGCGGGCTTCTTGTGCGTCCGCACATACTCCGCCGCCTCCTGCGCCACCGCAAAGGCGTTGTAGATATCCAGCCCGTCCGCCTTGAAATACCTGATGCCGGGCCGCCCCGCCATCGAAGCCTCAATCCACCCTTTCGGCGTCTTCGTCGAAATGCCGATGCCGTTGTCCTCGCAGACAAACAGCAAGGGCAAAGGCACCGACTGAACCGAAGTCCAGCCTGCCGTATTGATCGCACCCTGGGCCGTCGAGTGGTTGGCGGATGCATCGCCGAAGGAACACATGACGATGGCATCCTCCGGCAACAACTGATGCTCCGGCTTGTTGCGCTTGGCTGCACCGATGGAATAGGCGGTACCCACCGCCTTGGGCAAATGACTGGCAATGGTCGAAGTCTGCGGCGGGATCATCAGCGCCTTGGAGCCCAGCACCTTGTGCCGCCCGCCCGAGGTGGGGTCTTCGCTGGAGCAGGCAAAGGACAGCAGCATGTCCCAGGCAATCCGCTGCCCCGGCACCTGATCGGCGCGGGCGATCTGGAATGCGGCATCGCGGTAATGAAGGAACGCCATGTCGGCCGGGCGCAGGGCGCGGGCCACCGCCGCCATCCCCTCATGCCCTGAGGAGCCTATGGTGTAGAACCCCTGCCCCGCTTTCTGCATGTCCCGGCTGGTCAGATCCAGCGCCCGGCTCAGCACCTGCGCGCGGAATGTTGAAACGGCCTCAGCCGCAGCCAGCGGCCCGCTTGGTGCAGCCCCTGCGGGAAGTTGCCCGGCCTTGACCCGGTCCAGGAAATTCTGATGCACGATCTGGGCGCGGTCCATGCGGCCTCCTTGCGCTGAATGACCGTGCCTTTATCCGCGAAAGCGTTACCCAAAGCTAATGAGTTTGCGTTCTGGCATCATTCCAAAACGGAATGCCAACGCTGCAAATCAGTCCAGCTTGTCACAGGAGAGTTCACAGGGCCGCGTTTGCGGCGGCAACCCGTAAACTGGTGAACCCGCGGCCTGCAGCTCTGCCCGCCATTTCCGTTTGACGCTGCCTGCGACTCCGCTTATACGCCGGTTTCACGACACCTGCCCAGGTGGCGGAATTGGTAGACGCGCTAGCTTCAGGTGCTAGTGTCCGTATGGACGTGGAGGTTCGAGTCCTCTCCTGGGCACCATTCCCTTTCAGCAACATACTGTTTCCGTTTGCGAGCCCAAAGCGCAAGCATCTGTTTTCTTTTGCTTCCTGCGCTAATTGCAATCGGTTCACGCAACGTTTTTGCCGCATTTCCGACAGAATAAAAACGACCGCACTTTTCTCAACTCATTAAAAATGATTAAAGCGCACAGATTGCAGGCGGGGACAAGCCGCCACCAATAGTTGATTTAACGGTATTACGGTTTTCACCACGCGAAGAAGGCCAACAGGAATATATTTCATGTGTTTAGATTGCATTGAACGTGCCGCATCCGAAGATCAGGACAATGTTAGCTCCGCCAGGATTGTCGAAATCTCGGACGCAGGCCATGGGACCTGGACCTCATACAGCATGTCCCCCGGCGACACGTTCCAAGGCACACTGTCCAGAGTCGGCGACCGGGATTGGGTTGCAATCACACTGACAGAAGGTGAAACCTACGAAATTGAACTGAGCGGCTCAATCAGCGGCGGCGGCACGTTGAGCGACCCCTACCTGCGGCTGTACAATGGCCAGGGCAGCCTGATCCGCAGCGATGATGACAGCGGGCCAGGTTTTGATTCCGCTATTTCCTTTACTGCGACCGCCACCGGCACTTACTACATTAGCGCGGGCTCATATGCCGACCGTCATTCTGGCAGCTACACAATCTCAACTGATCTGGATGCACCGGCTCCGCATGGGTCTCTGAATGACTTGGCAGGCTATCTGACAGACGGTTACTGGGAGGACAGCACCCGAAGCCGTAGAAGCTTTGACACGTCAGAAAGCCATGTGATTACCGTAAATTTGACCGGGCTGACAGCGGAGGGCCAGCAACTCGCACGCTGGGCCTTGGAGGCCTGGGAGATGGTCGCCGGCATCGAGTTCTCCGAGACCACCAGCGACAGCGCGGATATCACATTCATAGACAGCGAGGCAGGTGCGTACTCGACTTCTGAGGTGACGAACGGCGTGATAACCTCATCGATTGTGAACGTCTCGCGTCCCTGGTTGACCGAATTTGGCACCAGCATCGACAGCTACTCCCTCCAGACCTACATTCACGAGGTTGGCCATGCGCTTGGGCTGGGACACCAGGGCGACTACAACGGCACCGCGACTTACGGGTCCAGCGAGGAATTCGCCAACGACAGCTGGCAGCTGTCAATCATGTCCTATTTCAGTCAGACAGATAACACGAGCGTGGACGCCAGCCATGCCTATCTGCTGACACCGATGATGGCAGACATCATTGCGATACAAGAGCTTTACGGCGCGCCCGGCAGCAGCAGCGCAACAGCAGGCGACACAGTATGGGGTCCGGATTCCAGCCTGCCTGGTGCTCTTGGCGATCTGTTCGGAAACCAAGCCAACTACGAAGGCGAACCTGTAGCCTTCACAATCAACGATCACAGCGGCACAGACACATTGGACCTCAGCGGTTTCGACACGGCAAGCCGTGCCGATTTGCGCCAGGAGCATTTTTCGGACGCTGGCGGCTTGGCTGGCAACATCGGGATTGCGCGCGGCACAGTTGTCGAAAACCTGATCACCGGCGCCGGAAATGACACAGTGACCGGCAACAGCGCCGCCAATGACATCCGCACGCAAGACGGTGACGATTCCGTCCGGGCGATGGGCGGCAGCGACCGTCTGTTTGGCGGAAATGGCAATGACCGGCTGTTTGGAAACACCGGCAACGACCATCTGGGCGGCGGCGGCAACGGCAGGCTGTTCGGCGGCACCCAGATCGACCGGCTGAACGGCGGCAACGCGAATGACCGGCTGTTCGGCGGCGCCGGACGTGACCGGCTGGACGGCGGCAGCGGCCGCGACTTGCTGAATGGCGGAGCAGGGGATGACATCCTGACCGGCGGCACAGGCCGCGATGTCTTTGTGTTTGCCGGCAGCCATGGCCATGACCGGATCCTGGATTTCACCGCCGGCCAAAGCATCGACCGCATCAACCTCTCCCGGCTGTCCGGGTTCGACGGTCTGGACGATGTTCTGGCAGACGCCGTGCAAACCGCTGACGGTGTCCGGATTACAACCGGCGCAAACAGCTCGGTCCTGCTTGAAGATGCGTTGCTGACTAGCCTTTCAGCGGACGACTTCATCTTCTGACCAGTGCCAAAAGCACCGCCCTGCAAAGGACTTGCCCGCAGGGCGGTGTTATTCAGCATTTCTTAGCAGCACTTCCCTTTTTATGGCGCAGTTGAGTTTGCGGAGCAAAGTGCCTATTTCGTCTGCAGCACAGCCCGGCGCGGTGAACATCAAAAGGGAATTTCAGTGGCCAATTACCTGTACAAGAACGACCTGCCCGACGGGCTGGACCTAGGTCCCGTTGTTGCCATCGACTGCGAGACCATGGGGCTGAACCCGCACCGCGACCGGCTCTGCGTGATCCAGATGTCCGGCGGCGACGGCAATGCCCATATCGTGCAGGTGGAAAAGGGACAGGCCGCAGCCCCCAACCTGTGCCGCATGCTGGAAGACGCCAATGTGCTGAAACTCTTTCATTTCGGCCGCTTCGACATTGCCGCGATGCACCACGCTTTCGGCGCCCTGGCAGCACCGGTCTATTGCACCAAGATCGCCAGCCGCCTGGTGCGCACCTATACCGACCGCCACGGCCTCAAGAATCTCACCCAGGAACTTTTGGGCATCGACATCTCCAAGCAGCAGCAGATGAGCGACTGGGGCGCCGAAGAACTGACCGAAGCGCAGCTCGACTATGCCGCTTCGGACGTGTTGCACCTGCATAAGCTGCGCGATGCCCTGGACAAACGCCTGGCCCGTGAGGGCCGCACCGAAATGGCCCAGGCCTGTTTCGACTTCCTTCCAACCCGCGCCAAGCTGGACCTGGCCGGCTGGCCCGAAACCGACATTTTTGCCCACTCATGACCGATACCGAGCAATTCCTTGTCACCGCGCGGCAGGTGATCACCGATGAGGCCAAAGCGCTGGACACCCTGGCCGACAGCCTGGATGAACGTTTTGCCGAAGCTGTTCAGCTGATCCTGCAGGCCAAGGGCCGCATCATCATCAGCGGCATAGGCAAGTCCGGCCATATCGGCCATAAGATCGCGGCGACGCTGGCTTCCACCGGCACGCCGGCCTATTTCGTGCACCCGGCTGAGGCCAGCCACGGCGACCTGGGCATGTTGTCCGAAGGCGACGTGGTGCTGGCGATTTCGAACTCAGGCGAGGCCCCGGAACTGGCCAACCTGCTGACCTTCACCCGCCGTTTCGCAATCCCGCTGATCGGCCTGTCCAGCAAAATGAACAGCACCCTGATGAAACAGGCTGACGTGCATCTGCAAATCCCCTCACTGGGCGAGGCCTGCGGCTTTGGCATGGTGCCCTCGATCTCCACCACGCTGACCCTGGCGATGGGCGACGCACTGGCGATTGCACTGATGAAGCACCGCGATTTCCGGCCGGAAAACTTCCGCGACTTCCACCCGGGCGGCAAGCTCGGCGCGCAGCTCAGCAAGGTGCGCGACCTGATGCACGCGGACGATGCCCTGCCGCTGGTCTCTGAAACCACCCCGATGGCCGATGCACTGATCGAAATCAGCCAGAAAGGGTTTGGCGTCGCAGGCGTTGCTGCCGCCGACGGCTCGCTGGCCGGCATCATCACCGATGGCGACCTGCGCCGCCACATGGACGGCCTGCTGGACAAGACCGCGGCAGAAGTGATGACCATTGCCCCCGCCACCATCGCCCCCGGCGCCATGGCGCAAGAGGCGGTTGCGGTGATGAACAAACGCAAGATCACCTGCCTGTTCGTCGTCGACCCGGATAACGGCCGGAAGGCCGAGGGCCTGCTGCACATCCATGACTGCCTGCGCGCGGGCCTGGGCTGACACGGAGGCCGGGAACAAGCATGGACAGCCATTCCAGAGCCGTCGCCTATCTCAAGGTGCTGCTGCCGCTGGCAGCCCTGGTGCTGCTGTCGACTCTGTTCCTGATCTCGCGCGGGGTGAACACCGATGCCGTGATCCCCTTCGCCGAGAAGGAGGTCGAGGAACGGATGAAGGGCCAGCAAGTCACCGCCCCGTTCTTTTCAGGCACCACCACGCGGGGCGACGAGATCATGGTCACCGCCGCGCTGGCCCTTCCCGGCCGCAGCGGGACAGCACCGGTCGCCAGCGACCTCTCTGCCGAATTCAAACTGGCGGGCGGAGGCCGTATCACCCTTGTTTCCGAAACCGGGGCCATTCAGCCGGACCAGGACCTCGCCCGGTTCACCGGCAATGTGATCATCACCTCGACCGATGGCCTGGTCGTCCAGACAGAGGTCTTGGACACGGCGCTGAGCGGGCTGGAGGCCAGTAGCCCCGGTCCGGTCCGGGCGACAGGAGCGATTGGCGATCTGACCGCTGGCAATATGCAGATCCGGACAAAAACCGCGGGCGGCCCGGTTCATATGGTGTTCAAAAACGGGGTGAAACTGCTATACGAACCCCAGAAACCGGAAAGATAGCCTGTGTCTCATTTGCGTGCATTTATTCTTTGTCTGCCGCTCGCCGTATTTCCCGGCCTCGCAGCGGCGCAAACCGCCTCTGTGGCTTTCGGCACGGCCGAAGCCGACCCCAGCCTGCCGGTTGAGGTGACCGCCGATAACCTGGCGGTCAATCAGGCCGACGGCTCCGCTGAATTCACCGGCAATGTGCTGATTGTGCAAGGTATTATGCGGCTGTCCGCCGACAATGTGCTGGTGATCTACAAAACGGCCAGCGAAAGCGGCGCCAAGGCCGGCATCGAACGGCTGGAGGCCACCGGCAATGTGGTGCTGGTCAGCGGCCCTGACGCCGCCGAGTCCCGCTATGCCGAATACACCATCGACCAGGGCGCGATCGTGATGACCGGCGACGTTCTGGTGACCCAGAAAACCGGCACACTGGCCTCAAACAGGCTGGAGGTGGACCTGACGTCCGGAACTGCCAAAATGGACGGTCGGGTCAAGACCATCCTCAACCCGAACGGCGGAAGCAACTGATGGCGAAACCCAAACTCACCGTCACCGAAGGCTCCTCCGGCCTGCGCATCGAACGGCTGCGAAAATCCTACCGTAAGAAAGTGGTGATCCGGGACGTGTCCATGTCCCTCAACCGCGGCGAGGTGGTGGCGCTGCTGGGCCCCAACGGCTCCGGCAAAACCACCAGCTTCTATGCCATCGCGGGCCTCGTCTTTCCCGAGGCCGGCACCGTCAGCATCGACGGCCAGAACGTCACCGGCCTGCCGATGTACCGCCGGGCACGCTTGGGCATCGGCTACCTGCCGCAGGAAATGTCGATCTTCCGCGGCCTGTCGGTTGAGGACAACATCTCCGCGGTGCTGGATATCTCGCAAAAGCACGAGCACAAACGGCGGGAGCGGCTGGAAGAACTGCTGTCCGATTTCTCGATCGAGCACCTGCGCCGCGCACCCGCGCTTGCGCTGTCAGGCGGTGAACGGCGCCGGGTGGAAATCGCCCGCTGCCTGGCCGCCGACCCCAAGTACCTGCTGCTTGATGAACCCTTTGCCGGGGTCGACCCGATCTCGGTCGGCGACATCCGCCACCTGGTCGCCGACCTCAAGAAACGCGGCATCGGGGTGCTGATCACCGATCACAATGTGCGCGAAACGCTAGAGATCGTCGACCGTGCGTATATCCTGCATGACGGCCAGGTTCTGATGTCCGGAAGCCCCGAAGAAGTGGTCGAGAACGAGAACGTCCGCAGGGTCTACTTAGGGGATAATTTCCGCATTTCCTGACCCTTTCTGCCGCCGCTTTCCGGGCGCGAAAACCCGCCGCAAACCGGGCCTCTTTTTTCGCGTTATCCATTGACTCTCCCGCTGTCTTGCCGTCGAATTGACCCATGGCATACGCGCAGTCCGATGCAGTCCGAACAACAGCCTTGGCGACAAGGCCCGGACGGATGCAACCGGACGGCTGGCCTGCCCCCCGGATCCGGACCTGATGTGACACTGCCAAGGATTGCCTTGGCAGCGGGCCCGGCCGCAATAAATTGTGAAGGAGATCACATGCGTTACAAAATCAGCGGCAAACAGATCGACATCGGCGAAGCTCTGCAGGTTCATGTGCAGAATGAGCTGGGTTCGGCCGTTCAAAAATACGCCGAACGGCCAACCGACGCGACTGTGGTCTTTTCCCGTTCGGCGCATGAGTATGTGTGTGAAGCCACCGTCCACCTGTCGACCGGTTTGAGCGCGCAGGCCAAGGCCCACGAAACCGAAATCTACTCCGCTTTCGACGCCTGCTGCGAAAAAATGGAAAAGCAGCTGCGCCGCTACAAGCGCCGTCTGAAGGATCACCACAAGGACCGCAGCGAACCGGTTGAACATCTGGGCGCCAATTCGTATATCCTCGCCTCTGAAGAAGCGGATTCAGAACCGGACTCGCTGCAGCCGATCATCGTCGCCGAAATGGAGACCCGCATCCCCTCCCTGTCTGTCGGGGAAGCGGTGATGCAGATGGAGCTGGCAGGCGCCCCGGTCCTGGTCTTCCGCAATGAAGGCAAAGACGGATTGAACGTGGTCTACCGCCGTGAAGACGGCAACATCGGCTGGATCGATCCGTAAACACACCCAAGGCATCGGCGCCCCGCAGGGGCGCCGGAACGGAGCAGACACATGCAGATTTCCAGCATCCTCAAGCCAGAGGCCGTCCGGGTTATCGGCGCGGTCTCCAGCAAGAAGCGCCTGTTCCAGGAAATCGCTGATGTTGCTCAAGGCGCGTACGGGCTCGACGCCCAAGGCACTGTCGAGGCTTTGCTGGACCGCGAAAGCCTCGGCCCCACCGGGGTCGGCCATGGCGTCGCCCTGCCGCATGCCCGGCTCGATACCATCAGCGAGGTCTGCGGCACCTTCCTGATCCTGGAAAAACCGCTGGATTTCGGCGCCGTGGACCGCCAACCGGTGGACATTGCCTTTGCCCTGTTTGCACCCGAGGACGCCGGTGTCGAGCATTTGAAAGCGTTGGCATTGGTATCCCGCACCCTGCGCGAGCAGAGCTTCTGCACCAAGCTGCGGGCCAACCACGACCCGGCCACGCTGTACACCATCCTGACCGAAGGCCAGTCTGTCCAGGCCGCCTGAGGCACCGGGCAGCGCCGGCCGGACAGCCTAAGCTCCCTCACAAGCACCTCAGCTCTGTCATTCCGGCAGCTCTCCCGCCCGTCATCGGCCGCCTTCCGGCAGCGCTCTTCCCGTTGGGCCAGGCACGAACCGCGGCCTCCGGCCCCGGTCCGTGCAGGGGGTCCCTATCAAAGGCATTTCTGAAACCCGGCACGCGCACGTCAGGCAGGGGCACGCCAGACCCGCGCCGCACCCCGTGCGGCGCCCGGCCCAAGGCCGATCCGGCTGGTCAGCCTGCTGAACATCCGGCGGGCGCGGGAGCGTCTCCTTTGCGGCGGAGGCAGAGGATTCAGCGCGGCAGCCAGGGCCCGAAGCCGAAGGCCAGGTAATCACGCTGGTAGACTGAGGCGATCAGCGCCTCCAGGTCCGCATCATAAATGTCCGCCAGCGCAAAAGGCTCATCAGGGGCCGCCTCCCGTACAACGCCCGGCTCCATCCGGCCCAGCTTGCGGGCCAGCGCAGGCAGGTCCTCGCCCATTTCGCCCTCGCGGATCAGCAGATCCGGCAAGCCCAATTCGGCAAACCCGGCCAGCGCCTGGCTCTGCGTCGCCCATTCCGCATCGAGCCGGACAGAGGTCTGCCCTGCCAGACTGGCCTTCACAAACTCCAAAAATCCCGCAAAGGCCTCGCGGTGCCTGCCGCATGAATAACCGGGGCCCGGGCCTTCCTCCGGAACGGGCAGCTTGAACTGCCTTCGCAGCGTGTTGCGGATCTGCCTGTAGCTGCCCGGGCCGGCATTCAGGATCCGCCGGCAGAACACGGCATGCGCCCGCGCGGCCGGATGGCGCAGCACGGTAAAGCTGCGAAATCCCTTGTTGCCGCGTTTCCACAGGCGCAATTGCTTCTGGTTCATGCCGTGGATCAGCCCCTCCGGCGCCACATGGTCCAGCCCCGCCATCCACTGAACCACCTCAGCCTCCGGCCCGCCCTTCAACGGCAGATACAGCAGCGGCGTCACAACGCCGGCCACATACCCCGGCACTGCCGGGCCGCGGCGCGGCTCAAAGTTCGGCGTCCGGGTCAGGTTGAACCAGTCCATGCCGGACAGCGCCGCCTGCATTTCATCAGGATTGGCCACCTTGGCCAGCACCGGTTCCGGGTTCTGCCGCTTCAGGCTTTCGTCCAGCGCCTCCAGCTGCTGCCCAACGCCCAGCCAGCGGGCCAGCCCGTTCATCACGTCAAGGCTTTGCAGATCCTCATAGGCCACGTAAAAGGCCGCCTGCCCCAGCGCCTGCAGCCGGTTCAGCAGGGTGACCTGGAAATCCTGCAGCGCCGCCGTATGGGCAGTGAATTCCGCTGCATCGAACTGCGCCTTGGCCTCTTTGCGGCGTTTTACATTGGTCAGTTTCCACTGGCCGGTTTCCTGGGCAATCTTCCAGGACACATAGCTGTCCAGCGGATTGCGCGTCAGGATGATCTTGCCGCAGCGCGGATCTTCAAGCATGAGATCCAGCACCCGCGGGTCGTGGTCATGGAAATACCGGAAGCCTCCCAGCTGACCGGGTTCCGCCTTGATCTGCTGGATCAGCCGCGCCGGGTCCGCTTCGCGCATCGCCTGGGTCACGCCCAGGATTTCGGTGCTGTTCGGGTAGCCGATGAAATGCGGGTTGAACGCCTCCCCATGGCAGGCCAGCCCGTCAAAGGCATTCAGGTTGGTCTCCAGAAAATTGGAGCCGGTACGCATTTCCGCAAGAACAACAAAGTAATCAAAGGAAGCTTCGGGCATCAGGGTTTATCGCACCAGATAGGGTTTTCGCTGCGGCTTGGACGGGTTGACCGGGCTATGCTCAACCGGGAAATCCCCCATCAGATAGGGATGCATGCCCTGGTTCTTGAGATTCTGCAGGAACTGACCGAAGCCTTCAAGACCGGTCATTCTGGGGGCTTCGCTCAGGTGCCGCACGGCCAGCGGGCCGATCTCGTCTATGATGGTCTGCAACGGCTCCATCGGCGCCTCGACAAACTCTGCCATGGTCCAGATCCGCACCCGCGCCTTGGTCCATTGCGACCGCAGGATCTGCAGCTGCTCAGCCTCCCGCTGCTGCAGCCTGGCGGCCTCCTGGCGCAACTCGGCGAAGCTGCCGTCAGACTTGAACAGCGGGATTGCCCAGGCGCCGCTGATGACGGAGATCTGCGCATTGGAATCCCGCGCCATCATCCAATTCACCGCCTGGTTGGCGCGCGGACCGAACTGAAAGCACTGGCGCTCGCCGCGGGTGTTCCAGATCAGACTGGTAAGGAAACTTTCCGGATTATAGTCGCGCACGGCGGCACTGGCGTTAAGACAGCCATTGATCAGGCTTTGCCCCTCGGAAAACCCCGCTCCCTCCGGCGCAAAAAGGTGGCCATGCACCCTGGCCCCTGTCGTCCGGGCCAGCCAGGTCTCAAAATCCTCGAACAGCTCTGCAAAGCCCTGAAACACTGAATAGGGGCTAGAGGTCACACCGTTCTCAGAGCCGCGGCCGGGAAACCGGCTCTGCATATACAGCCCCGCCCGGCCCCGGGTGCGCCGGTCCACCGCCTTGGCAAAGATCCGGTCGATCTTGCCGGGGTTCGGCTCGGTCCGTTTCATCGCCCCGGCGGGGTCGGTCAGGAACGCCTGATACAGCCGCTCCGCATGCGGCCAGATCTTCCGCGCGACAAAACAATCCGACCGGCGCAACAACTGCAGATGGTCGTCATAAAAGATATGCGGCTTGCCCTGGAAATCGAACTTGCTCAGCGTCAGCGAGCGGCTCTCGATATTGCTGGAATACCGCCGCGCCAGGGTCTGGAAATAGCTTTCGTCAGGGATCCAGACTTTGCGGAAATAGGCGTCATAGGCCGGACGCTCCGGGTCCTCCAGGATCGCCGACAGGGTCTTGCGGGTCAGGCACCACCACTGGCTGCCCATATGCGGCACCAGCCCGGGCGGGATCCGCCGCTTGAATCGCAGCTTGCGCTGCAATGCCACGTAGCGGTCAAACAGATACCGGTGCTTTTTCCACGAAAACGGGAACCGCAGCGTGAACCGCTCATGGCTGAGACCGCCGACAATCCAGGGCACATCCGCAGTGGTGGCGCTTTCGATGAAATCGGTCTCCGGACGCGCGGCCAGGTAACCGGCCAGCTCCTGCACCGGCCTGAGCGGCAGGCAGGATCCAGAGGCCAGATAGACATGGCGCACATCGGGGAACTCCGCCAGCATCACTTCAGACGCCGACTGCGAGGCCGCAACAATCCCCCAGGTGCCCCATTCACAGCGGTGCCGGGCGGAAAACCGCACCAGCGGGTTGCCGTCCAGCGACTGGCGGAAGCGGTCAAACGCGCCGTGCCGGACCTTGCGGTCCACATGCAGCACCACCGGGCAGCCGCTGGCGGTCCAGTGGCGCACCACCTGCGCGGCCCGCTCCAGCGCCGTGTGCACCAGCATGACAACCCCGACAGTGCTGCTCATGCCCAGTTCCCCTTGGACATCAGCCCCAGGATCTCCAGCTGGCGCCAGTTGATGTATTTTTCGCTCCACTTGCACCACAGCTCCGGCTGCTCTGCCAGCTTGCCGGCATAGGCCTTGTACTCCACCGAGCCGCGGTAGTGCTGGCCGCGCGCCAGTTCTTCCTCGGCTTTGACGGTAAAGGTATCCAGAAACTTGGTGTGCAACAGCGCGCCGCTCGCCTTTTCGCCGCCATTGGTCTCATAAACCTGGTTGAGCCCGCGCGGCAGCAGCGCATGGGTGGAGCTGGCATAGGCGTACCGCTTGTGCCATTTCACCAGCGGAATCTTGTTCAGCGCCGGCGCCTTCTTGGGTTCATCGGCAAAGAACACCCGCGCCCGCGGCCCGCCCTGAATCCACAGGTTGCCGTATTCCGGGTTGCGGGTGATGGTGTAGTTGCCGCTGTCGAACCAATGCGCGATTTCCAGCGGGTTCTGCCCGGGCTGGTAGGGCACCTCGCCGATCCGCCCCTTGGGGTAGACATCCAGCAGCATCGCCGAGAAGCTGCGGATTGCCGAATTATCCAGCCAATCGGTCAGCGCCCGGATCGGCCGCGTATCGCAGAACGGGTAGATAAAGAACTCATCCGGATCGACCACCAGCACCCAGTGCCCGTGCGCGTACTTGCGTTTCAGGTGGTTCATCCAGTCAATGCCGAAGCCCGCGCGCTTGTAGCTCGCGGTGGTGTGCCACAGCGAGACATCCTCCATCCCGCGCAGGTAGTCCGCGGTGCCATCGGAGGAGCCATTGTCCACGAACAGGAAATGATTGACGCCTAAACTGCGGTAGTACTGCAGGAAATAGGGCAGGCGGATCTGCTCATTGCGCATGGTGCAGACCAGCAGGATGTCATCCGGGCGGATCGATCGGGTATGGTCCTGAACGGGTGTCAGTTCACCGGATTTGCGCACTGCACGGACAAGCCGCCGTTTGCGCCGCAACCGCATCCGGTAAGAATCCCAAAGCCCCACGTCTACTCCAAACCATTTTTCCAAGGAGCGCGCCTGCCTGCCTTAATACCCCGGCCGGCGGCAAGTTTCCGCGCAATATGTCACGCACCCAGTGTATTAACAATGGATTTAGAAACAGTTACGCAGGCGCACGGCGCAGCTGCAACACTGCGCGGCACCTGCCGCACCGGTCACCAATCAAGCCGGGTCATCAGGCCCAGGTCTGCCAGCTGGTCCGGACCGCAGTAGCGGACAGACCCCTCCTGCCACAGTTCCGGCGCGTCTGCGATCCGGTCGTAATAGCTGTCAAACTGCTGCGGCGTATGGAAATGCTGCTGCCGCTGCTTTTCCGTTGCCGACTTGGAAACAATCTCCGGCAGGAACTTCGTATGCAGCAATACCCCGGAGGGCTCCGCACCGCCCGGCCCGCCGTAAAGCGCATTCATATGCGGCGGCAGCATGGAATGGGTGGAATTGATATAGGCGTAGCGCCGGTTCCAGCGCACCAGCGGCAGCTTGTTCAAGGTTGGCGAACGCGCTGGCTGATCCTGAAAGAACACTCTTTCGCGAACGCCGCCCTGAACCCACAGGTTGCCCTGCGGCGCCTGCCGCACCGCCCGGTAGGGGCCGGTATCAAACCATTTCAGCACCTCCGAGGGATCCTGTCCCGGTGCGCAGTCTTGTGCGCCCAGCGGCCCCTTGGGGTAAAGATCCAGCATCAGCGCGCCAAACCCGGCACGCCCCTGCCGCTCCAGCGTACGGGTCAGATCGTCCAGCCCGTGCACCTCCATGCCGGAATAGACCAGCAGTTCATCCGCATCCACCGTCAGGCACCAGCGCCCGTGGCCATGACGGATCAGCAGCCAGCCCAGCCAGTCCAGGCCAAAGCGCGCATCCCGGTAGCTGGCTTCTGTTTGCCACAAGGAGACATCCGGCTGCGCGGCAAGCAGTTCCGCGCTGCCGTCATCGCTGCCATTGTCGATTATCAGGAAGTGGACGGCCCCCAGCTTCCGGTAGTGCTCCAGGAAATAGGGCAGCCGGGTAATCTCGTTGCGAAGCACGCTGAAAACCAGAACGCCGCTGCCGGGGATCTGCCGGGTGCGGTCCGCTGCTGTCTGCATCTGACGGCGGGCGCGCAGGGCGCGCCACAGCATCCGCCGCCGCTTCCACCGCATCCTGTAGGCCCCGGTCAGGCCCGGCGGAGGCAGGTCAGGGGCGGCAGGTCTGGCCATTATCAGGTCTCGTAGTGGCCTGTCTTATGCCATTTCCAGGCATCGGCGATCATCACCTCAAGGGTGGACCGGCGCGGTTCCCAGCCCAGATCAGTGACCGCGCGGGTGGACCCGGACACCAGCTTGGTGCAGTCGCCCGCCCGGCGGGGACCGGTATTGCAGGGCACTTTCTGTCCGGTTACCGCTTCGGCCTTGTCCATCACCTCGCGCACTGAAAACCCGCTGCCGGTGCCCAGGTTGAACACCTGGCTGCCTTTGCCGTCTTCCAGCCACTTCAGGCCCAGAACATGCGCGTCCACCAGGTCGCAGACATGCACATAGTCGCGGATGCAGGTGCCGTCCGGGGTGTCATAGTCGGTGCCAAAGATGGTCAGCGCGTCGCGCTTGCCGTCAATCGCATCCAGCACCAGCGGCACCAGATGGGTTTCGGGCCGGTGGAACTCGCCCACCTCGGCCTCAGGATCAGCACCCGCCACGTTGAAATAGCGGAAAATCACTGACCGCAACCCGTGCGAGGCCCCGAAATCCTTCAGAATATCCTCCACCGCGCGCTTGGAGGCGCCATAGGCGTTCAGCGGCAGCTGCGGCGTGTTTTCATCCAGCACCACATTGTCATGCTCGCCATAGGTGGCACAGGTCGAGGAGAACACGAAGTTCAGGCAGCCCGCCGCCACCGCGGCCTCGATCAGGGTCAGCGACCCGCTGGTGTTATTGGCCCAGTAACGCCCCGGCGCGCTCATCGCTTCGCCGACCTGGCTGAGGGCCGCAAAATGCATCACCGCGGCCGGCTGGTACCGGGCAAACACCTCATCCAGCCGCGCCCGGTCGTTCAGGCCGCCCTTCTCGAACGGGCCAAACTTGACCGCATCCTGCCAGCCGGTCACCAGGTTGTCATAGGTCACCGGAGTATAGCCCGCCGCCTTCAGCGCCTTGCAGGCGTGCGAGCCGATGTATCCGGCACCGCCGGTCACGAGGATATTGGTCACTGTCTCTGCCCCATGCAAACAAAGCCGCCCCAAAGGGCGGCCAGTGCGGTTACTGCGCGGCCTTGCCGACCTGCGCGATCTCGGTGATGTAGTTCATCAGATCGTCCCGCAGCTCATCGCGCGCCAGCGCAAAGGCCACGGTTGCCTGCAGGAAGCCCGCCTTGGAGCCGCAATCGAACCGCTGGCCGCGGAAGCGGTAGCCGTAGACCGGCACGTCCTGGGCGATGTCTTCTGCGATCGCGTCGGTCAGTTGGATTTCGCCGCCTGCGCCCTGCTTCATCTGGTTGAGGTTCTTCAGAACCGACGGCGCCAGGATGTAGCGGCCGATCACCGCCAGGTTCGACGGCGCGTCCTCCATCTTGGGCTTCTCTACCATACCATTGGCAGCCACCACCTGGCCCATGTCCTCTTTCACATCGAGCACACCGTAGGACGACGTCTTCTCCCGCGGAACCTCCATCGCGGCAACCATGTTGCCGCCGGTTTCCTCATAGGCCTCGACCATCTGCTTGAGGCAGGGCGTTTCCGCCGCGATCACGTCATCCGGCAGGATCACCGCAAAGGGTTCATTGGCGATCAGGCGGCGGGCGCACCAAACCGCATGGCCCAGGCCCAGCGCCTTATGCTGGCGGATATAGGCAATCGCACCGGATTCCATATCCGTGCTCTTCAGGATGTCCAGAAGATCGTCCTTGCCCTTCTTGCGCAGCTCCTGTTCCAGAACCGGCGAGTGGTCAAAATAATCTTCCAGCGCGCCCTTCCCGCGGGAGGTGACAAAGATGAACTCCTTGATCCCGGCGGCACGTGCCTCGTCGATGGCATATTGCACCAGCGGCCGGTCGACCAGGGTCATGATTTCCTTGGGAACCGATTTGGTTGCCGGCAGGAACCGGGTCCCCAGACCTGCAACCGGAAAAATCGCTTTGGTTACTTTTTTACGCATGTCGTTCTCTCTGCACTCAATTTCCGGGGGCGGCGGCTGTTGCCCGACTGTGCCGCACGGCAGCACCCTCACGCAACCTAAGCATGCGCATATCTGACCTCATCACCATATTCCAGCTACGCGAGCCCCATTTTCTCCATCATGGCCTCCAGGCGCGGCACGTCTTCCGGGTTGTTCAGCTCCCAGAATTCGCGCCCGCGCGCTTCGACCTCAACACACAGCACCTTGCGCCCGTTCTCCAGAAACCGCAGCTGCTCCAGCCCTTCGAGCCGTTCCAGCGGCCCTGTATCCCAGTCAGAATACGCTGCCAAGGCATCAGGACGGTAGGCATAGACACCAACATGGTGAAAGACCGGCGTGTTTTCGCCATCCCCGTACACCTGGCCGCAATACGGCACCACCTCCTTGGAGAAATAGAGCGCACCATGGTCCGCGGCAAATACTGCAGTGGTGCCGCCGACCCGCCCCGCCTTGCGGTCCGCCAGCAGGCTGTTCAGCGTCTCGCCGTTGCAGCGCAGCACCGGCGTTGCCAGCCCCATGCCAGGGGCCGCCCGCAGCCCCGCCACCAGATCCTCGACAAACCAATGCGGCGTCAGCGGCGCATCGCCCTGCAGGTTCACCACAATCTCATAGCCGCCGCCCAGCGCCGCATGCGCCTCGGCGCAGCGCTCGGTGCCATTGGCGCAAGATTCAGAGGTCATCACCACCTCGGCGCCAAATGCCTCAGCAGCCTCCCTGATGCGATGGTCATCCGTCGCCACCACCACCCGCTCCGCGCCCTGCACCGAACAGGCCGCCCGCCAGGACCGCTCGACCAGCGAGCGTTTCTCGCCGCCGGCCCCGGTCAGCGGCACCAGCGGCTTGCCGGGATAGCGGGTGGAGGCATAGCGGGCGGGGATGACAATCAAAACGGACATCAGGCTTCCTTCAGGTCCACAGCCGGGGCATAGGCGATGAAGAACGGGTTCGCATAGCCCTCTTTACCGTATTTCAGCGGGGAATGATCGTCAAAACGCACCACTTTTCCGCCTGCACCCGCCAGAACCGCATGGCCCGCGGCGGTGTCCCACTCCATGGTGCGGCCGACGCGCGGATAGATATCCGCCTCGCCGGTGGCCACCAGGCAGAACTTCAGCGAAGAGCCCGCGCTCTTGCTGTCCTTCACATTATACTTGCCGATGTAATCGTCTGTCGCCTGATCGCGGTGCGATTTCGACGCCACCACCATCAGCGCAGAGTTGTCGCTGTCGGCCACCCGGATCGCACGGGTCTCGCCGATGGTCTCCGGATCAAAGGCACCGGTCTCCTCGACCGCGCTGCCGTCGGCCTGGGTAAAGAACATCCGCTGCCGCGCCGGCGCATACACGACGCCCCGGGTCGGCACCCCCTGTTCAACCAGCGCAATGTTGACGGTGAAATCGCCGCGGCGGTGGATGAATTCCTTGGTGCCGTCCAGCGGATCGACGATCAGGAACGTCTCACCGCGCTCCTTGTGCGAGGCCGCCTGCTCCTCGGTGACCAGCATCATATCCGGAAACGCCGCCCGCAGCCCTGCCGAAATCAGCGCATCCGCGGCTTCGTCCGCTTCGGTTACCGGGCTGTCGTCGGATTTCACCTTCACGTCGAAATCATCGGAATTGTAGATCTCCATGATCTTCGCACCGGCCTCAATGGCCAGGCGGCGGATCACGGGCACCAGGTCGTCATAGGTCACGCGGATCTCCCCAACACAGGTTTAATTGAAAATTTTCCTCTTGCCTCTTATGATGCCCGCACAGCAGAACGGCAAGCAGCCGCATCACATTCGGGCAGAGAACGCAGGTTCATGTTTCAGCAGCGCACCCAGCCTTCGCATATATCGGGTTTCTTCAACCTGGTTGAGGTGGTGTTTCATTCCGTTGTGCGCAGTGTCCGCTCCAAGCACAACAACGCCTTTATCGCGCTTGGCCTGAACCTGCTGCAGACGGTTTTGTTCGTCCTGGCCTTCTATGTGATGTTCGCGGTGCTGGGCCTGCGCGGATCCGCCATCCGCGGCGACTTCCTGCTTTATGTTATGTCCGGCGTCTTCCTGTTCATGGTGCACACCAAAACCGTCAGCGCGGTTTCCGGCGCCGAAGGCCCCAGCAGCCCGATGATGCAGCACGCGCCGATGAACACGATGGTCGCCATCCTGTCGGCCGCAATCGGCGCGCTGTATATCCAGGTGCTGTCGCTGTTCACCATTCTGTTTGTCTACCACGTCGCCTTTACGCCTCTGCATATCGAACAGCCGATACCCGCCTTCGGCATGGTTCTGCTGTCGTGGGTTTCAGGCGCCGGTGTGGGATTGGTGTTCCTGGTGCTGAAACCCTGGGCGCCCAGTTTGGTCGGCATCCTGACGATGATCTACCAGCGCGCCAATATGATTGCCTCAGGCAAGATGTTCCTGGCCAACACGCTGCCCAGCTACATGCTGGTCATGTTCGACTGGAACCCTCTGTTTCATTGCATCGATCAGTCGCGGGGGTTTGTGTTCATCAACTACAACCCGCATTTCAGTTCCTGGCAGTATGCCGCCTGGGTGGCACTGGTGCTGATCGTTGTCGGCCTGATGGGCGAATTCTACACCCGCCGCCAGGTCTCCCTCAGCTGGAGCGCAAAGCGGTGAGGCTGCGCCTTGCTGCCGTCCTCCTATGGCTGGCATCTGCGGCGCTGCCGGCAGCAGCGCAGGAGTTTCCCGCTCTTTACAGCGTCTCCGGCGTCGCCGCGGACGACGTGCTGAACGTCCGCAGCGCCCCGTCTGCCGGCGCCGGCATCATCGGCAGCCTGGCGCCGGATCAGGCCGGGGTCGAGGTGGTGCTGGCGGACAGCAGCGGCAAATGGGGACTGGTCAACATTGGCGAGCGCTCAGGCTGGGCCGCGCTGCGGTTTCTTGACCGCCGCCAACAGGGCGACTGGCATACGCAGCGGGACCAGGCCCTGGCGTGCTTTGGCACCGAACCCTTCTGGTCCCTGGCCCTGGGTGAAACAGCCCAGTTGGAGATGCCGGGCAATCCGGACCTCCTCTTTACCGTTCTGGCACGGGAACCCGGCTCAAACCACAGCGGCAAATCCGGTTTCCATGCTGCCGGCCGGAACCAAGGCGCAGGCTCTGATGCCGAACCGGCAAGCCTCTCCGGCACCCTCACCGCCCGGCAATGCTCTGACGGCATGTCAGACCGCGCCTACGGCATCGCGGCCGGCCTTCTGCATTACCGCGGCGCTGGCCGGCTGGACGTCCTGTCCGGCTGCTGCTCTCTGGTGCCCTAGCCGCCCGGCCCCACGGCTTTTCAGAAAAGTCTTGGCAAAAGTTTTCCCAAAAACTTTTGCGCCCGCGGCGTTACGTCACCACCCGCAGCGTCAGATTGATCCGCCCGCCCTTGGGCAGCAGCCGCGAGGACTTGAACCGGATCCGGTCCACCCCGTGATAAGTAAGCCGCGCCGCGCCGCCCATCACCACCGCATCGCCGGAACCCAGCCAGACAGACTCGGTTTTTCCGCCACGGCTCTGATTGCCGATCCGGAACAGCCCGTCATCGCCCAGGGACACCGAAACCACAGGATAGGAAAAATCCGCCTCATCCTTGTCCTGGTGCAGCCCCATCCGCGCGCCCTCGCCGTAGTAGTTGAGCAGGCAGCACTCCGGCTGCCGCTCCAGCCCGGTCAGCGCGTCCCAGATCTGCAGAACCTCTGGCGGAATCGCAGGCCACGCGCGCCCCGAAGGATGCGTCTCCGCATACCGGTATCCCTTGGCATCCGAATACCACCCGAACCGCCCGGCCGAGGTCATCCGCACCGACATCTGCCCGCCGCCCGGCACATTCGGAGAGAACAGCGGCGCCGCTTTCAGCACCGGACGCAGGCTGTCGATCAGCACCGCCTGCCTGCCCGGGTCCAGGTAGCCTTTGTGAACATCAAATCCGCGCACCCGCAAAAGGGTCATTGCCGTTCATCCATCCTTAACCGCGGCCCTTGCAAAAAACCGCATTGATTCACGCCCGCAGGCGTGTCTGAGCGCTTGCAGGGCCGTTTTCACGTCCCTATATACGCCGGGACGCGGCAAGGTGCAGACCAAACCGCAAATCAATCGGGGCCAGGATGCCGCAACGGGTTCAGGCCTCGGGTAATCGCCTTGAGTAGTAAAAAGGGATCGCAAATGAGCAAAGTTATCGGAATCGACCTGGGTACCACCAACTCCTGCGTGGCCATTATGGACGGCTCCCAGCCCCGCGTGATTGAAAACGCCGAGGGCGCGCGCACCACCCCGTCGATTGTTGCCTTCACCGACGACGAACGCCTGGTCGGCCAGCCGGCCAAACGCCAGGCCGTGACCAACCCCGACAACACCGTGTTCGGCGTCAAGCGCCTGATCGGCCGCCGGTTCGACGACCCGGCCGTCGCCAAGGACAAGAAAATGGTGCCGTTCGCCATCGTGAACGGCGGCAACGGCGACGCATGGGTCGAAGCCAAGGGTGAGAAATACTCCCCGTCGCAAATCTCCGCCTTCACCCTGGGCAAGATGAAGGAAACCGCGGAATCCTACCTGGGCGAGGAAGTCACCCAGGCGGTGATCACCGTGCCTGCCTACTTCAACGACGCCCAGCGTCAGGCCACCAAAGACGCCGGCAAGATCGCGGGCCTCGAAGTGCTGCGCATCATCAACGAGCCGACCGCGGCTGCGCTGGCCTACGGCCTCGACAAGGAAGACACCCAGACCATCGCCGTCTATGACCTCGGCGGCGGCACCTTCGACGTCACCATCCTGGAAATCGACGACGGCCTGTTCGAAGTGAAGTCGACCAACGGCGACACCTTCCTGGGCGGCGAAGACTTCGACATGCGTATCGTCAATTACCTGGCGGACCAGTTCAAAAAGGAAAACGGCGTCGATCTGTCCAAGGACAAGATGGCCCTGCAGCGCCTGAAAGAAGCCGCTGAAAAAGCCAAGATCGAGCTGTCCTCCACCTCGCAGACCGAGATCAACCAGCCGTTCATCTCGATGGACCCCTCTTCGGGCCAGCCGCTGCACATGGTGATGAAGCTGACCCGCGCCAAGCTGGAAAGCCTGGTCGGCGACCTGATCAAGCGCTCGATGGACCCGTGCAAGGCAGCCCTCAAGGACGCTGGCCTCTCCGCCTCCGACATCGACGAGGTGGTTCTGGTCGGCGGTATGACCCGGATGCCGAAAGTCATCGAAGAGGTGACCAAGTTCTTCGGCAAAGAGCCGCACAAGGGTGTGAACCCGGATGAAGTGGTTGCCATGGGTGCTGCCATCCAGGCCGGCGTTCTGCAGGGCGACGTCAAGGACGTGGTGCTGCTCGACGTGACCCCGCTGTCCCTGGGCATCGAAACCCTGGGCGGTGTCTTCACCCGCCTCATTGACCGCAACACCACCATCCCGACCAAGAAGAGCCAGGTGTTCTCGACCGCGGAAGACAACCAGAACGCCGTGACCATCCGGGTGTTCCAGGGTGAGCGTGAAATGGCTGCCGACAACAAGATGCTCGGCCAGTTCAACCTCGAGGAAATCCCGCCGGCACCGCGCGGCATGCCGCAGATCGAAGTGACCTTTGACATCGACGCCAACGGCATCGTGTCGGTCGGCGCCAAGGACAAGGCGACCGGCAAGGAACAGCAGATCACCATCCAGGCATCCGGCGGCCTGTCGGACGACGACATCGAAAAGATGGTCAAGGACGCCGAGGACAACGCCGAGGCGGACAAGGAACGCCGCGAGCTGATCGAAGCCAAGAACCAGGCCGAATCGCTGATCCACTCGACCGAGAAATCGGTGGAAGAGCATGGCGACAAGGTCGATCCCTCCACCGTAGAGGTGATCGAGCTGGCCGTGGCCGCGCTGAAGGACGATCTGGAAAACGAGAAATCGACCGCCGAGAAGATCAAATCCGGCATCCAGAACGTCACCGAAGCCGCCATGAAACTGGGCGAGGCGATCTACAAGGCGCAGGCCGAAGAAGGCGCGGACGAAGAACCGGCAGCCGCAGATGAGGCCGCAGGCCCGGCCGACGACGACATCGTCGACGCCGAGTTCGAAGACCTGGACAACGACAAGCGCTAACGCCTGAACACTCAGGCCACAGCGGGCCGGTCCGAACCCCGGACCGGCCCATTTTCGTTGAGGCAGATGGGGTAACCGATGTCAAAACGTGACTATTACGACGTTCTGGGCGTGGCCAAAGGCGCCAGCGCAGACGAAATCAAAAAAGGCTTCCGCAAGAAGGCCAAGGAACTGCACCCTGACCGGAACTCCGACAATCCGGACGCCGAGGCGCAGTTCAAGGAGGCCAACGAGGCTTATGACGTCCTCAAGGACGCCGAGAAAAAGGCGGCCTATGACCGCTTCGGGCATGCGGCCTTTGAAAACGGTATGGGCGGCGGCCAGCGCGGCGGCGGCCAGGGCTTTGGCGGCGGTGATTTCTCCTCCGCCTTCTCCGACGTGTTCGACGACCTGTTCGGCGACTTCATGGGCGGCCAGCGCGGCGGCGGCGGCGGACGGCAGCGGGCTTCCCGCGGCGCAGACCTGCGTTACAACTTGCGCGTTTCGCTGGAAGACGCCTTTGCCGGACTGCACAAGACCATCAAGGTTCCCGCCTCGGTCTCCTGCAATTCCTGCGAGGGCACCGGCGCTGAGGGCGGCGTGGAACCCACCACCTGCCCGACCTGCTCCGGCATGGGCAAGGTCCGCGCGCAGCAGGGCTTCTTCACCGTCGAACGCACCTGCCCGACCTGTTCGGGCCTGGGCCAGATCATCAAGAACCCGTGCAAATCCTGCCATGGCCACGGCCGGGTTGAAAAAGACCGCTCGCTGTCGGTGAACATCCCGGCAGGCGTCGAAACCGGCACCCGCATCCGCCTCGCTGGCGAAGGCGAAGCCGGCCTGCGCGGCGGCCCTCCGGGCGATCTCTACATCTTTGTCGAGGTCGGTCCGCACAAACTGTTCGAACGTGACGGCAACAACCTCTATTGCCGGGTGCCGGTCAGCATGGCCAAGGCTTCGCTTGGCGGCTCCATCGAGGTGCCGACCATCGACGGCGGCCGCGGCCGCGTGCAGATCCCCGAAGGCAGCCAGTCCGGCCGCCAGATGCGCCTGCGCGGCAAAGGCATGCCAGCGCTCCGCGGCGGTGCCACCGGCGACATGTTCATCGAACTGGCGGTGGAAACCCCGATGAACCTCACCACCCGCCAGAAGGAGCTTCTGCGCGAGTTCGAGGACATCTCAGAGGAAAACACCAACCCCGAATCCCGCAGCTTCTTCTCTTCGGTGAAAAGTTTCTGGGATGGTATGAAGGGGTGAGCGCCGTCTAGGAAACCGTCCGGGGGACGGTTTCAGGCGCGAACGGGCGGAGCCCCGGCACATTGCCTCAAGCGACTCGACAGAAAGCGCCCCCACCCGGGGCGCTTTTCTTTTGCCCTGTTCCTCTCTGCAGCCCTGCGCTGCACTGCGGCGGTGCACAGGGGGTGTACTAGGGGTGCACGCATGTCACCCCGTTGCTGCCGCGCTGCCGGGGCGCACATTAACACTTCCTCAACCATGATGGCCGCACCATGGCGCCATGGCACAGGACCCCGCATTCGAGGACGTCTCCCTGCCGCTGTTCCCCGGCAGCGCAGAAGCCCCTGCAGCCCCGATTCCCGGCGGCCGCCTGCCCTCCTACATCAAGGACCACCGCGCCCGCCTGCGGGAGCGTTTCATCGCCGGCGGGGCCGCTGCCATGCCGGATTACGAGCTGCTGGAGCTGGTCCTGTTCCGCTCCATTCCCCGCCGCGACGTGAAACCCTTGGCGCGGCAACTGCTTGATACCTTTGGCGATTTCAACCGTGTGGTGACCGCCCCGCCGGACCGGCTGGCGCAGGTCAAGGGCATTGGCGACGCGGTGATCACAGACCTCAAGGTGCTGGAGGCCGCCGCCCACCGCATGGCCCGCGCCCGGGTGATGCAGCGGCAAATAATCTCCAGCTGGGACGCGCTTTTGGATTATTGCCACACCACAATGGCGCATCGTGAGACGGAGCAGTTCCGCATCCTGTTCCTGGACCGCAAGAACGTCCTGATCGGCGACGAGGAACAGGCCCGCGGCACCGTCGACCACGTGCCCGTATACCCCCGAGAGGTCGCCAAACGCGCCCTGGAGCTAAACGCCAGCGCCTTGATTCTGGTACATAATCACCCCTCTGGCGACCCCACGCCATCGGACAGCGACATCGGTATGACAGACCAGATTCAGGCCGCGCTCAGCGCCTTGGGAATCACTCTGCACGACCACCTTATTATCGGAAAATCCGCAGAACTCAGCTTCCGCGCCCAGGGCTACCTGTAGCGGCTTTTTAAAATTCTCATCAGCGGTTTTGGGAGGAAGTGGTGAGCCGTGCAGGATTCGAACCTGCGACCCACTGATTAAAAGTCAGTTGCTCTACCAACTGAGCTAACGGCCCACTTCTTCGTCGCGGTCTAAGTGTTTTTCCCAGAGGGTTCAAGCACTTATTTCGCTTTGGTCCGGCGCGGCAGTGTGTGTCACGCTGTCCCGATAGGCGGCGTATCTAGGGCCAGTGCGGCGGGGGGTCAACCCCTTTTTTCAACTTTTCTCAGCGAAGGCTGGATTCATCTCCGCGCCGGGTCTATATGCCCGCCATGAGCACTTCGGCAGACAGCATAATCCCCTTCATGAAGATGCATGGGCTGGGCAACGACTTTGTCGTTGTCGACGCACGCGCGCAGAACATTGCCATCACCCCGGCAATGGCCAAGGGAATCGCGCACCGCCAGTTCGGCGTCGGCTTCGACCAGCTGACCGTGATCTCAGACGGCAAGGGCGACGCGCATCTGACCTTCTACAATGCCGATGGCTCCACCTCTGGCGCCTGCGGCAACGCCACCCGCTGCATTGCCCGCCACCTGATCCTGGAAACCGGCAAGCCGGAGCTGCACCTCACCACCAACCGCGGGGACCTCTATGCCCGCGACGCCGGCAACGGCCTCACCTCCGTCAACATGGGCAAGCCGCAGCTGGACTGGCGGGACATTCCCCTGGCCGAGGAAGCGGATACGCTGGAGCTGCCGATCGAGGGCGGCCCGACGGCCACCGGCATGGGCAACCCCCACTGTACCTTCTTTGTCGAAGACGCCGAGGTCATTCCGCTGGCGGAATTCGGCCCCCGCTACGAACACCACCCGCTCTACCCCCAGCGCACCAATGTGCAGGTCGCCCAGATCACCGGCCCCGACCGCATCCGCATGCGCGTCTGGGAGCGCGGTGTGGGGGTGACACTGGCCTCCGGCTCCTCCTCCTGCGCAACAGCCGTTGCAGCCGCACGGCGCGGGCTGACGGGCCGCAAGGTGCACATCGATCTGGATGGCGGCACCCTGTGGATCGACTGGGCAGAGGACGGCGTCTGGATGACAGGCCCCACCATGCATGTGTTCGACGGCACCTTCACCCGCGAATTCCTGGAGAGCCTGGCATGAGCGTGCCCAAGTTCACCACCCTTGGCTGCCGCCTGAACGCCTATGAAACCGAGGCGATGAAGGAGCTGAGCCAGCAGGCAGGCCTGAAGGACGCCGTGGTGGTGAACACCTGCGCCGTGACCGCAGAAGCCGTGCGCAAGGCGCGCCAGGAAATCCGCAAGCTGCGCCGCGAAAACCCTGATGCACCAATCATCGTCACCGGCTGCGCCGCCCAAACCGAGCCTGAGACCTTTGCCGCCATGGAAGAGGTCACCCGCGTCATCGGCAATACCGAAAAAATGCAGCCCGACACCTGGCAGCAAATCGCCAAGGGCCCGGATTTCATCGGCACCACCGAAAAGGTACAGGTCGACGACATCATGTCGGTGACAGAGACCGCGGGCCACCTGATCGACGGTTTCGGCACCCGCAGCAGGGCCTATGTGCAGGTCCAGAACGGCTGTGATCACCGCTGCACCTTCTGCATTATTCCCTATGGCCGCGGCAATTCCCGCTCGGTCCCTGCCGGTGTGGTGATCGACCAGATCAAGCGGCTGGTAGACAGGGGCTACAACGAGGTGGTTCTGACCGGGGTGGATCTCACCTCCTGGGGGGCCGATCTGCCCGCACAGCCGCGCCTGGGCGACCTGGTGATGCGGATCCTGAAGCTGGTGCCGGACCTGCCGCGGCTGCGCATCTCCTCCATCGATTCGATTGAGGCGGACGAGAACCTGATGCAGGCCATCGCCACCGAACCGCGGCTGATGCCGCACCTGCACCTGTCACTGCAGCACGGCGACGACCTGATCCTGAAACGCATGGCCCGCCGCCACCTGCGCGACGATGCTATCGCCTTCTGCGAGGAGGCCCGCCGCCTGCGGCCTGAGATGACATTCGGCGCCGACATCATTGCAGGCTTCCCGACTGAGACGGATGCCCATTTCGAGAACTCGCTGAAACTGGTCACCGACTGCGGCCTGACCTGGCTGCACGTCTTCCCCTATTCCAAGCGTGA
The DNA here is from genome assembly GCF_059429195.1 of Leisingera sp. CC-HEC093. Lineage (NCBI taxonomy): Bacteria > Pseudomonadati > Pseudomonadota > Alphaproteobacteria > Rhodobacterales > Roseobacteraceae > Leisingera > Leisingera sp. CC-HEC093. The sequence continues at coordinate 1,470,377 of NZ_JCAIJR010000001.1, read as the reverse complement.
GGGCACCCCGGCGGCGAAGATCCCAAACCAGGTGAACGGCAACGTGATCAAGGAGCGCGCCGCCCGCCTGCGTGCGGCCGGTGATGCCCAGGTTTCCCGCCATCTGGCGGCACAGATTGGCGAGACCCACCGCATCCTGATGGAAAACCCGCATATGGGCCGCACCGAGCAGTTCACTGAGGTCGCATTTGCGGTCCCTCAAGAAGAAGGCCGGATCGTCACCGCAGCCATCACCGGCATCGAAGGCAGCCAGCTGGTGGCCTGAAAAAACTGTCCTATTTACAAACCGCAGCAGCGAGCAAAGCTGAATCATAGAACTCCTGGCATTCACACACACGCTGCCCCCGGAACCTGCAGACAATCGCGACTGGTGTCTCAAAACGCTTTTGTGTGTCTTTGCAAACCCAAGCCGTGACCCCTAGGCCTACGACTCTGTCGCCTTCCGAAATTGTCTCAGTCATGGTCCAATGCTCCATTTCAAATGCGCTGGTCAGTTCGCTCAGATATGCATGAAGCTGTTCTTTGCCGCACCGGGCCGCGCTGAAGTCCAGACCGTGGCTGCCTTCGGCCATTGACCGCAACTCAATATCCTCGGTGACATAGTCGTCCCACATAGCCAGATCGCGGCCTTTGCAGGCGTTCCACTTTCCATAGGCTTCCCGCAGAATATCTGCCTGCGACTTTCCCATAACAATCTCCTCCGCACTCGTTACAACACAACCTCACAAGGCTGCGCCTTCCCCGCCCCTTTCGTCAAGCGTGTCTGGCTCCGAGCTTGCCCTTGACCGCCAGCCTGGCCGGCGTGGCGCTGGCGCAACCGGCCAGCTTTCCAATGTCCTGAGGATTTGCGCACCTGCCCGAATGGCGCTAAGTATGAATCACAGGTCCCGGATACCTGCCGCTCGCGGCCGCTGGCCATGGTGAAATCCGGACGAGGTTTATCCCGACGCCTGGGTGCACGCCCGGACAGCAACGCGAGCCCTGTCTGCAACGGCAATTGCACCCTTTCGCGAAAGGTACATCCATGCAGACATCCTCTGCCCTTCCACCGGTGCCGCAGCTCAAGGCCGAAGCCCGGCTCTTGCGCAAGCATTCCGAGGCCCAGGGCCAGCCCATCAGCCACAGCACCGCCCTGGAGCGGATCGCCCATTATTATGGCTTCCGCGACTGGAACACGCTCCACGCCCGCGCTTCCAACGCGCCGGAGCTGCAGGTGGGTATGCGGGTCGAGGGGCACTATCTGGGCCAGCCCTTCACCGGCTACGTCCACGGGCTTGCAACATGCGGCAGCAACGGCCACCGCCGGATTACCCTGCAGTTCGACACGCCGGTGGACGTGGTCCAGTTCGATAGCTTCTCGTCCTGGCGCCACCGCGTTTCCACAGTGATCGGCGCAGACGACCGCTCGCCGCAGAAAACCTCCAACGGGCGCCCGCATCTGACCGTCAGCCCGATGGCCTGATCGTTCGGTTTCATTCTGTTCCGAAACGAATGCGCGCCCCGCTCAGTGGGGCAGCGCCCCCGACCCTCTCAGCAAAGAAAAACCCCCGCAAGCATCACTTGCGGGGGTTCCCTGTTTTCAGCGACGTGTCAGCCGACAGGGATCAGTGCTTGCCCTTGTGCGGTGCCCACAGACGCTTGTTGGTCAGGTACAGCATCACCGACAGCAGGGTCAGGAACAGCACGCCGACAAAACCGGCCTGCTTGCGCGCCATCATCTTGGGCTCGGCAGTCCACATCAGGAAGGCCGCGACGTCCTGCGACATGGCTTCCACGTCGTTGGCGTGACCGTCGGCGAACTCCACCTGCTCATCCGACAGCGGCGGCGCCATCGAGATCCAGCCGCCGGGGAAGGCGGTGTTCTCATAAAAGATGGTGCCAGCCTCTTCCTTTTCCTCACCGGTGTATCCGGCCAGCAGCGAGGCGATGTACTCGGCACCGCCCATGCCCTTGAACAGCTGGTTGATGCCCAGGCCGTAGGGGCCGTGGAAGCCCGCACGCGCCTTGGCCATCATGCTGAGGTCCGGGGCGCCTGCGTTGTTGTTTTCCGGGAAGTGGTCGACCGGCTTGGCCGGGCGGTCCTCATCCAGTTCCGGATCGTAGACGCTGAAGTTGTCAGCTGCGTAGGCACGCACCTGGTCCTCCGGCAGCTGCGGGCCGCCTTCGTCTGCCAGGGTGCGCAGCGGCACCAGCTTCAGCCCGTGGCAGGCTGCGCAGACTTCGGTGTAGATCTGCAGGCCGCGCTGCAGCTGGTTGCGGTCGTAGGTGCCGAACGGGCCCTCAAACGAGAAGGCGTAGTCGGTGATATGCTGGTCGCCGCCGCCTGCTGCGTAAGACGCAGCAGGGATCAGGGCCAGAGCGAAGGCGGCACCGGTTGCCAGTTTCTTGAACATTGCTAGGTGTTCCTTCTTCTTACTCGGCAGGAGTGGCTTCAGCAGAAGACTTCTTGCCGTAGTGGGCGTCGAAATCCTCTTCGATAGTTGCGGGCTGCGCCAGCGGCTTCTCGATCACACCCAGCAGCGGCAGGATCACCAGGAAGTAGCCGAACCAGTAGGCCGATGCGATCAGCGAGAACGATGCATAGGGCTCTTCCGCCGGCATCGCGCCCAGCCACATCAGGGCAAAGAAGTCGACGACCAGCAGCGCGAACCACCATTTGAACATCGGGCGGTAACGGCCCGACCGCACGTTGGAGGTATCCAGCCAGGGCACCAGCGCCATTACGGCAATCGCACCGAACATCGCCAGAACACCAAAGAACTTCGCATCCACGATGCCGCCGGTCACAAAGGAGGCAAATTGCACCACCCAGACCTCAGAGGTGAAGGCACGCAGGATCGCGTAGAACGGCAGGAAGTACCATTCCGGAACGATGTGCGCCGGAGTCACCAGCGGGTTGGCTTCGATGTAGTTGTCCGGGTGGCCCAGGTAGTTCGGCATGAAGCCGACGATCGCCCAGAAGATCACCAGCACAACGGCCAGGCCCAGGAAGTCCTTGATCACGAAGTACGGCCAGAACGGCAGGGTGTCTTTTTCAGCTTCAGCTTTCGAACCCTTACGGACATCAACACCGGTGGGGTTGTTGTTGCCGGTGGTGTGGAAGGCCCAGATGTGCACGATCACCAGCGCTGCGATCACGAAGGGCAGCAGGTAGTGCAGCGAGAAGAAGCGGTTCAGGGTGGCGTTGTCCACTGCCGGCCCGCCCAGGAGCCAGGTCTGGATTGCTTCGCCGATGAACGGGATCGCGCCGAACAGGCCGGTGATCACGGTGGCCCCCCAGAAGGACATCTGGCCCCAGGGCAGCACGTAGCCCATGAAGGCGGTGCCCATCATCATCAGGTAGATCAGCATGCCCACAATCCAGGTGACTTCGCGGGGCGCCTTGTAAGAGCCGTAGTACAGGCCGCGGAAGATGTGGATGTAGACAGCAACAAAGAACAGCGAGGCGCCGTTCATGTGCAGATAGCGCAGCATATGGCCGCCGTTCACATCGCGCATGATGTGCTCGATCGAGGCAAAGGCCAGGTCGACATGCGGGGTGTAGTGCATCACCAGGACGATGCCGGTGACGATTTGCAGCGCCAGGCAGAAGGCCAGGACGATGCCCCAGATCCACCACCAGTTCAGGTTCTTGGGGGTGGGGATCATGATGGTGTCATAGATCAGGCCGACGATGGGCAGGCGGCTGTGCAGCCACTTTTCTGCGCCTGTCTTCGGCTCGTAATGGTCGTGCGGAATACCGGACATGAGCGCGTTTCCTTATCCCAGCTTGATGGTGTTGGCGTCGGTGAACTCAGCCACCGGCACGTGCAGATTTTCCGGCGCCGGACCTTTGCGGATGCGGCCTGCGGTGTCGTAGTGCGAGCCGTGGCAAGGGCAGAACCAGCCGTTGAATTCGCCGGCACCGTCGCCCAGCGGCACACAGCCCAGGTGGGTGCAGACACCCATCATCACCAGCCATTCGCCGGCGTCATCCATGGTCCGGTTCACGTCAGCCGCGTCGGTGCCCGGCTTGTTGGCGTTTTCCGACCGCGGGTCGATCAGCTCGGACAGTTCCACGGCACGGGCTGCCTCGATCTCTTCCGGGGTGCGGCGGCGGATGAACACCGGCTTGCCCAGGAACATGACCGAGATCTGCGTGCCAACTTCCACGCCGCTGACATCGACCAGGATCGAAGACAGCGCTTTGACGTCAGCCGAGGGGTTCATCTGGTTGACCAGGGGCCATACGGCGGCACCCGCGGTCACTGCCCCGGCGCCGGCAGTGGCGTAGTAGAGGAAATCTCTCCGGGTTCCTTCGTGGTCTTCTGCGTGGGACACGAGGTTTTCTCCAATTCCAGCGCCCGTTTAGGGCAAACATGCGCATGCACCGCGATTGCTCGCAGTGACTCAGGCGCGTGTCTAGCGGGGAGAAGCCGCTTCGTCCAGCGGTCATAGGCGCGCAGAAAGCCGCAGACGGCGATTCTGTCACGCCTGTGTGACAGTGCCGCACCCATATCGGCGCGGCACTGGTCCGTTTCAAGAGGCAGGGGTCAGGCTGCGGGCGGTTTTGTCGCCTGCATTGCAGGGCGCGATTCGAAATCCGCGAACCAATCCGCCAGAGCCTCGTTGCCCGGGCGCCAGTTTGTTTCCGGATGGCGGAAGTCCACATAGGCCAGCGCACAGGCCACCGCGATCTGGCCAATGTCCAGCGGACCATGCAGGTGGCTCATCCAGCGCGCATTGAGCGCCGCGCAGCCGTCCAGCACCTTGCTGCGCTGTGCATCCAGCCAGCTGTCCCACTGCTTGTCCTCAGGGCGCAGCCGTTTTTCATAGGACATCAGCACCGCCGCATCCATGATGCCGTCGGCGGTGGCCTCCAGCACCCTGCTGTCCCAGCCGCGGCTGTACAGCCTGCCGCCGGCGCGCTCATCCAGAAAGGCGCAGATCACCCGGCTGTCATACAGCGCCGGCCCGTCATTGCGCTCCAGCGCCGGTATCTTGGCCAGCGGGTTGCTGGCTTTCACATCCGGGCTCGGACTGAGCGGCGTGGTTGTGACGTCGTGGATCGCGACGTCCTCCAGCTGCCCGGTTTCATGCAGCAGCACCACAACCTTGCGGGCAAATGGAGATGCTTGGGAATAAGTGAGCCTCATGGGAAATCCTCCGCTGTTTGGCCGCAGCCTACTGCAAGCGGGACTGAGGGGAAGGGGCTAATGCAGCGCTGTGTTAAACTGGGTCTGTGTAACAAGTGACAGGAGCGCCACAATGATTATGCGGATATTCCAGGTTGTCATCCGCCCCGGCAAGGAAGCCGAGTTCAGCAAGTTCTTTCACGAAACTGCAATTCCGCTGATGAAGGGCACCGAAGGCATCGTCTCAGTGCTGCCCGGCGCACCGCGTTCCGAAACCCCGCGGGAATTCAGCTTTGTGATGGTGTGGAAGGATCTGGCGTCGCTCAAGGCTTTCGCGGGCGAGGATTACACCAGTCCTCATATCGACCCGGCGGAGGCCGAACTGGTCGAGTCGCGCAGCATCAAACACTATGACTTGGTCGAGACCTGACCCCAGACCGCAATTCCCGCTTGCGGGAATCTCCGCTGCTTGCCAAAGTCGCGCCGTTCTCAGGGCGGGGCGGAATTCCCCACCGGCGGTGAACGGGCCAGTCCCGTAAGCCCGCGAGCGGCTTCCAAGATTTTGGGAGTGTCAGCAGATCTGGTGCGACTCCAGAGCCGACGGTCACAGTCCGGATGGAAGAGAACGTGCGTCAGGACCGCCCTGGGCCTTTGCAGCCCTGCGCGTGCCTGCCGTTCGTGATCGCCTTGGGTGACGTGTCAAACCTATAGGAGATTACGAGATGACACACACCCGCTATGCCTTCATCAAGGCGCAATGGCACGCAGATATCGTGGACCGGGCGCTGGAGGGCTTTCTGCAGCTGATCCCGGCAGATCAAGTCGACGTGTTCGATGTGCCCGGTGCCTTTGAAATGCCCCTGCTGGCGCAGGAGCTGGCAAAGACCGGGAAATACGCCGCCGTGGCCTGCGCCGCCCTCGTGGTGGATGGCGGCATCTACCGGCATGATTTTGTCGCACAGGCGGTGGTCGACGGGCTGATGCGCGCCGGCATGGACACCGGAGTGCCGGTGCTGTCGGTCTCGCTGACCCCGCACCATTTCCAGGAAACCGATCATCACGTGGCCATCTACCGCGAGCATTTTGTTCAAAAAGGCCGCGAAGCCGCCAGTGCGGCACTGATGATTACAAAAACACGGGAAACGGCACCGGCGGCTTAACCCAAATACGCTTTCAAGGCCGGCGGCGGGTTGTCCAGCAGCTCCGCCGTCGCTTTGGGCGGGTGCGCCCTGCCGTCCGCCACCAGAACCACCTGATCCGCGATCCGGCGCGCATCATTCGGGTCATGACTGACCATCAGCACCGTCGCACCGCTTTCGCGGGCAAGCTCCGCCACCAGATCCAGCATTTCCGCCTTCAACGCCGGGCCAAGCGCGGCAAAGGGCTCATCCAGCAGCAGAATGTCCCGCCCCTGCACCAGCACCCGCGCCAGCGCCACCCGGCTTTGCTGCCCGCCAGACAGCGCCGCGGGCTTGCGCCCGCCCATGCCACCTAGGCCGACCCGCTCCAACGCCGCGCCGGCCCGTTTCCATTCCGCCTCGATCAGCCGCAGGTTTGCGTGCAGCCCCAAGCCTACATTCTGCGCTACGGTCAGATGCGGGAACAGGTTGCCATCCTGAAACAGCATGGCAACGGGCCGCTTGCCCGGCGCTTGACTGGCCAGGTCTGAATCATTCCACCAGATGTGCCCTCTGGTGACCGGCAGAAAGCCGGCAATCGCCTCCACCAGCGTGGATTTCCCGGCACCGGACGGGCCGATCACAGCCACGCAGGCACCGGATGCGATCTCCATATCCGCTTCCACCGCGTAACCGCCATTGATGATCCGGCAATTCTCAAGCCTCAGCATGCCAGCGCCCTCCACGGTCCAATATCCAGAATGCCCCCATCGACAGCAGCAAAAGCAGCAGCGCCGCACCCGCTGCCGCCTCCATCCGGTAAGCCCCCATCAGCCGGTAAATCTGCAGGGGAAGCGTTGCGAAATCCGGATCGGCAAACAGCGCCACCACGCCCAGATCGCCCATCGACAGGGCCGCGGCCAGTCCTGCGGCAAACCCCGTCTGCGCCCGCATCCGCGGCAGGTAGACCCGGCGGACAAAGGCCCAGCCCTGCATGTCCAGCGACAGCGAAAGGCGGCCATACCGCCCCAGAACCTCCCGCGCGCGCGGAACCAGAATGCGCATCGCAAAGGGCAGCGCCATCACCGCATTGACCAACGCCGTCACCGGCAGCGCCAAGGCAAACGGATCAGCCACCGGATAAATCAGGATGAACAGCCCGGTGCCGATCACCAGGGGGGAAGCTGCGAGGCCCAGAATGCCTGACAGCTCTGTCATGCCACTGCGCCCGGCCGCAACCGCAGCCGCCATCGGCAAGGCCAGCGCCAGCAGGATCGCGGTGCTGAGCACCGCTACCAGAATGGAATTTCCAGCGGCCTGCCAGACACTGCCATTCAAGGCTGCAAGCCCGGGCAGCCCCACCAGCACAATGGCCGCCAGCGGCAGCAGCAGAAATGCGGCGGACAGGACGATCCAGAAGCCATCCAACCCCAGTGCCACGGCACCCTGCCCGTCCCAGCGCCGCACCGCCCGGTCAAGGCCGGCACCAAAGCCCTCACCCGCCGACACCCGCAGCGCCACCAGCGCGGCCGCCCCGGTCAGCAGCAGCTGCAGGCCGGACAGCAGCGCCGCGCGGCCCAGGTCAAAGTCAAACCGGAACGCCTGATAGATAGCGAGTTCTATGGTGGTGGCCCGTGGTCCTCCGCCCAATGTCAGCGCCACCGCAAAGCTCGAAAGGCAAATGGCAAACACCACCGCCAACGCGCCGGGAACCACCCGCAGCAGCATCGGGCCTTCCAGCAGCCGCCACATCGCCAGCGGTCCGGCATCCAGCTGCGCCGCCAGACGGAAGCGTTCCGCAGGGATCTCCTGCCAGCCCTGCAGGATCAGCCGGGTCGCCAGAGGCAGGTTGAAGAAAACATGCGCCAGCACCACCCCGTGCAGCCCGTAGATCTGAACCGGCTCTAAACCGAAGGAAATCAGCCCCTGGCTCAGCCAGCCCGCGCGGCCAAAGACCGCCAGCAGGCCTAGAATGGCAACAATCACCGGCAGGATGAACGGCGCACCCAACAGGGCAATCAAAAGGCTGCGCCCCGGAAACCGCCGCCGCGCCAGCGCGCGGGCGACAGGGATAGAGAGCGCAACACTCAGCAAAGCCGACAGACCCGCTTGGGTCAGCGTGAACCGCAGCGCAGCCCAGTCGCTGGCACCAAACCCGCTGCCGGCCTCAGCCCTGAATGCAACAGCCCCAAGGGTTCCCAGGATCAGCGCCGCCACCAAAAGGGCCGCGCTGATACCGGGAGAGGCGCTTACTGGCTGAGCGCGTCGAGCCATTCGCCCAGCGCCGCATCGCGCACTTCCGCTGCCTCAGACTCGCTCAGCAGCAGCGATTTTTCCGGCGCAATCAGGGTTTCAAACCCTTCGGGCAGGCCTGCTGCCGGGGTCACTGCCGGATACATCCAGTTGGTGGTCGGGATGACCGACTGGAACGCATCCGACACCATGAAGGCCAGGAACTGGTCCGCCAGCTCCGGCTGGTCGCTGTTTGCCAGCTTGCCGGCAACTTCCACCTGCATGTAATGGCCCTCGTCAAAGGCCGCCGCCGCCTTGGAGCCGTCTTCCTCTGCAATCAGGTGGTAGGCGGGCGAGGTGGTGTAAGAGAGCACCATGTCGGCCTCGCCCTCCAGGAACATACCGTATGCCTCGGACCAGCCCTTGGTCACGGTCACGACGTTGTCAGAGAGCCCCCTCCAGATGTCCGGCGCCTCATCGCCATAGGCGGCCTTGACCCACAAAAGCAGGCCCAGACCGGGGGTGGAGGAACGCGGGTCCTGAATAACGATCTTCTTTTCACTGGCAGCCAGCGCCTTGAAATCCGCAGGCGCTGCCGCATCAGCGTTGTGGACAAAGGCAAAGTAACCCCAGTCATAAGGCACAAAGGTCGCGTCACTCCATGCGACCGGCAGCGCAAACTCGGCGCTGACCGAATGCTCGGCAAACAGGCCGGTTTCCTTGGCTGCCGCGGTCAGGTTGGTGTCGAGACCCAGCACCACATCCGCGTCGGACCGCTCACCCTCCAGCTTGACCCGCGCCAAGAGCGCCGCGCCATCACCCGCACCAACCAGTTTCAGGTCGCAGCCGCAGACCTCTTCAAACGCTTTTTCCACCGCCGGTCCGGGGCCCCAGTCGGAAACAAAGCTGTCATAGGTATAAACGGTGAGTTCGGGCGTTTCGGCAAAAGCGGCCGAGGCGCCAAGCAGTCCCGCTGCAAATGCAAGATGTTTCATGCCATCCTCCTTTGCGGCTTTGGGCAAGGGTGGAGGCTATCCAGTACCTTCCCTCCGCCGGTGTGATCCGGTTCAGGTTCAACGGGTGTCATCTCAGCGCCGCGGCGCACCCCGAGGTGGCGCGGACCATAGGGTTTGCGGTAGGGAAACACAAGCAACAGGCTTGGCTGGCCTTGCCGGAAGGAGAATCTGGACGGGTTCCCAGGTGCGCACTCAGGTCAGCAATTCTGACCAAATGTTTCGCGCGCGAAACATTTGGAGTGACTCGCTGTCCTTTCTGCTGCGTTAACCCTTTGCAGGATGCGCGGCCGTTTTTTCATAGCCCGCTCGCAGGACACCAAATGCCATACCGCGGTGCTGCGGCAACGGATGCCCCTTGAGGCGTTGCGCCGGGGCGGGTAAGCACGTCCCGCAAAGGAGACCGCGCCTCATGTCGATGAACAGCTTTGGACACCTCTTCCGCGTCACCACCTGGGGCGAAAGCCACGGGCCCGCGCTTGGCGCCACCGTCGACGGCTGTCCGCCGAATGTGCCGCTGGAGCCGGAAATGCTGCAGCAGTGGCTCGACAAGCGCCGCCCCGGCCAGAACAAGAACACCACCCAGCGCAATGAGCCGGATGCGGTGAAGATCCTGTCCGGCGTGTTCGACGGCATGTCCACCGGCACACCGATCCAGCTGATGATCGAAAACACCGACCAGCGGTCCAAGGATTACGGCGAGATTTCCCAGACCTTCCGCCCGGGCCATGCCGACATCACCTATTTCCAGAAATACGGTAACCGCGACTACCGCGGCGGCGGCCGGTCCTCGGCGCGCGAAACCGCGGCCCGGGTTGCGGCAGGCGGTGTTGCACGTGAAGCAATCAAGGCGCTGGCGCCGGGGCTGGAGATCAAGGGCTACATGACCCGGATGGGCGACCTGGAAATCGACCGCAGCCGCTTTGACTGGGACGCGATCGAACAGAATGATTTCTGGATCCCCGATGCAGGCGCGGTGCAGGAATGGGAAGACTATTTGCAAGGCCTGCGCAAGGCGCATGACTCGGTTGGTGCGGTGGTCGAGGTTGTCGCCCGCAATGTCCCGGCCGGCATCGGCGCGCCGGTTTACGGCAAGCTGGACACCGATCTGGCCGCCGCGATGATGTCGATCAACGCCGTGAAGGGCGTGGAAATCGGCGAGGGCATGAATGCCGCGCGGCTGAAGGGTTCGGAAAACGCCGATGAGATCTTCATGGGTGAAAACGGCCCGGAGTATTCCTCCAACCACGCCGGCGGCATTCTGGGCGGTATTTCCACCGGGCAGGATGTTGTGGTGCGTTTCGCGGTCAAGCCGACCTCCTCGATCCTCACCCCGCGCCAGTCGATCCGCAAGGACGGCTCGGCAGTGGAGGTGATCACCAAGGGCCGCCACGACCCCTGCGTCGGCATCCGCGCGGTGCCAGTGGCCGAGGCGATGATGGCCTGCGTGATCCTGGACCATCTGCTGCTGCACCGCGGCCAGATCGGTGAGAATCAAGGCCGGATCGGCTGAACCGCTGACCTCTGACCTCTGACAGGACCGGTTGCGAAGGACCGCAAAACCAAGCAGGTTTTGCACAGTGCTTTTCACATCCGGTCCTTTGAAATGCTGATTACCCTGGCCGTTTCCGGCTACCGCTCGATACGCGACGCAACCCTGCCGCTGGAGCAGCTCACCGTGGTGAGCGGCGCCAATGGTGCAGGCAAATCCTCGCTCTACCGCTCACTGCGGTTGCTGGCAGAGGTGGCGCAGGGACGCGCCATTGCTTCGCTGGCCGCCGAGGGCGGGCTGGAATCGACGCTGTGGGCCGGGCCGGAACACATCAGCGCCCGGATGCGGCGCGGCGAAGTCCCCATCGAAGGCACCCGGCGCAAGGGATCTGTGGCTCTGAAACTGGGGTTTTCGGCTGAGGACTACGGCTATGCAGTGGATCTGGGCCTGCCCGCACCGGTGCCGCGCACGATGTTCGGCAATGACCCTGAGATCAAATCCGAAGCGCTATGGGTCGGTGAGAGCCTGGGCCGCGCCAACAGCCTTGCCGAACGCCGCGGCGCAGTGGTGACAGGCCGGGACGCCAGCGGCCGCCGGGTGGAGCTGTCGCGCGACTTGCGCCCCTTTGACAGCATGATGACCCATGCCGCTGATCCTGTGCAGGCGCCCGAGATGCTATCCCTGCGGGAGCGGATGCGCGGCTGGCGATTCTATGACAGCCTGCGCACCGACCGGGACTCACCGGCCCGGCGCCCGGCCGTTGGCACCCGCACCCCTGCACTGGCGGGCGACGGGGCGGACCTGGCCGCTGCAATTGCCACCCTGCGGGAAATCGGTGACGGACCGGGTTTTGACGCGGCCATCGAGGATGCCTTCCCGGGCGCCAGCGTCGATGTCTCGCTGCAGGGCGGGCTTTTTACGGTGGAGATGCAGCAGCATGGTCTTTTGCGGCCGCTGTCGGCGGCAGAGCTGTCGGACGGCACTTTGCGGTATGTGCTGCTCGCCACTGCTCTGCTGACCCCGCGCCCGCCGGAGCTGATGGTGCTGAACGAACCCGAAACCAGCCTGCACCCCGATCTGATTGCCCCCTTGGCACGGCTGATCAAACGCGCGAGCCGCGACAGCCAGATCATCGTGGTCTCCCACAACAGCCATCTAGCCCGAGAACTGGAGGACGCGGGGGCATTGTCCGTAATCCTGCAGAAGGAATTTGGTGAAACCCGCATTGAAGACCTGGAGCCGCCGCGCTGGAGCTGGCCGAAACGCTGACGCTCAACCGTGGTCGCCCGCGCATTGGCTGTGATCGCCCAGCGCCGTCAGCACCTTGCAGCAGCCGCCGTTGCCGCCGTCGCACAGGGTGCTGATACGCTCCAGCTCGGACGCCAGCTGTTCCAGCTGGCGGATCCGGTCCCGGACATTGGACAGCTGGCTGCGGGCAATCCGGTCCGCCTCGGCGCAATCTTCGCCCAGCTGACCGTCCAGCCCCATCAGCGCCTTGATATCGTCGAGCGGGAACCCAAGGTCGCGCGCGTGTTTAATGAACCCCAAGGCCTCTATCCCGTTCTGCCCGTAGCGGCGCTGGTTGCCGGCGTTGCGGCCCGGCTGCGGCAGCAGGCCGATTTCCTCGTAGTATCGGATGGTGGGAACCTTCACCCCGGTCGCCTTGGACAGCTGGCCGATGGAAAACATTTGTAAAACCTCTTGAAGCTCTAGTGACTAGAGGCCCTACATTGATCTCGAATCAGGAATGAGGACAAGAGAAATGGCAGGCTGCTGCAATCACAACGCCCGGTTTGACGGGGTCTCGGCAGACTATAAACGCAGGCTTTGGCTGGTGATCGCCATCAATGCCGGCATGTTCGCGGTGGAAATGGGCGCAGGGCAAATGTCCGGCAGCCAGGCGCTGAAGGCGGACGCCCTGGATTTTCTGGGCGACGCACTGACCTATGGAATTTCGCTGGCAGTGATCGGCGCCAGCTTACGCACCCGGGCGCTGGCGGCCCTGGGCAAGGGCATCAGCCTGTTGCTGATGGGTCTGTGGGTGTTTGGCTCCACGGTCTATCAGGTGTTCTACGTCGGCGTGCCGCAGGCGCAGATCATGGGCGTGATCGGCTTCATGGCGCTGGCGGCCAACCTGATTTCGGTGATGCTGCTGGCCCGCTACAAGGACGGCGATGCCAATGTGCGCTCTGTCTGGCTGTGTTCGCGCAATGACGCGATTGGCAATGTCGCGGTGATGATTGCGGCGCTTGGCGTCTGGGGCACCGCAACCGGCTGGCCGGACCTGATCGTCGCCGGCATCATGGGCGGGCTGTTCCTGAGCTCTGCCTCCCAGATCCTGGTGCAAGCGATCCGGGAATGGCGCGAGGAAGAGGCGCACGCAGAAGCGCACCAGCACTAAGAACTGAGGGCTGCGACTGTCTGCGCAGACGCAGCCCGGCCTCCCGGCTAAACAAAACTATGAATTCAGGCGAACAGCCCTGCGTATTCCTCGCGCAGGGCTTTCTTCTGCACCTTGCCCATGGTGTTGCGCGGCAGGGCGTTCAGCAGAATGATCTCCTTGGGCTGCTTGAACCTGGCTAGCCGGCCGGACAGCGCCGCCTTGATAACCTCCGCACTTGTGCCGTCTGCCTGCGGGACCACCACAGCCACCACACCCTCGCCGAAATCAGGATGCGGCACGCCGATCACCGCGCTTTCCAGCACGCCGGGCAGGTCATCAATCAGGCTCTCAACCTCCTTGGGATAGACATTGAAGCCGCCGGTGATGATCAGATCCTTCTCACGCCCGACAATGGTCACATAGCCATCCGCGTCGAGCCGGGCCATGTCGCCGGTGATGAACCAGCCATCGGCCTGCAGCTCCTCCGCCGTCTTCTCCGGCATCTGCCAGTAGCCCTGGAACACGTTCGGCCCGCGCACCTCCAGCACACCGGTCTCTCCCGCGGGCACCTCCGCGCCGTCCTGCATCACCCGCGCCTCCACGCCCGGCAGCGGGAACCCGACAGTGCCCGCACGCCGTTCGCCCTCATAGGGGTTCGAGGTGCTCATGTTGGTTTCCGTCATCCCGTAACGTTCCAGGATGCGGTGTCCGGTGCGCGCCTCCCATTGCTCATGGGTATCCACCAGCAAAGGCGCAGAGCCGGAGATGAACAGGCGCATGTTTGCAGCACGCTCGCGCGTCAGCCGCACGTCCGCCAGCAGGCGGGTATAGAAGGTCGGCACCCCCATCAGCGCCGTCGCCGCGGGCATCGCCTCCAGAATGGCATCGGCATCAAAGCCCGGCAGAAACACCACCTGAGCACCTGCGAACAGCGCCACATTGGTCGCCACAAACAGCCCATGCGTGTGGAAGATCGGCAGCGCGTGGATCAGCACATCGTCCTTGGTGAACCGCCAGTACTCCCGCAGGGTCAAAGAGTTGGACGCAAGATTGTCATGGCTCAGCATCGCCCCCTTGGACCGGCCCGTGGTTCCGGAGGTGTAGAGGATCGCCGCCAGATCGCCGGCCTGCCGCGTAACCGCGTCAAACCCGGATTGGCCGTCCGCCAGTTCACGCAAGCTCCCCTGCCCGTTGGCGTCCAGCGTCAGCACCTGAGCTTCGCCTGCGATGGTGCCGATTTCCTCCAGCCGCGCCGGGTCGCAGACCACCACGCGCGGAGAGGCATCGCCAACAAAATAGGCCACCTCCGGCCCGGTGTAGGCGGTGTTCAAGGGCAGGAAGATGCCGCCAGCCATGACGGTGCCAAGGTAAAGCTCAATCGCCTGAATGGTTTTCCGGACCTGCACCGCCACCCGGTCGCCGGGCTGCACGCCTTGGGCGGCCAAAGCTGCTGCCATCCGCTCTGCCCCGGCAAACAGCGCACCGAATGTGACCGTGCCGCCGTCCGGCAGCCGGGCGAAAACCGCGTCCTCGCGCCCCAGCGAGGACGCGCGCAGCTGGCGGATCAGGTGGTTGGCGTCATACATCGGCGGCTCCTTCATCTGGCGGCGCCATTTGCGCGCTCCTGCCGGCTGAAATCAAGCCATTGATCTTTGCGGCGCTTGGGCGCAGGGTCGCGCCATGGCGAAATCCTTAACATCGCATCGGCCTGTACTGGCGATCCTGCTGAAGGTGACCGCCATAGCGCTGTTCACCGCGCTGTCCGGGATTATCAAGGCCACCTCGGAAACCATACCGGCAGGCGAGGCTGTGTTCTTCCGCTCCTTCTTTGCCATTCCAGTCATCGTGGCCTGGCTTGCCGCGCGCGGAGAGCTGCGGCACGGACTGATCACCAAAAAGCCGATGTTTCACGTGTGGCGCGGGCTGGTCGGCACCTCGGCGATGGGCATGACCTTCATGGGGCTGGCTCTGTTGCCGCTGCCGGAGGTCACCGCCATTGGCTATGCCACGCCGATCTTCACCCTGATCCTCGCGGCGCTGTTCCTGGGAGAGACCATCCGCATGGTGCGGATCAGCGCGGTGGCCATCGGCCTTTTGGGCGTTCTCATCATGATCTGGCCGCGCTTGGGCGGCGATCTGGAGGACGGCGCCATGCTGGGGGTGCTGCTGGTGGTGGGAGCCACAGTCGCCCGCGGCTTTGTGCAGATCCACATCCGCCGCATGGTGCAATCCGAGCACACCGCGGCAATCGTGTTCTACTTCTCGCTGACTGCTTCCGGCCTCGCGCTGCTGACCGCGCCCTTCGGCTGGGTGATGCCTGACGGGCAAACCGCCGCGCTGCTGGTCAGCGCCGGGCTGGTCGGCGGGGTGGCTCAGATCCTGGTCACGTCCTCCTACCGTTTTGCCCCGGCATCGATGCTGGCACCCTACGATTACGCCTCGATGCTCTTTGCCATCGTCATCGGCTATGTCTGGTTCGATGAGTGGCCGACGCTGGTGATGCTGGCCGGTGCGGCGCTGGTGATCGCCGGCAATGTACTGGTGATCTGGCGCGAGCACCGGCTGGGGCTGCAGCGCGGCAAGGCCCGTGCCGCAAGCAACCCAAAAGGCGTATGACAGACTCTAACAAAGCTGGCCGCAGGCAAGAGCCCGCAAGGGCGACGCGCCCGCCCGCATCTTCAGGGGCGGTCGCTGCCTCGTCTTTCGTTCAGGCGGGCCGGTTCAGATGGCGCGGGTCAGCCCCCCATCCACGCGGATGTTCTGACCGGTGGTATAGGCGGCATCATCCGAGGCGAGATAGGCAATCAGCGCTGACACTTCGCGCGCGGTGCCATAACGGCCCACCGGGATGCGGGCCTTGCGGTCTTCTGTCTCAGCCAGACTGTCGATGAACCCTGGCAGCACGTTGTTCATCCGCACGCCTTGGCTTGCGAATTTGTCGGCAAACAACTTGGTAAAGCTCGCCAGCCCGGCCCGGAACACGCCGGAAGTCGGGAACAGCGGATCCGGCTCAAACACCGCGAAGGTGGAGATATTGATGATCGACCCCTTGCCCTGGGCCGCCATGACCGGCGCCACCAGCCGGGCGGGGCGGATCACGTTCATCAGGTAATACTCCATTCCCAGATGCCAGTCGTCGTCGCTGATCTCCATGATATCGCCCTTGGGCCCGTGGCCTGCGGAATTGACCAGCACATCAACCCGGCCCCAGCGGTCCATCGCCTTGTCCACCAGCGCCTGCAAATCGCTTTGCGCCATGTTAGAGCCTGTGTGCCCCACCCCGCCCAGCTCCTGCGCCAGCGCCTCGCCCTTGCCGGAGGAGGAGAGGATCGCGACCTCATATCCCTGCGAATGAAGGTGGCGGGCGGCATCCGCGCCCATGCCGCTGCCCGCGGCGGTGAAGAGAGCAACTTTGGTCATTTCCATACTCCTTTGGTTGTCCTCAAGATGACGGTTCAGGGCGCGCTTGACCAATTATGTCTCATCGCGTCAGACTGTAGAAAACCTACTGTCTGAGACCTGATGCGCCTGCCCAACCTCAACACCTTGCGGATGTTCGACGCCGCTGCCCGCCATCTGAATTTCGGCCGCGCGGCAGAGGAGCTGCACCTGACCCAGGGCGCTGTGGCGCAGCAGGTGCGCCGGCTGGAGGCCGACCTGGGCCACAAGCTGTTCCACCGCCATGCCCGCGGGCTGTCGCTGACGGACACAGGGCGCAACTATCACGCGCCGGTGCGGCAGGCGCTGGCCCTGATCCGCGAGGCAACGGACACGCTGGCGCCGGCCGTGCAGCGGGTGACACTGTCAGTGCCGCCGTCCTTTGCCGCGAAGTGGCTGGTGCCGCGGCTGCCGGAGTTTGAGGCGGCGCATCCTGATATCGACCTGCGGGTTGTGGCCGAGGAAAGCCTGACGGATTTCAAGCGGGACGGTATCGACATCGCCATCCGCCAGGGCGGCAAACCGCAGGAAAGCAGTTTGAACTCCACGCTCCTTTCGCTGGTAGACCTGGTGGCAGTGGCACATCAGGACTCGGCTCTAACAAAGGTGGATTCCCCCGAACTGGCGGTTCTGGCGCAGCACACCCTGATCCAGGACGGGCACCGGCACTGGGACCTGCTGCTGCGGCAAGAGGGGATCACGGCCACAGGCCGGGTTCTGCAATTCAACCAGACCGCATTGGCGATGGATGCCGCAATGAACGGCCAAGGCATCGCCCTGGTGCCCCGCATTTTTCTGAGCAGCCAGCCCCTGTCAGTGTTATGGCAGGCACCGCGGCTGGGGGATCAGGGCTTTTACGTGCTCTGGCCCAGCACGCAGGGCCGGGCCAAAACAGTGGTGAACTGGCTGCTGCGCCAATAGCAGTCAGGCAGAGACCCTCTTGGCCTCCTCCGGCGCACTGAGCGATATCACCGCTACAACCGCGGCACCGTTCAGCCAGTAAAAGGCCGCATCCAGCCCGGCGAAACCAAAGGCAAAAGGCGCTGCCAGAAAAGTGAGGCCGGCAATCAGGTCAACCGTCAGATGCAGCTTGTACGGCAGAACCCGGATCAGGCCGAGATGGTGGTCGGTCAGCACTGTCAGCACAAAGGCGGCAATGCCGGTTGCCACCGACAGCCACAGCGCCAGCGGATTGCTTTCGCCGAGGCCCAGCAGGAACGGCAGCCCCATCAGGGCGATGGCCACCGGGTAGTCGAGATAGGCGTGGATGGTGCGGGTCACGAAACGGAGGGGCATGGGTCAGGTCCTTGTTGCTGAGGTGTCTTGGCCGCTGCTGCGGTTATGGCCCCAGCGTGCCCTATGGCACCCGGACGCTGAATTTCAGAACCGCCGGAAGGTTTAGCAGATCGTACAGAAAGCGGAGAGCGAGACGGGTCAGGCAGCCCTGTGCTGCTGCCGGTAGGCCGCCGGGGACATGCCGACCTGCTTGCGGAACACGCGGGAAAACGCCGCCTCAGAGGCATAGCCCGCAATCTCGGCCGCATCCGCAACATTCAGCCCCTGCTCCGTCAGCCCCTGGCAGGCAATTTGCATGCGCCAGCTGGTCAGGTACTGCATCGGCGTCACCGCCATCTTGGCAGTGAACTCCTGGGCAAAAGCGGTGCGCGACATGCCGGCCTCGCGCGCCAGGCCTTCAACACTCCACTCCTGCGCCGGGGCCTGGTGGAACGCGGTCAGCGCGCGGGAAAGACGCCGATCGGCAAACCCCGCCAGCGCCGAGCCGCCGGGGCTTTGATGCTCCAGATAAGCGCGGACCGCCTGGGCAAACAGCACCTCTGACAGCTTCAGCGCAATCAGGTCGCCGCCGATGCGGGCGCCATGCACCTCCGATCCGATCATCCGCAAGGTCGCCTCGATCCAGGCGCCTGCTTCCTCGCCATAATTCCCAATCACGATATAGGGCGGCAGCCGGTCGATCAGCATATGCCCGGTGCCGCGCCGCCCCGGGACCCCGGCAAAGGAGAAATGGCCACAGATCAGCTGGGTGTCCCGGTCCTCCTCCGCACCGCCATAGACCAGCACGCCGCCGCCGTCATAACCAGCCTTTTCCAGCACCTGGTCCAGCGGCAGGGCCTCCAGCGGCTGCACCTCGTTGCACAAGAGCATATGCGCCGCCCCATGCGGGATCAGCACCAGATCCCCCTGCCGCAGCCGCAGCGTTTCGCCGGTTGCAGGCACATGCACCTTCAATTCGCCGCGCTGCACGAAATGGAACCGGGCCACGTTCTCAAACGGCGGCACCTGCACCCCGAACGGCGGCGTGAAAGACGTGCGGAAATACAGCGTCCCCTTAAGGGACAGCCGGGTGAGAATATCGCTCAGCAGATCCAACATGCCCGGCATGTTAGCCGGCAGGCAACCCGCGTCCACCGGGCCGGACGATCTGCAAAGAAATGTGAACGCTCAAGCTGCCGGGCACAGCATCATAGACACGCGGCGGCGGCTCACCTCAATCGCTGATATCCGGCCGGTCCTCGCGGCCCCGGCTGCTCATCAGCCGGCTCATCGCCAGAATCCCCGCAGCCGCCGCGGCCAGCAGCACTGCGTGCACATAATACCCCAGGCCTGATGCCATGCCGACGCCCCCGGCCACCCACAGGCTGGCCGCCGTTGCCATGCCGCCGACCCGCTCGTCGCCCTGAATGATCGCGCCGGCGCCCAGAAAGCCAATTGCCCCGACAAGCCCCTGCATGATGCGGGTCGGGTCGGCCCCCATTTCAAGGCTCAGCGCCTCCATCGACATTTCCATGGTGATCAGGGTAAACCCCGCGGCCCCAAGCGAAACAATCATGTAGGTCCGCATGCCCACTTTGCGGTGCCGCAGTTCCCGATCCAGACCCAAAAGCGCCCCGGCAGCAGCGGCGCAGATCAGCCGCAGACCCAGTTCAAGATGGCTCACATAGGCAAGGCTCAGGTCCATCGGGTTCCGGCTCCTTCTTGGCGGACAGCAGCACGCGGCATGCCCTGGAATGAAATTCAGCAATAGGCCCGACTATGGCACAGAACTGGAAAAAGTGCAGAGATTTCAGACTTTCCGCTGCGCACTGGCGCAATCCCGGCCATCCATGCAGCCGCAAAGCAAAACCCCCGCTTTGCGGCGGGGGTTTCATCAGGCTGCTGAGGGCACTTATGCGCGGACCAGCTTCTCGTAGTCCTCGGCGATCTCACGGGTCAGATCACCCACTTCAAAGGTATAGTCGCCGATCTGACCAACCGGGGTCACCTCTGCGGCGGTGCCGGTCAGCCAGCATTGCTCAAAGCCTTCCATCTCTTCCGGCTTGATGCGGCGCTCATGCACGGTGATGCCCTTGTCCTTCAGCATCTGGATCACGGTCTGGCGGGTAATGCCGTTGAGAAAGCAATCGGCCAGCGGGGTGTGCACCTCGCCGTCCTTCACAAAAAACACATTGGCGCCGGTTGCCTCAGCCACATAGCCGCGCCAGTCCATGAACAGCGCGTCAGAGCAGCCCTTGGCCTCTGCCTTGTGCTTGGAGATAGTGCAGATCATGTACAGACCCGCGGCCTTGGCGTGAACCGGGATCGTTTCCGGGCTCGGGCGTTTCCATTCCGCGATGTCGAGCTTGGCGCCCTTCATCTTGGCGTCGCCGTAATAGGCGCCCCAGCCCCAGACCGCGATCGCCATGCGCACCGGGTTCTTGGCAGAAGCCACGCCCATGTCCTCACCCGAACCGCGCCAGACCAGCGCCCGCACATAGGCGTCCTGCAGGCCGGACGCCTTCAACGCTTCTTCCTTGGCCGCCTCGATCTGATCAACAGTATAGGGCATCGGCATATCCAGCGCCTCGGCGCTTGCGATCAGGCGCTCGGAATGCGCGCGGCTCTTGAAGATCTTGCCGTTGTAGGCGCGCTCCCCCTCGAACACAGAGGAGGCATAGTGCATCGCGTGGGTCAGGATATGCACCTTGGCATCCCGCCAGTCGATCAGCTCCCCATCCATCCAGATCACACCGTCGCGGTCGTCATAACCAGCCATGCCGCATCCTCCTGATTTCAGCGGTGATTTTCATTTATTGCGCAAGATCGGGCCGAAACGGACACAATCTTGCGCCAAAGCTGCGATTCGATACATCTTCACTCTTGGAATGTCAACAACACTGACATAAACTGGCCAGCAAGACAGACGAGGGGGCACCATATGCCTGAGGGCCGGACAGGGCAGGGATTCGGCAGCGAAAGCCTGCTGTTTCTAACAGACGAACAACTTCGCCAGGGGATCGAGGCAATGTTTTTTGCCTACCGCGGCTTTACCGCCGATCCGGACCGGATATTGGCTGAAATGTCCTATGGCCGGGCGCACCACCGCGCCATTCACTTCATCAACCGCTCGCCCGGCACCACGGTGAACAACCTCCTCAGCATCCTGGGCGTCACCAAACAGTCGCTGAACCGCGTCCTGCGCACCCTGATCGGCGACGGGCTGGTGATCAGCAAGGTGGGGGAGCTGGATAAGCGCGAACGCCACCTGTACTTGACCGAACAGGGCGCGGCGCTGGAGGCGACGCTATCGGACGCCCAGCGCGCCCGGATGCGCGCCGCCTACAAGGATGCCGGCCCCGAGGCTGTGCAGGGCTTCAAGACAGTGCTTGAAGCGATGATGGACGCGGACATGCGCCGCGCCTATGCCAAGCTGCGGGACTAAGCCAACATGACCATGCACGACGCCCATCTGCTGATCGTCGATGACGACGAGCGCATCCGCGGCCTCCTGAAGAAATTCCTGATGCGCTCCGGCTTTCTGGTCACCGCCGCCCGCGATGCCGCCCATGCGCGCCGCGTGCTGGCCGGGCTCGATTTCGACCTGATCGTAATGGATGTGATGATGCCGGGAGAGGATGGCGTGTCGCTGACCCGGTCGCTGCGCGAAACCATGGCCACCCCGATCCTGCTGCTGACCGCCAAAGGCGAAACCGAGGACCGGATTACGGGGCTGGAGGCCGGGGCGGACGACTATCTGCCCAAACCCTTCGAACCCAAGGAACTGCTGCTGCGCGTCAATGCGATCCTGCGGCGGATGCCGGACACGGTTGCGCAGGAGGCCGCCCCCAAGGTGCTGCATCTGGGCGCCATCCGCTATGACATCGAACGCGGCGAGATGTGGCAGGGTGACGAGCTGATCCGCCTGACCGGCACCGAAAGCCAGCTGATGAAGATCTTCTCCGCCCAGCCGGGTGAGCCGGTTTCCCGCACCAAGCTGGTGGAGGACCTTGGCCGCGACCGCGGCCAGGCGCAGGAACGTGCGGTGGACGTGCAGATCACCCGCCTGCGCCGCAAGATCGAACCGAACCCGAAACAGCCGCAGTACCTGCAAACGGTGCGCGGCGCGGGCTACATGCTGGCCCCCGACTGATCCCCGGGGCCTCTTCTTCTGGCTGAAAATATCCCGGGGGGGGTGAGGCCCGTCCCTGAAACCGTCCGGGGGACGGTTTCAGGGCCGAACGGGGCAGCGCCCCGCTCCGCCCGGGCCGGGGGCAGCGCCCCGCCCCTTCCGCCCGAACAGCACCGCGGCGGTGTACAGGGGGTGTACAGCTGGTGCACGCATGGCACCCCCCGTTTTTCCTTGCAGCCAAAGGCCGCCCGCTCCTAGTGTCGCGCCTAGCCCGGCCGCAGGAGGAACCCGCCCATGACCACCGCCCTGATAACCCACGCGGACTGCCTGAACCATGTGACCCCCGAGGGCCACCCGGAACGGGTTGCGCGGCTGGAACACATCCTGCACGCGCTGGAACCCTTGGCCCTGAAACGCGTCACAGCCCCGATGGCCGCCGAGGACGACATCCTGCGCATCCATCCTGCTTCCTACCTGTCGGACCTGCGCAAAGCCTCCCCGTCCGAGGGCTGGGCGCAAATCGACGGCGACACCTTCATGTCCCCCGGCTCGCTGGATGCGGCCTTCCGCGCAGCCGGCGCAGCGGTGCGCGGTGTCGATATGGTGCTGGGCAGTGAGGTGCAGAATGCCTTTGCTGCAGTCCGCCCGCCGGGACACCACGCCGAAACAGACACGGCTATGGGCTTTTGCCTGTTCGGCAATGCGGCGCTGGCAGCCAAGCACGCGCTGGACCATCACGGCCTCAACCGCGTGGCAGTGGTGGATTTCGACGTGCATCACGGCAACGGCACCCAGGACCTGCTGTGGGATGAGCCGCGCGCTTTGGTGATCACCAGCCAGCAAATGCCGCTCTGGCCCGGTTCCGGCCGCCCGGATGAGGACGGCGCCCATGGCCAGATCCAGAACATGCCGCTGCCGCCGGGATCAGGCCGGGCCGAGATGCAGGCGGCCTATGAAGGCCAGGCCTTCCCGCACCTGCGCGCGTTCAAGCCGGAGCTGATCATCATCTCAGCCGGCTTTGACGCCCATCAGGACGACCCGCTGGCCAGCCTCAACTGGGCCACCGCGGATTTCGCCTGGATCACCGCGGAACTGTGCAAACTTGCCAGTGAGCTGTGCGGGGGCCGTATCGTCTCGACTTTGGAAGGCGGATATGATCTGAACGCGCTGGCCGCGGCAACGCGCGCGCATGTGGAAGAATTGATAAAGGCACCGGCATGACTGAGACCCCCGTAGACCAGATGAGCTTTGAACAGGCGATGCGTGAGCTGGAAGGCGTGGTGGACCAGCTGGAGCGCGGCGACGTGGCGCTGGATGCCTCGATTGCGCTTTATGAGCGCGGTGCGGCGCTGAAGAAACGCTGCGAGGATGAGCTGAAGCGCGCCGAGGAAAAGGTCGCCGCGATCACGCTGGACGCCAACGGCACCCCCAAGGGCACCCAGCCGCTGGACGCCGGCTGAGCCATGAGCACCTCTGCAGACGCCGGGATCCGCCCCTTTGCGGAGGCGCGGAAAGACGCGCAAGACCTTATTACCGCGCATATGGAGCAGCGGCTGGCGGGCACTGACGCGATGCACGCCGCGATGCGGTACGCCATCACCGGCGGCAAGATGCTGCGCGGCCTCCTGGTGCTGGAAAGCGCCCGTCTGCACAGGGTCCCAGCCGAAGCCGCCATTGAGGCCGCACTGGCCATTGAGTGCATCCACGCCTACTCTCTGGTGCATGACGACCTGCCCTGCATGGACGACGACGACCTGCGCCGCGGCCAGCCCACCGTGCACCGCAAATGGGACGAGGCGATGGCGGTGCTGGCAGGCGACAGCCTGCAGACCTTTGCTTTCGAGCTGCTCGCGGACCCCAAAGTTGGCCCCCACGCGCTGCCCCTGATCCGCGGGCTAGCGCAGTCCTCCGGCAAGGACGGCATGGTCTCTGGCCAGATGCTGGACATTGCTGCAGAAACCGCCGGCGCGCCGCTGACGCTGGAGCAGATCACCAGATTGCAAAGCCGCAAGACCGGCTGCCTGATCGAATGGTCCGCCACCGCCGGCGCGGTGTTGGCCGGGGACGACCCTGCACCGCTGCGGCAATACGCACGCGCCCTTGGCCTTGCCTTCCAGATCGCTGACGACATTTTGGATGTGGAAGGCGATGCCGCCAAGGTCGGCAAGGCGGTGCGCAAGGATGCCGAAGCCGGCAAGGCCACCTTTGTTTCACTGCTGGGACTGGCAGAGGCAAAAGCCCGCGCACAGTCGCTTTGCGATGAAGCCTGCGCCGCGCTGTCACCCTATGGAGCAGACGCTGCAACCTTGAAGGAAGCCGCGCG
The DNA here is from genome assembly GCF_059429195.1 of Leisingera sp. CC-HEC093. Taxonomy (NCBI): domain Bacteria; kingdom Pseudomonadati; phylum Pseudomonadota; class Alphaproteobacteria; order Rhodobacterales; family Roseobacteraceae; genus Leisingera; species Leisingera sp. CC-HEC093. The sequence continues at coordinate 1,445,857 of NZ_JCAIJR010000001.1, read as the reverse complement.
TTTCGTTATTGCGCGCGACAGCTAACCCCGCGCCACGTCCGGACCTATCTGACCGGCGCAGCCCAAGGAGACACCATGTCCGACCGGCCCAAGACCCCGCTTCTGGACCAGATTACGCGCCCCGCGGATCTGAAGGGGCTGACGGATGCCCAACTGGTGCAGGTGGCGCAGGAACTGCGGCAGGAAACCATCTCCGCCGTCTCCGTCACCGGCGGCCATCTCGGCGCCGGCCTCGGCGTGGTAGAGCTGACGACCGCCCTGCACGCGGTGTTCGACACACCGCGGGACAAGGTGATCTGGGACGTCTCCCATCAGTGCTACCCGCATAAGATCCTGACCGGGCGCCGCGACCGCATCCGCACCCTGCGGATGAAGGACGGCCTCAGCGGTTTCACCAAACGCACAGAGTCGCCATACGACCCGTTCGGCGCCGCCCACAGTTCCACCTCGATCAGCGCAGCACTTGGGTTCGCCGTTGCACGCGACCTTGGTGGCGTGATCCCGGAGGGCAACGGCGACGCCATCGCCGTGATCGGCGACGGTTCGATGTCGGCGGGCATGGCGTTTGAGGCGATGAACAACGCAGGCCACCTGGGCAAGCGGCTGATCGTGATCCTCAATGACAACGAAATGTCGATCGCCCCGCCGGTGGGCGCGCTGTCCTCCTACCTCTCCCGCCTTTACGCGGGCGAGCCGTTCCAGGAGCTGAAGGCCGCCGCCAAAGGCGCGGTCTCGCTGCTGCCGGAACCCTTCCGCGAAGGCGCCAAACGCGCCAAGGACATGCTCAAAGGCATGGCTGTCGGCGGCACCATGTTCGAGGCGCTTGGCTTCTCCTATCTCGGCCCGATCGACGGCCACGACATGGACCAGCTGCTGCCGGTCCTGCGCACGGTCAAGGCCCGCGCCAGCGGCCCGATCCTGATCCATGTCCTCACCAAGAAGGGTAAGGGCTACGCCCCGGCAGAAGCCGCCCGCGACAAGGGCCACGCCACCGCCAAGTTCGACATGGTAACTGGCGAGCAGAAGAAAGCGCCGTCTAATGCGCCTTCTTATACCTCGGTCTTTGGCAATGAACTGGTGAAACACGCCGCCAAGGACGACAAGATCTGCGCCGTCACCGCGGCGATGCCCGACGGCACCGGGTTGAACCTGATGGCCGAACGCTACCCCTCGCGCTGCTTTGACGTCGGCATTGCCGAACAGCATGGCGTGACCTTTGCCGCCGCAATGGCCGCCGGCGGCATGAAACCGTTCTGCGCGATGTATTCCACCTTCCTGCAGCGCGGCTATGACCAGGTGGTGCATGACGTGGCGATCCAGCGCCTGCCCGTCCGCTTTGCCATCGACCGCGCCGGTCTGGTGGGCGCCGATGGTGCCACCCACGCCGGGTCCTTCGACATTGGCTTCATGGCCAACCTGCCGGGCATGGTGGTGATGGCCGCTGCTGATGAGGCGGAATTGGTACACATGGTCGCCACCGCCGCCGCCCATGACGACGGTCCCATCGCCTTCCGCTACCCGCGCGGCGAGGGGGAAGGCGTCGAGATGCCCGAGGCCCCGGAAGTGCTGGAAATCGGCAAGGGCCGGATGATCCAAGCCGGCAAACGCGTCGCGCTCCTCTCCTTCGGCACCCGCCTGGGCGAAGTCAAAAAGGCCGCTGAGGCTCTGGCTGCCAAAGGCATCACGCCCACCATCGCCGACGCCCGCTTTGCCAAGCCGCTGGATCGCGATCTGATCCTGCAGCTGGCCGCGGACCACGAGGCGCTGATCACCATCGAGGAAGGCGCAGTGGGTGGTTTCGGCTCCCACGTGGCGCAGCTTCTGGCTGAGGAGGGCGTGTTCGACAGCGGCCTCAAGTACCGCTCAATGGTGCTGCCCGATACGTTCATTGACCAGGCCAGCCCGGCAGATATGTATGAAGTTGCCGCCATGAACGCGCCGCAGATTGAGGCCAAAGTGCTGGAAGTGCTGGGTGTGGCGACGATTGGGGAAAAGCGGGCTTAAAGGGTTGCGCGACACACTCCAGGAATTAAAGCTTTCAGAGAAAATCTGATAGGTTAGATTATGTCGCTCCCTGATTATCAAACTATGATGCGCCCCCTTCTGAAATTGTTCGCTGAGGGCAAACGAAATGTGAGCGAAGCACTACCCGCTCTGCAACAGCAACTAGCAGTCTCAGACGAAGATGCGCAGGAGCTACTTCCTAGCGGAAAGCAAACAATCTTTAGTAACCGTGCTCATTGGGCGAGAAGCTACATGGGCAAGGCAGGCCTGTTGGAAACCGTAGGCCACAACCATCATGCCATTACCGAAAAAGGGCGCGACTATCTGAATCGTTTCCCTGAAAGAATTGATAATGCTGCGCTTTCACAGTCTGACGAATTCGAAATCTGGCGAACGTCCTACAAAAAAGAAACAGACGAAAAGCTACGTTTGCCGTCACTCGATACGACTCCGGATGACAGGATAGTTGAAGCCTTTTCCGAAATTGAAAGCGCTCTTTCGCGCGATGTCATTGAAGCCGTTTTGTCGTTAACTCCAGCACGCTTCGAAAAGCTTGTTGTCGATTTACTTTTGGCGATGGGCTATGGCGGCGGATTTCTCGAGCGCGGCAAGCAGACCCGCGTGTCAAACGACGGGGGCATTGATGGTATCATCAATGAAGACGAACTTGGGCTGGACGCTGTATTCATTCAGGCCAAAAGATACGACCCTGACAACAAGGTTGGCCGCCCTGCAATGAATGCCTTTGTTGGCTCACTAACTGGTGAGGGCGCCAACAAAGGCGTCTTTGTCACCACCAGCGATTTCTCTAAAGAGGCAATAGAATACCTCAACAGAGTGCAGCACCGGATCGTTACGATTAATGGCGATCAACTCGCTCGATTGATGATAAAGCATGAAGTTGGCGTACGTGCGCGGAAAACATACGTCCTGCGCTCAGTGGACGAAGATTATTTTACCATTTCCTAGCTAGACCCCCGGCGGCTCCGCCGGCGGCACAAAGCTCTCCATATCCTCGGCCTCCAGCACTGCCCGCAGCCCCTCACGGTAAGTAGGATACAGCAGCTTCACCCCCAGCTCGTCCTTGATCAGGCGGTTACGGACCCGCTTGTTCTCGCCATAGAAGCTGCGCGCCATCGGCGTCATGCCGGCTTCGTCAAAGGGCACCTCAGCAGGCACCGGCAGGCCCAGCAGCTCTGCCGCATAGCCCAGCACATCCTGCGGCGGCGCCGGGTCGTTGTCGCAGACGTTATAGATGGCCCCCGGACGCGGCTGCGCGATGGAGGCCGCCAGTACTTGGGCAATGTCATCCACATGGATGCGGGAAAACACCTGCCCCGGCTTGATGATCCGCCGCGCCTTGCCCGCCATCAGCTTGGCAAAGGGGCCGCGGCCGGGACCGTAGATGCCGGCCAGCCGGAAGATATGCAGCGGCAGGCCCGGGATGGCCTGCCATTGCGCCTCGGCCCTGGCGCGCCAGTCGCCGCGCTGGCTGGAGGGCGTCACCGGTGTGCCCTCATCCACCCAGGCACCGTCGTGATGCCCGTAGACAGCGGTTGTCGACAGGTAGCCCACCCACTCCAGGCCGGGGGCCGCGGCGATCCCGTCAGCTATCTCTGCCAGCACCGGGTCGCCATCCGCGTTGGGCCCGATCGAGTTCAAAATATGCGTCACGCCGTCCAGCGGCACTGGCTGTCCCGGCCAGGTGATCATCTCCACGCCTTCAGCTTCCACAGCGTCCCGCGAGGTGCCGATGACCCGCCATCCCTCCGCCAGCAGACGCGGCGCAAGCGCCCGGGCGGTATAGCCAAATCCAAGACAAAGCAGCGTTTTCCTCATGGTTCCTAGATGCGTCGGCAATGCCCGGGGTGCAAGGGTTGATTCGAATCCCCTTCGGCCTTTTCATGGCCGCCATGGACAAGCAGAAACCGGGACTTTCAAACGCCTACGCCCTGCAGACGCCTGCCGATTCCAAGCGTCTGTACGGGGACTGGGCCAGCTCATATGATCAGGATTTCGCCGCCGGGCAGGATTACCTGCTGCCCGGACTGACCGCCAAGGCTTTTGCCGCCGCCGGGGGAACAGGCCCGGTGCTGGACGCCGGCGCTGGTACCGGCCTTTGCGGCCAAGCGCTGCGAGCACTGGGGATCGAGCCTGTCGATGCCACCGACATCAGTGCTGCCATGCTGGCCGTAGCCCTGCGCAAGGATGTATACCGCGACGTGATCGAGGCCGACTTGCTGCAAGGCATCCCGGTGCCGCGCGGGTCGTACAGCGGTGTGGTTTCATCCGGCACCTTCACCCATGGCCACCTCGGCCCCGAAGTGCTGCCAGCCCTGCTGCGGGTGGCCGCGCCCGATGCTTGGTTTGCCCTGTCAGTGAATGCAAAGTTCTATCAAAAGGCAGGCTTTACGGATGCCTTCGACCGGTTGCTGCGCGGCCAGTGGATCAAGAGCCTGACCCTGCCGGAACTGCGCATCTACGGCCCGCGTGCCACCGGCGCGCATAAGAACGACACCGCCCTGATCGCCGTGTTCCAGAAGGCTTAAACACCTCTTTGATTTTTCCGGGTCAAGGACGGCCGAAGGCCGCCATGCGCCAGCATGGGCGCAGCTCCTTGAGGCGGAAAGATCAGATACAGACTGGAACCGGCTGCTTGAGGAGCAGATCTGCTCCTCAAGAGCTTCTCAGCAGCGGCAAACGCCGCGCAAAGCGCGGCGCCCGGCCCAACTGTGCAGGGACATCTTCAGATGCTCCCGAAGCAGGCGGGAGCTCCCGCGCCTTGGACCCGGCAGCCCGCCGGGCGGCGCGCTGCGTCAGCGCCCCTTCCAGACCGGATCGCGTTTTTCGGAAAAGGCACGGGCGCCTTCCAGGTTGTCCTCGGAACCATAAAGCACATCGACCGTCTTCAACTGGCGCTGCGTGATGCGGTTCATTGCATCCTGGAACTTGCTGTCCTCCGCATCGCGCACGATTTCCTTGATCGCCGCATAGACCAGCGGCGGGCCGGACGCGAGCAGGCGCGCGAGTTCCCAGGCGCGGTCCATCAGCTGATCCGCGGTCACAATCTCATTCACCAGACCCCAGCGATTGGCCTCTTCGGCATCAAACCATCGCCCGGTCAGCAGCAGCTCCATGGCAATGTGATAGGGGATGCGCTTGGGCAGCTTCACACTGGCTGCATCCGCCACGGTGCCGGAGCGGATTTCCGGCAGCGCAAAACTGGCGTGATCGGCAGCGATGATCATATCCGCCGACAGCGCCAGCTCCAGCCCGCCGCCGCAGGCGATGCCGTTCACCGCGGCAATCACCGGCTTGTTCATATCGCGCAGTTCCTGCAGCCCGCCGAAACCGCCGACGCCGTAGTCGCCATCCACCGCATCGCCATCAGCCGCCGCCTTCAGATCCCAGCCGGGGCAAAAGAACTTCTCCCCGCCCCCGGTCAGAATCGCCACCCGCAAGTCCGGATCATCGCGGAACTCGCGGAACACCTCGCCCAGCACCCGGCTGGTGGCCAGATCAATGGCATTCGCCTTGGGCCGGTCCAGCGTCACTTCCAGAATGGCGCCGTCACGGCGGGTTTTCACAGGGCTGTTCCCAGTGCTGTCGCTCATCTCATCTCCTCCTGGCATCTGCCATGCCGTTTTTTGTTTCCGGGCCGGAACCCTAGTATTTCCGGCGCATCAGCGCGTCCGCTGCCACCGCGTCCGTTGGGGTGCACAAAAGCGGGTTGATCTCGATCTCCTCCAGCCCTAGCGCGTTCTCCATCACATAGGTTTCAACCGCGCGGATGGCGCGCAGGATTGCCTCACGGTCGGCCGCCGGGGCGCCGCGGTAGCCGTCCAGCAGCTTCGCGATACGCAACGACTGAAGTGCCAGTTCAATTTCCGCATCCGAGGCCGGCAGCAGGAAAGAAGCGCTGTCCGCCAGCAGCTCAGTCAAAGTACCGCCTGCAGCCAGCGTCATGACAAAACCATGCGCCGGGTCCTTGACCACGCCGATCAGCAGCTCGGCAACTGCACCGGTGACCATCTCTTCCACCAGAAAGCGCGCAGCAGGCATGCTGAAAGCAGCATCGCTGACTTCCTGGCCCGAAGTCAGGTTCAGCGCCACGGCGCCTGCTTCGGTCTTATGCGCGACGCCCTCCCCCTTCAGCACGACAGGGAAGCCAACATCCACCGCGACCGCGCGGGCATTGGTGGCAGAAGCCGCCAGTTTTGAGCGCGGAACACGCAACCCGTAACTTGCAAGCTGCCACTTGGCCTCGGCTTCCGGAACCAAGTCTGGTTCGACAACCGGCGTCGGCAGCAACAGGGGCGCGGGCGCTTCCGGCAACGGCAGGCTGGCTGCCTCGCAAGCGGCGATGGCTTCGCTGAGGCCGCAGAAAGGTACCACACCGGCCTCCATCAGCCGGGCCGCCACATCCTCGGGCAGCAGTTCCGGCAGAGTGGCAACCAGGCCGGTATTTGCCCCGGTCCGCTCGCGCGCGCCGATGGCGGCCTGTATGGCGCATTCCCAATCCGAGGCATCGCAACGGTCACCGCGCGGGAAATCCGCAATCAGCATGGTCATCGCCAGCTGGGGATCCATCATCGAAGAGAACGCCTTGGTCATCGCCTCGGTATCGCGCCAGATATAGGTGTGGTAGTCGAGCGGGTTCGCCAATGCCACCATCGGTCCCAGCGCGTCGCGCAGGCCGGTTTTCTGCCGCTCGTTCAAAGGCGGGAACGCGACGTTGCGCGCGTGGCCGGTATCCGCGGCCAGGCTTGCCTCGCCCCCGGAGCAGCTGATAGTTGCGATGCGGTTCGAGGGCAGCCGCCCCGCCACATGCAGCAGTTTCAGCGTCTCCAGAAAAGACGGCAGGTCATCCAGACGCGGAATGCCAAGGCGTGAGAGCAAAGCCCCGGCCCCCGCGTCGCCGCCCGCAAGCGAGGCGGTATGAGAAACAGTTGCAGCTTGGGCTTCGGTCGATTTGCCGACCTTCAGGGCAATGACCGGCTTGCCTAATTCGCGCGCACGGGCCGCCAGCGCCTCAAACGCACGCAGATCGTCAAAGCCTTCGATATGCAGGCCCAGCGCCGTGACGCGGTCGTCTTCCAGCAGCGCCTCTCCTATTGCGGCAATGCCCGACTGCGCCTGATTGCCCGCAGTCACCACATAAGCCAGCGGCAGGCCGCGCTTCTGCATGGTCAGGTTGATCGCGATGTTCGAGCTTTGAGTGACCAGCGCAATGCCCTGTTCCGCCCGCTGCCCGCCATGCTGGTCCGGCCACAGCAGCGCACCATCCAGGTAGTTGATGAAGCCATAGCAATTCGGCCCAAGGAAAGGCATCTCTCCAGCCGCCTCCAAGAGCTGGGCCTGAAGATCAGCCCCTTCCGCGTCTTCAGCTGCAGCCTCCAGAAAGCCGGAGGCAAAGCACACCGCCCCGCCGGCGCCGCGCGCCGACAGTGCCCGCACCACTTCGATGGTGGCAAAGCGGTTGACCCCGATGAACACCGCATCCGGCGCCTCCGGCAGGCTGTCCGCGTCCTTGAACGCTGGCAGGCCCGCAACCTCTTCGGCCTTAGGATGGACGGGCCACAGAGCCCCTTCAAACCCCATTTTTTGACATTGCTCGATCACCAGGCGGCACCATGCGCCGCCGCCGATCACAGCAATGGTTTTCGGGCGGAAAAGCCTGTTTAGAGACTGCATCTGATCTTATTCACCGGTCTTGCCACGGTCCAGATGGCCGAGGTCTTGTTCAGGGTTGATCCGGTCGCGCACACGGGTCTTCAGTTCTTTCACATCAGGAAAGCCGCCGTTCCGTTTGCGTTCCCAGACCAGCTCCTTATCAACATGGATCTCAAAGATCCCGCCCAAATCTCCGGGAACCAGTGTCACCCCGCCCAATTGGTCCTGGAAGGTCTGCAGCAGCTCCTGCGCCATCCAGCCCGCCCGCAGCAGCCAGTTGCAGCCGGTGCAGTAGGTAATGGTAACCATGGGTTTCCCGGTCTGGGTCATGGATCAGCCTCCGACGGCGCGCAGCATCTCGCGGCTGATGATGTGCCGCTGGATTTCACTGGTGCCTTCCCAGATACGCTCCACCCGTGCGTCGCGCCAGATGCGTTCCAGCGGCAGTTCGTCCATCAGGCCCATGCCGCCGTGAATCTGGATCGCCTCATCGGCAACCATGGCCAGCATCTCGGTTGCCTTCAGCTTGGCCATCGACATGTCGCTTTCCGTGACGGTGCCTTGGTCGAATTTCCAGCCGGCTTCCCAGGTCAAGAGGTTTGCTGCCTTCAGCTCCAGCGCCATATCGGCCAGCTTGAAGGAAATGCCCTGAAACTTGCCGATCTGCTGGCCGAACTGTTTGCGCTCGGCGGCGTATTCGATCGAGTGCTGCAGCGCGCGGTCGGCCCGGCCGAGGCAGGTGGCCGCGACCTGCAGGCGGGTGGCGCCCAGCCAGGTGTTTGCCACCTCGAACCCCTTGTCGACCTCGCCCAGAATGGCCGAGGACGGAAGGCGGCAGTCGTCGAATTCCAGCACTGCATTGGTATAGCCGCGGTGGCTGACATTGCCGTAGCCGTCGCGCACTTCGAACCCCGGCGTGCCTTTGTCAACAAAGAAGGCGGTGATCTTCTTCTTCGGCCCGCGCGGCGTGTCCTCAACCCCGGTTGCAATGAAGCAGATGGCGAAATCAGCGATATCGGCGTGGCTGATAAAATGCTTGGTACCGTTCAGGATCCAGTCATCGCCGTCCTGGCGCGCAGTCGCTTTCATGCCGCGCAGGTCGGACCCCGCATCCGGCTCAGTCATCGCCAGGCAGTCCCATTTCTCGCCCTTCATGCAGGGGAACAGGTATTTCTCCTTCTGCTCCTCGGTGCCCGCCAGCAGAATGTTCGACGGCCGCGCCACGCCGGTCCAGTGCAGCGCATAGTTGGCGCGGCCCAGTTCCTTTTCGTACATCAGCCAAGTCAGCGTATCGAGGCCTGCTCCGCCGACTTCCTCTGGCATGTTGGCGGCATAAAGCCCTGCCTCCATCGCCTTCTTCTGCACATCGCGGATCACGTCCATGTCCAAGTGGCCAGTGCGCTCGATCTCCGCCTCATGCGGGTAGAGCTCCTTTTCCACAAAGGCGCGGGTGGTTTCGACGATCATCGACTGTTCTTCGGTCATCCCGAACTGCATGGCGGTCTTCCTTCGGCAAATCTGTTGCGGATCAGATTACGCCGCTTGCCCGCGCCTATCATGCAAGATTAGAAGATTTCATGCAAAGCTGGGTGAAACACGACGCTGCGGCGCAGCAACTGGATGTACTGCTGTTTGATGCGTTTTCAGCCCACTGCCTGGCGAACACGGTGGAGCCGCTGCGCGCTGCCAACACATTTGCCGGACGGCAGGTTTATGCTTGGCGCTTCCTGACGCTGGATGGCGGGGCTGCGGTGTCCTCCTCAGGCATGGAAGTGCGGGCGCATGGGAAGCTGGGTGATTGCAGCGGCGATCTGCTGATTGCAATGCCTTCTTACGACTTCTTGCGCCATGCAACTGTGGCAACCGCCCGCGCGCTGATATCAGCCGGCCGCCGCTACAAAGTGCTGGCCGGCTTTGACACCGGTGCCTGGCTGCTCGCCGCTGCCGGGCTGTTGGACGGCAAACATGCCACCATCCACTGGGAGGAGCTGAGCCGTTTCACCGAAGCTTTCCCCGATGTGCAGGCTGAACGTGCCCGGCAGGTCTGGGACGGCAACCGCGTCACCTGCACTGGCGCACTGGCGGCCTTTGACACCATGATGGAACTGATTGGGCAACAGCATGGTGCCGCGCTGCGGCTGGAGGTGGCCACGCTGTTCATGGCGCCCGAAGCGACCGAGACCCAGGACCCGATCCTGGTGCGCGGAAAATCGGTTGCCCGTGCGGTTGCGGTGATGCAGGCCAATCTGGAAACGCCCCTGCCGATCGCTGCCGTGGCAAGGAAAGCAGGCCGCAGCCAGAAAGATCTTGAGGCGCGGATGAAAGCAGAACTGGGGGCGACGCCGCAGGCGGTCTACCGGCGGCTGCGGCTGATCCAGGCCAGGAAGCTCGTGTTAGAGACTGTTCTGAGCGTTTCCGAGATCGCCCTGCGCTGCGGCTATGACGACCCGAGCGCGCTGACCCGGGCCTTCAAGGCAGAGTTCGGAACCACCCCGCGCAGCTTGCGCAGCAACGGCTAGCCCCGCTTGGCCGCCATCCACTGGTTCAGCCGCCACAGCCCCCAGGCCAGCGGGATCGCGGCCAACCCGCCGATCACGTAGGCCAGCGGCTCATCCGCAAAGGATTCGAACATCTGCGTATAGCCATGGATCACGGCAAAGGTCAGCGCCGCATTGAACAGTCCGCGCTGGTGCCGCTGCGCCGCCCAAAAGATCACCGCCGCCAGCACCATTGCCCACAGCACCGAATAGACATGCTCGGAGATGAACAGCGCGCTGTCGCGGAAGGCATCGCGGGCGGCAGCATAGGCCTCCCAGTCCTCGTAGCCATCGCTGTACCTGCCCGGCCCCCAGACGGTTTCGCCCACGACGTCCCCCCACAAGGACCCGACAAGCGCGCAGAGGTTCGCAACCACAAACCCCAGAATCCCCAGGATGCGCATATGCCGGGCGTCGCGCTCCGCCAGCCGGGCTGCGCCCCAGACACAGAGCACAATCAGCAGCACCATCTGCAGGATCGTCAGCGTCGATTCCGGCGAATAGAACACATAGGCCGCATGAAAATAGCTGGTGCCGGTTTCCAGCATTTGGGCAAAAGGCGCAATCGCCAGCGCAGTCACAAAGCGCACGTCCACTTGCCAGCCGGCCAGGGCCAGCGCCGCGGTATAATACAGCAGTGCCAGGTTCCGCAGCGGCGAGCCGATGCCGTATTGCTGCAGCAGCAGTTCGATGCCTGCCAGATGCATCGCCAGTCCCATCAGCAGGATCGCGCCCAGCACGAACCCCGTGGACCAGGCCCCGTGCCGCCAGCGCCAGGTGCAGATCAGCGCCACCAGCGCGCCGGCGGGCAGCATCACCCAGCCGGCGATGTCCTCGTACTTATCGACCAGCTCAATCCCGGCGCCGCCCATCAGCATGCCCGCACCGATCAGGGTGGCGGAGTTGCCGAACATCCGCAGCATCTCGCCGCCGCGCGCCAGCACCGCAAGCCCGCCGACCAGCATCAGGATGCCGGTCACTGCCACCGCTAGTGGGTCGGCCAGCCAGAAGATGAACCCGGCGGTGGCTGCAATGATGCCGAAACAAAGGATCGCATTCACCGCCAGCGACACCATCACTTCGCGCGAGCGCGCCTCAATGCTGCGGGCCTGATCCGGGGTCAGCACACCCTCCTCGACCAGGGCGGTTGTATCGGCAATGGCGTGCATCAGCGGTCCCTCGCGGCATCCAATAGGTTCAGTCCAGCATGGACCGGCCTGCCTAATAGCGAAAGGGGAGGAATTCCCGCCGCTTACCCCTTGGGGCGGCTTGGCACCCAAGCGTAGCCGTTATCGCACAGAATATAGGCCTCGCGCAGCCCATGCGGCTTATCCGCCGGCACCTGAAGAATGGTGCAGCCCGCCGCCTCCGCCCGAACCACAGCCTCATCCGGGTCGGTATCATACAGGCGGATCTCAATCCCTGCCCCGCGCGGCGGGTTTTCCGGCAGCAGCCCCAGCAGCGGGTTCTCCGCATAGGTGCCGTCGCTGTGCAGCTGAAACACTTGATTGCCATAGGTGACGATGGCAAAGTCCTGCGTCACCTGATGGCCTTTCATGCCAAAAACAGTCTCTAAAAAGGCTACTTCAGCCAAAACATCCCGCACCAGCAGATTGATCCCGATCCCGCGCAGCGAGCGGCCAAAACTGTCGGCATCTGTTGTGTCATACTCCATGGCTTGCAGTCTTCTCCGGAACCTGCCCTGCGGCAATGCCAAATGCGACAGGCTTCGGCACCTTTCCACCGCCCGCATGAAGGTTTGATGGCAAAGCAAGCAATCCGCTTGCCTTCCCGCCTGCAATCAGAACAATTGGATTATGTCAGATAACATTTTCCCAAGCTGGCCCGACACCGCCCCGCAATTGATCGAAGTAGCCGCAGGCCGCGCGCCAGCCGACACGGTGATCCGCAAGGGCATTTGGGTCAACGTCCACACCCGCGAACAGCTGCCGGACCATGATATTGCGATCAAGGCCGGCCGCATCGCCTATGTCGGGCCGGATGCCTCCTATTGCACCGGGCCGGACACTCAGATCATCGAAGCCAATGGGCGTTATATGATCCCCGGCCTCTGCGATGCCCATATGCATATCGAGAGCGGCATGCTGACCCCGGCGGAATTTGCCCGCGCGGTTATCCCGCATGGCACCACCTCGATGTTCACCGACCCGCATGAGATTGCCAATGTGCTGGGTCTGGACGGCGTGCGCTACATGCATGACGAGGCGCTGATGCAGCCGGTCAACATCTTCACCCAGATGCCCAGTTGCGCCCCCTCGGCACCGGGGCTGGAAACCACCGGCTATGAAATCTCTGCCGAGGATGTGGAAGAGGCGATGAACTGGCCCGGCATCATTGGCCTCGGCGAAATGATGAACTTCCCCGGCGTCGCCAACGCCGATCCCAAGATGCTGGCCGAAATCGCTGCCACCCAGCGCGCGGGCAAAACGGTAGGCGGACATTACGCCTCCCCCGACCTCGGCCCGGATTTTGCCGCCTATGTGGCCGGCGGCCCGGCGGATGACCACGAGGGCACCTGCGAAGCCGACGCTATCGCCCGGGTGCGCCAGGGGATGCGGTCGATGATGCGGCTGGGCTCTGCCTGGTACGACGTGGAAAGCCAGATCACTGCCGTTACTGAAAAGGGCCTAGATCCGCGCAATTTCATCCTCTGCACAGATGACTGCCATTCCGGCACGCTGGTCAATGACGGCCACATGAACCGGGTGGTGCGCCACGCCATTGCCTGCGGCTGCGATCCGTTGATTGCCCTGCAGATGGCCACCATCAATACCGCCACCCATTTCGGGCTGGAGCGGGAGATCGGCTCCATCACCCCGGGCCGCCGGGCTGACGTAATCCTGACCTCCGATTTGCGGGAACTGCCCATAGAAGTCGTAGTCGCCCGTGGCCAGATCGTTGCTGAATCAGGCTCTATCAAGGTCGATTGCCCGCATTTCGACTGGCCAGCCAGCGCCCGCGGCACCGTGCATCTGGGCCATGAGCTGACCGCGCGAGATTTCGAACTGGCGGCGCCCGAGGGTGCCAATGCGGTCACCGCAAACGTGATCGGCGTGGTTGAAAACCAGGCCCCGACCAAGGCGCTGCAGGCAGAGCTGCCGGTGGTGGACGGGCTAGTCGAAGGCAGCGGCGATGTCTGCCAGATCGCCCTGGTCGAGCGCCACCGCGCCACCGGCGGCGTCACCAACGCCTTTGTTTCCGGCTTCGGCTACACCGGCAAAATGGCGATGGCCTCCACCGTGGCGCATGACAGCCACCACATGATCGTTGTCGGCACTGACCGCGAGCAGATGGCGCTGGCGGCCAACCGGCTGGCGCAGGTGGGCGGCGGCATCACGATCTATAAGGACGGGCAGGAGCTTGCTCTGGTCGAACTGCCGATTGCCGGCCTGATGTCCGACCGCCCCGCCACCGAAGTCGCCGCCAAGGCGCAGGTGATGGTGGAGGCGATGCAGGCCTGCGGCTGCGCCCTCAATAACGCCTACATGCAGCATTCGCTCCTGGCGCTGGTGGTGATCCCGGAACTCAGGATCTCCGACCTTGGCCTTGTTGACGTGCGCACATTCCAGAAAATCCCGGTAATCGAGCCTGCCCAATGATAACAACAAAACACCCCGGCCATCCGCCGGACGAAAGCTTCACCGACGCCACAGAGGCCGTGGACCGGCTAGAGCTGCTGTACCGGCAGGCCACCGGGTTCCTGTGCGATGAATTCATCCGCGCCATGGCGGATGGCGCACCGGACAATCAGCGCATCCGCGCCTATTACCCGGAGATCCGCTTTTCGACCCTGACCTTTGCCCAAGTGGACAGCCGCCTAAGTTTCGGCCATGTCTCGGGTCCCGGCATCTACGCCACCACGGTGACCCGGCCGGACCTGTTTCGCAATTACCTGATCCAGCAAATCGGCTTGCTGATCCGCAATCACGGCCAGCCGGTGACCATCAGCGTCTCTGACACCCCGATTCCGGTGCATTTCGCAGTCGCCTCGCGCCCGGATCTGTCCGTGCCGCAGGACGGCGCGGCCGGCTTTACCCTGCGCGACGTGTTTGACGTGCCGGATCTGTCGACAACCAATGACGACATCGTTAACGGCACTTATCAGCCCGCCAACGGAACCGGCCCGCTGGCGCTGTTCACCGCCCAGCGCATCGACTATTCGCTGGCCCGGCTGAGCCACTACACCGCCACCAGCGCCGAGCATTTCCAGAACCACGTCCTGTTCACCAACTACCAGTTCTATGTGGCAGAGTTCGAAGCCTATGCCCGCGCCCAACTGGCCGATCCGGACAGCGGCTACACCAGCTTTGTCAGCACCGGTGATCACGAGATCACTGATCCATCGGCTGACATCCCGGCAATCGCCAAGCTGCCGCAGATGCCCACCTACCACCTCAAGCGCGAGGACGGGAACGGCATCACCCTGGTCAACATCGGTGTCGGGCCTTCCAACGCCAAAACCGCGACCGACCACATCGCGGTGCTGCGTCCGCATGCCTGGATGATGGTCGGCCATTGCGCAGGCCTGCGCAACACCCAGGCCCTGGGGGATTTTGTCCTCGCCCATGGCTACCTGCGCGAGGATCATGTGCTGGACGACGACCTGCCGATCTGGACCCCGATCCCGGCACTGGCGGAAATCCAGGTCGCACTGGAGGAGGCAGTGGCCGAGATCACCGAATACGAAGGCTTTGACCTCAAGCGGATCATGCGCACCGGTACCGTCGCCACCATCGACAACCGCAACTGGGAACTGCGCGACCAATCCGGCCCGGTGCAGCGGCTGTCCCAGTCCCGCGCCATTGCGCTGGACATGGAAAGCGCCACCATCGCCGCCAACGGCTACCGCTTCCGGGTTCCATACGGCACGCTGCTGTGTGTTTCGGACAAGCCGCTGCATGGTGAATTGAAGCTGCCGGGCATGGCGTCAGACTTCTACCGGACCCAGGTTGCGCGCCATCTTCAAATCGGCATAAGAGCTATGGAACGCCTGCGCGGCATGCCTTTGGAACGTCTGCACAGCCGGAAATTGCGCTCGTTCGATGAAACAGCCTTCCTGTAGGGCTGATTTTTGCAGATTTCCTAGAAAAAAAGCCCATTTTTGCCTGCGCCGCGCACACAAGAAGTTGTGTTGTCCAACAACATAACGATAATGTCACGCGATGAGGCCCCACAGTTCGGGCAGTTTAAGGAGACGAAGAATGTCCAAACCGATGACCAAAACCCAGCTTGTTGCCGCTCTGGCAGAGGAAATGGGCAGCGACAAGAAAGTCGCAGGCTCCGCCCTGGAAGCGGTCTGCTCGCTGATCACCCGCGAAGTGTCGGGCGGCGGTGCCGTGACTCTGCCGGGCGTCGGCAAGATCTACTGCCGCGAGCGCCCCGAGCGCGAAGTGCGCAACCCGGCCACCGGTGAGAAATTCACCAAGGAAGCCGACAAGGTCGTGAAAATGACCATCGCCAAAGCGCTGAAGGACAGCGTGAACGGCTGAGACCGGACCTGATCCGGACGGTTACAGGGCTGCCCCACGCGGGCGGCCCTTTTTGTTGCCTGAACGGCCTCTGCCTACAGTTCGCCCGCCGCCGCACCGTTCCCGCTTGCTAATGCCCCGCATCAGGCGCACCCTTTCTGCAAGCCGCGAGGGGGGGGGCCGCAACATGACCGATGTGAACCTGATGCTGATCCTGGGCGCTGCGCTGCTGGCCGGCGCCAGCCCCGGCCCCGCCACCCTGACCATTGCCGGCACCGCCATGCAGCGCGGCCGCGCCGCCGGGCTGGCCCTGGCCGCCGGCGTCAGCTGCGGCTCGCTGATCTGGTCGGTCTCTGCCGCCTTTGGCCTTGGCGCCGTGATGCTGGCCAACGTCTGGATGTTCGAGGTGGTCCGGTATTTCGGTGCGGCCTATCTGATGTGTCTGGCAATCCGCTCGGCCCGTTCCGCCCTGCGCTCCGGCGCCCCGGAACTGCGCCCCTCCGCCGCGCCTTCGCTGCGCGCCGCCTTTGCCAAGGGGCTGGCGCTGCATCTGACCAACCCCAAGGCAATTCTGTTTTTTGGCTCACTCTATGCCATCGGCATCCCGCCCGGCACCGAACCCTCGGCGCTGTTGGTGGTGATCGCCGCCATCGCGGTGCAAAGCACACTGATCTTCCACGGCTACGCAATCCTGTTCTCCAGCGCCGCTGCCAGCCGCATCTACATCCGCCTGCGCCGCGGGTTCGAGGCGGTGTTCGCCGCCGCCTTCGGCGCCGCCAGCTGGCAGATCTTAGCAGCCCGCCTCAGCTGACAGGACTTGATTGACGGGGCTTGATCCCGGCGCCCGCTTCCCCGAAGGTCCGCTTCAGCCAGGAGGATTTGGACGATGGACACACGCGCAATTGCCATGGGGCTGGCCTTTGCCCTGATGTGGTCCTCAGCCTTCACCTCTGCCCGCATCATCGTGCAGGACGCATCGCCGCTGTTTTCGCTTGCCGTGCGCTTCCTGATCTCTGGCCTGATCGGCGTCGCCATTGCCCGCGCCATGGGGCAAACGTGGCGGCTGACCCCGGGCCAATGGCGCGCCACGGTGATTTTCGGCATCTGCCAGAACGCGCTCTATCTCGGCCTCAACTTCGTCGCCATGCAATGGATTGAGGCCTCATTGGCCGCAATCATTGCCTCCACCATGCCATTGCTGGTGGCGCTTGCCGGCTGGATGCTGTTCGGCGAACGGCTGCGGCCCATGGGCTATGCCGGGCTGGCTGCGGGCATCATTGGTGTCGCCCTGATCATGGGCACCCGCCTCAGCGCCGGGGTGGACCTGCTCGGTGTGTTCCTCTGTGTCATAGGCGTGCTGGCGCTGACCGCTGCCACCCTCGCCCTGCGCGGTGCCACCTCGGGCGGAAATTTCATGATGGTGGTGGGGCTGCAAATGCTGATCGGTTCCGCCATCCTGTTTGTGGCTGCACCGCTGACCGAGGACATTTTTGTCAATCCCACCTGGCGGCTGGCGGCGGCCTTTACCTACACCACTATCGTGCCGGGGTTGATGGCCACCTTCATCTGGGTACTGCTCCTGAACCGCATCGGTGCGGTGCGCGCGGCCACCTTTCACTTCCTGAACCCGGTATTCGGCGTCGCCATCGCCAGCATGCTGCTGGCAGAGAAACTCGGCCCCCTCGACGTGCTCGGCGTTGCCATCGTCACCGGCGGTATCCTGACGGTGCAGCTCGCCCGCCAGCCCGCACATCCGCACCCCGGGCTCTCCCGCGCGGCAAAACCGGGCTGATGCCCGTCACTTCCCCTTGGGCCCGGCGCCGCTGTCGCGGCGCAGACCCGTTGCACGCCTTTGCGTTTCCGCCTTAACCTGACCCGAAAAGACACAAAACAGGAGGACGCGGCATGAGCGCGCAACTATCCCAGGTGCTGGACGCCATCGACGCCGCCAATGCCAAGGACCCCAACGTGGAGGACGGCCAGCCCGCCGCGCTGCTTTATGGCCAGCGGATGAGCGCGGAACAGGAACGCCTGTTCCCGGACGCGTCCGATCCGCTGCAAATCGCCGCCCGCGGTCAGCATGTCGAACGATGGAAGCTGGCGCGCAGCGCCTTCCCGGAAGGCCGCGCCGGTTACCTCGCCTGGCGCAAGGCAGAGGCGGAGCACCACGCCGAAGTTGTCACCGCCTTGATGCAGGACGCAGGCTATGGCGCGGAGGACGTGGATGCCGCGGCAAAGATGCTGCGCAAAGAGGGCATCAAACGCGACGAACAGGTGCAGGCGCTTGAAGACATCATCTGCTTCGTTTTCCTGAAGTGGTACTTTGAACCCTTTGCCGCCAAACACCCGGGCGACAAGGTGCAGCGCATCGTTGAAAAGACC
The DNA here is from genome assembly GCF_059429195.1 of Leisingera sp. CC-HEC093. NCBI lineage: Bacteria > Pseudomonadati > Pseudomonadota > Alphaproteobacteria > Rhodobacterales > Roseobacteraceae > Leisingera > Leisingera sp. CC-HEC093. Next base: position 1,427,772 of record NZ_JCAIJR010000001.1, on the reverse strand, counting down.
GCCCGCAAGATGTCGGCTGAGGCCCGCACCCGGGTGCTGAGCGAATTCACCCTGCCCGCAGACCTGGCCGCAGCTTTCGCCGTCTGACCGGCACCGTCTACACGGCTTTGCGAGCAGCCTGAAACAGGGCTTTGCATTTCAGCATCCAGACCCCATCTTCTGCAGCAACGCGAACAGGCGGGAGGACACCATGACCAAATACACCAAGAACCCGGACGCCGTTGCCGCCCTCTCCGAGGAAGAGTTCTATGTGACCCAAAACGCGGGCACCGAACGCCCCGGCACCGGTAAGCTGCTCCACAACAAGGAGCCGGGCATCTATGTCGACATCGTCTCAGCCGAACCGCTGTTTGCCTCCTCCGACAAATATGAATCCGGCTGCGGCTGGCCCAGCTTCACCAAGCCGATCGAATCCGCGCATATCCAGGAGCTGGAGGACCGCACCCTCGGCATGATCCGCACGGAAGTCCGCTCCACCCATGGCGACAGCCACCTGGGCCACGTCTTTCCGGACGGGCCGATGGACCGGGGTGGCCTGCGCTACTGCATCAACTCCGCCTCCCTGCGGTTCGTCCACCTGGACGACATGGAGGCCGAAGGATATGGCGCCTATATCAACCAAGTGGAGGTCGTGAAATGAGCACCACCGAACGCGCAATCCTGGCAGGCGGCTGTTTCTGGGGCATGCAGGAACTGATCCGCAAACGCCCCGGCGTCATCAGCACCCGCGTGGGCTACACCGGCGGCGATGTGCCCAATGCCACCTACAGGAACCACGGCACCCACGCCGAAGGGATCGAGATCATCTTTGACCCCGCCGTCACCTCCTTCCGGGAGATGCTGGAGTTCTTCTTTCAGATCCACGACCCGACCACGCATAACCGCCAAGGCAACGATCTGGGGATGAGCTACCGCTCGGCAATCTACTACGCGGACGAGACGCAAAAAGCGGTGGCCGAGGACACCATCGCCGATGTCAACGCCTCCGGCCTCTGGCCAGGCAAAGTGGTGACTGAGGTGGAACCCGCGGGCGACTTCTGGGAGGCCGAACCGGAGCATCAGGACTACCTGCAACGGCTGCCTTCCGGCTATACTTGCCATTTTGCGCGGCCCGACTGGGTGCTGCCGAAACGAAACGCCGCTGCAGAATAGGCTCTAACACAGCGTTTTCAACCCCGCCACTCTTCGGCGGGGCTATTGTCATGCCGGATTACCAGCAAGCACCCCTGCTTCTTCTGGCTTAAAATATCCCCGCCGGAGGCAGCGGGTTTTCCTTGAAAACACGCTAACTAAGACCGGATCTAGGCATGCGCCACCCGCGGCCGCCCGCTGGCTTCCACGGTCAATGTTCCCTCGACAAACACCTCCCGCGCCTCCACCTGCGCGGTGCGGATGTCCCGTTCCACATGCACGTGGATGTCCTCAGCACCCGCCTCTTCCGCCGCGCCCCGGGCCTCGCCCGCCAGCGCCGCCTCCAATGCTGCCAGCGCCTCATCCGAGGCCGGAAAATCCACCGGCCCTCTCTCCAGGTGTACCCGGTACTTGCCCTCCGCAGGGGACGTCACGGTGCCGCTGCGCCGCATGGTGACCCGGCCCACCACTGCCCCGATAGCGTTGGCCACGCCGGCATGCTCCGGCAGGATCATGTTGCAATGCAGCCGCTCCCCCACTGCGGGGTAATAGCTGGGGGCAGACGCGCCCAGCCCCACCACGTCCACATTCAGCGATGCATCCAGCGCCAGCAGTCCGCGGTGCTTTGCCAGCCCGCGTCGCAGCAAGACATGCCGTGCCAGCTGATCCTCCGGCAGGCCGAAACCCTCTGTTTCTTCGGCAATAGCAGACTCTAACAAGGTCAAAGCGGTCTGTTCCGTAAGCTGATCGATGATCATCTGCGCCAGCATTTCCGCATTCTGGGCCACCATGTCGCCGCTGCCCACCCGGCGGCGGGCAAACAGCGTCAGCGCCTTCTCTGCCGCTTCCCGGTCCCAGACCTCCACCCGGCCCAGCACATGACTGGCATCCGAGGGCGTCACGCCGCTGACCTGCAGCAGCCCGCGGTCCACCAGCCGGCCGAGCGAGCCGTGCTCCATCCGGGTGCGAAGGATCTGGCCCAGGGGATGCACCTGCATCCCGATCCGCGCCAGCAGCCCGGCTTCCCGCTCGCTGAGGCCCGCCACCGGCACCCCCGGCACCGCACGCACAAACCGCCCGTCAAATTCGCCCACGGTGGAATTGCGCAGCTGTTCATCCAGTGCCGCATGCACCACCTCAGGCGCATCCGTGGCGATCAGCGACACCGGCACCACCCGCCGCGGTCCCAGGGTCAGCCCGCCGGACAGACCGCTGGTGACCAGATGCACTTGGCTGTCGCCGCCCAGTCCGGTGGTGCGCATCGCCACCGCCTCGACCATGGTGCGGAACGCCCCGACCCGGGCGCCTGCGGGGGCAATCGCGGGCTTGCCGTCCTTGATCAGCGCCACATCCGTCGTGGTGCCGCCGATGTCGCTGACCAGCGCATGGTCCGCCCCGGTCATCCAGCGGGCCCCGACGATGGAGGCCGCCGGGCCGGACAGGATGGTCTCGATGGGCCGCTCCCGTGCCTGCTCGCCGCTCATCAGCGCACCGTCGCCGCGCACCACCATCATCGGCGCCTCAATCCCCAGATCACGCAGAGTATCCTGCGCCCGCCCGATCAGCCGGTCGATCATGCCAATCAGCCGCGCGTTCAGCACCGCCGTCACCGCCCGCTTGGGCCCGTTCAGCTTTGCCGACAGCTGGTGCGAGCAGGTGGCCGGCGCGCCAGTGAGTTCGTGAATGATCCGCGCTGCCTCGACCTCATGCGCCGGGTTTCGGGTCGCAAACACACCGGCCACGGCAAAACCGGTCACCCCCTGCCCTTCGGTGCGCAAAAACAACTCCAGCGCCTCTGTGTCCAAGGGCGCTGCCTCGCTGCCGGCATGGGTGTGGCCGCCGGCAATCACCAGCGCCGGATCGCCCTTCAGCGCGTCCCGCAGCCCGTGCCGGTCCAGATCGGCCTCGTTAAACCCGATATAGATCAACGCCACCCGGCCGCCCTGGCCCTCAACCAGCGCATTGGTGGCCAAAGTGGTGGACAGCGCCGCCAGCGACACCTCTGACGGGCGCACCCCGGACTGCTCCAGCACCGCCCGGATCGCGCCGCCAACGCCAATCGCCAGGTCAGACCGCGTGGTCAGCGACTTGGCCGAGGCGATAACCTCCTTCTCGTCGCGGATCAGCACCGCATCGGTATAGGTTCCGCCCGTGTCCACTCCCAGCAGCAGTGCCATGCCCAGCCCTCTCAAACTCTGTTCGCCGGACCGGGTGTAACGCCTAATTGCGGCCCGTCCATCCTGTTTGCGTCACGAAAGCTGTTGAACCGCCCATCGCGCTGCATCCGCCACCGCAGGATCCGGATCCTCCGCCAGCCCGCGCGCCACATCCTGCAGCTCCGGCAGGCCCGAGTTGCCAATGGCATAAAGCACATTGCGTACAAAACGGTCGCGCCCGATGCGTTTGACCGGCGAGCCGGAGAACATCGCCCGGAACGCCGCGTCATCCAGCAGCGCAAGCTCCGCCAGCTTCGGCGCCTTCAGCTCGTCCCGCGCGGCATAGCGCATGTCGCTGGCCGCCACCGCAAACTTGTTCCAGGGACAGGCTGCCAGGCAGTCGTCGCAGCCATAAATCCTGTTTCCCATCTTCCTGCGCAGCTCCTCCACCACCGGCCCTTTGTGCTCAATGGTGAGGTAGGAAATGCAGCGCCGCGCATCGACCTGGTAGGGCGCCGGAAAGGCATCGGTCGGACAGCTGTCCAGACAGGCCCGGCAGGATCCGCATCGGTCGGGTTCCGGCTTATCGGCAGGCAGCTCCAGCGTGGTGAAAACAGACCCTAAAAAGGCCCAATTGCCCCAATCCCGGCTCACCAGATTGCTGTGCTTGCCCTGCCAGCCGAGCCCCGCCGCCTGACCCAGCGCCTTCTCAGGCACCGGCGCAGTATCGACAAAGACCTTAACCTCGCAGTCCTCCCCGGCCTCCGCAATCAGCCAGCGCGCCAGCCGCTTCAGCCGTTTCTTGACCAGGTAGTGATAGTCCTTGTTACGGGCATAGACAGACACCGCGCCGCGGTCAGCCTGCCCCACCACCGCCATCGGGTCTTCCTCCGGCGTATAGCTTTCGGCCAGCATGATCACCGACTGTGCCTCGGGCCACAACTGCGCCGGGTCGCCCCGCCAATGGCTGCGCTCCGCCATCCAGCCCATCTGCCCGTGATACCCGGCCTCAAGAAAGGCGTGCAGACGCCCCGGCACCTGCGGCACATCCCAAGGCCGGCAGATCCGGCAGGACACAAACCCTTCCGCCAGCGCTTGCGCAACCAATCTTTCCTTGATGCCGGATCCGTCTTTCATCTTTGCCTAAATACTCCGGGGGAGCGGCCCATCGGGCCGCGGGGGCAGCGCCCCTCTGCCCGGTTGATATCAGAAATCCAGGTCGGTGTAATGCGGCGGCGGCCGGAACCCCGGCACCTGATCGGCCAGGATCGACCGGAACGCAGGCCGCGACTTGATCTTCGCGTACCAGTCCTTGACCACTGCCGACCGGTTCCAGTCCACATCCGAAATGTAGTCCAGCGAGGACAGATGCGCCGCAGCGGCAAAATCCGCCAGCGTCATCATGTCCCCGGCCAGCCAGCGCCGGTGATCCAGCAGCCAGGCCATGTAATCCAGATGGTACTTGATCGCCTTTGCGCCGGCCTTGACGTTGCGACTGTCGGGATAGCCCTCGCCGGTGATCTTCTTGTTCACCCGCTCATAGAGCAGTTTCGACGTCACCTCATGGTGGAACTTGTCATCAAACCAGCTGATCAGCCTCCGCACCTCATAGCGTCTTTCGGCATCCTTGGGCATCAGCGCCGGTTCGGGGCGGGTTTCCTCCAAGTATTCGCAAATCGCGGCGCTTTCGGCCATCATCTGGCCGTCCAGCCGGATCACCGGCACCTTGGCGGCCGGGTTGCGGCGCAGAAAGTCCGGATCCTGCTCCCAATAGCGCTCCTCGACCAGTTCGACCTCGATCTTCTTTTCCGCCAGCGACAGCCGCACCTTGCGGCAAAAGGGGGACAGGGGAACGTGGTACAGGCGCGCCATGGCTACAGGGGATCTCCAGAAAACTTACAACGGTCAGTTCAGCAATGCCTTGGGCGGCAGAAAGATTCAATCCTCGAAACAATCGGCCCGCCCGTCTGCGCGAATCGTGGCCGCCCCGTCCTCAATCTGCCGCGCCCGGCGCTGCACAAAGTTCGACGGTTTGCGGGCCGAACGCTCTTTGGGGTTGGGCAGAACAGCGGCAATCAGCGCCGCCTGCCGGGCGCTCAATTCATCCGGACCGGCTCCGAAATACTTGCGCGCCGCGGCTTCGGCGCCAAACACGCCCTCGTCCATTTCGGCCACGTTCAAATAGACTTCCAGTATGCGCCGCTTGCTCCAGACGATTTCGACAGCGGGGGTCAGCAGCGTCTCCAGCACCTTGCGCGGCCAGCTGCGGCCCTGCCACAGGAACACATTTTTGACCACCTGCTGCGAAATAGTCGAGCCGCCTCGGCTGCCGCCGGCCTCGATTGCTGCCTGAATGGCACGGGCGTCGAACCCCCAATGGCGGCAGAACTGCGCGTCCTCGGCGGCCACCACCGACCGCGCCAGCACCGGCGCAACTTCCTCCAGCGGCACCCACATCCGGTCCACCTCGCCCAGACGGCGCTGCTCTGCCCAGATGGTATGGGTGATCGGCGGGTTCACCACCGAGTAAAGCAGGATGAGGGCAAGGAACACCGCAGCAACAGCCAATGCCCCCCGCAATACCCAGCGCCGCAACCAGCGCAACGGCTGAATCTTCAGCTGCGCCGTCTTCTTGCTGCTCTTGGTTTTCTTCTTTTTTGCAACTGCCTTCGCCATGCCCCTCTATAGGCCAGCATGCCCCCGGTAACCAACCGCCAAAAAGAAAACCCCGCAAGCAATTGCCTGCGGGGTTTCGTTTTCCGTCTTGAGCCCTGGTTATTCCGCCGGAACGGCCGCCTGCTCCTGCATCACTGGATGCGGCAGCTTGTCCAGCATCTCCTTCGGGCAGACCTGCAGGAAGTTCGCCTTCTCAAGGTCCCAATGCTGCAGGATCTCTGCGGCCTTGCGGCTGCCGGTTTCCTGCAGGTGGCGTTCGATCAGGGTCTTCAGCTCCGCTTCCCAATGCGCCACGGAGACCGGGCAGGTGACCAGTGATTCCATGTTCATCAGGGTCTCGGCCTTGCCGTCCGGATCATAGAGATAGGCCATGCCGCCGGTCATGCCCGCACCGAAGTTGGCACCGATTGAGCCAAGGATCACGGCAACGCCGCCGGTCATGTATTCGCAGCCGCAGGCGCCGCAGCCCTCCACCACCACCTTGGCACCGGAGTTGCGCACCGCAAAGCGCTCGCCCGCGCGCCCCGCGGCAAACAGGTGGCCGTCGGTGGCCCCGTACAGCACGGTGTTGCCGATGATGGTGTTCTCTGACGCGGTCAGCGGGCTCACCTGCGGCGGACGCACGACGATGGTGCCGCCCGACAGGCCCTTGCCGACATAATCGTTGGCATCGCCCGACACTTCCAGCTTCAGCCCCGGCGCCGCAAAGGCGCCCAGCGACTGGCCGGCAGACCCCTGCAGCTTCACCGTCAGGTGATCCGGCTGGAAGGAATTCCGCATGCCGAAGTTGCGCACGATGTGGCTGGAGGTGCGGGTGCCCACGGTGCGATGGGTGTTCTGCACCGCATAGGACAGCTGCATCTTCTCGCCATCCTGCAGGAACCGGGCCGCGTCGCGCACGATCTCCGCATCCAGCGTATCCGGCACCGCGTTGCGGTCCTTGTCGCGGTTGTAGGCGATATTGGCAGAGCCATCGACGGTGATCAGCAGCGGGTTCAGGTCCAGATCGTCCAGATGCGCAGAGCCGCGCGACACCTGCGCCAGAAGGTCGGCCCGGCCGATCACCTCGTCCAGCGAACGTGCGCCGATAGAGGCGAGGATTTCGCGCACTTCCTGGGCGTAGAAGGTGATCAGGTTCACCACCTTGTCCGCATTGCCGGTGAACTTGGCGCGCAAGGATTCGTCCTGGGTGCAGACGCCCACCGGGCAGGTGTTGGACTGGCACTGGCGCACCATGATGCAGCCCATGGCGATCAGTGCCGCCGTGCCGATGCCGTATTCCTCGGCCCCCAGCATCGCCGCCATCACGATATCGCGGCCTGTGCGCAGGCCCCCGTCGGTGCGCAGCGTCACCCGCTCGCGCAGGTTGTTCATCGCCAGCACCTGATGCGCCTCGGTCAGGCCCATCTCCCACGGCAGGCCGGCATATTTGATCGAGGTCGCAGGCGACGCGCCGGTGCCGCCGTTGTGGCCCGAAATCAGGATGATGTCGGCCTTGGCCTTGGCAACGCCCGCGGCGATGGTGCCAACCCCAGAGGACGCCACCAGCTTCACCGTCACCTTGCAGCGCGGGTTGATCTGCTTCAGGTCGTAGATCAGCTGCGCCAGATCCTCGATCGAGTAGATATCGTGGTGCGGCGGCGGCGAGATCAGGGTCACACCCTTGGTCGAGTGGCGCAGGCGGGCGATCAGGTCGGTGACCTTCATCCCCGGCAGTTGGCCGCCCTCGCCGGGCTTGGCACCCTGGGCCACCTTGATCTCCAGTTCCTCGCACTGGTTCAGGTATTCGGCGGTCACGCCAAAGCGGCCCGACGCCACCTGCTTGATCTTCGCAGACGGGTTGTCGCCGTTCGGCTCCGGCACAAAGTGCGCCGGATCTTCGCCGCCCTCGCCAGAGTCCGACTTGGCACCGATCCGGTTCATTGCAACGTTCAGCGTCTTGTGCGCCTCGGGCGACAGCGCGCCCAAGCTCATGCCCGGGGTGACGAACCGCTTGCGGATCGAGGTGATCGATTCCACTTCCTCAATCGGCACAGGTTTGCCCAGCGGCTTGACCTGCAACAGGTCGCGCAGATGGATCGGCGGGTTCGATTGCATCTTGGCCGAATACTGCTTCCACAGCTCATATGAGGCTCTGTTGCAGGCCATTTGCATCATATGCATGCTGGTGGCTTCCCAGGCGTGGGTCTCCCCCGACTTGCGTGCCTTGTAGAAACCGCCGATCGGCAGGATGCCTTCCGCCGCTTTCCAGGCCTTGGCGTGGATTTCCTCAGCCTTGGTCTGGATACCGGTCACACCGATGCCGGAAATGCGCGAGGTCATGCCCGGAAAATACTCGGCGCACATGGCGCGGCTAAGGCCCACCGCCTCAAAGTTCAGGCCGCCGCGATAGGACGACACCACCGAAATCCCCATCTTTGCCATGATCTTCAACAGGCCCTGGTCGATGGCTTCGCGGAACCGCGCAACGTTTTCGGTCAGGCTGCCGTCCAGCAGCCCGCGCTCAATCCGGTCGGCCAGCGAATCCTCCGCCAGATAGGCGTTCACCACGGTGGCGCCGCAACCGATCAGCACCGCAAAGTAATGCGGGTCGATGCATTCAGCAGACCGGACGTTCAGCGAGCAGAAGGTGCGCAGCCCCTTGCGGGTCAGATGCGAATGCACGGCAGAGGTCGCCAGGATCATCGGCATCGCCACCTTGTCCGCATCCGAATATTGGTCGGTCAGCACGATATGGCCGGCACCGGACCGCACCGCCTCTTCGGCCTCCGCCCGGATCCGCGCCAGCGCTGCGCTCAGCGAGCCGCGACCCGGCGCAAAGCTGCAGTCGATCTCCGCCAGCGGCGCGTTGAACTGCTCCACCAGCTTGTCCCACTGGGCATTACCCACAAACGGGCTTTCCAGCACAATGATCTCAGTCTGGGAGCTGTCCTCGTCCAGCACGTTCTTCAGGTTGCCGAACCGGGTCTTCAGCGACATCACCCGGAATTCGCGCAGGCTGTCGATCGGCGGGTTGGTCACTTGGGAGAAGTTCTGGCGGAAGAAGTGGCTCAGCGGGCGGTACATCTTGGACAGGACCGCAGACGGGGTGTCATCGCCCATAGAGGCCAGCGATTCCTTGCCGTCCTCGGCCATCGGCGCCAGGATCTGCTCCAGCTCCTCGATCGAATAGCCGGCCGCAACCTGACGGCGGCGCAGCTCCTCGCCGCTGAACAGCGGCTGTTCGGTCACCTTGGCCAGGGTTGCATCCAGATCGTTGATCCGCTTGACCCAGTCGCCGAACGGCAGCGCGCGCGACAGCTTGTCTTTGATCTCGGTATCGCGGAACAGTTTGCCCTTTTCCATGTCCACGGCCAGCATCTGTCCCGGACCCAGGGCGCCCTTTTCGACCACCGATGCCTCGTCAACCGGCACCATGCCCGCCTCGGAGCCTGCAATCACCAGACCGTCGCCGGTCACCACATAGCGCATCGGGCGCAAACCGTTGCGGTCCAGGCCCGCGCAGACCCAGCGGCCGTCGGTCATCGCCAGCGCGGCGGGACCGTCCCAGGGCTCCATCACCGAGTTGCAGTAGGAATACATGTCGCGCCAAGCCTGCGGCAGTTCCACCGCCTGCTTAGACCAGCTTTCCGGCACCAGCATGGTTTTCGCCATCGGCGCCGAACGGCCCGCGCGCACCAGAACCTCAAACACGCCATCCAGCGCGGCAGAGTCGGAGGCACCGCCCGGCACGATCGGCTTGATGTCCTCGGCAAAGTCGCCGAAGGTCGCCGACGCCATGCGGATCTCATGGCTTTTCATCCAGTTCAGGTTGCCCTTCAGCGTGTTGATCTCACCGTTGTGCGCCAGCATCCGGAACGGCTGCGCCAGCCACCACTGCGGGAATGTGTTGGTGGAATAGCGCTGGTGATAGATAGCAAAGGCGCTCTCGAAACGCTCGTCCATCAGGTCCGGGTAGAACACCGCTACCTGCTCCGCCAGCATCATGCCCTTGTAGATGATCGAGCGGCAGGACAGCGACGCAATGTACAGGCCCGCAATTGCCGCGGCATTGGCGGCTTTCTCGATCCGGCGGCGGATCACATACAACTCGCGCTCGAACGTTTCCTCATCCACGCCCTTGGCGTTGGAAATCAGGATCTGCTCAATCTCGGGGCGGGTCGCATTGGCCTTTTCGCCCAGGCAGGTCACATCCACCGGCACATGGCGCCAGCCGTAGATAGAATAGCCCATGCGCAAAACTTCGGTTTCCACGATGGTCCGGCAACGCTCCTGGGCGCCGAAATCGGTGCGCGGCAGGAACACCTGGCCTACTGCCATCAGCTCATCCTGGCGCGGCTCGTGGCCGGTGCGGCGGATCTGGTCATAGAAGAACGGAACCGGGATCTGCACATGGATGCCCGCGCCGTCGCCGGTCTTGCCGTCGGCATCCACCGCGCCGCGGTGCCAGATCGCCTTCAGCGCGTCGATGCCGGCCTCAACCACCTTACGGCTTTTCTTGCCGTCCACCGAGACCACCAGGCCAACCCCGCAGGAGGAATGCTCTTCCTCCTCGGAATACAGGCCGTTTTCAGCCATCCACTTGCGCTTGGCTTCCTCGGCGCGCACCCAATCGGCATCAAATTTGGTCATTGGCTGTTTCCTTCTACGGAGGGGGCGAACATCTCGATCACGTCAGCGCCGGTCAGTTTCCGGCTGCTGCTGTCAAAGGCGTAGCCCGCTGGCTTCTTGTCGATATAAAGTTCCAGGCGCAGTTCATTGCCGCCTGCGTTTTCAAACAGGCCAGCCGACATCTGCGTCTGGCCTTTGTGTTCTCCTGCAGTCATCCGGTACCACAGCGCCGATCCGCATTTGCCGCAGAACGCCCGCTCAGCCCAGCCGGAGGACTCATAGGTCTGCACCGGCCCCAGCGCCGCATAACCGCTGGCCGCCTCAAAGCTCAGGTACGGCCCGCTGGCCCAGCGCTGGCACATTTCGCAGTGGCAGGCGGAAACGGACGCGCGCGCAGGTGTGGCGGTGACGGTCACCGCGCCGCACATGCATTGTCCCTTCAGCTCGCTCATATCCAGTGTCCTTCTGCTGGCTGGGTCAGCATGTCTGACCTAGCTGCGGTTCCCTCGCTGCTCTGCCGGTGCACAGGGGTGCACAGACGGTGTACAGGGCGTGCCGGCTTATTCCGCCGCCACAGCGGCCTTGCTATTGAATTTCTCAAGGATCGCTTCAGCGCAATCGCGGCCGTCCTTGATTGCCCAGACCACCAGCGAGGCGCCGCGCACGATGTCACCCACCGCATAGACGCCGTCCAGCTCTGTCGCGCCGGATTTGAACGCTGCCTTGATGGTGCCCCAGCGGGTCACCGGCAGCTCCGGCTGGTTCCACAGGGCCGGCAGATCTTCCGGCTCAAACCCCAGCGCCTTGATGACCAGATCCGCCTCTTCCACGTAATCCGCGCCTTCGATCACCTCCGGCGCTTGACGGCCCGAGGCATCCGGCTGGCCCAGGCGCATCTTTTGCACCATCACGCCGGAAACCTTGCCATCTTCGCCGGTAAAGCCCTTGGGCGCCGACAGCCATTCAAAGATCACGCCTTCTTCTTCGGCGTTCTGGGTCTCGCGCTGCGAGCCCGGCATATTGGCCCGGTCGCGGCGGTACAGGCACTTGACCGAGGTCGCGCCCTGGCGGATCGAGGTCCTCACGCAGTCCATCGCGGTATCACCGCCGCCGATCACCACAATCTTCTTGCCTTCTGCGTTCAGGCTGCCGTCGTCGAACTCCGCAACTTCGTCACCAAAGCTCTTCTTGTTGGAGGCACACAAGAAGTCGATCGCTTTGACGATGCCTTCGGACCCGCTGCCCGGCATCGCCAGATCACGCGATTTATAGACGCCAGTGGCGATGATCACGGCGTCATGCTTGCCGCGGATTTCTTCGAACGAGATGTCCTCGCCCACGTTGCAGTTCAGGACAAAGGTCACGCCGCCGTCTGCCAGCAGGGTGTTGCGGCGCTCCACCACTTCTTTTTCCAGCTTGAAGCTGGGGATGCCGTACATCAGCAGGCCGCCGGCGCGGTCATAGCGGTCATAAACCGTGACCTGCACGCCGGCTTCGCGCAGCATGTCTGCCGCCGCCAAGCCGCCGGGGCCGGCGCCGATGATACCGACGCTTTCGCTGCGCTCAACCAGCGGTGATACCGGCTTCACCCAGCCGTTTTCCCAGGCGGTGTCGGTGATGTATTTCTCGACAGAGCCGATGGTCACGGTGCCGTGGCCCGACTGTTCGATCACGCAATTTCCTTCGCACAACCGGTCCTGCGGGCAGATACGGCCGCAGATTTCCGGGAAGGTATTGGTGGCCTGGCTGGCGGCATAGGCCTCTTCCAGACGCCCGGTTGCGGTCAGGCGCAACCAGTCGGGGATGTTGTTGTGCAGCGGGCAGTGGCTCTGGCAATAGGGCACGCCGCACTGGCTGCAGCGGCTGGCCTGCTCCTCGGCTTTGGCAGCGGCGTACTCCGCATAAATCTCTTTGAAGTCTTCCTTGCGTACACTTGCGTCACGCTTTTCCGGCATGTCGCGTTCGATCTGCACAAATTTCAGCATCGGTTGCTTGGCCACGGGCTGGACTCCATCGTTTGTCTGGCTGCGCAGGCACCGTCTCGGGTACGGGTACGCTTTTATGTCAACTATGCTGACCTATTTTGCCAGCGCTTTCCTTCTGATACCGTCTTCAGCAGAAATGTACAGAAATTTTAGGTCCGAACCGGCCTTTAATATGCACTTTCCAATCCGGGGCCGGGATTTATACAGAGTCACGACAGTTTACGGCCCATTCGCGGCCAGCGAGGGAAGATTTCAGGATGCCGCTTTTCCAACTGGTCCTGGTTGCTCTGATCCAGGGCATTACCGAATTCCTGCCCGTTTCCTCCTCCGGCCACCTGATTCTGCTGCCCGGACTGACTGGCCTCGAAGATCAAGGCCAGGTGATTGATGTCGCCGTGCACGTCGGCACCCTGGCGGCGGTGACACTCTATTTCTGGGGAGACGTGCGCGAAGGTCTGATCGGACTGCCCCGCGCCCTTACCGGGCGGATGGACACCCCCGGCGCACGGCTCGCCATGGGGCTGATCGTTGCCACCATTCCCACCGTCATATTCGGTGCCGCGCTGCATTTCACCGGTCTCAGCGATGCGCTGCGGTCGATCACCGTGATCGGCTGGACCATGCTGGGATTCGGGCTGGTGCTGTATTGGGCCGACCAGAAAGGTGCCGAGGTGAAACAGGCCGCAAGCTGGGGCCTGCGCGACGCCCTGATCATGGGCCTGTGGCAGATGCTGGCCCTGATCCCCGGCACCTCACGCTCTGGCATCACCATCACCGGCGCACGCCAGCTTGGCTACAACCGCGAGGACGGCGCCCGGATCGCCATGCTGATGTCGATTCCGACGATCATCGCCTCAGGTGTTCTTTTGGGGACAGAGGCCGCGCTGGAGGCCAATACAGCCCTGTTGCGTGATGCGGCGATCGCCGCGGCGCTGGCAATGCTGTCGGCGCTTGCCGCGCTCAGCCTGATGATGTGGCTGCTGCGGTCAGTCAGCTTCACGCCTTACGTGATCTACCGGGTGATCCTGGGACTCGTGCTGCTGGCCATCGCTTACGGAAGCTGAACCGGAAACGAAAAAGCGCGGGCTGCCCCGCGCTTCGAGAGCTTTGAACCGTTTCGCAATTCAGGCGCCGTTGCGCAGATTACTGGCAGAATTGGTCATCTCATCATACTGGCCGGAGGGGCGGAACTTCCACAGGTAGTCCGGCAGCACCGAAGCAGCGCTCACCGGGTCGATGCCCAGATCGGCAAAACCCTTGGCGCCTTCGGAAACCACATTGTCCGACTTCAGGCTTTTCAGCTGATCGCGGGTCAGTATCTTGTTTTCGATCAGCTGGAAGCTGGCGGCCTGCAGCATGTCAAAACCAAAGGCCACCAGTTTCGCCATGAAGCCAGGCAGCGATAGAATGACACGGCGGCGGTGAATGACGTCCAGCATCTGCTCCATCAGCGCGCGGAAGGTTTTCACCTCCGGTCCGCCCAGCTCATAAATCCCGCCTTCGGCCTGGCCCAGTGCGCCCTTGACCGCCGCCTTGGCCACATCATCCACAAACACCGGCTGGAATCTGGTGCCGCCCGCGGCAATCGGCAGGAACGGGGACAGGCGGGTCATCCCGGCAAACCGGTTGAAGAAGCCGTCCTCAGCGCCAAAGATCACTGACGGCCGCAGGATCACCGCTCCCGGGAAATGCTCTTGAATAGCGGTCTCGCCCGCGGCCTTGGTGCGGGAATATTCGCTGGCAGCATCCGCATCGGCGCCAATCGCCGAAACATGCACCAGGCTGGCAACGCCCTGCTGCGACGCGATGCGCGCGATGCGGCCCGCCCCCTCAGCGTGAATGGAGCCAAAGGTGTTTTTTCCCAGCTCGTTCAGCACGCCAACGCAGTTCACGACCGCATCTGCACCCTGCATCACCGAGGCAACCGAAACATCGTCGCGGATGTTGCAGAATACTGGTTCCACCTGGCCCGGAACACCGTAAGGCTTAACATGCATGGATTCATTTGGACGGCGAACGGCGACCCGAACCCGCCAGCCTTCCTTGGCCATGCGCCGCGCGATGTAGCGGCCCACAAATCCGGATCCGCCATAGATCGTGACCAGTTTGGACATCATTTGGCTCCTGAACTTAGCTCCCCATATGCTCTAGCGCTGCGAGAGGCGCCGAACAAGGCGCAAATGGCCGCTGCGGCGGCCCAAGCGGCCTGCCTGCATCAGTTTTTCACCCGGCGTGTGAGCCGCCAGGCTGCCCCGCCGGTGCAATCGTAAAAAAATCCGTTTGACGCCCCCCGGGAAGCTGCTTATACGCCGGTCTCACGACACCTGCCCAGGTGGCGGAATTGGTAGACGCGCTAGCTTCAGGTGCTAGTGTCCGTATGGACGTGGAGGTTCGAGTCCTCTCCTGGGCACCAAATCACATCCTTGATGGTTGAAACTGTCTGACACCTTGAAAGGCAAGGTGGTTTTTGGTGGTCAATAGCCTTGTTTCCGGCAGTATCGAGCAGGTTCGTCAAAGGCCAGCCTTTGCACCGTCTTTTTGATGATCGGTGAGCCATTTTATAAATTCCCCAAGGTTTTGAGAGGAGTTCGGGCGAGAGTACGATAAACTCCTCCAGCTGTCTCTTGGGCAGGATGATTTTCCCGGCCTTTTCTTCCAACAGAATTCGCTCGCGCCCCAGTTTGTCGAAACGTTGCTTGTAGCTTCAATCAGCGCGGGGTTCTCTGCGTTGACGTTTTTGTCGAGCAACGTGTCAATCGACAGCCTCTTGCCACGGCGTTATCCCGCCAAACCCCTGAAATATATGTACTTTCGACCGCATCGAAGACAAGCGAGCAGTGTTGAAACTGGTCTTTGCCGACCATCTTGCATACTGCCGAAAAAGGTGTTCAAACCGAGGAAACCACCTTATCTTTCAAGTGTTTAGGTGGTTTTTCGATGTCGGAAGGCGTTTTTGCAGAACTATCGTTGTGAGGGATTCACTTCGCGAATCCATGCCGTTAGACGCGCTGCGTGAGCAAGCCACTTCCCACCCGCTATCGCACGACGAACTGGCCCAGCTACAACGGATCGCTCAGGAAGCGGGGATCGCTGCTGATCTGGGTCGACAAGGAGATGACCTGGCTTGCGCCGCCTGACGGGCGGCCTGGACGGCCAGCGGTGTTTTCCGATGGAGCCATTCAGTTTTGTCTGTCGATCAAGGTTCTCTTCAAGCTTCCTATGCGCCAGACCGCCGGGATGGTGGAGAGCCTGTTGAAGCTGGCCGGGTTGGACTGGCCCGTGCCGGATTTCTCGACACTGTGCCGAAGGCAGAAGTCCCTGGCCGTGCAGGTTCCCTATCGCCGCGTAGATGGCCCGTTGAACCTGCTGGTCGACAGCACCGGGATCAAGTTCCTCGGCGACGGAGAATGACAGGCCCGCAAGCATGGGGTGCAAGGCCGACGCCAGTGGCGCAAGGTGCATCTGGCCATGGACCCGGCCACGTCCGACATCCGCGCTGTCGAATTCACCGCCAGCCGCGATGGCGGCAGACTTTTGGGCATCTGTCGTATCGTGTCGCAACCCGCCGCCAGTCCTTCAGCCTGCCGAACATAATCTCAATGCGGTTGCGCCGCTTATATCGGCGTTTGTCGTATCTGATGGCTTTCTTGCGCTGCTTTCGACCGGGGATGCAGGCGCGTATCCCTTTGTCTTTCAAAGCTTCTCTAAACCAATCGGCATCATACCCGCGATCTCCGAGAAGCCATTGGACGTCAGGCAGGCCACTCAGCAGCGCCTTTGCACCGGTGTAATCACTGACCTGTCCGGCAGTCACGAACAGGTTCAGTGGACGCCCCTGGCTGTCACAGATTGCGTGCAGCTTAGTGTTCATGCCGCCCTTAGTGCGCCCGATCAGGCGCCCACGCCCCCCTTTTTAACCCCAAGACTGGAGGCCGTACGGTGTGCTTTCAGGTAAGTTGCGTCGATCATCACAGTCTTTTCCTCACCGTGATCAGCAGCCAGACCGGCCATCATCTGGGCAAAGATGCCTTTGTCGCTCCACCGCTTCCAACGATTGTACAAGGTCTTGTGCGGGTCGTAATTTTTGGGCGCATCACGCCAGCGCAAACCATTGCGATTGATGAAGATAATTCCGCTCAGAACACGCCGGTCATCAACACGCGGCTTACCGTGGGACTTCGGAAAATAAGGCTCAAGACGGGCCATCTGCGCGTCCGTCAGCCAGAAAAGATCAGACATATCACCGCTCATTTTTCGAACTGTGAATCACGCCACCCACCGGAAATCAATGGGTCCTGACCCTAGGTCCCTTTCTCGCTACATCGACGACCCTGTTGCGCCAAGTTCGTGGATCATCTGCACGGTCGGCCCAAGCCTCCAGCGTCTCCCACAAATGACTATGGTCCGCGTAGGGGATTGGCGTGACACCACGATCTCGCCACTTGACCTCAATGTCTTCCAGTCTGCCTCGGTCAAAGGCATACAGGTTGGCCGAGTCACGCAGCCCGTCATGGTTCAACCCTTGCAGCAAGTATTTCACCGGTGGGTCCTCAGCCTGGTAGCCCACCAAGACGACTGTGTATTGGTCCAAGAGCGCCCTCACGAATTTGGTAGCCCATCCCTCGGCAAGATATGCACGCCCGAAGTCAGCGCTGCTTAGTATGTAGTCGTGGTGTGGGTAGTCTGGCGATTGGATCCGGCCATGTAGGTAAGTGACCCCATAGATCGGCATGCCAAGCTCGATATCGGGGAACGCCGGTGGCTCGAAGATTCTGCCCTCGGAAACACCGGGGCATCGATCGAAAAGTCTGTCGAAGTTGGTGGTTACAATCTGTGAGCGACCCTCGGGGTCAGACGAAATGTGGGCAATGAGACTGTGCTCCCGGCTGACTTTAGTGAAGTCTTCGGCTGTCAACCGTTCGGCAACCAGAGTGCTTACATCTTGCTTGCCATATTCCTGGTTCAGCAGATGAAATACCTGATCAAGCGGAGCCAGTGGGCCGTCCTCATCCCCCGGCCTGTAGTCATCTCGCATTCGAGGGCCAAATGCGCTAACGATAGATGAATCCGCTGGTGGGTCGAAGAATTTGATTACATGTCGGGTCAACCCTATGAAATCTGGCATGCCAGACGGGAATGAAACTCCGGCACCGCACAAGAAAACTACACGGCCTTGGTCGCAGCGATGCAAAAGCGCATCCGGGATGTTAGGGCCATTCGCATGAAACCGCATTTATTCAGGCCTTCATCTCAGCATGCCAAGCATCCGGATCAGTTTGAGTGACCAGAAAAAGAATCCTAAGAGCATAGATAATCTACCTCTACGTGCGCACTAAAGGTCAGTTGTCCGGAAGATTCAATGTCCACTCTTTATTGGTGTTGGAAAAAATATTGCAATCATAGAGAATTATCGCTTCTCGCCCATCCTGTCGATTGCCACCTACGCGAAGCCGGTGCCACCGACCGTCCGCTTCGGACTAGTTCCCGCAATACCGGGGAGCACCCGAGATCTACTCTGGTCTTCCGGGGCGGTGGTCTGGTCGCCGCGGCGCCGCACTGCGACTGCGAGTCCAATGAACCGAATGCTGCGTTGGGTACGGAGGTCCGCTGTAGAGAAATCAAAGTTGGATCAAGCAAAACAGTCGCCGTGCTGCAATGCTATCCAGCAACGCCCCCAAACAAGACTTCACATGTTAACACGCCGCATCGATTGAGCGCGAGTATAAGGAATTTTGTGGCTCCTCTTAAAAGATGGAGGTGCCGAGCATTTTGATGTTGACAGCCAGTGTGCATGAAAACCGGCATCTGTGCATTCTTATGCCTCATTGGCAAGGAAAGAAAGTGGCGACCCCGGCAGGATTCGAACCTGCAACCTGCCCCTTAGGAGGGGGCTGCTCTATCCAGTTGAGCCACGGGGCCGCGTGCCTTTCCGCGATAGCAAATCCATCCTGCGATCACAATGGGATGGACATTGGCGAAAGCCGTTTTGCCGCGCGCAGTTTCCATTGTGCAGCAAGTGATGTCTGCGCTAACGTCAGAGACAGACAAAACAAGAGGCTCAGGAACGTGACCACGGACAGCAAGCGCCCGCTCACCCTTCGCGATGTATCCGAAGCAACCGGTGTTTCCGAAATGACAGTGAGCCGGGTGCTGCGCAACCGCGGCGATGTGTCTGAGAAAACCCGCACCAAGGTGCTGAGTGCTGCTAAGGAACTGGGCTATGTGCCCAACAAGATTGCCGGCGCGCTGGCCTCGAACCGGGTGAACCTGGTGGCTGTGATCATTCCATCGCTGTCGAATATGGTGTTTCCTGAGGTGCTCACCGGTGTCAACAAGGTGCTGGAGAATACCGAACTTCAGCCCGTCGTCGGCGTGACCGACTATCAGCCTGAGAAAGAAGAGAAAGTCCTGTACGAAATGCTCTCGTGGCGCCCGTCAGGTGTGATCATCGCGGGCCTGGAGCACACTGACGCCGCCCGCGCCATGCTGAGCAACGCCGGCATCCCCGTAGTGGAGATCATGGATACCGACGGCAAACCGGTCGATGCGATGGTCGGTATTTCCCACCGCCGCGCAGGCCGTGAGATGGCAAAGGCGATCCTCAAGGCCGGTTACCGCCACATCGGCTTCATGGGCACTAAAATGCCGCTCGACCACCGCGCCCGGAAACGGTTCGAAGGCTTCACCGAGGTGCTGGCCAAGGAAGGCGTGGAGATCGAGGACCGGGAGTTCTATTCCGGCGGCTCAGCACTGGCCAAGGGCCGCGAGATGACTCAGGCGATGCTGGAACGCTCCCCGGAATTAGATTTTCTCTATTATTCTAACGATATGATCGGCGCTGGCGGCCTCTTGTACCTGCAGGATAAAGGTATCAGTGTTCCAGGCCAGATCGGCCTGGCTGGCTTCAACGGAGTGGAGCTGCTGCAGGGGCTGCCCCGCAAGCTCGCCACAATGGACGCCTGCCGCCTGGAAATCGGGCGCAAGGCGGCAGAGATCATCGCTGCCCAGCTGGAAGATCCGGACGCCGGGATCGAAAAACACGTCACACTGACCCCGACCATTTCTTACGGCGACACGCTGAAACGGCGCTGATGGCGCTTCAGCGGCTGACCAATCGGGACGCGCGGCGGCTGTACCTGGACCGCCACGCGCTGCTGGAACAGCCCGCAGGCCCGGCCAAGGGTGCCGACCTGCTGGCACTGATCCAGCGGCTAGGATTTGTTCAGCTCGACAGCATCAACACCGTTGCACGGGCGCATGATGTAATCCTCTATTCCCGACGCCCAGGATACCGTGCGAAGCACCTCAAACAGTTGTATGAGCACGACCGCAGCCTATTTGAGCACTGGACCCATGACGCCGCAATGATCCCGATGGCGTTTTACCCCCACTGGCATCTGCGGTTTCAGCGCGACACCGAACTGCTGCGAAAGCGCTGGCGCAACTGGCGCCGCGACGGGTTTGAGGCGCGGTTCGAAACCGTTCTGAACCATGTCCGGGACCATGGGCCGGTCAGTTCCTCTGATGTGGGCAAGGACGAGAAGAAAGGATCAGGCGGCTGGTGGGACTGGCATCCGTCCAAGACCGCTCTGGAATACCTGTGGCGTTCCGGCGCGCTGACCGTGGTAGGGCGCGAAGGCTTTCAGAAGCGCTATGACCTGACGGAGCGGGTTATCGAAGAACATCTGCGCCCCAGTGCTTTCTGCGACGAAACCGCCACCATCAACTGGCTGTGTTCTGCCGCGCTGGACCGGCTGGGCTTTGCCACGCCCGGCGAAATCGCCGCTTTCTGGGACACGGCCTCACCAGCGGAAGCCAAGGCCTGGTGTGCCGAGCAGCTGCGGCTAGGCGAGCTGGAAGAGATCGAAATAGAACAGGCGAACAGCAAGCTGCGAAAGGTGCTCGCCCGTCCTGGCACGGTGGAGGCCGCTGCAGAACTTGGCCCGGCTTCGGGCAGGATGCGGGTGCTCAGCCCCTTTGATCCTGCACTGCGCGACCGCAGGCGGGCTGAAAGGCTGTTTGGGTTTCACTACCGGATCGAGGTCTTCACCCCCGCCGCCAAGCGGCAATACGGTTACTACGTCTTTCCGCTGATGGAAGGTGCGCGCCTTGCGGGCCGCATCGACATGAAGGCGGAGCGCGAAGCAGATCTCTTGCGTGTCACTGCCGTCTGGCCGGAACGGGATATCAAATGGTCCGCTGCCCGCACCAAACGGCTGGAGGCCGAGCTGGATCGGGTTGCCCGTTTTGCGGGCGTTGGCAGCGTGCGTTTTGCAGACGGCTGGCTGCGCTGAGGCGCCTTATCCCGGCCGCAGCTGCGCCTCGATCACCTGTTTGTAGTCCTCCGGTGCGGGCCTTGCAGTGAAGGTTTCCGGGGCAATGAAGACGCAGACGAAGTTCCCCTCGAAACACAGCTTGCCACCCTGCCGCGCGTTCACTCTGAAAGTGACCGATTTGCTGCCCAGCGCCGAGGGCCAGACCTCGCACAGTAACTGGTGCCGCGGTGTGACTGGCGAGCGGAAATCGATACTCATGTGCACAAACGGCGTGCCGGTGCCGCGGTCCAGCTCCATCTGGTACCAACCGTCTCCACCCAGATGATGCTCCCACCAGGCGTCAATGGCCTCCAGCGCAAAGGCCGGCAACCGCCCGGTATAGGCGATCCGTGCCGGGTCGCAATCGCCCCAGCCCACACGGATTTCATGAACGAAAGTGTTCTGCCCTGCCATTTTTGCCGCCCCGCATACTTCTGCAGGAGCACCCTAGCGGCGCGTGTCCGAGGTATCAAACCGCTATGACAGGCAAGTCCGCCGCGTCACGAACTACCGCGTTTACGGGACAGAACAAGATCCGGCAGCACCAGCGCATCTATCAGCGCATCGCAGAGCCCGGCGCAATTGGTGTGCTACCGACACAGGGTCCTTGCAGCCCTGACACTTCCGTTGCCAGCGCCTTGACCTTCGGTGCGTCGGCTTTGTTTCTGCTGATATGCATGGCGGGTCTCCCCAAATGGTGCAGCATGTTCAGGAGGGCGGAACCCGGGTAGCTGATTCAGGCCAATCCAAGCCTAAATCACAAAATATTTCCATTTCCTGCACAAGCCTTGGCACGCCCCTCCCCGGCGAACCGGAAAGGAGCTGTTTTACTTACTGCATCAGCATCAGTGGCAGCAGCGTAATCACCGGGAAAGCCACAAGGATAATCACCCGGACAATGTCGGAGGCGACAAAGAACATCACCGCCTTGTAGGTGTCGATCATCCGGGTCTTGCGGTCCATCGCGTTGATGATGAACAGGTTCATGCCCACCGGCGGGGTGATCAGGCCAACCTCCACCACGATCAGCACCAACACGCCGAACCAGATGGCGACATATTCCGCCTCGATCCGGTTCACCCGGCCTTCGGTCACGCGGATGCCCAGCTCTTTCATCTGCTCGCGGGTGAGTTCTGCGCCGGTCGCAATAGCATCCTTTATCGAGGCGAGCATCTCCGCCCCCATCCCTTCAGGAACGCCGGACTTTAGAACCTCCATCGCGGCATCCGCTTGCATCGCGGGCAGCGACAGCAAGCCGAAGTCCATGGCAGAGATCACCGGGAAGAAGATCGGAATAGTCAGCAGGATCATCGACAGCGAATCCATCAGGCAGCCGAACACCAGATAGAAGGCGAGGATCAGCGCCAGGACCATCCAGGGACTCAGGCCCTGGTTCACGACGAAGTCGGCCAGTTCCTGCGGCACCTTGGTCAGCGCCAGGAAGCCGTTGTAGAAGCCGGCGCCCAGCACGATGAAGAAAATCATCGCGGTGGAGCGTGCTGTCACCAGAAAACTGTCAGCCAGGGTGCCGCGGTTGAGGCCGCCATTGAGCCAGGCGATCAGGCCTGTGCCAAAGGCCCCTACAGCCGCACCCTCGGTCGGGGTGAACCAGCCCAGGTAAATGCCGCCCACCACCAGGCCAAAGACCAGCAGGACTGGCCAGACATGGAACAAGGCGGCAAAGCGTTCGCCCCAGGGCACAGGCGGGCGGGTGCCCGCGCTTTCCGGGAACAAACGGACATAGATGGAAATCGCAATCACATAGCCAAGCGCCGCCAGCAGGCCGGGAATGAAGGCCGACAGGAACAGCTTGGCGATATTCTGCTCGGTCAGAATGGCATAGATCACCAGCACCACCGAGGGCGGGATCAGGATGCCCAGGGTGCCGCCTGCCGCCAGTGTTGCGGTCGAGAACCCGCCGGCATAGCCGTATTGCTTCAGCTCCGGCAGCGCGACTCGGCCCATGGTGGCCGCAGTGGCCAGCGACGAGCCGCAGATTGCACCAAACCCGGCACAGGCACCAATCGCTGCCATGGCAACCCCGCCCTTGCGATGCCCCAGGAATCCCTCGGCTGCCTTGAACAGCGCGGTGGACATGCCGCCCAGCGTCGCGAAATGCCCCATCAGCAGGAACATCGGCACAATGGTGAGAGAATAGGAAGAGAAAGTGGTATAGGTCTCGCTTTTCAAGCGGCCAAAGGCAACCTGCGTGCCATCCGTCACCCAGATCAGCCCGCCAAGGCCGACCAGAAACATCGAAAGCCCGATCGGTACCCGAAGAAAGATCAGCAGCATCAGAACCGGGAAGGAGGCGATGCCAATTTCAAGAGCCGTCACTGTTCACCCTCCACGCCGTCCCAGATCAGGATCCGGCCGGTAAAAAATTCGATGGTGCGGATTGCCCCCATGTAGCTACCGACGATGGCCGCAACGACCGCCGCCACCATGCTGATGGCGTAGGCCCACCAAATAGGAAACTCGAGCAGAAAGGAGGTCTCACCGTTAGAATACTTGCCCGCGAGCCCTGCCCCCAGCCGCCATGCGATCAGAACCAGCACCGCGGCAAAGATAACTTCGGTCACCATCCGCAAGAACCGCTTCACACTACGCGGAAATGCATTGGCCACCACATCGACAGAGGCATGACCTGCAGTGATCTGGCAAAGCGGCAGAAAGGCGAAGATAGCAAAGGCCACCCCAGCCTCGACCAGTTCAAAGTCGCCGTTTACAGGCCCGACCCAGCCCGTCATCCATTTCGAAAACCCGGGCGCAATCCGCTCCATCAAATCTCCATGGAAGAAACCGTTAAGCAAACGCCCAGCGATTGAAACACATGTCAGAATGATCAGAAGAGTGAGGACCGCACCGCCCAGGTAGGCCATTGACTTGGCCAGCCGCATCATGAGCTTGTGCATGGTTCAGTTGCCTTGTTCCGGTATGCAAAGGGCCGCAGTGCCAATGCCGCGCGGCCCCTCACCTTTATCAATCAAAAACGCCTTACTGGTACTGCGGCGTGTACTTCTCGATCAGCCCGCTGGCTTCCTCGATCAACGCGGCACCGTCGATGCCCTTTTCCTTCATGTCAGCGATCCACTGGTCATAAATCGGCTGCGAGTGTTCACGCCAGATGGCGGTCTGCTCTTGGTCGAGAGTGATCACGTTGTTGCCCAGATCCAGCGCCATTTCACGTGAAGGGCCGTCAGAGTCCGCCTGAGTGCCGCCGGCGAAGACCGAGAATTCCAAGCCGGAGTTGTCGTCAATCGCCTTCTTCAGATCATCCGGAAGGCTCTCATACTTCTCCTTATTCATCGCCAGAACAAAGGTCAGAGTATACAGCGCCTTGCCGGTGAACTCAGTGTGGTTTTCCACCAATTCCGGAACTTTCAGCGCCGCGGTCACTTCCCATGGAATGGTGGTTCCGTCGATCACACCCTTGGACAAGCCCTCCGGAATCGCCGGAACCGGCATACCCACCGGCGTTGCGCCCAGTTCGGTCAGCAGAGCGTTGACCGAGCGGCCACCACCGCGGATTTTCATACCCTCCAGATCCTCGGGCGTTTCCACCGGATCAGAGGTGTGGATCATGCCCGGTCCGTGCACCCAAGTGCCCAGGATATGCACATCCTTGAACTCGGTGTCTTTCATATGTTTGTCGAACATCTCCCAATAGGCGTGCGACACCGCGCGCGCATTGGTCATCATGAACGGCAGCTCAAAAACCTCGGTCGAGGGGTACCGGCCCGGGGTATAACCCACCACGGTCCAGACGATATCGGCGACACCGTCAATGGCTTGGTCCATCAGTTCCGGCGGCTTGCCGCCCAGCTGCATCGACGGGAAACGGTCGATCTTAATCCGCCCGCCGGATGACTCCTCAACGTTGTCCGCCCAGACATCCAGGATCAGTTTCGGCACGTTTGCCTGTGCCGGCAGGAACTGGTGAAGTTTCAGGGTTACCTCCTGGGCAAATGCCGGCATCGTGCCGAACATCGCCAGGGCCGCTGCGCCCGCTGCCCCCAAAAGCTTTCTGCGAGTGGTCATTATGTGTCCTCCCTTTGACCAAATCATCTCCCGGGTCTGGAGCGGTTGCAACTTTGCTGCGCCATCCCGCGAGTTTCTTTCCGATTCTGCCGCTAAAGCCCCCTATCGGGTTCGTTTAACGAACCAGCTGCCTCTCTGCTATTAGGTGCGTTTGTAACCATCAACAGAAGATTATGCATTTTCTACTCATGAAATCTGTCAACGGGCCGTGCCTGAAGGCGGGTTCACCGCTCAAATGTTACCAAACAGACAGAAATCATACTCAAATTGATACATATGGAAACGCCGCCCTGGCAACAACTATCGCGCTCAGGGCCAACGTGCGTCATTCCGCAGCAGCCAGTTCCAGGCTGACGCTGGATAGCCCCTCGATCCCGCCGCATATTTTGTCGCCGCTTTGCACAGCGCCCACTCCGGCCGGAGTGCCGGTTAGAATCAGATCTCCCGGCCGCAAGTGATAGAACCCGGAAAGGTGGCAAATGATGTCCGCGGCGGACCAGATCATCTCTGCAAGCGTTGCGTCCTGCCGGATCTCGCCGTTGACCTCCAGCCAGATCCGCTGTCCTGCCGGATCGCCCCACTCCGCCGCCCGGGTCAGCTCCGCCAGCACGGTGCCGTTCTCCAGATCCTTTCCCAGATCCCATGGGCGCTGCTTGTTTCGTTCCCGGATCTGCAGATCCCGCCGGGTCATGTCCAGCGCACAGCCATAGCCGAAAACGGAAGCTACAGCCTGTTCCGGCCCGGCCCGGAACACCGGCGCTCCGATTGCAACAGCCAATTCCATTTCGTAGTGGAAATTTTCCGTTCCCGGCGGAAAAGGCACAACTGCATCGGTCAGAATTGCATTGGCAGCGGCCTTGGTGAAATAGAACGGCGCCTCCCGGTCAACTTCATTGCCCATCTCCGCAGCATGGGCTGCATAATTGCGCCCGACACAGAAGATCCGCCCAACCGGGAAACCGGCCTCCTCCCCGGCCACCGGGATGAGAGGAACTTCTGGCAAAGCAAACAGAGACTGTCCCATAGGCGTTCCTTATTGCTGCGTAGCTTGCGTTCACTGTTTCAAGTCAGAACTGTTTCACCGTCATCTGTAAACCCTAGCGAACTCTGCGGCCTGCCTGCGTGGCGAGTCTAGAAGCTTAAATGTCCTCTGAGGAGTAACACAGTTGCCCCGGGGTTCCACAACGGATCACCGGGGCAACCCGAACAGCAATTCCTCAAGGATGAGGCGGCGGTTTTAAAGTAAGCCGTCTTACCTGACGCGGGGGATTAGCGGATCAGCGGCCGCTGGCGCCGAGAACCGCAAGACCGGTTCTGGCGATGATACTGAGGTCTTTTCCAAAGCTGCAGCGTGTCAGATAAACCACATCCAGTGCCACGCGCGCCTCATAGCTGACGCGGTTGCGGCCAGAAACCTGCCACAGCCCGGTGATGCCGGGCGTCTGGGCCAGGTAGGCGAAAACACTGCTTCCGTATTTTTCAAGCTCCTTGGCGACGATCGGGCGCGGGCCAACAAAGCTCATCTCGCCCTTCAGCACGTTCCAAATCTGCGGCAGCTCATCCAGGCTGGTCCGGCGAAGAATTTGACCTAGTTGGCTGACACGCGGATCGCGTGCTAGTTTCCGGTCACGGGCCCATTCCTCAGCCGCAGCCTGATCGGCCTGCAGATGCGCCTGCAACTGTGCTTCGGCATCCGCAGCCATACTGCGCAACTTCCAGCAGATAAATCTTCTGCCGCCCCGCCCCACACGAGTATGACCAAAAAAACCCGGACCGCCATCCAGGCGCACCAGTGCCCAAAGGCCCAGGATGACCGGCGCAAGGAGGGGCAGCAGCAGCAGCGCCAACCCTACGTCGAACATGCGTTTGCCTGCCCGGGCATAAAACCCGCCGTGCGCCTCGCTGGGGCTGCCTGTGGTTGCGCCAGTGGTCTTAGCGGTAGCAGCGAAGGCCAGATCATTCATCATCAAACACCTTGGACTGCGTTGCACTTCAAGAAAGCCACACTCTTTTTGAGTGTAATTGTAGGTAGAGATACATTTAAAAGTAAAGTTGCGCGGAACGCTTTCCCGAAACCTTTGCGATCAAGAGGCAGCGCTTTGCCTGCGCAAACACCTGGATCAGGGCGTCGGCATCCATACAGCGCAAGGGAAGCATGTTCTACCCGCACCTGGTGTCAGGCCCGCCGGTGCCGGTTCAACTCCCAGGCATCAACCATCGCTGCGCCGGTTGCGGTTATCGCCAGCGCGCCAGAGCCAGCATGGATTTCTGGCATCTCACGCGGGTTGCTCTCGCCATTGTCCTTGCCGTTACCATTGCCCCACCCACTATGGCCGTTGCCGAAACCCAGGCCGACGGCACAGGTAGCGGACAAGGTTACGCAGTTCACAACGGCTACCGGCGCGGCAGCAGTAAAAAGGGATTTCATCGGCCCGGTCTCAAAGCGGAGTTGTTTGTCTTTTTCGCTAAAAATTTAACACTTTCATTTCCAGCGCTCAATTTGCGAGTGACACTTGGCCACGCCCAGCCCCCGGATGTAACCGACCTGCACCACTCTGCCCGTGGACAGGCTGATCCTACAGGACGCGGATCGCCCCGATGCCAGGCCTCCCGGCGGCCCCTTGAGCAGAAAATTCCCGGCGCGGGGCCGCGCGCCGGGGCAAAACCGTCAGATGGTGATAGCCGCCCGCCCGCCGCGGGGCAAGCGCCCGCTCAGGCGCGGCGGCAGGCCGGCACCCCCATGCGGATGATCTCGCTGCCCTTGATCTTGTGCACCCCGGAAATCCGGTTGCGCCCCTCCGCCATGAACCAGGCCTTCAGGGGCGCCGGGTAATGCTGCGCCATCACCCGGCTGAAATAGTCGAACTTCTCCTGTGTCAGGCGCCGCCCCCCGCGCGAGGGGCCGTGGAAGCCGAAGGTGGTGCCGGGATCGACGCAGGCGCCGGGCAGGCCGAGGAACATGGTGCAGGTGGAATAGCAGACCTTGCCGCGGATCTCGACCCGCACGCCGCGCTTCTGCAGGTTGCTCAGCTCGATCAGCCGGTCATGCAGATAGCCGCCGCGGTCGCTGCCCACCACATAGGTCTGCTGCGCGGCGGCGCCCGCGGGCGGCAGCAGCATCAGCGCCAGGCCGCAGGCGGCAGCGGCCCGGGCGGTCGGCTTCAGGGCGGCCGGCTTCAGGGCGGAATAGGCGCGGGAGAGGAAAGCGGGAACAAGGGCCGGCATGGTCAGATCTCCATTGCGTAAAACAGGTGCTGGAGACTGAGTAGAAAACCGCAGCGGGCGGAGCGCGGTCAGGATGTGGCAAAAATTAGCACATTATCAACACTTTAGGTCGCATGTTAGGAAAACTTTAAGAACCCGCCGCACAGCCCGCACCGCTCAGATCAGCGCGAAATCCCCTATGGCGATGGCCGCTGATGCAAATGACAAGGTTGGCAACAACGATCGCCGTCGCTGAAACCCGTCCAGCTAGCGGACCCAAACTTCTACCCGGCGGTTGATCTGGCGGCCCCATTCACTGTCATCACAGGCCATGGGCAAGGCCTCGCCAAACCCCTCTGTGCGGATGTCGACCCGGCTAGCATCTGCCGTTTCTGCTGCCTGTATAACAGCCTCCCGCACGGATTCGGCTCGTTTCGATGCAATCTGACGGTTACCATCTGCCGGCCCGACGCCGTCTGAAAATCCTGCAAAGACAAGTTCCTTTGCGTCAAACTCACCCGCCTCCAGAACCCGCGCCAGCTGCTCAATGTTACTGCGCGACTGGGCATCCGGTCGAGAGGATCCTGGTTCGAAACGGAAAGAGACCGTTAACCGCCGCATTCCGCCCAACTGGGTCACTAGGCGTTGCAATTCGCTGAGCTCTTCTATTCCTTCTGCAGCAAGTATCGCATTGGCCAGCCGGTTGCCCTGACGGCTGACCGGAATCAGCTCCGGCGCTTGGTCGACGAACCCGGCCCGGCGGATCACCGCCTGCGCAGCTGGCCCGCGCACGTAAGCGAGAAAGTCCCGCGCAACCTTGGGAAGGCGGCGGGCTGGAAGATACAGGAACATCGGGACCGTCAGTGGATAGTCCTCTGTCTTGACTGCGCGGCGGCTGGCCTGCAGCGAAAACCCGCAAGGCCCGGTTAGCATCAAAACCCGTGCTGCCCCCTTCTCGGCGTAGCTGGCGATGCCAATGGCAAAAGGATCAATCAACACCCGCTGAACCAGCGCACTGCTGCGGTCGTGGCGGCGAATACCGGGTGTGAAGCCTGCGCCGAAGGGCACCAACAGCTTGTCTTCAACTGCCTGTGAAAGACCGGAAGCAGATACAGGCATGTGAATCGATACAGGTGCATCAGGGCCGCCCAGCTCCTGCCAGTTTGTAATCCGTCCGGACAGGACCCCTGCAAGCTGCGGCAACGAGATTTCCCGCACTGGATTGCCAGGTGCCACCACCGGCACAAACGCATCCAGCGCCAGCACACGGCTGCGGCCGGCGCCCGTCAAATCCCCTAACCCGGCCGCCCGGGCCGCTTTTCGCTCCAGTGGACGAATTTCCCGCAATGACATTACGATATCTGCCTCATCGGCGATAAGAGCCGCAAATCCGGCATCTGTATTGCTGGCCCTAAAAGTGAAGCGCGCCACAGGTGCCTGACCGCGCATCAGCACGTGGCTAAAATTGCCCTCCGGCAGCGGTTCGCGGCGGCTCTGAAGTCCATTGCGCCGGGCAAAACCTTCGATGAGCGCCGGCAGCAGCACTTCTGACATAGTGGAGGAACCCGCAAAGGTGGTCTCTGCTACGAAACCGGACAGGCTGGGGCATCCAGGCCCTTCGCAGTCGACCCCGGAGCCGTCCACGGTGAGTTCCCCAAATTGGGTTTCCACTCTGTAGAATTCGCCATCAAAGCCCAGCAGCGTGCCGCTAATTTCAACCGCACCGTCCGGAGAAGACAGGGTGACATCCTGGGCCGCGAGGCCGCGTGCCAGCATTATCAGAAAAAGTGCAGCGCAAAAGGCCGCACGGAAGAAGGTCATGAGGATACCTGAAGTTACTGCAAATCAGTTGGCGGCGATTTTCAGGTCTTCGACCAGATTATTCAACACCAGAAAACTGCCCTGCGCGTCACAGTCAGGCATTGCCATCACCAGATCCCTGCTGCTGAGCTTGCCGCCGCGCAACTGCAGTGACTGTGCAAAGATGTCCCGCCCGCAATTTTTGGTGGTCACTTCGGCCTCTGCGGTCAAGGATACGCTGCCTGCTCGGTCAAGCAGTCTGGTTGGCAGGCTGTAAACTTCAGCTACACGCGCTGCAATTTGGCTTTCATTGCCAAGCCGGTCGAGTCGTCCGGCTCCTGCCCCACCTGCGGCGCCGTGCCAAACGTGGCCTTCGCTGCCGTAGGCTGCACCAAATTCCCGAGCGTGTAATTCGAACCCGCTGTTGCCGGTCCACTGCACAACAACGCGCTCCACAGTTTCAATATCCTTCACCTCGGTTACCGCAACGGCTCCGGCTCCGCTTGCAGTTTCCGCAATAAAAACCGCCTTCCGCGTCAGAGCTGGTACCAGAGATGTAAAGTGCCCGTTGCCGTCCAACGACGCCGTAAAGCTCATGCCGCTGTGATGCACTGTCAGGCGCTCATGCGGGCGGCAAGGCGCGTCAATGTTAAACACCACCATTGCCTGTGGCGCTGACTCTGCTGTGACCGTCATCTGACAAGAGGTTGACGGCACTGAGTTAGCGGCAAAAGTGGTTGGCGATTCGATTTCCTTCCCGGACGGCACAGAAGTCAGAGCGATCCGTTCGATCTGAAGCGTGGCTTCTTCTGTCTCAGCAGACAAAAGCGGCGTTCCCCCAGCCAGTTCCTGAGCACCCTCCACTCTTCGGTCAGAACCAGAATGTTGCATGTAAAGCCCGACACCTAACACGCAAGCCAACACCATCGCCCCCGTCAGAGCTGCCTGTTTGTTAAGCATTGGACCCTCCTGAACCTGCACAGTGGAGGAATTTTGGCCGGAAATGCTGGCCAGTTTATGACTTCTGGCAAAGGAGAATCCGGAAAATTTTCTATTTTAGTTGCAGGTTGGGAAACAGATCCAGCGAGAGCGCTTATCAAGATTGACTGTTCCTGGCCCCATGAAGGACTTACACAGCATTATTCAAGAACAAATATGGCCATTTCAGCGTTTCACGTTACGCTTTGTCCTGCGCCGGGCTACTGCCTGGCGCAGAACTTCGGGACCGGGTTGTTCCTAACTGCAAACCTGAATTCAGGCCAGACTGCCGTGACAGTGTTTGAACTTCTTACCTGACCCGCAGGGGCACTTATCATTGCGCGAGGGGTTACCCCAAGTCGCCGAGTCATCTTCTACGAAGCCCGGAGCGGGTTCTTCTGCCGGTGCTTCGGCGGCGTGAGCCTGAGTCGCCGTCTGCTGCATGGCGGCCTGGCGGGCTGCCATTTCCATCAACATCTGCTGCTGCTCTTCTTCGGTCATCGGGCGCACGCGGCTGAGCTGCTGAGAAACTTCTTCGCGTAAACTGTCCAGCATGCTCTCAAAAAGCTGGAAGCTCTCGTTCTTGTACTCATTCAGCGGATCGCGCTGTGCATAGCCCCGGAACCCGACAACAGAGCGTAGATGCTCCAATGTCAACAGATGCTCCCGCCACTTCTTGTCGATGGTTTGCAGCAGCACCTGCTTTTCGATATTGCGCATGTTTTCCGGGCCAAAGGCCTCAGCCTTTTCCGCCATCAGCTTGTCGGAGGCTTCAACCAGACGCTCTCTGATCTGCTCATCGTCGACACCTTCTTCAGCCGCCCATTCGGCAACCGGCGCGTTGATCGACAGCATCTCCCGCACCTGCTCCTGCAGGCCGGCAGTATCCCACTGATCGGCATATGTCTTAGGCGGCATGTAAGTGTCGAGCAGGTCGTCAATCACTTCGTGGCGCATGTCATCAGTGATTTCGGACAGATCTTCTGCCGCCATAATCTCACGGCGCTGGTTGAAGATCACCTTGCGCTGATCGTTCATCACATCGTCAAACTTCAGAACATTTTTGCGCATGTCGAAGTTGCGGCCTTCAACCTTAGCCTGGGCACGCTCCAGCGATTTGTTGACCCATGGGTGAACAATCGCCTCGCCTTCCTTCATGCCCAGCGAAGAAAGCAGCTTATCCAGACGCTCGGACCCGAAGATCCGCATAAGATCATCTTCCAGGCTGAGATAGAAACGTGTGCGCCCTGGGTCGCCCTGGCGGCCGGACCGGCCGCGTAGCTGATTGTCGATGCGGCGGCTTTCGTGGCGCTCGGATGCCATCACAAAGAGTCCCCCGGCCTCCAGAACTTTTTGCTTTTCCTCGGCGTGCTTGGCTTCTTCAGCAGCCCGCAGCTCTGCCGGGTCAGTCTCGGGGCTTGCAGCCAGAGCTTCCAAAACCTTCATTTCGACATTGCCGCCAAGCTGAATGTCGGTACCGCGGCCGGCCATGTTGGTGGCAATGGTAACGGCTCCCAAGCGGCCTGCATCCGCCACGATCTGCGCTTCCTGCTCGTGATGACGGGCGTTCAGCACGTTGTGCGGGATGCCTTCGTTTTCCAACATCTGGCTGAGCAGTTCGGATTTTTCGATCGAAGTGGTGCCCAAAAGCACAGGCTGCCCCTTGCCGTGAGCTTCTTTTGCCTCTTCAATCATGGCTTCATATTTTTCACGAGCCGTGCGGTAAACCTGATCATCCTCGTCCAGACGCGCAATCGGGCGGTTGGTTGGAACTTCCACCACTCCAAGGCCATAGATCTCGGCAAACTCCTCAGCCTCAGTCATCGCTGTGCCGGTCATGCCCGACAGCTTGTCATACAGGCGGAAGTAATTTTGGAAGGTGACAGAGGCCAGGGTGGTGTTCTCCGGCTGGATGTCCACCTCCTCTTTGGCTTCAATAGCCTGGTGCAGACCTTCGGACAGACGGCGGCCGGCCATCATGCGGCCGGTGAACTCGTCAATCAAAACCACCTGTCTGTCGCGGACAATGTAGTCCTTGTCGCGCTGGAACAGCTTGTGTGCCCGCAGGGCCTGATTAACGTGGTGTACCACCGTGGTGCTTTCCGGGTCATAGAGTGACGCCTCTGCTTCCAGCAGCCCATGTTCACGCAGAACCTGTTCCAGGTACTCGTTGCCATCCTCGGTAAAGGTCACACCGCGGGTCTTTTCGTCAATCTCATAGTGGTCTTCCGCCAGCAGCGGGATCACCTTGTCGATGGTCGCGTAAAGCTCCGAGCGATCCTCTGCCGGGCCGGAAATGATCAGCGGGGTGCGCGCCTCGTCGATCAGGATCGAGTCCACTTCATCCACGATGGCGAAATTGTGCTGCTTCTGGAACACTTGGTCCAAAGATGGCTTCATGTTGTCGCGCAAGTAGTCAAAGCCCAACTCATTGTTCGTCGCATAAGTGACGTCGCTTTGATAGGCTGCCATCTTCTCCGTGTCGGGTTGACCAGACCAAATTACGCCGGTGGTCATGCCGAGCTGGGCAAACACTTTGCCCATCCATTCGCTGTCACGCTTGGCGAGATATTCGTTCACCGTGACCACATGCACGCCTTTGCCTGTCAGGGCGTTCAGGTAGGCGGGGAAAGTCGCCACCAGGGTTTTGCCCTCGCCAGTTTTCATCTCGGAGATGTTTCCCTGATGCAGGAAGACGCCGCCCATCAGCTGGGTGTCAAAGGCACGCAGGCCCAAGGCCCGCTTGGCGGCCTCACGCACGGTGGCAAATGCTTCGGGCAGCAGCGCATCCAGGCTCTCGCCATCCAGCGCTCGCTTGCGCAGCTCTTCGGTCTTTGCCACCAGCCCGTCATCGCTGAGCTTCGCGAACTCATCTTCCAGCCCGTTGATTTGCGCAATCAGTGGCCGTGTCGCCTTCACTTTACGGTCGTTCGGCGTGCCGAAAACCTTTTTGGCGAGTGTTCCGAAACCCAGCATATCTTCTCCAGCGATCCTATGTCCGGCCTTTGCATCGGGCAGGCTTGCCCGCCGTGTCCGCAACCCATAAACAATGGTGGAAAGACGGTCCTGCCAATGGCCTCAAAGCGATGTAAGCGGCAGGGTATAGAGTGTCAACGCCAGGCCCCTTCGCGGCCAAGGAATAGGATGGTTTCAATGCCTAAAGGTCTCACATTTCTGCGCGGTATGGCGATAGCCGTCTGTGCTGCGCTGCCGCTGACCGCATCAGCGGCCCCGCATGCCAACACGGTAGTCGCATCGGTCAATGGCGAAGAAATCACGATCGGCCATATGGTCATGGCCCGCGAAAATTTGCCGGCCCAGTACAAACAGCTGCCCGACGAAGTTTTGTACAGTGCAATCCTTGACCAGCTGATCCAACAGACCGCGCTGAAACAGCAGTTGCACGGCGAAGTTCCGCGCTACGTCGCGCTTTCGGTCGAAAACGAGGAACGCGCCATGCTGGCGGCAGACGTGATCGAAATGGTCATGGACAAAGCAAGTGGAGAAGAGGAGCTGCGTACCGCCTACGACGACAAGTATTCCACAGGCGAGGGCGGTGATGAATTTCACGCCGCCCATATCCTGGTTGAAAGCGAAGAAGACGCGCTGGACGTTAAGGCTGAACTGGACGCGGGCGCCGACTTTGCGACCCTGGCCAAGGAACGCTCCACCGGTCCAACCGGTCCCAATGGCGGTGATCTTGGCTGGTTCACGGCTGGCCGCATGGTGCCGGAATTCGAGCAGGCGGTTCTAAAACTGCGTGCAGGTGATGTCTCCGGCCCGGTCCAGACCCAGTTCGGCTGGCACATCATCCTGTTGAACGACCGCCGCAAAACGGAAGCGCCTGAATTTGAAGAAGTTCGCGCTGAACTCGCAGAAGAACTGCGCCAGAAAGCAGTTGAGGAGCGGGTGAACGAGTTGACCGCCGCCGCCAAGATCGAACGGCCTGATATCGAAGACCTGGACCCGTCCATTCTCAAAGACGTTAGCCTGGTAAGGAACTGATCATGGCCAAATCCATGCCGGTCTCGCCGTTGGCACCCGCCAGATTCCCTGATCTTCCCGTCATTAAGGGCGTGCGCTTTGCATCCGCTGCTGCCGGTGTCAAATACCAGGGCCGCACGGACGTAATGCTGGCTGTCTTGGATCCTGGCACCGCGATAGCCGGTGTCTATACCCGGTCGAAAACCCGGTCCGCCCCGGTTCTTGACTGCCAGGCCAAGCTGGGCGCGGCGACAGATTCCGGCGCAGCTATTCTGGTAAATTCCGGAAATTCCAACGCATTTACCGGACACTACGGCCAAACCTCGGTAGCGGAGATTACCTCGGCAGTGGCCGCAGAAACCAGCATCCCAGCGGAGCGCGTGTTCACTGCTTCCACCGGCGTTATAGGCGAGCCGCTGCCACACGGCCGGATCATTGCCAAGATCGGGGAGTTGAACAGCGTATTGGATGAGGGCGGTCTAAAAGGTGCTGCCAAGGCGATCATGACAACCGACACCTTTGCCAAAGGTGCCAGCGCCACGGTCGGGATCGAAGGCAAGACGGTCAAGATCGCCGGCATTGCCAAAGGGTCAGGTATGATCGCACCGGACATGGCCACAATGCTGGTCTACATCTTCACCGATGCCAAGGTGGAGCAAGCGGCGCTGCAGGCCCAGCTTGCGGAGATTTGCAATCGCAGCTTCAACTGCATCACAGTGGATAGCGACACTTCTACTTCTGACAGCCTCATGCTTTGCGCCACCGGAGCCTCTGGCGTGGATGCCACTGGCAACGCAGATTTTGGTGCCGGCCTAGAGCGGGTTATGCTGGACCTGTCGCACCAGGTGGTGCGCGACGGTGAAGGCGCGACCAAATTCGTTGAAATTCAGGTTTCGGGTGCGGCTTCGGACGCGGATGCCAAGGTTCACGGCATGGCAATCGCAAACTCGCCGTTGGTGAAAACCGCCATAGCCGGAGAAGACCCGAATTGGGGTCGCGTTGTGATGGCCATTGGAAAATCCGGCGCGGCGGCTGACCGTGATCTCTTGGCAATCTCCTTTGGCGATGTGCTTGTGGCCGAAAAGGGCTGGGTGTCGCCTGACTACAAGGAAGAGCTGGGCGCATCGGAGATGAAGAAGCAGGAGATTACCATCAAGGTCGATTTGGGCCTTGGCAACGGCACGGCCACTATCTGGACATGCGATCTGACACATCAATATATCTCGATCAACGCGGATTACCGGTCATGAAGACACTTCTGGTATCCGCAGTCGCGCTTATCGATGTGGACGGGCGCGTGCTGCTGGCGCAGAGGCCTGAAGGCAAGTCCATGGCCGGCCTGTGGGAATTTCCGGGAGGCAAGATCGAACCGGGCGAAACTCCAGAAGCCGCTCTGGTCCGGGAGCTGCACGAAGAACTGGGTATCGGCACCTGGGCTTCCTGCCTGGCACCGCTGACATTTGCCAGCCACTCCTATGCGGATTTCCATCTGCTGATGCCTCTGTTTGCCTGCCGCAAGTGGGAGGGCATCCCGCAAGCCAAAGAAGGCCAAACCCTGAAATGGATCCGCCCGCAGGATCTGCGCCATTACCCGATGCCGCCGGCCGATATCCCCCTGATCCCTATCCTGCGCGACTGGCTTTAAACTGCGAAGGGGGCAGCCGGCCGAGCAGAAACCGGAATGCTGAGCAGGTTTCCTAACCAATTTTCCGGGCATTTAATTGCCTAATGCTTGCCCGCGTGAACACGTCGGCGACTTATCCGCTCAAATATTTAGGAAAAACGGGCTCATACGCCTCACTTCAGAAGATCAGGAACCTCCTTCTCCACGTGAGGGGTACCGTTCCTGCTCATAGGTATATCATACGGGCATTCCCTTACGGAGAAACCGCGGTGCAGTTCCCCCCGGCCGTACGCGCGGCCTAGGCTGCCACTCACGCAAACCAAGTAACGAAGGGCAGCTGCCTTGGCTGCCCTTTTTCCTGTCTCGCCTAGGCGCCGTCAGTGAAAAAGCAAACGTTAAAAAGAAAAGGCCCCGGCAGAAACCAGGGCCAATTTCTCTTTGCTTCCCGACCTGATTAGTCGAGGGTGCGGGTGACTTCTTCGCGCTCGAAGATTTCGATCACGTCGTTCGGACGAACATCGTCGTAGTTTTCAAACGCCATACCGCATTCCTGGCCAGACTGGACCTCAGAGACCTCATCTTTGAAGCGCTTCAGAGTCTTCAGCGTACCTTCGTGAATCACCACGTTGTCGCGCAGCAGGCGCACGCCAGCCGAACGGCGGGCAACACCTTCGGTGACCAGACAACCAGCAACCTTGCCAACGCCAGTGACCTTGAAGACTTCCTTGATCTGCGCATAGCCGATGAAGTTCTCGCGAATCTCCGCCGACAGCAGGCCGGAGGCCGCCGCTTTCACGTCATCCACCAGATCATAGATCACCGAGTAGTAGCGGATCTCCACACTCTTCTGGTTGGCGGTGTTACGGGCCGAGGCATTGGCACGGACGTTGAAGCCCATGATCGGCGCACCGGAGGCTTCCGCCAGACCGACGTCGGTCTCCGTGATCGCGCCAACACCGGAGTGCAAAACGCGCACGCGCACTTCATCGTTGCCGATCTTCTCCATCGCCTGAACAATGGCTTCTGCAGAACCCTGCACGTCGGCTTTGACCAGGATAGGCAGCTCAGAGACGTTTTCGTCTTCCTTGGCCTTGGCCATCAGCTGCTCCAGCGTGGTCGCAGCACCAGCAGCGGCGCGCTTATCCTTAGCAGCCTGCTCGCGGTAGGCAGCGATTTCGCGCGCCTGCGCTTCGGTTTCAGTCACGTTCAGAACATCGCCCGCTTCCGGAGTGCCGTTGAGACCCAGAACCTCAACCGGAACCGACGGGCCTGCTTCCTGAACGCGCTCGCCCTTGTCGTTGATCAGCGCGCGGACCTTGCCGTACTGCTCACCCACAACAAAGATGTCGCCTTGGCGCAGGGTGCCGTTCTGAACCAGAACGGTTGCCACAGGGCCGCGGCCCACATCCAGCTGTGCCTCAATCACGGCACCTTGAGCAACGCGGTCGGGGTTGGCTTTCAGCTCCAGGATTTCCGCTTGAAGAGCAATGGCTTCCAGCAGTTCATCCAAGCCCTGGCCAGTGACGGCGGAAACTTCTACATCCTGTACGTCACCGGACATGGCTTCCACAACAACCTCGTGTTGCAGCAAGTCCGTGCGGACCTTTGTCGGGTCTGCAGCCGGCTTATCGATCTTGTTGATCGCCACAATCATAGGAACCTGCGCCGCCTTGGCGTGATTTATCGCCTCGATCGTCTGCGGCATAACGGCGTCATCCGCAGCAACAACCAGCACCACGATATCCGTCACCTGCGCTCCGCGGGAACGCATCGAGGTGAAGGCCGCGTGGCCGGGGGTGTCGAGGAAGCTCAGCACCGCGCCGCTGTCGGTCGTGACCTGGTAGGCACCGATATGCTGGGTGATACCGCCGGCTTCGCCAGCCACAACGCGGGCGTCACGGATCGCATCCAGCAGCGAGGTCTTGCCGTGGTCCACGTGACCCATGATGGTGATAACCGGCGGACGCGACTTCAGATCTTCGTCTTTGTCCTCGACTTCCTTGATTACGTCTTCGACGTCGGAGTCGGATACACGGACCACCTTGTGGCCGAATTCTTCGATGATGAGTTCGGCGGTGTCGGCATCAATGGTCTGGTTCTGCGTGACCATCATACCCATGTTCATCAGCGATTTCACAACTTCGCCAACCCGCTCAGCCATCCGGTTCGCCAGTTCCGAAACCACAATGGCTTCGGGCAGCTGAACATCGCGGATTACCTTTTCACGCTCGACCTGACCGCCCATGGCCTTCTGGCGGGCACGTTCCTGCTTGCGCTTCATCGACGCCATCGACCGTTGGCGGTTTCCACCGCCTCCGGTTGCCTGACCCAGAGTCAGCTTGCCCGAGCGGCGGCCATCGTCCTGGCCTTTGCCGCGGCGTTGGTCGCGTTCGCGGTCCGCCTTGCGGGGCGCTGCAGCAGGTGCAGGTTTGTTCGGGGCAGGGCGAGCCGTTCTGGGGGCTTCCGCAGCAGGAGCAGCCGCGGCGGCAGCAGCACGTTCCTTGGCCACTTCGGCTTCGCGCTTCTTGCGCTCTTCTTCTTCCTGCTTTGCCTTGGCCCGCTCTTCAGCTTCGCGCTGCTCGCGTTCCTTGGCTTCCTGTTCAGCCCGGCGGCGCTCACGCTCTTCGGCGCGGGCCTTTTCCTCGGCTTCGCGCTGCGCGGCTTCCTCGACCTCACGTGCCTTGGCGGCCTGCAGCGCTTTCAGGCGGCGCTCCATTTCTGCGTCACTGATGCCGGCAGGCCGGCGCGATCCGGATGTGGAAGGCGCAGCGCCGCTGCCACCCTTGGCCGCACCCGGCTTGGGAACCACAACGCGCTTGCGCTTAGTTTCCACCACGACATTCTTGGTTCGTCCATGGCTGAAACTCTGTTTCACGTTCCCCGGACGGGAACCCCCACGAAGACCCAGTGTCTTTTTGCCGTCACTATCGCTCATAAAGCTACTTATCCTTCCGTGCGGCCGTTGCCGCCCACCATTTCGCGCAAACCTTGCAGTCGTTGCGCCTCATCTACAACACGTTTGCTGAGTCCGCCAGAGGCGAGGGCGGCATGGATCGCAGTTTGGCGCCCAAATGCCATTCCCAGCTCGTCCGCCGTGAGGCAGCCGATGAATTTGCCCTTGTAGGGCGTGCTCAGCTTCGACTTTCCGCGACCCGACCCGTCGGAAGCCTGAATCAGCACCCGGGCATCCTCTTTGTACAGCCAGTCCTTCACCCGCTCGAAGCCGGACACTGCATCGCCCGACTTACGTGCCAGGCTGATCAATTCGATCAGTCGGCGGACGACCTGACGTTCAACTTCCTGAGCCAGCTCATCCGGCACTTGGACCTGCGCCTTGAACCCGCGAGCGAACAGTTTTTTCTTGACCGCAGCCCCCAGGGCTTCCCTGCTGGAGGTGACATAGACACCGCGGCCGGGCAGCTTACCCATCACATCAGGCACAACCCGCCCCTCAGGACCCATCACGAAACGGATGAGGCCCTGTTTGGGCTGAGATTCGCCGGTGGCGATGCATTTGCGTTCGCTTTCGCCAGTCCGGTCTTTTGTGACGCCGCCGCGTGTCATGCAGTTCTCCTGTGCGAAGCCCGGGTTCAGGCTTCGTCTTCCTCTTCGCCAGCTTCTTCGCCGTCAGCCGCCTCGGCTTCCAGCTCCGCCGGATCCACCCAGCCCAGCATGATGCGGGCAGTCATAACCAGATCCTGCGCCTCTTCCAACGACACGCCAAAGGGCTCCAGGATGCCGTCATCCTTGATCCGCTCGCCGCCATCGGTGGTCCAGCCGCCGGCCAATTCCCAATCTGCGCAGGTAGCGAAGTCTTCCAGCGACTTCACGTCATCCTTTGCCAGAGCTTCGACCATCTGCGGGGTCAGACCCTCGAACTGGATCAGGCTGTCCTCGGCGCCCAGTGCGCGGGCCGCGTCCAGCGCCGCCTTTGCCTGGGCTTCGAGGAAGTCACGCGCGCGGGCCTGAAGTTCCTCGGCAGTACCTTCGTCAACACCGTCGATCACCAGCAGCTCGTCCAGCTCAACATAGGCAACCTCTTCCAGGTTGGTGAAGCCTTCGGACACCAGCAACTGGGCAAAGAACTCGTCCAGGTCCAGGGTTTCCATGAACAGTTTGGTGCGCGCCTCGAATTCCTTTTGACGGCGGGCTGATTCCTCTTCCTCTGTCATGATGTCGATGTCGAGGTTGGTCAGCTGGCTGGCCAGACGCACGTTCTGACCGCGGCGACCAATGGCAAGGCTCAGCTGCTCCTCGGGAACCACAACTTCGATCTTGCCGGCTTCTTCGTCCAGAACCACCTTGGAAACCTCGGCAGGCTGCAGCGCGTTCACCAGGAAGGTCGGCTGATCTTCATTCCACGGAATGATGTCGATTTTCTCACCCTGCAGCTCGTTCACCACGGCTTGCACGCGGGAACCTCGCATACCGACACAGGCGCCGACCGGATCGATCGAACCATCATAGGAGATTACAGCGATTTTGGCGCGCGAACCGGGATCGCGGGCAACTGCCTTGATCTCGATGACGCCATCATAGATCTCCGGCACTTCCATTTTGAACAGCTCCGCCATAAATTCCGGCGCGGTGCGCGACAGGAAGATTTGCGGGCCGCGCTGCTCGCGGCGCACATCCTTGATGTAGCAGCGCACACGGTCGTTCGGGCGGTAGCTTTCGCGGCCGATCTTCTCGTTGCGGCGCAGGATCGCTTCGCCGGCGCCAACGTCGACGATGACGTTGCCGTATTCCTCGCGCTTGACCAGGCCGTTGATGATGGTGCCGGCGCGGTCCTTGAATTCTTCGTACTGGCGGTCACGCTCTGCTTCGCGGACCTTCTGCAGGATCACCTGCTTGGCTGACTGGGCGGCGATCCGCCCCATCTCGACCGGCGGGACTTCCTCGACATAGGTCTGCCCCACTTCGGGCTGCGCCATGTACTGGCGCGCCTGCTCGACGGTCATCTCTGCCTGGTAGTTTTCCAGCTCATCATCGGCCACAACGGTGCGCACGCGGGTAAATGTGGCGCGGCCGGTCTTGCGGTCGATCGAAACGCGGATGTCCATCTCCGCGCCGTAGCGGCTTTTGGCCGCGCGGGCGAGGCTCTCTTCCATCGCCTCGATCACCAGACCGGGATCGATCATCTTTTCGCGCGCCACGGCCTCGGCGGTTTGCAACAGCTCCAGCTGGTTTGCAGAGGTGATAGCCATTACTTGTTCTCCTCTTCGGACTCTTCGGTCTCGATTTCGTCGAATGCGTCTTCGTTCAGCGTGCCGGCCTCTTTGCGCTGCCGCAGCATTTCTTTGATCAGATCATCGGTCAGAACCAGCTTGGCGTCGCTCAGCCAGTCGAATTTCAAACCTATGGTCACGGTCTCGCTCTGATCGTTGATGTTGATCAGAACTTCATCTTCTTCAGTGCCCGCCAGCTCGCCTTTGAAGCGGCGGCGGCCGCCGACCATCTCGGCGGTTTCCAGCTTGGCCTCGTAGCCCTCGAACATCGCGAAGTCCTTCAGCCGGGTCAGCGGGCGGTCGATGCCGGGGCTGGACACCTCTAGCGCATAGGCATCGATGATCGGGTCCTCGACGTCCAGCACCGCGCTCACGGCGTTCGAGATCTCGGCGCAGTCATCCACTTCGATGCCGCCATCCGGCTTGTCCGCCATGATCTGCAGCGTGGACGCCTTACCAGACATCAGGCGGATTCGCACCAGCTCATAACCCAGATCCTCGATCACCGGGGTGACGATCTCGGCCAGGCGCCGGTCGATGGCAGCTTTGGCAATCAGGTCGTTGGTCATCAGACCTCCACTTGGGGCGCGCAGACAAAAGCCTGCAAACACAAAAAAACGGGCGCGCGGCCCGTCGAAATTCCCGGTGGTGCCTTGAGCCAGAGGTTCAACGCGCCGCTGTTGTCAAAGGCATATAGGGGGAAATGTGGAAAACTGCAAGGCTTGTGTTTTTGCGGACGCAAAGACGGTGTTACACCCGCCACCAGCGTTCAGCGATACGGCCATCGTCCAGCGGCGTGCGCCGCCCGACCTTGCGCGGAATGCCAACATCATGGCGGGCCGCCAATGCCATCTCTCTTGAGGAAGGATAATAAAGAAACTCCCCGCGTTTCAGCAATCCGCGCGGTTCTGGCAAGGCAGCCACATCGACGTAACCGTCGCGCAACGCCTCAGCCCGGACCAAAGCGTCCGGGATCACGATGAGTTCAAACGTATCCACCCAGCCCGCGGTACCAGCCTTGTAGTGGCCGTCCACTTTGGCAGCACGAAAATGGCGGTCCTCTTGAGCACGTTCAACCCGGTAGCATCCAGTCCCCACCACCTCAGACAGCGGCACAGAAAGCTTACCTCCCGGGGCAATCAGTTGATCTGCGCTGGCCAGCAGATAAGGCAGATGCGGGTTGGGCTGCGCCAGCTCCAGAAGCAGCTGATCACCGCCCAGCGCAGTGGCACTCCGCACTTCTGCCCCGGATACGCCCAGAGAATTTAGGGAGGCAGCAGCATCCGCCGCCGTGAGCGGCAAGCCGTCGTGAAAAACAACACCTTCGCGCAGATCAAAAACCCAGGCTCTTGCGTCCGGCGCAGATTGCCAGCTGATCGCCAGATCCCCGCGCAGCAGGCCGTCAGGCGCGATTTCCGTCAGCGTATCATAGACTGCGCCACGCGCGGCCTGCTCCAGCATTCCGCCCTCACGCGGGACTGCAAGGCGCAGCACGCCACCGGCCTTGGGCGACGCATGGACTGACCCGCCAGCCGCCGCCAGCAAAGCTGCAGCAGCACCTGAGGTGAACAGCGCGCGGCGGTCGATACGCGTCATGGCACAAGCTCTCCTGCAATCCGGTCCATCGCCCGGACCAGCTCAGCGCTGATTCCCGGCTCCGACAGAGCATGGCCTGCATTGCGCACCATCTTCAACTCCGCATTTGGCCACAGTTCGTTCAAGCGCCAGGCGGAGGACGGGGGGCAAATCATGTCATAACGGCCCTGTACGATTACACCGGAAATATGGGAAATGCGCCCCATATTGGCCAGGATCTGACCATCGTAATCAAGGAACCCACCGTTGCTGAAATAATGGTTTTCCAGCCGGGCAAAAGCACGGGCGTAATCGCCTGGACTTTCACCGCTGTGGCCATTGGAATGCACCGAAGCCAGTGCATTTTCCCAGGCTGACCAGGCCCGGCCATAGCGAACTTCCTCGTCCAGATTGCCGGAGAACAGCCGCTTCTTGTAGGCGCCGATCATATCGCCGCGCTCAGCGTCAGGTATAAGCGACACGAACTTGGCCCAGGTCTCTGGCCAGAACTTGCCCGCGCCGCCGCCATAGAACCAGTCCAGCTCTGCCTTGGTCATCAGGAAAACCCCGCGCAGGATAATCTGCTGCACCCGGTCCGGGTGGGTCTGGGCATAGATAAGCGCCAGTGTCGCTCCCCAGCTGCCGCCAAACAAAATCCACGAGTCGATCCCCAACTGCGAGCGAATAAGCTCCATGTCGGACACGAGGTGCCAGGTGGTATTGCTCTCGCATGATGCATAAGGGCGCGACCGGCCGCAGCCGCGCTGGTCAAACAGGATGATTCGATAAACCTGCGGATCGAAATAACGCCGCATTGCCGGGCTGCTACCGCCCCCCGGGCCGCCGTGGCACACGATAACCGGAATGCCGTTTGGGTTGCCGCTTTGCTCCGCATAGATGCGGTGGCCCTGGCCTGCGTCGATCATACGCTGGTCAAAGGGCTCCAACGGCGGATAAAGATAGTGCACAGCGCGCTTTTGGTCCGGGTATCTATCCATTACTGACCTTAGTGAAACGTCAGACTACAAAAGAACACACGGAGACAGGAATGCAAGCGCCTCAATCTACCGTCGACCCTGCGGAAATTGCCAAATTCGAAGCGATGGCGGCGGAGTGGTGGGATCCGAACGGGAAATTCAAGCCCCTGCATATGCTGAACCCGTGCCGTCTTGACTACATCACCAGCCAGATCGCCGGCGAGTTCGGCCGCGACGTCAGCTCACAGCGCCCGTTTGAAGGACTGCGGATCCTGGACATCGGCTGCGGCGGAGGACTGCTAAGCGAGCCCATGGCACGGCTGGGAGCCAGCATCACAGGTGCAGATGCAGCCGAAAAAAACCTGCCAGTAGCACGCATTCATGCCGAGCAATCCGGACTGGAAATTGATTACCGCCACACCACCGCGGAGGCGCTGGCTGAAGCAGGCGAGC
This sequence comes from Leisingera sp. CC-HEC093, assembly GCF_059429195.1. Lineage (NCBI taxonomy): Bacteria > Pseudomonadati > Pseudomonadota > Alphaproteobacteria > Rhodobacterales > Roseobacteraceae > Leisingera > Leisingera sp. CC-HEC093. The sequence goes on along the minus strand of NZ_JCAIJR010000001.1, from coordinate 1,383,034 downwards.
AATTCGACGTCGTGCTGAACATGGAAGTAGTGGAGCACGTTGCCAATCCGCTGAGCTACCTAACAGCCACGCAGCAACTTCTGAAACCCGGAGGCCTGGAGATTTGTTCGACCATAAACCGCAACCCCAAGAGTTTTGCCATGGCAATTGTAGGCGCCGAAGTAATCATGCGCTGGCTGCCGCGCGGCACCCATGAATGGTCTAAGTTTATCACTCCTGACGAGTTGTTCGAGCTGCTGCGAAAGGCCGGGCTGAAACCTGTGGACCGAAAGGGGCTCGTCTTCAATCCGATCACCTGGAACTGGTCGATCTCGGATCGGGACTTGTCGGTAAACTACGTGACCGCCAGCGTAAAACCCGACTAAGAAACTGAACTCACTTCCTCGAACGTGCCGGCAGACTATCCGAAAGGATAGCTGCTAGTCCCAATGCACACTTTGTCAGCTGCGGCCTGCTTGTTATTTTCAAATAGCGGGGTCGGAATATTTCCCGCTTCGCGAACGGGGCGCAAGCCTAAGACCAAGTAAAAACTTGCCACTGTTTAACTGGTGGGTCCGCCCAATGGTTTTCGGGACCGCCGCTCACGGACCTATGGGGAAGAAAGACGCCTGCATGCAGGTGTCTTTCTTATTTCGGAGGTCATTCCGCACCTGGCCAATTCCAGTGGCTCCAGCCGATTAGGTTAGCCGCTCTCTTCCAGCTTGCCGCGGAGCTCCCGCAGAATCGGCAAGGCGGCACGGACCCTGTCACTGCCCAACTCACCGACCACTTCGGAGATGACCGGGATTATCCCGGCCAGCGCCGAATCACGGGCCTGTTTTCCTGCCGGGCTGATCGCCACCATCTTGCGACGCGCATCGTCCCAGTCAGGACGCACATGGATGTAACCTGCCACTTCCAGCTTGCTCAGGGTGTTGGTCATGGCGCCGCGCGTGACATGAAACGCCTTGGCCAATTGCGCAGGCGACTTCTCCAGCCCAGCGCGGGCCAAATGGTTCAGAACGGAGAAATGCGACAGCTCCATCCCCTTGGGCAGCACTTTGCTGAGGCGTGACCGGGCTAGCTGGTCAGCCATCAATATCTCGCTGAAAAGCGATACTGCCAGGGAATGGGTCTCGTCCATTAGGGTCCGTCGAACTCCCGGTCATGGGTCAAAGAAGGCACACGTTTGCGTGCTTCTGACACCATTTCGAGGTCGAGATCAACGAAGGTCACTCCCGGCCGGTCTCCAGCATCCGCCAGCACTTCCCCCCAAGGGGCCACGGCAAGAGAGCGGCCAAAAGTCCTGCGGCTGGGACCCCGGGATGCCGGGTGCTTTCCAGTTTGCGCCGGAGCCAGTACGAAACAGCCGGTCTCGATCGCCCGGGAGCGCAGCAGCGAATGCCAATGCGCAGCACCAGTCACATAGGAAAAAGCGGCGGGCACGGTGATGATCTGTGCACCACCCTTGGCCAGCGCCCGGTGAAGATGCGGAAAACGCACATCATAACAAATGGTCATACCGATTTTCGCAAACGGCGTATCCGCCACAACCGCCTTAGTGCCCGGACGGTATCCGTCGGATTCGCGGTAGGTCTCTTCGGGTGTAACCTCCACATCAAACATGTGGATCTTGTCATATCGCGCTTTGATCTCTCCCTGCGGGGATATCAGGAACTGCCGGTTGGCAAAGCGGCCGTCATCATCGTGGGTCTTGATGCCTAACGACCCAAGCAGCAGCCAAACGCTGTGCTTGGCCGCTTCTTCCTGCAAGGCCGCCAGTGTTGGATCGTCTTCCTCATGACGCAGTACGCTGGTCTGATGGGTACGGCTGCCGGAAAGACAGTTGGTAACCTCTGGCGTCAGCACAAAACCGGCCCCGCCACGCACTGCTTCCACCATCATCGCCTTCACTGTCTCCAGATTTTCCGCCGGAAGATCAGTTGATGTCATCTGGAGCAAAGCTGTGCGCATGTCAGTTCTCCGTGCTCAGGCGGCCAGTAAGGGGTCCAGCTTACCCGCCTGCTCCAGCGCATACAGATCGTCACAGCCGCCGACGTGCGTATCGCCAATAAAGATCTGCGGCACGGTACGGCCACCGTTGGCGCGCTGAATCATCTCTGCCTTGCGCTCCGGATGCGCCAGCACGTTGATTTCAGAAAACGTGACACCCTTTTGGTCCAGCAACCGCTTGGCGGCGTGACAGAAGCCGCACAGCGGCGAGGTGTAGATTTCAACCGGTTTCATTCAGGACCCCATGATCTGGTTTCGAAGCTTGTGGAGGAATTGGGCATTCATTGCAACAATTGCCAGAGAACGGCCAGCTGCCTCACGCTTGCGTTACCCGGGCCAGCACAGCCACCCTCACCTCTGCCGCACCCGCCTGCAGGCACGCGTCGGTACAAGCGCTGAGCGTAGCGCCTGACGTCATCACATCATCCACGATCACCACAGCCCGCCCTTTGATCCTCTCCTTACGGCCTCGCGGGACGGTGATGGAAGAACCGAGAACCTGGAAACGCTGATCCCGCGTTTTCCCCTCCAGCGCAGGTGTCCGCCGGACGCGTCTAAGCAGGTCCGGGCAAAACTCACCCCTGATACGCCTGACCAGCGCTTCTGCAAGCAAGGCTGATTGATTGTACTTACGCTTCAGCAGACGGGTCCAATGCAAAGGCACTGGGCAAATCAGCGGATCATCCTCCAGCATCGGTTCTGCAGCTCTGTGCAGCCATCCCCCCGCCGTAGCAGCAATATCCGTGCGGTCTCCATGTTTCAGGGCCAGCACCAGCTTCCGGCCCTGCCCCTCATAGATCAGTGCAGACCGGCCCTGGCTCCACGGCCGCGGGTGGCGCAAGCAACTGTCGCATTCCGCCCGAAACCCGTCCGCTTCTCCAGGCAGCGGGACGCCGCAGCCTTCGCAAACCGTGCCGCTAATGAAATGCATGTCCGCCCAACAAGCCGCGCAGAGACCGAAGTCGCTGCTAACCAGCCCGCCGCAGCCTAGGCACTGGGCCGGATAGATCAGTGAAACAGCGGTTTGAATCCGGGCCGTCAGCATCTAAATACCCCACATGACACAAGCACCCATGCAGCTTTTCGACCGCCGCACCCTGGAAGCCCGCCGTGTACGCCGGCAGCCAGATGCCTTGTTCCTGCACCAAATGGCACGGGACGAAGCTGAGGATCGCCTGAGCCTGGTTAACAGAACCTTTATGGCTCCAGCGGTGGTCTGCCCGTTCCCGGAGGTCTGGGAGGGGCTTATGCCTGAGGCGAAAATCGTTGCGGACGGGGAGGTGCTGGATCTGGAGAACGGCGCACATGATGTGGTGATCCATGCCATGTGCCTGCACTGGGCCAACGATCCGGTCGGACAGCTGATCCAATGCCGCCGCGCCTTGAAGGAGGACGGGCTTCTGCTGGTGATCCTGCTGGGCGGTCAGACCCTGCACGAGCTGCGTGCGGCCATGGCCGAAGCCGAGACCGTTGTGCTGGGCGGCCTTTCGCCGCGGATTGCGCCGATGGGGGAGATCCGCGATCTGGGCGGCCTGCTGCAGCGCGCTGGCTTTGCTCTGCCAGTCGCTGACCTTGTACCTCTCACAGCCGAATACCGCGACCTGATCCACCTTATCCACGACCTTCGCGGCATGGGAGAGACCAATGCTCTCGCTCAGCGCCTGAAACGCCCGGCACCACGCGGCCTGTTCCATCTGGCCGATCACATCTACCGGGAGCATTTCGCCAACGCCGATGGCCGCCTGCCCGCGACCTTCGAGCTTGTCTGCCTGACAGGCTGGACCCCATCGGACAACCAGCAGAAACCCCTGCGCCCCGGTTCAGCCCGGATGCGCCTGGCTGATGCGCTTAAAGTACCTGAATCAAAACTTGAGCCTTGATTGGACTTAACTTTTGCTGCGCCAAGGTGATCCAATTGGCCTTCGGCGCGTAAACACAGTAATTAGCAATTAGCCGCAAACCCTAAAACTCAATACCGCACAGGACCTGCCCATGCTGGACGCCGCCCGGACTTCCAAATGCCCTGCCCACGCCCCGGCCGATCACCCCAAGATCCCGGCAAAGAAGGTTGGCATCCTGCTAGCCAACCTTGGCACCCCGGATGATTACTCCTACTGGCCGATGCGCCGGTATCTTAGCGAGTTCCTGTCCGACAAGCGGGTTATCGACTATCCGTCCTGGAAGTGGCAGCCGCTGCTGCAGCTGATCATCTTAAGCAAACGGCCGTTTTCCTCGGGCGAGGCCTACAAGTCGATCTGGAACCATGACAAGGGCGAAAGCCCTCTGATGACCATCACCAAGGACCAGACCGCCAAGATCACTGGGGTAATGAATGCGCGCTACGGTGATCAGGTGATGGTCGATTTCTGCATGCGCTACGGCAACCCTTCAACCAAGTCCAAGGTGCGGCAGATGGTTGAGGCAGGTTGCCAGAAAATCCTGTTTGTCCCGCTCTATCCCCAATACGCCGGCGCCACGTCGGGCACCGCCAACGACCAGTTCTTCCGCGCATTGATGGAAGAGCCTTGGCAGCCAGCCGCCCGCACCATCGCACCGTATTTCGACCAGCCCGCCTATATCGACGCCTTGGCGCGGTCGGTGGAAGAGGCCTATGCCAAGGTGGAGAAGCGCCCGGATGTACTGGTGGTTTCCTATCACGGGATGCCAAAGCGGTATCTGATGCAGGGTGATCCGTATCACTGCCAGTGCCAGAAAACGACGCGGTTGCTGAAGGAGCGGCTTGGCTGGAACGACACTCAGATAACTAGCACTTTCCAGTCGGTTTTCGGGCCCGAGGAATGGCTAAAACCCTACACAGTGGATCACGTCGCCGCGCTTGCCAAGGAAGGCAAAAAGAACATCGCGGTGATTGCGCCGGCCTTCTCGGCGGACTGCATCGAGACCCTCGAAGAGATCAACGAAGAAATCCGCGAGAGCTTTGAGCACGCAGGCGGGGAGGACTTCCATTATATTCCGTGCCTCAATGATGATGACGATCACATCGCGGCGTTGGCAGGCGTGATTGAGGAAAACCTGAAAGGCTGGCTGGACTAACCGGCCGCCCCGGTCCAGAAAGTATCCAATATTCAATTTCCGGCCCAGCCGGGAAACGAGGAGATATTGGATGACGCTTGCGCATTGGGCCAAAGCCCTCCGGGAGCATTGGAGCATTGAGGCGGACTTGACCCGCCTGAATGGGGAATACGACCTGAACTTCCTGGCCAAAGGACAAGACGGCAAAGGTTATGTCCTCAAGGCCATGCGCCCCGGCTGCGAGGAATGGCTGGTCGATATGCAGGTAAAGGCGTTTGAGCATATTGCGCAGCGGCAGCCGGACCTGCCCTGTCCGCGGGTCATTGCTTCCGCCTCAGGCAAGTCTTTTCTGACCCTTCCTGATGAAGACGGCCAGGATCGCTTGGTCTGGCTGCTGACCCAACTGCCGGGGCGTTGCTATGCCAAGACAGAGCCCAAAAGCGATGCGCTGATTCATGAGATCGGTGAAGTCCTGGGCGGCTCAGCCAAAACGTTGAGGGACTTCCGGCACGACGGGATAAAGCGCGATTTCAAATGGAACCTGATACGCGCGGGCTGGATCAGGGATCAGCTTCCCTGCATTACGAATCCCGCACGCCAGGCCATACTGAAGCAAATCTCAGCGGAATTTGCCTCTGTAGAGCCTGCTCTGGCAGCGATGCCTACGCAGGCCGTTCACAATGACGCCAACGATTACAACATCATGGTGACAGGAAAACTGAACAAGCCGCACCGGGTGTCCGGATTGATCGATCTGGGCGACATGTGTGCCGCGCCGCGAGTTTGCGACCTGGCAATTGCCGCGGCTTACATTGTGCTGGACCATCCGGCTCCGGAAGCTGCACTTGCCTCGCTGGTTGCGGGGTACCACAAATCTTACCCGCTCACCGCAGCAGAGGTGGACATGGTTTGGCCGCTGATGCGGATGCGGCTGGCGGTAAGCGTGGTGAACTCCACCTTAATGGCCGCGGAAAACCCGGATGACCCCTATGTCACCATCTCCCAAGCGCCAGCGTGGCGATTCTTAGAGGAAAACAAGCTGCATGGCGGCCTAGTGACTGCCCGGCTGCGGGCCGCCTGCAGCCTGCCAGTGGTCGAGGGCGCAGACCGCGTACTAGCCTGGCTGGACCGGAAACGCGGCAGCTTTGCCCCGCTGATAGGTCAAGACCTGAAGAATGCCCCGATGGGCTCGCTGTCAGTCGAAGAATCCACGTGGCCGCAAAATCCCTTCCACATGCCATTGGACGAAGCCGCCCGGGTTGGAGAGGAATTCGAGGACAACGGACATGTCTGGCTTGGCTACTACCATGAACCACGGCTGATCTATACCGACTGCGCCTTCCGCAAGGGACCATTCAAGGCCAGCAACCGCCGCACCGTGCACCTGGCCGTGGACGCGTTTGCCCCGGCGGGCACACCATTGTTTGCGCCATTGCGTGGTGAAGTCTTTGCCACCGAGTACCGCGGCAAGCAACTGGACTACGGCGGGGTGATCATTCTGCGTCATGAAACACCCGAGGGTGATTCGTTTTATACACTTTACGGCCATCTGGACCCCGAATTCCTAGACCGGCTGAAGCTGGGTGATACGGTCGAAAAAGGCGAAGAATTCTGCCGACTAGGTGAACCTAGTGTGAACGGCGGCTGGGCACCGCATGTGCATTTCCAGGTCGCACTTAGCACCCAGGGAATCGAAACCGATTGGCCTGGCGTCGCAGACCCGGACGAGATGTACCTGTGGCGAGCGCTCTGCCCGAACCCCGCCGCACTGCTGAACCTGCCAGATGGGAAGGTCTGCTATCACCCCACCAGCAAAGAGGAAGTTCTTGCCGGGCGCCGCGCCCATTTCGGCGGCAACCTTAGCCTTACCTACAAGGATCCGGTGATGATGGTACGCGGCTGGAAACATCATTTGTTTGACGAGTGGGGACGGCCGTATTTGGACGCGTATAACAATGTGCCGCATGTGGGTCATGCACATCCGCGCATTCAGGCTGTCGCGACAGATCAGTTGAAGCGGATGAACTCAAACACCCGCTACCTGCACCCGGCACAGACCGCCTTTGCGGATAAAGTGCTCTCCAAGCTGCCTGATCAATTCGAAGTCTGCTTCTTTGTGAATTCAGGGACTGAGGCCAATGAACTCGCCCTTCGCCTGGCCCGCGCCCATACTGGTGCCAAAGGCATGGTGACACCCGATCACGGCTATCATGGCAACACCACCGGCACGATCAGCATCTCTGCCTACAAGTTCAACAAACCTGGCGGAGTTGGACAGGCAGACTGGGTTGAGCTGGTCGAGGTAGCGGATGAATACCGAGGCACCTTCCGTCGCGATGACCCGGACCGGGCACAGAAATTTGCCGATCTTGTGGGCCCGGCAATTAAACGCCTGCAGGAAAAGCGCCATGGCATTGCCGGTTTCATTGCAGAAACTTTCCCGTCAGTCGGCGGTCAGATAATTCCGCCCAAAGGTTATCTGCCCGCAGTTTACAAGAAAATCCGTACCGCAGGCGGGGTATGCATAGCGGACGAGGTGCAGACCGGCCTTGGCCGACTTGGCGACCACTATTTCGGATTTGAACATCAGGGAGCGGTTCCAGACATCGTGATTTTAGGTAAACCGATCGGCAACGGTCACCCCTTGGGTGTGTTGGTCACAACTAGGGAAATTGCCGAAAGCTTCGACAACGGGATCGAGTTCTTTTCCACCTTCGGCGGCTCAACCCTGTCCTGCCGGATCGGCAAGGAGGTATTGGATATTGTCGATGACGAATTGCTGCAGAAAAATGCCCGCGTGCAAGGTGCCAGGCTAATGGCAGGCCTGAAAGCGCTGGAACAGAAGTACGCCTGCATCGGAGATGTCCGCGGCATGGGGTTGTTCCTCGGGCTGGAACTGGTCACCCCCGGCGGCTCTGAAGCCACGGAGATTTGTTCCTATGTCAAGAACAGGATGCGCGATCACCGGATCCTGATCGGCAGCGAGGGGCCCAAGGACAACATCCTGAAAATCCGGCCGCCGTTGACCATCGACTCAGATGACACCGACATGATCGTCAAAACCCTGGATAGAATTCTACGGGAGGTGGAGGCCGCCTGACGGCCCCTCCCGCAACAGCTTCAAGCAACAAAAAAGGCGGTGGAAAACCACCGCCTTTTCTGTAACCGTGTATCGAAATTAGTTCGATGCAACAGCTGCGCCAACCAGAACCAGCAGCAGCAGCGGCAGCAGGATGCCGCTGGAAGAACCCTGAGCTTCTTCAACGATGACCGGCGGTTCAACAACCGGCTCGGACAGGTTGCCAGCAGTGGCGGTCGAAGCAGCAGCGGTCAGCGCAGCAGCGATAACGAGTTTTTTCATGTTAACCTCCAGAATTTGCGCGGATCAAACATCTGAACCGCGCACCCAAGACTTACCTCGTATTTTTTTCTAACCAGCAAAATCGCGGGATTGCAATTGCTTGTTATAGTTAACAGCTTAGCGCCCGCTTGCGTGTCGTCAAATTAGCAACACCTGTGTGCCGACTTTTGCCAAACTGAACAGCTCCGCGATATGCTCATTGTAAAGCCCGATGCACCCATTGGAGGACTTACGGCCGATCTTACGCGTATCGTGGGTTCCATGGATGCGGTAATACTTCCAACCAAGGTACAGCGCATGGGTGCCCAGCGGGTTGTCCGGGCCGGGCGGAATAAACGCAGGCCATTCCGGGTTGCGCTTGCGCATGTTCGGAGTAGGCGCCCAACCAGGTCCCTCGACTTTGCGCACAACTTGGGTACGGCCTCGGCGGGTCAGGTCATCGGACAACGGCACCGAAGACGGGAACAGCTTGTATGTGTTCTGGTCCTGCGACCAGTAATGCAGAGCCCGGCTGTCAATATCGACCAGAATCGCCCCATTGCGCAGACTGTCAAAATACGGCCTCCAGGACTTGGCGCGGAAAGCGGAAATATTGCGCTGAACCGGCGGTTCCGGTTCGGGCGGCGGGCGCAACGGGTCGTAGGCCTGTTGCGACAAGCCACTGTCATCCTGCGCCAATGCGGGAGTGGATATCAGAGCGGCACTGCCGGCAAGAAACTGCCGCCGGCTGAAGGTTTCAAAGGGGTTTCTGGGCATCACTCTTTCCAACTTGCGCTTTAAGGATACTGGATTGCAGCATTTTATGGCCGGAAAGCCGCAGTCGCAAACCAATCCGGCTCGCAAGCCTGCATATTTCTGCCGGCCCGTTTGCACCTCTGCCACAGGAAGGATAAATGCATCAGCAACTGATGGAGCGAAAGAACATTATGAATCGCGTTTTTCTGCTGTTGGCTGCTGCACTTCTTACCTTAGCGGCTGCGTGTACGCCTTCTACCGATTCCGGCGGCTCTTACCGTATCAGGAATGCAGACAAAGTTCAGATCCGAATGCTCGACTCGGTCAATGCGCTACGCCAGGCCTCCGGCGCGCAGGCTGTTCAGCTCAACGCGGAACTGAATGCGGCTGCAGCAACACATTCCCGAGATATGTCGGTACAGAACCGGCCCTGGCATTTTGGCTCCGACGGCTCCTCGCCGCTGGACCGGATCGCCCGTACAGGATATTCCGGCACACTGCTGGGCGAAAACATCTCAGAAACCTACGAGAACGAACAGCAAACGCTGGCTGCCTGGCTTGAAAGGCCCGCTACCCGCGCAGTGATCCTTGACCCCAAGGCCGTGAATATGGGGTTTTCCTGGTTTCAGGAACCGAACGGCAAGATCTGGTGGACTCTGGTGATGGCCAACTGAGCTGCCGCGCTGCGAGGCTTAATGCTCTGCCTCGCAGCCGTTTCTTCTGATCAGGGCCGCAACGCGATGGCGGTGCCGTCCTGCACCATGGCATAGATCTCTTCGATCTCTTCATTGGTCACGGCGATACAGCCGGCGGTCCAATCGTCGACCCTTGCTGCACGCTTGCGCTCCTTGGGATTGTTCGGCTGCCCGTGAATAAAAATCTCTCCGCCCGGCCGTTTTCCACTGGCCTCTGCATGGGCGCGGTCCTGATTGCTCGGATAAGAGATGCCAACAGACAGATGGTAACGGCTCTTGGGGTTACGCCGGTCGACCACGTAAGTACCCTCCGGAGTCTTACCATCGCCTTCGAACCTCTTGGGTCCAAGCGGTGCAAAACCGAGGTCGACCTTATACTCCCTCAGGATCTCGTCTTCGTGCATAAGGTATAGCTTACGCGCACTCTTGTTGATCACAATCGACGTGACTTGCGGGCCATCGTATGCCCGAAACCTGCTCACCGATCCGCCTCTGGTGCTGCAACCAGCCAGCGCAAGGCTAGCGGCAGCACTGATGCCAAATGCCCTTCTGTTCATTGTCCCAGCCTGTATTTTGTTTTTGCCTCTAATCAGGCTTTAGCGCGAATTGGCTGTTAAGGAAATTCACAATTTTCTGTCTTGGGCTGCCTGATTGGACAGCTTCTGCTCAATGGCCTCCAGCCTGTTCAGAACCTCGTCCCGGTAAGCGTCCGTGCGTTCAACTTCTTCCTCGCCATGTGCATCTTGCATGGAATTCACGATCAGGCCGACCAGCAGGTTCACCACCGCAAAGGTCGTGACCATGATGAAGGGTACAAAGAAGGCCCAGGCGAGCGGATGAACCTCCATCACGGGCCGCACGATCCCCATAGACCAGCTCTCAAGCGTCATGATCTGAAACAGCGAATAGGCGCTAAGCCCAAGGTCGCCAAACCACTCAGGAAAATCCTGGCCGAACAATTTGGTCGCAATGACCGACCCGATGTAGAAGATGATCGCCATCAGCAGGAACACGGATCCCATGCCAGGCAGCGCGGTAATGAAGCCTTCGACCACCCGGCGCAGGCGCGGCGCAACAGAAATCACCCGCAACACCCTCAGGATGCGCAACGAGCGCAGCACTGACAACCCTTGGGAGCCAGGCACCAGCGCGATACCGACGATCACGAAATCGAACACATTCCAGCCGCTTTTGAAGAACCGCAGCCGCCGGACAAAGAGCTTGGTCAGAATTTCGACAACAAAGATCGAAAGGCAAAGCTTGTCGATCAGAAGAATGAGCCCCCCCACCTTCGACATCACAGACGGCGCCGTTTCCAGCCCGAGGGTAACCGCATTGACCATAATAACAGCGGTGATGAAGCGGCCAAAACGGCTGCTGTCCAGAATGGCTTCCAGGCGGCGGGTCGGTGTCATCACGTAGGTATCCGTCATCTCAGTCTTTCAGGGCAAATCTTGCCGCCAGTTCGGTATGAGCCGACCATCGAAACTGGTCAACAACCTGAACCCAGTCAAGGCTGTAGCCCGCTTCGACAAGCACTCTGGCGTCACGGGCAAAGCTGACAGGATTGCAGGACACGTATGCAATCACAGGCGTGCGCGCCTTGGCCAGCTGTGCGACTTGCGCCTCTGCCCCGGCCCGGGGCGGGTCGATTACCGCGGCATCAAAGGCGGCGCCAAAGGGATTGAGCTCTTCTGGCAAAAGCGGATTGCGAAACAGATCGCGGGTTTCGGTGGTGACCTTTTTCAGACCGCTTGCCTTGCGCCAGCCGGCATCCAAAGCCTTCACCATATCCCGCTCGCCTTCCACCGCATGCACTTCCGACGCTTGCGCTAGGGGGAGTGAAAAGGTGCCGCAACCGGCAAAAAGATCCACGATCCGCTTGGCGCCTTTGGTGGTCTCCAGAACTGCAGCCAGCAAAGCCGCCTCGCCTTCACGGGTTGCCTGAAGAAATGCACCCGGCGGCGGGCAGACATGTGCTGATCCAAAGGGCTGCATGGGCGGCTGTTCCATCGCGACTGGCTCATCCTCCCAGGTAAGCCGGGCAATCCTGTGTTTCTCGGCCAGCTGAGCCAGTTCGATACGCAAGGGGCCATCCAACGGTTTGCCATTGCGGACCAGCATATCCAGGCCGGCATCCGAAGTAGTCACTGTGACTGCCAGCGGCGTTTTCCGGCTGGCTCCCGCCAGGGCCAATGCCTCAGCCACCGGTATGGCTGCCAGCAGTTCTGGTTCCAACAGCTGGCAATCCGGAATTTCGGTGATCACATCAGACGCCTGGCCATGAAACCCGGCCATCGCCCCCTTCTTGGTGCGCCGCACTGACAGCACCGCGCGGCGGCGAGACCGGGGCGGCGATGTCAGGATCGGACGGAACTCCGTCTCCAGGCCTTGCGCAGTCAGCGCATTGCGCACCACATCTGTCTTCCACCCTGCCACATAGGCATCACTGGCATGCTGCAACTGACAGCCGCCGCAAGACTTGTAATGACGGCAGGGCGGCTGCACCCGGTGCTCCGACGGCGTCTCGATACGGATCTGGGTCAAGCGGTTGCCCTCGGCGATACCGCTGACAAGCTCTCCCGGCAGGGTCCGCGGGGCGAACAAGGGACCATCGGCCACGCCATCCCCCTGATGGCCCAGCCGGCTGATCGCTGCTGTGGTTCTGGCTGCGTCAGTCATGGCCGCTCATTACCCCGGTAAAACGTTCAGCAAAAGCAAAATGCGCCGGGACGACTATTCAGCTGCTGCCGCCCGCTCAGTATCGGTGCGTATGAAACCACCGGACTGGCGCGCCCAGAATGAGGCATACAGGCCGTCCTGTGCCAGCAGCTCAGCGTGGCTACCGCTTTCGGCGATCCTGCCTTTTTCCATCACAATAATCCGGTTCATTTCACTGAGCGTCGACAGGCGGTGGGCAATGGCCAGAACCGTCTTCCCCTCCATCACACGGTGAAGCGCGGCCTGGATCGACGCTTCAACCTCTGAATCCAAGGCTGACGTCGCCTCATCCAGGACAAGGATCGGTGCGTCCTTAAGAATGGCGCGGGCCAAGGCAATCCGCTGCCGCTGCCCGCCGGACAGCTTCACGCCGCGCTCGCCAAGATGGGCGTCATAGCCCGTGCGGCCCTGGCCGTCCTCCAACTCAGAAATAAACTCATGCGCTTCAGCTTTCCTAGCCGCGGCAATCAATTCTTCCTCAGATGCATCCGGCCGACCGTACAAGATATTCTCCCGGGCGGAGCGGTTGAACATGGCGGTTTCTTGCGTGACCATCCCAATCTGGCCGCGCAGGGAGTTCTGAGTAACTCGCGAGATATCTTGACCATCAATCAGAATACGTCCGTTTTCTTGATCATAGAGCCTGAGCAAGAGCGAAACGAGTGTCGATTTGCCGGCTCCTGACGCACCGACAATGCCCAGTTTCTCGCCTGGTTTGATCCGCAGGCTGATCCCTTGCACCCCGCCCACGTCGCGGCCATAGGCAAACTCCACATGGTCAAACTCAATTTGACCTCCAGTGACACTCAGAGCCTTGGCATCCGGCGCATCTTCGACCCTGTCGCGGACCGACAAGGTTTTCATGCCGTTTTCGATCTCACCCACATTGGAGTAGATCGCCATCAGCGTGAAACTGACCCAGCCAGTCATCTGTGCAATTCGGATCGACACGGCACCCGCCGCGACGATGTCGCCTTCTGTTGCCGTCCCTGACCGCCACAGTAAAAGCGTCGCACCAATCAGCAGTACTGGGAGAACACCAGCTAGGCACATAAGGCAAAACCGGAAGCTGGCAGAGAGATAGCCGAAATCCAGCGACTTCTCCCGAAACGCCACCATTGCATCCTGGGCGGTTCGTTCCTCGTGATCGGCATGGGCGAACAGCTTCACCGTCTTGATGTTGGTGATCGAGTCCACTACATGCCCGGTCACCGTCGCCCGCGCTCCGGCCCGTTTGCCGGACCTTTTGCGGATGCGCGGCAGAAACCAGCGGATCAGCAAAAAATACGCCACCAGCCAGGCCATGAACACGCCGGTGACCCGCCAATCAATGGACCCTAACAAGGCCAAAGACCCAGCCAGAGAAGCCAGCGCAAAGGCCACCACGTTGATCATCTCAGTCGTTACTGATGTGACGGCCGTCGCCGTCTGCATCTGTTTCTGAGCAATACGCCCCGCAAAATCATCATCAAAAAACTGTACCGATTGCCCCAACGTCCAGCGATTCAGCCGCGACAGCACCAGCGGGTTCACGTTGGGCTGCACAATGATTGCATTGGACGCCGCTGACAGGCCAAACAACACCGGGCGCACTATAAGAAAGAAGCCCAGCGCCAGAGCAATGACCGCAGTATTGCCTACAGAAAAGGACTGTTCCGGCCCGTCGGCAATTGCCGTGTCGATCACCATGCCAAGGATGAAGGCCGTACCTGCCTCCATCCCGCCAGCCAGCGCAGAAAACACCGCCGCCAGCAGCAGCATCGGCCAGGCGCCAGCCAGACACCACCGCAGAAAGGCCCCCAGCTTTTGCGGCGGAGGGCCATTCGCCGGACGGAAGGCATCAATCAGGTTGCCTATGTTCATTCAGCTGCCTCGATGTTCAAGAACCCCCCGGACTGGCGGGCCCAAAGCTGTGCATAGAGCCCTTGCGCCCGCAACAGCGCCTCATGCGAGCCTTCTTCAACTATACGCCCCTGATCCATTACCAGGATACGGTCCATCTGCGCGATGGTGGACAGCCGGTGCGCAATGGCGATCACCGTCTTACCCTGCATCATGCCGTAAAGGGTCTCCTGTATGGTCGCTTCCACCTCGGAATCCAGCGCCGATGTCGCCTCGTCAAGTACCAGGATCGGCGCATCCTTTAGAATCACCCGCGCCAGTGTTACCCGCTGACGCTGCCCGCCGGACAGTTTCACACCCCGCTCGCCCACATGGGCGTCATAGCCCTTGCGGCCCTGCGGGTCCTGCAGGTTCAGAATGAATTCATGCGCCTGGGCCTGTTTTGCGGCGGCGATCATCTGCTCCTCGGTCGCATCCGGACGGCCATAAAGCAGGTTGTCCCGCACCGAACGGTGCATCAGCGCACTGTCCTGTTGAACCATGCCGATGCGGCAGCGCAAAGAATCTTGCGTTACCGCCCGGATGTCCTGGCCGTCGATCAGGATCTGGCCGCTTTCGGCGTCATAAAACCGCAAGAGCAGCTTCACCAGGGTCGACTTCCCGGCACCCGAGCGTCCGATCAGGCCGATTTTCTCGCCGGGCTGAATGGTAAGGCTGATCTTTTCCAGCCCGCCGGCCTCGCGCCCGTAATGGTGCGAGAGGTTGCGAAGTTCAATCTCTCCCTTGTGCAGTTTGAGCGCATCAGCATTGGCAGCATCCACCAGATCGATGGCTTGGGCGATGGTCTCCATTCCTTCCGCGACAACGCCCAATTGACGGAAGAATGACGTCAGCGCCCACATGATCCAACCGGTCATCGCGTTCAGCCGCAGGGTCAGTGCCGTAGCCGCGGCTACAAGACCCACCGAAGCGGTGCCCTGCATCCAAAGCATCACGGCCCAACCCACCACGCCGACAATCAACAGCCCGTTCAGCGTAACCAGCGTTGCATCCATGATGCTGAAGATCCTCATCTCCGTCTGAAACGTTTTGCGGGTGTTTTCGATCGCATCCCGGGCATAGGTCAGTTCCCGGTCGTGATGGGCAAACATTTTGACCGAATGAATGTTGGAATAGCTGTCGACCACCCGCCCTGTAACGGTGGAACGCGCATCGGAGGATGCCTGGCTGGCAGGCCCGACCCGCTTCACGGTCCACATCACCAGCATTGCATAAAGCGCAAACCATACCGCCAAGGGCAGCATCAGCCGTACGTCAGCGACCCACAACAGAACCGCGGCGCCAACCAGATAGGCCAGCGAAAAGGTGATCGCATCAAAGACCTGAAAGATCACCTCTCCCGCTGCGGGCGGGGTCTGCATGATCCGGTTGGCGATCCGGCCGGCAAAATCGTTTTCAAACCAGCCCACCGACTGGCGCAGCACGTGCTTATGCGCCCGCCAGCGGATCAATGTGCCATAGTTCGGCAGGATCGCGTTGTTCAGAAGCACTACGTCCAGGAACTGAATAACCGGCCGCAAAAACAGAATAAACAAGGCGACCAGGATCAGTTCGGTACCGTAATCCTCCCAGACCTGTTCAGGCGTGCCGGACATGATGTCCACTACCCGGCCCATGTAGTAGATCAGCCCGACCTCGATCGCGGCGACAATCACCGACATCAGCGCCGTCAGCACGAAGATTTTTTTGAATGGCTCGGAATAGTCGCGCAGGAATGGCCACAGCCGTGTCGGCGGCGTGTTGGTTTCCGGGTAGGCGCAATAAGGATCAATTAGATTTTCGAAGAAGCGAAACATGCGGGTGCTCCAGGAGTTCGAGCAATTTGGAATACAGATGGAGACAGCAGGACGCCCAAGGCTCCCACGTCAATCGGGGCAAGGTCTCAGGCGTTAGAGAAACCAGATCCCGTAATACATCAGCATTCCTCCGTCATGTGGTGGCTGCCATATGCGTACGCAAGATTTTCTGTTTTGTCACCCCCCATGGTTGTGACGCTGCTGACATACCATGTCAGCGGAGAGCGCCCAGCATTTCCTCACGGCTGAGGGTAAACCCCGACGCAATCCAGTCGGCTTCCATTTTCTTCAACGCCGCCCCCAGTTGCGGCCCCTTAAAGTCCGGCGGAAGATCGCGCGCTTTCACCGGAAACTTCGCATTGGCGCCCAGCGCAACATCAGTCTCTAAATTAAGAGAAAGCGGCTGTTCCAGAAGTGCAGCGCGCAATAGCAGCGTATCTAAAGCTTTCTCCGCGCCGAGCCGGTACCCCAGTTCCCCAGCACCCGCGGTGCCAACGGCAGCTTCGCGGATTGTTGTCAGATGAGAGGCCTGGGCCTTGCTCAGGCGCAGTTCGTTCTGCAGCTCTTCCCCGCCCAGCGCGGCCAGTCGGCGTATTCCGGAAGCCTCCCGTCCGGCCTCCAGGTGAATCAACAGCGCAAAAGCACGGTCATCGGCACCGGGCAAAACTTGCGCCAGGACGCCGGACTGCCGCATTGCTGCGATAGAGGGGGCAGGATCAGGCGCCGTTAGCAGCTTTAACAGCTCCCCCCCTACACGTTCTTTGGACAGCGAGGCCAGCCCGTCCAAATTGGCCGCAATCGCTGCCAGCGCATCCGGATCAAAACCCTCTGCATGATCACCGTACCAGGCGTGAAAGCGAAAATAGCGCAGACTGCGCAAGTAGTCCTCGCGAATCCGGTTTTCCGCGGTTCCAATAAAGCGCACCCGGCGTTTGGTTAGATCCGCCAGCCCGCCCAGCGGGTCGACGACTTCGCCATCCGGACGTGCATAAATCGCATTCATGGTGAAGTCGCGGCGGCGGGAATCCTCAGCAATATCGGTGGAAAACGCCACCACGGCCCGGCGTCCATCGGTTGCCACATCTTTGCGGAAGGTGGTGATCTCATGCGGGATACCGTTCTTGACCAGTGTCACGGTGCCATGGTCGATCCCGGTCGGCACCGCCTTGATCCCGGCACGGGCAGCCAGCTCCATCACCTGTTCCGGCTTCGCATCGGTAGCGATGTCCATGTCAGAGACCGGTTCTCCCAACAGAGAATTGCGCACGCAGCCGCCGACAAACAGCACCTGCGCCCCATCCGCGGAGACCGCCTCGCATACCGCCTGAGTTGCCCGGTCTTTCAGCCAGGGCTGATCTATCCGCATTTTTGATCCATCCGTGCCGCAAGCCCGCGCAACATGCGCGCGGTGGCCCCCCAGATATAGTAGGGGCCATAAGGCACGGTATAATACCGGCGGCGGGTGCCGCGCCAGCGGCGGGACTCAATGATGTAGTTCTCAAAGCCCAGAACATGGCTCAGCGGCACGGAAAACACTTCCGCAACCTCACCGGCTTCCGGCCGCACAGCAAAGTTTTCCTGGATCAGTGCAACAACCGGAGTCACTGCAAACCCGGTAACCGTTTCATGCTCCGGCAGGCAGCCGATGATCTTGGGCAAGCCAGGCGGCAAGCCGATCTCTTCCCAGGCTTCCCGCAGCGCCGCAGCACAAAGGTCCTTGTCGCCTGGATCTACCTTACCGCCTGGAAAGGCGATTTGCCCGGGATGATGCTTTAGCGCAGAGGACCGTTTGGTCAGGATCAGCCGCGGCGCTCCGGAGGCGATGGTAATCGGAACCAGCACGCCAGCCGGGCGCAGCTTGCGCCCCTCCGGCAGAACCGTGCCTGGGTTCAGGTCAAAATCGGACGAGCCGCCGCCCTGACGTTTCAGCGCGGCGGCAATCCGATCCGTCAGCTTCTGGGCGGCGTCACTCACTGGGCGGGTTTTCCGCGTCGAACCCTACGCTCGACGGGTCCAGATCGTAATGCGCGCCGCAGAACTGGCAGTCGGCAGTCACTCTGCCGTCGTCGGTGGTCATTTTTTCAATGTCCTTGGCCGAATAGATCGACAGGCTTTGCCGCACCCGGTCCTCCGAACAGGTGCAGCCAAAGCGCACGGATTGTGTATCGTAGACCCGAGGTTGTTCCTCGTGAAACAACCTGATCAGCAGATCCGTGGGTGTAACCGAAGGTCCGATCAGCTCCAGCTCTTCTACCGTGTTCAGAAGCATTGTGGCGCGGTTCCAGTTCTCTTCCTCGTCCCCGGTTACCAGGTCACTGGCTTGCAGAACATCACCGGACCCTTCGCCCTGAGCGGCAAATGGCGAGGCCTTCGGCATGCTTTGCAGCATGACACCTCCCGCGCGCCAATGTTCTGCCACGCCCGGTTCCGCCGACTTGCCGAAGCTCAGCTTGAACATTGTCGGCAGCTGTTCGGATTGTGCGAAGTAGGCCTCTGCACAAGCGCTCAGCGATCCGCCGGACAGCGGCGTAATGCCTTGATAAGGCTGGGTGCCATTTCCCTGGTCGATCAAAATGGCAAAGTATCCTTCGCCCACCTGGTCATACGGACTACCATCTGCCAGCCGGTCGCGGTCAAAGCTCGCATAGGCGCGGATCCGGCCAATCTCACCTTCCTTTTGCGGTGCGTAGTAGTCTGTTGCGATCATCCGCACAGCCCCTTTGGACTGCACCTGCAGCGATAGCTTCCAGCGCAGTGAAATTGTCTGGCCAATCAGCGCTGTCAATAGAGCCATCTCTGCAACCAGCGCCTCGACCACGGGCGGGTAGTCATGCTGTTTCAGGATACCATCCAGAACGCCGTCCAGCCGCGCAACGCGGCCGCGCATATCCGATGCATCGAGCTGGAAGGGCAGGACGGTGTCGTCCCACGCGATTTTCGAACCAAGAGTCATGGGGTTTCCTTACGCGCCGGGTATTGGCATATCGGGGCTATATAGGAAAAGAGACAGCAGAGTGAAGGGGCCGGCCCGTGATCAGACGATTTGGAGACACGCCGCAAAAGGGCCGGAGGTACCGGATTCGTCCAGGTGTCTATGCGCTTTTGCCTCGCAACGGAAAGCTACTGATCACCTGCCAGTACGATCCCCATCCCGATCTGCAGTTGCCCGGCGGCGGCATTGATCCAGGCGAATCACCAATCCCTGCGCTGCACCGCGAAGTATACGAGGAAACCGGCTGGAAAATTTCCGCCCCTCGCAAATTGGGAGCATTCCGGCGGTTTGCCTATATGCCGGAATACGACCTGTGGGCGGAAAAACTCTGTCACATCTATGCCGCCCGCCCGCTGCGCCGGATCGGCCCGCCCGCTGAAGCAGGACACGAAGCGCTGTGGATTGACCCGAAGGATGCTGCCCATCAGCTGGGCAATGCAGGAGACCGCCACTTCGCAGCCCAGCTCGCAGCACGCATGCAGACCTGCCTGTCATAAGCCGCAGCGAACGCAAAAAACCTGGCTGAAACCAGGAAAAAGTCAGCGCAGTAAGAAGCAGATCTACGACCCTTGATACTCAAACAGCGTAGCAGAGACGTCATCCTCCAGGCCGTGCTCTTTGCTCATCACCTGAGTGAGATGCCAGTACAGGTCATCCAGGAATTCCTTGCCGCTTTGCTCCGGGCCGCACTTCGCCACCAGCTCCAAAAGGCCTTCGGGTTCCAGCATCGAACCGTCTTCCAGCCTCGCCTCGGTGAACCCGTCTGAAAACAGCAGCAAACGGTCGCCGCGTTCCATCAAAAACTCTTCTTGGCTGTATCCGATGTCGGGAACCAACCCAACAGGCACGCCGCCCTTGCCGATGAACTCCACTGCACCGTTTTTGCGCAGCAGCAGCGGATGCGGGTGGCCTGCCTGCACCATCTTGACGACACCGCTGCGCAGGTCGGCAATGCAATAGGCCATGGTAAAATACTCTTCGATCCCGGTATCCGCGATCAGTCGCGCATTCAGCAGGCTAGCGACCTCTTCAGGCTGGCGGAGGGCATAGAATCGATTGAACCGCTTTTCCATACCGACGTTCTGATCGAAATAGTTAGACGACAAATACCCGCCCAGCCGCGCCGTCATCATCGCAGAGGTAATGCCATGGCCAGACACGTCGATTGAATAAAACCCGATTCGGTTTACCCCCGGAGAAAACATCCCCACCAGATCGCCGCCAATATGGCCACAGGGTTTCAGGAGCAGGCTGACCGTGGACGAGCCGAAGCTTTTAGACAGTTCCGGAACCAGCGATTCCTGGATCTTGCGTGCTTGGATCAGGTCCTTGTCGATCGCATCGTAAACCCTTTGAAGCTCCCCAAGGGTTTCAGATACAATACGGTTTTTCTCGGACAGTTCCCGCTGCATACGCAAGATCCGCTCGCCGGCAGAAATCCTTGCCCGCAATTCGTCAGAACTTACCGGTTTCGTTAAAAAATCGTCAGCGCCAGCGTCAAGCCCCTCAGCAATTTCGTTTTTCTCGCTCTTGGAGGTTAGCAGAATGAAGTAAGCGTAGTCGTCACTTGGCCGGGCCCGGAAGGCGCGGCAAAACTCCAGCCCGTTCATGCCGGGCATCATCCAATCGCTGAGAATCAGGTCAGGCGGATCCTGCTGGCATATTTCCATGGCTGCCTCGCCGCTTTCAGCCTCGACGACCTCAAAACCCCATTTTTTGAGAGATGCGACCAAGATGCGTCTTTGGAGACGGCTGTCGTCCACAACAAGCACACGGCGTATTGATCCAGCCACTGCGTGGTCCTCGTTGTCCATCGAACTTTCTGGCAGCACCGAAGGCACCTCACAAATGGCAAAATCAGAAGATCTTGTGATACTATCGGTCCAGAGATTTAACAGGCGGTGAAGTCTAAAATTTGAGCTTCCTTCTTTATTTCACCATATTTTTACTGCAATCAACTTAAGAAAAGCGCACAGCGAAAGATCGTAAGGACGTATCACATGATTGACTGGCCACGCGTGACAGAGCTGCGCGAAGAAGTGGGTGCCGAGGACTTTGGGGAAGTAGTTGAAATCTTTCTGGAAGAAGTCGAGGAAGTCATTGGCAAGCTGGAAGGCGGCGATCGCGGGCAACTGGAACTGGACCTGCACTTCCTGAAAGGCAGCGCTCTCAACCTCGGGTTTGAGGAGTTCTCCTCGTTGTGCCTGGAGGGAGAACAGCAGTCTGCAAAAGGAGAGGCGGGCAGTGTCGACCTTTCTGCTATTATTGGCAACTTTCAAGCGTCAAAGTCGGCGTTTCTGACCGGCCTTACCGAGAAGTTTTGACGCCAGAAAAGAGCGTCAAATCACGAACTGCGCCAGTGTCTCATCGCGGGTGATGTCGGTATAAGTCATGCCTGCTGCATCCAGGCGCGCGAACAACTGTTCAAAGTTTTCCGGCCGCTTGGTCTCAATTCCAATAAGCACTGAGCCGAAGTTCCGGGCGGACTTCTTCATATACTCAAAACGGGCGATGTCATCCTCCGGCCCCAAGATGCCCAGGAATTCCTTCAGCGCGCCCGGACGCTGCGGCAGACGCAGAATGAAGTACTTCTTCACCCCGGAATAGCGCTGCGCCCGTTCCTTTACCTCAGGCAGCCGCTCAAAATCAAAGTTACCGCCAGAAGTGACACAAACCACTGTCTTGCCGCGAATCCAGGAACGCACATCCTGCAGCGCCTCAACGGACAGCGCACCAGCCGGCTCCAAAACAATGCCCTCGACGTTCAGCATCTCAATGATCGTGGCGCAGATGCGGTCTTCGGAGATTGCCAGCACATCCGGCAGCGGCACGGCCTTTAGAATATCAAATGGCAGTTCGCCGATCCGCCCCACGGCCGCGCCATCGACGAAGGTATCCACCGTGTCCAGCGGCACCGGTTTGCCCGCCGTCAGCGCCGCCCTTAGGCAGGCGCCGCCATCCGGCTCTACAAACAGGCTGTGGACCTCTTCGCCAAACCAGGAGGAAACACCTGCTGACATGCCGCCGCCGCCGACCGGCAACAGCACATGGTCAGGCGCCTTGCCCAGTTGTTCCTCAATCTCCACCGCAATGGAGGCCTGGCCTTCGATCACATCAGCATCATCGAACGGCGACAGGAAATGCCCGCCTTCCTGAGCACACCATTCCTGCGCCGCAGCCAGGCAAACGTCGAAATAGTCGCCGATCAGATGGATTTCGATGTTTTCACCGCCGAACATCCGGGTTTTTTGGATCTTCTGCTGCGGCGTGGTGACCGGCATGAAAATCACCCCGCGCTTGCCCATGTGGCGGCACATGAAGGCGACGCCCTGAGCATGGTTTCCGGCCGAGGCGCAGACAAACAGCTCCTGATCCGGCTGCTTGCGCATCGCGTTCAGCGCGCCGCGAATCTTGTAAGAGCGGACCGGACTCAGATCTTCGCGCTTGAGATAGATGTCAGCGCCGAAACGCTCCGACAGATGCACGTTGCGCTGCAAGGGCGTTGCGGGGAACACATCGCGCATCGCCTGTTCAGCGGCGCGGGCCTGGGTCTTGTAATCGCTCATGTACCCTTCAGTGGCGCAAGCCCGCCCCCAAGGCAAGAGGCGGGCTTGAAGGCATACATAAGAATACCGGCAATCAGACCGGGCGGCCCTCGACGTAGTGACCGTAGAGTGTGGTCAGCAGGCTGATGTTCAGCAGCGCCAAGGCAGCAGACACAAGGATTGAAACACCAGCGGCCAGAGACGGGGATGCAGCCAAGGATTCGGCAATGAATTGCGCTGCGTATTGTGCCGCAACCAAAATGGCGGCCAGACCCAGAAGGTCACCAAAAGCGTTTCCAGTGAAATTCCAAGCTTCGCGCAGGCCCATATCCACACCCAGGGCTGCCGCGGGCAATATCACCGAAAGCCTGAGAACCAGATAGGTGACGAAGATTGCAATCGGCAGGTTGATCAATTGCAGAGCAGCCGGCCCTGCCCCACTGAACATGGTGGTAACCAGAAGAACCACCAACGTCACGGGGATCATCATGCAGATAAGAACAAGCGCAATCTGCACAGAGCGGCCGAAATATGCCACCACCCGGCTGCCTTGCATGCGCGGTATCCAACCCTGCGGCATTTCCTCAAGCAGGACAAAACGATGCCAGGCAACGACACTCCACATGCCGATCAAGAGAGAAAAACTGCGACCAGCATCAACGATCCGCTAATGCCTGAGTTTTCCGGCAACGGTGTCACAACGCCCCATTGCAAGATTCCCCACAAGCCCGTTGTTTTCAGAAACGTTGCAAACAATGCCACGATCAGCAGCATGGGGATCAAAAACACTCTCAGCAGATCGCCGAAGTTCCGTGTCAGCATTCCAACAGAATGGCTGAACAGCGCCCAAGGTTTCATGAAATCCCGCTCCAGTTTGCATATCTCTATCAGCGCGGACCTTAGTTTCCGCACACGCTGCGCGAAACCCCGGAAAACCTTGCCCTTGCGACCAAAACCCGATACGCCGCAGGCGTTCTGACCTGAGAGGGAATTCCATGTCCGCGCCCAAGAAAGTTGTGCTCGCCTATTCCGGCGGCCTCGACACCTCGATCATCCTGAAATGGCTGCAGACCGAATACGGCTGCGAAGTTGTCACCTTCACCGCCGATCTCGGCCAGGGCGAAGAGCTGGAGCCCGCCCGCAAGAAAGCGGAAATGCTGGGCATCAAGCCGGAAAACATCTTCATCGAAGATGTGCGCGAGGAATTCGTCCGCGACTTCGTCTTCCCGATGTTCCGCGCCAATGCGGTTTACGAGGGCCTGTATCTGCTGGGCACCTCGATTGCCCGCCCGCTGATTTCCAAGCGGCTGGTTGAGATTGCAGAGGCCAGTGGCGCCGACGCGGTTGCACATGGCGCCACTGGCAAGGGTAACGACCAGGTCCGTTTTGAACTGGCGGCCTATGCGCTGAACCCCGATATCAAGGTGATCGCACCCTGGCGGGAATGGGACCTGTCTTCGCGCACCAAACTGCTGGAATTCGCTGAGGCGCACCAGATCCCGATCGCCAAGGACAAGCGCGGAGAGGCCCCCTTCTCGGTCGACGCAAACCTGCTGCACACCTCTTCTGAGGGCAAAGTGCTGGAAGATCCGGCGGAAATGGCGCCCGACTATGTCTACCAGCGCACCGTCCACCCGGAAGAAGCGCCGGACACCCCGGAATTCATCGAGATCACTTTTGAAAAGGGTGATCCGGTTGCCATCAACGGCGAAGCGATGAGCCCGGCAACCATTCTGACCACGCTGAACGAATATGGCCGCAAGCACGGCATCGGCCGCCTTGACCTGGTCGAAGGCCGCTTCGTTGGTATGAAGTCGCGCGGCATCTACGAGACCCCGGGCGGCACAATCATGCTGGAAGCCCACCGCGGTATCGAATCCATCACCATGGACCGGGGCGCGATGCACCTGAAGGACCAGCTGATGCCGCAGTATGCGGAGCTGATCTATAACGGCTTCTGGTACAGTCCCGAGCGCGAAATGCTGCAAGCCGCCATCGACGCCAGCCAGACCCGTGTTTCCGGCACCGTACGCGTGAAACTCTACAAAGGCTCGGTGAACACTGTTGGCCGCTGGTCGGACAACTCGCTCTATTCCGAAGCACATGTGACCTTCGAGGAAGATGCCGGCGCCTACGACCAGAAGGACGCCGCAGGCTTTATCCAGCTGAACGCCCTGCGCCTCAAGCTGCTGGCCGCCCGCGAGCGCCGGATCAAGAAGTGAGTGATCACGACGGTATAGACGGCGAATTCGAGGACGATTTCGCGGAAGAGCTGGACATGTTCGTCGAAGCTCAGGACACCGTCTGGGCGGCAGTTCTGAGCGAACTCTCTGCAGGAAGGAAGACGAGCCACTGGATGTGGTTCGTCTTTCCCCAGCTGGCAGAGCTTGGCCGATCCCACATGGCGCAGCTTTATGGGATTGAGGACCTGGCCGAAGCCACAGCCTTTCTGGATCACGGGACCTTGCGCGCGCGCCTGGTCAAAGTCAGCCGGTTGATGTTGTCTCATCAGGATAAGGAAGCCGCGCAAATCCTCGGCGGCATTGACGCCAAGAAACTGCGCTCCTCAATGACGCTGTTTGCCACCGTCCCCGGCGCACCGGCGGAATTCCAGCAGGTTCTGGATGCTTTCTACGGCGGCCAGCCTTGCCCGCTAACGAAGGCTGCGCTTGCCGCCGCGTAACCACTTCGGCTTTCCTACGGTCAATCTTGCCCGGTTGTTTTTCTCTGCCTAACCCTCTCGTAAAACGAGGGAGGACGATATGGCATTGGACGAAATGGCGGCTGGAATCCAAAACGGCCTGGCCGGGAAGAGTTTCGATGGGTCGCTCAAGTTCGATTGCGGACCGGACGGAGTGATTGTCCTGTCGGATGGAAGCGCCAGCACAGACGACCGGGAAACGGATTGCACGCTGCGATTGTCGGCTGAAAATCTCAAAAAGCTGCTGACCGGAAACCTCAATCCGATGACAGCAGTCATGATGGGCAAGATCAAGATAACCGGCGATATGGGCGTCGCCATGAAACTTAGCAAGCTGATCGGCTGACCCGCTTCTTGTGGTTGCAAGTATCCTGGCATGAGCGCGGTCGGCGCGAGGGGCAGCGCTCCTCACCCAGTCAAATCTTGGCGGCCTTCATCTGCTCATAATAAGGCATTGCCGCCTGCAAGACGGGCTGCAGTTCCTCCGGCACTCCCGGCAAGGGGCCTTCGGGACCCGCAAATCCAGTGGAGGTCCAGACAGCCCCGTACCAGTGCGCGGCCCAAATACCGTCGTCTTTGTGGCCGCCCTTGGGCCAGTTCAGCATCTTCGGTGAAAAGGGCATCCCAATCATTTCGCACAGCTGCTCCAGCTTGGCAGCCGGATCCTGACGGATGTCATGGCTGTCCACCACAACCGGCACCTGTCCCCAGTTGCGAACCATATCAAACAACTCCGCCTGCTGGCGGAAGCCGATGTCTTCCAGCACCGGGTTCTCCCGTTTCGCTGCATAGGAGGCGATCACGCGCGCCGGATGGCGGATCAAAAAGACGTTGGTTACGTCCCGCATCCAATCCCGCGGAACGCCCGGAATCATGTGCTGGGTCATGTGCTTCTGGTAATAAAACGGTTTGGCCGCCGGTACCGGCCCCAGCAGCGCCTGCGTCACGGTCTCGGGATCCTGTGGCTGGCTTTCCAGTATTTCCGCGCGCATCGGATGATCAAGGCCCGTCAACGCCAGATAGGCTGCATAAAACGGCTCATCCACCACCGCGCAATCGCCGCGGTTGCCAAAGGCATACATCATTGCCGTCGACAGGTTTCGCGGCCCGGACCACATGGCAATCCGCATCAGGCGCACTCCTTCTCGATCAGCGCCTTGTAGAGTCTCCGGATACGTTCTGTCATTGGTCCCATCTGCCCATCACCGATCTGCCGGCCATCGATGCTGCCCACTGGGGTTTGCGCACCAAAGGTTCCGGTAAGAAAGGCCTCATCCGCGCCGTAGGTATCCACCAGAGAATAATTACGCTCGCGAACCGGAATGCCGTTTTCGCGGCAAAGATCGATCACCTTTTGCCGGGTAATGCCGTTCATACAGTAGTCCCCGGTGGAGGTCCAAACCTCCCCCTTGCGCACGATGAAGAAATTGCAGGCGTTGGTAGTGTTCACAAAGCCATTCACATCCAGCATCAGCGCCTCGTCCGCGCCGGCCTTTTCTGCTGCGATGCAGGCGAGGATGCAATTCAATTTGGAATGGGAATTCAGCTTGGGATCCTGTGTCATCGGCAGCCCGCGGATATGCGGCACCGTCGCCAGCTTGATAGGCCGCGGAAGGTTGGGGCGGGAATGCTCCATGATGATGGTCATCGTCGGCCCTTGCCGCGACAGCGAAGGATGCTGGAACGGCCGGGTTTTCACGCCGCGGGTCACCATCAGCCGCGCATGTGCATCCGAAGTCATCCCATTGGCTTTTTGTGTGTCTAACAGGGCATTTTGGACTCCACTACGGTTCAGGCCTATGTCCAGATCAATGGCCTTGGCGGCCTCGAACAGCCGATCGAGATGCTCATCCATGAATGCCCAAGTTCCATTGTACAGACGCAGCCCTTCCCACACGCCGTCACCCAGCATGAAACCGCTGTCATAAACGCTGACCTTGGCCTCGGCTTTGGGAACAATTTCACCGTTCAGATAAATCAGGATTTCTTCGTTGCGCTGATCTTCTTCGGCTTGGTGGGTGCTCATCTTGTCTGTCATGGAATCCTCCTTGGCCGGCACGTTATTGATACTGGATCCGGAATCCAAACGATAACGTGCTGTCACCAGTCCGTGAAATCCTGACTTGCCGGGTTGAGAGAAGCCCCTGCAGCCAGCAGGCTGACAACAAGACAGTATGGAGTCGGAAATGCGAGTTCTTGAGAAACTGAAACCACTGGTATTGACCAGCCTGATTGCCGTCGGCTTTGCCGCACATGGAAATCCGGCGCACGCTCAGGCGACCGAAGTTCTGACCGTTGCCGGCGGGTGTTTCTGGTGCGTCGAGAGCGATTTCGAAAGTGTGCCCGGTGTCATCGGAGCCGTGTCAGGCTACACCGGGGGTGAGAAGGAAAACCCAACCTACAAGGACGTCACACGTGGCGGAACCGGTCACTACGAAGCTGTTCAGATTACTTTCGACCCCGCCAAGGTTTCTCGCAAACAATTGCTGCAGATGTTCTTCCGCTCAGTTGACCCGACCGATGCAGGCGGCCAGTTCTGTGATCGGGGCGACAGTTACCGCACCGCAATTTTTGTCTCTAGTCCCGCAGAAAAATCCCAGGCCAAACAAGCTAAAGCCCAGGCGCAGCAGGCCTTGGGACAGAAAATTGTAACTCCTGTTTTGCCAGCCAAGACCTTCTACCGGGCCGAGGAATATCATCAGGACTATTACAAGGGTGACAGTCTGGTGTTTACCCGATTTGGGCCCAAACGGCAGGCGGAAGCTTATAAACGCTACCGCCAAGCCTGCGGGCGGGACGCAAGAGTGGTGCAGCTTTGGGGTGATGCCGCGCCTTTTGCCAAAGGGCATTGAGGCGGTGCCGTCCGGTTTCAGAACCGGGCGGCTTGCACTTCTTTCAAGGTAGGAATGACGTCAGCAGTACCCCTGCGCGTCACCATAAGCGCCCCTGCCCGGCTGGCCTGTTCCAATGCGTCTGCAACTGAAAGGCCAAGATCCAGGCCTGAGAGAACGAAGCCGGTGAAGGTGTCGCCTGCACCGGTCGTATCGACCGGCGTGACCGGCAAGGCTGGTACCTCTCTGACAGTGCCCGTGCCCCCGTCGATATGCCGCGCGCCCTTGGCACCCAGGGTGATAATCAAATCCTTGATGCCCAACCCGCCCGGCTCTTTTCCTGTGGCCTGCTGAAGTTGCTGGGCTTCGATTTCGTTCAGGATCAGAAAATCCAAATACGGGATAACCGCCTGCACCGCATCTGCGTCAAACGGGGCGGCAGCGTAGCAGACGCGCAGCCCCTTCTGCCGGCCCAGCTGCGCTGCCTCAGCCTGCATGCTGGTTTCGTTCTGCATAACCAGAATATCGTCGGCACCCGCGTGGGACATAGCATGTTCCACCTGCTCCCGGCTCAGCGTCCTGTTGGCGCCAGGGAACAGTATGATCTGGTTTTCACCTCCAGGATCTACCGCGATGATGGCATGTCCGGTTGGGGTATCTGCTTGAGAAATATGTCTGGTACCAACCCCATACGTCTTCAGCCGTTCCACCGCCCATTCGCCGTCCGGCCCCACAGCGCCGATATGATGCACGGCACTGCCTGCACGGGTGGCGGCGACGGACATGTTGGCACCCTTGCCGCCCAGAAAACGGTCAAGGCTGCGGGCGGCAAGAGTTTCCCCCGCCGCCGGCAGATGCGGCATGGCATAAACCATATCCGCGTTGATCGAGCCTAGATTCCAGATCGCCATGTCAGATCACCCGATATTACAGGCTGCCAGCACCGCCATGTTCAGAATGTCATTGGTGGTGGAGGTGGTCGAGCAAATCTGGATCGGCTTGTCGATACCTGACAGGATCGGGCCGATAACGGTGGCTCCGCCCATTTCCTGCATCAGTTTGACCGAGATCGAGGCCGAGTGGCGGGCCGGCACGATCAGGATGTTGGCCGGGCCGGTCAAGCGCTGGAACGGGTAGTACCGCTGCGCGCGCTCGTTCAGAGCCACGTCGACGGTCATCTCGCCTTCGTACTCAAAGTTGACACCGCGCTGGTCCAGTACCGTTGGCGCGACGTGCATCTTTTCTGCCCGTTCAGACACCGGATAACCAAAAGTGGAAAAGCTAACAAAGGCCACCCGTGGTTCAAGTCCCATATGGCGCGCCACCACGGCAGCACGTTCCGCGATATTGGCAAGGTGGTTCTCATCCGGCCATTCGTGCACCAGCGTGTCACCAATCAGCACGATCCGGCCTTTGTGCAGCAGCGCAGTCACGCCAGCCACACCGTGATCGGCGTCGGCATCAAACACATGGTTGATCCTGTCCAGCACATGCGCCGACTTGCGTGTTGCGCCAGTGACCAGGCCGTCGCCATGCCCATGCGCCAGCATCAGACTTGAAAACACATGCCTGTCCCGGCCCACCAGGCGATGGATGTCCTTGCGGTCAAATCCTTTTCGCTGCAGGCGGTTGTACAAGAAATCCTTATACATATCGAAATGCGGCGTGTTGGCGGCGTTCACAATCTCCAGCTCGCGCACTGCGTCGCCCAGGCCGGCTTTCTCCAGCTTGACGCGAACATCTTCCTGACGGCCGACAACCAACGACTTGCCAAACCCGGAGCGCTGATACATCACCGCAGCGCGCAACGCCCGCGGATCGTCGCCCTCTGCGAAGATCATCCGCGACTGCGCCGACCGGGCACGGGCGTTCAGGCCGCGCAGGATCGAAGCTGTCGGATCCATGCGTGATTTAAGGCCTACTTCATAGGCGTCCATATCCACGATCGGGCGCCGCGCCGCTCCAGTGTCCATGCCCGCTTTGGCCACGGCCGACGGAATCCGGTGGATCAGCCGCGGATCAAATGGTGTTGGGATGATATAGTCGCGGCCAAAGGTCAGCGATTTGCCATAGGCCAGCGCCACCTCGTCCGGCACATCCTCGCGCGCCAGCGCCGCCAGCGCATGGGCGCAGGCAATCTTCATCTCGTCATTGATGGCACGGGCATGAATGTCCAGCGCGCCGCGGAACAGGTAAGGGAAGCCCAGAACGTTGTTAACCTGGTTCGGATAGTCCGACCGGCCAGTGGCAACAATGGCATCCACCCGCACTTCATGCGCCTCCTCCGGAGTGATTTCCGGATCCGGGTTGGCCATGGCAAAGATCACCGGGTTGTCGGCCATGGAGGCGACCATCTCCTGGGTCACTGCGCCTTTGACCGAAACGCCAAGGAACACATCCGCGCCGCGCATCGCCTCTTCCAAGGTGCGCAAGTCGGTGCCCACGGCATGCGCCGATTTCCACTGGTTCATACCCTCGGTGCGCCCCTGGTAGATCACGCCCTTGGTGTCGCAGACGATGCAGTTTTCGTGGCGTGCGCCCATCGCCTTAAGCAGTTCGATACAGGCGATGCCAGCCGCACCGGCGCCGTTCAGAACGATCTTTACATCTTCGATCTTTTTACCCGACAGATGCAGAGCGTTAATCAGGCCCGCCGCACAAATAACCGCGGTGCCGTGCTGATCATCGTGGAAAACCGGAATGTCCATCTCTTCCTTGAGCTTTTGCTCGATGATGAAGCATTCAGGCGCCTTGATGTCTTCCAGGTTGATGCCGCCGAAGGTCGGCCCCATCAGCTTGACCGCCTTGATGAACTCGTCCGGATCTTCGGTGTCGAGTTCGATGTCGATCGAATTCACATCAGCGAAGCGTTTGAACAGAACGGATTTGCCTTCCATCACCGGCTTGGAGCCTAACGCACCGAGATTGCCCAGACCCAAAACAGCGGTACCGTTGGAAATCACCGCCACAAGATTGCCCTTGTTGGTATAGTCATAGACAGTTTCGGGATTTTCCGCGATCGCCTCGCAAGGCACCGCAACGCCCGGAGAATATGCCAGCGAAAGATCCCGCTGCGTGGTCATCGGGACGGTGGCATTGATCTCCCATTTACCCGGAGACGGCTCCAGGTGGAACGCCAAGGCTTCTTCATCGGTGATCTTGTTCTTGGGCATTTAATCTCGTGTCCTCTCCTCGTCGCCAACCGTCTTAGCCCAGCCCACGGCGCCCCTCAATCCGCGGTTTCAAGAATCTGTATCGCCAGATTTTAGAAAAAAGCGGCTAAAAGACGATAAATTCCGTCAGGTTTTTGCCTCAAAGCAGACTGCGGAATGCTGTATTTTCTTAATAGGTATTAACGCGCACCTGCCCTGCAGGTGGCGCTGAGGTCAGGAAATCAGAGGCCTGCAAGCAACGGTCAGAACGGCGTTTGTTCGCCCGTACAAGGGCATGGGATCAAAGGAAAAGTGAGGAATGATAAGCTTCCACAACAATTCCGGTGCAATGGTGGCCTTGCAAACATTGGGCGGTGTCACTGACCGCCTCAATGACGTTCATGGCAGCATATCCACCGGCCAGAACATCAATACGGCACAAGACAATGCAGCCCTCTGGGCAATCTCCGAACAGATGTACTCGGAGATTTCCGGCTTACGCTCCGTATCAGACTCTTTGTCTCTGGGCGAGGCTACCGTGGCGGTTGCCTCAGCCGGGGCTGAACAGATCACTGAGACACTGACAGAAATGCGGTCGCTGGCAGTGATGGCCGCTAGCGGAATGGGCGACTTCAGCAAATTCGAAACAGCCCTGGCGAAAAAGACAGAAAAGATCAATTCGATTGTCTCTGCCTCCAGCTTCAACGGGGTGAACCTCCTGAAAACCGATGTCGACGGTGCAGGCGGTACTTCCCTCAGCGTCCCGTCCGGGCCATCCGCAAGCGGCAGTCTTTCCACGCTGAGCGTTGACGGAGTGGATTTTGAAGGAAGCCCGCAGTTTGATCTTAGTAGCCGCACCGCGATCACCGACCAAACAAGTGCCTTGGCCGCATTGGGAGAGATTGAGGGATTCCTGTCCTATGCTATCGACAGTTCGGCCTCTTTGGGGGCCGGCGCCAGTCAACTTGCCGGCCAGGGTCAATACGTCAGCAAACTGTCGGACTCCATCACCCAAGGGGTAAGTTCCATGATCGACACCAACATAGAACAGGCCGCAACCAAACTGCTGGCATTGCAGACACAACAGCAGCTAAGCACCCTGTCGCTGTCCATCGTCAACACGATGCCCGACACACTGCGCAATCTCTACTGACAGCAGGCTGCCGCCGTCCCCCGTGGCGGCAGCCATATCCGGGTTTTCCTCGCTCCGCCCCCATTGTAGATGTCTTGCAAAGACGACCCCGGGGGACCTCCAATGACCGTAACGCCCATGATGGCGCAATATCTCGAAATCAAGGAAGCGCACGCGGATGCTCTGCTTTTCTATCGCATGGGCGACTTTTACGAGATGTTTTTTGAAGATGCGGTCAACGCTGCAGAAGCGCTGGATATTGCGCTAACAAAGCGCGGCAAGCACAACGGCGAAGACATCCCCATGTGCGGTGTGCCCGTCCATGCCGCCGAAGGCTACTTGCTGACCCTTATCCGCAAGGGGTTTCGCGTAGCCGTCGGCGAACAACTGGAAAGCCCGGCAGAGGCCAAAAAGCGCGGGTCCAAGTCTGTCGTGAAACGTGATGTGGTGCGCCTGGTGACGCCGGGGACCCTGACCGAAGATTCCCTGCTGGAGGCACGGCGCCACAATTTTCTGGTTTCCTATTCGGAACTGCGCGACGACGCTGCCTTGGCCTGGGCAGATATCTCCACCGGCGCGTTTCATGTTATGCCGATTGCGCGGGTGCGCCTATCCCCGGAACTGGCGCGTCTGGCACCCTCTGAGCTGATCATTGCCGATGGCCCGGCCTATGATGCAACCCGTCCGCTGGCCGATGAATACAAAATCCCGCTGACCCCGCTAGGCAAGGCAAGTTTTGATAGCACCGCCGCCGAAAAACGCATCTGCACCCTTTTTAATGTCAGCGCACTAGACGGCTTCGGCACATTCTCCCGCGCCGAAATCTCCGCTATGGGTGCGCTGATCGACTACCTGGAAATTACCCAGAAAGGCAAACTGCCGCTGTTGCAGCCGCCGCAGCAGGAAGCACAGGACCGGGTGGTGCAGATAGACGCTGCCACCCGCCGCAATCTGGAGCTGACACGGTCCCTGTCCGGCGGCCGTGCCGGTTCCTTGCTGTCCATCGTGGATCGGTCCGTCACTCCAAGCGGCGCCCGGCTGCTGGAACAGCGGCTGTCCAGCCCATCGCGTAACCTGGAGACCATCCACCGGCGTTTGGCCGCCCTGGATTTTGCCGTTGAAAACACACAAACCGCCGCGGATCTGCGCTCCGCACTGCGCAAGACACCGGATCTCGACCGCGCTCTCTCGCGCCTGGCACTGGAGCGCGGCGGCCCGCGCGATCTGGCTGCCATCCGCAACGGGCTGTCACAGGCAGAAGTTATCGCCGGCCTCTGCTCGGGCATGGACTTGCCTGATCTAATGGGCAGCGCCGTGGCCGATCTGCGGGGCTTTGACGATCTGTTGTCGCTGCTGGACGCAGCCCTTGTGGCAGAACCACCCCTGCTGGCCCGCGACGGCGGGTTCATTGCAACAGGTTATGATCCGGATCTTGATGAGGCTCGCACCCTGCGCGACGAAGGCCGTTCGGTCATAGCTTCAATGCAGAAGAAATATGCAGAGCACACTGGCGTCACCTCGCTGAAGATCAAACACAACAATGTTCTGGGCTATTTCATCGAAACCACTGCCACCCACGCAGACAAGATGATGTCGCCACCGCTGAACCAAACGTACATCCACCGCCAGACCACCGCCAACCAGGTGCGCTTTACCACGGTGGAGCTGAGCGAGATCGAAACTCGTATCCTAAACGCAGGCAACTTGGCGCTGGAGATCGAGAAGCGGCTCTACGCAGGGCTTTCTGATGCGGTTTTGGATTGTTCTGCGCGTCTCAACACTGCAGCACGGGGTCTGGCGGAACTTGATCTGATGACGGGGCTGGCAGATTTGGCCCGCGGTGAAAACTGGACCCGCCCAAAGGTCGATAACAGCCGTGCGTTTCACGTGGCGGGCGGGCGCCACCCGGTTGTGGAACAGGCCTTGCGCCAGCAAGGCGGCGAGACTTTCGTCGCCAACGATTGCGCTTTGACAGCGCAGGACGGCGCTGCTGTCTGGCTGCTTACCGGTCCCAACATGGCCGGTAAGTCAACCTTTTTGCGCCAGAACGCATTAATAGCCCTGCTCGCACAGATGGGCAGCTATGTCCCAGCTGAATCCGCCCATATCGGCCTTGTCAGCCAGTTGTTCAGCCGCGTCGGCGCCTCCGATGATCTGGCCCGCGGCCGTTCCACATTTATGGTGGAAATGGTCGAAACCGCTGCGATCCTGAATCAAGCAGACGACCGGGCGCTGGTGATCCTTGACGAAATCGGCCGCGGTACTGCCACCTATGACGGTCTGTCTATTGCCTGGGCGACGCTCGAACACCTGCACGAGGTGAACCGGTCCCGCGCGCTTTTTGCTACCCACTACCATGAGCTGACCCAGCTTGCTTCCAAGCTGGACGGCGTCGACAATGCCACTGTGGCTGTCAAGGAATGGGAAGGCGAAGTCATCTTCCTGCACGAAGTGCGCAAAGGGGCTGCCGACCGCTCCTATGGTGTCCAAGTCGCCCAGCTTGCCGGGCTGCCATCCTCTGTTGTTGCACGTGCGCGTGACGTTTTGGACATGCTGGAACAGGGCAGCCGCGAAGGCGGATCCAAGATCCAGATCGATGACCTTCCCCTTTTCGCAGCAGCCCCGCCGCCACAACCCAAGGCAACGGCGGGACCTTCGCCTGCAGAAGAACTTCTCGCCGGCATACACCCAGACGAGCTCTCTCCGCGGGAAGCGCTGGAAATGCTGTACAAACTCAAAGAAGCAGCAAGCTAAAGCAAAGGCGGATCCAAACGGACCCGCCCTTTCATTTTCCCAAAAACTTACACTGGAGGCCAGGCTCGTCGAAGCCTGTCAGCATCAGCTGGCCGGTGTTGAGGAAACACCAACCTGCGCGGCCCGCAGCAGGCGGTCATGCAGCATGAAACCTTCCGCGGACACCTGGATAATATCGCCCGCTTTGGTGCCCGGCACCGGTGCTTCGAACATCGCCTCATGCACTTGCGGGTCGAATTTGTCGCCCACTTCCGGTGACACTATGCGGATACCGTGTCTCTCAAACACGCCCAGCAGCGAGCGCATGGTCAGTTCCACGCCTTCAATCAAGGCAGCGGAAACTTCGCGCTGCTCGTCGGTTGCTGCTTCGATCGCACGTTTCATGTTGTCATAAACCGGCAGCATGTCTCGGGCCAATTTCGAACCGCCGTACTGCTCTGCCTCGCGGCGAGCTTTGTCACCGCGCTTACGGGCATTTTCCGCATCCGCCAGTGCCCGCATAAAGCGGTCTTTCAGCTCATCGCGTTCCGCCCGGAGCGCATCGATTTCCAACGAGGCATCATCAAATTCCTCGGTCTGCGCAGCCAGCTCTTCAGCTTCGGCTGCGGCGATGTCATCCAGAAAGTCTTCGTCCTTGAGCTCTGCCATGTTCCACCTCTAACTCCGGTCCGACAACAGCTTGCCGACCAGTTGTGCCGTATAGTCCACAATCGGCACGATCCGTCCGTAATTCAGGCGCGTCGGGCCAATCACTCCTACCGCACCGATGATCTTTCGATCCGCGTTCATATAGGGAGACACCACCAAAGAGGAACCCGAAAGTGAGAAAAGTTTATTCTCCGACCCGATAAAAATGCGCACACCCTCGCCTTCCTCGGTCAGTTCCAGGAATTCAGCGATGTCACGCTTGCGTTCCAGATCGTCGAACAGCGTCCGGATCCGCTCCAGTTCCTCCGCCGCGCCAGTCTCCGCAAGGAGATTCGCCCGCCCGCGCACAATCAGCCTGGCCTGCTCGCTGCCCTCCTCCTCCCAAACCGCCATTCCGCTTTCAATCATTGCATGTGCAAGACTGTCAATTTCCTGACGCCGGGCTGAAATCTCTTTCTGGATCTGCCGCTGCACTTGGCTCAGCGTTTTTCCTTCGATCAGCGCGTTCAAGAAATTCGCAGCCTCCCGCATGGAACTTGGCGTCTGCCCTGGCGGCGGTGAGAACAGCCGGTTCTCAACATGTCCATCAGAGAACACCAAAACCACCAGCGCCCGGTCATGCGCCAGGGAGACAAACTCAATATGTCTGATCTCCGCCTCATGCTTGGGTGTCAGTACCAACGAGGCGCCTTGCGTCACACCCGACAGCGCCGAGCCAACACGGTCCAGCATTCCGCCAACATCGCCCGCATTCCGGCCAAGCGTCGCGTCAATCTTTTCACGGTCATTCGCGTTGAGGTCTCCAACCTCCAGCAACCCGTCAACGAACATCCTGAGCCCAATCTGCGTGGGCACTCTACCCGCACTAACATGCGGGCTGTCCAGAAGGCCTAGATATTCCAGGTCCTGCATCACATTGCGCACAGTGGCAGCACTGACCTTTTCACTCAGCGAGCGGGTTAGGGTACGGCTGCCAACCGGATCACCGCTCTCCAGATATGTCTCCACTACTGCCCGGAACACGTCCCGGGAGCGGTCATTCAAGTCCTTCAGAATGTTGTTCGGATCGCTCATCAGCCTACCAGCATTTCTTCCGGTCTAAACATAAGAAGCCGGCGCCTATATGTCATTAAGGAGCAGACTGGGAAAAGGTCAATCGGGCTTGCATAGCCCCGCGTCCGGGGGATATCCCCAAGCCAACAGAAAAAGGATGTGCCATGCGACCCTCAGGACGAGAACTGAATGAAATGCGCCCTGTCTCGATCGAGACCGGCTTCACAAAACACGCCGAGGGCTCCTGCCTGATCAAGGCCGGCGACACCCACGTCCTGTGCACTGCTACCATCGAAGACCGCGTGCCGCCCTTCATTAAAGGCACCGGTCTGGGCTGGGTTACAGCCGAATACGGCATGCTGCCCCGTGCCACCAATACCCGTATGCGCCGCGAGGCGGCTTCTGGCAAGCAGGGCGGCCGCACTGTGGAAATCCAGCGCCTGATCGGCCGTGCTTTGCGGGCCGGAGTCGACCGCGTTGCCTTGGGTGAACGCCAGATCACCGTCGATTGCGACGTGCTGCAGGCCGACGGGGGCACCCGCTGCGCCTCGATCACCGGCGGCTGGGTGGCACTGCGTCTTGCGGTGAACAAGCTGATGAAGGCCGGCGATGTTCAGATTGACCCGCTAATGGATCCGGTTTCTGCCGTGTCCTGCGGCATCTATGCCGGCCAGCCGGTGCTGGACCTGGACTATCCGGAAGATTCCGAAGCTGGCGTCGACGGCAACTTCATCATGACCGGTTCTGGCAAGCTGATCGAAGTGCAAATGTCTGCAGAAGGCTCCGTCTTTTCCCGCGATCAGATGAACCAACTGATGGACTTGGCCTCCAAGGGTACTTCTGAACTGGCCGAAATGCAGAAGGCCGCCTGCAAATGACCCGCAAACTGGAAGGCGGCAAGCTGCTTGTCGCCACCCACAACAAAGGTAAGCTGAAAGAGATCGCAGAGATCCTCACCCCATTCGGTGTGCAGGTTGTTGGCGCCGGCGAGATGAATTTACCCGAGCCAGAGGAAACCGAAGACACTTTCGTCGGCAATGCCCGCATCAAAGCTCACGCCGCCGCCAAGGCAACCAACCTGCCGGCCCTGTCCGATGATTCCGGCATAACCATCGACGCGCTGGACGGCGCGCCTGGCGTCTATACTGCCGATTGGGCGCAAACACCAAATGGGCGTGATTTCAAACTTGCCATGACTCGCGCTAATGACGAACTGACTGCGGCCGGCGCAGAGCCCCCCCGCACCGCCCAATTCCGCTGCACACTGGTGATAGCCTGGCCCGACGGTCATGACGAAGTTTTCGAGGGCGTGATGCCGGGGCAACTGGTCTGGCCGATCCGCGGCGAGCATGGCTTCGGCTACGATCCAATGTTCCAACCGGACGGACACGACCTCACCTGCGCCGAGATGGACCCAGTGGAGAAGAACAAAATCAGCCACCGCGGCAAGGCGGTTGCCCAGTTCGTACAGGGCTGTTTCGGTGGATGACTGGCGCAATGGGGGCTTTGGCCTCTACGTGCATTGGCCCTTTTGCCAGGCTAAATGCCCCTATTGCGATTTTAACAGCCATGTTTCGGCAAAAATTGACCAAGAGCTGTGGGTTAGTGCCTACCTGCAAGAACTCGATAGGCTCTCCGAACAGCTTCAGGGCCGTGTTTTGAACTCTATATTCTTTGGCGGCGGCACCCCTTCCCTGATGCAGCCAGATTCAGTGGCCGCAGTCATTGATAGGGCACGTGAAATCTGGCCTTTTGCCAATGACATAGAGATATCTCTTGAAGCCAATCCTGGGTCAGTCGAAGCTGGGCGCTTTGCCGGCTACCGGGATGCAGGTGTAAACAGGGTCTCTATGGGCATACAGGCCCTGAATGACGAGGATCTGCGCCGGCTTGGCCGCATTCATACGGTCTCCGAAGCGAAGGCCGCTTTCGACATCGCACGCAATTGCTTCGACCGCGTGAGCTTTGATCTGATTTATGCCCGCCAAGGCCAGACACTGGAAGCATGGACAACCGAGCTGCGGGAAGCCTTGTCGATGGCGATTGACCACCTCTCCCTGTACCAGCTCACCATCGAAGACGGCACGGCCTTCGGCGATCGCTATGCCCGCGGCAAGTTGCGCGGCCTGCCTGAAGATGACACAGCTGCGGACATGTACCTTGCAACCCAGGATATCTGCGCTGGCTTTGGTATGGCAGGTTACGAAATCTCAAATCACGCCGAGCCAGGCGCGGAATCACGCCACAATCTGATATACTGGCGCTATGGTGACTATGCTGGAATTGGGCCCGGTGCACATGGGCGACTGACATTGAATGGCCAACGTTACGCCACTGAAACCCATCTTGCGCCCGGAGCCTGGCTGAATGCTGTGAGCCAGGGTAACGGAGAATCCCTGCGTGTTTCCCTAGATAGGGAAGATGCTGCGGTTGAATACCTCATGATGGGTATGCGGTTGTCAGAAGGTCTGGATATAGGTCGATATGAGCAGATTGCAAACCACCGCATGCCACAAGACCGCATAGACAACCTTGCACAAATGGGGATGGTGACTATCTCTGACCAGAGGCTTCGCGCAACTGACCAGGGTCGCGCGGTATTGAATGCGGTACTCCGCGAAATTTTGATGGATTGAATCAATGCGTTTCCTCTACGCCGGCCTAGGTTTGTTTTGTGTCGCCCTGGCCGTCATTGGCATTGTTCTCCCCCTTCTCCCCACCGTTCCGTTCCTGCTTCTTGCCGCATTCTTATTCGCTAATTCCTCGGAACGTCTGCATAACTGGATCATCGCCCACAACGTGTTTGGCCCGATGATCATGGATTGGCGTGACCATGGCGCCATCCGGCCAGGTGCAAAAAAGGCGGCAACCCTGTCGATTGCCGCCGTCTTTGGATTGTCTTTTCTGCTTGGCGCGCCCAATCACGTTCTAGGAATTCAAGCAGTGGTTCTTTCCGCTGTGCTTCTTTTTCTCTGGACACGGCCTAACGGCTGAGAAGATTACAAAGCTCATCCAGCTGATCCAGGTTCTCATAGTTGATCGTCACTGCGCCGGCCTCTCCACCAGGTTTGTGATCAATCGAAACCTTCATTTTCAACACCGCAGACAGGTCGCCCTCCAGCGCCCGGGTGTCAGCGTCCTTTTCCGGTGCCTTTCGTGCTTTCTTTGAAGCGGTTGACTGGGGTCCAGCGGCATCTTTTTTGACCAACGCTTCTGTCGCGCGGACAGAAAGGCCGCCTTTGACAATCTTGCTTGCCAGCTCTGATGCATTGTCTGACGTAATCAAAGCTCGTGCATGACCGGCAGATAGTTTTCGCTCCTGCACAAGGATTTG
Source organism: Leisingera sp. CC-HEC093 (assembly GCF_059429195.1). Lineage (NCBI taxonomy): Bacteria > Pseudomonadati > Pseudomonadota > Alphaproteobacteria > Rhodobacterales > Roseobacteraceae > Leisingera > Leisingera sp. CC-HEC093. The sequence continues at coordinate 1,342,657 of NZ_JCAIJR010000001.1, read as the reverse complement.
TACATCATCCGGCAGATGCAACAGGCGAACCAGGTTGGCGATGTGGCTACGGCTTTTACCAAGTGCCTCCGCCATCTTCTCCTGAGTGCGTCCGAACTTTTCCATCAGTTGCTTGTAGCTCTGCGCCTCTTCCATCGCATTCAGATCGGAACGCTGAATATTTTCAATGATGGCGACTTCCATCATTTCAAGATCAGAGTAGTCCCGGATCAGAACTGGAACTTCATGCAACTTTGCCGCCTGAGACGCCCTCCAACGGCGTTCGCCGGCCACAATCTCGTAGTTTCCGCCGGGGATCGGCCGCACGATCAAAGGCTGCAGGACACCCTTTTCCTTAATGGAGGCTGTCAGATCATCCAGGTCTTCCTTCAGGAACTGCCGCCGAGGCTGGTTCGGGTTCGCGATTACATTTTCAATGGGCACCAAAATTTCAGCATTCCGGGGTGCCTCAGCCTGCGTGCTTACAGGCGCAGGGTTCACATCTGCCATCAACGCCGACAACCCTCTGCCCAGACCGCGCGGTTTTGTTTTTTTATCTGCCATGGTTGCCTCCGGTTCGTGTTCTTCATTTATGCCGCTATTTTGTGATGTTTATTCAGGAGTTCTTCTGCCAGAGCCCGGTAAGCCTGAGCACCCAGAGAATTTGTGTCATAGTTTAGAACCGGCTGCGCATAGGAAGGGGCTTCGCTGACGCGAACATTGCGCGGAATTTTTGTCTGAAACACAAGATCGCCAAGGTTATCCCGGGCATCCTGCTCGACCTGTAGAGACAGGTTATTCCTTCGGTCGAACATGGTCAGAACTATTCCCTCAATACGAAGGTTTGGGTTGGCGGACTGCCGTACTTCGCGAATTGTGAGCATAAGCTGCGTCACCCCTTCCAGAGCAAAAAACTCGCTTTGCAAGGGAACCAGAACAGAATGCGCCGCCACCATCGCATTGACGGTCAGAAGGTTCAGAGACGGCGGGCAATCAATCAGCACATAGTCCCAATCATATTCATCCATTGCCGTCTGCCTCAGCGCGTCATGCAGCAAAAAACTCCGCTTTTCATTGGTGAATAGCTCGATGTCAGCAGAGCTCAGATCTACCGTTGCCGGAATTATACAGAGGTCTTCGATCTCTGTTTGGCGAATGACGTCTTGAAGAGACGCATCTTCCACCAGTAGATCATAAGAGGTCAGTTCACGTTCAGACGGCTCAATTCCCAATCCGGTCGAAGCGTTCCCTTGCGGATCGAGATCCACTACCAGAACCCGCAGTCCGCATTCTACCAACGCTGCGGCAAGATTGATTGCTGTTGTTGTCTTCCCCACCCCGCCTTTCTGATTTGCGACCGCGATGATACGAGGCCCCTCCGGGCGGGAAAAATCAGACACGTTCAACTCCCCAGATTTTCAGAATGACTGCTTCAGGCTCTGTCAGACTTTTAACGGGTTCCACTTCGAACCGCCATCGCTGCCTCGCCTTATCCACTTCTTTTTTCCAAGTCTGCCCTTTAGGAAACAGTGCAAAACCACTTTCTGAAAGGTGGCGCTGTGAGAACTCCAATAGGTCAGAAAGTTCTGCCAAGGCCCGCGCAGACAATACTCCAGCCTTCTGCGGTTCCACCAGCTCGATCCGGTCAGAAAGCACCTTGACTGATGCACCACATTCCCGTGCCGCACTGCGAAGGAACGCCGCCTTTCTCTGATCACTTTCAATCAGAGTTACTTTCATTTCAGGTGCTTCCTCTGCAGCTATCAAGGCGACGATCAGGCCCGGAAACCCACCTCCGCTGCCGATATCCACCCAGTGGGCCGGCGCCGAAGCACAGCGAAAGATTTGGACGGAATCTGCAATATGCCGGGTCCAGAGATGATCAAGGCTGGCTCTGGACACAAGGTTGATCTTGGGATTCCATTTACGTATTACGATCTCAAAGACTTCTAAGCGACTCATTGTTTCACGTGAAACATTGAGATTACCCCACAAGTCACCGTAGGTCATGCAGTCTTCTCCCGTCCGACCTGGTCCCTACGCAGTCTAGCAAGGATAAGCGCAAGTGCGGCCGGCGTCATACCATCAACACGCGCCGCTTGCGCGAGGGTTTCCGGCCTAACCTTTTTCAATTTCTGCTGGAGTTCATTCGACAATCCCTCAACCCCTTCGTAAGTGAAGTCATTGGGAATGCGATGCCCTTCATCCCGCTTCAAAGCAGTCACCTCCCGTTCTTGACGCGAGATGTAGTTTGCATACAGCGCGTCCCGCTCCAACTGCCTACGGATAGCCGGCTCAACCGAACTGAGATCAGGTAGTAGCTGAAGCAGATCCTCGAACAACACATCAGGAAATGCTAAAACGTCAAGACCGGTTCTCCGGTTACCATCCTGATTGATTCGAATACCCACCCCGGCGACCTGTTTCGGTGTAAACGTCTGGGTTTCCAGGACCTCCCGCGTGGCCGATAAGCGCTCGCTTTTATCAAGGAACACCCGCCGGCGTTCTTCTCCCACACAGCCAGTTTCAATCGCCAAGGGTGTCAGCCTCTGATCTGCATTGTCAGCTCTCAGTGACAATCGAAACTCCGCCCGCGACGTGAACATCCGGTACGGTTCAGCAACACCGTTGGTGGTTAAATCGTCGATCATCACCCCAATGTAGCTATTGGCCCGGCTGAAATTCACAGCTTCCTGTCCTTTTGCGTGCCGCGCCGCATTCAAGCCGGCAACAAGCCCCTGGGCCGCGGCTTCCTCGTAACCAGTGGTGCCGTTGATCTGGCCGGCAAGATACAGCCCCGGAACGTCTTTCAACGACAAATCCGATCGCAGCGCTCGTGGGTCAACGTAGTCGTATTCGATTGCGTATCCCGGCTGAAGAATGTGCGCATTCTCAAGCCCTTTGATCGAGCGCACATAAGCTTCTTGAACCTCTTGTGGCAAGCTGGTCGAAATCCCATTCGGATATACTGTATGGTCAGACACGCCCTCCGGCTCAAGAAAGATCTGATGTGACTCCTTATCCGCAAACCGAACGATTTTGTCTTCTATCGAGGGACAGTATCTAGGCCCTATGCCTTCGATATGGCCACCATACATGGCTGAGCGGCCGAGGTTTTTGCGAATGATCTCGTGGGTTTCCGAGTTTGTATGCGTTATCCCGCATGACACCTGCTGTGTTTGGAGCGCCTTCGTCATGAATGAGAAAAAGACTGGGTCTTCATCACCCGGTTGCGCGTCCAAAACATCCCAATCAATCGTGCGCCCGTCCAGGCGTGGTGGTGTACCCGTTTTCAGCCGACCCAGCGGTAATTCAAAGCTGTCCAGCCTCTCCGCAAGCCTCACAGACGGCTTATCTCCCATTCGCCCGCCAGGCCTTGAAACATCACCAATGTGAATAACGCCTCGGAGAAAAGTGCCCGAGGTCAGAATTACTGTCTTTGCAGAGATTTCGCTCCCGTCCGCCAGGACCACGCCCGCGACCTGATTGCCCAACATCAGGAAGTCCGTGACTTCCCCTTCGACGACATCCAAACACCTCTGCTTCTCTGTCAGCCGAAGCATTTCCTGACGGTAGATTTTTCTATCCGACTGAGCACGCGGCCCCTGAACCGCCGGCCCCTTTCTACGGTTCAGCAAGCGGAACTGAATGCCGGCACGATCGGCTACGCGCCCCATCACTCCGTCCATGGCGTCAATTTCCCGGACGAGGTGTCCCTTGCCTAGGCCCCCGATTGCCGGATTACAGGACATGACCCCGATACCGCTCCGATTAAGCGTTACAAGAGCGGTGGAAGCCCCCATCCGCGCAGCTGCATGCGCAGCTTCGGTGCCGGCGTGGCCGCCGCCAACAACAATGACGTCGTACGATGAATGTTTCACGTGAAACACTCCTTCACTTTCCCAGACAGAAACTAGAGAAAATCTCATCCAATAGGTTTTCAACGCCTATACGGCCAACCAGCATTTCCAAGGCCCGTATGGCTGACCGCATTTCTTCAGCCGCTATATCATAAAACTCAGGACCACGCAGCAGGATAACCTGCGCGTCAGTCAGGCAAACAAGTGCTGACAGCATGGCATCTCGGTGCCGAGCGCGAGTGGCAACGCCCGCTTGGGCCGAACGGTTCTGGAGGACTGAGGAAATATGATCCACCAATTGGTCAATACCCTGCCCCGATTGGCCCGAGATTGCGTTCTCCTTATCGGCACGCAAATCTGCCTTAGGCCGTAACCGAATGTCGCCGGATCGCATTTCGACATCCAGGACCTCATCATTTTCCGCAAGAAAAACACGCAAGTCAGCGTCTTCAGCCCGTTTTCGCGCCAAGGCGATTCCGATTCCTTCAACATGGTCTTCAGTATCCCGCAGACCGGCTGTATCCAGCAAAGTGACAGGCAAGCCGGCGAGATCCATGCGTACTTCGATAATATCTCGAGTGGTCCCAGCGTATTCGGATGTGATAGCGGCCTGCCTGCCGGCCAGCGCATTTAGAAGAGTGGACTTCCCAACATTCGGCGCTCCGACAATGGCAACCTCGAAACCACTGCGTATGCGTTCCGCGATCTTCACGCCGGCTGTTTCGCTTTCAAGGCCGGTTTGAACATCGGCCAGAAGATTCGAAACTTCAGCGGTTACGTCAACTGGCACTTCCTCGTCAGCGAAATCAATGGTCACTTCGATCAAGGACGCAGCGCGAATCAGTTTGGTCCGCCAGGTCTCGGCCAGCTGCCCCAGCCCGCCGGCGAGAATAACTTGCGCCTGTTTGCGCTGAGCTTCAGTTTCCGCGTCAATCAGATCGGCAAGACCCTCGACCTGGGCGAGGTCTAGGTTTCCGTTTTCCAAAGCTCGGCGGGTGAACTCACCGGGTTCAGCCATCCGAAGCCCGTCAATTCTTCGAAGCGAATCAAGCACCGCGGAAACAACTGCTGTGCTTCCATGTGTTTGAAATTCAACGGTATTTTCACCAGTAAAGCTCTTCGGCGCGGAGAAGCTTAGCACCAGCGCTTCGTCCAGATGCTCTCCAGTTTCAGTCTTGAGGACCCTCAGGCTGGTTCCTCGCGCCGGCAGCGAACTGCCACAGAGCCGCGCGCCGGCGTCGAGCGCCAGCGGACCTGAAACGCGGATCACCGCGACCCCGGCCTTTCCTTGGGCGGAGGCCAGGGCAAAGATCGTCTCCATGGGGTGGCCCTTCTCTCTTGCCGGCCCGGGTCAGGTATTCATCGAGTCGAAGAACTCGGAGTTTGACTTGGTCTGCTTCAGCTTCGACAGCAGGAATTCGATAGCGTCGGTGGTACCCATTGGGTTCAGGATGCGGCGCAGTACAAAGGTCTTAGCCAGATCCCCCTTATCGACCAGAAGATCCTCTTTCCGGGTGCCTGACTTGAGGATGTCGATCGCCGGGAACACGCGTTTGTCGGCAATCTTGCGGTCCAGCACGATCTCCGAGTTACCAGTGCCTTTGAATTCTTCGAAGATCACCTCGTCCATGCGTGAACCGGTGTCGATCAGCGCAGTAGCAATGATGGTGAGCGAGCCGCCTTCTTCGATGTTCCGGGCAGCACCAAAGAAGCGTTTGGGACGCTGCAAGGCGTTTGCATCAACACCACCGGTCAGAACTTTACCGGAAGACGGTACGACGGTGTTAAATGCCCTACCAAGTCTTGTGATCGAGTCAAGCAGGATAACAACATCTCGCTTATGTTCAACGAGACGCTTGGCTTTTTCGATAACCATTTCCGACACTGCAACGTGGCGGGTCGCCGGCTCGTCGAAGGTGGAGGAGACAACTTCGCCCTTCACGGAGCGCTGCATGTCAGTCACCTCTTCCGGGCGTTCGTCGATCAGCAGAACGATCAGGTAGCACTCCGGATGGTTCTTCTCGATCGAATGCGCGATGTTCTGCAGGATCACCGTCTTACCAGTGCGCGGCGGTGCCACGATCAGCGAACGCTGGCCCTTGCCGATCGGCGCAACCAGGTCGATCACCCGGGCAGAACGGTCCTTGATGGTGGGATCCTCGATCTCCATCTTCAGACGCTCATCCGGGTAAAGCGGCGTCAGGTTGTCAAAGGCGATCTTGTGCCGGGCCTTCTCAGGCTCCTCGAAGTTGATCTTGGTGACATTGGTCAGGGCAAAGTAGCGCTCTGTCTCCAGCGGTGCCTTGATCTGGCCTTCGACCGTGTCCCCGGTGCGCAGAGAATACTGGCGGATCATGTCAGGGGAAACATAAATATCGTCCGGGCCCGGAAGGTAGTTCGCCTCAGGAGAACGCAGGAAACCGAAACCGTCCTGCAGTACTTCCAGCACGCCGTCACCGCCAATGTCCCAGCCTTCATCTGCGCGCTCCCGCAGAATCTGGAACATCATCTCGCCCTTGCGCATGGTCGAGGCGTTTTCGATCTCCAACTCCTCGGCCATGGACAGAAGCGCCTTGGGGCTTTGGGCCTTAAGGTCGGACAGATTCAGGGATTGCACGGTCATATAGATACGGCCTCTACTCCCCGCTTACCCGGGGGTCGGTCACACGACAGGTTAGGAAAACACGGATACCCGGACGGGTCCGTTGGAGGCCATACATAGGGACTCGCCCCGGGTGAGTCAAATGCCGGCTGCAAACGTTCTTCCCCTGTAGCCCCGCCTACAGCGCCTCTGTGTCAGAATTTGAAGATCACCGAGATCACGATCACCGCCATAAGTACCGTCGGCACCTCATTCATCAGCCTGAACTGCCCGCCGGTCAGAGAATTCCGGCCTTCCTTGAAATCACGGAAGCGGAACAGCAACCAATGATGAAACCAGGTCATGGCGAACACCGACACTCCCTTGGTCCAGGGCCAGAAATAGCTCCAGTCAACGATACCTGGTGTCAGCACGATGAACAGCCCTGCCGCCCAGGACACATACATTGCAGGGCGCATGATGATCCTGAGGAGCTTCTCCTCCATCATCAGGAAGATCGGTACCGCTTCCTGAAGCTTCTCAGCCTGCTCCACGTGATACACGAACAGTCGGGGGAGGTAGAAAAGACCTGCCATCCAGCTAAGCACTGCCATGATGTGCAGTGACTTTGCATATGGGTAGAGCGTGAACATCAGATCGCTCAGGTCCATGGGCTGTTCTCCCCGGTCAGATCGGACCACCCTAATAAATAAAGAAATATTAGAAGGATGATGTTTTTGTAGTGTGCATGGATTCCAGTGGATAAGTGAATCTTCCTCCGCTTATCCCCAGTAGGAATAAGATTCCAGCACGCATGGAACAAGAGTCGTGAGAATTTCCTTAACACCCTAAAAATAAGGCCTGTTAAGGATAGGTTTACCAGTTTGAGTTTGGGGATAACACCGGGACGATCCGGGGAGAGCCGGCATATCCACGAAATCGAAGTTATCCTGACTCACAAAGGACGACTCAGCGGGCTGAATCCTGAGATTTGCGTCAACCCCTGGAGTCTTTACTTAACCGCGGAAAACCATACAAAACGTCCTGAAACGATCTGCGTCTTTCCCACGGGGTTTTCCACATGACTGCCCACATTGTGCTGGCTTCCGGTTCCGAAATCCGGGCACACCTGCTGCGTCAGGCAGGCATAGAGTTTGCCATTGACGTGCCGCGTCTGGATGAGGATGCCATCAAGATGGCTCTTTTGGCCGAACAGGCGCCACCGCGGGACATTGCCGATGCGCTGGCAGAGGCCAAGGCGCGCAAGATCAGTGCAAAGCACCCAGGAAAACTGGTTCTGGGCTGTGATCAGGTGCTTGATTTCGAAGGAAACCTTCTGTCCAAACCTGCCAGCGCAGGGGAGGCTTTGCACCAGCTCAAGGAAATGTGCGGAAAGCGCCATATGCTTCTGTCAGCGGCGGTGATTTACCGCGGCGGAGAACCCATCTGGCGCCATGTCGGGCAAGTGCGGCTGGTGATGCGGAAATGCTCTGACAGCTACCTGGATGACTATGTCACCCGGAACTGGGACAGCATCCGCCATGCCGTCGGCGCTTACAAGCTGGAGGAGGAAGGCGTCCGGCTGTTCGCCAGCATAGACGGCAGCTACTTTAATGTCTTGGGATTGCCGCTGATGGAGCTTATCAGTTACCTGGGTCTGCAAGGGGTGATCGAGCAATGACAGAAGCAAAAATCCCGCTCGCTGGTGTTATTGGCTGTCCTGTTGCGCATTCCAAATCCCCGCAGCTGCATGGCCATTGGCTGAAGACGCATGGCATCGCCGGCCACTATGTTCCGATGCATGTGGAGCCGGATGACCTGGCCGAAACCATCCGGGCGATGCCAAAGATGGGCTTCGTTGGCGCCAATGTCACCATTCCCCACAAAGAAGCGGTGATGGAGATCGCCGACAAGGTGACGGACCGGGCCAAGCTGATCGGTGCCGCCAATACGCTGATTTTCCGCGAGGATGGAACGGTCACGGCCGATAATACCGATGGCTACGGGTTCATCACCAATTTGCATCAAGGCGCACCGGATTGGGATCCGCAGTCTGGTCCCGCAGTCGTGCTGGGCGCCGGCGGGGCCTGCCGGGCTGTGGTGGCCTCGCTGCTGGAGGCCGGGGTGCCGGAAATCCTGCTTTCAAACCGGACCCGCGGCCGCGCGGATCAGCTGCACAAGGATTTTGGCGACCGCGTCAGAGTGGTGGAATGGGTTCAGGCCGGGAATGTGATTGAAGAAGGCGCGCTGATCGTCAACACCACCTCGCTTGGCATGCTGGGCAAACCGCGCCTGCGGGTTCCGCTCGATGGCTTGCAGTCAAGTGCTGTAGTGACCGATCTTATTTATGCGCCTTTGAAAACCGATCTTTTGCAAACGGCGGAAGACGCCGGCTGCACCGCAGTCGACGGGCTGGGCATGCTTCTGCACCAAGCAGTACCGGGGTTTGAGCGCTGGTTTGGCCACCGCCCTGAAGTGGACGCTGCCACGCGGGCGGCGGTGAACGGATGAGTTTCAGCCTCGGCCTCACCGGATCCATCGGCATGGGCAAAAGCACCACGGCCCAGCTATTCGCAGCGCAGGGCTGCGCGGTCTGGGACGCTGATGCGGCGGTGCACCGGCTTTATGGCAAGGGCGGCGCTGCGGTTCGGCCAATGCAGGCGGCCTTTTCAGAAGCCGTGGTGGACGAAGAAGTTAACCGTGAAGCGCTGAAACAGATAATTGGCAGGGAGCCAAAGGCGCTGAAACGCATTGAAGCTATCGTGCATCCCCTGGTCGTGCAGGACCGGGCGGCGTTCAGGGCAGCGGCAAAAAGCGGAATTCTGGTTTTCGACATTCCGCTGCTGTTTGAAACCGGCGGCGATGCGGAAATGGACGCGGTGGCCTGTGTGAGCGTGGATGCGCAGACCCAGCAAGAGCGGGTTCTTGCCCGCGGTACAATGACGGTTGAGCAGTTCCGGCATATCCTGCAAAAACAGATGCCGATTGAACAGAAACTCGCCCGTGCCGACTATGTGATCGAGACAGATACACTCGACCATGCCGCGGCTCAGGTGGCAGAGATCCTCGCAGATATCAGGAGCAAACCGGGCCATGCGTGAAATCGTTCTTGATACCGAAACCACAGGGTTTGACCCGTTTTCCGGAGACCGGATCGTTGAGATCGGTGCGGTGGAACTCTATAACCACATGCCGACCGGGGAGACGTTTCATGTCTACATCAACCCTGAACGGTCAATGCCTGCTGAGGCGTTCTCCGTCCATGGGATCGGCCCTGACCTGCTGGAACCGCCGCAGAAACCTGAACCCGGTGCGGTAACCCTGCGGGACAAGCCGCTCTTTGCCAAGGTCGGCCAGAAATTCCTGGACTTTGTTCAGGATTCCAAGCTGGTCATTCACAATGCCAGTTTTGACATGAAGTTCCTGAACGCGGAACTCGACTGGATGGGGCTGCCCAAACTGCCGATGGATCAGGCCATCGACACGCTGGCGATGGCGCGCCAGCGGTTTCCGGGCTCCCCGGCGACACTGGATGCGCTCTGCCGCCGGTTCAATATCGACAATTCCAACAGGACCCTGCACGGGGCGCTTCTCGACTCCGAAATCCTTGCGGATGTCTATCTTGAGCTGATCGGCGGGCGGCAGCCGGATTTCGGCCTGGCAGCGCAGACCTCCTCCGCTGGTAATACGCAGGTGGAGGACGACTGGCGCCCTGCCCCGCGGCAGTCTGCGTTACCGCAGCGGATCACTGCGGAAGAACAGGCAGCACATGAGGCGTTCGTCAAAGAAATGGGGGATGGCGCTTTGTGGAAAGCGTCGTGAGCTGTTAGAAAAAAAAAAAAGCGCCGCTGAAGTCCAGCGGCGCTTCCTGTTTCGAAGGATTGCAACCTTATTGAGCCGTCGCGGGGGCCGCTGACTCTTGCTGGCGGCGGGCCAGCTCGTTGCGGTAGATCCCCACAAAATCGATGTTGTCCAGGTTCAGCGGCGGGAAGCCGCCGTCGCGGGTCACGTCGGACACAATGCGGCGCAGGAACGGGAAAGTCATGCGCGGGCATTCAATCAGGAGGAACGGGTGCAGCTGGTCTTCGGGCACACCGGCGATGTTGAAGACGCCGACATACTCAAGCTCCAGCACGAACAGAACGTTGCCGTTTTCCTTGTTCTTGGATTCGACAGTCAGCTTGGTGACAACCTCATACTGGTTCTCGGCCGAGCGCTTTTTTGCATCCAGATTCACCTGCACGCTGACGTCGGGCTGAACCTCGCCACCGGTGCCTTTCTGCGCCATCACGTTTTCGAACGACATGTCGCGGATGAACTGGGCCAGAATGTTCATCTGGACTTGCGGCTGCTGCTGGGCTTCGCCGTTTTCGGCCATCGGGATACTCCTAAAATATGCTTTGATCCGTGCTTAACAGCTTGGTTCGGACAGCTCAACGGGGGCCGTCGACCCAGCCCGACGGACTACTGGGACGCGGCCCTGGTGTCACATCTTCGTAGTCGCCGTCGATGACATCATCCGGCCTGCCCGTAGTGCCAGGATAATGACGGCTCTGCATGCTGCCCGGGCCCATCTGGAATTGCGCCACGGTGACACGGGCGCGCAGATAGCGGTAAACTGCCAGCCGCACAGGCGGCGCCAGCAGAGCGAACCCGACGGCATCGGTGAAGAAGCCGGGTGTCAGCAGCAGCGCGCCCGCAAACAGGATCATGGCCCCGTGGGCCAAAGGCTCGGCAGGATCCGACAATTGCTGGAACGACGATCGCAGATGACTCATAGCCATGCGCCCTTGGGTTCTCACAAGCCAGGTGCCCAGAAAAGCAGTCAGTACCACGATGGCCAGTGTCGGCCACAGGCCGATTGCGCCGCCAACTTGAATAAACAAAGCAATTTCAATGATGGGAACCATCAGAAAGGCCAGGAAGAGATACATGTGGGTTTCCTTGCGATCATACGTCCGGGCGGTAGACTTGCCCCCGCCCGTCACCTACATAAGGTCTGACCGCTTTGGTTTCAAACAAAGCACGAACGCCTAGCATGAGGTATCCATGGAGTCGCCTGTGATTCAGCTTTTGGTTCTGGCCGGTATTGCTGTGTTTCTGATCCTGCGCTTGAAAAGCGTTCTGGGAACACGCGAAGGCTTTGAAAAGCCGCCGCTGCCGAAATCCGAAGCCAAGAGCCGCCGCCCGGATCTGGAAGTGATCGAAGGCGGACCGGACCGAGACATCACCGATTATGTCGAAGAAGGCAGCGCGCAGGCTCAAGCCCTGGCCGCGATGAAGCGAGCGGAACCCTCGTTCCTGGTACAGGATTTCGTGCAGGGTTCCCGAGGGGCCTATGAAATGATCCTCATGGGGTTCGAGCATGGCAATCTGGATGATATCCAGCCATTCCTGGCAGAGGATGTGTTCGAAAGTTTTGTTGACGCCGTCGCTCAGCGAGAGGACCAGGGGTACAAGATTGAGGCCGAATTCATCGGTGTGCGTGAAACCACTCTGGCTGACGCCCGGTTTAACGCGCAGTCCGGGCTTGCCGAAATTACCATGCGTTTCGTGGGAGAGCTTACCTCCGTGGTGCGCGACCGCGGCGGCGACATCGTCGAGGGCGATCCCAAAGCTGTGAAGCGCCAGAAGGACACATGGGTTTTTGCCCGCACAATGGGCAGCGACGATCCCAACTGGCAGCTTGTCGCGACGGACGCATGATTGCGGCGCTTCGGGGGGCACTTGGGGCGGCTGCAGTTGCAGGTGCCGCGATGACCGCCTCCGGGGCGCATTCTGAAACCGTGTCCAGACTGATGGACTTTGCCCAGCTGGACGGCTGGGCAGAAGACGATCATGCCGCGGCGCTGAAGGTGTTTCTGGAAACCTGCAAGGACCTGAAAGACCCTGACTGGGCGGCTTTGTGCAACGCGGCGCGGTCCCAGCCCGCCGAAGGCGCGCGCGCTTTCTTTGAGCTGTTTTTTCGCCCTGTGCTGATTGAGGACGGCAGCCCTGCCCTGTTCACTGGCTACTTTGAGCCGGAATTGGACGGGTCCCGATACCCTACAGGCCGCTATCGCTACCCGGTTTACAAAATGCCGCCTGAGGCGCGGCACACTGATCTTTGGCTGCAGCGGCGGGACATTCTCACCGGTGAAGTGATGCAGGGGCGCGGGCTGGAAATTGCCTGGGTGGATGATCCGGTGGAACTGTTCTTCCTTCAGATCCAAGGGTCAGGGCGTATCCGGTTGCCCGATGGATCCATGATCCGCGTCGGCTATGGCGGGGCCAACGGCCATCCCTACAAGTCCATCGGCAAAGAGCTGGTGCGCCGCGGTGTCTACAATGCCCATCAGGTGAGCGCGCAGGTGATCAAATCCTGGGTGCGGCGCAACCCGGCGGACGGCAAGGAACTGCTGTTTCACAACCCGTCTTATGTGTTTTTCCGCGAGGTGCGCAAAGTGGCGGCTTCTAAGGGGCCGCTCGGGGCGATGAACCGCTCTGTCACTCCGATGCGCACAATTGCCGCTGATCCAGCCTACACCCCGCTGGGGGCACCGGTATGGGTGGAAAAGGACGGGCACATGCCGCTGCGCCGGCTGATGGTGGCGCAGGACACCGGCTCTGCGATCAAGGGCGCGCAACGGGCGGATATCTTCGTTGGCACTGGTGACGCGGCGGGTGAAACCGCCGGAACCATGAAAGACCCGGGCCGGATGGTGGTGCTGCTGCCAATCCAGCGGGCCTATGCGATGCTGCCGGAAAATCTTTGAATGACACGGCGCAAACTGTCAGGAGATGAAATCGACCTCTGGCACAAGGTCGTGAAGCACACTGAACGCCTGCATCCAGGTGCGCATTCCTCTCCGCCTGCCCCGCCGATGCCGAAACCCAAGCCGGTCAAGCAGCCCGAGCCGCGCCTGGCCCCGTTCAAGGTTGGCAGCCGCGCCCAGTCCAAACCGCTAAAACATGACCTTAAGCCGGCGATAGCCCGTAGCCTGGCCAGTGACCCGCTGCAGATGGATGATAAGGCCTTCCGCCGGATGAAGCGCGGCAAGATCAAACCGGAAGGAAAGCTTGACCTGCATGGGATGCGGATCGACACTGCGCATCCTGCCCTGACGCGCTTCATCCTGTCGGCGCAAGCATCTGGCAAGCGGTTGGTGCTGGTGGTGACTGGCAAGGGAAAGGACCGGGACGAGCCGGGTCCGATGCCGGTGCCGCGCGGGGTGCTGCGCCACAATGTGCCACAATGGTTGGCCTTGCCGCCGTTGTCACAGGCTGTTTTGCAAGTGTCACCTGCTCATATCAGCCATGGCGGCGACGGTGCCTATTATGTCTACCTTCGGCGCAGCCGTTGAGGACAGTCATCTATTGTCTGACAGAGGGATGTCCAGAGCCACTTCGATCGCGTTGTTCCGGACGATGATCTGGCCGGGCAGAACCGATCGCAGACGGGCCTGATCGCGGCCAAAGGCTTCTGCTGTTTCCCTAGCTCCGTTCAGAAGCGCAAGCAACGCCGGCGACGTGGCGGCAACAAAATGCTGCGATCCTGCTTCATCGGAAAACGCGGTGGTATCAATGACCTCTACCGGCAGGTCGCTGATTTCATCGATATTGTTCAGATTGCCCAGTCTGGCTCTCCCGTCCAATCCGCGCAGCCGCTGCGAGAGCGACAAAATATTATCCTTTTGAGACACAAAGATTGCAAAGGGTTGCGGCACCTCAGCAAAGCGCTGCATCTGCGATTTGAACACGTCGACATCCAGATCTGGTGACATCAGAATGACGCCGCCTAGATTGCGGGCTGTCCATCCTGGTGTCTTGATTTCAATCTGTCGCAGCGCCTCCATGGTCAGCAGCCCGCCCATGGAATGCGCCACCACAACAACCCGGCCAGAACCGGACATGCGCAGCTTGCGCAGAAGCGTCTCCAGACCGTCACGGGCAAACAGAACGCTGTCGCCGTCATAGGCATAGCCAAGCGCCTTTCCCTTGCTGGGCCAGGAATAGATGACAGTCGCACCGGGAACATCGAGATCATGTGTCAGCTGTGCAGCCCGGAACGCGGTTTCCGCCTGTGTGGAATTAAAACCGTGCACAAATACTGTTACGTCTCTCTCGTTGACAGGAAACTTGGCCAGCTCTTGCCGCAGCCTGGATGAAAAGGCCTCCTCAGTTTGGAACTTCCTGCGTCCCGCCATTGTAAATTCGTTCGATGGATCCGGATTTCCATAGCCGAAATTAAGCGAGCCGGGTTTGTGTTCCGGCGGAATTGAAACTGTGAGTTCCAAGAGGCTGAACCCGTCGGTTCGCTCCGAGCCGTATGTGCCATCCGGTAGCGGTTCGCGGTTTGTGGCAGCAAAGACGGTTTTTGGCGTGCCGATGTTCAAAGCTTCAGGGACTGTCGGCGAGTAGGATCTGTCCGCACAGCCTGTCAGCCCGATCAGTAGAAAAACGCAAACCGCGCGCAGTACTGGCATGATTTTAACCCCGAATTCAAATAGCGGCAGGCTATCTGACCTGCCGCTATTGTCCAGTGGCTGCGACTGGTATTGGCGGTTTACAGCACGTAACGGCTGACATCTGCAGAGCGGCCAAGCTCACCAAGGTTCTTTTTCACAAAGGCCGCGTCAACCGTGACGGCCTCACCAGAGCGGTCAGGCGCCGTGAAGGAGAGCTCTTCGAAGACCCGTTCCATCACTGTGTAGAGCCGCCGTGCGCCGATGTTCTCGACAGTCTGGTTTACCTCGGCTGCAATCTTGGCCAGTGCAGCGATACCGTCCTCCGTGAATGTCACTTCCACTTCCTCGGTGCCCATCAGCGCGGTGTACTGCCGGGTCAGAGCATTG
The DNA here is from genome assembly GCF_059429195.1 of Leisingera sp. CC-HEC093. Classification (NCBI taxonomy): domain Bacteria; kingdom Pseudomonadati; phylum Pseudomonadota; class Alphaproteobacteria; order Rhodobacterales; family Roseobacteraceae; genus Leisingera; species Leisingera sp. CC-HEC093. The sequence continues at coordinate 1,327,403 of NZ_JCAIJR010000001.1, read as the reverse complement.
TCGGTTTCGGTCAAGATACGAACAAAATCCTTCTCGGTCAGCGCCCGCAGGTTCACGCGGATCGGCAAACGGCCCTGCAGTTCCGGCAGCAGATCCGACGGTTTGGCGATATGAAAAGCGCCGGAGGCAATGAACAGGATATGGTCGGTTTTGACCGGCCCGTGCTTGGTGCTGACGGTGGTGCCTTCGATCAGCGGCAGCAGGTCACGCTGCACGCCTTCCCGGCTGACGTCCCCGCCGCGGGTTTCCTGGCGGGCGCAAACCTTGTCAATCTCGTCCAGGAACACGATGCCGTTCTGCTCCACTGACTCCAGTGCGGTGCGGGTGACGGCTTCGTCGTCCAGCAATTTATCCGCCTCCTCACTGATAAGCACTTCATAGCTTTCGGAAACGCTCATCTTTTTGCGGGTGGTACGCCCGCCCATCGCCTTGCCGAACAGGTCGCCCAGGTTCAGCATGCCCATGTTTCCGCCACCGGGCTGACCGGGGACTTCGAACATGCCCATTGGGTTGGAATTATCGGCCACATCCAGCTCGATGATAGTATCATCCAGCTCTCCTGCCTTCAGCTTTTTGCGGAACATTTCGCGGGTGGCCTCACGGGCATCGCTACCAGCAATGGCTTCCACAACCCGGTCCTCTGCCGCCTTGTGGGCATTGGCCTTCACGTCGTCGCGCATGAATTCGCGGGTCTGGGCAATGGCGCTATCCACCAGGTCGCGAACAATCTGCTCAACGTCCCGGCCGACATAGCCGACTTCAGTGAACTTAGTGGCTTCCACCTTGATAAAGGGCGCACGGGCCAGCTTGGCCAGGCGCCGGGAAATCTCGGTCTTGCCGACGCCGGTGGGCCCGATCATCAGGATGTTTTTGGGGTACACCTCGTCACGCAGATCATCAGTCAGCTGCTTGCGCCGCCAACGGCTCCGCAGCGCCACGGCCACGGCGCGCTTGGCTTCCTTCTGGCCAATAATGAAGCGGTCCAATTCCGAGACGATTTCGCGGGGGGTGAGATCGGTCATGTCAGTCCTTTCCGGGGCAGAACTTTTGAGAAAAGTTTTGCTAAGAATTTTGCTGAAAGCTATTAGCCGCCGATTGTTTCGACGGTCAGGTTTCCGTTGGTGTAGACGCAGATATCCGCGGCGATGGCCATGGCATCCCGGGCCACGGTTTCGGCGGATCTATCGCTGTCCATCATGCCGCGGGCGGCAGCCAGGGCAAAATTGCCGCCGGAACCGATGGCAGCTACATCATGCTCAGGCTCCAGCACATCGCCGGCGCCGGTAATCACGAACATGTCGGTGCCGTCGGTGACAATCAGCATTGCTTCCAGCTTTTGCAGGTATTTGTCGGTGCGCCAGTCCTTGGCCAGCTCCACACTGGCGCGGGCCAGCTGGCCAGGGGTCGCTTCGAGCTTGGCTTCCAGCCGTTCCAAAAGGGTGAATGCATCCGCGGTCGAACCGGCAAAACCAGCCACCACATCAAATCCGCCAGGCGACAAGCGGCGCACCTTGCGGGCGGTGCCCTTGATCACTGTTTGCCCCAGCGAAACCTGGCCGTCGCCGGCAATGACCACTTGGCCATCTTTCTTGACGCCGATGATGGTGGTGCCGTGCCAGCCGGGGAATTGATCGTCTGCCATAAATGCCTCCGTTAAGTTGCCCCTTATATGGAACCATCCCCACGCCGGCACAAGGGAGCGGGCCGGATCCCGTGTTCTGCACCGTCTGCAGGGCTTTTGCTGCTATGCAGAAAGTGCAAGGCGGGGCTGCCGAACCGGCAATTGCGGGACTCAGCTGCGCATCCTACATGGGGCTCACAACCGGCACAGGGTCGGCTGTTTCTTAGAAGGATATGCGCAAATGACGACCGCAAACATTCATGCGCCGCTCGGAGCAGTCACCGTTCTCCGCGCGGTCGACGCTATGACCAGCGTGAAAACCTCCATCGTGGAGTGGTATGAAGCCCGCGAGACCCGCAAGGCACTGGCACAGCTGACCGATGCGCAGCTCGATGACATCGGCCTGAGCCGCTCTGACATCGCCAAAATCTGAGACTGCAATGGTCGAAGACTTTGAATGAGCCGCCCTGACATGGGCGGCTTTGTTCATTTAAGAGCAGAGATTTTGTATTTGCCAGCTTGATCAGGCAGCCAGGCTTCGATCGCGGCGGTTGCCACCACATGCCGACTGCCGGCGTCAGCATCCTCCACATCCAACCCGCCCTTGACGGCACGCACGTTGGCCCTGCCCCGCGGCAAGTCCTGCGCCACCAGATCGCAATCCACTACCTCCGGCCGCTGCACTCCGATTGTCACGTCAACGCGCATTTCGCTGTGATCGATCCCAAGCCTGGCGAACAGCGTGATCGACGAATGATGCAGCGCGTCCTGCACCGCACGGCGTGCAGCCTTGGTGTAATCCTGACCGTAAAGGTCGTTGCCGGTGCCCATTTCCAGTATGATGCGTTTTTCGTTCATTCCGCCGCCTCCATATCAAAGGAAACAACCACAGCCGCATTGGCAATCACCGTGCGTCCGCCATGTGGTTTTTCAATGTTGAGCCCGCCTTCCACAACCCGGATGCTGGGTTTGCCGTAGGGGAAGATGTCCAGCAGCGCGTCCCTGTCCACGGCGTCTGGTTTCTGAACACCGATCTCCGCTTCGATGATCATGTCTTTCTTCTGGAAATCGAACAGTTCCGCCATGTTGACGGAATTGTGCCAAAGCGCGTCCTTGATCGCCCGGCCGGCGGCTTCGGTATAGTCCTCGCGCCTCAGCGAGGTGCCCATGCCGAATTCCACCAGTACCCGTGTCTTGGCCATATTGCCTCCATTACCTGTTTCAAGGCGAACCGTTGCAGGGCATCAGCGTAAAGAAAAGGGCCAGTTTGCCGCCAGCCGGTACGCCAGCGATCAGAATGAAAAAAGGGCCGCCCCGGCAGGGACAGCCCTTGGAAATCCATCTTGGATTCGGCTCAGATCGACTCTTCGATCCAGCTCTGCAGCGCGGCCTTGGGGGCTGCGCCGGCACGGTTGGAAATCACCTGGCCGTCCTTGAAGATGAACAGCGCCGGGATGCCGCGCACGCCCATGGCGGCGGCAGAGTTCGGGTTGCTGTCGACGTCGACCTTGGCGATTTTCACCTTGCCGCCGAATTCCGCGGCCAGCTCTTCCAGAGCCGGGCCAATCTGTTTGCAGGGACCGCACCACTCAGCCCAAAAATCCACAACAACGGGGATATCGGAGTTTTTGACTTCGGCGTCAAAGGTGGCGTCGGTGACGGCTACGGTGGACATATGCATGTCTCCATGAGTGTGTGGCAACTGGAGTTGGAACCTATGTACGGCTTAACGGATCGTCAAGGTTCCAGACGTCGCATCAGTGCGGCTGTCACAAGTTCGTGCGGCAGCGGCATCAGGGTAGCATCGCGGGTCCAGAGAAGCGCAGTTTCGATGGTGCGGCCGGGATAGATCTGCGCCAGAGCATGGGCATAGGCTCCCATCTGGCGCAGCAGTCCTTCGGGGCATTGCTCAGGTGTTCCGGGTACCGTGGCATTGGATTTGAAGTCGACCGCAAGAACCCTGTCCGAGGTGACAATCAGGCGGTCAATAATGCCATGCAGGCGGGTTCCGTGCAGGTCCGCGGTTATGGGCACTTCAGCCAGCGTTTCCGGGGAGAATATATAGGACAAGCTGGTGTTTTTCAGAACATCAGAGGCCTCGGCGAGCAGCTCTGCAGTATCTTCTGCGCCCTGCAGCAAGTTGCCGCCTAGCTGCGGCCAGAGATCTTCAGGCCGGCCCGGCAGATACTCCAACAGCAGATGCAGCCTGCTGCCCCGCGCCTTTGCCCCTTCCTCATCCAGACCCGGATCACCCGGCAAAGCCTTGGCCCCGCCCAGGTCTGACGGGCTGAGCGCTGGCGCTGGCGCCTCATAAGCTCTGGCTACGCGGGAAAACACCTCAGGAAAATCGTGTTTCACAACTTCCGGAACCGGCTTTTCAATCGAGGGCAGGACATCCCAGTCACCATGCTGCATGCGCAACCCGGTTCCGCCAGAACAGTCAAATTCCACCGCACCGCCGTCGCGCATGGCGTGTTCTGTCATGCGGTACCAGCTGTCAGCCTGTTCGCCCACGTCGCCGGCGGCGGCAACTATCAGCCACTTTTCTGCTCGGGTTAGGGCCACATAGAGCAACCGCAAGCGTTCATTCTGGAGCTTTTCCTGCGCGGTTTCTCTGGCGGCCAGCATGGCAGGAGGCATCTGGTCCTTGGGCAGTTTCCAGACCGGAGTGCCTTCAGCCAGCATGATTTCCGCGTCTCGAGGCGCTTGGCGTTTGGCGGTATCAGGCAGGATGACTATCGGCGCCTCCAACCCCTTTGAGCCATGCACCGACATCACCCGGATCATATCACCGGCCGCGCCCATCTGGCGCTTGATTTCCAGATCATCTGTCTGCATCCAAACCAGAAACCCGGTGAGGCTGGGCACATCGGTGCGTTCATAGGCCAGCGCCTGGGACAGCAGCGCGTTGATGCCGTCCTCTGCCTCTGGGCCAAGCCGGCCCAGCAGTTTCCGACGACCGCTGTGGCGAGTCAGGATACGTTCGATCAGGTCAAAAGGGCGCAGAAAATCCGCATTGGCGCGCAGGTCATCCAGCATCGCCATTGTTTCCGGGAACTCCCTTGCCCGTTCGCGCAGTGCCGGCCACAGGTACTTTGCCTTCCGCCGGTGCGCGAGATCGAACAGCGCCTGCTCCGTCCAGCCAAAGAGCGGCGATTTCAGTGCTTCCGCCAGCGATAGTGAATCCTCCGGCAGCGCCAGAAAGCGCAGCAGTGCTGCGATGTCCTTGACCGCCAGTTCCGCACCCACCTTCAGCCGGTCGGCGCCGGCGATAGGCAGTTCAGCCTTTTTGCAAGCGCGGATGATTTCCGAGAACAGGTCAGAACGGCGCTGCACCAGGATCAGGAAGTCGCCGGCCCGCACCGGACGGCGCTGGAAGGTGCCGGGCTCCGGGCCGTCCTCGGGGATGGTGACACCGGTGTCGATCATCTGCTTGATTGACTTGGCAATCCTTTCGGCCAGGATCACCGTGTGGTGGCGGCTGCTGGGGCGGTCGACGGGGCTGGTCCAGTCGGGATCCTCGTCATCATCCACCTTTTCGACCACCGGCCACAAATCCACCCGGCCCGGCAGGTCGGATTTGAAGGCACGGTGCAGCGCGTCCTTCCGGAAGCCGGCGCGCGGGCTGTCCTTGAACACCAGATCGACCAGCTTCAGGATCGCGGCAGAAGAACGGAAGGAGAAATCAAGCGAAGCATCCTGCAATCCTGCCCCGGTTTCCGCCAGCCGATTGCTGAATTCCTGTTGCATCCGGTCAAACGCGTCGGGGTCGGCCCCTTGGAACGAATAGATCGACTGCTTCTTGTCACCGACCACAAAGATGGTGCGCTCCACGTCAGAGCGCGCGCCCTCGCCGGCGGTGAATTCCTGCGCCAGTTTTTCGATCACGTCCCATTGCACCGGACTGGTGTCCTGCGCCTCGTCCACCAGAATGTGGTCGATGCCGCCATCAAGCCGGTACAGAACCCAGGCCGCAACGCCGGGATCGTTAAGCAGTTGGCGCGCCTTCAGGATCAGGTCGTCAAAGTCGAGCCAGCCGCGCAGCTGCTTGCGGCGCTCATATTCCGGCAGAAAGGCGGCGGCAAAACGGTGCAGATCGTGGGTCTTGCGCGCGGCGGTCAACGCCAGGCGCTTGGCACGCGCATCTTCGACCCGCAGCATCAGCGGTTCCAGCTGATCCATCAGGGACAGATGGGATTCGCGCAGTTTCTTGGTCGGGAACTTACCCACCTTGGCGGCAAACGGTTCCTTGGCGCTGGCCCCAGTCAGGAAAACGCTTTCGAGCGCGCCAAGATCGGCGATTGCTGGTTTGGTGATGCCTGCCAGTTTGTTCGCGGCCCTTTGGTCGGTCGAACCGCCCTGCTCCAGCATCTCACGCGTGCGCTGCAGCAGTTCTTCCTCGCCGCCCAGAAACACCAGCGACTCAAGGGCCGTTTCGTCGAAGCCCGCAGGCAGTTCGAACAAATCCAGCAGCCCGGCCCAGTCCAGCGGCTCTCCGAAATCGGCCCGGCGCTGGCAAATGGCAGAGGTCAACGTCTCAAAGTCGCTGTCGCTCACATGTCGCGCCAAGGCATCGACCAGCAGGGCCTCATCGCCTTGGGCAAAATCCTCCATAATCTCTGCCCGCAGCAGCTGGCCTGCGCGGTCGTCCATCTCGGAAAACTGCGGGCTGACGCCGGCTTCCAGCGGGAAGCGGCGCAATAGAGAGGAACAGAACGAATGAATGGTCTGGATCTTCAAGCCACCCGGCGTCTCAATCGCGCGGGCAAACAGAGTGCGGGCTTGCGCCAAATCCTCTGCTGCGGTGTTGACCTCCCCCAGTTCGGTCAGTGCCGCGATAAGAGCTGCATCATTCAGCATCGCCCATTCGCCTAGACGCTTGAACAGCCGGTTTTGCATCTCGCTGGCCGCCGCCTTGGTGTAGGTGAGGCACAGGATGTGCTGCGGCTGCACGCCTTTCAGCAGCAGCCGTGCCACCCGGTCAGTCAGCACCTTGGTCTTGCCAGAGCCGGCATTTGCCGCCAGCCAGGTGGAGGCATCGGGGCGGGCAGCGCGGAATTGCGCCTCAGAGGCGGCGTCGCGGGTGGTCATGCCAGGTCCTCCGGCTGCGGTTCGGCGCTGCGGTCCCATTCGCCGTAGCGCGCCAGGTGGTCGTAGTCGCCGGCGAGGTCGTCCCGATACACCATGCGGCGGCTCGAATAACCCTGTTCAGGCTCGAAATAGGCTCCAATTAGGGTCCTCAGCTCATCCCAGACCTTGGCCGGCGGTTCCGACTCCAATGGCGCGCGCACCTCCTTCATGCTGGACCCAAGGCCGATGAACAGGGCGCGTGCCACTTCCGCTGGGCCGAGATCTTCAAAGGCGCCTTCCTCAGCCATAGCGGCCTCAATCAGCAGCTGCTTTTCGAACTTCTTTTGCTGGGCCTCGCTCGGCGGCGTGCCGGTCTTGTAATCGTAGAGATGCAGGAAGCCGCGTTCGTCCATGTCGATCCGGTCGGCGCGGCAGGCGATGGTGAAATCCAGCGGATCCAGCCGGGCGCTGCCTTTGGCCTCAAAGGCAACCGGCTTGGCGCGGGACTGCCGCTCCTGTTCTGCCAGGACGAATTCGCCGGCGATCTTGCGGATGCGGCTGTGCCACAGGATACGGGCGACGGGCCAGGGCACGTGAGCTTCTAGCAGGTCTCGGGTTTTTTCGATCAGCTGGCTGGCGGTCAGCAGGCTCGGATCCGCCTGAGCCTCCCTGATGAAATGCTCGAACACTTCATGAACCACGATTCCGCGCAGCAGGGCATCGGGTTCCTGCACCAGCGGGTTCAGAGGTTTCAGCCGCAGCACATGTTTGGCGTAGATTGCATAAGGGTCACGGATAAGCCGCGGGATTTCCGTGATCGTCAGGCGGCGCGGGCGGGCCGCAACCGGCGGGCGCGGAGAGGGGCGTGGCATCTGCGGGATAGGCGCAGGCTCCTCCAGCGCTTCTGCCCAGCCGAGCCATTGCCGGCCCCTTGCAAGCATTGCCTCCAGGGCATCCCGGCCGCCCTGATCAGGCAGCCCGGACAGCAGGTTGGTCAGCCGGTTCAGCCAGCGCGACGGCACGGTGTCAGCCTCTTCCGAACGTTCAGCTCGGCTCAGCCAGACCTCTGGCGCGGCAATGGCTTGCTGGAAGTCATGCGCAGACAGCCCGATGCGGCGTTCGGGCAGAAGTAGTCCCGCTTGGTTACGCAGTTGGCGGTTCAGCCAGGGATCAGGACTGGCGGCTTCCGGCCAGCTGCCTTCGTTCAGGCCCCCCAGAATGACCAGATCGGCACCCTGAACCCGGGCTTCCAGCGTGCCCCAGATCATGATTGAGCCATAAGGCGCATCGCGGTCGCGCACTTCGCCCTGGCTCAGCAGGGCGCCCAGCAGGTCAGCGAAATCGCGGGCCGGCATCTCGCCGCCATAGGGGGCTTCTTCCTCCAGGTTTTCAATGCAGGCGAGTGCGGCCTGGCCGGCCTTCTTGTCCCACAGCGTGCCCGCGCCGTCTGCCTGACTGCCGGCCGCGATGCGTTCGGCCAGATCACGCAGACGGGCGACCCAGCCGGTCAGGGGCAGGGTGCCGGATGTCTCCTGATCCGCAAAACAGGTGCTCAGCCAATCGGTCCAGCCTGGTGTCAGCTCACGTCCGTTCCCAAAAGCCGCAAAGGCCGCAGCATCGGGGAAGGGCGGGCCGTTGCGGCGCAGCGACAATTCAAGTTCGCGGGTTTGCCGCAGATGGTTGCCGCGGCCGGCGCCGTCTTGGGTCAGCGGGTGCTTCAGGAGTGTCAGCAGGCTGTCGCAGGTCAGCGGCTTGCAGAACAGTCCTGCCACGTGGCGCAGAAACCGTCCCGGGGGAGACAATTGCAGCGGCTGGCCGGCGGAATCATCCGGCAGGATGTCCCAGCGATCCAGCGCCGCGGAGACCTGACGCGTCAGCATTCGGTCGGGCGTGATCAGTGCAGCGGTCTGGCCGTATTCTGCCGCCTGGCGCAGGCGCAGCGCAATGGCGAGCGCCTCGGCGCGGGGGCTGGAGGCCTCGACCAGCGTGACGTTTGCCGTAGCGTTGTCCAGGCCGGTCAGCCTAGGGCCTTCGCTCATCCAGGCATCCGTCACCGGGGCCGGGCGGAGTGCCAGCGAGACCAATCGGTTGCGCTCGGGAGAAACAGGCGAGGTTTTGGTCCAGGGCCGCACGTCGCGCGGTGCAAGCTCCAAGTCTTTCATCAGCTTGTGGAACCGGTACTGCGGATGATCTTCCGAGATCATCGGATCATCCAGCCCGCTCCAGACGTGATCAGGCTGGTCGAAATCGAACCCGGGCAGTACAACAGCACCCTGCGGCAGACGGGCGATGGCCTGCATCAGCATCAAGGTTGTTCCGCGAGACCCGGTTGAGCCGGCGAGGATGATGGGATGTTCTGGCGGTTTTTTCTGCCAATCTTCAATCAGGTTCAGCACCACTTGCCGTTGCAGTGCCTGGGCATCCATCGCGCCCTCATGCAGGCCGGTGAATTCATCGGCGATACCGATAAAGGCCTGCGCCCGCGCCCAGTGTCCGGACATGTCCGAGACGTCCAGATTGCGGATGGCATCTGTGCTGACGCCTTCGCCTTGCATCTCGTCAATCAGAGCCGCGAGGCTGTCAGAGAGGTCATAGAGAGACGCGCGGGAGGAGAGGTCGGGCTGCGCATCCAGCAGCTTGGCAATAAGCTGCGACAGCTCCAGCCGGCGCCGCAGCGGGGGCAGGGCGGGCGGCAGGCCGTCCAATGCTGCCCGCTTCGCCAGATCGGTCAGCATCAGCATCCGCGGCATCAGTATCGCGGGGCCATCGTCAAACAGGCTGCGAATACGCCGCGCCATACGGGAGGTGTTGACGATCAGTTCGGCCCGCGCCAGTGCCTCCGGCGGCAGGTTCCGGGCACGCTCGCGCAGCCCCTCAACCAGCGCGCGCGGAAAGTCCACGCCGCAAGGCACGGCAAAGACGCGCGGTTTGGCGGATGGTTCAAACATCATCTGCAGCTATCAGGTCCTCGGCCAATGTGATCCCCTCGGGGTAACCCACATCGCACCAGCTGCCTGGATATTCCAGTGCAAACAACCGGCCGTCTGCAGCCATCCGGTTCCACAGGAGATTGAGCGAAAATGCCTGTTCCTTCACCTCATGCAGCTCCTCCGTTTTCAGGATCTGCACTCCGCCATAGACCAGATTGCCGCCGCGGCTGATGCGGCCTTCGGAATCGGCCGAGAAATCGCCGTTGCCGGCCCGTCCGATTGCCCGATCCAGTGGCACGCAAACTAATAGCGCATCCATGCGGTCAGGGTCCCAAGCCTCCTTCGCCAGTTGCAGCGGGTTTGGGCCTTTCCAGATGGCATCCGTGTTCATCGTGAAAACCGGCCCGCCGCCCAGCAACGGCAGAGCCTTGCGCAATCCGCCGCCGGTATCGAGAATCTGGGGCATTTCATAGCTGATCAGCACATCTTCAGGCTCTAAGAAGGCCTTCAGCGGCTCTGGTTTGTAGTGCACGTTGGCCGCTATCCGGGCCGGCTCAACCGCCTTGGCCAATTCCAGCGCATGGGCTATCAGCGGCTTGCCTGCAACTTCGACCATCGGCTTCGGCCTGTCGCGGGTCAGCTCCCGCATCCGGGTGCCAAAGCCCGCGGCAAACAGCATGACAGCTTCGGGGGAGCACTGCATCAGGGCCTCAGCTTGTCCAGGTTTTCCGGGGTCGGGGCAGGCAGGCTGTCCCGCAGAAGGCCTGCCACCGGGGCCAGTGCCGAATGGTCCAGTCCGCGGATGAAATGGTCCCAAACCCGCGGGATCAGGTCCACATAGTGCGGTTTGCCGTAGTCGAGGCTGAGCCGGGCAAAGACACCCAGAATGCGCAGGTTTCGCTGTACTCCCAGGACGGTATAGGCAGTGCGGAAGCCGGATTCATCGGCACCAGTATTTGCAACGTAACGGTTGAACATCTGCATTTCGATGCTGGCCGGGACGTCGCGGCGGGCATCCTGCAAGAGGGAAACAAGATCATAGGCAGGGTGTCCGCCGCGCGCGTCCTGGAAATCCAACAGGCCAACCCGGGCAACACCGTCCCGGTCCGGCAGCCACAACAGGTTTTCGGCGTGGTAGTCCCGCTGGACCAGAACCGGATCGCCTTTTACCGTTTCGCGCAGGATGTCCTCAAACTGGTTTTCGAACCGTGACTGCAGCTCCGGGTCGTGGCCGCCATAGATCCCATCGCGGTATTTTGACAGCGCCAGACCCGCCATTTCCGCCATCAACCGCGGGCCATAGGGTTCCAGTTCCGGCATCGGCGCTTGATGGAGGGCAACCAGAGCGTCAGTTGCGGCTGTGTACAGTTCCTTTTCCAGCGCTGGTTCCCGTTCGATAACGCGCGCATATAGATCGTCGCCCAAATCCTCCAACAGCAGAAAGCCATTCTCTGCATCTTTTGCCAGAATCTCCGGTGCGCTGAGGCTCTGCGCGCGCAGATATTCGGCAATGCGGATGAAGGGGCGGACGTCCTCGCCCTTTTCCGGGGGGGCGTCCATCAGCACGACAGTTTCACCGCCGGACGCAGTCAGCCGTTCATAACGCCGGTTGGAGGCATCGCCTGCCAGCGGGGCGCGCTGCCAGCTGGCATAGGCCGTTTGCGAAAGAAAGTTGTCGCGCAGGGAGTTGCGGTCAGTCATGCGCAGATGCGCTCCATCAGGGGCTGCCATTTGGCATCGCTCCAGCGGAGCGTCAGACGGCGGCGGTCTTCGTGTTCGGGGTCCAAGGCCAGCGCAAGATGCAAGGCGTGCGGCGGTGTCAGTTCCTGCAGCCGGTCAGGCCATTCGACTAGGCAGATCGCACTGTCAAAGGCTTCGGTCAGGCCCAGTTCCTCGAGTTCATCCAGGGAGGATAGCCGGTAGAGGTCGGTGTGCCACAGCTCGCCGGCGGGAACGTCATATGTCTGCACCAAGGTGAAGGTGGGCGAGGGCACATCCTCAGGCTCGGCCATCAGAGACTGGATCAGGTGGCGCGCAAAATGGGTTTTGCCCGCGCCGATCACCCCGTCCAGCAATAAGCAATCGCCGGGGCGCAGGGCACCGGCGACTAGTGTGGCCAGATGGGCCGTTTCTTCGGGTGAATTCAGCGTGCAGGCTGCGGTTTGCGTGGTCATTGCGGTACAATGGCGCTGCCGCCTGCCCGCTGCAAGCCGGTTTCCCGGCTCAGCTCTTGCTCGCGATGGCGAAGCGCTCCTGACCGGATGGAAGGGCCGCGGCTTCCGGCGCTCGGAAACTAACCATGGTAGCGCCGTTCTGAACCGCAGTGACCCTGCAGATCATGGGGGTGCCGTCGCGCAGCTGAATGCGGGACCACCAGGTCTCGCGGCCATCGCATCCCGCAACAAAATCGCGGATTTCGCCCCAGACGGGTGTCGGTGCGCAGGTGTCCTGCCAGACCCGGCTTGCGTCCATGATCGACACTTTGGCAAAGCTCGCGTTCGGGTCCATCTGCCAGAGGCTGTCATAGGCGCTGTTGGAGAAAGTCATGCCGCCGTCGTTGGCAAAAACCGCGATGCCTTCATCCATCTGGTCCAGGATCGACTGGCCCATTTCCAGTTCAGAGCGGAACTGGCGGGTGAGCGTGACTTCGGCTGTAATATCCTCAAACAGAAAGGCAATCGCACCATCAGGGTGGGGCCGGCCCGAAACCTTGTAAACGGAACCCGACGGCAGCGACCAGGTTTCCTGATAGCGGCCCTCGGCTGCGGCCTCCAGCAGGTCCGCCATCTGATGCCGCCAGCTGGAGTAGCTTTTCGGCTCCGGCATCATCCGCTGATCGCGCAGGCGGTCGAAGAAAGTGAGCAAGTTCGGGCGCGAGCTGAGGAAGTTCGCAGGCAAAGCGGTAAGATCAATCAGAACCGGGTTGAACAGAACCAGCTGACGGTTGCGGTCGAAAATTGCCAGGCCGATTGACAGCTGGGCAAAGGTCTTGGCCAGTGTCTGCACGAAATTGCGCTGGGCGACCTCGGCATCGACAACGGCGTTCACATCAACCGCATGGCACAGCCATCCCGCCTCAGTTTCTGTGGTCGACACATTGTACCACAGCTTTTTGTTGCTGTCCGGGAGCGGAATATTAATCCGCTCCGGCTTGCCGCTGGTCATCGGGTCGTGGAGGTCTGTGAAAAGGGTGTCCGCAATATCGGCGCTGCGGCCGCGGATCTTGTGGTTGAGGTTGTCATAGGCGAGGTTGGACCAGGTGACACTGCCCTCCTCCGATTGCAGCCAGACCGGGTAGGGGGCCTGATGCACCGCGGCGCGCAGGGTGGTTAGCTCCTGATCCAAAGACTTGTTTTGCTCGTCCAAAGTGCTGCGGCGCAGTTGGACGCGGGTCACCCCGTCGATCCATTCGCAATGCGCTTCGCGGCTTTCAGCTGCGGCGGTGCCGGAAAGCACCAGCGGCCCGACGTCCTTCAGATAGCCCGGCGACTGGGGCAGGCCGGGGTAGCTGCGGGACAGCTGGTCGCGCAGCATGCTCCAATCGAAATTCTCTGCGTGGTCTCCGATGAACTTTCGGGCCCCTGAGGACCAGCCGATCAGGCTGCTGTCATCGAACAGGAACACCGCATCGGTGCGGCCATCGCCGGCCAGAAGGTCGCGCTCGAGCCCGTGCCGTCCGGGAGAAGGCGACAGCCACCAGACAGCTGCGGCAGCCGTTGCCGCGCATAGGGCCGCCAGTACAAACCATTCGATCGAAGCGAAATCCTGCATGTCATCCTGCCTAGTTCTGCTCTTTTTTCACCCGCATGGTTCCCTAAAAATGGTTAAATGATGTTTAATTGGTTGCCTAAAAGTGAATAGCTAAATTTCTAAAGGTAAATTTTTGCCGGTAACAGGGGTTCCTGCTTCCATGGCGTCAATTTTCTTTCGCGGCCACGCGACTTCGACAATTGCGCCGCGCCGGTCGCCGCCGATGCTGAGCGTCTGATAGGGATCTGAACCGTTTGCGAACCGCAGCTGTGCACCGGTGCGTTGCAGCAGGGTCTTTGCGATGAACAGCCCCAGTCCCATGCCCTCGTATTCCGGGCGCTGTTTCCGCTCGCTTTCGCCCCGGCGGCGGCGCACAAAGGGATCGCCTATGCGGCCCAGCAAATGCGGCGGAAATCCCCGGCCGTCGTCGCTGATTGTCAAAATAATCCGGTCGTTGTCCCAGGCCGCATCAATCCAGACGGTGGATTGCGAGAAATCGACGGCATTCTGAACCAGGTTGCGCAGCCCGTGGATAATCTCCGGCTTGCGCAGCACTGTGGGCTGCTGAAAATCACCACCTTCCAGCGGCTCCTCGTGATAGAGAACGGCCTTGCCGCGGTGCATATGCGGTTCTGCCGCCTCTGTCACCAGCGTTGAAAACGGGGCTTGGCGCAGATGAAGGTCGTCTTTGCCGGCCCGGCCCATGCCGCGCAGGATATCCCGGCAGCGGTCTGCCTGTTCTCGGATGAGGGCAGCGTCCTCGCGCAGCTCCGGACGGTCGTCCAGTTCCTCTATCAGCTCCGCGCTGGCCAGCTTGATGGTGGCAAGCGGCGTGCCCAGCTCATGTGCTGCAGCGGCCACCACGCCGCCCAGATCAGTCAGCTTCTGTTCGCGCGACAAGGCCAGTTGGGTGGCGCTCAGCGCATCTGACATCAGCCTCATCTCGTTGCTGACACGAAAGGAGTAGGCACCGATGAACAGGATGGCGATGACGATGGCAATCCAGTTGCCGAAGATGAACACATCCGGGATGCGCAGAATAAAACCCTGCTCCGTGCGCAGCGGCAGGTGGAACTCCGCCATCAGGGTGACCAGAATGATGGCGGTTGCCCCGATTATAAGTGTGGAACGCAGCCCCATTACCGCCGCAGAAATTGTCACAGGGCCCAGAACAAGCAGTGCGAACGGATTGTTCAAGCCACCAGTCAGATACAGCAGAAAGGCCAGCTGCAACAGGTCGAACAGTACCATCAGAAAGTTCTCGAACTCGCTCAGGCGCTTGTTTTCCGGGAAGACAAAGATCGCAATCAGGTTGCCGGCGGCTGAAATGCCGATCGCCAAATAGCACAGACCCAATTCGAGCTGCAGATTGAACCGGTGCTGAGCCACGGCAAGCGCTGTGATCTGGCCGGCAATCGCCACCCAGCGCAGCAGAATCAGCGTCCGCAGCCGGATCCAATGACTGTGATCGTGGCTGCTCGGCAGCATAAAGAGGCGATCGCTCATTCGATACCGGTACTCCCTCGGATGTGACGCCGTGCGCCAGTTGCATCGGCCGTATTTCTTGATAGGTCTGGCGATGCAAACGATCAACAACCCTTCCCATTCGAAAAGTGTGATCTCATGACCCGCGTTTATGCTCTTCTCGCCGTCGCTTTTGTCGCTGCCCTCGTGGGCGGTGCCTGGTTTTTGACCAGCGGAGGCAACGGGGGTGACAAATTTGCGCAGTGCCGCAGCAGCCAGATCGCCGGCGGCACCGAAACCATCGGCGGGCCGTTCGAGCTGATCAACGCCAACGGGGAAACGGTCACCGATAAGGATGTGATAACCGAGCCTTCTATCGTCTATTTCGGCTACACCTTCTGCCCCGATGTCTGCCCAATGGACGCAGCCCGCAACGCGGATGCCATCGATGTTCTGGCAGAGCGCGGCATCAGCGTGACGCCAGTGTTCATTTCTATCGACCCGGACCGGGATACCCCTGAAGCTGTTGGTGATTTTGCCGCCAACCTTCATGAAAAAATGATCGGACTCACCGGCTCTCTGGAACAGGTGAAGGCGGCCAGCAAGTCCTACAAGACCTATTTCAAGAAGAACGAGGGGGATGAGGATTACTACCTCGTTGACCATTCCACCTTCTCCTACCTGGTGCTGCCCGAGGAAGGCTTCGTTGAGTTCTTCCGCCGCGATGAAACGGCAGAGCAGATGGCCGACAAAACCGCCTGCTTCATCGAAAAAACCTGAGGCAGGATAGCTGTTTGACCTTTTCCCCTGCCCGGACATATTCTTGCGCCAATAGATAAAACTGCGCGGAGGACCGGGCATGGCCGAAACTGCTCTGCAGGACATTGGACCCGACAAGACACTGCTGCTCGTTGATGATGACGAGCCGTTTCTGCGGCGTTTGGCCAAGGCAATGGAAAAACGCGGCTTTGAGGTGGAGACCGCGGGATCCGTCGCCGCAGGCAGCGCCATCGCAACGGCCCGCCCGCCGGCCTATGCCGTGGTCGACCTGCGTTTGGAAGATGGCAACGGCCTGGATGTGGTCGAAATACTGCGCGAAAAGCGCCCTGACAGCCGGGTGGTGGTGCTGACCGGATATGGCGCTATTGCCACGGCAGTTGCTGCGGTCAAGATCGGCGCAACGGATTACCTTTCTAAGCCGGCCGATGCCACAGACATCATGAATGCGCTCCTGTCGAGCGGTGATGAACTGCCGCCGCCTCCCGAAAACCCGATGAGCGCCGACCGGGTGCGCTGGGAGCACATCCAGCGGATCTATGAACTGTGCGACCGCAATGTTTCGGAAACCGCCCGGCGGCTGAACATGCACCGGCGAACGCTGCAGCGGATCCTGGCCAAGCGCAGCCCGCGCTGATCCTCAGAGCTGCGAAATCAGTTCCGCATGGCGGCGCAGAAACGCCATGCGGGTTTCCACGGGCGGCCGCAGCACGATATCCAATCCGTCGACAAGCTCAGGCTTCGGCGTGCCGAAGAACCGGCTGGCTTCCTTCTGCGAAAAGCCGGCGATTTGCACGGCCTCCATCCAGGCGCTGACCTTGTCCGCCCGCTTGATCTGCGCCTTCACCGTCTTTGGCAGCGCGGCCGGCAGTCCGAACCGCATATGGATGGCAGAGGTCAGCCGCTGGTCCAAATCGCCATAACCCGGTCCGACCGCCGCCTTGACCGGCGAGATCATGTCGCCAATCACATACTCCGGCGCATCGTGGAGCAGGGCAGCCAGCCGCCATTTGACCGGCGCTTTGGGCTGCATCCGGGAGAAGATATCCTCGACCAGCAGCGAATGCTCTGCCACCGAATAGGCAAAGTCCCCCATTGTCTGGCCGTTCCAGCGCGCCACAAAGGCCAGCCCGTGGGCGATGTCCTCAATCTCGATATCCACCGGCGTCGGATCCAGCAGATCCAGGCGGCGGCCGGACAGCATGCGCTGCCAGGCACGGGCGGGTTTGGCGGGCATAGGGCTGTCCTGTCGCTGCACTTAGCTTCTTGCTACCTGCTGAGGCCAGGCCAGGCAATGCTTGCGGTGTTTGGAGTGTTTGCGCGAACACAGATGAGAACGCGCAGTTTATACTCTGTGAGTTTGAAATAGGTGCATTTCGCCCCAATATTTAATGTATCGAAGGGGCATTGCCCCCAATACGGCAAACCCCCTTTTCGTGACGTGGCACGCAATGGAAAGGAGTTTGTCATGTTCAAGCGTTTACTGGGTCTTTCACTGTTGTTCGGCATGGCAGCGACCGCGCCGCCAGCCCTGGCAGGCAGTTGCGGCAACCGGGAAGTTCTGACGCAGAAGCTGGAAAGCGGATACTCTGAACGTCTGACTGCCGGCGGGTTGCAAAAATCCAGGCCTGAGGCCACAGTTATTGAGGTCTGGTCGTCGGATGAAACCGGTACCTTCACGGTTCTGGTCACACATGCAAATGGTATCAGCTGTGTTGTCGCAACCGGTTCGTCTTTCTTCCATATTGCGGAAAAACAGCCAGAACCGGGCACACCGAGCTAACACAGGCAGCCTGGCAGGCTTCCCCCAACAGCCTGGCAAATGACGAAAAGCCTGAGCCATAGGCTCCGGCTGCGGGTATCTTCGTTGAATATCAACAATTGCAGTGCTAGGCCGTGCTGCAAGTGTACTCGTAACCGGAATGGAGCAGACTATGGCCGGGGACTATATCGTCAAGGACATCGCGCTTGCAGGTTTTGGCCGCAAGGAACTGGATATCGCCGAAACTGAAATGCCGGGTCTGATGGCTCTGCGCGAAGAATATGGCGAAAGCAAACCGTTGAAGGGCGCGCGCATCGTCGGCTCCTTGCACATGACCATTCAGACTGCGGTTCTGATCGAAACGCTGGTTGCACTGGGCGCGGATGTGCGCTGGGCGTCCTGCAACATCTTCTCAACCCAGGACCACGCCGCCGCAGCAATTGCCGAGGCAGGCATTCCGGTCTTTGCGATCAAGGGCCAGACTCTGGAAGAGCATTGGGACTACCTCGACAAATCCTTCATGTTCCCCGAAGGCGCGAACCTGATCCTGGATGATGGCGGCGATGCCACTCTCTATGTGCTGCTGGGGGCGCGCGCCGAGGCAGGCGAAGAGATCATCCCGGTGCCGCAATCCGAGGAAGAAACGGTCATCAAGGCGCAGATCATGAAGCGCATGGAGGCATCCCCGGGCTGGTTCACCAAGACCCGCGATGCAATTCTGGGTGTCTCCGAGGAAACCACCACCGGCGTCCACCGCCTGTATGAGCTGCAGAAGAGCGGCCAACTGCCGTTCCCGGCGATTAACGTGAACGACTCGGTCACCAAGTCGAAGTTCGACAACAAATACGGCTGCAAGGAATCGCTGGTCGACGGTATCCGCCGTGCCACCGACACCATGATGGCAGGCAAGGTTGCCGTGGTCTGTGGTTACGGCGACGTGGGCAAGGGCTCTGCAGCGTCGCTGCGTGGTGCCGGCGCCCGGGTGAAAGTCACCGAGGCTGACCCGATCTGTGCCCTGCAGGCCGCGATGGACGGTTTCGAAGTAGTCCTGCTGGAAGAAGAAGTCGGCTCCGCCGATATTTTCATCACCACCACCGGCAACAAGGACGTCATCCGCATCGAGCATATGCGCGAGATGAAGGACATGGCGATCGTCGGCAACATCGGGCATTTCGACAACGAAATTCAGGTCGCGGCGCTGAAGAACCACAAGTGGACCAACATCAAGGAGCAGGTGGACATGATCGAGATGCCCTCGGGCAACCGCATGATCCTGCTGTCCGAAGGCCGCCTGCTGAACCTCGGCAACGCCACCGGCCACCCGTCGTTCGTAATGTCGGCGTCCTTCACCAACCAGGTTCTGGCCCAGATCGAACTGTGGACCCGCGGCGATCACTACAACAACGACGTCTACATCCTGCCCAAGCATCTGGACGAGAAAGTCGCCCGCCTGCACCTGGGCCGTATCGGCGTTAAACTGACCGAACTGAGCGCTGATCAGGCCGCCTATATCGGCGTCAAGCCCGAAGGCCCGTTCAAGCCGGAGCACTACCGCTACTAAGCCGGTTTGTTTCCAAGCATCAGCCAGCCCCGCCAAACGGCGGGGCTTCTCTATTAGGGCCGGTTAGGTCAAGCGGAATGACCTGCTATGCCTGCTTCGCGGGACTTTGCCGCCATTCGTGGTTACCCAATGATGGGCTGCTTATCCGTGAAAGTTGATTTCACTGACCGTGACACTGCTTATCAATCCACCAGTGTTTACAGCACGATATATGGTTCTTGGCGGGCGGGCGGCCTCGTCAACGTGGCGGTGTACCCAACTTCTGACTTCCATCGTTTTCAATGACTGCGACAAGGCGCGATCCGTAATCGTTCGCAAGTTTCGTTTGATATCATTGAAGTGGCTCGGCTTATGGATTGCAGTCAGAACCGGCAAGGTCCATGAGCGCCGGAGCAAACCCTGATCTTCTTCAGCAGTGACACTTTGAATTTTGTTGGCAATAGCGGCAGCAGAAACACCAAGCTCTGTAAGTCGAAACTCTGGCCGCAGCGGATGGCCATAGCCGGGGTTTCGTTCCAACAATCCTATTGAGATAAGGTGATCCATGCTTTGAGCAAAAGCAGTCCTGCTCGCACCAGTGGCAGCCAACAGAGGCGCTTGTCGCCCGGCGATGCCTGCGTGCAGGTTCGCCAAAATAGGGATGGCCCAAGCCCTTGAGGTGGTGTTGACAAACATTTCAATGTCCATAAAGTATAGCTAGTATATTTCTAAACATAAAGGAAGACCATGCCGCTCATTTCATTGGAAAAAACCATCACCATCGCGCTTTCCGTCAAAGATCGTCATGCAAGTGCTGAGTGGTACAGAAGCATGCTTGGGTTTGACACAATTTACCACGCAGACGAGGCAGGGTGGTCAGAGCTTCAGACCAATACAAACGGCGTGACACTCGGCCTTGGCGAGCATAGCCAACCTGCACCCGGAAATTGCGTTCCCGTCTTTGGGATAGCTGACTTGGACGCTGCCAGGCAGAAACTGGAGCATGCCAAAGTTAAATTCGATGGCGCAACTGATGTTGTGGAAGGTATGGTTAAAACAGCAACATTTTACGATCCCGATGGAAATGCGCTCATGCTTGCAGAGGATTTGACAGGCGGATCTTGAGAAGTCCTAATAGCGGTTGTTCATCCAAAGCGCAGCATCCGTGAAAATGGGTTCAGACCGGCCGATAGCCCAGGGGCTGCTTGTAAAGCATCTTCGCCGCATTTGATGATCCATCCTGGCAAGGGACTTGCTTCTCTTCGAAGTTGGCACGGGGCCGCTCCATGATGGGGTCGGAAGGAAAGACATCCCATCTTTTCTGCGGACTGCGGCTGAAGCTGCGTTCAACCCCGCCCCTGGTTTACCTGCCGTCCCGTCCCTGCACGGGACGGCAATCCGCGCGTTCAGCGCGAATTCTGGCTTGCTGTATCAGGCGGTTTGTGGCTGCCAGCGGAATTCGGTTTTGTCAGTCCACATCCGGTGCAGAATAATGGCCAGGCGCCGGGAAACGGCAACAAGAGCCCTGAGCTGCCCTCTGCGCTTTGCAATCGACCGCCCCTAAGCTTCAGCGGGGAGCTTCTGATGTTCCGCCGCATGATCGCGCCAGCAGCCTCCACCAGTGCCCACCGGACATTGGCATCACCACACTTTGAAATGCCGCGCCCGTGATCAATTTCGCCGGATTGATAGCGTGCTGGCGTTAAGCCAAAGTGAGCGGGAACGGCCCGGGAGCGCCGGAAACGGGCCGCCTCGTCTACGCCAGTGCGGAATGTAAGGGCAACCAGCGGGCCGACGCCGGGAGCGGTCATGAGCAGCCGGCACACGGGATCATCAGTGGCCATCCGCTGCATCGCTTTGTGCAAATGCTGGAATTGCGCGCGTAACACACGCCGGACTTCCAGGAGTGGCGTGACGGCCAAGGCAAGGTGCGGGCGTTCTTCAAGCAGATCCTTGACCCTGCTTTCGAACTGTGCGCGAGTGACGGCCCCGACCTTCATGCCGAAATTCCGCAACAGGCCGCGCAGGTTGTTCTCTGCATCAACGATCTTTGACTGCAGGAACTGCCGCGCCGGCAGCAGCATCCGGATCTCTTGGCTGCGGTCGGTCTTTACGTGCACGGGGCGAAAGAGGCCGACACGCATCATTTGGGCAATGCCTCGGGCGTCGTTCTTGTCTGTTTTGTTAATCCGGGCCGAAAGCGCGGCCCGCATGTGCCGTGCCTCGACGCATATCACAGGATAGCCTGCCGCAGCCAAGCCGCTGTAAAACCATTGGGACAGCGGGCCAGCTTCGAGGTCAACACGCCGGTATCGGCCAGCAACTTTCTCAAGCAGTGCTATGATTGAAGCAGGTTCACCTTCCACATTCACTTCATTGACCAGCTCCCCCTGCGCTATCCAGGATGCAAACGCTGGTCGAGCGAAGCGATACGTACAAGTCAATAAGCAGACCCATAGCTATACCTCCTTGATGTGATCACCAGGAGACTGCCCGGACAGCTGCCGGCATGTCACCCTTCTTGGCGCAGCGGGGCAGCCGGGCTGCCCTAATCATCCCATCTTTTTTCCAAATGCCATTTTCGTGATGGAACGGACAGAGAGCTCGACGCGTTCTCCCAACACAAACAATTTAAGACTGAGGAGAACTTCCATGATCAGCAATACGAAAACCCCCGTCCGCCTGCTTGTCACCGCTGCTGCCGCCGCGCTTCTTGCCGGCACCGGTTACGCCGCGAGCAATGACATCTCTGCCGGCGCAGATGCTGAATTGATCCTTGCCGCGAGTGATGACGATTCCGTTGGCGCATCTGCTGGTGCCGAAACGTCGCGTTCCCGCGGGAATGAAGGCGACGGCACTGTTCTGGAGGAAGTTGGCGACGCTGACACCGTCACCGAAACCAGCGATACCGACCCCGCCGGCGCCTCCGCAGGCGTGGACGAGTCCCGGTCGCGCGACGGGTCTGAGGGGACCGAACCGGTTGCAGGCGGTGACATCAGCGAAACTGCAGAATCGACCAATTCCCCTTCGCTTCCCAACACCGACGATGCGATGAGCCTGCAGGCGATGACCGTGGGCGACCTTGTGGGCAAGAACGTTCTTAGCGCCTCTAACGCTGACGTTGGCGAAATCGATTACGTGATCGTTCACGACAACAAACTCTCAGGCGTTGTTGGCGTCGGCGGTTTCCTGGGCATGGGGGAGCATTCGGTGGCAATTCCTCTGACCGATTTTGAAGTGACCAAGAACGGCCAGCTGCGCCTGACCGCGCAGTCCGAAGCACAGCTGAAAGCGATGCCGGAAATCGACGAAAACGCGATTGAACCGGTGAAGAGCGAAGTCGTCCTCGGTGACTACATGTAAATCAGTCCAGAGGGGTGCCTTGCGAGGTGCCCCTCCTGCTTTGCCACAGGCAGAACGTTTGAACACCCATTTCCCGGCAGGGCCGGCTCCCCGCTATTGAAACCGCAGCAACCGTTCGCAGATGCCCCTCATTTGTCTCGCATTTTCCGGGTTATTGATTTGCGGAATCGTCGCGGGACAGCCTATATCTAAGAAACCGGCCAGGACGGCCAGGAACCAGATTTTCATACGCGTGTGGTGGATAGTGGAGCACGCGGGGTGGAAGGGAAGGTCCTGATTGTCCTCAGGTCCTTCCCTTTTTCAGTTCAGTGCCTCTTCAAATCAGAAGAATGTCAGCACCAGACCGGCAGCGGCGCAAGCCAGTGTTGCGTAGCCGCCGTCAATCAGCGTCAGCTTGACAGGTCGCATTCCGTACATATTGTTCAGCGCAATCCAGGGGCTGATGAAGAATAGGCCAATGCCGGCGCCGCCGATCAGCCCGGCCCCCAGGGCTTCAATGCCTGACAGGCTGAACACATGGCGCATCATCCCGGCCACGATCAGCTGCAGGACAAAGGCCATGGCAAATATCATCGGGCTTTGCCCGCCCTTCGGTTTGCCGGTCTCGTCACACTCCACGCCGGAGACTTCGACCCAAGGCTTGGCCAATGCGCCGTAGTACACGGCGCCCAGCACAAAGGCTGCCGCTGCCGCAACAATCACACTCAAGAATTCCATGATGCTCCCTTCAATGGTTTCAGCCACTTGAGAGCAGAGTGGCAGATCAGCTGGGATCTGTCTCCCCCAGGGAGCAGATGGCTGTCCATTCGGCATCGCTCACCGGCTGCACCGACAGGCGGGAGTTCTTGACCAGCACCATTTCTTCCAGCCGCGGGTCGGCTTTGATCTGGTCCAGGCTGACCGGCTTGGCAAAGGCGCGCACCGCCTTGATATCCACGCATTCCCAGCGGTCGTCTTCGGTGGTGCTGTCCGGATGCGCCTCAGCGCAGACCTCAACGATGCCGACCACGGATTTTTCTTTCTGCGAGTGATAGAAAAAGCCGCGGTCGCCTATCTCCATTTCACGCATAAAGTTGCGCGCCTGGTAATTGCGCACGCCGTCCCATTCCTCGCCCGCGTCACCTTTGGCAACCTGGTCTTCCCAGCTCCAGGTGGAGGGTTCGGATTTGAACAGCCAGTACCGCATCAGCCGATGACCTTTTTCCAGGTGATCAATTCGACAGCTTCAAAGAGGCCGGCCTTGTTATAGGGATCGTTCGCCGCCCATGCTTCGCCCGCTGCCATGTCTTCGACGTCCAGAATAACCAGGGAACCGGCCATATTGCCATCCTGATCTAAGAGCGGGCCTGCCTGCGCCACGGCGCCAGTGTCGTTGATATAGGCCAGATGGGCGTCACGGTTGTCCAGCCGGGTCTGCAAATGGCCGGGTTTATCGCGGGCGATCAATGCGATGAGCATTTTATTCCTCTTTTAGTGGTCTTTTAAGCAAATGTGCTGCTGCCTCGCTGATCGTCAAGCGCTGATCTACCAAATTGGTTACCGTGAGCGTGACCGGCATATCCAGTCTCATTCGCTGGGCCTGCTCCGCAACGGCCTGTGCCGTGGCGGCGCCCTCTACGGTGATGCTGGGGTCGAACTCATCACCCCGGCCGATGGACAGGCCCAGCCGGTAGTTACGGGAGAGATCCGATGTGCAGGTCAGCGCCAAGTCGCCGAACCCGGAAAGCCCGGCCAGGGTTTCCGCCTTGGCGCCACTGGCCAGCGCCATCCGCTGCATCTCCGCATAGCCGCGGGTCATCAGCGCCGCACGGGCGCTGTCCCCCAGCCCGGCGCCAACCACGGCCCCGCAGGCAATTGCCATTACGTTTTTCAGGGCCCCGCCAATTTCCGCGCCGATAGTGTCTGTGGTCCGGTAAAGGCGCAGATTGGCTGTGGTTAGCTGTTCCTGCAGTTTCTTGCCCAGTTCCGCGTCACCGCAAGCCAGCGTTAGCGCGGTTGGCAGCCCGCGGGCAATGTCAGCGGCAAAGCTTGGCCCGGTCAGCAGTGCAGCCTGCGCATCCGGCAGAACCTCCCGGATGACGGCAACCGGACCAAGCCCGGTTGCCAGCTCAATTCCCTTGCAGCACGCAACAAGCGTTTTTCCCGCTAGGTGTACGGTGTGCTCCTCCAGCACGCCGCGGAGTGTCTGCATCGGTACTGCCAGAAGCAGGACGTCGGAGCGGCAGGCCTCGGCAATATCAGCGGAGATGGTCAGGTTCTCCGGCAGCGCCACACCGGGCAGGCGGGTCCCGTTGCGGCGGCTGTCCTGCATCGCCTGGGCCTTTATTGGGTTGCGCGCCCACAGAGACACGGGCCCGTTGCCGGCGAGAGATATCGCCAAAGCAGTGCCGAAGGCGCCGGATCCCAGTACCGAAATACTCATGCTTTTGCTCCCTTCCGGCCCGACCCGATCAATGCCGGGCTGCTCTGATCCAACGGCCAGCGCGGGCGGGCGGTCAGGTCCAGCCCATCGTGCGCACCGGATTTAAACCGCTCCAGTCCGGCATAGGCGATCATCGCAGCATTATCAGTGCACAGCCGCAGCGGCGGCGCGGTAAAACCGGTACCGGCTTCTGTGCAAACAGTCTCTAACGCTGTACGAATAGCGGTATTTGCTGCAACACCGCCGGCAACAGCGACAGTGGGCTCTGCCGGTTGCTCCTGCAGGTACAGGCGGACAGCGCGGCGGGTTTTCTCCGCCAAGGTATCCACCACCGCAGCCTGAAACCCTGCACACAGGTCAGCACGGTCCTGGCGGGTCAGGCCGCCTTTTTCCGCCACGATCTGATCCCGCATCCGCATCAGCGCGGTCTTCAGGCCGGAAAACGACAGGTTGCAATCGGGCCGGTCCAGCAAGGGCCGGGGAAAGCGGAACCGCTTGGGATCGCCCTGTTCCGCTTCAGCCTGCACCGACGGCCCGCCGGGCTGCGGCAGCCCCAGCAGCCGCGCGGTCTTGTCAAAGGCCTCGCCCGGCGCATCGTCGATGGTGCCGCCCAAACGGGTGAAATCCTCCGGACCGCGCACCAGCAGGTACTGGCAGTGGCCGCCGGAAACCAGCAGCATCAGATATGGATAGGCGATCCCATCCGTCAGCCGCGGTGTCAGCGCGTGGCCTGCCAGATGGTTCACCCCGACGAGCGGCAGGCCGGTTGCGGCAGCAATCCCCTTGGCGCACATCACGCCGGACATCACCCCGCCGATCAGCCCCGGGCCGGCAGTCACTGCGACAGCATCCATATCCTTCAGGCTCAGCCCGGCCGCGGCCAGCGCATCGCGCACGCAGATGTCCAGCTTTTCGGCATGGGCGCGGGCGGCGATTTCCGGCACAACGCCGCCAAAGGCGCTGTGCAGCTCGGTCTGGCCGAACACGACCGAGGACAAAACCTCGGGTTGCGCACCCTCTGCCTGCCGCACCACTGCGGCGGCAGTGTCGTCGCAGCTGCTCTCCAGCCCCAGAATTGTCAGGGTCTTAGTCATGGCCTTACCGTTGCATCAATCTGCCGCCGGGGCTACCACCGAAGCGGGGTGCAAACAATCCCGGGAGCCGCGCGATGGTGCCTTTGCTGATGACACGCCCGCTGGCAGGGGCACAGCGCTTTGTGAAAAGCCTGCCCGCGGATTCGCGCGCAGGGCTGCAGGTCATCTATGCGCCGCTGATGGAGATCCGCCCGGTGCAGGCGCAGGTCGGACTAAAGGGCGTGAAAGGTGTGATTTTCACCTCAGCCAGCGGCGTTGAGACCGCTTCACGTGAAACCACCGCGCGGCTGCCCGCCTATTGCGTCGGGGAACGCACGGCACAGGCTGCGGCAGACCTGGGCTGGCGGGCGGAGGTTTCGGGGCAATGTGCCGATGAGTTGACAGCAGCCCTGCTGCAACGGCGCCCGCCCGCGCCGCTTCTGCATCTGCGCGGCGCCCACGCCCGCGGCAGCATCGCCCGCCGGCTGACTGACGCGGGCCTCCCCTGCAGTGAGCAAATTGTGTATGATCAGGTGCTTCTGCCGCTGCCAGAGGAGGCGCAGGCCGCGCTTTCTGCGCAAACTGATGTGATCGTGCCGCTTTTTTCACCCAGGACTGCGCACCATTTTGCCAATCTGTGTGGGGATGCCTCGCATTTGCATCTGATTGCGCTTAGCCAGGCGGTTGCTGAACCGCTGAAAGGCTTGAATTGCAAGGCGTTGCGCGTAAGTAAGACGCCTGATGCCCCCGCCATGGCAGCGGCGGTCGTTGATGCCGCAGCGCAGCTGTCCCGGCTTGAGGGAGAGGGGCGCGCAGAGTAGGGTCCATCGTGTTCGCAGGAATGTATTTTAGGAATCGAGGGGGAGGCCGGCGTGGCTGACAAGAAAAATCCGGAAGACGTCATTGAGCCTGGCCCTGGTGAAACCAAACCGGCTGAGGATGCTGCAGAGGCTGCTGGGCAGGACACGGCGGACGGTTCCGGTACCACGCCGGTTGACACCTCTGATGACGTAGAGTCCGCGCTTCCCGAGACCGAGACCGAGACCGAGACCGAGACCGAGACCGAGACCGAGACCGAGACCGAGACCGGGATTTCCTCCTATGGCCAGGACGCCGCTGCAGAGCAGGAAGAGGCGTCGGTTGACCCTGTCGCCGCGGCAGAGGCTCCCCGCGAAGTTGAGCGCGTGGTGGAAAAGCGCGGCGGCTTCGGCTCTGCTGTGCTGGGCGGAGCTGTAGCGGCAGTTATCGGTTTTGCGGCCGGCCAGGGCGGCTGGCTCGACAACGTCCTGCCGCCGTCGATGCAGGAAAACAGCGAAGAACTGGCGGCCTTGGAGAGCGGCCAATCGGATCTGGAGGCGGCCCTCGCAGCTTTGCAACAGCAGATTGACGCCAATCAGGGCCCCGATCTGGCACCGCTGGCGTCCCGCATTGATGCCTTGGCGGCTGAGATTGACCCCCTCAAGGCTGCCCAATCCCCCGATGCAGCCCTGCGCGCGGATCTGGATGCCCTGGCTGAACGGGTCTCGGGTCTGGAAACCCGGCCGCTGGAGGGCGCTTCGCCCGAGGCCGTAGCAGCCTTTGAAAGCGAACTGGCCAAATTGCAGGACAGCCTTGCTGCGCAGCGGTCAGAAGTCGAAGAGATGCTGGCCGAAGCCCAGGCGATGGATGCCGCCAGTGCAGAGGCTGCCCGGATCGCCAGCGCCCAGACCCAGCTGGCGCAGCTGCGGTCCGCCCTCGACAGCGGCAACAGCTATGCAGCCAATGTTCAGGAACTCTCTGCCCTTGGCGTGGATGTGCCCGCGGCCCTGTCCGGACCGGCAGACAGCGGGGTCGCGACCATTTCCGCCCTGCGCGACAGCTTTGCCCCGGCGGCGCGCGACGCACTGGCTGCAGCCCGGGAAGAAGCCAAAGGCGGCGGCGGTCTGCTGGACTATATGAACCGCCACTTGGGCGCACGTTCAGTGACACCGCAGGAGGGCGACAGCCCGGATGCGGTGCTGTCGCGCGCCGAGGCGGCAGTGGCTGCAGGCAAGCTGCAGGATGCGCTGAACGAATTGTCCGCACTGCCCGGAACGGCGCGCAGTGCCTTGTCCAGCTGGGAAGCTGCAGCAAATGCACGGGTGGCGGCTGTGACCGCCGCCGCCGAACTGGCCCAAAGCCTGCAAGCCAAATAAGGAAGCCGCCATGCTCTGGTCGTTGTTGAAGATCCTCGTATTTGTCGCAATTGTCGCGCTTCTGGCCTTCGGGGGCCGCTTGCTGATGGAAACCTCCGGCGGGATGCAGATCACCGTGGCGGGCACCGAATACACGCTGAGCGCGCTGCAATCCGTGATCGCGCTGGGCGTGCTGGTTCTGGGCGTTTGGCTGTTCCTGAAGCTGCTGTCGCTGCTGGTTGCGACGCTGCATTTCCTCAATGGTGATGAAACTGCCTTGTCGCGCTATTGGAACAAGGGCCGCGAGCGCAAAGGGTACAGGGCGCTGGCCGACGGGCTGATGGCGCTGGCCTCGGGCGAGGGGCGCCTGGCACTGGCCAAGGCGGCGCGGGCAGAGAAATACCTGCAAAAGCCTGAGCTGACCGATCTGCTGGTGGCCCAGGCGGCTGAGATGAGCGGTGACACCCGCAAGGCTGCAGAAGCCTACAAGCGTCTTTTGTCAAACCAGCCGACCCGCTTTGTCGGGGTGCGCGGCATCATGAAGCAAAAGCTCTCGGAAGGCGACACGGACACCGCCCGCCAGCTGGCCGAAAAAGCGCTTGCTCTGCGTCCCAAGCATGAGGAAGTGCAGGACACGCTGCTGCGCCTCCAGGCCCAAGCGGAAGATTGGGCCGGCGCGCGCAAAACGCTGTCGACCAAGCTCAAGACGGGCACCCTGCCGCGCGATGTGTTCAAACGCCGCGATGCTGTGCTGGCGCTTTCAGCCTCCAAAGGCGTTTTGGACGAGGGCGCGACGGTTGAACAGCAGGAGCAGGCTATCGAGGCCAATCGCCTGTCGCCGGATCTTGTCCCTGCCGCCGCCATGGCGGCCCGCGCCTATATAGCCAAGGGCAAAAAGCGCCCGGCTGTCCGGCTGTTGAAAAAGGCCTGGGAAAGCCAGCCGCACCCGGATCTGGCCCATGCCTTTGCTAAGATCGAACCCGGCGAAACCGCCGCCGAACGTGTGCAGCGGTTTGATCAGCTGGCCCGTATAAAGCCGCTCAATGACGAAACCCGTCTGGTAATGGCGGAGCTGAACATCGTGGCCGAAGACTTCCCCGAAGCCCGCCGCTGGCTGCATGACCTGGCAAAACGGGCACCGGATGCCCGTGCGCTGACGCTGATGGCCGCAATCGAACGCGGCGAAGGCGCCAGCGACAAAGTGGTGCAGGGCTGGCTGGCCAAGGCGCTGACCGCCCCGCGCGGGCCGCAGTGGGTTTGCGAGAACTGCAACCACATCCATGCGGAATGGGCGCCAGTTTGCGAGCATTGCTCCAGTTTTGACACTCTGTCCTGGAAACGCCCCGAAACGCCGGAGATTGCCAGCATGGCGGCTGCCCATATGCTGCCGCTCATCACCGGTGCGCTGGAGGACAAATCCGCGGAGCAGCCCGGAGATGCGGAGATTGCAGAGGTTGCCGGGGATGCAGACAGCGATATTCAGGATGCGGTTAAAGAAGTGAACTGACAGCATTCTTCAGTCAAATAACGGATTTTGATGAATGGCAGGCGGGTCCTGCCGTTTTTCAATTTCGAGCGGATCACGCCGCACACCGCAGACAGCACCGCGAAAATCCGTGCTTTCAGTATTTCTGATGTTTGGGGAATGGTGCCGCTGAAGGGACTCGAACCCCCGACCCCATCATTACGAATGACGTGCTCTACCAGCTGAGCTACAGCGGCACCGGTCTCCGCCCTTGGCGGCAGACAGATGAGGACCGTTTAAACATAGCGGATTTCCCGCGCAAGTAGGTATCATGCGCAATAGCCCAGATAGCCCAGAGTGGCGCTGGGCAGTTCTCCAAAGCGGGCACGGTAGAGCTGAGAAAACCGTCCGAGATGCGAGAAGCCGCAGTCGTAGGCAACGCTGCTCACAGGTGTTTCCGGGTTCCGCGACAGCATCAGATAGCGGGCCTGATCCAGTCTCAGGTCGCGCAGGTACTCCATCGGCGTCAGGCCAAATTGCTTGCGAAAGCCTGTCTGCAGCGAACGGATGCTGCAGCCGGCCGCGGCTGCAATGGCTGGGGCAGACAGCGGTTCGCCGATGTTGGCATGAATAAAGTCTTGCGCGTGACGAATCTGGCGGCTGCTGCCGGATGTGCGGGATGCCAGCAGGTGGCGGATATTGCTTTGCTGATGGGTTAGCAGGCCAAGGATCAACTGCTCTTCAATCACTTGCTGCTGCATTGCGCTCCAGCTGCCGAAACCGGTCTGGTTTTCGGTGGCGCTGATACAGGCTGCGAACTGGCGGGCCCAGCCGCGCAAGGCGCCTCCGGAGACCGGGAGTGCGGTGTCAAAGACAACAGCGTTGGGCAGGGACAGGCCGACGGCTTGCTCTGCAATCGCGTGCAGGGCGTTCCGCCTGATCTGCAGCAACAGCATCCGGCAGTCAGAGTGCCAGGTCATCCGGGTTTCCCGTGTTGGGTTCAGCACCGTGGCAGTGCGGCAGCCGGATTCCACCGCGGCGGCACCATTGGCCACCAGAGCCCGGCCGTTGAGCGGCATTTGCACCAGGTAGAAATTCTGCAACTCGCCCGGCTCGATATGCATGGCAGATCCATAGCTGAGGTAATTGAGCGAAAGAGTCTGGCCACGCACGTGGTTGTAACGGGTGCCGGTTTTCTTAGATGGCCCAGCTGGCTGCAGACGGTGGTCGCAAAAATTCTGCGCCACCAGCGCACGGACTTCGTCGATGTCGTGGCTGTGTAACTGCCGCCATGCGCGCAGCGGCTCGCGTGCTTCTGAAGACTGCGGTGCTGTCATTTTCGCAGCCTAGCACGGTTTACAGGTCAGGCAATCACACCGGGCTGCGCTTATCTGCGCATTTTGGATAACCCTTTTCCTGGGCTGCCCCTAGGCTTTGGAAGCGAGCTGATATGGGAGGAATAAATGGCTCTGGATCAGGGAATCACCAAGGCCACCGACGGGTTGAGCGGCACGTCCTGGAATGTGGTCGGGCATACCTATACGCCTAAGTTGCACAGCGAGAACGCCTTTATCTGGCACGCTGTCATTCCAGACGGCACCTTTGTTCCACCGCATGTGCATCCAACCCAGGACGAATGGATCACCATGCTGGAGGGCGCCCTGGACGTCGAGTTCGGCGGCGATGTTTACCAAGCAGGGCCGGGCGACACCGTGCGGATGCCGATGGGCGTGGCGCATGGCATCTTCAACCGCTCAGGGAGCACTGCGTCCTGTGTGTTCGGGGTGGCGCCTTCACGCAAACTTTATGATCTGTTCAGCGCGCTGGACGGTGTGTCCGACCCGGAAGAACTGGTGCGGCTGTCGGCGCTGCATGAGGTCGATTTTTTGCCGCCGCCGGCGGAATAAGGGAGGCGGACATGGTGAAACGTAAGACGGTCGCCGTGATCGGCGGCGGGGTGAGCGGGCTGGCCGCGGCTAAGGCCTTTGCCGAAAAGGGGCATCAGGTCCTGGGGTTCGAACGCAGCCATGATCTGGGGGGAGTTTGGGAGCCGTCGCGTTCCTATCCCGGTGTGCAGACGCAGTCGCCCAAGGATCTATACTGTTATACTGATCACCCGATGCCTGATGGGTACCCGGAATGGCCCAAGGGGCCACAGGTGCACGCCTATCTGCATTCCTACGCGGCCAAGCATGACCTGCACCGGTTGTTCCGCCTGAATACGGTTGTGCTGGAGATGGACCGGCGCCCGGACGGGCAGCCAGGCTGGCAGCTGGTGATCGAGGAGGGCGGAGAAACCCGGGTGCAGGATGTGGACTTCGCGGTTGTTTGTACCGGGCAGTTCTCGGAAAAGAATATCCTGACCCACCCCGGACAAGAGGACTTCGCGGCGCAGGGCGGTGAGGTGATGCACTCCTCGGAGTATTTGGACCCGGAGCACGCACGCGGCAAGCGGGTAGTGGTGCTGGGCGGATCCAAATCCGCGACCGATGTGGCGGTGAACGCGGCGCAGAACGGGGCGAAACAGGTGCATCTGGTTTACCGGCAGAATGTCTGGCGGGTTCCGTATTTCGTCGGCGGCATCAACTTTAAGAAGCTGCTCTATATGCGGTCGCAGGAAGTACAGTTCAATGGCTGGGGGCGGAGCTGGCTGCACAAAGCCTTCTATGGGCTCGCCAAACCGCTGATCTGGGCAAATTTTCGCGGATTAGAGGCGCTTTTAAAGCTGCAACTGGGCTTGAAGAAGTGGGATATGGTCCCGGATATTCCGATCGAAAAAGATGTCTCCTGCTCGGTGCCAATCGTAACGCCCGGCCTGTTTGAGGGTTTCAACGAGGGGGCGATTCTCCCGCACCGCACCACATTTTCACATTATGATGGTGACGAAATCGTGCTGGAGAATGGTGAGAGGCTCGGTGCTGATCTGGTAATATCGGCGGTAGGCTGGAAGCTGGGGATTCCCTATCTGGCGCAGAAGCATTTGGACAAGCTGATCGAGCCGGATGGCCAGTACCGAACCTACCGTCTGGCGGTGAATCCGGATCTGCCGGAAATGGGATTTGTAGGATTTAATTCCAGCTTTTGCACCATCCTCTCGGCAGAGATGGTCGCTAACTGGCTGGTACGCCATTCTGACGGTAAGCTGGCGCGTCAGCCCTCACGGGCAGAGATGGAGGAAAACATCCAGATGATGCTCAATTGGCGCCGCAAGGAGCGTCCTGCAGCGCAGATCTATGGCGGGCTATGTTCGGCGCCGTTCCACTTCAAGCATTTCGACGAACTCCTGAAGGATATGGGTGCCACGCAATGGAAGCGATCAAATCCGCTAGCGGAGCAATTCGCGCCGCCCGATGCCAGCGCCTATGGCTGCTTTTTGGCGACAGCTCCGCAATATCAAGCGACCTGACACCTTCTGGTGCGCTTGCCGGAAACGGCGGGCGCACATGCTGCCAGAAGCGTGCAATTGGCTGCTGCAGCGGGGGTGATCGGATGAGGGGATGGTGCCCAGGAGAGGACTCGAACCTCCACGTCCATACGGACACTAGCACCTGAAGCTAGCGCGTCTACCAATTCCGCCACCTGGGCAGGTGTCGTGAAACCGGCGTATAAGCGGAGTCGCAGGCAGCGTCAAACGGAAAATGCCCTTCATTGCCGAATTTCCAGATTTTTATCTGGCAATCGTTTTCTCAAATGAATCCAGTGCGTTGGTGTGAAACTCGGGTTTCCGTCAAGGCGGAATTTCGGGTGGCGGTTTGATCCTGCGCAAAGTGGAGGATTAGCAAAAGGGGCATAGGAAAGTCATGAAACAGATTGACCGCCTCCAAGCCCTTGGGCTGTTTGACAGCCGGGTGCCCCGCTACACCTCCTATCCGACCGCGCCGGTGTTTTCTGCAGCTGTTGGCGCCGCGGAACAGGCCCGCGAACTGCAGGCGCTGGATCCGGCTGTGCCGGTCTCTGTGTATCTGCATATTCCGTTCTGCGAGCGGCTCTGCTGGTTCTGTGCCTGCCGGACGCAAGGTACCCAGACACTGAGCCCGGTGGAGAGCTATATCGGAACGCTGGAGCAGGAGCTGAAGCTGGTGGCGCCGCTTTTGCCCAAGGGGTTGCGGATGGGGCGGATGCATTGGGGCGGCGGCACTCCGACGATCCTGCCACCCGCTTTGATTCACCGGTTGGCGCAAGCGGTGAAGGCAGTGTTTCCGCACACTGAAGACTGGGAGTTCTCGGTGGAGATCGACCCGACGATGGTGGACCGGGACAAGATCGCGGCGTTGGCAGCGGAAGGCATGAACCGCGCCAGCATCGGTATCCAGGACTTCGATCCGCTGGTGCAGCAGGCAATCGGCCGGGCGCAGCCGTTTGAGGTGACAAAGGCGTGTGTCGAGGATCTGCGCGCCGCTGGGATCAGCTCTCTCAATGCCGATCTGGTCTACGGCCTGCCGCATCAGACACAGGCGCGGATGGCGGATACGGTGGAGAAGGTGCTGAGCCTGAACCCTGACCGGCTGGCGCTGTTTGGTTATGCGCATGTGCCCTGGGTGGCCAAGCGGCAGAAGCTGATCAAGGAAGAGACGCTGCCGGACGACCTCGCCCGCTACCATCTGGCTGGGCTGGCGGCGGAGAAATTTTCCGATGCAGGGTTTGCGGCAATCGGTATCGACCATTTTGCCAAAACCGGCGACGGGCTGGAGGTGGCGGCTCGGACCGGCCACCTGCGTCGGAATTTCCAGGGCTACACCGATGACACATGCCCGACGCTGATCGGTTTCGGTGCATCGTCGATCTCTCGCTTTGCTGGTGGTTACATCCAAAATGCAGCGGCCACACCTGCGTATGTGCAGCGGGTTGAGGCCGGGCAGCTGACCGGAGCACGGGGCCATGTGATGAGCCGGGAAGATCTGCTGCGCGGCCGTGCCATCGAAATGCTGATGTGCGAATTCCGCCTGGACCGGACAGAGCTACAGCAGCGCTTCGGCGGTCTGGCGGCAACACTGGATGCAGACCTAGAGCAAACCGGAACCCGCTTTGGCGAATTTGTGCGCTGGGATTCGGAAGTTCTGGAAATCCTTCCGGAGGGACGGCCGTTGACTCGGATCATTGCCAGCTGCTTTGATGGCCACGTGCCTGAAGGCGTGCGTTACAGCCGCGCGTCCTAACGCAATCTCCTTTTTCTCCCACATGCATGGGGCCTCTGGTAGAAGATCCCATGAAGCTGGGCGTGGGGCTGCTTGCGCGCATCGCGACCGTCCATATTAGGGCATATCGCCCGCTGGTGCTGGAAAAATAGAAAGCCTTGCTTAGCCGTTAGCTGTCTTTCACTAGGCGGAACCCCAGGTAATCCGGCGGCAGCCCGACGGCGCAGCCGCCGACGCTGGCGTCGCGGATGAAGTCGATCACCACTGCCCGGTGCCGCCCGCCAGTAATGCGGGCGCTGCAGTACGGATCGCCAAGTGCGAGGTTGCCGTCCTTGTTGACCTCACCGTTCTGCATGCAGCCGCCGGTCCATTCCCAGATATTTCCCCCAAGGCCGGTTAGCCCGTTGCTGTTGGCGCCGGGCTCGCTTTTGGGGTCCTGTGCCGGTCCCGGCAGGCCGCGCAGCGTGACGCCGCGGGCGTATTGGCGCAGCCAGCGCTGGGCGGGGTCGCCACTATCCGTTTCAACGGCCTCGTCGCCGAATATTTCAGCTGCAGCCAGTTGCCATTCTGCCTCATCCGGCAGCCGCCAGCGCTGGCCTGTCTCCTTGGAATACCATTGGGCATAGGCCGTTGCGTCATGCCAGCTGACATGGGTCTGCGGCTGGTTGCCATCTGCTGGGGCGCTGTCAGCCTCCTTGCAAGCGCCCGCCGCCACACAGGTTGCGTATTCCGCGCCGGAAACCTGATGCTTCATGATCTCAAAGGCGGCGACATGGCGTTGCTGTTCCGGCGGCACCACACTTTTGCCATTGCGGTGAAAATTTCCGATGGGGCGGTATGTAATAGTGTCCGCTGCTATGACTACGGTCTCGGCCAGCGGTGCCGGATCATTGGCAGCAGAAAACCAAAGACCCGGAAGCCCAATGGCGGCGGCAAGCCCGGCGGCAATCAATTCCACTTTCATCTCAGCGTCCCTTCACGGCAAAAATATGGGCAGCCGCGTAGTGCAGCCGCCCAGTACAGTTTTTCATCCGGCCGAAGGTCAGGATCCGGAGTACTCGGTCGGGGCGACCACTTGTTCCATCAGGTCGTTGTTCCACTCGCCGTCGACCACCACGTGAGCGGTTGCGCCGAGGTTTACTGCCTCGATCAGGTTATGGTTCACATAGGCGTAGACGCCCGGCTGCAGAAACTCGTAGAGCGCCGCCCCGGCAGAGCCGCCGCGGATGAACCAGGTTTCCAGATCGCGGTCCGGCACGTTATTGAACTTGCCGGCCTCCCAGACCAGATCGCCGTGGCCGCCGATCAGGTGCGGTCGGCTGTCGCGGTTGGCCTGGCTGTGCACGAACAGCACCTTCTCGCCCTGTTTTGCCTTCATGGCATTTTCGCCAGTGAGAGCACCCACCGCGCCATTGAACACAACATGGCTGGGGATCAGCCCGTTCATCACCTCAAGGGTGTCGGGATAGCTTTCGCCGACGTCCTCATAGCGGATGTAGTCCCCGTTCTCGTTTTTCGGAATGTAGAACTCGTTTTCACCGATATAGTAGACGCGATCGTATTTCACCGGATTGCCATTGTGGTCCGACAGCCCTTCGCGCGGCAGCACCATGATAGTGCCGGCCATGCCTGACGCGACGTGCCATGGGATCATGGGGCCGCCCGGAGCGCAGTGATAGACAAAGGTGCCGGGGCGGGTGGCCTTGAAGCGCAGCACAGTCTTTTCGCCCGGGTTCACCAGGGTCAGCGCGCCGCCGCCCAATGCACCGGTTGCAGCATGGAAGTCGATATTGTGCTGCAGCATGTTTTCCGGGGGGTTTATCAGAGTCAGTTCGACGTAATCACCCTCATGCACCACCATCATCGGACCCGGGATGGAGCCGTCAAAGGTCATGCCCTGCAGATAGGCACCTTGGTCAACCTCGATTTCTTTCTCGACGATTTTCATTTCGAATTCGACGATCCGGGGTTCGCCCGGTGCCACCTGTTCGTGCTCATGCACGAAGGGCGGGGCGACCAGCTCGCGCTTGATGCGCTGCAGGCTGGACAAGTCTACCGGTGCTGCTGTCTCGTGTACTGCGGTGCTTTCAGCCTTGGCGGCTTTGGCAAGTACTGGCAGCGCAGCTACGCCGGCTGCACCCATTAGTGCGGCTCTGCGGGTCAGCATGATGTTCTCCTTTCAGTGTCCCATTTGCCGTGTCGGGCAGAATTTAGCCCGGGCACCGCCGCTCCATATTGCTCTTGATCAACCTTCGATAAGTTTTCTCGAAGTCGAGATAAGAGGTTTTTAAGATGCAGGATTTGGTGCGGAGCCACCGCGGGCGGCTGGTCACAGCAGATATGCTCCCTTCTGAGGATGAACTGCCGGCAAATTTAACTGTTAAGCCCTGTTTAACGGGCCGGCTGTTATTCCGGGGGTGGGTGAAAAAATGTGGTGGTGGATATGAGCGCACAGAGCAATGTGGCGCCCATTATCATCAAAAGGAAAAAAGTCAGTGGTGGCGATGGCCATCACGGCGGTGCATGGAAGGTGGCCTATGCCGACTTCGTGACCGCGATGATGGCTTTCTTTATGCTGATGTGGCTGCTGAACGCGACAACTGAAAAACAACGCAAGGGTCTGGCGGATTATTTTTCGCCATCTATACCGCTGAGCCGAATATCCGGTGGTGGCAATGGTGCGTTCCAGGGGGACAGCATGTTCACCGAGGATATCCAGCCAAAGTCTGGAACCGGCGCAACAGATGTAAACCCGGCAGATGCCCAGAAAGCACAGGGCGACACGGGGGTTGAGTCCGACAATAAGCGGGACCAGGACGACGACAAGTTCCGCGCCATTGAGGAACACCTGTCAGGCCGCGGCGGTGAGAGCATGGTGTCCGCCGCGATGGCGCGCCACATCGTGACCCGAGTTACCGACGAGGGGCTTATCATTGAGCTGTTTGCAACGGAAGGCATACGGCTTTTTGAAGACGGGCAGTCTATTCCGACAGCATTGTACAGGGATCTGGTCCGGATGGTTGCGCGCGTGTCTAAGGGTGTGACCAATAACATAGCTGTTGGTGGCCATATTCGGTCGCATCCGGTTGTGCTGGCGAAGAACCCGGTTTGGGAGCTATCCCATGACCGGGCGGACGAAACCCGAAAGTTGCTCGAATCGGGCGGCTTGGCTGAGGCACGGATTCACCGCGTTACCGGCCATGCAGACCGCAAGCTCGCTGTCAAAAATCCGATGGCGGCCCGCAATGACAGGATCGAAATCATCCTTCTCCGCGAATAACACGCTGAAAACGCACAACGTGCGGCTGGCAGATGAGTCATTTCTTATCTGTTAGCCGCGCGTTAATGGCTGCTGCGCTAGCTATTGCATCAGAGTGATTAGATGCAGCAGAAAGGCGTGCTATGACCATTTCTTCGTCGCTGAACGCGGGCGTTTCAGGATTGAGCGCCAACGCCAGCCGGTTGGCTTCCATCTCCGATAACATCGCCAACTCCTCAACCCGCGGTTACAAACGGGTGCAAACAGATTTCCATTCCATGGTTTTGTCCGGCTCCGGCGGCACCTATTCGGCGGGCGGTGTCCGTGCTACTAATGTGCGGCTGATTGACGAACGCGGACCTCTGGTTTCAACCAATAATGCTACCGACCTGGCAGTACGGGGCCGCGGTATGCTGCCTGTGGCTTCCATCACAGAGGTGGAGGCCGGCGGAAACCCGTCAATGCTGCTGACCTCGACCGGGTCTTTCCGTACCGATTCAAATGGCTACCTTTCGACTGAATCCGGTCTGGTTCTGATGGGCTTTCCGGCACTGGCGGATGGTACTGTGCCAGATGTTGCACGGGACACCAGCAACTCCTTGGAACCGGTCCGCATTGACCTGAACCGGCTGTCGGCAGAACCGACAACCGAGATCAGCCTGACAGCGAATCTGCCGGCCTCCGAAACTGATCCCGGCGCTAGCGGTGCGCCCGTGGAGCATGTTGTCCAATACTATGACAATATGGGCCGTTCAGAGGAGCTGTCGATTACATACACTCCGACGGTTGCGGTGGGACCCGCAACGACTGGCACGAATGAATGGACAATGCAGATCGTTGATTCGGCTACAGGTGCTACGGTTATCGGTGAATATACCCTGACTTTCGATGACAGTGCTTCTACCGCCGGCACGCTGCAAAGCGTAGCTACTGTGGCCGGCGGAGCCTACGATGCCACAGCCGGTTCAGTCACCATAAACGTGGCCGGCGGCCCGATCGAAATCAATATCGGCGTCATCGGAGAGCAGAACGGGATGAGCCAGCTGGGCAATGAATTCGTTCCAGGCACCACCGTGAAAGACGGCACTGCAGTGGGCTCCTTTGTGTCGGTGGAAATCAACGAGACCGGTGAAGTCATCGCCAAGTATGACTCCGGCGACACCAAAGTCATCTACAAGGTTCCGCTGGCGGATGTGTCGAACTTGAACGGCATGCAGGCCCTGGACTCCCAAACCTATAAGCCGACGGATGCCTCAGGGGCGTTTTACCTGTGGGACGCCGGGGATGGCCCCACCGGTGAAGTTCTTGGCTATGCGCAAGAGGAATCGGCTGTCGACGTGGCGACGGAGCTGACTGACATGATCCAGACCCAGCGGGCCTATTCGTCCAACGCTAAGGTCATTCAGACCGTTGACGAAATGCTGCAGGAAACCACCAACATCAAGCGCTGACGCGCTTGATGGTCCCCTGACACTGGCATCATGAAAGCAGGCTGAACATGTCTATTTACTCCGCCCTAAACAGTGCGATGAGCGGCCTGTCTGCGGCCAGCCGATCCTCGCAAATTGTCTCTGAGAACCTGGCCAATGCCCTTACACCTGGGTACACGCGCCGGGTTCTTGACCTGAACAGCCCGGGCGCAGGTGTTCCCGGCGTCCAGGTCGGGCATGTTCAGCGGCTGAACGACCCGGTGGTGATTTCCAACCGCAGGGTCGCCGAGGCGGACTATGGCGCCGCCAGGGTTCAGGCCGACTTTTTCGACCGGATGTCCGACCTGGTCGGCACCGTGGATGATGAGACGTCCCTGGCCTCCCAGCTGTCGGAATTTGAATCTTCATTGATCGAAGTCGTGTCGCGCCCTGATTCCCAGCCGCGGCTTAATGACTTGTCTGTAAAAGCAGACACACTTGCGGAATCGATCTCCCGCACGGCCGAAGGGCTGCGCGACCTGAGAATCAACGCAGACAGCGCAATCAGCAGCCAGGTTGATACGGTGAACCAGGCGTTGAAGGAGATTGAGAAGCTGAACGCACGCATCATGGTCGTGGAAGCAGGCGGAATGGATGCCGCCTCAATGCACGATCAGCGGGGTCAGTTGATTGATCAGGTAAACGAAATCATTCCCGTCAACGTCGTCCGGCGTGATAACGGTCAAGTGACACTTTATGCGACGGGCGGTGTGATGCTGCTGGATGGCAAGGCTTCCGAACTGAGCTTCTCGCCGTCGCGGGATATCATGCCGCATATGACACTCGGCAACGGAATGATATCCGGGCTGGAAGTCAACGGCAGGGTGATCGACACTGGTCCGGATGGCCCGTTACGCGGGGGTACGCTGACCGCACAGTTTGAGATCCGGGACGTAACCGCGGTAGAGGCCCAGGAGGATCTGGACGCGATGGCCCGGGACCTGATTGAGCGGTTCCAGGATCCGGCACTGGATGGCACGATAGGGGTCACCGATGCTGGTATTTTTACCGACGAAGGCGGTTTCTTTGATGTTGCAAACACCGTCGGGATTTCCAACCGGATTGAATTGAATGATGTGGTGTCTCTGACCGGCAGCGCAGAAACGTGGCGATTCAGGGACGGGCTTTATGCCGCGGCTCCAGGTGACCCCGGCGATTCCAGCCTGCTGCAGGCCTATTCAGACGCGCTGAATACCACCCGCACCGTGTCGTCGGTCGGCTTGGGCACATCTGATTTGACCGCAAACACCCTGAGCGCAAACCT
This sequence comes from Leisingera sp. CC-HEC093, assembly GCF_059429195.1. NCBI lineage: Bacteria > Pseudomonadati > Pseudomonadota > Alphaproteobacteria > Rhodobacterales > Roseobacteraceae > Leisingera > Leisingera sp. CC-HEC093. The sequence continues at coordinate 1,286,886 of NZ_JCAIJR010000001.1, read as the reverse complement.
TTTGTCCCGGTTCGCACAGGACAACGAAACCGCATCCCGCGCATCGACCTTCGCCGCCACCAGCTTCAACGAGCTGAGCCAGGCGGAACTGGCGATGGGTGTCGACACCGACGCCGAGCTGCAGAACCTGATTCTGGTAGAAAAATACTACTCTGCCAACGCCAAGGTGATCAGTGTTGTTGATGAGCTTATGGAAACGCTATTGAGGATCTGACGCATGATTATTAACTCTTATGGCGATATGGCGCAGCACCTCTTTCTCCGCAGCCGCAATGCGGATCTTAAAGAGAACGTCACTACGCTTTCGGAAGAATTTGCCACTGGCAAAACCTCTAACCTCACTGAGCGGCTGGGTGGTGATTTCACTTACCTGGCAGACCTCGAAAGCACTCTGAACCGTCTTGACAGCTACATGGTCACAAATGGTGAAGTACAGCTGTTTGCAACCACGGTCCAGGGCAGCCTTGATAAGGTTCAAAGCCAGGTGCAGGCAATGCGGAATGATATCCTGAGGCTGTCGCCGGCAATGGACGTGTTCAACGCCGAGCAATTCGGCGGCCAAGCCAAGCAAAAAATGGCGAGCGCCATCAATTTGATGAACACGTCTGTTGGCGGGCGGACAATTTTCGCCGGTACTGCCACGGACACAAAGCCGCTCAACGACTCAAGTACCCTGATGAACGCTGTTCTGACTGAAGTGTCGGGACTGACGGCCAGCGATGACATTATTCAGGCGGTGAAGGACTGGTTTGACGACCCGGTAGGCTTTGATGCGGTCATGTACCAAGGTTCCGCCACTGCGCTGCAGCCAGTGACCGTGGGAGAGGGGGAGCAAGTGTCGGTGGGCCTGCAAGCAAATGACCCTAATCTCAAACATGCACTGCAAAGCTATGTCATCACGGCATTGGCTGACGAACCCGGTTTGGGATTGAGCGATGATGTAAAAATTGATCTGGTTATCGAGGCGAGCAATGAGCTGACCGAAAGCGAAGACCGGCTGATCAAGGTTCAGGCTGATGTCGGATTTGTCGAGGGGCGGCTGGATGCGATCAACACGCGCAACGAAGCTTCCAAAACCAGCCTGAGCATCGTCAAGAATAACCTCGTCTCTGCGGACCCGTATGAAACCTACACACGTCTGGAGGAAGCTCAAACGCAGCTTGAGGGGCTTTACACAGTCACCGCGCGCAGTTCACAGCTTTCCTTGCTGAATTACATCTCATGATTGGAATTCTTCGTCTCTTCATCGCTTGTCTGTTCCTGCTGCCTGCACTGGCGCAGGCAAATACAATCCGCCTCAAAGATCTTGTGGAATTCGACGGTGTGCGCGGCAACGACCTGGTTGGTTACGGCCTGGTCGTAGGCCTGGACGGCACTGGCGACGGATTACGGAACTCGCCGTTTACCGAGGAAATCATGTCGAACATCCTGGAGCGGCTTGGGGTCAACGTGACTGGCGAGCAGTTCCGGCCGAAGAACGTGGCTGCAGTCTTTGTGACCGCAACGCTGCCGCCGTTTGCAAGGGTTGGCAGCACTATTGATGTGACTGTGTCGGCCATCGGAGATTCCAAGAGCCTGATGGGCGGTACCCTCATCATGACCCCGCTCAACGCGGCTGACGGACAGATTTACGCGGTTGCTCAGGGCACGATCCTGGCTGGCGGCGCTGTGGCTGAGGGAAATGCTGCTGTTGTGACACAAGGGGTGCCCACTGCCGGAGTGATCCCGTCCGGTGGCCGCGTTGAGCGTGAAATTGATTTTGATCTGGCTTCGCTCAACTCCATGCGGCTGGCACTGCGGGAGCCGGATTTCACCACCGCTGGACGGATTGAACGGGCCATTAACGCCGAATTCGGCAGCAATGTCGCCCTGATGCGGGATTCCGGAACGGTGGAGGTTGATATCCGCCGGACCAAAACACGTTCAACGGCTCATGCCGTGGGCCGGATCGAGAACATTCTGGTTGAGCCTCAGCGTAAGGCGCGCGTGGTGGTCGATCAGCGTTCAGGCACAATTGTGATGGGCAGCGACGTGCGGATTTCACGCGTGGCCGTGGCCCAGGGCAATCTAACTTTGCGGATCGAAGAAACACCGCTTGTTGTGCAGCCTAATCCCTTTTCAGATGGTGAATCGGTTGTCGTTCCGCGCACCGGTGCTGCTATCGAGGAAGAGGAAGGCATACAGCTGGCGGAGGTTCCGGAGACGACATCGTTATCCGAAGTTGTGGCAGGTCTAAACGCCCTCGGCGTGTCGCCGCGGGACATGATTGACATCCTCAAGAGCCTTAAGGCGGCGGGTGCCCTGCACGCAGAGTTCGTGGTCCGCTGATTTAACCCGCAGATCTAAGGAATGCCCCGGCCTTGCATGCATTGGCTGGGGCATTGCGTGTGACAGCATAATGCTCTGCAATGGCTGAACTGAAAGCTAAGTTATATGCTAGAGCACTTGAGTTGTTTGCGGACCATGGCGTTGCGCTGACTGTTTGCTGGGGCATTATGCCGGCGGTGTGGCGGGCGGTCTTGGTCAATTCCGCTTCTAGGCACCACGGCAAGGTGTAACCAGTCAGTTCCGAAGTAAACCGGTAACGGAGCATAAGGTATGCGGCTGATGCCCCAGTCTGAAAGTACGACACAGCATGCCGACTTCAAGCTATCGTTCGGGAACAGTTTTCAGGAGTCCGCAGAGCGTGAAGAAGCCGGGCACTGCGAGGCACCCGGTATTTTCAATTCGTGAAGCCAGCCTCAGGGGTAGTAACTGCGAACCAAAGCCGTGGCGATTAAGCTCCAGCCGTCTGCAACGACAAAGAACGCCAGTTTGAAAGGCAATGACACGATTGCGGGGGGCACCATCATCATCCCCATCGACATGAGGATCGCAGCCACAACCAGGTCGATCACCAGAAATGGCAGAAAAACGAGGAAGCCGATCTGGAACGCGCGGGCGATTTCTGACAGCAGAAAGCTGGGAATCAGTGCTGACAGCGGTGCTTCAGGAACCGGGTCCAGGCCCTGAGTTTCCGGTCTGAGGTCAGCAATTGCATAAAATGTATCCGGATCCAGCCGGTTGGCCATGAAGGCACGAAACGGGTCTAGACTGCGAATTATGGCCTCGCCCGGTTCCATCTGCTCTTCCAGCAGTGGGCTTATCCCGGTTGTCCAGGCTTCTGTGAAAACCGGCTCCATCACGAAATACGTCAAAAATAGCGCCAGGCTGATCATTAGCATGTTTGGTGGTGCCTGCTGCAGGCCGATGCCCTGACGCAGGATCGACAGAACCGTCACAAGAAACGGAAAACAGGTGATCATGATCAGCAGGCCGGGAGCTAGGCTGAGCACGGTAATCAGCAGGATTATCTGGATAGAGCGGGCCGAAATCGACTGCCCGTCTGCCAGCGAAAGACTCAATTCTTGAGCCAGGGCAGTGTGCGGCAAGGCCAGCAGAAGCACTGAGACCAGAGCCGCCCGCACAATAGTAGTATGTGTCATCCCAACCCGCTTTGCAGATCGGCAATTTCCGTCAGGCGCACTGCAAGCTGACCAGCCTGGTCGCCTTCCAGTTCTTCGAGCTGGCCACGCGCAACCAGCCGGTCGCCGACATAAAGATCCACAGGGTCCTCGACCCGCTTGTCCAAAGTCAGGACAGCGTTCTCCCCGAGGTTGACGAGGTCGCGGATCAGCGGCCGGGCTTTGCCGACTGAGACTGTCACTTCGACGGGAACCGAAACGAAGGGATTGCCTGCATCGGCGGATTTCAGGTTCAGATCGGCGGCATCATCCATTCTGGCTGTCCTCATTCACGTGGTAGGTAAAGGCTTCAATCGAGTCCTGAATCGATTCAAGCAGTGTGTCGCAATTGATCTCGCATTCGGAACTGCCAACGCTCAGGTAGGCTTGTCCTGAAGTCAGCACATCGTCTTCCCGCACCGTTACTGGAACGGAGAAACTTTCCGGCAGGAGGCTGCGAACTGCTGCGGCCTCGCCAGGGGAAACCACGATCTGCATCGGTTGGTTGGTTTGGCCTTTGGCCATCTCCGCCAGTTGATCGACAATGTGGTGACCGAATGATGCAGCCATCGCATCCGGCAGTACGGCACTGGTCAGGACCTTGAACATCGGGTCCAGCGAATCGAGCAGCTGGCTCTGTGCTTCGTGGAAAGTAAAACTGAGGTCTTCGAGTGAACTGGTAAGCTCTGCGGAAACCCGGGTGTTTTCTTGATCCTTGGCAGCAACCGCGTCGTCCCAGCCGGCGCTGTAACCGTTTTCAAAGGAAGCAAGGCGCTGTTCTTCCAGAAGCTCCTCGGATACCGCAGGCGGGGCGGGTTCCACCAAGGTTTTCAGACCGAAGTCTTCAAGTAGATGTGCAATTGTCATCAGGCCTGCTCCTTATTCTCTTCAAGCCAGCCGCGCAGGATTTGAACGGTTTCTTCCTGGCGCTCGCCAATGAGGCTGCGCAGACGGTCAACAGGATCATCCATCCCACCGCCCAGGGCGGGCAAGCCGGCTGCGCCCATCATGTCGCCGGTCCCCATTGCCGGCAGGCCGCCCAACGGTTCAAACTGACCCGTTTCATTGTTTTGGATCTCACCATCCAGCGCCATACCCGCACCGAGGTCAGGTGCTGTCATGAAGCCGTCGCCGCCCATGCCCGGCAGGCTAGGCAGCCCGTTTTGATCCGGGGCAGGCAAAGCCGCCGCCGGAGCAGCTTGGTTCGACAAAATCGGCCGGACCACAAAAAGTCCCAGGATCAGGCTGACAACGGCGAGCGCCGCGATCTGAACCAGCGACATGGCGTCGAAGTTCAAGTTGTCCATGAACGAAGCGGTGGCCACCGATCCCTGCGGCTCAACCGCGGGCAGTTCCATTGACTTGAGGGTAATGACATCCCCGCGGTCCGCGTCATAGCCGACCGCAGCGGAAATCAGTTCCCGCATGGCAGCCAGTTCCTCTTCCGGCCGCGGCTGGAAAACGGCTTCGCCTGCGTCAGTGGTCACTTCGGTGCCGTTTATCAGGACCGCTACGGTCAGACGTTTGATGGCACCAGGACCGCGCAGGATTTCCTTTTCGGTTTCCGAGATCTCATAGTTGATGCGCTCCCGCGTCGCGCTGGTATTGGCCTTGCTGCCCTGGCCGGAAGCGGCGTCGCCATCAGGAATATTTGAGGCAACGGTCACTTCGCCGGACTGGTTGGTTGAGGAATCGGCGCGCTCTTCCACATCAGTGCTAACGGCGACACGGCTTTTGGGATCCACCCGTTTTTCGCGGATCGATTCGGTGTCGGTGACGGTTTCAACGCTCACTTCGACAACTGCATTGCCTTGGCCGACTCGGGCTTCGACTAAGCGCAGTACGCGCTCGCGAAGCGTCTGAGACCGGTCGTCTGTCCCGGCCCCGGCTGCCGCAGCGGCGTCCGTGGAGCCGATCAAGGCGCCATTTGCGTCGATCACGGCCACGTTGTCCACCGCCAGGCCGGTCACCGCGGATGAAACAAGAAAGCGGATGGCGTTGGCTTGCGGTGGTGTGATGGGTGACCCCATCGGGACAATGGAAACAGATGCTGTTGGTTCAACCGACCGCTGAAAGGGATTAGAGCCGGTATTGGCTATATGCACCCGTGCCTGGCTTACATGCGGGCTGGCAACAATAGTGCGGGCCAGTTCGCCTTCTTTTGCACGCCAATAGGCCGCGTCGAACATCTGCGAAGTTGTTCCGAAACCGCTGAGCGCGTCGAGCAGCTCATAACCTTTACCGCCATTCGCAGGCAGGCCTTCGCTGGCCAAGGTCATACGCAATTCGTCCCGCTGCGTGGACGGCACGTAGATTGAGCCGCCGCGCACTTCAAATTGAGTGCCGCGCTGTTCCAGCGCACGCACCACATCTCCGGCCGAACCGCTTTCCAGCCCGGCATAAAGCAGTGTCATTGTTGGCTTGCTTGCCACGTGGGACATTGCGATCACGCTGAGAAACATGATCACCGTGGCTCCCACGGCAATCAGGCGCTTCCGCATGTCCATTTCTGCCCAGACATTCTTGATCTGCTGCACATTAACCTCCGTCGCACCGGCGTTCTATCCGGTCTGCAACCGTTTTGACGGAACGGCCTTAACATTCGGTTAGTTCCTGGCGGGTTATGAAGAAGCTGCACGACGTTTTAGGGATAGCCATGACAGACGCTGCAGTAGATATCGAAGCACAAGCCCCGGCCAAGAAAAGCAAACTGCCCCTGATTATCGGGGCCGTGCTGGCACTGGCGGGCGCGGGCGGCGGATTCTTTGCCGTTCAGTCAGGCCTTCTTCCCTTTGGTCAAAAAGCAGCGCCAGAAACGGTGCCTGCGGCCGAAGTGGCGCCAGAAGGCGTGGACAGTGGTGAGACGGCGGAGGATATCGCCAATCTTGCCTTTATCGAAATGGACCCGATTGTGATTACCCTGCGCAAAGCCGGGGGGGTGAAGCACTTACGGTTCCGCGCGCAACTTGAGGTCGGCCTGGCGCATCAGGCCGAGGTTGAGAAAGTTCTTCCGCGGGTTGTCGATGTCCTGAACAGCTACCTGAGAGCATTGGAGCTTGAGGATCTTTCCGATCCGATGGCGTTGCCGAAACTGAGAGCGCAGATGCTGCGGCGGATCAACATAGCCACCGGCCAGGGCCGGGTTCGTGATCTGCTGATTATGGATTTCGTACTGAACTAGGAGGACAGGATGGACCTTATTGCTGATATCCTGCTTGCAGCCGGAGCTTTGGGCGCCGGGTTTTACTGTCTGGTGCTGTCGCGCCGGTTGAAGCGGTTCAATGACCTGGAGAAAGGTGTGGGCGGTGCGGTTGCCGTCTTATCTGCGCAGGTGGATGATCTGAACAAGTCGCTGCAATCTGCGCAGCAGATTTCTGACGGATCAAGCAAAGCTTTGCAGCAACTGACCGGGCGCGCCGAATCGGTGGCTCAGCGTCTGGAGCTGATGATGGCCTCCATGCATGATCTTCCGGAGGCCGGCACCGCGGCAACACCTGCTCCGGCGGCTTCGGAAGATGAGGCAATGGCGGCCGCTTATGAGACGGGTTCGCAGCCTGCTGACGAGCCGCATGAAGAGCCTAAATCTTCCGGTCTAATGTTCGTTCGCCACAACCGCAGTCAGAATCGGGTGGCGTAATGGCTAAGGCGGCGAAAAAATCCAGGCGCTTCCGGCGCAGTGGGACCCTGACGATGCTTGCAGTTTTGCTGATGGGATCCGCAATCGTGCGGCTTGGGCTTGAGGCAGGGCCGGCAATAGCCCGCGAGGTCGCCAGTCTGAAAGAGACAGGTGATGAAACGCCTCCACACAACGGCGAGCCGCAGCGGGACGCCATGCCATCGTCTGCTGAGCTGCAAACAATGCTGGCTGCATTTCAGCAGCGGGAACAGGAACTGGCTGCCCGCGAAGCCGAAATCCAGGACCGCATGAAGGCGCTGGAAATTGCAGATGAGGCAATTGACAAGAAGCTGGCCGCGCTGGAACAGGCAGAGAAAGACCTAAGCGCGACGCTGGCCCTGGCAGATGGTGCGACAGAGGCGGATGTGACCCGGCTGACAACGGTCTATGAGCAGATGAAGCCAAAAGACGCATCGGCGTTGTTTGAGGAAATGGACCCGGCTTTTGCTGCAGGTTTCCTGGCACGGATGCAGCCTGAGGCCGCTGCGGGAATCATGGCAGGGCTCAGCCCAGAAGCCGCCTATACCATCAGCGTGGTTCTGGCCGGGCGCAACGGATCCGTGCCCAAAGAGTAACTTGGGCACGGCGGCTTAGTCATTCTTTAGGAAGACTCGCCTAGTCTTATAAAAACCAACGGAATTCGGAGTGGACCTATGATCGGGATTGTAGGCATTGTGGTGATCTTTGCCATGGTGTTCGGCGGATACCTTCTGGCCGGCGGCAAGATGGCGATCATCCTCAAGTCGCTGCCGTTTGAGATGATGATGATTGGCGGCGCAGCAGTCGGCGCCTTTTTGATTGCCAACGACATGGGCGGCGTAAAGCACACGCTCAAAGATATCGGAAAGGTGTTCAAGGGCCCAAAGTGGAAACCTGATGACTACCGCGACCTTTTGTGTCTGCTGTTTGCTCTGATTCGCATTGCGAGGGCCAACCCTGTTGAGGTGGAACAGCATATCGAAGACCCGGAAAACTCCTCGGTATTCAATAAGTATCCCAAGATCCTGGCTGACAAGGAGGCGGTGAACCTGATCTGCGACACCATGCGCTCGGCGTCCATGAATTATGATGATCCCCACCAGGTCGAAGAAGTTCTCGAAAAACGGATGGAAGCCAACCTGCATCACGCGTTGCATTCCAGCCATGCACTGCAGACGATGGCAGATGGCCTGCCTGCGCTGGGGATCGTTGCTGCGGTTCTGGGTGTGATCAAAACGATGGGGTCAATTGATCAACCGCCCGAGGTGCTTGGTAAACTGATTGGCGGCGCGCTGGTGGGTACTTTTCTTGGTGTGTTCCTGTCTTACGGCTTGGTGGCGCCCTTTGCTGGCAAAGTAAAGGCTGTGGTCGAAGAAGATGCGCATTTCTACCAGCTGATTCGCGAGGTTCTGGTGGCCAACCTGCACAACCACGCGGCAGCCATCTGCATCGAGGTTGGTCGCCAAAACACCCCCTCTCACTTCCGGCCCGGCTTCTCGGAACTTGAAGAAGCCCTCAAATCGGTCAAACAGGACGCGGCATGATTTGGCGAGCTTTTGCCACTGCGGCCGTGCTTCTGACGGCAGGCGCTGCTCAGGCGCAGACGATTGTGACCCGCTCCGGCGAGCACAAGGGCTTCACACGCCTGGTGATGCGGCTGCCGCAGGGCGCAGACTGGTCACTGACACAAAGCGGTATGACGGCAACGGTGAATATCGGTGCGCCAGAGGCGGTTTTTGACACTTCGCGCGTCTTCAATCTGATTCCCCGGACACGGCTTCAATCATTGGCGCAAAACGGCCCTGGCCAGCCTCTGCGGCTGCAGTTGGGATGCGATTGCGCCGTCACTTCTTATGTGCAGAAAGACGGTTACCTGGTGGTTGATATCCGTGACGGCGGCAAACCGGTGGCAAACCGGCAACGGACATTTGCAGGAAGCGTTCTGCCGCTGACAACTCCGGTGCCGCAAACCGGATACCGGTTCAATTTTCCGCAAGCGGCTGCCGCAGATGCAAGGCTGGCGCTTGAGCTGGCGGCCGCATTAGACGGGCGATCAGGGCGGCCCAAATCTGTTCAGCCGCAGATAGGTAGAGAACCCGCAGAAAGGGACTACCAAGCGAATGTTGCAGGAGAAACAGCGCCAGAGTCTGATGGTCGAGACCTTGAGACCGACGGCAGCCAGGCTGCACTGCAAACGGATCTCCAGCCTGAGAAACCAGTCCTAGGCATTCCCGATGCTGATTTTCTTCTTGATATGGAAGAAACCGAACGCGCCACTACGGTCAGCGAATCCGAGCAGCGGCTGTTGCAGCAGATTGGAAGGGCAGCGGGCCAAGGTCTTCTGAATATTACCGAAGAAGGGCTTGCGGGTGCCGAAAGGTCAGCTGGACTTGCTCTGCTTGGCAGAGCAGACAGGCCGCTGGATCCGCTTGCGCATATATCCGTTACGTCCGCGATCGATCGCGAAACCGGGCTGATTGCGGCCGCATCCGGCAGCGACGGCGAAGCATCCCACTGTCTTCCAGATAGCGGTGTTGCGATTCAGTCCTGGGGCAATGACAGCACGTTTGCGGATCAGCTGGCGCCTCTGCGCAGTGCCTTGGTGCATGAATTCGATGAGGTAAATCCGGCCAGTGTCTATGCTCTTTCCCGGCTGTACCTGTATTTCAGCTTTGGGGCGGAAGCGCGTTCAATCCTGACGATTTTGCCGCCTGAACAGCGGGATGAGCCGAATGTTGCCTTGCTGGATGCTATGGCATTGCTCCTGGATGGTGCTGCATTGCCGGTCAAACATGTTTTTTCGGGACAGCAAGGCTGTGAAGGCGATAGCGCATTGTGGGGTGCGCTGGCCGATGGTGAGATCAAGAGAAGCGCCAACACTGACGCCATCCAGCAAGCCTTTTCAAAACTGCCGCCGCATCTACGGGTGCATTTGGGGCCAAAGGTCAGCACCATGTTTGCAGACGCCGGTGAACACCATATTGCCCAAGCCGTGCTGCGCTCGGTGGACCGGACCGGGGTGGAAGACGTTCCGGAGATCAACCTTGCTGAAGCGGCAATCGCCGAATTGGAAGGCGACACCGAAAAGGTGGCAGAAGAACTGACTAGTGAAGTCGCTGAAAGGACAGGAAATGCGCCCGCTGCGCTGATTGCTCTGGTGGGGCTCAGCGTCAAGGAGCGAAAGGCGCTTTCGCCTGATGTGCCCGACCTGATTGCTTCATACGAATTGGAGAACCGCGATACCGAGCTTGGCGCAGAACTTCGCCGCGCCAATGTTGCTTCGCTGGCACTAAAGGGTGATTTTCATGGCGCCTTCCGGGAACTACAAAGCGTCACCGAAAGGGACGGGCCCAAAGCGCGGGCAGCGGCCCTGGAACCCCTGATGCTGCTGCTGGTTGAGCGCGCGGATGACGTGACTTTCCTGCAGTACGCATTGGTGTTTTCGAACCAGGCGACCCCGGCTGAGGCGGCACCTGTGGCTGCGCAAGTGGCACGCAGGCTGCTGAACTTGGGCTTTGCAAGGCAGGCGCAGGACTTGCTTACCAAACTTGCACTTGAGCCGGAAAACGACACACGCCGCCTGCTGATGGCAGAGGCAGCCTTGGACCAGGACAAGCCGCACCGGGCGCTGGTTGAGCTTATGGGGCTGGAAGGCTCAGGCGCTAACCTTATGCGTGCTCAAGCGTTGTGGCGCAACGGCGAGTTCGGCCGTGCTGGTGAATATCTGCTGGCCGAAGATGACGCTGATGCGGCTGCCCGGGGCTTTTGGCATTCCGAGAACTTGGGTGCGATTGAGGCCATCGGAGCTGATTCTGGTGCGCCGTTCGGCACAGTTGCTTCTGTCACAACCCAAATCGGTGAAACCGCAAAAGACCCTGAAGGACTGACGCCACTGGCTCACGCCCGGGCATTGGTCGAAAGCAGTGCAGGAACGCGTGGCGGCATTGCCCAACTGCTCAATCAGGTTGGCACAGGACTGGGGAACTCCGAGGCAAACCAGTGATCTGAGCAGCTTTCACGGCTTGCCGGCCGCCTTGTGCCAAGATGAGCGCGGTTTCTGGTGATAACACTTTGTCAACCGGCTGCCGGTAACGTGAGATCGGGTGAATCCTGATTTGGAACGGGCAGAATGCCGGAAAACTACTCGAACAAGTGCCCGCAAGGGCTGATTCTGCGCGCGGCAAGCGCAGAACACAGATCGGCAGTTCAGCCGAAATCTAGACCCTTGGAAATTTCGGTCCACTGCCAGACGGTTGCAGCGGGTGTTGTTGATGCAGATCCGTTGCAGATGGCATTCAGGCCGCCACGGGAAGGACCTGTGGCGACGCCGACCGTACGTCTTCTGATCAAGTGGCGTCCCAGGCTGCTTCCATCTGGACATAGTCAGACATCCAGCCAGTTGAAATCGCTTCAGAAACGGGGTTTGAGCATTGCCTAAACTGACGATAGAACAACTTTTTAGCCCGACTGTACTGCTGGCGCTGGCTTTGATGGCGATCATTGTAATGATGATTCTGCCAATGCCGGCATGGGTGCTGGACGTCGGCCTGGCCGCCTCTTTTGCACTGGCCATCCTGATTTTCACGATCACGCTGTTCATCGAACGCCCCTTGGACTTTTCGTCATTCCCAACGATCCTTTTGGCGTCGCTGATGCTGCGCTTGTCGCTGAACGTATCCTCAACCAAGCTGATCATCGGACAGGGACATAGCGGCACAGATGCAGCAGGCAATGTGATCGAAGGCTTCGCCCAGTTCGTTATGGGAGGCAGCGTTTTCCTCGGGCTGGTTGTGTTTGGTGTTTTGCTGATCGTCAACTTTATGGTGATCACAAAGGGCGCTGCGCGGATGGCCGAAGTTGGCGCCCGATTTGCACTGGATGGTATGCCAGGCAAGCAGCTTGCAATTGACGCAGATATGTCGGCCGGTGCCATTGACCATCAGACCGCCAAAGAACGCCGTGAGCGCGATCAGCAGGAAACCACGTTCTTTGGTTCACTCGACGGTGCATCGAAGTTTGTGAAGGGCGACGCTATTGCCGGTCTTCTGATCACCCTTTTGAACCTGGTTATGGGGCTGATCATGGGCGTCCTGGTCCATGGGATGCCAGTTGGAAGTGCGTTCGAAACCTATGCTATTCTGACGGTTGGCGACGGTCTGGTGTCGCAGATCCCGTCCGTGATTATTTCCATTGCCGCAGCGCTGTTGCTCGCGCGTGGCGGCACTACCGGTGCCACGGACATCGCCCTGTTCGAACAATTCGGCAGGCACCCCGCCGCGCTGACAACAGTTGCGGTTCTCATGGTGCTTTTCGCCCTTGTTCCGGGCCTCCCCTTCTTGCCTTTTGTGATCGGCGGCGGGGCGCTCGGCTATGCTGCTTTTCGGATGTCGAAGAAGAAAAGGGATGATGCGGAAGCTGAAATCGAAGAAAAGATTGAAGAGGCCTCTGACCCTGCTGCGTCGCGGCCGCTGGGTGACATCCTCGACCTTGACGACCTGCACTTGGAATTTGCACCGGACCTGGTGAGCATGGTACTGGATGCCGGCACCGGCCTGGACGCACGGATCGCTAATATGCGGTCTCATATTGCCACTACATTCGGCCTGATACTTCCGGAAATCCGTCTGACAGACCAGAATGAACTGGATAGGGGAACCTATTTGATCAAGGTGCAGGGCGTTGAACAGGCCCGCGGGACACTGCACCCTGACATGGTTCTGGCGCTGATGCCGGACAATCATGAGGCGCTGCCGGCCGGTACCGATGTAACAGAGCCGGTATACGGCGCACCCGCCCGCTGGATTTCCGCCAAGGCGCAGGAGCAGGCCGCCCTCGCCGGCGCCACTGTCGTGACCCCTCCGGAAATTCTTGCGACCCATCTTTTGGAAACCATCAAGCAGAATTTCCCGCGCCTGCTGACGCTTAAATCGCTGCGCCGCCTGCTGGACGAGATGACCCAACTGTCCGATGGATTCCGTTCCGAGTCGAACCGTAAATTGCTGGATGCTCTGGTACCGGACAAGGTTCCGATGGACACGCTGCACACGGTGCTGCGGCTGTTGCTGGAGGAACGGGTGTCCATCCGCAACATGCCGCTGATTCTTGAAGCGATTGCCGAGGCGCGGATGCATACCACCCAGCCTGAGATGATCTGCGAGCATGTGCGCCAGCGGCTGGGCTTCCAGCTGGTAGCAGAGATGAAGCGCGATGATGGCACCATTCCGCTGATCCAACTGGCGCCGGAATGGGAAGATAAGTTCTCCACTTATCAAGTGGACACACAGGGAGCGGGTCTCGACATTGCTCTGCCGCCTGACTTGTTTAACCGGCTTGCTGACGGGCTGAGCGACAAGTTGGGCCTCACGACCGACCAGGGGGTATTCGCTGCTGTGGTGACGTCGACCCGCCGCCGCCGGTACTTGAAAACCATCCTGAAATCGCGCGGTATCATTAACCCGGTGCTTTCGTTTGAGGAAATCGGCCTCGAGGCACGGCCGGCTCTTGTCGGGATGGTTCAGGTATGAACACAAACTTCCTGCCGCCAGAGCTGGTTCTGCTGCTGGGGGCAGGTTTTTGGCATGCGGCCATTGTGTTTCTGAGGGTGACCGCCATGGTGTCGGTACTGCCCGCAATAGGGGAGCTGTATGTGCCTGCTAGGGTCAAGCTGGCAGTTGCTCTTGCCTTCACATTTGTAGTGGCGCCCGCGCTACCTGCGTTTCCGGAACCAGACGGGCTTTTCGATTACGCCCGCTTTGCAGTGACAGAAGCGATTATCGGCCTGGCGCTGGGGATCGGTGTGCGGATCTTTGTTCTGGCACTGCAAACAGCCGGTGCCATGGCTGCGCAAAGCACCTCCCTATCGCAGGCGCTGGGTGGCATCGGGGCGGAACCTATGCCGGCGCTAGGGGCAGTGCTCATGATTTCGGGTGTAACACTGGCGGTAATGCTGGGATTGCATGTCCGCGTGGCGGAGTTGCTGATCGGATCATACCAAATGTTTCCCGCCGGCCAGTTCCCTGCCCCTGCCGGTCTGGCGGAATGGGGCGTTTTCAGGGTGTCGGAAAGCTTCTCTCTGGCCTTTACGCTGGCGGCCCCATTCGTAATCACCGCGGTGATCTACAACCTGGCACTTGGTGTGATCAACCGGGCCATGCCACAGCTTATGGTCGCTATGGTTGGCGCGCCTGTCATCACGTTCTTCGGCCTGTTCATTCTGATGGTAGGCAGCCCGATGATACTGGATGTCTGGTCCCGCGCCTTGATGACCTTCCTTGTTAACCCGGGAGGCGGCATGCCATGAGTGATCAGGACGACGATTCTGATAAGTCATTTGAGCCAACAGAACAAAAGCTTCGCAAGGCTCGCGAGAAGGGTGAAGTCGCAAAGTCCACAGATCTGTCGGTGGCGGCGGCCTATCTGGGTTTGATTGTTGCCTTCTACGCGGCTGGCAGCAGCAGCGTCGAGGGAACCGGCACCGCGCTGATGGCGTTTCTGGATCAACCCGACCGGCTGGCGCAGCTTTTCTTCGAAGGCTCCGCCGCTGCCCCGTCCGCGGCCTTTGCGGGCAGCTTGATACGGCCCATTCTGCCGTGGTTCCTGGTACCGTTTGCCCTCGTTCTTCTGTCAATTGTCGGCCAGCGAGCAATGGTCTTTGCGCCTAGCAAGCTGGAGCCGAAACTGTCGCGTATATCCATTATTTCCAATGCTAAAAATAAGTTGGGCCGGGCGGGGCTGTTCGAATTTCTGAAGAGCTTTGTAAAGCTGCTGCTCTACTCAGTATGCTTAAGCGTTTATCTGAGTTCCCGGCTGCCGGATATGATTGCCTCCTCTGGAACCGGCCCCCAGTCTGTAGTGATGATGCTGTCGCAGCTGGCGCTGGAGTTTCTTTTCTTGGCGCTGGTCATTGCATTGGCGATTGGCGTTGTGGATGCAGCCTTTCAGCATGCTGAACACCGCCGCAAGAACATGATGTCGCGCAAAGAGATTCAGGACGAAATGAAGGATGCCGAGGGCGACCCGCATATGAAAGGCAAGCGGCGCCAGCGAGGTCAGGAAATTGCGATGGGGCAGATGATGGCGGATGTCCCGCAAGCGGACGTGGTGATCGTTAACCCAACCCACTACGCCGTTGCCCTCAAATGGAGCCGTGAAAAGGGGGCCGCGCCGGTTTGCGTCGCAAAAGGGGTTGATGAAGTGGCCGCGGCAATCCGGCGCGTGGCGAACGAAAACGCTGTTCCGATCCACAGCGACCCTCCGACCGCCCGGGCTTTGCATGCAACCGTTGAGATCGGCGATGAAATTCAGGAAGAGCACTATGCGCCGGTTGCTGCCGCAATCCGCTTTGCCGAGGAAATGCGCAAGCGCGCCAAGGGGAAAGTCACATGAAGCAAAAAATGCTAGATCAGATGGCAGCGGTGACCGCGGCGCAATACATGCAGGAGCATGCCAAGATCCAGCCCGCCCTGGCCCGCGAAGCGGAACTGCGCGGCCAGCTGGCCAAGCTGAACACGCAAGTCCAGGCAGCACGTCAGCAGGCAGATGGCGATCATGCCATGAAGGCCTTGGGCGCAGATCTTCTGTGGCAAGGCTGGCATACCCGCACACGGCGCCAGCTCAACATGGAACTGGCGCAGGCCACGGCGCAGAAGTTGCGAATGATGGATCAGCTGCGTACGGCCTTCGGCCGTAAGCAAGCCGTCGAAACAATGGCGGCAGCTGAGCGAAAACGGCTCAAAGATTCCCAGGCAAAGGCGATGATGGACAGGTTACTCGACGGTTGAGCGAGGGAGGGCAGCTCCCACGTTTAAGGAAAAAAAGGCCGATCCAGCAGGACCGGCCTTTTTTGCGGCAGCATCTGCAACCCGCTGGCGGATTAGACATCCTGGCGTGAGATTTCCATGATCAGAACGTCGTGGACTGCCTTGCCGACATGTTTTTGCGCCGCTTCCCGCAAGGCGGTTCGCAGCGGCTCGAGAACGTCAGAACGTGTAAAGGCGCCACGGAAGCCCCCCATGTTGGCGTGGTCGAACAGCACTTGCAGGAACACGTCGCGCAATTTGGGCTCATAGGTTCGTATTCTTTCACTAACGCCCTTTGATGTTTCGAGGCTGAGCGAAATGACGACCAAAGAGGTCAGTTGATCGCGATCGACTACCGGAACCACAAATTGGTTGGTGATCTTGACGTATTCGCGCAGGTCTTCCTCGCCTTCTTCAGCAGGGTTCGCGGTATATTCAACCGGGGCAGGTGCAGCACTGCTGTCTTCAGTGGCTTGCGGCTTTTCAGGTGGGGGCGCCAACATGATACCCGCGCCGATGCCGCCTCCGGTTCCGAGGACAAGCAGGATGACTGGCAAGAGCTTCGAGAGCATGGCGATCCTCAGAAAGGCAGGACAACGTCGAGCAGCTGCTGGCCGTAGCGTGGCTGCTGCACATCGGTGATCTGACCGCGGCCGCCATAGGACACTCGGGCAGAAGCGATCTTGTCATATGTGATTTCGTTTTGGCGGCTGATATCCTGGGGCCGGACATAACCGGTGACCAAAAGCTCGCGCAGCTCGAAGTTCACCCGGAGTTCCTGGGTGCCGCTGATTGCCAAAACTCCGTTCGGCAGAACGTCGACGACTGTTGCGGCAACCCGCAACTCCAGTTTTTCGCTGCGTTTGACGGATCCTTTGCCACCAGAGGCGCTGGAGCTTCCGATTTCTACGGCGTCAGCAGAAGAGGCGCCCTCGGGCAGTTTCCGGTCCAGCCGCTGCGGTAAGCCGAGAAGCTGCGGCATGTTCATGCTTTCGGACCCTGACCGAGACCTCTGGGTGTCATTGGAAATTTCCGCCTCCTCATCGATCTCGATCACCACGGTCAGGATGTCACCACGCTTGATGGCACGGCGGTCGCCCAGAAGAGACTGTTGCGAGCCGCTCCAAAGAGAGGAGCCGTCGACTGTGCGGCGGGTCTGCGTCTGCATTGGCAGTCCCTGATACAGCATTGCAACATGTTCGGACGATTCATTCGCCGGGGTAAACGTGGGCGGCTTGCCCAGATGATCCATCCGGCCGCAGGCACCCAGCAGGGCCAGTCCGAAAAGCAGCGGTTTGACAGGGGAAAATTGTATAGTCATCAGTTTACCTCTACGGAGCCGTTGCCGTTGATCCGGCCGGTGACAGTGGTGCGGGAAGAAAGATTCATGACCCGGACGGCCTCGCCTTCAGCTCCGCGGCCCAGAGCACGGCCCTCCGCGGCTATGCTCAGCCCGCCCTGGCGGAAGATCAGGGTAACAAGGTCATTGCGTTCGATGATGGCCGGCGGGCCGACATCGCCCGGGCGCACGGGCCTGCCTGCATAGAGCGCGACGCGCGCCTCCATGCCGATCACCTCTGAGGGTTTGGTCAGCGCGCCTAGAATTTCGCCCTTTTTCAGAGCCAAGTCTTCGGCATTCACAACTTCCTTTGCGCGGATCGTGCGCAATGGCGTCAGATAGTCGGCCCAGGCAGGGGGAGCGCAAAGCGCTGCGGCGGTCAGGCAGGCAAGAATTCGTTTCATCAGCGCACCTGTGTGGTTGCACTCATCATCTGGTCGACAGCCGAGATGACCTTGGCGTTCATTTCATAGCCGCGCTGCGCTTCGATCAGCTCGGTGACTTCGCGCACCGCGTCAACGGAACTGGCTTCCAGATAGCCCTGGCGCAATGTGCCGAGCCCGTCTTCGCCAGCTGTCGAAACGGCGGCAGCACCGGAAGCCTCAGTTTCCGTAAACAGGTTGCTGCCAATTGCCTCCAGCCCCTTGGGATTGGTGAAACTTGCCAGCGTGAATTGGCCCAGCAGCTGGCCTTCGGTCGTTTCGTTGAAGTACCCGTATACTTCACCTTCAGCATTGATCGAGATGCTGGTGGCGTCGTCGGGGATTGTAACTTCGGGCGAAACGGCGAAGCCGTCAGAGGTGACAATCAGCCCTTCCGCCGAGCGCTTCAGCGCGCCGTCGCGGGTATAGGCGGTCTGGCCGGAGGGCAGCGTCACTTCCAGATAACCGTTGCCATCAATGGCGACGTCCAGGTCGTTGTTGGTCTGCTGCAAAGCGCCCTGCGACAGGTGCACGGATACAGCGGCAGGACGCACACCCAGACCGACCTGCACACCGGTTGGAAGCACAGTTCCGTCAGATGCGTTCACGGTGCCGGCGCGCGAAATCTGCTGGTAATGCAGGTCGGCGAACTCGGCGCGGCGCGCATTGTAGGCGGTGGTGTTCATGTTTGCGAGGTTGTTGGAGATTGTCTCCACCCGCAGTTGCTGGGCGTTCATGCCGGTTGCGGCGATCTTCAGGGCACGCATCTGGATTCTCCTAGGTCTTGATCAGGTTCTTGATGGCATTGCGAATGCGCTCGTCTTCCGACTGCAGAAAGCTCTGGCCCATTTCATAGGCGCGCTGCACTTCGATCATGCGGGTTACTTCGGAAATCGCATTCACGTTGGAACCTTCCAGGAAACCCTGCAGAACTTTGGAATCGAAGGATTGTTCGATCTCTCCTTCGACGCGGAACATGACACCGTCTTCCCGGACCATCGTGTTTTGGTCCATCGGCTTGAAGAGGCCCAACTGGCCCAGCAGGCGCCCGTTCGCACTGATTGAGCCGTCGGCTCCGACTTCGATCTTGCCGGCATCAGGTGGCACAAAGACCGGCGCGCGGCCTGCGTCCAGCACCCGGAAGCCATCCATTGTCACCAGGTCGCCAGCTGCATTGGGGGAAAACGCGCCGGAGCGGGTCAGCCGTTCGCCCTGAGGCGTTTCGACCATGAAAAACCCGTCGCCTTCGATTGCAAAATCAAACGCACCAGCCGTCTGTGTGAGCTGGCCTTGCTCCATGGATGTGTTGAAGATGTTCGCACGCGACATCGACAGCGATTGCTGTCCCGGAGACGACTGCACGAATTCCGAGAAAATCAGCCCTTCCTGACGGTAGCCGGTTGTTGCGGAGTTAGCGATATTGTTTGCAACGACGCGCATCTCGCGGATCAGGCCGGATTGGCGCGAAAGGGTAGCGTATCCTGCAGTTTCCATTACGAACCTCCGGCAATCATCGGGACGATGTGGCCGTCAAAGAAAGCCACGAGCGTTTGGGTCATGAAGCCCATGGTCATCCAGAATACGACCAGAATGGCAGCCAGCTTGGGCACGAATGTCAGGGTCATTTCCTGTACTGACGTCAGGGCTTGAAACAGGCCGACGGCCAGACCGACGACCAGCGCGACGATCAGGATCGGTGTGGCCATGGTCACGGCCGCCCAAAGTGCCTGGCGCAGCGTGTCATAAAAGTGGCTTTCGCTCATCATGGCTTAGACCGGCATTCTCAGGATTTCCTGGTACGCCTCGACCACCTTGTTGCGCACGGTGACAGCGGTTTCGACCGCCAGTTCAGTCTGCGCCAGCGCCTGCACCAGTGCATGCGGATCTGCCTGCGACGTCATTGCCTGCACCGAGACCTGCTCGCTGTTTTGCAGGGTTGCCGCGAAGTGCTCAAAGCTCTCCTTGAGCCGGGCACCGGTCCCGGAACCAGCGGCTTCATGGTTGGGGTCAGCCTTGGTGGCTGGCCGGGCAGCGGCATAGCCGCCTGCGGCGGAAAGACTGCGAATATCCATTCTGGATCTCCAAATGTTTCAGTTAGCGTCTCAAAAGGTCCATCAGCGAGGCTGACATCGAGCGGGTCTGTTCAAACATCTTCAGATTGGCCTCATAACTCCGCTGGGCTTCCCGGGCGTCGGCAATCTCGATCATTAAGTCGACATTGGAGCCTTCGTAGTGGCCGCTCTGATCAGCAAGCGGGTGCGAGGGGTCATAGACTTTCTCCAGGTCGCTGCGGTCCAGATTGACCCTGCCGGTGCGCACGTGCTCCACATCTGTCTGCAGTTCGCGCACAGATTCGAATGGAACGGTCTTGCGGCGGTAGCCGGGAGTATCCGCATTGGAGATGTTTTCGGACACATGGCGAAGCCGTGCGGCCTGCGCCTTGAGACCGCTGGAAGTGACGGATAGGGCTCTGGAAAATTCACTCATTGCTCATCCCCCTCAATTCTTGCCGAGGCTGGTGCGCAGTATGTTCATCGAGGACTTGTAGATCGTCATGGCGCGTTTGTGCTGACGTGCGACTTCAACTCCCTTCAACAGCTCGGTTTCGATGGAGACGGAGTTGTCGTTTGGGTCGCTGCCTGCCTCGGTAGAAGTAACGGCCCAGTCCAGATTGCTGTCCGAGTTGCCATGCAAATGGCTGCCGCGGGAGGCGATCATGCCGGTCGGGCGGGCGCCTGCTGCAAAGACTTCCTTGAATGGCTTGATGTCTTTGGCGTGGTAACCCGGCGTATCGGCATTGGCGATATTCTGGGAAACCAATGCCTGGCGTGTGCCGGCATGGGCCGCCATTGAATAGGCGATTTTGAATACGTTCAATTCTGTGAACACCAGGGCTTCTCCCTTGATCGATTTCAATCAAGGCTTAACCCCGATTCCTTTAGAAATTGTTTTCAGGACATAAGGGAGGCCGCTGCGATGAAAGCAGAGCTGCAAGCACTGACCCGTCAAATCGCCGGAAAACGCCTAGCAACGAAGGTGGGCAGGGTGACTGGAATCTCGGGCGGGGAAATCGAAATCGGCGGGCTGGCTTCCTCTGCACGGATCGGTGACAGGCTGATTTTGCGACGCGGTTCCCAAGATACACTTCATGGAGAAGTGCTAAAGATAAATGGAAGCAATATTAGCATGTTACCTGACAGGGCACCCGATGGGGCGGCGATTGGAGATCCGGTCTTGTTGCACCCGTCTCCGGAGTTCGCCCCCAGCGATCATTGGATCGGCCGCGTCATCGACCCCCTTGGAGAGCCGCTGGACGGCCGCCCAATGCTGCCTGGCAGTACACCGCGCGACCTGATGGCCCCGCCGCCCAAGGCTGCTGGCAGGCGGCCGATGGGGGAACGCCTGGCCACCGGTCAGGCAGTTTTGAATACGATTCTTCCGATTGTGCAAGGGCAGCGAGTCGGTCTCTTTGCGGGGTCCGGTGTCGGGAAGTCCTCATTGCTGGCCAAACTTGCCAAGGCAATGCAAGCCGATGTGGTTGTGATGGCACTGATTGGTGAGCGGGGCCGGGAAGTAAACCACTTCGTCAACCAAGTCCTGGGGCCGGACGGAATGCGCCGGGCAATTGTGGTTGCCGCCACGTCGGATCAATCCGCTCTGGTCAGGCGCCGCTGCGCGTGGGCTGCCATGACCGTAGCAGAGCATTTCCGCGACCAGGGGAAGAACGTATTGTTCCTGGCTGACTCGGTCACACGTTTTGCCGAAGCGCACCGGGAGATAGCCGCCGCCGGCGGCGAGGCGCCGGCGCTGCGCGGCTACCCGCCTTCGGTGACGCCGCTGATTACCGGTTTGTGCGAGCGCGCGGGTCCGGGGGCTGAAGGGCAGGGTGATATCACAGCTGTCTTCAGTGTTCTGGTTGCTGGATCAGACATGGACGAGCCGATCGCAGATATTCTGCGAGGTGTTCTGGACGGGCATATCGTACTGAACCGGGAAATCGCCGAACGAGGCCGGTTCCCGGCAATCGATGTGTCCCGATCGGTTTCACGCAGTCTGCCGGCCGCAGCGGCAGACGAAGAAAATGCTGCGATTCAGGATGTGCGCAAGTACCTGGGGGCCTATGAGCAGTCGGAAGTCATGATCCGTGCAGGTTTGTACGCCGAAGGCAATGATGCGGTTTTGGACCAGGCTGTGAAACTGTGGCCGGATCTGGATGCATTTTTTGGGCGCGAAGATTCAGAAGGTATCACCAGCAGTTTCAACCGCCTTCTTCTCTTGCTGCGCCGGGCCAAGGCCGGGCGCTGAAATTGCGAGGGTTCTCGGGTTCTAATGTGAAAAGGGTGCTGCCAGCTTGAGCCGGGAGCACCCTTTTGCCGACGTCTGTTTGGTCCAGTCCGTCAGTTAGCTGGTCAGCAGCATTAACGCGGTTGAACCGGACGAAACGCTCTCCTGAAAGTCCGCAATCTCGGACCGGACCAGGTAAGTGTTGATCAGCTTTTCCATTTTGTCCGGGTCGGAGAAAACCGCGAGATCTTCTGAGCCGAACATTCTTTGGGCTTTGTCTTTGAACACATCCAACTGCTGATCAAGGTCGATCTGGGCTAGGCTGGATGGTAATCCCAATGCGGTTTCAAACAACTCTCGCAATGCTGGCTGGCCCATGACATTGAACCACTTGGTGTTCACAGAACTCCCATCCTCCGCGAGATTCAGGACTTCGCGCTCGCCGAACATCGCAACGCGCATGGCGTCATCCTGTTCCCCCACAGCGGCCTCAAAGGACTGCACCTGATTTGTAAAGACAAGGTCATACATCGCCTTTGAATCGCTGGTTTTGAGAGATTGCCCTGGACCAAAGCCGAAAGATTCGCTCAACTTGACATAGCGGTCATCCCCCATCCGGTTGGCCAGCGCGTCATCGGCTTCGGTGCCTTCCTGAAATATTCTCTCCAGGAAGGCTTTCTTGTAGCTGTCCTCTTCCAGTCCGAAGGCGCCAAGCGCAACATTCAGCAGTCGAGAGTCGCCGATCAGGTCCTCAGCTGTTTTCACGTTGCCGATGTTTTCCATGAAGTAATCGGTTTCGCGTTTCAGTACCGCGTCATTCTTGAAGGTGTCGAACTGCTTGTCATAGGTCGCCTGGAGGAAGTTCCACCCGGCAATACCTGTGGCTGGCAAGAGGGGCTGAAAGTTCATGAGGGCCTGACCGCGAACAGGCGGTCTTCTCTCGGAAGCAAGGCACGCAAGGCTTTCAGGCAGCGGTAATGGTTGTTGCTGATCAAGGCATCTGTGGCCTCGGCTATTGACGCCCGGCTGTCAGGGTCGGTGAAGACCTGGCTCAGCTCTTCGATCCGGCGCAGCATCGGCAGGCGTTCCTCTTCCGGATCTGCATCGCCGGACAGGATCAGCTGGGCGGCGTAGCACACCCGGCGCACCGGAGTATTTGCTTCTTCCGGGTGGATTGCATCGCGCAAGCGCAGAATATTGGCATCCGGGGTGACGATCGACAGGCGGCTGCGGCGATCGCCGTTTTCAATCACCGCGCCATTCACAAGGACACGCTCCTTGGGGGCAAGTTTCAGGACAAGTCCGCTCATTTTCAGGAAGCTCCGCTGCGGAGGCCACGCAGAATGGCCGTATTGATTTCCACCAGCGGCCGGACATCGGCCTTGCGCTGAAGCACTTTGCTGGTGTGCTGTCTCGTGAATTCCGCCAGTTCGAAGAGATTCTGTTTGAGATCATCCGGCAGGGGGTTGCTCCCCATTGAGAGATCTGCGGTGAAAATGGACCAAAGTTTGCGGTTGTCATTCAATGCCTGGGCAAGGTCACTGAAGCCATCGCCGCCTTTTTGCGCAGCTGTGATCAGCCGGCGGGTAACGCGGGCGACCACTTCATACTCAAAATTCTTTGCTGTCCGGGTCGGGGACTTTGCCGCCGAGTAGGCACTCTTCGCCTTCAGAAGGGCATTCACGTGTTTTCCTAACGTTCTATTCTTCAGGTTCTCTGAGAAGGGAAGACCGGGGCGCGGTCAGCGCCCCGGTAATGGCTGTTAACGGAACAGCTGCTGCAGGGTAGACGGTGCCTGGTTGGCGATGGTCAGCGACTGCACGGCCAGCTGCTGCTGTGTCTGCAGGGCCTTCAGACGGGCCGATGCTTCTTCCATATTGGTGTCGGTCATCGCGCTGACACCGGTCTTAAGCGAGTCAGTCAGCTTGGACACAAACTCGTTCTGGTCGGTGATGCGCTTGGAATCCGCGCCAAGAGCCGCTGCATCGTCAATTGCACCTGCAATAAGGCCATCGATTTCACCCAGCGCAGAAGCTGCAGAGTCTGCATCGGTGATTGCAGTGAGTACAGTCGAGGCCCAGTCAAGATCGTTCACCATGTCCACGGCGGCGACAGTGATTTTGGTCGAGCCATCGACAGAGCCAAGAACTGTCAGCGACGTTGCCGTGCCATCAACCGTGTCTTTCAGCAGGTTAGCGCCATTGAACTCTGCGGATTCGATGATGGCGGTAATCTGCTCTTGTTTTTTGACGATGTCGTTCTGGATCTTGGCGTGGTCAACGTTTTCCGAGTTCGCAGAAACAATCAGCTCTTTCATATCTTTCAGAGCTTCAACGATTTGCTCTGCACCGGACGATGCCACCGCCACGGTCGCTTCGCCAAAGTTCAGGGCATCACCCACGGCTTCATAAGCCTGAATGTCGGATTCCATGGTCTTAGAGATGGCCCAGACAGCGGAGTTGTCCTTGGCCATGCCGACTTCCTTACCAGTCGAAATCTGGTTCTGAGTGTCGCTCAGGTCGTTGTTCACCGAACGCAGAGTCTGCAGGGCAACCATTGCGCCGTTGTTGGTCAGAATGCTGGTCATAGCTTTTTCCTTTAGCTGCGGGGCTCTTTGTCCCCATGTTCTTTGCCCCTCAGGGCGCTGTGTGACGTCTTTCTGACTGTGCGTTCCGCCGTCCGGCTTCCGCGCCACCTTTCCTCAGGTGCAAGGCGACATTGGCGCAGGAGTTGCTAAGGGAGTGCTAATGCCGGGATTTGGTTTTTTAGAATTTTCTCCAAATTGCACTCAGGCTCTTTTTTCAAGTTTGGTTGCCCCTCGGGTGCCAAAGCGGTTCCGGCGTCCGGACTTGTCATACACGTCCAGACCCTTGCGGATGCGGCGCAACTCGGCCATCCGCGCAGCGACTGAACGGATCCCTTCCATCGCACTGTCAAGGAGCTGCTGGTTGCGCGACAATTTGGTCTGCACGAGTTCCAACGCCTCGCGCTCCAGCTCTGTTACCGAGTTCAGCTTGCTGATGACTTTTTCTTTTTTTGCCAGAAGCTCTTCAAGTTTGCTCAGGTCGCCTGCCATCAAGGCAACGCGTTCGCGGTCGAGTATCTGGTCAAGCTCATCAATGAGCTTCTGCGGTTCAGGGTTGCTCACCTTGGGTCTCCTTCAGTGCGTGATAAAGTGATTCGGCTAGGCCGATGCCGCCAGAGCGGGCGATCTGCGTGGCTTGTTCGCGGATAAGAAAGCTGGAGAATTGCTCTTCACCGGCGCCTCCGCCAAAGCTCTCACTGGCATTGCCGAGGCCGGCAGACTTGAGCATTTCTGCAAGAAAGGAGGCTTCCAGTTCTATTGCGGCTTCGCGCAGCGGATCGCTCTTGGCGGTCCGCACGGGCATGGTCGCAGCAGGGGCCTGAAGCCGAATAGGCAATGTTTCAGTCATTTCCGGTTCTCCGGGTAAAACTCGAATTCCATCGATTTTCTGAAGATGTCCTGAAACCGGTTAAAATTACCGTAACCGCTTTGCGTTAAGTGTGTCCGGGTCGAGATAGAATGTCCGGAACAAATATCATGATGATGAATTCGATCCTTGGAATTGTGTCTGCCAGTGGCGGCAAACCGTCGGCGGATAATGCGATGGCAGACGGAAAATCAAATAGTTTCATTGACTTTGCGGCTATTGTGGCGGCCGAAGGCGAGCGGAGCGGGGCGTCTGGAGAGGTTCCTGAAGCAGTTGGCGAAACTGCTGCGTCCGAAGCTGAATCCGCTCAGGGAACGGCCTCTTCCGAACCTAAAGGCATGGGCGCGGGTGATGGCGCTGGAAGTGAAATTGCATCGGTTGATGATCAGCTTGAAGCTCTGCCAGAGGTCGAGTCTAAACAGCTGCAGTTAACGCCAGAACACCCGGACGCGGTTGAATTTGCCGATATTGAAACCGGTGAAGAAGCCGAATTGCAAGTCGAAGTCGAAACTGAGGTCGAAACCGAGGTCGAGGTTGAAGCCGAGGTCGAAGTCGAAGCTGGATTGGACATAGAAGTCGGCATTGAAGCCGAAGCCGAAGTCGAAGCTGCTCCTGCAGCAGCGGGCGATGCTGCGGAAACTGAAGGCATGCCCGAAGTTGTGAAAACGAATTCTGAAACCGGCCGCAGTCCAGAGAGTAAAGAGACACAGCGTCTTGCCGTGGAGGCCGGAGGCAGAGGCCAGGGAGCCGCTGGTATCATGGGGGCGGATCGTGGAGAGCCAGCGGCCGCCAGAATCCAGAAGACACTCGGTGAAGTAACCGCAGAGGTTCAGCAAGGTGCTGCGTCAGGAATGACTGGCGGCACAGCGGCGAAAGCTGCCGTGAGCGGAAGGCAAACCAGGCCGGATCAGTCAGTGAAAGCCGCTGATGGCAAGGCTGATCCTGGTACAGCGGTTCGCCAGCAAACGGCTGAGATTCTGGCACCGGATGCGGGTCGCAGCCGCGGCCGCTCTGTTCAACCAGATTCCTCTTTGAAACCTGCCCAACCAAATAATGCCGACGCAGTAGCGGGGCAGGTCTCCGCGGGGGGCACTCACGCCCGGCCACTTTCAGGTTTCTTGAATGCACAGCCCGTTGAGCAGAAAGCTGAAGCGCAGCCCCAAGGCATTGCCCGGGCCGTGGCAGCAGGTGCACAAGGTGCAGTGCAGGTGCTTGCTGCTGGACAGCCGGTACCCCTGGCGGCAAATCAGAAGGCAGTGCCGGACCCGTCTGGCGTGACGTTCTTTGACGAGATTCCAGAAACAGCCGCAGAAGCAGCAAGGGCGAGCACCGCCGATGTTAGGACCGCTGCATCGCAATTTGTTTCTGTACCGCAAACGGCGGCGCCAGCTGCGTCGGTCATCCAGACTTTGCAGGCAGGCGGGGCGAATGACGCATTAGCAGAGCCTGATCTCTTGCTTCATTCGCTTGGCATGGCGGCTGATTCACCGGGGCTGAATCAGCTCCTGGCTGAGGCGTCTTTTGGTACACAGGCCGGTCACAGACCGGAACTGCCCCGGATGATCGCGGCCCAGATTGCTGAGGCATTTGCGGCCAAGGGCGAGCAAAAAGTCGAGGTCAGCCTGAACCCGCAGGAGCTGGGGCAAGTGAAAATGCGCGTTCTGACCAGCGAAACCGGTATCACGATGATCATCCAGACGGAACGCCCGGAAACCGGCGACTTGATGCGGCGCCATATCAGCGAGCTGGCCGAAGAATTCCGCCGTATGGGATATGAAGACATCTCCTTTGAATTCAGCGGCGGCCAAACTGGCGGCGGTCAGTCCGGAGAACATGAACAAGGCGATTCGGCGCAGGCCGGCGGCATGGGCAAAACGCAATCGTCCAGTGTAATGGCCGCCGAAGCGCCGGCAACACAAAATCTCCGGCTTGGAACTGCCGGCGTAGACATGAGGGTCTGAACACATGACAACAGCAGTCACTTCCGCAAGCAACTCTGCGGTTCAAACCAATTCTCAGCCGGCACCCGCGCAGAAAACCTCCGGGCTGACGTCCGATTTCGAAACCTTCGTCAAGATGCTGACTGCGCAAGCCACAAATCAGGATCCGTTGGAACCAATGGACTCGACGGAGTATGCGGCGCAGCTGGCGCAATTCTCCATGGTGGAACAGCAGACCAAAAGCAACACCCTTCTGGAAGGCCTGCAGTCGCAGCTTGGACTTGCAAACATGGCGGCGCTGTCGGGCTGGGTCGGAATGGAGGCACGGGGCGTGGCTCCGGGTTATTTCGACGGCACCAACACAGTGACAATCGCACCTAACCCGGCTGCGGCTGCGGATTCGGTAACACTGGTTGTGAAGAACACAAACGGCACCGAAGTGCAGCGCCTTGCCTTGCCGGTTTCTGCCGAGCCCTACGAGTGGAACGGGCTGGATGCTGACGGAAATCCGCTGGCAGAAGGTGAGTACGCCTTTGTTATAGAGAGCCGGAAAGGTGATGACCTGTTGCTGCAGGAATACGCGGAGATCTATTTCAAGGTGAACGAAACCCGGATGCAGGGCGGTGACGTGGGGCTGATTACAGAGGGTGGTTCGGTGGTTCTGGCCTCCTCTGTCAGCGCGTTGCGCGATCCTGCGGGGTAATCCAGCAGTAGGCGGAGGCGAAAAAACTGTCTAAGAACGGGGCGGCCAACACCGGAGACCGCCCTGCAACCTCTGCCCGATCAGTTCCAAAACCGTTTCTTTGCGCATTTGTCCGCAACCGGGCTGCATGTGCCTGCCCCCCGGCGTCTGACCGGCGGGCGGTCGAACCACGTCTGGCGGGCGGGCGGGCTGGTGGTAAAGCTATACGCTGAAGATGGAAAAAACCCGCTTTTTGCGAATGATCCAGCACGCGAAGGGGCGATCCTGGCGGCGCTGTCCGGCACCGGAATGGTGCCGCCTCTGGTGCAGACCGGGGCGTTCGAGGGCCGCAGATGGCTGAGCTACGCCCATGTCAACGGAAGCCCATGGCAAGAGGATACCGGCCACGCAGCACGGCTCTTGGGGCGATTGCATGATGTGGCGCCGCCGCCTGGGCTGCCGGCGGGTATGAACGGCAGCACAGCTCTGGAAGCGCAGACCCTGAAGATACTCACCCGGTGCAAGGACGGGGCGTTATTGGCGGCTTTGCGTCCGCTGGGCCGTGTGCCACCGCTGATGCAGCCAGTGCTCATCCATGGTGATCCGGTGCCGGGGAACCTTTTGGCGCATGATGGCACCTTGACGCTGATCGACTGGCAATGCCCGCAAATCGGGGATCCAGCTGAAGATCTGTCACTGTTCCTGTCTCCGGCGATGCAAATGATGTACCGGGGGGCGCCGCTGACAAGGGCGGAGGAAGACAGCTTTCTGACGGCCTATCCCGACCCGCGTATTGCCGGCCGGATGCTTGCGCTGAAGCCCTGGTACCACTGGCGCATGGCTGCCTATTGCCTTTGGCGGGCTGAGAGGGGCGGAGAAAAGGACCGCCAGGCCTATGAACTGGAACGCGCAGCGCTTCAATCCATTAGGCCCAGAACCGCATAGGCCGGCGGCATCAACACCCTGCGGGAACGGCCAAAGGGAAAACGCGGCATCTTTTGCACAACTGTCGAATAGGGCAGCTCTGTCGTGCCGCCCTGCATCAGGTCGCTGAGAACCCGCCCGGCATAGCTGCCCATCGCGACCCCGTTGCCGTGATAGCAAAGCCCGGCAAACATACCCGGGCTTTCAGGCACCGGTCCGATGAAGGGCACCAGATTGCGCGACAGGCAGACCATGCCGGACCAGCAGTGGGTGGTCTCCACGTCGCGCCAGTTCGGGAACATGGCTTCGAAATCCTGACGTAGCTTGTGCCGAATTCCAGCCTCTGCCCGCGGCGACGCCAGCAGCCCGCCGCGCATGCCAAACAGGAAGCGCCTGTCCGGCATCAGCCGGAAGTAATGCAGCAGGTGGCGGGTGTCATAGGCCATCTGATGCGAAAACCAGCCTTGCGCCTGAAGTTCTGCCTCAGTCAGCGGCCGCGTTACCATGACGGTGGATTGAGCGGGCATGTAGCGTCCCGCCAGCCATCCGGGCAGGTCTTCCGAGGAATAGCCATTGGTGGCAATGACAACGTTGGAAGCCCTCAAAATCCCTTTATTAGTCTCTATTTCATAGCCGTCGGCCGCTTGCCTTACAGAAAGCGCCGGGCTGTTCTGAAACAGCCTGGCGCCTGCTTTCACTGCAGCGGCGGCCAAGCCGAACAGGTATTTACGCGGGTTCAGGGCAAACCCCGCCGGCGTCGTCAGCGCGGCATGAAAATTGCCGTTCAACCCGTGGTCTGCCAACTGGCCACGAGTGAGGAATTCTGCATCTTCGCCAGCCTTTTGGCTTTCCACCGCCTGAGCCTGTAAGCGCCGCGCGGCCTTTGCGCTGTGTGCCAGCTGCGTCTCGCCGCGGGAGTGGATGTCAGCCTCTATGCCGTAGGTGGTGAGCAGCTCTTGCACAAGGTGCACAGCAGCCTCTTCGCTGGCCTCATAGGCATCTGCAGCGGCGCTGCCGAACAGCCTGCGCATTGCGTTGCCGGACAGTTTCGAGCCGCCAAGGCAGCAGAACCCGCCGTTGCGGCCCGACGCCCCCCAGCCCGGAGTTTCCGCTTCCAGCAGGGCAACGGAAACCCTGCTTCCGGCCAGATGCAGGGCCGCTGATACGCCGGTGAAACCGCCGCCGATGATGGCAACATCGGCGGTGGTGTCCCCGTGCAGAACCGGCCAATCCGGTGCCGGGATGGTCTCGTCCCACCAGCAATTACTGCATGGGCCGGCACCATAGGCATAGCCGGAAAAGATCCGGCGCATCAGGTGCGCACCGCGGCCTGCTCCTCGCGCTTCTGGCGGGCCACCTGGTGCTTGGTCACCAGAGAGGCGGTAATGACGCCCACAGTGACAATCGAGATCATGATCGTCGACAGCGCGTTGATTTCAGGGCTGACGCCCAGGCGCACGGCTGAGAAAATTTTGATCGGCAGGGTGGTGGCGGAAGGGCCGGAAGTGAAGGAGGCAATCACCAGGTCATCGAGCGACAGGGTAAAGGCCAGGAGCCAGCCGGAAATGACCGCTGGCGCAATGATCGGCAGGGTTACGAGCCGGAACGCCTCAGACGCAGAACAACCCAGATCCAGTGCGGCTTCCTCCAGTGAACGGTCGAATGTCACCAGCCGGGATGAAACTACCACAGAGACATAACACATTGAGAAGGTGGTATGCGCCAGCACGATGGTCAGCACCCCGCGGTCCAGGCCGATGCCGATGAACAATAGGAGCAGCGACAGGCCGGTGATCACCTCGGGCATCACCAGCGGTGCATAGATCATGCCGGAAAACAGCGTCCGCCCCATGAACCGCCCGCCGCGCACCAGCACATAGGCGGCAATGGTGCCCAGCACGGTCGCCGCGGTAGAGGAGAACACTGCCACCTTGATGGTCACCCAGGCAGCATTCAGGAACGCCTCGTTCTGCAATAGCTCGCCATACCATTTGGTTGAAAACCCGGCCCAGACGGTGACCAGCTTGCTTTCGTTGAAGCTGAAGATCACAAGGATTACCATCGGGATATAGAGAAAGGCAAAGCCGAGGGTCAGCGATACGGCGTTAAACCAGCTCATACGGTTCATTGCTCTGCCTCCTGCTGTTTTTGCTGGTTACGCTGGAACAGCACGATCGGGATCACCAAGAGCAGCAGCAGAACTACCGCCACCGCAGACGCCACTGGCCAGTCGCGGTTGGAGAAGAACTCTTCCCACAACACCTTGCCGATCATCAGCGTGTCGGATCCGCCCAGCAGCGACGGGATCACAAATTCACCCAGCACCGGGATGAAGACCAAGAAGCTGCCGGCAATAATACCGGTTTTTGACAACGGGATGGTTACCAGCCAAAAGGCCGTCAGGCGCGAACAGCCAAGGTCCTCAGCAGCTTCGATCAGTGAACTGTCCAACCGTTCCAGCGCCGAATAAACCGGCAGTATCATGAACGGCAGATAGGTGTAGACGACGCCGATATAGACTGCAGAATTGGTGTTGAGGATGGTCAGCGGCTCAGAAATCACCCCAGTCCACAACAGGAACTGGTTCAGGAAGCCCTCGTTCGACAGGATTCCCATCCACGCGTAAACGCGGATCAGGAAAGAAGTCCAGAAAGGCAGGATCACCAGCATCATCAAGGTCGGGCGCCATTCCTCTGGCGCGCGCGCCATGCCGTAAGCAATCGGATACCCGGCCAGCAGCGTGAAGAAGGTCGACACCACCGCGATCTTCAGGGAGCTGAGGTAGGCCTTCCAGTACAGATCGTCTTCTGTCAGCCAGATGAAGTTTTCAAAGTCCAGCTCCGCAATGAAGGCCGCGATGCCTTCTGCCCAGTCGAACTGCGGAAAATAGGGGGGGCGTGCCACCGCTGCATCCGACAGAGAGATTTTCAGAACGATGGCAAACGGCACCAGGAACAGTGCCAGAAGCCAAACATAGGGGATGGCAATCAGGACAAAGCGGCGCATCATTCAGCCAGCAGTACGCCTGCCGTGGCGGTCCAGGACAGCCAGACAGTGTCTTCCCAAGTATAGGCGCGGCGGGCAATGCGGCGGGTGTTGGCAGACTGTGCTTTGATCACCGCGCCGGTTGGCAATTCCACATGATAGGTGGAGATGTTGCCAAGGTAAGCGATATCCAAAATGCGGCCCTGAACGGCATTGTCCGCCTCTGCCGGCTTTTCGGCACTGATCACCACTTTTTCAGGCCGGATCGCCAGATGGCATTTCTGACCCTCGGAGAATACATTCGGTGATTTGACGCTCAGCGGCGCGTGGCCCTCGTGCCAGGACATGGCGTAAGCCTCGCTGCCATTGAGCTTAGCCGTCCCTTCGATCAGGTTCACGTCCCCAATAAAATCAGCGACATAAACAGAATTTGGTGTTTCATAGATCCGGTCGGGCGTCGCCACCTGGATGATCTTGCCGTGATCCATCACTGCGACACGGGACGCCACAGTCATCGCCTCTTCCTGATCGTGGGTCACGATCACAAAAGTGGTGCCAGTCTTCTCCTGAATATCCATCAGTTCGAACTGCGTGTCCTGGCGCAGTTTCTTGTCCAGCGCGCCCAGAGGTTCGTCGAGCAGCAGCAGCTTCGGGTGTTTCGCAAGCGACCGGGCAAGGGCAACGCGCTGGCGCTGGCCGCCGGATATCTGATGCGGCTTGCGGCGGGCGAATTTTTCCAGCCGGGTCAACCGCAGCATTTCGTCAACGCGGTCGTTGATGTCATGCTTGGGCATCTTTTCGCGCTTGAGACCAAAGGCGATGTTTTCCCAGATCGAAAGATGCGGGAACAGTGCGTAGGACTGGAACATCATATTCACCGCCCGCTTGTTTGGCGGCACCGGGGCAATATCCTGCCCGGCCAGGAAAATCTTGCCCTCGGTCGGGGTTTCGAACCCTGCCAGCATCCGCATAAGCGTGGTCTTGCCGCAGCCGGACGGGCCCAGCAGCGCATAGAATTCCCGCTCGTAGATGTCGATGGTCAGGTTGTCGATGGCGGTGAACTCACCGTACCGTTTGGTGACGTTCTGGAAGTGGATCAGGGGCTTAGCCTCAGGATCGTTCCAAGGTTCGAATACGGAAGCAGTCAAGCCGGGCCTCTTCTGCGAATTGTCGCGCGGATGTGTTGGTGGCTGTGCGCAAGGTTTTCCCCGGCGCGTCAGAATTTGCGGGGCGGCAAATGCGCCCCGCAGGTCAGGCAACGGTTGTTCAGGTGCCGGATTTAACCTTGGTCCACATGCGGGTGGCCTTGCGCTGTACCTTCGGCGGGTAGCCCTCTTTGATGTACAGGTTCTTGACGGTCTCTTCGTTGGGATAGATCGCGGGATCGCCTATCACATCCTCTTCCAGGAACTCCTGGCTCGCCTTGTTGC
Source organism: Leisingera sp. CC-HEC093 (assembly GCF_059429195.1). Taxonomy (NCBI): domain Bacteria; kingdom Pseudomonadati; phylum Pseudomonadota; class Alphaproteobacteria; order Rhodobacterales; family Roseobacteraceae; genus Leisingera; species Leisingera sp. CC-HEC093. The sequence goes on along the minus strand of NZ_JCAIJR010000001.1, from coordinate 1,253,472 downwards.
CATTAGCATAATAGACGTAGTTGGACGCAGCCGCCATATTCTGCGCGTCCATGATGAAGTTCAGGAACTTGTGGGCGGCTTCCGGATTCGGGGCATCGACCGGAATGGTCATCTGGTCGAACCACATCAGCGCACCCTCTTTGGGTGCGTTGTATTCGATCTCGACACCGTTTTCTGCTTCGGCTGCACGGTCGCGCGCCTGCAGAATGTCGCCGGACCAGCCGAAGGCCACGCAGATATCCCCATTGGCCAGGGCGTTGATGTATTCTGAGCTGTGGAACTTGGTGATATAGGGGCGAACGGCCAGCAGAACAGGCTCAGCCTTGGCGACCACATCGGCATCCATGCTGTTGGGGTCTTCGCCGATGTATTTCAGCGCCGCCGGGATCATTTCATCCGGGGCATCCAGGAAATGCACGCCGCAGCTTGCAAGCTTTTCCATATTTTCCGGGTTGAACACCAGCTCCAGCGAGTCGATCGGGGCGTCTTCACCCAACACTTCCTTCACTTTTCCGACGTTCACACCGATGCCGGTGGTGCCCCACATGTAGTTGATGGAGTATTCATTGCCGGGGTCGTACTTCCCGGTGCGCTCCTCGATCGCGTTCCACATGTTTTCTTTGTTCGGCAGCTTCGACGGATCCAGCTTCTGGAAGGCGCCTGCCTGGATCTGGCGCGCCATGAAGGAGCCGGTCGGCACAACAACATCATAGCCAGAGCCGCCTGCCAGCATCTTGGTTTCCAGAACCTCGTTGCTGTCAAAGACGTCATAGATCAGATCGATGCCGGTTTCCTTCTCGAACTTTTCCAGAAGGCCTTCGTCAATATAGTCCGACCAGTTGTAGACGCGAACCTCCTCCGCGGCGGCTGCGGCTGCCGTGCCAAGGGCAACAACGGCGGTCATGGTCATCGTTTTAAGTGTCATGAAATTCTCCCTGTGCGTGCCGGCTTCCAAGTCCGGCTGTGAAGGGATTTGATCAAGTTTTGCCGTGTTCGGCAATACTCTTTATGTTTTCACTTGGCTTAGGATGGTGCAAGCTGGCCAAAATCGAGGAGGAAATTCCCAGGTGACAAAGACCACTTCGCCCCCCGCAGCGGCGCAGGAAAACCCGGTGAAACAGCCCGCGCATGAGATCGTCTACCAAAAGCTCAGGGCGCAGATTTTGTTCGGCGAACTAGTGCCCGGCCAGGCCGTGACAATCCAGGGTTTGGTCGAGACGCTGGAAGCCGGTATGACACCGGTGCGCGAGGCGATCCGCAGACTGATTTCTGACGGGGCATTGATGTTCCAGGGCAACCGGCGTGTATCCGTTCCTCTGTTGGGTCCTCAGGACTTGGAGGAGTTGATTTTTGCAAGAAAAACAATTGAATGTGAGCTTGCGAGCCGGGCCGCGATTCAGATCACTGCCGTGGATATCCAGGAGCTGGTGATCATCGATAACGCGTTGGATAAAGCAATATCGACCGGCGATGTCGCGGGTTACCTGGTGCAGAACTATAGCTTCCACACAGCGCTTTACTCCCATGCCAAGGCACCCATTCTCAGCGACATCGCCGACCGTCTGTGGCTGCGCTTTGGCCCTTCGCTGCGGGTGGTCAGCGGCCGCCTTGGCACCCAGAGCTTTCCGGACCGGCACAAGGACATCCTCGACGCTCTGCGGCGGCAGGACCCGGAAATGGCTGCTTTGGCGATGAAACAGGACGTCATTGAGGGCATGGAGCATGTGGTTCAGGGCTTGCAGGCCGTAAACTGATTCGATTGACACTTGGAAATTTGATCATATTCTGGTGCCAATCAGTTATTCTCAGGAGCGAGTCTCATGACCGTTATCACCAACCACATGCCGACGGCTGAACTGCAGGCACTGGACGCAGCCCACCACATGCACCCGTTCACCGCCAATGGCGAGCTGTCTCAGAAGGGCGCGCGCATCATCACCCGCGCAGACGGCGTGCATCTGACCGACAGCGAAGGGCATCAGATACTTGATGCGATGGCGGGCCTGTGGTGCGTCAACATTGGCTATGGCCGCGAAGAACTGGCCGAGGTGGCTGCCCGCCAGATGCGCGAGCTGCCGTATTACAACACCTTCTTCCAGACCACCCATGTGCCGGCTATCGCGCTGGCAGCCAAGATCGCTGAGCTGGCACCGGGCGACCTGAATAATGTGTTCTTTGCCGGCTCCGGCTCTGAGGCCAACGACACCAACATCCGCATGGTGCGTCATTATTGGGCGCTGAAGGGCAAACCGTCGAAGTCCGTCATAATCAGCCGCAAGAATGCCTATCACGGTTCCTCGGTCGGCAGCGGCTCTCTCGGCGGGATGAGCGGTATGCATGCCCAGGGCGGTATGCCAATCCCGGATATCCACCATATCAATCAGCCGAACTGGTGGGCCGAGGGTGGCGACATGCCGCCGGAAGAATTCGGCCTGCAGCGCGCGCGCGAGCTGGAAGAGGCGATTCTGGAGCTGGGCGAAGACCGTGTCGCTGCCTTTATCGCAGAGCCGGTGCAGGGGGCCGGTGGCGTGATCGTGGCGCCGGACAGCTACTGGCCGGAAATCCAGCGGATCTGCGACAAATATGAAATCCTGCTGATCGCGGATGAGGTGATTTGCGGTTTCGGGCGCACCGGCAACTGGTTCGGCAGCGAAACCCTGAACATCCGCCCTGACATCATGACCATCGCCAAGGGCCTTAGCTCCGGTTACGCACCGATCGGCGGCTCGATTGTCAGCGATGGGGTTGCTTCGGTGATCGCCTCGGATGAATTCAACCACGGCTACACCTACTCCGGCCACCCGGTGGCCGCAGCGGTGGCGTTGGAAAACCTGCGTATCCTGGAGGAGGAGAACATCCTTGGGCATGTGCGCGACGTGGCGGCCCCGTATCTGAAGCGGAAATGGGAAGCCCTGGCCGATCACCCGCTGGTAGGCGAGGCTAAGATCGTCGGCATGATGGGCTCGATTGCGCTGACCCCGAACAAGGAAACCCGCGCCGCTTTTGCATCTGATGCTGGCACTGTCGGCTACATTTGCCGCGAGCGCTGCTTTGCCAACGATCTGGTCATGCGCCATGTTGGCGACCGGATGATCATCTCTCCGCCGCTGGTGATCACACCGGAGCAGATTGATATGCTGATAGAGCGCGCGGTCAAATCCCTGGATGAATGCTACGCGGAACTGAAGGCGCAGGACCTGCTGCACAGCGCTTGATTCTGTTTTTTTGTCTCAGTCCAGACAGCGGTCCAGCAAGGCCCGGCAACAATATTGCCGGGCCTTTCCTATTCGGTTCCGGGGGTGAAAGGGTCGGTTTTCAGCTGCTGCCTCACAAGACATGGCGCAATTTCTCATAAGGGCGTCGCAAAACGTCCGGTCTGGGGCACCGGACTAGGACTAGGCTTCCGGTAGGGTATTCTTTTTCGTCAGCAGGCGGTCGAAGTATGAATTTCGTACGCTCGCCAGTGAAAGAATATTTTTTTCATATCTAGCGCTTGGTAGCTTTGGTGTGATTAACTTCGAATAAGTGCAGAGCAAATCTGCCGGAATGACAAACTACGGGGAGCCTGCTTTGGCTGATGCGTCAAACGTTGATGCGTTCGTTGAATTCGAACGTGTCCAAAAGAGCTATGATGGCGAAAATCTCGTTGTCAAAGACCTAAACCTCACCATGCCCAAGGGCGAGTTTCTGACCATGCTTGGCCCGTCCGGGTCCGGAAAAACCACCTGTTTGATGATGCTGGCTGGTTTTGAAACTGCGACCCATGGCGATATCCGCCTGGACGGGACCTCAATCAACAACATCCCGCCGCACAAGCGCGGTATCGGCATGGTGTTCCAGAACTATGCACTGTTTCCGCATATGACGATTGCGGAAAACCTCTCCTTCCCGCTGGAAGTCCGCAAGATGGGCAAATCCGTACGCGAGGAAAAGGTGAAGCGGGCGCTCGATATGGTGGAAATGGGCGCTTTTGGCGGCCGCCGCCCGGCGCAGCTTTCGGGCGGCCAGCAGCAGCGGATCGCACTGGCCCGCGCGCTGGTTTTCGAACCTGAGCTGGTTCTGATGGACGAACCGCTGGGGGCGCTCGACAAGCAGCTGCGTGAAAAGATGCAGTTCGAGATCACTCACCTGGCACACCGTCTGGGGATCACCGTGGTCTATGTGACACACGACCAGACCGAGGCGCTGACCATGTCGGATCGCGTTGCAGTATTCGACGATGGCCGCATCCAGCAGATCGCGCCGCCGGACCAGCTCTATGAAAGCCCGGACAACAGCTTCGTGGCCCAGTTCATTGGCGAAAACAACACGCTGGAGGGCACCGTCAAGGAAATCAACAACGGTATCGCGCTGGTGCAGCTGGACGATGGCGAGCTGATCGACTGCAAACCGGTCAATGTCTCGCAGCCTGGCGAGCGTACCCGTGTCTCGATCCGCCCCGAACGGGTGGAATACAACAAGGACCGCCTGCAGGCAGGCGTCCATACGCTCAAGGCGGAAGTGCTGGAGTTCATCTACATGGGCGACATCTTCCGCACCCGTCTGCGGGTGGCCGGCAATGATGAGTTCATCATCAAGACCCGGAACGCCCCGGACCAAGTCCGTCTTCAGCCCGGTCAGCAGATCGAAATCGGCTGGCTGCCGGAAGACTGCCGCGCGCTGGACGCCTGATCCGCGTGCGCCGAACCCCCGGCAGAAGAATGACCGGGGGGAATCTCACATCTGTGAATTTCAACAAGGAGAGACTCTCTATGAAACTCAGCAAACTGTCTGCACTGGCGATGACCACCGCCCTTTGCGCCCCTTCGGCCTTTGCCGAAGAAATGGCCAATGAGCTGACTCTGGTGTCCTGGGGCGGTGCCTACCAGGCCAGCCAGCAAAAAGCCTATGTGGAACCCTATCTGGCCGCAAACCCCGACGTTAAGGTGATCTGGGACGAAAGCTCCGCCGAAGCCGTGGCCAAGATCCGTGCCATGAACGAAGCCGGCAACGTGACCTGGGATCTGGTTGACGCAGTGGCCTCCGACTCCATGCGCCTGTGCGACGAAGGCCTGGCAGAAGAAATCAACCATGACGAAGATCTGGCTTCCGCACCCGATGGCACCTCGGCGTCCGAAGACTTCGGCGACCTGATCGTCAGCGACTGCTTTGTGCCGCAGATCGTTTATTCGACCACTTTTGGTTACCGCACCGATCTGATCGATAAGCCGGAAACCGTCTGCGCGATCTTCGACACCGAAAAATATCCGGGCAAGCGCTCGCTGCAGAAACGCCCGATCGACAACATGGAATGGGCGCTTTACTGCGATGGCGTGGCCAAGGACGACATCTATGACGTGCTGAGCACCGACGAAGGTGTCCAACAGGCGCTGGACAAGCTCGGAACCATCAAGGATCAGGTGGTCTGGTGGACCGCCGGCGCGGAAACCCCGCAGCTGCTGGCCGACGGCGAAGTGGTAATGGGCTCGACCTTCAACGGCCGCCTGTTCTCTGCGATTGCTGAGCAGGACCAGCCGATCGGCATGCTTTGGGACATGCAGTCGTTTGATCTCGACGGCTGGGTTGTTCCGGCGGGCCTGCCTGCCGACCGCAAGGCGCGCGTTATGGACTTCCTGAAGTTCGCCACCGACACCCAGCGTCTGGCTGACCAGGCCGCCTACATCTCCTACGGCCCGGCCCGTGCCTCCTCGGCACCCCTGGTCGGCAAACACGCCGAGCTGGGAATCGACATGGCGCCGCACATGCCTACCGACCCGGCAAACGCCTCCAATGTTCACGTCTATGACTACGAATGGTGGGCAGACAACCGTGATGACCTGAACGCCAAGTTCCAGGCATGGCTGGCCAAGTAATCTGACCTGATCCAAGATTGCAGGGGGCCTGCTGCGTCCAGGCCTCCTGCCCAAAAAAATAAAGACCCGACGGGGAACCCTATGACTGACATTAGCCAATCCGGCCCGGTACTGGCCGCGGACGGCACGCCGCTGAAGCGCAGCCTGGCGCGGGCGCTTCGGATGCAAAAGCTGCGCGCGCTGATGCTGATCGCACCGCTTTTGCTGTTCATCCTTGTGACCTTCATCCTGCCGGTGGCCGACATGCTGTTCCGCTCGGTGGAGAACCGGATCGTCCAGGACACACTGCCCTATACGGTCGAAGCGCTGGCAGACTGGGATCCCGCGTCAGGGCAACTGCCCGAAGAGGCCGTGTTTGCTGCAATGGCTGCCGACCTGAAGGTCGCTGCCGAACAGAAAACCCATACCAAAGTCGCCAAGCGCCTGAACTATGAAAATCCCGGCCTGTCGTCGGTGTTCCGTAAGTCCGGACGCAAGGTCAAGAAATGGGATCTCGCCACTGACGGCCCGTTCCGGGAAAAGCTGATCGACATTGACGACGGCTGGGGCGACATTGAGCTGTGGCGCACCATCAAGACCTATTCCGGCACCTTCACTTCCGGCTACTTCCTGAATGCTGTCGATATGCAGCTGGGTGCGGAAGGCCCGGAAATCCGCCCCGAGAATGAGCGGATTTACAACACCATGCTGGTCCGCACCATGCGGATGTCCCTGATCATCACCTTCAGCTGTATCATGCTGGGTTACCCGGTGGCCTGGATCCTGGCCAACCTGCCTGCACGCAAGGCAAACCTGCTGCTGATCCTGGTGCTGCTGCCGTTCTGGACATCGCTTCTGGTGCGAACCTCGGCCTGGAAAATTCTGCTGCAGCAGCAGGGCGTCATCAATGACACTCTGGTCTGGATCGGACTGGTGGACGACGCCAACCGGCTGGTTCTGATCAACAATGAACTGGGCACCATCATTGCGATGACGCACATCCTGCTGCCGTTCATGATCCTGCCAATGTATTCGGTGATGCAGACCATCAACCCGTCCTACTTGCGCGCCGCCAAATCTCTGGGCGCCACCGACTGGACTGCCTTCTGGCGGGTCTATTTCCCGCAAACCGTGCCGGGCATCGGCGCGGGGTCGATCCTCGTCTTCATCCTGGCCGTGGGCTACTACATCACCCCGGCGCTGGTTGGCGGCACCAAAGGCACCTTCATCTCCAACCTGATTGCCTACCACATCTCGACGTCGGGCAACTGGGGCCTGGGTGCGGCGCTGGGCGCGATCCTTCTGGCGGTCGTCCTGCTCCTGTACTGGGTCTACGACAAGGTCGTCGGCATCGACAACGTTAAGCTGGGATAACCGATATGAGCGCACTTCCTCCTTATGCGACCGTTGGCCAGCGCACCTGGCACTACACTTTCCGGGTGATCTGCGGTCTGGTCTTCTTCTTCCTGATCGCACCGATCGTGGTGATTATTCCGCTCAGCTTCAACGCGCAGGACTTTTTCACCTTCACGCCGGAAATGCTGCGGCTGGACCCGGAAGGCTATTCGCTGAAACACTACCGGGACTTCTTCAACAATGACTCCTGGCAGTCTGCGATGTGGAACTCCCTGAAGATCGCACCGATGGCGACCATCGTTTCGGTCACCTTCGGCACCCTGGCCGCCATCGGCCTCAGCCAGCCGCACGTGCCGTTCCGCCGGGCAATCATGGCGATCCTGATTTCGCCGATGATCGTGCCGTTGATCATCTCCGCGGCCGGCATGTACTTCTTCTACAGCCGCATCGGCCTGCAGGGGACATATGTTGGCGTGGTTCTGGCCCATGCCGCGCTGGGTATTCCCTTCGTGATCATCACGGTGACGGCAACTCTGGTTGGTTTTGATCGCTCGCTGACCCGGGCTGCAGCCAACATGGGAGCCGATCCGGTTACTACATTCTTCCGGGTGCAGATGCCGCTGATCCTGCCGGGGGTGATCTCGGGCGGCCTGTTCGCCTTCATCACCTCCTTTGATGAGGTGGTCGTGGTGCTGTTCGTCGGCTCGGCCGGGCAAAAAACCCTTCCGTGGCAGATGTTCATCGGCCTGCGGGAGCAAATCTCTCCTACCATCCTGGCGGTGGCGACGATCCTGGTGGCGATATCCATCATGCTTCTGGCCACGGTGGAAATGCTGCGCCGCCGCTCCGAGCGCCTGCGCGGAATGTCTCCCGGTTAAACCGGGCATTCCTGCTGCCGTAAACATAATAGGCCCCGCGATGCGGGGCCTTATCCCTTGTTCATCTGGCTAGAAATATCCCGGGGGTGAATGGGCCCTTGAGGTCAAGAGGGGGCTGGCCCCCTCCTGCAAATGCTACTGCAGGCGCTGCAGCAGCTGCAGCGAAGCATAGCCATCCGGCGTCAGCCCGTTTGCCGCCTGATAGGCGCGCACGGCCGCAATTGTCTTGGGACCGATCTTTCCATCGATACCGCCGGTGTCGAATCCGGCACTGGTCAGCCGCTCTTGCATCGCTTCGCGCTCCGCCAGGGTCAGGGCCCGATCGCCGCGCGGCCAGCTGGACTGTATCGGCGAACCGCCTTTTATCCTGTCGGCCAGATGCCCGACGCCGATCACATAGGCGTCTGCCGTGTTGTAGCGCTCCAGCACTGCAAAGTTCCGGAAGATCATGAAAGCTGCGCCTTTGCTGCCCGCAGGCAGCAGTATCGCGGCGGGCCCGTGATCCGTGACCGCGTGCCCATCCAGCCCCTTGATGCCCATCGCCGCCCATTCCGCGGGGGATTTTTCGATGTCCCGATCCGCCAGCGTATAGTCAAACCCCTTTGGCAGTTTTACCTCAACACCCCAGGGCTGGCCTTTCACCCAGCCGAATTGCTTGAGGTAGGCCGCAGTAGAGGCCAGCGCATCAGCCGGGTTGTCCGACCAGATATCGCGTTTGCCATCGCCCGTGAAATCCACAGCGTAGTCCAGGTAAGACGTTGGAATAAACTGGGTGTGCCCCATCGCCCCGGCCCAGCTGCCAGTCATCTTGCGGGCGGCGACATCGCCGGCCTGCAGGATCTGCAGCGCGGCCACCAGCTGCCCTTCAAAAAACACCCCGCGCCGCCCGTCAAAGGCCAGCGTCGCCAGAGAGCGGATCACATCCATCTTGCCGCGAAAGGTGCCAAAGCTGCTTTCGAGCCCCCAGACGGCCGCCACGATCTCCTTTTCGACGCCGTACTTGGCCTCGATCTGCTCCAACCTCGCTTGCTGTTTTTGCAGCGCCGCCTTGCCGTTCTTTACCCGCAGGTCTGAGGCGGCGCTGTCGAGATACTCCCAGATCGTCTTGGTGAACTCAGATTGATTGCGGTCGCGGCGGATCACCTCGGGATCATAGCTCACTCCGTCAAAGGCACTGTCCAGCACAGATGCGCTGATCCCCTGCGCCATGGCACGGTCCTTGAACCCAGATATCCAGCCTTGAAAATTCAGCTCTGCTGCCGCCAGTTCCACAGCTGCACCCTGCAGTGACACAGGCCTTGCAACGGGCCGCAAGGAAGTGGCTGAAGCTAGCTGATAACTTTCACTCTGTCCCTCCTGAGTGGTGGTCCCGGTCGGGCGGTCAGGCGCCGGAGAGTTGTCCGGCGCGGCCTCTGCCGCAATTGCACTGCCTGCCACCAGCGATACCGCAACCCATTTGCGCATGTTGCACCTCGTTTTTTACTGCTCAGCCCCAGTCTAGCGGCGGTACAGTCTTGGTAAAGAGGCCTGTTATTGCATGTGCGGGGTACCGCTTGCCCGCCCTCAAGCCCGTCCTGCTACCTGTGCTCCTGGCGCATCTGTTCCAAGGCATCTCTCAGCATGGGCACCCGGTGCGGCCGGAAACTCTGCTCCGTCACCTCCAGTTCGCGCATCCGGTCCAGCCGGAACACCCGCACTGCCTGACGCAGGCAGCACCAGGCGATCAGCACGGTCGAGCGGTCGAAGTACACCACGCTCAGCGGCTTCACCTGCCGTTCGGTCTCCGCGCCGTGCCCGTCAGTGTAGCCAAAACGCACCTCGACCTCGTCCCACGCAGCTTGGCGCAGATCCTGTGCGGAGATTGCAGGCGGAACAGGGCGTTCGAACCTGTAGGGCGCCAGCACCGCGTGACGCAGCCTGTTCGCTTGTCTCGGCGGCAGCCGTGCCTGCAGCTTGCGAAGGGCCTCAGAGGCCGCGGTGGCCAGCTCCGGATCGCCGATCAGCTCCACTTCGCGCAGGCCCAGCACCAGCGCCTCCAGTTCGGTGTCGCGAAAGCCCATCGGTGGCAGCGCATTGTCCTCAACCAGGGTAAAGCCATACCCTGCTTCGCCGTCGATCACGGCCCCAATCTCGCGCAGTGTGGCGATATCGCGGTGGATGCTGCGGGCTGACACACCCAGCTCCTCTCCCAGCCGCGCCGCGGTATGCGGGCCGGGCCCCAGGCGCAGGGCCTGCATCAGCTGAAAGAGGCGGTGGGTTCGGGACATGATCTATTCTCTCTACGCTTGATGACAGTTTTTGTCACCATGCGGATCTAGGGTGCGGGCAACCCGAAACGACAGGATTTTCCCATGCTCACCCTTTTGACCTACCCCAACAACGGCCCCGTCTTCAGCCTCAGCCCGTTTTGCGTTAAGGCGGCTCTGTTACTGGGATTTTCCGGCCAAAGCTGGATCCGCGAAGATCTGAATGACCCCCGCAAGATGCCCCACCGCAAGCTGCCGGTGCTGCGCACGCCGGGCGGGCTGGTGCCGGACAGTAACGCCATCCGGGCCTGGCTGGAACAGCGGGGCGCAGAATTCGACCCCGGTCTCGGCAGCCGGGACCGGGCGCAGGCGCAGATGCTGGTCCGCATGGCCGAGGATACGCTCTATTTTCACGTGGTGTGCGACCGCTGGGACAATGATGCGGTCTGGCCGGCGATCCGCGACAGCTACTTTCACGAGATTCCGGCCCTGATCCGCGGTCCTGTTACCCGGTCAATTCGCAAATCCGTAAAGAGCGGTTTGATGTTCCAAGGCACCACCCGCTTCAGTGCGGCCGAGCGCAATGAACGCTTGGACCAGGATTTGCGCGCCATTTCCGATCTTCTGAACGGGCAGGACTTCCTGTTCGGGTCCCAGATTTCCAGCGCTGATTTCAGCGTTGCCCCGATGCTGCAGGCGATGGCGACAACCCCTGTCCGCACCGCGCTGGTGAGCCGCATCCTCGACGACGCGCCTCTTCGGGCATACGTTGACCGTGTGTTTGAGACGGTGCCCCTGCCATGACCCCGGCCTTTGCCAGTGAACAGATCGAAGCGGTGTTTAATGCTGCCGACCCGCAGGCCCGCGAGGGGCTGCTGACGCTGCGCCGCCTGATCTTTGCAACCGCTGCGCAGACGCCTGAGGCCGGCCGGATTGAGGAGGCCTTGCGCTGGGGCCAGCCCGCTTACCTCACGCCTGAGCGGAAAACAGGCTCTTCGCTGCGGCTTGGTGTGCCGAAGGGCGCGCGCTTTGCGCTATTTGTGCATTGCCAAAGCCGGCTGATCCCGGAGTTTGCCACCGCCTTCCCAGCCTGGGACCGGTTCGAGGGCACCCGGGCGGTGCTGTTCAACTCCCCAGCGGAGGTCGAGCCGATCCGCCATGGCTGGCTGATCAAACGGGCGCTGACCTACAAGATCCGCGCACCGCTGGATACTCCGGCGTAGGAAAACACCAGCCTGTCCCCGTTGGGGCAGACGTCTATTTCCGCCGCTTGCGCTCGACTTTGCGCTTCACCTTGGCCGCCTTGTGCTTGGACTTGGCGGCCTTTCGCTTCACGGTTCGTCCTGCCGGGCTGCGGCGGCCGCGTGAGGAGCCCCCGCCCGCGGGCATAGGGACCTCTTCCAGCGCCAGCAGCTCCAGCTCCAGCCCGCCGGTGACGGCCGCTGCCTGTGTCAGCCGCACTGTGACCCGCTGGCCGATGGCCAGGGTCATGCCGGTGTCCGCCCCTGTCAGCGTTCCGGCCTGTGCATCGAAGTGGAAAAACTCCCGCCCGATGGAGCGCACCGGCACCAGCCCGTCGGCACCGGTCTCATTCAGCTTCACAAAGGCTCCAAACCGGGCAATACCGCTGATCCGGCCTTCGAACTCATTGCCAACCCGCTCGCTGAGATAGGATGCCAAATAGCGGTCCGTGGTGTCGCGCTCCGCAATCATCGACCGCCGCTCGGTGTCAGAGATATGGGTGGCCGTCTCCTCCAGCCGCTCGATTTGCGCGGCATCCAGCCCGTCATCCCCCCAGCCATGCGAGGAGATCAGCGAGCGGTGCACGATCAGGTCGGCATAGCGGCGGATCGGGGAGGTGAAATGCGCATAGTTCCGCAGTGCCAGGCCGAAATGCCCGAAATTCTCCGGGTTGTAGTAGGCCTGTTGCATCGAGCGCAGCGTGGAAATGTTGATCAGCTCCGCATCATCTGTCCCCGCGGCCTGGTTCAGCAGTGCGTTCAGATGCCGGGTCTGCAGCACCTGCCCCTTGGCCATGCTGAGGCCTGCCGCCTGCGCGGTCTCGCGCAGTGCCTCCAGCTTTTCCTGGGCTGGCTCCTCGTGCACACGAAACAGCAGCGGCGACCGTTTCTTGATCAGCGTTTCAGCCGCGGCGACATTGGCGAGGATCATAAACTCCTCGATCAGTTTGTGCGCGTCCAACCGGTCGCGGAAGGCAACCGAGGTAACGTTACCGTCCTCATCGAGAACGATCTTGCGCTCTGGAAGGTCCAGATCCAGCGGCTCACGCGCGGATCTTGCCTGTGTTAGAGCCTTGTAAGCGGCAAACAGCGGCTTGATCACATCGTCCAGCAGCGGCGCGGTCTTGGCGTTCAGACTGCCGTCCTGCGCCTCTTGCACTTCAGCGTAGTTGAGCGAGGCCACAGAGCGCATCAGCCCGCGCACGAATTTGTGGGCAATCTTGTTGCCCTCGGCATCCACCTGCATCCGCACCGCGATACAGGCCCGCGGCACGCCTTCGTGCAAGGAGCACAGGTCACCCGACAGCCGGTCCGGCAGCATCGGCACCACACGGTCGGGGAAGTAGCTGGAATTGCCGCGCTTCCTTGCTTCGCGGTCCAGCGCCGAGCCGGGGCGCACATAGGCAGCGACATCGGCAATGGCCACCCAGATCACATGGCCGCCGGGGTTCTTGGGGTCGTCGTCGGCGTGGGCATAGCAGGCATCATCATGATCGCGCGCATCGGCGGGGTCGATGGTGACCAGCGGCAGTTCGCGCAAATCCTCTCGCCCCTTCAGGCCTGCGGGCTTGGCAGCATCGGCCTCTGCCATCACCGGATCGGGGAAATGGTCGGGAATACCGTGCTGGTGAATGGCGATCAGCGACACCGCCTTGGGCGCCGTAGGGTCGCCCAGCCGTTCCACGATGCGGGCGCGGGGCAGGCCCATGCGGCCCTTGGGGCCTGCCTGCTCGGCCTCAACCAGCTCGCCGTCCCGGGCACCATTTGCCGCATCTTGCGCGACACTCCATTCAGTCGAAGCGGCCTTATCAACTGGCACGATCCGCCCGCCCTCTGATCCTTTGCGGAAGATGCCCAGAACCCGCTTGGGGTTGGTTCCGATACGGCGGATCAGGCGGGCTTCGTAATTGTGATCCTGATCCGGGACCATCTGCAGCTTCACAAGGATCTTGTCGCCCTCTCCCAACGCCGGGTCCGAAGCCTTGGTCAGGATGAGGATGATGGGTTCCACGCCCTCACCGTGCCATTCCAGGGGCCGCCCGTACAGGTCGCCGTCGTCGTTCGGCGCCTTTACCTGCAGCACCGTCACCGGCGGCAGCTGGTCCGGATCGCGGTAGGTCTTTTTGCGCTTCTGCAAATGCCCTTCGGCCTCCAGCTCCTTCAGGATGCGCTTGAGATCGATGCGGTCCGCGCCCTTGATGCCAAAGGCCTTGGCAATGTCGCGCTTGGAGGTATGGGTCGGGTTGGCGGAGATCCAGTCGAGGATTTCGGCCTTGGAGGGAATACGGCTCATACTTCCCGCGTAACATGGCGCGGGGGCGGCGTCATGATGAAAAGCGCGCTATCAGTGCCGCGGCAGATCTGCGGCCGTGTCGACGTCCTGCAGAGTCCCGGTCAGCGCGATGCGCCATCCCGGCAGGGTTTTCAGGGTATCGGACAGCGCATATTCAGTGGACCAGCGGACACTATCGAACAGGCCATACGGCAGGCGGGCAGGGTGCTTGGCGCCCACCAGCCAGTAACCGCCGTCCGCCGCCGGCCCAAAGACCGCGTCATGATCCCCAAGGACGGAAAAGGCGCGGGCGATATGAGCGCGGGTGATGCTGGGAATGTCGGCGCCGATCAGGCAGGCAGGGCCCGGCGCGGCCCGAAGCATCCGTCTCATCCGGTCCCCTAAATCTCCATTGCCCTGGGGCAGACGTGTCAGACCAGCAGGCCAGACCTTGGAACGCACCGCCCTGTCCGGTGCCACTGCCAGCACAATCTGCCAGCGCGGATCCTGCAAGATGCGGATCAGACGGGCGGATTGATGGCGGAACCACCAGGTGGCCGGGATCACGCCAATGCCACGTCCGAGCCGGGTCTTGACCCGGCCGGGGCGCGGCTCCTTGACCATGATGATCAGGGTACGTTTCACGTGAAATCACGCCCCGGCAAAGTAGCCTTGCAGAATGCGGGTGTAGGTGGCTTTCAGCTGGTGGATCTGGGCAACCTCGACCCGTTCGTCCACCTGGTGCATGGTTTTGCCGACCAGGCCGAACTCTACTACAGGGCAGTGATTTTTCACGAACCGAGCGTCCGAAGTGCCGCCGGTGGTCGACAGTTCCGGCTTGCGTCCGGTCTCCGCCTCGACCGCCCTGGAAACCAGGTCAGACAGCGGGCCCGGCGGAGTGATGAAACTCTCTCCGGAAATCTTAACCCTCATACCGATTTCCACCCCGAATTCCGCGGCCACCTTGTCCGCCTCACCCCGCAGCCATTCTGTCAGGCCGGCGCCGGAATGCGCGTCGTTGAAACGGATGTTGACGGCGGACGCGGCTTGCGCCGGGATCACATTGGTTGCCGTGTTGCCGGTGTCGATGGTGACAACGGCAAGCGTGGAGGCATCGAAATGCTCGGTTCCTTGGTCCAGTTCATGGCTGGCCAGCCGGTCCATCAGCCGCGCCATTGCATTGAGCGGGTTGTTGGCGCGGTGCGGGTAGGCCGAATGCCCCTGCACGCCCGTCACCGTGAACCACGCCGTCATTGAGCCGCGGCGGCCGATCTTGATCATCTCGCCCATCTCATTGGGGCAAGTGGGCTCTCCCACCAGGCAGACCGACATCTGCTCGCCCGCACGCTCCATATAATCCAACAAAGCCGTGGTCCCGTCGGTTGCGTCGCCTTCCTCGTCTCCGGTGATGGTCAGGATGATGGCGCCATCCGGCGGGGTGTCCTGCACAAAATCCACGGCAGCGGCGGCAAAGGCCGCAACGCCAGACTTCATGTCAGTGGCGCCGCGCCCGTACATGAATCCCTCTTTCTCCTCGGCGCCAAAGGGGGGCATGGTCCAAGCATCCACATCCCCTAGCGGGACCACATCGGTGTGCCCGTTAAAGCCGAATGTTCTGGCGTGCCCCTTGGTGCCCCAGCGGGCAAACAGGTTGCTGACCCCGCCGCGATCGGTGCGGGTGCACTCAAAACCTGCACTGCTTAGCTGGTCTTCGAGCAGCACCAGCGCGCCGCCTTCCTCAGGCGTGACCGACGGGCAGCGGATCAGGTCAGCAGTCAGGCGGGCGGGATCGGTTTGCGGCATTTGCGGGCTCCTCGGGTTCCGGTTGGCACAGCCGTAGCGCGGATCGGCACGCGGTGCAATTCACAGCCAGAAAGGCGTAACCGGCGCAATAACTGCTTGCCGCACGGCCGCAGGCGGTAAAGACATTGGAACCCGAAACCGTACCCGCTTGCCTTGCGATGCAAACTGGCAAGCGTCAGTGTTGCTTTCGCGCTGATACCGGGGCGCATGCGCTTCAGGGCCGGCCGCTGCAGACAAGGGGGGGCAGCCGAACGTTCAGCGGATCGACTGACACAGTTCCGGCTGCAATTCTGCCGCCGCGGCCAAAGCGCTTGCGTGAAAATTGTGATCCGCCTAAGGACGTTGAAACCCTGTCAGAGGCCAATCCGAGCGTTTCCGTGCTGCATCTTCGTCTGATCACCGCCGCCCTGTTCATGCTTTGGGGGCAACTGCTCCATGCGCAGGTGCTCACGGTCAACACAGTCACCCGGCCGCCGTTTTCCATGGTGGAAGAGGGCCGCGACACCGGGTTCTCGCTGGAACTGTTCAAAATTCTGGCCGGGCGGCTGGACTTGGAATACCGCATCAACCGCACTGCCAGCTTTGCAGAGATGCTGGAAGGCGTTGGCAATGGCGAGGCGGATCTGGCTGCGGCAAACATTTCCATCACGGCCTCCCGCGAGATCCGGATGGACTTCAGTCATCCGATCTTCGAGAGCGGGCTGCAGATCATGGTGCAGGCAGATGACATCCGCGAACCGTCGCTGTTGCGGGCGCTTCTGTCCTGGGATCTGGCAGCCGCCATCGGCATCGCCTTTTTGCTGCTGTTCGGCGGCGGCATGATGATGTGGGTCTTTGAACGCCGCGCCCAGCCTTATTTCGACCGCCCCTTGAAAGAAGCCTGGTTCCCTTCCTTCTGGTGGGCGCTGAATCTGGTGGTGAACGGCGGCTTCGAGGAACGCGTGCCACGCACGCCGGTCGGCCGCATGTTCGGTGTTGTGCTGGTGGTCTCGTCGCTGTTTATCGTGTCGGTCTTCGTCGCCAAGATCACCGCGGTGATGACCGTCGAAGCGATCAGCGGCTCCGTGAACTCGGTGAATGATCTCTACGGCAGGTCCGTGGGCACCATAGGCGGCTCGACCGCCGCAGGTTTCCTGGACCGGCGCGAGATCGACTACGCCGCTTACTCCGGTCTGCAGGACATGCTGGCTGCCTTTGAAGCGGGTGAGATCAAGGCTGTTGTCTTTGACGCACCGGTGCTGAACTTTTACGAAAAACAAGGCGGTCACAAATTCGGGCAAACCGTCGGCCAGCCTTTCCTGCGCGAAAACTACGGGCTGGTTTTTCCGGCGGGCTCGCCGCTGGTGGAGGAAATCAACCAGACGCTTTTGGCAATGCAGGAGGACGGCAGCTATGACGCTCTCTACCGCAAATGGTTCGGCAGCAAGAACTGAAGCCGGAAGTCAGTGAAACACTGGCTCCTCGCCGTCGAAGAACGGTGTCATCTGCGCGACGATCACTGCGTTTTCCTCCAGCGCCCGCTGCATCAGGCCACGCTCTTCTTCACCGATCTCATGGCCTTCGGCCTCACGCTCTTCCAGCGTGCCATAGCCGGTGACGTCCAGCGGCGCAGTGTCGGCCTGCTTAAGGATCGCTACGGTTTCCCGCACCGCTTCGGCCTCGTCAATGCCGGAGGCATAGACCATCAGCGCAGCACCTGTGGCGCCGTCGGGCAGGCCGTCCCCGTCCTTGCGGCCGATTTGGACAAGAAGGGTATAGACTTGCTGGCGGGAGGGTTTCTTCTTTTCCATGCCGCCGCCATAGCGCCGGGGCGGGGGGTGGTCAATCAAATTACTGTGCCGCCGCAAGCGGGATGAGCGGGAAACGGTACGCTTGCAGTCCCGGTCATCCGGGATTTATGACTGTGCGGCAAGTTTGGCTGCAAGGACTCTGTAATGCGCTTCTCCGCCCTGACTGCCCATCCAGTGCCGTGGAAGAACGGCGGCGGTGTGACCCGGGAACTGGCGTCGCGCACTGAAGACGGAACGACGGTTTGGCGCCTGAGCTTGGCGGATATCACCCGCGACGGCCCGTTCTCCGCGTTCCCTGGCCTCGCCCGTATCCATTGCATCGTCGAAGGGGCCGGGCACATCCTGTCGCATGAAACCACAAGGCTGCAGGCCAGGCCGCTGGAACCGCTGTGCTTTGATGGCGGGTTGCCGCTGGACTGCCGGTTGCGTGATGGTCCCTGCAGGGCTTTCAATGTGATTTATGATCCGGCACGGGTGTCGGCAGTATCCGCAATCCTTGCAGACGGCCCGGTGCCGGAGGTTGAAGGGCAGTACGCGCTGTTTGCTGTCTCCGGCAGCCTGGAAACTGCGGGCGGAGACCGCCTTGGTCCCGGGGAAGGCATCCTGACCGGGGCCTCCGCCGACGCAGTGGTCACCGGCGGCGGGACTGTGATCCAAGTGCGGTTTTTCCCTGTTTAGAGACTGTTCAGAAGCTCTTTGATAGCCGTCTTGTAACCTGCAACAACACTGCCCCGCGCAACGTGGCAGCCATTATGCACCACATGGCGCCCGGCGCTCCAAACGTCCGTGACCGTGTCGTCACCTGCAGCAAAGCACAGGCCGTCCAGCAGCTGCTCCGGTTTCAGCGCGCACAGAGCAGGCACACTGCTGTCTATCGCCGTCAGGTCTGCCAGTGCGCCCTCTTCGATTCGCCCCGCATCCCGGCCCAGGGCCTGCGCCCCGCCTTTCGCTGCGCCCAGATACAGGGTTTCGCCAACCGAACCTTCGCCCGGCACCAGCACATTTCGCGCCAAATCGCGCAGGCGCTGCGAGTACTCCAGCGTGCGGAGCTCCTCCGGAAGCGAAATCCGCACGTTAGAGTCTGATCCGACACCAAAGGCTCCGTCTTCGCCCAGGTATTCCACACCGTTGAACGGACCGTCGCCCAAATTGGCCTCGGTAATCGGGCACAAGCCCGCCACTGCGCCGGACCGCGCCATGCCCCTGGTTTCGGAGCCGGTCATGTGGGTTGCGTGGATCAGGCACCACTTGCCGTCAACTGCAGCATTGTCCAGCAACCATTCCACCGGCCGCGCGCCCAGCCATGCGCTGATGTCGGCCACTTCTTTGGGCTGCTCGGCAATATGGATATGCACCGGCAGCCCATCCTGGATCTGCAGCACTTCGGCCAGATCCTCGGGGCAGGTGGCGCGCAGCGAGTGCGGCGCGATGCCGACAAGGGCATCCTGCGGCAGGTCCCGGTCTGCGACTTCACGCGCGCGGGCAACGAGCTCAGCAAATTCGGCAACCGAGTTGCCAAACCGCAGTTGCCCCCCATTCAGAGCCTGCTTTCCTGCGCCGCCATAGGTGTAAAGCACCGGCAGGTGGGTCAGGCCAATACCGGTCTGGCCAGCGGCGGCAAACACCCGCTCGCTGAGTTCCGTGACAGAGCCGAAATGCGCGCCGCCCGGCTGGTGATGGACATAGTGGAATTCACCTACAGAGGCATACCCGGCTTCCAGCATCTCCATGAACACCAGTGCGGCAATGGCCTCGTACTGCTCAGGCGTGATGCGGTCCATGAACCGGTACATCAGCTCACGCCAGGTCCAAAAGCTGTCCTTGCCTGCGGCGCGGTACTCAGTCATGCCCGCCATAGCGCGCTGGAAACTGTGGGAGTGCAGGTTGCCCAGCGATGGCAGCAGCACATCCACCCGGGCATCGCCTGCTTGCGGTTCGGTCCCGGTTTCCAGGGAAGAGATCCGGCCCTCAGCAATCGTCAGCCGAAGATTCTCTGCCCAACCTTGGGGCAGGCGGGCGCGCTGGGCAAATATGGTCTGCATCTGACCCTCTTATGTGTAGATGTAATGTTGTTAGCAGCAGGCTTATTGCGCGGCAAGGGTTTTGCACAGGTGGGGCTCTGCCCCTCGGCCTAGCGGCCTCACCCCGGGATATTTAAGGGTCAGGCAAATAGAGGATCCAGTCTTCTTCTGGCTGAAAATATCCTGGGGTTCGGGGCAAAGCCCCGGCCGCCGTACGCAAAGAAAAACGCGCCCGGCAAGGGGCGCGTTGCTGGCATTCTGGATGGCAGCGCGGGTCAGTCGCGCAGCAGTTCGTTGATGCCGGTCTTGGAGCGGGTCTTCTCATCAACGCGCTTCACAATCACCGCGCAGTAAAGGCTGATGTTGTTCTTTGACGGCATCGAACCAGCCACCACAACGGAATAAGGCGGCACTTCGCCGTACATCACTTCGCCGGTCTCGCGGTCGACGATCTTGGTCGACTTGCCGATGAATACGCCCATGCCCAGAACCGAGCCCTCGCGCACGATGCAGCCCTCGACCACTTCCGAACGGGCGCCGATGAAGCAGTTGTCCTCGATGATGGTAGGGCCGGCCTGCATCGGCTCCAGCACGCCGCCGATGCCAACGCCGCCAGACAGGTGCACGTTCTTGCCGATCTGCGCGCAGGAGCCGACGGTGGCCCAGGTGTCAACCATGGTGCCTTCATCGACATAGGCGCCGAGGTTCACGAAAGAGGGCATCAGCACTGCGCCGGGCGCGATATAGGCGGATTTGCGGACCACGCAGTTGGGCACCGCGCGGAAGCCTGCGGTTTTCCAGTCTGCCTCGCCCCAGCCGGCAAACTTGCTGTCGACCTTGTCCCACCAGCCGCCGGCCTGCGGGCCGCCTTCGTGGATTTCCATGTCCTTGATGCGAAAGCCCAGCAGCACCGCCTTTTTGGCCCACTGGTTCACGTGCCAGTCACCGTTCTCCAGCTTTTCGGCCACCCGCAGCTTGCCCGAATCGAGCGCATTCAGGGTGTCTTCAATAGCTTCACGCTGTTCGCCGGTGGTGGCGGGGGTGATGGTGTCGCGCGCCTCCCAGGCGGCTTCGATCGCTGCTTCCAGCTGGGCGTTGGACATGGATGTTCCTCCGGCATCGGTTTGAGTCGCAGCTTCATAGCGGCAATCTGCCCACAGGTCATGTCCGGATTGCGTCCAAATTGCCGCCCCTGACGGCGTTTTGCCGGATTGCAGCCGGTCAGCGTACCCTTCGCAGGTGGCGGCGCAGAATTTCACAGGCTCCGGCGGCATCGCGCCGGGCCATCGCCTGCACGAGGGCGGCATGGTCTGCGTCCACCCTGCGGCTCCATTGGTGCTGCCAGTTGGCAAACAGATGCCGGGCGGCAGCGATGTGCAGATCGTCGATCGAGGCCAGCAGCCGGGGCATTGCGCAGGGGGCCAGGATCACTTTGTGAAACCCACGGTTAAGCCGCTCCCAGCTGGCCATGTCCTCTGCCGCGTCGCAGGCCAGGCGGGCGGCCTCCGCGGCGTCGATGTCCTCTTCGGTCAGGCGGGCAAACGCATGGGTCAGGGCCAGCACCTCCAGCGCCACCCGCATTTCGATCACTTCACGGATCTCGGCAGGGTTCAGGGCGCTGACACGGGTGCCGCGGCGGGGTTCGGACACCGCCAGCCCGTGCGCCTCCAGCCGCAACAGCGCCTCGCGTACGGGCACATGGCTGGCCTCGAACTCCCGCGCGATATGGTCCTGGCGCAGCTTCTCCCCCGCAGGCAGGCTGCCGGTGATGATGCGCTCACTCAAAGCGTGATAGATCGTATCGGCGATGGTTGCTGACATATACTGGCGATACCCGTGCGGATTCCGGCCCGCAAGGGCTATCCCAGCGGGTCCGGGGCAATGTTGCCGCCGCAGATCAATGCCGCCACACGTTCGCCCGGCGCCGGCCTGTAGGCGCCGCAGATCAGCGCCGCCAGTGCGGTGGCGCCCGCGGGTTCCACCAGTATCCGGCGTTCGCGCCACAGGGCGGTCTGGGCCTGCGTGATGGCACTGTCCGGAACGGTGAGTGAGGTGGTGGCCTGTGCCCTGGCCAGCTCAAAGCAGATATTGCCAATCCGTTTGGCACCCAGCGCGTTGGCGGCCACGCCGGAGACTTCCACATCCACAGGCTGACACGCCGCCAGAGCGGCATTCAGTGCACAGGAGGTTTCCGGCTCCACCGCGACGATCTTCTTTGCGCCCTGGAACCATGCCAGCGCGCCGGCAATCAGCCCGCCGCCGCCCACTGCAATCAGCAGGGTATCGGCCTGCAGCCCCTGGGACTGCCATTCGGCAAAGCAGGTGCCTTGTCCCGCGACAGTGGCGGGTGCGTCATAGGCGTGGACCTGCATCGCCCCTGTCTCCCGCTCATAGGTCTGGGCCTGTTCCAGCGCGTTGGCATAGGCACCGGGGACCACCTGCAGATCGGCGCCGGTGCGTTCGATCAGGGATATCTTGGCGGGACCAGCCATTTCCGGCACATAGATCCGCGCCCTGTGGCCCAGCTGATGCGCAGCAAAGGCAACTGCCGCACCGTGGTTGCCGCCAGAGGCTGCCACCAGCCCGGCTGCAGGCACGGGTTGGCTCAGCAGCGTATTGAAGGCGCCGCGGGCCTTGAAGCTGCCTGTGTGCTGCATGTGCTCCAGCTTCAACTCCAGCGGATACTCCAACCCGAATCCCCGGGCCTGCATCACCGGTGTCTGTTGCACATGCGGACGGATGCGCTCGTCTGCTGCCTTGATTTCACTCCGCCAGTCCATGCGCCGCCCTCCTGCCTGCTGCGCCGGAACCTTAGCTGCACCATGCCTGAGGGCAAGCGGAACAGCGCGTTCTGATGCATTCTTGATTGGCGCTAACGGCCAAGGACGGTTACAAAGGAGGTCCTGCTGTTTTACTTGGATTGCTTATGACCGAAGACCGCCACAGCCGCCTCCGCGACGCACACTCCGACCGGGACCGGGCCGAACATGTGCCTGCCACCCCGCAGACCCAGGCCCCCGCCTACCGGCTGGCCTTCGCTGATGAGGAGTTTCTGTGCCGGGACGAACTGCGCCCGGTACGCCTTCAGCTGGAGCTTTTGAAGCCAGAGCTGATGCTGGACGAGCACGGTATCGAAAGCACGATCGTGATGTTCGGCGGCGCCCGCATTCCGGATCCTGCGCACAAGGACACGGCGCGCACCCAGACGCTGGCGGACCTGTCGCATTTCTATGACGAGGCACGCGAATTTGCCCGGCTGATGACTGAAAAATCAAAGGCAAGCGGCGGCCGTCAGAATGTCGTGGTGACCGGCGGCGGCCCCGGTGTGATGGAGGCGGGCAACCGCGGCGCATTGGATGCAGGCGGCCATTCCATCGGCCTGTCGATCGTGCTGCCGCATGAGCAGGCGCCCAACAGCTATGTGACGCCGGACCTCAGCTTCAACTTCCACTATTTTGCGATCCGTAAGATGCATTTCCTGATGCGGGCGCGGGCGATCACCGTGTTTCCGGGCGGTTTCGGCACACTGGATGAGCTGTTCGAAAGCCTGACCTTGATCCAGACCGGCCGCATGGAACGGGTGCCGTTCCTGCTCTTCGGCAAGGCCTTCTGGGAGAAGATCATCAACTGGGATGCGCTGGCAGACGCCGGCACCATCTCGGATCAGGACCTTGATTTGTTCCGCTTTGTCGACACCGCCAAAGAAGCGGTGGAGATCATCGACAACTGGGAACCCGCTCCGCCGCGCGAGAACCTGCCCGGCCGCGAGCGCTGAGCACCAGAAAAACGTGCTGCCGGGATCAGGCGAATTCCGGCGGCAGCTTACCGACCTCGTCGCCGGTGGTCAGCCGGGTAAGGATCTGGGCGCCTTCCACAGTCTTTACGGCATAGCCAAAACCGCGCAGGCGGAATTTCCATTCCCGCGGGCTCAGGGCTTTCTGCCGTTCGCTGCGGATCAGATCCAGCACGCTGGGGTCAATCGGGGCGGCCTTGTGTCCTGTCGGAGCCATCTGCGTTTCCTTCTGAAATTTGATTGTCCGTAATCTGGAAACTGTTTGCCGCAAGCGGCGGAAATGGAACCGGATTGGGGAAAGAATGGGGCGGTGGCGGAACCCTCAGCCGCTGTGCCCGCTTTGCAACAGCTGCGCGGGCAGCTGAAGTACCTGCTACCGGACCCAGTGGACCGGCCAAAATCCGCGCCCGGCTAGTGCGCTGATACGCAAGTATCCGCCATTTTCAGAAAACCTTAACGTGTTTATGCCGGGTGCGCCTGAAAACCGGCCAATCTTGGCCGCAATTGCGATCAATATCTTGCCGGTGGTGGAGCAGTGGAGAGCAAGGATGTCCGAAGTCTCAAACTACACGTCACTTTTGGCCTATACGTCGAACGAAAACTACCGCTGGAACAGTCAGGCGGGCCTCGGCACCCAGGCTGTGGTGACCTACAGTTTCGTCGGCAGCGGTGAACTGGGCGACGCCGCGAGCGATCCCTATGGCGCAACCAGCTACTGGTCCTTCAACGAGACGCAGCGCGGCTATTTCCGCCTGGCCATGGCCGAATACGAGGAGGCCGCGGGGCTGGTCTTTGTTGAAACCGGCGGCCCGGCAATGATCAATGTCTTTGGCTACGAAGGCGGCGGCGCTGCAGGCTGGGCGCATTACGCCTGGTCCAGCGGCTACTCCACCGGGCAGGGGCAGCTGGCAATCCAGGGCAGCAGCATGGCACCGGGCTCCTACGGCTATGAAACGATTCTTCACGAGATCGGCCATGCTGTCGGGCTGGAGCACCCGCATGACGGTGAAAACACGCTGGCCGCGCACCTTGATGACCAGGCCCATTCGGTCATGACCTACAATTACGGCGGCTACAACGCCACCGAACTCGGCACGTTCGATCTTCAGGCTCTTCAGCATCTGTATGGCGGAACCGCCGGCACCGAAGGCTGGACCGCACTTCTCAACCGGGCCGGGCGCGTTGTGATTGAGGCCAGCGCACGTTCAGAGACGGTTCTTGCGACCGGCCAGGATACGGTGATCCGGGCCAAGGGCGGCAGCGATACAGTTCTGGGGCGCGAAGCGGACGACAAGCTGTTCGGCGGCGGCGGTTCGGACACTGTCAGCGGCGGCCAGGGCAGTGACCGGATTTGGGGCGGCAAGGGGCACGACGTGCTTCATGGCGGTTCAGACAGCGGGGACTATTCGGGCGGAAGCAATGACAGCGATATCCTGCGCGGCAATGGCGGAAATGACACGCTGTTCGGCGGCCGCGGCGATGATACCCTGAACGGCGGCGGCGGCCGTGACAGAATTGTTGGCGGCGACGGTTCAGATGTGCTGACCGGCGGCGGCCGCGCAGACGTTTTTGTCTTCGTAAGGGCGGACTATTGGGAAGATGAAACCATCACCGATTTCGGCAGGGGCAACGACAAGATCGAGTTTTCGGATACAGCGATCACCGGCTTTGCCGATCTGACCATCACCGAGCAGGGCGGCAATACGCTGATCAGCTATTACGGCAGCCACGATATTGAGCTCACCGGCTATACCGGCGGGCTGGCCGCAGACGACTTCATCTTCAGTTAAGGCAGCCGGGGACCCTGCCGCAGCGGGGCCGGAGCCGGGTCACTTCATCCCGGCTTCGGCCCCGCTGCGGCTCTTGCGGGCGCGCTCAGTGGCCGACTTCAACTGGCCGCAGGCCGCCATGATGTCGTCGCCGCGGGTCTTGCGGATCGGCGAGGCGTAGCCGGCCTGATAGACAATATTGGCAAAGGCCCGGATGCGGTTGTTGGAGGACCGCTTGTACGGGCTGCCCGGCCATTCATTGAACGGGATCAGGTTGATCTTGGCTGGGATGTTGTAACGCTTGATGTGCTCGATCAGCCGGTGCGCGTCCTCGTCCGAGTCATTCACCCCGTCCAGCATCACATACTCAAAGGTGATCCGCTCAGAGTTCGACGCCTTCGGGTAATCGGCCAGCGCCTGCAACAGCGCGTCGATGTTCCAGCGTTTGTTGATCGGCACCAGCACGTCGCGGGTCTCGTTCGTGGTGGCATGGAAGGAAATCGCCAGCAGGCAGCCGATTTCCTGCGCCGTGCGGGCGATCTCAGGCACCACGCCAGAGGTCGACAGCGTGATCCGGCGGCGGCTGAGGGAGATGCCCTCCGGGTCCATCGCGATCTTCATCGCGTCACGCACGTTGTCAAAGTTATAAAGCGGCTCACCCATGCCCATCAGCACGATGTTCGACAGCAGGCGCGTCTCTTCCTTAGGCGCGCCAGGCACCGGCCACTCCTCCAGATCGTCGCGCGCCATCATCACCTGGCCGACAATTTCGGCCGGGGTCAGGTTACGCACCAGCTTCTGGGTGCCGGTATGGCAGAAGGAGCAGGTCAGGGTGCATCCCACCTGGGAGGAAATGCACAGGGTGCCGCGGTCATCCTCAGGGATATAGACCACCTCGACCTCGTGGCCGCCATTGATCCGCACCAGGTATTTGCGGGTGCCGTCGGTCGAGACCTGCTTGCTCACCACTTCTGGGATGCGGATCTCAAAGGTCTCCGCAAGCTGCGCGCGGTAAGCCTTAGCCAAGTTGGTCATATCGGCAAAGTCGCGCTTGCCCCACTGATAGATCCACTGCCAGATCTGACCGACCCGCATCTTGGCCTGCTTTTCCGGGGTGCCGTGCTCGATCAGCACGTCGCGCATCCGATCGCGGGTCAGACCTACAAGATTGATCTTGCCGCCCTCAGGCTCCTTGCGGGGCAGGGTCATAACATCCTGGGTGATCGGCGCGCTGGCAGTCATGGCAAAAGCCTCGGGTGATGGTGTGCGGATGCGGCTCTATATAGGATTCCCGTCAGAGATCAAAAGGAATCCTGTGAAAAAGCCGTCGGAGCACGTCACCGGGCGTATTGCATCAGTTCATCAACTCTGGCGCGCCCAAGTGTTATCCTGCACGAACGGATCGCAATGCCAGTGCCGGACCCGCCGCCGTATGTCGCCCCGGCATAGGCGCAATGCGCCTCACGGTAGGCGTCCCACGCCGTCTGCCCGGCCTCCAGCGCAGGAACCGCAGCGCTTCGTTCTGTGATCTTGTCGAGATCTTCCGCGCCATCCCGGGCAAAGCGCAATGCCATGGCCAATGCGGTCTCAACACGCGCTTCGTCGTTGGCGACGCATTCGCCGATTTCCATCTGAGAGCCGGCATCGCTGCACTCAAGCGCGGGATCGGCAAAACCGGGTTGAGCCATCAATAGCAAGAACCCGAAAACGCAAAGCAGCACGGCAGGCAGCTCCTGCCTCATGCTGCGCGCCCAGTGGATCTCTGGCAAGAAAAACCGGCGCGGGGGGCAGGGGCTGGCGTCTTTCATGCGGCGAAGGAGGTCACTTGCTGCACCGCTTTTCAGCGTCTTCCACCGCGGCGGTGAAGCCCAGCAAAGAGAAGGTGTCTTTGGTCTGGGTGCCGCGGGCTGATCGCGCGGTCAGCACTGCATCGGTGCCGCGCTTCATGGCGGTGACGATCTTGGCATCATCCGCGGGCGTTGCCGGCCAGGCCCATTCACCCTCGGTGAACAGCTCGAACTCGGATTCGCCAATGGCCAGATTCACGGTCGACCCCGGCGCAAACGGATAGCCTCCGGTGAAGCTCACCTCGCCCTTGGGCGCGTCGCTGCTGCGGAAGGTGACAAACAGCTGGATCTCGCTGCGGCGCACGGCCACGACGCGGCCGTCGCGGGTGTTCACGGTTTCCTTCGGTGCGGAAACCCCCCAGCATTCATTCGGATCATTGCCTTCGAAAACGCTCCAATCCACCTTGGCCGCAACCCGGTTGTTCGACGTTTCTTGCGCAATTGCGGCGGTTGCCAATGCTGCCAGACACAGGCCCGCAGCCACGCGGGCGAGTTTCAATGCCATTTGTCCCGACTCCAAGACTGTTCTTTCATACCTCAAAACCAAGCAAAGGGCCCGCAGCGTTCATCCGCTGTCTGGTCCCGATCCCCTCGCTTGCGCTACACAAGCACACTAACGTAACTAGCACCACGGGCGAAAGTGCGTTTTGGCAGGATTTCGCCCAGAAATCCGCATGCAAACACGAGGGGAGACATCATGCCGAATCCAGTGCCCATGGCCGAAGTCTGGCGCGGCCCGCTGCTGGAAAGCCTGCACCTGGGCCATGCCGTCATTTGCGACGACAGCGGCCAGGTGGTGCGCAGCTGGGGCGACCCGGATGCTGTGATCTATCCGCGCAGCTCCGCCAAGATGATCCAGGCGCTGCCGCTGATCACCTCCGGCGCTGCCGCGCGCTACGGGCTCACGTCTGAACAGTTGGCGCTGGCCTGCGCCTCCCACAACGGCGCGCATATCCACACGGACCGGGTCAACGCCTGGCTGGATCAGCTGGGCATGGATGATGACGACTTCCGCTGCGGCCCGCAGCTGCCGGACGACATTCCCGCCCGCAACGAGCTGATCAAGACCGACAACAGCCCCTGCCAGGTGCACAACAATTGCTCCGGCAAACATGCGGGCTTCCTGACCCTGAACCAGTATCTGGGCGGCGGTTCGGAATATATCGAGGTGGACCACCCGGTGCAGCAGGCCTGCCTGGCCGCGTTTGAGGAAACCACCGGCCAGGACAGCCCGGGCTACGGTATCGACGGCTGCTCGGCCCCGAATTTTGCCACCACCGTCACCGGGCTGGCGCGGTCGATGGCCTGGTTCGCCAGCGCCGCAGACCGTTCCGACCGCGCCTCGGATGCTGCGCAGCAGCTGGTTGCAGCCATGACCGCGCATCCCGAACTGGTGGCCGGCGAGACCCGCTGCTGCACCAACCTGATGCGAGCGATGGGCGGCAAGGCCGCGATCAAGACCGGGGCCGAGGCGGTGTTCATCGCCATCCTGCCGGAGCAGAAACTGGGCGTCGCGCTGAAGATTGCCGACGGCAGCACCCGCGCCAGCGAATGCGCGATTGCGGCGCTGATGGTCAGCCTTGGTGTGCTGGACGCAGAGCACCCGGAGACCCGCAAGTATATGAACAAAATGCTCTACAGCCGCCGCGGGCTGGAATGCGGGTCAATCCGACCTGCTGCTGAGCTGCTGTTCTGAAATCAAATGCCCCGGACGCAGATCCGGGGCATTTGTCTTACATCTCCATCTCGATGATTTCAGCGACTTCGACCGAACCGTTGCCATCCGCCACCATCGGGCAGCCCTTGGCCATTTCGCAGGCGGCATCCTGATCAGCCGCTTCCACCACTGAGTAGCCGGACAGCGGATTGGCACCGCCATTATCCGCAACCCCGCCTGCGCTGACGGTCTTGGACATCCCAACCGGTGCGCCCGGCACCTTCAGGGCGTCGCCCATCGATGCCATCCAGTCTTTCCAGGCCTGCATGACCTTGGCGCCCTCTTCCTCGCTCTCCGGGGTCTTGCCGCCATGATAGGCGAAAATGAACTGTGGCATTGGTCTACTCCCTTAGTTTTGTTGACGGTTCAGGATTCTGCGCTCAGCTGTGCCTCCAGTTTGCGCAAGGTGGAGGTCCAGCCCTCTTTGTGCCGCGCGGCAATTTCATCATCGCCAAGATCACGGTGATCGACCACCAGCATGGCGCCGTCCCCGGCGGCGGCAACGGTAAAGGTCACATGGCTCTCGGCGCCGCGGCTGCCGTCCTCCTCATGCCAGGCCCAGGTGAAGCCAACGGATCTCGGCACATCCACATGGGTCACCTGGCCAGAGACATGAAACCGCTGCCCGTCGCTGTTTTGCATCACCGAATACCAGGCGCCGGTGCGGCTCAGATCCAGGTCATGTTCCGGGATGGAAACCCCTTCCGGTCCCCACCATTTCAACAGTTTCTCAGGGGTGGTTACCCAGGCAAACAGCTTCTCCGGGCTGACCGGAAAGGTCCGTTTCAGCTGCAGGTCGCTCATGCGCCTTCCTCCATCAGGGCCGCTTCCAGCCTGTCCAGGCTTCCTTCCCAGAAGGCGCGGCGCGACTGGGTCCATTCGGCAATCATCCGCAGTCCTTCGGGACGTGCGGAATACAGCCGCCGTGTGCCGTCGGCGCGCTGCGTCACCAGCCCGGCCTCGCGCAAGACTTTCAAATGGCGGGAAATAGCAGGGGCTGAAATGCCGGCGCCAGGGGCCAGATCCCCGGCGGGCAACTCGCCTTGCGAAATCAGCTGATCCACAATCGACAGGCGGGTTTCGTCCGACAGGGCGGCAAAGGACTTCAGAATCGGTGTCATGCCTATTTTTAGCATTAATGTTAATTAAGTAAAGGGTTAAATATAGGAGCGGCCGAACCCGGCCGTCACATCATATCCCACAGCAGCTTGGCTGCCAGCGTTACCGACGTCACCACCAGCAGCGGCTTGATCACCTTCGCCCCCTGTTTCCTGGCCAGCCCGGCACCCGCGCGCGCCCCGGCGATCTGCGCACAGCCCATCAGTAGGCCGGTGACCCACCAGGGCGTCGCAAAAAACGAAAACGCCACCAACCCGCCGGCGTTGGAAGCGAAGTTCAGCAGCTTGGTGTGGGCGGTTGCACGCAGGATGCCGTATCCCGCCAGCGACACAAAGGCGAGCATATAGAAACTGCCCGCGCCCGGTCCCAGCAGCCCGTCATATGCGCCGCACAAGGGGATCATGGTTGCAGAGAACAGGGCTGGCGACAGGCGGCGGTGCCGGTCCTGATCGTCCAGCCCCTTCTTAAGGGCAAAGAAGATCGCAATCCCGATAAGAACCACCGGCAGGATCATCCGGATCCATTCGGTAGGAAGGTAGGCGACCAGAAACGCGCCCGCAACCGCCGCGGCAAAGGCAATCAGCGCCGGCCGGATCTGGGCCTTCAGGTCGACATGCCCGGCCCGGGCGTATGTGGCCGCGGCGGTCGCCGCGCCGAACATACCCTGGATCTTGTTGGTGGACAGCGCGGTGACCGGGTTAGCCCCGGCCAGCAGCAGAACCGGAACGGTGATCAGCCCGCCGCCGCCTGCAATCGCGTCGATGAATCCGGCGGCGAACCCCGCTGCCAGCAACAGCAGCAGGGTCTCAAAACCCACTTCCAGCATGTAAATTGTCAGCCTTTGAAATCGTCCTGGGCGTAGCCCTGGATGTACAGCAGCGCCGTCAGGTCGCCGTGGTTGATGCGGATATCGCACTCCGCCGCGACCGAAGGCTTGGCATGCAGCGCCACGCCCGCGCCGGCGCGCTTCAGCATGCCCAGGTCATTGGCGCCGTCACCCACCGCAATCACATCCGCCTCGCTGATCCCCAGCCGCGCAGTGATTTGCTCCAGCGCCTCCACCTTGGCTTCCCGCCCCAGAATCGGGCGGCTGGCCTCTCCGGTCAGCTTGCCGTCCTCGGCCAGCAGCGTATTGGCGCGGTTCTCGTCAAATCCAAGCTCTGCCGCCACCCGTGCGGTAAACGCCGTGAACCCGCCTGACACCAGCGCCGCATAGGCGCCATCCGCCTTCATCGTTGCCAGCAGCTGCTTGCCGCCGGGCATCAGGGTGATGCGCTCTTCCAGCACCTTGGTGATCACCGATTCCGCCAGCCCCTTCAGCAGCCCGACCCGCTCGGTCAGCGCCCCCTCGAAATCCAGTTCGCCATTCATCGCCCGGGCGGTAATGTCTTTCACGCGCGCGCCGACGCCTGCCTCCTCGGCCAGCTCATCAATGCATTCCTGCTGAATCATGGTGGAGTCCATGTCGGCCAGCAGCATCTTCTTCCTGCGCCCGGCGCTGGGCTGAATGACCAGATCCACACCCATCCCCTGCAGGTCGGCCCAGACGTCCCAGCGGTTGTCCGGCATCTGTTTCAACGGAAACTCCGCCGCTACCCCCAGCGCCAGCCAAACAGCCTCATCGCCGCCCCAGGCATTGCGCAGCGATTCGATCAGCGCGGGCTCCAGCACCGGTTGGGCAGGGTTGCAAAGCAGGGTGGCGGTGTACATTGGCGGGCTCCAAATCTGTTCTTTGATGGCCTTAGGCTAAAACGCGACCTGTTTTAAGACCTAAGCGACTCTTTTTGCTTGCTTTATTGTGTGCGACTCATTGATGGTGGGGGAGAGGCCCGCTGGCACACTAGATCTGGTAGCGACTGCTCCAGGAAGGAGGTGATGTTAAGTGGCCAAATCGTGTAAGAAGGTGCCCCGCACCGTACGGACGACCAATAAGCCGGGACCCAAGACTGTTCCGGTGAAGCCGCACCGACGCTCGAAGCCCAAAAAGGGCTGCTAATCCGCCAAGATTATGCATGAAACGCCGGTGGGCCTCTCAATAGAATCACATGAAGATTCCTAGGGCAACAACTTTCCTTGGCGTTTGTTGTGTTTCCGATGGTGGAAATTCATGTCGCAAAAAACAGATGAACAGCCGCATTTTTCTGAAATTTCTGTTGCGTGCCGCGCTGCAGCACACTAGCTCTGATGGCGGGACACCCCTCCCCAACGAGGGGCGCTTATCTGGAAGGGTAGCATTTATGGCTATTGAACAACCTGCCGCGCGGCCGGCCAATCCGCGTTTTTCGTCTGGCCCTTGCGCCAAACCTCCCGTCTTTGACCTGACAAAACTTGCAGGCGCGCCGCTGGGCCGCTCGCACCGCGCTGCGGTGGGCAAGGAAAAGCTGAAGGCGGCGATCGAAGGCACCCGTGAAATTCTGAACATCCCCGCCGGTTACAAGATCGGCATTGTGCCCGCCTCCGACACTGGCGCGGTGGAAATGGCGATGTGGAACCTGCTGGGGGCCCGCGGTGTGGAAATGCTGGCCTGGGAAAGCTTCGGCTCCGGCTGGGTGACCGACGTTGTGAAACAGCTCAAGCTGGACGCGACTGTCAAAACCGCCGATTACGGCCAGATCGTGGATCTTGCCTCTGTCGATTTCACCAATGACGTCGTGTTCACCTGGAACGGCACCACCTCCGGCGTGCGGGTCCCGAACGGCGACTGGATCCCGGCGGACCGCGAAGGGCTGACCATCTGCGACGCCACTTCTGCCGCCTTCGCCCAGAACTTGCCCTGGGACAAGCTGGATGTGACCACCTTCTCCTGGCAGAAGGTGCTGGGCGGCGAAGCGGCGCACGGCATGATCATCCTCAGCCCCCGCGCCGTCGAACGGCTGGAAAGCTACACACCCGCTTGGCCGCTGCCCAAGATCTTCCGCCTGACCAAGGGCGGCAAGCTGATCGACGGTATCTTCCAGGGTGCCACCATCAACACGCCCTCGATGCTGGCGGTGGAGGACTACCTGCTGGCACTGGACTGGGCCCGCACCGTCGGCGGCATGGAAGGCCTGCGCGAACGCGCCTATGCCAACCTCGCTGCAGTGCAAAGCTTTGTGCAGGACAACCCCTGGATTGCCTTCCTGGCGGAACAGCCGGAATATCGCTCCAACACCTCAGTCTGCCTCAAGTTCGCTGACGAACGCATCAAGGACGGCGCTGCCTTTGCCAAGGCCGTGGCCAAGCGTCTGGAAAGTGAAGGCGTGGCTTATGACATCGGTGCCTACCGCGACGCGCCCCCGGGCCTGCGCATCTGGTGCGGCGGCACGGTTGAGGCCACCGACGTGGCGGCTCTGATGCCCTGGATCAAATGGGCCTTTGAGGCCGAGATCGCAGCCCAGACCGAAGCCGCCTGAGCAACCTCTTGGGCGGGCGGCAACGCCCGCCGTCCTAGCACAGACATTCCAAGGACCACAGACATGGCTCCCAAAGTACTCATCTCCGACAAGCTGTCTGAGGCCGCCGTCCAGATCTTCCGCGACCGCGGCATCGACGTCGACTTCCTGCCCGACGTGGGCAAGGACAAGGACAAGCTGGCCGAAATCATCGGCCAGTACGACGGCCTTGCGATCCGCTCCGCCACCAAGGTGACGGAAAAAATCCTGGAAAACGCCGAAAACCTCAAGGTGATCGGCCGGGCCGGCATCGGCACCGACAACATCGACAAGGAAGCTGCCTCCAAGCGCGGCGTTATTGTGATGAACACGCCCTTTGGCAACATGATCACCACTGCCGAACATGCCATCGCAATGATGTTTGCCGTCGCCCGCCAGCTGCCGGAGGCCTCTGCCTCCACCCATGCTGGCAAGTGGGAAAAGTCCAAGTTCATGGGCACCGAGCTGACCAGCAAGACCCTCGGCGTCATCGGCGCCGGCAACATCGGCGGCATCGTCTGCGACCGTGCGCGCGGGCTGAAGATGAAAGTGGTCGCCTACGACCCCTTCCTCAGCAACGACAAGGCCGACAAGATGGGCGTCGAAAAGGTTGAGCTGGACGAGCTGCTGGCGCGCGCCGACTTCATCACCCTGCATGTGCCGCTGACCGACCAGACCCGCAATATCCTGTCCAAGGAAAACCTGGAAAAGACCAAGAAGGGCGTGCGCATCATTAACTGCGCCCGCGGCGGCCTGGTGGACGAAGCCGCACTGGCAGAGCTTTTGACCTCTGGCCATGTGGCAGGCGCCGCCTTTGATGTGTTCTCGGTGGAACCGGCCAAGGAAAACGCCCTGTTCGGCCTGCCCAATGTGGTCTGCACCCCGCACCTGGGCGCCGCCACAACCGAAGCCCAGGAAAACGTGGCCCTGCAAGTGGCTGAGCAAATGTCCAATTACCTGCTGACCGGCGCGGTTGAGAATGCGCTCAACATGCCCAGCGTCACCGCTGAGGAAGCCAAGGTCATGGGCCCGTGGATCAAGCTGGGGGACCACCTGGGTTCCTTCGTGGGCCAGATGACCGACGAGCCCTTGAGGGCAATCAACATCCTCTACGACGGGGTGGCCGCAGGCATGAACCTGGACGCGCTGAACTGCGCGGTGATCGCGGGTATCATGAAACGCTCCAACCCGGAGGTGAACCTGGTCTCTGCGCCGGTTGTAGCCAAGGAGCGCGGCGTCCAGATCTCCACCACCAACCAGGATAAATCCGGCTCCTTTGACGGCTACATCAAGGTGACCGCGGTGACGTCCAAGCGCGAACGCTCTGTGGCCGGCACGGTGTTCTCCGACGGCAAGCCGCGGTTCATCCAGATCAAGGGGATCAACATCGAGGCGGACGTGGGCGCGCATATGCTCTACACCACCAACGAGGACGTGCCCGGCATCATCGGCGCACTGGGCCACACCCTGGGCGGTCACGGCGTCAATATTGCCAACTTCACCCTCGGCCGGTCCGAGGCGGGCGGCGAAGCCATCGCGCTTCTCTATGTGGATGACGAGGTGCCGGCAGAGGCCCGCGCCAAGCTCGCCGAAACCGGGCTGTTCAACCAGATCAAGCCGCTGGAGTTTGACGTGGTTTGAGTGCGGAACGTGTAAACGGTTCAATCGGAAACGCCGCCCGGCTATAAGGGCGGCGTTTTCATGTTTCCCGGCAGCGCCGCGGCAAAGGATCCTGATATGACCAGCCCCATCTATGCGATCGGAGATATCCACGGCCAGCTCGGCATGCTGGAGCAGGCGCTGTCCCTGATTGAGGCGGATGGCGGCCCGGATGCCCGCATCGTCTTTCTGGGCGATTACACCGACCGCGGGCCGGACAGCCGCGGCGTGATTGAACGGCTGGCGCAAGGGCAGGCCGCGGGCCGCAACTGGATCTGCCTCAAGGGCAACCATGACCGGATGTTCGAATGGTTCATGGAGGACACGCCCCGCCACGACCCGCATCTTCTGATCGGCTACCACTGGCTGCACGAGCGGATCGGCGGGGTCGAAACCTTGGCTAGCTACGGGGTGGCCTTCGAAGACCGCACCCGGCTCGATGCGCTGCACGCCCGGGCCAAGGAGAGGATTCCAGCGCAGCACGCTGAATTCCTGCGCAGCCTTCCCGCGCTCTACGAAACGCCGGATCTTGCGTTCGTGCACGCCGGGATCCGGCCTGGCGTGCCGCTGTCCCAGCAGAATGAGAACGATCTGATGTGGATCCGGCAGCCCTTTCACCAGCACACCGGCGCACACCCGAAGCTGATCGTGCATGGCCATACGCCCGTGGACAAGCCCAGCCACTTTGGCAACCGCATCAACCTCGACACCGGCGCCGGCTACGGCCGCCCGCTGGCCGCTGCGGTGTTCGAAGGCCGCGATTGCTGGAGACTGACAGAAGCAGGCCGCCAGCCGCTCCTTCCCTGATCCCTTTCTTCTGGCTGAAAATATCCTGGGGGTGAGCGTCGCTGGCGCGAGGGGGCAAAGCCCCCTCAACCAGTCCTCAGTCCCAGTCCAGCACCACCTTGCCGCTGGACCCGGATTTCATCGACGCAAAACCCTCGGCAAAGTCATCGGCGCCAAAGCGGTGGGTGATGACCCGGCTCACATCCAGCCCGTTCTGCAGCATCGCGATCATCTTGTACCAGGTCTCGAACATCTCCCGCCCATAGACGCCCTTGATGGTGATCGCCTTGAACACGATGCGCGACCAGTCGACCGGCGATTTGCCCGGCGGAATGCCCAGCAGGGCGATCTTGCCGCCCATCACCAGCGCCTCCACCATCTGATCCAGCGCCGCCTGACTGCCGGACATCTCCAGGCCGACGTCAAACCCCTGTTTCAGGCCCAGTTCCCGCACCACATCCTGCAGGTCTTCCTCGGCCACGTTCACCGCCCGCACCGCCGGCACCACATGCCGGGCCAGCTTCAGGCGGTCCGGGTTGATGTCAGTGATCACCACATGCCGCGCACCTGCGTGCTTCGCCACCGCCGCCGCCATGATGCCGATGGGTCCGGCGCCGGTGATCAGCACGTCCTCGCCCAACAAATCAAAGCTCAGCGCGGTATGCACCGCGTTGCCCAGCGGGTCCAATATGGCGCCGATCTCATCCGGGATGTCATCCGGCAGCGGCACCACGTTAAAGGCCGGCAGCTTCAGATACTGGGCAAATGCCCCTTGCTCGTTCACCCCGATGCCGCGGGTGCCGGGGTCCAGGTGGAATTTGCCGGCCCGGCTCTGGCGCGAATCCGTCTTGATCAGATGCCCCTCGCCGGAGCAGCGCTGCCCGACCGTCAGATCGGTGACATTACGGCCGATCTCGACGATTTCGCCCGCGAACTCATGGCCCGTGATCATCGGCACCGGCACGGTGTGCGCCGCCCATTCATCCCAGTTCCAGATATGGATGTCGGTGCCGCAGATGCCGGTTTTCTTCACCTTGATCAGCACCTCGTCAGGGCCGATCTCCGGCACCGGCGCCTGCACCATCCACAGGCCCTCCTGCGGATGGCTCTTTTCCAGCGCCTTCATCGTGTTCGGACGGCTCATGACACAATCCCCAGTTCCTTGCCCGCCTTGCCAAAGGCCGCCAGCGCCCGGTCCAGCTCGTCCCGCGTCAGCGCGGCGTTCATCTGCGTGCGGATGCGGGCCTGGCCGCGCGGCACCACCGGAAAGAAGAAGCCGGAGACATAAACGCCCTCGTCAAACAGCCGCGCCGCCATGTCCTGCGCCAGCTGCGCCTCGCCCAGCATCACCGGGATGATCGGATGCTCGCCGGGCAGCAGGTCAAAGCCCAAGCCTTCCAGCCCCGCGCGCCAGTATCTGGCATTTTCGAACAGCTGCGCCCGCAAGCCCTCCCCTTCCTCGACCAGCCGGATCGCCTCCAGCCCGGCAGCAACAATTGATGGCGGCAGCGAATTGGAGAACAAATAGGGCCGCGCCCGCTGCCGCAGCAGGTCGATCACTGGCTGCGGCCCGGCGATATAACCGCCGATGGCCCCCCCAAGTGCTTTGCCCAATGTCCCGGTGACGATATCCACGTCCACCCCGAAATGCTCCGGCGTGCCGGCGCCCGTGGCGCCCATGAACCCGGTGGCGTGGCAGTCATCCACCATCACGATGGCATCGTATTTTTCCGCCAGTGCCCGGATTTCCGGCAGCTTGGCCAGATAACCGTCCATCGAGAACACGCCGTCTGTCGCGATCATGATATGCCGCGCGCCGTCCTCGCGGGCCTGCTTCAGCCAGGCTTCCAGATCGTTCATGTCGCTGTTGAGGTAACGGTACCGCTTGGCCTTGCACAGCCGGATGCCGTCGATGATTGAGGCATGGTTCAGCGAATCCGAGATAATCGCATCCTCCGGCCCCAGCAGCGGCTCGAACAGCCCGCCGTTGGCGTCGAAACAGGCAGCGAACAGGATGGCGTCATCCTTGCCCAGGAACTTGGCCAGCCTTTGCTCCAGCTCCCGGTGAATGTCCTGGGTGCCGCAAATGAACCGGACTGAGGCCATGCCGAACCCCTTGGGATCCATCGCGTCCCGGGCCGCCTTGATCAGGTCGGGGTGATCGGCCAGCCCCAGATAGTTGTTGGCGCAAAGGTTGATCACCTGCCGGTCCCCGACAGTGATTTCCCCGCCTTGCGGGGAGGTGATCATTCGCTCGCGCTTGTACAGCCCTTCGGCCTCAATCTGGGCCAGCGTGTTGGAGATGTCGGTCAGAAAATCGGTGGACATGCGCAAACTCCCTTGGTGTCTCGAGTCGCGTGTCTATCATAGCGGATACACTTCCGGAATACAGGATTTCAGCATTGCGGAAAAAAATCCGTGAAACTGGACGCGGCGGGTGGAAATCTGCCAGTTCGGGCTATCTGCCCCTGCAACAGGGAGGCGCAGACCCATGGCAAAGGTCACAGGAATCGGCGGGGTGTTCATCAAGGCGCGCGGCGACGCAAAGGCGCTGGCGCAATGGTACAGCGACCATCTGGGGCTGGATCTCACGGATTTCGGTGGTGCGATCCTGAACTGGCAGAATGACCAGGCAGAGGACGGCGGCCTCACCGTCTGGGGCACGGCCGATGCGGACGGCACCTGGTTTGACCCCAGCACTGCCGGTTTCATGATCAACTATCGGATCGACAGCATGGACGGGATGATAGCGCAGCTCACGGACGCAGGCATCCCGATCCTGCAAGGACCGAAAACCCATGAAAACGGGCGCTTTGCCTGGATCATGGATCCCGAAGGCAACAAGGTGGAGCTGTGGGAGCCGAAACTCTGGGATGAGAAAAACAAGGGCTGACACCCCAAAAGAAAACGCGGCCCCCTTTCGGGGACCGCGCTTCCAATCAGCAAAGCTGTCTGGCTTATGCCAGTTCCAGGTTCACCGCCGACTCGCGGCCGTCACGGCCGGGCTCGATGTCGAAGGTGACTTTCTGGTTGTCTGCGAGGCCGGTCAGGCCCGAACGCTCAACAGCGGAAATGTGCACGAACACATCTTTGCTGCCGCCCTCGGGCGCGATGAAGCCGTAGCCTTTGGTGGTGTTGAACCATTTTACGGTGCCGGTGGCCATATCCGTAGTCTCCTGTGTGTTTGCTGCCCGCGGAAGTGCGGCAGCCTGGCGTAGTCGGTCTGGATCGAGAGACTGATAACGCCGCAGAAACGGGAGACAGTGGATCGACAAGAATAACGTTAGCGCACCACATATGGGCCGGTCCCCCGAGTCGTTCAAGGGGAATGTGCATAAAAGCTCTCGCAAGAGGGTTTTCTGGCCGATGCGCGGGGTCCGGCACCCGCCTGTGGGGGCGGGCGGGTATGTCTTACGCGTTCTTTACAATCAAAAATACCCGCGCAGGCCCATCGGGCGCAGTGATCGAATGGGCCGCATCGGCGGCATAGCGCGCGGTGTCGCCGGCCTGCAGCTGGTCTTTGGCGTTGCCGGAACTGACCGTGATCTCACCCTCCAGAACTGTCAGCTGCTCCACCGTGCCGCGGGTGTGGGGCTGGCTGATCAGCGCGCCGCCCTGGTCGAACCGGATGTCATAGACTTCGTGGCCCCCGGCCTCTTCCGGGGGCGACAGAATGCGGATGCGGCAGCCCTGGCCCATGTTCTCGATCTTGGGCACATCCGTTGCGCGCAGCACCTCGATCCGGTCCTGCATGTCGCCCGCTTCCAGCAGCCCGGCAAAATCCACCTGCAAGGCGCGGGTCAGGTTCCAAAGCGTCGCAATGGTGGGGGAGCTTTCGCCGCGCTCGATCTGGCTCACCATCGACCGGCTGACGCCCGACAGGTTGGCGACCGCCTCCAGGCTCAGCCCTTGGGCGCGGCGCGCTTCTTTCAGGCGGGCGGGCAGCAGGGTCAGGATATCGTCTGTGTTTTCCGTCATGACGGATTCTCTGCGCTTGCGGGCGGCATTTGTCAATTGATCCGGCAAATTGCGGATGCTGCGCCGCGGCGGTGCACAGGGGGTGTACAAGGGGTGCACGGGGGGTGACGCCGCGTTGCTATGACGGCACGTCCCGGCAGACAGGTTTATGCTGCGGGCGCATACTGGCGCCAACGCAGGAGTTGAGGAGAAAGACCAATGACAGATATCGTGATCCTGGACGGTGCCCGCACCGCCATCGGAACCTTTGGCGGCGCGCTGGCCAGCACGGCGCCGATCGACCTGGCAGCCACCGTGTCAAAGGCCGCGCTGGAACGCTCCGGGGTGGAGGGCGGCCAGATTGGCCATGTGGTGTTCGGCCACATCATCAACACCGAACCCCGCGACATGTACCTGAGCCGCGTTGCCGCGATGCAGGCGGGTGTCCCGGACGTGGTGCCGGCAATGAACGTGAACCGCCTCTGCGGCTCCGGCGTTCAGGCAATTGTGTCAGCTTATCAATCGCTTGCCCTTGGTGACGCAGAGTTCGCCCTGGCCGGCGGCGCCGAGAATATGTCGCGCAGCCCCTACATCCTCCAGCAAAGCCGCTGGGGTGCCAAGATGGGCGATGTGAAATCGCTCGACATGATGCTGGGCGCGCTGAACTGCCCGTTCGGCACCGGCCACATGGGGGTAACGGCCGAGAACGTCGCCGATGAACACGGGATCACCCGCGCGCAGATGGATGACTTCGCCTTCACCAGCCAAACCCGCGCCGCTGCAGCGATCGAGGCCGGGCATTTCAAATCCCAAATCACCCCGGTTGAGGTGAAGGTCAAACGCGAAATGGTGCCCTTTGAAGTGGACGAGCACCCCAAGGCAACCACGCTGGAAGCCCTGGCGGGCCTCAAGGCGGTTTTCCAGAAGGACGGCCGGGTAACTGCAGGAAATGCCAGCGGAATCAATGACGGAGCCGCGGCCCTGGTGCTGGCCACGGCCGACGCGGCAGAGAAGGCCGGGCTGAAACCGAAGGCCCGGATTCTGGGGTATGCCCATGCCGGCGTGCGCCCTGAAGTGATGGGCATCGGCCCGGTTCCCGCTGTTTGCAACCTTTTGGAGAAAATCGGTCTTTCGGCCGGCGATTTTGACGTAATTGAATCCAACGAGGCCTTTGCATCGCAAGCGCTGGCAGTGAACAAGGAACTGGGTCTGGATCCGGCCAAGGTGAACCCAAACGGCGGCGCAATCGCGCTGGGCCACCCGGTCGGGGCCACTGGTGCCATCATTACCCTTAAGACACTTTATGAGCTGGAGCGGGTCAACGGTTCCAAGGGGTTGATCACGATGTGTATCGGTGGCGGTCAGGGCATTGCCCTGGCGATCGAGCGTCTTTGATCGCAGCAGGCCGGGGCAGGCAAGCGGCCTGTCCCCGGCTGTGCACTATAATGCAGCAGCACCAGAAGCCTGAATCTGGAATACGCCAATAATTTTACGCTACCATGTTCACCTCATGCAATTTAAGGTAGTAATAAGAACGCCAAGGATCACCGGAGGACTCACTGGGAAAGTCCAGTCAGTCCGGCACGCGGCTGCATCTCCTTGGCGGTGTGAGGGCTGGCAGGACAGATAGCATTTTGCATGATCCCCGGTCAGTCTGCATGTGCGATAAGAGGATTGCTGTGACGGCCAAGGTTTTGCTTCTGGAAGATGACGAGGGGGTGCGGTTCACCTTCAGCATGGCTTTGCAAGACGCCGGGTATGAAGTGAAAGCCGTCTCAAGCTGCGCAGAAGCGATTGCCGCGCTATCCGATTTTGAGCCTGGCATCCTGATCCTGGATCTGAAAATCGGCGAAGAAATGTCGCTGCCAGTGGCCGATTACGCTGCCCTTGTGCGCCCGGAGATTCCTGTGGTCTACATCACCGGCAGCCGTCTGTTCACCGGCGGTGAGCTGTTCGGGCTGAGCACTAATATCCGCTGGGTGCTGCACAAACCGGTCAATCTGCCCGACCTGATCAGCATGGTTGACTACGTGACAGGCACGGCGGTTCCCGCAGAAGCGAGCTAGGGTCAGCCAAAGGAAATCGTAAAGACAGCCCCTTTTCCGGGTACGGCATCCGCAACGAATGACCAGTTGTGCCTGCGGCAGATTTCGGCGCAGGTAGACAGTCCGATGCCGCTGCCCTCAACGTCGCGGTTGGCGCGATGGAATGGCTGGAGAATCAGATACTTGTCTTCTGGGGCGAAGCCGGTTCCATTGTCGGAGACAGAAATCTCCCATTGGTCCCGGCCTGCGCCATCCATCCGGATTGAAACTTCCAGGCCGCGCTCCGGGTGCCGGTACTTGATGGCATTGGACAGGAGATTGGTCAGGACAAGATGCAGAAGAGTGGGGTCTGCGTGCAGCCGGAAGCCGGTGCCGCTGACCCGGATCTTGCCGCCGCAGGATTCCAGCTCGCGCGCCAGGCTTTCACAGGCTTCTGAAACCGCGTCCTGTACGGCGATATCTTGTATGTTTATCCCTGCGGATGTTGAAACAGAATGCTCCAGCAGTTCAGTTGTCAGCCGGTCAATCTGACCGGTGGCCCGGGTCATGTGCCGCAGAAATTCCCGGGCGGATTCCGGCAGTTCTGCGGCATAGTGATCGGAAAAGAACTGCAACGAGCCTGCCAGTGTGTTGATCGGGGTGCGCAGATCATGAGAGGCGGCATGGGCAAAAGCCTCCATCGACAATAGCGTTTCCTGCAGTTTCAGGTTGGCTTCCTTGGCGCTGCGCAGTTGGCTGCGCAAATTGCTGCGCAGTTCGTTCATGTGCCGCAGAGAGTCTGCGGTGGTCCGCAGCTGATCGTGTGTCAGCAGCATAAGCCGTTCGCCCTGGGTATCAGATTTCAGCAAGGAAACACGGAATTCCGTTTCCTGTGAAGCGCTTGCCCGGAGGCTGCTTGCCATGGGCAGGGTCGCAACGCCATGGGCAGTGCCGTGCCGGAGCCTGGCGATCACACGGTTTGGTTTCAGAAGTGTCAGGCTGCTGATGCAGGTGCCATTCAGGGCGCCGCTGTCCGGCGGCACATCGGGGGCAAAGCTTCGTTCAGCCCGCCGGTTGCAGACCAGAATGCGGCCGTTCCAGTCGAGTATGAATGAGGCGTAAGGGGACGCCAGGTAGGCGCTCCCAAGAAGGCGGGGGGCCGGGCTGTTCTCTGGCGCAGTCAACAGTGTGCACCTGCCGGATACAGGCCATAAGGCTGAGAGCCGCGGCAAGCAGAGTTCAGCAGGCTCATCAGGGGCGATGGTGCCTGGCACTGGCGCTGATCGGGCAAACACTTAGCGTAGCCAATCACCCGCGGCTTACTCCGCTCCGACGCGGGTGAGCTGTATTCCGCCAAAAACATGTGTGGTGCGGCCGGATTTGTCCTGCCGTGCCTGGGCAAACAGCTCTCCGCCAGCATAGCTGCCTTCACCGTTGCGCAGCCGCAGCGGGTAGTTGAAAGCTTGCCCCATTGTCAGAACATCCTGCAGCCCGTCTTTGATGAATTCCCGGTCCTCCGGGTGAACGCGGTCCAGGAGCATCTCCACGGACGGCACGTCTGAGCCTTGGTCATACCCCAGCAGGTTGTACATCGGCGGGTTCCAGACCGGCACGTTGTTCATCACGTCAAAGGAGAAAACGCCGACAGACAAATGGTTCTGTACTGCAACGCTGCACCCGAGCATCATTTCGCGCTCATCAAATTTGGCCTTGTCCCAGCACACGCCGATCAGCTGGATGTTTTCGCCATGCGAATCCTGGAACACCATCAGGCTACCCGCGATGTTCAATGTGGTGCCGGTGTCGTCAAAGAACCGCGCCTCGAATTCGAGGGCGCCGCCGTTCTCCAACAGCGCGTCCAGCCTTGATTTCAGGTTGGCACGGTCTTTTGGATGGACCCTGGAAAGAAGGCCATCAAGGCTCAGGCCTTCTGTGTCATCCTTAATGCCGAGGATGGCATGGGTTTCAGGGGCGAGATACGTTTCGCCGGTTTGCAGGTTCTGGGTCCAGAAGCCGACCCGCGTGACCTTGCTGACCAGCCGCAGAACGTCATTGAAAGGCTCATTATCGAAGCGTGTCACAGTGATCGAGAGCCCGATTTGTTTTTGATGCAGGTCCAGGACCGGGGACAGGATCAGGGTATAGTACTGGCTTCCGGACAGAACTGGAATGCGCCGGGTTTCCTGAAGCCGCAGCACGGTATTTGCGATCGGAGCCAAGGCCGGGAAACCGCTGGGCAAATGGCATTGGCTGAGGTGCAGGCCGGTTGGAGGAAGCTCGCCGATGCCAAACACGTCCTGGGCCACGCGCGACAGCCGACGGATAATCAGCGCCTGGTCCGCCAGCGCGACGGCATAGGGCGAAGAGGCCAGCATCGCTTCCAGTTCCGAGGCGAGCGCCTGGCGCTCTGCCGAGCTGATCTGCAATTCCTCGTTGACGGTCAGCAGCTCCTCATTGGTGGATTGCAATTCCTCGTTGGAGGTTTCCAGTTCTTCATTGGTGGCCTGGAACTCCTCGTTGGTGGATTGCAGTTCCTCGTTGGAAGACTGCAGCTCTTCGTTGGCTGTTTGAAGCTCCTCGATGGTTTGCTGCAGCGCCTCCTGAGTGGAGCGGATTTCCAGCTCCATCCGCTCAACATAGTCCCGCTGTTCCCGGTCGGAAATTTCGCTGAAGTTCAGCTCATTTTCCTCCTCGAACTTGGAATGGATTGCCAGCAGGCAATGCAGCTCGCCGTCCTTGTGGTTGAAGAAGGGGAAGGCTTGCAGCTGAACGCGGTTGCCGCAGGGCAAAGAGACTTTATGCCAGCGCCCGTCGCGGCGCTCCTCAGTGCGGGTGGCCACCGCAA
Source organism: Leisingera sp. CC-HEC093 (assembly GCF_059429195.1). NCBI lineage: Bacteria > Pseudomonadati > Pseudomonadota > Alphaproteobacteria > Rhodobacterales > Roseobacteraceae > Leisingera > Leisingera sp. CC-HEC093. The sequence goes on along the minus strand of NZ_JCAIJR010000001.1, from coordinate 1,209,108 downwards.
TCAGGCTGGCAGCCTCGCTGCGCAGCGGGTCGATCAGCATCTTTACGTTTAGCGACGTCGACATTCCGGCGCGGATTTCGGTGTAGACACTGATGTCCCCCAGAACTTCGATGATGTCGCCGTTGCGGGTGCAAATTATGCCATTCGGTGCAATCGCCCGTGCCAGCGAAAGTTCCGCCTGCGCAGCCTGTTCAGCCACCGCTTGCGCCGCTGACCGCCGCATGCTCTGCGTCCGCAGGTAGGCGCTGCCTGGCGTGCTGGGAGAAACTGTCAGTTCTCTGGATATGCCGCGGCGCTTGCCAAAGATCTTGTCCGCCCCCTGGCGGGCCTCGAAATAGATGCCCATTTCCCCGACAGTTTCCGAAGTGCCAAGGAACAACAGCCCGCCTGAGGCAAGGGAATAGTGCAACCGGGTCAGGACACGTTCCTGCAGCGCCAGATTGAAGTAGATCAGCACATTGCGGATGGTGACCAGGTTAAGATTGATGAAGGGCGGATCCTGGAACACATTGTGCTGTGAAAACAGTGTCACATTGCGCAGCTCCTGGCGGACCGAGATGTCGCTTTCGCCGAGAGTGAAGTATTCCTTCAAGTACTGTGGGGGAATGTCCTGCGCCGCAGAGATCGGGTAAATCCCCTTGCGCGCAACCTCAATGGCGTTCTGGTCGATATCCGTAGCGAAGATCTGCACATTGTTCTTGGTCAGCGCGTGCAGCCCACCGAGCAATTCAGCAATCAGGATCGCGATGGAATAGGCTTCTTCGCCGGTGGCGCATCCCGCCACCCACACCCGGATAGGGCCCGGTCCGCGGTTGGCCAGCTGTTTTTCCAGCTGTTCGCTCAGTTTCCGGAACTGCTCAGGGTCGCGGAAAAAGCGGGTGACCGAGATCAGCAGATCGCGGTGAAGTGCGTCGACCTCATCCAGGTTTGACCGGCAGTAATCAACATAGCTGTCGTAGTCTTCGATACCCAGCGCTGTCATTCGCCGGGCAATCCGCCGGTTCAGTGTGTTTTCCTTGTAGTTGGCAAAATCCACCTGGGTGCGGGCCAGAAGGATGGCAAACAGCTCGCTCAGCTTGCTGGGTTCATCCGCTGCGGGGCGCAACAGGGCCAGATCGCGCGGGCGGGTTAGAATCTTCTCGAAATGCTCGCCGATTTGCTCCGGTGTCAGGGTCAGATCAATACATCCGGTTTCAATCGCAGAGGCGGGCATGCCGTCGTATTTTGCGGAACCGGGATCCTGAGCAATGGTAATGCCGCCGCATTCCCGGATTGCCTGCACACCATAGCTGCCGTCGCTGCCTGTGCCCGACAGCACGATCCCGGCGCTGTTTTCACCACATTCTTCGGCAATGCTTTTGAACAGCCGGTCGGCGGAGGGTTTCGGGGATGCCGGGTGCCCTGCGGGGTTGCGCAGCAGCAGCTTGCCGTCATTCAGCACCACATCGGTGTCCGGCGGTGTGATGTAAATGGTTCCCGGCACAGGGTCGGTTTCGCGCCCCAGCTCTTTTACGGGCAGCGAAGTTTCGCGTGCAAGCAACGATGTCAGCACGCTTTTGTGGGTCGGAGACATATGCTGTGCAATCACATAGATTGCATTGGCGGCAACCGGAAGGTGCTGCACGAGATGCGACAGCGCTTCCAGACCTCCGGCCGAAGCGGCCACACCAACTACATGAAGGCTGGTGCTGCTGTCCGCAGAAGCGTCCGGGCCGTTATCTTCGGGCGAGACCGCTGGATCTTCTGTGGTCGTGCGCTGTTCCATGTCTTCCATTTATCTTCAACCGTGGTGCAAAGTTGCTGTGCAGAGAAACCTTCCGACCTCCAATGGGGCGGGCGGCGACAGCGGCCTAGGCGGCAACGCAATATTTGTCGATCAGCTTCAGAAGCTGGCCAGGCGTCACTGGTTTCGGGGCGAAACCGTCCATGCCTAATTTCTTGACAGTGGCATCGTCGTGGTAGGCTGCATCAGCCGTCACAGCGATGATCGGCACATTGCTGGGGGGATTCATTGGGGCCTCTCGGATCTGCCGTGTCGCCTCAAGCCCGGAAACCCGCGGCATGTGCAGGTCCATCAGCACCAGCCCGTATTCGTTCGGCGCGCTGCACAGCATATCGATGCTGGCTTGCCCGTCTTCAGCAATCTCGACGTCGACGCCAAGCGCCACAATGATTTCCCGCATCATGTAGCGGGTGAATTCATCGTTTTCGACGAGCAGGACTTTCCGCGGGTTGTTCATCAGCTGGTTCCGTCTTTGCTGAGGCTGCGATCAGAAACGGGAATCCGGTCACGGCATTGTCTCAAGGATGACTCAGCCGACCTCCCGAAGATTCTACAAAGTCAAGTATTTCAGCGGGATGACCGGCCTGGGGTCCCAGTGGCATCATGGGGCCGATTGCACTTGCGGTCAACGTGTCCCGGGCGGCAGTAAATCCTCTTTTGCGTGCTTTTCATCCGCGGAACAAGCGTGGAGGCCTACGTTGGCGGGCCCGGCTGTCTTCGGCCGTGGTCAGATCAGCAAGGACAGGACTGCGAAAAGGCCGGCACCGCCCGCCGCCCCCAAAATGGCGGGAGCAATCCAGCTTTTGCTGCTGCGCGGTCTTGCACCGTTCTGCGCGGCCTGGGCGATCAGCGCTTGTTCCACCAGCGCCGGCAGGCGCGGTCCGAACCGCGCCATCACCTTGGCGGTGTCCAGAAGGTCGGTGACCACGGCGCGGGGGCCGATCGACTTCTTGATGTAATCCTCGACCACCGGGCGGGCTGCTTCCCAGATATTGATATGCGGGTCGAGCGAGCGGGCGACGCCCTCAACCACCACCATGGTGCGCTGCAACAGGATCAGCTCGGTGCGGGTTTCCATACCGAACCGCTCTGTCACCTCGAACAGGTAATTCAGCAGGCGGCCCATTGAAATCTGCGAAGCATCCATGCCGAAGATCGGCTCGCCCACGGCACGCAGGGCGCGGGCGAATTCATCGACGTCATGGCTGGCGGGCACATAGCCTGCCTCAAAATGCACTTCGGCCACGCGTTTGTAGTCGCGCTTGATGAAACCATAGAGGATCTCGGCATAGACCCGGCGGGTGTATTCGTCGATGTGACCCATGATGCCGAAGTCATAGGCGATGATATCGCCATTTGCTGCAACCTTGAGGTTGCCCTGGTGCATGTCGGCATGGAAGAAACCGTCGCGCAGCGCATGGCGCAGGAACAACGACAGCACCCGGTCAGCCAGGATCTTGCGGTCGTGGCCGGCCGCATCCAGGGCGTCATTGTCGCCGAGCGCAATACCATCGGCCCAGCCCATGGTCATCACCCGGCGGGCGGAATAGGCCCAGCGGATTTCCGGCAGCTGGAAGCCTTCGTCTTTTGCCGTATTGGCTGCAAACTCCGAGGCGGCGGCGCTTTCCAGCCGCAGGTCCAGTTCGCCCTGCACAACACCGTCGAAATGCTCGATCACATCCATCGGCTTAAGGCGGCGGGCGCCGGGGGCAAACAGGTCGACGATGCGGGCCGCGAAATAGAAGGCGTCCACATCCTTGTTAAAGGCGCGCTCAATGCCGGGGCGCAGCACCTTGACGGCCACTTCCTCGCCGGTATCCGCCAGGGTTGCCCGGTGGACCTGGGCGATAGAGGCGGCGGCAATCGGGTCGCTGAAGTCCGAGAAGATTTCGGAAACCGGGCGGCCCAGTTCTTTTTCCACTTCGGCCAGCGCAGCGGCGCGGGAGAACGGCGGCAGTTTGTCCTGCAGGACACGCAGCTGGTTAGCGAGGTCTTTGCCCACCACGTCCGGCCGGGTCGAAAGCACCTGCCCGAATTTGATATAGGCAGGCCCCAGCGCGTTCAGCGCGCGTGTTTCGGGCGGCATTGCCGGGTCGCCCTTGTAGCCCATCCATTTGAACGGCCAGCCCAGGGTGCGGGCCAGGATGCGCAGGGGTTTTGGCGCCTCAAACGCTTCCAGCACAGAATGCATGGCGCCGGTGCGCTCGAAAGTGGCGCCTGTGCGGATCAGGCGCAGTATGTTGTGGGGGCCGCGCATAGATCAGATCTTCCAGCCGGAGTGCAGACAGGCGATGCCCAGCGACAGGTTGCGGTACTTGGCGTTCCCGAACCCCGCCTGTTTCACCATGCTCAGGAAGGTCTCCTGATCCGGGAAGTTGCGGATTGATTCCACCAGGTACTGATAGCTGTCGTAATCATTGGCGATCAGCTGGCCCATCCGCGGGATCACATTGAAGGAGTAGAGGTCGTAAAGTTTCTGCAGCCCGTCGTTGGGCAGCTGCGAGAACTCCAGCACCATCAGCCTGCCGCCGGGGCGCAGCACCCGGTAGGCCTCGTTCAACGCTTCCTGCGGACGGGTGACGTTCCGGATGCCGAAGGAGATCGTGTAGACGTCAAAGGTGTTATCCTTGAACGGCAGCTTCATCGCGTCGCCGGTGACCCAGTCGAGGCTGTCGGCCATCTGCTCCGCCTCGGCGCGTTTGCGGCCTTCTTCCAGCATCGGGCGCGTGAGATCCAGCACGGTGGAATGGCCGTGGCCTGCGCGTTTCAGAAAGCGGAAGGAAATGTCGCCGGTGCCGCCCGCCACATCCAGCAGCCGCTGGCCGGGACGCGGCGCCAGCCAGTCCATCATTGCGTCTTTCCAGACCCGGTGGATGCCAACGCTCATCACATCGTTCATGATGTCGTACTTCGAGGCGACAGAGTTGAAGACCCCCTGAACGCGGCCTGCCTTCTCCTCCTCGCGGACGGTTTCGAACCCGAAATGGGTGGTGTTTTCGCTCGTATCGCTCATGAGGCTTGCCGTTTGCTGAATTTCGCCCTTGTTATAAGGCGCTGTGGGGCAGGCACAATGCGGCCCATTGGTTCAGGAGGGGTGTAATGCCAGAATTGCCCGAGGTCGAGACGGTGAAACGCGGTTTGGCGCCTGCGATGGAGGGCGCGGTGATTGCAAAGGCCGCCGTGAACCGCCCGGATCTGCGCTGGCCGTTTCCGCCAGCGATGGCGGAGCGGCTGACCGGCGCGCGGGTCAACGCCCTTAGACGGCGCTCGAAATACATTCTGGCGGATCTGGATACGGATGAGACTCTGCTCATCCATTTGGGCATGTCCGGACGGATGACCGTTTCGGGGGATCCGCTGGGGCGGTTCGCGCATGAGCACCCGCAGGCAGAGAAGCACGACCATGTTGTGCTGGACATGGACAATGGCGCCCGCATCACCTTCAACGACCCGCGCCGGTTCGGGGCGATGGATTTGCTGGAGACGGCAACTGCGGATTCTCACAAGCTGCTGGCGGTGCTGGGGCCTGAGCCTTTGGGCAATGATTTCCACGAGGACCATCTGATTGCCGCTTTCAAGGGACGCAACACACCCGTGAAAACGGCATTACTGGATCAGGGAATCATCGCCGGGCTTGGTAACATTTACGTCTGCGAAGCGCTGTTCCGTGCGGGAATTTCGCCGCGCCGCAGGGCCGGGCAGATTGCCGCGCATAGGGTCGCGGCGCTGGTGCCGATCATCCGGCAGGTGCTGCTGGATGCTATTCGCGCAGGCGGCTCTTCGCTCAAGGATTTCAGGCAAGCCTCTGGCGAGCTTGGATATTTTCAGCATAGTTTCGATGCCTACGGCCGCGAAGGAGAACCCTGCCGGCGCGAGGGTTGCGCTGGGTCTATAGCCAGAATCACTCAGTCGGGGCGCTCCAGCTTCTACTGTGTAAAGTGCCAAAGATAGCTTGATCAAAGGGACCCTTTTGGTAAGGACTCGGATCTGAACGGAACAACCGAAAGAGAAATCATGGCCTACGAGACGATCAACGTCGATGTGCAGGACCACGTTTGCCTTATTAAACTGAACCGCCCGGAGGCGATGAACGCGCTCAACCAGGAACTTCTCGGCGAGCTGTGCGATGCGTTGGAAGAAGCTGACGCCAGCGACAAAGTGCGCTGCATCGTGCTGACCGGCTCTGAGAAGGCCTTTGCCGCGGGTGCCGACATCAAGGAGATGTCGGAGATGACGTTCACCGAGGTGTTTTCCATCAACCTGTTTGCCGATGCAAATGACCGTATCTCGGCAATCCGCAAGCCCATCATCGCCGCTGTGGCTGGCTATGCGCTGGGCGGCGGCTGTGAGCTTGCGATGCTGTGCGATTTCATCATCGCGGCGGAAACCGCCAAATTCGGCCAGCCTGAAATCAACCTGGGTGTTGTTGCGGGCATCGGCGGCACGCAGCGCCTGACCCGTTATGTCGGCAAGTCCAAATCGATGGACATGAATCTAACCGGCCGCTTTATGAACGCCGAGGAAGCCGAGCGTGCGGGGCTGGTGTCCCGGGTGGTGCCGGCCAAGAAGCTGATCGAGGAAGCAACTGCGTCGGCCCAGAAGATCGCGGAAAAATCCCTGCTGACCGCGATGGCAGTCAAGGAAGCGGTGAACCGCTCCTATGAGCTGCCGCTGAACGAGGGCATTCTGTTTGAGCGCCGGGTTTTCCACTCGATGTTCGCCACCGAAGATCAGAAAGAAGGCATGGCGGCCTTCCTGGAAAAACGCGAGGCGCAGTTCCGGGACAAGTGATCCCGGTAGTTGGCGCAGACGATCAAGCGGCGGGCCAAGAAGCCCGCCGTTATTGCATTCCGGGCCAGCACGCTTGCATTTGCGTGCAGAGTTGGATAAACGCCGCCCTCATACATGCGCGTGCAGCCCGCTCAGGCTAGAATCACACCGGTGGTCCGACCCGGGTTTGGCTGGCATTGCGTCCGATTGAAACAGAACCCGAGATAAGGTCAGACACCATGGCAAATTCGCCCCAGGCCAAGAAGCGCGCACGTCAGAACGAAAAGCGCTTTGCCGTCAACAAAGCCCGTCGTTCGCGCATCCGCACCTACCTGCGTAAAGTTGAAGAAGCTATCGCTTCCGGCGACAAAGAAGCTGCAACCGCTGCTCTGCGTGCGGCTCAGCCCGAACTGATGCGCGGCGTCACCAAGGGTGTGTATCACAAAAACACCGCTTCCCGGAAAATCTCGCGCCTGTCCGCACGCGTGAAGGCCCTGGGCTGAGATTCGCTCCGCTGAGCAGGCTCACGAGCCGTTGAAAAGTTGTCAGGGCGCTGCAAATTGCAGCGCCTTGTTTTTTGGGAAAAGCCTTGGCTGGCTGCTCCGGGTGCAGGAGATTCTTTGCCGCCAAAGACAGAGTCAACATCATAGTTTCGTTGCCGCTCCCCCCCTCAAATTGCTACCACTGTTTCAGCGATTCACTCGCTGGGGGGACAGGCTGCTAGCGGCAATCTTGACGGGCATCAAGGTTGCCAGGTTGCTCGGCACAGGGCGCATTTCTTGCGCGGTACTGGCCGGGATCCACTGCTGTATCGGTTATGGTCAGCAGCCTTGTCTCAATTGTGTGCGATATTGTTCGTAACGGCAGAACCGCCGCACGCTGCGGCTGTTTTTGCTGTTTCAAGCGAACGTCTAGCCTTCGGGCAATGCGGCCACTGCTGGTCCGCACACGGTAACCCTGTGCGTGAATGCCCCCCGGGTGGTTGGGGGTAAGAATAGAATTGGCCCGGCAAAGGGGCCGCTGCTTTTTTGGGGATGCGTGAGGCGCAGCATGACAGAAGAAAAATGGGGACAGCTTAGAAACCGGCTGTTGAAGACGGTTGGTCAGAACAACTTCAAGACCTGGATTGAACCCCTTGAATTTGACGCCGTGGACGGCGGGGTTGCCGTCTTTAAGGTGCCGACAAATTTCATGGGAAACTACGTCAGCCAGAACTTTGCGGATCTGATTCTGCATGAGCTGAGCATGGCCGGCGAGCATGTGCAGCGCCTGGCGTTCCGGGTTTCTGCGAACAGCCCGGCCCGAACTGCTGGGCCTGCGGCCTCTGCTGAGGTTTATGACGGAACGGAGAGCGATGTGGCGGTCATGACCGCGCCTGCGGCATCGGCAGCTTCCTCTGCCGGAAAGGACACGCTGGAAGCGCTTCAGGCTGCACCGCTGGATCCGCGCTTCACCTTCGACAGCTTCGTCGTCGGCAAGCCGAACGAGCTGGCGCATGCTGCCGCGCGCCGCGTCGGCGAGGGCGGTCCGGTCACATTCAACCCGCTGGTTCTGTATGGCGGCGTGGGCTTGGGCAAGACCCACCTGATGCACGCCATCGCCTGGGAGCTGAAGGAAAAAAACCCGTCGCTGAACGTGCTGTACCTGTCCGCTGAACAGTTCATGTACCGGTTTGTGCAGGCGTTGCGCGAGCGCAAGATGATGGATTTTAAGCATCTTTTCCGCTCAGTCGATGTGCTGATGGTGGATGACGTTCAGTTCATCGCCGGCAAGGATTCGACCCAGGAAGAATTCTTCCACACTTTCAACGCTCTGGTGGACCAGAACAAGCAGATCATCATCTCTGCCGATCGCGCCCCGGGTGAGATCAAGGATCTGGAAGACCGGGTGAAGTCCCGCCTTCAGTGCGGCTTGGTGGTAGACCTGCACCCGACCGACTATGAACTGCGTCTGGGCATCCTGCAGACCAAGGTGGAGCAGCAGCGCCAAACCTACCCGGATCTGCGCATTGCAGATGGTGTGCTGGAATTCCTGGCCCATCGCATCTCGACCAACGTCCGCGTGCTCGAAGGGGCGCTGACCCGGCTGTTTGCATTTGCATCCCTGGTGGGCCGCGAGATCGACATGGATCTGACCCAGGACTGCCTGGCAGACGTGCTGCGCGCCTCCGAGCGCAAGATCACCGTCGAGGAAATCCAGCGCAAGGTCTCCGAGTATTACAACATCCGTATGTCCGACATCATCGGCCCCAAGCGCCTGCGCTCCTATGCGCGCCCGCGTCAGGTGGCAATGTATCTGTGCAAACAGCTGACCAGCCGCTCTCTGCCCGAGATCGGCCGCCGGTTCGGCGGGCGCGACCACACCACCGTGATGCACGGCGTGAAGCGCATCGAAGAGCTGAAGCTGACCGATGGCCAGATCGCCGAGGACGTCGAAATGCTGCGCCGGTCGCTGGAGGCGTAACACCCGCGCAAAGCGGAAACTGCAAACCCCAAATTGCACTGCGGCCCCGGTTTCCGGGGCCGTTTTTTGTTGCTGCGCGGCCGGCAGGGTGACCCATAATGGCGGTAAATGCCCGGTATCACAGAAAACGAAGTTTCAAGGTGCGCAAAACCGGTCATAACGGCGTTCTGGACAGGAGTGCGGCATGACAGATCAGAGCCCCGAGAACTTGGATTCCCCGCGCGGGCTGGCCTTTGCTGTCACCGCCTACTTGCTGTGGGGCTTTCTGCCGCTTTACATGAAGGCGCTCTCGCACATTCCGGCGGCGGAGGTTGTCGCACACCGGGTGATCTGGTCGGTGCCGGTTGCTGGCGCGCTGCTGATTGTCCTGCGCCGTACACGGGATCTGCGTGCGGCGCTGAAAAATCCCCGGATGCTAGGGATGGCCTGCATCACCGCGGCGCTGATCTCCGTTAACTGGGGGATCTACGTCTGGTCGATCGCAGCCGGGCGGGCGCTGGATGCCGCGCTTGGCTACTACATCAACCCGCTGTTCAGCATTGCGCTCGGTGCGATCCTGCTGCGTGAGCCGCTCAGCAAAGCGCAAATGGCCGCCGTGGCGCTGGCCGCGGCTGCGGTGCTGGTGCTGACGCTGGAGGCGGGCAGGATACCCTGGGTGGCGGTTGGCCTCACCTTGTCCTGGGGCTTTTATGCCTTCTTCAAAAAGTCCCTGCCGATCGGCCCCAATCAGGGCTTCCTGCTGGAAGTGCTGATTCTCCTGGCGCCTGCCTTGGGGTATTTCGCCTACCTTACTGCCACCGGCAGCGGCAGCTTCGGCACCTCGCCCGCCGACACTTGGCTGCTTTTGGGCTGCGGCGTGGTCACAGCGGTGCCGCTGATTGTCTATGCCAACGGCGCCAAGCTGGTACGGCTCTCGACCATGGGCATCCTGCAATACATCGCCCCGACGATGATCATGCTGGCGGCGGTGCTTCTGTTCGGCGAAGATTTCGGCCGTGCCCGGATGATCGCATTTCCAATGATTTGGGCCGCATTGGTGATCTATTCGGTGCCGATGATCCGGCAGATGCGCAAGCGTCCCGGCTGAGGCGCTCAGTCAGATGGCTGGGTGTCTTCAACCACGCCCACAATCGGGCCCATCATGAAACCGGCGTCGCTGCGGCCTAGCTGCGGTGCGTGCAGGCGCGAGATATTACCGTCAAAGTAAAGCGCATCGGGCAGCTTCAGATAGTCGCGGAACAGGCTGCCGAACTGGTGAAACGTCACCGCATTCCGCGAAATTGCAAAGACCGCGCGTGTACCGTCTGCCGAGGTGCCGACACCATTGCGGATGTAATAGCTGTCCGAATCGGGCAGGAAGCGAGGATGCAGCCCGCCGTCGATTACCAGCATCGGACCGGATTGGGTGGCATAGGTGCAGGCGGGGGCGGCCTTCTCAAACGCGAGGGTTTCAAACACATCGGCCCTGCCATCACGGATGCACAGCACGCCGTTGGGCAGCAGGCCAAAGTTGCCGGGCCCGGCATTGGTCACCAGCCGCATTTCCTCGCCGTCCTCATCGAGGTACAGGCCAACGGGGGAGCGGTCACTGTGGTACATACCGGCATTGGTAGCAAAGGCCAGTGCCTTGCCGTCTGCTGCCAGCGCCTCCTCCAGGGCGGAAAAATGCCCGTAAACCTGCCCTTCGCCGTCCTTCAGGAACAGCCGCAGCTGCTCCTGCGCAGCGTTCACTTCGCAGATTGAGTACCGGCTGCCCTCATAGGCCACATCGCTGCACTCGACTGCGCCAGCCGCAGGAGCGGTCCAAAGCGCTGCCAGCAGCAAGGCGGCCTTGCGGATCACTCTTCCACGTCGCGGCGCACCGCGTCCTGGCTCAGCATCCGGCGGGTTTCATCCATCTGGTCGAAGGTCTCGTCCAGCCGGAAGCGCAGATCCGGAGTGAACTTCAGACCCAGCTTCTTGCCGACCATCCGGCGCAGCTCGCTCTTGTTGCGGGCCAGCAGCTTCAGCACATCCTCCTGCCCCTTGCCGCCCAAGGGCAGCACAAAGGCGGTGGCGATTTTCAAATCGGGGGAGGTGCGCACCTCTCCCACGGTGATCGACATGCGGTTCAGGTCCGGGTCATGCACATCGCCGCGCGCCAGCACTTCAGAAAGCGAGCGGCGGATCAGTTCGCCGACGCGAAGCTGGCGCTGGGACGGGCCGGGGCCATCGTGGAATTTGTTCTTTGCCATAGTTCCGATCTATGCCGGATCGCAGGCTTTGCCAAGCGCTGCCGGGCGATGTAGGACAAAACCAGCTTGAACAAGGGAATGGGCCAATGACTCACAAACCAGGGATTGTGATTACCGGCGCATCGGGCCGTATGGGGCGGATGCTGATCAAGACGGTGCTGGAGAGCGGCAAGGCCACGCTGGCGGGGGCCGTGGAACGCGAAGGCCACGCGTGGGTCGGCCGCGATGTGGGTGAAGCAATGGGTGGAGCTCCGGTAGGCGTCACTGTGACCGCCGACGCGCTGGAGGCGTTTTCCAAGGCGCAGGCGGTCATCGATTTCACTGCGCCCGAGGCGACGCTGGCCTTTTCCAAACTGGCGGCGCAGGCCCGTGCGGTGCATGTGATTGGCACCACCGGCATGACGGACGCGCAGATTGCCCAGCTGGAACCGGCGTCGCGCCACGCGGTGATCATCCGCGCAGGCAACATGAGCCTTGGTGTGAACTTGCTGGTGCAGCTGACCAAGAAGGTTGCTGCCGCGCTGGATGAAGACTTCGACATCGAAGTGATCGAGGCGCATCACCACCACAAGGTGGACGCGCCTTCCGGCACCGCGCTGATGCTGGGCGAGGCGGCTGCCGAAGGCCGCGGTGTGAAGCTGGCGGATGTGCGCGATTCCGGCCGTGACGGCATCACCGGCGCCCGCAAACGCGGCGATATCGGTTTCACGGCCATCCGCGGCGGCGACATCGTGGGCGAGCATGACGTTCTGTTTGCCGCCGCAGGGGAGCGGATCGTGCTGCGGCATCTGGCCACCGACCGCGCGATCTTTGCCCGCGGCGCATTGAAAGCCGCGCTTTGGGGGCAGGATAAAGGCCCAGGCCAGTACGATATGGTGGATGTTCTCGGGCTTTAAAGTCAGAAAGGCGGCCCTTGCGGACCGCTGCCTCCCCTCCCGGCGGCATAGCCGCCTGCCGGGCAGCGGGACATGAGTATTTGGAGAAAGATGAAAGAACGGGGCTTCATTTCACCTTTCCGGAAATACTCCGGGGGTGCGGGGGCTGGCCCCCGCGCTGATCTCAGAAATCGACAGCGATGCCCTTTTTCTCCCAGTCGCCATAGCGCGCCGGATCCGGGCCATCGCGGCCGCCCAGCTCTGTAGGGCGCGGTGTCTGCGCCTCGGCCGCCTTGCGGCGTTCCTCCGCTTCGGCCAGGGCGCGCCGGGCGGCGGGCGGCAGGTCTTTCTGTTCAGGTGCAGTCTCGTCGCTCATCGCGGGTTCCTTTATGCTCTGCCCATGATATACGCCCCTGTCCCGCGCAAACAAGCCGCGCCCCAAGGAGTAGCCCCATGTCCGATGCCAATCACGCCCGCCGCACCGCGGTATACCTGCTGGATCAGGTGCTGGGAGAAGGGCGGCTATTGGCGGAATGCTATGCTGCGGGGGCTTTGGAGAAGCTGGTGCCGGAAGACCGCGCACGCGCGCAACGGCTGGCAGCGGAAACCCTGCGGAGCCTGGAGCGCGCTGACAGGGTCCTGAAAAAGCACCTGAAGAAATCCCCCCCGCTGATGGTCATGAACACCTTGCGGCTGGGAACAGTTGAACTCTGCTCCGGCGGTGCAGCGCATGGGGTCGTGAATGCCATGGTGGCGATAGTCTCCGGGCACCGCCGCCACGGGCAGCTGAAGGGGCTGGTCAACGCAGTGCTGCGCAAAGTGGCGGAAGACGGCCCGGCGGAATGGGCCAAACTGCGCACGCCGCGCTTGCCGAACTGGCTGAGGAAACCCTTGGTGCAGGCCTGGGGTGCTGAGGCGATGCTGGCTATGGAGGCCGCGCATTATGCGGGTGCTCCGCTGGATGTTACTGGCAAGCCGGGTGCGGACCTGCGCGCCCTTGGCGGAGAGATTGCGCCCACCGGGTCAGTGCGGATTGTAACTGCCGGGCAAGTGTCTTCGCTGCCAGGTTTCAATTCCGGCAGCTGGTGGGTGCAGGATGCCGCCGCCGCGCTGCCTGCCCGTATTCTGAACGTCCAGCCTGGCGAGCAAGTGCTGGAACTGTGCGCTGCTCCGGGCGGTAAAACCATGCAGATGGCTGCTGCGGGTGCCCGGGTAACGGCGGTCGATGTTTCGGAACACCGCGTGGCGCGGCTGAGGGAAAACCTGGAACGCACCGGGCTGCAGGCGGAGCTGGTCGTGGGCGATGCGCTGGAGCAGGCCGGTCAATACGATGCGGTGCTGCTGGACGCACCCTGTTCCGCCACCGGCACCATCCGCCGCCACCCGGATCTTCCGCACGCCAAGGATGGCAGTGAATTCGGTGCGCTGATTGAACTGCAGGCGCAGATGCTGGCCCATGCCTGGACGCTGGTAAAGCCTGGCGGACGGCTGATGTTCTGCACCTGCTCGTTGCTGCCGGACGAAGGTGAATGCCACGCCGAGGAGGCGCTGGACATGTTCCCGGAGATGTCGGCAGACCGCGAGGCGCTGCAAATCGCGGGCGTGGAACCTGACTGGATTACCGAAGAAGGCGGCCTGCGTCTGCGTCCGGATTACTGGCCGGACCGCGGCGGAATGGACGGCTTCTACATGGTCCTGCTGCGTAAATCCGCGTGACACCGGCAGGTCTCCGGCATTCGCCGGTGACTCGCCGCGGCCCCCGCGTTATGCTCCTCTCCAAAACGCCCTGGCAAACTCCGGCGTGAGGCAGAAGAGCATGTCCACATATGACAGAATGGCAGGCCGCGGCACCCGGCTGCTGAACCGCTATTACGCCTGGCGCGCGCGCAGCCAGCCGGCTGCAACCGGGTTTGTCTCACAGCCCGAACCGCGCACCATCGGCAGTTTTGCCCGCGGCCGTCAGCTGGTCGCGGGCAACCTGCTGTTTGCGGGCTATCTGGTCGAATCGCCCGAGACAGGGTTGTGGGAGGTTACAGCACCTGATGCCGCCTTTGATGCGGAACGGCATGGGTTTGCCTGGCTTGACGACCTGGCGGCAGTGGGGGACTTCAAGGCACGGCTGAAGGCGCAGAAATGGGTCTGGGGCTGGATTGAGCAGCATGGGCGCGGCGGCGGCTTGGCTTGGCTGCCGGATCTGACGGGGCGGCGGGTGATCCGCTGGATCAATCACGCACTGTTCCTGCTGAGCGGCAAGGAAAAGGATGACACGGAGGCGTTCTACGGCTCTTTGGCGCAGCAGACATGGTACCTGGCGCAGCGCTGGCAGGGCGCGCCGCCTGGGCTGCCGCGGTTCGAGGCGCTGTGCGGGCTGATCTACGCAGGCCTTGCCTTGCAAGGCCGCGAGGAGCTGGCCGACCCGGCGGTCAAGGCGCTGGCGGCGGAATGCGATGCGCAGATTGATGCCCAGGGGGGGCTGCCGACCCGCAACCCGGAAGAATTGCTGGAAGTGTTCACCCTTCTGACCTGGGCGGCGGCGGCCCTGCATGAGGCGGGCCGGATGGTTCCGCCTGCCCACACCGCCGCCATCGAGCGGATAGCCCCCACCCTGCGCACCCTGCGCCATAGCGACGGCGGTCTGGCACGATTCCACGGCGGCGGCCGCGGGCTGGAAGGGCGGTTGGATCATGCGCTGGCCGCCAGCCACGTGGCAGAGCGTCATGCAGATGGGCTGGCGATGGGGTTCGCCCGGTTATCGGCGCGGCGCACGTCGGTGATCGTTGATGCATCGGCGCCGCCCAAGGGCAAAGCGTCCTGCAACGGCCATGCTTCGACCCTGGCGTTTGAACTGGCCTCGGGGCGGCGGCCGCTGATCGTGAACTGCGGATCGGGCGAATCCTTTGGTGTGGAGTGGCGCCGCGCCGGGCGGGCAACGCCGTCGCACAGCACTTTGTGCATCGAAGGTCATTCCAGCGCCAGGCTGGCTGCACCGCACAAGACCACTGGCCAAGAAGAGCTGATCGAGGCACCCGATGACGTGCCGTTGGACATTTCTGATCTGCCTGACGGTTTCCGGTTCCAGGGCGGCCACAACGGTTATGCCGCGCATTTCGGCCTGACCCATGCCCGCACGCTGGATCTTTCCTTTGACGGCCGCGCCTTGGCGGGGGAGGACATGCTGCTGGCGCTGGAAGGCCCGGCCAAGGCGCGCTTTGATAAGGCCGGCAGCAGCACCCCTGACGGCGGTGTCAGCTTTGATATCCGCCTGCATCTGCACCCGGAGGTGGATGCAACACTTGACTTGGGCGGCGCAGCAGTATCCATGGCGCTCAAGAGCGGGGAAATCTGGGTGTTTCGTCATGACGGCGCGTGCCGTCTGCGGCTGGAGCCAAGCGTTTTCCTGGAAAAGACCCGCTTGAAGCCGCGTGCGGCAAAGCAGATCGTTTTATCCGGGCGGGCGATGGGATATGCCACCCGCGTCCGGTGGACGCTCAGCAAGGCGCAGGAAACTGCCATTGCCGTGCGCGACCTGAACCGGGACGAGCCCGAGACGTTTGACTGAGCCTTTAAAAGGACCTGCCCTGCCATGACCGACCTTCACCCCGTACGCCGTGCGCTGCTTTCCGTATCCGACAAGACCGGCCTGATTGAGCTGGGCCAGGCGCTGGCCGCGCGCGGTGTCGAGCTGCTGTCCACCGGCGGTTCCGCCAAGGCGCTGCGCGACGCAGGGCTCACCGTGAAGGATGTCTCTGAGGTCACCGGCTTTCCGGAAATGATGGACGGCCGGGTCAAGACCCTGCACCCGATGGTGCATGGCGGCCTGCTGGCGTTGCGCGACAACGACACCCACGTCGCCGCGATGAATGAGCACGGCATCGGCGCCATCGACCTGCTGGTCGTAAACCTGTACCCGTTTGAGGCAGCGCTTGCTCGCGGTGCTGACTACGATGAGATGATCGAGAACATCGATATCGGCGGCCCGGCGATGATCCGCGCGGCGGCCAAGAACCACGCCTTCGTCAACGTTGTTGTGGATGTCGAGGACTATGACAAACTGCTGGGAGACATGGACCAGCACAACGGCGCAACCTGCCCGCGCTTCCGCCGCAAGCTGGCGCAAAAGGCATATGCCCGCACTGCGGCCTATGATGCTGTGGTTTCCAACTGGCTGGCGGGTGAGCTGGAATTGCAAGCGCCCAAGCGCCGTGCCTTTGCCGGTGAACTGAAGCAGACTCTGCGCTATGGCGAGAACAGCCACCAGACCGCGGCCTTCTACACCGATGGCTCGAACCGTCCGGGCGTTGCTACTGCAGTCCAGCTGCAGGGCAAGGAACTGAGCTACAACAACATCAATGACACTGATGCAGCCTATGAACTGGTGGCGGAGTTCGACCCGGCTGAAAGCCCCGCAGTTGCGATCATCAAGCACGCCAACCCCTGCGGCGTCGCCAAGGGGGCGACCCTGGCAGAGGCCTACCAGAAAGCCTTCGACTGCGACCGCACATCGGCCTTCGGCGGTATCGTGGCCCTGAACCATCCGCTGGACGCGGAGACTGCGGCCAAGATCACCGAGATTTTCACTGAGGTGGTGATTGCACCGGGCGCGTCGGAAGAGGCCAAGGAGATCTTTGCTGCAAAGAAGAACCTGCGTCTTTTGCTGACCGACAGCCTGCCGGATCCGCGCAAGCCCATCGTGGCCTATAAGCAAGTGGCCGGCGGTATGCTGGTGCAGGACAAGGACGTCGGCTACGTCGGCATGGATGACTTGAAGGTGGTGACCGAGAAGGCGCCCTCTAACGCCCAAATGCAGGACCTTCTGTTTGCCTGGAAGGTCGCCAAGCACGTCAAGTCGAATGCCATTGTCTATGTGAAGGATAATGCAACCGTCGGCGTCGGCGCGGGCCAGATGAGCCGTCTGGACAGCGCCAATGTGGCAGCGGCTAAGGCCGGCCGCATGGCTGCGGAATTGGGCCTGGAAGAAAACCTTGCCAAGGGCTGTGCTGTGGCATCGGATGCCTTTTTCCCCTTTGCAGACGGTCTGCTGGAAGCCGCCGCGGCCGGCGGTGCCTGCGTGATCCAGCCGGGCGGCTCTATGCGCGATGACGAGGTGATCAAAGCGGCCAACGAGAAAGGCCTCGCCATGGTCTTCACCGGCATGCGCCACTTCCGTCACTAAGCAGGGCGAATAAGACATGGCAGCACGTTGGATGATCTGGGGCGCGGTCCTCTCCTTTCTGGCGGATCAGGCCAGCAAATACCTGGTGGTCCACTGGATGGGGCTGGACCAGCGCCACCGGATCGACGTGCTGCCGCCGTTTCTCAACTTCCGCTACGGCGAGAACACCGGAATTAACTTCGGCCTGTTCGGCGGTGGTGACGAAGCGTCGCGCTGGATCCTGATCGGGCTGTCGGTGGCCATCTGTATTGCCGTGGCTGTGTGGATTCTGCGGACGCAAAAAACGTCACGGGGCATGCAACTGTCCGCCGGGCTGGTGATCGGCGGTGCGCTCGGCAATGTCGCGGACCGGCTGTTGTACGGCTACGTGCTGGACTTCCTCAACACGTCGTGTTGCGGCATTCAGAATCCGTTTGTGTTCAACGTCGCGGACATCTTCATTTTCGGCGGTGCTGCAGGACTGATTTTCTTTGACGGACGGCATAAAAAGCCTGCGTAGACCTCGCCGGGCAATTGCGTTACAAGCGCTGGGAAACAGGCAGGAGTTTGGGGCAATGCGGATCCCTTTCGGAGTGATCATTCTGGCTGGCGCGCTGGCAGTTTCCGGCTGCGCGCAAAAAGGGCTGCGCGTGCTCCAAAAGCCGGGGACCGGCCCGGATGAGTTTCTGGTCCTTCCAGGCAAACCGCTGAGCTCGCCGGAAAGCTATGCCTCGCTGCCCGTGCCGACGCCCGGCGGCGGCAACCTGACCGATCCCAACCCGCGGGGTGATGCGGTCGCTGCGCTGGGCGGCAAGCCTGGCGCCCTGGTGCCGGCAGCCGGCGTGCCGTCAGGCGACGCGGCGCTGGTCACGGCCTCCAGCCGCTACGGTGTGGAGCCGGGCGTGCGCGAGACGCTGGCCACGGAGGACGCGAAGTTCCGTCACCGCAACCGTCATCTGGGGCGGATTAAGATCGTGCCTGTAGACCGCTACGAGCAGCTGTACCGGAAGCAAAGCATTGACCCCTTTGCCGTCAGCGACCAGTACCGCAGGTCTGGTGCGGCCACGCCCTCGTCACCGCCTGAAGAAGAGTCCTGATCCCTCACTTTTCTGCCAGCCGGCCTTGTATGGCGGCTGCAGCAGCGTAGGTTGACAGCAGTCTTTCTGCTGGCAAAGGACGGTGAATTGTGGCTGCATCGATCGAAATGAACATAAGAGCAGTAAACGCACCGTGCCGGGCAACGGCAGAGGTGCAGAAATTGGAGGATGCCAGATGATCCAGAGGATCACATTGGCCGCCGCAGCGTTGAGCGCTGCCTTGTCCGTCCCCGCACGGGCACAGGAAGAGGCGGTGACCGCGTTCACCCTGGACAATGGCATGGATGTGGTGGTGATTGAGGATCACCGCGCCCCGGTCGTGCAGCAAATGGTCTGGTACCGGGCCGGATCCGCGGATGAGCCGCCGGGTCAGTCCGGGGTCGCCCATTTCCTGGAGCATCTCCTGTTCAAGGGCACTGACAAGCTGGCCCCGGGTGAGCTGTCTGCCACGGTGCGGGCCAATGGCGGCCAGGACAATGCCTTTACCAGTTACGACTACACTGCCTATTTTCAGCGCGTCGCCGCCGACCGGCTGGAACTGATGATGCAGATGGAAAGCGACCGGATGACCAACCTCCGCCTCAGCGAAGAGGACATCGCCACCGAGCGCGAGGTCATTCTGGAGGAGCGCAACCAGCGCACTGACAACGACCCGGTGGCACTGTTCCGGGAGCAGCTGCAGGCCGTGCAATACCTTAATCACCGTTACGGCCAGCCGGTGATCGGCTGGCGCCACGAGATGGAAAGCCTGGACATGGAGGACGCGCTGTCCTTCTACCACACCTACTATGCGCCCAATAACGCCATACTGGTTGTGTCCGGCGATGTGGCGCCGGATGAGGTGAAGGCGCTGGCGGACAAGTATTATGGCGTGATTCCGGCCAATCCAGATTTGCCAGAGCGTTTCCGCAGCCAGGAACCGCCGCAGACTGCCGCCCGCCGCTTGACGTTCAAGGATTCGCGTGTGGCGCAGCCCTATGTGCAGCGCTCATACCTGGCGCCGGAGCGAGACAGCGGTGACCAGCAAAAGGCCGCGGCGCTTTACCTGCTGGCGGAGCTTTTGGGTGGCGGCAACACCTCCTATCTGGCGAACGCGCTGCAATTCGACCAGCAGGTCGCGGTTTACACTGGCGCGTTTTACTCCGGCAGCACGCTGGATGATACGTCGTTCACCCTACTGATCGTGCCCGCAGAAGGCACCAGCATGGAGCAGGCAGAGGCAGCCTTGGACGCAACCATTGCCCGGTTCCTGGAGGAAGGCGTGGACGAGAACCAGCTGGATCGGATCAAGCTGCAATTGCGCGCCGCCGAAATCTACGACCGCGACAACGTGAACGGTATCGCCAACCGGTACGGGCAGGCGCTTAGCATCGGGTTGAAGGTGAAGGATGTGCAGGATTGGCCAAAGATCCTGCAATCGGTGACAGCTGATGAAATTATCGCTGCCGCAAATGAAGTCTTGCGGCCGGAAACATCTGTCACGGGCTGGATGACGCGCAGCCAGGAGGTGACCCAATGACCGTGCTGAAATTTTTCACCGCCGCGCTGACAGCCTGTTTCCTGGCGTTGCCAGCGTGGGCCGGGATCAAGATTCAGGAAGTCACATCGCCTGGCGGCATCACGGCTTGGCTGGTAGAGGATCACGCGATCCCCTTCTCCGCGCTTGAGCTGCGCTTTCGCGGCGGCACGTCGCTGGATGCGCCCGGAAAGCGGGGCGGGGTCTACTTGATGACAGGTTTGCTGGAAGAGGGCTCCGGCGATCTGCGTGCGCAGGACTATGCACGGGCATTGCAGTCTCTGGCGGCGGAATTCAGCTATGACGCCGACAAGGATTCGGTGTCCATTTCCGCCCGTTTCTTGACTGAAAACCGCGATGAGGCTGTGGCGCTGCTGCGCCAGACCCTGTTTGAGCCGCGGTTCGATCAGGATGCGCTGGACCGGGTGCGGGCGCAGGTTCTGGCCGGGTTGCGCTCCGATGCCAAGAACCCGAACAATATCGCTGGCCTGGCCTTTGCCAAAATGGCCTATGGCGATCACCCCTATGGCAGTGACGGCAAGGGCACCTTGGAAACAGTGGCCGCGCTCAGCCGTCAGGACGTTTTTGATGCCTATGAGGCGGTATTTGCCCGCGACAGGCTCTATGTCAGTGCCGTCGGCGACATCACCGCAGACGAGCTTGGCACGCTTCTGGATGATCTTCTGGGCGAGTTACCCGCCAAGGGCGCGCCGATTCCCGGCCCGGCAAAGGTGAACATCGAGGGCGGGGTGACCGTGGTCGATTTCGACACCCCGCAGTCGGTGGCGCTGTTCGGTCAGAAGGGCATCAAGCGCGACGATCCGGAATTCTTCACCGCTTATGTGATGAACCAGATCCTGGGTGGCGGCTCCTTTGAAACCCGGCTGATGACAGAGGTTCGGGAAAAGCGCGGGCTGACCTACGGGGTTTATTCCTACTTGGTGCCGCGGGATCTGGCGGCGGTCTACATGGGCTCGGTGGCCTCTGCCAACGGCAAGATGGCAGAGGCGGTTGATGTGATCCGGGGCGAATGGCGCCGCATGGCGGAGGAAGGCGTGACGGAGAAAGAGCTGAAGGACGCCCAGACCTATCTGACTGGCGCCTATCCGCTGCGTTTCGATGGTAACAGCCGCATCGCTTCGATCCTTGCGGGTATGCAGATGGACGATCTGCCTGTCAGCTATGTGGAAACCCGCAATGACCAGATCAACGCGGTCACGCTGGAGGATGTGAAGCGTTTTGCGGCCAAGTTTATGGACCCGGACGGGTTGCATTTCACCATTGCAGGCCGCCCGGAAGGCTTGGAAACCACCAATTGATTCAGGACAGGCGGGGTACGCGGCGCGCCTGATGTCCAACCTCAGCACGCAGCCGTCTACTGCGGCGGCGTGCTGCCGCTTTCCCTTTCATTTTGCCTGAAACTCCTGTATGGGCGGGCCTGTCTGAGACGATGTGCCAAGGCCCCGGCACGCGAAAGAAAGATAGATGGGGCCGGCGGCAATGGGGCCGCCACGCAAACGGGAGACCCGGAGGGCCGGGAGTGCTCCCAATTAGGATACGCTAGATGTTTAACGTCACTAAAAAATCGATGCAGTGGGGCGAAGAGACGCTCACACTGGAAACCGGCAAGGTTGCCCGCCAGGCTGATGGCTCTGTGATTGCCACGCTGGGCGAAACCTCTGTCATGGCCAACGTGACCTTTGCCCGTCAGCAGAAGCCCGGCCAGGACTTCTTCCCGCTGACCGTGCACTACCAGGAAAAATACTACGCTGCGGGCAAGGTGCCCGGCGGCTTCTTCAAGCGCGAAGCGCGCCCGACCGAAAAAGAAACCCTGACCGCGCGCCTGATCGACCGTCCGATCCGCCCGCTGTTCGTTCCCGGCTTCAAGAACGAAGTTCTGGTGATGTGCACCGTGCTGTCGCACGATCTGGTCAACGACCCGGACATGGTTGCAATGATCGCGGCGTCGGCAGCACTGACCCTGTCTGGCGCGCCGTTCATGGGTCCGATCGCAGGCTGCCGCGTTGGTTTCGAGGATGGCGAATACGTCCTGAACCCGACCGTGGATGACATGCAGGACCTGCGCCTGAACCCGGAACAGCGTCTGGATCTGGTTGTTGCCGGCACCAAAGACGCTGTGATGATGGTGGAATCGGAAGCTTACGAACTGTCCGAAGCAGAAATGCTGGGCGCGGTGAAGTTTGCGCATGAGCAGATCCAGCCGGTTATCGACCTGATCATCGCGCTGGCCGAAGAAGCCGCAAACGAGCCGTTCGACTTCACCCCGCCGGATTACTCCGAGCTGTATGAAGCCGTTAAGGCCGCCGGCGAAACAGAGATGCGCGCCGCATTTGCGATCAGCGACAAGCAGGAGCGCACCGCCGCTGTTGCCGCTGCCCGCGAGACCATCAAGGCTGCCCTGTCCGAAGAACAGCTGGAAGATGCCAACCTGGGTTCCGCGCTGAAAAAGCTGGAAGCCGGCATTCTGCGCGGTGACGTTGTCAAAACCGGCAAGCGTATCGACGGCCGCAAAACCGACGAAATCCGTGACATCGTGTCTGAAACCGGCCTGCTGCCGCGGACCCACGGTTCTGCCCTGTTCACCCGTGGTGAAACTCAGGGTCTGGTTGTGACCACTCTGGGCACCGGCGACGACGAGCAGTTCATCGACGCGCTGCACGGCAACTTCAAATCCAACTTCCTGCTGCATTACAACTTCCCGCCGTACTCGGTTGGTGAAGTTGGCCGCGTGGGCCCTCCGGGCCGCCGCGAAATCGGCCACGGCAAGCTGGCATGGCGCGCGCTGCAGGCGGTTCTGCCCGCGGCAACCGACTTCCCCTACACCATCCGCGTTGTCTCCGAGATCACCGAATCGAACGGTTCGTCCTCAATGGCATCGGTCTGCGGCGGTTCGCTGTCGATGATGGATGCGGGTGTTCCGCTGAAAGCACCGGTTGCCGGCGTCGCCATGGGTCTGATCCTGGAAGACGACGGTTCCTATGCGATCCTGTCCGATATTCTGGGTGACGAAGACCACCTTGGCGACATGGACTTCAAAGTGGCGGGTACCGAAAACGGCATCACCTCGCTGCAGATGGACATCAAGGTCGCCGGCATCACGCCTGAGATCATGGAGAAAGCCCTGGCACAAGCCAAGGACGGCCGTATCCACATCCTGGGCGAAATGGCGAAAGCTCTGACCGAAGCCTCTGAGTTCTCGGTCCACGCTCCGCGCATCGAGACCATGCAGATCCCGACCGACAAGATCCGCGAAGTGATCGGTTCCGGCGGCAAGGTGATCCGCGAGATCGTCGAAGTGTCCGGCGCCAAGGTCGACATCAATGATGATGGCGTGATCAAGATCGCAAGCCCCAACGGCGAAGCCATCAAGAAGGCCTATGACATGATCTACTCGATCGTGGCAGAGCCGGAAGAGGGCGCCATCTACACCGGTAAGGTTGTGAAGATCGTCGACTTCGGCGCCTTCGTGAACTTCTTCGGCAAGCGCGACGGCCTGGTGCACGTGTCCCAGATCGAAAACCGCCGCCTGAACCATCCTTCTGACGTTCTGAAGGAAGGCCAGGAAGTGAAAGTGAAGCTCCTGGGCTTTGACGACCGCGGCAAGGTCCGCCTGTCGATGAAGATCGTTGATCAGGAAACCGGCGAGGAAATTCAGCCGGAGAAGAAAGAAAAGGCCCAAGCCGAGGAGTAACCTCCGGCGGCAGGTACAAGAAAGCCCCGGCATTTTGCCGGGGCTTTTTCTTTGAGCCAAAGGTGTTTTGAAATCAGCGGCGTTCGTGCGCGCCGCGCAGCCAGGTCAGCCGCATCTGTTCGGCGATCATGGCCAGACGCAACCGGTAGGCACAGCCCCAGACCTGCAGAACCTGCCGGGAACTCAGCTCAGGATCCTTGATGGCGCGCCGAAGGAGTTTGGTCGGAGGAATGATCTTCTTGATTGGCGGAATGTAGTAGCGGAACCGGAAATTTCCGGCGCTGCGGATTTTGGCGCCCAGGATACGCCGGGCTTTGGTCGCCAGAGCGTCAAAACTCTCACGGGCCGGGTGCCCGACAATCACGTCAGGGGTATAAACCAGCTCAAGCCCGTTGGCTTTCGCGCGCCTGCTCCATTCCATGTCTCCGCCGGACAGCGCTTGTCCGTCGAACAATCCGACTTGTTCAAATGCTGCCCGCCGCACAAAGACGTTGGCAGTGGCGGCCCTGCCTTGGCTTGCATACCGCTCCTGCTGCAAGCAGGTCAGGCGGTCATAGATCTCGGGCACTGTCCAGTCCGAACCGGCGGGCTCCAGCTCTACCGCGCCTGAAAACCGCTGGACGCCGGGATGCTCCTTGAACGTGCGCAGGCCGTTTTCGATGTAGCTGCGCCTGGGCGTGCAGTCCGCATCGGTAAAGAACAGCAGGTCAGTCTTTGCTTCTGCAATGCCTGCGTTCCGTGCCGCGTAGGATCCTGGTTTCGGCTCCCAGATGACACGTGCGTTCCGGGGAAGGACCAGGTCATCCGGAACGTCGTCATTTTCCGCGTTGTTGACAACAATTATCTCAAAAACCGACAGCTCCACCGTTTGATCACCGAGATGATCAAGGCAGCGCTGCAGCAGGGGCCAGCAATGGTAGGTCGGAATGATTACGGATGCGGTGAGATTCAACAGACTGCCCTATCTCCAGGTGTCCCGGCGGTGCCGGTTGCGCGGCGAACGTCTTGCCATTATTCCTGCCGCATGTCCATATCGCCCCCTTTCAGAATCACGGTTGCTGCGCTGACGCGGCAACGCCCTGCCATGCTTGCTGCACTTGTCCGCAGCTGGGGCAGAATGGACATCCCAGAGGGCTGCGAAGTCCGCTGTCTTGTCGTTGAAAACGATACTGTCGCCTGCAGCGAGTCCGTGGTCGAAGAAGCCGGGTCTATGCCAAATGGTGTTGCGCTTGATTATGTGCTGGAAACAGAACTGGGTATTCCGTTTGGACGGAACCGCGCGGCCAAGGAAGCAATCGCCAACGGTTCGGACGTCTTGGCGTTTGTCGACGACGATGAGACTGTTGCGCAGGACTGGCTGGTACGGCTGACCGAGGGTTTCCGTGCCAGCGGCGCCATGCTTGTCGGCGCACCACTGCGTGCCGCTCCGGTTCATGAGGGCGCCGGTCTCGTGCAGCGCCTGATGCACGCAAATATTGCCAACCGGTATTTGCGGAAAGAGAATCGGGCCGCCCGAAAAGCCAGCCTGCAGGACTCCGGCCCTGTAACCACCGTAACGAACAACTGGATGGCTGATCTTAGGCTGTTCACCGAGCACGGCCTGTGGTTCGACGAGGCTATGCGGATGACCGGCGGTACTGATGCGAAGTTTCACGCTGAAACACGGGCCAAGGGCCTGCCGGTCGGCTGGGTCAAGGATGCCTTTGTTTATGAAGAAGTCCCGCAGCAGCGCTTGTCGTTCTGGTACCAGACCCTGCGCGCGCGCGATCAGGTGAATACCAATTTGCGGCGGAAGTTCGATGAAAGTTTCGGCTCTGGTCTGGCGCGGATGATGGCGCTGCCGTTCAAGATGCTTCTTCTGGTTTGCTTGCTGCTTGTCCTGCCGTTTCAGCCGCAGCAGCGTCTGATGGATGTGGCGCGGACACTCGGCTGGGTGCTGGGCGCATTGGGCATCCTGGTCGGATACCGGTCCGAATTGTATCACAAGGTGACGGGCACCTGATCAGCTATCACAGGCATTGGCTAAGCTTCGGATTGCCTGCCTGACCGCTTGTCATCTGCACGGCTGATTTCGCAAATTTGTCCCTGTACCGGCTCTCAATACGCTGTGCGGAATGCATCGGGTCTGCCTGCGAAAGATGCGGGCGCAGAGAATTGCGCCCGCATAGTATTTGCAAGAACAGCCTTATTCCGGCGCCTTCACCTTGCGCAGGTATGGGAAGATGGTCTCGAACTCACCGAATTTCGCCTTGGCGTCTTCATTTGAAACAGTCGGCGGAATGATCACGTCTTCGCCCGGCACCCAGTTGGCCGGGGTTGCGACGCCCTTGCCGATCGACATCTGCAAGCCGTCCAGCGCCCGCAGGATTTCTGCAAAGTTGCGGCCTACTGTCATCGGGTAAGTCATCGACAGCTTCAGCTGTTTGTCCGGGCCGATGATGAACACCGACCGCACAGTGGCGCTGTCGGCAGGCGTGCGGCCGTCAGGCAGGTAGGCTTCGGCAGGCAGCATGTCGAACTCCTTGGAGACCGCCAGGCCATCGTCGGCGATGATCGGGAAACCCGGCGCAGCCTTGCCGTACTCCTCGATGTCCTTTTTCCACTTCTTGTGGTCCTCGACACCATCGACTGAAACGCCGATTACTTTGGTGTTGCGCTTGGCCCACTCGTCGCTCAGCTGTGCGACGGCCGAGAATTCGGTGGTGCAGACCGGGGTGAAATCCTTGGGGTGGGAAAACAGAATCGCCCAGCTGTCGCCGATCCAGTCATGGAAGGTGATGGTGCCCTGGTCCGTTTCTGCAGTAAAATCCGGGACCGTGTCGTTAATGCGCAAACCCATGGCGGTATCTCCTTGTCAGTTAAGTATCGAGTCGTCTTGACTGCTACTTAAGTACCTTAACGCAACCATAAAGCCGCCGTACAAGGAAACCGCAAAATATCAACGCCCCGGAGGGGCATTGACAGCGCCTGCAATAATTTGATCAAATTACGCAGCAAATACCCTTGCCCCCTTTGCAGTGCAGTGACAGAGTGGCCGCAAAACCGGCATGCCAGTGCCAGGAATACATCAGAATTGGGAGTTCCCAGATGATCGAGAAACGCGATTTTTATATCAACGGGCAGTGGGTCGCCCCCTCTGCAGCCAATGATTTTGAGGTGATCAATCCCTCGACCGAAGAGCCTTGCGCTGTGATCTCGCTGGGATCGGAAGCTGACACCAACGCTGCTGTGGCTGCGGCCAAGGCGGCGCTGCCGGGCTGGATGGCCACCCCGGTAGAAGAGCGTATCGCGCTGGTTGAAAAGCTGGTCGATGTTTATGAGGCCCGGGCCGAAGACCTTGCCCAGGCGATGTCGCTGGAAATGGGAGCGCCGATCGACATGTCGCGCAGCTCCCAGGTTGGGGCAGGCAGCTGGCATCTTCGCAACTTCATCGCCGCGGCCAAGGAGTTCCCCTTTGACGCGCCGCTGAACGACCGCAGCCCGAACGACCGCATCATTCATGAGGCGGTCGGTGTCTGTGCTCTGATCACGCCCTGGAACTGGCCGATGAACCAGGTGACGCTCAAGGTCGGTGCCGCGGCTGTGGCCGGCTGCACCATGGTGCTGAAGCCGTCAGAGCAGAGCCCGCTCAACGCGATGCTCTTTGCTGAGCTGATGGATGAGGCCGGTTTCCCGAAGGGCGTGTTCAACCTGGTGAACGGTGACGGCCCGGGCGTTGGCTCGCAGCTGACCACTCATCCGGATGTGGACATGATCTCCTTCACCGGCTCTACCCGCGCAGGCATTGCAATCACCCAGGCCGCGGCACCAACGCTAAAAAAAGTGGATCTGGAACTGGGCGGCAAGGGTGCCAACGTGATCTTTGAGGATGCCGACGAGAAGGCCGTGAAGCGCGGTGTGCTGCACATGATGCAAAACACCGGTCAGAGCTGCAACGCGCCCAGCCGCATGCTGGTCCAGAACAGCATCTATGACCGGGTGGTGTCCGAGGCGGCGGAAGTCGCTGCCAAGGTTGAGGTCGGCCCGGCTGATCAGCAAGGCCGCCATATTGGTCCGGTTGTGAACGAGATGCAGTGGAACAAGATCCAGGACCTGATCCAAAAGGGCATCGACGAAGGTGCCCGGCTGGTGGCTGGCGGGACCGGCCGCCCGGATGGCCTGAACAAAGGTTACTATGTCAAACCCACTGTTTTTGCCGATGTGAACAACCAGATGACCATCGCGCGCGAGGAAATCTTTGGACCGGTTCTGTCGATCATCCCATTCGAGACCGAAGAGGAAGCAATCGAGATATCCAACGACACGCCTTATGGCCTCACCAACTATGTGCAGACCCAGGACGGCGCCCGTGCCAACCGCATGGCCCGCGCCCTGCGCTCCGGCATGGTGGAGATGAACGGCAAGTCCCGCTCGGCAGGCTCGCCCTTTGGCGGCATGAAACAGTCCGGCAAAGGCCGCGAAGGCGGTAAATGGGGGATCGAAGACTTCCTCGAAGTGAAGGCTGTCGGCGGCTGGGCTGCCGAATAAGCCCGCTGCTTTTGAGGAACGGAGAGCCGCCCTATGGGCGGCTTTCTTTTTGGCTGTTGCTGCCAGGGTGGCACTCCCGCTTCCTCAAGATCCCCGGCGTGCCGGGCGGTCTTCAGCCTTGGGCCTGGCCCGTGCTGCGCACGGGCAGGCTGGTGCAATACGCAAGGTGGCTCAGAAATAGGCTCTAAGCAAACAGATCGCGGCGATACCGGCGCTCATTGTCAGCGGCAGGCTGCGGGTGATCAGCGCCACAATCAAGGCGGCTGCGCCTGCAGCCCATTCCTGCGGCCCGCCCTGCATCAGCAGATAGGTGACCAGCGACAGGATCAGGCAGCCCGGCAGCGCCTGCAGCCCGCGCGCCCAAGGGCCGTGGTCCGGCAGCCGCCGGCCCAGCATATAGCCCGATAGCCGCACGGCAAACGTGGCGGCGGCTAGGCTAAGGATCAGGGTCCAGGTCTCAGTCATCACCCAGCACTCCTGCGATTGCGGCACCACCCAGCCCGCCCAGAATCAATGTCCAGGTGGGATCCAGCGGGGTAAACAGCCCGGCCAGCAGCACGATGGCACCGGAACCGGCCCACGGCAGAAGCATGGCGTTGCCGCTCCACAATGATCGCAGGATGGCGATGAAGGCGGCAGTGAAGGCAAAATCCATGCCCAGGGCGCGGGGTTCCGGCACTGCCGCGGCGAAACCTGCCCCCGCCACCGTGGCCAGCACCCAGACCGCGACCAGCCCCAATCCGCCGCCTACCAGATACCAGTAACCGGCGCACATGCCGCGGGCGCGCATGGCGTGCATCAGCGCCCAGTTCTCATCCGTGGCCAGATGCACCCCCAAGAGGATTTGCCACCAGGGACGCCCGGCCAGTTCATCCCGCAGCGACGCAGTGATCAGCAACAGCCGAAGATTCAGTGCGAGGCCCGCCAGCAGGGCGGCGCCGGCACCGGCGCCTGCCAGCAGCCGCTCAACCGCGATGATTTGAGAAGAGCCGGCAAAGACGATGGTCCCCATCACCCCTGTCTGCAGCCCGTTCATCTGCGCCTGGGCGGCGAGCAGGCCAAAGGCCACCCCATAGACAGCAACGCCCACTGCCAGCGGCAGGATGTCCCGCAACCCGGCCAACAGCTGGCCGCGGGCGGCAGGAAGGGCAGTAATGTCCTGAACGGTCATTGCATGGCTCCTCTGGAATCGGGTGAGATGTTCATTTAAACCGAACGCGAGGTTTCTATACCGAACGAACGAAGTGTTCGTCAAGTCGAACGATGGGATGAAATATTGAACACATCAGCACCCCAAAAGATGATAGCCGCGGCCATCCAGCGAGAGCGCAGCCGCGCGGGAAAGTCGCTTTCGGCCCTGGCAGCGGATGCGGGCATCGCCAAGTCGACGGTGTCCCAGCTGGAGGCAGGTAACGGAAACCCCAGCGTAGAGACGCTTTGGGCACTGGCGGCAGCGCTGGACATCCCGCTGAGCCTGCTGTTTGAAACCGAGGCGCCTGCAACCCGGCTGATCCGCGCGGATGAGGGCGAGGTGCTGGCATCGGAGCAGTCGGATTTTGCCGCCGTGCTGCTGTCCCGTAGCCCGCCCAATGTGCGGCGGGACGTCTACCGGGTGGTCATGCAGCCCGGAGAGATCCGCCGCGCCCAGCCGCATCCGCGCGGCACGGTGGAGCATATGCTGGTTTGTTCCGGTCAGATGCGGGCCGGGCCGGATGGGCAGGAGGAGCTTTTGCAGCCGGGGGACTATTTCACCTACCCAGGAGACCACCCCCATACCTACGAGGCGCGGCAGAACGGGACGATGTTCCTGATGGTGATGGAGGCGCCTTGACCGGCGTGTTCAGAATTCAGGCTTCACCCGGAATTTCAGCGATTCACCGCTGTCCGGATGTTTGATCCGCAATTCCTCTGAATGCAGCATCAGGCGCGGATGCTCCAATGCGGCACCAGCGGCATAGAGCGGATCGCCCAGGATCGGGTGGCCCAGCGACAGCATATGCACCCGCAGCTGATGCGAACGGCCTGTCTTGGGGGTCAGCCGCACCCGTGTTGCATTGTCCTCATACTTCATCACCCGCCAGTCGGTGACGGCAGGCTTGCCGGTTTCATGGCAGACCATCTGTTTCGGCCGGTTCGGCCAGTCGACGATCAGCGGCAGGTCCACGGTGCCGCTGCGCGGCTCCAGCTTGCCCGCCACACGTGCCACATAAGCCTTCTTTGCTGTGCGCTTTTCAAACTGCATCGACAAGTGCCGCTGCGCATGCGGGGTGAGGCCGAAGACCATGACGCCGGAGGTGTCGCGATCAAGCCGGTGCACCAGCAATGTCTCGGGGAAGGCTGCCTGGACACGGCTGATCAGGCAGTCGGCCAAGTGCTCGCCCCGGCCCGGGACCGACAGCAGCCCGGCAGGCTTGTTCACCGCCAGCAGCTCGGCGTCATGGTGCAGAATCTCCAACGGGTCCTGCGGCGGGGTGTAATCGCTTGAAACGGCCATGGGGGTGCCTACTTCGTGATCGGAACAAGGGCAAGCGGCGCCGCGCGGCTTTCCCGCCTGCCTTGCCTTTGCTAAATTGACACTGTCCCGGCGATCCGGTAACCGGCGCGCCTCACGTATACATGGGGACGATGCATGGCACGCAAACGCAAAGGGCGCGATATTTCCGGCTGGCTGGTGGTGGACAAGCCCGCGGGGCTGACCTCTACGGCGGTTGTGAACAAGGTGCGCTGGGCGCTGGAGGCCAAAAAGGCCGGCCATGCGGGCACTTTGGACCCGGAGGCAACCGGCGTTCTGGCGGTGGCGCTGGGCGAGGCGACCAAGACCGTTCCCTATATCACCGATGCGCTGAAGGCTTACACTTTCACCGTGCGGCTGGGGCAGGCGACCAACACCGACGATGCCGAGGGCGAGGTAATTGCCGAAAGCGCTGAGCGCCCCTCCGACGAACAGATCAAGGAGGCGCTGCAGCCCTTCCTGGGCGAGATCATGCAGGTGCCGCCGAAGTTCTCTGCGGTGAAGATCGACGGCCAGCGCGCCTACAAGCTGGCCCGCGACGGAGAGGATGTTGAAATCGAGGCCCGCCCGCTGTGGGTCGAAGAGCTCATCATGCTGGACCGCCCCGACGAAGACCACGTGGTGCTGGAAATGACCTGCGGTAAGGGCGGCTATGTGCGCTCGATCGCCCGCGATCTGGGCGCGGCGCTGGGCTGCCACGGCCACGTCAAAGAGCTGCACCGGATCTGGTCAGGCCCGTTTGACGCTGCAGAGGATGGTATCCCGCTGGAAGAGATCGACCGCTTGGCCCGTACTCCGGAACTGGACGCATTCCTGCGCCCGTTGGAGGAAGGCCTTGCAGAACTGCCCGAAGTCAAATGCACGCCCGAGGGCGCTGTCCGGCTGCGTAACGGCAATCCAGGCATGGTGATGCCCAATGACGAGGTCGAATACGGAGATGAGGCCTGGGCCTCTCTGGATGGCCACGCGGTGGCCGTTGGCGTCTACAAGTCCGGGACCCTGCATCCCAGCCGGGTCTTCAATCAGGACCAAGCGCCGGTTAACAAGGCGTAACTTTTTGGGTCAGCAAGTTTGACCGGATGTTTCGCGCGCGAAACATTCGGGCAGCAGCGCTGACCTAAATATCCCTGGCGTGCTGAACGGCCTTGCTCAGGCTGGGGTGGCAGTCCCGTTAATCCCGAGCACTGAGTAGTATTCCTGTGCGGTCAGAATGACACTAGCCCGCGCACCGTCTTCTGCGCTGATCTGATTGCCTGCCGCATCGCGCCAGCGGTCTTCCTCCGTTGAAAAATCGTCATGGAATGCAATGCTGATGCCTGACTGGTCGCCGGGCAGCGTTGCGATACCGGCACCGTCCATGGCGATCAGGGTGTTGCCCTGGCCCGCGTCATATTCGATGGTCAGCCCGGCTATTGCGTCTTCCAGGTGAAAATCCGGAAGTGTGCCGTGGCTGGAAACAACAGGAAAATCAATCAGCAACTGATCTTCCACTGGGTCGAAATCGGTGACGTCTGCCGCTGGGGTGCCGGGGTCAAACACATTGGTGAACGCGTGGAAGCTGTCCGCCCCCGCGCCGCCGGTTGCGGTGGTGCCTGGTCCGATCCACAGGTGGTCGTCCCCGGTGCCGCCGTTGAGCACATCGCCATCGTTCCCGATCCTGGTCAAATCGCCAGGATAATGATTGTAGGAGCTGCTGAAAAAAACCGAGCCGCTGCCGCTGAATAGCCAGTCGTTGCCTGAGCCGCCAGACAGGGTATCCGCGCCGCTCTCGCCAAAGATCACATCATCACCTGCTGTGCCCGTCAGTACGTCGCCCCCGGGGGTGCCCCTGATCGCATCCAAGGCAAAGGGAGGACTTGTTTCAGGATCCTCGAACCGCACCGTGCTGGCGGCCGCGCCATGGCCGTCCAGAAAATCCACCTCAATCGCTTCTCCGTCCCCCAGAGTGATACCTGGCAATGTCAGGAGTGTTCTTTGGTTGAGCGTGTCAACGAACCGCAGGCCGGTGCCATCCTCCGTCTCGAACAACTCAGTGTATCCGTTGTCCATGGCGAACGCGAGTTGATCGGCTGCCAGTTCAAAATCCTCGATCACCGTTTCCCGGCTGCCTTCATCGGCAATGATAAACCGGTCACGGCCTTCACCGCCCTGCGCAGAATTGCCCGCGTTCAGGTGCAGTTCGTCGTCACCGCCGCCGCCTGCCAGCAGATCCCGGTCGCCCGCGTTACCCGACAACGTGTCATTTCCAGTGCCGCCTTCAAGAACGTCGTCAATACCGTCTGCGCCAGTCCTTGCTACAGTTTGAGCCGGCTGGTCTGGCTCATCCGGCTCCTCCGTTTCGGGTGATCTTTCGGGCTCGGCATCTGTATCGTCATAGCCAACCGCTATGGCTGAACCTGCAAGTGCAAGAAAAATGAGAAGTTCCATATCGCTCCGGCTAGTATAACTGACAATGCTTCGGGCGGGGGAATTGCGCCTGATCTTCCCGTTCAGATTGTGCGATGACCGCTTGGAACGCAACCTCTGCCGCAGTAGAAGCGTCCGCATGATTGTCCGCAGCCACATCAAGGGGGATGCGCCCTCAACCGCCGTCTATTCAGATTGCGAGACGTACCGCTACAGCCTGACCCGGGTCTGGGATCCGGCCGGGCGCAAGGTGATGTTCGTGATGCTGAACCCTTCCACTGCTACCGAAGTGCAAAACGACCCGACCATCGAACGCTGCGAGCGCCGCGCCCGGGCCCTGGGCTTTGGCGGATTTCGAGCCACCAACATCTTTGCCTGCCGTGTGACCGATCCGCGCGAGATGCGCCGTCTGGATGCACCGGAAGGGCCGGACAACATGATGGCGATACTGGAGGGTATGGATTGGGCGGATATGGTGATCTGCGCTTGGGGCACCCATGGCGAACATCGCGCCCAGGGCGCGCGGGTTGCAGCTGCGCTGCAAGCCACCGGGCAGCCGCTCCATCATCTTGGTCTTAGCAAGAAAGGCCACCCCAAACATCCCTTGTATATCGCCTATAGCCAGCAGCCGCTGTTATGGGAGCTGGAGGGGCGCTGTCCTTAACCGGCATTAACTGATGTTCTTGTTTTGTTTTGCCTAGCGCTGAGCTTTGGATGATTGTTGTGTGAGTATTTTCATTCCTCTTGAGTTGAGTCGGCGATGTTGTGGTTGGCAAGTTTACTGGGTCTGGTTGCGGTCGGGGGGGCGGTTATGGTGGAAACCGAGCCTGAGGAAGAAGAGGACACCGGCGCGCAGGCTGATGCTGAAATCGCGGGGAGCGGTCTGGACGGCGGTTACATCGAGCCGCACGGGGAGGATTCAGCTGCAGCTGAAGGCGAGGCGGCGAACGCTGGCAGCGGGGAGCCCGTGTCCGGCACCGAAGATGGCGATGTGCTGGCGGGCAGCGCGCTGGAGGACTGCATCAGCGGCGGCGGCGGTGATGACCAGATCGGCGGCTATGGCGGTGATGACTGGCTTGAGGGCGGTCCCGGCAGCGATGTATTGCATGGCGGCGGCGGTGATGACAGCCTGTTTGGCGGCGCCGATGCGGATTTGCTGCACGGTGAAGACGGTGACGACGTCCTGCAGGGCGGCGGCGGCGAAGACAGTCTGTACGGGCATTTTGGCAATGACAGCCTGCTGGGCGGCAGCGGCGCGGATGTGCTGCATGGCGGCGGGGATAACGACTGGCTGGAGGGCGGCAGCGGCGCGGACACGCTGCATGGCAATGACGGCGGCGACAGCCTGTCTGGCGGTGCAGGCGAAGATGCGCTGTTCGGTGGTACTGGCAATGACGTTGTGTCCGGCGCCGGGGATGATACGGAGCAGGACTTTGTAAATGGCGGCGACGGCGACGACACCCTGATTGCCGGGGCCGGGGATGTGCTGACTGGCGGTGCGGGCGCAGACCAGTTCACGGCCGGCAGCTGGACCGGCACAGCGGAGAATGTGCAACTGGTGGACTATGACGGGGCAGAGGATCAGCTGGTGCTGGTCTGGGATTATAACGGCGGTGCAGAGCCCTCCGTCGAGGTGCAGCAGAACCCGGATGACGATGATGAGCATCTTGTCCTTGTTGACGGGGAACCAGCCCTGCGGGTCGCTGGCGCCGAGGGGCTGACAGCTGAGGATCTCGTGCTGATCGACACCGCCTCTGCCGCCGCCGCCGGGATGCTGCCGCTGCCGGGCAGCTGACCCTGTACCGCCAACAGTTATCCTTTGCCTTTGCGGCATAAACATCATATACGCCCGCATCTGCTGCGATTCTGCGGCAGGTTTCTCCACGGGCCTGTGCTGGACGACATCCCGGCCTGTGCCATCCACTCTAACCTATGAAGGAGACCCCGATGTCGATCACTGCAGAAGAAAAAACACGCCTGATGAAAGAATTCGCAACCAAAGACGGCGACACCGGTTCCCCGGAAGTCCAGGTTGCAATCCTGACCTCGCGCATCAACACCCTGACTGAGCACTTCAAAACCCACAAGAAGGACAACCACGGCCGCCGTGGCCTTCTGAAAATGGTTGCTCAGCGCCGCAAGCTGCTGGACTACACCAAAGGCAAGGATGAGGCCCGTTACCAGGACCTGATCAAGCGCCTGGGTATCCGCCGCTAATCCGCGCTTATCCGGATTTTCAGCGCCCGTTCCGAAAGGAGCGGGCGTTTTCTTTTGTGCCCTTGTCTTTGTGCGGCGAAGCACTCCCGCGCCCCAAGGCACCCCGGCTGCGCCGGACAGCCTTGGGGCGCGGGCACGGCCCGTGCTGCGCACGGGCGGTTTTTGCCAGCTGTTTGGGCCGGCTGCCGCTGCCTGCTGGCCAGTCAAAAGAAAACGCCGCCCCGGTTGGGGCGGCGTCTTGGCATTGCAGGTGGAGCTGAGCGTTACTCGCCGTAGGGCACCCAGATGTTCTTCACTTCGGTGGCTTCCTGCAGGAAGCGCTTGGTCTGGTCCTGTGTCCAGTCGGTTGCGGTACCGTTGTTTACCCAGGTGCGCTTCAGGTTGCCCAACGAATCCGCCTCAATCTGCGCGGACAGGTCGCTGGAGGAGAAACTCCAGACCGCGTCCACATTCAGATGCGAGGCCAGCGGCTTCGCCATTTCCGCATGGCTGCCGGTCAGGATGTTCACCACGCCGCCAGGCACGTCCGACGTGTCCAGCACCTGGTAGAAATCGGTGGCCGCCAGCGGGAAGGGTTCTGAGGCTGCCAGCACCACCCGGTTGCCCATGGCAATCGCGGGTGCCATCACGGAAACCAGGCCCAGAAGCGGTGCCTCATCAGCGCAAAGCGCGCCGATCACACCTACCGGCTCCTTCATCGCCAGCGCCACGCCGCGGATCGGCACACCATGGACCTGGCCGTCGTATTTGTCGGCCCAGGCGGCCGCGGAGAACAAGCGCTGGATCGAGGCTTCGACCTCTGCCGCACCGCCCTTCCTGCCGGTCAAGGCGTCGATACGGGCCGCGAACTCATCAGCACGGGCGGAGAGGTTTTCGCCGATGTAGTAGAGGATCTGCGCCCGCAGGTGGCCGGTGGTCTTGGACCATTTGCTTGCACCCGCCGCAGCCTCAACCGCGTTGCGGACGTCCTTGCGGTTGGCAAGGCCAACGTGGCCCAGAAGCGCGCCGGATTTGCTGTGTATGGCCTGGGAATAGCCGCCGTCGGGCCGTGCCTGCTTGCCGCCGACATAAAGTTTAGCGGTGCGGTCCAGCGCGTTTGCCGGGACGCCATTGCCCTCAAATGCCTCTACTTTGGCCAGTGCCTTCGTCTTGGTCTTGGGGCGGGTATAGGCCGACAAGCCTTCCCAGCCGCCTTCACGCCCGAAGCCGCTTTCGCGCACGCCGCCAAAGCCTGCGGCGGCGTCGAACATGTTGGTGCCATTCACCCAGACCACGCCGGCCGCCAGCTTCGGCGCCATGTCGAGCGCCAGGTTGACATTTTCGGTCCAGACAGTTGCTGCAAGTCCATAGCGGGTGTTGTTGGCCAGTTCCACCGCTTCCGCCGGGGTGCGGAAGGTGCAGGAAACCAGCACCGGGCCAAAGATCTCCTCCTGCATCAGCGCATCGGCGGGCGACAGCCCCTCAATCAGGGTTGGCGGGTAGAAACAGCCGCCCTCGGGCATCTGCACCTGCGCCTGATGCATGGTGCCAGCGGTGTTGGCCGCGACCATGCTGCTGATGGTGTCCAGCTGCACCGGATCGACCACAGCGCCCACGTCGATGCATTTGTCCAGCGGGTTGCCAACGCGCAAGCCATCCATGCGGGTCTTGAGCTTGGCGTGGAACCGTTCGGCGATGCCCTCCTGAACCAGCAGGCGCGAGCCGGCGCAGCAGACCTGGCCCTGGTTGAACCAGATCGCATCGACCAAACCTTCGATGGCTGAATCGATATCTGCGTCGTCAAAGACGATGTAGGGGGATTTGCCGCCCAGCTCCAGCGTCAGCGCCTTGGCGCTGCCTGCGGTGGCTTCGCGGATCCTGCGGCCGACAGAGGTGGAGCCGGTGAAGGCAATCTTGTCCACGTTTGCGGTGGTGATCATCTCTCCCACGGCGCCGTCGCCGGTGACGATATTGACAACGCCCTTGGGCAGGCCCGCCTGGCGGCAGATATCAGCGAACAGCAGCGCGGTCAGCGAGGTGTATTCCGCCGGCTTCAGCACCACAGTATTGCCCATGGCAATGGCTGGCGCGATTTTCCACGCCAGCATCAACAGCGGGAAGTTCCAGGGGATGATCTGGCCGCAGACGCCCAGGGCCTCTGCGTCGGGCAGCTCAGTTTCCATCAGCTGGGCCATGCCAGCGTGGTAGTAGAAATGCCGCTGTGCCAGGGGGATGTCGATGTCGCGGCTCTCGCGGATCGGCTTGCCGTTGTCCAGCGTCTCCAGCACGGCAAACAGGCGGGCGTGTTTCTGCAGCAGCCGGGCGATGGCATAGAGGTGCTTGGCGCGGCCAGCCCCGCCAAGACCGGCCCAGCTGTCCTGTGCCTTGCGGGCGGCCTCAACTGCGGCGTCGACGTCCCCTTGCGTGGCTTGGGTCAGGGTGGCCAGCACCTCGCCGGAGGCCGGGTTCTTGCTGTCGAATCCGTCGCCGGGGGCGGTGAATTCACCGTTGATGAAATGGCCGAAGCGGCTGCCCTGATCAACCAGCCAGGCCAGGGCCTCGGCAGCGCTTTCGGGGGCGGGACCGTATTCCATGGTGTCGAAGATCTCTTTGATAGTCATGTGTTCAGCCCTCAGCCCATGGAATGGCGGTAGCCGGCGGAGTATGCCCCGGTGACATGGTGTTCCAGCTGGCGTTCAATGTCGCCCAACAGGGAAGATGCGCCAAAGCGGAACAGGTCGGGCTGAAGCCAGCGATCGCCCAGTTCGTCCTTCATCAGCGCAAGGTACACCAGCGCGTCCTTGGCCTTGGAAATTCCGCCCGCGGGCTTATAGCCGACGCGGTAGCCGGTGCGGTCATAATAGTCGCGGATCGCCCGGATCATCACCAGCGACACCGGCAGAGTGGCGTTGACGCTTTCCTTGCCGGTGGAGGTCTTGATGAAATCGGCGCCGGCCATCATGCAGACCAGCGAGGCGCGCGCCACATTGCGCAACGAACCCAGCTCGCCAGTGGCCAGGATCGCCTTCACATGGGCGTCGCCACAGGCCTGGCGGAAGGCCTTCATCTCATCATACAACGCCTGCCAGTTGCCCTGCAGAACATGGCGGCGGGTGATCACGATATCGATCTCCTCAGCACCGTCCTTGACGCTTTCCTCGATCTCCGCCACCCGCAGGTGAAACGGCGACAGGCCGGCCGGGAAGCCGGTGGACACGGCAGCAACGGGGATGCCGGTGCCTTCCAGCGCCTTGACGGCTGTTGGGACCATGTCGTGATAGACGCAGACCGCACCGGTGGTCAGGCCCTCCATGCCCAGCGTGCGCAGGAGGCCGGCGCTGACCGGCTGGCGCGCCTTGGCGCACAGGCGGCGTACCCGGCCTTCGGTGTCATCACCGGACAGGGTGGTCAGGTCGATCAGGCTGACCGCCTTCAACAGCCAGGCGGCCTGGTGATCCTTCTTGACGCTGCGGCGGCCCGGCAGGGTGGCGCAGCGTCGTTCGATGGCCGATGTGTTGGCCTGCACGGCAGCGACCCAGTCCAGGTCCAGCTCTATGCCCGGATTGCGCGGCTCTGCCAGCTGCGGCAGCTGCGCGCTTCGTTCAGCGGTTTGGCTATCCATTGGAATTCCTCGGAAGAGTTCCGTGCGAAAATCGCACGGGTGCGGCATATTGGCAAGCGAGCGCCCCCGCAGGCGGGCATATTTTTTGACTAAATGGACAAAAATGCAAGAGGCGGAACCAGTGATCGCGCGGAATACCGCTGGAAGAAAGCTGTGAACAGGTTTTCTTGCTGAAAACCGCAGCGCTGGGGCGGCTGCGCATTCCGGTGGCAGAATCGCCCATACATGCTAAATTTAGCGGTATGAGCAGTGCAGAACCCCATATCCGCGAAAACTCCGCATCTAGCGGCCGCCCGGTTATCCGTCAGCTGGACGACAGCGCCATCAACCGGATCGCCGCGGGCGAGGTGGTGGAGCGTCCCGCCTCTGCCGTGAAGGAACTGGTGGAAAACGCCATTGACGCAGGCGCCACCCGGATCACTGTGGAGATCGCGGATGGCGGCAAGACGCTGATCAGGGTCACCGACGATGGCTGCGGCATGACGCCGGAGGACCTGCCGCTGGCGCTCAGCCGCCACGCAACGTCCAAGATCGACGGCTCAGACCTGCTGAACATCCACACTTTCGGCTTCCGGGGCGAGGCGCTGCCCTCGCTTGGCGCTGTCGGGCGGCTGACCATCACCAGCCGGGCGGCCGGGCATGAGGCGGCGCAGATCCGGGTTTCGGGCGGCAAGCTGGAGCCTGTGAAGCCCGCCGCCCTGCGGTCAGGCACGATTGTTGAGCTGCGCGATCTGTTCTTTGCAACACCTGCCCGGCTGAAATTCATGCGCACTGACAGGGCCGAGGCGCAGGCGATTGCCGACACAGTCAAGCGCCTGGCAATGGCGGAGCCGTCGGTGGGCTTTACCCTCCGCGATGTCTCTGGCGGCGGCGAGGGGCGGGTCACCTTCCGCGCCGACCCTTTGTCAGGCGATTTGTTCGATGCGCTGCACGGGCGGCTGGCTTCGGTGCTGGGGCGGGAGTTTGCCGAAAACGCGCTGAAGATCGACGCCACCCGCGAAGGCATCCGGCTTTATGGCTATGCGGCGCTGCCGACCTATTCCCGCGGCGCGGCAGTGACACAGTTCCTGTTTGTGAACACCCGGCCCGTGAAAGACAAAATGCTGACCGGGGCGCTGCGCGCAGCCTACTTCGATTTCCTGAGCCGCGACCGGCACCCGGCGGCGGCGCTGTTTATTGATTGCGATCCGCAGCTGGTGGACGTGAACGTGCATCCGGCGAAATCCGAGGTGCGGTTCCGCGATCCGGGTCTGGCGCGCGGGCTGATCGTCTCTTCCTTGCGCCAT
The DNA here is from genome assembly GCF_059429195.1 of Leisingera sp. CC-HEC093. Classification (NCBI taxonomy): domain Bacteria; kingdom Pseudomonadati; phylum Pseudomonadota; class Alphaproteobacteria; order Rhodobacterales; family Roseobacteraceae; genus Leisingera; species Leisingera sp. CC-HEC093. Next base: position 1,168,957 of record NZ_JCAIJR010000001.1, on the reverse strand, counting down.
GCGCTGGCTGAGGCCGGGCACCGCGCCTCAACCACTGTGGCGGGGGCCACGCTGGGTGCAATGAAGGCGGAACAGCCCACCGCCAGCGGCGCGCCGCGGGTCTATCAGATGGACCGGCCCTCATACGGTGCGCGGTCCGCGTCCTTCGCAGCGCAGCAGCCGGACGGCTTTGCGCCCGCGCCCGCCTATCAGCCGCCGGTGTCCCCCGGCTTTGCCGAACTGGCCGGCGCTTACAGCGGCCAGGTGACAGAAACCCCGGAGGCCCCGATGGCCCCGGGTCAGCCCTCGGTTTCGCCTGAAGGAGCCGCGCCCGGGGCCGAAGCCCTGCCGCTGGGTGCGGCACGCGGCCAGGTGCATGAAAACTACATCATCGCGCAGACTGCCGACGGCATGGTGATTGTTGACCAGCACGCCGCACACGAGCGGCTGGTCTATGAGAAGCTGAAACACCAGATGGCCGAGAACGGCGTCGCCGCTCAGGCGCTGCTGATCCCGGAGATCGTTGAGCTCAGCGACAACGACTGCGCCTGCCTGCTGGGTGTGGCGGATGAGCTGGCTAAATTCGGTCTGGGCATCGAGGCGTTTGGGGGAAATGCCATTGCAGTGCGGGAAACCCCGGCGATTCTGGGCGAGGTAAACGCCGAGGCGATGATCAAGGACATCCTGGATGAGCTGTCGGACCAAGGTGAAAGCCAGCTGGTGCAGGCCCGCGTTGAGGCGATTTTGAGCCGGGTGGCCTGCCACGGCTCGATCCGTTCCGGCCGCCGGATGCGGGGAGAGGAGATGAACGCGCTGCTGCGGGAAATGGAGGCGACGCCCCATTCCGGCCAGTGCAATCATGGCCGCCCCACCTATGTGGAACTGAAACTGGCAGATATCGAGCGCCTGTTCGGGCGCAGCTGAACAACAACCCCCGTTTAAGGGAGGACGAGCAGTGACATTGGAACAAGCCCACTGGGCAATCTACGCGCTGGCAGGACTGGCCGCGCTGTTGGCGCTGGCCGGGTTGCGGCTGCGCGGCGCGGCGCGGCAGCTGGAAAACGTAAACGCGGATCAGCGCAGCCATATTGCCGGGATGCGGGCGGAATTGGCCCGGTTGCCGGAACTGACCGATGAGTTGGCCACCCTGCGCCGCGTGCATGAGAATGAGCGCACAGCGCGGTATCAGGCGGAGGCACAGGTGCAGGCGCTGAAGGCAGAGCATGCGGCACGGCTGGAAGAGCTTAGCCATATGAACCAGCAAATGGAGCACAAATTCGCGTCGCTGGCCACGGGCGTGCTGAAGCAGAATTCCGAAAGCTTCCTGAGCCTGGTCAGCGAACGCTTCCAGGCCCACAGCAAGACAGCGGATGAGGATCTGGCCAAGCGCCACGCCGCGATCGAAGGCCTGGTGAAACCGCTGGACCAGAAGCTGGGTCAATTCGGCGAGAGAATCAAGGAAATCGAACAAGCCCGTAACGAGGCCTATGGTGCGATCCAGACGCAGGTGAAACACTTGGCAGAAGGGCAGGCGGCACTGGGCGGCGAGACCCGCAAGCTGGTACAGGCCCTGCGCGCGCCCAAGACCCGCGGCCGCTGGGGCGAGATGCAATTGCGGCAGGTGTTTGAGATGGCCGGCATGGCCGAACATGTGGATTATGAGCTGGAAAAAAGCGTCGGCACTGACGAGGGCCTGCGCAGGCCCGACGCGGTGGTGCGCATTCCCGGCGGCAAGAGCATCGTGGTGGATGCCAAGACTCCGCTGGAGGCCTATCTGGATGCGTTGGAGGCGGAAACACCAGATCAGCAGCAGGCCGCATTGGCCCGGCATGCAGGCCATGTGAAAACCCATGTGCGGCAGCTGGCCTCAAAATCCTATCAAAGCGCGCTGGGCGAGACACCGGATTTTGTGGTGATGTTCATCCCCGGCGAGACCTTCGTGTCGGCAGCGGCGGAAGCGGACCCAGGGCTGATCGAATACGCCTTTGAGAACAAGGTTCTGATAGCGACGCCGACCACGCTGATGGCTCTGGTTAAGTCGATTGCCTATGGCTGGCAGCAGGAAAAGATGGCGGAAAACGCGGTCGAAGTGCAGAAAACCGCCAAGGAGCTATACGACCGGCTGGCGACGTTCTCCAAGAACCTGGCCTCTGTCGGGCGGTCGCTGTCATCTTCGGTGAATAACTACAATAAGGCGGTGGGCTCGCTGGAAGCCCGGGTGCTGCCATCCGCCCGCCGGTTCGAGGCGATGGGCGTGGTGGCCAGCGGAGCAGAGCTGGAAGACCCGGGCCAGGTGGAGGTCGAGCCGCGCCAGGTGGCGCTTCTGGCGGAGGAGTAGATGCGGGTGCCGCTGGCTCTGAGGACGCTGAGGCCGGAGGAGCCGGCCCTGTTGCGCGCAGCGGAGGTTGAAGCTGAACGCATCGTCGCGCTTTTGCGGATTGCGGTGTCGCTGGGGCTGATGCTGGCGATGATGCTGGCCATTGATTCCGTGCGCGCAATTGACGAGCCGCATTTGCGGCGTCAGGTCGGATTGGCAGCGGCCACTATGCTCTCCTATTTGGCGGCCGGCGTGCTGATTTATTGGGCAATTGGCCGAGGGGTGTTCAAGCCTTGGATGATCTGGCTGGCTGTCCTGGCGGACTGCTCGTTTCTCCTTTTGAACACTTACCTGTCGCTGGTGAATACCGGTGTGCCCGGAGCCGCGGTCTTTGCCATGCCAGCCGTGTGGATGGCCCCGGTTGTGCTGGCGTTCGGGGTGCTGAGGCTGAGCCCCTTGCGGCTTGCCGTGATGCTGGTGCTGGTTGCTGCAGGACTCGGCTGGATGATCCAATGGCAGCCGCCTGACACCACGCCGGATTTGATTGGAAGGGTCAGGCTGACCCTGGATGCACCGCCGAATTTCATGCGGCTGGTGATGATTTGCCTGGCAGGCGCGGTTCTGGTTGTGGCTGCGGTGCGGATGCGTGCCCTTCTGCACCGGTCCATCGAAGAGGCCCGCCAAAAGGCAAATCTGACCCGCTACCTGCCAGCGCAGCTGGCCGGCCGCCTGGCGGGCGGCGGGCTGGAGGCGATGCAGGAGGGCCGGCAGCAGAAAATGGCGATCCTGTTTATCGACATCCGCGGCTTCACCAGCTGGTGCGAGGGACGCGAGCCGCAGGAGGTGAGCCGCCTGATTACCGAATTCAGGGGCCGGGTCGAGGAGGTGGCGGCCCGGACCGGCGGGCTGATCGACAAGTATATCGGCGATGCGGCGATGATCCTGTTTGACGGCGAGCGGGCCGCAGCGCGGGCGCTGGGCTGCGCGGAAGGATTGCTGCTGCAGATGAAGGATTGGCGCCAGGCGCGGGAGCGGGCCGGGGAAGCCGGCCTGGGTGTTGGCATAGGTGTGCATTGGGGTGAGGTTTTTTCAGGCGTGACCGGCACACCGGAGCGGCTTGAGTATTCCGTTTTTGGCGACACAGTGAATACCGCGGCCAGGCTGGAGCAGCTGACCAAGGTGCAGGGTATGGCGCTGATCGTCTCGGACGAACTGCTGCAAGAGGCCGGTGCGGAGCCCGCGCGCGACGGCTGGTCCGCGCTGCCGGCGGAGGTCTTGCGCGGGCGCAGCAAAGGGCTTGCCCTCTTCGGAAAGGCGCAGGGGTAGCCGCAGCTCCATTTGCCACAGATCAAAGACTTAGGTGTTTCCTTGACTGTTTGATATGCTGAGGCTGCGAACAGAAGGAATGGAGCAATGGTGGAAATCTCAGTCCGCAAGGTGGCACAGGTGGCGATGATGGCCCGGGAGCTGGGCCGGGCTGAGGGTGAGCTGCGTGCCTTTATCGACCGGATGAGCGAGGACCAGCAGTCCGAGCTGGTCGGCATCATGTGGGTCGGCCGCGGCAGTTTCGAGCCGGAGGAGCTGGGCGAGGCAATTTATACCGCCCGTCAGGAGGCCACCACGCCGACCGTCGATTACCTGCTTGGCACCCCGCATCTGGCGGATAATCTTGAGGCCGGGCTGGAGGCGCTCGGCATTGATGTGAATGATGTCGAAGATGATGTAATCGGCCGCTGATTGCGCCGCAAAGGTTTTCAGATCAGAAGGGCGCCGCAAATGGGCGCCCTTGATCTTTGCAATGCATTTCCGGGGTTCTGCCCCGGCCCCCGGGATGTTTTTAGACAGAAGAATACGGGCTTCTTCGGTTTCCCGCCGGAGCGTCCTGTCCGTCAGGCATTGCCATCGGCGATTTCCAGGTGTTGTGCCAGTTTTCCAATCTCACCCATCCATTTTTCGACCAGGCCCAGGTCGCTGGGTGCGGCGTGGACACCGGCGGCGATCTTGCCGTTCATTGCGGCCTCAATGGCAAAGGATACCGGGTAGGAGACCAGACGCGCCATGGCAGTGCCGCGCTCGTCGCCCCAGGCGTCCATCACATAGGTTTTGTGCCAGACCTCAGCGCCGTCTTTCTCAGCTTTCAGACCGACACACAGCACCACCCTGTCCGGCTCGCCCTCGTCATAGGCGTTTTCGGCCCAGAACTGATCGGACATTTCCTTAAGCCGGGCGTCGCCTTCGGGGCCGCTGAGGGTTTCGACCTCCTTGAAGACATCTGCCCAGGCATCGGCCCAGCCGTTGAGCCGCAGGGTTCCGCGGACGAATTCCTTTACCTTCCAGTCCCCGCCGAATTCGTACTGGGACATGAAGGGGATCGAGTCGCGGTTCGGGTAGACCTCGAAGCTCTCGGGCGCGGGCAGCGGCGCCTCATAGGAGGAAATTGCATCCCACGGGCGGGCGACATCCAGTTCCTCGAAATCGCGGATCGACTTTGACGGCGAACGCAACGCCTTCAGCACGCCCAGCGGCGACCAGCTGAACTTGTAGCGGAACGGGTTCGGGTTTTTGGGGACGCCGCCGCAGTAGGAGATGAAGCTGATCTCATTGTCTGCGTCAAAGGCATCGGAAGCCTTGTAGTCCGCAACCAGCGCATGCGCCATCAGGTGGTCGATGCCAGGATCCAGCCCAACCTCATTGATCAGGCAGACGCCGACGTCCTTGGCCTTTTGGTCCAATGCGCGCATTTCCGGCGCGATGTAGGAGGAGGAGACAAAATGCGCGCCATGCTCGATCGCCAGTTCCGCCAGTGGCACATGCCAGTCGCCGGGCAGCATCGACACGATGACGTCCTTGGGGCTGAGCATCTGGCCCAGATTGGCGATGCTGAAGGCGTGGATATTTGTGGTCAGATCGCCCACAGCTTCGCGCGCCTTGTCCGTTGTACGGTTCCAGACCGCAACGTCGTGGCCCGCTTCCAGCAGTCGGCGCAGGCCGGGGATTGCCGACAGGCCGGTGCCGCACCAGTGAATTGTCATGTGTCAGTCTCTTTCTTGTATTTCAGGATTGCCCCGATGATCGCCAGAACGATGACGATGGAGCAGGCATTGGCAAGGATGATGGGCGCATCGCCCACCAGCAGCCCATAGATCAGCCACAGGCTGACAGTTCCGAGAAACATCAGGTTGGCAGGCAACGACAGCCCGGCGGTGTCGCGCGTTGCCCAGGCCTTCCAGGCCTGCGGCAGCCAGCAGATGGTGCCCAGCAGCGCCGCAAGAAATCCGATGTAGGTTGCGGTCATTCGGGGAGGTGCTCCAGGAAGGTGGCCTTGGCCCGGCCCCAGACGCCGCCGTCAAGATCGGTGAGTGTCAGCAGCGAAGGCAGCAGCTGGGCTGCATAGTCATCGGAGCTTTCCACCGGCAGCATCGATGGCAGATTGTCGATCGCCATCACATCCAGAACCGGATTTTCAGCCACGCGCAGGGCGGGCGCCTCCCAGGTTGTCGCACGGTCATAAACCGGTACCGGGTTGTAATCGCTGTCCGGGTCGCAGGCGACATCACCGATGGCGGTCAGCTTGCGGTCCGTATTCAGCGCTTCGCGCGGAACAAAGACCGGGGTCCCGGGGCGGGCGAAGATACAGTTCAAAAACAGGTCATGGGCCAGGATCTTCGGAAAGGGGCCGCCGTGGGCAGTCTCAGCCATGTCCCATTTGGTGACCCTGACGCCCATCGCTTCGCAAAGGTCGGCAGCGCCGGTGCCAACCCGGCCAAGCGCACCGATCACGATGGCGGTGGGGAGGTCAGATTTCAGCGCATCAAGCTCTGCACCCAAGTCAGCCAGCAGAGCATCCTTGCTGCCATAGACACCAACCGGCCCGCACAGCGCGCCGCGCTGCTGCGCTGCCCAGGCTTTCAGAGTGACTGCGGCGCCAGCATAGCCTGCCCAGTACCCGAATGCAGCAACCCGGCGGCCAGCTTCATCGACCAGATACTCCAGATCATAAAGCGTGCCGCCGCCGGCCCTGAACCGCTCCAAGAGCGCCTTGCCGGAATGCTGGCCCTTGAAGGCATGGCCGAACATGATGTGGCGGTGCGGCAGCGGGGTGCCGTCCTCAGGCAGTTCCTTCAGGCCGAAGATAATCGCGTCCGCAGGCGCCCCGGGCCAGGAGTTCTCAGCCGCGATCTCGCAGCCTGCATCAATGTACCCCTGCAGCGGAATTGCCCGCACAGAGCTTTCCTCGACCGTGACCTTGATGCCCGCGGCGCACAGCGCTTTGGCGCCTTCGGGTGTCAGGCCAACCCGGTCTTCGTTGAGGCGCTGTTCGGCCCGTACCCACAGATGCGTCATTGTCATGTCCTTCAAAGCATTCCCTTGGCATAGACAGCGCACACCGACTCGCGCTGTTCCATTGCCGTCATGAAGTTCTGGATTTTGGGAAAGTCCGCGATGTTGACCCCATCGCCTTCCAGCCAGGTGCAGACCACGTAAAGGTAGCAGTCGGCGAGGCTGATCTCGTCCCCCAGCACAAATGGGCCGCGCAGTCCAGACTGGCTGATGTATTCGCAGGAGGCCGCCATAGTCTGGGGCACCATCTTCTGCATGTCTTTCCAGCTGGTCCGCTCCTTGGCCCAGCGGGCGCCCCGCAGCCTGTGAGCGTGGTTCACATGCATGGTGGAGGCAAGATAAAACATCACCTCGCGCATGCGGGCCAGCAGCACCGGGTCTTGCGGGCGCAAAGACGCCGCGGGTGCCATGTCTGCGATAAATTCCAGCAGCGCGCCGGTCTCAGTCAGGATGCCGCCCTCAACCGCCAGCGCGGGCACGCGGCCCTTGGGATTGATCTGGGCATAGGCCGCGCCGGTCTGTTCCTTGGCAGCAAAGTCGATCTTCACCGCCTCATAGTGGATCCCGGCTTCCTCGAGCGCGATGGCGACAGCCACCGAAATGGTATTGGGGGCATAGTAGAGCTGCATGACTTTCCTCCCGTTCGTGTCTCAAAGGTGTGTCTGGGCAAAATGCCGGTCCGGCGCTTCCAGATGCGGCACCGCGTTGAACAAAACCGGGCTCCAGTGGCCGCCGATGGGAAACAGCCGGTGCATGGAGGTGTTCATGACCGCCAGCGCAATCCGCGCCATCCCGGCAGTGTCCAGCCCCATGGCCTGCCGCAGCGCCATCGAGATCAGCCCGCCTGAGGTTACCACCAAGGCCGGGCCGTCGCCGGCGGCAATCTCTTCCAGCGCTTGCCGGGTGCGGGTTTCGAAGTGTTCCCAGGTTTCGTAGGGCTGGGAAATCTCTTTACCCGCCCAGGCGGCAAAGACCTTGGGAAGATGGTCGACAAATCCCTCTCGCTCCTTCGGGATCGGCAGCCCGTGCTGGTCGCGCATTGCCTCGGCGAGGGTGAAATACTCCATCTCGTTCAGCCGTGCATCCTGTACCGGATCTGCAAAGCCCATCGAGGCCGCGGTCTCGACATGCCGCCTGAGCGTGCCGCAGTAGATGCGGGGATGATGGTTGCCGCTGGCGCGCAGGTGGTCGCCCAGCCAGGCCGCCTGCTGGTGGCCCAGATCGCTGAGCCGGTCATAGCTGGCCTCGTCGCGGGCCTGGGTGTTGGCCTGGCCGTGGCGGATCAGCGTGATGTGGGACATGGGCGGGCGGCTCCGTTGTTACCGGAGAAGTCTTAGGGGAGCTTGCAGGCAGAGGGAAGGGCGGGCTTGGCGCTGCTCTGATCAATTTCGTTGAGGGCTGCGGGAAAATGGCGCAATGTGCCTCTGTCAGTTTGGAGACTTGCCATGCCCCTCGACCCGCAGCGCTTTCTTGACGACCTGCATGAATTGCGCAGCTTTGGTGCCTCCGGTGCGGGCAGGGGGGTGGTGCGGCAAGCCTACTCAGATGCCGACATCGCAGCACGCCAGTGGCTTGCGGAGCGAATGAAAGAGGCAGCATTAGAGCCGCATTTTGATCCGCTTGGCAACGTGTTCGGACTAGCGGGCGAGAAGAGCCTGCTGCTGGGCTCGCACAGTGACAGCCAGCCCGAAGGCGGCTGGCTGGACGGGGCGTTGGGCGTGATTGCCGGACTGGAAGTTGCCCGCGCTGCCAAGGCGGACGGCGGGCCGCCCATTTCCTGCGTCAGTTTCCAGGATGAGGAGGGACGGTTCGGGGTGCTGACCGGCTCGGACGTCTGGACCGGAAAACTGGCGCTGGCGGAGGCCGACGGGTTGTCCGACAATCAGGGCAATACGCTTGCGGATATGCGGGCGCGGATGGCGGGCAACGCCAGGGACTTTCTGCCGCATGAGCGGTTCAGCGGATTTCTGGAAATGCATATCGAGCAAGGCCCCTATCTGGAGGAAACAGGCCTGAGGCTTGGGGTGGTGACGGATATCGTTGGCATCCGCGATATGCGGATCACCTTTGAGGGCCGCCAGAACCACGCAGGTACGACGCCGATGCATCTGCGCCGGGATGCGTTTCAGGCGCTTTCTGCCTTCAACACGGCGTTGAACCGCCGGATTGCCGATGTGGCCACATCTTCAACAGTTTGGACCATCGGCCACGTGGCGCTGCATCCCAACGCGTCTTCTGTGGTGCCGGGGAAAGTTGATTTTTCCATGCAGTGGCGGGATGCAAACCAAGAGCGGCTGGCGCAGATTGAGGCCATCGTTAACGACACCGCGCGGGAGGTTGCTGCGGGTCACGGTGTGACTGCGAACCTTGGTCCGGTGATGGGCATAGAGCCGGCGAGGATGGATGCGGGTTTTCAGGCAGAGCTGGCCGCCGCGGCAGAGGGGCTTGCGCCCCGCAAGTGGCAAAAGATGTCCTCTGGCGCACTGCATGATGCAGCCAACCTGGCAGCGGTGATGCCTGCGGGCATGCTGTTTGTGCCGTCAATCGGGGGTGTCAGCCATGCCTTCGACGAAGATACGGAAGAGGCGGATCTGGTGCTCGGGCTGCAAGTGCTGGATCGCGCTGCCCGCGCCTTGGCCGGGTGATCTCCCGCCTGTTTCCAGACATTCGGAGAATGCCCGGAACAGTTGGGCCGGGCGCCGCTGGCGCGGCGCAGGTCAGGCCCGGCCGTAGCCGCGTTTGAGCATCCGGTTGCGATGCTTGTCGGCGGCCAGCGATGCCTCGCGCAGATTGCCGTAGATATTGATCACGCTTTGCCCATTGCCGCCGGCCACGCCCCATTCCCGCAGCACAGAGACTTCGGAGAACAGGTTCATCGCCAGCTCAATGCGGTAGAACCGCGACGGGCGCGAGGGGGCTTGGCGGTAGAGCAGACAGGTGGCCATAGGCCGATTCTATGCCAAGTGATTCGCCTGGGCAAGAATCTCTACGCTGCGCCCAGCAGTGTAAGGCCCAGAAGCGCTGTCGACAGCGCGGCCACGGCAAAGGCCAGTGTGCGCAGAACCGGAATACCGATGGTGTAGATGACGTAATGCGCCGCCATGCCGAGGAAGAAGGTGAGGCCCAGGGTGCCGGGCTGATCCTCTGGCGGCAGCACCAGCATCGCCAGGATAGCGAGCGGCGCAAAGGCGGCAAGCAACTCCACGCCCACGATATGGGCCCGGTGCGCGCGCTGCGCCCACAAGGACTGCGGCAGGTCGCTGGGGCCGGGGTTTGCCATCGCCCCCATCAGCCCGCGGACCATCACCCGGTCCAGGATGTAAGGCAGCCAGGCCAGCGCCACCCAAAGCCCGGACAGGGCGGTAAAATACTGCAGCTGCGTCATCTTTCGCTCCTCCTGATAGATAAGATTGAGCGTAGTGCGCAGCGGGGGCTTTTCTATCTGCAGGGGTCAGGACCAGTTTACGTCGCCCAGAAAGATGTAGCCCGCGCCATAGATGGTCTTGATCAGCCGCGGGTTCTTGGGGTCCTCGCGCAGCTTGGTGCGCAGGCGCGAAATACGCACATCCATCGCCCGGTCAAAGCTGTCACCGGCTGCACCGCCAAGCATCTCCTGCATCTGGGCGCGGGAGATCAGCCGCTTCGGGCTGTCTAGGAACAGCCGCAGCACTTCGCCCTCGGCATGGGAGAACGGGGTCTCGGCGCCTTGATCGTCCTCCAGCACATAGCGGTCGAAATGGGCGGTCCAGCCGGCAAAGCGCGCGGTATTGCTGGCAGGTGCAGCGGTGCGGGGACCGCTGCGCAGGCGGGCACGGACGCGGGCCACGACCTCTGCCGGATCAAAGGGTTTGGTGATGTAGTCATCAGCGCCAAGCTCCAGCCCGGTCACCCGGTCCTGGACCTGTGCCCGGCCCGAAATGATGATGACCGCCGCGCCCTGTTCCAGCGCCAGCCGGTGCACCAGCGCCAGACCGTCGGTATCGGGCAGTGACAGGTCGACCAAGCAGACATCCGGGGTTACCCGGTTCAACGCCGCCTCGAATTCGCGCGCGCGGGCAAAACTCTGGGTGCGGAAGCCTGCCTCCTCCAGCGTCTCGGTCAGGATCTGCCGGATTTCAGGCTCATCATCCAGAATGGTGACCAGGGGCGGTGTCATGCGGCAAGCTCCGGATTGATCAGTTCGGACAGCTGGTGAATGGTGAAAGGTTTGCGCAAAACTGGCCCGCATTTCAATGCCTTGCGGAACATCGGGTCACTGACCGGCAATGAAGTCATCAGGATGCAGGGCAGGCCGGAGCCATCCAGCCGGGTGGCAAGGTCGATGCCGGTGGCGGTTCCCTCCAGCTTGATGTCCGACAGCACCAGCGCGATGTCCGGCAGGTTGGCTGCCAGCGCGCTGGCCTCATCCACACTGGCGGCTTCGATCACCGAATAGCCGAGGTCGATCAGCATGTCGCGGAACGCGGCGCGCAGCTCCTCGCTGTCTTCGACCAGCAGCGCCAATCCGCCGCCCGCATCCGGGGCCGGGCGGTAGGGCAGCCGCAGGGTAATGGATGCGCCGGACATGCCGTTGCCGAGCCGCATGTCGCCGCCGGCCAGCTTGGCCATGTCATAAACCATCGGCAGGCCAAGGCCGGAGCCCTCGCTGCCCTTGGTGGTGAAAAACGGGTTCAGCGCCTTCTCCAATGCCTCGGGAGAAAAGCCCGGGCCGGTGTCAGTGACGGTGATTTCGACCCATGTCCGGCCGACCGCATGGGCGCTGACGGTTATCTGGCCGGAGGTGCCGCAGGCGTCGCGGGCGTTCAGGATCAGGTTCAGCAGCGCATCCTGCAGCTTGCCCGCGTCCAGCAGCAGCACCTGATCAGGCAGGTTGTCAAGAATGCTGAGACCCACCCCCTGCGGCAGAGAGGGTGAGGCAAGCACCTTCAGCTCCTCCAGCAATGCGTGCATGTCAGTGGCCTGCGGGCGCAGGGTGCGCTGGCTGGTCATTTCGGCGATCCGGTTCAGCAACCGCCCGCCGCGCCGGGCCGCCGACAGGGTGCCCTGGACCAAATCTCCGGCTTCGCCGCCCAGCCCCATCTTTTCCAGCTTGCTCTGCATGCCCAGAATGATGGTCAGCAGGTTGGAGAAATCATGCGCCAGGCCGCTGGTCATCTGTGCCGCCATCTCGCGGCGGCGGGCCTGCTGCAGGGCGACACGGGCCTGGGTTTCCTCGGTCACATCCATCGACAGGATATAGACGCCGCCCTGCTGATCCGGGGTGAAGGCGACCCGGATCCGGCGGCTGCCGTGGCTTTCGGTGAACTCAAACACCGGGCTGCTGCCCTTGTAGGCAGACAGAAGATGCGGCTCGATCCGTTCAAAGGCGGCCTCTCCCAGCGCGTCGGAAATATGCATCCCCAGTATCTCTGACGGCCTGCCCGGAAACACCGCACTCAGGCGGCGGTTTGTGTAGGTGTAATGCCCGTCTGCGTCCACATGGGCGATATGGGCGGGCATCATCTCTGTCGTCAGGCGGGTCCGGCCCTCAATTTCCGTCAGCTGGCGCTTGGCCTCTTCCAACGCGGTGTTGGTGGCCTCCAGCTGCCGGTTGGCGGCAGACAGCTCCTCTGTGTGGGCGATAAGTTTCCCGGACAGCTCCTCTGAGCGCGCGCGCAACAGCTGCTCGGCCCGTTTGGCGCGGGAGATGTCGGTATAAACAGTGACCCAGCCGCCTTGGGGCAGCGGCGAGCCCTCGATTGAGATTGTCTGCCCGTTGGGGCGTTCCCGCTCCAGGTAGTGGGGCACAAAGTCCAGCGCTTGCTCGACCCGGCTGCGCACGATGTCCTCGATATCTGTTTCCGGAGCGTATTCGCCGGCTTCGGCCAGGAAGCGGATGGTTTCGGCAAAGGAGGCCCCGGGCTGCACCAGATGATCGGGCAAGGTGAACATCTCCTGAAAGCGCCGGTTGCAGACCGCCAGCCGAAGATCGTTGTCATAGATTGATATCGCCTGAGCGATAAGGTTCAGCCCGGCGGTTGTCATCGCGGCGTGTTGTTTGCTGGTCCGGTTCATCGGTTCTCCCCCGGTTCTCTGGCTAGCATTGCGGCGGGTGCGGGGCAAATTGCCATTCGGCCGCGGGGCGCAGATGCGCTGCGGTGCCATATCGGTGATCGCCTCCTGATTGCCGGGCGGCGGCTGGTGCTGCAGCTAATACAGAAACTGGCGGATTTGAAGTTTCCGAATTTCCGGCGGCAGTCCGATTCGAAATAGCAGCTTGTCGTGCGTTTCCCGCGCAAATGCGCCAGAGTCTTGGCCTGGGATGAAAGGGTTTCTTGCACCGGATCGTCAGCGGCAGACGTAACGGCCTGTAAAACAAGGGGGATCAGGCTGTTACAATTGGTAAGATTTGGGAAAACATCAGGAAAAAGTTGACGGGCTACTCTGCCGCTGTCCCTAATCGGGGCCAGAGCCGCGGGTAGCGGCCAGTCCGGCAGCAACGCCGGAAAGGGAGGAGAGAAAGTTGGCTCAGATGCAGACGGGCGCCGAAGGGAAGCAATCCCTGCCGGCGCTGCTTCAACGCAATGCGGCGCAATTCGCGGACGCGCCGGCCTACCGGGAAAAGGAATTCGGCATCTGGCAATGCTGGACCTGGGCCGAGACGGCAAAGGAAATCGAGGCGCTGGCGCTAGGTCTCATCAACCTTGGCGTGAATGAGGGCGATTTCGTCGCCATCATCGGCCGCAACCGCCCCTACCTTTACTGGTCGATGGTTGCCGCGCAGGCGGTGGGCGCGGTGCCGGTGCCGCTCTATCAGGACGCGGTGGCTGAGGAGATGGCCTATGTGCTGGGCCATTGCGGCGCGCGCTTTGTGATCGTGGGCGATCAGGAGCAGGCTGACAAGGTGATCGAGATCCAGGATCAGCTGCACCAGTTTGAGCATATGATCTATCTCGATCCGCGGGGCATGCGGAAATACGATCACACCCAGCTGCACCAGTTCAGCCATATCCAGGATCAGGGCCGGGCTGCCCATGACGAGCTGATTGGCGAGCTGCAGTCCCGCCAGGCCAAGCTGGATTACGACAGCACCTGCGTGATGCTTTACACCTCTGGCACCACCGGCAAGCCCAAAGGCGTGGTGCTGTCAAACCGCAACGTGATCCAAAGCGCCAAGAACTCCGCGGAATTCGATCATCTGACCCAGGGTGAAAACATCCTGTCCTACCTGCCGATGGCTTGGGTGGGCGACTTCATCTTCTCGATCGGCCAGGCCTACTGGTGCGGCTTCTGCGTGAACTGCCCGGAAAGCCAGGACACCATGATGACCGACCTGCGTGAGATCGGCCCGACTTACTTCTTTGCGCCGCCGCGGGTGTTCGAAGGCCAGCTGACCAACGTGATGATCCGGATGGAGGACGCAGGCGCCCTGAAGCGCAAAATGTTCCACCACTTCCTGGCGCACGCGAAAAAGGTCGGCGGGGACATTCTGGACGGCCGCCCCGTGGGCCTGATGGACCGGCTGAAATATGCGCTGGGCAATGCGCTGGTTTATGGCCCGCTGAAGGACACGCTGGGCTATGGCCGCATCCGTGTCGGCTATACAGCAGGGGAGGCAATCGGGCCGGAGATTTTCGACTTCTACCGTTCGCTGGGCATTAACCTCAAACAGCTCTACGGCCAGACCGAGGCCACCGTTTTCATCACCGTTCAGCCCGATGGCGAAGTGCGTGCCGACACCGTTGGCGTGCCGGCGCCAGAGGTGGAAATCAAGATCGACGCCAATGGCGAGATCCACTACCGCTCGCCCGGCACCTTTGTGGAATACTTCAACAACCCGGATTCCACCGCCTCGACCAAGGATCCGGAGGGCTGGGTTGCCACAGGCGATGCGGGTTTCTTTGAAGAGGGGTCCGGCCATCTGCGGATCATTGACCGTGCCAAGGACGTGGGCAAAATGGCCGACGGCAGCATGTTTGCGCCCAAGTACGTGGAAAACAAGCTGAAATTCTACCCGGATATCTTGGAGGCAGTGCTGTTCGGCAATGGCCGCGACCGCTGTGTCGCCTTTATCAACATCGACCTGACGGCGGTGGGCAACTGGGCGGAACGCAACAACATCGCTTATGCCTCCTATCAGGAACTGGCGGGCCATCCGCAAGTTCTGGAGTCCATCCGTTCGCATGTGACTGAAGTCAACAAATCCGTGGCCGAGGACCCGATGCTGTCGGGCTGCCAGGTGCACCGCTTTGTCGTGCTGCACAAGGAATTGGATGCCGATGACGGTGAAATGACCCGTACCCGCAAGGTGCGCCGCCGCATCGTTGAGGAAAAATTCGACGATATCATCGCCGCGCTTTACGACGGCTCCGAAAAGGTCTCGACCGTGACGGAAGTGACCTATGAGGACGGCCGCAAAGGGTCAATCAAGGCGACGCTGACCATTGTCGACGCGGACGTGAAACCGGGAGCGGTTCACAAGGTGGCCGCGGAATGATGCACGTTTCACCGGACAACGTCCCGCCCCGTGCAGGGCAGGCCGGATCACCCTCAGATCAGGTCGGGGTTGAGGCCGGGATTATAGGCCGTGTTGACCACCTGCTGGATCTTGAAAGGGGAGCTGAACCCGTGTGTCTGCTCCATGATAGAGGCCAGGCTTTCGGATTGGCTGAGGCCCATCTGCTTACATTCGAGTGCCATCTTCAGAAGGCAGGAATGCTCAAGTTCGCCGAACATAACGTCGATCTCCTTGCTGCTCGTTTTGAACAAGTATCGCATGGAAATCTTAAAATTTCTATGCGGCAGAAATATGGAGGCCGTTGTTATGCTTGACAAATCCTTAAGCTATGTAACTGAGGACGGCCGCACCATCGGCGGCGTTGTGATGGAGATGAAGAACATCACACTGCGGTTCGGGGGTGTGGTGGCGATCCAGGACATCTCCTTTGACATCCGCGAGGGCGAGATCCGCGCGATCATCGGCCCCAACGGTGCCGGCAAGTCTTCCATGCTGAACGTGATCTCCGGGTTCTACGTGCCGCAGGAAGGCGAAGTGCTGTTCCACGGCAAAAAGCGCCCGCCGATGCGCCCCTATGAGGTGGCGCGCCAGGGCATCGCCCGCACCTTCCAGAATATCGCGCTGTTTGAAGGCATGAGCGTTCTGGACAACGTCATGACCGGGCGGCTCAACTATATGAAAACAGGACTTTTTTCGCAGGCGCTGTGGAAGGGCAAGGCGGAAAAGGAAGAGACCGAAAACCGCGAGGTTGTGGAGCGGATCATCGACTTTCTGGAGATCCAGCACATCCGCAAGACCCCGGTGTCACGGCTGCCTTATGGTCTGAAGAAACGGGTCGAACTTGCCCGCGCGCTGGCTGCCGAACCAAAGCTATTGCTGCTGGATGAACCGATGGCCGGCATGAACGTCGAGGAGAAGGAGGACATGTCCCGCTTCATCCTGGATGTGAACGACGAGTTCGGCACCACCATTGCCCTGATCGAGCACGACATGGGCGTGGTGATGGACCTCAGCGACCGCGTCGTGGTGATGGATTACGGCAAGAAAATCGGCGACGGCACCCCGGATGAGGTGCGCAATAACCAGGATGTGATCGACGCCTACCTGGGGGTCAGCCATGACTGAGTTGCAATGCAGCAACACCCGCCGCCGGCGGGGTGACATCCGTACACCCCCTGTGCACCCCCTGTGCACCGCCGCAGCGCAGAATTCCGAGGAGAGCCTCTAATGCCCGAACAACTCGTCTTTGCGATGGAAGTGACGCTGAACGGCCTGATGGCGGGCGTGCTTTATGCGCTGGTCGCCCTGGGGTTCGTCCTGATCTACAAGGCCTCCGGCATCTTTAACTATGCTCAGGGCGTGATGGCGCTGTTTGCGGCAATGACGCTGGTGGGGATCATGCAAGGCCAGGTGCCGTTTTCGCATCTGATCAATGCAGTCTTTGGCGGCCATATCACCCATTTCGGCTGGAATATTCCCGGCGTCGTGGCAATTGCCCTGACCGTCGCCGTGATGGTGCTGCTGGCCTGGCTGGTGCAGGTCCTGGTGATGAAACATCTGGTGGGGCAGGAGCCGATCATCCTGTTCATGGCCACCATTGGCCTGGCGTATTTCCTGGAAGGTGTCGCCGACCTGATGTGGGGATCCGAGATCAAGACGCTGGACGTCGGTCTGCCGCAGGGCATCAACCTGTGGATCGACGAGACCACTTTCAACATCTTCGGCTACGGCTTCTTTATCGACAATCTGGATATCGTGGCGACGGTGATTGCGGCGCTGCTGGTGGCGGGGCTGGTCTGTTTTGCCCAGTACACCAAGCAGGGCCGGGCGATGCGCGCAGTGGCGGATGACCACCAGGCGGCGCTGTCGGTCGGCATCTCGCTGAACTTCATCTGGGTGCTGGTCTGGTCGGTTGCCGGGTTCGTGGCGCTGGTTGCGGGCATCGTCTGGGGCACCAAGTCCGGCGTGCAGTTCTCACTGTCGCTGATCGCGCTGAAGGCGCTGCCGGTTCTGATGCTGGGCGGCTTCACCTCGATCCCCGGCGCCATCGTGGGCGGGCTGATCATCGGTGTCGGCGAAAAGCTGTTCGAATTCGCCGTTGGCCCGCTGGTGGGCGGTGCGACCGAGAACTGGTTTGCCTATGTGCTGGCGCTCTTGTTCCTGGTGTTCCGGCCGCAAGGTCTGTTCGGGGAGAAGATCATTGAACGGGTCTGACGCTCATATGATCTGCTCCCGGAGGCTTCAGCCTTCCAGCCGGCGGAATGCGGCGACGACGATGGCGGCGCAAACCGTGGCGACCAGGGTGAAGGCGATGGTGATGTTGCCGATCAGCTGCCCGGCCACGAAGGTCAGCAGCGCGGCCATCAAAAGCCCGATCAGCACCGTTCCCCAGGGGCCGGGCCCGGTATTGGCGGCCCGCCGCCGCGGCGGATCAAACTCAAACGGCGGCAGCACGGTTGCCTCTTCCACCGTTTCCAGAAGCCGGCCCTTGGCCTTGGCAAATTCGGCTTCGGATATGTCGCCCTTCTTCCGCGCGGCCTCCAGCCGCCGGATTTCCTCGAAAATCACGGTCATTGGTTCCACTCACTCTACCCAAGCGCAGGGTGGCACAAAGAAGTGGGCAAAATGTGTCCAAACACGCGAATCTGACAAACTGGTTAACGGCGGGGCTGCGGTATGACCAAGGTCATCGCCATCATCAATGTGATCGCCTGGGCCGGGTTCTGGGCCTTTGGCTACCTGGCGCTGTCGGCGGAAAGCTACAGCGAGACCCAGGTGGTGACTGCGGCGCTGCTGGCCTCAGCCGGGCTGATCACCGGCATTATCGCCTATTTGCGGCTGGTGCGCGGAAGCGAGCGCAGCGGCTATGCGAAACCCTCGAACCGGATGACGCGCGAGCAGCGCGACGCGGCGCAGGCCCAGTGGGGGCAGATCGAATGAGCGCCGCCGAAACCAACAACAGTATCCGCGCAGGCAGCACCGCCATTGCGCAAGAGAAAGGGAGCATCTGAGACATGTTCTACCGTGAAGCCGGGGACTTCAAAGTCTCCTACGCCGATGACAGCCAGACGTTTCCGATCAAGTTCGACCGCTACCGCTATTACGTGGTTCTGGCGGTTGCATTCGGCCTTATCCCCTTCCTGATCAATGACTACTGGGCGAATGCGATCCTGCTGCCGTTCCTGATTTATTCGATCGCGGCAATCGGGCTGAACATTCTGGTGGGCTATTGCGGCCAGGTGTCCCTGGGCACCGGCGGGTTCATGGCGGTGGGGGCTTATGCCTGCTACAAGCTGATGACCGCCTTCCCGGAAGTCAGCATGTTCATTCATGTGCTGCTGGCTGGCGGCATCACCGCGGGCGTCTGTGTGCTGTTCGGCCTGCCGTCCCTGCGGATCAAGGGCTTCTACCTGGCGGTGGCGACGCTGGCGGCGCAGTTCTTTCTGGTCTGGCTATTCAACCGGGTGCCGTGGTTCTACAACTATTCCGCCTCGGGCCAGATCAACGCGCCGGAGCGCGACACCTTCGGCATCATCATCACCGGTCCCAACGCGCCGGCCTGGGCCACCTATCTGTTCTGCCTGATCTTCCTGACCTTCTGTGCGCTGGTTGCCCGCAACCTCACCCGCGGCACCGTGGGCCGGGCCTGGATGGCGATCCGCGACATGGACATCGCTGCTGAAATCATCGGGGTGAACCCGCTGAAGGCCAAGCTGACGGCCTTTGCAGTGTCTGGCTTCTTTATCGGGGTTTCCGGCGCGCTGTTCTTTGCCGTCTATCTGGGGGCGGTCGAGGTCGGCGAGGCGTTCGGCATCCAGAAGTCGTTCCTGGTGCTGTTCATGGTGATCCTCGGCGGTCTGGGCTCGATCTTCGGCTCCTTTGCCGGGGCGGCCTTCCTTGTGCTGCTGCCGGTGATCCTCAAGGTGGTTGGCGTCGATCTGCTGAACTGGCCCACCGATATCGTGGCGCATTTGCAGCTGGTGATCGTGGGGGCGCTGATCATCGTCTTCCTGATCGCCGAACCGCACGGCATGGCGCAGCTGTGGCGCGTCGCCAAGGAAAAACTGAGACTGTGGCCCTTCCCGCACTGATGCGGGCGCGGCCTAAGAGCTGGCGGGGAGAAAACCAAGATCACCCCCGTTTTTGCAAACCATCGGATAAGACCAAAGGGAGGATTTAAGCCGATGAAAAAGACACTGACCACACTGGCGCTGGGCGCCGCGATGGCAGCCGGTCCGGCAATGGCGGATCTGGTGTTCCCGGACCTCAGCTACCGGACCGGGCCTTATGCGGCAGGCGGCATTCCGTTTTCGGACGGCTACAATGACTATTTCACCCTGCTGAATGAGCGCGACGGCGGCATCGGCGGCGTTCCTGCCCGGGTGATCGAATGCGAGACCGGTTATAACACCGAAAAAGGCGTGGAATGCTATGAGGCGACCAAGGGCGAAGGCGCGCTGGTGTATCAGCCGCTGTCCACCGGCATCACCTATCAGCTGATCCCCAAAGTGACCGCGGATGGCATTCCGCTGCATACCATGGGCTATGGCCGCACCTCGGCGGCGAACGGCGAAGTGTTCAGCAACGTGTTCAACTATCCGGCCAACTACTGGAACGGGGCGTCCGGCGCGGTGAACCACCTGCTGGAGATCAACGGCGGTGACATCAACGGCAAGAAGGTGGCGCTTGTTTACCACAACTCTGCCTATGGCAAGGAGCCGATCCGCACGCTGGAGGAACTGTCGGCCAAGCACGGCTTTGAGCTGACCCTGCTGCCGGTGGACCATCCGGGTCAGGAACAGAAGTCGCAGTGGCTGCAGATCCGCCGTGAAAAGCCCGACTATGTGGTGATGTGGGGCTGGGGCGTGATGAACCAGGTTGCGGTTCAGGAAGCTGCCAACATCCGGTTCCCGATGGAGAACTTCATCGGTGTCTGGTGGTCCGGTGCCGAATTCGACGTGGAGCCTGCAGGCGACAAGGCCACCGGCTACAAGGCGCTGACCTTCACCGGCCTGGGGATGGACTATGCGGTTTATGACGACCTGAAGAAATATGTGGTCGATTCCGGCAAGGCGTCCGGTGCCGGCGATCAGCTGGGGTCTGTGCAGTACAACCGCGGCCTCTATGCGGCGATGCTGGCAGCCGAGGCGGCCAAAACCGCGCAGGAAATTCATGGCACCGGTGACATTACCGCTGCGATGATGCGTGACGGCATGGAAGCGCTGGATATGACCAACGCCAAGATGGAAGCGCTGGGCATGGCGGGCTTCGGGCCGGAGTTCAAGGTCAGCTGCGACAATCACGGCGGCCCGGGCCTGGTCGGCGTTGTGCAGTGGGATGCGGGTACCAAGACCTGGAACGCGATCTCTGACTTTCAGCCGACCGACGCTGAGGTGATCGGCAAGCTGATCGAGGAAGACTCGGCTGCCTATGCGGCTGAGAACAACATCGAGCCCGGCTGCAAATAAGGCTCCTTCCGGCCCTGCTTTGGCGGGGCCGGACACAACCGGCGCGGCAGAGAGCTGCCGCGCCAGGCAAACAGCGTCCCGGGGCAAAAACCGGGACAGGTATGAGGACACGCTTTGATGCTGGATGCAGCGAACACCGCCGCCGACTCTGCAGATGTGCAGGCCGAGACCCTGCTGGAGGTCAACAATATCGAGGTGATCTATAATCACGTGATCCTCGTCCTGAAGGGTGTGAGCCTGAATGTGCCGAAGGGCGGCATTACCGCGCTCTTGGGCGGCAACGGTGCCGGCAAGACCACGACGCTGAAGGCGATTTCCAACCTGCTGCATTCGGAACGCGGCGAGGTCACCAAGGGGTCGATCAAATACCGCGGCAATCATGTGCATGAGCAGGACCCGGCGGAACTGGTGAAGAAGGGCGTCATTCAGGTGATGGAAGGCCGCCATTGCTTTGAGCACCTGACGGTTGAGGAAAACCTGCTGACCGGGGCCTATACCCGCCGCGACAGCGGTGCGGATATCCAGAAAGACCTGGACATGGTCTACCACTATTTTCCGCGCCTGAAGGAGCGCCGGAAGAGCCAGGCGGGCTATACCTCCGGTGGTGAGCAGCAGATGGTGGCGATGGGCCGTGCGCTGATGTCGCGGCCTGAAACAATCCTGCTGGACGAGCCGTCGATGGGTCTGGCGCCGCAGCTGGTGGAGCAGATTTTCGAGATCGTGAAGTCGATCAACGAACAGGAGGGCGTGACCTTCCTGCTGGCGGAGCAGAACACCAACGTCGCGCTGCGCTATGCGCACTACGGCTATATCCTTGAATCCGGCCGGGTGGTGATGGACGGACCTGCAGCAGAGCTGCGGGAGAACCCGGATGTGAAGGAATTTTACCTCGGCATGTCGGATGAGGGGCGCAAGAGCTTCCGCGATGTGCGGTCCTACCGCCGCCGCAAGAGGTGGCTGAGCTGATGCGGGGAGATGACGTGATGAGCTATTTTGATACGCTTGAAACCCGCAGCGCAGATGAGCGTGCCGCCGATCTGGCCACGGCGCTGCCGGAGCAGATTGCCCGCGCCAAGTCCGCCCCCGGCTACGCGGGAATGCTGGACGGGGTGGACCCCGGGGCCATTACATCGGTTGAGGCGCTGGCGGCGCTGCCGGTGCTGCGCAAATCCGAATTGAGCCGCGCCCAGGCCGCGCATCCGCCCTTTGGCGGGTTCACCGTCAAGCCTGCAACCGGCTTTGCCCATATCTTCCAGAGCCCCGGCCCCATCTACGAACCGGGCGGAGTGGATGGCGACTGGTGGCGGATGGGGCGGTTTCTGAACGCTGCCGGGATCAGCCAGGGCGACGTGGTGCAGAACTGCTTCGGCTACCATCTGACGCCTGCCGGAATGATCTTTGAAAACGGCGCCCGGGCGGTTGGTGCGGCGGTGCTGCCGGCCGGCACCGGCCAGACAGAGCTGCAGGTGACCGCGGCGCGGGATGTCGGCGCCACCGCCTATGCTGGGACGCCGGATTACCTGAAGGTGATCTTGGACAAGGCGGATGCGATGGGCGTGGAGTTGATGTTCTCGAAGGCCGCAGTGGGTGGCGGCGCGCTGTTCCCGTCCTTGCGCCAGGAGTATCTCGACCGCGGCATTTCCTGCCTGCAGTGCTATGCCACCGCCGATCTGGGCAACATCGCCTATGAAAGCCCGGCGATGGAGGGGATGATTGCCGACGAGCATGTGATCGTGGAAATCGTCACCCCCGGGACCGGCAACCCGGTGGCACCGGGCGAGGTGGGCGAGGTCGTGGTGACCACACTCAATCCCGATTATCCGCTGATCCGCTTTGCCACCGGCGATCTGTCGGCAGTGATGCCCGGTGTCTCGCCCTGCGGCCGCACCAACATGCGGATCAAGGGGTGGATGGGCCGGGCCGATCAGACCACCAAGATCAAGGGCATGTTTGTGCGCCCGGAGCAAGTGGCGGCGCTGGTTGAAAAGCACGACGAAATCGTCAAGGCCCGGGTCATCGCCAGCCGCGATGGCGAGATGGACGCGATGACCGTGCAGATCGAGGCTGAGGGCGGCGACGAGACAGCCTTTGCCCGCTCGGTGGCTGAGGTGCTGAAGCTTAAAGGCAAGGTCGAGGTGGTGGCGCCGGATGCGCTGCCTAAGGACGGGCTGGTTATAGAAGACCAGCGGACCTACGACTGAACCCGCTGTCTTGCGGCGCGGAACGGGTGCCGGATGCAGGCACCCGTTTGCTGTTCAGGTACCGTATGGGACGTGCGGTGCTTTCCGGCTGGAATTTCTGACTGGAATAGTCGAAATAGGGCGGTGTGAAACTTCTGCCGGACCTGTGACCGCCGCAAATGTCTGCTGCCAATGATCCCATAGAATACGCCCAGCACGGGCGCCGCCGCGGCGGCAAGAGCGGAGGCAGTGTCTTTGCTGTGCTGGCTTGGCTGGTGGCGCTGTCCTGCCTCTTGCCGATGCTGGCTGTGGCACTGGCGGCGGCCTTTGGCGGCACGGAGACCATCAGCCATCTGGCCGGCACGGTTCTGCCGGGGTACTCGCTGACCACCCTGGCGCTGGTGGCAATGGTGGCGCTGGGAACCTTTGCCATCGGCACCGGGGCGGCCTGGCTGGTGACGATGACGCGGTTTCCCGGCGCCCGTCTGCTGGAGGTGGCGCTGGTGCTGCCGCTGGCCTTTCCGGCCTATGTGCTGGCCTATGCCTATACCCATATCCTGGATCACCCCGGCATCGTGCAATCCACCCTGCGCGAGGTGACGGGCTGGGGGCCGCGGGACTACTGGTTCCCGGAAATCCGCTCCACCGGCGGGGCGGCGGCGATGCTGGTACTGGTGCTTTACCCTTATGTCTATTTGCTGGCGCGGGCGGCGTTCATGCAGCAGAGCGCCGGCGCCTTTCTGGCGGCGCGCGCGCTTGGCAAAAACTCCTGGCAGGCGTTCTGGCTGGTCAGCCTTCCAATGGCGCGGCCGGCCATCGCCTCTGGTGTGCTTCTGGCGGTGATGGAGACCATCGCCGACTTCGGCACCGTGTCCTACTTTGGAGTGCAGACCTTTGCCACCGGCATTTACACCAGCTGGTTCTCGCTGGGCGACCGCGGCGGTGCGGCGCAGCTGGCGCTGTGCCTGCTGGGGTTCGCGCTGACGCTGGCGGTGGTGGAACGGGCGACGCGCGGGCGGGCGAAATACCACCACGCGGGCAAGCACCACAACCAGATGCCGCCGGCAGAGCTGGGCGGGATCAAGGCGGCGGCGGCTGTCTTCTTTTGCGCGGTTCCGGTGGTGCTGGGCTTCCTGCTGCCGGTGGCGGTGCTGTTTTCGATGAGCTTTGACTCCGAGCAGAACCTGTTCAGCCGCCGTTATATTGATTTCACCAGCAATTCGATCACCCTGGCGGCAGCGGCGGCGGTGCTGACTGTGGCAGCGGCGGTGTGCCTGGGATTTTACCAGCGTTTGCGGCCCGGGCGGATCTCTGCGGCGGCCGCCTATTTCGCGCGGCTGGGCTATGCGGTGCCGGGCGGGGTGATCGCGGTGGGGCTGATCGTGCCTTTTGCGGCCTTCGACAACACGCTGGATGCCTGGATGCGCGAGAATTTCGGGATCCGCACGGGGCTGCTGGTCACCGGTTCGATCTGGCTGCTGGTGGCGGCTTATGGCGTGCGGTTCATGGCGGCAGCGCTTGGCGCCTATGAGGGCGGCCAGGCGACGATGCATTCAAATATGGATGCCGCGGCGCGGTCGCTGGGGCAGGGGCCGATGGGGATGCTGCGGCGGGTGCATCTGCCGATCCTGACACCCAGCCTGCTGACGGCGCTGCTGATTGTCTTTGTGGATGTGATGAAGGAGCTGCCCGCGACGCTGATTATGCGGCCCTTCAATTTCGACACGCTGGCGGTGCAGGCGCACAGGCTGGCCGCGGACGAGCGGCTGGAAGGCGCAGCCGTGCCCTCGCTGGTGATCATGGCGGTGGGGCTGCTGCCGGTGATATTGATTTGCCGCCAGGTGGGACGGCGGCGCTAGAGAAGTGTGGGCTGGGGCGGCTTATGCCGTCCACCAGTCCTCAATCTCTGCGCGGGAAATGCGGTCTGCGGGGCCAAGACCGACCAGCAGGGTTTCATCCGCTTCACAGCGTTTGGCTTCCACATGGCGGCCGACCACATGCAGCTCATAGGCGCCGCCGGTGGTGAGCACAAAGCCCTTCATGCGGTAAAGCCCGGCAGGCCGCGCCGCCAGCTTGTCCCCCAGCGCGCGGCGGTCCAGCACGGCGGTGCTTCGGTGCCGCCAGGTGGTGTAGGCGGGATGTGCCGCCGCCGCGCGGCCCTTGGGCAGCGGCACCACGTCAAACAGCAACTCTGCCACCGGGGAGCCGCTCAGCACCGTGGGCGTGCGTGCGCCGGCCTTGTCCAGAAGCGCAGCAAGCGCTGCGTCCAGCTCATGGCATTTGGTGGCAATCACCAAGTCGGCGGCGCGGATTTGCTGCTCTGCCTGCGGTGCCACCAGCGGGTCGTTCAGCAGGGGGGCGGCATTTTCCGCGTCCACCAGGGTGACGATGCCGCCGTAGCTGAGACCGCTTTCGTTCAGAACGGAATTGGCGATGGCAACCGGGTCGGAAATGCCGCTGGCTTCGATCACCAGATGATCGGGGCGCTCTGCCCGGGTCAGAACTGCGCGCAGGGCCAGGGATAGGTCATCGCCCATGGTGCAGCATACGCAGCCGTTGGTGAGGGCAATCTTGCCGCCATCGGTATCCTGGATCAGGGCGTCATCAATGTTGACGGCGCCAAAGTCATTGACGATCACGGCCAGTTTCAGCCCGTGATCCTCTGCCAGGAGGCGGTTGATCAATGTGGTTTTGCCCGCGCCCAGATAGCCGCTGATGATTGTGACCGGCAGCCTGTTCATGTTGAGTCTGCCCTTTGGGCGCCGTGTGTCCGCAGCTGCATGGTCCCCCCGTATTCAGCTGCGGAAACCTATAGGCCGCTGCCGGCAACGGGTCTAGTAAAAGCGGTAATGCCGGTGGTTACGGGCTGCGGTGCCGCGTGTTCTGGCAATCGGGGATGGGCAGGCCAGCAAAAAAGGCGCAGCATGCGCCGCGCCTTTTCAGGGAGTTTGCAGCTGGCGTTTACTTCCAGCCCGCGTCGTTGAAGATCTTCTGCGCTTCGGGCAGGTTCTTGGCGACCTCCGACAGATTCACGTCATCGGGTTTGAAGTGGCCAAGCGCCGCAATCGACGGGGCCAGGCCGACGCCGGACACGGCCGGGTATTCGTCATTGCCGGCAGAGAAATAAGCCTGGGCGGAATCGCTGGAGAGATATTCCAGGAACTTGATGGCGTTCTCCTTGTTCGGGGCATGCACGGCCACGCCGCCGCCCGACAGGTTCATATGCGCGCCTTCCTCGTTCTGGGAGGGGAACAGCCAGGCGATCTGGCCGCGGTGTTCGGACAGGCCCTTGACCTCCTTGCGGATGGAGCGGGCGAAGTAATAGCTGTTGCCGACCGCAATTTCGCATTCACCGGAGATGATGCCGCGCATCTGGTCAATGTCGCCGCCCTGCGGGTCCCGGGCCATGTTGGCAACCACGCCGTCGGCCCATTCGCGTGCCTTTTCAGCACCGTGATGGGTGACGATGGAGGCCAGCAGGGTCTGGTTGTAGGTGTTCTTGGAGGAGCGGATGCAAACCTGGCCCTTGTAGGCCGGATCGGCGAGATCCAGATAGGTCTGCGGCGGATTTGCCACCCCATCCTTGTCATAGAAGATGATGCGCGCGCGCTGGCTGAAGCCGAACCACTGGTTGTCCTCATCCTGCAAATAGGCGGGGACGCGGGTCTCCAGCACCTCGCTGTCGATGCTTTGCAGCACGCCTGCCTCCTTGGCGCGGGTCAGGCGCGAGGTATCGACGGTGATCAGGATGTCGGCAGGGGAGTTTTCGCCCTCGGCGTTCATCCGGGCGATCAGCTCATCGGCGTTGCCTTCGATGCGGTTGATGGTGATGCCGGTGGCCTCTTCGAAGTCCGAATACAGCTGCTCGTCAGTGTCGTAATGGCGCGAGGAGTAGATGTTCAGCTCGCCCTCGGCTGCAGCGGAGGTGGCGACGGCTGCGCTCAGCGCGCCGGCCAGTACGGTTGTGGCTTTCAGCATTGGATGTCCCGTTCTTGGTTAGATCAGTTTTCCGACTGAAAGAGTCGATTAAAGCATCTGGCAGCAGATGCAATAAATTTCCGAGTGAAACAGTCGGAAAGTTCTCTTTGGCTGCGCTCGGGACAGAACCGGCAGGGATCTCCCGCCCGTCGCGCGGCCTTTGGCAAGGCAGCCAGGTACCGCCCAAGCGAAGCCCGGAGATACCGCGGGCGCGGGAGGGTCCCGCCTTCGCATTGCCAGGCCAAACAGACCCCCAAACGCAAAAAAACCGCATCGGATGATGCGGTTTTCTGCGTGTCGCTGTAGCGGATCTTAGCCCTGGCGCGCTTTGAACTTGCGCTGGGTCTTGTTGATCACGTAAACGCGGCCTTTACGGCGCACAACCCGGCAATCGCGGTGCCGGTTCTTCAGCGAACGGAGCGAGTTCTTGACCTTCATGGTCTCTCTCCTTGTCTGCGGCGCGAACCAGCGCCTGGGTTAGCGGGTGCCTTGGCCGTGGCCAGGGCAGTGAATGGGATGGTGGGCGATACAAGGATCGAACTTGTGACCCCTTCGATGTCAACGAAGTGCTCTACCGCTGAGCTAATCGCCCACTCTGGCCTGCCCAGCCTCCTGCCCCTTACAAGTGAAAGGGGCGCGGGGTGCCGCGCCGGTGAGGGGGTCTATAAATAGAGTCGCCGGCGGGTGCAAGAGCTTTTGACCGCAGAAATTTCCGCGATATGCTGTTTCTTGCACAAGAAGCACCGGAGCAAGGATGCCTGATACAGCGTTTTCCGTGATTTCCCCGCAGAAACTGGCTTCGGCCGTGGTTTTTGCCTCTCCGCACAGCGGCACGGACTATACCGATTCCTTTCTGGCACAGTCGATTCTGGGGCGGCAGGAGATCCGCAGCTCGGAAGATGCCTTTGTCGATCAGTTGTTTCAGGCCGCACCGGAGTTCGGCGCACCGCTGTTGAAGGCCTTGAAGCCGCGCGCCTATCTGGATCTGAACCGCTCGCCCGATGAACTGGACCCGGCGGTAGTTGAGGGCGTGCAGCGGCGCGGCCAGAACCCGCGGGTGGCGTCCGGTCTTGGCGTGATTCCGAGGGTGGTCGCCAACGGCAGGGCGATTTACAGCGGCAAGCTGCCGCTGGCGGAGGCAGAGCGGCGGATCAAGGCCTGCTGGCACCCTTACCACAAGGCCTTGAGGGGGTTGCTGGAGCAGGCGCACCGGCACTTTGGACAGGCGATTCTGGTGGATTGCCATTCGATGCCGCATGAGGCGGTCGATGCGATGGTCAGCCAGGGGGGCGGCAAGCCGGAAATCGTTCTGGGCGACAGATTCGGGGCGGCGGCGGATGGCGGCGTGGTGGACCGGATCGAGGCGGCCTTTGCCGCGGCCGGGCTGAAGGTTGCGCGCAATACACCGTTTGCGGGCGCTTACATCGCGCAGACCTATGGCCGCCCGTCGCGGCGCCAGCACGCGGTGCAGATCGAAATTGACCGGGCGCTGTATATGGACGAGGCGAACGTCCGGCCCAATGCGAATTTCGATGCGCTGCAGCGGTTGCTGCGCCAGGTGGTGGCGGAAATCGCCCTGATCGGTCAGGAGGAGCTGCCGCTGGCGGCAGAATAGCCTGCTGCCCGCGCGTCAGCGCAAAGCGCGGCCCTTGAGGATCGCGCTGTCCCCGAATCTCTTGCGGATGGCGTCGGTGGCGCGCTCGGCCTCTGCCCGCTTGCCGGCATTCGGATCCAGCAGGTCGCCGCTTTCATCGGCTTGCGATTCGGGCACCAGATCGGAGATCCCGCACCCCAGGAGCCGGTACGGACCCTGATTCCCAACGTTATCCAGCAGACCGCGGGCGGTGCGGTAGATGCGGTCGGCAATCTGGGTCGGGCTGTGCAGGGTGACGCGCCGGGTCAGCGCCGAGTGGTTGGCGCGTTTCAGCTTGAGCGTCACTACCTTCCCGGCCAGCTCCCGCGCCTTGGCCCGGTCGGCGACCTTCCCGGCCAGCCGCCAAAGGTGGCCGTCAAGCACCTCCAGGCAGGCGGTGTCCTCGAAGAAGGTGGTTTCATTGGAAATCGACTTGACCGGTTCATGAGCCGAGACCCGGCGCCGGTCCTGGCCGCGGGCCAGGTGCCACAGCCGGTCGCCCATGGAGCCGAAGCGGCTGTGCAGCGCCTCGCGGTCCCAGCGCAGCAGGTCAGAGAAGGTGCGGATGCCTGCCTTGTCGAGGCTCGCCTGCGCCGCCGGGCCGATGCCCCAGATCAGCCGCACCGGTTTTTCGCGCAGGAAATCGTCTGTCTCCGCCTTGCCGATCACCGAAAACCCGCGCGGCTTGTCGAGGTCGGAGGCGACTTTGGCCAGGAATTTGTTGTGGGAAAGGCCGATGGAGCCGGTGACGCCCAGTTCGTCCTTCATCCGCTTGACCAGCCGGGCCAGCATCACCGCAGGCGGCGCGCCATGCAGCTTTTGGGTGCCGGAGAGATCCATGAACGCCTCATCCAGCGACAGCGGCTCCACATCCGGTGTCAGTTCATTCATCATCTTGCGGATTTCGCGGCTGACCTCGACGTAGGCGTTCATCCGCGGTTTGATCACCACCGCGTCGGGGCAGAGCTTCAGCGCCTGAAACATCGGCATGGCAGAGCGCACGCCGCGGATGCGCGCGACATAACAGGCGGTGGAGACGACACCGCGCTTGCCGCCGCCGATGATCACCGGCTTGGTGGCCAGCTCAGGATTGTCTCGTTTTTCGACGCTGGCATAGAAGGCGTCGCAATCCATATGGGCAATGCTGAGCGAAAACAGTTCTTCATGCGCCTTGATCCGCGGGCTGCCGCAATCAGGGCAGCGCCGGGCGGGGGCTATCTGGCTCAGGCAGTCTCGGCAAAGGGCATGCATTGGATGGCAGCGGGCTGTGGCGGTGAGGGGGCAAGTCTAGCTTGCGGCGGAAGCCTTGTCTTTAGCCTGCCGGATTGCCAAGTGACAGATCATGACAACAGCAGCCGAAGATTTTGCCGGCGCGGCCTGTATGACTGAGGGCTGGCCTGTGTGATTGAGGGCTGAAAAGAAAGATCCCCCGCAGGTATGCGGGGGGAAGGTGACGGGTCTCAGGAAGAAAAGCCCGTCTGGGGAGTGTCTCAAGTACAGACTCGCGCAGTGGCTGCCGTTTCGCAAAGAATGCAGTCCCGCGGAGCGGCCGGCAGGCTTTGGGGTGTGTTTTTTGCGGCACAGGACGATTTGGCGCAGAAATCGCTGCTGCAGCAGGTTTCGTCAGCGAAAAGAGCACCTTGACGTAGCGTCACCGGCGGGCAGCGGTGCGGCGGGCCGGGAAATGGTGCACCTGCCGCACATTTTTCTTTCTGCCTAAATTTTAGGCATTTCCGGGCGTGCCGGCCGCCGGGCCTGCAGTTTTGCTGCAAGCCCCCCCCCGTGGTCGAAATGACCGGGCTTTATGCGTTTCCGCCGGCTAGCTCTGCCAGGATGGCCTCCGCCGCGGCGCGGGGGCTGTCCGCCTTCCAGATCGGGCGGCCCACCACGATGTGGTCGGCGCCGTCTGCAATGGCGCTGGCCGGGGTGGCGACGCGTTTCTGATCGCCGAGGTCGGCACCTGCGGGGCGCACGCCGGGGGTGACGATCAGTTGGCCCTCAGCCTCGGGCAGGGCGCGGATCAGTGCGGCCTCCTGAGGGCTGGCGATGACCCCGTCGGCGCCTGCGGCAAAGGCGTTGCCTGCGCGTTCCAGCACCAGATCCTGCACCGCGCCGTCCTTGATCAGCGCGCCGTCCAGGTCCTGGCGGTCGAGCGAGGTCAGGATGGTGACGGCGAGGATTTTGAGGTCCTTGCCGGCCGCACCTTCCTTGGCCGCGCGCACCACGTAGGGATCGCCGTGCACGGTGAGGAAGTCGAGGTCGAACTGCGCCAGCCCCCGTACCGCATTTTCCACGGTGGCGCCGATGTCAAATAGCTTCATGTCGAGGAAGATGCGCTTGCCGTGCTCCTGCTTCAGCTCATTGGCCAGCGCCAGGCCGCCGCCGGTGAGCATGCCGAGGCCGATCTTGTAGAAGGAGACCGCATCGCCCAGCTGCTCTGCCAGCTTGAGCCCCGCCAGCGCGTTGGGGACATCCATGGCAACAATCAGACGGTCGTCGGCACGCTGGGCTTGGGTCATGGCAGGGTCCTTTGTGGCGGGTTAGGCATGAAACTGGCGTTTCATACGAAAGAGACTGCGGGTGGGCAAGGCGCAGCAAGACACTCCCGCAACCGAAGATGCTCCTTGGCGGGGCAAATAGCGATTTTTGGGCCGGGCGCCGCGCTGGCGCGCGGCGCGGTTTCGGCTGGGGCGGCCGGGGCGGGAAAAGTTGACGCAGGTCAGGGATTTGCTCACCTTTTCCGGCGAGACTGGGTTGAAGCGGCGGGATCGCTTCCCAAATTGAACCCTGAGGCCCGGACCGGGGCGTGCCGCCTAGCGGGCGCTGCCAAGAACAGGGCGCTTGAAAAAGGAGAGCAAGATGGACTTGAACAAGTTCACGGAGCGTGCACGGGGATTCGTGCAGGCAGCGCAGACCATTGCGATGCGCGAGGGGCACCAGCGGCTGGTGCCGGAGCATATTCTGAAAGCGTTGATGGATGACGATCAGGGGCTGGCAAGCAACCTGATCTCCCGTGCGGGCGGCGCGCCTGCACGCGTTGTTGAAGCCGTCGAGGCCGCGGTCGCCAAGCTGCCCAAGGTGAGCGGCGATGCGGCGCAGATCTATCTGGACGGGCAGACCGCCAAACTGCTGGATGAGGCCGCAAAGATTGCCGAGAAGGCAGGCGACAGCTTTGTCCCAGTGGAGCGTCTTCTGATGGCGCTGTGCATGGTGAAGTCCAAGGCCAAGGATGCTTTGGAAGCTGGCGCAGTTTCGGCGCAAAAGCTGAACGAAGCGATCAATGACATCCGCAAGGGGCGGACGGCGGACACGGCAACGGCTGAGGAAGGCTATGACGCGCTGAAGAAATACGCCCGCGACCTGACCGAGGCGGCGCGCGAGGGCAAGATCGACCCGATCATCGGCCGGGACGAGGAAATCCGCCGTTCGATGCAGGTGCTGTCGCGCCGGACCAAAAACAATCCCGTCCTGATCGGTGAGCCGGGCGTGGGTAAGACCGCAATTGCCGAGGGCATGGCGTTGCGCATCGTTAACGGCGATGTGCCCGAATCCCTGCGTGACAAGAAGCTGCTGTCGCTGGACATGGGCGCGCTGATCGCCGGTGCGAAGTACCGCGGTGAATTCGAGGAGCGCCTGAAGGCGGTGCTGACCGAAGTCACTGAGGCTGCGGGCGAGATCATCCTGTTCATTGACGAAATGCACACGCTGGTCGGTGCAGGTAAATCCGACGGCGCGATGGATGCGGCCAACCTCATCAAACCGGCACTGGCGCGCGGTGAGCTGCACTGCGTCGGTGCCACCACGCTGGATGAATACCGCAAGTATGTGGAAAAGGACGCGGCCCTTGCCCGCCGGTTCCAGCCGGTGATGGTGACGGAGCCGACGGTGGAGGACACCATCTCGATCCTGCGCGGTATCAAGGAGAAGTACGAGCTGCACCACGGGGTGCGCATCGCCGATGCGGCGCTGGTTTCGGCGGCGACGCTGTCGAACCGTTACATCACTGACCGGTTCCTGCCGGATAAGGCGATCGACCTGGTGGATGAGGCGGCCAGCCGCCTGCGGATGCAGGTGGACTCGAAACCGGAAGCTCTGGATGCGCTCGACCGGCAGATCCTGCAGATGCAGATCGAGGAAGAGGCGCTGAAGCTGGAGGAGGACGCCGCCTCCAGGGACCGGCTGGAGAAGCTTCAGAAGGAACTGGCTGAGCTGCAGGAGCAGTCCGCCGAGATGACCGCCCAATGGCAGTCGGAACGGGACAAGCTGGCCTCCGCCCGCGACCTGAAGGAACAGCTGGACCGCGCCCGTGCGGAGCTGGATATCGCCAAGCGGGAGGGCAACCTAGCCAAGGCGGGGGAGCTGTCCTATGGCGTCATTCCGGGGCTGGAGAAGCAGCTGGCGGATGCTGAAAGGCAGGAAGAGCAGGGGCTGATGGTCGAGGAGGCCGTGCGCCCGGAACAGATCGCCGCTGTTGTTGAACGCTGGACCGGCATTCCGACCTCCAAGATGCTGGAAGGCGAGCGCGAGAAGCTGTTGCGCATGGAAGACGAACTGCACCGCCGGGTGATCGGCCAGAATGCGGCTGTGACTGCGGTCGCCAATGCGGTGCGCCGGGCGCGCGCCGGTCTGAACGATGAGAACCGGCCGCTGGGCTCCTTCCTGTTCCTCGGCCCGACAGGCGTCGGCAAGACCGAGCTGACCAAGGCGGTTGCGGGCTTCCTGTTTGACGACGAGCACGCAATGGTGCGCATCGACATGTCGGAGTTCATGGAGAAGCACTCGGTTGCCCGGCTGATCGGCGCGCCGCCGGGCTATGTCGGCTATGACGAAGGTGGGGTGCTGACCGAGGCCGTGCGCCGCCGCCCCTATCAGGTGGTGCTGTTCGATGAGGTCGAAAAGGCGCATCCGGATGTGTTCAACGTGCTGTTGCAGGTGCTGGACGACGGCGTGCTGACCGACGGCCAGGGCCGCACTGTCGACTTCAAGCAGACGCTGATCGTGCTGACCTCCAACCTCGGCGCGCAGGCCCTGAGCCAGCTGCCGGAGGGGGCTGATGCCTCTGACGCGCGGCGCGACGTGATGGACGCGGTGCGCGCTCATTTCCGCCCTGAATTCCTGAACCGTCTGGATGAAACCATCATCTTTGACCGTCTGGCGCGGGGTGACATGGATGGCATCGTCGAGATCCAGCTGGCGCGTCTGCTGAAACGGCTGGCTGGCCGCAAGATCGGGCTGGAGCTGGACGAGGCCGCCAAGACCTGGCTTGCGGATGAGGGTTACGACCCGGTGTTCGGCGCCCGGCCATTGAAGCGGGTGATCCAGCGTGCGCTGCAGAACCCGCTGGCAGAGGCATTGCTGGCGGGCGAGATCAAAGACGGCGATGCTGTTCCGGTCTCTGCGGGCAGCGACGGGCTGATCATCGGTGACAGGCTGGGGGCGCCGGGCCGGCCCCGGCCCGATGATGCCCCGGTGCATTGAAGTATAGAGTATGGGAAAGGCCCGCCGGTGACGGCGGGCCTTGTTAGTCTTTCACGTTAGGCGCTACAGCTCTAGGCGGCGTGCCCCGGTATTCGAACGCTCTCCGGCCAGGATCAGGCAGCAGTCCTCCCCCGCCAGAACCAGTTGGCTGACCGAAGACCGGCTTTGGCGCAGGTCCTGTAGCTGCCCGGCGACGCAGGCCGTGCCGGTTTTCACCAAACGGAAACGCAACTCCGCCGTGGCAGCCGCTGCTGCGAAAGATGGGAGCATGCCGATGGCGGCAGTGGTCGCTGCGGTACGGGCCATGAAATCCCGGCGCGTCAGGCCGGCAAAGCTGTCCGGCATCAGATTACCAGCCTCTTGAAATATTGCACCTTCGGCGGCGCAGTCATGAAGGAGGCCAATTGCGCCAGGACGCCATTATCGGAGATCGCCTGGATATAGGCGGCATGGTGTGCCTTGGAGAGCCATTCTTCGACGATCAGCAGTCTGCGTGTTTCCTCCTCATAGTAGACTGTGACAGACAGGGCGCCATCAAAGCCGCGCACCGCTGGCAACCGTTCAGCCAGAAAGGGCTCCAGTTTGCCAAACTTCCCTTCAGCCACTTCCATCTCAAGCGTTACCCAAATGCTCATCGGGGTCTCCTTTTCGTCTTATGGTGACCCGTTTTTGCCTGCAGCATCCGGCTGCCGCTAACGCAACCCGATCAAAGATATTGCAATCGGATCAGAAACCCTGATTAGTTTGCCGCATGTGCAAAAAAGCAATTGCCCGCGGCCTGGACAGATCAACCTGCGGAACAGCCGCGTGACCCGGGCACAGAAGAAGCTGATTGTGATTCCTGAGGCTTTGGCGGCCTTTTCCTTTACCCGGGAAATCCTGTCGAGCAGGCACGGGCGGCTGATGCACAAGGTCTTGCACGCAGATCTGCGCGAGTTGGAATTTGTCTGCAGCGAAGTTTGCGTCTGCTATTTGCTGAAAGGGCGCGAGCGGTTTTTTGAGGCCGGGGGAGGCTGCACCGAAATCCAGGCGGGCGAACTGGTTATCATTCCGCCGAATGTGCGGTTGCAGTCGGATTTCCGCTGCCAGGACGGCCCGCTTGAGGCGATGATGATCTTTTTGTCCCCGGTGCTGGTCAGCGATGTGCTGACACGATTGGGAGGCGGGCAAGAGGAGGCGCCCGCTGGTCTGGAAACCATTCCGGCAAGCCAAAACCTGGCAGCCTTCATGAGCGGGCTGGTGGCGGTTTACGACAGCTTGCAGGTGGATGCGGATCTGGCGCGCCTGAAACTGGTGGAACTGATCATGCTGCTTGCGCTGCTGCATGGCCGCAGCAGGCTGGCCAACACGCTTGCAGGCAGCCTGAGCACGCAACACCGCCGGTCGGTTGCCCATGTCGCCAGGGCTTTTCAGGATCACGATTTGCGCACTGCAGATCTTGCGGCGCTTTCGGGGCGCTCTGTGCCCACATTCAACCGGGAATTCCGGCGGGTATTCGGAGTGTCACCTGCCAAGTGGCGCAAGCAGCGCCGGCTGGATCAGGCCAAGAAGATGCTGGAGAACACCAACGATGCGGTCACGAGCATCAGCCTGGCGGCAGGCTACGAAAGCACATCCAATTTTATCAGCGCTTTTAAGAAGGAATTCGGGCTGACGCCCGGTCAGTTCCGGGCGGCAGCCTCGGCTGCGGAGCTTTAGCGGCGCGGAAGGCGGCTTAGCCCGCCGCCGCTTCCTTGGCCATCCGGCGCTCATACTTCCTGCGCAGGACCTTCAGGCGGGGCTCCCAGTCATACCGGGGGTCTTCGGTGGCAGCTGACCAGTAAAGCGTACCGCCATAGCGCCAGGGATCAAGAACGATGCCCTTATTAATGCCGTCGCCCTTGGCGGCGATCACCGCGGTCGAGTGATCGATGCGGAAATCGCTTTTCGGCTCGGCAATGGCGCGCAGCATGGACAGCGTTTGGAAGTTCTCCTGATTGAGGCGCGCCTCCATGTCCTCAGCATAGTGCACGCAGACGCCGCGGTCCTTGACCCCGCTGTTCACCAGCGTGTTGTGGATGATCGGGGAGGTGGTGACATCATACTGTTCGGCCAGCTGGGCTGAGTAGCTGTAGGCAATCTCTGCCGCGCGGCGGGCCTCTCCCGGATCCACCGCGGGGCCCATGGATTGGAGCGCGAGCGACAACGCTTCGACATCGGTCCTGGTGGCGGTGGGGGCGGCGCTGCAGCCTGCCAGCGCGGCGGCGGCCAGCATCATCAGGGAAGCAAAAAAGGATTTCATCATGGTCTGCCCGAAACGGTTTTGATTTCCCGCCAGCATACTGACTTTGCATGAGGGGTGCAGCGGGGAATTTTCCAAT
Source organism: Leisingera sp. CC-HEC093 (assembly GCF_059429195.1). Classification (NCBI taxonomy): domain Bacteria; kingdom Pseudomonadati; phylum Pseudomonadota; class Alphaproteobacteria; order Rhodobacterales; family Roseobacteraceae; genus Leisingera; species Leisingera sp. CC-HEC093. The sequence continues at coordinate 1,132,726 of NZ_JCAIJR010000001.1, read as the reverse complement.
GCAGCGGTTTCCCTGGCCGCATCGTCCCGGATGCCTTCACGTTTGCGTCATGAGGGGCGCGCGCCGCAGGGATTTTGCGGATACTGGAGGGGCTTGCAATGTTACGCCCCTCTCGCGCAGTCGTGACAGGATATGTTTTGGGTTTTGCGCGCGGGGCCATTACCTGAACGGGATCCGCAATATCAGGAGACGCAGATGGCGCGCCGCTGGACAAATGATCTAACCCTTGCCGACAGCACCGCCGAGGGTGCCTTCTGGAACCGCCGCCGGATCATGGCGGGGCTGGCAGGCAGCGGGCTGGCGGCGGCGCTGGGCAGCCCGGCGCGGGCAGAGCAGGCGCTGGAGCCCAACACGTGGGAAGAGGTGACCAGCTATTGCAACTTCTACGAATTCGGCACCGGCAAAGGCGATCCTGCGGCCTATGCCGGCCGGATGACCACAAAGCCCTGGAGCGTCACGATCGACGGTCTGGTCGATAAGCCCGGTGACTACTCCTTTGAGCAGATCCTGGGGGAGATGACCCTGGAAGAGCGCATCTACCGGTTCCGCTGTGTCGAAGCCTGGTCGATGGTGGTGCCCTGGCAGGGGTTCGAGCTGGCCGACCTGCTGAACCTCGCGGGGGTGCAGGACGGTGCCAGGTATGCTGCCTTCGAAACCCTCTACCGCCCGTCCGAGATGCCCGGCACGGCCTATAAGGTGCTCGACTGGCCCTACCGCGAAGGCTTGCGCCTGGATGAGGCGATGCACCCGCTGACGATCATGGCCACTGGTATCTTCGGCAAGCCGCTGCCCAATCAGAACGGTGCGCCTCTGCGGCTTGTGGTGCCGTGGAAATACGGCTTCAAGTCGATCAAGTCGGTGGTGCGGATCACCCTGACAGACCAGGAGCCGCCCACCAGCTGGAACATGGCCAACGGGCGCGAATACGGTTTTTACAGCAATGTGAACCCCAATGTCTCGCACCCGCGCTGGAGCCAGGCCAGCGAGCGCCGCATCGGCGGCGGATTGTTTGCCCGGCGCCAGCCGACGCTGATGTTCAACGGATACGGCCAGGAGGTCGCGCCAATGTACGACGGCATGGACCTGGGAAAATACTTCTGAGGAGGCCCGTGGCATGGGACCGGTGAACCAGCTGCTGCGCCGCCTGCCTGTCTGGGCGGTCTACCTGGCCGGGATGCTGCCTGCGCCCTGGCTGTTCTACCTGGGCGCAACCGGCGGTCTGGGGGTGGAGCCGATCAAGGCGCTGGAGCATGAATACGGCGAGCTGGCGCTGCAGCTGCTGATCCTGACGCTGGCCATCTCCCCGCTGCGCCGGCTCCTGGGGCTGAACCTGATGAAGTTCCGCCGGTCCATCGGCCTCTTGTGCTTCTTCTATGTGCTTTGCCATTTGCTGGTCTGGCTGGTTCTGGATGTGCAGATCCCGGAACAGATCTGGGCGGATATTGCCAAGCGCCCCTATATCACCGTCGGCATGGCGGCTTTTGCCCTGCTGCTGCCGCTGGCCCTGACCTCCAACAACCTTTCGGTCCGGCGCCTGGGGCGGCATTGGCCGCGGCTGCACCGTCTGACCTATGCGGCTGCTGTGCTGGGCGCTGTGCATTTCGTGATGCTGGTGAAAGGGTTTCAGATCGAGCCGCTGATCTATCTGGGGCTGGTGCTGGGGCTGCTGTCGCTGCGTTTGACTGGCTTTGGGCGGCGCGCGGGGCAGCAATCGGCAAAGCTGCCCGGCCGGACGTAAGTGCCGGCTGGCCGCTTCTGGCTTTTTGCTGCGTGTTCATACTTTCCTTTGCCCCCCTTTTGGTCACCGGCGCGGTTTTTTGGGCTGCATTGAGCGGGAAGGCGCGGTTCGGGAGGGGAATCTTGGGGTCTGATTTTGCGATTCCCGGTTTTGAGTCTGTGGATATGCGGGCTGAGTCTGTGGGTAAGTGGCAGCCGGGGCGGTTTCGGGCTGTTTTGGGGGCTGGGGTGCTGGGGGCGGGGCTGGGAAGCGGGTCAGGGGTGCTGACTTTGTTTTGGTCTAACGTATTGATTTTGTTCGTTTTGTGTTTTTTCTTTTCGGAATTCTTCGATTTTGCTGATTTTGGGGTTGCGGGTTCTGGGGGGTAACCGTAAAAGCCCCCTCACCGGCGGCGCTGAGGCGCACCGGGGACACACTGGACGGGGCGGCGGCGACGCAGGATCGGACGGGAAACACACTGGAGAGACGGTGGGACACGCTGGAGAGACGGCGGCATCTGAGGATTAAGCGAGGCGGGCGCGCCGGGAGATTGGCGCATCGGTCTGGTTTTTGGCCTTCGGGTGGCAGTTTTGCTCTTTGACATTGATGGATAACTGAAGAGATATGCGGGCGGTTTGGGTTCATTTCGATGGATCAGCCTACTGTATATCGCGCTCATAGGGGTTCGCTCCGATGATTGAGTGTCAGCTTCACTGTTTGTTCGGTTCTTTGGTTTCTTTTGAAACTGAAGCACAGACAGACAGAGACTTTCACGGGGATTAGCCTCCCTGTGAAGATGTGCAGAGGTTCGAACGTCAAGGATACGCTTTAGCGAGCGTTTCAACTTGAGAGTTTGATCCTGGCTCAGAACGAACGCTGGCGGCAGGCCTAACACATGCAAGTCGAGCGCGCCCTTCGGGGTGAGCGGCGGACGGGTTAGTAACGCGTGGGAACGTGCCCTTCTCTAAGGAATAGCCACTGGAAACGGTGAGTAATACCTTATACGCCC
>NZ_JCAIJR010000001.1:0-1127500 GCF_059429195.1 Leisingera sp. CC-HEC093 | reverse complement strand
AGCGAACCAGTACCGTGAGGGAAAGGTGAAAAGCACCCCGGCGAGGGGAGTGAAACAGTACCTGAAACCGAACGCCTACAATCAGTTGGAGGCCCCTTGAGGGCTGACAGCGTACCTTTTGTATAATGGGTCATCGACTTGGTCTCACGAGCAAGCTTAAGCCGTTAGGCGGAGGCGCAGCGAAAGCGAGTCTTAATAGGGCGCATGAGTTCGTGGGATCAGACCCGAAACCGAGTGATCTAGGCATGGCCAGGTTGAAGGTGCGGTAACACGCACTGGAGGACCGAACCCACATCCGTTGAAAAGGATCGGGATGAGCTGTGCCTAGGGGTGAAAGGCCAATCAAACTCGGAGATAGCTGGTTCTCTGCGAAATCTATTTAGGTAGAGCGTCATCCGAATACCCCGGGGGGTAGAGCACTGGATGGGTAATGGGGCCCCACAGGCTTACTGATCCTAACCAAACTCCGAATACCCGGGAGTACTAGATGGCAGACACACGGCGGATGCTAACGTCCGTCGTGGAGAGGGAAACAACCCTGACCTCCGGCTAAGGCCCCCAATTCATGGCTAAGTGGGAAAGCAGGTGAGACGTCCAAAACAACCAGGAGGTTGGCTTAGAAGCAGCCATCCTTTAAAGATAGCGTAACAGCTCACTGGTCTAATCAAGATGTCTTGCGGCGAAGATGTAACGGGGCTCAAGCCATGAGCCGAAGCCGAGGATGCACATAGTGCATGGTAGCAGAGCGTAGTGTGACATAGTTCCATGCGTCCTTACTTTCCTGCGGGAAAGATTGGACGCAAGGAGCTTTCGATGAAGCCGGGGCGTGAGCCATCCGGTGGAGAGATCACTAGCGAGAATGATGACATGAGTAGCGACAAAGAGTGTGAGAGACACTCTCGCCGAAAGTCCAAGGGTTCCTGCTTAAAGCTAATCTGAGCAGGGTAAGCCGGCCCCTAAGCCGAGGCCGAAAGGCGTAGGCGATGGGAACCACGTTAATATTCGTGGGCCAGGAGGATGTGACGGATTGTGAAGGTAGTTCATCCTTATCGGATTGAATGGGCTGCTGATCAGTCCCTGGAAATAGCCCTCCATCAGACCGTACCCTAAACCGACACAGGTGGACTGGTAGAGAATACCAAGGCGCTTGAGAGAACGATGTTGAAGGAACTCGGCAAAATACCTCCGTAAGTTCGCGAGAAGGAGGCCCGGGTTCAAGGCAACTTGGATCCGGGGGCACAAACCAGGGGGTGGCGACTGTTTATTAAAAACACAGGGCTCTGCGAAGCCGCAAGGCGACGTATAGGGTCTGACGCCTGCCCGGTGCCTGAAGGTTAAAAGGAGGGGTGAGAGCTCCGAATTGAAGCCCAGGTAAACGGCGGCCGTAACTATAACGGTCCTAAGGTAGCGAAATTCCTTGTCGGGTAAGTTCCGACCTGCACGAATGGCGTAACGACTTCCCCGCTGTCTCCAACATCGACTCAGCGAAATTGAATTGCCTGTCAAGATGCAGGCTTCCCGCGGTTAGACGGAAAGACCCCGTGCACCTTTACTACAGCTTCGCACTGGCATCAGGATTGTGATGTGCAGGATAGGTGGTAGGCATCGAAACCGGAACGCAAGTTCCGGTGGAGCCTCCCTTGAGATACCACCCTTCGCACTCTTGATGTCTAACCGCGGTCCGTTATCCGGATCCGGGACCCTGCGTGGCGGGTAGTTTGACTGGGGCGGTCGCCTCCTAAAGAGTAACGGAGGCGCGCGAAGGTTGGCTCAGAGCGGTCGGAAATCGCTCGTTGAGTGCAATGGCAGAAGCCAGCCTGACTGCAAGACTGACAAGTCGAGCAGAGACGAAAGTCGGCCATAGTGATCCGGTGGTCCCGCGTGGAAGGGCCATCGCTCAACGGATAAAAGGTACGCCGGGGATAACAGGCTGATACTGCCCAAGAGTCCATATCGACGGCAGTGTTTGGCACCTCGATGTCGGCTCATCTCATCCTGGGGCTGGAGCAGGTCCCAAGGGTACGGCTGTTCGCCGTTTAAAGAGGTACGTGAGCTGGGTTTAGAACGTCGTGAGACAGTTCGGTCCCTATCTGCCGTGGGTGTAGGATACTTGAGAGGAGTTGCCCCTAGTACGAGAGGACCGGGGTGAACGATCCACTGGTGGACCAGTTGTTATGCCAATAGCAGTGCTGGGTAGCTATGATCGGACAGGATAACCGCTGAAGGCATCTAAGCGGGAAGCCCCCCTCAAAACAAGGTATCCCTGAGGGCCGTGGAAGACCACCACGCCGATAGGCCGGAGGTGTAAGCGCAGCAATGCGTTCAGCTGACCGGTACTAATCGCCCGATAGGCTTGATTTGATCCAGTAACAGACAGTGTTACAAAACCAATCAAAGCAAACATCCCTAACTGACTTGGACAACGTGATTGTACCGGCGCTCCCAATAAAGGCGCGCCGGAGTGGATTTTTCTCGGTTTGGTGGCTACAGCACAAGTGAAACACCCGGTCCCATCCCGAACCCGGAAGTTAAGCACTGTCGCGCCGATGGTACTTGGGCTCAAGCCCTGGGAGAGTAGGTCACCGCCAAACCTAGTAAAATCCAAAATCTCTCAATACGATATCAAACAAACCTGACGCGGGATGGAGCAGCCAGGTAGCTCGTCAGGCTCATAACCTGAAGGTCGCAGGTTCAAATCCTGCTCCCGCAACCAGCGTTTCCGACCAAGCCCCTGCAAAAAGCGGGGGCTTCTTCGATTCAGGCTGATCCAACGCCATGATCCCCGCCAGTTCCCCAACAAGTTCAACCTGATGGCCCGCCCGGCGCATCAGCGTCCGGAACCAGCCGCACCTCCGAAATCAGCGCCCGCAGCGACGCCGTTGCCTCCCGCCGCACCTCTGGCGCATTCAGGGCGCCAGCCAGGTCCCCGATCAGCTCCCGGTACCGGGATGACAGGCTCGGGTGGCCGCCGAAGGGTTGCTGTCGGTAGGTCCTGTCGGCGTTCTCCGAACTCCAGCGCTGGATCACAACCGATTGGGGCTGGCCATGGGGAGCGACTTCGATATCGACCGTTTGCTCAAGGCCGTCATAGGCGATGATCGCACGTGCCGTATCGGGCCCCGCCTCTTCCCACCGGACATGCGGCCCCGGCAGCAGGCCCGCCGGCGCCCAGAAAGCCGCTTCCGCAACCAGTCTGCCAAAGGCGGAGCGCCCATGGTCGTGATCGCCGGACAAGCAACACGCCAATCCGCCCCTCTCGGCGATGCAAGCATCGCCTGCCGGGCAACGGGTAGCCGAACCGGCGCCGCTTTCCGGCGATCTCCTGCATCTCTTTACGGATCTCAGGGCAGTCCGGCGGGCGTTCGCGCCGGACTGTCTTTGGGTCGACACCCCCTCTCACGGTTTGCAAGCAAACCACTGCGGGCAGTGGACAAGCCGGCAGGCCCGGCGCTGCGAGATGCCGTGATCCCGCAGCGCCCTGAGCGCTGCCTCTCGCCGCTTGGTCAGCGTCGTCAGTTCTTTCCCAGAAGATCCTTCAGAACCACCCTCGCCATTGTCTCTCGGACCAATGGCGTTCCAATGGCTCGATCCAGCATCGTATCGGCCAGCAGCCGCTTCAGCTTGGCGTTCTCGTCCTCCAGCACCTTTAGCCGCGCGGCCTCCGACACCCCCATGCCGCCATACTTGGACTTCAGCTTGTAGAATGTTGCTGGGCTGAGTCCGTGCCTGCGGCACACCTCCGCCGTCGGCATGCCTGCCTCTTGCTCCTTGATCATCCCGATAACCTGCGCCTCGGTAAAACGGCTCTTCCGCATTCGTCTGCTCCTTCAGGGTTGGGCAGACTCTACATCATGGTGAGGGATTTCGCGGGGGGCAGGTCACTTGGGCTCGTCGCAAAGGTCTATTGAACGCAACTTGCCCGTCTTCACTAACGCCATGGACGTGGAAAATGGACTTGGCCAGGTCAAGGCCAATAGTGCTAACTTGCATGGGGTGGCTCCTCTCAAACGCAGATACTAACACCTGCACTATGGCGCATTGCGACGCCGGGAGCGGGAGACATCCACCCCATCTGCTTGGTTCCGGCACAGTGTGATTTCGCATGTCGCTTGACTTCGCAGGCGCAGCGAATGCGTCCTCTGACGGGCCGCATCGCTGGCGAATGAGAGTTCACCAGTAAGAGACGCTAACGGTAGTCCGTCGCCAGGCGATGCCAAGGCATTCACTGACTTGGGTTTCAATCTGAAGACTGAAGAGTTCGAATTTTGGCAACCGCTCAAAATGAGAGAGGACCCCTTGTGGATCGACGTTACCGAGCTTACGGAGCGAGGCAACGCGGCACTGGGCAGCTACATTGCAGACCTCAGCCAGACGCCCGAGCACGCGGCCGACGCTGGTCACTACGCGGGGTGGCTTCCCGTGGCCCAGCCATCAATGGTTGCGAGGCGATAGTTCGACCTAAGAACTTCACCCGTGTAGCGTGCTGCTCACTGCAGTTCAGTGCTGGCTGAGGCTTGGGTCAAGACATCAGCCACAACCGAAGCCAGCTCTGCGGCCTTGCAGGCTTTGGCGCCCTGCAGTCCGGACGGATATAGAAACCGCTGGCGGCGCATCCCCTCCACATTGATGCGGCCACCTTCGTCATATTCGGCGCATCGCTTCCAATGGCCCAGAATGGCGGATTTGGCTTTTTCCGCAGAACCGAAGGCAGCGGCCAGCTTGGCGGGCGAGTCCTGCAGAACAAAGGCGCGGTGGCGGGCCCGGACGGGAAATTCAGCCGCCAGTTTGCGCAGCTTTGGAGACATCACAAAGCAACAGCCGCAGACCGCGTCGTGGAAGAAGTCGATGGTAAGTACGGGGGATTTCATCAGGTCAGCAGGATGAGAGGGAAAAGGACTGCCGGCGGGCCGACCGCCGGCAGTCGCGTCAGTGTCGGTCGCCGGTCAGCGGCGCATCCAGAAGCAGCGGCTTATCCCCGGACATGTCGATCCAGGCATTGGTGCCGTTCAGGCGGGACCCAGCGACGTTGTCTGCGTCAAAGTGGATCTCGAACTGCTCCGGCCCGTGCGCGTAGGCGACAACCAGGCCATACTCCGGGTCCAGGAAGCCGCCGTGCGGGCGGATGCCGGGGTAGCTGATGCGCCAGGCTTCGCCTTCCGGGCCGACATGGCCAAGCGTCAGCTTGCCGATGACATCGCCGGGCAGTTCGAAGAACCAAATCCAGGGGCCGCCGGAGACGATGGTCATCACCTCATCAATGCCGGTGCCGTCCTCGGCGTGGTTGATGTGCAGCGGGCCGAATTTCTTGTGAACCCAGATCCGGGTCTCGGCGTCCATCTTGTTCATGTCATAAACCTTGGGATAAGGCGCGACGCCCGGCTCGGAGGTGGTGAGGGAACCGCCGTTTTCGACCGTTGGCTCCCGCCCGGCAGCGGCAATTTCCGCCAGCAGGTCTTCACGGTTCAACCCGAAATCGGAGATCAACTGCGCCTCTTCCTCGGCGGTGATGGCGCGGCTGCGGGAGGCCTCAAGAACCGGCAGCGCCTGATCTGGAATCGCAACGGTGCTGACTCGGACCCCGACGCCGTGCAGCACCGCGTTCACGTCCTCCACGCCGATCGAGGCCGGGCGGCCGTCAGTGTATTCCAGTTTCAGGATGCCGGCAGTGTCCTCTGCGCCGGCAAACCCTTGGGCGGGCAGCCACAGAGCGGCCGCGGCAACGGCAAGTTTCGAAAGCAGTTTCATGATGGAACTCTCCAGTTCTGTTCCCGGGGAAGCGGCCCCGGTCCGGTTGCAGGGTGGTCGGATCAGGCGGGAAGCGTGGTACTGTCCCGCCGGTGCGGCTGGCTCAGATCCTGGTCCGGACCGGCAGAGATGATCCCGTGCGGGTTGATGTGCCGGTGGCTCAGGAAATAGTGCTGGCGGATCGCCTCCATATCGATCGTGCCGGCCAGGCCGGGCACCTGAAAGAGATCGCGCAGATAGGGGCCGAGATTGCGGTATTCGGCGATCCGTTTGCGGTCGGTTTTGAAATGGGTCGCATAGACCGGATCAAAACGGACAAGTGTAGTGAACAAGCGCCAGTCCGCCTCGGTGATCCGCTCCCCGGTCAGATAGCGTCGGGTGCCGAGCAGGGCGTCCAGTTCATCCAGCTTGCCGAACAGGGCGGTGATCGCCTCGTCATAAGCCGCCTGGGTGGTGGCAAAGCCTGCGCGGTAGACGCCGTTGTTGACCGGGGCGTAGATATCGGCGCTGATGCGGTCGATGTCCTGCTGCAGCTCCGGCGGATAGAAGTCCGGGACGGCATTTGTCTGCTCGTCAAAGGCCGAATTCAGCATTCGCATGATGTCGCCGGAGTCATTGCTGACAATGCGGCCGGTCTTCTTGTCGAGCAGCACCGGCACCGTGACCGGGCCGGTGTGGCCGGGATCTGCCCGCTGATAGACCTGATAAAGGTACTCATCTCGCGGCACACCTGCTGCCGGGTCATAGGCCGCGGTGTCGATCTGCCAGCCGTCAGGGCCTGCCAGAGGCACCATCTGGGTGACGGTGATGATCTCCTCCAGCCCTTTCAACGCGCGCAGAATCGTGGTGCGGTGGCTCCAGGGGCATGCCTTGGAGACATAGAGGTGATAGCGGCCCGTCTCAGCCGGGAAATCCGCATCTGCCCGCGGCTCGATCCAGCCGCGGAAGCCGCTGCTCATGCGGCGGAACACTCCGTCGCCCGGTTTCGGCTTTTCGGTGAGCACACCGTCGATCAGCATCTTTGCCATGGCACGTCTCCTTGATGACCCTGCAAAGGTAGGCGGTTTCCAGGTGTGAGATAATCCAGTTAAAGTGAAACCTGATGTTGAGAAAAACTCACCCCGTCCGGAGAGGAAGGAAAATGGAAGGCATGGGAGATATCCCGGTGGTCGTCGCGGTTGCCGAAACGCAAGGGTTTGCCGCAGCGGCGCGGCGGCTGGGGGTGACCAAATCAGCTGTCAGCAAGCGGATCACGCAGATCGAGAAGCGGCTGGGGGCGCAACTGTTTCACCGCTCCACCCGCAATGTCAGCCTGACCGAGGCGGGCGAGCATTTCTATGCCCATGCGGTCCGGGCGCAGGAGGCAGCGCAAGAGGCCGAGGACAGCGTGCTGGCGCTGCAGGAGGCGCCCAAGGGGCGGCTGAGGGTGAATGTGCCGATGGCCTTTGGGCGGCTGCATGTGGCGCCGCTGATCTCCGGATTTCTGGCGCGCTATCCCGGCGTGTCGGTAGACATGGTGATGGATGACCGGGTGGCCGATCTGTTCGCCGACGGGTTCGACCTCGCGCTGCGCGGCGGGACGCTGGCGGATTCTGCGCTGGTGGCCCGCAAGATCGCGCCATTGCACAACGTCCTGGTTGCCGCCCCGGCGTATCTGGAACGCCAAGGCGCGCCGGAAACGGTCAGCGATCTGCGCCGCCACAACTGCCTGCAATATTCCTACAGCCGGGATTTCCAGGAGTGGGTTTTCAATTGCGGCGGCGAGGTGGAGACCTTCCGGCCCGGCGGCAGCTACAGCGTCAATAACGGCGAAGCGCTGCGGGAGGCGATCCTGGGCGGGACGGGGATCGGCCGGCTGCCGACCTTCACCGCCGGTCCGGACCTGGCGGCGGGGCGGCTGGTGCGAGTGCTGCCGCACTGTCTGCTGCCGTCGCAGACGCTTTATGCCATTTATCCCGAGCGCCGTTATCTGCCAGCCAAAGTAAGAGTATTCATTGATTTCATCCTGGAACACCTTGGCGGCGAGACCCCGCCTTGGGACCAATCCGCCTGCGTGTAAAGGCAGCCACTGTGCTGCACACTCTACTCAGGGGGGGGAGCCCACTCGTATAAGCACGACGGCCAATGTCCGATTTCGGGCATCTGGACCAAAGTTCCGTGCTCGCAAAGAAAGGCCGCTTCCCCGAAGGTTTTCGATGCGGGCCGCGGCGCGACGATGGCGGCTGGAAAGGTGAAGACCACGTGGAAATACGCGACCGGCAGCAGATCCTCTGCGCGCGCCTTCATCCAGTCGCGGGCAGCCGGTCCCTGGCACTTTGAGCTATGCCTCCCCCCGCAAAATTGCGCAGAATGCGATGTTTGCGAAGCGTGGACCGCGAATTCAAACGAAACGGCACATCCGGCCCTTACCGGACGGTTGCGGTCAGTATCTGTGTCGCTGGTTGCGCGGGCGCAGCTGTGGTGCGTCGGCAGTACCATTTCGATTTCCTGAATATTTGAAATTTTAGATCGAACATCTGCGAAATGATTCAGATCAAGGTTTTGAACGCTCTACTTTTACATGGTGGCGCTGGCAGGGCTGTGCCGGGCAAGGCAAGACTTGGATCTGACATCAGACTTTGACTGTCATCCGGCATTGCTGGGCTAAGCTGCCACAGTCTGCACCAGTCTATTGCGGGCGTTCCGCGTGGTGTCAGTGCAGAATACACAAGCCAAGGAGGACGCTTATGTCCGAACAGCCAACCAAAGCCGAAGAGCGGAACACCTTTCTGTTCCTCGCGGTCATCCTGGCGCCGGTTCTGGCAGTGGGAATCGTCGGCGGATATGGCCTGATGATATGGATCTCGCAGATCTTCCTGGGACCGCCCACAGGTTGAGGGCCCAGGCCAATGCCAGCACATGCCAGCACAGCCCCTTCGCGCCGCGCCTTCCTGACCGGAAAGGTAGCCCGCCCCGATCCGGAATTCCGCCCGCCCTGGACGGATGAGGCCCGGGTGCAGACTCATTGCAACAGTTGCAACGCCTGCGTGGAAAACTGCCCGGAGAACATTATTGAATTCGACAGCCGGAACCGCCCGCGCATCAATTTCCGCGGCGGCGAATGCACCTTCTGCGCCGCCTGCGCTGAGGCTTGCCCGGAACCTGTGTTCGACCTGGAGCCGGCCGCAGCCTGGCCCGTAACGGTGGAGATCACCAGCAATTGCCTGAATGCGGCAGGTATTGCCTGCCAGCTGTGCACCGACATCTGCGACCCGCGCGCCCTGCGGATGGACCTGTCGGTCCGCCCGGTCGGCGCCATCCAGGTGGACGCCAGCACCTGCACTGGCTGTGGCGCCTGCTTGTCCACTTGCCCCAGCAACGCCATCGCAATCAGCGACCCCCGCCAGCAAAGGATGTCCGCGTGACAGAAGAAATCCATATCTCCAGCCTGCTGGTGCGCAGCAACCCGGCGCAGATGGAGGCCGTTCTGGCCGAAATCAAATCCATGCCCCGGGCCGAGATCTCGCAAACCGGCCCCTCGGGCAAAATCGTCGTTCTGTTCGAAGCGGACAGCGACCGCGCCATCGGCGATGCCCTGGCCAAAATTCAGCTTCTCGACGGCGTCGCCAGCGCGGCGCTTGTCTTTCATCAAGCCTGCGACGCGCAGGACCTCGCCATTGAAGAAGGAGTCTTCCAATGACCGGCCCCAAGACTGGCCTGACCCGCCGTGACGCCATCAAGGCGCAGGCCGCCGCCGCCGCGGCGCTTGCCGCCGGCCTGCCGGTTCCCGCGGCAGCGCAGAACCTTGTTACCGACGCCAATGTCACCGAACTGAAATGGTCCAAGGCGCCCTGCCGCTTCTGCGGCACCGGCTGCTCGATCATGGTTGCCACCAAGGCCGGCCGCGTGGTCGCCACCCACGGCGACACCCAGGCAGAGGTCAACCGCGGCCTGAACTGCGTCAAAGGCTACTTCCTGTCGAAGATCATGTATGGCGCCGACCGCCTGACCCAGCCGCTGCTTCGTAAAACCAACGGCGAATATGACAAGGAGGGCGAATTCACCCCGGTCAGCTGGGATGAGGCCTTCGACATCATGGCCGAGAAATGGAAAAAGACCCTGGCCGAGAAAGGCCCCGAGGGCATCGGCATGTTCGGCTCCGGCCAGTGGACCGTCTGGGAAGGGTATGCCGCTTCCAAGCTGATGAAGGCGGGCTTCCGTTCCAACAACATCGACCCCAACGCCCGCCACTGCATGGCCTCTGCCGTGGGCGGCTTCATGCGGACCTTCGGCATCGACGAGCCGATGGGCTGCTATGACGATTTCGAGAACGCCGATGCATTCGTGCTGTGGGGTTCGAACATGGCCGAGATGCACCCGATCCTGTGGACCCGCATCACCGACCGCCGCTTCAGCCATCCGCATGTCAAAGTGGCGGTGCTGTCCACATTTACTCACCGCAGCTTTGATCTGGCCGACATCCCGGCAGTGTTCACCCCGCAGACAGACTTGGTGATCCTGAACTACATCGCCAACTACATCATTCAGAATGATGCGGTGCATAAGGATTTCGTCGCCAAACACGTCAACTTCCGCCGCGGCAACCAGGACATCGGTTATGGCCTGCGCCCGGAACACCCGCTGGAACAGGCGGCTGAGAACAACGACAAGGTAGGCGGCTCCGAGCCGATGAGCTTTGAAGAGTTCGCTGAATTCGTTTCCGAATACACGCTCGAAAAAGCTGAGGAAATGTCCGGCGTCCCGGCAGAGACCCTGGAAAAGATCGCCAAGCTGTATGCCGATCCCGACACCAAGGTCATGTCGCTGTGGACCATGGGGGCCAACCAGCACACCCGCGGTGTCTGGGCCAACAACCTGCTTTACAACATCCACCTGCTGACCGGGAAAATCTCCACCCCCGGCAACTCGCCGTTCTCGCTGACCGGCCAGCCTTCTGCCTGCGGCACCGCGCGCGAGGTGGGCACCTTCTCGCACCGCCTGCCCGCCGACATGGTGGTCAAGAACCCAGAGCACCGCGCCTACGCCGAAAAGATCTGGAAGCTGCCTGAGGGCACCGTTCCGGGCTGGGTCGGCTCCCACGCGGTGAAGCAGAACCGCGACCTGAAGGACGGCAAGATCAACTGCTACTGGGTGCAGGTGAACAACAACATGCAGGCTGCCCCCAACATGATGGAGGAGGGGCTGCCGGGTTACCGCAACCCCGACAACTTCATCGTGGTGTCGGACGCCTATCCGACGGTGACCGCAGAGGCCGCCGACCTGATCCTGCCCGCCGCCATGTGGGTCGAGAAGGAAGGCGCCTACGGCAATGCCGAACGCCGCACCCAGTTCTGGTACCAGCTGGTCAACGCGCCAGGTGAGTCGAAATCCGACCTGTGGCAGCTGGCCGAGTTCTCAAAACGCTTCACCACCGATGAGGTCTGGCCTGCCGAACTGCTGGACGCCAACCCGGAATACAAGGGCAAGACCCTGTTCGAGGTGCTGTTCGCCAACGGCAAGGTCAACAAATACGAGCTGACCGAGAAGGCAAAGGAATACGGCAACCACGAATCCGAGGATTTTGGCTTCTACCTCCAGAAGGGCCTGTTCGAGGAATACGCCGAGTTCGGCCGCGACCATGGCCACGATCTGGCTCCCTTCGACCGCTACCACGAGGAACGCGGCCTGCGCTGGCCCGTCGTCGACGGCAAGGAAACCCGCTGGCGCTTCAAGGAAGGCTCCGACCCCTATGTGACCCCGGGTTCAGATTACGAATTCTACGGCAAGCCTGACGGCAAGGCGGTGATCTTCGCACTGCCCTACGAGCCGCCGGCGGAAAGCCCGGATGACGAATACCCGATGTGGCTGGCCACCGGCCGTGTGCTGGAGCACTGGCACTCCGGCTCAATGACCCAGCGGGTGCCGGAACTCTATCAGGCAGTGCCCGACGCGCTCTGCTACATGCACCCGGACGACGCCAAGGCCCAAGGGTTCCGGCGCGGCACCGAAGTGCGGATCATCTCGCGGCGCGGTGAAATTCGCACACGCGTGGAAACCCGCGGCCGCAATAAGCCGCCCAAAGGCTTGGTCTTTGTGCCCTGGTTCGATGCGCGCCGGCTGATCAACAAGGTCACGCTGGACGCCACCGATCCGATCTCGAAACAGACGGACTTCAAAAAATGCGCAGTCCGTATCGAAGCAGTGTGAGGCCCGTCATGAAACATCTCCGTCTCGCCATCCTGGCTGTTCCGGTCTTTCTGGCCTCGGCAGTCTTTGCCCAGGACGTTTCCCAGAATCAGGTCGCCACGCTGCGCAACACTGCGCCGCTGGGCGAACAGGGCGAAGCCACCCAGATCCCCGGCATCGTCAACACCGACATCCGCCAGGTGCGCAACTACCCGGATCAGCCGCCGCTGATCCCGCACAAGACCGACAACTATCAGGTCGATCTGAACTCCAACAAATGCCTGACCTGCCATAGCCGCACCGCGGTGGAGGTCAGCCAGGCGCCGATGATCTCGGTCACCCACTTCATGAACCGCGAGGGCCAGACCCTTGGCGCGGTCAGCCCGCGGCGCTATTTCTGTACCCAGTGCCATGTGGTGCAGACCAACGCCCGGCCGCTGGTCGAAAACGAGTTCGTCGATGTCGACAAGGTGCTGGACTACGTCCACTCCAAACAGGGCGGGTCTGACTGATGTGGGGTTTTCTAAAACGTCTCTGGTGGATCATCAGGCGGCCCAGTGCCTATTTCTCGCTCGGCTTCCTGACCATGGGCGGCTTTGTGATGGGGATCATTTTCTGGGGCGGCTTCAACACTGCGCTGGAAGTCACCAACACAGAGGCCTTCTGCACCAGCTGCCACGAAATGCGCGACAACGTGTTTGAAGAGCTGAAGCCGACGATCC
Source organism: Leisingera sp. CC-HEC093 (assembly GCF_059429195.1). NCBI lineage: Bacteria > Pseudomonadati > Pseudomonadota > Alphaproteobacteria > Rhodobacterales > Roseobacteraceae > Leisingera > Leisingera sp. CC-HEC093. The sequence continues at coordinate 1,114,868 of NZ_JCAIJR010000001.1, read as the reverse complement.
ACTATTCCAACCGCTCCGGCGTGCGGGCGTCCTGCCCGGACTGCCACGTGCCGCACAACTGGACCAACAAGATCGCCCGCAAGATGCAGGCCTCCAAGGAGGTCTGGGGCAAGATCTTCGGCACCATCAACACGCGGGAGAAATTCCTGGAGCACCGGCTGGAGCTGGCGCAGCACGAATGGGCGCGGCTTGAGGCCAATGACAGCCTGGAATGCCGCAACTGCCACTCGGATGAGTCGATGGATATCACCCGCCAGTCCAAGCGGGCCGCGGACGCGCATGAGCGCTTTCTGTTCACCGGCGAGAAGACCTGCATCAACTGCCACAAGGGCATTGCCCACCAGCTGCCCGACATGGCCTCAGCCGAAGGCGAAGACCACGCAGGCCTGCTGGCCCCGGCTCATGGCGAGGGTCTGCTGGCCAGCACCCGCAGCTATCTGGGCCTGAGCAGCGACTGACGCTGACAGCCCCGCAAATACTAAATAAGGCCGCTGTCCCGATGGGCAGCGGCCTTTTTAGTGACTGCTTATTGGCAGAGTTACAGCGGGATGCTGCCCAGATGCCCCTCGCCGCGCTCCCGCGCCAGCTTCATCTGTTTCTGCCGCTCGCGGAACCGCGCCTTATCTTCTTCTGAGGTCTGATCGATGCACAGATGGCAGCTGACACCCTGCTCGAACTCGGGCCGCGCCTTGTCTCCCGGCAGGATCGGACGGCGGCAGCCGTGGCACAGCTCATGCGGGCCTTCCACCAGTCCGTGGCCGACAGACACCCGGTTGTCGAAGACAAAGCACTCGCCCTCCCAGGTGCTGTTTTCGGCGGGCGTTTCCTCCAGATAGCGCAGGATACCGCCCTTCAGGTGATAGACATCCTCCACCCCCTGGCCCAGCAGGTAATTGGTCGATTTTTCACAGCGGATGCCGCCAGTGCAGAACATCGCAACGCGCTTGTTGTGAAAGCGGTCCTTGTTCTCCTCCCACCAGGCGGGGAAATCGCGGAAGCTTTCGGTCTTGGGGTCGATCGCGCCCTCAAACGTGCCAATCGCCACCTCATAATCGTTGCGGGTGTCGATCAACACAACATCGTCCTGCCGGATCAGGTCGTTCCACTCGTCTGGCTCGACGTAATGCCCGACGGATGCCAGCGGATCCACGTCCGGCTGGCCCATGGTCACGATCTCTTTCTTCAGCCGCACCTTCATCTTGCCAAACGGCGGCTCGGCTGCGGTGGCTTCTTTCCATTCCAGCCCCGCACAACCGGGCAGGGATTTGATATGCGCCAGCACTGCGTCGATGCCTGCGCGCGGGCCTGCAATGGTGCCATTGATCCCTTCCTGCGCCAGCAGCAAGGAGCCTTTGACGCCCTGCGCCTGGCACAGGTCCAGAAGCGGCGGCCGGATCGCGGCGGGGTCGGGGAAACGGGTGAAGTGATAGAGGGCAGCAATCGTGTACATGCCCCGCCCTTAGAACCATGGGGCCGGGTTTTCAAGTCAAAGAACCCACTCCGCAGTGCCAATAAAACAAGGGATTTGGATGCATGTTTTTGCCTTGCGCCCGCGCCGGCATGCAACAACAGTTCCCTAGGCCCGCCTGTACCGCTAGATATTGTGTGCGCAGTATAGGAGGTACCGATGACACAGGCCCTGATCGTTGTAGATGTGCAAAACGATTTCTGCCCCGGCGGTGCATTGGCGGTGCCCGGCGGGGATGAGGTAGTGGCCCCCATCAATGCGATGATGGAGCGGTTTGATGCCGTGATCCTGACGCAGGACTGGCACCCCGCGGGGCATTCCTCCTTTGCGTCCTCGCACCCGGGCAAGACGCCGTTTGAAACCGCGGACATGCCTTATGGCACCCAGGTGCTATGGCCCGACCACTGTGTGCAGGGCACCGAGGGCGCCGCCTTTCACAACGGCCTGCGCACCGATGGCGACCTGATCATCCGCAAGGGTTTCCGCGCCGGGATCGACAGCTATTCCGGATTCTTCGAGAACGACCAGATCACGCCAACCGGGCTGGAAGGATACCTCCGCAGCCGCGGCATCTCGGAACTCACGCTGGCCGGCTTGGCCACGGATTTCTGCGTTGCCTTCACTGCGCTGGACGCGGCGCGTCTTGGCTTTGCAGTAACTGTGGACCTCACTGCCTGCCGCGCCATTGATCTGGAAGGCTCGCTTCAGGCGGCATTATCACAACTGAAAGATGCGGGGGTAAATCTGCAATCCTGAGTTGTGGTTTCTGAAAATTAACAAAGTCCGATTAAGCTTGGCCGGGTGTCCTGGCAGCAAGGCTGGATGATGACTTCAATGGAAGGGCCGGACACCGGCCCGTTGGTCAGCTGTGAACGAAAGTACAGCTCGTTAGAGCTGATGCTGCGCTATGCCAAGGGGCGCTATAAAACGTTCTGGTCGCGTCAGGTCTTTGTATTCGGGGTGTGCCTGTTGCTGGGCCTGGCGACAGATATGACCATCGCCGCCTTTGCCTTTCTGGCAGCATTCATTGGCGACCTTGCCGACAGCTACTGCCTGCGGCGGCTTCCGGCGCTGGCGGCCAAAGGGGCCCCAGAACGGCGGCTGCGGCTGCTGTCGACCGCGTCGGCCACGGTTTATGGCGCCGGGATGAGCGTTTGCGCCACCCTGCCGTACTGGCCCTGGGCGGATACCGGCGTCGACACCGGTCACCACCTTGATATTCTGTTCACCATCGCCTTCCTCGCGGGTATCGCGATGAATGCTGCGATAACTCTGCCTTACCACCGGCAGGCATCGCTGGTTTGGATGGTGTTATTCTGTGCGGTGCCTGCCGCCATGCTCGCCGTCGACCTGATGGCGGGAGGCGGCTTTTCAACTGAATGGCAGCTGCATGCTGTCGGCATCGTGACCCTGACAGGTTTCATGTTCTGGCTGGCGGCCTACGGGCGGCGGACTTTTGAAAACACCCGCCAGTACAACTTTGCCACTGCCACCCAGCAGCAGGAGCTGGAAGCGGCAAACAGCCGCTTGCAGGAGCAGCGGAAAGAGGCCCGGCGCTTGGCGCTGGTCGCCGAAAACGCCAATGACAGCGTGATGCTGATGGACCGGTCCGGCAAAATCACCTGGGTCAACGAAAGTTTCACCCGCATTACCGGCTATTCTTTTGAAGAGGCTCTGGGCCGGATGCCAGGCGACCTGCTGAACAGCGGCGAAACCGATCCTGCCACCATCCAGCGGTTGCAGGACAGTGTCCGCTATGCCCGCCCTGTCCGGGTGGAAATCCGCAACCGGCGCAAGGACGGGCGCCTGGTTTGGATTGAAACCAGTCAGGTTCCAATGCTGAACAGCGAAGGCGAGCTGGAAACCCTGATCGCGGTGGAGCGCGACATCACCGCGGCCAAGGATCACGCCCGCCAGCTGGAAAAGGCGCGCGTCGCCGCAGAAGAAGGCGCCCGCGCCAAGGCCGATTTCCTCGCCACCATGAGCCACGAGATCCGCACCCCGATGAACGGGGTGATCGGCATGGCGCAGCTGTTGCGCGACAGCGGCCTCAACAAGGAGCAGGCGCTTTATGCCGATACCATTCTCAACTCCGCCGACATGCTGCTGGGGCTGATCAATGATGTGCTGGACTTCTCCAAAATGGACGCAGAGGAGCTCACGTTCAGTCCTGTCAATTTTGATCCCCGCGCCTGTTTCGAAAACACGGTTCGCCTGCTTCAGGCCCAGGCGGAGGCCAAGGGGTTGGAGCTGGTGCTGGACATTCAGGACAGCCTGCCCGCGCAACTCTATGGCGATGACCGGCGGATCCGGCAGATTCTGATGAACCTTGCCGGTAACGCCATCAAATTCACCAAGCGGGGACGGGTGGCAGTGGCGCTGGGCGGCACACCGGCGGCAGAGGGGTATGAGCTCACCTTCACCGTGACGGACACTGGCATCGGCATCGCCGAGGACAAGCTGAGTGATGTCTTCGAGCGGTTCTCGCAGGCCGACGCCGCAATCAGCCGCCGCTTTGGCGGCACCGGACTGGGGCTGGCCATCTCCCGCCGCCTGGCAGAGGCGATGGACGGCGGCATCGCGGTGTCTTCGGAATTAGGCACCGGCTCTTGCTTTGCGGTGCGTTTGCACCTGCAGCAACCGCAGAAGCAGAAGGCAGCGCCTGCAGAACCGTCCGGGGCAGCCGATCCGGTGGCGCTGGACGGGCTGCGGGTGCTGGTGGCGGAGGACAACGCCGTGAACCGGCTTCTGGTTGAGAAATTCCTCCACGGCTTGCCGGTCGCACTGGCCTTTGCCCAGGATGGCCGCGAAGCGTTGGAGCGATTAGAGTCCTTTGCGCCCGATATCATCCTGATGGACATGTCGATGCCGGAAATGGACGGGCTGGAAGCCACCCGCGCAATCCGCGCACAGGCCCGGCCGCAGCCGGTGGTTGTCGCGCTGACGGCCAATGCGTTTGAGTCCGACCGCAAGGCCTGCCTGGCCGCAGGCATGGACGACTTCATGAGCAAACCCATCAGCAAGCCCAAGCTGCTGGAGCTGCTGGCCAAACTGGCGCCGCAGGCGCAAAGCCGCCGCGCGGGCTGATCTCCTTGCCCTGGCTGGCGGGCTGTCTTATCAATCAGTGACCCTTACGCATGAGGCCACCGGTGGACATCGCAACCCGCGTCTACAATCATAAGTGGAAGATCGACCCGATTGTCCGGTCGCTGATTGATACTGATTTCTACAAGCTTCTGATGTGCCAGTCGGTGTTCCGCAACAAGCCGGACACCACCGTCACCTTCTCTCTGATCAACCGTTCGGCGCATGTGCCGCTGGCCCGGCTGATCGACGAGGGCGAGCTGCGCGAACAGCTGGACCACATCCGCTCACTGTCTCTCAGCCGCGGTGAAAGCACTTGGCTGCGCGGCAACACCTTCTATGGCAAGCGGCAGATGTTCCGCCCGGACTTCATGGAATGGTTCGAGGGGCTGCGCCTGCCGCCCTACCACCTGGAGCGCAAGGGCGATCAGTACGAGCTGACGTTCGAGGGTAAATGGCACGAGGTGATGCTGTGGGAGATCCCGGCGCTTGCGGTGCTGATGGAGCTGCGCAGCCGGGCAGTGATCAACAGCATGGGCCGGTTTGAGCTGCAGGTGCTTTATGCCCGCGCCATGACCAAGGTCTGGGAAAAGATCGAACGCCTGCGCGAAGTGGACGGGCTGACCATCGCCGATTTCGGCACCCGCCGCCGGCATTCCTTCCTTTGGCAGGACTGGTGCGTGCAGGCGATGATCGAGGGGCTGGGCGACAAATTCACCGGCACCTCCAACTGTCTCATCGCGATGCGGCGTGAGGTGGAGGCGATCGGCACCAACGCCCATGAGCTGCCGATGGTCTATTCGGCGCTGGCGGACAGCGACGCGGAACTGGCTCAGGCCCCCTATGACGTGCTGTCCGATTGGCATGATGAGCATGAGGGTAACCTGCGCATCATCCTGCCGGATACCTACGGTACCCAGGGTTTCCTTGATCGCGCGCCGGACTGGCTGGCGGGCTGGACTGGTATCCGCATCGACAGCGGCGACCCGGCCAAGGGCGCCGAGGTGGCGATCAATTGGTGGAAAGAGCGTGGCGAGGATCCGGCGGATAAGCGGGTGATCTTTTCCGACGGCCTCGACGTGCAGCAGATCCAGGACCTGAACGCGCAGTTTTCGGATCGCACCAAGGTTTCCTTCGGCTGGGGCACGCTGCTGACCAACGACTTCCGCGGGCTGGTGCCCGATGACGCGCTGGCGCCATTCTCGCTGGTTTGCAAGGCGGTTTCGGCGAATGGCCGGCCCACGGTGAAACTGTCGGACAACCCGGAAAAGGCGATGGGGCCGGCGGACGAAATCGCGCGCTACAAGCGTGTTTTCGGGGTCGGAGAGCAGGAGCGGCAGGCGGTAATAGTCTGATAACACTTCGCCGGTTTTGCGGCGGCAATTGCACCCAGCAGTACAATTAGTGGCAGAGCTTCTGTCCCAATGTTTCGCGCGCGAAACATTGGGGTAACTGTGCTGACCTAAATTCCCGGCCTACCCGTGGTGCGCCGCCACGGTCTTCAGCTGCGAGAAACCATACAGCGCCTCAAAGCCTTTTTCCCGCCCGTGGCCGGATTTCCCAACCCCGCCAAATGGCAGCTCCACTCCGCCACCGGCGCCGTAGTTGTTGATGAACACCTGCCCCGCACGCAGGCGTTTTGCCAGCCGCATCTGCCGCGCTCCGTCGCGGGTCCAGACGCTGGCGACAAGACCGTAGTCGGTGGCATTAGCGATCCGGAGGGCGTCTTCTTCGGTCTCGAACGGTATCAGCACCTGCACCGGGCCAAAGATTTCTTCCCGCGCCAGCGCATGATTCTCCGGCACATCGGCAAACAGCGTCGGGCGCACATAGGCACCGCTCTCCGGAGCGTGGGACACAATCGCACCCCGCGCCGCCACCGGCAGGTCCGCCCCCTGTTCCAGATAGCCCTCGACAATCTGTTTCTGCCGGGCAGAGATCAGCGGCCCCATCCGCAGATCCTCTGGTGCCGGCCCCGCGGTCAGCGTGCCATAGGCCGCTGCCATCCGCGTCTTCACATCTTCATAAACCCCGCGCTGCACCAGGACGCGCGAAGACGCTGAGCAGGTCTGGCCCGCGTTCTGAATCCCTGCGTTCACCAGGAACGGCAGGGCCGCATCCAGATCGGCATCGTCAAACACCAGTTGCGGGGACTTGCCGCCCAGCTCCAGCGTCACGGGCACCACGTTGGCCCCCGCCGCCTGCTGTACCAGCGCGCCCGTGCGCACCGACCCGGTGAAAGAGATGTGATGCACGCCAGGATGCCCCGCCAGCGCTGCGCCGGCCTCTGCCCCCAGTCCCGGCACCACGTTCAGCGCACCCGCGGGCAACCCGGCCTCCATGGCAATATGGGCAAAGGCCAGGGCGGTCAGGCAGGCCTCCTCGGCGGGCTTCAGCACGCAGGCATTGCCCATCGCCAGTGCCGCACCCACCGAGCGGCCGATGATTTGCATCGGATAGTTCCACGGTACGATATGCCCCGTTACCCCATGCGGCTCCCGCAGGGTATAGACGGTGTAGCCATCGAGATAGGGGATGGTCTCCCCCATCACCTTGTCTGCTGCGCCGCCGTAAAACTCGCAGTAGCGCGCCAGCGCCACCGCATCGGCGCGGGCCTGGCTCAGCGGCTTGCCTACATCCATCGCCTCAATCGCGGCCAGCAATTCCACCCGCTCCAGCACGAATTGGCCGATGCGGGTCAGGATGCGGCCCCGTTCCAGGGCGGTCATCCGGCCCCAGGCACCGTCCAGCGCTGCCTCTGCCTCCAGCACTGCGGCCTCAATATCCGCCGCACCGCCGCGCGCGATCCGGCAGATCTCGCTGCCATCCGAAGGGTTCACCAGCGGCAGGGTGCCGCCGCTGGCCGCGGGCAGCCACTTGCCGCCAATGAGGCAGAGCGCGGGATCGAACCAGAGGGGATCAGACATGCTGGGGGTTCCTTTCGGGATCGGAGATTTCAGGCAGCACCGGCGCTGCGGCGATCAGCTGGCGGGTGTAGGGATGCTGAGGGTTGGCGAAGACCTGTTCGGTTTTGCCCTGCTCGACGATCCCGCCCCGCTGCATCACCAGGCAACGGTCGGTGACCGTGCGCACCACGCTCAGATCGTGGCTGATGAACAGATAGGTGAGGGAGTAGGCCGCACATAGCTCTGCCAGCAGGTCAAGAATGCGGGCGCGGACAGAGACGTCGAGGGCTGAGACCGCCTCGTCAAAGATGATCAGCTCCGGCCGAGTGATCAGGGCGCGGGCTATGGCGATGCGCTGGCGCTGCCCGCCGGAGAACTGGTGGATGTATTTGCCCGCATCCTCCGGTGTCAGCCCGACGGCGGTCAGGGTTTCGGCAATCAGCTCCCGGCGCGCCGGTCCAGCGGGGGGATCGGGCAAGGTATGGAACGGTTCGGTAATCAGCCGTTCCACCCGGTGGCGCGGGTTGAAACTGCCGTAGGGGTCCTGAAACACCACCTGAATTTTCCGCCGGATCGCCGGATCAAGCTGAGTCGTCACCGGCTCCCCATCCAGGCGAATCTCCCCGCCCTGCAGCCGTTCCAACCCGAGAATGGCCCGTGTTAGGGTCGATTTCCCGCAGCCGGACTCACCCACCAGCCCCAGCCGCTCACCGCGGTTCAGGGTGAAGGAGACATCGTTCACCGCGCGGAAGCTGCCGGGTTTGGCAAACAGAGAGGTGCGCGGGGTCTTGTAGTCGCGCACTGCGTTCCTGACTTCCAGCAGCGGCGCCGGCACGGGTGGTTCCGGCAGAGCCACCTGATGGTTCGAGGCTTCAAACAGCATCCGCGTGTAGGGGTGGCGCATGTTGCGCAACAGCCAGCCGGTATGGCCGGTCTCCACCACCTCGCCGTGGCGCATGACGACGATCCGGTCGGCCAGATCTGCCACCACCGCCAGGTCATGGGTGATGATCAGCAGCCCCATGCCGTAGTCCAGCACCAAGTCCTTCAGCAGCTCCAGGATCTGTGCCTGGGTGGTCACGTCCAGCGCGGTTGTCGGCTCATCCGCGATCAGCAGTTTCGGGCGCAGGGCGATGGCCATGGCAATTACCACCCGCTGGCGCTGGCCGCCTGACAGTTCATGCGGATAGCGGCTGAGCGGGAAGCGTTCCTGAGGCAGGCCGACCCGCTCCAGCACCTCCCGCGCGCGGACCTCGGCCTGCGCGCGCGGCATCGCCTTGTGGATCAGGATGGTTTCCATCACCTGCGCGCCGATGGTCTTCACGGGGTTGAGCGCGGTCATCGGCTCCTGAAACACCATACCGGCGGACTGGCCGCGGATGGCGCACATCCGGTCCTCGGACTGGTCCAGCAGCTGGGTGCCCTCCAGGGTGATGTAGCCGCGGGTCCTCGCCGTGTTCGGCAGCAGCTGCATCACTGCCAGCGCGGTCATCGACTTGCCAGAGCCGCTCTCGCCAGTGACGGCAACAATCTCGCCCGGATCGACATGGAAGGAGACATCCTTCAGCACCTGGAAGGCGCCAATGTTCAGCGACAGGCTGGTGACATCCAAAAGCGTCATGTGCGCGCCACCCTCAGCTTCGGGTCCAGCCAGTCGCGCAAGCCGTCGCCCAGCAGGTTCAGCCCCAGCACGGTCAGGATGATCGTCATGCCCGGCACCAGCGCCAGATGCGGGGCGAAGCTGACCATGGTCTGCGCGTCGGCCAGCATCCGGCCCCAGCTGGGAGTGGGCGGCTGGGCACCCAGGCCGACGTATGAAAGGCCCGCTTCCGCCAGGATGCCCAGAGAGAACTGTATGGTGCCCTGCACGATCAGGAGGTTCATCACATTGGGCAGGATATGTTCGGCTGAGATCCTGGCCGCGCCCTTGCCGGCCACCCGCGCAGCCAGGATAAACTCCCGTTCCCAAAGGCTCAGCGCCGCGCCGCGGGTGATGCGGGCAAAGACCGGGATGTTGAAGATGCCGATGGCGATGATGGCGTTGACGGCACCTGCGCCCAGAACGGCGGTGATCAGGATGGCGATCACCAGCGACGGGAAGGCAAAGACCAGATCGTTGCCGCGCATGATCCCCTCATCCAGCCAAGACCCCTTGCGTGCCGCCGCCGTCAGCCCCAACGGCACACCTGCGCCCATACCAATGCCGACCGCCACCAGCGCCACGGCAATCGATGTGCGGGCGCCAACCATGATCATCGACATGAGGTCGCGCCCGAAATGATCGGTGCCCAGCCAGTGCTGTTCATTGGGCGTCTGCAGCTTGGCGGGGATGTTCATGGCCGCGTGGTCAAACGGCGTCCAGACAAACGACACTGTTGCTGCCAGCAGCACCAGCGAGGACAGAACAGCGCCAAGGATCAGGTTGCGGGTCATGTCCGGCTCCGCAGCCGCGGGTCGACCAGTGCATAGGCAAGATCGACCAGGAAATTCACCGTAATGACGGCAAAGACCAGCAGCATCACCACCGTTTCCACCACGATCAGGTCACGCGACGAAATCGCCTGGAACACCAGCCGCCCGAGGCCGGGCAGATAAAACACCTGCTCAATGATGATGGCGCCTGCCAGCAGGAAAGAAAACTGCAGGCCGATGATGGTCAGCACTGGTATCAGGGCGTTGCGTACACCGTGCCGCCACAGGGCCTGACGGCGGCTGAGGCCCTTAGCGCGGGCGGTGCGCATGAAATCTTCATCCAGAATGTCCAGGAGGGCAGAGCGCATGACGCGGGTCAGGATCGCCGCCTGCGGCAGTGCCAGCGCGATGGCGGGCAGGGTGAGCGCATGAAGGCCGGCCCAGACGCCTGCCTCCCAGCCCGGAAACCCGCCCGCGCCGAACCAGCGCAGGTTGATGGCAAAGATCAGGACCAGCATCATCGCAAACCAGAAGTTCGGCACGGCAACCCCCAGCTGGGTGGCGCCGGTCACTGTCATATCGCCGGGTTTGCCGCGGCGGGCGGCGGCATAGATGCCTGCCGGAAAGGCGATGAGGGTCGACAGTGTCAGCGCATAAAGCGCCAGCGGCAGCGATACCCACAGCCGGTCCGCGATCATCCCCGCAACCGGCGTGCGGTAGGTGTAGGAGGTGCCGAAATCGCCGCTTAGCATGCCCGCCGCCCAAGACAGGTAGCGGGCCAGCTTGCCCTGATCCAGCCCCAGTTCTGTGCGCAGCGCGGCGACGGTATCGGGCTGCGCATTGACCCCCAGCATAAAGGAAGCCGGGTCGCCCGGCGCCACCTCTACCACGAGGAAGATCACCAGCGAGGCAACAGCCAGGCTAAGAACAAGCGACAACAGGCGTTTCAGGGCATAACGCAGCATGAATGCCACGTTAGGAGCGCGCGGCGGGCGGGTCCAGTGGCGGGCATAGGGAAACGAGCCCCAGGCAATAAAAAATGCGCGGCGTCAGAAGGTTGTGCGCAATCTGTCCGGAAACGGGCCAATGGCGCCCGGCGGGCTCTTTGGCAGCGGACGGAAACAGGCTATCACGGTGCCATGCTGTCCCGCCCCTTGTTCATCGGATCGGAAATTTACCGAGGATCGTCCTATGGGCGCACTCATCCCTTGCGGGTGCCGCGGGTTTCAACCGTGATGGACCTGTCGCGCGCGCTGGGCTGGCTGCCGGATGAGGTCTATGTGAACTCACCCCGCGCCAAGCCAACAGCGCTTACCGCCTGGCACACGCCCGAATACGTCGCCGCGCTGCAAGCTGCGGAGGCGGCGCAGGAGGTGAGCGCGGAGGTCCGTTCGCGGCATCATCTCGGCACCATCTCCAACCCGGTGTTCCGGGAGATTTTCCGCCGCCCGGCCACCGCCGCTGGCGGTTCGATCCTGGCGGGGGAGCTGCTGGCACGGGGCGGCATCGTCTATAACCCTGCAGGCGGCACCCATCATGGGATGCCGGACCGGGCCAACGGCTTTTGCTATCTCAACGATCCGGTGCTGGCGATGCTGTCCCTGCGCCATCACGGCGCGCTGCGGATCGCCTATGTGGACATTGACGCGCATCACTCCGACGGGGTTGAGCATGGCTTTGTCGGCGACGCAGATGTTCTGATGATCTCGGTGCATGAGGAAAACCTCTGGCCCAAGACCGGATTGCTGACGGAGGACGCGGGCGGCTCTGCCCTGAACCTGCCGGTGCCGCGCGGCTTCAATGATGATGAAATGGCGCACATCCGGGATGAACTGATCCTGCCGGCGGTGGAGGCGTTTCAGCCGGATGCCATCGTGCTGCAGTGCGGGGCCGATGCGGTGACAGAGGACCCGCTGCCGCATCTGGACCTGTCGAACAATGCGCATTGGGCGGTGGTGCGGGCGCTGATGGGGATGGCACCGCGGTATCTGGTGCTGGGCGGGGGCGGCTACAACCCGTGGTCGGTCGGGCGGCTTTGGACCGGGGTCTGGGCCACGCTGAACGGGTTTGAAGTGCCAGAGCATTTGCCTGCGGCCGGTAAGACGGTTCTGCGCGGGCTGGAGTTCAACGGCAACCGGCTGGGCCGCAACCCGCCGGTGCACTGGTTCACAACGCTGCGGGATCAGCCGCGCGGCGGGGAAGTGCGGCAGGAAATCCGGGAGCGGGTTGCCTTCTTGCGGGCGAGACGGGGGCTTTAGTTCCGCCTGGCCGCAGGCCGGGCAGCGCCTGTCCCGCCCCCCACGGGGCGGGCGCTTCGCTTCCCACCCCGCCGGGACGGGCGCTGCCCTTGGCGGCTAAAAGTAATCGTCATTCCGCCCAGCTGAGCGCGCTGAGGTCGATGGCGGCCGTGGGGGCGTTCTCCCACAGCCCCTGCAGCCCGGCCTTGGCCACCCCCAGTTTCGCCAGCTGGAACAGGTAGCCGTTAACATAATCCGCCGCGATCATCTCCTGCGCCTCCTGCAGGATTGCGGTGCGGGCATCCGGGTCGGTGGTGGTGTTTAGCTTGGCCATCAGCCCTTGGAACGGTTCGCTGCCATACTGGAAGTAGTAGTCAGGCCGGGCATAGATGCCGATGTCCATCGGCTCGGTATGGCTGATGATGGTCAGCCCGAAACTCTTGCCGCGGAACACGCTTTCCAGCCATTGCGCCCATTCGACGTTGATGATCTCTGCCTTGATGCCCACGGCGGCCAGCTGTGCGGCAACGATCTCTCCGCCGCGCCGGGCATAGGAGGGCGGCGGCAGGTGCAGGGTGGTCTCGAATCCGTCAGCAAAACCTGCCTCGGCCAGCAGCGCCTTGGCCTGCTCCGGGTCATAGGCGGAGATGCCGGTCAGATCCTTGTAGGCCGGGTGGTGCGGTGCAAAATGGGTGCCGATCGGGGTGCCATAGCCGAACATGGCGCCGTCGATGATCGCCTGCCGGTCGATGGCATGGGCTACTGCCTGCCGCACCCGGATGTCGTCAAACGGCGGTTGCTTGTTGTTGGTCGACAGGATCGTCTCACCCTCGGTCGACCCCACCAGCACCTGGAACCGCGGATCGGCGTCGAACTGGGGCAGGTTTTCCGGCGCTGGAAAGTTGTCAAAGGCGTCAATGTCCTCGGCCATCATTGCAGCAAACGCAGCGGTCGGATCCGAGATGAACTTGAAGGTAGCAGAGGCCAGCGCAGGCTGATCGCCCCAGTAGTCCGGGTTGCGCGCCAGCGTTATGCGGTCGCCCTGCACCCACTCCTGGAACGTATAGGCACCGGTTCCGATCGGATTAGTCTTGATGTCCTCAACGCTATCCGGCGCCACGATCACCGCATCGCCCCAGGCCAGGTTGAACAGCAGGCTGCCGTTCGGCGCCTCCAGCGTGATCTGCACCGTCTGCGGGTCCACCGCTTCCACCGCTGTGATCCCCTCAAACAGCGCCTTCTGCGCGTTGGTGCTGTCCTCGGCGCGGGCGCGGTCGAGCGAGAATTTCACATCCTCTGCGTCCATGGCGCTGCCGTCGTGAAAGGTCACACCCTCGCGGAGCTTGAAGGTGTAGACGGTACCCTCGCCGGAAATCTCCCAGCTTTCCGCCAGCCCAGGCACCACCGACCCGTCGCCCATGAACCGGGTCAGCCCCTCGAAGATGTTGCTGTAAACCACCGAGTCGATGGCTTGCGCCGCGGCGCTGGTGGGGTCCAGATGCGGCGGTTCCAGCTGCAGGCCGATGGTAACGCTATCCTTGGCCCAGGCGCCGCCCGCCATCAGGGCCAGCGCGGAACCGGCGGCAAAGACAATGGATCTGAAGGCCATCTGAAATCTCCCTCTGTGCAATCTGCGGGCCTGGAAACGGCGCCTATTGGAAACGAGTTTCCCTGTTTCCCAAACGTAATCAAGGCCGGGCGGCATTTCGCGCACTGGAAGCACGCGGCGTTAATTGGTAATCCGGGCGCTATTCGAACTGCGGACAGGAAGCCATGAGCGCAACAGCCAAGAAACAGGCGCCCAACGCCGAAGACATCCGGGCCCGCAAGGGCGGCACCCCTTTGGTGAGCCTGACGGCCTATACCACGCCGATGGCGCGGCTGATGGACAAGCACTGTGACTTCGTGCTGGTCGGCGACAGCGTCGGCATGGTGCTGCACGGGCTGACCTCGACCCTGGGCGTGACGATGGAGATGATGATACTGCACGGCCAGGCTGTGGCACGCGGGCTGAGCCAGGCGATGCTGGTGATCGACATGCCCTTCGGCTCCTACGAGGAAGGCCCGCAGCAGGCGTTCCGCAACGCCGCCCGGCTGATGGCGGAAACCGGCTGCGCGGCGGTCAAGCTGGAAGGCGGCGTCGAGATGGCAGAGACTATCCGCTTTCTGGTCAAACGCGGCATCCCGGTGATGGCGCACATTGGTCTCACGCCGCAGTCGATCAACACGCTGGGCGGCTACAAGGTGCAGGGCCGCGATGCGCAGGCCGACGCTGTGCTGGCAGATGCCCGCGCGGTGGCGGATGCCGGGGCGTTTTCCGTGGTGCTGGAGAAAGTGCCGCAGAAACTGGCCGACAAGATCACCGCCGAGGTGGCGATTCCCACCATCGGCATCGGCGCCAGCGCCGGCTGCGACGGGCAAATCCTGGTGGTGGATGACATGCTGGGCTTCTTCACCGCCTTCAAACCTAAGTTCGTCAAACGCTACGCGGATCTTGGCCCGCTGGCAGAGGCAGGGATTTCCCAATATGCCGCGGAAGTGCGTGCGCGCAGCTTCCCAGCGGCAGAGCATGTCTTCGCCGACCAGGCGCCGTCCAAACGATGACTGCTGACATGACCGCTCCGATCCTGCGCCGCTTGGCCGATCTGCGCGCCCAGACCGGAAATTGGCGCAGCAATGGCGAAACCATCGGCCTGGTGCCGACCATGGGTGCGCTGCACGCGGGCCATCTGTCGCTGGTCGAAGCCGCCAAACAGGCTTGCGACCGCGTGATCGTCACCATCTTCGTGAACCCCAAGCAGTTCAACAACCCGGAGGATCTGGCGAACTACCCGCGCACCGAACATGAGGATGCGGAAAAGCTCGCCCCCTATGGCGTTGACCTGATCTATGTCCCGGACCCGGACCAGATTTACCCGGACGGCTATGCCACCAATGTCTCTGTCGGCGGCAGCATCACCGCTGTAATGGAAGGGCCTTTCCGCCCCGGTCATTTCGATGGCGTTGCGACGGTGGTCGCCAAACTGTTCCTGCAGACCGGCGCCGACAAGGCGTTCTTTGGCCAGAAGGACTACCAGCAGCTGATGGTGGTGACCCGCATGGCCCGCGATCTGGACATCCCGATTGAGGTTATTGGCTGTGAAACCGTGCGCGAGCCGTCGGGCCTCGCCATGTCGTCGCGCAACCTGCGCCTGTCGGAGGACGCGCTGGCCAAGGCCGCGGCCCTGAATGCAGCCATGCGCGAGGCCGCAGCCAAGGCATCGGCAGGCGAGCCCTGGGCACCGCTGGAGGCCGCCGCGCGGCAGGCGCTGGCAGATGCAGGATTCGGTGATGTGGAATACTTCGACCTGCGCTGCGCCGAAACGCTGAAGGCAATGGAGACCCCAACCCGGCCGGCCCGCCTGCTGGCAGCGGCCTGGATGAATGGCATCCGGCTGATCGACAATATCGCAGTTCCTAAACTAAATTCTTAGTAGGGGCTGGTAGCGGTAGCACCTTTGCGTTTATTGTCCCCGGTCAGAGGAGACTGGAGGGCAGCCGATGACCTATATTCTGGCAATTGATCAGGGCACCACGTCGACCCGGGCAATCCTGTTTGATGCAGGCATGCAGGTCGCGGGCACCGCACAGCAGGAGTTCACCCAGCATTATCCGCAAGCGGGCTGGGTGGAGCATGACCCGGAGGAGATCTGGGACACCACCGTCGCGGTCTGCCGCAAGGTGATGGCGGATTTGGATGTCTCCGCCGCGGATATCGCGGGCATCGGCATTACCAACCAGCGCGAAACCACAGTGGTCTGGGACAAGTCTAGCGGCAAGGCGATCCACAACGCCATTGTCTGGCAGGACCGCCGCACAGCATCTATTTGCGAGCAGCTGCGGGACGCAGGCCACGCAGAGATGGTGGCAGACCGCACCGGGCTGCTGCTCGATCCCTATTTCTCGGGCACCAAGGTGAAATGGATCCTCGACACCGTTCCGGGCGCGCGCGACCGCGCCGCGGCGGGGGATCTGTTGTTCGGCACCGTCGACAGCTTCCTGATCTGGCGCCTGACGGGTGGCGCGTCGCATGTGACCGACGCCACCAACGCTGCGCGCACGCTGATGTATGACATCCGCAAGGGCCGCTGGAGCCGCACCATCAGCGATCTTCTGGATGTGCCGCAGCAGATGCTGCCTGAAGTGAAGGACAGCGCTGCCGATTTCGGCACCACCGATCCGGAGATTCTGGGCGGTGCGATTCCGATCCTGGGCGTGGCCGGCGACCAGCAGGCCGCCACCATCGGCCAGGCCTGTTTTCAGCCGGGAATGATGAAATCCACCTATGGCACGGGCTGCTTCGCGCTGCTGAACACCGGAGATGAACCGGTGGTGTCGAAGAACCGGATGCTGACCACCATTGCCTATCAGCTGGACGGCAAGCCGACCTATGCGCTGGAAGGCTCGATCTTCATCGCCGGTGCCGCGGTGCAATGGCTGCGGGATGGGCTGGGGATTATCGAACAGGCGGCTGAATCCGGCGAGCTGGCATTGCGCGCCGACCCGGGACAGGACGTGATCCTGGTGCCCGCCTTCACCGGCCTTGGTGCGCCTTATTGGGAGCCGGAATGCCGCGGCGGTATGTTCGGCCTTACCCGCAACTCCGGACCAGCGGAATTTGCCCGCGCCGCGCTGCAAAGCGTCGCCTACCAGACCCGCGATCTCTATGAGGCGATGCGCGCCGACTGGGAGGACGACAGCCACCACACCGTGACCCTGCGCGTCGATGGCGGCATGAGCGCCAGTGACTGGACGATGCAGAGCCTGTCGGACCTGCTGGGCGCCGCCGTCGACCGCCCGGTTATGCAGGAGACCACAGCACTTGGCGCCGCCTGGCTGGCGGGCATGCGGGCCGGGATCTATCCGGACCAGACCGGCTTTGCCGACACCTGGAAGCTCGACCGCCAGTTCTCGCCGCTGATGCAGCCCGCGGCGCGGCAGGCTGCCTATGCCCGCTGGCAGCGTGCGGTGCAGGCAGTGATCGGGGTCTGAGCGCTGCGAAACAGGGCAGGGCTGGGCACCTCCCGCCTGCTCCGCCGCATTCGCAGAATGCACCTCACAGTTGGGCGTGGCGCCGCGCTTTGCGCGGCGTTTTCGTTTTTGCTGAGAAGCGGTTTAAGTGCAGGCCTGCACCTAAACGCGCCTAGCCGAGTGTGTGGCCGGCTATCCGCGCCTGCGGCACGGCGGCTGCGCCGCCCTTAACCCGCGGCTGGCCGTCGGCGTGCTTCAGCTGACGCATGCGCCTGCGGGGATGGTTGCAGGGCGGGCGTTCAGCTCCTCTATGGAAAAGCCCGCAATCGATTTGTACTTGGCAGCATGGGCGGCCAGCTCTGCCTGCGGGATCACCTCGCTGATGTCTGCAAAGTCGCCGCCGCACAGGTCCTCGACCCGCTGCAGCACCCCGTCCGGCCCGCCGCCTGCGCGGTTGGCGAGGCCCACCGCCGTTGTGACAGGGCGCACCTCTGCCTCGTAAGCCTGGAGCGCGGCGGCGCTGATGCCGTGTTCCAGCAGATTTGCGCCAATCACCCGTGCGTCCACGATGGCCTGGCTGGCGCCGTTCGATCCCACCGGGTAGGTCGGATGCGCGGCGTCGCCCATCAGAGTGACGTTGCCATGGGTCCAGTGCACCAGCGGGTCGCGGTCCACCATCGGGTATTCATAGACCACTTCCGCCCCGTGGATCAGGGCGGGCACGTCGATCCAATCAAACCGCCAATCCTCGAAATCTGGCAGGAACTCCTGGATGTCCGCAGGCCGGTTCCAGTCTTCTTTCCGCCAGGGCGCAGAGGGGTCAAAGCTCTTTTCCGCAATCCAGTTCATCGTGACACAGCCCTCAGCATCCGGTGCGGAGATTGGATAAGCCACCAGTCGCAGATGGTCATGGCCGATCATCGCCATCGCCGCGCCGCCCTTGAATTCGGGCGCCCGGGTGGTGCCCCGCCACAGGATGCGGCCGTTCCAGATGGGGGCGCCCTCATCCGGTTCCATCTGCCCCCGCAGGGCGGAGTGGATGCCATCCGCCGCCACAACCAGCGATCCCTCAATCCGCCGCCCATCCGCCAGCAGCAGCGCCGCGCCGCCGCCCGTATTTTCAAACCCTGCTGCCCGGGCACCGGCCTCGATGCTTTCCGGGCCGGCACGCGCCACTAAAGCGCGATAGAGCATCATCTGCAATTCGCCCCGGTGCACCGAATACTGCGGCCAGGCATAGCCGGCACCGGTGCCGCGCTGCTCCTCCCAGATGGTCTTGCCCAGCTTGCTGTAAAACCCCAGCTGCCGGGTCCGGACGCCGATTGCGTTCAGCTCTGCCTTCAGCCCCAGATCGTACAGTTCCCGCACCGCGTTGGGCTGAAGGTTGATGCCAACCCCCATCGGCTTCAGCTCCCGTGCGGCCTCAAAGATGCGGAACGGCACCCCGATCTGATGCAGCGTCAGCCCCAGGGTCAGCCCGGCAATGCCGCCGCCTGCGATGAGGATGGACATGATAAGTGTACTCCCTGATTGCGTGCGCAGAT
Source organism: Leisingera sp. CC-HEC093 (assembly GCF_059429195.1). Lineage (NCBI taxonomy): Bacteria > Pseudomonadati > Pseudomonadota > Alphaproteobacteria > Rhodobacterales > Roseobacteraceae > Leisingera > Leisingera sp. CC-HEC093. The sequence goes on along the minus strand of NZ_JCAIJR010000001.1, from coordinate 1,096,207 downwards.
AACCACGGTGTGTACAGCGGAGCAAGCAGGCAGGGAGGGAGAGTGGTCAGCGCCGCCCGCCGATAATCAGGTCAGGGCCAAAGATCACGTCGGCGTAGTTGTGCAGGTAGATCTTCAGCCAGGGGGTGAAGCGCTCGGGGTGGCGGCTGACCTCGGCCAGCAGGTCGTGATAGTCGACCCAGCGGGTTTCCATCACCTCATCCGGGTTTGCAGCAATCCGCAGCGGCCGGTGGGCGTGGGCCAGAAACACATCCACCGCTTCATGCTCAACCAAGCCGTTGCCGACATCGGCGCGGTATTCCAAGTGGTGGCGGAACTCGGGATAGAGACCGGTCAGGCCCAGCTCCTCATTCATCCGGCGCACTGCGCAGGCCGAGGGCTGTTCATCCCAATTCGGATGGGTGCAGCAGGTGTTCGCCCAGAGGCCCGGGGTGTGGTATTTCCCCATCGCCCGCCGTTGCATCAGGATTTCCAAACCCTTCACCACAAAGACGGAAACCGCCTTGTGCTTCAGCCCGCGCTCATGCGCGGCCAGTTTGTCAACCGGTGTCAATTCACCGTTCACCCAGGCGGGGATCATATGGCTCATGCTGTGTCCGTGACGGTTTTTTGTTCTGCGGCCTGCCGCATTCAGGCGGGCATAGCAACTACCGCTAACGATTGCCGGCACGGAAAGCAATTACGCGAAAAGCCGCGGCGAAAATGCCGCGGCTTTGTGGGGTCAGTCCGGAGGGACCGGCTTATTCGGTGGCCGCTTCCGCACCTTCTTCAGCTGCGGCCTCCTCTGCCGCGGCGTCTTCCGCCGGGGCGGGGCCGTTGCTGGCCAGGAAGGCAAAGATGTCTTCGCCGCCCTTCTTAAGGCGGAAGGACATTTTCGACTTGGCTTTGTCGTCGCCGGTTTCCGCGCGAAGGAATTTGCGCGGATCGGCGGTGAAGGCCACAAATTTCTCTTCATCCCAGACCAGGCCGGCTTCGCCTGCGGCGACCAGGTCATCGCTGTATTTGAAGCCTTCGGCTGTGCCTGCCTGGCGGCCCGCCAGGCCCCACAGGTTCGGGCCGGTCTTGCCGCCCTTAACGATCACGTCGCCCGAGTCGGACACGACCATGTGGCATGACTTGCACTTGTTGAACCCCTTCTCGCCCTTGGCCGGATCGCCTTCGGCAAAGGCAGGGGCGGCGAGGAGGCCGAAAATGGCGGCAGTCAAAAGAGGTTTCATATTGCTTGCTCCAGTCTATGAGTTGGCAGGTGTGACTCATGATTTATTACCCGGCAGTGTCAACCGGCAGTTTGACGCGCATCAAAGTTCCGGCGGGAAGCTGCGGTGTTTCAAGGCGCGGTCCAGCAGGGCAGCAGGTCGCCGAATTCCGGACGGGCGTGATAGACCGCGCGGGCGATGGCGCGGCTGAGGCACAACGCAGCGGCATGGCAGAGGGTTCCCAGTTCCGCGTCTGGTGCGTCCAATGCCCGCGCGCCGGTGCTGGCGGCAAAGACCAGATCACCGTCGCCGGGGGAATGCGCAGGTACGATGGCGCGGCCGATGCCGTCATGCGCTGCGGTGGCCAGCCGCTGGCATTGCGCCTTGGTTAGTGCGGCATCAGTGGCAACGATGGCGATGGTGGTATTGGCGCGCTCCGGTGGCAGCGGCGCGCCGCCCAGTTTCTGGATCGCCTCGATCTTGCGGCTTGGCAGGCTGCGGCCCAGGCCGGCCGCGGGATCAGGGCCAATGCCGCCGAACTCATTGCCGATTTCAAACGGGGCGGCCCAGAAATGCCGCTCCCCAGGGGTGGTGGCGGCGCCCAGCGGATTGGCCGCCACCAGCGCGCCCACGGTGACGCCATTTTCCAGCACCAAGGAGGCAGAGCCCAGCCCGCCCTTCAGCATCGCGGTCAGGGCGCCGGTGCCGGCGCCCGCGGTTCCCAGCTCGAAATCCTCTGCTGCCGATTCAAAGGCTGCGCGGCCTAAGGCCCGGTAGGGGTTTTCACCCCACGTCTTGTCACCGCCGTTCAGCAGATCAAAGATAATCGCTCCGGGCACCAGCGGCACCCGCGCCGGCCCGACCGGAAAGCCGCGGCCCGCCGCGTGCAATGCGTCCATCACACCGGAACAGGCGTCGAGCCCGAAGGCAGAGCCGCCCGACAGCACCAGCGCGTCGATCCGGGCCACGGATTTGTCCGGCGCCAGCAAGTCTGTCTCCCGCGTTCCCGGCGCGCCGCCCATCACATGAACAGATGCGGTAAAGGGCGCGTCCGCGGTCAGCACCGTGGTGCCGGACTTCAGTGCCGCGTCCTGGGCGTTGCCAACCAGAAAGCCGGGGACGTCAGTGATCAGGTTCCTGGGGCCGGGGAGCATGGCGGGATGTCCTTTTTCTGAATGAAGCGCGCTGGCGCGCGCTGCCTCCGGCGGGAGTACTTTCTGGAAAAATGAAAACAGGGGAGCTAGATACAGCGCCCGCCGTCCACTTCCATCGCGACGCCGGTTACCATGCCGGCCTCGTCCGAGCACAGGAAGCAGGCAGCGTTGCCCATGTCCTCCGGCGTTGAAAACCGGCCGATCGGGATGGTGGACAGGAACTTGGCGCGCATTTCCGGGGTGTCCTCGCCCATGAAGGACTTCAGCAGCGGCGTTTCCCCCGCCACGGGGTTGATCGCGTTGACCCGCACGCCGTGAGGGGCCAGTTCCACCGCCATGGTCTTGGTGGCGGTGATCATCCAGCCCTTGGAGGCGTTGTACCAGTTGAGGTTGGGGCGCGGCGACACGCCGGCGGTGGAGGCCACGTTCAGGATCGCGCCGCGTTTGTTTGCCTTCATATGCGGCACCAGGACGCGGGCGGTCAGGTAGACCGACTTCACGTTGACGCCCATCACCCGGTCAAAGTCTTCCTCGCTGATCTCCTCCAGCGGGGCGGGCAGGTGGGTGACGCCTGCGTTGTTCACCAGAATGTCCAACTGCCCGAAGGCTGCCAGCGCCTTCTCTGCCATCGCAGTGACCGAGGCACTGTCCGAAACATCCACGGTTTGCGCAATGGCATTACTGCCCAGTTCCGCCGCCATGTCCTCTGCGGCGGCGCCGTTGATGTCGGCAATCATCACCCGGGCGCCTTCCGTCAGGAACTTGCGGGTTATCCCGGCGCCAAAGCCCGAAGCGCCGCCAGTCACGATGGCGGTTTTTCCGTCCAGCCGCATGATATATCCTCCCGACCTGTTCGGCGTCAGCATGGGCCGCATGCGCGTTGGGCGCAATCCGCGGTGTCAATCCGGGTCGATCTTACCGCGCGTCGCTTTCAGATCGCCGCGCTGCTTCTTGGCCTCCAGCCGCCGCCTGACCGAGCCGCGGGTGGGCTTGGTGGCGATGCGCCGCTTGGGCGCCACCAGCGCCTTGCGCACCAGTTCCGCCAGCCGCTCGCGCACAATCTCGCGGTTCCTCTGCTGCGACCGGGTCTCGTCGCATTGCAGGATGATCGCGCCGTCCTTGGTCCAGCGGCGGCCTGCCAGCCGCTTCAGCCGCGATTTGACCGCAGGCGCCAGCGCGGGCGAGCGGGCGGCCTCAAACCGCAGTTCGACAGCGGTCGCCACCTTGTTCACATTCTGCCCGCCGGGGCCCGAGGCGCGGATAAAGCTCTCGGTCATTTCCCAGTCCTGCAGGGTGATATTCTCGTTGATGCGAATCATGGTCTTGTTGCCTTGCGGGCGGGTCTTTCAAAATCGAAAGGGCTGTTCCACACGCGGGGAACAGCCCTTCGAGATGATAGGAGGTGCACCGGTTAGGTCAGCACCAATTCAGTGGTCTAAACGTACCAAGGGCTGCCTCGGCCGCACTCCTTCTGAACTGTTCCGGTACTGCTCTCCATAGCTTCTCTAGACAATGGGCACCTCCTTTCTGATGTTTCGTGTAAGCCCAGCCTGCCACAGATTCGGCAGATGTCAAAACAAAATCATGTGGTCTTTGCGGAGAGCTTACGCACGATGATGCGGAAGGGCACAAGCGCGAGCATCGCCAGCGTCAATTTGACCAGCCAATCGGCAAACGCCAGCGAGACCCAATAAGGCGCCACCGGCCCCTGCCCGATCAGAGGCAGCATGTCGCCGGCCCAGGAGACATCGTTGGCCGGTTCGATCCAGGCCAGCGAGACGGAAAAGGCGACGGTGAAGAAGATCGCGGTGTCCACGGAGGAGCCGATCAGGGTGGAGGCCAGCGGCGCCCGCCACCACTTGCCGGTCCGCAGGGCAGAGAAGATGGCGACGTCCAGCATCTGCGCTGTCAAGAAAGCGAGGCCGGAGCCGAGCGCAATGCGCAGCGTCACTGCCGGGTAAGAGAAGCCATCGCCCTGCAGCATCACCTGAGTGCCGATGAGCGAGCAGATCACTCCGGTTATGAAGCCCGCCACGACGACCTTGCGTGCGGCGGCGGCGCCGTAGACGCGGTTCATCACATCGGTCACCAGAAAGGCCGCCGGATAGGTGAAGGCGCCCCAGGTCAGCCAATTTCCGAACAGGAATTGCACCAGGACGTTGGAGGCCACCACCACGGCGGCCATGGCAAGAATGCCGGGAATGTGCGAGCGGGTCATGCGCAAGATCCGTTTGTTTCGGGGCCGCAAAGCAGGCTCTGCTGCGGCAAAAGACCGGCCCCTTTATCGCGCGCCGGGCTGCCGTGCAAGTTTTCCGGTCCGGAAGGGGCAGGGAAAGGCTCCCGTCCGCGCCGGGTGCTATCTGCGAATGCCCCTGGCGGTTGGGCAGGGCGCCGCTGCCGCGGTGCCGGGGCAGATGTCAGCGGGGCAGGGCGTATTCCACCAGCTCGGTGCGTTGCACCGGCAGGAAATTGTCGTCTGATACCATGGTCGCGCGCAGCTGCCCTGTGCCGTCGGCCCAGACAGACAGGCCTTCCAGGTTGTCGTGGATGCCGGGGCCGGTTTGCAGCAGCAGCGTTTCATTCACCGGGCCTGCGGCAGCGATGTCCCATCGGCGCAGACGGCTGCGGAAGCCAAGCAGGGTCAAGTCGCGTTCCAGCAGGTAGAACCGCCCGTCAGGGCCAAAATCCGCATCCACCGGCAGGAAGCCTCCGCGCGGCGGCAGGCTGAAGGGGCGCGACCAGCGGCGGCCGTTCCAGCGCCAGACCGGGATCTGACCGTGTTTGTCGAACGCGCGTTCCGGCAGGGTATAGAGGCGGCCGCGGGAATCGATGGCCAGGGTTTCCAGCGACTTGTTGACCGGCAGCTTGCGAAACGCCTTGGGTCTCGGCAGCACCTTGGCCCGGTCTTGCGCCTGACGGTAACGGGCCACCCGCGCGATGCCCTCGAAAGAGATGTAGCGGCTGCCGTCCGGCGCGATGGCCAGGCCCTCGCTGTCGCCGGCAGCGCCGCGCAGGGTCCTGCCGGTAGAGGAGCGCAGCCCATGGGCGGCGCGCGCGGCAATGCCGGAAATCCGGCCCTGATGGCGCTCGATATCCGTTGTCACCAGTGTGGCGCGGTCGCTTAGCACTGTCATCTCGGTGCCGCTCGCGCTGATCTTCAGCGCCGAAAAGCCGCCAAACCAGGGCTGCCTGAGCTTCCAGGTGTAGCTGCCCAGAAATTGCGCCGTCCCTGCCGCCGCCACCGGGCGGTTGGCCGCAAAAGTTGCCGCCGCCACTCCGGCAGCGGCGGCAACAGCCAGGATCAGTTTGATTGCAGAACGGCAGCGCATTGATTGGGCAGGTCCGAAAGGGTGTAATCCCGTCTCGGTTTAGGCTTCGGTGCGTTCGGGTCAACCGGTTTCGGCGGCGGCGGGTTCAGAATGTTGTTCACCCACTGCTGCGCATCGGCGCAGCCGTCTCCCCTGGGCGGCGGGTCCTGATCAACACAGCCGCGCGCGCCCCGCGGGCAGGCCAGCCGCACGTGGAAGTGATAGTGGTGCCCCCACCAGGGCCGGATCTTGCGCAGCCATTTGCGGTTGCCCTTCTCGTCGTTGCACATCTGCACCTTGGCACCGGGAAACACAAAGATCCGGGCCACCCGCTTGTCCTGCGCCGCGGCTTTCAGGATCTCGTGATGCGCCCGCGTCCAGCTGGAGTTCACATAGGCGCCCTTGGCCCGGCGCATGGAGATCGAGGAGATGTTCTCGCGCGCGTTGCGGCTGAGGTTCAGCCGGTCGGGCGGCCGCATCCATATGTCGATGTCCAGCCCGATTTGGTGGCTGCGGTGGCCCGACAGCATTGGCCCGCCGCGCGGCTGGCTGATGTCGCCGATGTACAGCCCCTTCCAGCCGCGCTGACGGGAGGCTGCGCGGCTCAGGTCTTTGATGAAGTCAATCGCTTCCGGATGGCCCCAGTTGCGGTTGCGGCTCAGCCGCATCGCCTGCCAGGTCGGGCCGGTCTCAGGCAGCTGCGCGGCACCGGCGACGCAGCCCTTGGAATAGGATCCGAACGGCGCGGGACGGTGCTGCGACGCATTCGGCTTGGCCCCGAACAGCGCCTTGGCGGGTGTCTGCGCGGTTGCTGGACTTATGAACCCAGCAACCGCCAAACACATTGCAAGTAACAGTCTCAACCCTGATCTCCTTCTCCTTGAACCCAGAAAAACAGTACCAATCCGATCAGAAACAGCCCGATGACAGGCATAATCCCCAGCCGGGCGCTGCCGGTTGCGGTGGTCGCAATGCCGATCAGCGCCGGTGCCAGAAACGCGGTGGCGCGGCCTGACAGGCCGTAAAGGCCGAAACTCTCGGTCGCCTTGGCCGGATCGGTGTGGCGCACCATCAGGCTGCGGCTGGCCGATTGCAGGATGCCGCCAAAACCGCCGATCAGCACGCCGCAGCCAAAGAACACCGCGTCCGGCAGTTTCGACCCGTCCGGCAGGGCAATGCCGTAGATCTGCGCGCGCGACATGCTGACGATGGTCAAGCACACCAAGCTGAGGACCAGGATGGAGACGATGATCACCGGTTTCGGGCCGAATTTGCGATCCGCCTTGCCGCCGATCCAGCAAAAGATTGTGGCCGCCAGCACCGCCACGATGCCAAAGACGCCAATGAGAGTGATCTGCCAGCCCAGCACCAGCTTGGCGTAAACCCCCCCAAAGCCATAGAGCCCGTTGAGTGCATCGCGGTACAGCATGGAGGAGCCGAGGTAGCTGGCGAGGCTGACCCGGTTGCGCAGATTTTTCACCGACTGCACCACCAGCGCCACCGCCTGGCCCACTGTGCCGCGCTGGCCGGTGGCGCGGCCCTCGCGCACCCACAGGAAATAGGGGATCATGAAGACGGCGAACCACAGCGCGGTAAAGGGGCCGACCGCACGGGTGCCTTCGCGCGCCTCTGCGTCCAGCCCGAACAGGGGGCTGAGACCGATCAGCGTTTTGCCGCTTGCCTGTTCGACAAACAGCAAAAGCATGATGAACAGCGCAATCACCCCGCCTAGATAGCCAAAGGCAAAGCCGGAGCCGGAAACATTACCGACGTCCTCCTTGCCGGCCAGCGATGGCAGCTGTGCGTTGACAAAGATCAACGCAAACTCTGCGCCGATGAAGCCAAAGCCGAAGCTGATCAGTACCCACCACAGGTTGCTGCCTGCCGGGTCCATGAACCACACCCCCCAGGCGCCCAGCACGTACATGAGCGAAAAGACAATAATCCAAGGCCGCCGCCGGCCGGAAATGTCGGCCAGTGCCCCCATGAACGGCGCCCCGAAACCGATGATCAGGCCGGTAATGGTCAGGCACAGCGACCACACGGTCTGCGCCTGCGCCTTGGCGGCCTCGCCGTTCAGACCCTGGCCGAGGAAATGCTCTGCCGCCACAGCGGCAAAGAACGGGCTGAATACAAAGGTAACCAGCAGGGTGTGATAGGGCTGGCTGGCCCAGTCAAAGAACCACCACCCCCAGATGCGCTTGCGCATGGATACCTGCTGCATGCCCGCCCTCTTGTTATTGTTGCCTTCAGGTATGGCAGGCGGGCAGGGGCCTAGGCAAGCCCGTCTTGCATCGGTGGCCAGGGCCGGCCGCCATCCGCCGCGCACCAGTCCTTGATCCAGCCGGGCAGCTCGGGCGAGGGTGCGGTGTTCTGCCCCAGCGCCTCCAGCACCTTGGCGGGCGGCACGATGCCGTTCTTGTCCGTTACCGCGGTGCGCAGCATAACATGGCTGGCGCAATCGCCGTTTGTCTTCCACATCGACTGTTCGACATAGATAAACTTGTCGTCCCATCCCGCGGTGCGGCTGCGCATCTCGAACTTCTCGAAACCGCGGATGCGGCGGCGGTACCGTACCGACGAACCGGCCACCGTCAGCCCCCAGCGTTTCTGCCGGAGCGCCTTGATCAGCCCCACCCGCTGCGCCAGCATGGTGCGGCCCAGATCATAAAGCGTCATGGTGCGGCCGTTGTTCAGCTCCATCCACATGTCCAGATCCCAGGGCCAGCAGATGTGGCTGGACACATGCATGCCGGTGATCGGCAGCCGCGCCATCCGGCTGGCCAGAACGGTATCCTTGATCAGTCGGACAATCGGGTACATGCGCGCGCGCTCCTTGATGGCATGTGCCCGTGATGCCACCCGTTTACAGCGCGTCAACCGCAACCTCGCGGAAGCCTTGCGCATTTCATTGCGTCTGCTTACCTGTGAGGCTGTTCGAAAGAGGGAAATACTGATGGTCTCGCTGTTCCAAATCCTGATGCTGATCCTGGACATTATCTGGTTCTTCATCATTGCCCATGTGATCATGAGCTGGCTGATCAACTTCCAGGTCCTGAACCTGCACCAGCAGCTGGTGGCGCAGATCTGGTACGGGCTGAACCGGATTCTGGAGCCGCTTTATGCGCCGGTGCGCCGGTTTATGCCCAACATGGGCGGCATCGACCTGGCGCCGCTGGTGGTGCTGATCGCGGTCTACGCGCTGCGCATCATCCTGGTGAACAACGTCTCGGCGTTTTACTGATCTGAGCGCTTCCGGCCCGGCGGCTTTCGCCGGGCTTTTGCGAGGCAGCCCTTGCCGCCCTATGCCTCCTGTGGGATTGTGCCTGCCAAGACGAGCAGACCACCACTTTGAGGCCCCTTGCCCCCATGACAGCCCCGGCAGCCCTGACAGGCGCGTCCCCGATTCTGCGCGAGATTTTCGGCTTTGACGCCTTCCGCCCCGGACAGGAGGAAATCGTCGACGCCGTGACCGCGGGGGAGAACGTGCTGGCGATCATGCCCACGGGCGGCGGCAAGTCGCTGTGCTTCCAGCTGCCGGCGCTGCTGCGCGACGGGGTGACCGTGGTGATCTCACCACTGATTGCCCTGATGCGCGACCAGGTCCGCGCCCTACAGGAGGCCGGCGTCAACGCCGGCGCGCTCACCTCCGGCAACACCGATGAAGAGACCGAGATGGTCAGGGAGGCGATCGAAGCCGGGCGGCTCAAGCTCCTGTACATGGCGCCCGAGCGCCTTGCCTCCGGTGCGGCCATGGGCATGCTGCGCCGCATCGGCGTTAGCCTGATCGCGGTGGACGAGGCGCATTGCGTCAGCCAGTGGGGCCACGATTTCCGCCCCGACTACCTGCGCATCGGCGAGCTGCGCCGCGCCCTGGGTGTGCCGCTGGCCGCCTTCACGGCGACAGCGGATCAGGAAACCCAGGAAGAAATCGTCCAGAAACTGTTCGATGGCGAGGCCCCCCGCAGTTTCCTGCGCGGCTTTGACCGGCCCAACATCCACCTCGCCTTTGGCGCCAAGGACAGCCCGCGTCGCCAGGTCCTGGAGTTCGCCGCCGCCCGTAAGGGCCAGTCCGGCATCGTTTACTGCGGCACCCGCGCCAAGACAGAGGCCCTGTCGGCCGCCCTGCGCGAGGCCGGCCATTCCGCCTGTTTCTACCACGGCGGCATGGACCCCGAAGACCGCCGCAGCGTCGAGACCCGTTTTGCCCGGGAGGACGGTCTGATCGTGGTTGCCACGGTTGCGTTCGGAATGGGCATCGACAAGCCCGACATCCGCTGGGTGGCCCATGCCGACCTGCCGAAATCGATCGAGGCCTATTATCAGGAAATCGGCCGCGCCGGCCGGGACGGCGCGCCAGCGGAAACCCTCACCTTGTTCGGCCCCGACGATATCCGCCTGCGCCGCTCGCAAATCGACGAGGGCCTCGCGCCGCCCGAACGCCGCGCCGCCGACCATGCCCGTCTCAATGCGCTGTTGGGCCTCGCCGAAGCGCTGCACTGCCGCCGTCAGAAACTGCTTGGATATTTCGGCGAAGAAGCAGCACCTTGCGGCAATTGCGACCTCTGCGATACGCCCGCGGATGTGTTCGACGGCACCACGGTGGTGAGGAAGGCGCTGTCAGCCGTGCTGCGGACAGAAGAATGGTTCGGCTCCGGCCATCTGATCGACATCCTCTTGGGGGCTGACAACGACCGGATCCGGGCCAAGCGCCATGACGAGCTGTCGGTTTACGGCTGCGGCAAGGAGTTTGGTAAGCGCCAGTGGCAGGCGGTGTTCCGGCAAATGATGGGCCACGACCTGCTGCGCCCTGACCCCGAACGCCACGGCGCCCTGCGCTTTACCGAAGCGGCGCTGCCGATCCTGCGCGGCGAGCAGTCCATTGACCTGCGACGCGACACCATTAAATCCGCTGAGCGCCGCCCGGCGGTGAAAGCTCTGGTCTCTGAGGAGGACGCGCCGCTTCTCTCCGCGCTCAAGGCCAAGCGCCGGGCGCTGGCAGAAGCGCAAAAAGTGCCGGCCTATGTGATCTTCCCCGACCGCACCCTGATCGAGATGGCAGAGCAGCGCCCTGAAACCCTCGATCAGATGGCCCGTATCAACGGCGTCGGGGCCAAGAAGCTGGAGCGCTACGGCGATGATTTCCTTGGCGTGATCACCGGCGCAGCTGAGCAGTTGCATCCTGCTAGGCGCAAGCTGGCAGGGCGTGAGTCCGGCTCGGTTTATGACGGGCTATTGGAAGTGCAGGCCCAGCTCGCCCGCGGCGCGTGCGGCACACTCAAGCCGCTCACCTGTTCAGCCTCGCTGCTGGCCAAGGTGGCGCAGCTGCGCGCAGGCGACGAGGGGGGCATCACAAGGCTGTTAGGAGAGCGCCGCGCCGAACGTTTCGCATCGGCGTTTCTGGACGTCCTGCGCGGCGCGGGCTAGGGTCGCGCCAAGAGCAGAAGGGGGCAGATATGCTGGTAGTAACCTCTCCGGCCAAGAAGCTGGACTGGGCGGAACGGGAGCAGGAGATAACCTGGCCCGCGCTGCATGAAGATGCGGTGGCGCTGGCAGAGGTGGCCCGCGGACAATCCGTCGCGGACCTGATGAAGCTGATGCACATCAGCGAGGATCTGGCCAAGCTGAATCACGCCCGCTTCCAGGATTTTGCCGCCGATCCGAAAACCGAGGCCACCCGACCGGCGGCGCTGGCCTTTGCCGGCGATACCTACCAAGGGCTGGAAGCGTCCTCGCTGGATGCCGAAGAACTGGCCTGGGCGCAGGAGCATTTCCGGATCCTGTCCGGGCTTTATGGCGTGCTGCGGCCGTTGGATGCGATGCAGCCCTACCGGCTGGAAATGGGTTCGCGTCTGAAAAATCCGCGCGGCAAGAACCTGTACGAGTTCTGGGGGCGTAAGATCTCAGACGCGCTGAATGCCCAGGCAGACGCCGTGGGCGCGGACGTGCTGGTGAACTGCGCCAGCCAGGAATATTTTGGCGCGGTGGACCTGGCGGCGCTGAAGCTGCGGGTGGTTACGCCGGTCTTCATGGAAGACAAGAACGGCACGCCCAAAGTGGTGAGCTTCTACGCGAAACGCGCCCGCGGCGCGATGGCCCGGTTCATCATCCAGCGCCGGTTGACAGATGCGGAGAGCCTTATGGAGTTCGATGCCGGCGGCTATGCCTACCAGCCGCAGATGTCGGAACCGGACAAACCCGTCTTCCTGCGCCGCGGCTGAGGGCGGCAGAAGCTCCCGCCTGCTCCGGTGCACTCCAGGAAAGCACCGTTCCGGTTGGGCCGCAGCAGAGGCGTTCCGGCGCAGCCGGTGCACCCGCGGACTCGGGAGGGTCCGGCCGGTCTTCTCTGAGAACGGCAGGCCAGCCTTGTCCGGGCACACGGGCACCGCGGCAAATCCGGCGGCAGGCCGCCCCTTTCTTGAGGACTGCTTCTCTTGGCCTTAGTTGCAGAGCCCGGTGGTCACTGCATCTGCCAGCCAGCCGGAAATCCGCTGCTCAGAGGACGCTAGCGGCCGCGGGCGCCGGGTCTGCATCAATGTTCAGCGGCTGGATGCCGGCCGGGGCAAAGGTCCGGATTTTGTCGTGGATCAGGGCCTTGCGCAGCGGTTTGGTCAGGTAGTGGTCCAGTCCGGCCGCAAGGATGCCTTCCGAATCTCCGGCCATTGCATGGGCGGTCAGAGCTACGATCGGAACATGCCCGCCAGTCCCGGCCTCGATCTTGCGAATCTCCGCGGTGGCTTCCTTGCCGTCCATCAGCGGCATGGAGATATCCATGAAAATCAGGTCCGGATGAAAGTTCTTAAATGCGTCCACCGCCTCAAGCCCGTTGCCGGCAAACCTGAGATCGATGTTCAGCTCCTTCACGATTTTGCGGAACACCAGCTGGTTGGTCTTGTTGTCCTCGGCTGCCAGCACCCGCATTCTTCGGGTTTCAGAACCTGCCGCGGGGGCGGGCGGCAGCATCACTGCGGCCGCCGGCGGCTCTGCCGGTCCGGTGGCGGGCACCAGCGCTGACGGGCCGGCCTCCGGCGGCGTCCGCGCTTGCGCCGGATCCTCCGCAAGGCCGCCCAGCCGGGCCAGCTGGCTGAACAGTTCGTCGCGCGGCGCCGGGCTTTGCAGCACGCCGCTGACCAGCAGGCGGGCCTCTGCGGTGATGGCCGTCTGCGGGCTGGAGTTCAGCAGCAGCACCGGCACCCCTTGCCAGCCGCCGGTTTGGAGATCCTGAGCCAGCTGAAGCCCGTCCAGCCCCGGCAGGTTGTGACCGCTGACCACGAGGTTGATGCTGTCCTGCATCGCTGCCAGCGCGGCTGCGGCGGTGCAGGCCGTGGTGACCTGGACCCCCAGCATCAGCAGGTGCTTCTGCAGGATCTCGCAGTTGAGCGGCACATCGTCCACGATCATCACATGGCGCAGGGTGCCAGGCAGTTTCGGCAGCGACTGTTGCGCCTTTCTTTCGACCGGCAGCGGCAGGCGGAAACCGAAGCAGGACCCTTTGCCCTCCTCACTGTCGACCCAGATCTCGCCGCCCATCAGCTCAATCAGGCGCTTGGAGATCGCCAGTCCCAAGCCAGTGCCTTCAAACTTGCGGTTGCGTTCGTCCTCGACCTGGTTGAATTCGCCGAACACGTGCTCGGCCTTATCGGCCGGGATGCCGATGCCGGTGTCCTCGATAGTGACATGCACCGCGCATTGGTTGTTGTCTGCGTCGGTGATGCCGGTCACCCGCAGCGTGACATGCCCTTCTTTGGTGAATTTCACCGCATTGCCCGCCAGATTGGTCAGCACCTGGCGGATGCGGCCAGGATCGCCGGTAAAGCGGGTCGGCAGGAACAGGTCGTAGTCGACCAGCAGCGCCAGCCCCTTGTCCCGGGCCGTCGGCTGCAGCAGCATTACCACCTCATGCAGGCTGCGCTCCAGATCGAAGGATTCCGGATGCAGCTCCAGCTTGTCCGCCTCGATCTTGGAATAGTCGAGCACGTCATTGATAATGACCAGCAGCGCCTCGCCCGAGTTCTTGATGGTATTGGCATAGAGCCGCTGCTCGTCGTCCAGTTCGGTGTCGCTCAGCAGCTCTGCCATGCCGACCACACCATTCATCGGGGTGCGGATTTCGTGGCTCATATTGGCGAGAAAGGCAGATTTGGCGCGGTTCGCCGCCTCGGCGCGGGCACGGGCGTCCTGCAGCTCCATCTCATAGCGCACGGTAGAGGTGATATCGAGCGCAAGGGTGACCATGTCGCCGCCATGGCCGCGCTGGTCAATCAGCCGCAAGTAGCGTTCATCCCACAATTGGACTACCACCGGCTCCGGCGCGTCCGACTGCCAGCGGCTGTTCATCATGCTGCGCCAGCTTTCCGGGTCCAAATCGCCGGTGTTGATCAGCCCTTCCTCAGACAAAAGCTGCAGAATCCGGTCATAGGATACCCCAGGGGTGATCTCCTCCAGCCCGTCGAAGATATTCAGGTATGCGGTGTTCGCGCCGATCAGGATGCCGGCCGCGTCAAAAAAGGCAAACCCGTCCTGAAAGGCCTGGATCGAATGCCACAGCCGCCGTTCGGCTGTTTCGATCTTCTCGTTGGCGGTGTTCAGATCGGATTTGACCTTGGCGTTCTCGTCGCGGACCGTGGCCACCTCCGCCCGGGTCTGGCCTATCTGCTTGGTGAGCGCCAAAGCGTGGCGGCCCAGTTTGCGGTTGGCAGCGGACAATTCGGCCTGCTTCAGCTCAAGCAGCCGTTCGGCGGCCAGGCGGGCGCGCCTTTCTTCCGCTAATTTGTCCGCAAGGCTCATCCCTGCACACTCCGCAATACCTAAACAAGAACGGCGCGCGGCTAATTCCGCACGCGAAGACAGCCGGGCTGCTTTGTCTCATTGTTACGCGGAGGAATCTTGCTATGACGTTAAGCCCGTGCAAGCCTGCCTCCAGTTCTGGAGGATTCCATGCCGCGTCTGTTTGCTTCCATTTTTTTCTATATTATTGCCTTTGCTGCATTTTTACCTGCTGCCTGGGCTGGGCCGGAAGTTCCCGGCTTCCGCTACCAGTCTTATGCGGACACGGATTTTTTCGGCGCCGACCTGCAGCCGCTTTTTGATACGGACGCAGCCTCCTGCGCCCGTGCCTGCTCTGCCCAGGCGGACTGCGCGGGGTTTGTGTTCAACCAAAGGGCCAACGCCTGTTTTCCAAAATCGTTGCTGGCGCAATCCAGTCCATATGCCGGTGCAATATCGGCGGTGAAACAGCCTTCCGCACCCGGTCTCGCAGCAGCGGCGGCATCGCGCGCCGCGCGCCTGGATTTCCTACCGGCGCCAGCTTTGCAGGATGCCGCTGCCCTTGCTCGCGGCCTCGGGTTGGACTACCCGCTGGCCGCCGCGGATGCGGCAGAGGCCCGTGCCGCCGCCCGCGCCCGGCTGCGGGACGGTGAGATCCATGGCGCCCTGCGCTGGATGGCACAGGCTACGGTGCTGAGCGACGGGGCCACGGACTGGACCGCCTTCTCCGGCTATCTGCTGCGCGCCGCCACGGACAACAGCAGCCGCAGCCAGCAGCGCCGGTACCGTTCGCAGGCCTATTCGGCGGCCTTGAACGGGTATTTGCGGGCCGCGGACCCAGCAGCGCAGGCTGTGGCACTGGCCGCCGCCGCAAAGGCGAAGGAACTGCAGGGCAAAGGCCGCGCCATGCTGCCGATTTTGCGGCTGGCGCAGGACATCGAGCCTGATGCCGTCCGCGCCGCACATCTGGAGGATGCGATTGCCAAATACGGCTTCCGCGTGCTTGCCAGCACTGTCGAAAGCGACACTGCTGCGCCGCGGATCTGTGCTGAGTTCTCTGAGGATCTGGAACAGGCCGGCACCGATTACGAAAATTACGTCCGCCTGCCAGAGGCCAGTCTGGCTGTCACCGCCCAGGGCCGCCAGCTTTGCCTTGACGGAGTGGAGCACGGCAAGCGCTACCGTATAACCCTGCGCCGCGGGTTGCCCGCGGCCAGCGGCGAACAGCTGTTCAAGGACGTGGAGCTGACCCACTACGTCCGCGACCGCGATCCTCAGGTTCGCTTTCCGGGCCGCGCTTATGTGCTGCCTGCGGGCGGTCAAGCGGCGCTGCCGGTGGAGACCGTGAACCTGACGGAACTGGACCTGCGCCTGCGCCGGGTCAGCAGCCGCAACGTGCTGCGCACCCTGCAGGAGGGCTATTTCGCCAAGCCTCTGTCCCAGTGGGAGGATGAGCATTTCGCCACTGATATTGCTGAGGAAATCTGGACCGGCAAGGCCGAAGTGGACACCGCCATCAACCAAGTGATGACCAGCCGCCTGCCGCTTGATGAGGCTCTAAAAGGGCAAAAGCCGGGGCTTTTTTCGCTGACTGCCCGGGTGCCGGGTGCTGATCCCTATGACGACGCGGGCGCCACCCAGTGGTTCGTGCTAACCTCCCTGGGCCTGTCCACCATGTCCGGCAGTGATGGCCTGCATGTCCAGGTGCAGAGACTTGCGGATGCCGAGCCGCAGGAAGGGGCCGAGGTCAGACTGATTTCCTCCGCCAACGAAGTGCTGGCAACGCAGACCAGCGACGCCAGCGGGTACGTGCATTTCACTCCCGGCCTCACCCGCGGCACCGGCGGCGCGGCGCCTGCGCTGGTCACTGCGCGGGCAGGGGAGGGCGATCTCACCTTCCTGCCGCTGAATGATGCCGCCTTTGACCTCTCCGACCGCGGTGTTGCCGGCCGCGCCGCGCCGGGGCCGGTCGATGTGTTCCTCGCCACCACCCGCGGGGCCTTCCGCGCGGGGGAAACCGTGCATGTGACCGCGCTGGCCCGTGACAGCAAGGCGCAGGCGGTCGACGGCCTGCCGCTCACCGCAATCCTGCTGCGCCCTGACGGGGTGGAATACACCCGCCAGACCTCTGCTACAGGCCATCAGGGGGGCCATGTCTTTGCCCTCGCCACCGGCCCCGCCGCCCCGCGCGGCACCTGGCGCATCGAGATCAAGAGCGACCTCAAGGCCCCCGCGCTGGCCAGCCGCCAGATCCTGGTCGAGGATTTCCTGCCTGAGCGCATCACCTTCGAGCAGGAGGTCACGAATGCAGACAACCTTCGGCCGGGCAGCGCTGCGCAGATTGAATTGCAAGCGGATTACCTGTTCGGCGCGCCGGGTGCGGGCCTGAAGGTTGAGGGCGAAGTCCGCCTCACCGCCGCAAACACACTGGACCAATGGCCCGGCTTCCGCTTTGGCCGCTATGACGAGGCAACATCTGCCCAGACTGAACACTTCGGCGGCCAGGAAACCGGCGCCGACGGCAGCGCCGCCTTTTTTGTGAATTTCCCCTCCGCCACCCCGGCGGAGGGCAAACCGCTGCTGGCCACCCTCACCACGCGCGTCGCCGATGGATCTGCACGCCCGGTGGAACGCACACTGGAGCTGCCCGTCCGCCCCGCGGGCCCGGTCGTTGGCATCAAGCCGCAGTTTGATGAGGTCGCGGCGGAAGGCTCTGAAGCAGGTTTCGAACTAGTCGCCCTGGGGCCAGACCTGAAACCCCTGCCAGCGCGGGTGAAATGGACCCTGAACCGGATCGAGACCCGCTACCAATGGTATCAGCTTTATGGCAATTGGAATTGGGAGCCGGTCACGCGCCGCACCCGCGTTGCCACCGGCGAGGCGCAGCTGGGCCCCGATCCGCTGCCTTTGTCCCAGCCCGTCGGCTGGGGCCGTTACGAGATGGTGGTGGAACGTATTGATGGCGAATACGCCTCTGCCGCTATTGACTTCTATGCCGGCTGGCATGCGCCTGCAGGCAGCACTGAGACGCCTGCCCGGCTGGAGTTGTCGCTGGATAGCGAAAGCTACGTCCCGGGCGACACCGCCCGCCTGCGCATCGTGCCGCAGGCCGCGGGCACTGCGCTGATTTCTGTGGTCTCAAATCATCTGATTCATCGCGTAGCGGTGGAGGTGCCGGCGGGCGAAACCGTGATCCCGCTGGAGATAACGCAGGACTGGGGCAGCGGCGCCTATGTAACGGCAACCGTGATCCAGCCGGTTGCGGGCGAACGGGGCCGCACTCCGCTGCGCGCCCTGGGCCTTGCCCATGCCAGCGTCACCCAGCCCGGCCAGCAGCTTGAGGTCGCCATTGACGTCCCGGGTGTGGCCCGCCCGCGCGGCACGCAAGTTGCCAAAATCCGTGTGGATGGCGCGGCAGAGGGCGAGGAGGTCTGGCTCACCGTTGCTGCCGTCGATCTCGGCATCCTCAACCTCACAGGCTTCACCAGCCCTGACCCCAGCGCGCATTACTATGGCCAGCGCCGTCTGGGGATGGAGCTGCGCGACGTTTACGGCCGCCTGATCGACCCCGGCAACGGCGCTATGGGCCGGATCCGTTCCGGCGGTGACGACGGCAGCGGCATGAAAATGCAATCGCCGCCGCCAACGCAGGATCTTGTGGCGCTGTTCTCCGGCGCCCTGAAGGTAGATGCAAACGGTGAGGCCGAATTCCCGATGACCCTCCCTGCCTTCAACGGCACCGTTCGGTTGATGGCGGTCGCTTGGTCCGGCCGCGCCGTGGGCCAGGCCGAGACCGACATGCTGGTGCGCGACCCGGTGGTGGTCACCGCCTCCTTGCCGCGCTTCCTGGCGCCGGGCGATGAGAGCCGCGCCCGCATTGAAATCGTCCACGCCGACGGCCCCGCTGGTGAAATGGCGCTGAGCGCCGGCACCGCAGGCGGCCTGATACTCGGCAATCTTCCCGCCTCCATCACCTTGGCAGAGCAGGGCAAAGTGATGCTCGAACTCCCGGTGACGGCGGAAACCGTCGGTGACCATGAACTGACCCTCACTCTCACCACGCCCGACGGCCAGGACCTGCGCCAGATCCTGCGGATGCCGGTCCGCGCCAATGACCCGCTAACGTCCGAGACCCGCCGCTTCACCCTGGCGGCAGGCGACACCTTCCTGTTCAGCAGAGACGTCTTCGCGGGCCTGCGCCCCGGCACCGCCCGGGCCACCATCTCCTCCGGCCCGCTTGCCAAGTTCGACGTGCCGGGTCTCTTGGCGGAGCTGGACCAGTACCCCTACGGCTGCACCGAGCAAGTGACCTCCAAGGCGTTGCCGCTCCTCTATCTCAGCAGCGTCGCCCAAGCCGCGGGGCTGGGCAACGGCCCGGCGGTGGACAAACGCGTCAATGCCGCAATCCGCAAGGTGCTGACCCGTCAGGCCCCCAGCGGCGCCTTTGGTATGTGGCGCGCCGACAGCGGCGAGTTCTGGCTTGATGCCTATGCCAGCGACTTCCTCAGCCGCGCCCGCGCCCAAGGCTACGCGGTGCCGCAGCAGGCCTTTGCCCAGGCGATGGACAACCTGCGCAACCGCATCAACTATGCCGCCGATTTCGACAGGGGCGGCGAGGAGATCGCCTATGCCCTCCTGGTGCTGGCGCGCGAGGGCGCCGCCCAGATGGGCGACCTGCGCTATTACGCGGATGTGAAGGGCGACGCCTTTGCCACCCCGCTTGCTGCCGCCCAATTGGGCGCGGCGCTTGCGGCCTACGGCGACCAGCGCCGCGCCGACCGGATGTTTGCCCGCGCCGCACAGATGATTGGTTCTAAGAGGCAGGGAAAAGTCCGTTTGTGGCGCGCCGACTTCGGCACAAGGCTGCGTGACACGGCAGGCGTTCTGGCGCTGGCAGCGGAGGCCGGATCGGAGACTGTAGACCGCGCCGGCCTGTCTGCGCGGCTCTCCAACGCCAGCGGCACTCGCTCCACGCAAGAGGCTGCCTGGACCCTGATGGCTGCCCACGCGCTTGCCGAGGCTCCGGAAGATTCCGGCCTGCTGGTCAATGGCCAGCCGGCCCAGGGGCCGTTCGTTCAGGCGGCTGACGGACGAAACATGCCGGAGTTCGCCTTGACCGCCGCCAGCGGCCGCACCGCGGAGATCACGCTGACCACGCTTGGCGTGCCAAAGATCCCGCCCGCCGCGGGTGGCTTCGGCTACACCATTGAGCGCAGCTATTTCACGCTGGAGGGTCAGTCTCTGGACGTTGGAACCGCGCAGGCTGGCGCGCGCTTCGTGGCAGTTTTGCGAGTGAAACCGCATGAGAAGACCGGCGCCCGGCTGATGATCAACGACCCGTTGCCCGCTGGGTTTGAGATCGACAACCCAAACCTGTTGCGCTCCGGCGACCTGCGCGATCTGGACTGGCTGAAACCGGCTGAGGCCGAACACGCCGAGTTCCGCAGCGACCGTTTCCTGGCAGCGGTGAATGTGCGCGATTCCGCGCCGGTGACGTTGGCCTATGTGCTCCGCGCGGTGACACCCGGCGTATTCCATCACCCGGCAGCCTCGGTCGAGGACATGTACCGTCCTGCTTACCGGGCGAGAACGGGCACAGGACGTGTGGAAGTCAGGTGAGACGCCTGTTTAACAGAGCTGAGGGCAGCGCCCGCCCCCGCGGGGGGCGGGACGGGCGCTGCCCGGCGGTGCCGCCGGGCGGAAGATGGAAAAGATACACAGTCATACTGGCGGTGCTGATAGCAGCGTCATTCGCCGCATTGCGCAGCTTCGACGCTTGGATCGACCGCACAGACCTCCCTCTCACCCTCACTGAAACCTCCGCCGAGGTGCTCGACCGCAACGGCAAGCTGCTGCGCGTCTATCCCGTCGGCGACGGCCTCTGGCGCCTCGCCTCCCAGCCCGCCGACGTCGATGCGCTTTTCCTCGAAATGCTCCTGCGCTACGAGGACAAGCGCTTCCGCTCGCACGCGGGCGTCGACCCAATCGCGCTCCTGCGCGCCGCGGGCCAGGCGCTGTGGAACACCCGGGCGGTCTCTGGCGGCTCCACCCTCACCATGCAGGTCGCGCGCCTGCTGGAGGATGGCACCACCGGCCGCTGGGCGGGCAAGCTGCGCCAGATGCGTGTGGCTCTGGCACTGGAACGCCGCCTCAGCAAGGACGAGATCCTCACCCTCTATCTGACCCACGCCCCCTATGGCGGCGCGGCAGAGGGCATCCGCGCGGCCACCTACAGCTGGTTCGGCAAGGAGCCTAAGCGCCTCACCCCGGCGGAGGCCGCGCTGCTGGTCGCTCTGCCGCAGTCCCCCGAACGCCGCCGCCCCGACCGCTTCCCCAAGGCCGCCAGCGATGCCCGAGACCGGGTGCTGGCACGGATGCAGAGGCAGGGCCTTCTGGTTGATGAACAGGCCGAGGCTGCCCGCCGCACCCCGCTGCCGCACCGGATGGCCGCCTTCCCGCGCCTTGCCCCGCATTTGGCAGACCGGATGACGGCGCAGCACCCCGGCAAACGCCAGCTGCGCCTAACTGTCGACGCAGCGGTGCAATCACGGATGCAGCAACTTCTGGCAGAGGCTGTGCGCAACACCGGACCGAACCTCTCCGCCGCCATCATCGCCGCCGACCACCAGACCGGCGAGGTTTTGGCGCTGGCCGGTTCCCCCGGCTATTCCGACGCCGCACGCCGCGGCTTTGTCGACATGACCCAGGCAATTCGCTCTCCCGGCTCAACCCTGAAACCGCTGATCTACGGCCTCGCCTTTGACCAGGGGCTGGCGCACCCGGAAACCCTGATCCACGACGGCCCGGTCAACTTCGCAGGCTACGCGCCGCAGAATTTCGATGGTGAGTTCCGCGGCGACATCCGACTGCGCGAGGCGCTGCAGCTGTCACTGAACATTCCGGTGGTGAAACTGACGCAGGAGCTTGGCCCGGCGCGGGTGATGGCGGCCTTGCGGGCAGGCGGCGCCAAGCCTGAGTTGCCCGGCGGGGCGCCGGGTCTCGCGCTGTCGCTCGGCGGGCTTGGCATCAGCCTGCAGGACATGGTGCAGCTCTATACCGGGCTGGCTGCAGGCGGGCAGGGGCCTCGGCTGCGCGTGATGCAGGGCGACGCACCGCAGCCCGCAGGCCGCCTGACCTCGCCTGAGGCCGCCTGGCAAGTCGGTGACATCCTGCGCGGCCTGCCGGTGCCGGCTGGCGCGCGCGCAGGCACCATCGCCTACAAAACCGGCACCTCCTACGGCCACCGCGATGCCTGGGCGATCGGCTGGGACGGTCGCCATGCGGTCGGTGTCTGGATGGGCCGCGCCGACGGTACTCCGGTGCCGGGCATCTTTGGCGGCGACCTCGCCGCACCGGTGCTGTTTGAGGCCTTCGGCCGCCTGAAACCCGCCCTCGACCCGCTGCCGCCGCCACCGCCCTCCACGCTGATCGTCAATTCGGCGGAGCTGCCCCTGCCGCTGCAGCGCTTCCGGCCCCGCGATGCGGCGTTTTCAGAGCCTGCTGATGCACCGGAACTGATCTTCCCGCCCGAAGGTGCGAGGCTGGCGCTGGAGGGCGCGGACCTCACGCTCAAACTCCGCGGCGGCACCGCGCCCTTCCTGGTGCTTGCAGACGGTCAGCCGGTGCTTACAGGTCAGCGCCGCCGCGAGTTCTCCCTGCCCAGCCCAGGCCCCGGTTTCTCCTCCTTGGTGATTGTCGACGGCGTCGGCCGCTCCGACCGGGTTAACCTGCGGATTGATTGACCCCCTGTATTTTCTGAGGCCCTTTCATGCTGAAACCCGTCCTTGCGCCTTCGCCCTCGGTGGCAGCATGGAGGGTGCGCTCTGCACCCAGGCCAAACTTGCCGCTGCGTTGGAGCCGCATCCGGGGGTGGTCATAGGCCAAACGGCTGGCCTCACCAACAAGCCTGTGCAGGAGCGTTTCGGTTTCACTGAAATCGGTTACCGCCGCCCCTCGCGCAGCCAGCCGGCCAGAAGGAAGAAGGACGCCAGCAGCAGCGCCAGCCAGCTCGGCAGCAGTGGGCCTTGGGACACCGACAGCGTCTCGTAAGCTTCCCTTGGGGTCAGTCCGATCCAGCCGCGCCCCGATGCCGGGCGCCCGGCCCGCACGCTGCGCAAGGACGGCATCCCGTCTGCCAGCCGCAGCACGCCGCCGCGCAGGGGCGCCAGCACAGGTGCCAGCACAGCGCCGGTGGCGATGGTTTCCTCGAACTCCCTCGGCGCCGCCGGGCCGAGGCCCACCACCGCGCTCTCGCTGCCTTCTTCCAGCCGGTACAGTCCCGGCTCCGGCCCTTCATAGCGGGTCTCCCATTGACCCGGCGCCGTCTGACGCAGGTCCAGCTCAGCCGTCGAGCCGTCCGGATTGGTCACGGTCACCGGCCCCGCCTGTTCTGCCAGCGTGCGGCGCAGGATGCGCATCCGCTGGCCCGAGGCCTCGGCCCACAACGCCTCTTCCTCCAGCTCTGGCTCTTTCATCATCCAATGCGCCAGCCGCCGCAACAGCTCCAGCTGCGGACCGCCGCCCTCGTATCCGCGGCTCCACAGCCAGGCGTGGTCGGAGGCCAGCAAAGCCACCCGGCCCTCGCCCACACGGTTCAGCACCAGCAGGGGACGTTCGCCAGCTCCGCTCATCAGCACATGGCCCTCCGGCGTGCGCAGCTCGATCTGGCGCAGCCAGCGGCCCCAATCCGCGGCGCCCTCAAGGCCGGAGGTCACCGGATGCTGCCGGCCCAGATCCGTCACCTCGGGGCGGTAGGCCTCCTCCAGCACCCGCGCCGAGGGTTCCGCAGGCAGGATCAGCGACAGCGGCGAGCGGTAGATACTGTCGGCGCTGGCAAAATCCGGCCCCGCCGCCACCAGCACCGCGCCGCCGCCCATCGCGTAATTCGCCACATTGTCCAGATAGACCGCCGGCAGGATGCCGCGCCGCTTGTAGCGGTCAAAGATGATCAGGTCGAAATCCTCAATCTTCTCCAGAAACAGCTCGCGGGTGGGGAAGGCGATCAGCGACAGCTCCTCCACCGGCACCCCGTCCTGCTTTTCCGGCGGGCGCAGGATGGTGAAATGCACCAGATCCACCGCGCTGTCGGATTTCAAGAGGTTGCGCCAGGTGCGCCCGCCCGCATGCGGCTCGCCCGAGACCAGCAGCACCCGCAGCCGGTCGCGCACCCCGTTGATCTGCACCAGCGCCTGATTGTTGCGCGCGGTCAGCTCGCCCGGCTCTTCCGGCACCGAGAACTGGATCACATTGCGCCCGCCGTGCTGCAGCACCATCGGCAGTTCAAAATCGACGCCCACCGGCAGGGTGAACCGTTGCGGCGGGCCATCCGCGACCGAGACTTCGATGTCCGCAAAGCCGCCCTCAGCCGGCACCGCGCCCTGATCCTCGATCCTCAGCGTCAGCCTGACCGGCTCGCCGATGATGGCAAAGCCTGGGGCGTTTTTTACGATCAGGCGGCGGTCCCAGTCGTCTTCGCGCCCGGTCAGCAGCAGGTGCATGGGCGCGGGCAGGCTGACCGGCTGTTCGGCGTCATGCACCTGGCCGTCAGACAGCGCGATGATCCCCGCCACCCGCGCCCGCGGCTCATCCGCCAGCGCCTGGGTGACGGCCGCCATCAGCCGTGTGCCCTCGTCGCCCTCGCCATCCGGCACGGTGATCCAGCGCACATCGGTGCCGGGCCGGTCTGCCAGCGCCGCCTTCAGCTGAGTGCGGGCGCGCGCAATCTGCTCCGGGCGGGTGCGCAGCTGCTGGCTGGCAGTCTGGTCCTCCGCCACGATCACGATGTCGTTCAGGGGCGCGCGGTCCTCGCTCTGATGCACCGGACCGCTGAGGGCGGCCACCAGCACGATCGCCGCCAGCGCCCGCAAGGCCCAGCCCGACAGCCCTTTCCAAAGCCCCAGCAGCAGCGCCGCCAGAGTCACCGTGCCCGCGGCCCAGATCACGGGCCAGGGCACCAGCGGGTCGAACAGGATCGTCTGTGTCATGTAACCGCCCTCATTGCCCCAGCCGGTCCAGCAAGGCCGGCACATGCACCTGGTCGGATTTGTAATTGCCGGTCAGCACATGCATCACCAGGTTGACGCCGAAC
The DNA here is from genome assembly GCF_059429195.1 of Leisingera sp. CC-HEC093. Lineage (NCBI taxonomy): Bacteria > Pseudomonadati > Pseudomonadota > Alphaproteobacteria > Rhodobacterales > Roseobacteraceae > Leisingera > Leisingera sp. CC-HEC093. The sequence goes on along the minus strand of NZ_JCAIJR010000001.1, from coordinate 1,071,696 downwards.
CGGAACGCCAGCTCCCGCTGCCGCTCGCCGGCATAACCGCGCCCGACCGGCAGCAAGGGCCGGCCGTTCTCATCCACCGCCCAGGCCGCCGCCCAGTCGTTGCCGCCGATCACCACCGGCGTCACCCCGTCGTTCAGATTGCGGAAGGGGATACCCTCGGTCTGTTCCGCGTCCGGCGGCGCCGCCTCGACCCAGAGCGGGCCGCGGCTGTGGCGGCCGGGAAAGGCCTGCAGCAGATAGAAGGCGCGGGTCAGCACATGGTCCTGCGGCACCACCTCCAGCGGCGGAATGTCCAGGGGCAGCGCAATTTGCTGCAGCCGCCGCGCCGCCGGGCTGGTCGCGCCCGAGGCCGCCAGATCCGCGTCGCGGGTGTCAAACAGGATCATGCCGCCCGCCCGCAGGTAGGTGTTGAGCTTGCCGTAAGCCTCGGATGAGGGCAGCGGCTGTTCGCGGGTGATGGGCCAGTACAGCAGCGGATAGAACGCCAGCTCATCCCGCTCCAAATCGACGCCCGCCGGATTGGCCGGCTCCACCGAGGTACGGAAGAACAGCGTGTCCGACAGCCCGCGCAGGCCCGCGGCGGCAATGCGGTCCACCTGTGCGTCTCCCGTCAGCACATGCGCCAGCACCAGTTCCGAGGCCAGTTCCGCCGCCCTAAGCCCCACCTGCGCCTGCGTCTCCTGCGCCCGCAAGTCTTGCGGCATGGCCAGCGCTGCCAGCCCCAGCCCCGCCGCCAATACCGCGGTGCGGGCACGGCCCACCAGGCCGGAAACCAGTAACGTGCCCAGCACATCCAGCGCCAGCAGCATCAGCGCCAGCGTCAGGAGTGCGCCGCCCAGGGGCAGCTCCTGCGGCGCGCCATAACCGCTTACCTCCACCGTGGCCGGCCAGCGCGCCGCCAGCAGCTCATCCTCCGGGCGCAGCACGTTGCGCGCCAGCATCCGCCGCCCGCCGTCATAGACGCCGGGCCGCAGCTCCGGCCCCGCGGGCGCCGCCACCAGATCCGGGCCTGCCACACCGGGCAGCGTCTCCGCCGCCTCCAGATCGCCAAAACCGTCCAGCACCTCGACCGGCGTCCAGGTGGTGCCCTCCAGATCCTCCGCCTTGGGCTGCGCGGCAGAGGACGACACCGCCAGCCGTTCCAGCATCGACACGAACAGGCCCGATAGCGGCAGGCTGCTCCACTCCGCGTTGGCGGTCACGTGAAACAGCACCACCTGGCCTTGGCCCAGCGTCTTGCGCGTCACCAGTGGCGTGCCGTCGGCCAGTTCTGCAATCACCCGCTGCGCCAGCTCCGGGTCCGGCTGCGCCACCACCTGCGAGCTGATCGAGACCTCGCCGGGCACCTCCAGCCCGTTGAAGGGCGAGTCCTCGTCAAAAGGCGCCAGCGTCTTCGGCTCGCCCCAGCTCATGGCGCCGCCGATACTGCGGCCTCCAATGCGCAGGCGCACCGGCATCAGCGGCTCCTCGCCTGCGCGCGCGGTATCGCTGGCGGCCAGCCGCGGCCCAGCAAAACGCAACAGCAAGCCGCCGTTTTCCACCCATTCGATCACCGCTTCTTCCTGCGCCGGTGCCAGCCGCGCCACATCGGCCAGCACGATTACATCCGGATTGGCCGGCAGCAGGTCCCGCAGCGCGCCTTCCAGAAGCTCAGCCGAGGGCGCCAGCGCCTGGCGCAGGTAATGCAGCGGCGACAAGAGTGCGAGACCTTCATCCGCGCTTTCGGAGGAGACCAGCGCCACCTCGCGGCGGCGCAGACTGTCGTCCGTCAGCGCCACCGCGCCCGCCGATTTCACGCCGCTGATTTCAAACCGCGACAGCCGTGCGCGCAACTCTGCCGGCAGCGACAGCCCGGCAGAGGCACTGCGGGCGCCATCCGCAAACCGCACCGGCAGCGCTGCCAGGCTGCGCTCGGTGCCGCCCGGGTCCTTGCCCTGCGCCACCACGGAGACCTCTTGCGCAGGCCCTGCGCGGCTGCGCTGCACCGTGAGCTCAATCGTACCGCCGGTATAGCTGGCGGGCATAAGCCCCAGTACCGGAAGGGGCTGTTCGAATACCTCAATGTTGCCGCGGCGGCTTAGCGCCTCTATCAGACCCTCGCGGCCCGGGTATTCCAGTCCGTCGCTGAACCAGACGGTGTCAAACTCACCCTCGGCGCTGTCAACCGCCTCCATTGCCTGCTGCAATTGCTCTGGTCCGGGCTGCCAGGGCAGGGGCGCCAGCCCGGCTAGTTGCCGCCGCCAGTCGCTGGCGGCGCGGAACTGCAAGGGTTCCGGCGCGCTCAGGCGCAGCACCGCCACCGGGCGCTCTGCCCGTCCGGCCTCGTCCAGCTGTACTTCAGCCTGGGCGCTGGTCTGTTTCCACTCCGCCGCACCGGCCCAGCTGGCATCCATCACAACCAGGAGCGGTCCGCTGCCGCCGGCATCCTCGATCGAGGGGTTCAGCACTGGTCCCGCCAGCCCGATGATTGCCACCCCCACCGCCAAGATCCGCAGCAGGAGCAGCCACCACGGGGTACGGTCCGACAGGCTCTCGTCATCTTTCAAGCCCAGCAGCAGCGTCACCGCCGGGAACGGCTGGCGTTTCGGCGCGGGCGGAATGGCGCGCAGCAGCAGCCACAGCACCGGCAGGGCCAGCAAGCCCAGCAACAGCCAGGGCGCGGTAAAGCCGATGCCTGCAATCATGGTCATGGCGCGGTCCGCTCCAGTGCATGGTAAAGCCACATCAGCGCCGCCTGCGCCGCGTCGCCCGTGTGGTGCTGCCCGAACCGCCAGCCGGCCTTGCGGCACAGCCGCTCCAGCGCGTCCCGCCGTTCCGCCAGCCGGTCCAGATAGCGCTCCTGCAGGGCAGAGGCCTTCAGTGTTTCATGTGTGACACCGCCCGCGATGCTCTGAAACAGCGTGCGGCCCGAGAAGGGAAAGGCCTCCTCCGCCGGGTCCAGCACCTGCAACAACACGCCGCGGACGCCGCGCGCGGCGGCCTTGGACAGGGCCTGTTCCACCGGCTCATACGGCCCCAGGAAATCCGAGATGAACAAGGCCCGCGCATGCGGGATCAGCGCCCGGTGGCCGGGCGGGGCGTAATCCTCCGCGTCGTCATCCATCAGCGCCTCTGCCAGCCGCAGGATCTGAACATTGCCCCGCCGCGGCGGCAGGGTGCCGCCCGTCAGGCCCACGCGCTCGCCGCCCTGCACCATCAGCACTGCGGCGGCGAGGCCCAAGAGCCGCGCGCGCTCTGCCTTCTGCGGCAGCTTGGGCGTGGAGGCAAAGCGCATCGAGGCGCCGGTATCGACCCACAGATGCACGGTCTGGGCAATCTGCCATTCGCGCTCGCGGACATATTGCACATCGCCCATGGCGGACCGGCGGTGGTCGATCATCCTACGGCTGTCGCCGGCCTGCGCCGGGCGGTACTGCCAGAAATCATCGCCCGTTCCAGCCCGGCGGCGGCCATGCTCGCCCATCAGGACAGACCCCGCCAGATGCCGTGCCTGCACCAGGAGCGGCAGCAGGGCGCTGGCCTCCGCCTCCGCCCGGTGCCGCAATCCGGTTGCAGCGTCAGAGGCCGCAGGCCTCGTCACGCGGCGGCCCCGGTCCGGGCCAGCTTGCCTGCGGTTTCCTCGATCAGCGCTGCCAGGCTCTCACCGCGCGCCCGGGCGGCAAAGTTCAACTGCATCCGGTGGCTGAGGACCGGTTTCGCCATGTCCAGCACGTCTTCTGCATTGGGCGCCAGCCGCCCCTGCAGAAGCGCCCGCGCCCTGACCGCCAGCATCAGTGCCTGCGCCGCCCGCGGACCCGGCCCCCAGGCCACGGTCTGCGCCACGTGGTCAGAGACGCCGGGTTCGTCGGGGCGGAAGGCGCGTACCAAGTCCAGGATCATCTCGACGACTGATTCCCCTACCGGCATCCGCCGCAACAGGGTCTGGGCTGCGATCAGCTCGCTGGCGGCAAACACCTGATAGGCCTCGTCTTCCTTCACCCCGGTGGTGGCCAGCAAGATGTCCCGCTCGGTCGCGCGGTCCGGGTAATTCACGTCGATCTGCAGCAGGAACCGGTCCAGCTGCGCCTCCGGCAGCGGATAGGTGCCCTCCTGCTCAATCGGGTTCTGGGTCGCCAGCACATGGAACGGCGCGCCCAGACTGCGGTCCTCGCCCGCCACCGTCACCACCCGCTCCTGCATCGCCTGCAAGAGCGCCGACTGGGTCCTGGGGCTGGCACGGTTGATCTCATCCGCCATCAAGAGCTGGCAGAACACCGGCCCCGGCACGAACCGGAACGACCGGTGGCCGTCCGCAGCGGTGTCCAGAACTTCGGAGCCCAGAATATCTGCCGGCATCAAATCGGGCGTGAACTGAATGCGGTTGCCATCCAGCCCCATTACCGTGCTGAGGGTTTCCACCAGCCGGGTCTTGCCCAGCCCTGGCAGGCCGATCAGCAGCCCATGGCCGCCGCACAGCAGGACCGACAGGGTAAGGTCCACCACCCGCTCCTGCCCGATAAAGCGTTTGGTGATCGACGCACGCGCCTCTTGCAGCTTGGTTTCCAGCGCTTCGATGCCGGCCAGCAGATCGTCCGTTTCAGGCATGACATTCCTCGTTTCCCGGATGTATGCTGTTACTCTATCGTGCTGACAGGAAATGGCAAAAGCAATGAGCGGACAAAAACCTGTGACCCCCGATGCTGACGGCATCGCCGCGGCGGCCAAAGCGGCCAGAAAGGGCAAGGGATTGCCGCCCGTCCACCTGTGGAATCCGCCGTTCTGCGGAGACCTGGACATCCGCATCGCCCGCGACGGCAGCTGGCATTACCTCGGCACGCCTTTCACCCGGTTCGAACTGGTCAAGCTGTTTGCCTCCATCCTCAAGTTGGAGGACGGCAAATACTACCTTGTCACCCCGGTCGAAAAGGTCGGCATCACCGTCGAGGACGCGCCTTTTGTGGCGGTGGACTTCGACGTGGCCGGGCAGGGGCGCGATCAGGTGATCACATTCACAACCAATGTCGAAGACTTTGCCGCAGCCGGACCGGATCATATGATCCGGGCAGAACGCGATGCGGAAACTGGCGAGCCATCTCCCTATGTCATGATCCGCGCCGGACTGGAGGCGCTGATCGACCGCAAGAGCTTTTACCGGCTGGTGGAACTGGGCGAGCATCATGATGGCTGGTTCGGCGTCTGGTCCGGCGGCAAATTCTTCCCGCTGATCCCCTCGGCAGAGCTGGACGCAGAATAGATGCAGGACGCCCTGTAAAGTTATTGCCTGGCCGATAGGCTGGGCAGCGCGCGTCCCGGCCCCGTCGCGCCGGAGGCGTGCTTCCAGCGCGACGGCAGGCGTTTCGCTTTCCACCCTGCCGGGACAGGTTCTGCTCTCTTTGCCTTCTCGCGGGCAGCTGGAGTTTGCGGACAGGCGGCAGAAACGGGCCGGTATGCGGTTAACGAAAGTTTAATAGGAAAATTCTGCACTTTTGACGCCTTGGCTGCCCCGCCGCGCGGCGCTAGACCATCAGTCAACAAGGAGAATCCTATGCCCCGCTTCGCGGCCAATATCTCGCTGCTGTTTGCTGAGCTGCCCTATCTCGACCGGTTCCAGGCCGCCGCCGCGGCGGGGTTCGAGGCGGTGGAGATCCTCTATCCTTACGAACTCGCCGCCAAGGAAACCCAGCGCGCGCTGATGGCCAATGGGCTGCAGCTGCTGCTGATCAATGCGCCGCCCCCGAATTACACCGGCGGCATGCCCGGCTATGCAGCAGTGCCGGATGGCACCGACCGTTTCCAGCGCGACATCCGCCGGGTGCTGCGCTATGCCGAGGCGCTGAAGGCCGGCAAGATCCATGTGATGGCGGGCTATGCCAAGGGCGATGCGGCGCAGCAGACCTTTGTCGAGAACCTGCAATGGGCCGCCGACCGCGCGCCGGACCAGCAATTCACTATCGAACCGCTGAACAGCGGCGACCAGCCGGGCTATTTCCTTGATGATTACACCCTCGCGGTAGAGGTTCTGGACGCGGTGGACCGGCCCAACGTCGGCCTGCAGTATGACGCCTACCACGCGCAAATGATCCACGGCGACGCGCTCACGGTGTGGGAGACCTTCGGCTCCCGTGCCGTGCATGTGCAGATCGGCGCCGCGCCTGGCCGCTGCGAGCCGGGCACCGGGCCGGTGGATTTTCAGCAGTTGTTCGAAGCGATTGACGCCAGCGGTTACAGCGGCTGGGTCAGCGCCGAATACACACCCTCTACCCGGCGCACCGAGGACAGCCTGGGCTGGATGGGCTGAGCCGCCGCAGGCCGCCTTCACATTCGTGAATTGAAATGTGAATGCGCGGCCTGCATAAGGCAGTTGCGACACCTGTGAGGATACCACCCATGCTGCCCGCCCGATTTGCCCCTATTCTGTTCAGCCTGATCCTGTCGGGGCTGATGTCCTTCATCGTCACCGGCGTTGCGACCTGGAAGGCGCTGGGCTTTGGCACGGGCTTCGGCGGTGCCTGGATGCAGGCGTGGAGCTTGAGCTGGCCAATTGCCTTTGCCGTCGCCTTCACAGCCGCACCGATGGTGCGCAGGCTGGTGGCGAAACTGGTCAAACAGCCGTCCGGAGGCTGAGGCAAGATAGAACGGGGCAGGGGTGCTCTCCCGCCCGCCGCAATCTGCATCAAAGATGCAGCAGCAGCCGTTGGGCGTGGCGCCGCTGGCGCGGCGCGAAGGGATTTTGCTGAGAAGCCCCTAAGGGCAGGTCTGCCCTTGAGGGGGGCTGCCAATTTTCTTCTGTTCCGAGCCGCGTCAAGGACAACCCGCGAGAAGGGCGCGGAGGCTGACGCCTTCCTTGACCCGGCGAGGGGAGGGTCCGTCAGTTTAGGCAGAGAAACAGGTCACTGTTTTCATAAGTATTTGGGTTGCCGCGAACAGAAACATGTTCTGCGCGTTTCTTATGACCTTTTTGGCAAATTCGATTTGCTTCTTGAAGTGAGGCTGCAAGTGCCTGGTCCCTAGGAGTAAATTGAGATGTTACAATCGTAACACTGTCGCCGTTGAACTCCGAAACAATCGGGTTTGGAGGAAATGAACAAGCCGCTAACCCTAACAGGGCAGTTGTCAGAAGTACTTTTTTCACCGTGTGTGTCCCAATAAGTTTATTTTTTGCTATCATCGGCTGATGGTATCTTATCTATTCACTTGCGTCAGGGTTGTGTCAATGCGCCTCGGCCCAGTTCTGGCCGCGGCCTGCGTCCACCACTAGTTTCACGTCCAGATGCACCGCCGGATCGGCGGCGGTCTCCATTACATGGCGGGCAGCTGCGATGGTGTCCTCCACCGCCGCTTCCGGCACTTCGAACAGCAGTTCGTCGTGCACTTGCAGCAGCATCCGGGCGGGCAGATGGGTAATGGCGTCCGGCATCCGGATCATCGCGCGGCGGATCACGTCGGCGGCTGTGCCCTGGATCGGCGCATTGATCGCCGCGCGTTTGGCAAAGCCGGCCTTCGGCCCCTTGGCATTAATCTCCGCCGTGTGGATCTTACGGCCGAACAGGGTCTGCACATAGCCATGCTCCTTGGCGAACTCCACCGTGGAATCCATATACTTTCGGATGCCCGGGAAGCGTTCGAAATAACGGTCGATAAAACCTTGCGCGTCCTTGCGCGGAATGCGCAGGTTGCGCGCCAGGCCAAAGCCCGAAATGCCGTAGATCACACCAAAGTTGATCGCCTTGGCCTGACGGCGGATTTCCGGGGTCATCTCTTCCAGCGGCACCTCAAACATCTCGGACGCGGTCATCGCGTGAATATCGACACCTTCCGCAAAGGCCTGTTTCAGCGCATCAATCCCAGCCATATGCGCCAGAATACGCAGCTCGATCTGGCTGTAATCGAGCGACAGCAGCACGTTGCCCTCTTCCGCGACAAAGGCCTCGCGGATGCGGCGGCCTTCCTCGGTGCGCACCGGAATGTTCTGCAGGTTCGGATCGGTCGAGGCCATGCGGCCGGTGCTGGCCCCGGTCTGGGCATAAGACGTATGCACCCGGCCCGTGTCGGGGTTGATGTGGTCCTGCAGCGCGTCGGTGTAGGTCGATTTCAGCTTCGATAGCTGCCGCCAGTCAAGCACCCGCCTGGGCAGGTCGTGTTCGGTCGCCAGATCCTCCAGGATATCGGCGCCGGTGGAGTACTTGCCGGTTTTGCCGCGCTTGCCGCCTTCCAGCCCCATCTTGTCGAACAGGATCTCGCCCAGCTGCGCAGGCGAGCCGACGTTGAATGTCTCGCCTGCCAGCTCGTGAATCTCCGCCTCCAGCGCCGCCATCTTCTGGGCAAAGGCATTGGACATCCGGCTGAGCGTATCGCGGTCCACCTTGATGCCGTTGCGCTCCATATCCGCCAGCACCGGCACCAGTGGCCGTTCCAGTGTCTCATAGACCGTCGTGACCCGCTCCTGATGCAACTGCGGCTTGAACAGCTGCCACAGGCGCAGGGTGATGTCGGCGTCCTCAGCAGCATAAGGCACCGCATCGTCAATCGGCACCCGGTCAAAGGTGATCGCCGATTTGCCGGAGCCCAAGAGCGGCTTGATCGGGATCGGCGTGTGATCCAGATACCGTTCCGATAGCGCATCCATACCATGCCCGTGCATCCCCGCATGCAGCGCATAAGACATCAGCATGGTGTCGTCGATGGGTGCCACATCGACCCCGTAGCGGTGGAAAATCTTGGCGTCGTATTTCATGTTCTGGCCGATCTTTATGATCGCCGGGTCTTCCAGAGCGTCCTTGAGCATCGCGACTGCTTCCTCCAGCGGCATCTGCCCTTCGGACAGCCCTTCGCTGCCAAACAGATCATCGCCCCCGGCCTTGTGCGCCAGCGGGATGTAGCAGGCCTCGCCCGCCTCGACGCACAGCGAGATGCCGACCAGATCCACCACCATCTCATCCAGGCCGGTGGTCTCGGTATCCACCGCCACCCAGCCGCGCTGGCGGATGCGGTCAACCCAGACCTGCAGCGCCGCGGCGTCGCGGACGCATTCGTATTTTTCCTTGTCAAACGGCACCGCTTTCGGCGCTTCCGCCGCTGCGGACGCAGCAGCGGCGGGCGCTTCCGGAATGGCCGGCGCCTCCATGCCCAGCTGGTCCGCCAGCCGCTTGGTCAGGGTGCGGAATTCCATGCTGCTCAGGAACTCCAGCAACACCGCCGCATCCGGCTCCTTCACCTCCAGATCGTCCAGGGTGAAGTCCAGCTCCATGTTGCAATCGAGCTGCACCAGCTTCTTCGACAGCTCGATCTGCTCGCGCTTCTCGATCAGGGTCTGGCGGCGCTTGGGCTGCTTGATCTCCTCGGCCCGGTCCAAGAGGCTCTCCAGATCGCCGAATTCATTGATCAGCAGTGCGGCGGTCTTGATCCCGATCCCCGGCGCGCCCGGCACGTTGTCAACCGAGTCGCCCGCCAGCGCCTGCACATCGACCACCCGGTCGGGGCCGACGCCGAATTTCTCCACCACGCCGTCGCTGTCGATGCGCTTGTTCTTCATCGCATCCAGCATCTCGACGCCGCCGCCGACCAGCTGCATCAGGTCCTTGTCCGACGAGATGATGGTCACCCGCCCGCCCGCATCCCGCGCCTGGTGCGCCAGCGTTGCGATGATGTCGTCGGCCTCAAAGCCTTCGACTTCCTTGCAGGCGATGTTGAACGCCTTGGTGGCTTCGCGGGTCAGCGGGAATTGCGGCACCAGATCCTCCGGTGCCGGCGGGCGGTTGGCTTTGTACAGATCGTACATCTCGTTGCGGAACGATTTGCCGGAATAGTCGAATATCACCGCCACATGGGTCGGCGCATCCGCACCTTTGTTGTCCTCCACCTGCTTGAACAGCATGTTGCAGAACCCAGCCACCGCGCCGATCGGCAGCCCGTCGGATTTGCGGGTCAGCGGTGGCAGCGCGTGATAGGCGCGGAAAATGAAGGCCGAACCGTCGATCAGATGCAGATGGCAGCCCTTGCCGAAGTGTGTCCCGCTCATGTGCGCCGCGCTCCCGTTGGAAATCCGTTCGTGTTCTGTTTCCCGGTTATCGGTGATCCGGGCAGGAAGGGCAATTGGAGTTTAGGGCGGCTGGCAAGAGCGCGGAATGCACCACCCCAGTCAGCAGCCTAAGGCGCGCCTGGCAGTCATGCAGTCCGGCTTTGACATCGCCGCCGCGCACCGCACTGGATCAGCGCTGACTGAAGGCGCACCGGTCCTTGTGCCAAATCAGCCGGGTCTTCTGGGCGATGAGGTTCAGCTGCTTGTGCAGGGACCGGTCGTTCAGGGCACGGGACATCGAACGAAGCGGCACCACGTTTCTTTCACCGTAGCCATCGATCAGGAAAAACGCCGGAACGCCTCCGCGGTGGCCATAGACGATATTGCGGTTGTGAATGTCGCGGGCAACGATCTGCAGGCCGAACAGTTTCTTTGCAAAGACATTCAGATCCTGCAGCACCGCATCATTCATCCCGCCGGTCTTGGAGACCTGCTGCAAATGCGGGGCCAGGTTGCCGTCCTGAGCGGCAATGCGTTCGACGACAACACCAGGCCCGCGGTCCGTCTGCACTACCCCCAGGCACCTGGCCAGCGGAGATCCCGCGATATCCTTGCCGAGCTTCAGCGCTGCCATCAGCTCGCATTCGATCTCTTTCAGGGTGTTGCGGTGGGTGGTATCCGGAAACAGATACCTGGCCAGCCGCTTGCCCAGCGAATAGTCATGCTTGGGGTTCTGAAGCGTGGCGACCTTGATCAGCAAGTCCGGGTGGCCGGGAAACGCAAAAACGCTTCGGACCCGGCCTTTGGCCACGGGCTCCTGGCCCGACAACGCGACAACTTCCACTGCAAATGCCATATTCTCTCCTGCGGGCGCGGGTGGGCTGGAAAATGACCCGGCAGCCAGGCGGTATCCGGCAGCGGGATGCGGTCCAAAGCAGTTCAAACCCGTTTGCAAGGGGTTTGTAAAGGCTTGAACTGCGGCAGAAATGCAGTGCTGTTCTGTTGTGACTATTAGTGATTTGTGGGCCGGGGCATTACGCCAGGGTTCAGGCGGCACTGCCGATCAGAACACTCCCATCGCCAGTCCCGCCCCCAAGGCCAGCCCCAGCTCGCGGCAGGTCTCCAGCTGATCCTCCGGGATCACCTTCTCCGCCATAATGGCCTCGGGCGTCTGCGCATGGGTGCAGATGATCAGCGGCTTCTGCACCTCTTTCAGGCGCCAGCCGGTGGCAATACGGGCGCATTGCCGCGCGGCGTTTTCCCCGTCCGACCCGGCGCAGACCATCTGCGCGTAGGGCCGCCCCTGGATCTTTCCCAGCACCGGGTAATAACAGCGGTCAAAGAAGTCCTTCATCTCGCCAGACAGCGCCGCCAGGTTCTCCGGTGCGCAGAACAGATAGCCGCTTGCGGCCACGAGATCCTCCGGCCCGGCGTCCTTGGCCTGTTTCAGGACGGTTTCGGTTTCGCTGCACGCTGCGGCCTGCGCGGCCTCAGCCATCTGCCGGCTGCCGCCGGTGCGGCTGTGATAGACGATCAGGAGCTGTGCCATATCCGCTGCCCGCCATTTCTTCCTACTTCGGACACTACCGGAGGCCAGCAAATGCCTTCAAAGAAACGTGGCCGGAAAATTCGAGTTTTCCAGAGTCGTGACGCCGGCCCCTCTGCCTCGCGCGGCCCGGATCACTGCGCCGCCTTGGCCGAGTCCTCATAGATAAATTTGCAGTCGCAATAGGGGCATTCCACAAAACCTTCGGCCTCTGGGATCTGCAGATAGACCCGCGGATGCCCCAACGCGCCTTCGCTGCCGTCGCACGCAACCTTGCGGTTGTTCACAATCTTGGTTTCCGGCGCTTCGGTGCTCATGGCTGGCGGTCCTTTCGGTTTTCGGCTAGGCGCTTTTATGAGCCAAGGAAAAACCGGGGGCAAGAGCGGCGATGACATGCGATGCAATCCGTATTGAAGCTTTGCGCAAAATCTACAGGGGCGGCAAAGGCCAGCCGGAAAAACACGCGCTGAAGGGCGTTGACCTCTCCGTGCCGCGCGGCTCTGTCTTCGGCCTGCTGGGGCCGAACGGTGCGGGCAAGTCCACCCTGATCAACATTCTGGCAGGTCTCGTGCGCAAGACCTCCGGCAAGGTTTCGATCTGGGGGTTTGACCAGGACGAAAACCCGCGCCAGAGCCGCGCCGCCATCGGGGTGATGCCGCAGGAGCTGAACCTCGACCCGTTCTTCACCCCGCGCGGCGCGCTGGAGGTGCAGGCGGGGCTTTACGGCGTGCCCAAGCACGAGCGCCACAGCGACGAGATCCTGCGGATGATCGGGCTCACGGACAAGGCGGAGGCCTATGCCCGCACTCTCTCCGGCGGCATGCGGCGGCGGCTGCTTTTGGGCAAAGCGCTGGTCCACCGCCCCTCGGTGCTGGTGCTGGACGAACCCACCGCCGGCGTCGATATTGAGCTGCGCCAGATGCTGTGGGAGAACATCCGAAAATTGAACGCACAGGGCATGACCATCATCCTCACCACCCACTATCTGGAGGAGGCCGAGGAGATGTGCGACGAGATCGCTATCATCAACCAGGGCGAGGTAGTGGCGCGGGATACCAAGGCCAGCCTTTTGGGCCGGCTCGATGCCAAGACTATGGTGGTGCAGCCCGCGGTGCCGGCGGCGGCTCTGCCGCAGGGCGAAGGCATTGAGGCCGAACTGCGCGCGGACGGCGCCGTCGCGCTGCGCTACCGCAGCCAGGCAACCAGCGCCGAAGACGTACTGGCCGCGGTTCACGCCGCCGGGATTTCGATCCGCGACGTGAAGACCGAGGAAGCGGATTTGGAGGATGTGTTCCTGTCGCTGACCAAGGCGGGGTGAGGCGCCGTCTGCCGCCCTGCCTGATGACCTGCAGCCAATCTCCGCCCCATCCGTAAAATGCAATCAGGCGCGAGAACTTCGGCAGCATACTTCGTGGTCACCAGTAGCCTGATGATTAGGGACAGGAGTCATAATCAATGGATGACGGTTGCTGCGAGGGAGGTGATTGAAAGGAAGACCTTGGGACAGCCGTCAAAGCGGGTGGCCACGCGCCTCCAATGTTCGAGCCTGCCAAACGTGATCTCGATGCGGTTTGGCCGCTTGCACCGGCGCTGGTCGTATTTAAACGGCGTCTTGCGATTGATGAATGTAATTCCGCTTATCACCTGTTTGTCATCGACCCGAGCCTTGCCGCGTCACTTTGTGAAAAAAGGGGCGGGCTTGGCCATCTTCTCGCCGGTAAGCCAAACAAAGCTCGCTCATGCCACCGCTCCGTTTTCCGAACTGTGACTCATGCAACGCAGTGAATATCAATGCATCCTGTCCCCAGCGAAGCACCGGTGGCGGCACGTAGCCGGGGCAGATCCAGTTTGGAAAATCACGTTTATCCGGCATCATTCTGTCGCCCGCTGAATTATTCTCATTTGATTGGCGGCGGCAGTATCCGAAATCGCTTTGTCAGCGTAGCGGTAGGTTCCGTGCATTTTCAGCTCTGTCGCGGCCCGGATCATCTCACCAAGCGCTGCGCGCGCAAGTGAGCCACCGGTGCTGATGCGTCGTACGCCAGCTTTTGAGAGATCGGCTACCGAGTAGCTCGTCGCGGAAAGTCCTACGACCACGTTGACGGGTACAGTAACTGCGGCGCAGACCGCGCGCACACATTTGAGGTCTGGAAGCCCCGGTGCATAGACCACATCAGCACCAGCCCGTTCAAAGGCTTTCAGGCGCCGGATCGTGTCGCAGAGATCAGGGCGTCCGCAGATGAAGTTTTCCGCCCGTGCGGTGATCAGGAATTGCTTTGATGGTTTGGCCTCAGCGGCCGCTCGTATCCGATCGACGGCAAGTTCGAATTCGATTATCGGATTGCTTGGATCGCCTGTAGAATCTTCGATGGCGCCACCGCATAAACCGGCATTTCCGGCTTCACGTATAGTTTGAGCCACGTCCTCTGGAGATGCGCCAAACCCATCCTCCAAGTCCGCGGAGACAGGAAGAGATGTGGCTTCGACAATCGAACGGGCGTTTTCCAAAACCTGCCGGCGCGATAGGCTGCCGCTGGAATCCCGCAATCCCAGCGAGAAAGCCAGCCCCGCACTTGTCGTGGCCAGCGCTGAAAAGCCTAGCCCTTCCAGAATGCGAGCGGTCCCGGCATCCCAGGTGTTCGGCATCAGAAACGCACCAGGTGCTTGGTGAAGGCGGGCAAAAGAATCAAATTTTTGCTGTTGCGAGGTTAATGGCATAGGCCTGTGGTTCTTTCGCAGTTCGTCGGCCTCTTCATTGATTTCCGTGATTGGCGCCAAGCGCGGGTTCCGTCGTTGTTGGCGCGTTACCGAGGGTCGCATGCGCGCTGCAACGAACATGCTTCGAGCAAGAATTCCTAACATACTGATTACCTCCGAGGTCAGGATAGAGGCCTCTCGCATGATTGCCGAAACGAATATTGTTGCTAAGCGTGATGAGTATGTCTTGTTATAGGCATATGAAACGCGATCTCGAAATCGACCTTCTCCGGTCCTTTATAGCCGTGGCTGCTCACCTCAACTTCACGCAGGCAGCAAGCGCGATTGGCCGAACCCAGTCGGCAGTAAGCCTTCAGATCAAACGGCTTGAAGAGATCGTCGGAAAGCGCCTGTTCAACCGGAGCCGGCAGTCTGTCGCAGTCACACACACCGGCGAAATCTTACTGGTTTACGCCAACCGTATTCTCGCTGCCAATGACGCCGCCCTCTCTCACATTCAACGGCCTGAGGCGGCCGGGCTGGTCCGGATCGGTGCACCGGACGACTATGCAACCTTTCTGTTGCCGCCGATCCTTTCGGCGATCAGCAAGGACTACCCCCGGCTGCAACTGGAAGTCACATGCGACAACGCCAGTGACTTGCTGCCGGGGATCGGCAAAGGGGCTCTTGATGTCGTCGTGGCGACCCACCCTGCGGCAGCGGTCGCAGGCGAGATCGCGCGATACGAACCGCTTCACTGGGTTGCTGCACCCGATTACTTGGACGACCCGGCGGCACCGCTGTCGTTGGTCCTGTTTCCAGCGGGATGTGTCTGCCGCGATATTGCCTTGGACGCATTGCGGCGGATCGACCGTACTTGGCATGTGGCCTACTCGACCAGAAGTATCGGCTTGATGGAGAAAGCAATACTCGAAAACTCCGGTGTTTCGGTTATGGAAGCGTCAACTATTCCCGCCGGCCTCAAGATCATAGACGGCAGGGAGGGCTTCCCTTCACTGCCTGATGTGGTGATCTCGGTCCACCGGTCGGCTATGAGCGAAGCGCATGTCTCCCTCGTGGCCGATTACCTTCTGGCGAAACTTGCAGCGCCCCTCCGGGAAATGCGGCCAGGCAAGGAACGTGACTGATCGCGGACGAGGCTATCATCCAGATCATAAACCGGCATCCAGTCAATGGTCGTTTTCTCCCGCTATGCGTGAAACCGCGGTTTCAGATTGACCGCAGACGCCGGATTGGCCGAAATTCCTTACTCCATGCCGCGGACAAAAGTCAGCGGCGCATCGGTTTTGATGATGTGACCGCCCCCGACGGCATCAATGTGCCAAGGTGGGTCTGCAACGATCCATAAGGGAGAGCGGTCATGTCGGAGATTATCACGGCCGGGCTCGATCTGGCTAAGAATGTGTTTCAGGTCCACGGGGCAGATGGAGCGGGGCAGCCTGTTCTGCGCAAGAAATTGCGGAGGGATCGGGTGCTGGCTTTCTTCAGGTCGTTGCAGCCCTGTGCCGTCGCGATGGAAGCCTGTGGCGGCGCTCACTTCTGGGGCCGTGAGATTGGGAAGCTGACCTCAAGCCATCTGCGAAATTACACCGGCTTGCCGGACGTGATCTCCCAAAAGCCGATGCATGGTGAGTTTCTTCACAGTTCCGCAACCCATCAACAGCGCAGAATGACTTATGCACATGTCTCACGCACCCGGGCGGAAGTCTCGGGGCGCAAGAGGGAGTGCAAAGGCTGATCTGAGCTTGTGGATTTCCCCTCTACGAAGAGAAGCTTTCTCCTCGCGCCGTATAGGTCCGCGTGCAAACTTTCCGGGACGGTGTATTACGCGAAAAGGCCGCGTGTGTGGTGACCGTGATGAAGACAGTCGAATCACCGGAGGGAGCCTGATCCAGCGTGTCACTGGCTTTGCCGTCCACGTCAGACGGGACGCACCCCTGATCTAATAGGCAGTGTTTCTCTGCTTTAAATTCGGCATAGCTCTAACACGCAATGTGTAGCACCTTTATGTAACAGTACGGCAGGCGCAACCCCTTGAAAACAAGGTCTATCATCAAAATCAGTGGGATACATGGTGCTGCTGGAGAGAATTGAACTCTCGACCTCTCCCTTACCAAGGGAGTGCTCTACCTCTGAGCTACAGCAGCGCCGGTGAGGGGGCTTTTAGGCATAAACGCAGAGGGGTGCAAGAGCATTCTGGACGGTTTTTTCGCACTAAGTTACAGAAGTCTTATGGCAGAGAAGAAATCACCTAAAAACGACGGTTCCGCAGCATCGCGCGATGACCGGCTGAAAGCGGCGCTCAAGGCAAACATGGCCCGGCGCAAGGCACAGGCCAAGGCGCGGGCGGATAAGCAGGACCAGAACACGGGCAAGAGCGGAGAATAACCTCAGATGGATTCGATTCTGGTTACGGGCAATGGCCCGCTGAACGGGCAGATCCCGATTGCCGGCGCCAAGAACGCCTGTCTCACCTTGATGCCGGCGACATTGCTGAGCGAAGATCCGTTGACACTGACCAACGCGCCGCGGCTGAGCGACATCAAGACGATGACGATGCTGCTGCAGTCTTTGGGGGCCGAGGTTTCCAGTCTGCAGGACGGCCAGGTGCTGGCGATGTCAAGTCATGACCTGACCAGCCACGTCGCCGACTATGATATCGTGCGCAAGATGCGCGCATCGAACCTGGTGCTGGGCCCGATGCTGGCACGGCTCGGCCAGGCGGTGGTGTCGTTGCCCGGTGGTTGCGCCATCGGTGCCCGCCCGATGGATCTGCATATCCACGGACTTGAAGCGCTGGGGGCAGAAATCGAGTTGAAGGACGGCTACTTGCATGCCAAGGCGCCCAAGGGCCTGAAAGGTGCCGTCGTGGAGCTGAGTTTTGCCTCTGTCGGCGCAACCGAAAACATCATGATGGCGGCGACGCTGGCGAAAGGCACCACCGTCATCAAAAACGCTGCGCGCGAGCCGGAGATTGTCGACCTGGCCGATTGCCTGCGCAAGATGGGCGCGCAGATCGAGGGAGACGGATCGTCTGAGATCACCATTCAGGGTGTCGACCGCCTGCATGGCGCGACGCATCAGGTGGTGACCGACCGGATCGAACTGGGCACCTATATGCTGGCGCCCGCGATCTGCGGCGGCGAGGTGGAATTGCTGGGCGGACGCCGCAGCCTGCTGGAAAGCTTCTGCGACAAGCTGGAGGCCGTCGGCGTCGAGATCACCCAGGGCACGAACAGCCTGACCGTCAGCCGCAAGAACGGCCGGATCCGGGCGGTGGATGTAGTCACCGAACCCTTCCCGGGTTTCCCGACCGACCTGCAGGCGCAGATGATGGCGCTGATGTGCACGGCTGAGGGCACTTCGGTGCTGGAAGAGAAAATCTTTGAAAACCGATTCATGCACGCGCCGGAACTGGTGCGCATGGGGGCGGAGATCGAGGTCCACGGCGGCCACGCAACAGTGACAGGCGTCGAGAAGCTGAAGGGCGCCCCGGTGATGGCCACCGACCTGCGCGCCTCTGTCTCGCTGATCCTGGCCGGGATGGCGGCAGAAGGCGAAACCAAGGTTAGCCGGGTCTACCACTTGGACCGCGGGTATGAGCATGTGGTGCGCAAACTGTCCGGTGTCGGCGCCAAAATCGAGCGGATCAAGGAGGAGTCATGACCGACGCTGGCTTTGAGGACGGCCGCGAGGCGCCGCTGAACCTGGGCGCGCTGGAGGAAGAGGACCTCAAGGTCCTGTCTTCATTGCTGCAGGACGCGGTGTTTCCGGCAAGTGAAATGAGCTGGCGCGCAGCTGAGCGCCGATTTGCGCTGCTGCTGAACCGGTTCCGCTGGGAGGACCGCGACGCCGCCGAGCGCCGGGGCCGTGCCTATGAGCGGGTGCAGTCCCTGCTAGTGGTCGACAATGTGCTGGGCGTCTCCTCGCAAGGTGTGGACCGCAAGGACAAGGATCTGATTTTGTCTCTGCTGTCTGTCACATTTGAACCGTCTGAAGACGGGGCAGGTCATGTTCTGCTCACTCTCGCAGGGGATGGAGTGCTGCGCCTTTCGGTTGAAGCGCTGGAAGTGTCCTTGCGCGATGTCACCCGGCCCTACCGGGCACCTTCCGGCCAGGCCCCGGACCACGGCGCCTGAGCCGTGCAGAACAAGCGCGGCATTTCCCAGGCCTTTGCCGCTCAGGCGGCGCCGCTGGAAATCCGCCGCGCCACGGTTTTTGACGTCTTTGCTATGAGCCGGGTTCTGATCGCCTCGATCCGGGATCTGTGCGAGGCGGATCACGGTGGCGACGCCGCGCGGATTGCGGACTGGACTGCAAACAAGACGCCGGAACAGATCCGCAACTGGATCAGCGGTCAGGGGCGGTATTGGCTGTCGGAACGGGGCGGAGAGCCCACTGCGGTGGGCGGCGTTGATCCGGGAGGCGCCATTACCCTGCTGTATGTGGCCCCTGCCGCTGCCGGCCAGGGATCAGGAACGGCGATGCTGACCCATCTGGAGGCGGAACTGCTTCGGGATGGCCATGCCGAGGGCCGGCTTAACGCTACCCGCACGGCACAGAACTTCTACAGCAAGCACGGCTGGCAAGAGACCAGGCGTAACGGCAGCTGCTGCGGCACGCCTTGTATCGCGATGCGGAAAGCTTTGCGCTGATCTGCCGCTTCTTTGTGGCCCCAAATATTCGGCGGTGAATTGGCCTCCAGGCCAAAAGAGGTGGCGCCCCTCTCCCAATCAAGCTTTCGGCCCCCCTACGACTTGCGTCCAATTGCACCGGTCTAACGTATAAATCTTGAGGCCCTGCGCCCGTGCCGCTATGCGGGGGCAAAGGAGATCCAGATGCCGCAGTTTCTGAACACCGCCGATGCCGGTTTTGAACAGTCCTTTACCGCCCTTCTGGGTGCCAAGCGGGAGGACAGCCCGGATGTGGATGCTATCGTGGCCGGGATCATTGCTGACGTCCGCGCCCGCGGCGATGCGGCGCTGGTGGAGCTGACGGCGAAATTCGACCGGCTGGAACTGGAGCCGGCTCAGCTGCGGATCTCTGACGCCGAAGTGGACGCGGCCATTGCAACTGTCCCGGCAGAGGAGCGCGAAGCGCTGGAACTGGCAGCAGAGCGCATCCGCGCCTACCACGGCCGTCAGATGCCCGAGGATGCGCAGTGGACGGACGAGAGCGGCGCATCGCTGGGCTGGCGCTGGTCAGCTGTTTCGGCTGCTGGGCTGTATGTGCCGGGCGGGTTGGCCTCCTACCCGTCATCGGTTCTGATGAACGCCATCCCGGCCAAGGTTGCGGGTGTGGAGCGGCTGGCGGTCACGGTGCCGACGCCGGCCGGGCGGATCAACCCGCTGGTGCTGCTGGCGGCCAGGATCGCAGGCGTCGATGAAATTTACCGCGTCGGCGGGGCGCAGGCGGTGGCTGCGCTGGCCTATGGCACCGAAAGCATCGCGCCGGTGGACAAGATCACCGGCCCCGGCAATGCCTTTGTCGCCGCAGCCAAGCGGCGGGTGTTCGGCAAGGTCGGCATCGACATGATTGCAGGTCCCTCGGAAATCCTGGTGATCGCGGACAAGGACAATAACCCGGACTGGATCGCACTGGACCTGATGAGCCAGGCCGAGCACGACGAAAGCGCCCAATCGATCCTGATCACCGATAACGAAGCCTTTGGCCGCGCGGTAGCCGCGGCGGTGGACAAGCGGCTGGAAACGCTGGAGCGCCGCGCCATTGCCGGTGCCTCCTGGCGCGATTTCGGTGCCGTGGTCACCGTGCGGGATTTGGATGAGGCGGCGGCGCTGTCAAACCGCATTGCGCCGGAGCACCTGGAGCTGTGCGTTGCCGACCCTGTTGCTTTGAGCAAAAAGACCATTCACGCAGGCGCCATTTTCCTCGGCCAGTACACCCCCGAAGCGATTGGCGATTACGTTGGCGGCCCGAACCATGTGCTGCCTACGGCGCGCTCTGCCCGGTTTTCTTCCGGCCTGTCGGTGATGGATTTCCTCAAGCGGACAACGCTGACCCAGATGACCCCGGACTCACTGCGCGCCATTGGCCCGGCGGCAGAGGTGCTGGCGAAAAGTGAAAGCCTGGAAGCGCACGGCCTGTCCGTCACCGCACGGCTGGATGCGCTGAACGGCTAAGCGGCGGAGGGGCCGCTGCCCCTCTGCACTTGACGCGCATTCACCCCGTGGGTTTCCAGACCAGGAAGAAGCGGATGGCAGGTCAGTAATGCGCGGTATAGCCGCCGTCCACGGCCAGCACCTGCCCGGTGATGTAGGACGCAGCGGGTGATGCGAGGAAAAGGATCGCGGGGGCCAGTTCCTCGGGCTCGCCCCAGCGGCCCAGCGCGGTGGCAGTCCTGAGTTTCTCCGCAATGGCCGGATCCGCGGCGGCGGCCTCATTCGGGGCAGTCTTGAAAAAGCCGGGAGCAATCGCGTTCACGGTGATGCCCTGGGGCCCAAGCTCAGCTGCCAGCGCCCGGGTCATGCCGTTGATGCCGGCCTTGGCGGTGGTATAGGCGGCGTCGCCGGACTGCGCGATGAGGCCAGCAATCGACGAGATATTAATGATGCGCCCCCAGCCCTTGGCCGCCATCTGTGCGGCGGCCATCTGCGACAGGCGGAAGGGTGAGACCAGGTCGACCTCCCACAGCGACTGCAAATCGGCGCGGGTGAACTCCGGCAGGCTGCGGCGGTCGCGCTGGCCAACATTGTTGACCAGGATGTCGAGCCCGCCTTCGTGCGCGATTTCCGCAAAGGCCGCAGCGGCTGCATTATCATCTGCGACATCAAACACCAGCGGGCGGGCCGCGCCGGGCATCCGGGCAAGCGCGGCTTCTACGCGAACCGTGCCGCGGCCGTTGACCCAGACCTCGGCACCGGCTTTTGCCAGCAAGCGGGCAGCGGCAAGGCCGAGGCCATCGGTGGAACCGGTCACCAGCGCACGCCGGCCATTGAGGGAAAACGGGTTAAGCGCTGTCAACTTTTTGGCCTCCTGCTGGCTGCAGGCTGGTCGCCGGAGCGTGGTGTGTCAAGCACTGCCGCAAACGGCCGCCATATTGACGTCCGCTGCTGCATTGCCCCAGGCACGGCGGTGCGATACTCATGGCCGGACGCCTTTGCGCATTTCAGAGACATAGACCCATGAGCCGCATCAGCCATATCGAACTGGACGACCGTAACCTGCCGCCCCCGACGCCCGAGATCGAGCAGGAGCGCAAGGTGGCGATCTATGATCTGATCGAGGACAACAGTTTTTCCCTGCCGCAACGGGAAGACCGCGATGTGCCCGCAGGTCCCTATCACCTGGGGCTGGCAATCCGCGACAAGCGCCTGGTCTTCGACATCAATACCGAAGCGGGGGAAAGGGCCGCGGAATTCCACCTGTCGCTTTCGCCCTTCCGGCAGGTGGTCAAGGACTACTACCAGATCTGCGAAAGCTATTTCACCGCGGTGAAGACCATGCCGCCGAGCCAGATCGAGACCATCGATATGGCGCGGCGCGGCATCCACAACGAAGGCAGCCGGGTATTGCAGGAGCGGCTGGAGGGCAAGGCTGAGGTCGATACCGACACCGCTCGGCGCCTGTTCACCCTGATTTGCGTTCTGCACTTCGGAGGCTGACGCGTGAAGGAGCTGCCGCAGTCCGTTCTGTTCTGTTGCGACCACAATTCGGTCCGCTCTCCGATGGCGGAGGGCATCATGAAGAAATTCTATGGCACCGGCACCTATGTGCAATCCGCCGGGGTCAAAAACGACATGGAGATCGACGGCTTTTCCATCGCGGTCTGCCAGGAGATGGATGTGGAACTGTCGCGCCACCGGTCGCGCTCTTTTGACGAAATGGAGCGCTGGGGCGATGACCTGTCGTCTTTTGACCTGGTGGTGGCACTGTCGCCCGCCAGCCAGCGCCGGGCACTGGAACTGACCCGTTTTTTTCACCTTGATGTCGAATATTGGCCGATAATGGACCCTACCGGGCTCGGCGAGACGCGTCAGGCCAAGTTAGATATCTACCGTCAAACACGGGATCAAATCATCCAGCACCTGAAAAACCGCTGGGGTGAACCGACGGAGAGAACATGACCGACACCATCGCGCGCTATTTCGCGGCCTTCAATGCCGGCGACACCAACACCATGCTGGATTGCCTGGACGAGCAGATTGCTCACCACGTCAACGAGGGCAAGATCCGCGTGGGCAAAGAGAAATTCGCGGATTTCTGCGCCCATATGAGCCGCTGCTACAAGGAAGAGCTGACCGATATGGTGATCTTTTCCAGCAACGACGGAACACGAGCAGCGGCGGAGTTCATCGTCAACGGCACCTATCTGGTCACTGACGAAGGTCTGCCGGAAGCCAAGGGCCAGACCTACCGTCTGCCGGGCGGGTCGTTCTTTGAGCTGAAGGACGGTAAGATTTCCCGCGTCACCACCTATTACAACCTGGCGGACTGGATCGCTCAGGTTTCGGCGGGATGACGATCCGGGTCGAAGCGATGACCGGCGCGGCACTGGCGGCCGCGCTGGACGATGTGGCGCGCCTGAGGATAAAGGTGTTCCGCGCCTGGCCGTATCTTTATGACGGGGATCTGGCCTATGAGCGGGAGTATCTGCAAAGCTACCGGGATAGCGCCCGTGCCGTGGTGGTTGGCGCCTTTGATGGCGATACCCTGGTCGGCGCCTCCACCGGCGCACCGCTGGCGGATCATGCGGATGACTTTGCGGCAGCCTTTGAGGGCACCGGCATTGATCTGAAGGATGTCTTCTACTGCGCCGAATCCGTGCTGCTGCCGGAGTACCGCGGGCATGGCGTTGGACACGGTTTCTTTGACGCGCGAGAAGCGCACGCCCGAAAGCACGGGTTCAGCAAGACCGCCTTTTGCGGCGTACAGCGCCCGGCGGACCACCCGCTGCGGCCTGCGGATTACGCGCCGCTGGACCCGTTTTGGCGCAAGCGCGGCTATGCCCCGCTGGAGGGCGCCATCGCGCATTTTTCCTGGAAGGACGTGGATCAGTCCGGAGCAACCAGCAAACCGTTGCAGTTCTGGATCCGGGACCTGTAATGGAAGCAGGCGCCCGCGCGGGGCGCCTGCAGTCTAAAGCTCAAACCCCTTCGGGGCGGGCTTTTTGCAGTTCGTCCAACGCCTGCTTGTGCTGGGCCAGGAAGAAACGCACGTCATCCTGAGCAGACTTAAAGCTATTCTGCGCCGCAACCAGCGCCTTGCCGGTTGCCATCCGCTCCTTTTCGATGCCGGGCTGCTTGGCGTATTGCTTCAGCAGGCTGGTGGCCTCTTTCAGGATCTTGGGCAGGGTTTCCTTGATGTTCTTGGTGTGAATCGCGATCTTGTGCTTCTTGATCAGCGCCCGCAAGGCAGCGTCGGCCTTGCCCTCGATATCCTCGCGGTTGGCACCCTCCTTGTTGTACTGGGTCTTCCAAGCCTTGCGGACGGCCTCCATGTCCTTTTCGGCCTGTTTCACGTCCTTAACGATGTCTTTGCAAGCGCCTTCGATCTTGCTGGCACGGGTGTGAAGTTCCTTCAGCTCCTTCAGAATCAGCTTGTTCTTCTGCTCGTGTTCTTTCTTGAGCTTGGCCAGATGCTTGTCGGTTTCTTCGTTTTCCTTCTCGGCCTTCAGCTGCTGCGCCATCTGTTTTTGCTTGATCTTGTCCGCATTGCGCGCCAGCTCCGCTGCCGCGTCTTCGCGTTTTTCGATCTGCTTGGCATAGGCCAGGCAAAGTTCCCGGCTGTGGGACTGCAGCTTGCCGCATTTACCGCGCGCCTTGAGCATCGCGTTGGCCAGCATGCTGAAGGCCTGAACGATCTCCGGCATGTTGTCCAGATCTGCCATGGCCGGGTCGCCCGACGGCGGCACCCCCAGTTTCTCCAGCAGATCCATATACTTGCCCACGCCGCTGCCCTTGCAGGCGCCGGCCCGGTATTCGCGCCAGAATTTGGTGCGGAAACCCTTTTGGGGAATGTCGGCAATAACACCTTTCAGGTTCTTGTCATCAAGTTTCGTTGCCAAAGGAGTGGTCCTTCTTTCAATAAATCAAATGGCTGGCCGCGCCCAAGAATGGCCAATTTGCCGCGCAGTACCAAGATGGAATGCAGGGCGCGGCTGTTTCCGTTGCAAAAATGCGCATCCTCTGCGGTTTTTTCTCAGCCATCCCAGTGCCACCTGCAAACCCGGTACCGCATTGCCTTGCGCCGGGCACCTTTGCAGGGCAATCCTGCAGGATGACCGCACCGGGATGCGCCTGCTGACTGCTGGAGACACCGCATGAAAATCGCCACCGCCGCCTATCCGCTCGACTGGCTGGACAGCTGGGCGCAGTATGAGGACAAGCTGGACGCCTGGGTGGCAGAAGCTGCCGGGAACGGCGCCGAGCTGCTGGTGTTCCCCGAATACGGCGCGATGGAACTGTCGACGCTGGATGGCGCGGCGGTAGCCGGTGATCTGGAGCAGTCGATCCATTCGGTTTCGGAGAAGATGGAAGATGCCGCCGCACTGCACCTGAAACTGGCCGCGGAGCATAACGTGCATATTCTGGGCGCCTCCGCACCGGTGAACAGCGGCCTGAACCGGCCGGTGAACCGGGCGGAGCTCTACGCGCCCACGGGCAAGCGGGACCATCAGGACAAGCAGATCATGACCCGGTTCGAGCGCGAAGACTGGGGCATCATGGGGGGCGGGCCGCTGAAGATATTCGACACCGCTCTGGGCAGAATCGGGGTGCTGATCTGCTATGATAGCGAATTTCCGCTCCTGGGCCGCGCGCTGGCAGAGGCAGATGTGATTCTCGTCCCTTCCTGTACTGAGGCACTGGCCGGTTACTGGCGGGTGCGCATCGGCGCCATGTCGCGGGCGCTGGAAAGCCAGTGTGTGACGGCCATGGCCTCGATCGTCGGGGCCAATGAATGGTCCGAAGCTGTGGACATGAACACCGGCACTGGCGGCATATTCGGCCCGCCGGACAAGGGCTTCCCTGGAACCGGTGTTTTGGCCGAAGGCATGCTGAACCAGCCGGGCTGGACTTACGCCGACGCGGATCTGGAAGCGATTGCCCATGTCCGGGCCGATGGCGGAGTGCTGAACCGGCTGCACTGGGCGGAGCAAATACCGCGGGTAAAATCGATCACAAAGGCCGCTCTTTGCTGATTGAGCCCTTGAAATATTGGAAAAATGACCCCATTTAAGCGCACGTCCCGCAGTTTGCGGGTTAACCCAATGATGGAGACAACATGGCCAAGGAAGATACGCTCGAATTTCCCGGTGTCGTGAAGGAACTCCTGCCTAACGCGACGTTTCGGGTCGAGCTTGAGAACGGCCATGAGATCATCGCACATACGGCAGGCAAGATGCGCAAGAACCGCATCCGTGTTCTGGCTGGCGACAAGGTCCAGGTGGAAATGACCCCCTATGACCTGACCAAGGGCCGGATCAACTACCGCTTCAAATAAGCTGTTGATCTGGAAGAAATACTGAGGCCCGGCTAACTGCCGGGCTTTTGTCTTTGGCGGCCTGGCGGCCGCTGCCTCCGGCGGGAGTATTTTTGCAAAGTAGAAGGGGGCGGTGCAGGCTTCCGGCACATGCAGAAAAACTCTAAGACAGCTGAGACGGACAAGAGGGCTTTGGCATGGCATTCATTCTGGGATCGGGCAGCCCGCGGCGGCTGCAGTTGCTGGCGCAGCTGGGCGTGAGCCCTGACGAAGTGCGCCCGCCGGAGATTGACGAAACGCCGCAGAAGGGCGAGTTGCCGCGCGCCTATTGCGCCCGAGTGACGCGGGAAAAGACCGAAGCTGTCCCGGCGAAGGCGGAAGACGTTGTTTTGTGCGCCGATACAACCGTCGCCCTTGGCCGCCGTATCCTGGGTAAGCCGCGCGATGCGGGCGAGGCGGCAGAATTCCTGCTAGCGCTTTCTGGCCGCCGCCACCGGGTGATCACCGCCGTCGCCGTGCGCCGTGGGGACCGCGTTTGGCAGAAGGATGTGGTCAGCCAGGTGAAGATGAAGAACCTCTCCGACGAGGAACTGAACGCCTATCTCGCCACCGGCGACTGGGAGGGCAAGGCCGGCGCCTATGCCATCCAGGGCCCTGCAGGCGCCTTTATTCCCTGGATCAGCGGCTCCTTCACCGGCATCGTCGGGCTGCCGCTATCCGAAACCGCAAACTTGCTGCGCGCCGCCGGGCTGCCGCTCTATCAGGAGGCCGCCGCATGAAGGGCCGCACCATCATCCTAGACCACATCCAGGACCGCGAAGCCGCTGCACTCATGGTGGACGGCAAGCTGGAAGACATACTGATCGAAAGCGACGCACCAGCGCCCGGAACCATTTACCGGGCCCGGGCTGACCGGCCAGTGAAGGGGCAGGGCGGCATGTTCCTGACCACTCCCGACGGCCCGGCTTTTCTGCGCCAGGTCAAGGGGCTGGCGCCGGGCCAAATGATCCTGGTGCAGGTCTCCGGCTACGCCGAGCCGGGCAAGGCCATTCCGGCAACCCAGAAGCTCTTGTTCAAGAGCCGCTATGCCATTGTCACGCCCGAGGCGCCGGGCCTGAACATCTCGCGCAGCATCCGTGATGAGGAAGAGCGCGACCGGCTGCTGGAGATTGCGCATGAGGAAATGGGCGAGGCGGGCTACGGCTTGATCCTGCGCTCGGCCTGTGCCGGTGCGGACAGCGAAGAGATCGCAGAAGACGTTGCCGCTATGGCGGCACTGGCGTCGCAGGTGATGCAGGACGAAGGCTTGGAGCCGGAGGTGTTGGCCGAAGGTGACACGCCCCATCTGCTGGCCTGGCGGGACTGGGTGGAGCCTGCCGGCGTGGAACGCGAGCCCGGCGGGTTCGAACGGCTGGGTGTGCTGGATGCGCTGGACACGGCACAGGGGATTCGCGAGCCGCTGCCAGGCGGCGGCTGCCTGTTTATCGAACCGACCCGCGCCCTGGTGGCGGTGGATGTGAACACTGGCTCGGACACGTCGCTTGCAGCGGGCGTAAAGGCCAATATGGCCACCGCCAAAGCCCTGCCGCGCGCCCTGCGGGTGCGGGGCCTGGGCGGTCAGATCATATTGGACCTGGCCCCGATGCCCAAGAAAGACCGCCGCGGCTTTGAAACCGCGCTGCGGGCCGCCTTCCGGGCGGACTCCGAGGAAACGGTTCTGGCGGGCTGGACCAACCTCGGCCACTACGAATTGCAGCGCAAACGCGGCCGTATAGCCCTGAGGGAGGTGCTGAGATGAGCTGTCCGATCTGCGGCGGAGAATCGCAACAGAGTTTTCGTCCGTTTTGCTCCAAACGCTGCGCGGATATCGACCTTGGCAAATGGTTGAACGGCGCATACGCGGTGCCGAGCCAGGAGCTGGAAGACACTGAAATTGCTTTGGAAGAAGCGGAACGTATCCGCGCGCAAGACGGCAATTCGGACCAAACCCGACATTAGTTGTTTTCTTTGAAAAACCCTCTGGACACTGCCGCGCGCACAGCATAGAAGGCCCACACCCAAGGCGATAAGCCTTCCCGTGCCCGGGTAGCTCAGGGGTAGAGCAGTGGATTGAAAATCCTCGTGTCGGTGGTTCGATTCCGCCCCCGGGCACCACTAAATCACTGAAATAGTTGATTTATTTGGTCCGTTGAGATCGTCAGATTTCACCCGTAAAAGTTACACACAGTTATACACTCCTCTGACGGGCTCGATTTGTCCCAAGATTCCAAAAACCGAATACTCAAGATCAAGCATCTCCGGAAAGGGCTGGCCATCGTGCTGTCAGCCCGAAGCCCGTACTGGCTTATCCGCTTCAGGGACCCCCTAGCGGGGAAATATGTCCACCGGTCATCCAAGGAGACATCGCGTCTCGAAGCGATTGAAGTGGCCTTTGAGTTTGCCGACTCATACCGCAGCAAGGCCAACAGCGACCATGCTCAGAAGAAAGCCACCAGCTTCGAACACTATGCCAAGAAGCTGATGGGTATTCAAAAGGGCAAGTCCAAGTGGTCAGACGGCGACAACAAGCTGCTGAACCGATCCAAGGACGGGCTGATCTGCTATTTCGGTAAGTATGACGTCACGAAGATCACCACCGGCAAAGTCCGGGACTACCTGATTCATCTGGACGAGAACCGGCCAAAGCGGCTGGCAGAATCGACCAAGGCCAAACACACAATCATCATCCGCAAGGTCCTGACACTGGCGGTGGAAGACGGCATCCTGAACGTCCTGCCGGTGATGCCGAAGCAGAAGACCGTGGACACGCCCCGCCACACCTTCACGGACGACGAATACAAACGGTTCATGAAGGCTGCCGGTGAGTGTGCCAAACGTGGGGATATGGTCCGCGGCGTCCAGATCACCGGCCACCACGCCAAGATGTTCCGGTTCGTCGTTCACACCTTCCTTCGGCCTACAGAAGGTGAGCTGTTCGGGCTGAAGCACAAGGATATCCAGATCAAAGGCGAACCACCGCATTTGGAAATGAATGTTCGTGGCGGCAAGACCGGCGGGCGCACTAGCGTGACCATGCCGCTGGCTGTTCCCCTTTATCACGGGACTCTGAACCCCTTTGATGAAACGGGTTCTGATCGGAACGGTTTTGTGTGGATGCCGGAATATTCCAACCGCAGGACGGCCATCAACACCGCCCGCCGCCTGTTCAACCATATCCTGGAAAAGGCTGAGCTGCTGGACGAGGACAGGAAGCTGTCTCCGTACTCCCTCCGGCACTATGCCATCCAAGCACGCCTCAGAGGCTCCCAGGGTAAGGTGAACCTTTACACCCTGGCCAAGAATGCTGGCACGTCGGTGGACCAGCTGGAGCGCTTTTACCTGAAGAACATGGCCCCTACGAAAGAGCTGATCGAAAACCTGCAGACGCGTGGGGATGATTGATAGCGAAGGCTGAAGTTGGCCCGACCGCCCCTTGAAGCCCTTCTCGGAGCAAAGGGCAAACCCAGCCTATTTCAATCATGAAACGTGGTTCTGTGGGTCGTTGGGCTTGAGGTCCCAGAAGTGTTGAGCTGCCGCTTGATACAATGAGTCGAACTCATCCCACCCGAGCGGAATGTGTTTCCTGATTGTCATCCCGCCTAAACTCTCAGTCCGCTTGTGCTTTTCAAACCGTTCTTGCGATCTAATCAAATCCTTGTCCCGCCGTGGAGCAGCATATCTACCGGCCCAATACAGCAGCTGTGTCATTTGGGCCAAGCGATGCGCGTCATCATTCGAAAGCTTTGGAAGCCCGGCTTCAGCCCAAAGATCATACACATCATGTGTAGCGGGTGGCGTGCCTTTTGTTTTGACACACAAAATGGCCTTTAAAATTAGCTCCATAGCAATTGAAGCCTCTCGCCTGAAACCTTCTCCAGTGGCATACCTGTGATCGCCTCCATACGGGGCGTCTGCGGCAAGCTTATCGACCAAGTCGTCACTAACGTGCGACAGCACATATGCTGACATTCGGGCATTGTCGGCTTTAGCAAGGAAGTGGAATGGCGCCTTTCGGCGCATGTCCCAAATGCTTTCAGGCAAATCCCAGTCAGTAGTCTTGGTCATGTCTATTCCAATCTGAATTTCTTTGCTGTCCGGTTCTTCGAATAGCGGGTCTTTAAGCAATTCAAAATGCTTCAAAAGCCCGTTGCCCACCGCACACGACCTGCAGGACGCCGTTGGGGTAGCAAAGGAGACCCCAATGGCACTTGAGAAACAGTTCAAACTTGAAGCCGCCGAGAAGCCGAAGGCAGGCCAGCCGTCGAGCCAGCGCCGTCAGAAATTCATCACCGCCATCGACAAGCAGCTAGCAGGTATGCCGGATGGTGATACCAGCACGATCAAAAGCACTTGGGTGTGGAAATCGGATCAGGGCGATTGGTTCATCTCGCCCCGTTACGGGAAGGCTCCCCTTGAGCTGGCCCCTGGCCTGAACGCCATCAAATGCACCAATGCCAAGGACGTGGCCGAGAACCTTCAGAAGCTGAAGGCACTGGCAAGCGAAGGCAAGCTGGATGATGTGCTGGAAGGAGCCGCGTCGGCCATCCGCAGCCGCTTCGGCAAGTGACATTTCAATTGGGATAGGTGACTTCATCAGGTACACGGTCGTGGTGTTGGTCTCGGATTTAACATCCCGGATCTGCATCGTGCGCAGCGCCTATCCCAAGGAACTCTTCTCAATGGCCGTTATCGAAATCATCACTTTCACTCCGTCAGCAGTCAAACGCTCGGCTCCCGGCAACTGTCTTGCCCATAAGTGGCTGGAGGAAAATGGTGGCCCTGCAACCACCAAAAAAGCGATTTTCGAGGGCGTCGGTCGGGTGGAAGGCCGCAGGGTTCATTTTGCCCTCGCGATCGGCCTGACTGAACAAGAAGTTCGGGACTTCCATCAGCAAAAGAAAGTTGAGCTCCCCGGAGGCACAGCCTTCTATTGGTCCTACCTGGCATCGGATGATCCCAAGAAGCTGAGCAGCCAAATCGTAGAAGGGGTCGATGGACTGAACACCCAAGAACTCGATGATGTTCTAGGGGGCGTTGGCGAAAGTGTATTCATGGAAATCAGCCTCAGAGGATGATGGTCTTTGGCGGGCTGCAGAACCAGTTTGGCCGAAGGCCGAACTCTAAACTCAGCCCGCCCAGCCCAACCAGCCAGCAAATCCTATGGCTCCTGCGAAGCACTTCACGAAGTGAAGCCATAGCCAATCTTTGGCCAATCGCTTGATCACTTCGTGATCAAGAACTGCGTTTGTATCTGTTTGGTATTCTTGGATTTTGGACATACTTCTCCTATCCGTTAAGGAGAAGCCTGTGAGACCCGAAGGTCTGACAAACCATCCACACACGATTGCTTTCCAAAGCGCGGCTGGCGGTTATCCGGTCTCAGCCTACGTGCTGCTCAAACAGCGGACCGATGTGCTAGCTTGACGTGGACGGCAGTTCGGCTAGCTCGGCGACGGCACTTCCCCGTCTCGTGATGACAATTGTTTTGCTCTGGCTCTCTGATGGGGGCTTTCACCCTTCCCCCGCTTTCGCTGTCCCCTGACCCTACTATTCGATGACGTCATGTCTGCTGACCTACTGGATTCGGTTCGGCACCATCCGGCGGAGATTACCTTCTGATCGCATGACGCTTCGGGCTGTCTATGTGGTTGTCTGTATCGCGTTCCTGATACGAGAGAGCTGCGAGCTGTGTTCAATATGGGCGTGTGTACGGAGTGTCTTCTGTGTGTGGGGTTATTTATACGTCGAGGCCGCCGGGTTTCCCGAGGTTCACGGCGATTTGGTCAAAAAGGGAGAATGTCCCCCAAACACCGGGGAACGGGGCAGATTATCCCACGGCCCCGGCGGCTTGCCCTGGCTGCTGTCACGGCTGGTAAAAATAGTATTTGTTCCGTATGGGTGTAGGGCATCAACATTTACTATTTTTGCAGTTCAGCACGTTCCCCTCGCAGCCTCACCTAGATCCAGGGTTCCATGCAAGCCAAAGTCAATTTCCGGCCTGATCAGTTTTACCCCAAGAACAGGCCAAACTCGAAGCACATTCGCTATCTCGTGATCGGCTTCGACACGGAGTACCAGCGGGAGGCAATCGTAAATGCGGATGGCCTAGCCGAAGTCCGCAATCAGGTGCTGTCTTACCAGTATAGCTGCCATGTCATTACCCCCGGCAATGCAGGTGCAGAGCCGCATTGGTCCGGCATTGTGCTGCCGCCGGGACCATCAGACGACGACCGGCTAACCCTGGTTGAGTTCTTGGAACATGCGTTGCGGGACGGGTTCAGGACGCACCCCAATCTGAGGCTGCCGGTGAATGTCTACTTGGTCGCCCACTTCACGCGGGCAGACGTGCCGGGGTTCTCTGACTTCAAGGAGGAGAAGTCCCGGAAAGCCATGAACTTAGACAATATCCGCAACCTGTTCATGAATGTCAGCAAGGATATCAAGGTCAACCTCAAGCGGGGTGACAAGCTCAAGCCAATCAGGCTGCATGTCCTAATCCGGGACACAATTGCTCTTGCGCCCACTGGGGCCAAAAGCCTTGCCAAGCTGGGGGAAATCCTTGGCTATGAGAAGCTGAAGCTGTCTGACGACCCGCAGCAGGAACAGCACTACAAAGAAAACATGGGGGAATTGCTGAAGTCCAACTGGCCGCTGTTCCGGGACTATGCCATTCGGGATGCCGAGGTCTGTGCACAATATACTATCCGCATGATCCGGCTGTATTTTGACAAGACCAAGGCGTTCAAACTGCCGGTGACATTGACGTCCATCGGTGTTGATCTGATCCAGGCGCACTGGGAGTCCCAAGGGCTCGACCCGCTTGAAATCGTCGGCAAAGAGATGGTGGCAGAGAAGCGGTGGAACACCAAGACAAAGCGCTATGTGACCATCACTGAGCCTAAGTCCCTGCCGAAGCTGTTTTGGAGCGAGGACTTTTTCACCGAGTGCTATCATGGCGGGCGCAATGAGCAGTTCTGGTTTGGCCCGGCCCCGGAAGGTGTTTGGTATGACTATGATCTGGCCAGCGCGTATCCATCGGCCATGGCGCTCATCGGGGAGCCTGATTGGTCAACCATCACCCCCATCGCCAGCACAGAAGAATTGCTGGGTCCCGCTTTGACGGTCGAAGACCTGGCCTTTGCCAATGTGAACTTTGAGTTCCCGGAAGACGTCCGGTACCCGGTCCTGCCGGTGCGCACAGAAAACGGCCTGCTGTTTCCCCGCAAAGGCAACAGCACGACCCATATCAGTGAAATCCTGCTGGCCAAGCAGCTAGGGGCAAAGATTGAACTGGTGGAGGGTCGGCGGGTCGATTCTGACCGCGTTATCAGCCGCAGAGATGATGGCGTCAGGGAATATGGGGGCCACGCCAAGCGGCCGTTTCTCGACTTCGCCCGTCATTGCATCGACGAGCGCGCCAAACACCCGAAGAAGACCCTGGACAATCTGTTCTGGAAAGAGCTGGTCAATTCCACGTACGGCAAGACGGCCCAGGGTCTGCGGGAGCGCCGGATATATGACCTGAGGGATGCAGATACCAAACGCTTGGGGCCGAGCAAGATCACCAACCCGGTCTATGCTGCCTTTATCACGGCTTTCTGCCGGGGTGTGCTCAGCGAGATCATGAACGCCCTGCCTCCGGACGTGCAGATATTCAGCGTCACCACAGACGGGTTTCTGACCACGGCCACAGATGCTCAAATGACGGCGGCTGCAAAGGGGCAGCTGGGCCGCAGGTATCTGGACTCCCGGATCAAGCTGGCCGCTCAATGGGGCATCTACGAAGTCAAACACATCATCCGTCAGCCTGTTGGCTGGCGGACCAGAGGTCAAGCCACGCTGCGCCCGTCTGAAGTTTCCGACTGGGATGGCACAGAAATGGTGCCAAAAGAGGATGAGCGGGTGGTGCTGGCCAAGGGCGGCATCAAGCTGGACGCCATGCTGTCCAAGCCCGAGCAGAATGGCAAAATCGTCGACCTGTTCTTTGACCGCAAGCCAACCGACACGCTGACGGTGACGATGGGTGCGGGCATCCGGGAGATGTATGAGCAGGGGATGGACTTCGTAGACAAAACCATGACCAAACGCCTGTCCATGGAATTTGACTGGAAGCGCAGGCCAGCGGCGGCGGGAGACGTGACTGTCACAACCGGCGGCGGGCAAAGCCGCACCCATTTGGCATTCTCGACCCAGCCATGGGACACAGTGGATCAGTTCAACACCACGCGGGACATCTGGGCGGACTACAACAAGCAGACCCCGCATTGCCTGAAGTCGCTTGCTGACTACCAAGCATGGGCTGAGTATTTTGAAGGCAAGCTGGCGGCGCAGGGGCCTGCTGGGGCCTACATCGCCAAAGAGGATGGTGTCCTGAAACGCCTCCGCCGGGACCTGAGCATAGCGCATAAACTGCGGAAGGCGGGCACACACAAAATCAACGTGGCGTCGTTCAGCGGCGGCGACGGCATCACTTCGGACCACAAGCTCAGGGTCAACGACTTTGCCCGCATCCTGAATGATAGCTTTCGCATTCCTTGCACGAAGTTCGATGTGGACAATGCCAGGAAGAAGACAGCCTTCGTGCCGCATCAGGTGCCGCGGACAGCCAAAACCGTAGAGCTGCTGGGATACATCAAGGAGACGCTGTTCCCCGAGTTGGACGTGGAGCAGTTCCTCACGCCGAAGGCGGCGTTCAGCCTGGATGTGGAGGTTGCTGATATGTCGCTGCATCCGCGTGATCCGTTGAAGGAATGGGTGGCGTCGTTTGGCAGAAGCCCCAAGCCCAGTTGAAGTCGGATCAAGCCTATGTTCATCTCAGGATTGAAATGTGCAACTCGGTATCCCTATGGCATTAGACAGCATTCGAAAGCGAACCTCGTTCGCGCCTCAAAAGAAGGTGATGTGGCAAGATCTAGGCGGAGAGGATGTCCAAAATTGGATTCATCTTGCCGAAAATCCAGATGAAGAATGGATCCAGGAGACCACTGAACAAATTGGCGCTTGGCGAGATATGTCACGCAGTGTCTATTTGCGGTGGGCGCTCACAATTAACGCAATGCATGTGTCTTCGGATCACTACAGTAAGTTTACTGGCGACCAGCGACTTCAAACCGAAACCTTGCGAGTTGAACATGGCGCGCCGATGCGTGTTCCTTTGGCAATTTGGCCTGGAACAGAGGCGTCAGATCGGTATCAAGAAGCCAGTGAGTTGATCGCTGCGTACGGTTTCGCAGACATGTACGGAGTTGTAGAGGACATCACCTTCGACGCTCATGAAATTTTCCTCCGGCACAACCCACAATCCTTGATTAAGGGGCCAGACTACAAAGACGTTCGGAGAAAGTTTGGTAGAAGAGCTGAACACCCTGATGCTTGGCTGGCGGCTTGGTCGAAGAGGTATGAAGATTGGAGACGAAAGAAGCTGTATGATGGCCTTCCAAAAGTTGCCAGATCCTACTGGACCTCGGCGGGATTGCGGAAGCCGTCGGTCTTTGAACACACTGAAGTAAATGATTGGATGGCAACGATCAAAATGTTCGGTGTCTTGCGAAATCACATTACTCACAGTGCCACCAATGTGACGGGCGAGCTAAGTGAGGCATGTAAGATTAAGGGGAATATGGATTTCTCATTCACCGAAGGTGAGCCGATCAAAGTTGAGTTGTACCACTTGATGGCAATTGAGTGCTTTGTAGATCAATATTTGTCTGCGCTAAATATGTCACTTCTAGAACTCGTCTACGGTCATGGGCACTGGGCTAAGCTTGCCGAGAAATATGCGTAACCAACTGAAGGCTGGTTTCACTCGATTAGTGTGAGCCCGACATAGTTCTTCACCGTCTGAGGATGCCAGAGTCCATTCTTGTATGTCCTTATGCCCCGCGCATTCAGCAATGCAGCAGCCCCTGAATAGCTGCCTGCCTCGCTGAGGGCTTGCTCGAGTTCTAAACGCACAGTCTCGAAGAATTCCCGCTTCTCTAGCTGCCGTTGGGCGGCCAAGGCTTGGGCATTCCGGCCAAGCACGGTTCCCCGCTTCTTGGCGGCTCTGAGCGCGGCTCTGGTGCGTTCTGATATCTGGCGGCGTTCTTCCTCGGCGAAGCAGGCCAGCAGATGCAGGAAGAAGGTTGAGACGTTCGGGTGCTCACAAACGGTCAGCTCTATGCCCTGGTCGATGATCCCCGATATGAACGACACCTTCCGGGAGAACCTGTCCAGCTTCGGGATCAGCAGCTTGGACCGGGTCTTCTTGACGAGGTTGATCGCGTTCCACAGCTCGGCCCGGTCGTCACGTTTGCCGGATTGGATTTCGGTAAACTCGGCGATCACGTTGTCGGCGGGCTGAAGGAACTGCTCAACCATCGCCCGCTGTGCTTCCAGCCCCAAGCCGGACCGCCCCTGCCGTTCCGTCGAAACCCGATAGTAGACAACATATTCTGCCATTCCGCTCCCTCCGTAGCCGACAAACGTTGGTTTGTCGTAGACGGCGTCCGGCAGATGGCCCGAGGGTTCAACCGGTTTGAGGCTGGAGCTCAGGATCCTTTCTCCGACAGTGCTCACTGGTGCACAAAACTACAAATGTGCTGCTCTGATCAGGGTGACTGATGCTGCGTGCAGGCCTGCACTGCCTGATCCGATAGAAACACGCGACCGCCTAGAATTGGATTTTCACAGAAGACACAGACACCTGACCTCGGTTACAGTCCGTGTCCATGCCCCGTGAACCTCGCCGCATAATTGAAGAAGCAATCTTCGAAAGCCTAGGCCCGTTGTCGGCCCGTGAACTGCTCGCTATGCCACGCGAGGGCTGGGAAAGCTTGCGGGCGGACATCACGGATCACCGTAACGGCAAAGACGGCCTAGTTGCCCGGTGCGTAGCTTGTCAGGGGCAAGTCTATGTCACGACCTCACACGGGCGCCCGCTTTTTGCTCACTATCAAGGCTCGGACCCTCGCTGCCCCTGGTACTCTGGCAAGAACATGCACCCGAATGACGCCCGGGCAGCGCAGTATCGCGGACAACAAGAATCCGAGACACACCGCCGCATGTGTGAGCTGATTGCGGAGCTTGCTGCTCTAGACGAGCGATGTGAGGGCACGAAGGTTGACAAGTATCTGGCTCCAAAAGAAGGCGAGCACGGGCGCTATCCTGACGTTCTTGTGGATTGGCGTGATTTTGGACGCTTTGCCGTCGAATACCAAATGTCACGCACCTTTCAGACCGAGGTTTCCCAGAGATGCATTCACTACGACCGCGAAGGAATGCCCCTCTTATGGGTGCTATCTTCCTTCGATCCTGACTGCGTGCCGCAAGCGATTTCGGACGTTGTTCATCGGCATAGGGGCAATGCCTTTGTCCTTGACCAGAAGGCAGTCAGTGCATCACGCGAACAAAACACGCTGGTGCTATCCTGCCACCTGTCGAACGGTGAGGGATATGACGCACCCGTTCTGGTCCGCTTCGACGCACTGACCTTCCCGGAATCCCGACGCCCATTCCTGGAGGATCGGCTTGCAGGGCCGCTGCTCGAACAGATTAGGCAAAAACGCTTGCCATACTTCCACTCATTGCGAGCTTGGGGTGATAGAATGAGCGATCTACCTTTAGCCGAGCTTGACACATTCGCGGAGCGGAAACGTATCGACCGGCTTGTCGGTGCCGCGTTTTCCATCGTCGCTGAGGCCGCTGGTAAACCCGAGAATTTTGCGAGCGATCACCCCAATATCAAAGGGATGCTGAACACCTTTCAGAACTCCGGGTCGCTTGCCCCCTATGCACGCTTGCTGACCACATTGATCGAAAATACCTCTCAGCACGCCCTGTTGACGGGCAAGGTCGGAGAGCACCTACGACGATCGATCAGCGGTCACAGACTTGGCCATTTCGAACAGGTCGATGAACAATCGGCGGAATGGAGGCTGCTTCGCGACCTGCTGCCGGAAGCTCTGGACCCGTTCGTCCGTCAGCGTCTGACTGAGGCCGGTGCGCTGCCTGCCTGGGCTTCCCGTGCCTAAAGCTCAAGCTCAAACATTATTTCTCAACTCGGAACAGCAAATCAGAACAAAACGCGAAAAAGTTTGCGGTAACGGCTTGTAAAGATTTTGTGAGCACCCATCTCAGTTGTGCCCCGGGGCATTGGACCCGGATGACCAGTGTTAAGGACCGCAAGCGCGATCTGCGCGAGCGGCTTCCGGGTCGGCGTGATCTCGGTCATGTCGCATCCTTCTAGGCACATTGTGGTTATACTATACCACGCAAGGTTATCTCGTACCGGAGGGTGCCAATTCGCACCTGTTGATGGGAGCAAGGTTAAATAGCCCGGGCATTTGACGAACGGAGTCGCTATGCCCGGGTTTTACCTGCCTACCGAGAACGAGTATGATCCTTCGACCGATGACTTTGTATTGCCAGCCATATCCAAGGAACGGCGGTACAAGCATTTTGACCTGTCCCTGCCTGAGAAACAGCGGGAACTGGCAGTTGATTTCACGCAAGAGAGTGAACCGCACCGTTTCCTGCCAATGCTCGGTTTCACGGATATCGCCCGTCGATACATTCGCCAGAAAGGTGCCGATGGCACATGGCTCCGTGACCCAGACGGGAAATTCCTTCGAACGGTGAAGGAAAAGCCGAGGCCTATCCGGTTTGCAGGACACGCCGATGCTGCCTACCTCCAAGCCTATGCGGAGCACCTAAACCCCATTTACGAGCGGGCGCTGGACACAGACGGGACATCTGGTTCTGTTCTTGCCTATCGTAAGGGGGGCGGGACAAACATCCATCATGCCAAGTCCTTGTTTGACGAGATTGTACACCGCCAGGATTGCACTGTTGTAGCAATGGACATTTCTGGCTTTTTCGATTGCCTTGATCATACCCTGTTGAGAGATGAAGTCGCAGGCTTGCTTGGAGAAACGCGGCTTGACGGACACCATGGGACAGTGTGGAAAAATGTTACCCGTTACTCATGGGTTGAGACCGAGGACTTAGACGCCGTCCTCGGAATGAAACGAAACGGTCATGGCCGGGTTTGCTCCCCGGTTGACTTTGTCCAGCATGTAAGAGGGCGAAAGGGTGGGCTTGTCCGAAAGCACGATTTCACATTCGGCATCCCCCAAGGCACGCCCATTTCCGGTCTCTACGCCAACATTTACCTGCGAACATTCGACCGCGAAATGTTGGCGTGGGTTAGTCGCTACGGGGGGTCATACCGCCGTTACTCGGACGATATCGCTGTTGTGCTACCTCTGGGCAGCAAGGTGGATCACGTTGTTTCGGTTGTAGAGAAGATGTTGGCCGACTTCGGCCTTGCCATGTCGGTCGACAAAACCGATCACGCGCACTTCCAAGGTGGTCAACTCGTTTCTGCGAAAGCTATCCAGTACCTGGGGTTCACGTTTGACGGCTATAAGGTGCTGATCCGACCATCTTCCCTCGACTCTTACCGACACAAGATGCGCCGGGGGATTCATGCGAAACTTGTCGCGGCCAAAGGCAAAGAAATTCCGTCGCTCAACGTGTTCAAGCGCGAGGTGCTCAGCCGCTATACTCACCTTGGAAAACGCCGCAATTTCCTGAAGTACGCCTACAAAGCTGCTGATGTGATAGGCAGCAAGGAGATCAGGCAGCAGGTGAAGCCGCATATGACCTGGTTTGAAAGAGCTTGGGAGAGCGAGGTTGCCAAGGTTTACGGTGGCCTTGTTGCCTCATCGTGATGCAGCATTGCCCAACCTAGCAGGTACCGATCCTGTCCGGATATGTTCGTACCGGCCTCGATACACTCAGACCTGACGCGCCCATCGGTCTCGAAGCGGAATCCGATATCGTCCAGAGCATCGTCAAACTGGTACTGCGCCTTGC
Source organism: Leisingera sp. CC-HEC093 (assembly GCF_059429195.1). Taxonomy (NCBI): domain Bacteria; kingdom Pseudomonadati; phylum Pseudomonadota; class Alphaproteobacteria; order Rhodobacterales; family Roseobacteraceae; genus Leisingera; species Leisingera sp. CC-HEC093. The sequence continues at coordinate 1,032,100 of NZ_JCAIJR010000001.1, read as the reverse complement.
CGTAGTGGCTGTCCTCGTTGGCCGCCGAGAGGTCAGGCGGCGCGTAGCCGCCTGAGTGGTGCGTGGCTACTCAGGATAATTGCGCTGCGCAGTTGCAACTCCGAGCTTTGTGCCGCCAGATTTTTTAGTGCGTGCAACAGCTGTCCATTCGTAGGTATGGACGCCATTCGGCGGACAAGGGCTTTTGTATTTGAACGCACCAGACGGGACGGTACCATCTGCTGACATTTTCACAACGCCGCCGCCATGGTTGTATGAGCGCGCGTCCAAGTCTTTCATTGTAAACCTGACATACTGCGTGCCTTCAGGCAGACCTTTGACCACAAAGGCTGGGTTTCCTACGCGGTTCGGGTTGCCTGACGTGCATGACTTCAAGCCATCCCATGTGAACGAGATTGAAAAGTCCTCTGCGGCGGCCCCGGTGGCCAACGCTGAAAGAACCCCTGCGAGTAGTACCTGCTTGATCATGTTGAAATTTCCTTGGTGTCTGTGAATTTACTGGTCGATGGGGGTAATGTCGCGAAGGTCGAACAGGAAGGTCCTGTTTGTCAATTCCGGCGCGCCGCCCGTAAGTGCTGACCACGTCGTCCGCAGGCATTGGTTTTCGTCCATATTGCCCCGCTTAAAAGTGCCTGAGAATGTGACCGGCGCTCCTGGCTCGAGACCCAAAACAGTTTTGCGGAGCCAGTTCGGCACGGCTGCTCTGATTTTGTTGTCGAAACCGATTTCGACCTCGACGTACATGTCTTCGCTCGAGTCGGTCAGGTCAGCTTCGTCGAAGATTCCGGTCCAGCCTGTCTTTCGGTCAAACGGATTGCGGGTACACAGTTTTTTGTTTCCAGCAATGTATGCAGCAGTTTGCGCTGCTTCGTTGGCAGCCTCTTCAGCCGCCGCAACCGCCTCTCCGACAATGCCAAGGAACTGGTGCTGGTCCGCAGGAGCCTGGGCGGAAGCCAGTTCCTGAAATTTGTCCTCACGGGGATCGGTGAAAAATACGGTATAGATCACGTAGCAGATGCCGAGAAACAGGATCAGCTTGATAACATCGATAATGCTGCCGTCGTCCTGATCGTCTGTGTTGGCCTTGTCTTCTGGTGTGTCTGTCATTCTGAAATCCGCTTTTCCGTTGATGGTGGTCTGTCTGCTGCTGCTCGAAACACTTTTGGGATGTTCTGAGTCAGCGTAAGGGCTTGGTCACGGCTAACCGGGCTGAGGCCAACGGGGTTGAGCGTTGGGCGCGATGAAATCACGTTCCCCCACGCTGCTGCCTGCGCCCGCCCGCGATGCCTTGCATCGGTGGCCAATACGCAAAATGTGTTAGGTATGTTTGGCTTCATGCGGCCCCGATCAGCGAGCGCCCTCGCGGTTGACTGGTGATCGGGGTGTTGGAAATCCGCACGTACACGGACCCTGTGCCTTTAGCCGGAGCCTGTTGTATAACACAGGCACCCCGACCATAGGTCAAAGGTGTTCAGCCGAATTTACGGCCTAGTACGTGAGGGGTTTCCACGCCCCAACATGGCCGCGTCTGCCATGTCGAGAGCAGTCGTAGCAGCTAACGTGGGAGAGCAAAAGGCGTCTGTTTTGATGTTGGGGTGTGCAAGCGGTTCTCGGTCAGAACGATGGGAGGTTGATCTTCTCGGAAGTTGCAACGTACTTGGCATAAAACGAAAAGAAGCGGGCATTCGTGCTGTTAGTGCCGACTGTTTGGAATCTCAGACCATGTTGAGCCCGAACTAGCTCTTGCGTTTCAGAACGATTAGTCCTGCCGCGTTCAAGCCGCGATGCCAGGAACGGTTTTGCCAAAACTCACCCGTCAACTCAGAACCATCCTCGCTCAGTTTTAATTTTGCCGCACCGTGGTACCCACGCTCGTCAGTGGCAGCCAAGCGAACTGCATTTTCGCGCTTATTCTTGGCTTCGAAGACCCAAGCCATTGATTTGGTTCCCTCCTCAGACTTGAAGAACTCAACGGAAACAGTCTTTGATTCCAGCAAAGGATCGGTTTCGTTCGGAAGAAATTCGACATCGGTCCTAAACCAAGTTTGCTTAATCCGTACGTCAAAGCGCTTTTCAAGTAAGTCTGGTAGATCTTTGTCATCGAGCACATTGAAACTCAGGCTTTCACTCTGCGCCGCGTCTTTCATTTTCTCGACTATCGAATAGTTCGACTGCAACTCTGCGGTCCATTCTCCATTGAGATCGTAGAACACGGCTTGGCTGAGTTTTGGTCCAATATATGGCAGCTTCCAAACTACTCGCCAGCCTTGGGACACCACGACAAGGGCAATGACACCAGACACGAGCGAAGCGATCAGTCGCGTAGTTGCTGCCCCCTCAATCAGAGGTGCAATCGACGGCAGCTTCAAGCTCAGCCATCCGATTCCGAGTTCAACAAGCGGCAACAGCCCCAAGGCAAGATAGACTGCGAGCGTGACCCAGAACTTTAAGGGAACAAACTTTGCCAAATTGCACGACCTCTGGTATTGATATTTCTATGGGTCACCCCCAAGTATATGGGTGACCTGAAGGAAATCTACAAGATAAGCCGAAAGAAGGGACAGTTCTTTGGTTACCGCCGCAATGAATGCCCATGCTCTGTTTATCGGGGCGAACACAAGCGCTTCCTTCCATCAGGCCATCCTACTGCCCGATAAGACACGCCGTGCCCTGTTGCAGGCAGACCGGAAACTTCGCGCCGCCATCCGAGCAGCCGCGCAAAACGCCGTAAAGTTTGGGAAGCAGATGGCTCTGGCCACCGATGCCTATCGCGCTGCTAAGCAGACCCCGCCGACCTTCGAAGTACGTTTTTTGCTTCAAGGCGGGTTGGCCTATGACACGGCGGTCGAACCGGCACTGATGCCGCCCCAGCAATGCGATCGGGATACCGGCGTCTATGTGAAGACCTCCTTCCTAGCCCGTCAGGAGCCGGGTCTTGCAGCTAAGATGTTCTTCGAGCTGGTTGAAGACGCAATTAGGCCGCTTTGTGATGCTGAAGGCTGGGTCATTAAAGTGAAGAACACATGTGTGCGGGTCGAGCTGAACCCGCAGATGCATATCGACCTCCCGCTCTACGCGATCCCGGATGATGCGTTTGAGACACTGGAAAAGAGCCTTCGCGACGCCACCGGTGAAACGCTGGTCACGGCCTCATCCCGGATGCTCACGCTAATGGATCGCCACCGCACCCTTCGCGTTCCTTCGGATCGCATTATGCTTGCCCACCGCGAAGAGGGGTGGGTTCAATCAGACCCGCGCGCCCTTCATGACTGGTTCGAAGAACAATTTTCCCGGTATGGGCCGCAGCTTCGACGCCAGAGCCGATACTTCAAAGGCTGGCGCGATTTCGCCTTTGAGAAGAGCGGCCCCTCTTCGGTGGCCCTAATGGTCTGCATTGCCAATTGCTATCGTGAAGGCATTGTCCACGCGGATGAGGGACGCGACGACCTAGCCTTTCATCAAGTAGCAGGCGCGCTGCCCGAGCTCATGAGCGGGCCAATTTTGAATCCTGTTCTCGATGTGCCGAGCGCCCTAAATGACTGGGATGATCTCGACCGCGCGCGCTATCAGAATGCCGCCAATACGCTGTACGAGACGGTGGGCACTGCTTTGAACGGACATTATCATCAAGAGCTGACAGTGAAACGGCTTCGAGATTCCTTGGGCGGGCGCGTTCCGAACCGTCCAGATCTCGTGAAAGCCCACTCCAAAGTGCCGGAGGTTGCCGCCCCAGTAGCGATCACCTCGACCGCGCCGCTCAAGATGACGACACGCACCACGTCCGGCTGATGGAGAGTTGGAAACGCGTGCGTGATGCTCTCGCAGCGCAAGGGTTTTCCCTTGTGCCGGGCGCAGGAAGGGACCGCTATCAAGGACAGATCGATGTCGGTTCGATTCCAGTATTGCTGGAAATTGAGATCGGTGATTATGAGTTTCTGGACCTCCCGAAAATCCGCGTTTTGAAGCGCGAGTCGCTGCCCAAACGGCTCAAAGCCCACATGGTGAGCGATGGCTCGCTCTGCTATGCTGACAAGGCGACCTTCTTGCTGGACCGCTATCAGCCGGATCGAAGTGTTTCTTCATGCCTTGAGCAGGTTCGGGCGACGCTAAGCAGTTTGCTGCACGGCAATCCTAGCGCCGCCTATATGGCCGAGCTTGCTGCATATTGGAGCACCACACCCTATTGTCTGATTGATGAGCCGCAGCATCTCAATCACATGGTCTTTGGCGTATGTAGCTTTGATGAAGACCCTCAAATCCTGATCGCAGGGGCGAGCGAAGACCGCCTGAACGCTTGGGTGGGCAAATCGGGTGGGACATTTACCAAGACGTTTGAAGCGCCAGTCGTGCACGCACTTGATGCGATCCGCCCGCCCTCAGAAGGGGCGCTAACCCTGAAGGGCGCGACGGACTGGCTGGGGCCGCAAGTAGGCAGCTATCGGTCTTTGATTGATATCGCCATAGGTGCTGCCAAAGGGCGGCCTGCGCTCATGATCGCGGCCTCGAATGCTCTTATCGGGTTCAGGGCAGAGAAGACCCCACTCATCAAGAAGTCTGAGGAAAGCGGCTTCCGACCATCTGCTATTCCGGGAATGTGGAAGAACGAAGCGCACCGGGTTCCTCTTAAAACTTTCCATTGTGTACCTGCTTCCCAGGAAGAGATCACCGCACGGAATCTGGATGGGCTCGCGCCGCTCTCAACCCGGCGGCTGGCCCTAATCGGCTGCGGTACCATTGGCGGCTATCTTGCCCGCGCACTTGTGCAACTTGGTGCGGGGCAGGAATCGAACCTGCTTCTGATCGACAATGATGACCTCAAACCAGAAAACCTCGGGCGTCATGCCTTGGGGGCTCGCCATCTCTGGAAGAACAAAGCCGTCGCGCTTGCGGATCAACTTGGGATCGATTTTCCGGATGCACGCCTCGATGTGCTTGAGGAGCAGGCTCAAAAAGCCTTTGATCGACTCACTGGCTATGACCTCGTAATCGATGCTACCGGCGATGAGCAGTTTTCTGATGCTCTCAATGCTTTTGCCCTTGGAGTATTGAACGAACAGGGCAACTTTCCGCCGACTCTTTTTGCTATGCTTTTTGGTAACGGCCTCGCTGCCCAGAGCTATCTGGCTCGTTGGAAACGAGGAAGCGCTTGCTACCGCTGTCTCAAACCCCGATTTGAGGATGGCTGGCGTTTCAATCCACTCAAACCGGATGCCAACGGAACAACCACAGTCATTCGGCCCTGCGCTCAAGGCGCATTCGTTCCTTATGCGGTTCCGGCATCAATGCAGGCAGCAGCCCTTGCTGCCGCCCATGCGTGTGCGTACTTTTCCGAGGATTATTCGCGAGATCTGCGTACGGCGCAGATAGATCCATCAATGACAATCTGCATTCCTTACAAGAATGTTGATCGCGCGAAGTCCTGTCCGGCTTGCTCCCCTTAGGATTGCTGTGGGGTAAATCGAAGTCTGGTTTAGAGGGCTGCACCTTTGCTTAATTGTGCTTGAGGCAGAGTCGGCTCAGGTATCGGCGAAACCTTGGATGACGAGCTGTTCAGGCTTGCTTAATCGAATGAGGTTCCATTGATTTCAGATCAGTTCAACGGAAGAGCTTGGGAGGCGCGCCTGTCAGATGCTCTCGAGAACCTCCGTAAGGTTCAAAAACCGTTTCTGGACCGCTACTGGCAGGCAAACGGTTATCCGACCCAAGTGTCTTGGAACGGTCGAGATGAAACGCCGTTTCCAAGCGATGATCTGCTAATGCTCTATCAAGATGTTCTGCATCGGTTCGATAAGAGGCAAGACCAATTCTATCAACCTCTTCGAGCGGCCTTGGATCCCGTGAGGGGCGTCTTGCGAGGACATCCGCGTCTCGGTTCCGCACTGGGTATCCGCACAGGCAACGACGACTTTCACATGGGCATTCTGAATGGAAGCACTCTTACCAGCCTAAGCGGTTTGATCGTTGGGCAGATGGCCAATCGCGATAACCATTCAGAGGCTGATTTTCAGGAGACGGCGGCGAAACTGAATTCCTTGCTTCTGTTACCTGACAGGAAGTTTTCAGCGCTTCAAACTGGTCTAAATGTTGGAATGGACATTGCTCTTTTCCACGGTGTTCATATCGATTCCGAGGTCGATTTAGGGGAAGGATATTCGCTTATCCCTTTCTCTAATCTATCGGACTACGTTGATCCGGCTTGGCTCACAGACGTTGCTCCCGAACATATTGAACGCGGGCGCACCGAGAGTATTTTTGGTGTGGTTCGCAAATTCATTTGGAAACCCAAGATACGGCCTAAGCATTCGCATTGGCATTCCGAGCCGCGAACCCCAGCACCGTTGTTTCATCGCTGGGTGGAAGAGTTTGCAAACCTGCTAGCGGTATCGCTTGGCACAAGAGTGTCTTGGATGCGGACACTGGAAGGCTGTGTTTCGCTGACAGCGGCTAATCTACTTGGCAACTCTTACCACCCAAACATGACCCCAAAGGGGCGCTCGATTAGTCACCTGTTCGATCCATTTGCAAAAGTCCAACTGGCATGCCCCAAACGAGTTGAGGACGCCAAACTGCTGTTTTCCCGTAAGAGTGAGACAGCATATGCTGACCTCGCGTCAGAGGTATATCGCTTAGCAGAAGCATATAGCCGAGACGGTCGTTTTGCTGCTCACGACAGGGTTTTGGATTTGGCAATTGTTTTCGAGCGCATGTTCCAACCGCCGGGCAGAGGCATCAGCAACTTTCTTCAAAATGAGATCGCCGAGCTCCTTGGTCAGAGTGAAGAGGAAAGAGAACGTCTGAAGGCAGAGGTGAAGCACTTTTACGAGGTTCGATCAGCGATCATTCATGGCCCATCAGGCGAAAAGAAATCCCAACGACGTCGAGAAACGGTTCAGGCATGGGAAAACGGTGCTAGAATTGCTCGTGAAGTTTTGCTTCGGAAGCTGCAGTAGATATTACACCAAGGCTTGCTTGTTTGATTTTGGATGTGCGTGACCTCATGAAATATTGTTTGATTTCAATTTCTTAATCTGAAGTTGTTCGGTGGGATTTAGAAGTTAGGCACATAATTCGACACTTACACGTAACTATTTGATTTCATTATTGGTAATGAGATTGAAAATCCTCGTGTCGGTGGTTCGATTCCGCCCCCGGGCACCACTTAACAAGATGTTTTTGTTAGGTATTTCCATCACGCTTTGTCCTCGTTCTGGTCAGGTTTGACGCTTTTCTCAGAAGGTTTGACAGTCTTCGTGCGTCTTTCGATTTCTTTTTCCAGTGTTGCCATAGTCTCGCGATTTTTGTCGGCAAGATTCGCTGACCGCGAATAGTGCCGCGCCATTGATGGTGTCTTCTGTCCCAGAAGGTCTGCAATACGGCGCTCATCCAATCCTGCCTCGCGCAAGGTGGTCGCTACGGTGTGCCGCAGACCCTTGAGCGTAAGGCCGGACGCAATCAACTCTTCCTTTTCCAGAGCGGTCTTGAAACGATGCCATACTGTCGAAAACCCGTTGTAGGTCCACGCCTCACCGCGTGAGTTGCCTAGAACTGTCTCGGCTTCATGTTCTGGGATGCGATTTAACGCAGCCTGTAAGGTAGGACTGATCGGTATCGCTATTTCCTCACCCGTCTTACCGCGCACACCCCAAATGGTGTTTCCGTCGATCTGGTCTTTACGTAGTTTCAGTGCATCGGACGGATCAAGGCCGGTGTTCATCATTAGGGCCAGCGCGACCCGAACATGTGGCTTGGCGTGAGAAAGGACAACTTCCTGCTCTTCAATACTCCATGGACGGTTAACAACCTGGTTCTGGGGGAGCCGCGCTTCATCAGCGTTGGGCGTTTCGCGCTCGCGGAATGTGTGCTGCAGGCTGCCACTCATGTTGCCGAGAGTTTTGATCTTGGCTGTTCTGAGAATGACGAAGCCGGGTGCGTCACCGTTTACGCCGGTTTGCGGCACGTGAAAGCCACCGCCACCAGCTTTCGTCTTGGTGACGCACTACCTTCCGCATACTTGTCGACCCGACTTTTGCCATTCTTCCGCTCTTAGTGCCTCGATATGAGAGTGTTGAACGGCGTTGTTGCACATCCTGACGCCGTAGGATTCACTTCGCGAATCCATGCGGTTACACGGACTGCATGAGCAAGCCACTTCCCACCCGCTATCGTACGACGAACTGCTCCAACTGCAACGCGGCGCTGCGCAAGCGTGGGTCTCTGCTGATCTGGGTGGACAAGGACATGACCCGGCACGCGCCGCATGACGGGCGGCCCGGACGTCCGTCGGTTTTTTCCGATGCGGCTATTCAGTTCTGCCTATCGATCAAAATCCTGTTCAAGCTGCCGTTGCGCCAGACCGTAGGGATGGTAGCCAGCCTGCTCCGGTTAGCGGGGCTGGACTGGCCTGTACCGGACTTCTCCACCTTGTGCCGCAGGCAGAAAACCTTGGCGGTTCAGATTCCCTATCGCCGCGCGGATGGCCCGCTGAACCTGCTCGTGGACAGTACCGGGATCAAGTTCCTCGGCGATGGCGAGTGGCAGGCCCGCAAGCATGGTGTTCAGGGCCGCCGCCAATCACTGCCCGGCAGTTGATTGCAAAGCAATCAATGAGAGGGGCGCAAAGTGCATTTGGCCATGGACACGGCCACATCCGACATCCGCGCAGTCGAGTTCACCCCCAGCCGAGACGGCGGCAGCCCCGTCCTGCCGGACCTGCTCGGCCAGATCCCAGAGGGCGAGCAGATCGGTACGGTGACCGCCCCCTCCCGGCAGATTGCTTCGCAATCGCCTGCCGGGCAGTGGATGGAGCCTATGACACGCGCCGGTGCCACAGCGCGATCCTCGCGCGCGGCGCCGTCCCGGTCATTCCGATCCGCAAGAATGGTCGATTGTGGAAGGAAGACTGCCCGGCAGCATGCGTCCGCAACGAAACCCTGCGCGCCACCCGATACTATGGCCGGGCCTTCTGGAAGCGCTGGACGGGCTATCACGCCCGAAGCCGGATCGAAGCGAAGATGCGCTGCCTGGAAGCCTTCGGAGAACGCATCGCTGCCAGAGACCCCGGCCGCCAGACCGCCGATATCCACATCCGCATAGCCCTCATGAACCGTTTCCCGGCCCTCGGCACCGCCGAGATCCAACGCGTGTCATGACGTCAACGGGGGAAGGGGAAGTCACCTCTCACGCGTGGGTAATGCAACAACGCTGGTTAACTGTCAGCCGTTGCGCGGTGTTCTGCGACCAGCGACAAGAGCTCTTCCTTGGTGCGGGAGATGTGATGGGACAGCGCCGCGCAGGCGCCCTCGGCATCGCGGGCCTGGGCCAAGTCCAGAAGGTCGCGGTGCTCCTTCTTGGCGGGCTCGCGCTGTTTCATCACACTGAGGTGCATCCGCACAAAACGGTCGCAATGCAGGCTGATGCCTTGCAGCACTTCGTTGGTCAGCTTGCGGTCCGCGGCGGCATAAAGCGCCGAGTGGTATTTGTGGTTGAGCGCGCCCCATTTGGCGACGTCATTGGCATCATAGGAGGCGTCCATGTCATCCAGGATCTGGCCGCAGCGGGTGAAGTCCCTGGTGGTCATCGCGGGGATCGCGCGGCGGAACAGGTCCACCTCCAGAAGGATGCGCAGGTCGAAGATCTCCGCGATTTCGCGTAGCGAGTGCTTGGTGACAGAGGCGCCGCGGTTGTTGGTGAACTGCACCAGCCCTTCGGCGTCCAGCCGTTTCAGCGCCTCGCGGATCGGCATGCGGGAGACATCGTACTCCTCTGCCAAGGCTTCCTGCCGGATGGTTTCGCCCTCTGCCAGCTCGCCACTCAGGATGCGTTCACGCAGGTCGTTGGCAATCACCTCCGGGAGGGAGCTGCGGGTAACGGCGCGTTTTCCTGCCATGAGAGCCTCGTCAAACCTGTTGTTCGTATTTTGGATACGCTAGCGGGTCTGTTCGTTCTCTTCAAGCAATTGGCCGGATTTCGCACAGTCTGCAGGTGTTGCAGCCCAGCAGCCGGTTTTTGTATCCAAAACCCGGCCCCGTCATGCGCCCCAAGTATCGCTAAGGCGGTAGCCGCCGGGCCAGGGGTCGTCCGGGTCCAGCATGTGCTGGTGGATGCCGGTGATCCAGCCGCGGCCGCTGAGTTCCGGCACGATGGCTGCGCGTCCGCCCACCGTGGTTTGCTCCACAATACGTCCGGTGAAACGGGAGCCGATGATGGAGACTGCCTCAAACGTCTGGTTCTCAGTCATCTGCCCCTTTTCCAGCATCAGCGCCATGCGGGCTGAAACCGCGGTGCCGGTGGGGGAGCGGTCCACCTTGCCCGGCTGGATTGCCACGGCGGAGCGGCTGCGCAAGCCGGTTTCAGTTTCCTCCAACGGTCCGCAAAACGCGCAGAAGGAGATGTGGGTCCAGTCCGGGTTCTCCGGGTGGGTGAAACCCAGCTGTGCGTTGGCAGCGTCCAGGATGCGGGTGCCCAGCCGGGCGATCTTCTTGGCGTTCTCCTCCGCAATCTCCACCCCTAGATCCACGGCCTGCACCACCACAAAACTGTCGCCGCCATAAGCGGTGTCGACGGTCAGCGTGCCGATACCCGGCACGTCCAGTGCTGCGTCCAGTTCGCCGGCAAAGCTCGGAACGTTCTGAACGAAGATCCGCTCCGCCTTGCCGGCCTTGCATTCTGCGCGCACCCGCACCAGCCCGCCGGGGGCCTCCAGCACCAGGCGGGTTTCCGGCTCCTGCATCGGCAGGATGCCCCCGTCCAGCAGAACGGTGGACACGCAGATCGAGTTGGAGCCGGACATCGGCGGGGTGTATTCCGGCTCCATGATGATGAAGCCCATGTCGGCCTCCGGATGCTTGGGCGGCACCAGCAGGTTCACATGACGGAATACGCCTCCGCGGGGTTCATTCAGAACGAAGTTCCGCAAAGTCTGGTCCCGGTCTATGAAAGCGCGCTGTTCCCACAACGTCTCGCCCGGCGGCGGCGCGACACCGCCGACGATGACATCCCCCACCTCGCCCTCCGCATGGGCGGAGATCACGTGGATGGTCTTGCTGCTGCGCATCTAAGCTTCCTTTCTAAGGCTCAGAACCTTGTGGCCGCGTAGGGCTGCATCGGCAGCGCCGGCGGGCGGTTCAGGGTCAGGTCCGCCACCAGTTCTGCGGTGCCGGCGGCCTGGGTCAAGCCCAGATGGCCGTGGCCGAAGACATAGATCACACTGGGCGCGCGGGCGGAGCGGCTGATCACCGGCAGGCTGTCGGGCATCGAGGGGCGAAAGCCCATCCACTGGCTGCCGCCCGATGTGTCGAGGTCCGGCAGGAATTGGCTGGCCTTTTGCAGCAGGATGTCCGCCCGGCGGTAGTTGGGCGGCAGCTTCAACCCGCCCAGTTCAACCGCGCCGCCCACCCGCACGCCACCGCTGATCCGGCTGACGACAAAGCCATGCGCGGGGAAGGTCAGATGGGTGCGCAGGCCAAAGGCTCCGGGGGGCAGGGTAGTGTTGTAACCGCGTTCGGTTTCCAGCGGGATGTGTTCACCAAGCGTGCGGGCCAGGTGGTGCGACCAGGCTCCGCAGGCGACCACGATGTGGGCAGCGGAGACCGGGCCCTCCTTGGTCTGGGCGACGGTCTGCCCGTCTTCAGTCCGCAGTGCGGTCACCTTGGCGGTGTCTATTCTGCCTCCGCGGGCCAGGAAGGCCTGCGCCAGATGTTCGGCCCAGTGCTTGGGGTTCACCGTATTCATCCAGTCGGGGGTGAATGCGGCATGGGTGAAGCGCGCCGCCAGCCCAGGCTGGATATCCGCAATCGTCTCCGGGCTGTGCAGCAGGTCGAAGCGGATGCCGTGCGCGCGCCGCAGCTCCCAGTCGGGAAGGGCAGCGCGGAAGGCTGCCTCGCCCTCGTAAAGCTGCAGCTGCCCCTCACGCTGCATCAGCGGCTCGCCGTCCACGTCTGCGATCTGGCGCTCCAGTGCGGCGCGGGAGTGCTGCATCAGCTGTACCTGCGCCGCCAGCGCCGCCTGGTAGCGGCTGCGCCAGCTGGCGCGCCAGAACCGCAGCATCCAGGGTGCGATCTGCAGCGCATAGGCGGGCGGCACCGACAGCGGCCCCAGCGGATCCAGCAGCCACTTGGGCGCCTTGCGCATGATGCCCGGCGTTGCTAGCGGCACGATGTCAGTAAAGGCAAAGGCGCCGGCGCTGGCGGCGGAGGCCTCAGCCGCGACGCCCTTGCGGTCGAGGATACGCACGCGGCGGCCCTGTTTCTGCAACTCCAGTGCCGCGCTGAGGCCGATGATGCCGGCGCCGAGCACTAGGATATCGTCCGTCTCTTTCGCGGTCATGCTGGATCCCTTACAGGCCGACGAGCAGGGAGGGCAGCCAGGTTGCCAGCTCCGGCACCAGCAGGAGCGCCACCAGCACCAGGCCTTGTGCGGCCACAAAGGGCAGCACCCCTCGGTACATGTGGCCGTAGGTCATGTCCTTGGGCGCGATGGAGCGCAGGTAGAAGATCGAGGGCGCCATTGGCGGCGTCAGATAGGATGTTTGGATCACCACCAGCACCAGCATCGCAAACCACACCGGATCAACTCCGGCGCCGCGCACAAGCGGCGCGAAGATTGGCACGAAGATCAGCACGATCGACACCCAGTCCAGCACAAAGCCGGCAAAGAACACGACCAGCAGCAGGAAGGTGATCAGCCCCGCATTGCCATAACCGATCACCTCCACCGTGTCGCGCACCAGCCCGCCGCCGCCAGTGACGGCAAAGATCGAGGTGAACATGGTGCCGCCCGCCACGATCAGCATGATCATCGCGGTAATGCGCAGGGTGACACCCAGGGCCTCGCGCAGCATGGTGAAGGTGAGTTCGCGGAACAGGAGCGTCAGCACCAGCGTGCCGGCAGCGCCCACGGCGGCGGCCTCGGTTGCGGAAGCAGCACCCGCCAGCAGCGAGCCTAGTACCATCGCGATCAGCATCAGCGGTGGCACCAGCGCGGTGAAGGTGATCTTCAGCTTCTGCCCCATCGGCATGGCGCGGCCCTCGGCCGGCAGCACTGGTGCGTCCTGCGGGCTGCGCAGGCTGCGCAGCAGCACATAGCCGACGAAGAACACCACCATCAGCACGCCGGGCAGGACCGAGGCGGCAAACAACTGCCCGATCGACAGCTGCGCGATGGAGGCATAGACCACCACGATCACGGAAGGCGGGATGATGGTGCCGAGCGAGCCACCGGCGCATATGGTGCCGGCAATGAGGTCATTCTTGTAACCTGCCGCGCGCATCGCGGGGATCGCCATCAGCCCGACCACAATCTCCACCGCGCCGACGACACCAGAGGCGGCGGCAAAGATCGCGCACATGGCGATGGTTGACAGCGCCAGCCCGCCGGGCAACCCGCCCAGCCAGATCTGCAGCGCGTAAAACAGCCGCTTGGCAATGCCGGAACGTTCCAGCACCGCGCCCATGAAGATGAACAGCGGGATCGCCGCCAGCACGAAGTTGGACGCGGTGTGCAAGAGCGGGCCGTAAAGCTGCAGAAACAGCATGTCGCCAAAGACCGAATAGCCAAAGGCAACGGCGACGATCATCATCGAAAACGCCACCGGGATGCCGGCAAAGACCAGCGCGAACAGGGCGGCAAACATTAGAAGGGGGATCATAAATCAGGTCTCCGCCGCGCTGTGGTGATCGTCGGGGCCTTGCCCCGGTGTCTTCTCGCCGCGCAGATACAAAAGCGCCTCCAGCAGGAACTGCAGGCAAAAGGCAAAGAGGCCGAGGGCAATCACCGAATAGAACGGCCACATCAGGGGTGCCCAGGGGCTGACGGTTTCCACCTCGCCGGTCTGGAACGCCTTCAGCGCCTTGGAGGCGGCCACCCAGGTCAGCGCGCCGGTGATGGGCGCCATCAGCAGCGCATAGACCGCGGCATTCAGCAGTTGCTGGACCCGCAGCGGGAATTTCTGCGACAGGAAGTCGATCCGCACATGCGCCTCCTTGCGCAGCGAATAGGCCGCGCCCAGGAACACGATGGAGCCGTTCAGCATGTAGGAAATGTCAAAGGCCCAGAGCGTCGGCGCGCCAAAGGCATAGCGGGCAACGACCTCGTAAAGCATGGCTGCGATCATGGCGAGGATGGTCAGTTGGCCAACCGCGCCCAAGAGGGCCGATAGCCCTTCAACGCCGGTTCTGAAGAATTGCATGGAAACCTCCGGGCAGGGAGGCGCGGGCCGGATGCGCCCGGCCCGCGCAAAGGGTTATTCTGCGGCGTCGCGCACCAGGTAGACGGAGTTTTCGGCCCAGCTGGCCTGGTAGGCGAGGTAGCTGTCCAGAACCTCCTGCATCCGGGCGTTGCCGCCGTCTGAGAGTTCAGCAGCACGGGCACGCGCCCAGTTGCGGCCCGCCTCGCGCAGCTTCTCGGATTCGGCGTGCTCCATCTGGACCATCTGCACCTTGGTCTTGCGGTAGTCGGCCATCGCCTTGATGTCGGCGTCGCCAAGCCGGGTGTAGCCTTCATAGGTCGACAGGCGCGCGGAGGCTTCGATCAGCCCCTGCAGGTCTTCGGGCAGCGCGTCCCAGGTCTCAGCCTTGACGAACACCTCCCACAGGAAGGAGGGCTGATGCACGCCGGGCATGATCATGTAGGGCGCGACCTCGTGGAAGCCTTCGGAGAAATTGGCGCCGGGGGTGGACCATTCGATGGCATCAACGCCCTTGCGCTGCAGCAGAGTGTAGATCTCGTTGCCCGGCACCACAGTCGGCACGCCGCCGAAATCATCCTTCATCACCGCGGCAAAGGCGCCGGAGGTTCGGTATTTCACGCCCTTCAGGTCCTCGACGGTTTTGATCTCGACGTTGGAATGGGCCATCACTTCTGAGGTGCCGATGCCGACGACCAGGCTGTGCAGCCCCATTTCCTCGCGGCGGAAGTCCTGCAGCAGCTTCTCGCCGCCGCCCTCGTAGATCCAGTGCAGGGTGGCCTCAGGCGACATGCCGCCGGGGAAGCTGGCAAAGATCGCATTGGTCGGGTCCTGGTTGACCAGATAGGAGGGGGTGGAATGGCCGGCCTCGACGATGCCCTCCTGCACCGCTTCATGCGCTTTGAAGGCAGGCACCAGAACGCCTGCGCCGAACGGCTGGATCTCCACCCGGCCTTGGGTCAGGGTTTCAACGTTGCCGGCAAAACGCTCCATGAAGTTCTGGTAAAGGAAGGAGCCCTCTCCGACGGCGGCGGTCATCTTCCATTCGACCTCTGCCGCGGAGGCGGCGGTTGCCAGGGCCAGGCTGAACCCGGCGGCGATTGCTGATGTGAATTTCATGTTGGTGACCTCTCTTCTGCTGGTTTGCGGCCCGGTTTTTGCCCCGGGTCCTGGTTGAAAACGTTCAGGCGGCGGCTTCTCCGCCGTCGGAAATGCCATCTCGGAAGGGATCATTAGGGCTGAAGAACAGCTTGCCTTCCCCCATCACAAAGGCCTGCCCGCTGAGGGTGGGGATCACGCCGCCGTTCAGCCCCGGCTGATAAGACAACCGGTAGGGAGAGCCGATGATGCTTTCCTGGATGATCTCCTCGCCCGGCTGCAGCCGCCCCGCCGCCGCCAGGCAGGCCAGCCGGGCAGAGCTGCCGGTGCCGCAGGGGGAGCGGTCATAGGTGTCGTCTGGGCACAGCACGAAGTTGCGGCTGTGAGTGCCCGCGCGGGGTGAGGCGTCTTGAAAGATGACGTGATCGATCAGTTCCCCCATCTCACCACCCACGCCTTGGGCATTGGCGGCGGTGCGTATGGAAATCGCATGATCGGTTAGCGCGCGGATGTTCTCCCGTCGCAAAGGCAGCGGGCTGGGTTCGACGATGAAGAACCAGTTGCCGCCATAGGCGACATCGCCAGTCACCGTGCTGCCGTCGGGCAGCGTGACCTTGGCCCCTGCAGTCACACGGCGGCTTTCGATGTTGGTGACGGTGACAGTATTGGCGTCCTCCAGCAGCACCGTCACCACGCCCACGGGGGATTCAATGCGGTGGCTGCCGGCGGTGATCCTGCCCAGATGGGCCAGTGTCACCGCCAGCCCGATGGTGCCATGGCCGCACATGCCCAGCACCGCATCGGCGTCAAAATAGATGACGCCGGTAGCGCAGCTGGGGTCCGCCGGTTCCACCAGCAGCGCGCCGACCATGGCGGGCTGGCCGCGCGGTTCGCGCATGACCGCATGGCAGAACCCCATGTGGTCCTCTGCCAGCCGCCGCGCGCGTTCCGCTAAGGGGCCCGTCCCCAGATCGGGTCCGCCGTTTAGGATCACCCGCGTCGGCTCGCCGCCGGTATGGCTGTCGACTACATGCATTCGGCAATGATCCCGCCCTGCGCCGACCAGTCCGCAAACCAGTTGCGGAACAGCTTGTACTGCTGTTCGCAATAGTTGCGCTGGGCGTCCGACAATTCGTCACTTTCGTTGAAATGCAGGCGGTAGTCGTCCTCGCCGTTCAGCACCAAGAGGTGCTTGTAGTAGAGGATCAGGTCCGGGCCTTCGTCGAAGGTGGACAGCACATGGATCGCGTCGGTCAGCTCCTGCGCGCGGACACGTGCCTCAGCGCTGCCCTCAGCCGCCTGCTTGGACAGGCGCGCCAGCAGCAGCGCCTCCCGAGGCAGCGCGCAGCCGATCCCGGTGATTGAGCCGGTGGCGCCGCAGTTAACGAAACCGTGGTAGACCTCGGTGTCAACGCCGACCATCAGCGTCACCTGATCATCCTGGCTGGTGATATGCTCCGCCGCATAGCGCAGGTCGTCCTTGCCGCCGAACTCCTTGAAGCCGATCAGGTTCTTGTGCTCTGCGCGCAGGGCAAAGAACAGATCGGCGCGGGTGGCAAAGCCGTAATAGGGGCTGTTGTAGATGATCGCCGGCACGTTGGGCGCGGCATCCAGGATCGCCTTGAAGTGGTTCTTCTGCGCCGCCACGGAGGTGCCACGGGACAGCACGCGCGGGATCACCATCAAACCGGCAGCGCCGACCTCTTGCGCGTGGCGGGCGTGATCGACTGCGGATTTGGTGTTTATTGCACCGGTGCCGACCACAACCGGCAGGCCTGCGGCTGCGAGGCGGGCAACGCCTTCCATCCGCTGTTCATCGGTCAGCAGCGGCCAGTCGCCCATCGAACCGCAGTAGACCACCGCCGACATGCCCGCGGCGATCATCTCCTCGCCCTTCCTGACCAGTGCGTCGAAGTTCGGTGTGCGGTCTGGGTTGCAGGGGGTCATCAGGGCCGGCATGGTGCCGGTGAAGACGTTTGTAGACATTATCCAATTTCTCCAGATATGGGCAGCCCGCCGCTGCAAAGCATGGCCAGCGATTTGCGCATGAGATCTTTCTGCCGGCCTGCCGGTGTGCAGAATCAAATAAAGGATAATGGATACAAAATCCACATGAATATTGAGACTCCCCATTGTGGCCGTTCCGCAAACCTTGAGCGAAAAGTCCGGAAGAGGCCATCAACCCCCCCCGTGGGCCGGCGGTCTTGCAGTGCTAGGAGAATCTTAGGATCGGGCGCTTATGAAAGGAAAAATGGCCCGTAAAAAAAGGACCCAAATTGAAATGCCTGCTTTCTTCTATCGTTTGCCGGTGCGAATCTACGCCTTGGCCGCTTTGGCGATTGTCTTGTTCGCAATGCTGACCGTTTTTCTGTTGATCCGGTCAAACAACCAAGAATACGCCAGCCGCGAACGTGAATTGCATCAGCTCACGGATCTGGCATTCAGCCAGCTGGACGTGCTGCAGAAACAGGCTGAAGCGGGCCAGCTCGACGCGGCCGCCGCCCGCGAGATGGGGCGTGCAACGCTTGAGGCCTTCAGATTCGGCACCGCAGGCGATTTTCACGCCTTTGACTTCGATCTGGTGATCACTGCAAATTCCTTTTTGCCGGAATGGGTGGGCACGCGCCAGCCGGGCCTGACCGATGAAAACGGGGTGAAGATCTACCAGGAGATGCTCAAGATCGCCGAGGCGGACGGGCAGGGTTCGCTGATCTACCATTTCGCCAACGCAAGCACCGGCGTGATTGAGGCGAAGATGGGCTATATCCGGGTCTATGAACCCTGGGGCTGGATCGTCGGCACCGGCGCCTACGTCTCCGATATCGAAGCCAAGGTGCAGCAGAACATTCTCACGACCGTGACCGCGCTGCTTGTAACGCTGGCGGTGCTGCTGGTGGGGGCCACCCTCATCACCCGCAGCGTCACCGGCCCGGTGAGCGCCCTGCGCGGCCGCATGCAGTCAATGGCCGATGGGGATACCGCGAGCGAAATCCCGGCCACCGCCAACCGGAGCGAGATCGGCGACATGGCTCGGACCCTCGACGTGTTCCGTCAGGCGCTGATCCGCCAGCAGGAGCTGGAAGCGGCGGAGCACGCCTTGAACGAAAAGCGCAGCCGGGTTGTGGCGTCGCTCAGCAGCAAGCTGTCGGCACTGTCGCAGGGCGACCTGACCGCGCAGATTACGGAAACCTTCCCCGAGGATTACGAGCAGCTGCGCCAGGACTTCAACACCACCGCGCAGAACCTCAGCGGCACGGTGGAGCAGGTGATTGCCGCCGCAGCCAGTATCCGCAACGGCGCCACCGAGATCAGCCAGGCCTCTGACGACCTGTCGCACCGCACCGAAAGCCAAGCGGCGACGCTGGAACAGACCGCCGCGGCGCTGGATGAGCTGACCGCAAGCGTCAAATCCGCCGCCGATGGCGCCCGCAGCGTTGAGGCAACGATGGAGGATGCCAAAGCCGAGGCCCGCACCAGCGGTGAGGTGGTGCAGAGCGCGGTCTCGGCGATGACCGAGATCGAGGAATCTTCGAACAAGATCAGCCAGATCATCAGCGTCATCGACGATATTGCCTTCCAAACCAACCTCTTGGCGCTGAATGCCGGCGTCGAGGCGGCCCGCGCAGGCGAAGCTGGCCGCGGGTTCGCGGTTGTCGCCAGCGAAGTGCGGGCGCTGGCGCAGCGCTCCTCCGACGCGGCGATGGAAATCAAGACGCTGATCTCCGACAGCTCCGGCCAGGTCGCGCGCGGCGTCGATCTGGTCGGAAAGGCCGGCGGGGCGCTGCAAAGCATCGTCAGCCAGGTCACCCATATCTCGCAGCTGGTCTCTGGCATTGCCGAGGGCGCGGCGGAGCAGTCCACCGGCCTGGGCGAGATCAACACCGGCGTCACACAGCTGGATCAGGTGACCCAGCAGAACGCGGCGATGGTGGAGGAGGCCACCGCGGCCGGCCACATGCTGAAGACCGACGCGGGCAAGCTGGCCGAGCTGGTGGCGCATTTCAAGATCGCGGGCGGCAGCCGGATCGCGGCCCCGGCCGCGGCCGCCAGTGCCCCTGCGCCGGTGCCGACCGCCCATGGCAGCGGTGACTGGGATGTGCAGCCCGCCCCGCAGCCAGCCGCCGTGGCGCCGTCGGATGGCAATGCAGCACGGGATCTGTGGCAGGATTTCTGATCCGCCGGCTCGATTGCAGCAGCAAAAAACGCCCGGGGATTTCTCCCCGGGCGTTTTTTGTTTGCAGGGACAGGGAACACTGCCTGCAGCCCCGTCTGCGGCATTCCATTCAAAATGCGGCAATAATTTTCCAGTTCGCGGCAAGGAGGCGCCATCAGCACGGTGCACAGTAGGGTTTTGTTAGAAACTGCAGCCTAAACAGACAGGTAATAGACCTGAAATGAAGGCCTGAACTTATGCCCCGAATACCCGCTTTCCTCTACCGTCTGCCCGTCCGGATCTACGCATTGGGCGCGCTCGCGCTCTCCCTGATGGCGCTGCTGACTTTCCTGCTGCTCTCGCAGTCCGTCAAAAACGCCTATGAAATGCGTTACACGGAGCTGCACAACGTTACCGATACGGCTGTCAGCCTGCTGCGCGACCTGGAGGAAGGTATCCAGTCCGGGCGTTTCACGGTGGAAGAAGCGCGCGATATCGGCCGGGAACGGCTGACCGCGCTGCGATTCGGCGATTCAGGTTATGTCTTCGTCTTCGATCACGATCTGGTGGTGCAGGCGCATCCCATTGTGCCGGATTGGGTCGGCACCAACCAGGGCGCCTATGAGGACGTGACTGGTACGAGGGTGTTTGAGGAGCTGGAGAAGATCGCCGCCTCCAAAGGCGCGGGGGAGCTGACCTATTACTTCAAGAAGCCCGATTCGGAAGTGATGGAAGCCAAGATTGGCTATGTTCAGGCTTATGAACCCTGGGGCTGGATCGTCGGCACCGGCGCCTATGTCGCCGATATCGAGGCCGATGTTGCCAAGATGCGAAACGAGGCGCTCATCGTGCTCGGCATCAGCCTGGTGGCGCTGATGGTTGCCGCCTATTTCATCACCCGCAGCGTCACCGGGCCGCTCAATGGTCTCAAGAGCCGTATGCAGACGATGGCGGACGGCGATACCAGCAGCCAAATCCCCTCGGCCAATGCGCGCAGCGAACTGGGGGAAATCGCGCAGAGCGTCGACGTGTTCCGTCAGGCGCTGATCCGCCAGCAGGAGCTGGAAGCGGCGGAGCACGCCTTGAACGAGAAGCGCAGCCGGGTTGTGGCGTCGCTCAGCAGCAAGCTGTCGGCGCTGTCGCAGGGCGACCTGACCGCGCAGATCACGGAAACCTTCCCCGAGGATTACGAGCAGCTGCGCCAGGACTTCAACACCACCGCGCAGAACCTCAGCGGCACGGTGGAGCAGGTGATTGCCGCCGCAGCCAGTATCCGCAACGGCGCCACCGAGATCAGCCAGGCCTCTGACGACCTGTCGCACCGCACGGAAAGCCAGGCGGCGACGCTGGAACAGACCGCCGCGGCGCTGGATGAGCTGACCGCAAGCGTCAAATCCGCGGCCGATGGCGCCCGCAGCGTTGAGGCAACGATGGAGGATGCCAAGGCCGAGGCCCGCACCAGCGGCGAGGTGGTGCAGAGCGCAGTCTCGGCGATGACCGAGATCGAGGAATCTTCGAACAAGATCAGCCAGATCATCAGCGTCATCGACGACATTGCCTTCCAAACCAACCTCTTGGCGCTGAATGCCGGCGTCGAGGCGGCCCGCGCAGGCGAAGCTGGCCGCGGGTTCGCGGTTGTCGCCAGCGAAGTGCGGGCGCTGGCGCAGCGCTCCTCCGACGCGGCGATGGAAATCAAGACGCTGATCTCCGACAGCTCCGGCCAGGTCGCGCGCGGCGTCGATCTGGTGGGCAAGGCCGGCGGGGCGCTGCAAAGCATCGTCAGCCAGGTCACCCATATCTCGCAGCTGGTCTCCGGCATAGCCGAGGGCGCGGCGGAGCAGTCCACCGGCCTGGGTGAGATCAACACCGGCGTCACGCAGCTGGATCAGGTGACCCAGCAGAACGCGGCGATGGTGGAGGAGGCCACCGCGGCCGGCCACATGCTGAAGACCGACGCGGGCAAGCTGGCCGAGCTGGTGGCGCATTTCAAGATCGCGGGCGGCAGCCGGACCGCGGCCCCGGCCCCGGCCGCCAGTGCCCCTGCGCCGGTGCCGACCGCCCATGGCAGCGGTGACTGGGATGTGCAGCCCGCCCCGCAGCCGGCCGCCGTGGCGCCGTCGGATGGCAATGCAGCACGGGACCTGTGGCAGGATTTCTGATCCGCCGGCTCAATTGCAGCAGCAAAAAACGCCCGGGGAGAATTCCCCGGGCGTTTTTTGTTTCAGTTTGTTAAGCGCGTATCAGCCGATGATGGCGTTCAGCGTTGCGCTTGGGCGCATCACCTTGGCCTTCAGCTCGACGCTCGGGCGGTAGTAGCCGCCGATGTCGGCAGGCGCACCCTGCGCGGCGGCCAGCTCAGACAGGATCTGCTCTTCCTTGGCGCCCAGTTCTTCGGCGATGGGGGCGAAATGCGCCGCCAGGCCTGCGTCCTCGGTTTGCGCCGCCAGCGCCTCGGCCCAGTAGCGGGCAAACCAGTAGTGGCTGTCGCGGTTGTCCGGCTGGCCGACCTTGCGCGAGGGCGAGCGGTTGTGGTCCAGGATGCCCTGGGTCGCGTCCTCAGCCGCGCGGCCCAGCACGCCGGCCTTGGCGTTGCCCTTCACATCCGCCAGGAAGTTCAGCGACTCGCCGAGGGCGCAGAATTCACCCATCGAATCCCAGCGCAGGTGGTTTTCCTCAACCAGCTGCTGCACGTGCTTGGGGGCAGAGCCGCCGGCACCGGTTTCAAACAAGCCGCCGCCCTGCATCAGCTTGACGATCGACAGCATCTTGGCCGAGGTGCCCAGCTCCAGGATCGGGAAAAGGTCGGTCAAGTAGTCGCGCAGCACGTTGCCGGTGATGGCGATGCTGTCTTTGCCCGCGGTGATGGTCTCCAGCGACTGGCGGGTTGCTTCGCGCGGCGCCATGATCTGGAACTTGTCCGCAACGCCGGCCGCTTCCAGCGCGGGCTGAACGTATTTGATCAGCTCAGCGTCATGGGCGCGGTTGGCGTCCAGCCAGAAGATCGCCTCGGAGCCGGTCAGCCGCTGGCGGTCCATTGCCAGCAGGATCCAGTTCTCGATCGGCGCCTTCTTGACGGTGCAGGCGCGCCAGATGTCGCCGGCTTCCACATCATGCGAATGCAGCGTGCCGTCGCTGGCCAGCACGATGCGGATGGTGCCGTCTGCCGGGGCTTCGAAAGTGGTCGGGTGGGAGCCGTACTCCTCCGCCTTCTGGGCCATCAGGCCGACGTTGGCGACTGCGCCCGCGGTGGTCACGTCCAGCGCGCCATTGGCTTTAAAGAAGTTGATGGTCTCGTCATAAACGGAGGCATAGCAGCGATCGGGGATCACGCAGTTGGTATCACCCTTGTTGCCGTTCTGGTCCCAGCCTTTGCCGCCGGCGCGGATCACCGCAGGCATGGACGCGTCGATGATCACATCGGACGGAACATGCAGGTTTGTGATGCCCTTGTCGCTGTCGACCATGTACATGTCGGGGCGGTCAGCGCGCACCGCTTCGATGGCGGCGGTGATTTCGGCGTTGCCTTTGACGCGTTCCAAAAGGTCGCCCATGCCGGAATTCGGGTCCACACCCAGCGCGTCCAGCTCGGCACCGTATTTCTCGAACACCGGCGCCAGCCATGCCTTCACCGCATGGCCAAAGATGATCGGGTCAGAGACCTTCATCATGGTGGCCTTCATGTGCAGCGAGAACATGGTGCCGTCAGATTCGGTGTCGGCAATGGCTTCGCCGAGGAAGGACGACAGCGCCTTCACGGACATGAAGGTGGCGTCCGCCACGGTGCCTTCTTCCAGCGGCCAGCTGTCTTTAAGCACGGTGGCAGCGCCGTCCTTGGCCACAAACTCGATCCGCGCGGCACCGGCCTGTGCGGCGGTGATGGTGGCGGATTTCTCGTTTGCATAGAAGTCGTTGCCCGGCATCGACGACACTTTGGTCTTGCTGTCTGCCGACCATTCCCCCATCGAGTGCGGGTTCTTCTGGGCAAAGTTCTTCACCGCCTTGGCGGCGCGGCGGTCGGAGTTGCCTTCGCGCAGAACCGGGTTCACCGCGGAGCCCTTGATGGCATCATAGCGGGCGCGCACATCTTTCTCGGCGTCACTCTTCGGCTCTTCCGGGTAATCCGGGAGATCATAGCCCTGGGCCTGCAGCTCTTTGATAGCGGAGGTCAGCTGCGGCACCGACGCGGAGATGTTCGGCAGCTTGATCACATTGGCGTCCGGGGTCTTCACCAGCTGGCCCAGCTCAGCCAGGTTATCGCTCTGGCGCTGTGCCTCGGTCAGGTTTTCCGGGAAGGCGGCGATGATGCGTCCGGCCAGCGAAATGTCCTTGGTGCCGACGGACACACCGGCGGCGGCGGCGAACTTGCGGATGATCGGCAGGAAGGATGCCGAGGCCAGTTCGGGCGCTTCGTCTACAATGGTATACAATATGTCCGGGGTTTGATTTTCTGCCATGTTCCACAACCTTTCAGCGATCTCGGAGGCTTATAGGGCATCAGCGCGGCCAGGCCGCGCCGGTTTCGGGTAGTCCGGTGCTGCCGCGGCGGTGCCCGGATAGCGGGCGGGTCCGGCCTGGGCAGCCGTCAGTATGGCCCCCATGTAGAACACGATTGCTGCGGGTGCAATGGTTTGGCGCATCTGCGTGACCGCGCGGATTGCCGCGGCAGGGGGGAGGGGCGCTGCCCCGCAGGTTCGAAAAGAAAAGGGGCGCTGCCCCTCATTGGGCCGCTGGCCCAATTCACCCCGGAGTATTTTGGGAAAGATGAAAGCGGGAGAAGGTTACTCGCGCAGCTCGTCGGGCGCGACGCCCCAAAGCTTTTTCTTCGGTGCCCAGCCGCTGTAGCCTCCGGCCGAGATTTCGCACCAGCTGGTTTCGCAGTCGCCGAGCCGCGCCACCACGCCCAGCTCAAAGGCGGCGGTGACTGGCGCGCGGGTGTCGGGGCGGGCGTGCACAGTCAGCATGTCTTCTTCCACCAGAACCGTGCGCACGCCGGACAAGAGCGCGTAATGCACCCAGCCGCCGGCGCCGTCGCGGTCCTGCACCCGGCGCCAGTGGCCGTATTCGGCGGTGATCTCCAGCGGCATGCCGCGGCGCTTGAAAACCCAGTCGATTTTGTGGCTGAGCGATGGGCCGCGGCGCACGTTGCCGGTGGCGGCCTTCATCGAGACATAGCGCGGCAGGGGCAGGTTGGTGACGGGGCCGCGGGACTCGGCCGCACAGACTGTGCCGGTCAGCACCGCAATCGCTGCCGCCGCTGCCAGATGGCGCATCGCCATTGCCGCTTTTCTCACTGCCTGCTCGCCTCTTCTTGTCCAGCCGGTTTGCGCCCAGCCTTTTGTTCCGGTCTGTCGCCCGTCTTGTTATGCCCCGCTGCACCGGGAAAATCTCCGGCCTGCGGGCAAGGGAATGCGGTTGGGTTCTTGTGCCTGTGCGCATCCTGCGCCACGATGCCATGGACGCGTAGGACATGAAAAGCCCAAGGGAGAGCACAAGTGCCAAGAGACCGATTGAGTGTTGTCGTTACGCGACGGTTGCCGGAACCTGTGGAAACCCGGCTGAGCGAGCTGTTCGATGTGCGCCTGCGCGAGGATGACACGCCGATGACCCGGAGCGAGCTGGCCGCGGCGCTGAAGGATGCCGACGTGCTGGTGCCGACGGTGACCGATACCATCGACGCAGGGCTGCTGGGCCAGGCCGGCGGCCGGCTGAAGCTGATCGCCAACTACGGTGCAGGCGTCGACCACATCGACGTGGCGACTGCCCGCCAGCGCGGCATCCTGGTTTCCAATACCCCCGGCGTGCTGACCGATGACACCGCTGACATGGCCATGGCGCTGATTATGGCAGTGGTGCGCCGGATGCCTGAAGGGCTGGCGGTGATGCAGAAAGGCGACTGGCAGGGCTGGGCACCCACTGCCTTCCTGGGCGGGCGGATTGCCGGGCGGCGGCTCGGCATTCTCGGCATGGGCCGGATCGGCCAGGCCGTGGCCAAGCGCGCCGCGGCCTTTGGCATGCAAATCCACTACCACAACCGCCGCCGCCTGCGCCCGGAGGTGGAGGAGAATCTGGAGGCCACCTACTGGGAGAGCCTCGATCAGATGGTGGCGCGGATGGATGTGATTTCGGTGAACTGCCCCTCAACGCCCTCCACCTTTCACCTGATGAACGCGCGGCGGCTGAAACTGATGAAACCCTCAGCGGTGATCGTCAACACGTCGCGCGGCGAGGTGATCGACGAGCATGCGCTGACCCGGATGCTGCGGTCGGATGAAATCGCGGGCGCCGGCCTCGATGTTTATGAGCACGGCACCGACATCAACCCGCGTCTGCGCGAGCTGCCCAATGTGGTTCTGCTGCCGCATATGGGGTCCGCCACGATCGAGGGCCGGATCGAGATGGGCGAAAAGGTGCTATTGAACATAAAAACGTTTGAAGACGGCCACCGCCCGCCGGATCAGGTGGTGCCGTCGATGCTGTAAGCGCGGCAGCCCGGCTGGAATTCTGAGGGAGGGATTTTCATGAAGTATCTGTTTCTGGCTGCTGCTGTCGCCGCGGCACCTGCCGCCGCACAGGAGGCCGCAGATGCGGTTGCCCCCGAGGCTGCAACCGCTGGCACCTTTGAGGCGATTTCCCCCGAAGTGGCCGCCGCGCTGGAGGCCAAGGCCAACGGCGAAGCGGTCGAATCTGATAACTGGATGGTGGCCGCGGCCAACCCCCATGCGGTCGAAGCGGGCGCGGCGGTGCTGCGCGCGGGCGGCACGGCGGCGGATGCAATGGTCGCAGTGCAGACCGTGCTGGGACTGGTGGAGCCGCAATCCTCCGGCCTTGGCGGCGGCGCCTTTCTGGTCTGGTATGACGCCGCGACGGGTGAGCTGACAACGCTGGACGGGCGCGAGACCGCGCCGCTGGCGGCCACACCGACCCTTTTTCAGGATGAAAACGGCGAGCCGCTGAAGTTCTTTGATGCGGTGGTTGGCGGGCGCTCTGTCGGCACCCCCGGCACGCCTGCGCTGCTGGAGGCGGCCCACCGCCGCTGGGGCCGCGCCAACTGGGTGTCGCTGTTTGAACCCGCGATCCGGCTGGCGGAGGAAGGCTTTGCTGTCTCGCCGCGGCTGGCCGCGCTGGTGGCGGGGGATGCTGAGCGGCTGGCCCGCGCCCCGGCAACAGCCGCCTATTTCCTGCCGGAGGGTGAGCCCATAGCCGAGGGTGCAACGCTTCTGAATCCCGACTATGCCGCCACCCTGCGGGCGCTGGCAGAGGATGGGGCGGGGGCGTTTTATTCCGGCACTATCGCGGCAGAGCTCGTGCGTGCCGTGACCACAGCCGAGGGCAATCCCGGGGTGCTGTCCGCCACCGATCTGGCGCTGTATCAGGTTAAGGAACGCCCGGCGGTCTGCGTGTCCTACCGCAATTTCGAGGCTTGCGGCATGGGGCCGCCATCCTCTGGCGCGCTGACCTTGGGGCAGATCCTGGGGATGCTGGGCAACTACGATCTGGCGGAACTGGGGGCTGACAGCGCGGAGGCCTGGCGGCTCATTGGCGATGCCTCGCGCCTCGCCTTTGCCGACCGGGGCCGCTACATGGCCGACAGCGATTATGTGCCGGTGCCGAGCAGCGGGCTGGTGGCGGCGGACTATCTTGCCAGCCGCGCCGAACTGCTGCAGAGCGGCGATGCGCTGCCCGAGGCGGCGCCGGGTTCGCCGGAGTTCGACCACGCCCTGATGCTGGCGGATGATGAATCGATTGAGCTGCCCTCGACCTCGCATATCTCCATCGCCGACCAGTATGGCAATGTCTTGTCGATGACCACGACGATCGAGAACGCCTTTGGCTCCCGGCTGATGGCGGGCGGGTTCCTGTTGAATAACGAACTCACGGATTTCTCCTTCCGCACCCACGCGGACGGCGTGCCCATTGCCAACCGGCTGGAGCCGGGCAAGCGGCCGCGGTCTTCAATGGCGCCGACGGTTGTGCTGAAAGACGGCAAACCGGTGCTGGCCATCGGCTCCCCCGGCGGCAGCCGCATCATCGGCTATGTGGCGAAGTCGATCATCGCCTGGGCCGACTGGGGCATGGACATCCAGGCGGCACTGGCACTGCCGCATCTGGTGAACCGCTTTGGCACCTATGACGTGGAGGCCGGCACCAGTGCAGAAGGTCTGGCGGAGGCACTGATGGAACTGGGGTATGAGGTTAACGCCCGCGATCTGACCTCCGGCCTGCATGCGATTGAGATCGGTGACGGGCTGAAAGGCGCGGCGGATCCGCGCCGCGAAGGCATTGCGCTGGGCGGTTGAAGCCTTTTCGCCCATCCGTCCCCTCGGACGGGCGTTGCCCTTGGCGTATGGAGATACCCCTACGGGGTTCTGGGTATTGCTTCCCCGTGAGACAGAGGCGTAGGTTAACAGGTGAATTGTTCCGGGGCGCCCCGCCCCGCTGCCAGGGGAGGCTGTCATGGTCCAAGCCGCATCATTGCCGCGCAACGAGGCCGGGATCGCCGCCGCCATTGATGCGCTGAGCCAGCAGTTCGGCGACCGGCTGCAGACCGGCCAGGCGATCTGCGAACAGCATGGCCACACCACCACCTGGATAACCAACCAGGCGCCCGACGCCGTGGTTTTCCCCTCTTCAACCCGGGAAGTCTCGGAAATCGTCGCGGTTTGCGCCGAATACGGCGTGCCGGTCATTCCCTTTGGGACCGGCACCTCGCTGGAGGGGCATGTGAACGCGCCCGCGGGCGGTATTTGCGTGGACATGATGCGGATGGACCAGATCCTGGCGGTGCACGCCGAAGATCTCGACGTAGTGGTGCAGCCGGGCGTCACCCGCGAGCAGCTGAACACCTATTTGCGCGATCAGGGCCTGTTCTTCCCCATAGACCCTGGTGCCAATGCCTCGCTCGGCGGCATGGCGGCGACGCGGGCCTCCGGCACCAACGCGGTGCGCTATGGCACGATGAAGGACAACGTGCTGGCGTTGGAGACGGTGATGGCCGACGGCAGCGTGATCCGCACCGCGCAGCGGGCCAAGAAATCCTCTGCCGGCTACGACCTTACCCGCCTTTTGGTGGGCAGCGAGGGCACTTTGGGCCTGATCACCGAACTCACCCTTAAACTGCAGGGCATCCCGGAGGCGATCCGCTCCGCCCGCTGTTCTTTCCGCAGTGTGGATGAGGCCTGCCGCGCGGTGATGATGACCATCCAGTACGGCATTCCCGTTGCCCGCATTGAACTGCTGGACGAGATGAGCGTGCGCGCTGCCAACGCCTATTCAGGCCTCGACCTGCCGGAAACACCGCTGCTCCTTTTGGAATTCCATGGTTCCGAGGCAGGCGTGGTGGAGCAATCCGATATGTTCGCCTCCATCGCCGAAGAATTCGGCGGCATTGACATCACCGCCACCTCGACCCCGGAGGAGCGCAGCAAGCTGTGGCAGGCGCGCCACGACATGTACTGGGCCAGCCTGCAGCTGCGCCCCGGCGCCAAAGGGCTGTCCACCGACGTCTGCGTGCCGATCTCGCGGCTGGCGGAATGCGTCAGTGCAGCACGCAAAAAAGCCGAGGGCATGGGTCTTCTGGCGCCAATGGTCGGCCATGTGGGCGACGGCAACTTCCACGCGCTGCTGCTGATCGACATGGACAGCGATGCAGAGCGGCAGAAGGCGGATGAGTACATCGGCTGGCTCAATGAAATGGCGATCGAAATGGACGGCACCTGCACCGGCGAGCACGGCATCGGCCAAGGCAAACGCCCCTATCTGCAGCAGGAGCTTGGCGAGGCGACCCGCTACATGGCAGCCATCAAGGCAGCGCTGGACCCGGAGAACATCCTGAACCCCGGGAAGATCGTGGAGATGTGAGCTGCAGGCGGTCCCGTGCAGGGATGGCGTGGGAAATTGAGCATTTATTCCAAAGAAGAAGCACAGTCCGTCTCTTCATCTTTCTAAAAATACTCACTGCGCGGCAGCTGCGGCAACGCGAAAGGCCTAAGGTGTTGCGCAGCCTGCGTACGCCCCTGTCACCGCATCTTAAACCGCTTATGCCAAACTCTCCGGTGATCGCGGTCACCCGCCGGGCCTGACACCCCCGGCACCAAGGAACAGGGCCCATTGGCACGGGCACGCACAGACGACGTTTCGCGTGCGGGAGGAACCCTCCCGTCCCGCCTCCGCCCCTTGGCGGCGCCGCCACTCCTTAACGCCGATCCGCAGCACCCAGGAAACAGGCAGACAATATCACCGGAACGGACGGCAGTCTGGCCAGGTTCAACCTGACCGGGTTCGGGCTGCGTTTTTTCGCGTCAGTGCCGCAATGCCGCCGGAATTGGCCATTACCCGGATATCAACAATTATTAACCTTTCGATGAGGACCTTATGAGCGTCAAGCAATTGGCAGGGTTTGCAGCTGTTTGCGGGCTGGTTTTCCTGGGCGTTGACTATGAACAGCAAACCCGCCGGGCAGGGTTGGGATTCGGAGAACTGGGCGTGTCAGGCTACGCCGCCACATTCGAAGACCGCTATCTGGGCTTTCAGGCAGACCGCCGTGCGGCGGAACTGGAAGAGGACCGCCGCCGCCGCTGGCAGCAGGGCGGCAAACCCTATCTGCCGGAGGCACCCGCCGGCATGGAGCGCTTTAGCCTGCCGGAGCGGCCGGATATGTTCACGGCGGACATGGCAGCGCCCGAAGACGGGGCAGATCCGCTGGCAGAGCTGAACCAGGCGCTGGACGGCGCCCGCCAGCAGAACTGGGCCAACGATCTTCATCCTTACAGCTGGGGCTACAGCAAGGACGGCGAAGTGGTCGTTGTCAGCGTCCGGCTGCGCGGCAAGCTGAACCCGAACACCTTGCAGGGGATGGTCGCCTCCTCGATGAGCAGCATGATCCTGCCCGAAGATCCCTATGCGGTGATCGGCGGCGTTGCCTTTGGCCGCGACGGGGGCTTTCGCAGGGGCAGCCGCAAGCTGCGTGACTTCAAGGGGATCGTCGGTCTGGGCGAACGGGCCACGATTCAGGTCTGGGCCGATGCCTCGGATCAGACTGTCCGGTCGGTATTGTCAGCGATTGATTATGACGGGCTGAACAGCCTGCTGCTGCAGCCGGTGCCCACGGTCGGCAATGACGTGACGGTGCCGCCTGCCGCCGAACCCGAACTGGCCGAAGCAATCACCCGGCTGCGCGGTGAGATGCGCAGAATTGAATCCCGGGCGGCGCAGCTCAAGATGGAGAACATCGACCCCGGCAAACTGGTGGCCGGGGCGCTGACAGGCACCATGGGGTCCCTGGATGTGACCAGCGGCGGCGTGCCGGATGTTGCAGGAACGCTCGAAACCGTCTTCCGCGCCCGCCTGACACAGCTCATGGCTGAGGCCGGGGCGGCCAAGGGCGGTGCTGTCTTCCAGCAGGCAGAGCAAGCGTCCGCGCAGGATGCTGCAGAAGATGCAGAGCGCACAGGCGGCCTGGGCAAACTGGCAGGCCTGACCAGCACTCTGCTCGGCGTCTTCAAGGGCAGCGGCAATCAGGCAGGCAGCCCGGATCCGGCGGCGCAGGATACCGGCGGCACGCAGCAGGTTAAGGTCAGCAAAGGGCTGGCGGGCGACACCAGCCAGGGCAGCGGCTGCATCCGGCGCGGCACCACTCTGACCTGCGATTGATCCTTGCAGAGAGGCCAGGAAGGCAGCCTTGCACCCGCCTGCGCCTCTCTTCGTTTTTATGCCGGAAAAACGCCGCAATCCTATGCCTGACTGAACCCAAGCCGAAACCAGCGGACCGCAAGCGGAGATCGGAAATGGTACTGAAGAAAGCGATGGGCATTCTGGTGTTCAGCATCCAGGGGGTGGTCGGATATGACTACTACATGCAGACACGCGATGCAGGGCTGAACTGGGGCGACCTCAGCGCCACCGATTATGGCACCATCGTTCAAAACCGCATCGCCCGCGCCCAGGCAGCCAGGGAACGCACCAGCCGCGGCGGGCTGGAAGGCGGGCAACCCGTTCTGAGCGCGGCGGCCGGCGGTGGCGTGACCGGGCCCGCCAGCGGCGAGCAAGTGGCCCAGGCCAAGACCGGCCAGGCTGCCGCGGAGCCGCAGCCCGTCTGCGTCCGCCGCGGCAATGTCGTGGAGTGTTAGACAGGGCAGGAACAGCATCCAATCAGAGCGACAGGGGGCCTCGGCCCCCTTTTGCTTGCGCAGAAAAACGCCATTTCCGGCACTGCTGCCCGTAGAATCCGGTATGCTGTGGCGCGCAAGGTCGGTTTTGGATGTTTTTGCGTCGGCCTGATTTTGCGCGGATTTGCCTGCGCGGGCATAACCACTCCCAAGAATCTCATAAAGCTGGAGAGCGGGAGAATGAAAACCCAAGTCAAAGCACTTGTTGTTGGCGGCGGCGCCGTCGGCACCTCGATTGCCTATCACCTGGCCAAAGCCGGCTGGGAAGACGTCATGCTGATCGAGCGTGACGAGCTGACCTCCGGCTCCACCTGGCACGCAGCCGGCCTGCTGCCGCTGTTCAACATGTCCTATGCGACCACCCACATCCACAAGTACTCGGTCGATTTCTACAAGACCCTGGAAGAGGAAACCGGCCTGAACGCCGGCTTCGCCGTGGTGGGCAACCTGCGCATGGCGCAGACCCAGGAGCGCATGGACGAATACATGCTCTATGCCTCCACCGCAGAAACCTGCGATGTGGACTATGAATGGCTGACTCCGGATCAGATCAAGGAGCGCTGGCCGCTGATCGAAACCGGCGACCTGAAGGGCGCGATCTACCACACCGAGGACGGCTACATTAACCCGGCCGACGTGACCCAGGCGATGGCCAAGGGCGCCCGTCAGCGCGGTGTCGAAATCCACCGCAAGCTGCAGGCCGACGCCTTCCACTGGACCGGCACCCACTGGGAGGTCACCTGCACCAAGATGGTCGAGAAGGGCGGCAACCTGGTCCCCTCCGACGAACAGGTCGTGATCACTGCCGAGCACGTCGTGACCGCATCCGGCAACCACGCGCAGCGCACCGCCAAGATGCTGGGCATCAAGATGCCGGCGATCCCGGTTGAGCACACCTTCATCGTCATGGACAAAGACCCCGAGCTGGTCAAATGGCGTGAAGCCGGCAACCCGGAGCACCCCGTTGTGCGCGACGCCGACAATGAATCCTATGCCCGCGAAGAGCGCGGCGGCTGGATCCTGGGCATCTACGAGCGCGGCGCCCCTGCACAGTTCGAGCACGGCGTGCCGGACAGCTTCCGCGCCGACCTGTTCCCGCTGGATCTGGACCGCATCGCCGAGCAGTACATGGCGATGGCAGAGCGGGTTCCGTCCTGTGCTGAATCCGGCCTCAAGGATGACTTCAACGGCCCGATCTGCTACACCCCCGACGGCAACCCGCTGGTCGGCCCGGCGCCGGGCCTGCGCAACATGTGGCTGGCGGAAGGCTTCTCCTTCGGCATCACCGCTGCAGGCGGCACCGGCTACTACCTGGCGCAGATGATGGTAGACGGCGAGGCCGAGATCGACATGGCGTCGCTCGACCCGAAACGCTACTCCTCCAACTGGATGACCACCGAGTTCGCGGCCCGCAAGAACGAAGAGTGCTATGAGCACGTCTACATCCTGCACCACCCGGACGAAGAGCGCGCAGCCTGCCGTCCGCTGCGGACCGCACCGGCATACGACCGCCAGAAAGCCCGCGGCGCACAGTTCGGCTGGGTCAACGGCTGGGAACGCCCGAATTATTTCGGCCCGCTGGATGCGCCGGAAAACTTCGACCACGACGCCCGCTCCTTCCGCCGCGGCGGCTGGTGGCAGCACGCTGTGGACGAAGCCAAGGCAATCCGCGAAGGCGTTGGCCTGATCGACGCAACCGCCTTTACCAAGCACGTTGTCAAAGGCCCCGGCGCCACTCAGTTCCTGGATTGGTTCACCTGCAACAAACTGCCCAAGGTCGGCCGCATCAACCTGACCTACGCGCTGACCGTTGCCGGCACCACCCGGACCGAATACACCATCGTCCGCAATGGCGAGAACAACTACTATCTGGTCTCCGCCGGTGCATGGACCGAGTATGACGCGGACTTCCTGCGCAAGGCCGCCGAAGACAAGATGGAAGAGTTCGGCTACATTGAGATCCAGGATGTCACCACCCAGTGGGGCGTTTTCGCCATCGCAGGCCCCAAGTCCCGCGACGTGCTGAAAGAGGTGATCAACGACGCAGATCCCGAAACCGCACTGTCCAACAAGCGTTTCCCCTGGCTGTCGGCCAAGCAGATCGAACTGGGCATGTGCCCGGTGAATGCGATCCGCGTTGCCTACACCGGTGAACTGGGCTGGGAACTGCATCACCCGATCGAGATGCAGAACTACCTGTTCGATCTGCTGGAGAAGGCGGGCGAGAAGCACGGCATGAAGCTGGTCGGCGCCCGCGCGCAGAACTGGCTGCGCCAGGAGAAATCCTACCGCGCCTTCGGCAACGAACTGGGCCGCGACGCGACCCCGCTCGAAGCCGATCTGCCGCGCTTTGTCGATCTGGAGAAGGACTTCCACGGCAAGGACAAACTGGTCGAGACCGGCGTCCGCGTGAAGTGCTGCACCCTGCTGATCGACGGTCCGTCGGACGCTGATCCTTGGGGCCATGAGGCACTTTACGCTGAAGACGGCACAACCCGCGTTGGCCGCCTGACCTCCGGCGGCTACTCGGTGGCTTTCGAGAAGTCGATTGGCATGGGCTATGTGAAGCCCGACGTCGCGGTGGAAGGCACCAAGCTGAAGGTTAAGATGCAGGACAAATTGTGGGATGCAGTTGTGACTTGCGACAGCCCCTACGATCCGAAAAACGAGACCATCCGTCAGAACGGCTAAGGTTTGACGGAAAAGATAAGGAAGCCCCGGCCGATGTGCCGGGGCTTTTTGTTGGGGGCAGGCGGTCTACGGGAAAGAGCGGCTTTGAGCCCATTAGACCGATCTTGCGCGATGCGGCGGATGGCCGATGCCGCCGGAACAGCCCGTCCTACCCGTCCCGTCCCGGTTCGTTCGGATCGCTGGAGAACAGTGCAATCTTGTTGCCCTGCGGATCGCGCAGGTAGCCGACATAGAAGCGGGGGCCGTAGGCGGCGCGGAACCCTGGCGGCCCTTCATCCGATCCGCCTGCGGCAAGCGCGGCGGCGTGAAGGCCGCGCACCTGCTGTTGATTGCGGGCCTGGAAGGCCACCATCGAACCGTTTCCAGCCGAGGCCGGGCGCCCGTCGAAGGTTGGCTTGACATAGAAGTCGGGCGGAACGGGCGACTGGCCCGCTGCAATGGGCAGAGTGTAACTCAATCCCTCAGGCCCTTCCTCCAGCTCGTAGCCAAGGGCCGGCAAGAGTGTGGAATAGAACCGTTTAGCCTGTGCAATGTCGTCAGCGCCGACGGTGACATAGGCAATCATGCTGCGCGTTCCCTTCCGGAAGTCTGGCCCTTCAAAAGGTTGTAAACCGGCACGGGTTCCGGCTCAATATAGTGTGCGCATTCCGGTCCCTAATACTGGCCACGGGGCAAATGCAGCGCAAGCTTACTGCACCTTGCGGACAGCATTTTATTTGCCGCACCCGACCGGTTCCTGTTGACGGTGCTTGCACGCCCCGCCAGTGTCCCGGGCCGGAGACACAAATACAGGGCATGCAGGCACATGAGCGGCGAATGGAACGACTATGCGGACGGATGGGACGGCAATAGCGATGTCCGCCATTATGCCACCCGGGCTTTTGCGGCGCTTGACGCCTCTGCTGGCATCACCAGCGGCAGTTGGCGGGGCAAACGGGTATTGGACTTCGGCTGCGGCACCGGGCTGTTGAGCGAAAAGCTGGCACCGCATGTGCGGGAAGTGGTGGCCGTCGACACCTCAGACCGGATGATCGCGGTGCTGCAGGATAAGGCGCTGCCCAATGTCACGGCGCTGCACGCGGACATTCTGGACGGCAGCGCAGCTGAGGCCGGGGACCGGCTCAGCGGCTTTGACCTGATCTGCGCCTCCTCCGTCTGCAGTTTCCTGCCGGACTACAACGGTGCGGTGGCGGTGCTGGCGGAGCTGCTGAACCGCGGGGGGATGTTCGTGCAGTGGGATTGGCTGGCCGAAGACGAAGGCGGCTCCGGGCTAACGGAGCAGCAGGTAAGAGGCGCGCTCCGGGATGCGGGTCTTGGGTCAATCCGGGTTGAACAAGCGTTCGCAATGGACGCCGGGGGCCAGGCGATGCCGGTGCTTATGGGAACGGGCGTCCGCGCTGCGGATTGAGCTTGCGGCCCTGGCGCCATTCACCACTGAGCACCGGGCAATGCGTGCCAACCCCTCCCGCCCGTCGCAAAACCTGAATGGATGGGTCAGTCTTCCGCTGTCTCTGCCAGCTCCATATGACCCCAGCCGCGCGACAGAACCCTGCGCAGGATCGGCTCGAAGAACTCCAGGGGTTTGGTGGGATACTCCGGGTCAAAGGCGCATTGATCGTACTTTTCGCAGAAATACCGGCAGTCCTCCCAATGGGGGCTGTCGCGGTATTTGTCCCGCGCGTTGCGGTCGCCGCCAAAGTGGTGGTTGTAGTAGAAGCCCTGAAACACGCAGTGGTACTTGAGAATCCAGTAGGTCTTCTCGCTGACATAGGGCTTCATCATCGCCGCCGACAGCTCACCATGGTTGTAGGGGGACAGGATGTCGCCGGTGTCATGCACCAGCGCTGCCACAATGATCTCGTCCTCGGCGCCGTCTTCCCAGGCACGTGTCGCGGCCTGCAGCGAATGCTGGTAGCGGTTCACCGGGTAGGGGGTCCAGTCCTCGTCCAGCGAGCGGATGGCGTCGAGGATGCGGTCAGGCAGGGCGGCGTTATATGCCTCTTCGTATTTCTCCACCGCGGCCCAGTCGGCGGCGGTGGCGTCTTCAAAACTGGTCCAGGTTGGCTTGTGGCTTTTGTCCAGCATGGCGTGTGTCCCTTGGTTGATCTGCTGGCAGGGTAGCGGGTCCTGTGTGAGCAGGAAAACGAATTGATTTGCTCAGGCTGAGTGGAAATAGTGATCAGCATGCAGATGAGCGCGTTCAAAACATTTCTGGCAATCGAGGCAGAGGGCAGCTTCCATGGCGCGGCGCGGGCCTTGAACGTCACCCAAACCGCGGTCAGTGCCCGGATCAAGGCGCTGGAGGCCGCGCTGGGCGCGGAGCTGTTCGAGCGCGGCCCCGGCGGCACACGGCTGAGCACGGCGGGACGGCAATTTATGCCATATGCCGAGCAGATGATGCGCACGTGGGAGTTCGTTTCTGGCGACCTGAAGGCGAGCCTGGCGGGGCAGGTGCCGCTGCGGCTGGGGGCGCAGCTGTCGGTTTGGGACCCTCTGCTGGTCGATGTGGCGGTCTGGCTGGAGAAGGAGCAGGGCACGGTGCCCTTCACCCTGAACTATGACCACGCAATGAACATGGGCGAGGCCGTGGCGCGCCGCCTGCTGGACCTGGCGATTGTGAATGAGGTGCCGGCGGGCACGCGGCTGGCGGCAGAGGAGTTGCCGCCGGAGCGGCTGGTGCTGGTGGCGGACCGCCCCCTGCGGCTGGGGCGGGATGCGCTGCCCCTGTTCATCAGCCTTGAATTTGGTACGGAATACGACGCGCAGCTGCAAGAGGTGCTGCCCGCCCGCAGCCGCCAGCACATCGTGCTGGGCAATGCACTAATGGGGCTGCGCTATCTGAGAAAGCGCGGCGGCATGGGGTATTTCCCCGCCTATATGGCGGCAGAGGCGCTGGCGGCGAGGGCCTTGCACGCGGTGCAGGACGCGCCGGAGATCCTTCTTGGCTGCCGCGCGCTTTATCTGCCCGACAACCCGGCGCTGGAACATATCCGCCAGGTGATCCGCGGCCTGAAGAACGTGCGCGGCGGCTAGGAGAGAAAATTCCGGCGCAGGATTTTCCATGGAAAACACGTGTTTTCCGGGCTGAATTCCGCGCCGGAATTCAGTTTGAGGGTTTTTCCGCAACCAGCGCAAGGTTGTTGGCGGGCATCTCCACCGCCTGAATCAGGTCCAACCCGGCAGCATGCAGCCAGCGGGTGACCTCAGCATCATCCTTGTAGCCCGTCTCCGGATCATGGGCAGTGATGGCGGTGTGGAAGGCGCGGTCGCCTTCGCTGATGAGGTCTCCTGCGCGCGTGAAGGGGCCGTAGATCACAAATCGCCCACCGGGGGCGAGGGCAGCGGCAGCTTCTCCGATCAGGGTGCGGGCCTCGCTTTCGCTGATCAGATGCAGCAGGTTCACCAGCACGATGAGGTCCTGGCGCGCGTGGTCCGCGCACCAGCCGGGGGCGGTGGCGTCCAGGGCGATGGGCGGTGCGATATTGGTAAGGGCTGCCTCATCGGCATAGGCTTGGATACTGGCGCGGCGGGCGGCGTCCACCTCTGTTGGCTGCCAGTGCAGGCCGGGCAGGCGGGCAGCGTATTCAATCACATGCTGGCCGGTGCCGCTGGCCAGTTCCAGGGCGCGGCCCTGCGGCGGGGCCGCATCCGCCAGCAGATCGCAGATGGCGCTGCTGTTGCGGGCGGCAGAGGGGGCGAACAGCTTGCCGCCTTGCGGTTCCGCGACAGAGGCCGCGCCGGGAACTGAGCGTACTGGCATCAGCGCAGCCGCGCGGGCGACAGGGCGGCGACCATGGCGGCGTCCAGAACCGGTTCGCGGCCTGCCACCAAATCGGCAATCAGCTGCGAGGCGGCGGGCGCGGTCATGATGCCGTATCCGCCCTGACCGGCGCACCAGATGAAATCGGGCTGGTCCGGGTCCGGCCCCAGCACCAGCGTCCCGTCAGCCACAAAGCTGCGCAGCCCGGCAAAGTTGCTTTCGACCCGCGTCACCGGCTCTGTCACCATTTCCTCATAGCGGGCCAGCCCCTCGGCCAGCACCATGTCGTCGGCATAGGCGTCATGCGGCTCCACCGGGTCGGCATCGGCAGGGGAGACCAGCAGTTTGCCGGCATCGGGCTTGGCGTACCAGGTCTCACCTGCGCCCAGCAGCATCGGCCAGCCGCTGACGTCGTGGCCGCCGGGGGCGGGCAGCCGGGCCATCGAGCGGCGCTTGGGCTGCAGGCCGATGGCATCGACCCCGGCCAGCGCGGCGACCTGATCAGCCCAGGCGCCAGCCGCGTTGACCAGGTTACGCCCTTCGTACACGGTGCCGCCCGCGGTGACCTGCCAGCCGCCGCTGATGCGGGTGATCGCTGTGACCGGTGCCTTGGTCACGGTCTGCCCGCCCGCGGCGCGCAGGGACTTGGCGAAATCCTGCAGCATCCGTTCGGTGTCGATATCCTCTGCCGCGCCGCTGATGGCGGTGAAGCCGACGGCGTCCGGGTTCAGGATCGGCACCATGGCGCGGGCCTCGTCGAGTTCAAGCGTCGCCATGCCCAGTTCATCCACGTCGCGGGCAAAGAGATCGGCTTCCCCCTTGGCCCCGACCAGCATCAGCCCGCGCGGCGACAGGTAGCCGTTCTCGCGCAGGTGCGCGGCGCTGGCGCGGTTCAGGTCGATCGTGGGGCCGTGGCCGTAGTTTTCCTCAAACAGCGCGGCGGAACGGCCGGAGGAGTGATAGCCGAGCGCGTCCTCCATCTCGAACAGGGTGGTGCTGCCCAGTTGGGAAAGCCGGGCGGCGGCGCTGGTACCGGCCATGCCGCCGCCGATGACGATGAAATCCTGCATGGGTCTAGTCCTTGTTGTCGTCTTGTTCTTCCAGCCGGTCGGTGGCGGGCGCAGGGCGCGGGCTGAGCGCCTCGATTGCATGGTAGAGGTCTGCGTCCATCGGGAAGTCCAGCGCCGCCAGCGAGGGCTGCAGCTGCTCCGCATTGCGGGCGGAGATGATCGGCACCGGCGCGGACGCGTGGGCCGCGGCCCAGGCCGCCGCCAGGGTCGCGGGATGGGTGCCGCGCTGGGCGGCAAGTTCTGCCAGCGCGATGGCTGTCTCGTGCATTGCGGCGGGGCTGTAGCGGACGCTGTAGCCCTTATCCTCAGTGATACGGCCTGTGCCGCCAGCGGCGTATTTGCCGGTGAGCAGGCCGCCGCCAAGGGGCGAGTAAGGCACCGGGATAATGCCCTGGTCAGCGCACATCGGCAGAATCTCCACCTCTGCCTGGCGTTTCACCAGCGAATACATCGGCTGCAGGATGTCGATGGACGCGCCAGAGGCGAGCCCCGCCATCTGCGCCTTCATCACTTGCCAGGCGGCAAAGTTCGACAGCGCCGCATAGCGGATCACGCCTTCGTCCTTGAGCGCGGCAAAGCAGTCCATGGTTTCGCGCAGGTCGGTGTCCGGGTCGAAGCGGTGCAGGTAGAAAACATCGACCATGTCCAGATCCAGCCGGTGGCGGCTTTGATCCAGCTGGGCGCGCAGGTTAGCGGCGCCGGCGCCGCCTTCGTAGCCTGCCTTGGTGGCGATCAGCAGCTGATCGCGCTCTTCCCTGATCAGGCGGCCGAGGATCTGTTCCGAGCGGCCATCGGTATAGACCCAGGCGGTGTCGAAATGGGTGATGCCGGCAGCGCGGCAGGCGGCGTACATCTCTGCCGATTGTGTTTCATCGGCGCGGCCGCCGAACTGCATGCAACCGAAGGCAAAGCGGCTGGCGGGCGTGCCATCGGGGCTGGTAAGTGTCTTGCGCGGGGGCTGTGTCATGGCCGGAGAGTGGCACGCAAGGCCGGGCAGGCAAAGGGCAATTTCAGCGTCGGCTGACAAAATGCTTGGTCTGACCACCGGGCAGTGCAACTATTGGATGCAGTTCAAGAAAATAAACTGAAACGGGGGACGGACGATGACGACGCCCAATGCGCATCCGATGGCGACGGGACATATCCCTTCTTATGTCACCGCTGCGGACGGCAGCGATTTCCTGTTCAGCTTCATGGCGGTGTTCACCATCGTCTTGATCCTGCTGATCGGGGTTGCCTATTTCACCCTGCACGCGCTGCCGGAAAAGATGGCGCACAAAAGCAATCACCCGCAGTTCCAGCTGGTCGGTATCCTGGCGCTGCTGGCGCTGTTCACCCACAATAATATCTTCTGGGTAGCGGCGATCCTGATGGCGGGTTTCCAGATCCCGGATCTGGCGGCACCGCTGCGGTCCATTGCCGATGCGGTGCGCGGCCTGGGGCGGGAGCCTGAGGCGCCTGTTGTGCAGGCCGGAGAAACCCCGCCGCCGGACGAACCGGACGCGCCTGCGCCGGTGCAGGCGGAACCTGTGGCAGAGGGGCACTGAGCGATGATCGAGACACTGCTGTGCGCGCTGGTTACCATTCTGCCCGACTTCCTGTTCCGCCGTTTCGTGCAGGGCAAGCGGCTCGGCCAGGAGCTGACGCTGTTTTCCGTCTGGTATGAGCTGCGCTGGGGCCTGACGGCCTGTGTGATGCTGACCCTGATGGTGCTGACCACGCTGTTCTACTTTCACCCGGCGACTAAAACGGTGGCCTCCTACTTCCGTACTGTCACCATCCTGCCGCAGGTCGGCGGGCGGGTGGCCGAGGTCTATGTCGTTAACAATCAGGAGGTCGCTGCGGGCGACCCGATCCTGCGGCTGGAGGGGCTGTCGCAAAAGGCAGCGCTGGAATCCGCCCGTGCGGCGATTGCCCAGGTGGAGGCGTCACGCAAACTGGCCGATACCGATCTGGCCAAGGCCGATGCCGGTATCGCTCAGGCGCAGGCGGCGCTGGCGCAGGCGCGCGATGATCTGGAGCGAAACCAGACGCTGCGCGACCAGGGGTCAAGCGCGGTGCGGCTGACTGAAATCGAACGGCTGGAAAATCTGGTGGAGCAAAGGGCGGCCTCGGTGGAGGCGGCGCGTGCGCAAAAGGCCGCGGTTGAACAGCAGATCGAGGTGCTGATCCCGGCCCAGATGGCCAGCGCTGAGGCGCAGCTGCAACTGGCCCAGGCGGAGCTGGACAAGACGCTGGTGTCTGCCGGTGTCGATGGGCGGGTCGAACAGTTTGCGCTGCAGGTCGGCGACTATGTCAGCCCGGTGCTGCGACCGGCGGGCATTCTGGTGCCGTTGGCCTCTGGCAGGAACCGCTTCCAGGCCGGCTTCAACCAGATGGCAGCGCAAGTGATCAAGCCCGGCATGATCGCCGAGATCGGCTGCATGACCAAACCCTTCACGGTTATCCCGATGGTGGTGGTCGAGGTGCAGGACGTGATCGCCAGCGGCCAGCTGCGCCCCACGGATGAGCTGCGCGACCTGCAGAACATGCGCGCACCCGGTACCATCACCGTGTTCATGGAGCCGCTTTACGAAGGCACCGCCGAGGCGCTGCCGCCGGGCAGCAACTGCCTGGCCAATGTCTATACCAGCAATCACGAACGGCTGGAGCATGATGAGAGCATCGGCACCGCTGAGTGGGCTTTCCTGCATGTTGTGGACACCATCGGCGTGGTTCATGCAGCCGGCCTGCGGCTGCGGCTGCTGCTGATGCCGGTGACGACGCTGGTGCTGTCCGGGCACTAAGGCGGGGGAGCTGGAAAGAAAGAACAAGGCGGGCCCGCGGGTCCGCCTATTGCTGCAATCGGGTCGGGCTCAATCCGCGAAACAGAGTTTGTTGCCGTCGAGATCCCGCACATATGCGGAAAAACGCGGCCCGCGTTGCCCGGGTTCACCCTCGCATGTGCCGCCCAGCTCAAGAGCCTTGCTGTAGAGCCGGGTGACTTCGGCGGCAGATCCAAGGCTGAACCCCACCATGGTTCCGTTGCCGTTTGCAGCTGGTGCGCCGTCAAACGGCAGGGCTGCAGCAAAGGCAAAATCGTCCTTCAGCCAGTAGGTCATCCGTTCGCTTGGCCGGGCCTGGGTCAGTCCTGACTGCGCAAAAAGGGCGTCATAGAATGCAACCGACGCGTCCATGTTGTTGGTTCCAACAACGAAGTAATTCATCTTCAAAAGCTATCTCCTGTGTGCTTGGCGGATTTCGGGGCAACGGCCCGCCGCCGGGATCGGCCGGGAAATTCATGCCACCGGCCGGCTCGTGGGGCGGGGTGTACCGCACGGCAGTGACAAGGCGTGTCAGCAGGCTGCAGGAAGATCAGGGTGTAATGCGCGGCAGAAAAACTGGTACCGGCCCCTGCCCCCCGCACCGGCTGCAGAAACCTTTGCCCGCAGTGCTGCCGGTTAACTCAAAGACAGGTAGTTCGCGGCAATATCACCCTAGGGTTGATTTGGAGGCCGCATGCAAATTTCATGGATGAATCCGCAACAGTTCATGGGGCTGACTGCCCAAACCGGCACCGCATCCGCTGAGGTTGCCGGAGGCGTCGCTGTCAGAGAGATGACGCCTGAAGAAGCGGAAGCCAAACGCATGGAATCCCAAAGGGGCTGGGTCAAGGACCTGCACAGGCGTTCACAGGAAGGGGTCACGATTTCACCGGGCAGCAAGCCTGACGAGGTTAACTTGACCGCTGTGCGTTACTTGGAAAAAGCGTCTGAAATGAAGGCCGCATTGGCAAAACTGAAGAATGCCGAGGCGGGGCCGGATATCCGGGAAACCGCCCTGCAGGTGCTGGCGGGTGAGGCCCCGGCAGAGGACAGCATGGTCGGCTTTGTCGCGCAGCGCATTGCGCAAGGCGCTGCGGAGGGCGTCACCTTTGCCCTTAAATTCCATGCAGCTGATCTGAATACCGGCTCTTCCCACGATGCGGTCAGCCTGCAAAAGGAGCGAATTTTGCAGGTGCACACGGGCGATGGGGCTGATGCGCTGAGCCTGCGCGGGGATCGGGTGCATTTCGTGGAAACCGATAGAGACAGCGCCGTTTCGAGGTCGATCACCGGGAATGGCAAACATTACGCCTGGACGGAAACCAAGGCATACGCCAATGCTGATAGCCTGAGCATTGCCGGCCGCGATGTTGGATTTATCCACACGGGCGGCGGCGATGACGCCATCGCGATCCGCAGCGAGCTGCTGCAGGCGGTGGATGCAGGGGGCGGCAATGACGCGGTTTCCCTTGCGGCCTCATATGTCAGAAATATCGACGGCGGTGCCGGGGATGATCTGATGATGATCCGAGCAAGCCTTGTCAGCGGTGTCGAGGGCGGCGCAGGTAATGACCGGATTTCAGTCACAGCGGACCGGGCGGCCTTCCGGTCGGCCCCATACCGGGCTGGTGACCCGTCTGTCTCAGCCGCGCGGCGCACGGCGGCGCAACGGCTTGCGGATGCTGCCCGCCACACCGTCAACGTGGATGGCGGCACCGGCGATGATCAGATCCATCTGAAGGTCGCCAGCGAAATTGCGGTGTCCGGCGGGGCAGGGGATGATGTGTTTTTCATAGACGGCGGCACCGTGGCCCTGAAAGGTCCGGTGGACGGCCATGATACTGTCGACCTTGCCAATGGAGCGGAGGTGATGCTGGTTACCGACCCTTCGCTGGAGTATGAAGTGACGGCGGGCGAAAACAGCATGAAGATAACGTTTGAGAACGGGGCATCGGTCACCTTCCGCAACCTGGATCAAGCGGGTGCGATAGGGATTGGCTTACGCGACATCAGCATGCTGTATCCGGGGCTGACTTTGGACCAGAGGGTTTAGAACTTTCCGCAAAACGAAAAAGGCCCGCGTGCTGGCGGGCCTTTCCGTGTTCGGGGACTGTGCCGCTTACTGCGGGATGTCGCCTTCGATACCTTCGACATAGAAGTTCATGCCGGCCAGGGTGCCGTCATCGGCCACTTCGCCCTCAGCCAGCCAGTCAGAGCCGTCCTGCTTCTTCAGCGGGCCGGTGAACGGGTGGTAGGAGCCGTCGGCAATGGAGTCTTTGATTGCCAGCGCGGCCTCTTTCACGTCAGCCGGAACCGCGTCGGAGATCTCGCCGATGCCGACCATGCCGGCGCCGATGCCGTCCCAGGTGTCAACCGACTCCCATGTGCCGTCGATCACCGCCTTGGTGCGGGCGATGTAGTAGGGTGCCCAGTCGTCGATGATGGAGGACACGCGCGGTTTCGGCGCGTATTCCGACATGTCGGAGGCCTGGCCGAAGGTGATTACGTTGCCGGCCGCCTGTGCAGCCGCCTGCGGTGCGGTGGAGTCGGTGTGCTGC
The DNA here is from genome assembly GCF_059429195.1 of Leisingera sp. CC-HEC093. Taxonomy (NCBI): domain Bacteria; kingdom Pseudomonadati; phylum Pseudomonadota; class Alphaproteobacteria; order Rhodobacterales; family Roseobacteraceae; genus Leisingera; species Leisingera sp. CC-HEC093. The sequence continues at coordinate 987,620 of NZ_JCAIJR010000001.1, read as the reverse complement.
AGGATCACGTCCGCGCCCTGTTCGATCAGCACCTTGGCTGCATCCGCCTCTTTTGCCGGGTCGAACCAGGTGAAGGCCCAGACAATCTTGAACTGGACGTCAGGGTTCACCTTCTTGGCGTGGACGTAGGCAGAGTTGATGCCGCGGATCACTTCCGGGATCGGGTAGGAGCCGATGTAGCCGACGATGTTGCTTTCGGTCATGTGGCCCGCAATGGTGCCCTGCACCGCGCGGCCCTCATAGAAGCGGGCGGAATAGGTCGAGACGTTGCCGGCGCGCTTGTAGCCGGTGGCGTGCTCGAACTTCACGTCCGGGAACTTCTTGGCGACGTTGATGGTCGGGTCCATGTAGCCGAAGGAAGTGGTGAAGATCAGGTCAGCGCCTTCCAGGGCCATCTGGGTCATCACCCGTTCGGCATCCGGGCCTTCGGCTACGTTTTCCACATAGACGGTTTCGACCTGGTCGCCGAATTCGGCTTCAACCGCCTTGCGGCCCTGGTCGTGCTCATAGGTCCAGCCGCCGTCGCCGACGGGGCCCACGTAGACAAAGCCCACTTTGGTCTTGTCTTCGGCCCAGGCCGCGCCTGCGGCCAGGCCAAGCGCCACGGCGGCGCTGGTCAGGAGGTTGGTCAGTTTCATCAATAGCTCCCCAGTTTGGATTATTTGGCCCCGTGCCCGGGGCAGTTAAAAGCCCCCCGTCTAGCGGGAGGCGTGGAAGTTACGGCCAAGCGAGGCGGGTGCGCTGCTTTTGTCCGCCGAAAGGATAACAAGCACAAGGATCGTAATCAGATAGGGCGACATTGCCAGATACTCGACCGGGATGGCAACGCCTGCCGCCTGCAGATTGAGCTGCACCACGGTGACGCCGCCGAACAGGTAGGCACCCAACAGCGCGCGCCAGGGTTTCCAGCTGGCAAAAACCACCAGCGCCAGCGCAATCCAGCCAATGCCGGCGGTCATGCCCTCGGTCCATTGCGGCACGCGGATCAGGCTGATGTAGGCGCCGCCAAGCCCTGCGCAGGCGCCGCCGAACATGATCGCCAGCAGGCGGATCTTCAGCACCTTGTACCCCAGCGCATGGGCCGCGTCGTGGTTTTCGCCCACCGCGCGCAGCACCAGGCCGAGGCGGGAGTATTTCAGCACCCACCAGACCGCAGCGGTCAGGACGATGCCGAAGTAGAGGATGATGTCATGGCCGAACAGGATCGGGCCGGCGACGGGCAGGTCGCTGAGCACCGGAATGTGGATGTCACCCATCTGCGGTGGTTTCACACCGACATAGGATTGCCCCATCAGCGCCGACAGGCCCAGGCCGAACAGTGTCAGCGACAGGCCGGAGGCCACCTGGTTCGCCTGGGCAAACTGGGTGAGTATCGCAAACAGGATCGAAAGCGCGGCGCCTGCAATGGCGGCAGCAACGAAGCCCAGCAAGGGCGAGCCGCTTTCCACCGCGGTGGCAAAGCCGGCGATGGCGCCGACGATCATCATCCCCTCGACCCCGAGGTTCAGCACGCCGGCCTTTTCGACCACCAGTTCGCCGATGGCCGCCAGCAGCAGCGGGGTTGCCGCCACCATCAGCGAGGCGATGAGCAGGACCGGGTTGATTGCAGAAAGATCCATGTTACGCCACCTCCGGCTTGCCGATTGCGATGCGGAAATTGGTGAGCAAGTCGAAGGCCAGCAGGAAGAACAGAAGCATCCCCTGGAAGACCTGGATCGCCGCGGCGGGCAGCTGCAGATTCGACTGTGCAATGTCGCCGCCGATATAGGTCAACGCCATCAGCCCGCCCGCCAGCAGGATGCCGACCGGGTGCAGGCGGCCCAGGAAGGCCACAATGATCGCGGTAAAGCCATAACCCACGTTGAAATCGATGGAGACCTGGCCGGAGGGACCGGAGACCTCGAACAGGCCGGCCAGTCCGGCCAGCGCGCCGGACATGCCGAGGCAGAACAGAACCAGACGGGTGGGGTTCACGCCGGCGAATTTCGCGGCCCGCGGCGCCTCGCCGGTGAGGCGGATGTGGTAGCCGGTCATGTGGCGGTTCAACAGCACATAGGCAAAGATCACCGCAATCAGCGCCGCCACCACACCCCAGTGCATACCGGTGCCTGCGATCAGCTCTGCATTATGGGCGGCATCCCAGGACTGCAGGTTGCGGGACCCGGGGAAGCCGAAACCCTCAGGGTTCTTCAAAAGGCCCAGCGAGACCGAGGCGAGGAACTGTTCAGCCACATAGACCAGCATCAGCGAGACCAGGATTTCATTGGTGCCGAAGCGGGTCTTGAGGATTGCCGGGATCATCGCCCAGATCCAGCCGCCAAAGGCACCGGCGAGGACCATGAAGGGGAAGATCAGGAACGACTCTGACGGGTAGAAGGCAAGGCCCGCCCCGGCGCCAAAGATGGCGCCCATGATGTACTGGCCCTCGGCGCCGATGTTCCAGATGCCCGCGCGGAAGCCCAGCGACAGGCCGATAGCGATCAGAACCAGCGGCGCGCCCTTCACCAAGAGCTGCGGACGGTAGTAGAAGGAGAACTCGCCAAACAGCGGCTCCCAGAAAATGGTGCGGATCGCCTCTACCGGTGGTTTGCCAAGCACGGCAAACAAGAGCCCGCCAAAAAACATCGTCGCCAGCACTGCCACCAGCGGCGTGGCCATCGACCAGGCGCGCGACGGCTGCGGCCGTTTCTCAAGCCGGATCATTCAAGCGGCTCCCTGTTTCATCTTTCCAAAAAATACTCTCGCCGAAGGCGAAAACTCTGCGGGCGGTATCAGACATGCGCTACCTCCATACCGTGGGCGCCGCCCATCATCAGGCCGATCTCGTCCACCGTCAGGCCCGCGGCCTCGCGCGGGGCGCTGAGGCGGCCTTCGTTGAGCGCGGCGAAGCTGTCGGAGATTTCCATCAGCTCATCCAGATCCTGGCTGATGCAGACGATGGCGGCACCCTTTGCAGCCAGATCCAGCAGCGACTGGCGGATGGCGGCGGCAGCGGCGGCATCGACGCCCCAGGTCGGCTGGTTCACCACCAGCACCTCAGGCTTCTGCAGCACTTCGCGGCCGATCACGAATTTCTGCAGGTTGCCGCCGGACAGCGAGCGTGCCGCGTTGCCGGGACCCGGCGTGCGGACGTCGAACGCCTTGATGATGCGTTCGGCAAAATCCTTGGTTGCGCCCCAATCCAGAAATCCGTTCTTCTCCAGACCCTCGCGCACCGAACCGGTGAGCATGGCGTTCTCGGTCAGGCTCATGTCCGGCGCGGCGGCATGGCCGAGCCGCTCCTCGGGTGCGGCCAGCACGCCAAGCTTGCGCCGCGCGGTGGGGCCAAGGCGGCCGATCGGATCGCCGTGCAGCTTTACAGCGTCGGCGTCGGTCAGGGTTTCGCCCGACAGCACGCCCAGCAGTTCGTCCTGACCGTTGCCGGCCACGCCGCCGATACCGAGGATCTCGCCCTTGCGCACGGTCAGATGCACGTTTTTGAGCGCCGTGCCAAAGGCCGAAGGCGCCGGCACCGACAGGCCGGAGATGTGCATCGCGACTTCGCCGAACTCGCGGCTGCCGCGTTCCGGTGTCTGCAGGGTGCTGCCGACCATCATCTCTGCCATGTCGCGGGCCGAGGTGTCGGCAGGCGTGCATTCGCCGACGTTCTTGCCAAGCCGCAGGATGGTGGCGTGGTCGCAGAGGGTTCGGATCTCCTCCAGCTTGTGCGAGATATAGAGGATGGAGGTGCCCTCGGACTGCAGCTTCTGCAGGGTCTTGAACAGGATCTCCACTTCTTGCGGGGTCAGCACCGAGGTCGGCTCATCCATGATCAGCAGTTTCGGATCCTGCAGCAGGCAGCGGATGATCTCCACCCGCTGGCGCTCGCCGGCGGACAGGTCGCCGACAGTGCGGTAGGGGTCGAGCGGCAACCCGTAGGTTTCCGACACCTCGCGGATGCGGGCCGCCAGGTCGCGCATTTCCGGCGGGTTTTCCATGCCGAGCGCGATGTTCTCGGCCACGTTCAGCGCGTCAAACAGCGAGAAATGCTGGAACACCATGGCAATGCCGTCGGCGCGCGCCTGGCGCGGCTCGGCCGGCTCAAAGGGCTGGCCGCGCAACAGCATCTTGCCGCTGTCGGGCTTCACCAGGCCATAGATCATCTTGACCAGCGTCGATTTGCCGGCGCCGTTTTCGCCGAGCAGGGCGTGCACTTCGCCCTCGCCGATGTCAAAGGAAACGGAGTCGTTGGCCACAACCCCGGGGTAGGCCTTGGTCAGGCCCTGAAGGCTCAACAGTGGTACGGTCACGCGCTTGCGCCCTCTCTCAGTTCGTTTTCTGCACCTTGCCGCAGCAGCTGGGCCGCGACGCCGACCGCAATCATCTGCGGGTGTTTTCCAAGTTGCGGATCGCCAATCGGGCAGGTGATCCGCGCAATCTGCCCGGGGGCGTGGCCCAGGGCCGCAAGGCGCGTGCGGAACCGCGCCCATTTGGTTCTGGAGCCGATCAGCCCGGCAAAGGCAAAGCCGCGGCCTAACAGCGCGTGGCATAGCGCCAGATCCAGCGTATGGGAATAGGTCAGCACCAAATGCGCAGCGTTTTCAGGCGCATGCGGCACGAGGAGCACGGGATCGGCGGCCGGAACAGTGGTGACGCCGGAGGGTGTTTCGTCCGGGAACCTCTCCGGTGCGGTGTCCACCCAAGTGATTGCCATCTCCGGCACCGGCGCCAGTACATCCGCCAGCGCCCGGCCGACATGGCCTGCGCCCCAGATCCAGACCGGGCGGCTGGGGCGGTGCACCGGTTCAATCATCCAGCCGTCCACCAGCTGCGGTTCGGGGGGAACACCCTGGCTGCGGGCGGCGGCGAGGATGCGTTTCACCGCCATCGGCATCGGTGCAGGGGAAGCCGGGCGGACGATGGTTTCGGTGTCCAGCCCGTCCAGATCGGCGGCCTCGTACACTTCGCTCAGCAGGGTGACGGCGCCGCCGCAGCACTGGCCCAGATCCGGCCCCAGCGCGTGGGTGCTGAACCGCTTGGCTGCTGTCTGCTGGCGTGCCGCCTCTGCGGCTTCAAATTCCAGTGTGCCGCCGCCGATGGTGCCGCTCTGGCCGGTCTCCCAGACCAGCATGGCAGCACCCGGGTCACGCGGGGAGGATCCGCGGATGGCGGCGATCACCACCCGCACCACGCGGCCGTGTTCTGCAACCGCCTCGCGCAGGGCCTGGACATCAAACCCCATCGCGCACCCTCCGGATCGCGCGCCAGATTTCCTCTGCCGTGGCGGGGGCGTTCAGCGCCGGGTAGGCGGGCCCAAAGGCCGCGGCTGCATCGCTGAGGGCCAGCCAGGCAGAGATGCCCAGCATGAACGGCGGCTCGCCCACCGCCTTGGAACGGTAGATTGTGTCCTCGCGGTTTTGCCCGTCGAACAGCGCCACATTGAACACATCGGGCCGGTCGGAGCAGGCGGGGATCTTGTAGGTGGAAGGCGCATGGGTGCGCAGTCGTCCGGCGTCGTCCCAGACCAGCTCCTCAGTCGTGAGCCACCCTGCGCCCTGGACATAGCCGCCCTCGATCTGGCCGATGTCGATGCCGGGGTTCAGCGAGGCGCCGGCGTCATGCAGGATGTCGGCGCGCAGGATACGGTTTTCGCCGGTCAGGGCGTCCACCGCGACTTCGGTGACGGCAGCGCCATAGGAGAAATAGTAGAACGGGCGGCCCTGGCCCTTGATCCGGTCCCATTCGACCTTGGGCGTTTTGTAGAAACCGGTGGCGGACAGGCTGACGCGGCCCTGGTAGCAGAGCGCCGCCGCCTTGTCGAAACTCATCACATCCTGGCCGATGCGCACCTGGCCGTTTTCAAACACCACATCGCCGGGGCGGGCCTGATGCTGCAAAGCAAGATGCTCTGCCATGCGGTCGCGGATGGTGTCGCAGGCGGCTTTCACCGCCATGCCGTTGAGGTCGGACCCGGAGGAGGCGGCGGTGGCCGACGTATTGGGGACCTTGCCGGTGTCGGTGGCGGTGATCTTGATCCTCTCCGGCGGGATGCCGAAGCGGCTGGCGGCGACCTGCGCCACCTTCTGGAACAGGCCCTGGCCCATCTCGGTGCCGCCGTGGTTCAGGTGCACAGAGCCGTCCTGATAGACATGCACCAGGGCGCCGGCCTGATTGAGGTGGGTGAGGGTGAAGGAGATCCCGAACTTCACCGGCGAAAACGCAATACCCCGCTTCAGGTGGGGCTGGGTCTTGTTCCATTCGGCAATGGCCGCCTTGCGCGCCGTGTAGTCCGAGGACTTCAGCAGCTCAGCGGTCAATTCGTGCAGGACGAAATCCTCGACCGGCATGTGGTAGGGGGTGGTCTGCACGTCCCTGGGCGGCGGGCTGGTTTTGGCGGGTTTTGCTGGGGCGCCGCGGGAGGCGAGATCGGCGTCCTGGTCCAGCGGCTGGCCAGAGGTGTCCTGCGGCGCGCCCGAGGGGGCGTCCGGGCTTTGCATGGGCGCGTAGAAATTACGCTGCCGCAGCTCTGCCGGGTCGATCCCCAGATCATGCGCGATGTGGTCCATCACCCGCTCGATCCCGACCATGCCCTGCGGCCCGCCAAAGCCGCGGTAGGCGGTGGCGCTTTGCCGGTTGGTGCGCAAGCGGTGGCTTTCGATGCGGATGCTGGGGATCAAATAGGCGTTGTCGGCGTGCAGCATGGCACGGTCGGCGACCGGCAGCGACAGGTCCTGCGCCCAGCCGCAGTCCACCAGATGCAGGAATTCGACCCCCTGCAGCTGGCCGTCCTCATTGAAACCGGCGCGGTAGGAAATGCGGAAGGCGTGGCGCTTGCCGGTGATCACCATGTCGTCGTCGCGGTCATAGCGCATCTTGCAGGGCTTGCCGGTCAGCCGTGCGGCAACGGCGCAGGCAACGGCAAGTGCGTTGCCCTGGCTTTCCTTGCCGCCAAAGCCGCCGCCCATGCGGCGGGTCTCGACGCGCACGGCATGCATCGGCAGGCCGATGGCGTCGGCGACCTTGTGCTGGATCTCGGTCGGGTGCTGGGTGGAGGAGAAGACGTGCATGCCACCGTCCTCTTGCGGCCAGGCCATAGCCGCCTGGCCCTCGAGGTAGAAATGCTCCTGCCCGCCCAGTTCAAATGTGCCCTCGACCTTGCGCGGGGCGGCATTGATGGCAGCGGCGGCATCGCCCTTCTGATAGATGCGCGGGCCTTCCTCGAACCGGCTGTCGGCGGCCAGCGCCGCGTCGAGGGTCAGAAGCGCGGGTTCTTCCTGGTAATCCACCTGGCCCTTGCGGGCGGCGGTACGGGCGTTGCGGTGGCTGTCGGCCACCACCAGAAACACCGGTTGGCCGATATAGTTGACGGTGCCTGCCGCCAGCAGCGGCTCGTCATGGATTGAAGGGGAGACGTCATTGGAGAACGGCAGCCCCTTGGCTGTCAGCACTGCTGCGACGCCGGGGCTGTGCTGCACCTCGCTCAGGTGCATGCCGGTGATATGGCCGCGGGCAATCGGGGAGATGCCAAAGGCCAGATGCAGGGTGCCTGCGGGGGAGGGGATGTCATCCACATAGCGGGCGGTGCCGGTCACATGCAGTTCGGCGGCGTCATGGGGGAGGGGTTTGGAGACGCTCATGGTTTCACCTCCAGCACCGAGACCGCCTGTCCGTTCGTCTCGGCGAAATAGCGGCTAAGCATGTTGCGCGCGGTTTCCAGCCGGTAGGTGGCAGAGGCACGCATGTCGCTCATCGGGGTGAAGTCCTGATCGAAGGCCGCGGCGGCGGATTGGATCGTGGCCTCATTCCAAGGCTGGCCGGTTAGCGCAGCCTCGACATTTGCGGCCCGCTTGGGAATGCCCGCCATGCCGCCAAAGGCGATGCGGGCGGCGGTGACCTGGCCGTCAGCCACTGTCACGTTGAAGGCGCCGAGCACTGCGGAGATGTCCTGGTCGAAGCGCTTCGACAGCTTGTAGACCTTCAGCGTGTCGGGCTGGCGCGGGAAGCTGACAGCCTCGGCAAATTCGCCCGGGTCCCGGTCCTGTTTGCCGTAGTCGAGGAAGAATGCCTCCAGCGGCAGTTCGCGGCGGGTATTTCCCTTGCGCAGATGCAGGGTGGCGCCAAGCGCGATCAATGCGGGCGGGGTGTCGCCGATGGGGGAGCCGTTGGCGATATTGCCGCCGACAGTGGCGGCAGCGCGGATCTGCTGGGAGGCAAAACGGCGCAGCATTTCGGCAAAGGAGGGGTGCAGCGGTTGCAACGCTGCGCGCAGGGCATTCAAATCCGCCATGGCGCCGATGCGAACGGCGGCGTCTGTCACCTCAATGTCTTTGAGGTCGGCGCAACCGTCGAGAAAGATCATCTGCGGCAAGTGACGGAGCTGCTTTGTGACCCAGAGGCCGACATCGGTGGCGCCGGCGACCAGGGTGGTGTCCGGGCTGGCGGCATAAAGTTCTGCCAGATCATCCGCCGACTGCGGCATCAGCGGCTGGGTTCCGGGTTCGACCGGGCGGTCGCGGGTGATCCAATCCGGTACTGAGGCATCTTTGGCGGTCTCAGCCGCGCGGATGATCGGGGCGTAGCCGGTGCAGCGGCAGAGGTTGCCGGCCAGCTGATCGTCGAAATCGGTGGCGCCATTGGTATGGGCGGTGACCATCGACATAATGAAGCCGGGAGTGCAGAAACCGCATTGGCTGCCGTGCTGGTCCACCATCGCCTGCTGGACGGGGTGCAGGCTGCCGTCCGGGCCTGCGGCGCCCTCTACGGTGCGGACAGATTTTCCATTCAGTTGCGGCAGGAACAGGATGCAGGCGTTCAGCGCCTTGGCACCGCGCCCGTCGGTGACCATGACGGTGCAGGCGCCGCAATCGCCCTCGTTGCAGCCTTCTTTGGTGCCAGTAAGCCCTCTTTCGCAGCGCAGCCAGTCCAGTAAAGTTGTGGACGGATCTGCGTCCGGAATGCGGACTTCTTCACCGTTCAGACGAAAGGTGAGTGCCATCTTCCCGATACCGCCGCTTTACCCTGTTGACCCTGTGTGCCTTGCCCTCGATGCGGCGCAGAGGGCGGGGCAGGCTGTTTTTTGCTTACTGTCAACAGCCTAGGGAGCAGCCTGTCGTCAAGGCAAGGAAAACCGGTGCTGCGGTGCAGTATTTCGCGGCGCAAGAATGTTGCGGTGTTTGCGGGTATCGCGTTAATATTTATGCGTTTTATTTGCGTTTTTGCGGAGGCTTTGCGCGTCTGCGGCGAAAGAGTTTCAACAAAATGGATAAAATGCAGGGGTCACCGCACCGGTTTTGACGGGTGTTCCAAACGCAGATCACCCTTTCACCTCTCCGTCTCAATAAGATAGCGTGGCGCCATGACAAGCTCTCCCCGATTCATTCATCTGCGCACCCATACCGAATATTCGCTGCTGGAAGGCGCTGTGCGGCTGAAAAAGCTGCCGGATCTGTGCAAGAAGCACGGCATGCCCGCGATTGCGGTGACGGATACCAACAACCTGTTCTCGGCGCTGGAGTTTTCGGTGTCGGCGAGCGGTGCCGGGGTGCAGCCGATCATCGGCTGCCAGGTGGATCTGCGGTTCACGGAACCGGCACCAGGTGAGCGGCCCAAGCCGCCGGCGCCACTGGTGCTGCTGGCGCAGAGCGAGGCAGGATATGAGCATCTGATGAAGCTGAACTCCTGCCTGTATCTGCGGCAGGGGGGCGAGCTGCCGCATGTGACACTGGAGGAGCTGGAGGAAAACGCGGGCGACGTGATCTGCCTCAGCGGCGGGCCGGACGGGCCGGTGGGGCGGCTGCTGCAGATGGGCCTGCGCCCGGCGGCGGAAGCGCTGATGCAGCGGCTGAAGGCGATTTTCCCCGACCGGCTTTATGTCGAGCTGCAGCGCCATCCGGGTGAACACGGCCAGCCGGAGGCGGAGAAACAGACCGAGCGCGGCCATGTGGAAATGGCCTATGCCATGGACCTGCCGCTGGTCGCCACCAATGACGTCTATTTCCCCAGCACGGAAATGTTTGAGGCGCATGACGCGATGATCTGCATCGCCGAGGGCGCCTATGTCGATCAGGCAGAGCCGCGCCGCCGGCTGACTGCGCAGCATTACTTCAAGAGCCAGGAAGAGATGGTTGCGCTGTTTGCCGACCTGCCCGAAGCGATTGAAAACACGGTGGAGATCGCCAAACGCTGCGCCTTCATGGCGTACAGGCGCGATCCGATCCTGCCCAAGTTTGCCGATGACGAAGTGGCAGAGCTGCGCCGCATCGCCAATGAGGGCCTGCAGCAGCGTCTGGCGGTGATCCCGCATGCGGTGAGTGTCGAAGAATACCAGGAACGGCTCGATTTCGAGCTGGGCATCATCGAAGGCATGGGCTTCCCCGGCTACTTCCTGATCGTTGCCGACTTTATCCAATGGGCTAAGGACCATGACATCCCGGTGGGGCCGGGGCGGGGTTCAGGTGCGGGCTCGCTGGTGGCCTATGCGCTGACCATCACCGACCTTGACCCGCTGCGGTATTCGCTGCTGTTCGAGCGCTTCCTGAACCCGGAACGGGTGTCGATGCCCGACTTTGACATCGACTTCTGCATGGACCGCCGCGAGGAGGTCATCAAATACGTGCAGGAGAAATACGGCAGGGATAAAGTTGGGCAGATCATCACCTTTGGCGCGCTTCTGTCCAAAGCGGCGGTGCGCGACATGGGGCGGGTCTTGCAGATGCCCTATGGCCAGGTGGACCGGCTGTCCAAGCTGATCCCGGTCGAAGGCGTAAAGCCGATGTCGATCGTGGATGCGCTGAAGGAAGAGCCGCGCCTGAGCGAGGAGGCCCGCAACGAGCCGGTGGTGGACCGGCTCTTGACCTATGGCCAGCAGGTGGAAGGGCTTCTGCGCTCTGCCGGCACCCACGCGGCGGGCGTGGTGATCGGGGACCGGCCGCTGGACGCGCTGGTGCCGCTTTACCGCGATCCGAGATCGGATATGCCGGCCACCCAGTTCAACATGAAATGGGTGGAGCAGGCGGGCCTGGTGAAGTTCGACTTCCTTGGCCTCAAGACCCTGACGGTGATCCAGAACGCGATGGACCTGATCTTCCAGTCGGGGCGTGATCTGCATATCGCCGAGGACGGCACTCAGCTCTATGACCCGCCGGAGGGGGCGGAGAACCAGATCAACGCCATTCCGTTGGACGACAAGGTCACTTACGACCTCTATTCCCGGGCCAAGACGGTTGCGGTGTTCCAGGTGGAATCCACCGGCATGATGGATGCGCTGAAGCGCATGAAACCCACCTGTATCGAAGATATTGTGGCACTGGTGGCGCTGTACCGCCCCGGTCCGATGGAAAACATCCCCGTATACTGCGAGGTGAAGAACGGCCAGCGTGCAATCACCTCTGTCCACCCCTTGATCGACCATATCCTGGAAGAAACCCAGGGCATCATCGTCTATCAGGAGCAGGTGATGCAGATCGCCCAGGTGATGGCGAACTATACGCTTGGCGGTGCGGACCTTTTGCGCCGGGCGATGGGTAAGAAGATCAAGGAGGCGATGGACGCCGAGCGCCCGAAGTTCGAGAAGGGCGCGGCGGAGAACGGCGTCGACAAGAAGAAGGCCAGCGAGGTCTTCGACCTCTTGGAGAAATTCGCCAACTACGGCTTTAACAAGTCCCACGCCGCGGCCTATGCGGTGGTGTCGTATCAGACCGGCTGGCTGAAGGCGAACCACCCGGTGGAGTTCATGGCCGGGGTCATGAACTGCGATATCCACCTGACCGACAAGCTGGCGATCTATTTTGAAGAGGTGAAAAAGGGGCTGGGGCTGAAATACGTGCCGCCCTGCGTCAACCGTTCGCTGGCGACCTTCAACGTTGTGAACGGTGAGCTGGTCTATGCGCTGGGCGCGCTGAAGAACGTCGGCCTGGACGTCATGCGGCTGGTCACCGAGGCACGCAAGGAGGGCGGATATGAAAAGCCCTTTGTCAATGTGTTCGACTTTGCCCGCCGGGTTAACCTGAAGAAGGTCGGCAAGCGGCCGCTGGAGATGCTGGCGCGGGCGGGCGCGTTTGATCAGCTGGACCAGAACCGCCGCCGGGTGTTTGAGAGCCTGGGCGCGCTGGTCGACTATTCTGCCGCGGTGCACGACCAGAGGAATTCCAGCCAGGTGTCGCTGTTCGGCGAGGCGGGCGAGGACTTGCCGGAGCCGCGGCTGCCCTCAGTGCCGGACTGGCTGCCTGCTGAGCGCCTCAGCGAGGAATTCAAGGCGATCGGCTTTTACCTCTCCGGCCACCCGCTGGACGACTATATGCCGGCGCTGAAGCGGAAAAAGGTGATGACGCTGGACGAAGTGACAGCGAAGGCTGAGCGCGGCCCGTTCATGGCCAAGATGGGGGGGGTCGTGGCCGGGCGGCAGGAGCGCAAGTCGGCCCGCGGCAACCGCTTTGCCTTTGCCCAGTTGTCCGACCCCTCCGGCGCCTATGAGGTGACGCTGTTTTCCGATGTGCTGGAGAAGAGCCGCGAGTATCTGGAAACCGGGTCCAAGGTGGTGATCACTGCCGAGGCAACGATGGAGAGCGATCAGCTGAAACTGCTGGTGCGCTCGGTCGGGCCGGTGGACAGCGCCATCGCCGATGCCGGGCGCAGTTCCTTGCGGGTCTACCTGAGTGATGCTGCTGCCGTCGGCACCGTGGCGCAGGTGCTGGAGGACGCCAAGGCGGCGGCCCGCAATGCCGCGCGCGGGGAGGTCTATATGTACCTGCAGGACCCTGGTTTGCCCGGCGATGTGGAGATGGACCTGGGCCAGCCCTTCCCGATCAACCCGCAGATCAAGGGCGCGCTGAAGTCGCTCGACGGAGTGATGGATGTGGAGGAGATTTGAGCGGGTGCTCGTTCCTGTTCAACATCACCGACCAGGAGCAACGGCGCGGAGCGCCCCGGGCCTGCGGCAGCCCGTTCGGGCGGGCTGGCGCAATGGCCGGGTTGGATGCTTCGCCGGAGAGTGCCTACGGATTTATCCGGGATAAATCGCCCCGCATTTCCGTTGAGGCGCCATCCCAAGGGCTGATGCAGGCCGGTTCGCAGCCGGGCTCAGTAATGCGGCGGGCGTTCGTCGGCAAAGACCACGCCGCCGGTGCTGTCCTGTTCGCGGGTGGCTTCGCGCTGCATCAGCATGGCGACGCGGCGGGTCAGCACGTCGATTTCCTGCTGCTGGCGGGCGATCACGTCGCTCATCTCCTCCACGCTGCGGGTCAGATGGGCGATTTGCTCTTCCAGATGCTGCATGGGATGTCTCCTGGGTTCTGAAACGCCTGATATAGAAGATGGCTCTGAAAGCAAGGATTCGCCCGAACGGCAGGCTGGGCAGTGCCTGTATCGCGCAGTTGTTTTCTCGCCTGCGGCATTGCCTCCCGCGGCTCCTTCTTGCTGTTGCGGCCTGCTTCCGCTAGACCGCCGGGCGAGTGAAACCGCTACCCGTGAGGAGGCCTCAGATGGCCAAAGTGAAGAAACAGCCCCGCCCCAAGGCGCAGACGCCGAAAGGGTTCCGTGACTATTTCGGTGCGGAGGTGACCCAGCGCAGCGAGATGCTGCGGGCCATCGCGGGTGTGTATCATCATTACGGGTTCGAGGCGCTGGAATCCTCGGCGGTGGAAACCGTAGAAGCGCTGGGCAAATTCCTGCCCGACGTGGACCGCCCGAACGAGGGCGTGTTTGCCTGGCAGGAGACTGAGGACGACGGCAGTTCAAATTCCGGGGGCGACTGGATGGCGCTGCGCTATGACCTGACAGCGCCGCTGGCGCGGGTCTATGCCCAGCACCGCAACGACCTGCCGACCCCCTACCGCCGCTATGCGATGGGGCCGGTTTGGCGCAATGAAAAGCCGGGACCGGGCCGGTTCCGCCAGTTCTATCAGTGCGATGCGGATACCGTCGGCACCGCCTCGATGGCGGCGGATGCGGAGATCTGCGCGATGCTGTCCGACACGCTGGAAACCGTCGGCATTCCGCGCGGCGATTACCTGGTGCGGGTCAACAATCGGAAGGTTCTGAACGGCGTGCTGGAGGCGATGGGGCTGGGCGACGGCGATGCCAAGCGCGACGATGTGCTGCGGACTATCGACAAGTTCGACAAGGTCGGCGAGGCCGGCGTGCGCGATCTGCTGACCAAGGGACGGCTGGATGCCTCCGGCGCCTTTATCGACGGGGTCGGATTGTCGGACGATCAAGCGGCGCCTGTGCTGGCGTTCCTGACCTCCAAGGCGGCGGAAGCGGCTGGCACCATCGCCAACCTGCGCTCCGCTGTGGGCGACAGCAAGGTCGGCCAGGACGGTATTGCCGAGCTGGAGCAGATCGGCGAGCTGCTGGCCGCGGGCGGCTATGGCAAGGACCGGATTGAGATCGACCCCTCGGTCGTGCGCGGGCTTGGCTACTACACCGGGCCGGTGTTCGAGGCGGAGCTGACGTTTGAGATCCTCGACGAAAAGGGCCGCAAGCGGCAGTTCGGATCGGTCTCCGGCGGCGGGCGTTATGACGGCTTGGTCAAGCGCTTCACCGGACAGGAAGTGCCGGCGGTGGGCGTTTCGGTCGGCGTGGACCGGCTGCTGGCAGCGCTGCATGCCAAGGGGCGGCTTTCGGCGGAGGCCACCGGGCCGGTGGTCGTTACCGTGATGGACCGCGACCGGATGGCGGATTACCAGACCATGGTGGCGGAGCTGCGCAACGCGGGCATCCGGGCTGAAGTCTATCTGGGCAACCCCAAGAACTTCGGCAACCAGCTGAAGTACGCGGACAAGCGGAACTCGCCCGTGGCGGTGATCGAAGGCGGCGACGAGAAGGCCAATGGCGTGGTGCAGATCAAAGACCTGATCCTGGGTGCCAAGATCGCCGAAAGCGCGACGCTGGAAGAGTGGAAGGAACGCCCCAGCCAGTTCGAAGTGCCGCGCAGCGAGCTGGTCGCCAAGGTGCGTGAAATCCTGAACGGGCAGGGCTGATCATGACGCTCCGTTCTGATATTCAGGCGCGCGCCGCACAGCTGCGGGTCCGCTTCGAGGCCGCGGGTGCGCAGGTGGTCGACACGCCATTGCTGCAGCCGGCCGGCACATTGCTGGATTTGTACGGCGAGGACATCCGTGCCCGCGCCTATGTGACCACCGACGCCTTACGCGGCGAACAGATGCTGCGCCCGGACTTTACCGTGCCGGTGGTGGAGGCCCATATGCGCCACGGTGCCGAGCCTGCGCGCTATACCTACTCCGGCGAGGTGTTCCGGCGCCAGGAGATGGACCCGGACCGGCCGAACGAATACCTGCAGGTCGGGTATGAGGTGTTCGAGCGCGACGATGCCGCCGCCGCGGATGCTGAGGTTTTTTCGCTGTTTGCGTTGCAGGTGCGCGGGCTGCCGTTGCGCGCGGCAACCGGCGATATCGGCATTCTGATGGCGGCGGTGCAGGGGCTGAACACCACGGACAAGCGAAAGGCGGCGCTGATGCGCCACATCTGGCGGCCGCGCCGGTTCCGCTCCTTGCTGGACCGTTTTGCAGGCCGGACCCCGGTGCCGGAGAGCCGCAAGAGGCTGCTGTCGACCGAAGGCGATCTGACCGGCTCTGCGGCGGCGGTCGGCAAGCGCCGCGCGGCAGAGGTGCAGGCGCGGGTGGAGGCGCTGCGCGAGGACGCGAAGGCGCCGCCGATCTCGGAAAACGAGCTGCTGGCGCTGGAGGCGCTGATGGCGGTGCGCGAGACGGTGCCCTATGCCAGCGAGCAGATGCGTGACATTGCGGTGGATCTGCCGCAGATCAACCCGGCGCTGGACCGGCTGGATGCGCGCACTGCGGCGATGAAGGCCCGCGGCGTGGATGTCGAGAACCTCGATTTCGAAGCCTCCTATGGGCGCACATCGATGGAATACTACGACGGCTTTGTCTTTGGCTTCTATGCCGAAGCACGGCCAGATCTGCCGCCGGTGGCCAGCGGCGGGCGCTATGACGCGCTGACCCGTCAGCTGGGCGAGGGCGGGGAAATCCCGGCAGTGGGCGGTGTGCTGCGCCCGGATCTGATGCTGCAGCTTGAGGAGGCCCGCACATGACCCTGAAGCTGGGAGTGCCGTCCAAAGGGCGGCTGATGGAAAAGACCTTTGACTGGTTCGCCAAGCGCGGCGTGACGCTGTCGCGCACAGGGTCGGACCGGGAATATGCCGGTGCGGTTGAGGGCGTGTCGAATATGGAGCTGGTGCTGCTGTCCGCGGGGGAGATCCCGCGCGAGCTGGCGGCGGGGCGTATTCACCTGGGCGTCACGGGCACGGACCTGGTGCAGGAGAAGCTGCCGCGGTTCGAGCAGCAGGTTGAGGAGCTGGCAGAGCTGGGCTTTGGCCATGCGGATCTGGTACTGGCAGTGCCGCAATGCTGGATCGACGTGGACACGCTGGATGATCTGGACGCCGTGGCCTCGGCCTTTCGCGCCGTGCACGGGCACCGGCTGCGGATCGCCACCAAGTACCACCGGCTGGTGCGCGAGTTCCTGACCGATGCCGGAGTGGCAGATTACCAGCTGATCGACAGCCAGGGCGCAACCGAAGGCACGGTGAAGAACGAGACCGCTGAGATGGTGGCCGACATCACCTCCACCGGCGAGACGCTGCGCGCCAACCACCTGAAGCTGCTGGGCGACGGGCTGGTTCTGAAGTCGCAGGCGACGCTGTGGCGCAGCAGGGTGGCAAAATACGGCATCGATGAGAAGGCAGCGCTGAACACTCTGCTTGATTTGCTGGAACACCGGAAATAGGCGCCGGTCCGCCGGTTGCCTTCGGATTATGCACCCGGGCCACCTTTTTATGGGCGCCCGGGTTTCATTTCTGCCCGTCAGTCATAGCTGGGTTGGGATAAGCTCCAACTGAAAGGACAGTCTATGAAAATTCTGATGGTTTTGACGTCGCATGATCAGCTGGGGGACACCGGGGAAAAAACCGGTTTCTGGCTGGAGGAATTTGCCGCGCCTTACTATGTGCTGCGCGATGCTGGCGCCGAGGTCACCCTGGCCTCGCCAAAGGGCGGCCAGCCGCCGCTGGACCCGAAATCGGACGCCGATGATGCCCAGACTGATGCCACCCTCCGTTTCAAACAGGATGAGGCGGCGCAACAGGCGCTGGCTGCCACTGTGAAACTGGCGGATGTGGAGGCTGCGCGCTTTGATGCGGTGTTCTATCCCGGCGGCCATGGCCCGATGTGGGACCTGGCCGAAAGCGCGGACAGCCGCAAGCTGATCGAGGATTTCTCAGCAGCGGGCAAGCCGGTGGGCGCTGTCTGCCACGCACCTGCGGTGTTCCGTCACGTGCTGGACAAGAACGGCGCGCCGTTTGTGGAGGGGCGCCGGATTACCGGTTTCACCAACAGCGAAGAAGAGGCGGTGGGTCTGACGGATGTTGTGCCGTTCCTGCTGGAGGATGTGCTGAAGGAAAAGGGCGGCGATTTCCGCCGCGGCGATGACTGGGCGCCGCATGTCGAAGTCGACGGTACTCTGGTTACTGGCCAGAACCCGGCCTCTTCGGAGGACGCTGCCAAAGAACTGCTGGAGTTGCTGAAGTAACCCGGAGCGGTTCCGCAGGGCAGGCGGGGCGCCGTCTGCCCCTGCGGCCGTGGCCGGTTCGGGTGGTTCAGATCACGCCGATTTCCGCCAGAGCCTGAGAAAGTTCCGGCGGCAGCGGTTCTTCCCGGCCTTTGCTTTCGGTCAGGTCGGCAGGCGACTCCTCTGGCTTTAGGTAGCGCCAGCCCTGGAATGGGCGTTTGGGCGCGGTTTGGGTGCGGTGCAGTTCCGGGTCTAGCACGATGGCGCAGCGGCGGATGCCGTCTTCGCCTGTCACTTCATCCAGCCGCAGCACGCGCTGGCGGCATTGAATCAGACCCTTTATCACCCAAAAGATTGAGCCGCCGTTCAGGATCTCCGCCTCGCGCTTGGGCCACATGCGGGTGACGTGGCGGGGCAGGCCCTCGGGCAGTTCCCGGCGGCGCATCTCCTGCCAGGCCATCAGGCTTTCGACGCTTTCAGTGCCGACCGAAAGCTTCACGAGATTCACGCACTTATCCACAGTTTCCCCACAGAGTCGTCCAGAGCTTTGACAGTATATAGTAGTTTACGGATCGCTGACTTCAAGGTATTGTGTTCATCCACGCTTTTGCTGCAAGAAAGCCTTAACAAAAAACGGATTCGCAACGGTGCCTGCACAGAGCTGCCGATGCGGAGCCGTTTGTCACGAAGACCGAACGACTCAAAGGACCGACACATGAGCCGCTTTGCCGCCCCCATTGCCGAGCAGATCTGGGATATGAAGTACCGTTTCAAGCAGGCCGATGGCACGCCGATCGACGTGACCGTTGAGGACACATGGCGCCGCATCGCGCGGGACCTGGCGCGGGCGGAAAAAAAGCCGGATGTGTGGGAAGAGAAGTTCTTTGGCGCGCTGGAGGACTTCAAATACCTGCCCGCAGGCCGCATCACCGCGGGCGCTGGCACCGCGCGCCAGGTGACCCTGTTCAATTGTTTTGTGATGGGCACAGTGCCGGACAGCATGTCAGGGATTTTCGACATGCTGAAAGAAGCGGCGCTGACCATGCAGCAGGGCGGCGGCATCGGTTACGACTTTTCCACCATCCGGCCGCGCGGCGCCGATGTGAAGGGCGTAGCGGCGGATGCCTCCGGCCCGCTCAGCTTTATGGATGTGTGGGACGCGATGTGCCGCACCATCATGTCCGCAGGTTCCCGCCGGGGCGCGATGATGGCCACCATGCGCTGCGACCACCCCGATATCGAGCAGTTCATCACCGCCAAATCCGACTCTGCCCGCCTGCGCATGTTCAACATGTCTGTGCTGGTCACCGATGATTTCATGGACGCGGTGAAATCAGACGGCTCATGGGAGCTGCAGTTCGATGGTAAGATCTATCACACCGTCGAGGCGCGCGACCTGTGGAACAAGATCATGCAGGCGACCTATGACTATGCCGAACCGGGCGTGATCTTCATCGACCGCATCAACAAGGCGAACAACCTCAACTACATTGAGAACATCTGCGCCACCAACCCCTGCGGCGAGCAACCGCTGCCGCCCTACGGCGCCTGCCTCCTGGGCTCTATCAACATGGCGCGTCTTGTGGCCAGCCCGTTTGAGAAAGACGCGCATCTGGATCAGGCAGCAATGCAGGAACTGGTCGCCACCGCTGTCCGCATGATGGACAACGTGGTGGATGTCTCCAAGTTTCCGCTGGACGCGCAAGCGGAAGAGGCCAAGAACAAGCGCCGGATCGGCCTGGGCGTCACCGGCCTGGCTGATGCTCTGCTGATGCTGGGGCTGGAATACGGCACCGACGAGGCGGCGCGTCAGACCGACGAATGGCTGCATGCGATCGCCCGCGCCGCCTATCTGGCGTCGGTGGACCTGGCCAAGGAAAAAGGCGCATTCCCGCTGTTTGATGCTGAGAAATACCTGAACTCCGGCAACATGCTGAACATGGACGACGACGTGCGCGACGCGATCCGTGAGCACGGCATCCGCAACGCGCTGCTGACCTCCATCGCGCCGACCGGCACCATTTCGCTTTATGCAGGCAACGTGTCCTCGGGCATCGAGCCGGTGTTTGCCTATGCCTACACCCGCAAGGTGCTGCAGAAGGATGGTTCGCGCACCGAAGAGGAAGTGGTCGACTACGCGGTGCAGATGTACCGCGAGAAGTTCGGCGCCGACGCCAAGCTGCCTGACTATTTCGTCAACGCCCAGACACTCTCGCCCGCGGCCCACGTCAAAATGCAGGCGGCGGCGCAGAAGTGGATCGACTCGTCGATCTCCAAGACCATCAATTGCCCGGAAGACATCTCCTTTGACGATTTCAAGGACGTCTACATGCAGGCCTGGGACCAGGGCTGCAAGGGCTGCACCACCTACCGCCCCAACGACGTGACTGGATCAGTCCTGTCGGTGAGCGAGAGCGCCGACACTGCGCCGGGCGAGACCGCCAAGGCGCCGCATGAGAGCGACGTGGACGAAAACGGAGCTGAAGTCGTCTATATGTCCGAGCCGCTGGACCGCCCGCAGTCGCTGGAGGGCCATACCTACAAGCTGAAGTGGCCGGACAGCGAGCACGCGATCTACCTGACCATCAACGACATCATCATCAACGGCCACCGCCGCCCGTTCGAGGTGTTCATCAACTCCAAGAACATGGAACATTACGCCTGGACGCTGGCACTGACCCGGATGATCTCGGCCGTGTTCCGCCGCGGCGGCGACGTGTCCTTTGTGGTCGAAGAGCTGAAAGCGGTATTCGACCCGCGCGGCGGCGCCTGGGTGCAGGGTAAATACATTCCTTCGATCCTGGCGGCGATCGGCGGCGTGATCGAAACCCACATGGTCAAAACCGGTTTCCTGGAAGGCGAGGGCATGGGCTTGAAGTCTGACCCGCAAGCGCAGGTAGTGAACCTGAACGCACCGCGTGGCAAGGCCTGTCCGAGCTGCGGCCAGTTCGACATGCAAATGGTCGAAGGCTGTATGACCTGCCGCAGCTGCGGCCATTCCAAGTGCGGTTGAGGCCTTGGGCCTTTAGAGTTGTCGGACCCAAGAAATAATTGCCATTGATTGGGGTTTTCTGCCATTCTGACACGAGGTTAATTGCCACCGGCCAATCTTCGGCCGGTGGTTTTGTTTTAAAACAATGGCTTATGTGATCTCTGCCTTCTGCACGCTGAAGGGATCCTTTTCCCCTCCAAAGATCAGCACCGCCTGTTGACTGAAATGGCCGTATTGAGCAGGACTGAAGCTCAAACCTGGCCAGGTTCTTTCTTTCAATTCCCCGACCGCACAGTGTGCAATCGGGGGCCAGACGGCGCGGTGTGCCGGGAAAGGGCCAGCTATGTCCAAGATCAAGTTCATCGAAGCAGAGTTCCACAATGCCGACAAAGACCGGCGGGCCATACGGCAGCGCCTGGAACGATTCCTGAAAACGCGCCGCGCCCTCGAGCGCGGCATCGTGCCTCCGGACCCTGAGGATCGTGATGACCGCCTTCGGTGGGAAAACGAATTGATGCAGGTTGGTCTCGGGCGCGAAGGTCAGGACCGCGTGGACCGCCGGGTAAGCAGGCTGGTGGAACGGCGGGCTGCGGCCGCAGGCCTCTCCCACCTCAAACTCGACGACCGGAGAGCCTTGGAGGTTCTGCGCAACGGTGTGGAGCTGATCCGGATCCGGACAGAGCACCAGGCGGATGAAATCGCCGCCGGGATTCATACCGGCATGCCCTGGATGGCGCCTGCGACCGATCTCCTTTGGAAGTCGATGCGGCGCTCAGTCCGCAATGGAGATGCAGGCTTCCGCCTGCCTCCGGTGCTGCTGGACGGTCCTCCGGGGATTGGAAAGAGCATGTGGGCCCGTCAGCTGAGCACCGCACTTGGCGTGCCCCGCTGTGGTGTGGAGGCGACGGCAGAGCAGGCGTCGTTCGGTATCGTGGGCTCTCAACGCGGCTGGTCCAACGCGCAGCCGGGGCGTCCTTTGATGACGATCCTGAAGCACCTGATAGCGAACCCGGTTGTCGTTGTGGATGAAGTGGAAAAGGCCGGGGTTGCAACTTCCACCAAAGGAAACAGCTTCGGCCTGACCGAGGGGCTGCTGTCCCTCCTGGAGCCATCTTCCGCGGCTTCCTGGCAATGCCCATACTACCAGGTGGGTTTCGACATGTCCTGGATCAGCTGGGTGCTGACCTCCAACACTTTGGTCACTTTGCCGTCGCCGTTGCTGAGCCGCCTGGAGGTTATTCGCCTCCCGCCGGCTTCAGTAACCGAACTAGCCGCATTTGCCCGCCGTGAGGGCTGCCGGCGTGGATTGACGCAAGACTCTGTTGAGGCTGTGGCCGAAGCTTTGGAAATTGCAGGACGCGGTACGGAGCTGAACTTACGGCATGTAATCCGGATGCTGACCAAGGGTGAAGTGATGGAGGCGTTTGGGGTCCGGCATTGAAGGTGCTGGACAAAGAAATTTTTTAGATCGCCTTGTGATCAGTCCTGTGAGTGCTGATCAGGATGCCTTGAAGGAGGCTGGGGGCGGTTTGACGCTTGCGGTCATTGGGTCTGCAAGATACGAAGTTCTCCGATTGAATTCCAAGATGCAGAAGCACGGCACGATTGATGAACGATACTCCTTTCCGAAAGATGCTTAGCTCCTTTCTGACCCGGACAGCTCAGGCGCGTGGCGTGGATAAGGATGAGTATATTGAGGGAAACCGACACGAGTATCGGGAACGATTGAATAAGGCCTGGCATCTTGCAGGAAAGAACCCGAACCAGCGCGCAGCTCTTCGGCGTGCAATCGACGAGCGAGTCCGCCGAGAATTTCCTTCCAATACAACGGGATTAGAAATTCCAAAAGACGTTCAGCTACTTTTCCTTAGGAAGCGTCGAGACTCAGTCGTCCTGGATAATCTTTATCCTGGCCGCCAAAGAGAGAACGGGTGGTTAGAACTTTCAAAACGTGACAAAGAGAATATTGAAACAATAAACCTTAGGCGGTTTTCTTTTTTAGAAGATCCCATATCAACCATGGAAGGCTTGCAAAAAATTTGCAAAGCCGAAGCAAGTGCAGCTGCTGCGACAATCAATTTTCAGGATAAGTTCTGCAAAGACATCACTCCCTTTATGATCCTGCGACTGATGTGGGATGACATGCTTGGCGTGTTTGACGGCGGGTATATGGATCTGCCGCTACAGAAGGTTCTGCATGCTGTTGGAATAACCCAAGGTATGGATATAGATTTGATTGGGCTCCGAGACTTGAGCGATGTCTGGGCTTTTCCACTGGAGCGACGCCGAGAAACGGGTTCAACAAGCAGTGAACGACGTTTCGCTGAATTGCAGAAATCGGAGAAGGTCGCCGACAGGCTTTGCGAAGCTATCGACAGTTGGCTTGGCAAAGTTGACCCTCCTGAGTGCCTTACTGACGCTGGTTGGGTTGGTATTCAGAGCATCCTTGCGGAAATGTTAAACAATGCCGAAAGGCATAGCGATGGCACCAGGGGTGACGGGCGCTGGAATGTAAGCGGCTTCTTGGCGCGGCGCACCGATGATGATTCGGGTGAAACACGGCTTCATGCGTATCTGGGGATTGTGAATCTTGGTGATACGTTTGCCCAAAGTCTTGATCGTGCTTCTTCAGACCTCAAAGAAAAACTGGAGAGTTTTATCCAAACGCTCTCTGATAACGGCGCCAAGCAGTCACGCGACACGTTGCTGACCTTGGCCGCACTCCAAGATGGTATCACCTGCGATCCTGAAAAATGGGAGAAAGATCAAGGGGGTGTAGGATTGCCGCAGATGCTGGACGTTGTCAGCGCTCTTGGTCAGACACTTTCTACCGAACATGCTCCCAAGTTAACGATTTTGTCAGGTAACTCGTGTATTTTGCTTCGCTCACCCTATCTTAAAGGCGAGAGGGACGCTGTCGATGCACCTAGAACCTTGTGGTTCAACGAAAGTAACGATAGGACGCACCCGCCGGACCCAAGTTTCGTGTATGATGTCCCCGTGGGGTTTCCCGGTACAATAATCAGCATGGGTTTCGTGATCGACCCCGCAAACTATGAAAGTGCTCATGATGGAGGCGATGATGACTGAAATAAAGTTTTCTGAACTGACCGCTGAGGGTAAGGTACGCAACCTTGTGGGCCACGAACGCGGTGAGGACGCCCGAGATAGGTGGACACTCGACAAGCTGGATCAAGACGACGAGTCGATTGATGTCTTGATCCCTGCGGAACTCCTGACGCTTTCGAGTTCGTTCTTCCAAGGAATGTTTGCTCAATCAGTAAAGAGATTGGGGCGTGAAGGTTTCTTGGACCATTACCGCTTTCATGCTTCACCCATCGTAATGCAGCAAGTGAAAGACGGTATCCGCGATTCACTGATGAAACGCAGCGCTCTGGGGTAAAATGTCGGCCGAATCAAGCACGGGCACGTTCGATCCGCGAACGTGGGCCCTTGTAATTGCGTCTTTTTCGCTGTTATTTAGCTTGTTCAACTTTTTTTGGACAAACAAAATACGAAAAGACTCTGAGGAGAGAGATAAAAACATTCGCGAAGCAACAGTGCAGCGCGAGCAGTTTTGTGAACACCTGCAAAGGCCAATTAACCGTGTCTTGGAGGACTTGGAAGCACTAAGCGAACGATTCACAACGATTGCTTCCGCGGGCCGAATAGGCGACGTGGACGATGTTGCCGAAATAAATACTGAGTTTACCGCTTCACATTCACGTCTTCGCATGAGTCTACGGAAAGCTGATCAAAGTCAGTTTGCGAATGGGAGCGATTGGGACGGCCTCACTTTAGAAGAGTTTGAAACCGCGGCGGGCAAACTTAACGCAGCCTATAACACGACCTTGTCCGACGCAGAAAAATGCGCTTCGCTCAAGGATGTTGCAGAACACATAGATCAGATGTGCTCGACTGTCCGGGGCCGTTTGGAAGAAGAGATTTCTATCCGACTGCTGTAGCTACAAAATTTAGACATGATCCGACGGGCGCCTCTGCTTTCTGTGCTGAGAATGGGTTGGGGCTTGTCTGATGGGCCAGAAGTTTTAACCATCTTGTCCTTGGTTGTGTGTAGCATTTCGCAGAAGGTGGGCATAGGCGTTATGCCGCAGCAATACCTTCCTGAATGCTGCCGCAGCTCGTTGCATTTGGACAAGCAGGCATCCAGATCCACCTGCAACTGCTCCACCGTGCCCAAGATCTTCTTCCGGAAGGCGATGTCGCAGAACTCGTCCTTGATGGTCCGGTAAACGCGATTGCAGATGCCATTGCTTTGCAGGCTGTTCTCCTTGGTCCTGGAGTGGTCTTGAGGCCTGGTGACAGGCTGCTGGATTGCCGAGGAAATGACCTCGACAAAAGCTGGGCTCTTCCCGGAGTTTCTGTGCTTGTTTGCTCATCGGCCTACCAGCAACAGGAAGGTCGGGCTCAGTTCGGCCGTCACTCAGATTCCGGCTCCAGCAAGGATCTATTGAACATGACCTGCCCCCCGCGGGTCCCTCGCTCATGACGAGAGTCTGCGGGTTTGATTTTGGTAGTCGTCGGTTTCGGGCTTGGCAAGCGCGGCAGGCGCGGAGCCCTCAAATTGCTCAAGCGCCTGCCGCGCTTGCTTTGGCGTTCTGTTCCCCAACGAAGAGTGCGGCCTGACGTTGTTGTAATCGTAGCGCCACAGCGCCAGCTTGCGGCGGGCATCGTCCAGGGTATCGAACAGCTCTTCATTGAGAAGCTCGTCCCGCAGGCTTCCGTTGAATGACTCGATGAAGGCATTCTGCTGCGGTTTTCCGGGATCGATGTAATGCCAATCCACGCCGTTCCTGTCGGCCCATCTCAGGATTGCCCGGCTGGTGAATTCCGTGCCGTTATCACTGACAACGCAAACAGGTTTTCCGTAGATCCGGACGAGCGCGTCCAGCTCCCGGGCAACGCGCTCACCCGAAATGCTGGTGTCCGCGGCCAGGCACAGGTTTTCCCGGCAGCAGTCATCGTTTACGGCCAGGATGCGGAACTTCCGCGACGCGCCGAAGCTGTCTGCCAGGAAATCCAGGGACCAGCGCTGGTTGGGCTGTGTGGCTTCGGGCATCGGCGTTCGCGAGCCCCGGGCACGCTTGCGGCCCCGCCGCCGTTTCACCGCAAGGCCTTCTTCCCGGTAGAGGCGGTAGAGTTTTTTGTGGTTCATGATCATGCCTTTTCGCTCAAGCAGCACGCCGATCCGCCGGTAGCCGAACCGGCGGCGTTTGCCAGCGATCTCCTTCATCTCCTGGCGGATCTCGGGATGGTCGAGCGGGCGTTCGCGCCGGACCGTCTTGGGGTCGACACCGACAAGCCGACAGGCCCTGCGCTGCGAGATGTCATGATCCCGCATTGCATTGAGCGCTGCCTCTCGCCGCTCTTTCGGTGTCGTCAGCTTTTTCCCAGCAGGTCTTTCAAAACCACGTTGTCGAGCATCGTGTCCGCCAGCAGCCGCTTCAGCTTGGCGTTCTCATCTTCCAGGGCCTTCAGCCGCGCGGCCTCCGACACCTCCATGCCGCCATATTTGGACTTCAGTTTGTAAAAGGTCGCCGGGCTCAGGCCGTGCCGACGGCACACCTCCGCTGTCGGCATCCCGGCTTCCTGCTCTTTGATCATCCCGATGATTTGCGCCTCAGTGAAACGGCTCTTACGCATTCGTCTGCTCCTACATAGGTTGGGCAGACTCTACTTCATGGTGAGGGATTTTGCGGGGGGCAGGTCAAACAGCCTTGGCATGTAGCGAGTGACGTGCTCCACTGAAAACGCGGGCTTTAAGGAGGGCACGTCAGGGGGTTGCACCGCGTACCTTCAACCGTGTCCCCGCTAAGAATTAGTAAACTGGGTCGTGGCGGCCAATAGGGTTCTTCGTTTGGTGAAAGTTGATAGAAATGGGGTGTTTTCCACATTTCTCTGCCCCGCCGCCGTTCGGGTTTTCATGCGTTTAAGCTATCTTGGTATTCGGAAGCTTGCGTGAAAGCGAACACAGAATGACGAAAAATGTCCTTAATGAAGCTGTGCCCATGGCGTTCCTAGCAGATATATCCGCGGTCTCCTTTGAGAGATCTCCTTGTTCATTGCTGTTTCGGTTCAAAACATGTGATGGCGTGACTGTCGTCTTGACACTCTCTGATATTGCTGCTGCTCTCGCTGCAGTTGAGGCAGAGGGTTGTATCCCCAATCTGCCTCCCGGATGGATGAGCAGAGCAACAAACGCATATGGTATCAAGATTTAAGTTAAGTCCAGGCGATTGCATGACCTATGAAATCGAGACACACACGGTGGAGGAAGTCACAGGCTCTGCGCCTCCTTGGTACAATTCAGGCATGAGCCGCGATCATCGCAGAATTTTCGGTGTCTGCCCGCATTGCAACAACCCGGTCCAACTTGTTGGTCTTTATCGCTCACACGATGTTCGACGGCCACACGGAAAACATGTGGGAAAGCCAGTTAGAGGCCTTGCAGGTTTTAATGCCGAAAGCCAAAGGAGGTGCCCGCACCTGACAGAAAACCAGCGCAGTGAAGGTCGGATGCTGCCTGCCTCAGATTTCGATGATACCCTGCTGGCCATCGTGCGGTCAGAGTACGATCGGATTGTCTTGTTGCTGGGTGACTTTCTGGGCATCGGAATTAGGCGACCTTTGGCGAAGCGTATGCTGTGCGCCTGGGTGGAGGCAGAAGGGTATCGGTTTTCTCGGGTCCATTTACGGAACCTCCCATGGATGATCCCGTATGGTGTAGAGGCAATCAATCTGTATGGACAAATCATCCAATCAGCAGAAATAAGGGATGCGATTGCCGAAGCAATTCCGGGTGCCAGTTTCGATAAAAAACACGTACTAACCAGGTCAACCGGAGCGGGCTGGTTCGACCTGCGCATGCAATGCCTCCATCATGGCTATCAGGAAAGCGATACAGGAGAAATGCGCGAGTTTCTTAGAGTTCGTATTCAGGACTTCAGCAGTACAAATAGCGCCCTTGAAGCTCCGATCATCTGGAATAAAGTACGCTATTTCGATCCTGACAGGTTCGAGAAACTAATGGCCTCCAATTCTGAGAACACCTACCGAGACCGGTACCTTTTGGAAGCGGCAGCAGAAATTTTGGGGGGACCAGATGCTTAAGAAAGAGTGCCAAGAGGACAGTTCTGATTTCGTAGTTTTGGCGAAAGCAGGGGCGGGCCCTGTTTGCATCCCGACTAGGGAAATATTGCAATGCGTTGAAGTGCTCTGTTCCAGCGGGTGGCTGCCTGCGATTGACGAGAACTGGTGGGGGCACGTCCTCCCCCCCTCTTCAAGAATTCCGGCTGATTGCATTTCTGTCGACGGGTAAGTGGAGTCTAACCTGTCCCAAATGTCGTCCGTCGTACTGTTGATTGCGATGGTGAAGCGCACCGAAATCGAGATCATCACGGGTGGACGGCGCATCGGCGGAACATTGAGCCCGTCCGCTTATCCCTCCAGCTACATCTAACAGGCTGCTGAACAATGATTTTACGCAGCCTCCCTCGTCGAGCTGAGCCATGCTTTATACAGTCCGCATCCTTCAGCTCAATGTGAAAGTCACCGTAAGAGCCGTTTCGGCGTTGATGGGTGTGGCGGAGGGAGTTTTTCAGCTGCCTGTTCTCATGATCGTTGTCAAACCCTTGTTTCATAGCCGCTTCTTCCGGCAGGGCCGGTCAAGGCGTGATGTGGATGCGCAGGGTCGGAGACCTGCTCAGCCAGATCCCGGTGAACGAAGAGATCGGGAGCATCACCGCCGACGGCGCCTACGACACTCGAAAATGCCATGACGCCATCGCCGACCGCGGCGCTCATGCCGTCATCCCGCCCCGCAAGAACGCCAAGCCATGGAAGACCATTACCGCTGGAGCCGTGGCTCGCGACGAGGCTCTGCGAGCATCGAAGTATCTGGGCCGCGCTCTGTGGCGACGTTGGAGTGGATACCACCGCCGGAGCCGCGTCGAGACAAAGATGCATTGCGTGAAACTGCTGGGCCAGCGGCTAATGGCACGGGACTTCGACCGCCAGGTCGCAGAACTCCAGGTCCGGATCGCCGTTCTGAACGGCTACACCGCGCTCAGCATACCAATCACAGAACCTGCGGGATAAGTCTGTCCGGGGAAAGGGGAACCTTGGCAATCACCTGTTTTGTGCAACAGAGCCAAGTCCAACTACTTGGGGGAGGAATGAAGCGCTGAAAGAAAAATATGAGAATCCAGCTAGTTGACTGAAAATTTACGGATTGATTTTGTTCTCGTTATAGGTGAGTGGTACTCAAGGAATTGTTAACCGCTTCGTGTCGGGGGCGACATCTTCGACAGTGTGCGGTAGAAAAGGAATAGACTATGAACGCCGAAGTCCCCTCCCAGCAGATTGACCCTGAAGTTGCCGGCAAGATCGCCTTGCTGCGGGCGCATGTGCGCGAAAGCTTTGGTAAGGTGGTGATGGGCATGATGGCCCTGCCGCGCTACCGTCACCAATCGCTGGCGGATTTGCAGCACCTAGTGCTGGAGCCGCTGATCCGCGACCGCATTGCTATCGCCTATCCCAAGGCAGAAGATGTGGCGGAGAAGGGTGACATTGCGGGCATGGCGCTCTGGGCCAGTGTGTCGGAAGAGGTAGATGCCAAGATCCGTGAACAGATCAAGTCGGGTACCTGGCCGGTGCGGCTGAAGGCGGAAGAGTGGAACAGCGGCCAGATCAACTGGCTGTTGGATGTGATTGCTGCGGATCAGCAGGCGGCTGTTTCGGTGCTGCGCAACTTCAAACAGGTGATCAAGGAGGGCGACTTGCGCCTGCATCCGGTGATCGCCAAGTTGGTGGATGCAGAGGCTCTGAATAAGCTTGGTGCATCTAGGAGCGAATAACTCAGAGGCCCCACTGTGTCTTTCTTTCTTTGGATTGAAGACTTTGAACTAGTGCCGCTTCAACAGGATCGGACTACGGCTGCTTCTCTGAATGCAACAAAATGGGGGGGGAGGTGTATGCCTTATCTTCTGAAAGTTCACACATATAAGAATAATCATGTTTTTTGGGAGGATGTTTGGTCAACTGATCGTCAGCCTGAATGGTACGCAACTATTGGAACAAATCACGGGGAAGCTCCAAACGCTATTGCACGAATCCCATACAGAATGGTGCGGGGGCAAACGAAACATTCCAATGAGGTGTACGACTTAATGCCCGGGCGCTGGAGCTCTGATCTTTTTTTAAGTCAGAGGGTTAGGTCCGTTATTGAGTCGATGGGGGGCGAGGGAAATCATTTTCTCCCAGTGGATCTTTTTCTTCCTGACGGCTCGGCTGTTTCTGAGAGCTATTATTTGTTTGTCGCTGATAAGTTGGTGGACGGTATTGATGTTGATCACTCTAATGTGACGCCTAAGATAATTATGGGGCAGTTTGCGTACTACACATGTAAGGGGGATCCAAAAATAACCTGGAAGCCCGAAGCAGTGTCAGACATGCCCATCTGGGTCGACCGGTACTTGCCGGGGCGAATATTCATTTCAGACGACTTGGCATCAGTTTTTTCAAACTTAAGCTTTCGAGAGTTTGATTTGATATCCTAATACCTAATTCTTAACTGCAAATTTGCGAAAGACTTGGCTGTGGCAGATTTTGATAGAAACTATGGCAGTGATGTTCAGGCTGCTTATAATAAAGTTTTGGACGTTGTTGCGGGTGGGGATACTTTTGAAGGGAGCTTTGCACGGCATCATATCGTGCCAGTGGATGTCGCCAACAGCTCTAGGTTTATTAGAGAAGTCTATGGTATCAGTTTATACCAGCAGCGCTTTAATACGCTTGAGAATGTGATCATACTTCCGACAAAAGGTGCGGATGCTGCAGGTCTTGGAATGTCCCAACACTTAGGTGGGCATAGCAAATACCGTGAGGCAATTGCGCGCGTCCATGAGGAAATGTTTCAAGAGTTTGATTTTAGACTGAAAAATGGTGACGGCCTCGCGGCGGATTTAAAGGCTGAATATGTAAAATTGCATGACCGCTTCGAGTTCATGCTGAAGTCTGGAATGATTGCAAAGTTTCCAGATGGCGGAAACGGAGGCCCCATTCGGCCGGCTTATGCGATTTATGGAGAGGACGTTTTTCTTGATCCGTCTGAAACTGGTTGGGAGAATATCAATAATCGCATTTATGGTAACATGTCTTGGGAGGAAGTTAAAAGTTCTAAAATTTTCGAATTGAGCGATGAGGATTTCGCTTCTTTGAAGGCCGACCTTGAACGCAAGGAAGTGTTTAACCCTGTGTCGCGTGGGGTTGGTGAGAACATACGGTCCTCTTTGGAGCGAGCATTGTTGCAAGACGATGATGGTGCGCAAAGGTATTTGGAAAAGTCTGGTGGTGGCGATATTGAGGAACATATCGATGCCTTGAATAGGCAGGACTCCTTCAGCTTGCTAAAGACTGGCGAACGTCTAGACCCTAGAGTTGACCGTATTCTTAAGGCCCTTGGGCTGGATAATCCAAGCCCGGCTGCCGTTGTTGCAATCGCCAGTTCACTGGTTTTGCTTTCAACTGACTTTGCAGAAGCTAAAGCCGCTCAATATACAAATGGCGCAACGAATGACGCAGAGGCGACAGAAGCCGTTCTCGAAGAAATTTCAAATTCCGTTACGTCGTTGACCCGTGAGGATCTTTCTGGAGCCATGCTCCAGGTGGCGATCGAGGCAGAACAAAGGCTTAGGGTACTTTGGTCCGGTGGTAGCGAAGGTGCCGGTCTTGTAGCTACCGGTTTCTTCTTGGGAGCCGTTGAAGGCATTGTCGATGCTTTCAAAGCGGCGATCATTTTGTCCGAAGAGTCCTCAAGCCGGGACCGAAGCTTGGAGTCTATCGAGCGTGTTGAAGAAGAATTGGAGAAAGCAAAAAGACGGTTGGATGCCGCAATTGACGGTGTTGATGCGGAGTTAGGAAATTCAGGAAAGGAAGGGCTGGCGGTAACAGGGGATGTTGTTGCGAAGGCCAGCAAAGATGATGAGGTCGTGCAGTTTGGCGTTGGGATGGATGTTAGTGCTATCCATTCCGAAGGTGGCAATGATGTACTCCTTCACTTTGGTGCTGGAGTTTTGCATGGGGGCGAGGGAAGTGACTTTCTTGTAGGCGTGCAACCCTATGTCATTGAAGCAGGCCAATCCTCCAATCCTGCAGACCCAAACTCTGAAAAGGCTCTTAGTGATATAGTACTGCAGCTGGATGGTGGCGTCGGTGATGATTGGCTCGTAACTGTCTTTGGCGAACGTGCTGTCACCATCGGCGGCAACGGGCGGGACTGGATCTTCAACACTTCCTTTGGCGGTGTGGTGATCGGGGATACGATTGATGGCCTCAGCCCGGACGGCAGCGACCTGGAAGGACCCGAGAACAGCGACAATATCTGGTGGTGGCCGAATACCACTATGATTGATCCGGGGCCAAATGATGTGCTCAAGTTCTTTGGCATACCTCTGGTCGGCGGCACTAACGATTTGTCCATGCTCTCCCCCGCGGTAGGCGTCCTGGGTGCAGTGGCCAGCGGAGTCGGTCTCGCTTTTACCAACAGCACTCTCTATTTCGATTATTTCCTGCCGTTCCTGCAGTACATGCGCATTGAAGATAAAGAGGGGAACGGCACCCTCTATGTCATGAACATTCTGCCGTTCTTCGGCGGGGAGAATATTCACCGCCCGTGGGGGGAGGACGGACCGTCGCTGCAAAGCGCGATGATGTTTGAGAATTTCGAAGCCAAGGCGACGATGTGGAGCGCCGGCTTCCGAGAAGGTGGAGAGGAAGGGCTCGAGAGCGCAGGCAATATCATCAATGCCGTCTTTACCGGCGCCGGTTTCAATCCGGACGCAGCAGGCGACATGGGGATGCTGTTCAAGAACGCAAACCCCTATCTGGCCATTTTTGCGATGCTCCCGGGCTTTCCTGGGGGGATCAACCGCTACCTGCCAATGATTGAAAACCTTCTGACCTATGCAGGGGCAATGCAGCTTTGGGCAAAGGCTTTCCAGTGGTCAGAAGGCGAGGACCCGTTGATTCTGGATCTGGATGGCGATGGGATTGAAACGGTTTCCCGGGAAAGCTCTGGGGTGTTCTTTGACACCGACGGGGATTTCTTCGCCGAGCAGGTGGGCTGGGTTGCGCCGGACGATGGCTTCCTGGTGCTGGACGCCAATGGCAACGGCCGGATTGATGACATTGATGAGATGTTTGGCGGAGTCGGCCTGTCCGGCTTTGATGAACTCGCCACGCATGACGAAAACGCGGACGGTGTGATTGACGCGTCGGACAGCATCTATTCAGAATTGCGTGTCTGGCAGGACCTCAATCAGGACGCGCACACCACTGCGGATGAGCTTTCGAGCCTTTCGGATCTGGGGATCACATCGATTTCGGTGCAGGGCACTGACCTTGGTGTCACCACGCCGCAGCGGAATCAGTTGCTGCGCGAGGGGACTTACACCCGTGCCGATGGTTCCACGGGAGATCTGTTTGACGCGATCCTCTCTGCGGATCAGGTTAATACCATTTACCGGGGTGAACGTGGCACCGCGTCCTGGGTCTCTGATGGTATTGTGAAGTCACGTGGATTTGGTCAGGTGGTGAATTTCGACATCGCTATGTCGAATGATTTCACTTTGGCTGGACTGGTGGCTCAGGCTGCCAGTCAGATGACAAATCCCGATTTGGGGGAATTGGTTGATCTGGCTGGCGAGGCATTGGGGCAGTGGGCGCTTACCCTGCCACTGACGCGGGAGTTGGCGCCTGTTCTGCTTGATGATGCCGGCGGGCTGGTAGATTGCGCAATCTGGACGGAAGATGACAGCGGCGGCTACTGGGCACTGGCCAATGGCGGTGATGTCTTGTCTTCTGAGGGGGCAGTGATTGCCAGGCCGCAGTTGCCGGACGTTCTGGCTCAGGCCAGCGCGGCGGGTACGCAATGGCAGCTGGAGCAGGTGTTCTCTCCTTCGGACCGTACCGAGGCTTTGGAACACCGCAACGCCGCCCCCTATTTGGTGGAGATCGTCGACGGGCGTGCGGTGGTGCTTGATTATGGCATCGAGACCGGCGGCGTTTGGCAGCTTGCCAGCGGGGTGCCGGTGACAGGTGCCGACGGGTCCGCCATTGCGGAACCCACTCTGGACGACATTCTGGCGATGAACGCCGCTGACGGCCGGGAATGGCGGGTTGAAGAGCTGGGCCACCAGCCGCTTGCGGCCATTGAAGTGCCCGCGGTTGGGATCAACTTCGTGGACGGTATCGCGGTCGACTACACCGTGCAGGTCACGGATGCAGACGGCAGCTTCTATGTCTGGGCCCGTAATCTGGATCGGGCGCTGGAGCTGCAGGCCAAGACAGGCAGTGCGGCTGAATTCAACTTGCGCAATTTTGAGGTCGATTTCGGCACGATCGATCAGGTTGGCAGCACAGATGACAGCGCTTTCCGCATCGAAGTTCTGACGCCAGCGCAATTCCACTTGGCAATGCTCCTGGCCGGAATCGAATTCCAGCCAGAAATGCTGAATGCCGCAATCAACTCGAGCACGGGTCAGCTCAGCTATACGATCAGCCCGGAGCAGGACACCGGCGCGGCCGGACCGGATGGGTATGTGTCCGGCATCAAAGCCATGCTGGAACTGTTGGGCCCCGTGGCTGAGCAGTACGTTTACACCAGCCGTGCGTTCGCGGTCCGGATGGCCTTGCAGACCGGCCTGGCGGATTTCACGGCAGGTATCGAATATGATGCAGCGCTCGACCGTTATCAGGCCACTACGGCACATGAAATGACGCCGATGTTTGAGGCCATCTTTGCGGCTGCACCAGCCGGTTTTGATGAGGCCCGTGCTTACCTGCAGGGATGGAACGAAATCCTGTTACAGATTTATCCTGACTACGTGCCGTCAGGGGATGGGAACCTCGCAGGCGGCAGTGTGCGGATGGAGCAGCCCTTCATTCTGCAGATGCTTTTGCCCGCATTTGAGGCCTCTGGTCTGAGCATGGACTTGGCTGCGGTAATGGATTCGCTGTCATTTGACGAAACCCGGCTTCGCAGTCACGAGTCAGCCGACTCGAATGTGGCAGGCACATCAGGTGCCGATTACTTCTACATGAGTGACGGCAATCAGGTTTACACTGGCGGCAATGGCAGGGACTTTTATTTTGCCGGAGCAAACAACGGCGAAGACATCATTGAAGACCGGGACGATGGTGACTTGGATGCGCTCCACCTAACCGGGATCTTGCCTGATCAGGTTGCACTGACACGCGAAGGCATGGACCTGGTGATCACGGTAGAAGGGCGTGATGACAGTGTCCGCATTACCGACCAGTTTCTCGGAGAATTGAATCCAATCATCGGCAACCGCCGCCAGGACAGTGGTGTTGAGACAATTGTCTTTGCTGATGGCACAGTCTGGAATCGATTCCGGATGGCGATGGAGGTCAGTAATCCTACGGATGAAGATCAGGTCATCATCGGGTCTGGGGCCAGCGATGTGCTCAATGGCGGCCGCGGCAACGACGTGATGCGCGGCGGTGCCGGAGGCGACTATTACTTTTTCGGTCTTGGCGATGGTCAGGACGTCATCGGCGAGGAGGTTGATTTCAACTCGTCGATTTCTCAGGCCAAGTTCGGTCCGTTGCAGGGCGGCCTCGATTTCCTGTTCTTCGACGAGGGTATCAGCGAAAAAAACGTGCGTTTCCTGCGGACAGGAAACAGCAATGACCTGGAAATCCGCCTGTTGGATGACGACGGCCAGGAAACCGGCGACACGCTGATAATTGAGAAGCAGTTTGCCGGAATTAGTCTCAACCTTGGCCTGCTGGGGCAGTTTGACCCGCAGCTTGGAGTCGACTTTGTTGGCCCCTATCAGATTGAGAAGTTTGTCTTTGCCGAAGGCGCTTCACTAGATTTCGAGCAGGTTGTAAGCCGGGTTCTGGGAAGTGCGGGTACTGATGGCGACGATGTCATCTATGGTTTCCTGCCTGATAACGTTCTGGATGGCAAGGGCGGCGATGATGCCCTTTATGGCCTGGCTGGGGCGGATACCTATGTGTTCGGGCGGGGTTACGGGCATGATGTTATTGAAGATCTCGATCCGAGCGGGAAAATTCTTGGCGGTGGAGAAGGCGATCGTTTAGCCTTCAAGGACGATCTGCGCTGGAGCGATTTCACCTTCGAACGCGATGGAGACAGCGATACGCTAACATTGCGGATTACAGAAACTGGAGATGCAGTCACTCTGACAGACTATCTGAAAATGGAACCTTTCTCAGGTTTCATCAATGTGATCGAGGACATTGAGTTTGGTGATGGCACCGTCTGGACTTACGACCAGTTAACCCAGCACTACGTTAGCATCGCGAAAACAGATGGCGACGATACAGTAGACGGGTTTATTTTGGCGGAAGTCCTAGATGGCGGTGCGGGCGATGACCTGTTGCGCGGCCAGAGCGGAAGCGACACTTATGTTTTTGCGCAGGGATACGGCAACGACACGGTCCATGATACAGGAGGCGCGGACCGGATCCAGTTCCAGGGGCTCTCCACTACCGATATCGCAGTCAGCCGCAGCCAGCTTGACCTTATCATCACTATTCAGGCAACTGGCGAGAAGCTTGTTTTGCGTAACCAGTATGTGCGTACGAACATACAGAGCCAAGCGGTCGAGGAGCTCATTTTTATTGACCGGACGGTCAAATTCACTGATCTCAACCCGGAAGATGTTGACCTTGCTGGTAGTGCAGGCAGTGACTTGCTGGAAGGTTCCAACTTCTCGGAACGTCTTGACGGGCTTGGCGGGGACGACACTCTAGTTGGGAATGACGGTGGCGACATCTATCATTTCGATGCGGGCTATGGTGCGGATCTGATTATTGACCGCCAAGTACAGGCGAGCTGGGAAGATCATCGGTTCGTGCCGCAGACTGTAGACGACATAGTCCAATTCGGCCCGGCAATTACCCGAGACAACGTTGTGTTCACCAAGGATGGCGATGACCTGCTGATCTCGATTCAGGGCCGCCCGGACACTTTGCGAATTCAGGATCAGTTTAAGGATCTGATCAATGGAGTGGAGCGGTTCCAGTTTGATGACGGATCAGAAATGTCCATCATTGATGTCGAAGAGCTGTTGCAAATTGTCGGCGGCAACCGCGGCGACAATCTGATTGAGGGGATTGCTGATCAGCCAAACACGCTGGACGGGTTGCAAGGGGATGACACCCTGCGAGGCGGTGCCGCCAACGACGATTACGCGTTTGGCATTGGCTACGACTTTGACCGGATCGAGGAAACCGCGGATGCAGACGGGGTCATCGACAAGGTTGTCTTTGGCGAGGCAGTTGTTGCGGACAATCTGATACTCCACCGCGAAGGTACCGACCTTCTGATTGACCTGGGCAACGGGCATGACGTTCTTACCATCGTT
This sequence comes from Leisingera sp. CC-HEC093, assembly GCF_059429195.1. Lineage (NCBI taxonomy): Bacteria > Pseudomonadati > Pseudomonadota > Alphaproteobacteria > Rhodobacterales > Roseobacteraceae > Leisingera > Leisingera sp. CC-HEC093. The sequence goes on along the minus strand of NZ_JCAIJR010000001.1, from coordinate 950,666 downwards.
GACGGGCTGGGCACCCACACGGTGGAACGTTTCGAGTTTGCCGACGGGACAGTCTGGACAGCCGAAATGTTGCGGGACCGGCTGCTGGAGGGCAGCGACCGGGATGAAGCTCTGACTGGTTTTGACAACCGGGCGGATGTTCTGGATGGCAAGGGCGGTTCCGACGCTTTGGCCGGCGGTACCGGTGATGATACTTACCGGTTCGGCTACGGCTCGGGTCACGACAGTGCCAGAGACACTGGCGGAGTGGACCGTATCGAGTTCGGCCCGGGCATCACAGAAGCGGACCTGACCTTTACCGCACTGGAACAGGATCTGTTGGTCACGCTGAAAGCGACTGGCGAGACGCTTGTGGTTCTGCAAGGGCTGGGAGCCGCCTCGGATCAAGTTGAAAGTTTTGTATTTGCCGACGGTTCCAGCCTGACACTTGCGGATGTGCAAACCCGGATTTTGCTGGGCCGCAGCAATGCAGGCATGGATCTGATTGATGCAACCGAACTGGATGCCAGCTTGGGGATAGAAGCCGGTACCGGGTTTGACACGCTGCGTATGGGGCCGGACACGAAGGCCATTTTCCGTGCAGGTGATGGCATCGACCGGATCATTCTTCCGCAGACCGCAGGCGAGGCTGAACTGAGCTTTGACGGGTTTGATCCTGCAGCGGTGCGGGTGCGCGTCTTGGGACTTGATGGTCAGGATCTGGCGATTACCTACCCTGAAACCGGGGACATGGTGATCCTGGAAGGCGGGCTGTCGGCCCCGCATCTGCCGGTAATCCGATTTGGCGCATCTGTCGAATGGAGCCGAGAGGATCTCCTGGCCGCTGCTGTGGCGGGGCAGGAATCCGATGGCGACGACCTGATAAACGCGACATCCTTGGCGGACACCGTCGAAGGCGGGCGCGGCGATGACGATCTTCGCGGCGGGGCTGGGGATGACGAATACGTCTTCCGCCGCGGCGACGGCCGCGATGTGATCGCCGACACTAGCGGCAGCGATACATTGCGCCTCCTGGGCTATTTGCCGGATGAAGTCAGTGTGTCCCGCCCGGTTTCTGACCGCAATGAACTAGTGCTGACCTTCGAAAACAAACAGGACGAAATCGTTTTGCGCTATGACGATGCGCTGAACGGAGTGGATATGGTCACCTTCAGCGACGGTACTAGCTGGAGCCGTGATCAGTTGTTCGCGCTGACCGCGGGCCAAGGCACCGAATTTGCCGACAGCCTGACCGGAACCAACAATGATGAGACCTTGGCAGGCGGCGCTGGCGACGACACTCTCGACGGGTCTGGAGGTGACGATCAATACATCTTCCGCAGTGGCGACGGCTACGATGTTATCGACGAGTCCGGGTCGCGCTATGACGACAACCGCCTGATCCTGCGGGATCATGTCGCTGCAGATGTATCGGTGATGCTGGCTGAAGGCAGCACCCGTGACGTTCTTCTTCGGCTCGGCAACGGCGATCAGGTCCTGCTTGAAGATGCGCTCTACCAGTACGGCGGGCGGGTGACCGAGGTCGAATTCGCTGATGGCTCGGTCTGGGCCCAAAGTGATCTGGAAGCCGCGATACAACGTTTCGCGGCGCCGGTGGAACCGTTCGTTTTGCGCGGAACGACAGGCAACGACACGCTGACCGGTACCAGCGCCTCGGAAGTTTATAACGGCACAGGCGGTTCCGACACTTTTGTCTATGCACGCGGTGGCGGTCACGACCAGATCAATGCAAAACCGGGCTTCGGAGTGGTCAACACGCTGCGGCTTGAAGGTTATGACCTAGCCGACGCGCGTTTTGCACAGTCTGCTGCCAATCCCGAGGACCTAGTGATTGCTTTCGAAGGCAGCAATGACCGGCTGGTTATTGCTGATGCCTTCTTCGATGACATGAGCGGACCGACGGGCTTGCCGCGCGCCATTCGTGACTTCGTTTTTAACGATCAAACCGTAACGGTTGAGGAAATTGCTTCTGATCTCCTAGCTGAGAGAGTTTCCAGCGGAGACGATGTCATTGAAAGCACTCCGTTTGAAGAAACAATCGCAGGCGGCGAAGGCAACGACGTTCTGATTGGTGGCGACTACCCACGTGCCTACCACTCCGACCGATTCGTGTTTGCCCGTGGCGATGGGCAGGATCTGATACTGAATCCGCATTACCGCTCTGATAATGTGTTGGAGATCCAGGGCTACACGCCTGAGCAGGTCACCATCCTACGGCATCCAATTGATGCGCAAGGGTATACCCTTACATTTGAAGGTACAGAAGACCGGATCGAGGTGCGCGGATACCAGCGGTCTGGCGAGACAGCTGTAAATCAAATTCTGTTTGAGGGAGGAACCGCTTGGAGCCGTTCCTGGATCAACTCCCGCATTCCAGACTTGTCCGCATCTGCACCCGAACCAACTGAACAGAATGATGTCGTTTTGGGCACTGATGGCCAGGATACCCTTGAAGGGTTGGGCGGGGATGACCTGCTGCACCCCGAGGACGGGCTGGACACAATCGTTTATTCGCGTGGTGATGGCGTCGACTCGATCCTGGAGCGTCCGACGCTGGTCGGAAACCTTGACTACCGGCTGAAGCTCGAGGACCTCAATTCGGCGGATGTTGTTCTTGTGCGCTCCCCGCTGCCAAAGGAATTCAGCGACAACCCGGCTGAAGGCGAACTGCGTGTCATCGGCAGCACCGACCGGATTTGGTTGGGTTCAGCTGAACAGGCGCTCCAGGAAATTGAGTTTGCCAACGGCGAGGTCTGGAGCAAGACCGATATCGACGCAGCCTGGCAAAGCTACGCGCCGCCTGTCGGAGGCGTAGTCGAAGTCGAGGTGGATCCGTACAACGGTATCGCCACATCGACCGAAGCCAATGAAGCCTTTGTCATCCGCGGCGAGGTCGAAGGTGCTCCTAATGTAGTCTATAACTATTCCCGCGGAGGCGGTCATGATCAAATACTTACTTGGGGCGAAAACCGCTTGGTGTTCGACGACATCGCCTCGACCGATCTGACAGTCCGGCAATTGCCCTTTACGATCCGGGGCGGATGGGACGATTCTGACTTGCTGCTGACTTTCGGAACAGAAAGCGACAGTGTCCGCCTGACCGTTTCCGACTTCGGGCCAGAACCACCAGTTTTCGAGGCGGAATTCTCGGATGGGGTCACTTTGACGCTCGACGACCTGCTGGCATCCGCCGCGGCCGCCGAACTGGCTGATCCGCGCAGTTTCGAAGGTAGCTTCACCTTCGAGCGAGGGATCCACATGGGCGCCTACGCTGTCGGACCGGAGCCGTTTGACGGGCCGTTCCCGTTTCCGGATGAAGAGAACACAAACTATGCGGCCGCTGACTTCCCCTGGTCCGAGAACCTTTTCGATCAGGGATTGCTAGAGTTCAGCAATGGCCAGTTGTTCATGGTTTATCCGGAATCCGCGCCGGGAACCGGGGACGCCAAGCAAATCCTGGTGGGCGGGGAACCGGACATCCGGGACTTCCGGATTGAGTTCAGCAACGGGCAGACCATCTTCTTCAACTTGCCTTTCCAACTGCTTTTGGCATGGGAGCAAGGCACCGTTTCGCAACAGGACTTTGACTACCTCTTCGAAACCTACGATCTCGAGCTTCTGACCTTTCCCGGCGAAAAGACACTGACATTGAGCGGTGTTCAGGCTGATGATATTTCTTTCGAAATCCGGGCTGGCGAAGCGATCCTGCATATTGCAGCCGAACAGTCTGACGGATCCGGCGCAGCAGAGATTTGGCTTGGCGATCAGAACAACCTGATCCGGACCACCATCATTCTGGATACCGAACTGCTGACCGGTCCTGAACTTGTCGATCTGGTGGGCCCGGTCAGCGGCACGGCGGGCGACGACCTGCTCGACATGTCCGACACTGACAAGCCGGTGACAATTCAGGGCCATGAAGGCGATGATGCTATCATCGGCCGGGAAGAGGTGACGCTTGTCTACAGCCGCGGCGATGGCAATGACGTCATCAGCCTGGTGAATGAGGAGTTTCTTGAGCCGCGGTCGGTGCTGGACCTACGGGGCATTGCACCCGAAGACGTAACGGTGTTTTCGCACTCCCGCGATTTGCTGGTGCGGATCGCCGAAAGCAGCCCTGGCGCCGGCGATGGCGGTGTCTTGCGGTTCGTCAACGGCTTCCAGATGCGGTGGACGAGCGAGGCATCCGGTCAACGGCCGGTTCTAAATCAGATTGTGTTCGACAACGGCCAGGTCTGGGATCACGGCGAAATCTCGGCGCAGGCGGCGCCGCGGATCGCCACAGACGGCGATGACTATGTCGGCAGTGCCAATGCCAGCGGCGAATACGATATGGGCCGTGGCGACGACGTCGTGGTGATCGACGATGCTCCCGGCTTCTTTGAGTACAGCAACGGTGATGGCCACGACACCTATGTCAAAACCGGTTCTGTTGCTGAGGGAGCACCGCAAGGGGCCATCAGCTTCACCGGGCTTGCGGAAGCGGATCTGACCTATGAACGCCTGCGTCAGGATCTGGTGATTGTCATTGCAGAAAACACTGAAACCGGTGTGCAGGTGGGCAGCATCACCATTGCCGATGCTTTCCTGCACACCGCAGCAAACCAGACTCTGATTCCGGTGCTGAACTTTGAAACCGGCGATCCTGTGCAACTGGCTGATGTTGTTGCGGCATTGGTGGCCGATGCCGCAACGGACCTGAACGATGTTCTGGAGGGCAGCAATTCTGCCGATACCCTGAGGGGCGGTCTTGGCGATGATATTCTGCGAGGCGGCGACGGGAATGACCGTTACGTCTATGCGCGCGGTGACGGCAACGACGAGATCCTTGAAGAAGGCAGCAGCGAAACCCGCGACGAGGTCGATGAAATCTTCCTCGAGGACATTGACGCTGGAGACGTCACCTACGAGGTGACGCCGGCGGGCCTGATCTTGCGCATCACCGAAAGCACCTCAGGCGCAGGGGATGGCGGCTCGCTTCTGATCCACGGCCTGATGGCCGAAGGTCGCGGCGCGTATAACGGTGATGACGATGGTGTGGGCATCGAGCGGATCATTTTTGGTGACGGCTCGGAAATTGCTCTTGGTGCGGTAACAACGCAGCTGCTCGCATCCCGTTCCACGGTTTTTGATGATCTTCTGGCTGGCGCCCATGGCAACGACACCATTGAAGGCCACGGTGGCGACGACCTGATGCAGGGCCGGGCGGGGGCCGATACCTATGTCTACAGCCGCGGCGACGGGTTCGACCGGATTGCGGATGACGCTTTCGAACAGGGCGATATCTTGCTGTTGCGCGGCATCGACCCGGCAGATGTGATCCTGCGGAAGGGCTTTGAAGACGATCTGGAAATTCTGATTTCGGAATCCGCCCCTGGGGCAGGAGACAGTGGCCGTGTCACAGCGCGTTGGAGCGCCCATAGCACATCAACCCGCGGGATCGAGCTTATCCGCTTTGATGACGGTATCGAGTGGAACCGGACTGAAATGGTTGCACTGACCACGGCTTCGGCAGCCACCGCTTCGGATGACTACATTCAGGGCACTGATGCCGCGGACACACTGGAAGGACAGGCCGGCGATGACCGGCTGGAAGGCGGGCGAGGTGACGACGCCTATCATTACACCCGCGGTGATGGCGCCGATGTGATCTATGATCCTTGGTCCGGCACAAACAGTCTGGTGATCAGCGGCTATTCGCTTGATGAAGTAAGCTTTGACCGCCGCGGCATCGAGGGCCGGGACTTGATAATCCGCCTGGCACGTGATGGAGACCAGATCACCATTCTGGACGGAGCACTCAGCGGCAGCAGTGCCATAGATGAGATCGAACTGGCAGATTCTGGCGATCTCCTGACCGCCGCGGATGTCATGGCGGCCTTGGTTTCTGGGCAGGCAAGCGGCGGTGACAATGTCATCGTTGGAACCGACGGTGCTGACACGCTGACGGGCGGTGAAGGCAGCGATCTGCTAAGCGGCGAGCGGGGCAATGACACCTATGTCTACCATGCCGATGACGGCGACGACCGCATAGTAGATGACGGCTACTCCTGGAATGATGTTCTGAAGCTGCCAGACTATACTCCGACCGATGTAGCCTATGCATTGCGCGCCGGTGCTGACAGCGATGATCTGGTGCTGTTGTTCAAAGACGGCCAGAACCGCCTGATCATTGAAAACGCTCTGACAATTGACTCGTATTTCGAGGGTGTTGAATCAATTGAGTTTGGTGACGGAACTATCTGGACCAAAGCTGACATGCGGGCTCAGGTGCTATCCTATGCCCAAACTGAATATTCCGAGCCTGTAATCGGCTTTGATGGCAACGATACCTTCACCGGGTCGGCCGGGGATGATGAGTTGGCCGGTCTCGGTGGCAGCGACACCTATTTCGTTACTCGCGGAACGGGGCACGACACAATTTCCGAAGGTGCCACTGAAGAGTTGGATGTTGACCGGATTGAGTTCACCGATTTTGTCTCATCTGAAGTCTCGGTCAGCCGCCTGCATCGCGGTTCCAGCAGCATCAAGCTGGAGTTTGTTACCTCGCCGGGGGACAGTGTAACGATCTTGAACGCGCTTGACGGCAACCGCGCTGGTATTGAGCAATATGTGTTCTCTGATGGGGCTATCTGGTCATCTGACCATTTGGAGACACTGTTGGCCAACAATGCACCTGATGCTGTGGATGACGGGTATTTCAGCGCGGTGAGCGGCGAAGCGCTGACCCTTTCGGCCGAGCGGTTGCTGGCAAACGACTTTGACACTGACGGCGACCCTCTGATGATCATCGCCGTGGATGGCGGAGAATACGGCACTGCCGAGCTGGATCAAAACGGCAATGTCGTCTTTACAGCAAATCCGGATTACACCGGCCCGGCGCAGCTGACCTATACTGTTTCCGACGGTCGCAATGGGATATCGACTGCACAGGTAAACATGCGTGTGCGTCCGGTTGCGGAGGCGGTTGCCGATACAGATTTTGAAACCGCGGAAGATACGCCGCTACAAATCGAGGCTGTCCGACTGCTATCGAATGACGTCAATGGAGAACAGCTGATCGTCTCGCAGGTTCACAGCCCTGAAAATGGTACTGTTTCGCTCAACAGCAGCGGCCAGATCACTTTTACACCTGATGCAAACTTCAATGGGCTTGCTGCCTTTACCTATGTTGTAAATGCACCCGATGGCGGTGTTGACGAGGCGCGGGTAGAAATCAATGTCACCGCTGTAAACGATGCGCCAGTGTCGGTTACCGATACCGGTTTTGTCACCGACGAAGAGGTGCCGTTCCAGATCCTGGCCGCCAGCCTGGCGGTTAATGATCAGGACGCCGACGGCGATCGGCTGACCGTGACGGCCGTGCAGGGCAATCAATATCTGGACGTCACCCTTACAGATGACGGCGTGGTCATTGTGACACCTGCGGCGTCTTTCTTTGGCTCTGCCAGCTTTACCTATACGGTTACCGATGAAGGCGGCCTTAGCACCCAAGGCACCGCCGAAGTGACCGTGAACCCGGTGAATGATGCGCCGCAAACAAGTGTTAGCACTTTCAGTACCGACGAAGACGTGCCGATGATCATCCAGCCCGCGGATATCCTGCCCAACGTGTATGACCCCGATGGCGACACGCTGACGATCATTGATGTGAACGAGGTGAGGGACGTCGGCGGCAATGTGAAGCTGCTTGATAATGGCACCATCCAGTTCGACCCTTCCGCCAACTTCTCGGGGACTGCGTCCTTCGAGTATCTGGTAGACGACGGTCAGGGCGCCTCGGTTTGGGGGCGGGTTGAAATCAATGTGGCCGAGATCAACGACCGGCCGGTTGCTGCGGACGACGTCTATTTGGCTTCAGGACTGTCCAACTATCTGCGCGGTCAAGAGGACACGCCGCTGGTCATCCCAATTGCCCAACTGCTGGCAAATGATGCCGACCCCGAAGGACTGTATCTAACATTCCAGGGTGTTTCCGATCCGGCCGATGGTTCGATTACCATCGAAAACGGCAATCTGATCTTTACACCGGACGCGGACTTCTGGGGTGCCACGACCTTCAGCTATCTGGTAAGCGATCCAGAAGGGCTGGTGGATGACGCCAGTGTCACCCTCTACTTTGAGAACGTGGGTGACGCACCGCCTGTGGCGGTAACCGATGTCATCACCGTTTATGAAGACACACCAATTGTCATTCCGGCGGCGGTTCTGTTGGGCAATGACACCGATATCGACGGCGACCCTCTGGAAATCACTGGGTTCCGGTTGCCGAGAATCACCGATTCATCCATCCCGTACCTGCAAGGCACGGTCATTCGCAACGAAGACGGCGATTTCCTGTTCACACCGGACCTCAACGTCACCGAAGTTTCAGGCTTCTTCTACTTTGTCACAGACAATGCAGAGGGCACGTCCGAAGGCTACGTGGATCTGCGGATCATCGCGGTCAACGACCAGCCAACAGTGGTAGCAGACGACTTGCCGGATACCCCGCTGGACGTCCCGGTGGTGATCCGAATCGCCGACCTGATGGCAAATGATTTTGACGTCGACGAAGAGGCTGTCTTCTTTGCGGGCCTTGACAGCGTCTCGGCAGGCACTGCCGAAATTGTCGGGGATCACATTGTCCTGCGTCTGCCGGAAGGCACGTCCGGGCCGGTCAGTCTCACATACCGTATCCGCGATGCGGCAGGTGTCGAGGATACCGGCCAGGCAAGCTTCTCTGTGCAGGGCAGCTATTCGGGGCAGCAGACCGGAACAGCTGAAAATGATCTGATCTACGGCAACGGTTTGAGCGAAACCCTGTCCGGAATGGCCGGAGACGATACGATCATAGCTGGTGCTGGTGATGACTTGATTGACGCAGGCGACGGGCGCGACTCGATCACCGGTGGCGCGGGCCAGGACACCGTGACATTCGCCGGGTCGAACACTGGTGTGCGGGCTGATCTAGCCGCACGGATCGGACAAGGCGGATATGCCGCTGGAGATATCTATTTTGATATCGAGGCTCTTGTTGGTTCGGACTGGAACGACACGCTGCAGGGCAGCTCGATTGACAACCGCCTGGAAGGTGGTCTGGGCCGAGACCTGCTGGTAGGCCGCGATGGCGCCGACACTCTGATCGGCGGTGAAGGGGACGACACTCTGTCCGGCGGTGAAGGCGCTGACGTTCTGCAAGGTGGTTCCGGCAGCGATATGGCAGACTACGGGACGTCAGAGGAGGCTGTACAAATAGACCTGCAGACCGGGATCGCCAGCGGGGGTTACGCCGCGGGTGATGTCCTGTCCGGTATCGAGAACCTCAAGGGAGGTTCCGGCAGTGATGTCCTGACGGGCGATGGTGCGGACAACCTGCTCCACGGCAGCGCTGGCGAAGACACGCTGGTGGGCGGCGATGGCAACGATATCCTGATTGGTGGCCAGGGCGCTGATGAGTTGCGCGGCGGCGACGGTGTGGACACTGTTCGCTACACGACATCGCAGGCTGGCGTTCTGGTCGATATGGCCGACAGCAGCGCTGGCGGCGGTGATGCACAGGGGGATACCTTCACCAGCATTGAGGTGGTCGAAGGCTCGTATCACGCGGATACTTTGCGAGGCGACGCTGGTGACAACACCCTGCGCGGCGGGCGCGGCGCGGATGTGCTGGATGGGCGCGACGGTTTCGACACTGCAGATTATTCTGCAGCCGATGAAGCCGTGCATGTGGATCTTGGCCTGGGCCAGGGGCTGGCAGGCGAGGCAGCAGGCGACAGCTTGTCTGGCATCGAGGCGCTGCGCGGTTCGGTTCACAACGACACGCTGGCAGGGTCCGCAGCGGATGAAATTCTCGACGGCGGATGGGGTGACGATGCGCTGGCAGGTGCCGGAGGAAGCGATACCTATCTGTTTGGTCACGACAGCGGGAACGATACCGTGTCCGAGCTCGGCGCGGCGTCGGATACCGACCGGATTACCATTACGGACGGCATTGCGCCCAAGGATATCTCGCTGATCCAGGAGGGCGACGACCTGCTAATCGAGCTGGAGCGCGATGAGGGCATCCAGATCGACACCCTGCGCGTCACTGGCCATTTCCTGGATGCTGAGCGGGGTGTCGAGGAAATCGCGTTTGCTGATGGGATCACTTGGACACGTGCGCAGATCGAAGCTCTGACCCGCACCGACCGCTTCAATGCGGCGGATGACATCTTCCTGTTCGGGCAAGAGGACGAAGCGGTGATCTTGGATCCGCTGACACTGTTCCAGAACGATGCTTTGTCAGGGCTGGACCAACTGGAGCTGGTGTCAGTCGGCAACGCTGTAAACGGCACAGTGGAAATCCTGCAAGACGGCACGATTAGTTTCCTGGGTGACCAGGACTATAATGGCGATGCGTTCTTTGATTATACGGTCCGCGACCAGTTCGGGCGCGAAAGCACGGCCACGGTCGAGGTCAATCTTGCGCCGATTAATGACGCACCGGTTGGCGTTAATGACGGTGTTTTCACACTTGCCGAAGACACGATGCTACAGATCCGGGCGGCGGACCTGTTGGCTAACGACATTGACATTGATGGCGATCCGCTGACACTTGTCAGCATTTCAGTTCTGATTGGTGATAACGGTGAAGAATTGTCACCTCTGCAGGCGACCATTTCCGACTACCCGTTTAATTCGAGTTTGACCAATGGGATTGGCCGAGTCTTCGAAGGTGGTTCTGTCCTGACGCCGGAAACGCTGATCGAATTCCTGCCCCGGGCAGACTTCTTTGGCTTTGCCGGTTTTACCTACACGCTGATGGACGACAGCGGTGCCACATCAACTGCCACGGTCGAAATCCAGGTGACGCCGGTCAATGACGGCGCGCGCAGCGGCGATGACGGGCGCGACATACGCCTTGGTCTGACCGAGACGTTCACAGTGGCTGATCTGCTCGCCAACGATTACGATATCGAAGGGGACGGCTTCAGCTTCGATGGGGTGCATTCCGCGGTTGGCGGTACGCTCTCAGTGGATCCGGATACAGGGGATATCTCCTTCACCCCGGACGCGCTGGGTGACGCCCGGTTCAGCTATGATCTGGTTGATGACCGTGGTGCAAGAAGCATTGTGGTTGTCGAACTGAATGTCATTCCTCTGAACGATGCACCAGTTGCCCGCGACGACGGCGGTTTCACCATCCTCGAGGATGAGATGCTGGTCATTGATCCGGCAGAGCTGCTGGCCAACGACACCGACGACACCGACCCATTGAACGAGGTGCTGACGATTACTGCTCTCAGCAGATTTGCTGAAAATGGCGAAGTGCGGATGGGGGAAGACGGATTGATCCGCTTCACACCGCGAAGCGATTATAATGGTCAGGCGAGCTTCGTCTACGAGGTGTCGGACGGCAACGGTGGCTTCGATACCGCAACAGTATCAATCACCATTCTGCCCGACAACGATGCACCGGTGCTGCGCGACGATCTGATCAGCGGGGACGAAGATACAGTCATTACGGTTGTTCCTGGAGAAATCTTTGGCAACGACGCGGATTTCGAGGGCGACCTGATCACCTTTGATCAAGTGACACTGTTGGGTGCTGTCACAAGCGATCTGAGCAACCGCTCGGAGTTCACCGCTGGTTTCAGCTTTGATCCCGACGCATTGAATGCGGTGGCACAGGCGACGCTGCAGGACGGTTCTCCTCTGCCAGCCGGTCTGGCCTTCGATCCGGCTACGCTTTCGGTCAGCGGCACTTGGCCGGAAGGCCAGAGCGAGCCGCTCGACATTCTGGTAACCCTGAGCCATGGGGCCGGGGAGGACGCTGTTGCGCACCAGGGCAGTTTGCAACTGACTGCAGGTTCGGATCTTGCGGCGGGTGTGGGATATGAGCCTGCAATCAGCCTGTTCGAAATCTCCAACGGCAGTTTCTCGATGGAGCAGGCCAACGGGCGCCCATTGCCAAATTGGCTCAGCTTTGACGCCGAGATGCTGCAACTGAGCGTGACTGGTCCGGTTCCCGAGGGGGAAACCAGCTTGCTCCGGTTGCAGATGCGGTTCACCCCTGATGAGGCGGCTCTGGCCTCAAACCAAGTGCGGTTTGGCGAAGCCGGTTTCGCCATCGAGGTGACAATTGATCCGCAGGTGCCGCTTGATGAATCAATCAATGCGCTGCTTGCCAATGATCCCTTTTTTGCAGCGCAGGGGCTTTACGCCCTTCCGGCTGGCGGGACATCGCAGGCTTTCCGTGAATCCGGTGCTCCGTTGGACAACTGGCTCGCCTTTGACGCTGAAAACCTCAGCTTCACGGGTACTCCGCCTGAAATCTTCGTCGGCACGGTTCCGGTTCGCGTGGACCACTCCGGCCAGGCCGGTATGCCTGATTTCTCGCTGATCACTGAGCTTCAGGTCGACCCGGTTGTTACAGTGGGTTCGATCCAAGATGTTAATATCACTCTGCAAGATGACCGGTTCAGCATAACGACCCCTGAAGATTTCAACGGGACAGTGCTGCTGAGCTATACAGCGGTCGATGAGATCGGAGCGGTGTCAGAAGATCCAGCGGTGATCGCTGTCAATGTACTTAATACGCCGGAAGCCCCAGTGGCTGTCTCCGACGTATTCCAATTGCAGGAAGGCGGTCAGTTGATCATACCGATTGCTGATCTTCTGGCCAACGACACTGACGCAGAGGGCAATGCCATCCGGTTGGTGGGCATCACCCAGAATGATAACCTTGAGGTGACGCGCGGGACGTTGCGTCAGATCGACCTGTCTGAACTGGCCGAAACACCCGTTGCAGCGGCAGGCACCGGATCTGGCAGCGACCCCAACGGAAACGCCAATTGGGCTTATGTGGCGTTGGATGGTTTTGCAGACGGCGGAATCAGTTTCAGCATGTCTCAGGGATTCACCACTCATGATGCCAATCTGCTCTGTCCCTGCTCAGAATGCGCGAGCCAGGCAGAACAGCACAACCAAACTGCCGACAACGGGAGTGTGCCAGGAACCGGCACATTCGAGGACCTCGGCACACTTTCTGATTTTGTGCGGGAAGGTTTCTACAATGGTGACTTCCGCTATCACAATGTCACTGATAGCGGCCATGATCCGAATGACGGAGTGATCCTGTACAACCTCTCTGGTTGGGAGGGCGACAGTGATGGTATTAGCGAGGAGCGCGCTTTCCTCGTGCGTGAAGTCTTCAAGGTCTATCAAGCGACTTTGGGCATCACCTTCCAGGAAACAACTGAGACAGACACTTCGGTCACAGACATCTTCTTCGGCGACAACGACGACGGTGCCTATGCAAACTGGGGCGGGTTGACGAATGGCGAGATCGGCCATTCCTATGTCAATATCGCAACGGATTGGTCAGGCGGAACATCCACATACAACGACTATACGCTGCAGGCGGTGTTCCATGAGATCGGACACGCGCTTGGGCTCGGTCATCAGGGTTTCTATAACGTCAGTGCTGCCTTTGGCGTGGACCAGTTCTTCAAGAACGACAGCTGGCAAACGTCGATGATGTCCTATTTCAGCCAATCGGAAAACTACCACGCGGTGGCGGACTTCGCCTTTCTGCAATCACCGATGGCTGTTGATTGGCTCGCATTGGACGCACTGTACGGCTCGCAAGGGTTTGGCGTTTCGCAGGCCTTCACGGAAGATACTGTTTGGGGCTTCAACACGACCGTGACATCAGAGGTCAGCGATATCTGGGCAACCTGGTCTGACTGGGCCGGAAGCACGGCCTCGACGCTGGTGGATGGCGGCGGCATTGATACACTGGACTTGTCCGGGTTCGCGAACAACGCAGTGATCAATCTGCGCCCATCGGTTCCCGGAGAAATTGCGCCGTCGATTTCTCACATTGGAGGGCTGTTCGGTAACCTGACAATTGCGGCTGGAACGATCATCGAGAATGCTATTGGCGGCGACGGACATGAGACGTTCTACGGCAATGATGCGGATAATGTGCTGACCGGCAATGCAGGTCAGGACACTTTCTATGACAGCGCAGGAAACGACACCTACATTGGTGGGCTGGGAACTGATGTCGTTGTTTTTGAAGGCAACTACAGCGACTACAGTTTTAGCCTGCTTAGCGGAGCAATGCAGGTTGTCAGATCCGCAGTGGACGTCGTTTGGGACACCGTCGACTTCCTGTCATTCAGTGACCGGACACTTAGCTGGCAATCCATCGCCGAAGGATTGGGACTGAGCGTGACTCCTGAAACCCCGGCAGGTGGCGGTGCTGCTCCTGTGTCGGGCGGAGTCCATGCGGCGGGCCTGCCAAGCCTGGAAGGTGGGGTGTACCTGGCCACGCTGAGTGATGGCAGCGCCCTTCCGTTCTGGATGCGGATAGATCGTGATACCGGCGAGTTGATTGGCGAAGTGCCGTTCAACGTCAAAACCCAGCTGGCTATCGATGTTACAGTTACCAACGGGGATGAGACCTACACTGAAACCATCGCTGTTGAGGCGGATGGCAACGATGGGGCGAACTTGATCTATACCCCGGCGCCTGACGCCAACGGAACTGTCAGCTTCGAGTACACAATCACGGATGACATGCATGGTGTCGGGTTGGGTTCAGTGACCTTTGAGGTGGCTGCGGTCAACGATCCGCCAGTGGCGGTCACCGACACACTGACCGCCCAGGAAGATACTCCTTTGGTCATCGACCCGCTGACGCTGCTGGCAAACGATACCGACGTGGATGGCGATGTGCTCAGCCTGGTCTCGGTGGATAACCCTGCCAACGGCACGGTGCGTATCGAAAACGGCCAAGTAATTTTCACACCTGTTCCGAACTATGACGGGCCGGCCGGGTTTGACTACACTATCACCGATGGCACAGACGGCACTGCGACGGGCCGGGTCGAGATCACTGTGGCCTCGACCAATCAGGCACCTGTGGCAGGGACCGACAGTTTCCTTGCAACCGAGGATGTGCCTCTCGAAATCACAATTGCGGAATTGCTTGCCAACGACAGTGATCCGGAAGGGGAGCCGGTCACCTTTGTAGGGATCGACAGTGAAGCCCCGGGAATCCGGGTCCAGACCCTGCCGGATGGAAGACTGCAGTTTGTGACCGACGAGGATGTGAACGGCACCTTTGAATTGGGTTACCGGGTGACCGATGGCCGCGACATTGGAACCGGGATCGTCACAATCACTGTGGCACCGGTGAATGACGGCCCCACTCTGATTGCCGACGCGCCGGTTGCGGGACAGGAGGATACTCCGGTTGTCATCGATATGGCTGCGATCCTGGCCAATGATGTCGACGTTGAGGGCGATGCATTTGCGGTCACTTCGGTGTTCGATCCGGAGAACGGAGCGGTTTCCCTTGCGGATGGCATCGCCACGTTCACTCCGCGTGCCGACTATTTCGGGAACGCCGGGTTCCACTATACTGTAACTGATGAGCACGGCGCAGAGAGTAGCGGTTTCGTCCAGATCACTCTGTCTCCGGAAAATGATCTGCCCTTTGCAGTGGATGATGTTCTGGACGCAACCGAAGACACCCCGATTGTGATCAGCGCTGCTGAGCTGCTGGCCAATGACATCGATCCGGACGGCGGCTCGTTGTCTGTTCTGCGGGTCTTTGAACGGCTTTCGGATCCCTATGGCGGCCCCGCCACAGAAATTGAGGTGGCGGATCAGGGCGATGGAACATTCCTCTACCAGCCTGGGCCGGACTACTTCGGCACCGAGATCCTTTATTACGAAGTTACTGACGGGTCAGGT
The DNA here is from genome assembly GCF_059429195.1 of Leisingera sp. CC-HEC093. Classification (NCBI taxonomy): domain Bacteria; kingdom Pseudomonadati; phylum Pseudomonadota; class Alphaproteobacteria; order Rhodobacterales; family Roseobacteraceae; genus Leisingera; species Leisingera sp. CC-HEC093. Next base: position 934,937 of record NZ_JCAIJR010000001.1, on the reverse strand, counting down.
GATGTCGCCGAAGGGCGGATCACACTGAACATCTCCAATACCCAGGATGCTCCGGAGGCGCAGGACGACAGCTTTGCCGGTGTCGAGGATACGGTTCTGACTCTGCTGGTTTCGGACCTGCTGGCTAATGACAGCGATCCTGATGGAGATGCACTAACCCTGACCGGCATTACGGCGGAAGCCGGCGTGACCGTTGCCTTCGACGGTGAAGGACGGCTGATCGTTACACCTGCCGCTCATGTCTACGGGCAAGTCGGGTTTGACTACACCGTGGAAGATACGCAGGGAGCGCAATCCACGGCGCATGTCACCATCACACTGGAGGCGCGCAACGATGTGCCTGAGGTCGGTGATTTCACCTTGTCGGGTGAAGAGGGCGTGGCGATGAACACTGTTCTGGACCCGGCCTTGTTCACTGATCCGGACGGAGACCCGCTGGCGGTCGGCGTCCGGCTTGCGGACGGCGGGGAACTGCCAGGATGGCTGACTTTCAATATCGCAACCCTGACATTGTCGGGCGAGCCTCCAGCGGGATCAGCAGGGGACATCGCCCTGGAGTTCAGCGCCTTTGACGGCTCTGATACGGGCTCCCGGACGATCCTGCTGACGATCACGGGCGCGGATGACCGCATTCAGCTGCCCGGCACGGATGGCACAGATTTGGTGACCGGCAGCTCGGAAAACGAACTTCTGGAAGGGTTTTCTGGCAATGACACTCTGAACGCAGGCTCTGGTGACGACGTGATTAAGGGCGGTTCCGGTGACGACAGCATCGTCGGTGGCCCGGGCAACGACACGATTGTCTACGAGACTGGCAATGACGTGATCAACCGGGGCAATAGCGGTTTTGACACGCTGGATCTGAGCAAATACCGCTCCGACCAAGTAACCTTCCGGATCAACGGCCATGATACTTTCATCCTGACCCCGGATGGTGAGATCAAGCTGGAGTACCAAGTACGCTATGAGCCGGACGATTCTCGATTGAATATCGAGCTGATCACGTTCTCCGACATCACTCTGGACGAGCAGGCCATCCGGACCCGGGCGCTGGATGACCAGTCGACCGCAGGCGACGATGAGATCCGCGGCAGTACTACCGCTGATGTGATCAATGGCAACGCAGGAAGCGACACTATAATCGCTGGGGGTGGCGACGACCTGATTGTCTACGAAGCTGGTGATGACTTTATTGACCGTTACAACAGCGGTTTTGACACACTGGATCTGAGCAAATACCGCTCGGATGAGGTGACCTTCCGGATCAATGGCCATGATACTTTCATCTTGACCCCGGATGGTGAGATCGAGCTGGAGTACCAAGTGCGCTATGAGCCGGGCGATTCACGGCTGAACATCGAGCAGATCACTTTCTCCGACATCACTCTGGACGAGCAGGCCATCCGGACCCGGGCGCTGGACGATCAGTCGACCGCTGGAGATGACGAAATCCGCGGCAGCATTAACGCTGATGTGATCAATGGCAGCGCGGGCAGCGATACGATTATCGCAGGCGGCGGCGATGACCTGATTGTCTATGACGCAGGTGATGATTTCGTCGACCGCGGCAATAGCGGTTTTGACACCCTGGATCTGAGCAAGTACCGCTCGGATGAGGTGAGCTTCCGGATCTATGGCCACGACACTTATATCCTGACCCCGGACGGCGAGATCAGGTTGGAGTATCAGGTGCGCTATGAAAGCGGTCACGCCAGCACCAATATTGACCGGATCATTTTCTCGGACATCACAATGAATGAGCCAGAAATGCGGTCCCGGGCGTTGGAGGATCAGTCGACCGCCGGTGACGACGTCGTTCGTGCAACCATCAATGGAGAAGTGATCACTGATGGCGCTGGCAACGATACGATTATCGCTGGCGGTGGTGATGATGTTATTGTCTATGAAGCCGGGAACGACGTCATCGACCGCAGTAACACCGGCTTTGACACGCTGGATCTGAGCAAGTACCGCGCTGATCAGATCTCCTTCCGTATTTCGGGGTCTGACGCTGTTGTCTTGACCCCGGATGGTGAGATCACGCTGAAAAGCCAGCTGAGCTACGAGCTAGGAAGCGGTAAGCTCAATATTGACCGCATCCTGCTTTCGGATATGGTCATGGAAGAGGCCGATATCCGGGCGCGGACGCTTGCAGAATTCGAACTGCAGGCAACCGAGGACCAGAGCTTTGACCTGTTGGTGCCTGCCGGGGTGGTCAGCAATCCGGGCGGTGACGAACTGGCCTATAGCGCGGCACGGGCCGGGGGCACGGCACTGCCTGCCTGGTTGGTCTTTAATGCGGAAACGCGGCGGTTCACCGGCACGCCCCCGGCGGATTTCACCGGCACGCTGGATCTGGAGCTGACCGTCATCAATGGCACAACCAGCACTGTCCTGCCCTTTGCCTTTGTTGTTGCCGGGGTCAATGACGCACCGTTGCTGTTGGCACCGCTGTCAGACCGTCACACCGATGAAGAAGAGGCTTTCTCGATCACCCTGCAGCAGGGGATCTACAGCGATCCGGACGGTGATGCTCTGAGCTTTGCGCTGGTGCAAAGGGACGGGTCTGCTTTGCCGGATTGGATTAGCTTTGATGCCGACACGCTGACACTCAGCGGCACACCGCCGCAAAACTACTCCGGAGAATTCGGTCTGCGCCTGCAGATCAGTGATGGAACGGCAACTATTTCGGACGACTTCGATCTGGTGGTTCAGCCGATCAATGACGCACCGGTTCTGACGTCTCCGTTGGAGGACGTGAGCACGGACGACGAAGGCAATGTTCTGAGTACCGGCACCGCATTTGTCATCACGACGCCAATGGCGCAGTTCAGCGACCCGGACAGTGACGAACTGGGCTTCATGGCAACCTTGTCCGATGGTTCGGCATTGCCGGATTGGCTTACATTCAATGGCCAAGCCTTCAGCGGTCTCGCTCCGCGTTCGGCAGCTGGATCCTTGGAGATCACCTTGCGTGCCTCGGATGGTGTGCTCGAAGCATCAGATAGCTTCACCCTGACTTTCATCGAGGGGGATAACTCGCCTGTTGCCGGTGATGACAGCTTCACTTTGCCAGGGCAGAATACGCTCTTGCTGACGTCCGAAGTACTGCTGGCCAATGACAGCGATCCGGACGGTGATGACTTGACTGTGGTCGAAGTCTCCGGAGCCTCCAATGGCGATGTCACCTTCGAGAACGGTGCGGTGCGCTATGTGGCAGACTTTGGCTTCACAGGCGAGGATCAGTTCACCTACACGATCGAGGACAGCACTGGCATGCGGGACACTGCCACCGTAACCGTGACCGTGACAGCAGGGGATGGTTCGGCTGGCGAGAATTATTCACCCTCCGCATCGGGCGCTGGCAGCTATGCCGGCACCAGCGGCGCCGATTACCTGACCGGCAATTCCGGGCAGAACTACATCTATGGCGGTGATGGGGATGACACATTGTCTGGTGGCGCAGGTGCAGATTACCTGTTTGGCGGAGAGGGGTCGGATGTATTCACCTATGAGACCGGAGACGGGCGGGATACCATCTACGGTTTCCAAGCGTCTCAGGCGCAGCGCCAGTTCTTCATCGCCGGCGACCAGTTGAAGCTGAACATTGAAGGGATCGGCAGTTTCGAGGACTTGCTCGGCGCGGCGACCGAAACCTCTGACGGGGTGCTGTTCGACTTTGGCAACGGGGATGAAATCTTCCTTGCCGGCACGCGGCTTGCATCGCTCGACAGCGATCAGTTCACCTTCTACTGAGCCGGGCTACAATGCAGACTGTCAAGACGAACTCCTACGAAACTGCCACAAGGCGGCTGCAGCGCAGCTTCCTTGCGGCTGCGCTGTTCAGTGCTATTGTCAACGTGCTGATGCTGACAGGCCCGATGTTCATGCTGCAGGTCTATGACCGGGTGCTCAGCTCTGGCTCGGTAGCCACATTGCAGGGCCTCCTTGCCATTGTGGTCGTGTGTTATGGCTTTCTGGCGCTTTACGATTTCCTGCGCACGCGGCTGCTCAGCCGGGCGGCCTACAGGCTCGATCAAACCGTGGGCCCGGCCGCCTACCGCATCTGGGTGCAGTCCGGCCTGTCCGGCGCGCAAACGCTGTCCAGGCCGCTGTCGGATCTGGCCGTGGTCCGCGGCTTCCTGCCCAGCCCGGCCATGCTGGGGCTGTTCGACGCGCCTTGGATCCCGCTTTACCTTGTGATCGTGTTCCTGGTGCATCCCTGGCTAGGCTTTCTGACCCTGGCTGGTGTGGGCGTGGCCGTTGCGCTGGCGCTTCTGAACCAGCTGACTACGCGCCAGTATCATGCCAAGGCGATGGCAATGGACGGCACTGAGAGCTTCTTTATTGAACAGGTGCGGCGCAATGCCGACGCTATCCTGCCATTGGGAATGCATGAGCGTCTAGCCGGGCGCTGGTCGCAGATGCATGCCGCTGGCCTAGCCACCGGTCAGGTTGGCGGTGACAGGGCTGAGGGCTTTGCCGCGTCGTCTAAGGCTTTCAGGATGCTGCTGCAAAGTTCCCTTCTGGCAATGGGCGGATATCTTGCTCTGCAACAGGAAATTTCTGCTGGCATGATCGTCGCGGCTTCAATTATCTCAGGCCGGGCTCTGGCGCCGGTTGATCAGGTGATCGGCCAATGGCGCAACGTGGTGCGTGCGCGTGAAGCCCACAGGCGCCTCAAGGCGCTGTTCGCGCAAGTGCCTGAAAGCCAGGTGCAGCCAGTGCAACTGCCCGATCCCGAAGGACATCTCACGGTCCAGAACGTGACTGCATATGCCCCGGACCAAGCCCGTGCCGGGGAGCGGCCGCCGATTCTGGACTGTGTGAGCTTTGCTCTGGCTCCAGGTGACGCGGTGGGCGTGATTGGACCGTCGGCTTCCGGGAAATCGACCCTGGCCCGCATCCTGGTAGGGGCCTGGAAACCCAGCGCCGGCGAGGTGCGCCTGGATGGTGCAACCCTGGATCAATGGCCGCCGGAGGCCCTGGGCCGGCACATCGGTTACTTGCCGCAGCATCTGGAGCTTATGGCCGGAACGATCCGCGACAACATTGCCCGCTTCGACCCGCAGGCCGAAGATGAGGACGTAATCGCCGCCGCCAAGATCGCCGGTGTGCATGAAATGGTGCTGCAACTTCCGGAGGGTTACTCGACCGAGCTCGGCTATGGCGCGCAGCCGCTCTCGGGCGGGCAATTGCAGCGCCTCGGCCTGGCGCGGGCGGTGTTCGGCATGCCGCGTTATGTCGTGCTGGATGAGCCGAACTCCAACCTCGACACAAACGGCGACGAAGCCCTGAGCCGGGCCATCATGACCCTGCGCGAAGCCGGCTCTACCGTCATCGTCATGGCACACCGGCCCAGTGCCATTGCGGCTGTCAACAAGGTGCTGGTGCTGCATTCCGGCCGCGTGGCGGAATTCGGCGACAAGAAGGATGTGCTGCAGAAAGCCACTTCCAGCCGCAGGCCGGCAGTACAGGAACCGGTGGAATGACGACGATGGAACCCCAACTGAAAACCGGCCTGTCCCGGACCGCAAAGACGGGCGCACTAGCCGCCATTCTTTTCTTCTCTGTTGTCATTGCCTGGGCTCAGCTTACCTGGATCAGTGGCGCCGTCATCGCCGTCGGTTCGGTCGAAGTCGAGGGCAAGCCCAAGTCCGTGCAGCATCTGGACGGCGGTATTGTCGAGGAAATTCTGGTCAGCGACGGGCAGAATGTGGCGCAGGGCGATGTGCTGATGCGGCTGGACGATACCCTGCTGAAGGCAAACCTGCTGATCTATAGAACCCGGTTGTCCGAAGCCCTGGCTAGCCGTGACCGGCTGGTTGCAGAACAGAGCGGGGCCAAGTCAATTGCGTTTGGTGAAGCGGATCCGCTGACCGCCGGCCTTGAAGCGCAGGTCCACCGGATTGGGCAGTCCCGCATTTTCGAAGCCCGCCGCGAGCTGGAAACCGGACGCAAGGAACAGTTGAACGAGAAAATCCGCCAGTTCCATAACCAGACAACCGGGGTCAATGGCCTGATCCAGGCCAAACAGGAGCAGCATGAGCTGCTGGAGCAGGAGCGCAGCGGACTGTTCCAGCTAACCGAAAAGGGGCTGGCCAGGACACCGCAGGTGCTGGCGTTGCAACGCCAGCAGGCGGACCTTTTAGGGCAGATTTCCGAGCACCGCTCCGAGCTGGCGCGGATCCAAAACTCGATCCGCGACACCGAGCTGGAAATGCTTCAGGGCGAGCGGCAGCTGCGCGAGGAAGTGGTTACGGGCTTGCGTGAGGTGACCACCCAAATTCAGGAGCTTCGCCAGCAGATCATCTCAACCGAGAAGCAGCTTGAACGCGTGGCCATCCGTGCGCCCAAGTCCGGGCGGGTGCATGAAATGCAGATCACCACTATCGGTGGTGTGGTGCCGCCTGGCGGAACCATTATGGAGATTGTTCCCCGGGACGAAGGCCTGGGCTTCCGCACCCGGATCGATCCGGCTGCCGTTGACCAGGTTTACGTCGGCCAGCCTGCCAAGCTGCGCTTCTCCGCCTTCAATCAGCGCAGTACTCCGGAGCTGCTAGGTCAGGTCGCAGATGTATCGCCAACCTCAGTTCTGGATGAAGTCACAGGGCAAAGCTTTTACTGGGTGCGCGTCGTTGCATCGCAGGCGGAACTGGAGCGGTTGGAAGGGTTGGAACTGGTTCCCGGCATGCCTGTGGAGGCATACCTGCAGACCACAGAACGGTCTGTGCTGAGCTATTTGACCAAACCGATGACCGATCAGCTCAATCAGGCGTTTAGGGAAGAGTAGGTGATGCGTGCAAATTTCTCGCTGGAATTGGTTTTGAAATGTATGCGGTCACCTAATGCCGTGGCGTACGCAGCACGAGCAGCATCCCAGCGCCCATTCGAACGCGCAGAACGGCTCTGCCTGGCGGGCACGCTAAGAATGGAGTAGCACAGCAAGGGACTTGGGCATTTCCGCTGTTCTGGAGTACTGCGCTTGCCGCTGTCGACACTGGATTTCCGGCGACTTAGAAACACAAGAAATCCCCAGCCGCATTCGCCGCAACTAATTTTTCCAAACGCAACAATCAGCGTTACAAAAAACTCGCAAAGCAAAAATCATTGGATGAAAGATAATGACGACTTACTCCTTGGGCGGCTTCAGGATTACCCAAAACTTTGGCATGACAACCTTTGCCGGTGATGAGACTTTGGAAGTCGTAATTGCGGATCCAAAAAACGCAGGGAATTCTGGAACCCCCTCAAGCTTGTTGTCTTTTCTCGCCCCCGGGCCGCTTGCAGAGGTCCGGTTGAACGGACACTCTATCGAAGAAACGGAAGTAAACGGAAACGGTGGCGGAGCGGCCGGCGATTTGCCTCGGAAGATGCTCAATTTCCTCGGCGCAATCGGTTACGCATTAGAAGGAATAACAGGCAGTCATTCGATTGCTGCACATAAGTATACTTGGGACGGTCAAGAAACGGATGTTCTGAAAGTCACATTTGAGGCTCTGGATGTTGTTACTGAGTATTTCTTCGTCCTGGGCGGTGCGCCTCTTCCACAAATGGACTCGGCTTATGAGTATAGTGCGTTTCTGAAAAATGTTACGAATGTCGAACCCATCAGCGGCCTTCTTACGTCTGCTCCTGTAATCGACTGGGGAGCTGTTCCCGGCGTTGCAATTACTGAAGATGACCATTTTTCCGGTACCGCGGGTGCAGATGTTTTCAGTGGCGGCCTGGGCAATGACACAATAAACGGTGGCGATGGAAAAGATTATCTGAATGGCAATTCCGGCGCTGATGTTTTGAATGGTGGCAGAGGAGCGGACACCCTGCAAGGCGGCAATGGAGACGACGAGGTCAGAGGCAGCAGAGGCGCCGACAAAGTGCGGGGCGGTAAGGGCAACGACAGCGTCTACGGCGGTTCCGGAAGCGACATTGTTTACGGTGGCGGAGGTAGCGATAAACTTGCCGGCGGGAATGGCGCTGACATTTTGCAAGGCGGCAGCGGTGATGACTTGCTGTATGGCCAAAACGGCGATGACATCCTATCGGGTGGAAATGGCAGCGACACCTTTGTGTTCGCCGACGGTTTCGGCAAAGATACCATCACAGACTGGGACAAAAACGGACACAAAGACAAAATCGATCTGCGCGGCGTAAGTTCAATTGAGAGCTTTGATGATCTGATCAGACATCATGTCACGCAGTCCGTTGCAATTCCCCAAAGGGGCCTTGACTTGCCGGATGTTGTCACCACCAACATTTTCGACCATGAGGGGAACATTATCTCCCTGAACAACATCTCGATCGCCGATCTGGACGACTCGGACTTCATTTTCTGATCCCGCAAAAGCAGGCCGCAAGGGAGAGAAGTCAGTCTTGCATTTGCGTTTGGTCGCAAGTGGATGGGGTGCTGGACCAATCGCTCCATCCACGAGCGAATGAGTGAAAATAGTCTGGGGTAACAAGGCGAAACGACGGAACTGGCCAGACGACGGGATGCGGATGATCTGCGCGCAGGGGCGGGTTCCGGGTGGATCCGTCGCCGTGATCACGCTGAGCAGTGGCGTGAGTACCAGTTAGGTCCTCAATCGGGACCACCCCAAGGTGTCCTTTCAAGGGATACTGCACACCTTGAAAGGACTTTGACACAAGCCTGGGGAGGTATTGTGATCTTATCTTTCCCTTTTGGGTGTGCGGCTGCTCTTTGCCAAGATAGTTCGAAGAGCTAGATCACCCGTACCGAATGTGCAGGCAGCTTTAACGAACGCACAAATTCCGCTAAGCCTTTTTAAAAACCTGCTTGACCCTCCGGTTGTACATCAGTTACTTCTTTCCCCATGAACCTGAACTCGCATATCGCACCCTCGGCCCCGCGCCTCATAGGCTGATCCTCCCGGATCGGGCGCAGGGTACTGTTCAGTTCAACGCTACTGCTCACATCGAAGTTCGCCGAATCAGTGGCCGTGGGATACCGTTTCCAGCCACTGAATTTCGAGAAAACCAGTGAGCCGGAACGTGTAAGACAGATCATTCCCTATCCTTGAGACCGGGCCGTTTGCGAAAACACGCAGCGGCCTTTTGTTTTTCGGATTTCTGCCTGGCCGCAAGGACTGCTGAAACTTGTGCCACAGTTTGGCGCAGGCACAATTTGTACGGTGCTGATCTAGCGGCCGGGAGTGAAAACGGAACTTTGATTTGCGTTGTATCACGTTGAATCAAAACAACAAAAATTCTTCCCGGAAGGCGGTCAGGTTGTGACCTGCCCCCCGCGGGTCCCTCGCTCATGACGAGAGTCTGCGGGTTTGATTTTGGTAGTCGTCGGTTTCGGGCTTGGCAAGCGCGGCAGGCGCGGAGCCCTCAAATTGCTCAAGCGCCTGCCGCGCTTGCTTTGGCGTTCTGTTCCCCAACGAAGAGTGCGGCCTGACGTTGTTGTAATCGTAGCGCCACAGCGCCAGCTTGCGGCGGGCATCGTCCAGGGTATCGAACAGCTCTTCATTGAGAAGCTCGTCCCGCAGGCTTCCGTTGAATGACTCGATGAAGGCATTCTGCTGCGGTTTTCCGGGATCGATGTAATGCCAATCCACGCCGTTCCTGTCGGCCCATCTCAGGATTGCCCGGCTGGTGAATTCCGTGCCGTTATCACTGACAACGCAAACAGGTTTTCCGTAGATCCGGACGAGCGCGTCCAGCTCCCGGGCAACGCGCTCACCCGAAATGCTGGTGTCCGCGGCCAGGCACAGGTTTTCCCGGCAGCAGTCATCGTTTACGGCCAGGATGCGGAACTTCCGCGACGCGCCGAAGCTGTCTGCCAGGAAATCCAGGGACCAGCGCTGGTTGGGCTGTGTGGCTTCGGGCATCGGCGTTCGCGAGCCCCGGGCACGCTTGCGGCCCCGCCGCCGTTTCACCGCAAGGCCTTCTTCCCGGTAGAGGCGGTAGAGTTTTTTGTGGTTCATGATCATGCCTTTTCGCTCAAGCAGCACGCCGATCCGCCGGTAGCCGAACCGGCGGCGTTTGCCAGCGATCTCCTTCATCTCCTGGCGGATCTCGGGATGGTCGAGCGGGCGTTCGCGCCGGACCGTCTTGGGGTCGACACCGACAAGCCGACAGGCCCTGCGCTGCGAGATGTCATGATCCCGCATTGCATTGAGCGCTGCCTCTCGCCGCTCTTTCGGTGTCGTCAGCTTTTTCCCAGCAGGTCTTTCAAAACCACGTTGTCGAGCATCGTGTCCGCCAGCAGCCGCTTCAGCTTGGCGTTCTCATCTTCCAGGGCCTTCAGCCGCGCGGCCTCCGACACCTCCATGCCGCCATATTTGGACTTCAGTTTGTAAAAGGTCGCCGGGCTCAGGCCGTGCCGACGGCACACCTCCGCTGTCGGCATCCCGGCTTCCTGCTCTTTGATCATCCCGATGATTTGCGCCTCAGTGAAACGGCTCTTACGCATTCGTCTGCTCCTACATAGGTTGGGCAGACTCTACTTCATGGTGAGGGATTTTGCGGGGGGCAGGTCAGTTGTTATCGTCTCCGGGTGCCCGGTGCTGAGTTTTTCGCTCAGGATCCGGCTCGATTTGAAACTGACTGAACGAGGAGAAACGCCAATGAAGAAATGACCCCTTCAAAATGAAAGCGCCCGAACCTCGGCAAAGGAACGAGCGCGTTCATTGTAGGCAGTTCAATGTCCGCCACGTAGCAATGGTCTAATAGCAAATCCGGCTCCGGATTTCAAGGACGGCGACTGCCTCACCAATACAGCTGCATCCGGCCTGGACGCCTTGCGTCCGGGACCGATGGAGCACGCGCTGCACCGGTCAGCTCCCAGCTTTCGCATTCGGTTTTCACCGGGGCGGAGCGCCGGAAGAGCTGTGCCTGGTGACGGCCGAGAGCGATCACCGCTGCCCAGTTCCGGGCCGCGGGCCAATCAACTGTGAGACACATCAATGTCCTATCCTTTTCAGCAGGAAGGCATCCGGCTTCCTGAACCCAGCCTTGCCAACCGCGATGTCGCGGCGGCCTCCAAGGGGCACTTCACCGGCCACGCCGTCCTGGGCGATGGTCCTGGACGCATTGTCCAACTCGAAAGCCATCACGAGCTGCAGTTCTGCCTTTGCCTGGCCGCCCGGCCGGAAACCGGCGAGATCTACGAGCAGGTTAGCTTTGAATGGCACGATGCGGACGGCGAGCTCCACCCTCACTACTTCGACTTCGTGGTGGTGCAGACCGATGGAGCGGTTATCGCCTATTCCGTGCGGCCAACGTACGGCGTGAGCGACGCGTTCTTCGAGGAGATGTGCCGGATCTCGGATCAGGCGCGGAAAGCAGGCTTCGTTGCCGATGTCCGCCTGCTGACGGAAGAGGACCTGGACCCCGTCGATCTGTTCAATGCCGAACTTCTTCATTCCGTTCGCGAGGAGGACCCGGAGGCCGATGACGCGGCGCGGAAAGCCGTTCGGGACATGCAGGGCATCGAAACTCTGGAGGTTCTCAGGGACCTTGCCGGCTGCGGCGCCATGGGTTTCCGGGCGCTGATCCGGCTGATCCGGTCCCGCCATCTTCAGCTCGTCAGCCATGAGCGCATTTCCCCGAAATCCCAGGTCTTCAAAAGGGAGCAGGTCTGATGAAGCTGTCCTACGACTACCACAATGCAGCCGCACACGCGGCGTTCCAGCCGGTTCTGAACGTGCTGGACCTGCACCATCCGCACCAGCGGATTGAGATCGATGACTGGAAAATCGATCTGAAGACGCTGATGCATTCCAGCGGCCGCATCGACTTTTTCAATGAAGAGGAATGGCTCCTGTTCGGAGTGACCACCGGACCTGAAACCGGTGAGGTCTGCGAACAGGTCGGCTTCGAATGGCACGATGAGGACGGCGTCCTCCAGAACGTCAGCTACGCGCATATCTCCCCGAAATCTCAGGTCCTCAGGAAGGAGCAGGTCTGATGGGAATGATGGAGCTGTCTTACGACTATCGCAAAACCCGCATCGCAATCGGTGCCTTCGACCGCATTAACGTCAACGAGGTGTCTTACAGCTTCCTCTTCGAGAATGAAGCTGGGAAAACGCTGAAAATGGAGGATGGAACCGGCCGGGCCTATCAGTTCTCGCATGAGGAACTGAGCCGCCTGTCGTCGCTGGGCCGTCTCCGCATTGAGCCGGATTTTTTCCATCCGGAAAAGGCGGCCCGGCAGCAGCAAGCCAGCACCGGCCTTCTGTCCGCTCTGCCGTTGACCAAAAACGCCCGGGTCTCGAAGCGCAGCGCCTATGTCGAGGCGTTCCTCGAAATGGAGCGCAATGGGGAAATCAACCGCACCGATGCAGCTATCAAAGCCAACGAAAAAGCTTTGATCGGTTACGCAACGGTGTACGCGGAAAACCTCAACCCTTTGGGCGTTGCCAATCCCGGCAAGTCGGCGGACATTTCGGTCCCGCCAAGCCCCCGGACGCTGAGGACCTGGATCAAGGCGGCGGAACTTGATGGTCAGGCGGGTCTGCTGGACGCGATGCATCTGCGCGGGAACCGCAACCGGATCCTGGGGCCTGAGGCGGTTGGTCTGCTGATGAAGGAAGTGCGCGGCTACATGAGCTGTGAGAGGCCGACTATGAAGACGATCCATGAAAATGTTCAGATCGCCTTCGAGGACCGGAATGCCGAGCGGAAAGAACGCGGCCTGCCTGCCCTCAATGTACCCAGCCGAGAAACCACACGCCGTGCGATCCGGGCGCTCGACCCGTTTGCGGTGATTACGGCCCGCTACGGCGAAGCGGCTGCCCGCAAAAAGTTCAAGCCGGTTCTGAACGGGCTTAACCTGACCCGCCCGCTCCAGCGGGTCGAGATCGATGAATGGGAAATCGATCTGATGACGCTGATGCATTCCAGCGGGCTCATCGACCTGTTCAATGAAGAGGAACGCCTCCAGCTGGGCCTGGACAAGACCAAGAAGCGCTGGACGCTGACGGTGGCGATCTGCTGCACCACCCGCTGCATCGTGGGGATGGTTATTTCCACGGCACCGAAAGCACGGGCCGCGGTGCAAGTGCTCCAAATGGTTGTCTCGAACAAAGGCCAATGGGCTGATCTGGTTGGCGCGCTCGGTCATTGGGACATGTATGGTATTCCGGAACTGATCGTCACGGACTGCGGAATTGCGTTCAAGTCGCAGGCCTTCCGCTTCGCTTGTGCCGATCTCGGGATCACCAAGGAACTGGCAATCGCGGGCTGCCCGGAAGTCCGCGGCACCATTGAACGTGTGTTCAACACCGTCGCCAAGGACCTTCTTCCCCGCCTGTCCGGGCGCACGTTTTCTGACGTCGTCACCAAGGGGGACGCAAATCCGGAAGAGCGTGCGGCACTGACGCTGGACGACCTGGTCTTCGTTCTCGTGCGCTGGATTGTCGACATTTACCACAACAACCCGCACCGCGGGTTGGGCGGTGAGACGCCCGCGGCATGCTGGCGCCGTTTGATGGGGAAATGGGGCGTCCGGCCGTCTCCGGACATGCGCCGCAGCCGCCTCGTCTTCGGTCACCGGATGACGCGCGTACTCAGCAAGGAAGGTCTGACCGTTCTTGGCGTCCGCTACCATTCGGAACGGCTGGCCGACTGGATGCTGCGCAAGGACAAATGCGATGTCGACGTGCGCTGGCACCCCAAGGACATCGGCGCCATCGAAGTGCGGCTTGGCAGCAACTGGTTCACTGTTCCCGCCATCGACCATGAGCTTGATGGCGTGCCCGCGCAGATCTGGCTGTCGGCCACCCGGGACGTGCGGTCCAGGAACCCCAAGGCAAAGCGGATCAACACCGAGGTTGTTCAGCAGGCGATCAAAGCGATCTCCGAACGCAACGCCGAGGCCATGGCACTTGCCAATCTGGTGGTCGAGGACTGGTCGCCGGAGCGCATTGCGCGGGAGGAAAAACGGATCTTCCGGGGCGTCCGGTTCGGCAAGCCCAAACAGCTGCAGAAGGCCAAGGACGGCATCGGCAGTTCTTTCCCTGCCCCAGAAGCAGAAACCAGCGGAACCGAGAAAACCGCCAGCAAAAAACCGGCCTCCGCACGCCGTAACTCCAACTCCACCGACTGGACCATCGAGGACAACTGATCATGACTGAGCAAGCAAAGAAAATCGCCGACACCCTGGAAACCCTGCGCAACCTCCATGTCGGATCGCCCAGGGACGCGGAATTTGCGTCCCACCTCGACCGGCTCCTGAAACGCGATACCTCGGGCAAACTGCTGCCCGAGGCTTTGCGCTTCACCTCCACCGGAGAGACGCGCGGCATCCTGGTGATCGACGGGCCCGGCGGCGGTAAATCCACTTTGGTGGACCGGGGCCTGTCCCGGCACCCTGTGCTCTCCCAGATGCCGGAGGGGCGCCCTCTCTACCTGGATACGGTGGTGCCGAGCCCCGCGACCCTGAAGAGCGTGACGCAGGAGCTTTTGACCCGCAGCGGCTACCCCGTGAAGTCCGGCCGTAGCGAGGTCTGGAGCCAGCTCCAGGTGTTCCGTGAACGGCTCCACTTGCTCGGGATCGCCGTCCTGTGGATCGACGAGGCGCACGATCTGTTCTGTGCCGACCGGAACCTGATCCTCAGGGCGGTGAAGACGCTGATGCAGGGGGAGCACCCGGTGATCGTGATCCTGTCCGGCACCGAAAGGCTCCGGGAAATCATCCGCACCGACGCGCAGGTAAAGCGCCGGTTTTCCACCATCAACCTGAAACCGGTCGCTGTGCATACGGACAAGGAGCAGTTCGCCGCCCTGATCGAGCAATACTGCGCCCGTGCGGAACTGGAGCCGCCTCAGCAGGAGGATCTGGTCGACAGGCTGTTCCATGCCTCCCGCTACAGGTTCGGGCGCTGCATCGAGACCATCAATGCGGCAATCGAGCAGGCGCTGAACCATGGTGAGGCGGCTCTGGATATCTGGCATTTCTCGGAAGCCTGGGCGTTCGACGAGGGATGCCCGCTCGACCAGAATGTGTTCGAGGTTCCGGAGTGGTGGACGATCGACCCGGATGCGTCCGATGAGGAGGAAGAGCCCAGGAAACCGGCCAAACGCAAGCGGAAGCAGAGGACATGACCATGGACAAGATGTATCCCTCTCTTCCGTTTGCCCCCTGTGAGACGCCGCTGTCCTGGGCTGCGCGTCTTGCAGCCCTGCACACCGGTGGCAGCCTCCGGCCTTTCCTCAACGACATGGACGTGCCGTTCATGCGGCTCGCGGGCGGGCATGCAGATGCGATCCGGCGCCTCTGTGATCTGGCTAGTCAGGACCACAAGGTGGTGGAGCACAACACCATCCGCAGCCTGGACGGCAGGCGTTTTGAGCTGCGCGGCGAGGCGTTTTCCACGGAATTTCTGACCGGCTCCGTGACTCGCTTCTGCCCTGCCTGCCTGGCCGAAGATGAAGGCGGCGCCAGCCGTCCCCACGCACAGCGGCGGGGGCGGCTTGAGTGGCTGCTGGCTCCGGTCAGGGTTTGCCCGCGCCATCAGCGGCCGCTCATGGAGCGGCAGCGTGATGCCTGGGACGGCAAGGCTCGGGAACTGCAGCTGCTGGTGCCTGAAACCGGTGCTGCTCTGCAGGCGCTGGCGGAGCCGTTGCCGGCACGCGCGCCGTCGCCGCTTCAGGACTATGTGCTTGGGCGTCTTGAGGGCTCAAAGGGGCCGGACTGGCTTGATAGCCAGGGGATCGAACAGGCTGTCCGCGCAACCGAGATGCTGGGGGCCGTTCTGAGGTTCGGTGCTGGCGCCAAGGCCGGAGAAATGGGGCAGATGGACTGGGATGAAGCTGGCCGGGCGGGATGGCCGTACGCGTCCCTCGGGCAGGCAGAAATTAATAAGGCATTGGACCTGCTCCTTGCAGATGCGCAGGGCCGTTGCGACGGACGCCTGCGCCGGATCACGACTTACGGCATGCTCTACTCCTGGCTTGCCTCGTCGAAATTGTCCAAAGATCCGGGGCCGATCCGCAATATCCTGCGTGAACATATTCTGGACAATATGGATGTGCAGGCGGGGCAGCCGCTGCTCGGGGAAACCGGGATGCAACCGCGCCGGAGCAGTATCGCGTCTTTGGCGGCATCTGAGGCCGTGAATGACGTCACCCTCAAGAATGTGCTCCGGGCCAAAGGTGTGATCTCGGAGACCGAGGCGGAGTTGCCGGGGTCCCATGTGCTTGTGGATTACGAGGCAGGCAAAACAGTGGCCGCGGAGATGAAACGGGCGGTTGCGGTTACCCTGCTGCCGCAGGTTCTCAATGGCTCCCGGCCCATGGTGGCAGCTCTGATGGATGAAGGGCTTTTGACCCCGTTGCACGACGGTGGACTGAAACTGGGCAAGATCAGCCGGGCGGTCGATCGTGAGCATGTGGACGCGCTTCTTTCCAGCATCGAACGCATTGCCACTCCTGTCAGCGAGGCTCCCGGCAGCATGGTCAGCCTGGCAAAGAGCGCTGAAATCAGCCGGAAGAAGATGCAGCTGGTCCTTTCCGCTGTGTTTGGCGGCCGGCTGCAGCGGGTCATGCGGCTCGAAAATGAGCACGGCCTCAGCGGCCTCCTGGTCGATCCGCGGGAGGTGAAATCCCTCACTCCGCGCGGGCGGCCCGGCATGAGTATCGGTCTTGCGTTCATGATGCTGGGCATCGGAGCGGCTGCCGGTAAGCGGCTGGTCTCAGGCCAGTTCGGCGGGACAGTTCTGAAAACTGTTAGCGTTCCGGGCGAAGAAGACGCGTGGGTCACACCCGCCGCCATGGCCTGCTTCCGCAGCAGGTACGTGACCTTCAAAAGCCTTCTGATCGAGGCGAAATGCAAGCAGCCTCAGTTGAAACGGATGCTGGCTGCGCACGAAGTGAAGCCGGCTTTCGACCCGAAAACCCTGGGCGCGATTCTGTATCGAAGGGCTGACCTGCCGGAATCTTTGGAAATCTGACCTGCCAACGCATGCATCATCCAGATTGCCGCCTTCGGGCGGCATTTTTTTGGAACTTTCGATGGCAGATAATCCCGTGAAAAATGGCAGAAAAGCCGCCTCAGCTGGTTTTGCGCAGATTTGACCCGTTTGAAAACAATGGCTTACAGGTCGGTCGCTGGCGTCAATGGCATTTTTTCAGTGGTCCCGACAAGAGTCAGTCAGAGAAAGCAAATGAATGCGCAAACGAAAGCATAAGTCTGCGCAAGGGGTGTCAAGGGGGTAAATGAATGCCCCTTCGGCCCTCAGCTCTGGTCACCTTTTTGAACTTATTGAGCTGGCGGAGCATTGCTCCTCCAGCTCTTTGTTTCTCGGCCGGGCCGTGTTCCACCCCCAAAACAAAGGACATTTCGGAGCTTTTTGTCCGTGTTGAGGGCGACAGGCGTCGGTTGACGCAAGCGCAGGCTGGACCTGCGTGTCTCGATCGGAAGCTAGCCTTCACCGAAGCGATTGAGGCGGCAGACGTCCGTCATTGAGCATGAGCGGCGCACCACGTTTATGATCAAGGCGACAGAACGAGCAGCAAGATAGGATTAAGAGTAAACCCCATAGTCCATTCTGGCGATGTGGTCTTCAATTGCTTTGGTTCCAGCAGCTGTCCCCAGAAGGTCGATGGGCCTTCGCCGGTCGAGACCGAATGCAGGTTCCAGAAGCCACGCCTCTGCCAGCTTCTGGTCTCCCAAAACGTCCGAAGCCTTGGAAAGGATGTCGGCAAAGCGCCAGATCCGGCTGCCAAGTTCCATTGAAAGCGTCTTTCTTGGGGCTCCTGGTTTCCGCCGCATAAGCTTGCGATGACTGAGCCCCACAGCCTTGTGAAGTGCGTCACCTGTCGTAAGCACCTGCACCCCGTCTATCAAAAATAAGAGAGCCTGAAGCGGTAGCCCATCTGCGATCAGGTCGTGCGCCTCCAATGAGGTGCGGACTGGACGTTTAATGACCTTGCTTCCGCCAAGCAGATTGCAGACGCGCATAACGTCATTCTGACCCTCCGCCGGGCTCTGAGCATCCGCTTTGCGATTTATGCCGGTTGCGGCCATTCAATGCCTCCCTACACGTCGTGCTTGCCAATAATGACAAGTTTGTCAGTGGGCTTTCAATCGGGACGCCAAGATGCAGCCATTGCCCAGCCTTTTGGACGCCACTCAGGCACATGTAATGTGGGCTTGGCCGATACTGGGTCTACTTTCACGAAAAGCCGTAAGCAGATTGTTCCTAAGCTAGCTAGGCAGAGTGCGGTCATTTCTAGGGCGTTGACCGAGCGACGGCTATGCGCAGGAAGCTGCCGCTGCAAACTCGGCCGTCTGACGTAGCCGTCCGAGGTTTTGTGCTGCGGTGCAGCCCGCCGTTTCTGCCGTTCGCTGCGGCCGCGAGGTTCTGGAACCGGTGAACTTACATCTGTGGAGGCCCCCTTTAATGCAAGTTGTTTTTTGAGCGTTTGGGAATGTGAACGGATGCGGTCATCTGTCAGGCCTGTTTATGCGGCGTTTCAGACGCCGCTGGCCGGTATGGAGATACGCGGTTCAGTTCCACATCACAGTGGCGGGTTGATTATCCCGGTGTGAGTTCCTGGTTTTACTGAACCCGATCTTTCCGATCATTTGCCCTTACACTCAAAGACCTCCTCACATTCCCGACGTACCGGCCATCGCAACGCTTACGCGGCGGCGATAGCCGGGTCTCTGTAATCTTCGTGTTTCACCAACATGGCCCATAACCTGCGCGCCATCTTATTTGCGAGTGCAATTGCGACGACCATACGTGGTTTTCTTGCGAGCATCCTTTGGAGCCAAGATGCTTCAGGGGCACCCTTGTGAATCGCCATCCTCACTACGGACATGGCACCGATGACCAAGAGCCTGCGGATATCTCTCTGCCCCATCTTCGACGTTCGGCCCAATTTCTGCTTTCCCCCGGTCGAGTGTTGCTTCGGTACCAGCCCTACCCACGCAGAAAAATCCCGACCCCGACGAAAGATTTCCATAGGTGGGGCGAAGGCCGAGACAGCCATTGCAGTTATCGGACCGATGCCTGGCATGGTCTGGAGACGGCGTGCGTTATCGTCTCTTGTCGCTTCGATGCGTACCTGCTTTTCAAGCCTGCCTATTTGTTCTGTTAGTGTAGCGATCTGACCAAGGTAGATTGATCCAACATCTGTCACCACTTTTGGCAGACCGTTCTCGGGATCTTCCAAGATTTCCCTCAGACTTTTGATATTTGTCGTCGTTTTTGGTGCCACCCGGCCAAACTCGGCGAGATGAGCCCGCAGGGCGTTGATCAGCTGCGTGCGTTGCCTCAAAAGCAGGTCACGTGTCCGGAACAAAACCGCCCGACTTTGCTGCTCATGTGTTTTCACGGCGACTGTTCGCATCGTTGGACGTGACGCAGCCTCGGCAATCGCTTCTGCATCAGCCGCATCATTCTTATGCCGTTTGACGAAAGGTTTCACATAGATGGGCGGTATCAATTTCACATCATGGCCAAGTGCCTCGATCTGACGCCCCCAGTCATGCGCGGTTGCACAAGCTTCCATAGCAACTGTGCAATTCGGTTGTTGTACAAAAAATGCCAAAACTTGCGCCCGAGACAGCTTTTTGCGGAACAGAACACTGCCGTCAGCCGCTGCCCCATGCACCTGAAAACTACGCTTTGCTAAATCTACTCCTATGATCGCAACCATTTCCATTGTCGCCTCCTCTGTTTCTGGTCTGTTAAGACAGTACCAGCATGGCACATCACGATGCCGTCGGGAGGGGCATCCACTCCATCACAGTGCGGACGGTGCGGCCGTTTGATCTATCGCTATTGGGCGGCTCGAAACATCGGAAACAGGGGTGGGGCTTGGTCGGCTTTGATTAGACCCATCTCTTGAAAACCATAGCGCTTATACAGCGATAGATTTGCAGGGTTTGTCGACTCCAAGTAGGCAGGTCTTCCATCTTCGTCACAACGTTTGAGGCAGCATTCAAGCAACGCGGACCCCAACCCTTTTCCTTGGCGAATTGGATCGACCGCGGCGCTGTTGCACAAATCAGCTGATGACCGCAGTTCCCCTTTCCCGGATACACTTATCCCAGGGCCACGGTGACCGGGATACCGAGGGCAGTGAAGCTGTTCATGACCGCCGCCCGGATCTGAACTTCGGCAACCTGGCGGTCGAAGTCGCGTGACATCAGCCTCTGTCCGAGCAGCTTCACGCAGTTCATTTTCGTCTCCACCCTGCTACGTCGGTGGTAGCCGCTCCAGTTCCGCCACAGCGCCCGGCCAAGATACTTTGAAGTCCGCAGGATCTCGTTGCGCGCTCGGGCTCCTGCCGTGTCCGGCTTCCAGGGTCTCGCGTTGCGGCGGGGCGGAATGATTGCTGCTGCGCCGCGGCCGGCGACGGCGTCGTGGCAGGCGCGCGTGTCGTCGGCACCGTCTGCTGTAACGGTGGCGACCTCCTGATCCGGGGGCAGCTGGGCAAGCAGGTCCGGCAGCATCGGCGCGTCGCCGACATTGCTGGAGGTGACCTCGACCGCCCGGATCTCCAGCGTTTCCTCATCGATCCCGAGGTGGATCTTGCGCCAGACCCTTCGTTTCGAGCCGCCATGCTTGCGCGTGTGCCACTCGCCTTCGCCTTCCACCTTAATGCCGGTGCAGTCCACGAGCAGATGCAGCGGCCCCTTGGAACCGCGATACGGGATCGTCACGTTCAAGGTCTTCTGGCCCCTCTCGGCAGATTTGCCTTGCAAATCGCCTGCCGGGCAATGGGACGTGACAGAGTGCTGAAGTCCGGCACGGACCAGCCGAGCCCGGACAGTTCGAGCAGGCTCGCCACGAAACCGGTCGCTTGGCGGAGCGGCAGCCCGAGGAGTGTCTTGAAGGTGAGGCAGGCCTGGATCGCAGCATCGCTATAGGCCTGCTGACGGCCGCGGCGCCCCGACGGAATGGCCTCCCACTGCATCGAGGGATCGAACCAAAAGGTCAGTGATCCGCGCTGCCTCAGTGCCTGATTGTAGCTTTGCCAGTTGGTGGTCTTGTAGGTCGTCTTCGGAGGTCTGCTCATGACTTCCGGCTACTACATTGGATTCACGAGGTGAATCCAGCATGGTAGCTGGGTCGCATGAGCAGTTGGGCCACTACGAGATACAAGACCACGAACTGGTCGTCTTACAATGAAGCAACGCGGTTCTCTGACCATCTGGTTTGATCCGAGGATGATCTGGACGCCGCCGCCGACTGGCAAGCGCGGTCGCCGGTGCCAGTTCAGCGACGCCGCGATCCAAACCTGCCTAACCCTGAAAGTACTGTTCGGGATGCCACTGAGGCAGACGGCGGGCTTCGTGCAAAGCCTTCTGCGGCTGGTCGGTCTGGACTGGGCCGTGCCGGACTTCAGTACCCTGTGTCGCCGCCAACGAAAGCTGAACGTGGCTATCCCGTACCGTGGCGGCGTGGGTCCGCTGAATCTGCTGATCGACAGCACCGGTATCAAGGCCGAGGGTGAGGGCGAGTGGAACGCCCGTAAGCACGGTGGCCCCAGGCGGCGCATTTGGCGCAAGATACACATCGGCATCGATGAGGAAACGCTGGAGGTTCGGGCCGTCGAAGTCACCGGAAGCAACATCGGTGATGCGCCCATTCTGCCTGATCTCCTTGACCAAATCCCGGCAGACGAAGAGATCAGTTCCGTGACCGCCGACGGGGCCTACGACACTCGCAAATGACACGAGGCGATCGCCGCTCGTGGTGCCGCCGCTGTTATCCCGCCCCGCAAAAATGCCACTCCCTGGAAGCCAACGAGCCCGGGCGCGGTGGCACGAAACGAAGTCCTGCGCGCATCCAAGTATCTCGGCCGCGCCATCTGGCGACGGTGGAGCGGATATCACTGCCGGAGCCGGGTCGAGTCAAGGATGAACTGCATCAAGCTGCTCGGCCAATCCCTGATGGCAAAAGGCTTCGAACGACAGGTCGCCGAGCTGCAAGTTCGCATCGCCGTTCTGAACGGCTACACCGCTCTCGGTATTCCGAGCAGATCGGCCTGACGGGACAGGCTCAGCGTGTGATCGTGGTTGGTCATTTCTTTGCGTTCCCCAACAGACCGATCTTGGCGAACGCTCCTTCCAAAAAATCATGTTCCAGCCTAAGCTAGCCAATCTTCGCGTGCAGCGATTTGACATCGATCTCAGGTACTTTTCACGCCTTCGGCTTGTCGTCGAAGACATCCGTCACGCCGTCGAGCAGATGATCTTTCCACTGCTTGATCTGATTCGGATGGATGTCGAACTGCGTCGCCAATTCGCTCATCGTCCTGTCGCCCTTCAAAGCCGCCAAAGCGACTTTCGCCTTGAATGAAGGGTTGTGGTTCCGTCTTGGTCGTCTTGACATCTTAGCTCCTTCGTCCCGGCAACGCTGCCGGACCAGGAGCGAAAGTTCCACCTAACTCAACTGTTCGGATTTCTCGGGTCACCTCTGGCTCGCCTTCTTCGCCGCGACCTGTGTGACTTTGCGGATGAGCAGTCGTCTCGGTGGTAAATAATTCCGCAAAGAGGAATGTAATTTTACATATTGAAATTATAGATCGAAGTTGCTACTCAGAAATCCAAGCCAAGAGATACTGCGACAACGGGCGGAGGAACCGGATGGCAAACCAAGTTAATCTGACAATGGATGGAAGCGTTGCTGTTGTGCGGGTGGACAATCCGCCGGTGAACGCGCTTTCGCATGCGGTGCGCGCGGGTCTGCGGGACAGTTTGCGGTCCGCGCTGAGCCACGCGGAAACCAAGGCGGTGGTTATCTGTTGCGCGGGCCGCAGCTTCTTTTCCGGAGCAGATATCCGGGAATTCGGCGCGCCACCCCAGGCGCCGGTTCTGCCGGATCTCGTAAATGAAATTGAGGCGGTGCCGGTGCCGGTTGTTGCGGCGATGCATGGGAATGTGCTGGGCGGCGGGCTGGAGGTGGCCCTGGGCGCGCATTACCGGATTGCTGTTAAGGGCACCCGTTTCGGCCTGCCGGAGGTGTCGTTGGGTCTGCTGCCCGGCGCAGGCGGCACCCAGCGTCTGCCCCGGCTGATCCCTGCAGCGGATGCGGTCCGGATGATCACCGGCGGCAAGCCTGTCGACGCCGGTGTGGCGCTTTCCCTGGGAATGATTGACCGGATCGCGGACGGCGCCGATGCCCGCGCCGAAGGTATTGCATTTGCCAGGGAGCTGATCGCTGCGGGCAAGCGGCCGCGCCCGGCGGGGAGCCTGCCGTGCAACAAACTGGAGCCGGCAGAACTGGAGGGCGTCCGCGCCAAGGTTGCCAAGGACGCACGCGGGGCGATTGCGCCAATGGCCTGCGTCGATGCAGTGGAGGCGGCGATGTCGCTGCCGTTCAAGGAAGGGCAGAAGAAAGAGCGCGCCTTGTTCCAAGAGCTGATGGCCTCGGACCAGAGCGCCGCGCTGATCCACGCCTTCTTTGCCGAGCGCCAGGTTGGGAAGCTGCCGGAAATCCAAGGTGTTGAACCGCGCGCAATCCATCGGATGGGCGTTGTTGGCGGTGGCACCATGGGTGCGGGGATTGCTGTCAGCGCGCTGCTGAGCGGGTTGGATGTGACCCTGGCAGAGCGCGACGAAGCTGCGGCCGACAGGTCGGCGGAAAGCGTCGGCAGGATGCTGGACGGTGCGGTGAAACGCGGCAAGCTGGCAGGGGTGCGGCGGGATACCATGCTGGCGCAAATGTTCCGCACCACCACCAGCTACGAGGATTTCGCGCAAGCAGATCTGGTGATCGAAGCTGTCTTTGAAAGCATGGACGTCAAGAAGGACGTGTTCACCCGGCTGGACGAGGTCTGCAAGCCGGGCGCCATTCTAGCCTCGAACACTTCTTATCTGGATCTGGACCGGATTGCGGCAATGACCCGCCGCCCGCAAGATGTGATTGGGCTGCATTTCTTCTCGCCTGCGCACGTGATGCAGCTTCTGGAAGTTGTGGTGGGTAAAGATACTGCTCCGGATGCGGTGGCGTCGGGCTTTGCGCTGGCCAAACGGCTGAAGAAAGTAGCGGTGCGCGCGGGCGTCTGCGACGGCTTTATCGGTAACCGGATCCTGTCTTATTACAGCAAGGCGGTCTACGGCATGGTGCTGGCTGGGGCCAGCCCCTATGCGGTGGACAAGGCACTGACCGCGTTCGGCCTGGCGATGGGGCCGTTTGCCGTTGGCGATCTGGCCGGGCTGGATATCGGCTGGGCCAACCGCAAGCGCCTCGCGGCTGAGCGCGATCCGCTCGAAACCTACCCCCAGTTTGCCGACCGCCTGTGCGAATTGGGCCGGTTTGGGCGCAAGACAGGGCGCGGGTTTTACATCTATGAAGAAGGCGTCGGCGGGCCGCAGCCTGATCCCGAGGTGGAAGAGATCATCGCAGCAGAGCGTGCCGCCAAGGGCATTACGCCACGGGTGATTAGCGAAGATGAGATCATTGGCCGCTACATGGCTGCCATGGTGAACGAAGCTGCGCGAGTGGTCGGAGACGGCATCGCTCTGCGGCCGCTGGATGTGGATGTGACCTTGCTGAACGGATACGGCTTTCCGCGCTGGCGCGGCGGCCCCATGCATTACGCCGACACATTAGGGCTGGACAAAATCCTGAAGGATATCTGCCGCTTCCACGAGGAGGACCCGATGCTTTGGCAACCAGCGCCTCTGTTGGAGCAACTGGCCGCTGAAGGCCGGACTTTTGCCAGCCTAAACACCTGAAGGAGAAACAAATGAGACAGGCGGTAATCGTCTCCACCGCGCGAACGGGTCTGGCCAAATCCTACCGTGGCGCATTCAACGAAACCCACGGCGCAACTATGGCAGGCCATGCCATCAGCCATGCAGTCCAGCGGGCGGGAATTGCCCCGGATCTGATTGAGGATGCGTTGGTTGGCTGCGGCTATCCCGAGGGGTGGACGGGTTCCAATATTGCCCGACATTCCGTGATCCGCGCAGGGCTGCCGGTTTCTGTTTCCGCGGCCACTGTGAACCGTTTCTGTTCTTCGGGACTGCAAGCGGTTGCGATGGCGGCGCATTCGATTGTGATGGAGGGCGCGCCGGCCGCCATCGGCGCTGGGGTGGAAAGCATCAGCCAGATGCCGCCCGCACGCCCGCCGCAGGCGCGGGAGGCATGGATCCTAGAGAATAAGCCGGAGCTGTATCTGTCGATGATCCAGACCGCCGATATCGTGGCCGAACGCTATGGTATCAGCCGCGAGGCGCAGGACGAACTGGCGCTCGCAAGCCAGAAACGCACTGCAGCGGCGCAGGCCGAGGGCAGGCTGGACGATGAAATCGTGCCCATCACCGTGACCCAGGCTTTCAAGGACAAGGAAAGCGGCGAGATCACCCGCAAGGAGGTGACGTTCGGCATGGATGACTGCAACCGGCCCAATACCACGCTCGAAGGACTCGCGGGGCTCGCGCCGGTGCAGGGCGATGGCCATTTCGTGACCGCGGGCAATGCCTCGCAGCTCAGCGACGGCGCTGCGGCTCTGGTGCTGATGGACAGCGCGGTGGCCGAGCGCGAAGGCGCTGAACCGCTGGGCGCTTTCAAGGGCTTTGCCGTGGCGGGCTGCGAGCCGGACGAAATGGGCATCGGCCCGGTCTATGCGGTGCCGCGCCTGCTGCAGCGGCACGGGCTGACGGTCAGCGACATTGATCTGTGGGAGCTGAACGAGGCCTTCGCCTCCCAGGCGCTCTACTGCCGCGACCGGCTGGAGATCGACCCGGAGATTTGCAACGTCAATGGCGGCTCGATCTCGATCGGCCACCCCTTTGGCATGACCGGCGCGCGGATGACCGGGCATCTGCTGCTGGAAGGGCGTCGGCGCGGCGCCAGGCTGGGCGTTGTCACCATGTGCATCGGCGGCGGCATGGGTGCGACCGGCCTGTTTGAAATCTTCTGAGGGGCACCACGCGATGGATCTGAATTACACCAAGGAAGAACAGGCGTTCCGGACAGAGGTCCGCCAATGGCTGAAGGAAACCCTGCCGTATGAGCTGCGCGAAAAGGTGCGGCTGGGAAAGCGGCTGGCCAAGGCGGATATTGAGCAGTGGCACAGCCTGCTGAATGCGCGCGGCTGGCTGGCGCCGAATTGGCCGCGGGCCTATGGCGGCTGTGAATGGAACGCTGTGCAGCGTCACATTTTTGAGGAAGAAGCCTGTCTGGCGCACGCGCCGCGCAGCCTGCCCTTTGGCCTGTCGATGCTGGCGCCGGTGCTGCTGGCCTTTGGGTCCGAAGAACAGCGCCAGCGCTTTCTGCCGCGTATCCTGAACGGGCAGGACTGGTGGTGCCAGGGCTATTCCGAGCCGGGCGCGGGTTCCGATCTGGCGGCGGTCAAGACCCGAGCGGTGCGTGACGGCGATCACTATGTGGTCAACGGCCAGAAAACCTGGACCACGCTGGGCCAGCACGCAAACTGGATTTTCTGCCTGGCGCGGACCGATCCGGATGCCAAGAAACAGGAAGGCATCTCCTTTCTGCTGATCGACATGGACACGCCCGGTGTCACGGTCCGCCCCATCGTGCTGATTGATGGCGAGCCGGAGGTGAACGAGGTGTTCTTTGACAATGTCCGGGTGCCTGCGGAGAACCTGGTAGGCGAGGAGAACAAGGGCTGGACCTATGCCAAGTATCTGCTGACCCATGAGCGCACCAATATTGCCGGGGTTGGTTTTTCAAACGCCCTGCTGGTCACGCTGAAACATGTTGCCGGGCAGGTGCAGTCCGGTGGGCGGCCTCTGGCGGAGAACCCGCACTTCGCGGCCCGGATGGCGCAGGCGGAGATTGACCTGATGGCCATGGCGACCACCAATCTGCGGGTTGTCGCGGCTGCGGCCAAGGGGCAGGCGCCCGGTGCCGAAAGCTCGATGCTGAAGGTCAAGGGGACGGTGATCCGGCAGGAGCTGACTTCGCTGCTGCGCCGGGCGATGGGGCCGGACGCGCTGCCGTTCCAGCCTGAGTTTCTGGACGGCGGCAGTAATGCAGCAGCCCTCGGCCCTGACCATGCGGCGGCGGCGGCGCCTGGGTATTTCAACATGCGCAAGCTGTCGATCTTTGGCGGTTCGAACGAGGTGCAGCGCACCATCATCACCAAGGCCATTCTGGGGCTGTAACGGGAGCAGGCGACATGGATTTCAATCTGACCGAAGAACGGATGATGCTCCGCGATACGCTGCAGCGGTTTCTGGCGGACAAGTACTCGCATGAAAACCGCCGCGCGCTGATTGCGTCGGCTGAGCCCTATGATACCGGGGTCTATGCCGGGCTGGCAGAAATGGGCGTGCTGGGGGCCATGTTCCGCGAGGAACAGGGTGGTTTCGGCGGCGAGGGTTTTGACCTGACGGTGGTGTTCGAGGAGCTGGGCCGTGCGGGCGTAGTCGAACCGGTGCTGCCGGCCGTGCTGGCGGGCGGGCTGATTGCAGGCCTCGGCAACGAACGCCAGTGCGGGCTGGCGGATGAGATTATCGCCGGCACCCATGTGGCCGCGCTGGCGCAGGGCGAGGCTGGCGCGCGCTATGACCTGAACCATGTGGAAACCACGGCGTCTGCCGACGGCGATGATATCGTGCTGAACGGTCTCAAGACCCATGTGCTCTATGGTGCTGAGGCGCAGACGCTGGTGGTCTCGGCGCGGGAGGCTGGCGCGGTTGCGGATGCGGCAGGCATTTCGCTGTTTCTGGTGCCGGTAAACACGCCGGGCGTGACCGTCAATGGCCATCGCAACATGGACGGGATTCCTTCTGCGACGGTTACCTTGGACGGGGTGCAGCTGACGGATGCGGCCCGGCTGGGTGCTGCCGGAGAGGGGCTGGACGCGCTGGAAGCCGCTGTTGCCCGTGGCCTGACAGCCATCTGCGCAGAGGCGTTGGGGGCAATGGAGGCCGCCAAGGACCTGACCATCAGCTACCTGAAGGAGCGCAAGCAGTTCGGTATGCCGATCGGTAAGTTTCAGGCGCTGCAGCACCGTATGGCGGATATGTTGATCGAGGTGGAGCAGGCGCGCTCAGCCGTGATCAACCTGGCAGGCAACCTGAATCAGCCGCGTGATGTGCGCAAATTCCACGCCAGCGCCGCCAAGAACCTGATTGGCCGGGCCGGGGCGCTGGTGGCCGAGGAATGCATCCAGATGCATGGCGGCATCGGCATGACTGATGAATATGCGCTGTCTCATTTCGCCCGTCGGCTGACGATGATCGACCATCTGTTTGGCGACTCCGATTACCATTTGGAGCGCTTCATCGCGCTTAAGGCAGGATAAGCTATGCCGTTGGTCCGCCCTGACAGACCCCTGCTCCCGCTGTTTGAAGCGATGGGTTATGGCGTCGAACTTGACCCGGACGCGGTTGAGGCGCATTGCGCGCTGGAGATTTCTAGCCTGCATCTAAATCGCCAGGGCGGCTTGCATGGCGGAGTTGCAGCGACGCTGCTGGACACTGCCAGTGGTATAACTGCCAGCCTGTCGTGCGATCCGCGGGGCACCACCCCTTTCCTCACCCTATCGCTGAACGTCAATTACATGGCAGTGGCTCGGCATGGTCGCGTGCGGGCGACCGGACGGATCACTGGGGGCGGCGGCACAACCAAATTTGTCTCTTGCGACCTGCGGGACGAAACGGGGCGGCTGATCGCAGCCTCCACCGGTGTCTTTAAACGCGTGCGCGGACCAGCAGTAGAGGATGCGGCATGAGTGCGCTCTATCGGCATGAGGTCCGCGACAGGACCCTGGTTATCTGGAACTGCAACTCGGCAATGCGCAATGCCCTGTCTTATGAATATTACCAAGGCTTGCTGGACGGATTGGCGCGAGCGGCAGGGGACCCTGCGATTGCGGCGGTGATCTTGGCGGGCGAGGGCGGGTTCTTTTGCTCCGGCGGCAACTTGAACATGCTGAAGGAGCGCCGCGCGATGTCCTTTGAAGAACGGCAGGTGCAGATCGGGAGGCTGAACGCCTTGATCCGTGCGGTCCGGGACTGCCCCAAGCCAGTGATTGCAGCGGTCGAAGGCGGCGCGGCCGGGGCCGGGCTGTCCCTGGCGATGGCGGCGGACATGATCGTCGCGGAAGACGGGGCCAAGTTCACTCTGGCTTATGTCAAAGCGGGCCTGGTGCCAGATGGCGGCGCCACCTATGCCCTGACACAGGCACTGCCGCGGGCAACTGTGGCGCGAATGGCTATGCTGGCGGAACCGCTCAGCGCTGAGCGGATGCACCAGCTGGGTGCGGTGACGGAGCTGGCTCCCAAGGGGCGCACCTTGGCGCAGGCCGAAGCCTTGGCCGATGCGGTGGCCCGTGGCCCTGAGATTGCGATTGCGGACATCAAGAAGCTTCTCAATCAGGCCGAAACCGCCAGTTTCGAAGACCAGCTCGACCATGAACGCGATGCCATGGCCAAGGCCCTTGGCGGTGACGAGGCCCAGGCGGGCATCGGCGCCTTTCTCAGCAAAACACCCCCAGTATTCCGGTAAGGAGACCGACATGATGCATACTTCTGCTCTTCCTGCGATTTTCGACACGCCTGTGACCCGGACCTATGGCACCCGGCTGCCGGTTGTGGCGGGCGGCCTGCAATGGCTGGCCAATGCCGAATATGTATCGGCTGCGGCACGGGCGGGGATAATCTCTTTCATCACTGCGGCCAGTTTCCCTAAGATGGACGATCTGCGTACCGAGATCCGCCGCTGCCGCGAGATGTGCGATGGCAAGCCATTCGGCGTCAATGTCTCGATGATCCCCAAGTTGGTGCCGGGGGAGAAGACCGAGGAGGTGTTCAGGTTGATCGCGGACGAAGGCGTGCAGTTTGTTGAAACCTCCGGGCGCAGTCCCGAGGCGTTTATGCCCATCCTAAAGGATGCCGGGATCACCGTGCTGCATAAGGTGCCCAGCCTGCGC
The DNA here is from genome assembly GCF_059429195.1 of Leisingera sp. CC-HEC093. Classification (NCBI taxonomy): domain Bacteria; kingdom Pseudomonadati; phylum Pseudomonadota; class Alphaproteobacteria; order Rhodobacterales; family Roseobacteraceae; genus Leisingera; species Leisingera sp. CC-HEC093. The sequence goes on along the minus strand of NZ_JCAIJR010000001.1, from coordinate 905,094 downwards.
TATGCGGTGAAGGCCGAACAGGTGGGAGTCGATATGGTGTCGATTGTCGGCGCCGAATGTGGCGGCCATCCCGGAATGGATATGGTGGGCAGCATGGTCAATGCAGGCCTGGCTGAGGACCGGCTGACCATCCCCTGGCTGATCGGCGGCGGCATCGGGCACGGCAAGCAGATCATGGCCGCGCTGGTGATGGGTGCGGCGGGCGTGGTGATGGGCACAAGGTTCCTGGTTGCCAGCGAGCTGACCGCGCATCCGGATTACAAGCAGGCGATGGTGAATGCGAGCGAGTTGGACACGCAGCTGACCATGCACTCGGTGCGCAACACTGTGCGCAGCCTGCGCAACCAAACCACCGAGACAGTTGCCAAGCTGGAGCGCGACAATCCGGAGATAGGCATTCAGGAACTGCTGAAGCATGTGTCCGGCAAGATAGGGCGCCAAGCCTATGCCACTGGCGACGTCTCCCAGGGGCTGCTGTCGGCGGGCCATGCGCTGGGGTTTGTGGACAAGGTGGAGCCTTTTGCCGAAATCACCGCCCGGCTAGAGGCTGAGGCGCTGGCGGTTTTCGGGCGGCTGGGCCTGGCGGCGTGAGGGCGCAAGGGAGGAGAATAGACATGCAAAATCGCGTACACGGGCTTTTGCAGGCAGCCGCTGACGCCCGCCCCGATGCTTTGGCGCTGGTAGATCAGGATGGCCGCCGGCTCACCTGGATGGAAATGTCCCAAGCGGCATCCGCCGCGGCGCAGCAGTTGAAGGCCGCGGGTGTCCAGCCCGGCGACCGGGTGGTTCTGGTGTTTGAAAACTGCACCGAGGTGATCGCATTCTTCTTTGGCGCAAGCCTGCTGGACGCATCCGCGGTTGCCATCAATGCGCGGCTGACCACGGCTGAGCTGGACCGGATATTTGCCCACTCCGACCCCAGTGCCGTCGTGTTCACAGCGGCCTCATCCGCGGCGGCCCGAACCCATGCGGATCACTACGGCGCCCAGGACGTGCAGGGCGCCTTTGGCGCGGCAGCCCTGATGCAGCGCGCGGGTGCTGCGCCGGAACCGGTGTCAGGGGACGGGCGCGAACAGATCTCCCTTCTGCTTTACACCTCAGGCACAACCGGCACCCCCAAGGCCGCGATGCTGACCCATGCCAACTTGATTGCAGGGGCGGCGGCCGCAGCCGAGGTGCGGGGCATTAAAAAGTCGGATGTGACCTATCTGGCGCTGCCGCTCAGCCATATTTTCGGACTGGTCACCATGCTGTCTGTCACCCTGGCGCAATCGGCGATGCGGATGGAGGCGCAATTCTCGGCAGAGCGCCTGTACCAGGCACTGCAGGAGGATGTGACCCTGCTGCCCGCGGTGCCGCAGATGCATGCGCATCTGTTCAACTATGCCCGCTCCCACGGCAAGCCGCGCTATGATGCGGGAAAACTGCGGTTTGTCTCCTCGGGCGGTGCGCCCCTGGATCCGGCCTGGAAACGCGAGGCAGAGGCGTTTTATGGCCTGCCGTTGCAAAACGGTTATGGGCTGACTGAGGGCACGGCGGGTGTCTGCGCCACCCGCAACGCATTCGGCGATCCTGACATCAGTGTCGGCCTGCCGATGGGCGATTGCATCCTTAAGCTCGACTTGGAGGCGCCGGGCGCTACTCCGGAGGAAGGTATAGGAGAGATCCTGGTGGGCGGCCCGCAAGTCATGAAGGGCTACTTCCGCGATCCGGAGCAATCTTCGGTGGCATTGACCGAGGACGGGTTTTTCCGCACCGGTGATCTGGGCCGCTTCGACGATGAAGGGCGGCTGCATATTGCCGGGCGCACCAAGGAGCTGATCATCAGGTCCGGCTTCAATGTCTATCCGGTGGAGATTGAGGCGGCGCTGACCGAGCATCCCGATGTAGTAGTGGCAAGTGTCGTGGGCCGTGCCGTTGAAGGCAACGAGGAAGTCCTGGCCTTTGTCAGCGCCGCCACCGGCAGCAATGTAAAGGAAGCTGAGCTGAAATCCTTTCTTCATGACAGGCTTGCGCCCTACAAACGGCCGGCACGTATTATTGTGGCTGCTGCCCTGCCTGCCGCGCCGACAGGTAAGATCCTTAAAGCGAAGCTGATCGAATCCTTTGCCAGCGAACTGGCTGAAAGCGTGTGATCTGCTGCGCCAATTTTGTGTCCTGCAGAGGAGCAGAAGAGGGAGGCCTGTTCTGTTACGTGTCAAATGCAGGTAGCTTTTTAAAATTCCAATATGTGAAATAAAATTCTGGACATGAGTTTAAAATTCTACATAGTGAAATTAAGAGAGTGGCTTTTGAGGAGGAGATGCCAGCCATGGGGATGATTAGGAATATTCTGGGAGGGCTGACCATTGCGGCCGGTCTTGGTGCGACGGCGGTCTCTGCGGAGACCGTGATTTACTACGGCCACAGCGGCCCGGATCGGGGCACGGTTCCTGCCGCGCTGAAATGGTACAACAGCCGTATCGGTGAGCTGTCGGAAGGCGATCTGAAGATGGACATCCAATGGGGCGGCGCGCTGTTCAAGGCAAGCGCGGCAGTGCAGGGGATCGGCGACGGGGTGGCGGATGCCGGGTCGATCATTGCGGCCTATTTCCAGAAGGAAATGGCAGCCTATTCGCTGGCGGACTTTCCCATCGGCGGGCCGAATGCCTGGGTCGCCATGCGTGCAGCCGACCGTCTGATGCGGTCGGAACCGCAGATTACCGAGCATCTGGCCCGCCAAAACCTGGTCTATATCGGCACCTTCACCGCCTCGGCTGTGAATGTTGCCTGCGCCGGAGAGCCGATCCGTTCGGTTGAGGACATCAAGGGCAAGAAGGTTCGCGGCGCCGGCGTTTACGGCAAGGTCTTTGGCGAAATGGGCGCAACCCGTGTGAACCTGTCAGTCTATGAAGCCTATCAGGGGCTGGACACCGGGCTGATCGACTGCAGCCAGGGCTATGACTACATCGTTCCCTCGCTGAAATGGGACGAGGTGATCGACAGCTATACTGTGCTGAACTGGGGACAGATCGGCGGCTATGGCATGTTCATGAACAAGCAGGTTTTTGACAGCCTGGAGGCTGGGCAGCAGCAGGTGCTGATGCAAGCGGGCGAGGAACTGGCGGATCAGTTTGCCAAGATTGTGACCGGTGCCAACAGCAAGGCGATGAAGGCGATGACCGCAGGCGAAACCGCCCGCAAGATCGAGGTCATCGAGCTGAGCGATACTGACAAGGCTGCCCTGAATGAGGCGGCGGAACCCTTTATTGCGGATTGGATGGAAAATGCCCGCAGCGTTGGTCTGGATGCGGACCGGCTGATGGCCACCTACACCGCAGCAGTGGCTGAATTCACGTCTGAGTTCGAAGCCAAGGGCTACCCTTGGACGCGCAGCAACTGATCAAGGTGGAACAGGGGTCGGGTGGTGGCAGCGCCGCTGGCAAATGTGAGGGAGGACAAGATGCTCCACAGGCTGGAACGGGTTTTTGTAGATATATCGGCGGCGGCCATCATTCTGCTGGCGCTGTTGATCTTTGCCGATGTGGTGGCGTTGAACCTGTTCAACAGCTCGGTGCCGGACACCATCGTCATCGTGCGCGAGCTGATGGTTCTGGCGATCGTGATGCCCCTGGCCGCCGCAACCGCGCAGCGGGCGCATATCGCGGTGGAGTTTCTGACCAATCTGCTGCCGCCGCGCGTGTCGGGTTGGCTGACCGTATTCGGCACCTTGTTCGGCCTCTTTGCGCTGACGCCGATCCTGTATTCCGGCGGCCGGGAGTTTTTGCATCAGTGGCAGACCGGCAGTGTGTTTTATGGCGATCTGAACCTGCCGCAATGGCCGGGGCGGCTGGCCTTTACCCTTGGGATTGCGCTGGGATGGCTGCGGCTTGCGGTGATGGCTGCCGGTGATGTGCTGACCCTGCTGCGCGGCGACGAAATCGCGCTGCACAAAACCTGACATGCATCTGACATTCAACAGACCTGCCGAGGAGACTGCCCGTGGATCCCGCCTTGATTGGCCTTGTGGCCTTCGCCGTTATGCTTGTGCTTCTAGCCGTTCGTGTGCCGATTGCCTTTGCCCTGATCGGCGTGGCGACGCTAGCGGCCTTTACAATATTTGCGTTCCGCACTGGCACCTTCATGCCGGAACGTGCCTTCCGGGCGACCTCGTCGCTGGTCTTCAATAACTCATTCGATCTGCTGCATTCCTTTGATTTGTCGATGATCCCGCTGTTCATCGCGCTTGGCAACATTGCCTATCGTGCCGGTATCACCACGGCGGTTTATGACGCGGCCAAGGTCTGGTTGCTGCGCTTGCGCGGCGGCATCGCGGTGGCCTCAGTGATGGGCTGCGGCGGGTTTTCCGCAATCACCGGCTCCAGCCTAGCCTGCGCCTCGACCATGGGCAAAATCTGCACTCCGGAGATGCTGCGCCTTGGCTATGACCCAAGGCTGGCAACCGCCAGCGTCGCGGCCGGGGGTACACTCGGCTCTCTGATCCCCCCGAGCATTTTGTTTATCATCTATGCGATCTTTACAGAGACCTCGGTGAACAAGCTGTTCATTGCCGGCATTCTGCCGGGGCTGCTGACGCTGGCGGGGTTTGTCCTGGTCATTGCGATGTGGATCAGGGCGGATCCGAAGGCGGTGCCAGCTTGCGGCGAGGCCGCCAGCTTCGCCGACAAGCTGGCAGCGTTCCGAAGAGCATGGCCCGCAGCGGTGATCTTTGCAGTTATCGTGATCGGGATTTACGGCGGATACTTTACCGCCACCGCGGCAGCCGCGGTGAGCGTTGTGCTGACTGTGCTGATCGGCCTGGTGCAGCGTCAGCTTGATATGGCAGGCATCTGGCAGGCGGTCCGGGAAACCTGTTTGCAGACCGGCGCGATCTTCTTTGTTGCGGCGGGTGCCAAGATATTTGTCGCGGCGATTGCGCTGACGGGCATGGCGCCCGCGCTGGTGGATTGGGTAGCTCAGGCGCAGCTGTCTACGGGCACGCTGCTGTTTGCGATCTGCGTCGTCTACCTGATGCTGGGCATGTTCCTCGACCCGATCGGAATCATGGTCCTGACCCTGCCGCTGGTGGTGCCGCTGGTGGAATCCTACGGGCTGAACCTGATCTGGTTCGGCGTTGTTGTTGTGAAACTGCTGGAGATCAGCCTGATCACCCCGCCGGTGGGGCTGAATGTCTTTGTGCTGTCTAATGTTGTCGGCAAGGACGCCCCGGTGGGCATGGTCTTTTCCGGCATCTGGCGGTTCCTGAGCGTTGATGTGGTCGTGCTGCTTCTGCTGGTGGCGTTTCCGTCGATCTCTCTGGTGCTGTCAAATGCGGTTCAGTAGTATCGGGGGCCAGCGGACAGCGAATACCCCGCTCGGGCCGGGTGCCCGCATAGATACAGGGAATACCATGCCAGCCGATGCATCGGACAAGAGATTTGCAAATACACTGGCGCGGGGCCTGACCATCCTGCGGGCCTTCCGCCCGACGGATGACGGTCTGGGCAACCTTGAAATCTCAGAGCGCACCGGCATTCCGCGGCCGACGGTTTCCAGGCTGACCTTCACCTTATGCGCGCTTGGATACCTGACTCATGGGCGGCGGCACGACAAATACCGGCTCGGTCCGGCGGCGCTTGCACTGGGGAACATCGCGGCCGCTTCATTTGCCTTTGTCGAGATTGCTTCACCGGTAATGCAGCGGCTGGCAGATGCAACCGGCACTCTGACAGCGATCAGCATCAAAGATGACCAGCGGATGCTGCTGACCAGGGCCTGGCGGCCGGTGAACTCATCTGCGATCTGGCTGGATGTCGGCTACCGGATGCCGCTGCTTACGTCTTCCAGCGGTAAGGCGTATCTGGGGGCGCTCAGCGATGAGGAATTTGCCCGCTTCCTTGAAAGCCGAAGCGATGAGCCAGAAGAATTGCTGGCGGAATTCGCGGCAATCAGACTTGCCGCGCATGACGAGATCCTGGCTGACGGCTACACTCTGGTGCGAGGCGGAAGCCGGTTTTCCGAGACCATTAACGCCGCGGCGGTGCCCTACCGTCCGTCTGACTTGGGTGAGCCGGTGGCTTTTCTGGCAAGCTCGACCTCAAAGCAGCTTACCGATCAGCGCATCTTTGACGAGGTTGGACCGGCACTTGCCGAGGCTGTGTCTGAGGTCCGCAGGATGACAGGTCAGCAATCGGCGCTGGTAATGAATGAATAGGGAAACGCGGTCGCTACCGCCGCTGCCGACGGATTGACGGTGTTCTGTCATCCCTCGCGGCGCGTCAGGAGCCATCGTTTGATGGCAGCTTCTCAGGTCGTTTAAGACATTTTTGAGTTTTGCAGCATTCGCCTGGTCGGGCTCATGCCGCAGGTTCACTGCGCCCAGCCCGAATGGCGGATCTCCGAGGCAGAGGCCGTTCGCTTGGTCGGGCTTGGACTAGCAGTGAGGCGGACAAAACCGCCGTTGCCCTTCCGGGTGTTTGCTGACGCAGCATGCGCTCGCGGGTGCGGCGTGGTTTTCGCTGTGAATCAGCATGTGTCGCCAAACCGGCCGTTGAAAGTCAGTCCGAGGGGCCAAATTCATTCCCGCTTTCGCAGCAACGCGGACCGACCAACAAGGAGCCGGACAAAGAGTGAATTCGCCGCCAAAAAACCAATGGCTGCTAGCGACGCTTCGCACACGTTCATACCTCGCACAGCATCCTGTGACTTGGGCTCGAAACCCGATTTCGCCGCGCGCGGCATGAAAGTCTGCCCCCGCGAATGAAAAACCTACGTGTCGCCCGAAACCTCCGCTGGGGATGTTTTTGCCATTGTGTCGAAGTTAAACCAGTTCTTAAGCCGCCGCATGAGCTTTGGCGCAGCATCGACCGTCATCCGTCCGTCTTCTATGGCGGCAGCCAGGGAGACATCTCCGCGATATAACCGGATCAAATCCGCCAATGTGGCCTCCAGAAACAAGTCGGTTCCGCCTCCGGGATCAGAAACGCAGAGATCAAGGTTTCCGCCCTCGCACACAAACCAGTAGAATCTCTTGTGATCCGGCTGGTCGGACACATCGAGCCGGAGCACATGGCGCTCGGGTCCGAACGCCGCCGGGTCTACCGAGTATTCCAATCCCCAAATCAACAGCCCCAAATCAAGTTCGCCTTCGGCAAGCTCGCGCCGCGTCCATCGTTGCCCCCAGATACCAAGCGCGCCCACCAGCGGAAGAAATTCGGCACCGGCATCTGTCAGGTGATAGGTCCAGCTCTTTCCCGTTCCGCTGCGCCGCCGCTCGACAAGGCCTTCGGCTTCCAGTTGGCGCAGTCGCTGCGTCAGGAGCGTCGCAGACATATGCGGCACGCCCCGGTGTATGTCGCTGAACCGTTGCGCGCCGGCCCCGAGGTTCCGGATGACCAGCGCTGTCCAGCGTTCACAAAAGATCTCCGCAGCCTTGGCGATGGGGCAGAATTGACCGTAACTCTTCATGGAGGCCTCCCCTGCTGTGCGCAGAATACCTTAACTTTCTCGTTCATAATACTCCAGATCGTGGAGTATCCACTGGCGAACCTGATTGGCAAACTCGAACTGAAGCTATTGAAAGGAGGCTAAGATGATGGTCGAAACCTTAAGGCCTGAAGCACGGATGTGGGGCCTGCCAGGAAGATCCTACGACGGCATTTCGTTCGGTCTGTCCGACACAATTTCACACACGGTTCAAGCCCTTTGGCCGCGACCCGGCGAACGCATACTTGATATCGGCACAGGCACGGGATGGGCCGCCAGGCTTGCTGCTTGGCGTGGGGCCAGCGTCACGGGCGTTGACATTGCGCCAAGCATGCTCGAAGCAGCCGAGACGCTGTCGGCCGGGTTTGTTCCCCGTCCAGTTTTCCAACAGGCGGCAGCAGAGGAGCTTCCTTTCCGGGATAAAAGCTTCGACGGCGTGATCTCAACTTACGGCGTCATCTTCTCCCGCGAACCATCCAGGGCCGTGGCGGAGATGGCGCGTGTGCTTCGGCCTGGCGGCCGCCTTGCGCTTGCAACCTGGGCCGACGAACCTGATGGCTATATCGCCCGTTTCTTTGCTCTGGTCGGTGAATGGTCAGATGGGCCCCCGCCACCTGCCTCGCCCTTCGACTGGGGGCACTCAAGCTGGTTGAACGCGATTGTCGGCGAGCGCTTCAAGATCGACATTCGCGAACAGGTGACGACACTTTATGCACCGGATGTGGCGACGGTCTGGAATGAATACGTTACTGGCTTCGGTCCCGTCGCGGCTGCGTACGCCGCCCTGCCGCAGGATCAGCGCGACGGTTTCAGAGCGGCGTTCGAAGAATTCCACCGCCCGTTTGCAAGTAGCTTGGGGCTGGCGGTTCCCCGGCTGGCACTTGTCGTCCGCGGGGTCCGGCTTTAAACTGCGAGCCGCTGCGGTCTGGGGCGCAACCCGCTACAACAAGGCGGCCGGGCGTTTCTTGGTGCTCTCAGGCTGCGCGTTGAATCGGCAATGCAATATCCGCAAGTGTTGTCTGATTCAGATCCTCTAGGAACACCGCTTCAGCCTGGCGCAACCTGGCTTTCAAGCGGCAGCGGCCATCAATCGTGCAATCGCCTCCGTCGACGCCAAAGCATTCAACCAGCGCCTGCCCCTGCTCGAGCAACGCAACGACTTCACCAAGCCGGATGTTTTCTGCAGGCATGCACAAGAAGGCGCCGCCACCGGCACCGCGCCGGGTTTCAACAATCCCAGCGCGCGCCAACCGTTGCATGATTTTTGTCAGGTGATTCCGCGAGAGACGGAACTCCTTAGCCAGATCGGCAGTCGAGAACCCTTGCTCTGGCTGGCTCGCCATCCTCATCAGCATTCGAAGGCCGTAATCCGTGAAAGATGTTAGGCGCATGCGGCTTCCCCTCCGTATGAATAAGCATTTACTGTACCCATTAAGGTGCGTAGGCTCAATGCCAGTAGCTGGCCAGCCAAGCCTATGCCGTCACAGCATTCGCAATAGGTGTGTGGTCACCGGCAGGGGCTCGCCGGTAAACTCCCGGCACTGCCCGTTAGAAAAGGCCAGCAACTGGGTGGAGCGCCTTCCATTGAGCGTCCTATCCACCATTTGCACTAAAGGGAGCATAGTTGGAATGAGCGGCCAAAAAGGTGACAACCTGCTGCACACCTCGATTTGCACGCTGCTGGGATGCGACCACCCGGTCCTCCTAGCTGGCATGGGCGGAGTATCCCGCTGGGAACTGGTTGCCGCCGTCTCCCAAGCCGGCGGCTTTGGCATGCTTGGAATGGTGCGCGAAAGCCCGGACCTGATCACCGAAGAAGTCACAAAACTCAGGGCCGCAACTGACCGTCCCTTTGCGGTGAATGTCATCCCCGCAGCCACCGAGCCTGGATTGCTTGATGCCCAGATCAGCTGCTGCCTGGAACTCGGTGTTCCGGCCTTCACATTCTTTTGGGATGTCGTGCCCGATGCCGTTTTCCGGGTGAAGGCGGCAGGCTGTCTCGTCTTGCACCAGGTCGGCACAGTTGAGGCCGCCCGCGCGGCAGGGGCGGCCGGCGCGGATGTGATCATCGCGCAAGGGATCGAGGCAGGCGGTCATGTCCATGGCCGCCGCCCGGTCCGCGACCTTACCGAAGCAATTCTGGAAGCCGTGTCTGTACCAGTGGTTGCCTCAGGGGGTCTTTCTTCCGGCGAAGATCTGGCCCGGTTTCTGTCAATTGGCGCCTCCGGCATACAATGCGGGACCGCCTTCCTAGCCACAGATGAATCCTTTGCTCACCCTTACCATAAGGAACGCGTCGCAGCCTCCACCGGCGGCGATACTGTCCTGACCGATGTCTTCGTCTTGAACTGGCCAATGGGGGCGGCGGTGCGTGTGCTGGAAAACAGCGTGACCAAAGCACTCAGCGGCACCTACCTGGGCCACGACCCGGATGCCCTGCCGCGCGAGGCGATCGCCTGGGACGGATCCCAGCCGCGCCTGCGGTTCAGCACGGATTCTCCTCTGCGGACAACAACTGGAGACCTTGAGGCAATGGCTCTGTTTGCAGGACAAGGCGCGGCGGCCATCAGCCGGATTGTACCGGCAGCAAGCCGTATCGGGAATATTGTCAACGAAGCAGAGCAGATCCTCGGATACTCCCTTTCGCACCGCAGCGGAGCAGGACTATGAGCCGAAGTTCTGATGGTCCGCCCGATCAGAAACGATACGCTTCCTCACCCTGCATGGCTGCGGAGGCCGGACATTACGACCCGCAGGCGGTTTCTCCGCAGCAGACTTCAGACGTCGCCCGCTGGCGCAAGGCAGAACGGAACCGGCTGCGGGCGGAGCGCTTGGCATTGCCGGTTGCTATCCGTCAGTCCGCTGGAGATGTGCTGGCCGGACATCTGCGCGAATTGATCCGGAACCGGTTCTCCGGCGCAAACGGGTGTGTTATTTCCTTCTACTGGCCGATCAAGGGCGAACCCGATCTGCGCCTCCTAATGGCAGAGATGCACGCGCAGGGCGCCGCCATTGCCCTGCCGATCGTCGAGACCAAGGCTGCGCCGCTGGTTTTCCGGCTGTGGACACCAGAGACGCAGCTGGTGCGCGGCGACTGGAATATTCCGGTTCCGCCGCCCAGTTCGCCCGAGCTTATTCCCGGCATCGTCCTTACACCGCTGGTGGGCTGGGCCGCTGGAGGTTTCCGGCTGGGTTATGGCGGGGGATATTTTGACCGTACCCTCGCGGCAATGTCGCCGCGCCCCTACTCCATTGGCATTGGCTTGGAAAGCGCACAACTTCCTTCAATCTTCCCGCAACCGCACGACATTCCTTTGGATGCTATCCTAACTGAAGCCGGCGAAAGGTACGCAAAAGAAGGTGCGTAACGAGCTCCAGCACGTCTGGCGGGCTGACTTCATTGCTATGTTATGAGCGATCTGCAGCCATCTGAGGCTTGACTTAAGTCTACAGCAATAATAGGCATTTCAGATACCAATTATGGGAATGGCGATTTCAGTTTTGGCCAAAGTAGTCCGTTGAGGACATGGCCGCATTGGTGCAGTTGCCCAACTTCCCTTCAATGATCCAAAGGAGAGCGTGATGTTTCGCACTGTTTTTTTCGTCGCATGTCTCATTTCACCTGCAGCAGTGTCTGCTGCCTCGTCTTGCGAGAAGGTCAGGGAACTGGCTGATACCGTGATGTTCACTCGGCAATACATGCCAGTCGAAATGCAGAGCCAGATGATCGCCGTTGGAACCCCGGAACGCGTGCGTATCGCTCAGGAGTTAATCCAAGAGGCATACAGCTGGCCGAAAGTGCCTTCCACTCAATGGAACGCTGCCGCCGACCAATTCGCAGAGCTTGCTTCAATCGAATGCGAAAGGGCAGACCGCACTCACTGAAGGGGCATGTCAGGTTCCTGCTTCGACAAAGCGTTCTCGGTCTGCCTTGAAGCAGCATCCGGAATGACGGGCCGTGTTTCGGCATAAGGCGGCGTGAAATTTTACGCGGTTGCAGCTATATTGGCGCTGCGAGCGCACGTAGCGCAAACTTTATTGATCCCGTGGGCTCCTAGCCGCCTTGCGGCGATGCGGCAGCGGGATAGCAGCAAAATCATCTCGCAGCCTAGGTGCCCGAAGACCGCAGGCAGCCCAAACTGGACATTCCAGTGGCACTGGCATCAACTGATGCCGCCCGCAGGTCTGGGCGGAGAGTGTGATTTCGCTTCTAACGCGAAGGCGCAGTCTGTCTGACCCAAGAGCGGACATTGAGCAACCGACCACATCGTTTTCTTCAGCGATATAAACAAGTGCCGCTAAAAAACCGCGCGCTTTCTCCGACGCCTTTGGGGTCAGGCCCACACGACATGCCAACATCAACGCAATTCGATGCCGTCGATCAGTCCGAAAAGAGCGCGCAGCGTCTCCATCTTGCGTTCGGCCGGAGCGAAGACCACCTCTGCGCTCGACGTGTCGGCGCCGAGCAGCTTAAGCTGCTTCACATCCTCATTGCGCCCCGTACCGGTCCGCCAAACGAACCCGACCCCCATACCGTTGACCACCGCCTCATAGACGCCATCTCGGTTGTCGAGGGTCAAGAACGGCACAGGTGAGACGTCGTGGCGCCGAAAGTAGCGGTCGAGAACCTTCTGCGTCGAAGACCCGGCTGTTCGAAAGATCAACCTCTGACGAAGCAGCTCGTCGCAGGTGACTGAGCCCGCACTGGCCAGCGGATGCGCGGGCGCCACTATGGCGACGACATTGTTCTTTAGAAGTTCCTTGCGGAGGAAGCGTCCGTCCTTGGGCACCTCGGGTAGAATGCCGACGTCCACAGTGTGGTTGATCACCTGCCGCATGATTTTTTCATGCGACCCGGTGGTGACCTGCAAGACCACTTGCGGATAGGCCTTGTTAAAGGCAGCGATCACCGACATGCCGGGCATCGCGTTGCCGAGACCCACCGACAACTCGCCCTTAGATAGAGCGCCATGACGGGACAGCATCTGTTCCGCCGTCCGAAACTCACTGATAACCCGCTCCGCGGCATCACAAAGACGTTCGCACAGCGGCGTCGGGCGCAGCCGCCCTGCCTCTCGAACGAAGAGCACAACCCCGTATTCCTCTTCGAGCTTGCGCACCTGCTGTGACACGCCGGGCTGCGTTACCCCGATCTGCCGCGCGGCGGCGGCAAAAGAGCCTGAATCAGCCACCGACCTCAGCGCCTCAAGCGTGCGAAGGGACAAAGACATGTGGAATCCTCAGTCGGAGTTTGAGTTTTCAAAGCATAGCTTTGCATTGTTACAGCAATGTCACGGCCAGAGCCCAGATCTTCGCCAACGCCGATAAACATTCGAATCCGAACGACCCTTCGCAACCAGACAAACTGAACCGGGGCGCCTTTGCGCCACGGACCAAGGAGCCTTTGCCCGTGGAAACTGCATTGACCGACATCGACACTCTTGCGAGCCACCTTTCACCTGAATTGGTGAAACACGACCGGCTGGTTCTCTGCGACCTGGATGGCTGCCTTGTGTCCGAAGGGCGCGCCTATTCAGATTCGGCACCCTTTCTGGACAGCTGCGGCGAGCGAATGTGGCTGGTGTCGAACAATTCGACCCACTGTGCTGCAGAGCTCAGCGCCGAATTGGCAACACTGGGCCTGAACATCCCTGCCAGAAATATCCTTTTGGCGGGCGAGCAGACGCTGATCCACCTGGCACGCCTCCACCCCGGCGCACAGCTGGCGCTTTTTGCCAGCCCGGTCATGGAAGAGGAAGCGCAGCGGCTGGGCTTTGCCTTGACGCAGGAAGCGCCCGATCTGGTGCTTCTGTGCCGTGACACGCAGATGACACTGGAACGCTTGAATGCGGCTGCGGTGCTGGTGCGGGACGGCGCGCCGCTTTGGGTTGCCAATACCGATACCGCCCATCCCGGCCTCGGCGGCCAGCCGATTGCCGAAACCGGCGCGCTTCTGGCAGCGCTGCGAGCCATGCTGAACGGTGTCCGGTTCGAAAGCATCGGCAAACCGCATCCACATCTGGCCGCTCTGGCGCTGTCGCGTACCGGTGTCAGCGCGGATGAGGCTGTTTTCGTCGGCGACAACCCCGCTACCGACGGCGCCATCGCACGCGCGACAGGAACCCGTTTCATCCAGCTTCAGCGCGTTGGAGCCCCGGCATGACCCACTATATCCTGCGAACGCTCGCCAAGATGGTGCTGACCCTTTTCGTAATCGTAACGTTGGTTTTCTTCGCCACCCGAATGTCCGGCAGCCCGCTGGACACGTTTCTGGGCGACGGCCTGTCCGAAGAGGACCGGGCGCTGATGATCGAATACTTCGGCCTGGAGCTGCCCCTTTGGCAGCAGTACCTCGCATATTTGCGTGGCATTCTCGAAGGCAATTTCGGCCTGTCCTTCATTGAACGGCGCCCGGTGGCTGACATCGTCGTGGAACGCATTGGCCCCTCTCTGCAGCTGCTGGGCAGTGCGCTGGCATTAACGCTGGCGGTGTCGGTGCCACTTGGCGTGGCGGCGGCGCTTTGGCGTGACAGTTGGATCGGCAGTGCGGTTATGGGACTTGCCTTCATCGGCTATGCCGTCCCGAATTTTGTCATCGCCACCTTCATGGTCCTGGTTTTCTCCTTTTGGCTGAATTGGCTGCCGCTGGTCGGCAACAGCACGCCCTGGCATTTCATTATGCCAACGGTGGCGATGTCGGGCGTTCTGATCGCGGCGCTCACCCGCTTTACCCGCAACGCCATGCTGGACGTTTTGGGGCAGGATTTCATGCGCACCGCACGCGCCAAGGGCCTGCCGGAAACTGTGGTGATCCTGAAACATGGGCTGCGCAATGCAGGGGTCACGGTGCTGTCGGTGCTGGGGCTGCAGATCGCCGGCATGGCGGCGGCGGGCAACGTCGTGGTCGAGGCGGTCTTCAGCTGGCCCGGAATTGGCGAGCTGCTGGTGTCATCGGCGATCACCCGGGATTATCCGGTGCTGCAATTCGGCGTGTTCGCCGTGGCCTTTGCCGTGGTCGCCATCAACGCCCTGACCGACATCGCCTATGTCTTCGCCGATCCCCGCATCCGCATGGCGAAAGGATAAGTCATGACCATTTCAACCCACTTTCCCTCCCGTCGCGTGCTCTTGCTGGCTCTCTGGCGTGAGGCGGATGCCATCCAGAAACTGGCGGCCGTAACCGGCGCCGCGCTGTTACTAATGGCCATTTTTGCCCCGGTGATCGCGCCAATGGACCCCCTGCACCAAAGCCTGATCTCGCGCCTGCGTCCGCCGCTGGGGTTCGACCGCTACCGGGACGGTTTCCTGCTGGGCACCGACGAACTGGGCCGCGATGTTCTGTCGAGAAGCCTGTACGGGCTGCAACTTTCCCTTGGACTGGCGCTGGCAGGGGCCTCCATCGGCCTGTTGATCGGCGGCACGCTGGGGCTTGTGGCGGGACTGCGGCGGGGATGGGCCGAAGACGTCATCATGGCGGCCGTCGATTTGCAGATTGCCGTGCCCTTCACCCTGCTGGCGCTCTTGATCCTCGCGCTGTTCGGATCGTCGCTGACGGTGATGATCTGTGTGTTGGGCATCGCCGGATGGGAGCAATATGCCCGCATCGTCCGCGCCGAAGTTCGCAAGATCACCCAATTGCCCTTTATCGAAGCGGCACGCGCTTCGGGCGGCGGCCTACGCTACATCGCGCTGGCCCATGTGCTGCCCAACATCGTCTCGCCGCTGGTGGTGCAGTTCACCCTGTCGCTTTCCAATATCGTGATCCTTGAATCGACAATGTCGTTCCTCGGCCTTGGCGTGCAGCCACCCACCGCGACGCTGGGCAGCATGGTGGGCTATGGCCGCGACTACATGCCGACCGCGCCCTGGATCGTGATTGCCCCCGCCGCCCTGATCATCCTTGTCACCTTTTCCGTGCAGACCCTCGGCGACTGGCTGCGTGACCGCGCCGATGTCCGCCTGCGCGCCCGATAATCAAGAGGCCGAAGACGCCCCCCTACACCCCTCAATGGAGAACACCATGAAAACCCTTCTGATGACCACCGCTGCCACGCTTCTTGCGGGCTCGGCCTTCGCCCAATCGATCACCGTCGGCGCGGCCAATATCTCGGACTACCTCGATCCCGGCCGGGACCATTCCAATGTCGGATCGCAGTTCTATTACAACAGCTTCGACACGCTGATCGACCGCGACCATTCCAAGCTGGAACCTGAATGGGTGCCTGCGCTGGCGACCGAGTGGAAGCTGGTCGATGACACCACGATGGAGCTGAAACTGCGCAGGGGCGTCAAGTTCCACAATGGCGAAGACATGACCGCCGATGACGTCGTGTTCTCGCTCAACCGTATGTATCAGGCGACCTTTGCGCCTTATGTGGTGCGGTCCAAGGATCGCCTGGCCAACTTTGCCGAAGCGGTGAAGATCGACGATTACACCGTCCAGATCAAGGTCGAACGTCCCGAGCCGCTGTGGGAGACACTGGTGTCGCTGCAGCAGGTCATGATCATCCCCGAAGACTACACCAAAGCGCTGTCGGGTGATCCCGAGGTGGCTGAGGACGGCGATTTCGAGGCGTTCTCGCTGACGCCCGTCGGCACCGGCCCCTACGCCATCTCGGAATTTGTTCCAGGCCAGAAGGTCGTCTATTCACGCTTTGACGGATTCTGGGGCGAACGCGCGCCGCTGGAACAGGCCACCGTGATCCGCATCCCCGAAACCGCCAGCCGCATCACCGCGCTGAAAACCGGTGAGGCGGATATCGTCACCAACATCGCTCCCGACCAGCTGGATCTGATCAACGCCGACCCGAATCTCAAGACCGAGGGCTCGGCCACCGCGCTGTTCCACGTCATGATCATGAACGTGAACCACCCCCACCTGACCGACCCCAAGATCCGCCAGGCCATGTCGATGGCCATTGACCGCGACCTGCTGAACGAGGCGTTGTGGCTGGGCAAGGCGGTCGTCCCCTCGACCCACACGATGGAAGAGATGGGCGAGTTGCACATGCCCGAACTCGACACCTTCGAGTACAACCCGGATAAGGCGCGCGCGCTTCTGGCGGAATCGTCCTACAACGGAGAGGAAATCGTCTTTGACGCCTATCCCGTTTACTACACCAATGGTGTTCTGGCCGCGCAGGCCATCACCGAAATGTGGGCCGAGGTAGGCATCAAAGGCCGCGTGAACGTGACCGAGGAATGGACGGGCGCAAGCCCCGACCTGATGGCGCGCAGCTGGTCAAACCCGATGTATTTTGCCGATCCCTTCGGCTCTTTCGGGGTGATGTGGGCGCCCAAAGGCCCGTCCGAGGGGTCGGGCCGCTTCAACACAGACGCGGAATATGCCGCGATCTGGGAACGCTTCCGCTTTTCCGAGGACATCGAAGCGCGCAAGGCCGCCTATGTGGAACTGATGGCGCGCATCAAGCAGGATCCGCCGGTCCTGCCGTTGTATCGCCCGTTCGAAAGCTGGGGCATGCACAGGGGAATTTCCTGGGCGCCGCAGCCGGGACACATCCCCTATGTGCTTGATTTCCGTTCTGGCGCCATCGCGCTTGCCGACAGCTGAACACCTATGGCGCGCCTCGCACAGAGGCGTGCTCCTCCCCTTGCAGGACGAAAGAAATGACACTCCGAATTGCCATCATCACCGACATCCATCACGGCGCTCCCTCTGAAACCAAACGCGGTGATACCGCGCTTGGGCTTATGGCCGAATTTGCCGATTGGGCGAACACCGTGCAACCCGACCTTGTCCTGGATCTGGGGGACCGGATTTCGGACGTGGATGAAGAAACCGACCTTCGGCTCGAAACCGAAGTGGCGGAGGCGTTCAAAGCTGTGAACGCGCCGATCCACCACATCTGCGGCAACCATGACCGCGATTACCTGACCGCTGCTCAGAACGAAGAAATCCTCGGGCAGAGCCTGCAGAGCGAACTTCTGGACTGCGGCGACTGGCAGATTGCCCTGTGGCGGGCCGATCCGAAGATTACCCGCAGCGCGGATCACTACGGTTTCTCCCTGCCTGAAAGTGATCTGCTTTGGCTGTCGCGCGCGATGCAGGCAGCTCAGAAGCCCACCCTGGTGGCCAGCCACGTACCGGTGTCGGGGCACGGACAGGTCGGCAACTATTGGTTCGAGCGCAATGAAGAGGTCTCGCGCTATCCCGAAAGCGACCGCGTGCGCCAGGCGCTGGCGCAGGCTCGGGTGCCAGTTGCCTGTATCGCGGGCCATGTGCATTGGAACACCATTGCCACGGTCAATGGCATTCCGCATCTCACCCAGCAAAGCCTGACCGAGAGCTTCACCACCCAGGGCACACCCGCCGGGGCCTGGGGCATGCTGGAATTGTCTGAGACCCTGCATTGGAAAGTGTACGGCGCCGACCCATTCGAGGTCCGGCTGACCCCGAAGCCCGGGCGCTGGACGCCCCCGATGGGACGGTTCTGAGCCATGCTTGATGCGCCTGTCCTTTCCGTCAAATCCTTGTCGATCGCCTTTGGCAACCATACTGCCGTGCGCGATCTGTCCTTCGACATTCACGCCGGTGAAACGCTCGCTTTGGTCGGTGAATCCGGCTCGGGCAAATCGGCCACCGCGCTGTCGGTGATGCGGCTGATCGAACGCGAGGGCGGGCGCATCACCGCTGGCCGGATCCGGCTGGGGGCCGACGCCCCCGTCGACCTGGCCCAGCTGTCGGACCGGGCCATGCAGCGCTATCGCGGCAACCGCGTCTCAATGATCTTCCAGGAGCCAATGACCTCGCTGAACCCGGTCATGCGGATCGGCGAGCAACTGGGCGAGGTCCTTCGCCGCCATCAGGGCATGAGCCGGGCCGAGGCGCGGATCGCCGCCAAACGCGCGCTGGACCAAGTTCGCATCCCAGATCCAGCGCGCCGGCTGGACCAATACCCGCACGAACTTTCGGGCGGGTTGCGGCAGAGGGTGATGATCGCCATCGCGCTGGCCTGCCGCCCGGATGTGCTGATCGCCGACGAACCAACAACCGCACTGGACGTAACCACGCAGGCCGAAGTCCTGAAGCTCCTGAAAAGCCTGCAACAGGAAATCGGAATGGCGATCTTGTTCATCACCCATGACATGGGCGTGATGGCTGAGGTTGCCGATCGCGTCGTGGTGATGCGCCACGGCAAAACTGAAGAGGTCGCCCATACCCAGGCGCTGTTCGAAGCGCCGCAATCGCAATATGCGCGGGACCTGATGGCCGCAACACCGAAGCTGGGCCTGTCTCCTTTGCGCCCACAGGTGCCCCCCGCGGAACCGGTGTTGAAGGTTGACGGGCTGACCAAAAGCTTTGCCCGCAGCGGCGGCTTCCTCAAGCCTAAGGTCAAGGTTTCCGCCGTGAGGGGCGTGTCCTTTGAGATCCGTCCGGGCGAAACGCTGGGCCTGGTGGGCGAGTCCGGCTGTGGCAAATCTACCCTGTCGCGCGCCCTGATGCGCCTGATCGAACCGGATGCGGGTAGCGTGACCCTTGCCGGACGCGATATCACCGGCCTTGGCCTGCAGTCGCTGCAACAAGCGCGCGCCGATGTGCAGATGGTCTTTCAGGATCCTTTCGCCAGTCTCAATCCCCGGATGAAGGTGCGCGATCTGATCACCGAACCGGCCTATCTGCATAGCGGGCTGAGCGGTCAGGCACGGGCCGATCTGGCCGCCGACCTGCTGGAGAAGGTGACGTTGGACCCGGCGGCGGCGGACCGCTACCCACACCAGTTTTCCGGGGGGCAGCGTCAGCGGCTGTGCCTTGCCCGCGCCCTGTCGGTCTCGCCCAAGGTGATTGTCGCGGATGAGGCGGTCTCGGCGCTGGACGTGTCCACCGCGGCCCGGGTCACGGCCCTGATGCAGGACATCCAGAACCGGTTGGGCATCGCCTTTCTCTTTATCTCGCATGACATCGCGGTGGTGGAACGGGTCAGCCACCGGATTGCGGTGATGTACCGGGGCGAGATTGTCGAAACCGGCGAAACCGAACAGGTGCTGCGCTCGCCCCGGCATCCCTACACCAAAAGGTTGCTTTCTGCCGTGCCCAGCCCGCTTTCCAATAGGCCCAAACGCGCCATAAGGGACTTTTCGACAAAATTTGCTCCGGTATCTTTGGAAAAAGCAACGTAACTTGAAAGCATGACAAGCCCCAAGTGAGGAACGGAGAGATGGTCAATGTTCTGCTACAAATCGGATATTGGCAGCTTTGTTTACAAAGAAAAGGCTTGCGTTCTGACCTGCCCCCCGCAAAATCCCTCACCATGAAGTAGAGTCTGCCCAACCTATGTAGGAGCAGACGAATGCGTAAGAGCCGTTTCACTGAGGCGCAAATCATCGGGATGATCAAAGAGCAGGAAGCCGGGATGCCGACAGCGGAGGTGTGCCGTCGGCACGGCCTGAGCCCGGCGACCTTTTACAAACTGAAGTCCAAATATGGCGGCATGGAGGTGTCGGAGGCCGCGCGGCTGAAGGCCCTGGAAGATGAGAACGCCAAGCTGAAGCGGCTGCTGGCGGACACGATGCTCGACAACGTGGTTTTGAAAGACCTGCTGGGAAAAAGCTGACGACACCGAAAGAGCGGCGAGAGGCAGCGCTCAATGCAATGCGGGATCATGACATCTCGCAGCGCAGGGCCTGTCGGCTTGTCGGTGTCGACCCCAAGACGGTCCGGCGCGAACGCCCGCTCGACCATCCCGAGATCCGCCAGGAGATGAAGGAGATCGCTGGCAAACGCCGCCGGTTCGGCTACCGGCGGATCGGCGTGCTGCTTGAGCGAAAAGGCATGATCATGAACCACAAAAAACTCTACCGCCTCTACCGGGAAGAAGGCCTTGCGGTGAAACGGCGGCGGGGCCGCAAGCGTGCCCGGGGCTCGCGAACGCCGATGCCCGAAGCCACACAGCCCAACCAGCGCTGGTCCCTGGATTTCCTGGCAGACAGCTTCGGCGCGTCGCGGAAGTTCCGCATCCTGGCCGTAAACGATGACTGCTGCCGGGAAAACCTGTGCCTGGCCGCGGACACCAGCATTTCGGGTGAGCGCGTTGCCCGGGAGCTGGACGCGCTCGTCCGGATCTACGGAAAACCTGTTTGCGTTGTCAGTGATAACGGCACGGAATTCACCAGCCGGGCAATCCTGAGATGGGCCGACAGGAACGGCGTGGATTGGCATTACATCGATCCCGGAAAACCGCAGCAGAATGCCTTCATCGAGTCATTCAACGGAAGCCTGCGGGACGAGCTTCTCAATGAAGAGCTGTTCGATACCCTGGACGATGCCCGCCGCAAGCTGGCGCTGTGGCGCTACGATTACAACAACGTCAGGCCGCACTCTTCGTTGGGGAACAGAACGCCAAAGCAAGCGCGGCAGGCGCTTGAGCAATTTGAGGGCTCCGCGCCTGCCGCGCTTGCCAAGCCCGAAACCGACGACTACCAAAATCAAACCCGCAGACTCTCGTCATGAGCGAGGGACCCGCGGGGGGCAGGTCACAGAGAGTAGCTTAAATTACGCCAGATCCTGTCCAACGATCGGGGAGTAGCTCACTGTGCTATCCTGCAAGGCAGTTCCAACCTCGCGGAGGACTTGTATCGCCGTTTGTTCAAGCTGCAGGCTACTGAAGCCGAGAAGATGAGAGCTGCGCGGCTGAGCGTGGTGATCATCTCCGTTCTGTCGCTTTTCGTGGCCTTCCTGATGACCGACATCATCAGCGCCTATCAATGGGCGCTCAGGATTTCGACGACCACGCTGGTGATCCCCTTCCTCGCCGTTATGTTCTGGCGTCGGGCAACGTCGAAGGGATGCGCGTCGGCCATGCTCTCGGCCATTATGGTGAAGGTTATCTGGCCCTTATTGGGAACAGGAACCAACCCGGTGATCCCCGGCATGCTGACCTGCCTGATTGTGCTGGTGATCGTCAGCATGATGACGCGGCACTCGCCCCTGGAGTGTCCGTTTGCGGTCTACTGGGAAGATCTCCCCACAGCCAAGAGCCGGGCTGAGGCTATTCCGGCAGCCGAAGAAACGGCCGCAGTGGTCTGAAGTCTCTCCAGGCGCGCCACCACTATTTTTCGGGGTGAACCTTGGTTTGCCTCGAAGAATACACTCCGCCACTTTAGGACTGTTTACGTGATGAAGCGGTCCTTCGCTGCAAGATGTTCGAACTGGTAAATCGCCGGACACAGAGGCCGTTCGCCTGGTTGGGCTTGGACTGGCAGTGAGCGGGACGGAGCCGTCGTTCGCTGCAAGTGCAGCAAGGACGATCCCGCGTGTCCGCTTTGCTTCAATAGAGACCCTTGTAAAGTGCGGCTGAGGACCCGATCTGGACCTTGGTTATGGCTTGGCAACTAGACACCGTTGGAAGCGCGCCAGGTGCTTTTGGAATTTGAGGAGTCTGAACTCGACGATGAGCCCGACTACCAGAATCAACCCCGCTGTCTCTCGTTATGAACGACAAACAGCGAGGGGCAGGTAAATCTCGAGGCCAGCTGACTCAACTTAGCTTTGAGCTCTCTTGAACGATCATGGAATCTATAGTGTTTGGAGACTGAATAATCCGTAGCGCTTCGTCACGCTTGGATTTGGTCCCAGAGTACGTTGTTTTGCCTTGGCGCCCAGTAGGTATAATGAAGTCGTGTCGAAGGAGTAAGTCAATTATTTCTGGCACCAACATTTTCGAACGTTGATCCAGCCCCCGATACAACGCGCTCTCGAGTCTAGAAGAGCCGTACTGCTTAAATATTTTCCTTAACGTTACAACAAGAACTTTTACACCTAGTGGGAGCGTAGTCTCTAGCACCTCATTGTTCACACTATAGTCATGTGTAAACTCGCTGATCTCGCATTGAATAAATTGATTCAAGTTGAGATCAGAGGCTGAAACTCGCCCCTCAACACTGCCAATCAGGCACTCTGTAAATATAATGTTTGAATTCGTTTCTTCAGGTGAGGGTAAAACTACACGGTTAATCAAGCAACCTGAGAAATCGATATGTGAACCATCAAATTCTGAACTCGACAGGTCAACATCTATGACCTCGATACCACTCAAAGTGACAAAATTCAGATTGCATTTGCGCTCCAAGCAAACTTGAAGGAGATCGTAACCCAGTTGAGCGGCTGGCATGCCAATAGCGCAGTCAAGAGCCGCGGTGATTTTTCCCGGCGGCACTCCGGCCTTGTCAATGAGCGCACAAAGAGCTTCGATGCCGACATCAGATAAGGGTTGGCTCAAGGCTTCGAAGTTAAAGGTGTCCGCGTAATCGCTGTATGGGTCGAGTACAAAGGAATAAGTCGGCAAAGAACAGCAGGCGTTCAGGAAATCATCATCAATAAAAGAGCGATTTAGTGGGCTATCTTGAGCAGCCCCTAGGCCGGGAAGGCGAAGAAGCAAGTTTCTTTCATCCTCCATGATTGTAGTTCCAGTTACTGCAACAAAAATCTTCTCCATTTGTTGAGGGGAGAAACTTGCTTGCCCAATAGTCGTATGTCTTGACCTGACACCTAGTGCCCCAAAGAACAAAATTAGCGAATCCTTATCTACACCCTCCGACTGTTCACTCTCGCGTGCAGCAATCATTTCCAGCAGCGACAGCCAAGCCGATCCGCGTGGAAAGTCGCCGCCTGAATCAGCTTCGATAGCAGACTGCAGCAAGCCCTTTGTCACCAAATAGGTCAGGAGAAGTGGGCGTGTTGGAATCCACTCAGGTAGTGACTTCGTAAAGTTTTTCTTCTCCAAGAACTCTACAGCTTGCTGAGAGTTGAACGGGTGAACACGTAGAATTTGGAATTGATTTTCAGACGCTCCCAGCGCGTCTCGCATTTCACTGAACGAATCAAAATACGCTTCTCGACCCGCTATGATTATACCACACCCTTCCGGCGTTTCTTTGATCAATCGTCGAACGACCGAGTGTGAGCTCCTGCGATACTCCCTGAGCCGTTTTACATCACCAGTCCAGCCTCTAGTTGAAAGCTCATCAAAACCGTCAATTAAAAGATCAACATAACCAGCGTTCCAAGCGGCTACTAGGTTTTGCGGATTGGCAGCATTCGCACGTGCATGCCTTTCGAGGAGTTCGATAGGGTCTGTTTGACCCAGATGATCCCTAAGGTTGATCGCAATAGGTGTTCTATAGTGTTCCTTTCGATGTACCTTCTTGACCAAGCTATGAAAAATTTGGCGGAGAAGCATACTCTTGCCAACACCATACTCTGCCACCAAAACCATTCTCTTGGACTTGCATACACTGTCGATCATTTCTTCCATTGAGGAGGGTGTGGATGGGTCCAAATCTGTTATTGTGGGCTCTACGAAGTCTCCGAGGGGAATCTCATATTTATTGGAAACATGGTCGTACACACTCCCAAAACGTTTTTTCTCCCGGTTGTTTATGTATGACAAAGCATCGAAGAGTTGGGACCGCAACTCATCAAAGCTAATGATTTTTGTCGTGCGATCAAAGTTCTTAGACTTAATAATAGCTTTTTGGTCAGGGGTGGGTTCATGTCGCGTTACGAGAAAACCCTGCGCCATATGCCCACTCTTACGTAAGTTCGCAACAAGATCATGTGTCTTCCTGCCATCCTTCTCGGCCTTGATCTTTGTCTTGTCCGTCGTTGCTTCGACGACCGTGTAAAAAGACCCATTCCAAAACACACCATCCCTCTCTTTCCCCGAAACATCAGCACTTCCCTGTCCAATGCTATTTGAGTATAGATTGCGCGCAATATTCCGAACTTCATCTTCGAACTGGAGACCTGTGCGTGAAGCTGTTGTATTCATGAGATTTTCTCCTGGAAATCGAGGGGGAGCATATATCTCTTTGAGTTGACTTCAATAGTAGGAATGCAATCTGAGTATTTATGTAGCTGACGGGGACTTCTAACCGCTTGGGTAGAACGTACTACCGGGCGCGGCACCGCAGCAGTCGGTCTGACCTTTGGGTACGTGATACAGACTGCGGAGCTGGCAATGCAAAGGGCACTTCCTGCGCCTTCGCGAATCCTGTGATTACCGTAGGCACAGTGACCGCTTTGCGCTGAAAGCGACGTGCTGCACAAGCGAAGGCCCGGCAAGCGATCAAGGTCCGCAGTGGGCTCGGAGCCGTCTTTCGCGCCGCAGACAACCCAACACTTTCTTGGCCAAACGGCAGCGACATAGACGGCCCACAAATGCCCTACAGCATTAAGCCGCATGCTGCGGTGCGGCCCGTCAAACAGGCCATTCGCTGCAGGCGTGAAATTCTGAAAACAGCGATTTCACTCTGTGCGGACATCATGGCACTGCAGCGCGGTCTGTGGCAGCATCCTGACATGATAGAATTCCGCACTCTCGCCGATGACCATCCCGACCTCGCGCATTCTCCGCTGCTTCGGGGCGCTCTACTTACTCTGCAATATACGCAGAAGCACGGATCAATCGGTTTGACCAAAACCAAGGCCTTCAAGCGCGTCTTCGTCCATTGGGCCGTCGAGCATTTCGACTGGCCGGGGAAAAGTGCAGAAGAGATGTTCCGCTGCAACAAGGTGATCAATGAGTATGAGTTTGCCCCGCTCGAGGTTTTGCATCTCCTGCTGATTTCTCTGCGCCTGGGGCGTCACTTCAAGGGTGAGTTTCGGCTGACCAAGAGTGGTACGCAACTGGTGCAAGCCCCTGGCCGCCTGTTTTCCGAGCTGATCCCAAATTTTGTGCTTCAGGTTGATCACGCATCCTATGCACGCTTCAGCGACCGCCCCATAGGAGAATGGGACGTCTGGATGAACGTGATTAACGTAGAGGCTGATCATGGCACGACCGAGGCTGCATTGTTCGAAGCCTTCTACGGTGAACCACAAGACTGGCACACCGCGGGGTGGCGAGAGATGGCCGCGTTCTCATCTTGCGTGCTGCGACCGCTCGAATGGGCGGGGTTGCTACTCGAGACCCGCGAAGACGGCCCTGCCAAGCAGGTTTGTCATGTGTTCAAGACCCCGCTCTGGCGCAGCGCACTTAACCTTGACACCGATGACATTCTGCGGCCGATGTCCGTTCAGTGAGATATTTTCCACTGCGCCCAAGATGCGACGCTGCTTGCGTGTGATCCGGCCCAAAGGAGAAGCTTAAATTACCAGTTCACGCCGCAATGCAGCATGCTTATTTCTGCCATTTGTGCATCATGCAGAAAATTTGACGTTTGCGTAATTACAGTGGAGAACAAGATCGTCTTCGGAAAAATCGGCCAAAGTTGAAGAGATTAAAGGCAAGCTCAGTCTGTAAAGTGCGACGCGCGGACTGTTCAACAAGCCGCAACCGGCATCCGCACCAAACTCAAAATTAAAGTTGTTCAACCCCAATCGCACTTCCTCCAACCTGTCACGAGAATGCACTTTGATCGATGGCCGCTCATTGGCCAATTTGGCGGCAAGCAGCACGGTCGAATACGAGAACAAGTCAAAAGTCTTGCAGCTTCGCCACCTCGTTTTTCAGCCAATCCCGGAACAGCCTGATAGAAGAATTAGAATCTGCGCGTTCCTGTTTGAAGATGAATTTGTATGAGGTTTCAGGGCGAAGGTAATTCTCCGACAGGATAAGGATCCGACCGCGGGCGACATCTTCGCGGACCAGCGAGCGTTCGGCCATACCGATCCCCTGACCTGAACGTATTGCTTCCAGAATGGTGTGCTGGTCATCGAAGATTAGGTTCTGCGTAGCCGCGCGGCCGCTGTTGCCATAGAGTTTCAGCCAGTCGTCCCAGTCGCTCATGTCGCGGTAATGAAGCCGGGGGATGCCTGTGTCAGCGATGACCTCGTCATAGGCCTTACTCTCTGCGGTCAGGGACGGGTTGCAAATCGGGACAAGCTTTTCCTTCAGGATTTCGACCGATACGGTGTTTGCGGGCGGCTGCACGCAGTACTTGATCAACACGTCCTCGGACCCCAGCGATGCTGAATCTGGCTCAAGGTTGCTCAGATGCAGCTGCAGGCCGGGATTGGCGCTTAGGAATTCGGAGATCCGTGGCGCAATGACCTTCATTGCAAAAAACGGACCCGACCGGACCCTTAGAAGCTGCGTTTCCCGGCGTTGGCTTATCAGTGACAGGGTTTCGCCAATCTCGTCAAAGCTTCTGCCGCAGACCTCTTTCAGAAACTCGCCCTCCGGTTCCAGCAAAACGCCGTTGCGCGTTCGTTTGAACAGGCGGGTCCCGAAACGCTCCTCCAGCTGTTTGATCTGATGGCTGACCGCCCCTTGGCTGACCGCCAACTCCTCTGCGGCAAGTGTGAAGCTTTGATAATGTGCCACGGCTTCAAAGGCACGCAGGCCGCGCAGGTTGGTCAACAGGCGCCGAAGGCTCCGAGTATGATCATTAGTCTTCTTCATATTTAACAATAGTTCTTTTGCTTTGATTGTTTCAACAGCTTGGGAATATTCCTGTGTTGAGTATACATGCTTTCGGCATCTTTCAAAAAAACTAATCCCTATTCCTGGATGGGATCAGGGACCGGCACAAGAAATTTTATCCAGGAGGAAAGACCATGCAGACACCCATCAAATCCCTTGCCGTCGCCGCAATGGGGCTGACACTGAGCGGGGGGCTGGCCCATGCCGAAAAAATTCGCATCGGCACCGAAGGCGCCTATGCGCCGTTCAACTTCGTGTCGGAAAGCGGCCAGGTTCAGGGGTTCGACATTGATATTGTCAATGCGATCTGCGCAGAAATGAAGGTTGAGTGCGAGTGGAGCACCCATGAATGGGGCGGCATCATCCCAGCGCTGACCGCGAATAAGTTCGATGTCATGGCCGCCTCGATGGCAATCACCGAAGCCCGCATGGAGAAGGTCAACTTCTCGAACCCCTATTACTTCAACACCATGCGTTTTGCCGCGCTGAAGGATCTGGGCCTGAAAGAGGCAACCCCGGCGTCGCTGAAAGGCATGGTGATCGGCACCCAGTCGGGATCGGTCGCCGGCAAGGTGCTACAGGAGTATTTCCCCGACAGCGAGGTCAAGCTCTACCCGAAACTGGGCGAAGCTTTCCTGGACATGGAAAGCGGGCGGCTGGACCTGGTACTGGAATCGAAGTTTACCATTGGCGACTGGATGGCGGACGGCGTCGACTGCTGTGACTTTGTCGGCCAGGAGTTCCTGCTGGACGGCACAATCGGTGCTGGTCTGGCCTTCCGCAAGGAAGACATCGATCTGCAGGCACGGGTAAACACCGCACTGGCCACGATCATTGAGAACGGCACCTATGACAAGATCCGCGCGCAGTACTTTGCCTTCGACATCATGGGCCAGCCCCAATTCGTAAGCGAGCTTTACGGTCAGTAAGCTCAGCACCTGGACGGGCATGCGCAATCTCGACGGGCTGTTATTCGCATGAACAGCCCGCCTTTTGGTTTCCTTCCTGACGCGAGGTTTGAGATGGATGTGTTTTCTCTACTTGCCTACGGCGATGCAGGATGGGGTGATGAGCTTTTGAATGGGTTGATCGTGACGCTGGTTCTGGCGATTGCGACCTTTCCCGTGGCGATCCTGCTGTCCTTTCTCATTCACTGGGCCAAGGTTTCCCCATTCCGGGCCCTCCGGATTTTTGGAAGCACCTATTCGACGGTATTCAAAAGTCTGCCCGAGATCCTGACGCTGCTAATTATCTATTTTCAGTCGCAGGTCCTGATCTCCGCGTTAGCGAACTGGATCATGCCGGGCAGTTCCTTTTCCATCAGCCCGTTTGTGGCGGGGCTTATCGCTCTCAGCCTGGTGATCAGTGCGTACGGCAGCGAAGTTGTGCGCGCAGCTTTGAACGCGGTGGGCCAGGGGCAAATGGAGGCTGCACAATCCTTGGGGCTGTCACCATTCAACGCCTTCTTCAAGGTGATCCTGCCGCAGCTCTGGAGACACGCCATTCCCGGTTTCGGAAACCTTTGGGTGATCCTGCTAAAAGACACCTCTCTGGTGTCGGTCATCGCACTCAGCGACATTACCCATGTTGCCAATCTGGCCATTAACACAACCCGCGAACCGTTCTTTTTCTACCTCTTGATCGCCTCGGTCTACATCCTGCTCGTCACGCTCTCCTCGCGTGCTCAGAAGCGGCTGGAACAACGTTCTTCCAAAGGATTTGTCAGAATGGAGATCGCCAATGATTGATCTGTGGCTCGACTACCGGGGCCTGTGGTGGAACGGTCTTGTGACCACCGCATCGCTGACGGTTCTGGCGATTTTCCTCGGCTTTTTCCTCGCTTTGCCCATTGGTCTTGCGCGCTCGAAGTCCAATGGTCTCATCGGCGTATTGGCAATGGGGTACACCAATCTGTTCCGCGGTATGCCACTGCTGGTGCTACTGTTTCTTGTCTATTACGGCGTTGGCCAGTTCAACCGGGAGCTGCGTGCGGCGGGCCTGTGGTGGTTCTTCCGTGATGCTTGGTACTGTGGTCTGCTGGCGCTGGTATTGAACACCGCCGCCTATCAGGCTGAAATCATCCGCGGCAGTCTTGATACCATCTCCACCTCCATTCTGGAGACCAATCAGGCGTTGAACCTAACGCGCTGGACCGCCTTCCGCCGGGTGCTGCTGCCGATCGCCTTTGCCAAGGCGCTCCCCGCCATCGGGAACGAGTTCATTCTGCTGATGAAGGCGACCTCGTTGCTGGCGATCATCACCGTTTTCGATCTGATGGGGCAGGCCCGCTATATATTCTCAGAAACCTTTGATTTGAAGGTATATTACGTCGCCGCCGTGCAGTATCTTCTGCTGGTTCTGGCAATCGAATGGGTCCTGCGCCGGATGGAAGCGCGCATCAAATGGATGGCCTAACATGCTGCAAAATGTTGAAAAAATGCCCTCTTCTGACATCGCTATTAAGTTCAACAACCTGAACAAGTACTACGGTGCCTACCATGCGTTGAATACCATCAGCCTGGATGTCTTTCGCGGCGAAAAAGTCGTGATCTGCGGCCCCTCCGGTTCCGGTAAATCGACTCTGATCCGTTGCGTCAACGGGCTGGAGCTGCATCAGTCCGGCCAACTGACCGTGGACGGGATTGTCCTAGACAACAGCAAGGGTGCAGTCCGCAGTATCCGCGACCATGTTGGCATGTGTTTCCAGCACTTCAACCTGTTCCCCCATCTGAGCGCACTGGACAATTGCACCCTGTCTCCGGTTTTCACCCGCAAAACGCCCAAAGCCGAGGCCGAAGCCACCGCCATGGAGTTTCTGGCCAAAGTGCGGATGGACCAGCACGCGAATAAATACCCCTCGCAGCTTTCTGGCGGGCAGCAGCAGCGCGTCGCCATTGCCCGCAGCCTGTGCATGAAGCCCGACATCATGCTCTTTGATGAGCCAACCTCGGCGCTGGACCCGGAATCCATCTCCGAGGTGCTGGAGGTCATGAGCGATCTGGCAGAAGCCGGAATGACCATGATGTGCGTCACCCATGAAATGGGCTTTGCCCGCAAGGTGGCGGATCGGATCGTCTTCATGGACGCCGGAGAGATCGTTGAAATTGCTGACCCTGAAAGCTTCTTCACTAATCCGCAGAACGCGCGGTCGCGCAAGTTCCTCGAACAAGTAATCAACCACTAAGGCCAGAAACATGAAAATTCAGAGCGATACTCTTTCCTTCGGGGAAGAGGGTGTCTTTTCGCGCGCAACCGGTCCCGATGGCAGCCATGTGGAAATGCCCTATTCCGGCATCCGCACCTTCCTGCGCCGCCGCCCGACTGTGAATTTAGAAGGCGTGGATATCGGCATCTACGGCATCCCCTTTGACCTCACGACTTCCGGCCGGCCCGGCGCGCGGTTTGGCCCCAGTGCGTTGCGCGAAGCCTCCACCCAGCTGGCCTGGGGCGAGGTCTGGCCCTGGGGGTTTGACCCCTTTGATATTTTGTCGGTGGTGGACTGCGGCGATGTGCCGTTCCGCCGTGGTCAGGTGGAGCAGATGCGCAACAGCGCCATTGCCATGGCCCGCCATATTGCAGGCTCCGGGGCCAGCACGCTGATGCTGGGCGGAGATCACTGCACTACATACACAGCGTTGAAGGTCCATGCTGAAAAACACGGGCCATTGGCGCTGGTGCAGTTTGATGCTCACCGCGACACTCAGAAAAGCGACTGGTTCGATCACGGCACCTTTGTGCATCACGCGATGCATGACGGGCTGATCGATCCGGAGCACTCTGTCCAGATTGGCGTCCGCACCTTCTATGATGATGACGACCCGATTACTGTGCTCTACCGCGACTGGCTGCACGATCACGGCTGGCGCGGTGCGCTGGCCAAAGTGCGCGAAGTGGTGGGGGATCGCCCAGCCTATTTGTCCATTGACATCGACAGCCTGGACCCAGCCTATGCACCGGGCACAGGCACGCCGGTGGTGGACGGGCTCACTCCCAATGACATCATACAATTCCTGCGGAGCAGCGTGGAAATGAATTTTGTAGGCATGGATATTGTTGAGGTTTCGCCTCCCTATGACCACGCCGATGTGACGGCGCTGCTCGGGGCGTCGCTGGCGTTGGAATACATCTGCGCGCGCGCAGCCCAGCGAAAGGCCGTGGCATGACCTACCGTGTGGCTATTATAGAATTTATCAACGAAAGCAATACGTTCACCGTCATGCGCACCAGGATGGAGGATTTCCACGCTTCGCATTACTTCAAAGGAGAAGAGATCCCAGCCAATTTCCGCGGCACCGGGTCGGAAGTGGGCGGTGCCATCGACGTGGCGGAGGGGCGCGGCTGGACACCGGTCTATATCACCGCCGCCCATGCTGAACCCGGCGGGCCGGTGACTGAGGCCGCGCGTCAGGAAATCACCGCTGAATGCCTTCGACGGCTGCGCGAAGGCGGGAGCTATGACGGGGTGTTTGTGGCTCTGCACGGGGCCATGGTGACCGAAAGCGACGAGGACGGAGACTGCCAGTTTCTGCGCGCGATCCGCTCCGTCACTGGCAACGATGTCCCCCTGGCCGTTACCTTGGATCTGCATGCAAATGTCTCGGATGAGCTGGCGGAGCTGGCGCAGATCGCGGTCTCCTTCCGCACCTACCCGCATGTGGATATGCGCGAGGTCGGGGTGGAAGCCTGCACGCTGCTGCACTGTGCGATGCAAGGCATGATTACGCCGCGCCTTTCAATTGCCCGCCCGCCGATGCTGGTAGGCTGCGATGACGGGCGCACAACTGATGACGGCCCGATGTGCCGCCTACTCGAATTCGCGGCGACCGAAATGGAAGCCCCTGGCATCCTGAATGTGGCCATCAACGCCGGCTTCACCGATGCTGATGTCTGGGCTTCCGGTCCCTCCGTTCTAGTGACCTATGATACACAGACAGCGGACGCCCCGGCGGCAACGGCTGTTGCAGACCGGGTCTGCGCGCAGATCTGGTCGCACAGGGACAAATGGGACCGGCCCGTTCCGTTGGCTGACGGCATTGCTCGGCTGACGCAAGCGGCTCCCGGCAACGGTCCGATTGTGGTCGCCGATTTTTCCGACAACCCTGGGTCAGGCGCATACAGCGACTGCACTGCGCTGATTGCCGCAATGCTGAACGCCGGGATTGAAAACGCAGCAGCCGGGGCACTTTATGACCCGTCAGCTGCGGCCGAACTTGCCGCCCGCGGGGTTGGCGCTGATGTCACGCTTTCCATCGGCGGCAAAACCGACCCAAACGTGGGTGGAGGGCCCCTGCGGGTCACCGGCCGGGTCATGACCGTCAGCGAAGGCCGTTTCACTTTTGAAGGGCCTATGTTCACCGGTTTGCCTGGCTCTACCGGGCTTTCGGTTTGCTTGCGGGTGCAGGGTATCGACATCATGATCGTTTCCGACCGGATGCAGATGCTGGACAAGAACGTGTTTCGTACCGCCGGGATCGAACCGGCTGAAAAATCCGTTCTGGCGGTGAAGTCCATGCAGCACTTCAAAGGGGCCTTTGCGCCCATTGCCTCGGAAATCATTGTCACGGACGCGGGCGGGCTCTGCACGCCTGACGTTAGGCGGCGGCGCTATGCACGGCTGCGGCGACCTGTTTTTCCACTGGATCAGATTAATGACTGAAATCTATGACATCGCCATCATCGGCGGCGGTATCACCGGCGCCTCTGTTGCGCATTTCCTCGGAAAACAGCGCTCGGTTGTGCTGCTGGAACAGGAAGCCTCGCTTGGTTACCACGCAACGGGGCGTTCCGCTGCCGAGTTCACCCGCCGCTTCCATTCGGATGTTACTGGACGGCTGACGCAGGTCAGCGCAGCCTTCATGACGTCCCCGCCTGAAGGGTTTGCCGAGGTCGACCTGCTGCGCCCGCGCGGCAACTTGCTGATTGCGAATGCCGAAAAGGCGGATCATCTGCGTCAGGTTTTTGAGAAGGAACAGGCGAACACTCCAGACGGGGCTACGCCGGTTGAATTGCTGTCTGTCGAGCAAGCGCTGGAAAAAGTGCCCCTCCTCGACCCGGACTGGGTCGAGGGTGCCTTCTACGATCCCGATTGTTGGGATGTGGAGGTTGAAAACTTGCTGCAGGGCTATACGCGTTCGTCCAAGGCAGCAGGGACTGAATTCCGCCAGTCTGCCGCCTTGACCTCTGCCCGGCGCGAAGGAAGCCATTGGATCCTCGAGACCGTGGGCGGAGTGCTGCGCGCCCGCACTGTCGTCAATGCGGCCGGAGCATGGGCTGATCCGGTTGCGCAAATGTGCGGCGCATCTCCCTTGGGCATCATCCCGAACCGCCGCACTGCCATCAGCGTTAAGGTGCCAGGTTTTGACGTTGCCGCAATGCCAGAAGTAAACGAGATCGACGAAGTTTTCTATTTCAAACCTGACGCTGGCCAGCTGATGGTTAGCCCGGCGGATGAAACCCCGGTTGCTCCCCATGATGCCTGGCCTGAGGAACTCGATATTGCTTATGCAGCGCATTACCTCAGCGAATGCACCACGCTGGAAGTGAACCATGTGGCTCACAGCTGGGCCGGCCTGCGTACCTTTGCGGCCGACCGCCTGCCGGTCATCGGGTTTTCCAGCCAAGCCGAGGGGCTGTTCTGGCTGGCTGGCGTTGGCGGCTACGGCATCCAGACCTCTCCCGCCGTCGGCCAGATTGCCGCTGCCCTGCTGACTGGCGCGGATTTGCCAATTGATTTCGTCAGTGCGGGCGTGACCGCTGCGATGTTTTCTCCCTCTCGTTTCGAAAGCTGAGCTATGAAGATCCTTGATGCCCAAGCCACCACAGAGGCCCTACCGTTTGCGGACCTGATCAATCAGATGGACGCGCTGTTCGCCAGCGGTCTGGTCGCGCCGAGCAGGCACCACCATTCGATGCCGATGCAGGACGAGCCAGACGCCAGCCTTCTTCTGATGCCGGCCTGGACCAACACTGTGGGTTGCGTGAAAATTGTGACCGCCACGCCGGGAAACGCCGCGCGCCGTCTGCCAGCCATTGGCGGATCGGTCCTGCTGTTTGACCGGGCGACTGGCTCTCATCTGGCGCTGCTCGACGGCTCTGTCCTGACCGCGCGGCGCACTGCCGCTGCCTCTGCATTGGGGGCCAAATACTTGGCGCGAAAGGATGCCCGCAACCTCCTTATCCTCGGGTCCGGTAAAGTTGCGGCGCAACTGCCCGAGGCTTTCCACACCGTGCGTCCTATCGAAACAGTGCGGGTGTGGAACGTGTCCCCAGACTCG
This sequence comes from Leisingera sp. CC-HEC093, assembly GCF_059429195.1. Taxonomy (NCBI): domain Bacteria; kingdom Pseudomonadati; phylum Pseudomonadota; class Alphaproteobacteria; order Rhodobacterales; family Roseobacteraceae; genus Leisingera; species Leisingera sp. CC-HEC093. Next base: position 870,974 of record NZ_JCAIJR010000001.1, on the reverse strand, counting down.
GCTGAACGTCTGTCCGAAGACCTGCGCCGCATCGGCTGGGACGCAGCCGCGGTAACCGATCTGGCGTCGGCGGTTGGGGAAGCTGACATCATCAGTGCCGCCACTCTTGCCACCGAACCACTGTTGCAGGGCGCTTGGTTGAAGGAAGGCCAGCACGTGGATCTGATCGGCGCATTCACCCCGAATATGCGTGAAGCGGACGACACCGCCTTGCAACGTTCCCGTCTGTTTGTTGATACGAAACTTGCAGCCATTGAAGCAGGAGAGTTGAAGATACCCTTAGACGCAGGCGCAGTTTCACACTCTGACATTCTGGGAGATCTTTATACACTGACGCGGGGTAAGGCTGGGCGCAACAACGCCTGGGAAATCACCTTGTTTAAATCAGTGGGGAATGCCGTCATGGACCTTGCCGCTGCAATCGCTGCTACGGAACAGCAAACGCGGGCCACGATACGAGTGTCTGCTTCATGGTCTCCAAACTAATCCGCTCGCGCCTGCAAAGAATGTCCGCTGTCCGCCCATCATACCTTTCGAGGCATCGGGTAATTGTCTTGGTGCATGTCGGTGAGCACTACGGCCATGCCTGAATACAGAGGAATATTGATCGGATGGCTGATCGCACTCATGAAATGGGCTTTGCCTCAGGCTGATTTCCCTAATTACAGCGAATAGCGCTTCAGGAGCGCGACTTCAGAAGGCGGTTGGCGCAATCATCACAGGTGGTTGTCAGCCACCCGCCCAGGCTTTTGAGCTCACCGTGTTGCTTTCCACAGTGTTCGCATTTGCTAGCGGCCTCAGATTCAGCTTGAAGTATGCGGTCAGCAGTGCGTTCGTTTCCGCCCTTTGAATAGAACCGCAACTTGCCCAGCTTTTGCTTGACCTGCCGTGCCTGGAAACGGCTTAAACCATCCTGTTGGACTATCGCTGTCAGATCCGCGCTCAGGCTTTCGATCAGGGGATACCAACCCTTGCCACAGCTGAAGCCCCAGGCCAGATTCGTCTCCTCAATCCTCCAAGGCGGCTTCCCAAAAACCTCGGGAAACGCTTCCATGATGCGCAGGGCTTCATCATCAATTCTGCGCTCTTGGTCTTGCATAGCGGCCTCCTGTTAATGCGGCTTGGACTGCTGGAGCGAGAAAGTCGTTCGGCATCCGAGCCCGTCATATCCGCGCATACTTAGATGATAATGTCTAGTCTGTTGAAACTAATTGATTTTTCGCATTTTTCTAAGGCTGCCCGCGGGCAGCGCCGTTCCGCTGCCCTTCGGGCGAGTTGAAAGGGGTTAGCCTCGGCCTGCTGTTCGGAGGACACAGGGGCATACATCTTGAAACCCGTTTACCGCAGTCCGGCTGCAACGCCACCAGCCCACGTGCGCGGGGCCAAATTCGCTCGTTTTCAGGGCGTTACGTCAGAGTACGCTTGAGTACTCCAAGCAGGAGTACTTTTCACCCTAATGTGGATTGGATTGCTATTTTTTCCTCAAATAGTTGATTTGCTCAGTTTGCTGGATTGTCGAGCAAACCGGCATGGGCGCCAGAGCGCAGTGCTCTGAGAATTGCTGAAAAGTTTGCGGCGAGGTTTGCAGTCTTGTGAATCTGTTCCACGGCAGGGCGCAGATTTATGAAAGTGCAAACCCAGTGTCAGCGGGCGTTCAACCGGCTCCTCAGTTCGAACCGGACGCGCAGCCTCGGAGACTCGGGATTGCGCTAGCTGCGCCCAAATCTCCTAGGGTGCGTCGCTGGTATCTTACTTGCGTTAAAAGTGTTGCAGCCAAAGCGGGTCTTGAATTTTCCCGTGGGCGTCGCTCAGCGTAGAGCTTGCGAAAAGCTGCCTGGGGTGACTGCGCAGGCCTTGCAAAGACATGAAGGCTACCACTTCTGGAGCCGCTTGAATTTTTCTCGATGGTCTTTTTTTCGCAAATTCAATGAGTTGACACGGCTTCTATGGCGGTCTTGAAGGCCGGGCGCATTTTTCTGTTTTGGATTTTCAGCGGATTCGCGGACCTTCTCAATGTGCAAGGTCGGTGGTCCATGAGGGCCATGTCCTGCGCAAAAGAAAACGCGCACCCGAGGGCGCGCGTCAAGAAGTTGGGGCAAAGATCGCCCGTGTATCACTTGTCACGCTAGAGGCCCAAAAGGGTCCGGGCAAGCGCGGTCTGAGTTCCAGGATGAAAATTTGACTACCCCGGACCCACAGTGCGCAAGCAAACCCAACCCTTTTCCGTCTGGATTTCAGCAGGAACACGATCTTCGAGGCAAACCAGGGTTGTCTCGTCATCCGAATAGATAGCAGCCTTGAATCCTGGCCCACTAAACCACTCGGGAATGTCAGCATCGGTGGCAAGTTGCGAGACGGCATAACGTCCAGGAACGAAATTCACATTTAGGGTATGGTTCAAAAAAGACGCCCTCCACAGTTTGACTGAAGAAGGACATTCCTGGCTGCGACTTCTGGAGTCACGCGGGAGCTTCATCTTCCAAGATGATAGTTCCGCGCAGATTAGGTTATCGGATCACTATAGCCAAGCCAGCATTCGCGCAGGGTGCAGCTATCGCGCAGTTTGGGCTCAAAGCGATGGATCGCTGCTCCTTGCCGGATAGCCACCCTTCTTCCTCAGCCATGCCGCCCAAACGGCAAACGCCATTGCCAATCCCGACGCAGCCAGCATCAACATAAGTAGTGTTTGGCCTCCGTTCGTCTGTGGCACAAGGTTGCCCGTCACCGACGTCAAAACGGCACCACCAGCAACGATGAGAGCGCCGCTCAGTCCGGCAGCGCTTCCGGCGAGATCAGGTCGAACCGACATGGCACCGGCATTGCATCCGGGCATTGTAATCCCATTCCCTAAACCAACGAAGAGGGTGCTCGCAAAGAAAAACTCCGCTGACCTGATACCCGATGCGAGCAGCAGCAAACCTCCCAAAAGACCAGTGCAAGCCACAACCCGGCCCGCAATCATGATGGTTGTCGGTTCGAAGTGTTGCCCAACGCGACCGGCCAGGAAACCGCCAATTAAAAAGCCAACAGTAATGGTCCCGATGTAGAGCCCAAGTTCGGCGGTTGTGACATTGAAAGTGGACCGCGCAACAAGGGGTGCGCCCGTCAGAAAGATGTAGAATGCGCCGACGGAAAGCGTGCCGCAGAGTGCGTAGGCCCAGAAAAGGGGCTCACGGATGAGCGCCGTCGTGTCAGGCACAGGAGTGCTGGTATCTGTTGCCCTTTGAGGCCTCGTCTCTCCGAGGTCGAACCAGCAAAGCAGCAGCAATCCGAAGCCCGCTGCAGCGTAGAAGCCAAAGACGGAGCGCCACCCAAAGAAGGTATCCAGCACCCCTCCCAGCATGGGGCCGATCATCGGGGCGATTGCCATCGCCATTCCGATATAGCCGATCAGGCTCACGGCCTCCCGCTCCGTTCTCATGTCCCGAACTATCGCGAGAGAAAGCGCATACCCGCCGATGATGCCGCCTTGGAGCATTCGACAGAACAGAAATGCCTCGATGTTCGGAGCAAAGGTGCAACCCACAGAGGCAAATGCGAAAACAAGCAAAGCCCCCAGAAGCACCCTCCGCCTGCCGGTCCGGTCTGACAAGGGACCGATGATGAGCTGGATGATCGCTGTTAAGGCCAGGTACCCAGAAACAGCCCAGCTCACAGTGCTGTAGTCAGTTTTAAGATCGACAGCGATATTGGCCAGCGAGGGTAGGAACATGTTGAGCGACATCAGCGAAAACCCCGTCAACAGGATCAATGTTATCAAATGCGGAGGTGTTCTCGTGCGGTTCATCTTGGCGATCTGATCTTTAGAAACAAAAAAAGCCCCCGAGAATGTCGGGGGCGCATGGAAACGGATATGGAAAACCTTATCGGACCATGCACCTTTTGCTTACTACGACGACGAAATTGAAGGGCATGGATTCACTCCTTTGAAAGCGAGCGTAGTCAGCTTGATCAGTGGTGGCAACACGTAAAGCCGTCGTTCGTACAAGCCACAGCAACCGGTAAACTGGGCTCAGAGCTAGGTTTCTCCGCTTACCGCGCCAAAGTTCGCTCCTGGCATGCGAACGACAGCACATCGACCGTGACAGTGGAATATTAGCGGCTTGACCTATTCTGCCGATGACTGGTTCCGTTCCATCTTCGTCAAATTGCCTGCTGCATTGGCATTCGGCGGCTGAGAGCCCCTTTTTGCCGAATTCTGCATGCGTCATAAATGTCAGCTTTTGCACTTTCACCACTTTGAATGCTGCGGATGGCTGCTGCGCCCCAGTCAAATTCAAACCGCAGACTGGAAACGGCCTCTCCAGGGCGCTGGCGTCTTGCAAACCCGCCGCAAACCACGGTAACACCTCACGCATTGGTTGTTTGGTGGATTTATGGACACGCATTTTTCTCAGCAGGACCGGCAGGGCCGCCTGTCGACCGTGCTTGGCGCGGACAGTCTGGTGCTATTGCGCATGGATGGCAGCGAAGAGCTGTCAGGGGATTTTGAATGGCGCGTTGAGGCGCTGGCGGCGCAGGACGGGCTGGATCTGACCGCACTTCTGGGCACCCATGCCACGGTGGAGATCGGCCACGGAAAGGGCTCCCGCGCCTTTGACGGGATTGTCTGCGAGGCGCGCCAGCGCGGCGCTTATGAGAATGGCTTCCGCTATGATCTGCTGCTGCGGCCCTGGCTGCATGTCGCCTCCCTTCGACGCAACATGCGGATTTTCCACAGCAAAACTGTGATCGAAATAGTTGAGGAGGTGCTGGGCGCCTATGCGGGGCTGGGCAATCCGCATCTGGAGGTGCAGGTCTCCGAGGACTACCCTGTGCTGGAGTACACCGTGCAATACGGCGAGGCGGATGCGGATTTCGTGCGCCGCCAGCTGGAGCGCCACGGCATCACCTGGTCCTGGCGCCATGAGGCTGGGTCGCACACGATGCTGCTGACGGACGCAGCCTTCAGCCTGCCGCTGGTGCCGGGCGGTTCACGGCCCTATTACGGTGTCGTGGGTTATCACCGCCATGAGGACGAGCATTTCCGCAGCTGGTCCCCGGCGCAGCGCATCACAACCGGGGCGGTGCGGCTGACCGAATACAACTTCAAGATCCCCAATGCCGCGCAAGAGGCCGAACATCTCAGCGAGGCCGCCCACCCCAGCAGCGATATCGAGAGCTATGACTGGCCCGGTGACTACCTGACCCAGGGCGAGGGGCGCGGTGTGGCGGACCGCCGCCTGCAGGAAGAGCGCGGCCATGCCCTGCGCCACCACGCCGAGGGGGATGCCGTGTCCCTCGGCGCGGGCTGGCGGGTGACCCTGGCAGGCGATGCCGTGCCCGGCGCGACGGGTGAGACATTCGTCTGCCTCAAGGCGAGCCACCGTTTCCGCGCACAGGCCTATGGCTCAGGCGATGCAGGCGGCGATGAGGCGCCATACGAAGGCTCATACGTTCTGACGCCGGAAACCGCCCCTTTCCGCCCCGAGCGCCGCACCAAAGGCCCGCGGGTGCAGGGGCCGGAAACGGCTGTGGTGGTGGGCGACGGCGAGATCGACTGCGACGAACACGGCCGCATTCTGGTGCGCTTTCACTGGGACTGGGAAAAGGCGTATACCATGCGGGTTCGCGTGAGCCAGAATTGGGCCTCCCAGGGCTGGGGCGGCATGGTGATCCCCCGCATCGGCATGGAGGTCATCGTCGAACACCTGCGCGGAGATCCCGACAAGCCTATTGTCACCGGCTGCGTCTACAACGGCAAAAACAAACCGCCCTATGAGCTACCAAAGCATAAGACACGATCGACCTTTAAGTCGGATACCCACAAAGGGCGGGGTTTCAATGAAATGAGGTTTGAGGATGAGGCCGGCGAAGAAGAAATTTTTGTTCATGCTGAAAAAGATAGAAACGAAAAAGTTCGCAACAATCACACCGAGCGAATAGATAACAATTGGGTTCAATCTGTTGGACGCAGCAAGGTTACAGAGGTCTCTCACGATGCGGTTCAGCAAATTGGTGGCTCGGCGCAGATTACGATAGGCGAGATTAGTAAGGGGAAGTTGGTTGGACCTGAGTTCGCGAAAAACCCAGAGGGGATAAAGGATGTCGCTAACCAGTTGAATGCTGCGGATAAATTATCAACTGAGCCTGGACGGTTCACGCTAAAAGTGGAGAAATCCATAAATATTTCCGCAGGAGGCTCTTCTGTTGAAACCGTCGGAACTGAAAAACGTATAACTTCTAAGGATAGGATCGCAATCAACTCCGAGAACCTAACTGAAATAAGCTCCACGGATGTGGTATCCATCTATGCCGGAAAAGAGTTTGCCGTTGTCTGCGGAGCCGCCAACCTTCGCTTCACAAACGACGGCAGGATTACAATAAACGGCACGGAAATATGCCTATCCGCTCTGAAAGATATTAAAGCAAAAGCCGGTAGAATTGACTTAAACTAGGATTGCGATTTTGAGTGTACTACGAACCATCAACCACTTGTTCGTAAGCTTCGGCTGGGAGGCTGTAGTATCGACACGCGGCATGTTAACACATTACCAGCCATGGAGCGGAAATGCGCAAATCAGCCCACGAGCGATGTCAGAAGCGGCAAGCGGCGCAGATGATAGTCCTTCAGCAAACGTTGACGATGGCCTGACGAATATCATCCCAAATGGTATGGGTTCTATTGCCCCGGCATCCAATCCGATGGCGGCACTAATCAGCAAGTATGGACGCTGGGGTGTCAAGGCCCTGGAACAGGAGGGGCACTCTAAGAGAACGATCAATCGTGCGGCAAGTCTGGCCCGACGCTTAGGGCGTAACTCAGGGGGCATGGGCGAAGTGCTGAATGTGTGGGATCAGATCACGACCTCTGCTGCCTTTGAGTACAGGAAATCCCAGGAAATATCCAGATTCAGTCACCGCCTTACTAGTTCGGCTATGCTGCAAGCCTGTTCCGATATCAATCATTATGTCTCTAAAGCGCAGCCATTCTATAGGGATGTAGAGAAGTTCACGATTTCTCTTTCCATGTCCATATCCGGCATGCCCGAACGGGAAAGCGGAAAATTTGCGATCGCGTTTGCTTTTGATCAGAATGCCATACCCATTTTGGAAGAAACTGAGAGATATTTCAACTCATGATGCAGATAAAAGTCAGCATACCCGCGGCAATTGCGTTTGCTGTTGCGGTGCTCGCTTTTTCTTCTCCTTGTAATGCGGGTGGAGATGTTTTGTCACCTGAGCAGCATCTATATGCTGCTAACAATGATGCAGGGTACTTAGAAGAACATATGGCGAGTATACAGTCTTTCATTTCGGGTTACCATCCCGTGAATGGAGCGAATGACCTGACGATTACATACTACGCTTTCGGAGTTTCTGATTTGCCTAGCGCCGAATCGTTTTGTGCCAACTTTGGAGTTCTGAACGAAACTTCCAATGGGTTTGGCGATGAGGATTTGCTCAACTGCTTTAGTGAGATTTATAAGGAGATGATTAATAAGGGGAAACTGGGCGTGATCTCATTTTCGGAAATGGAATTAGCCCTTCTTCATGATGCGGCCTATATCTTAAATGGTGATCCAGCACTTCTGAATGTTCAAACCTTACAACCCTTTTCCTTTACGCGAGCGTCTGAGATGGCCTTGTCGAACCCTAGTCTCATCGGCAATGAGCGCGTGATGAATGCGTTTGCCAACTCGAATGTTTGCAATGGTCGTGATCTTAACGGCTCGGAAAAGCATAGGGTATTCTCTCTTTGTTTTGATCCTGTGCAGTATGAGGCAGAACTGAGCTCTAGTGAATTTGATGGTTTTCCGTTTGTATATGAGGCTCTTAAGGCCTGCAGCACCCTGCCGGAATTGCAGGGGTATCGCTGTGTGCCGAGACTGCAGGAGCATTTTCAGGTTTATGGAAAATGTACGATTCCCGCCCACCTGCTAGGCGGAAAAAAAGAGGACGCTTTGAAAAATCTGCATCGAGAAATTTCCACCTGCTATGCACGGAAGTTACGGGAAGACTAGGTCGTTCACATGAAACCTATCTATCAATCAGCGCTGTTTGATGACGGTGAAAGTTCAGCGCCAATGATATGGTGCAGCATTCACAATAACGCCGCAGTTCAATTCGCATCCCAAGGGCTGGGGCCGAAAATAACAAATGGAGGAGTTCTCGATGTTTTCGATAGAAAAACATTGGTAAAATTGGGTGGGTTCGACGCCCCAAAATGGCAGTCCTTTTGCATGGCCGTTGGCATAACAGTCTATGGGGCGGTGGCTCTGTCTTGGTGTAAGGGCGCAGAGATCCTTAACGTATGGGAGGGATGGCGTGCTTCTAATTTCCCTCTCAAGCCTCGTCCAGAGTTTGAACGACCTGCCCAGTTCATCAATCCTGACCTGCTTCCAAAGACTAATAGCCTTGCTGAAATAGTTGAGGCGGGAGGAAACAAAAGCCTTCCTATCTGTGCCATGATCGCAGCCCTGAATGAACCTTTGAAGTTTGACCTGCCTCATGATCTGTTAAGAACATCCCCTCCGCAAATTGCGAGCTTTCTCAGATCGCGTATGCTTCGAAAGGACGAACGGGAATATGGAGAAAATGCCTTGATTGAGATCTGGAGCGAGACCGTCAAGGGGACTGAATATGATGTTTGATAGCTCTCAAATTTCATATGCCCGGTTTCGGTCTTGTCTGGGCGGAGAGCGTCACTGGAATTGCTGTCGTGAGGCAGGGGAGATACATCGCGTATCTTATATTTGGAAGACTTCGTAGTGCCAGCAGCAGCACGAAAGGGCGACACCGGGTCTGAACACGATGGCTTCCCGCCAACACCGGCCACAGAAGGCAGCGATGATGTCGGTATCAATGGGAAACCGGCGTTGCGCGAGGGAGATGCTTTTGCGCCGCACTCAAAGCCCAAGCATCCTCCGCACGGGCGGGCGCTGGCGGTTGGGTCAGGCAGCGTCTTCATCAATGGCAAACCCGCTGGCCGTGTTGGCGACGCTATTGATTGCGGCGGGACCGTTGAAAGCGGCTCCGGCGATGTGTTTATTGGTTGATGATCCTGCAACGCAGATCCTCCTATTGGATCGCCTGCAAAATAGTTACCCCTCTGCAGCTATTGCACGGTCTCGGGTGGACGAAAGCCGCCTTTGGAGCAATCGCAGCCAAGGTTCACTTCGTCTAAGATTTTTCGATGCGGGCCAGTTGGTTAGGTTGGGCTTGGCGGGGTGGCCCGCGTTGACAAATCTGACAAGGTGGAAGCCGCGGGATGTGTGTGCTGCGCTATGGGGAAAGCGCAGGCATCCGCCATGGATATTGGTGGAATTTTCGCGGGGTTTGCTGAGCTTGGGCGATTGGCGGCACGGCCTTTGGGGCAGTGTCTGGAAACTTCGCGGGTCTTGCTGGGGCGGTTTTCATCGTCTTGAGGCGCGAGCACGAGCGTAGGCCAAAGCGCACCGTTGACCAGCATGGGAAGTTTCTGATCTCAGAGTGGTTGTGAGACGGGCTTTTCATCATGCGGCCTGCAATCTTGGTGGTGCCCGGGATCGCGGAACCTCGCCGCGCCGGAAGGTTTCGATGATGCGCATGGGTCCGCCGCAATCGGGGCATGGTTCGCGCAGGGTCAGGGGTTCTTTGAGGTCGTCTTCTGGCTGGTCCGGTTCGCCAGAGCCCGCCGTTCCGAGAACCGCGCGGACCCGGGCGACTTTCTCTTTGCGACTACTGCCCGCGAGGAAGCCATAGTGTCGGATGCGGTGGAACCGGTCGGGGAGGACATGGATCAGAAAGCGGCGGATGAACTCGTCGGTTGCAAGTCGCATCACCTTCATCCGGTCCCCGCGCTTGATCCGGTAATCCTTCCAGCGGAACGCTACGGTGTCGGCGTCAGCGCTGACCAGGCGATGGTTTGAGATTGCCACGCGGTGTGTGTACCGGCTCAAATAGGCAAGCACCGCCTCCGGACCACCGAAGGGCGGTTTGGCATAAACAACCCAGTCGATCTTGCGCAGCGGGGCCGACCATTCAGCGAAGGCGGGTGCGTCTGCCAATCCCACAAGATCTCCGAAGAGTCTCAAGTGCCCGGCACCGTGCAGCGCCATCAACCCGTCCAGAAACAACCGCCGGAACAGCCGCGACAGCACGCGTACATGCAGAAAGAATCCGGGCTTGAGCGAGGCGCGGGCGTCCCGCGCTCGAGCTTCTGGCTTCTTCCCGGATTCTCGTGACCCTTCGAGCTATCAGACACTCGCGCAGCTGGAGTATCGCGCGAGCAAACTGCTTCAGGTCGAAACCCGGCCCGCCGCCTACGCCGGTGCCACTGCTGCGCCCGGGCATCTCATGAGCAGGGGCCGCACCTCGGGCGTGGTGCCGACGCGCCCGGCCGGTTCGGCTCCGTCCAGCCTCCAATCATCTTCGTCGCCTCTTAAGGCAAGCCCACCACCGCCGTCCGCTGGGCAGAAGCATGCGCCGCCAGAGAACGCGGCCACTTCGGCGCCAGACACTGACGACATCAAGACAATGACCTTCGGGTCGATCAAGGAAAGCAAACTGTGACCAACCCCTTCGTCATCCCCTCGTTGGCAAACCTCAATTCGGATCTGGCGCAGCGGCACTTCCCGCTCGCCAGGGGTGAGGCGCTCCAGCAGACCTTCGCGCAGCTCTTCAGCCGCCACCTGGGGCGCCTGAAGTCCGGGAAGGGTTTCGAGGCGCGCAGCCTCCTGGTCACAGGGCTGTCTGGTTCTGGCAAGACTGCAGAGATCTCGGACATGCTGGGCCGCTTCAACAAGAGCGCTGTTCCCATGCCGGACGGCACGGCCGCGAAGTTTGCGCGCTGTGTGCTAGAGGCGAAGGGGACATGGAAGGATCTTGGCCGCAAGACCCTGCACGCCTTGGGATACCCGATTACGAACAAGACGCGCCGGACACAGTTCGAGATCTGGGATCTGGTCATAAAGCAGGCCAAGCTCCAGGGCGTCATCGGGATCCACTATGACGAGGCCCAGCATATCATGCGTGGCAAGTCGGATGCCGAGGTTCTGAGCGTCCTGGACGCCTTCAAGACCCTCATGAAGTCACACGACTGGCCTCTCATGTTGATCCTTTCGGGTGTTCCGGAACTGGGAGACTATGTGCAGCGCGAGCCGCAGCTTGATCGGTTGATGACCAGGATCGAGTTCGGGGAAATCGATCTGAGTAGCGCCCTGGGCCATCCGGCACCGGACTACGAAATCCTGAACGAGATCGTTGGAAGCTACGCGATCAGCGGGGGGCTTGATGTCGACGCCAGCCTGCCCACGGGCGATTTCCTGCACCGCCTTGCGACCGCCGGGGCATTCCGGTGGGGCCTAGTCATCGACCTGGTTGTCGATGCCGTGGCGCTCGCCGTTGCCAGGAGGGAAGGGGTGGTTGAGCGGTCGGATTTCGTGACTGCCTGGTGCGAGAAAACCGGAATGAACCAGCTGGCGACGCCCTTCACCCATGACAGCTACGAACGGATGTTCCGGAGGGACAAGCCGTTCCGTGCCGCCATCGGCACCTGATTTTCCAGGAGAATTCAGACTTCGAGAAACCCGCGCCTAGGCGCGGGTTTTTTCTTGCCCGAATATCGCAGCTCAATGGGCCTCATGAACTAAGTCTCTGAAGTTGCGCAGGTTTTTGGTTTCTGCGCAGGCTTATGCTTTCAGTCTGGAATTCGCGCCCTGCAAGTATTTGAAATTATTTATGGATTCTTGCCTCCGAATCGGAAGTGATTGATCTTGCGCATTCATTTGCTTTCTCTGACTTTTAGAGTTGTTGACGTCCGACAGCGGAACTGCGTCTTGGGGATCAGCTATGGTGCCGGGCTGCGCGCATCCGAAGTCTGCAATCTCAAGGTCTCAGATATCGACAGCGGCCGGATGCTGATCCATGTCGACGAGGGCAAAAATGACAAAGACCGCAAGGCCATGCTGTCACCTGCCTTGCTCGATCTGCTCCGGGATTACTGGCGCGAGGCGCGCCCCGAAGGTTGGCTGTTTCCGGGCAAACCCAAGATCATGGCGCTTTCATGTGTCCGGCTGAGGCCCGCGTATCGGAACCATGTCTGGAGCTACGACTTCGTGCATTGTCGGACAGATGACGGAAAGGTCTTCCGGACGCTGAACATCATTGATGAGCACAGCCGGGAATGTCTGGCGATCAAGGTGAAGCGCAAGCTGAACTCGACAGACGTGATTGATGTTCTGACAGACCTGTTCATCCTGCGTGGCGCTCCCGCCTTCATCCGCTCGGACAATGGCCCTGAGTTCGTTGCACAGGCGGTTCGGGACTGGATCACTGCCGTCGGCGCCAAGACCGCCTACATCGAGCCAGGGTCGCCGAAAGCCTCCTGCGGCTGGTCGGGCTGGACTGGCCGGTCCCGGGCTTCAGCACCTTGTGCTGTCGCCAACGAAAGCTGAACGTGGCCATCCCCTACCGTGGAGGGGAAGGCCCGCTGAACCTTCTGATCGACAGCACCGGTATCAAGGCCGAGGGCGAAGGTGAGTGGAGTGCCCGAAAGCCCCCTCTCGCACATGCCATGCATGTGCTGCCGGGCAGCGGGTGGCCCGAAACGCCGGATATGGCGCAAGATACACATCCCTTGCCCGTCAGGGTCATGCACAGCATGATCCCGAGAGGGGAATTGACGAGGAAACGCTGGAGGTCAGAGCCCTGGAGATCACCGGCAGCAATATCGGTGACGCGCCCATACTCCCGGAACTGCTGGACCAGATCGAAGCGGATCAGGGCATCGCATCGGTCACCGCCGGCGGTGCTTGCGATACCCGAACGTGCCACGAGGCAATCGCTGCCCGAAATGCCGCCGCTGTCATACCGCCACGCAAGAACGCAAAGCCCTGGAAACCAACGAGTCCCGGCGCCGTCGCCCGCAACGAAGCGCTGCGAGCCTCGAAGTACTTGGGCCGCGCCATCTGGCGACGGTGGAGCGGCTACCACCGTCGGAGCCGTGTCGAAAGCAAGATGAACTGCATCAAGCTGCTCGGCCAATCCCTGATGGCCCGAGACTTCGAGCGCCAGGTCGCCGAGCTGCAGGTTCGTATCGCCGTGCTGAACGGCTACACGGCGCTTGGCATGCCTGTTACGCGACCCGTGGAATAAGTCTATCCGGGGAAAGGGGAGCTGCGTTCAGCCCCCGATTTGTGCAACAAGGCCGCGTGCATTGGTCAAAGCATGTCGATAGCCAAGCCGCCTTCGCCAATCGCGTTGATACATGACTAAATCAACCCGCGCTCCTCATGGAACGCGGGCACACCATTCCCAGCGGTTGAGCAGAACCTCTGCTTTCCGGCGTTTGCCAGTCTATTTGAGCTTGGGGCTGTCTGCCAATTTCAGCCAAATCACACCGGCAATAATGACCGCCAGCCAGAACGATTGCGCGAGGGTCAGGGATTGATCCAGCAGCACGGCACCCAAAACTGCCGCGCCGATCGATCCGATCCCGGCCCAAACAGCGTAACCGATGCCGACGTCGATGGATTTGAGTGCAACGCTTAGGAAGTAGAGGGTCAGTAAAAAGAACACGATAGCCGAGGCAGACCAAGTCAGGACGGTGAAGGCTTGGCTGCCGCCGACACTCAGGGCGTAGCCAACCTCGAAAGCCCCCGCCAGCAGCAGTGCGCCCCAGGCACCCTTGTTGCCGGTCTCCGCTTCGGGGAACGCAGAAGTTCGTGTGTCAGTCATGGTCTTATTCCTTTGTGTCTGTTCAGGGAATTAGGAAGTGGCTTGGTTCACGCGGCACCGCTCATCCGCAGGCCGACAACGCCGCCGATGACGATCAGGATGCCGACACCTTTGGAGAAGCTCAGGCGCTGGTTGAAGAACATCGCGCCAAGTGCCACGATCCCGACCCCTGCCAGCGCGGTCCACATCGAGTAGCCGACGCCCACGTCAAAGGTCAGCAAGGCGAGGCTGAGAAAAATGGTCGCAATCACACCGCTGATAAGCGTGATCGTGGTCCATTTGACGTTCTTGAAACCTTCTGATTTTCCGGCGGCGATGGCCACGGTGATTTCGAAAACAACTGCGATCATCAGATAAACCCAGTGCATAACTTTTCCTTTCAGATTGAACCCGTTCGTGCAGGACGTGGGAAATTGGGGTGGCCCTTCCGGAGGTTTGGAAGGTGTTTATTTACTTGCGCATGCAACATAATAAGAGGCATTTACGCCTGTCAATAAGATTATTTGTGCATGCATTTATTATATTGGGAAGGTTTTCAGTTTAGCCCCGGCGGAGGCGGACCTCCGCCGAAGTTTCGTCAGGCCTCTGTCAGGACGCAAAGAGCGCGGGCGGACTCGCGGGCTTCCCTTTGTTCAAAGGTTTTCTTCAGCACGCGTTCCAAGCAGTCTTGGAACACCGGCGCGACCTCCTCGATGTACTTTTTGCCGTGCTCATTCAGGACGCAGTACTTGCCCCGTTTGTCGCTGGGGCAGCTATCACGGAATACAAACCCCCTTTTCTCCAGCCGCTCGACCACACGTGTGGTCGAACTCTGGGTCAGCATCAGGGTTTCCGCCAGTTCCTGCATGCGAAGCTCCAGGTCGGGCTGTTCTGACAGATGTTTGAGGGTCCGGAACTCGCTGAGACCAAGATCGCTGGATCTGCGCAGCTCTTCTGTAAGCTGGTTTTCGATCCCGTAGAACAAGGCCGTTACCTGATCCCAAACATCTAGCTTCATTGCATGGCTCCTTTGTCCTGCAAGTGGTGCGCAGTACACGTTTGCTTTTGCAAGCAAAGATATGATTTCTGCGCGCCACTTGCCAGACTTAGAAGTCACATAGGCGTTACATTATTGGAAAAAAGCGCCCCATACCCTTCAATTGACGGCTGAACGCCGGCAGCTTGCAGAGCGCCCCAAAATAGAACCTGGTTGGCCGTCAGTATTTTGATGCCCAGCTGACTTTCAACGGCATTAATGACGCCAATGGCCCGCTGACCGTTGCCGCCCACAAAAACGGCGTCAGCGCCGGAAGGGGCCACCGTGGTCTTGATCCAGTCGTAGAGTGCTGGAGGAGACACATACTTCTGACCGCTTTTCAGGCCGCAAGGCGCGTGGTGAACAACGTCAAACCCGGCAGCCTCAAAATACTTCGCGCCGAGAGCATCGAGGTCTTTGTCAAACCAGGCAGGGTTCACGATGGCCAGCCGCTTGATACCGAGGCTGTGCAGGGCGGTTTCGGTGGCAAGACACGTGGTCACCACCGGGATCCCCCGCAGACGGGGGCGCAGACGCTCCACCAAGGCACGCTCGCCCGCCGGGCCGTGCTTGTAGGCGGAACTCGTAAATGCCAGACCCAAGGCCGTGAGCGGCGAGTCACTGAGAGAGGCCGCGATGTCATCAATATATGGGGGCTTGGTGAAGCTCTCCACCGGGTCGTGTGGGATCTTCGGATCCATTTCACCGCCAGCGCGCATCGCGCTGAAATCGATGCGGGCGCCGTGGACGGAGACCTGAGTGCCGCCGAGCGCGGCACATTCGGCTTCCGGGCCCACGTCGGCATGGGGAAGGACCAGCTCTGCCTTTCAATCATAAAAGCCCCGGTGGAATGCGCCGGGGCTTTTACTGATTGAGGCGCGCTGTCAGCTATCCGGTGATGGGTACGCAGCTGAAAAAGCCGGGTGTGCGGCGCACACCGCCTCCACGGCGCAGATCCGCGGCAAGTCTGAGAAATCAGCCTCCCACCGGCGGGCATTGTAAAGTTGCGGCATCAGGCAGATATCCGCGAGACCGGGATTTTCTCCGGTGCAAAAGGGCGCTTGGCTGAAGCCGGCGAGCAGAGCTTCAAATGCCTGCAGGCCGGGCCGTATGAAATGCTGCATCCAGGCCTTGGGCATGTCTTCCGCACCGCCGCACAGGGCTGTGGCGTGTTTGGCGACCTGCAGATTGCAGACTGGATGCACATCGACTGCTATGGAATGCGCCAGCGCCCTCGCCTTGGCGCGCTGGCCGGGGTTCTTGGGCAGCAGCCCGAGGCTCCGCGTTTCGTCCAAATAGTCAAGGATTGCCAGCGACTGCGTGAGGCGCAGCCCGTCGATCTCCAGCACCGGAACAAAACCTTGAGGGTTCCGGGCCAGATGTTCAGGACTCTTGTGGTCGCCCTTGACCAGATCGACGGTAAAAGAGGTGTAGCCGATGCCAGCCAGGTTCAGCGCGATGCGCAGCCGGTAGCTGGCCGATGACCGCCAGTAGTCGTATAGAACCGCGCCGCCCATCGGCGTCCCTCCGTGCTGAGAAGGCAGCCCGCCAGGCTGCCCTCAAGGTTCAGGTGATACTCAGGCCTTGTTCAATTCCTTGGCGTGCAACCACTCGGCATGCTTGGGAGCTCTCTTGGTCTTCGACCATTCCTCCAGCATTTCCCATTTCACCGAGTCCAGTTTTTGCAGCAGCGCCTCTTCCTCCGGATCCGGGCAGGCCAGTTCGACCCGGTGGCCGTTCGGGTCGAAGAAGTAGATCGAGTGGAAGATCGAATGGTCGGTGACGCCCAGAACCTCGACACCGTTGGCCTCCAGATGGTCCTTGAACTGGAGCAGCGTCTCGCGGTCCTTCACCTTGAAGGCGATGTGCTGCACCCAGACCGGCGTGTTGCGGTCGCGGTCCATCTCCGGCTTGGTCGGCAGCTCAAAGAAGGCCAGAACGTTGCCGCTGCCTGCATCCATGAAGATATGCATGTAGGGATCGGGTTCATGGGTTGAGGGAACATGGTCTTCGGCAATCGCCAGGACAAAGTCCATGTTCAGCATCTTGTTGTACCACTCCACCGTCTGCTTGGCGTCCTTGCAGCGGTAGGCGACGTGGTGGATCTGTTCGATTTTCAAGCGGAGTCCTCCCCGGTTTTCAGCGCGGCGGCCGCCAGCGCTTGTTTCAGGATCGCGCGTTTCCCAATATGGTTGGCCAGCACCAGCACCAGACGCGCGTTCAGCGCATCGCTTTCGGCCTTGCTCAGATCTTCATGCGCGGCCAGCAGATCGGCATAGAAATCGTCGGCGCGCTCGAGGTTGGCGGTCAGGATCAGTTGGTCTTCGGTCATCTTGATCACTCCTTGCCGATGGCCCGGCGGATCGCGTGCCGGAACTGATTGTCGTCATAGCTGGGGCGGCGGGCGGCGACATGCTGGTCCGGGCGGACCAAATACACCCCGCTTTCCGCACTGCCGAGGTAACGGTCTTTCAGTGCAAGCGTTTTGTCATCCTTGATGGACAGCGCCAGCCGGGTGACCGCGATGCCGGATTCCTCGATCTCATCGGGGGCATCGGCGTCGATGGTCAGCAGGGTGAACTTGCCGCCCAGCTTGTCCAGCAGGAACCCGTCGCCAAGCGGCACATCGGGGCAGGAAGAACCCGGGCGGGTACGTTCCGGCCCGTCCAGCGCGTCCGCCGAGTTCAGCGGCGAGCCGTCATAGGTGCAAGGCACCGATAGGCGGCCGGAGTTCACCAAGGGGCGTGCGAATTCATACTGTTCGGACAGGTCCAGAACTGCATCGCGCAGCACCCGGCTCATCTCTGACTTCGGCGTGATGAAATCGGTGGAGCGGGAGGAGTTCAGGATGTTCTCATCTGCGCCGTAGATACGTTCCACGTCGTAGCTGTTCAGCAGGCTTTCCGGCGCCTTGCCATCCAGCACCAGCTGCAGCTTCCAGCACAGGTTGTCGGTGTCCTGCAGGCCTGAGTTGGCGCCGCGGGCGCCGAACGGGGAAACCTGATGCGCAGCGTCGCCGGCAAACAGTACCCGGCCATGGCGGAACTGCTCCATCCGGCGGCACTGGAAGGTGTAGATCGAGACCCATTCCAGCTCGAATTTCACGTCTTCGCCCAGCATGGCCTGCAACCGCGGGATCACATTCTCTGGGCGCTTCTCGCGTTCCTTGTCGATGTCCCAGCCCAGCTGCAGGTCGATCCGCCAGACGCCATCGGGCTGTTTGTGCAGCAATGCCGACTGACCCTTGTTAAAGGGCGGATCGAACCAGAACCAGCGCTCGGTCGGGAAATCCGCTTCCATAATCACGTCGGCAATCAGGAAGTTGTCCTCGAACACCCGGCCGACAAAGTCCAGGCCCAGCATCTGCCGGGTGGGGGAGCCGGCGCCGTCGCAGGCGATCAGCCATTCGGCTTCCAGATTGTAAGACCCTTCAGGAGTGTCGACTTCCAGCGTCACATGGCCGGGGTGGGTGCCGATGGCCGAGACCTTATTGCGGCCGCGGATTTCGATCGGTGCGCCTTGCTCCTGCAGTTCGCGGACCCGGTTCACCAGGTATTCCTCGAAATAATACTGCTGCAGATTGATGAAGGCGGGGCGTTTGTGGCCTTCTTCCGGCAGCAGGTTGAAGTCATAGACCTGACGGTCGTCAAAGAACACCTTGCCGGCATTCCATTGCACACCCTTGTCCACCATCGGCTGGCCGCAGCCGAGCCGGTCGAGGATTTCCAAAGGCCGCTTGGCAAAGCAGATCGCGCGGGAGCCGAAGCTAACCTTGTCGTTGTCATCCAGCACCACCACTTCAGTGCCCTGCTGCGCCAGGTCGATGGCGGCAGCCAGGCCGATGGGGCCAGCGCCGATCACCACCACTTTGCGGCGCATAGGGGCAGGGGCATCCTGATCCGCGTGGCGCAGGTAGGGGTACAACGGGACTTCAAAGATCTTGTTCATCAGGTCTCCTCCCAATTTCCGGGTGCCGTCAGGCACAGCTTCACCGTTTCCCGGCAAGGGGTGCCGGGAGGATGGTCTAGCGTCTCACAGGTTCTGCCGGGGCGACACGATCTGGATCAAACCGCCCCGGTTGCAAATCAGCCCTGAAGGGCCTCCCACATTTCCAGATCGCGCTGTGCGGTCCAGATGCGCGGGGTGTCGATGCCGCGGGCCTCGTCATAGGCGCGGGCGACGTTGAAAGGCAGGCAGTGCTCGTAGATCGCATAGTCTGCAAACTTCGGATCGCATTCAGCGCGCACCGCGTCCCAGGCCTCTTTCAAGGTGCCGTTGCGGGCGGCAACCTTGGCTGCCGGGCGGTAGGTGCTTTCGACGAAATCACGGGTGTTTGCGATGGCGGCGTTGACCATCTCTTTGCCCACCAGCGCATCGCCGCGGCCCGGCGCGATGGCGTCCACATCATAGGCCTTGATGTTGTTCAGGGTCTGACCCCAGTCGCCGAAATGCCCGTCGCCGCAGTAGCAGGCAGAGTGGTATTCGACGATGTCGCCGGTGAACATCACGTTCTGGTCCGGCACGTGGATCACCGCATCGCCCGCGGTATGGGCACGGCCTACGTGTTTGATATCTACCCGGCGGTTGCCAAGGTAGACGGTCATCGAGTCGCTGAAGGTGGTGGTCGGCCAAGTCAGGCCGGGAATGCTCTCATGGCCTTCGAACAAGCGCGGGAAACGCTGGAATTCGCTGTCCCAGTCCTCTTGGCCGCGTTCGGCAACCATCGAACGGGCCTTGTCCGACATGATGATGTTCTGAGCGCCAAAGGCGGAGGCGCCCAGCACCCGCACCGCGTGGTAATGCGTCAGCACCACATGGGTGATCGGCTTGTCTGTCACCGAGCGCACGCATTCGATCACCTTGTTCGCCAGCCGCGGGGTTGCCTGCGCCTCCACGATCATCACAGAGTCATCGCCGATGATCACGCCGGAGTTCGGGTCGCCTTCGGCAGTGAAGGCATAGAGCCCTTCGCCGATTTCATCGAAGGTGATCTTCTTTTCGCTCATGTCGCCTTGCGATGCGAAAGCCTTGGCCATGATGGTCTTCCTTATCTTGCGTAGGGGTCTTCAAGCGCGGGCAGGACGGTGCCGGTGCAGTCGCCGAACCCGATGGTGTAGCCATCGCCCTTGGCCGCGCCCTTCAGGGTCAGCGTGTCGCCATCGGCAATGAAGGAGCGTTCCTCGCCGCTGTCCAGCGTCAGCGGCTCCTTGCCGCCCCAGCTGAGTTCCAGAAGCGAGCCGCGGCTTTCCTTGACCGGGCCGGAAATGGTGCCAGACCCCAACAGGTCGCCCGCGTTCATAGGGCAGCCCGAAGTGCTGTGATGCGCCAGCTGCTGCGCAGCGGAATAGTACATCTCCTTATAGTTGGTCCGCGCAATGGTGGTCGCGTCCTTGCCTTCCGGCGCCATGGTAACCTCCAAGCCGATGTCATAAAGCATCGGCCCGCAGTCTTTCAGGTGGTCCAGCAGCTCCACCTCGCGCTCCGGCGTGTCGCAGCGGAAGGGCTCCAGTGCCGCTTTGGTCACAATCCAGGGGGAAATCGTGTTGGCTGTGGCTTTGGCCTGGAACGGTCCCAGCGGCTGGTATTCCCAGGCTTGGATGTCGCGCGCCGACCAATCGTTCAGCAGCACGTAGCCGAAGATGTTGTCGTCCGCTTCCTGCACGGTGATCGGGCCATCGGAGGGGGTGCCGACAATCGCACCCATCTCCAGCTCGATGTCGAACCGCGCGCAAGGTGCCCACCGCGGCGCGTCATCATCCGGGCCCTTCAGCTGGCCCCAGGGGCGGCGCACATCGGTGCCGGAAACCACGACAGAAGATGCGCGCCCGTTATAGCCGATCGGAATGTGCAGCCAATTCGGCGGCAAGGCGTTTTCTGGGCCGCGGAACATGGTGCCGACGTTGAAGGCGTGGTTCTTGCCCGCGTAGAAGTCGGTGTACTCGCTGACCGCAAAGGGCATGTGCAGCTCGGCGTCTGCGGCGGCAACCAGCAGAGGTTCCACCTTCTCTTGCTCGGCAGCGCCTTCGGACAGCAGCGCAGTCAGACGCGCGCGCAGCGCGGCCCAAACCGCCGGGCCTTCCTCCATCAGGTCGTTCCAATAAGGCACGTCGAACAGCGGTGCATCGCCCAGCTGGACCAGCCCGGCTTCTTCGGCGGCCTGCATGTCCAGGATCATGTCGCCGATAGCCACACCGCAGCGCGGATCGTCGCCATCAACGGAAAACACGCCATAAGGCAGGTTGTTCAGCGGGAAGGGGTGGGTCGCATCATTGGCCGCGGCCACCCAGGATTTCAGCAGAGGCATTGTGTCTCCAGTTTCCGGGTCCGCAGACCCTTTTCATCTTTCCGGAAAATACTCCGGGGGTGAATGGGCCGTTTGAGGCCCAGAGGGGGCAGCGCCCCCTCACCATTTTCATTTCAGTCCGGGTGAGCCGTCGAACTTTTTCTCGATGTCGCTCCAGCAGTCGATGTAGTCATCCTGCAGCGGTGCGCCCTTGGCTGCAAATGCGGTCAGATGCTGCGGGAAGCGGGTTTCGAACATGAAGGACATGGTGTTCTCCAGCTTCTCGGGTCCAAGGTTGGAGTTCGACGCGCCCTCGAACGCATTCTTGTCCGGCCCGTGCGGCAGCATCATGTTGTGGAGGGACATGCCGCCCGGCACAAATCCTTGCGGTTTGGCGTCGTACTGGCCATAGATATTGCCCATCAGCTCCGACATGATGTTCTTGTGGTACCACGGCGGGCGGAAGGTATTCTCGGCCACCATCCAACGCTCTCGGAACAGCACAAAATCGATGTTGGCGGTGCCCGGCACACCCGACGGCGCGGTCAGTACGGTAAAAATCGACGGGTCCGGGTGGTCGAACAGGATCGCCCCCACCGGGCAGTAGGTGGTCAAGTCGTACTTGTAAGGCGCGTAGTTGCCGTGCCAGGCGACAACATCCAGCGGCGAATGTCCGATTTTGGTCTCGTGGAACTGGCCGCACCATTTGATGGTCACGGTAGAGTGCGTCTCGCGGTCCTCGAACGCCGCCACCGGCGCCTTGAAGTCGCGCGGGTTGGCCATGCAGTTGGCGCCGATCGGGCCGCGGCCCGGAAGTTCGAACTTCTGGCCGTAGTTTTCGCAGACAAAACCGCGGCAGGGGCCTTCGAGCACTTCAACACGATAAACCAGCCCGCGCGGGATGATGGCAATTTCCTGCGGTGCCAGGTCGATGATGCCCAACTCGGTCGCAAAGCGCAGCCGGCCCTCCTGCGGCACCACCAGCAGTTCGGAGTCGGCGGAGAAGAAGTAGCTGTCCACCATCGACTCTGTGACCAGATAGATGTGGCTGGCCATGCCGACCTGAGTGTTCACGTCGCCTGCGGTGGTCATGGTGCGCATGCCGGTGAGCCAGGTGAGGCCTTCATCAGAATGCGGCACCGGGTCCCAGCGGTACTGGCCAAGTGAGATCACGTCCGGATCGACGCAAGGTGCCGACTTCCAATGCGGCATGTCGATTTTTTCGTAGCGGTGCGAATGCTTGACCGACGGGCGGATGCGGTAGCACC
This sequence comes from Leisingera sp. CC-HEC093, assembly GCF_059429195.1. NCBI lineage: Bacteria > Pseudomonadati > Pseudomonadota > Alphaproteobacteria > Rhodobacterales > Roseobacteraceae > Leisingera > Leisingera sp. CC-HEC093. Next base: position 848,710 of record NZ_JCAIJR010000001.1, on the reverse strand, counting down.
AGGTCCGCTCCGGCACATCGGCTGTAAAGGCGGTGCCGCTCAGCTGTTCGCCGTAAAGGCCATAGTTGCACTTCTGCGGGCTGTTCATGCCCTGCGGCAGCGCGCCGGGCAGCGCCTCACTTTCAAAGTCGTTTGCAAAGCCGGGCATATAGCCCTCGTGCGGCCCCTGAAGAGAGGGGGCCTGGATCATTTTGTGGGGATCGGCTGGCCGATTCATCGCGCGTTTCTCCTCTTGCTGCTTGCGGGATATTAGTTGGTTTTGTAACTAACAAGGGAGAGGGGACAAAAATGGACGAAAAAGATGATTTTGCATTGCAGGATTTCCTGCCGTATCTGCTGAACCGCGCCGCGGAGGAAAGCTCGCTAGGGTTCCAGAAGCACTACAAGAACCGATATGGTATGCTGCGCACTGAATGGCGGGTGCTGTTTCACCTGGGCAACTACGGCCAGATGACCGCCAAGGAAATCGGCAGCCGCGCCAAGATTCACAAGACCAAGATCAGCCGTGCCGTGGCCAAGCTGGCAGAGAAGCGTTTTGTGACGCGAACCCGCGACGAGAATGACCGCCGGTCCGAGCATCTGGCGCTGACGCCCGCCGGGGAAGCGGCCTACAAGGATCTGCGGCAGCATGCGCTGGAGTTCGACACCAGAATCTGCGCCCGGTTCACCACTGGCGAGGTTGCAATTTTGCGGTATATGCTGCGCAATTTAGCAGGGATCGAGCCATAGACATTCTGCAGTTCAGCCCCCAGATAAGGCGGCGGAATTGAAGGTGAAGCGATGATACAGATTGATGTCAATTCAGGGCCGCTGATTGCTTGGCTGATGGAGCAGGGCCTGCACGGGGCGCCGCAGCAGGAGCTTTTGCAAGGGTATTGCCAGCGACTGGTTGATGCTGGTGTTCCGCTGTGGCGTTTCCATATGGCGCAGCGGGCGTTTCACCCCAAGTTCGGCGGCATCGGCTTCAACTGGACCCGGGCCGACGGCATCAGCCACGAGCATTACGAATACCGCGAATCCCCGCGGGAGGAATGGCTGCGCAGCCCGTTCTTCCACATTCTGGAGCATAATCTGGAAGAGTTCCGCGAACGGCTGGAAGATGGCGCGCCGGAACAGTTTCCCTTGCTGCCGGAACTCCGTGAACGCGGTGCAACTGACTACTTTGCCAAAGGCGTGCGCTTTGCGCCGCCGGATGGCGAACCGAATGATCCGCGCCATCCGCGCGAGGGCATGCTGGTCTCCTGGGCGTCTGACCGGCCGGGCGGATTTTCCGGCCGCGAGCTGGATCTGATCCGCATCACCCTGCCGCATTTGGGGCTGGCGCTGAAATCCTCCTCCAACCGGCAAATGGCCAGCGATCTGTTGCAAGTTTATCTGGGGCGTGATGCCGGCCGCCGGGTGCTGTCAGGCGAAATCCAGCGTGGCTCCTCGCAGCAGATCGACGCGGTGATCTGCCTGTTCGACCTCAAAGGCTTTACCCAGCTGGCGGAGCGGCTGCCGGGCACCGAGCTGATCGAGATGCTGAACGGCTATTTCGGACTGGCGGTGGAGACCATTCAGGCGCATGGCGGCAATATCCTCAAGTTCATGGGCGACGGCATGCTGACCATGTTCAACCTCGGCACCATCGAGGAAGACGCCCACGCAGCGCTGGCCGCGGCAAATGAGCTGTGCGGCAAGGTGCGGGCCTTCAATACCGAACGCGAAGAGCAGGGCCTGCCGACCGCGGGCTTTACCCTGGCGCTGCACGCGGGCGATATCCTCTATGGCAACATCGGGGCCGAGAACCGCCTGGACTTCACCGTGATCGGCCAGGCGGTGAACCAGACCGCCCGGATTGCCGGCATGCACCGCTCGGTCGGCCAGAACATCATCATGTCCGAGGATGTGAAAACCGCGGCCAGGGGCACCAATCATGATCTGGTGTCCCTGGGCCGCTATATGCTGCGCGGTGTGGCGGAGCCGATGGAGCTGTATACGATCTACCGCGGCAACTGCGGCTGCGATAGCTGAACCATCCTCAGCCCGGGGTCAGATGCTGATCTCGACCCCCGGCAGGTTTACCTCCTTCATCATGTCGCGCAGTTCCTGCCGCGCTGCGATGTTGGAGATATTCAGCTGCTTGACGCCGATATCCTTGAGATCCAGCAGCGTCAAACCACGCGGGAACAGCTCGCGGAAGATCACCCGTTCGGAAAAGCCCGGCGCGACACGGAAACCGATCCGCTTGGACAGCATGTTGATGGCGCGTTCCATCTTTTCCTTGTTGACCATGCGCTGGGTGCCGACCCGGTTGCGGATCACAATCCAGTCGATCGGCTTCAGCCCCGCCTGCGCCCGCAGCTGACGGGCATTCCAAACCATCTCGGAATAGACCGATGGGCCGGTGATGCTTTCGCCCTTCTGGTCCACATGGGCCAACAGGTCAAAGTCGACAAAGCTGTCGTTCAGCGGCGTTATCAGCGTGTCAGCCAGCGAATGCGCCACCTGGCTGAGGCGTGTGTGCGAGCCGGGGCAGTCGATCAGGATGAAATCATGTCCCGGTTCCAGCGCCGAAACCGCCGCCGACAGCCGGTGGTCATAGATGTTTTCGCCCGGCTGCAGACTGGCTGCGTCGATCTCCGGCAGCTCATGCATGTCCACCATCGGCAGATCCAGCCCGGCCTTTGCGCAGAAATCTTTGCGGTTTTCCAGATAACGCCCCATTGAGCGCTGCCGCAGGTCCAGATCCAGCGCCGCAACCTTGTGGCCCAGACGGGCCAGGGTGGTTGCGACATGCATGGAGACAGTGGATTTTCCCGCGCCGCCCTTCTCGTTGCCGACGACAATGATATGCGCCATGTACAGGTCCCTTCGCTCGTGCTTTCTTGCACGTCTTTCGCTTTGGCCCCTGTATAGGCTCAGGATTCCGCCAAGAAAAGCGGTGCGGGCAGGCTGGTAAACTTAGTGTATCACCTGTGTTTTGCAGGACCCGCCGGCTTGCGCTTGGGGCGGGCATCGCCGCCCTTGACCGGCTTGCCGGTCTTGACCGTTGCAGCACGCGCCTTGTTCTTCTTGCTGTTCGGCTTGCCAACCGGCGGCTTGGGGCCTTTCGCCTTGAAAGACTGGCCTGCAGGGGCGCCGGGCCTTGCCATCCGCTTGGATGGATCCGAGGCGCCCTTGGGCTTGGCGGTCACTGCCGGGTCGGGTTTGCGCGGACGGGGCTTGCTCTCGGCAGGCGCCTTGTCAAAGCCGCGTTTTTCCTGCCAGTCCTTGCGCGGCGGGCGGCTGTCGCGGCTGTCCTCGGATTTTGCGCGATAGGGTTTCGGGCCATCCTGCTTGCCGCGGTGCGGTTTAGGACCGCGATCGCGGTCGCCCTTGAAACCGCCCTTCGGCCCGCCAGGCCCGCGGCGCGGGGCAGGGGCCAGTTCGGGTGCTTCGCTCAGCTGCGTCAGCACTGCGCCCGGCTCCAGCTCGGTCTTGCCACCCAGCGCGTTCAGGAAGCCCTCAACCGCGCCTTCGCTGATCTCTGCAAAGGTTTCGTTGTCCTGTACCCGGATCGCGCCGATGGCATCGCGGTCGATATTACCGGCCTTACACAGCATCGGCAGCACCTTGCGCGGGTCGGCACCGGCTTCGCGGCCGCCAGAAAGCGAGAACCAGACGGAGGGGCCGAAGGCTTTGCGTTCCTTGCGCTCCTTGCGCGGTTCTTCCGCACCGGCCGGGCGCAGGTCCTCGGGTGCGGAATGGCGGCTGCGGAACAGGCGCAGGTAAGTTGCAGCAATCTGTTCGGCAGAGAACGCGTCCAGCAGGGTCTGAACGCCGGCCTGCTCGTTTTCTGCGACCGGCTCCTGCCAGACCGGATCGGCCAGCATCCGTTCTTCGTCGCGCGCCAGCACATCATCGGCCGAAGGTGCTTCGCAATGCTCAGCGGTCAGTTTGGCCCATTTCAGCAGGCGCAGCGCCTTGCTGCGCGCCTTGGGCGGCGCGATCAGCGCGCTGACGCCCTTGCGGCCCGCACGGCCGGTGCGGCCGGAACGGTGCAGCAGGGTTTCGTGGTTCGAAGGCAGCTCCGCATGGACCACCAGCTCCAGCCCCGGCAGGTCGATGCCGCGTGCCGCCACGTCCGTGGCCACGCAGACCCGGGCGCGCCCGTCGCGCATCGCCTGCAGCGCGTGGCTGCGTTCGGTCTGGCTCAGCTCGCCCGACAGCGTCACCACTGGCAGCCCGCGGTTGGACAGGCGCGCTGCCAGGCGGTTCACGGCGGCGCGGGTGTTGGCAAAGACGATGGCGCTGGGCGCCTCATAGTAGCGCAGCACGTTGATGATGGCGTTTTCCGCGTCTGCCTGCGCCACGCTCATCAGCCGGTATTCGATATCTGCATGCTGCTTGGTCTCGCCCGCGGTCTTGATCCGCATCGCATCGCGCTGGAAGGTCTCGGCCAGGCTGGCAATCGCCGGCGGCACGGTGGCAGAGAACAAGAGGGTGCGGCGGTCTTCGGGGGCTTCGCCCAGGATGAACTCCAGATCTTCGCGGAAGCCGAGGTCCAGCATCTCGTCGGCCTCATCCAGCACCACACCGCGAACCTGGCTGAGGTCGATGGAGCCGCGCGCGATATGGTCGCGCAGGCGGCCCGGGGTTGCCGCCACGATATGGGCGCCGCGCTCCAGCGCCCGGCGCTCGTCGCGCATATCCATGCCGCCGACGCAGGAGGCAATTCGTGCGCCTGCCTCGCGGTAGAGCCAGCCCAGTTCGTGCTTCACCTGCAGCGCCAGCTCGCGGGTCGGGGCGATCACCAGCGCCAGCGGCGCCGCGGCGTCGCCAAACGCCTCGTTGTCACCCAGCAGATCCTGAGCCAGCGCCAGACCAAAGCCGACGGTTTTGCCCGAACCGGTCTGCGCAGACACCAGCAGGTCGCGCCCTTCCACGTCGGGCTGGGTCACAGCCTCCTGCACTTGGGTCAGGGTTTCATATCCGCGCTCTTGCAGTGCGTTGGCCAGGGCTTGTTTCACGAGGGGGCTTTCTTTCCCGCGGGGCGATGATCCGGCCCCAGCGTCAGGAGAAATGAAAGAAGGCTGCCCGTCCGGGGCAGCCTTCGGGAGTTTGGCAAAATACGGCAGGCGGCTTAGAAGCCCAGGCCTTCGTATTTCTTCTTGAACTTGGACACGCGGCCGCCGGCATCCAGCAGGCGCGAGGTGCCGCCGGTCCAGGCCGGGTGCACGGTCGGGTCGATGTCCAGAGCCAGCTGATCACCTTCGCTGCCCCAGGTGGAGCGCATCTTGATGATGGTGCCGTCGGTCATTTTGACGTCGATAAAGTGGTACTCGGGATGGGTGTCTTTTTTCATGATACCGCTCCTCAGGCTTTCTTGGGCTTGTAGTTCGCGTCTTCTGCGATACGGGCCGACTTACCGCGGCGCGCGCGCAGGTAGTACAGCTTGGCGCGGCGGACGCGGCCGCGGCGCACCACTTCGATCGAGTCGATGTTGGTCGAGAACAGCGGGAACACACGCTCCACGCCTTCGCCGAACGAAATCTTGCGGACGGTGAACGAACCGGCAATGCCCGAGCCGTTTTTACGGCTGATGCAAACGCCTTCGTACATCTGCACGCGCGAACGCGAGCCTTCGGTCACCTTGTAGCCGACACGGATGGTGTCACCGGCTTTGAAGTCGGGGATCTCTTTCCCCAGGGCGGCGATCTGTTCCGCCTCCAGCTGTGCGATCAGGTCCATCGCAACTCTCCTAAATCTGCCTGCGGTTCTGTCCGCAGAGGTTTGTGCCGTCATGAGAGCTCCTGGTCTTCACCGGGTCCCGCCAAAGGCAGCCCGCCAGAGATCACGCCGTCTGTTCCTTGCAGCTGGCAGGCAGATCCCGGGGAAAACCGAAGAAGATTTTCAGGTGGAATGATCCAACAGCCAGCAGCCCGGAGCCGCAAATGCGAATCCAGACCGGCGGACGTATAGGCCGGAATGCCGCGCCGATCAAGCAAAAGAAGCGGCAGCAAAGCCCAGGGGCAGAGGCCCCGCGTGCGGATGCAGGGAACTTGCCGGGCTGTCATGCGTTTTGCAAGAGCGGAGTTTCGGAGTATGGCAAATGGATCAAGTGGATGCGGACGTTGGCAATGTCTTTGAGAAGATCGACAGCTGGATAGACGGTTTCTTCAGGATATTGCCGAACCTCGGTATCGCGCTGGTTCTGCTTGCTGTCTTCTGGCTGGTTGCCAGGCTGCTAGCGGCGTTGGTGCGTAAGGCGGGGAAGCGCCGCGGCCGGGACAATTTGGGCGAGGTTGGCGGTGCTTTGACCAAGTGGGTGGTGCTGATTGTTGGTGTCATGCTGGCAATAACCATCATTGCGCCATCTATCACACCTGCGGATCTGTTCGCCGGGCTGGGTATCGGCTCCGTTGCCATCGGTTTTGCTTTCAAGGACATCCTGCAAAACTTGCTGGCGGGCATCCTGATCTTGCTGCGCCAGCCCTTTTCGGTCGGCGACCAGATCGTTTCAGGCGGTCATGAAGGGACCGTTGAACGGATCGAAACGCGGGCGACCCTGATCAAGACCTACGACGGCCGTCGTGTCGTCATCCCCAATTCGGACATCTATACCGATGCGGTCACGGTCAATACCGCGTTTGAGCAGCGCCGCTCGCAATATGACGTGCAGATCGGCTGCAACGACAGCTGGGACGATGCGAAAGAAATCATGCTGAAGGCAGCGAAGTCTTGCGAGGGCGTGCTGGATGATCCGGAGCCGGAGGTGCTGCCCTGGGCGATCGCTGACAGCGGTAACAATATACGGTTGCGCTGGTGGACGAAATCAGACCGGGCAAGTGTCGTGCACACATTCGCACAGGTGATTGAGGCCGTTTACAAGGAACTGGACGAGAATGGCATCGATATGCCCTATCCAACTCAGGTGATGCTGTTTCACGACCAGACCGAGGAGACCGATGGCGACCGCAGCCGGCATCGCGAGGGATGGCCAGCGCGGCCTGACGGGGAAAACCCCAGGCCGCGCCGGATTGCGGATGCACTGGCAGAGCGGCGGCAACTGGACGGTGAAAGCCCTGACAGGCAAGGGGCCTGATTGTGCCTCTCAGCACACGCCTTGCAGGGTCTTGTCGGCCCTGACCTGGACGCTTATCCGGTTTGGTCGTCCACTGCGGCGTCCGGCGCGTTCTTCTTGACTGACTCGATGCCGCCATCGCGGCCCGACGCACTGGCGTAGCTTTGCGAGGTGCCGATCACCTGGCCGTTGGTGGCCTTGAGGTTGAACATGTGCTTGCCGGCGGCAGTCTCTTTGCGCTCATAACGCGCGTCATCGCCGGCGTTCTTCTTGACCGACTCGATGCCGTTCTCGGCGCTGGCTTTTTGCTTGTAGCCTTCGCTGGCCAGAATGTTTTCGCCGTTGCCAGCCTTCAGACGGAAGCGGAATTCGCCCGCGTTGTCGGTGTAGAGTTCAAATTTCGCAGCCACCCTGCTGTCTCCTGTCATTTAACTTATGCAGGAAGAGTAAAACACGGGTTCGCCATTGCGGCAACGGCTTCCAGCGGGGGAAAAGGCAGGCAGCCGCATCACTTGCGTCAAGAATTGCCGCTGTCCTTCGCGCGGCTGTAGGCCTCCCACAGATCGGGACGGCGGGCCTTGGTGATCTCTTCGCTCATTTCGTGCCGCCATTCGGCGATCTTGCCATGATGACCGGACATCAGCACATCCGGGATTTCAAGGCCCTTCCATTCGGCGGGGCGGGTGTACTGCGGATGTTCCAGCAGGCCGGAGGAAAAGCTCTCCTCCTCGGTCGAGGCGTGGTTGCCCAGCACCCCGGGGAGCAGCCGCACGGTGGCGTCGATCAGCGCTTGCGCTGCCAGTTCGCCGCCGGTCATCACGAAGTCCCCCAGCGAGACCTCCTGGATGCCGTAATGCTCCAGCACCCGTTCATCGACGCCCTCGAACCGCCCGCAGAGCAGGGTGATGCCGTCGCATTGGGCGAAATTGTGCATCATCTGCTGGTTCATCGGCCGTCCGCGCGGGGTCAGGTAGACCAGGGGCCAGTTGCCGCGGGTGCCCGACATTGTGTGCTCGATCGCCTCGCCCAGCACATCAGCGCGCAGCACCATGCCGGCCCCGCCGCCTGCAGGCGTGTCATCCACATTGCGGTGCTTGCCGATGCCAAATTCGCGCAAATCGGTGGTTTCCAGCTGCCACAACCCCTCCTGCAACGCCTTGCCTGTCAGGCTTTCGCCCAGCACACCGGGAAAGGCCTCCGGGAACAGCGTGATGATCTTGGCTTTCCACACGCCGGCCAGATCCGGCGTCGGGGTCATCAGCTCACGCGGCTTCAGGGTCGGGCGGATGGCCTTGCGGCCATGGGATTTGCTTGGTGCTGTCATAATGATGCTGTTTAGTTCAGTCAGATTTTCACGCAATACAAAGCTTGGGTGTTTGGATGAATTCAGAAAGGCCGCCAGCGGCACCGGACAGCGGTCCTTATGCGGCGATTGACGAGGTGCAGGCCCGGACCCGGGCGCTGTGGCCGCGTATCGCATCGGACCTCGGTCTGCCCGCCGCCGGGGTCCGTTTCCGCCGGATGCAGGTGCATAGCAGCAAGCAGGATTGCCGGAGCGTTCTGGAAGTCACGACCGCGGCGGGAGAGAGATTTGTTCTGCGCGCGGAATTCCGCGACAACCAGCCGGGGCGGTTCTTGCGGGATCTGGAGCGGCACAAGGCAGCCTCAGAAGACCTGAGGCAGGTGCCGGGTGTCTCCGTGCCCGCAATCTTGTGGCAGGATCGGGACAAACCATTTGTTCTTATGGAATTTGCCCAAGGTGACACGGCCTTCCGCGAATTGGCGGTCACGGATTTCGGGATTGGCAGCAGGGGCGGTACCCTGAGGCGGATTGGATCTGCTGTCGCTGCATTGCACAGAGTGTCAGAAGCCGGGGAAAGGCAGTTTTGGCCCAAGCCGTTTCTGACCCGGGTATCCAGAACGGCCCAAGCTGTCCGGGACGGGCGGCTGGTGCTGCCTAAACCCAACAAGTTTCTTGGGCTTTGCGCCTTCTTGCACCGGGCTGGCCGCCGCGCTCGGGGGCATAGGTTCATTGGGGCTGTCGAGCACGGCGATCTGCACTTGCGCAACATTCTGATGTCGGCGGAAACGGTTTCCTTCATTGATTTTTCCAACTTCCAGGAGACCTTCCCGCAACGTGACCTCGCTAATATGTGGCTGGCGAACTGTCCGGACCATCTGGCAGCAAATGGCCGTCTCCCCGGATACGGGCTGGTCGCGCAGTCGGATTGGGACGCGTTTCAGGACGGTTACGGCGCGGACGTGACAGGTGATCCTGTGTTCCGCTTTTTCTACGCCTTGCGTCTGTTCAATGCCTGGCGGCGTCTATCCGGCAAGGCGATTCCAGCGAAGTCCAAGAACGCGCAGCTTCCAGAGGTTTTCGTGCAGGTATTCGAGGCGCTGCTGGCCGAAGAACCCGGCTGAGCCTTGCGGACGCGCGCTGGCTTAAAACAGCCCTTCGGGCGGGTCGGCGACGATGCGGCGCTGTTTCATATCCACTGTCGGCACCGCCTCCAGGGTGAAGGGCAGCAGCACCGTGGCCTTCAGGCCGGGGCCGTGGATTTCCAGCAAGTCGGCGGCGCCGTGGTTCTGCACCGACTTCACGGTGCCCAGCAGGGTGCCGCCTGTGTCATAGACCTCCAGCCCGATCAGATCGGCATGGTAGAACTCATCATCCGGCAGTTGCGGCAGCTGATCGCGGCGGGCAAACAGGCGCAGGCCCTTGATTGCGTCTGCGTCCTCTTTGGTTTCCACACCTTCCAGCAGCGCGGCAAAGCCGTTCTTGATCGGACGGGTGATGGTCAGGGAGTAGGTCCTGGACCCATCCTCATTGCTGAGCGGCGAGTAGTCCCCGATCTCTTCCGGGACCGCACAGAAGCTCTTGAGCCGTACTTCGCCGCGCACCCCGAAGGATCCGGCAATTGCGCCTACGCAGATCAGATCGCTCATGATGTCAGTCCTTTGCACAGAACCCCGCGCGCAGCCATTGGCCGCCGGATTGTTCGCAGAGTTCCACTTGGTGGTTGCGTTCAAAGAAGATGCCCGCGGTAAAGGCCACTGCAACAAAAAACACAAGCCTTATCAACCGTCCCATGGCGGGCCTCAGCGGGTTTCAAGCGGCAGGTCCGCCATCCGGCTTTCCCAGCCGGTTTCTTCCAGTTCCGGCGTGTCCGACAGGCGTTCCGGGTAGCCGATGCAGAAATAGCCGATCAGCTGCCAGCCTTGGGGGGCGTTCAGGTCGCGGTTCAGCTGCGCGGGATCCAGCACTGAAACCCAGCCCAGCCCCAGCCCTTCGGCCCGCAGGGCGAGCCAGAACAAGGTGATGGCGGTGACCACCGAGTAGCGGCGCATTTCCGGCATGGTGGCAGCGCCCAGCCCGTGGCCCTGGGCAGTTTCATCGTCGCAATAAACCGCCAGCTGCACTGGGGCGTCGCGCATGCCGGAAAGCTTCAGCCCGGCATACATCTCCGCACGGTCCCCGGAATAGCCGGCCAGCGCATCCGCATTGGCGGCTTCGAAATTTCTCAAGGCGGCTGCACGGGCGGTTTCGCTTTCCACCCGCAGGATGCGCCAGGGTTCGCTCAGCCCCACGGAGGGGGCGAGCGGAATGGCAGAGAGGCAGCGCATCAGCACTGCCTCCTCCACCGGATCGCTGCGGAACCGGCGCACATCGCGCCGGAGCCGCATCAGCAGATCAAGCTGGCTGCGGAACTCTTCGGGAAAAGCGCCCCGCAGCTCCACGGAATTATTCCGCGTCTGCAGCTGCTTCGGCGGCTTCAGCAGCCTTTGCAGCTTTCTCTTCTGCGCGCTCCTGGGCTTTCTTGCCCGGGGTGCCTTTTTTCGGGTTGCTGCGCTCGGACTTGGCGCGGACGCCTGCGGCTTCCAGCATGCGGGCGATACGGTCGGTCGGCTGCGCGCCCTGGTCCAGCCAGTGCTGCACGCGCTCCATGTTCATTTTCACGCGGTCTTCCGAATCTTTCGGCAGCAGCGGGTTGTAGGTGCCCAGCTTCTCGATGAAGCGGCCGTCGCGCGGCATGCGGCTGTCAGCAGCCACGATGCGGTAGAAGGGACGCTTTTTAGAGCCGCCGCGGGCCAAACGGATTTTCATTGCCATGGGTACATCTCCTTTGATGGCGTTGTCCGGGGTATGCCCCGGTTGTTCCTGTTGTTTGTTGTTATTCTTGGTGTTTCTTATGGTGGCGGATGACTTCATCGATGATGAAATTCAAAAATGCCTTGGCGAATTCAGGATCCAGGTCGGCCTGTTCCGCCAGGTCTTCGAGCCGTGCGATCTGCGCCGCTTCGCGGGCCGGATCGGACGGGGGAAGGTCATGTTCGGCCTTGAGCCGGCCCACCGCCTGGGTGTGCTTGAACCGTTCGCCCAGCGTGTAGACGAGGATCGCATCCAGGCGGTCGATGCTTTCGCGGTGACCCTTCAGCAGCTGGGCTGCGCGGGCAACGGGATCTTGGGTGTCTGTTGTCATCGGGGTCTCCGCAATGCAGCAGGCCGGGGGGGCATCAGGGGGGTGCCGCGCGTGCGCCGGCCGTGCACCACCTGTGCACCGCCGCAGCGCAGCATCCGGGAAATCGCGCGCATTTCAATCAATGGCCCAGCCCTCCGGCTTGAAGAGCGGATCGGCGTAGTGGCCGATTTCCATTTCGATGCCATGCGCAATCTGGCTGTCCTTCAGGGCGTCCGGTGCGGGATGGCGGTAGACGGCATCATTGCCGTCAATGGTGGCGGCGCCGTGGTCTTTTTTGGCGCCGAGCCGTTCCGCGAGCCGGATCGAGTCGAGATTCCTGGGGTCGATATAGCTGACCGCAGTCTCCCAGCCCAGAATTGAATAGAAATGCTGGCGGGCCGCCTGGACTGCCTCCAGCGCGTAGCCCTTGCCGGCCGCGCCGGGCCAGATGATCCAGGCGATTTCGCGTTCCGGCCAGCCTGCGGGCTGCCAGCCGCCGGCCATCCCGTAGGTTTCGCCGCTGGTCTTGTCGTGGATCATCCACATGCCGAAACCGCGCACCTGCCAGTGGCCGATCTCAGCGGCATAAAGCATCCACGCCTCATAGGTGTTCAGCGGCCCGCCCATGAAGCGCGAACGGTAAGAGCTGAACGTGGCCTTGAAGTCAGGGTAGTCCTGCGGCTCAGGGCCGCGCAGCACCAGGCGGCGGGTTTCGATGACCGGGATGTCAAACGGCATTAGCGCACGCCTCCCTGCGGGAGGGTGCGGCAAGGCCGGGATATGACCGCAGAAAGGCGCATCAGTGCAGCAGCCCCTGCGCGGTGCCGGGAGCGGACACGCGGGACGGGGGTATGTGGCGCCAGGCGCGGATGTTGGGCGCGGGCTGCAGGCGGAAGGACACCAGCCGTTCCGGATGCGCGCCGACGCGGCGGGCCAGCGCGACGGAGGCTTCGTTTTCCTCTGGCACATAAGAGACGATCGAGTCCCAGCCCGCCTGGGAGAACAGCCAGTCCAGCACGCACTGCGCCGCTTCGCTGGCATAGCCTTTGCCTGCGCCGGACCCCATCAGGTGCCAGGACAGCTCCGGTTCCGGCCAGCCCTGGGGGAACCAGGGGCCGACCAGGCCGACGGTCTGGCCAGTGCTGCGTTCCACGACAGCAAACAGGCCGTAGCCGTGCAGATGCCAGTGGCCGATAATGGTTGCAATCGACCACCACAGCGAATCCGGATCGTCTGCCGCGTCAATGAAAGGCGGCGTGCCCGGTGACAGAAAGGCTGCGTTGGCGTCGAACTCCGGATCGGCCGGCGACACCAGCATGAGGCGTTTGGAAGCGAGCCTCGGATACTGCCTTTGCAGATTGTTCATTTCATACCCCTTTATCCGGGCGGCGGGCCGCCCGGCGTCTTTTTCACCCATCCGGTGAAGGAGTATCGAGGAGACTGCGTAATTTTCCGTTAAACGGCGGTTTGCGGCGGTCCGGTCCGCGCGGATCAGATGGAAGGTCATGCGTAGGCCTCCATCCCGCCGTCGCCGCCGGGGGCAGCATGACGGTAGACAAAGACGGAGGTCTCAAACGCCGCCTCGGCATCATGGTCGCGCTGCGCGCCTGCGCGTTCCGCAACGCGGACAGAGCGGGTGTTGAGCGGGTCCACATAGCTGACCAGAGACGGCAGCCCCATGTCAGACAGCGCAAAGTCACGCACAGCCATCACGGCCTCAAGCGCCAGCCCCTGGCCTTCGCAGGTTTCGGCGAGCAGATAGCCCAGTTCATGCTCATGGTCGCCGCATTCCATCCCGGCAGAGACAAAGCCGGCAATTTCACCGGTCTGCCGCAGTGTGGCTGTCCACAGCCCGGTGCCGCGGAGCATCCAGCTGGCGGTATACTGGGAGAAGTCGAGCCAGGCTTGCTCGCGGTCAAACGGGCCATCCATGAAGCGTGCGCGGGCTGACATCAGAATGGCCGCATAGCCCGGGAAATCTTCTATCCGGGGCGCGCGCAGGACAAGGCGCGCGGTTTCAATGCGCGGCACAAGGCTGCCGATCCGCTCTGCCAGTGCAAGAGCGGGCCCGGTGGCCGGAGCCTCCCAGGGGTATGCAGCCTGTGCGGTCACTTCTTCTTGCCGAAGCCGCTGAGGCCCGCGGGCAGGCCCATGCCGCCGCCAAGACCGGGGAGGCCGCCGGGCAGGCCGCCTTTGCCGCCCATTGCCTTGGCCGCGGCTTCCAGTGCCTTGGGATCCATCTGGCTGGGGTCCATGCCGCCCATGTCCGGCATGCCGCCCTTGCCGAACATGCCCTTCATCGCCTGTTTCAGCATCTTGCCTTTGCCCATCTTGCCCATCTTCTTCATCACATCGGCCATCTGCCGGTGCATTTTCAGAAGCTTGTTGAGGTCGGAGACCTCCATGCCGGAGCCGGCCGCGATGCGTTTCTTGCGGGAGGCCTGCAGCAGGGCGGGGTTGGCGCGTTCTTTCTTGGTCATCGACTGGATCATGGCGATCTGGCGCTTCAGCACCTTGTCGTCCATGCCGGCGTCTTGCACCTGCTTGGCCATTTTGCCCATGCCGGGCATCATCTGCATCATGCCCTCCATGCCGCCCATTTGGAGCATTTGTTCAAGCTGCATCTTCAGGTCGTTCATGTTGAACTGACCCTTCATCATGCGCTTCATCATCTTTTCGGCCTGTTCGGCCTCGATGGTTTCCTGGGCCTTTTCGACCAGTGCGACGATGTCGCCCATGCCCAGGATGCGGCCGGCGATCCGGTCCGCCTCGAAGGTTTCGAGCGCGTCCATCTTCTCGCCCAGGCCGACAAAGCGGATCGGCTTGCCGGTGACAGCGCGCATCGACAGGGCCGCACCGCCGCGGCCATCGCCGTCCATTCGGGTCAGCACCACGCCGGAGATGCCGATCTTGGCGTCGAATTCTTCCGCAACTTCAACGGCGACCTGGCCGGTCAGACCGTCGACGACCAGCAGGGTCTCGCGCGGGGAGACCACGTTGCGGACGTCCTCGACCTCCTGCATCAGGGTTTCGTCGATGTGCAGGCGGCCGGCGGTGTCCAGCATATAGACGTCATAGCCGCCCAATGTCGCCTGCTGTTTGGCGCGTTTGGCGATGTTGACGGGTTTCTGGCCGGGCACGATCGGCAGGGTGTCGACGCCGATCTGGGTTCCGAGGACGGCCAGCTGGTCCATCGCCGCCGGGCGGTAGACGTCGAGCGAGGCCATCAGGACCTTCTTGCCCTCTTTCTCCTTGAGCCGTTTCGCCAGCTTGCCGGTGGTGGTGGTCTTACCGGAGCCCTGCAGACCGACCATCAGCACCGGGGCAGGCGGGTTGTCGACCTTGAGCCTGCCGGGGTCCTCGTCGCCGCGCAGCACGTCGACCAGCGCGTCGTGTACGATCTTCACCACCTGCTGGCCCGGGGTCACCGATTTGGTCACCGCCTGGCCGGTGGCCTGTTCCTGCACCTTCTTGACGAAGTCGCGGGCAACCGGCAGCGAAACGTCGGCTTCCAGCAGGGCGACGCGGACTTCGCGCAGGGCGGATTTGACGTCTTCTTCGTTGAGGGCGCCCTGTTTGGTCAGCCGGTCAAAGACGCCGGAAAGGCGTTCGGATAGATTTTCAAACATGCCTGCGGCCTCCTGATGCCGGTTTCATTGTGTGGCGCCCCCGTATGTAGGGGACATGCGGTCCATGCGCAAATGCCCGCCTGTCCTGGTGTCTGTCGCGGGGGCAAACCAAACGCGTTTGCCCCCACGGGCGTAACACGCTGGTGGGGGGCGATCCCTGGCACGGGCAGGGACCGGAAGACTCGGGTTCTTCCGGATGCTGGGCAGGCGTTACGCGGAATGGGGGGCGGAGTCAACCTTTGCGGGGTCTGCGGCTGGCAGCCATGCATTGATTGCATCTGCCAGCCGTTGCGGGCCGCGGCCATTGGTGTAGGCCTCGACCACCGGGTGGCGGCCTGCGCTCATGCCGTTGTCCAGCACCAGCACGGGGCGGTAGAGCGTGCGGGTGCGGCCCTCGCTGCGGCTGGTGGTGCTTTC
Organism: Leisingera sp. CC-HEC093; assembly: GCF_059429195.1. Classification (NCBI taxonomy): domain Bacteria; kingdom Pseudomonadati; phylum Pseudomonadota; class Alphaproteobacteria; order Rhodobacterales; family Roseobacteraceae; genus Leisingera; species Leisingera sp. CC-HEC093. The sequence continues at coordinate 833,156 of NZ_JCAIJR010000001.1, read as the reverse complement.
CGCCTCGGCGTGGGAGAGGTCGGCGAGGCGGTGCTCCGCCTGCCTGTAGCCGAACACGGACTGGCGCCGGATCACGATGCTGCCGCCCGGCCGGTCGAGGATCACCTGCACCCGGCGCACGAAAAGGCAGAAGGCGGCAAAGCCCATACCGCCGCCCGCGAGGGCAAAGAAGATGCCGAACCAGAGGTTCGCGCCGCCCGTGCTGGCCGCGCCAAGACCTGCGCCAACAAAGACTAGGATAAACAGGGTAAGGGCGATGCCAATGAACCAAGGGTTATCGGCCAGGATCAGCTGTTCAGGCGTGTTGCGGGTGATTTTCATGTCGTCAGCTTACCCTAGGGAATGCCGGAGGAGAGGGGAAATCGGCGCGGATTGCATCAAATCCGTGCGCAGGAGGGGCGCCGCTACACCCTCTGTGCGCTTGACTCGGGGGCGGGTGGTTGGCCAACATCACACGGTGGCCCCATACCGATCACTCAGCGGACGGGCTGCTCAAAAGAGCATCGAGGCAGATCTTCAGCGCAGGCAGGCAGCGCGAACCTCAGGGTCCGCGGACCTTGGCGGGCAGCCGCATCAGCTAAGGGAGGATCTGGGAACATGCGCGTTTTCACTATTCTGGGACCGTCGCAGTCCGGCAAATCAACGCTGGCCTCGGCGCTGGCCAATCTGGACGGCGCTGCGGGCAAGCGGCAGGAGGTTGCAGGCGTCGCCGCTTTGCAGCCTTTTTCATTCATGGGGGAGGACTGGGCCGCGATCGATATCGCGGGCGGCGCCGATAATCTGGCGCAGGCGGGGCCGGCCTTGGCTGCCAGCGATGCTGCCGTCCTCTGCGTACCGGCGGATGCCGGCGCTGCGGTGCTGAGCGCGCCGTATCTGCGCAAGCTGGAGGAGGCGGGGGTTCCCGCCTTTATTTTTGTCAACCGGATGGACCAGGCGGCGGACCGGGTGGCGGAAATCGTTGCCGCGCTTCAGGCCTATTGCAGCCACAACATCATCCTGCGGCAGGTGCCGATCCGCGAGGAAGGACAGGTTGTGGGTGCTGTGGATCTGATCTCCGAGCGCGCCTGGCAGTATCAGGAGGGCAAGCCCTCGGCGCTGATCGAGCTGCCGGTTGCTATGTACGCGCGCGAGCAGGAGGCGCGGACCGAACTGCTGGAGGCGCTGGCGGATTTCGATGACACGCTGCTGGAAGAGCTGATCGAGGACCAGAAGGTGATGCCGGATGAGGTCTATGACGTGGCCACCAAGGTGCTGCAGCACAACGACCTGATCCCGGCGCTGATGGGATCGGCGGAGCACAAGAACGGGATTATGCGGCTGATGAAGTCGCTGCGCCACGAGGCACCGGATGTGGGGGCGGCGCTGGAGCGGCTGTCGCAGGGCGGCAAGGTGGTCGCGGTCGGCTGCATGGCCGATCTGGTCAAGCATCTGGGCAAAACGGTGATGGTTAGGGCCTTGGACGGCAATGTTGCCAATGGCGTCCCGGTGGGCGGTGCCGCGGTTGGCTCGCTGACCGGTGTCGGGTCGCAGGCGAACACCAGGCTGACGCCCGGCGACCTGGGGCAGGCGGTGAAGTCGGACCATCTGAACCTTGGCTATGCCTACCGGCCGGACGGTGCGGCGCCGCTGCCGGACTGGGCGCAGCCGCGGCCCTCGACCTTCCGGCGGGTGATCACGCCAGTGAATGAGCGCGACGATGCCCGGCTGTCGGGGGCGCTGGAGCGGCTGGCGGAGATCGATCCGGGGCTGGAGGTGGGGCAGGATGAGGCCAGCGGCCATGTGCTCTTGAACCTGCAGGGGCCGCAGCATATGCGCCGGATCAAGCAGACCCTGAAGGATGAGTTCGGGGTCGAGGTGGACGAGGCGCCGGTGCCGCCGGCCCTGCGCGAGACCATAAAGAAATCCGTGCAGGTGCATCACCGCCACCGCAAGCAGTCCGGCGGTGCCGGACAGTTCGCCGATGTGGTGATCGGGGTGAAGCCGCTGCCGCGCGGCAGCGGTTTTGTGTTCGAGGAAACCGTGAAGGGCGGCGCAGTGCCCAAGAACTACATCCCCTCGGTCGAGGCTGGCGCGCGCGAGGCGCTGGCGCAGGGGCCGAACGGCCACCCTGTGGTGGATGTCTGCGTGACCCTGAAGGACGGCAAGCACCATTCGGTGGACAGTTCCGACTATGCCTTCCGGACCGCGGGGAAAAACGCGGTGAAGGAGGCGCTGGGCGAGGCCGGGCTGACCCTGCTGCAGCCGATCATGCGGGTGCATATCCATGTGCCGTCGGTGTTCACTGGCGGGCTGGTGCCGGTGGTGAGCGGCATGAAGGGGCAGATCCTGGGCTTTGAGGCCGAGGAGGGGGCCGCGGGCTGGGACGTGTTCGAGACTTTGCTGCCGATGTCGGCGCAGGATGAGCTGTGCAGCACGCTGGCAAGCCACACCCGCGGCACCGGCTGGTTCAGCACCGATTTCGACCACTACGAGGAGGCGCGGCGGGCGGACTTTGCCGAGGCGTGATATGGCCGGGGGCGGGCCTTAAGGTCCGCCCTGCGGTGCTATGGCGCAAAACGGGGCGCAGGGGGCGGAACAGCTCTTGCGCCCCGCTGCTGTTTGGCGTGATCTGCGCAGCAAACCGGAACCGCTTGCGGAGAAAGATCATGGATGCGTCATCGGCCTATCAGGACAGCCTGCCCATTTCCTCGGATGCGCTGCTGAAGCAGCTGGATGAATGGGGCATTGCCTACCGGCTGTACAGCCATGTTCCGCTGCGCACGGTGGAGGACTCCAAGGCGGTTGAGGAACAGTTCATGGTGCCGGGCGAAAACGCGCTGCGGCTGAAGAACCTGTACCTGCGCGACAAGAAGAAGCGAAACTATCTGGTGACGCTGCAGCAGGACCGCGAGATCGACCTGAAGGCGCTGGGCGCGGAGATCGGCGCGGGCAACCTGTCATTCGGCTCGGCCGACCGGCTGTTGGAGAACCTCGGCATCCGCCCCGGCGCGGTCAGTCCGCTGGCGATGATCACCGGCGCGGAAAAGGGCGTCACATTCTTCATGGATGCGCAGGCGCAAGAGGCCGGCGTGATTTATATGCACCCGCTGGTCAATGACCGCACGGTGGCGATGAAGCGCGATGATGTGATGGCGTTCTTTGAGAAGGCCGGCGTTGAGGTGCGCTGGGTCTAACCCGTCTTTTCCTCAGCCAGCGCCAGGTCCAGCACGGCGGCCACATGGGCGGCTGAGGGGTTCACGAACAAAAAGCCGCCGGCCTCAAAGCTGACGTCGTCGATATGATCCGGGAAGGCTAGCGGCAGCTCGGTGCAGGCCAGTAGGATGGCGGTGCCGGGCTGCGCGTGTTTCTTGCAAAACCGCAGCAGGCGGTCCTGGGCTGCGGCCGAGGCGCCGCCGTAGAAATCCTCATCGATCATTGCCTGCATTTCGGCAATCTCGTCCTGCGGCAAGGGTTCATTTGCTTTGACGCCCTGTGCGGCAAGCAAGTTGGCATAGTTGCGGGCCTGCATGGTGACCGCGGTGCCCAGCACCAGTGCGCGGGCGGCGCCGGTTGCCGCGGTGGCTTTTGCGGTGGCGTCGAAGATACTGAGGATCGGCATCATCACGCCTTCGCGGATCGCGTGCAGGCGGGCGTGCGGGGTGTTGGAGGCAATAATTGCAAAATCGCACCCCGCGCGCTCCAGCGTCAGCATCGCCTCGCGGAAGACGGCATCAAAAGCGGCCCAGCTGGCCTCATCCCCCGGGCGGCCGCGCAAGGCGCGGGTCTGCGCCTGCACCACGGATTCGATGGTGATGGGCGGCACCGGCAGCGGCGAGCCCGCGCCGCGGTCTGCGAAGAAGCGGCCGGCGCCCTCGCAGATGGCGCGGTAGTAGTCGAGGGTGGAGGCCCAGCCGACGCCGCCGAGAATGCCGATTTTCTTCATGGGGATGCTCGCATCTGGATAACCAATGTAGGCAGAGTGGCACAGGCCTGGCGGTGCTGCCAAACGTTAAAAGGCCGCCAGCCGGGTAGGGCTGACGGCAGGTGCGCGGGGCGGTGCTGGGGATCAGGCCGCCAGCGCTTGGATCTGGGTCCGGGCCTTGGCCAGCGCGCCCTCTGCGTCGATCGACATGGCGTCGGCGGCCACGATCTCGACATCAGTGATGCCGATAAAGCCCAGCACATGGCGCAGGTAGGTGGTGGCAAAGTCGATGTCGGACCCGGCCTGGGTGCCGCCGGAGGCCACCGCGATAATGGCGCGCTTACCTTCCAAAAGGCCGATGGGGCCGGTGTCCGTATAGCGGAAGGTGACGCCGGCGCGGGCCACCAGGTCGATCCAGGCCTTGAGCGTGGAGGGCACCGAGAAGTTGTAGATCGGGGTGCCGATCACGATGGTATCGGCCTTTTTCAGCTCCTCCACCAGCGCGTCGGAGAGGGCGAGCAGCTGCTTGTCTTCCTCGCTGCGCTGGTCTGCGGGGGTGAAGTTGGCCCCGATCCAGGCGCCGTCCAGCAGCGGCAGCGGCGCGGCGAGGTCGCGGCGGATCACATTGCCAGCGGCAAGGCGGCTGACGATCTGCGCGGAGAGGTCCCGGGTTACCGAACCTTCGGTGCGGGCGGAGGAGTCGAGGTGCAGAACGGTGCGGGTCATTTTGGTATTCCTGTGCTTGTTGCTGACAGGAATCTGGGTTATTGCATTTTCGAACGCAACGCCGCAAAATTCACATCAGTTGTGCGCATGTGCGCATAGAGCGCGGATTGGCAAGGAGGCAGCCATGGACAACTGGGATGAGGTTCGCACCGCCTATCAGGTCGCCCGGATGGGCACGGTCAGCGGTGCTGCTGAGGTTCTGGGCGTGCACCATGCGACGGTGATCCGCCATATCGACGCGATCGAGGCGCGGCTGGGGGTGAAGCTGTTTCAGCGCCATGCCCGCGGCTACACCCCGACGGAGGCCGGCCAGGACCTGTTGCGGGTGGCGCAGGCCACCGATGACCAGTTCAGCCAGCTGGTCGGGCGGCTGAAGGGGCACGGCGACGATGTCTCGGGAGAGCTGGTGGTGACCTCGCTGGCGTCATTCGCGCCAATGCTGGTGCCGGCGCTGAAAGAGTTTCAGGACATGCATCCCGGGCTGATCATCCGCTATCTGACCGGCGACCGGCTGTTCCGGCTGGAATACGGCGAGGCGCATGTGGCGGTGCGGGCCGGCAATGCGCCGGATCAGCCGGACAACGTGGTGCAGCCGTTTATGAAGCAGCAGGTGGGGCTCTATGCCGCCAAATCCTATGTCGAGAAATACGGCGTGCTGCAGGGGGTCGAGGACATGGCCAATCACCGGTTCATCGGTAATGACGATGAAAGCAGCCGCGCGCCGTTTTCGCGCTGGCTGCGGGCCAATGCGCCGGCCGAGGCGATTTCCTTCCGCTGCTCCAACGGTTTCACCATGCAAAACGCGGTGCGCAGCGGCGCGGGCATCGGCTTCATGGCGGCCTGGGAGGCGCGGCAGCAGCCGGATATGGTGGAAATGATGGCGCCTCAGGAGGAGTGGGAGGGCACCCTGTGGCTGGTGACCCATGTGGACCTGCATCGCACCACCAAGGTGCAGACCTTCCTGAAATTCCTGAAGGATCAGGCCAAGGACTGGCAGCTGTGAGCGAGGCTCTGCGCGGGCATCTGGCGATGCTGCTGTTTTCGGCGCTAGTGGCGGGATCGTTCTCGCTGGGTGTGATGGTAGCCAATGAAATTGCGCCGGCGGCGCTGAACGCGGCCCGGTTCGGCATTGCCGCGGTGGTGATCGGCGTGGCCGCTCTGGCGACCACCGGGATGCAGCGCGTGCATTTTCAGGCGCCCTGGCGGTTTGCAGTGCTGGGCGGGTTGTTCGGCGGCTATTTCGTGCTGATGTTCTATGGGCTGCAGACGGCAGAAGCGGTCAGCGCGGCGGCGGTGTTCACGCTGGTGCCGGTAATGAGCGCAGGCTTTGGCTGGCTGCTGCTGCGGCAGGTGACCACCCGCTGGATGGCGCTGGCGCTGTCAATCGGCGCTGCCGGCGCGGTCTGGGTGATCGTGCGCGGCGATCCGGGCGCCCTGGCGGTGTTCCAGGTCGGCCAGGGGGAGATCATATATTTCTGGGGCTGCGTGCTGCACGCCATCTATACCCCGATGGTGCGCAAGCTTAACCGCGGCGAGCCTGCGGTGGTGTTCACCTTCGGGATGCTGCTGGCGGGGGGCGCGCTGCTGGCGGCATTCGGCTGGCAGGACATTCTGGCCACCGATTGGGCGCAGCTGCCGGGCATTGTCTGGATCGGCCTGCTTTACCTTGCGGTCTTTGCCAGTTCCGCCACCTTTGTGCTGCTGCAGTATGCGACCCTGCGACTGCCGTCGGCCAAGGTGATGGCCTATACCTACCTGACTCCCAGCTGGGTGATCCTGTGGGAGATCGCGCTGGGCCGCGGCGCACCGCCGGGCATGGTGCTGATCGGGGTGGTGATGTCGGTGGCCGCGCTGGTGATGCTGCTGGAAGGGGATGCCAAGCCGGTGCGCGCCTGAACGCGCTTGCGGCAGGTCAACTATAGACCCTTGTTTTCCTGTATACTGGTCCTGAGCGAGGGACGCGTTAGGAAAGGGAGGGAAGAATGTTCAAACATATCATGGTGCCCGTCGACCTGCACATGCCCCCGGCGGTTGAGAAGGCCCTGGAGGTGGCGGCGGATTTCGCCAGGAACCACGGCGCGCGCGTGACGCTGGTTCATGTGACGGATCAGCAGGTCAAGGGCGCGCATACTGTGGGCTCATCCGGTGATGAACTGGCAGAACTTACCAGCAGGGTTGCCGAGAGCAGCGGCGCAAGGGTCGAGGGGCTGCCGATCCATTCCGTCGATGTCGGGTCAGAGATCGACTCCATTTTGACCCGGACCGCGAAAGAACTGGAGGTGGATCTGATCGTGGTCGCGACGCATATGCCAGGAATCCTGGACTATGTGTTCTCCTCCCACGCCAGCCATCTGGTGCTGCATTCCGAAATTTCGGTGTTCGTCGTCCGCTAGGAGCCAATGGCTCCAGGGTCATGACCCTAATTGCCGGTCTGGCTGTCCTCAGACAGGTGCTCTGCCACCAGGAAGCGTTCGAAGGCATCCAGGTTCACCGGCTCGAACTGGCCGAAGCCCTGCATCCAGACAGAGGCGGCCCGCATTGCGTCGGGCTGCAGCTTGCACCATTTGACCCGGCCGCGCTTCTCCTGCGCGATCAGCCCGGCGCGGGTCAGGATGGTCAGGTGCTTGGAGATTGCCGCCAGCGACATCTCAAACGGCTCTGCCACATCGGTGACTGCCATGTCATCTTCCAGAAGCATGGTCAGGATGGCCCGGCGGGTGGGGTCGGCCAAGGCTGCAAAGACGGTGTCGAGGGTGTCGCTCATGGCTGATACTCCTAAAGGGCAAGAACCGGGTCGACAATCCTGCAAAAACTGCAATGGATGGGCGCGGGATATCTTGAAGGGGCAGCAGATATGGCATTGCGGTATTGGGCAGTGATTTTCATTCTCGGCATCGGCTGGGGCATGTCGTTCATGTTCAATGCCATTCTGCTGCGCGAGCTGGGGCCGCTGTCGGTATCTATGGGCCGTGTGGGCTTTGGCGCGCTGGGCTGCTGGATCTACGTGCTGGCAGCGAGGAAAAAGGTGCCAGCGGACGCCCGGCGCTGGCTGGCGCTGTTTGGGTTCGGCGTGCTCAGCTATGCCGCGCCCTTTGCGTTTTATGCGCTGGGACAGCAGCATATCGCCAGCGGTGTGGCGGGGATTGTCAATGCGACCACTCCGGCGCTGGCGGTTGTGGTGTCGCATTTCTGGCCCGGCGGCGAGCGGGCGACGGTGCTCAAATCCCTGGGGGTTCTGTGCGGCTTCCTGGGCATTGTGCTGTTGTCGCTGCCAATTCTGGAGGGCGGTCAGTCCTCGGAAGCATGGGCGGTTCTGATCACCCTCTGCGCGCCGCTGTGCTATGCCTTTTCCGTCAATATCGCGCGCGGTTTCCGGGACATGGAGCCGGTCGTTCTGGTGGCGATAGCGCTGACCGGAGCAACCGCGGCGATTGCACCGCTGGCGATCTGGAGCGAGGGGGTGCCGGTGATCACGCGGATGGAAACCTGGGCGTCGCTCTTGATGATCGGCTTTGTGCTGACCTCTGCCGCTTTCATTGCCTTTTACTGGGTGCTGCCCAAAGTGGGGCCGACCAACATAACCATGCCGACGCTGATTGCGCCGGTTTCGGCGCTGTTCCTGGGCACCTGGATCCTGGGGGAAACGCTGCTGGCAGAGCATCTGTGGGGCATGGCGGCAATCCTGGCGGGGCTGCTGCTGATTGACGGGCGGATCGTGCGCCGGCGGCTGGCAAAACAGCCGCTCGGCTAAAATCAACCTTTCGGTTGAATATGGAATCTGGGGCGGTTTGGCGTTAACGGCGGCTGCGGCAGTGTGGCGCGGTGCGCGGTGCCGGTGTAAATATATCTTGAAAACAAAGCGTTACGTATATCTTGAATCTTCAATCCTTGTAATTGACTCCTAAGCCCCGTGGCCTTAGCACCCTGCATAGAAATTCGCGTGAGGATGGCGCCCGTGACCGACGACGACCAAAAGCAGCGCATGGCGCAGCTGGAGGAGAAGCTGGCAGCGGCGCGTAAGGCCCAAGAGCCCAAGCCGCGCGCGGATGAGCACTATTCTCTGGCCAATCAGGCTTGGCGGATGGTGATCGAATTGGTTGCCGGTCTCGCGATCGGCTTTGGCATCGGATACGGGCTGGACCATCTGTTTGGAACCCTGCCCATCTTCATGGTGCTGTTCATAATGCTGGGCCTGGCGGCTGGGGTGAAAACGATGCTTCGCACCGCGCAAGAGATCCAGAAAGAGAAACTGGCCGAAGAGGCCGAAAAAAATGCGCAAGACCGGGACTGATCCGACGGGATCAAACACCGGCGACAGGAGAAGCGGACCGATGGGCAAAATTTTCTTTTACGTGGCGTTGGCGCTGGTACTGGTCTCCGGCCTGATCTTTGCGCCGGAGAAGGCTGAGCTGGCAATCCACCCGATGGACCAGTTCAACGTCTCGGCGCTGTTTGGCGATCATATCTCCTGGTACACCCCGACCAACGTCACCCTGTGGATGGCTCTGGCCGTTGCCGCCGTGTTCGCGCTGCTGGTGCTGGGCTCCTCGCGCCGGGCCATCGTGCCGGGCCGCGCGCAGTCGGTCGCGGAGCTGGCCTACGGCTTCATCTACAAGATGGTTGAGGACGTGGCCGGCAAGGACGGCGTCAAGTTCTTCCCCTACATCATGACCCTGTTCATGTTCATTGTGATGGCCAACTTCCTGGGCCTGATCCCCGGTTCGTTCACCACCACCTCGCACATCGCGGTGACCGCAGTTCTGGCGGCGCTGGTGTTCCTTACCGTGACCATCGTTGGATTCGTCAAGAACGGCGCCGGTTTCCTGGGCCTGTTCTGGGTGTCGAGCGCGCCGCTGGCGCTCCGCCCGATCCTGGCCATCATCGAACTGATTTCCTACTTCGTGCGCCCTGTCAGCCACTCCATCCGTCTTGCCGGTAATGTGATGGCGGGCCACGCGGTTCTGAAAGTGTTCGCAGGCTTTGCCGCAGCACTGGGCATGTTCAGCTTTCTGCCGATCTTTGCCATCACCGCGGTTTACGCACTCGAAGTTCTGGTGGCCTTTATCCAGGCCTACGTGTTCACCATCCTGACCTGCGTGTACCTGAAGGATGCGCTGCACCCGAGCCACTAAGGCCAGGATCTGAAAGTTTACCGGGCGGCGCCATGACCGGCCCCGCCCAACCTAGAAATCACCACATTCCATCGTAAGGAGAGAAATCATGGAAGGCGATATCGCACAACTCGGTCAGTTCGTCGGCGCAGGCCTGGCAGCAATCGGTTCCGGCGCAGCCGCAATCGGTGTGGGCCACGTGGCTGGCAACTTCCTGGCAGGCGCTCTGCGCAACCCGTCGGCAGCCGCCGGCCAGACCGCAACCCTGTTCATCGGCATCGCGTTTGCAGAAGCACTGGGCATCTTCTCGTTCCTGGTCGCTCTGCTGCTGATGTTCGCCGTCTAAGACCTTAGGAACCTATTTCCTTACGGCCGGGCAGTGCGGCTTAATCCTGCACTGCCCGGTGTAACGGCAAGTTCCCAAGGAGGACGACATGGCATCTAATACGCAAGACGCAGCACACGGCGCCGCAGACGCAGCGCACGGGTCTGCTCCGGGCATGCCGCAGCTGGACTTCTCGACCTTCGGGAACCAGATTTTCTGGCTCGTGGTCGCCCTGGTCGTGATCTACCTCATTCTGTCGCGCGTCGCGCTGCCCCGCATCGCTGCGGTGCTGGCGGAGCGTCAGGGGACCATCACCAATGACCTCGCCGCGGCTGAAGACCTGAAAGCCAAGGCTGTCGAGGCCGAAAACGCATACAACAAAGCTCTGGCGGATGCCCGTGCGGAAGCGCAGCGCATCGCTGCCGAGACCCGCGCAGAAATTCAGGCCGGGCTGGACGAGGCAATTGCCAAAGCAGACGAACAGATCTCTGCCAAGGCTGCTGAGTCCGAAAAGGCTATCGCCGAGATCAAGGCCGGCGCGCTGGAAAGCGTGAAGGCAGTTGCAACCGATACCGCAGAGGCGCTGGTCGCAGCACTGGGCGGTTCGGCAGACAAAGACGCAATTGCCGCGGCAGTTGCCCAGCGGACGAAAGGATAAGGACATGCGCAATATTCTCGCTCTTGCCCTGACCTTTGGTGCAGCTTCGCCTGCATTTGCAGCTGGCGGCGGCTGGACCGTGGCCAACACCAATCTGGTTGTGGGTCTCGGCTTTGTGCTGTTCATCGGCATTCTGCTGTTTGCCAAGGTGCCGTCGCTGCTGGCTGGCCAGTTGGACAACCGCGCCGAAGGCATCCAGAAGGAACTGGACGAAGCCCGTGCCCTGCGTGAAGAGGCCCAGACCGTTCTGGCGTCCTATGAGCGCAAGCAGCAGGAAGTTCAGACCCAGGCAGACCAGATCGTGGCTGCTGCCCGGGACGAAGCTGCCCGCGCAGCTGAGCAGGCCAAGGCGGATCTGCAAACCTCCATCGCCCGCCGTCTGGCGGCCGCTGAGGATCAGATCGCTTCGGCAGAAGCTTCGGCTGTGAAAGAAGTGCGCGATCAGGCGATCACCATCGCTGTGGCCGCTGCGGATCAGGTGATCTCCAAGCAGATGACCGCCGCCGAGGCCAACAAGCTGATCGACGCTGCGATCGCGGATGTGGACGCCAAGCTGCACTAAGCTCTGGCTGATACAGACAAGTTAAAAGAACCCGGTCCTGAGCGGCCGGGTTTTTTGTCGCTGCGCCTTTCTTGGATCCGGTCTGCGGGTGCAGCGGAATGCAGGTATTTGTTTTGGAAACAGACTGGCACCCCGGTTGTTCTGACTGGCAGGCTTTCGCCTTAACGGTTATTGAAGGGCATAGTTTGCGGCCTGGCCGGATATGCAGAGCGCGGCCGGGATTTTATTGGAGACATTAGTAAATGAATACAAACACCACCGGTTTTGTGTTTCGCGGCAACGCGAAAGAATGGTTCGGGATCTGGATTGTAAATCTTCTGCTGAGCATCGTGACGCTGGGCATTTATTCGGCCTGGGCCAAAGTGCGGCGCCACAAGTATTTCTACAACAATACCTCTCTCGAAGGACGCAACTTCGACTATCACGCGACAGGCGGCCAGATCTTTGTCGGGAGGCTAATCGTTGTCGGGGCCTTCTTTGTCTACAATCTGATTCTGACGATGGTGCCTGCCCTGGCACCTGTCCTGCTGCTGGGCTTGGTCTTTATCTTTCCCTGGCTGATCATCCGGGCGATGATGTTCAATGCGCGGATGACAAGCTTTTCCAACGTCCGCTTCGGTTTCTCGGCCGGGTACGGGCAGGCACTGCTCGTTTACCTGATTTACCCGATCCTGACCGCTCTTACGGCCTATCTGACCTTCCCGCTGCTGGACCGGGCGGTCAGGCGGTTCGGCATTGAAAACCACCGCCTGGGCACGGCTGGATTTAAATTCGAAGCGCCGCTGGGGCCGTTCTACAAAGCGTTCCTGGCTGCGTTTGCGTGGGTCGCAGCAGTGGGTGCAGCGGTCTATTCCGTGCTGGGTTCGGCATTGCTCCTCTCATTCCAGGATGCGTTTGCATCACAGAACCCGGATCCGAGTGCGGTGCTGCTGTTCATGGGGGGCTTTTACGCTGTCTTCTTCCTCGCGTTCCTGCCGGCGGTGCTGCTGTATCAGGCGCTGACCTGGAACGTTGTGTTCAACAGCACAACTTTGGAAGGCGGCCACCAGTTCCGGTCTGAGATTTCTGCAGGACGGTATCTGTGGATTGCAATCTCGAACATGGTGGTTGTTGTCTGCAGCCTGGGTTTGTTTCTGCCGTGGGCGCAGATCCGCATGGTGCGCTATCTGACCGGGTGTACCGGGGTTGTGCTGGGAACGTCGCTGGACAGCTTCGTCGATGTTCAGAGCAGCCGTGCCTCTGCTGTGGGCGATGCCTATGCCGATTTCGAAGGCATTGACGTGGGGCTGCCGGTCTAAATGGCGGCGAATTACCCTTTGCCAGGAAAAATCGAAGGGCGCGCCTATGCGCGCCTTTCTTCGCGCCTGCAACGGGCGGAATTGGTTTTGCACCGCGACGCACAGGGCAGCGCGGTGATGAGAGTGGAGGTCGTCGATCCGGATGGAAAGACGCTTGGCAGTGCGCCCTGGGGCGAAATCACGCTGGACCCGCCGCTGGGACGCCAGCCGCGCCGCCTGACCCTGCCGGACGGCACATTATTCGAAACTGACGATCATGAGGCCGTGCTGGCATTGACCGGTCGCACGCGCGGCACCTGGCTGCACACACTTGAACAGTTCCGGCCGCGCCTGGCAGTATTCACGGTCATGGCGGTGTGTGCGGCATTTCTGGTTTGTAAGTATGGTCTGGACATACTGGCTTCGGCTGCTGCAGCGGTGACCCCGCCTGTCGTCCTGGAGCAGATGGATCGCGGCACAATCGAAGCCATCGATTTTGCGCTGATGGAGCCTTCGGAACTGGAGGCAAAGGATAAAGAGCGCGCCCGCAAGGTGTTTCAACGGCTGCTGAGCCAAGCAGGGGACGCCCCCAGGGGTGTCAGCTTCCAGCTGCTGTTCCGCGAGATGCCTGGAATGGGCCCCAATGCCATGGCTTTGCCCGGCGGAACGGTTATTGTGTCAGACGACTTGATGAACCGGTTCCCGGAGGAGGACGTTCTGGCCGGGGTTCTGGGGCATGAAATCGGCCATGTTGTCGAGCAGCACGGGCTGCGCCAGGTGTACCGGTCGCTCGGGCTGTATGCCGTTGTCGCATTTGTGGCCGGGGATACTGGTCCTTTGCTTGAGGATATTCTGCTGGAGGGCAATGTGCTGCTGTCGCTGCAGTACGGCAGGGAGCAGGAGGCATTGGCGGATGAATTCGGTGTGCAGCTTGCGTCGCGCGCTGGTTTTGCACCTGGCGGGCTGATCAGCTTCTTCGAAACGGTCCAATCCGAATTGGCAGGGCCGCCGGAATGGATGTCATCGCATCCGAACTCCGAGACCCGTATTCAGGCTATAGAAAACACAATCCGGGGGCTGGAGCGCTGACAGTCAGCCTTTCCCGGTTTCATGCTCCAGCCGCTGTCTGGCCACCTCGGCGTTGCGTTCGGCGCGCTGGTGGTCGGTGAGGGCCTGTTTCACATAGTCCAGATGCGCCTCGACTGCGGTGCGGGCGGCCTGCGGGTCGCGGGCTTGCAGGGCGGTGTTGATGGCGCGGTGCTGCTCCAGCAGCGCCTCATAGGTGGTGTGCTGCTGGAACATGATGCGGCGGTTGTAGAACACGCCCTCTCGCAGGAGGTCGAACATTGACCGCATCATGTGCAGCATGATCACGTTGTGGCTGGCGTCCATGATGGCGGAATGGAACTGTGCGTCAAGCTGTGCCGCTTCCTCGGATACGGCGGGGTTGCCGGCTGCCTCCATCTTGTCAAAGATCGCCTGGATCACCTGCAGGTCATAGTCCGACCCGAACCGGGCTGCGCGTTCCGCGGCCAGCCCCTCCATGTCGCGGCGGAATGAGAGGTAGTCGAACACCGCCTCATCATGGGTGGCAAAAAGCTGGATCAGGGCAGGGGAGAAGGCGGAGCCCAGAACATCCGCCACAAACACGCCTGACCCGGCCTTGGAGGCCAGCAGGCCGCGTGCCTGCAATTCGCTTATGGCGTCGCGCAGAGACGGGCGGGAGACGCCGAGGCGCTCGGCCAGCTCCCGTTCGGCGGGCAGCCGTTCGCCGGGCGAAAGGATACCGCGCAAGATCAGCTGCTCGATCTGCTTAACAACGGAGGCGGAGAGTTTCTCGGGCTGGACTTTCTGAAAGGGCATCTTGTCGCTCTGGCGGATTGGTCAATTTATATGACCACGCGGTAGCGCCAGCCGCAAGGGCTGGCGGTATCACGAAGGCTGTAACAACAGGTCAGCATTGTTGACTTTAATTTGCGCCCGCCTACCGTGATCCTGGATCACAAGCCAGATGAGCCAGACAAGCCAAAGAGCCAGGAGACAGGCATGCAGTTGGACCAGATCTTTGCCACCCGCAACAGCCGGATGAAGGCGTCGGAAATCCGCGAATTGCTGAAGCTGCTGGACCAGCCGGACATCATCTCCTTTGCCGGCGGGATACCGGATCCGGCGCTGTTCCCGGCCGATGAATTTGCCGAAGCCTTTAGGAACGCACTGACACCGGAGCGGCAGGCGCAGGCGCTGCAGTATTCCGTCAGTGAGGGCTATCTGCCGCTGCGGCAGTGGATTGTGGCGGAGATGGTGAAGATAGGCATCGTTTGTGAGACGGAAAACGTGCTGATCACCTCCGGCTCTCAGCAGGCGCTGGATTACCTGGGCAAACTGTTTCTCTCGCCGGGCGACACCGCGCTGGTGGGCTGGCCCACGTATCTGGGGGCGCTGGCGGCCTTCAACGCCTATGAACCGCGCTATGACCGGCTGTCGCTGCGGGGCAACCGCACGGCAGAGAGCTATGCCGAAGCAGCGGCAGAGGCAGGCAGTGCAGTAAAATTTGCCTATCTCTCGCCGGACTTTGCCAACCCGACCGGAGAGACGCTGGACCGTGCCGGGCGGCTGCGGCTGCTGGATGTCGCTGAGGCGCTGGACTGTGCCATAATAGAAGACGCGGCCTATCAGTCGCTGCGCTATGATGGGGAACCGGTGCCGCCTGTGCTGGCGCTGGAACTGGAACAGAAGGGGTCGATCGAGGATTGCCGGACTGTCTACTGCGGCACCTTCAGCAAGACGCTGGCACCGGGGGTGCGGATCGGCTGGGCGGTGGCGGCCACGCCGGTGATCTCGCAGATGGTGCTGCTGAAACAGGCGGCGGATTTGCATACTTCGTCGATCAACCAGATGGCGGTGCACGGCGTTGCGGAGGCCTGTTTCGACGAACACGCCGGCCAATTGCGCGCGGTCTATCAGCGCCGCCGCGACGTGATGCTGGCGGCCATGGCGGAGCATATGCCGGAAGGCGTGGAGTGGACCCGGCCCGAGGGCGGCATGTTCATCTGGGTAACCCTGCCGGAGGGTATGGAAGGCGCGCAGCTGCTGGCCCGTTCGTTGGAGACGGAGCGGGTGGCCTTTGTCCCCGGCCAAGCGTTCTTTGCTGATGGCAGCGGTCAGAACACGATCCGGCTGAGTTTTTCCAACTCCAACCACACGGCCATTGAGGAAGGAATTGCGCGGCTGGGGCGGCTGTTGCGGTCAGCCTGACGCCCATTGTCCCGCAGCTTGGCAAAAGATTGCCGGATCCTGCGGGTTATCCACAAGATATGGTGTGAATTGAGCCCAGTTCGCCCCGATTTGGGGGTGCGGAGCGTTGACTCACAGGATAGGAACCGCTGAACTTTCTCGATACGGAATCACGAAGGGGCAGCTTTGCGGTTTTCCAAGCTCAGGCTGAACGGCTTCAAAAGCTTTGTTGATCCTACCGAACTGGTCATTGCCGATGGGCTGACAGGGGTTGTGGGGCCAAATGGCTGCGGCAAATCCAATCTTCTGGAGGCATTGCGTTGGGTGATGGGGGAAACCCGCGCCAAGGCAATGCGCGGCGGCGGCATGGAGGATGTCATCTTTGCCGGCACCTCGTCGCGGCCTGCGCGCAACTTTGCCGAGGTGAGCCTCAATATCGACAACTCAGAACGGCTGGCGCCCTCGGGCTTCAACGATGCCGACGGTTTGGAGATCGTGCGCCGCATCACCCGGGATGTGGGCAGCGCCTATAAATCCAACGGCAAGGACGTGCGGGCGCGCGATGTGCAGATGCTGTTTGCCGATGCCTCCACCGGCGCGCATTCGCCGGCGCTGGTGCGGCAGGGGCAGATCGCTGAGCTGATCAATGCCAAGCCCAAGGCGCGGCGGCGCATTCTGGAAGAGGCGGCAGGGATCTCCGGCCTTTATCAGCGCCGTCATGAGGCAGAGCTGAAGCTGAAGAACACCGAGGCCAACCTGCTCCGCGTCGATGACGTGATTGAGCAACTGGCAGGGCAACTGGCGCAGCTGGCCAAACAAGCGCGGCAGGCGCAGCGCTACCGCGAGATCGGCGAGAAGCTGCGGCTGTCCGAAGGGATGCTGCTGTACCGCCGCTGGCGCGAGGCGGATGAGGCGCGGCTGGCCTCAGAGGATGAGCTGCGGGTGCGGGTCGAGCAGGCCGCCAAAGCGGAGGCGCTGGTGCGTGCCGCAGCGGCGCAGCGCGGCACCTTTGAGGAAAAGCTGCCCCCCTTGCGCGAGGAGGAAGCGATTGCCGCTGCCATCCTGCAGCGGCTTGTGGTGCAGCGCGACTCGCTGAGCGACCAGGAGGCGCAGGCGCGCCAGAGCATCGAGCGGCTGAGCAGCCGGATCCTGCAGTTGGGCAATGACATCGAGCGTGAGACTGGCCTGAACAAGGACGCGGGCGAAACCATCGAGCGGCTGGAATGGGAGCAGCGCGAGCTGTCCAAGGCCGGTGACGGGCATGACGGCAAACTGACGGAGGCGGCGGAGCTGGCACGCGATGCAGGCTCGATCCTGCAGGCGCGCGAGGATCACCTCGCACAGGTGACTGAGGATGTGGCCCGTCTGGCCGCCCGCCACCAGTCGGCGCGGCGCGCCGTCGAGGATTGCCAGCGCGCTTTGGGCCGGTCTGAGGGCGAGGCAGAGAAAGCCCGCGCTGCCCAGAGCGAGGCGCAGGACGCGCTGGAGCTGGCGGCAGAGAAATTCGAAACCGCGGTGACCGCAGAAGAAGAGGCCCGTGAGGCCTCTGAGATGGCGGAAGAGGCGCTGGAAGCCGCAGACGAGGCGCGGACCGAGACCCAGAGCCGCGAGGCGGAGGCGCGTTCGCAGCGCTCTGAAGCTGAGGGTGAGCTGGGTGCGCTGCGCGCCGAAGTGACGGCACTGGCCAAGCTGGTGGAGCGTGACACTGCCGAGGGCGGCCAGGTTCTGGATGAGCTGACCGTTTCGCCGGGCTATGAGAAAGCTCTGGGCGCAGCGCTGGCGGATGATCTGCGCGCGCCGCTGGCGGATGCGGACGGGCCGACCGGCTGGGTCGCTTTGCCGGGCTATGACCGTGATGCGGCGCTGCCGGAGGGCGTGCAGCCCTTGGCGCTGTTTGTCTCCGGCCCTGAGGCACTTGCCCGCCGGGTGGCGCAGATCGGCCTGGTGGACGGCGATGCGGCAGCAGCCCTGCAGGCGCAGCTTTTGCCGGGCCAGCGGCTGGTCACGGTCGAGGGCGACCTGTGGCGCTGGGACGGCTACCGCGCCTGGGCCGAGGACGCGCCGAGCGCCGCGGCCCTGCGGCTGGAGCAGCTGAACAAGCTGGAAGCGCTGAAGCAGGAAATGGAGCGCGTCAGCGCCACCGCGGACGGTGCCCGCGCCGCGCATGAGATGCTGTTGCAAAAACTGGAAGAGGTGACGCTGGCCGACCAGAACGCCCGCCAGGCGCGGCGGGTGGCGGATCAGCGGGTGGCCGATGCCGCCCGTGCCCTCAGCCGGGCAGAGGCCGATCGCAACCTGGCGGAGGCCAAGCTGGAAACCCTGGGCATCGCGGTGTCGCGCCATGCGGAAGACGCGCTGAACGCAGGCCTGCAGCTGAAAGAGGCGGAGAAGGCGCTGGGGGAACTGGGCGACCTGGATCAGGCCCGCAGCGCGGTCGAGGACATCAAACAGTCGGTTGAGGCGGCGCGGATTACCATGCTGACGCACCGTTCCAGCCACGATGAGCTGCGCCGCGAGGGTGAGGCCCGCACCAAGCGCGCGCAGGAAGTGACCAAGGAATTGTCTGGCTGGCGCCACCGCCTGGAAAGCGCCGAGGCGCGGATAGAGGAGCTGGCCGAGCGCCGCGAAGCCTCGCAGGAGGAGCTGGAAGAGGCCAACGCGGTTCCGGCAGAGATTGCCGAGAAGCGTGAGGAGCTGAACGAAGCGATTTCTGATGCCGAAGCGCGCAAATCCGCTGCCACTGAGGCGCTGATTGCGGCTGAGGCCGAGCTGCGCGAGGCGGTTCACAAGGAACGCGAATGCGAGCGGCTGGCCTCCGAGGCGCGGGAGGCACGGGCCCGTTCCGAGGCGCGCAGCGATGCCGCCAAAGAGGCGGTGACCCAGGCCGCGGGCCGCATCATCGAGGCGCAGCAGATCACCCCGCAGGCGCTGTTGGAGAAGCTGGGCGTATCGCCGGATGAGATGCCGGCCTCGGATGATCTGGAACACGACGTGGACCGCTGCAAGCGGCAGCGCGATGCCCTGGGCGCGGTCAACCTGCGCGCGGAGGAAGATGCCCGCGGCGTGCAGAACGAGCATGACACGCTGGTGGCCGAGAAGCTGGACCTGGAGGGCGCGGTGAAGACCCTGCGCGACGGTATTGCCAGCCTCAACCGTGAGGGCCGGGAGCGGCTGCTGACCGCGTTTGAGCAGGTGAACAACAGCTTTGCGATGCTGTTCACCCATCTGTTCGGCGGCGGCGAGGCCAATCTGGTTATGGTCGAGAGCGACGATCCGCTGGATGCGGGCCTGGAGATCATGTGCCAGCCGCCGGGCAAAAAGCTGTCGACCCTGTCGCTGCTGTCGGGCGGCGAGCAGACGCTGACCGCGATGGCGCTGATCTTTGCGGTGTTCCTGTCGAACCCGGCCCCGATCTGTGTGCTGGACGAGGTCGACGCGCCGCTGGATGACGCCAACGTCACCCGTTTTTGCGACCTGCTGGACGAGATGTGCCGCCAGACCGACACCCGCTTCCTGATCATTACTCACCACGCGGTGACAATGGCGCGTATGGACCGGCTTTTCGGCGTCACCATGCAGGAAAAGGGTGTCAGCCAGCTGGTTTCGGTTGACCTCAAGAAGGCAGAGGCGATGGTGGCCTGAGGCCCGGTGCAGGGGGGGATCTGCGCCGGCCTCCTTTTGCAACGGCGAAGTTTTGTGGAGTTAAAAATGAATATGCTGAAAGCAATTGCCGCATCAGCGGTACTGATGGTGCCGGCTGCCGCGATGGCTGAAAATGTGGTGGCAAAAGACGGTAACAGCGTCGCCAATTTCTTTAAGGACGAAGGCGCAGAGGTTGAAGTAACCACCGACAGCGTCGGCGATCCGAACCTCAAGGTTGAATACTACGGTAACGATTTTTCGGTCTACTATTACGGCTGCGAAAACAATATCGACTGTGACGCGATCCAGTTCTTCTCTGGCTATCAGACCGACGGCAGTGTGCGCCTGTCCAAGATCAATGAGTGGAATACCGAAAACCGGTTTGCCCGTGCATATGTCTCTGATGAAGGCTCTGCGCGGATTGAGATGGACGTTTTGCTGGGTGACAAAGGCATGAGCGCAGATGACTTCGCCCAGACCGTGGGCATATGGAACCGCGCTGTGCAGGATTTCGAGGAATTCATCGACTGGTGATTCTGCCTGTCACCGGATCGTGACAACAGGCTGCAGGATCAAACGCTAAGGTGGGGCATGAGATGGATCATGCCCCTTTTCTTTTGTCTGATGGCAGGCAGTGCCCTGGCCGGCGAGTGGGACTTGCGCACTGGCGACATACCCTTTGCCCAGGAGGAACTGGAGGCGCTGCCGGGGCGCTCTTTCCGCTTCTATGACGGCGGCGAGTCGCAATACGGCAACAGCGGCGCCTATGCCTATACCTATTCCGCGGAAAACGGCGGCGGCACCGCCTGGGGAACTTTCCGGATTGCCGGGGACGGCAGCGTTTGCGTGGATTTCGCTAATGGGTTCGCACGCTGCGACCTCTATGTCCGCAACGGCCGCCGGGTCATCCTGATCACCGAAAAGGGCGATCGCTTCCCGGTGCGTTAGAGCTCTGTGTTAGAGCCTTTTCAGCAGCGCAGGTGTCGGCCAGGCATCGGCGGGCAGGCCGAGACGGGCTTGTTCCTTTTGCACGGCGACACGGGTGCGGGCGCCGAGGATGCCGTCGATGTCACCCACATTGTGGCCGCGGGCCTGCAGTTTCTGCTGCAGCTGTCTCATCTGAGTGCCGGTCAGACCATTGTCGGGTGCGCCGGCTTCATAGATATCCGCCCCTTGCAGCCGGTTGGCAAAATAGGCGGCGGTCAGCACATAGGTGAAGCTCTGGTTCCACTCGAAAAAGACATCGAAATTCGGATAGGCGAGGAATGCAGGCCCCTTGTGGCCCTGCGGCAGAAGCAGCGAGGCGCGCATCGACGGCTCCGGCAAAGCGCCGTCCCGCGCGGCCACGCCCAGCGTGCGCCACTGGGCCACAGATTTCTTATGCGCGGTGCCGCTGAGCGACAGGTCGAGGTCTTCGGGGAGGGTGACCTCTTGCAGCCAGGGCTGACCCGGCTGCCAGCCCATGTGCGACAGCATCCGCGCACCTGACATCAGCGCATCCGGGGCAGAGGTTTTCAGGCTGACTTTGCCGTCGCCATCGGCATCGACACCATGCTGCAGGATATCGCCCGGCAGCATCTGCACCATGCCGATTTCGCCTGCCCAGGCACCGGTGCTGCGTTCCGGGTCAAAGTTGCCCTGTTTGTACAACTCCAGAGCTGCAAACACCTGCGGCCGGAACAGCTCAGGGCGGCGGCAGTCATGCGCCAGGGTGACCAGCGCGTTGCGGGTGCTGAAATCGCCCTGATAGCCGCCGTAGTCTGTCTCAAACGCCCAGAAGGCCAGCAGCACGCCGCGGTCGATGCCGTAGGTGCTTTCGATCCGCTGGAAGGTGGAATCGTGCTTCTGCGCCATCTGACGGCCGCGCTGGAGCCGCTGCTGCGAAATCAGGCGGCGGGAGAAGTCGATAAAGGGTTTCTGGAAGACACCCTGGCCGCGGTCGGCCTGAAGCACGCGGGAATCCTGGCGGGCGCCGGCAAAGAAGGTATTGACCGTGGCGTTGTCATACCCGGCCTGGATGGCCTCGTCCTTCATCAGGTTCACAAAGTTCTGAAAACCGCCGCCGCATTGGGCTGATACCGCAGCAGGCAGCAGGGCCGCTGCGAGGACAAAGGGCATTAGGCGCATGATTCTGGCGCTCCTTGGTCTTACCGCTCCCACTGGGTCTATGTGCTAGAAAATCGCGGCAATGGCAACAGTCAGCACCAGCGCGAGGCCCCATGCCTGCCAAAGCAGCGTAACGGAACGGCCAATGGTTTCGGCGCTGGCGCTTTTGGCACCAGTGACATGAACCCAGGGAAAGTCGCGCATCTGCCCGTCATAGGAACGCGGTCCGGCCAGGGAGGTGTTCAGTGCCCGCGCCATTGCGGCCTCGGGCCAGCCGGCGTTGGGGGAGCGGTGCTTGCGTGCATCCTCTGCAATGGCACGCCAGGAGCGCAGCTGGCCGCTGGCAGCAGCGATCAACAGTCCGGTCAGCCGCGCCGGGATCAGGTTCAGCAGGTCATCCAGCCGGGCAGAGGCCCATCCGAATTCCTGATACCGCTGGTTGCGGTAGCCGATCATGCTGTCGGCGGTGTTGACCATCTTGTAGACGAGCAGCCCCGGCAGCCCTGCGATCAGGAACCAGAAAGCCGGGGCTATGACGCCGTCCGACATGTTCTCGGCGCCGCTTTCAATGGCAGAGCGCGCGGCCTGGGGGGCGGTCATGCTGGCGGTGTCGCGGCTGACGATCATCGCCACCGCCTTGCGCCCTTCATCAAGGCCGCTGCGCAGGCCTTGGGCCACGGCTGCAACATGGTCGGTCAGGGACCGCTGGGCGATCAGAATGGCCGCCACCAGAATTTCTGCCAGCGTGCCGGGCAGGGCCAGCAGATTGCCAGCAATCAAGCCTGCCAGAATCAGGGCCGCCGCTGCCGCCACGCCCTTGGCGCGGCGATTGGGGCCGGTGTTGAGTCTGCGGTCGAGGAAGCCGACCAGCCTGCCCATGAGCACCGCCGGGTGGGTCAGGCGCGACCAAAGCCATTTCGGCTCGCCAAAGATCGCATCAAGCAGCATGGCAACGGCGAGCATTCCGGCGGTGGTCATAGCGCGGCCTCCAGCCGGTCCCAGCCATCCGCGGGCGGCAGGCCGAGGCGCAGGAAGGTCCTAGAGTAGGGGAAGATGCGGCTCCAGATATGGGCACGGGCAAGCTTCTCCTGCCAGGCGGCTGCATTATCCACATTGTAAAGCCGGAACAGATCGGTGCCGCCTGCCAGACTGGCGCCCTTGGCAAGCACCAGTTCGTCCAGCCGCGCGGCGTCCTGATGCAACCGGGCACGGGTGGCATTTGCCCAGGCGTGATCCTGCAAGGCCAGCGCACCGGTGCGCAACGCCGGGCCGGACACTGCCCAGGGGCCTTGCCAAGTGGCCAGCTGCGCAATCAGCCTGGGGTCGCCGATGGCGAAACCCAGCCGCAGGCCGGCAAGCCCCCAGAATTTGCCAAAGCTTTTCAGCACGATCACGCCGGGGCGGGCGGCCAAGCGGATCAGGCTCTGGTCCGGGCAGATGTCGCAGAAACTCTCATCGATGATCGTCATCGGGGCTGTCAGCTCATCTTCGTGCCACAGGCGTCCGTCGGGATTGTTGGGATGCACCGCAACCCTGGCTTCGGCCGGCCCGTGGACCCTGACGATCCAGCCGCGGGCCTCAAAGGCGGCGGCGTGTTCGTTATAGGTGGGTTTGCTGATCTGCACCCAGCGCGGTTCAGCCAGGGCTGGCAGCGCCGCGATCAGGGCAGAGGCACCGGGCGCGGCCAGAACCGCCGCCCCCTCAGGAATGTTCCAGAAGGCGCGGGCGGCCCGTTCCAGATCCGCGAGCGCATCCGCATCGGGCAGGGCGCCCCAGTCACCCGCGGTGAAATCCGGCAGCGGGTAGGGGTGCGGGTTGATACCGGTGGAAAGGTCGATCCAGCCGCTGCGGCTGCCGCCGAACGCGGCGATGGCGGCGCTCAGATTGCCGCCGTGGTCGCGGGGCTGGGGGGCCGGGTCGTGAGAGGAAACATGCATCGCGGTCGCCACCGGTGAGAGTTCGCTCCGGCCAAGGCCGGCTGCCATGTGAGGCACTGCGCGTATTACCCTAAGCGGCGCGGTGCGTGAACTCCCTATTTACGCGGGGAGGGCGGAACAGCCCGGTGTCAGCCGCGCCGGTGCGGCTCCTGCCAGTTGATCTCGGGATTGATCGGAATGATCCGGTGCGGATTGATGGTGTCGTGGCTGTAATGATAGTGGCGCACGATATGCTGCATTCCCACCGTCTCAGCAACCCCCGGCCACTGGTACAGCTCGCGGGTGTAGGCCCAGAGGTTCGGGTAGTCCATCAGCCGCTTGCGATTGCATTTGAAATGCGTGTGGTACACGGGGTCAAAGCGCAGCAGGGTGGTGAACAGCCGCCAGTCGGCCTCAGTGATGCGCTCGCCCAGCAGGTAGCGGTGCTGGGACAGCAGGTCCTCCAGCCAGTCGAGGCTTTCGAACAGCGGTGCTACGGCGTTGCCGTAGGCCTCCTGCGACGTGGCAAAGCCGCATTTGTAGACGCCGTTGTTTATGGTGCTGTAAACACGGGCGTTCACCGCTTCGATCGGCTCGCGCAGCTCCTCCGGCCAGTAGTCATCGCTGTTGCCGGTGAGGCGGTCGAAGGCCGCATTGAACATGCGGATGATCTCGGCGCTTTCGTTGGAGACGATGGTGGCTTGCGCCTTGTCCCACAGCACCGGCACTGTCACCCGCCCGGTGTATTCCGCGTCCGCGCGGGTATAGACCTGATGCAGGTGGGAGCTGCCGAAAAGGGCGTCGCCGGTGGCGCCGTGTGCGTCCGTCTCGAAGGTCCAGCCTTCGTCCAGCATGTCGGGATGCACGGCAGAGACGGCGATGTGGTCCTCCAGTCCCTTCAGCTTGCGGAAAATCAGCGTGCGATGCGCCCATGGGCAGGCCAGCGAAACATAAAGGTGGTATCGTCCGCTTTCGGCTTTGAAGCCGCCTTTGCCTGAGGGGCCGGCACTGCCGTCGGCGGTGATCCAGTTGCGGAACTGCGATTCGCTGCGCTTGAAGGCGCCGCCGGTGGATTTGGTGTCATACCACTGGTCGTGCCATTTCCCGTCGATCAATAGGCCCATCGCATCTGCTCCTGCTGCTGTGCTTGGCAAACATATGCAGGCAAGGCGCGCACGCCTATGCAAGCCAGCGCGCAGGCCGTCTGCACCCCTGCACAGGAGCAACAAAATTGCGCGGCCGTCAAATTTTCGAAAATGTTCACTTGATTTTATATATTTGTGACGCACCGTTGAAAGAAGGGGTTCGTGTAAACCCACGCATTTGGAAGGCCGCTGCTATGAATACCTATGTACCCAAAGCTGTGCAGGAAGCGCTGGACACCGCACGCCTGCAGGGGATGCGGCGCAAGAGCCGCCTGCGGGTGATGGCGGACAATGAGCTCTATCCGGTGCTGCGGCTGTGGAAGACTGGATTTGCTGTCGAGGCAGAAACCGCCCCGATGCTGCGCGGTCTAGTCGATATCTATGACGGTGCCAGGCACGTGTCGCAATGCCTGATCGTGGCCGGCGAGGAAGAGGGCGGCGAGATGCGCTATGAATTCAAGCGCTCCACCCCTGCTGCGGACAAGGCGCCCCTGGATTTCTACAAATCTCCGGACGGGCCGGCGGGGCTGATTCCCTTTGACCAGTCGCAGGGCAAAGTCTGAACCGCTAAATCAGGGGCGGATTTCGACCTCGGTGCCGATCTCTGCCAGTCGCCACAGCGTTTCCATCTGCTGATTGCTGACAGCGATGCAGCCGGCGGTCCAGTCACCGGGCAGGGTGATCAGATTGCCCACCGCGTTCGGCTGCCCGTGAATGAAGATATCGCCGCCCGGGCTGACACCCGCGGCCTGCGCGCGGGCGCGGTCCTGGGGCTGCGGATAGTCGATCCCCAGCGACAGATGATAGGCGCTGTTCGGATTGCGCCGGTCGATGCGGAAAATGCCTTCGGGGGTCTTGCCGTCGCCTTCCTGCTGTTTGCCGCCCGCGGGCGCAAAGCCAAGTGCGATGGGGAATTCCAGCACGGTCTCGCCATTCCGGCTGGCGGTGAGGCGGCGGGCAGATTTTTCGATCAGGATGCGGTCGACCCGGTCCACCGCCACGGATTGCGGCGGCGGCACGGGGGGCGGGGCGAAGGCCTGCCATGCCATCCAGGCGGCTACGGCCAGAACAACCAGCGCCAGCAGACGCAGCAGGCGCTTCATGTTTACTGCAGGTCTGAAAATGCTGCGGTGAGGCGGCGGCAGGCTTCCTCCACCCGCGACCGCTGGGTGGCGAGGTTGAAGCGCTCCATGAACTCGCCGCCGGAGCCGAAACCGTCGCCGGGAGACGTGGCGATTTTGGCGTCTTCGCGCAGGCGCTTGATAAATTCCTCGCGGCTCATGCCCGTCCCGGAGAAATCAACCCAAGCCAGGTAGGTTGACGCCAGCGGAAGGGATCTGAGACCGGGCAGCGCATTGACAGTCTCGTCAAACAGCTTCCGGTTGCCTTCCAGATGCGCAATCTGGGCATCGACCCAGTCCGCCCCTTCGGGCGAATAGGCGGCGGTGATCATCGCCACGCCAAGGGCGCTCGGGTCATAGTCCAGCGTGGCCTGGCGATGCCGCATCGCCGCCCGCAGATCCGGGTCTGGAATGATCATGTTGCCGGTGCGCTGGCCTGCGATGTTGAAGGTCTTGGAGGGCGCGGTGAGGGTGACAGTCCAAGGGCCCGCATCGGGTGCGGCCACGTCCATCGGCACGAAGGTGCTGCCCGGGTAGACCAGATCATGGTGGATTTCATCCGACACCAGGATCAGCCCGTTGCGTTTGGCGAACTCAGCCACCGCACGCAGTTCTTCCGGTGTCCAGACCCGGCCTGAGGGGTTCTGCGGCGAACACCACAAGAGCAGCTTCTCTGTCCCGTTCAGTCGCGACTGGGCATCGTCGAGGTCCAGATTGTAGGTATCGCCGTCCCGCGCCAGCGGGCATTCGGTTACCTTGCGGCCCGCCTTGTTCACCTTGTGGGCAAACTCATGATAGACGGGCGAG
Source organism: Leisingera sp. CC-HEC093 (assembly GCF_059429195.1). Lineage (NCBI taxonomy): Bacteria > Pseudomonadati > Pseudomonadota > Alphaproteobacteria > Rhodobacterales > Roseobacteraceae > Leisingera > Leisingera sp. CC-HEC093. The sequence continues at coordinate 806,625 of NZ_JCAIJR010000001.1, read as the reverse complement.
AAGATGACCACTCCGTCGCCGGGCTGGCTCCAGACATCGAGGCACAGGGCGATGGCGTTCCCCAGACCTTGCGATGTCAGGATCCAATCGGTCTCGACCTCCCAGCTGTGCCGGTTTTTCATCCACCATTGAACCGCCTGCAGATACTCCGGGTGCTGCCAGGAATAGCCGAACACGCCGTGCTCGGCCGCCTTCCTGACAGCCTCGATCACGCAGGGCGCGGTTTCATAGTCGGAGTCCGCCGTCCACATCGCCAAACCGTCCTCCGGGGAGACGCCGAACAGCTTCTCCATCTTGTCCCATTTCGAGCTGTGGGTGCCGCGGCGGTCGGTGGGTTTGTCAAAATTCATGTGGTGGATTCCCGTGTCGTTGCCCGTAACTTCGCATGCGAAGCTAATCGCTGCAGCGGCATGCGCAAGGGGGCGTTGCGATGGGGCGGCTGATCGCATACATGAAACGCATGAAACGACCGATCCTGATCCATCCCGATCCCCGCCTGAAAAAGGTCTGCGTGCCCGTGCCGGACCTGAGCGATGACTTGCGCGTGCTGGCGGATGACATGCTGGAAACCATGTACGCGGCCCCCGGCATCGGCTTGGCGGCGCCGCAGATCGGCATTCTGCAGCGGCTGATCGTGCTGGATTGCGTCAAGGAAGAGGACGGCGAGCCGCGCCCGCTGGTGATGTTCAACCCTGAAGTCATCTCTTCCTCTGACGATACCAGCGTATATGAGGAAGGCTGCCTGTCTATCCCGGATCAGTATGCCGAGGTGACCCGCCCCAAGGTGGTGGAAGTCGAATGGATGGACCGCGACGGCACTGCGCGGCGCGAGACCTTTGATGGTTTGTGGGCCACCTGCGTGCAGCATGAAATCGACCACTTGAACGGCAAGCTGTTCATCGATTACCTGAAGCCGCTGAAGCGCCAGATGATCACGCGCAAGATGCAGAAGCTGAAGCGCGAACGCGCCCGCGCCTGAGGGAACACCAGATATGACCGTCCGCACCTGCCTGCCCTGGCCCGACAAGCGCCTGCGCACCAAGGCTGATGAGGTGACAGAGATCACCGACGAGATCCGCGAAATCTGGAACGACATGGTCGACACGATGGAGGCGATGCCGGGTGTCGGCTTGGCCGCCAACCAGATCGGCGTGATGCTGCGGCTGGCGGTGGTGGATGGCTCGACTGAGCGCGGCCGCGCTGTGAAGCTGGCGAACCCGGAGATCCTGCATTCCTCTGTTGAGCTGCGCGAGCATGACGAGGCCAGCCCGAACCTGCCCGGGGTTTCGGCCAAGATCAAACGCCCGCGCGCAGTCACCGTCCGGTTCATCAACGAGCAGGGCGCGGTGGATCGCAAGGATTTCGTCGGGATTGAGGCGACCTCGGTTCAGCACCAGATCGACCACCTGAACGGCAAGTTGTATTTCGATCGCCTGAGCAAGGTGAAGCGCGACATGCTGATCCGCAAGGCAAAGAAGCTGACCGGCTGAGGCCGGATTTTGAGCTCCCGGGCCGGCAGCGGCCTGGTTCGCGCCCGGCTGCGAACAGCCAAGCACCCGGGCAGGGAATGGCGGGCAGATTGCCCGCCCTACGGAGGCATTGATGCGTATCATCTTCATGGGAACGCCTGATTTCTCGGTGCCGGTGCTGGATACGCTGGTGGAAGCCGGGCACGAGATTGCCGCCGTCTACTGCCAGCCGCCGCGGCCTGCGGGCCGCGGCAAGAAGGACCGTCCGACACCTGTCCACGCCCGCGCCGCGGCCTTGGGGCTGGAGGTGCGCCACCCGGTTTCGCTGAAAAGCGCGGAGGAGCAGGAGGCCTTTGCCGCGCTGAAGGCGGATGCGGCTGTGGTGGTCGCATACGGTCTGATCCTGCCGCAGGCCATTCTGGATGCGCCCCGGCACGGTTGCCTGAATATCCACGCCAGTCTGCTGCCGCGCTGGCGCGGTGCGGCGCCGATCCACCGGGCGATCATGGCGGGCGATGCAGAAACCGGTGTCTGCATCATGCAGATGGAGGCGGGACTGGACACCGGCCCGGTTCTGCTGCGTGACGCCACTGCGATCGGGGCCGAGGAAACCACCGTCCAATTGCATGACCGGCTGTCGGAGATGGGTGCCAAGCTGATCGTTAAAGCCTTGTGCCGTCTGCCGGAGCTGACGGCGGAGGTGCAGCCCGATGAGGGCGTCACCTACGCTGCCAAGATCGACAAGGCAGAGGCGCAGGTCGACTGGTCGCGCCCGGCGGCTGAGGTGGACCGTAAGATCCGCGGGTTGTCGCCCTTCCCGGGTGCCTGGTGCGAGGTCGAAGGCCAGCGGGTCAAATTGCTGGCGTCCCGGCTGGCAGAGGGGCAGGGTGCGCCCGGGGAAGTTCTGGACGAGAGCCTGACCGTAGCTTGCGGCGAGGGCGCGGTGCAGCTCTTGCGCTTGCAACGGGCGGGCAAAAGCGCGCAGGATCCCGATATATTCCTGCGCGGCTTCCCGGTTCCCAAGGGCAGCCGCCTTTAACCGGAGGGTCTGATGCCCATCATTGCCCTGATCATCATCGGCGCCGCGGCAGGCTTTCTGGCAACCCGGCTGATGAAACTGGAAACCGATATCATCACCACGGTCTGCATCGGCATGGCCGGGGCGCTGGTGGGCGGTTTGGTGCTGCGCGCGCTGCTGGCGGTGATGGGGTTCATGGCAGGCTTCGCCGGGGCGGTTCTGGGTGCCCTGGTGCTGATCTGGATCTGGCAGCGGTACAGCAGGAAATAAACTCTCTGCGGCGCCGGCGCCACAGCCAGCGGCGGAGTGTGCAATTTCTGCTGCGCTGGGATGCTGGATGGTTAAGGTGGCTTAACTGCGCCACAAAAAGGCGAAAACCGAGGCAGAGAGCATTTGCAGATGACACAGGACAGCGGCCCGGCCGGCACGCCAAAGGTGGTGGTTGTCACCACCATGAAGGACGAGGGCGCCTATATCCTCGATTGGGTCAGCCATTACAAATCCATTGGCGTCAGCGATTTCGTCATCTTCACCAACGACTGCTCTGATCCCACCGACCACATCCTGCGCTGCCTGCACCGGATGGGGGTGGTCGAGCACCGTTTCAGCCGGGTGATGCGGCGCGGGCCGCATAAGAGCGCGCTGATGTGGGCGGAATACGAGCCCAAGGTGGCGGAGGCCGATTGGGTTCTGGTGGTCGATGTCGATGAATTCCTGCAGATCAACTCCGGCGACGGTACTTTGCCGGGTCTGCTGGCCGCGCGGCCGGATGCTGATGCGGTCTCCTTTGTCTGGCGGATTTTCGGCAATGCCGGCGTGGAAATCGTGGATCACCCCCCGGTGCCGCAGGCCTTTGTCCGGGCGGAACCGGCGGAGGGACGCCCGGACGAGCACCGCTTTTTCAAGACCGCCTTCCGCAACAACGGCAAGTTCGACCGCATGGGGGTGCACCGGCCATTCCTGGCGGTGCCGCCGGCGGAAGTAAACTGGCAGCTGGCCGATGGCACACTTCTGCCAGAGCAGGAGCTGGAGGGCGCCCTGCATGTGCGCGGCAGCTACGGTTATTCCGCGGCGCAGCTCAATCACTATGCCTTGCGTTCGCGTGACGGCTTTCTGAACAAGAAGGCCCGCGGCCGGGCGAACCATTTCACCTCCTCAATCGAGCCGGGCTACTGGCTGAAGTTCGACAAGAATGAGGAAGAAGACCGGTGCCTTGCCGACTGTTTCTCAGCGGCGCTGCAGATCAAGGAGGAGCTGCTGCAGGACGCCAAGCTGCGGGCGTATCATGAACAGGCATTGCTCTGGCACCGGAAGAGGGGACGCAAGGCCAGGATCAGCGCCGAGGGGCAGGCCTTTCTCCGGTTTCTGGAAAGCACCCGCAGCACCGCCTAGGCCGCGTTGCGCAGCTGCTGCCTAGCTGCGTGGCGGGCGGCTTTTGTAGACGGGCAGATGCCAGCCCAACAGGATGGAGCCGGCCCGCAGCCCCCAGCAGACCCCGGCGCAGGCCAGCAGGGCAAACTTCAGCTCAAATCCCAGCCAGATGGCTGCAACAGCGGTGATGGCGCCGGCCATGGCACAGGTGATGTAAAGCTCACCCTGTTTCAGCACCAGCGGCACCTCGTTGCAGACCACGTCGCGCATCAACCCGCCCATGGTGCCGGTTGCCATGCCCATCAGCACCACGATCACCGGCGGGCTGTCCAGCGAAATTGCCGCTCCGGTTCCGGCGGACACGGCAACCGCCAGGGCAAAGCTGTCGAGCCAGACAATCCAGCGCAGGCGGCTTTCCAGAAGATGCGCGGTGAAGAACACCGCTACCGCAGCCAGTGCGGCCAGCAGGATGTAATTGGGGTTGCCGATCCAGAACACCGGATTGCGGTCCAGAAGCAGATCGCGCAGGGTGCCGCCGCCAAGCGCGGTCAGGCAGGCGACAAAGGCAAATCCGACAATGTCCAGCTGCGCCCGGCTGGCGACCAGCGCACCGGAAAGGGCAAAGACCAGCACCGAGGCATAGTCCAGCAGCGCCAGAAAGGTCATGCGCGGCCCACGCGCATCATGCTTTTTTCTTCTTGAAGGGGGCCATGCCCGCCCGCGCCAGCTCATCCGCGCGTTCGTTCTCGGGGTGGCCTGCATGGCCCTTGACCCATTCCCATGTCACCTTGTGGCGGGCTTGCGCCTCGTCCAAGCGCTGCCACAGCTCCACGTTTTTCACCGGCTTCTTGCTGGATGTTTTCCAGCCGTTCTTCTTCCAGCCGAAGATCCAGCCGGTGACGCCGTTCTTCACATAGGCGGAATCAGTGACCACGGTAATCGTAGAGGGCCGCGCCAGGCTTTCCAGTGCGTTGATCGCGGCCAGCAGCTCCATCCGGTTGTTGGTGGTGTCACCCTCGCCGCCGCTCAGTTCTTTTTCTTTGACGATGGCGTCACCGTCCATGGCGCGCAGCAGAACGCCCCAGCCGCCGGGGCCGGGATTTCCCGAACAGGCGCCGTCGGTATAAGCAAACAATTCAGGCATGGGCGGTCAGGATCACGTAGGTTTCCACACCGCCGGCCAGGCCCTGGCCATTGCCGCGGCGGGTCCGGGTTACGGTGAAGCCCGCGTTTTGAAGCAGATTTTTCAATTCATCCTCGCTGTAGTAGGCATAGAAACGTCCCAGCTTGTCACGTCCCTCGCCGTCTCCGAGCTTCATGCCAATATGGAAGATGCCGCCGGGGTTCAAGGCGCGATGAATACAGGTCAGATGACCGGGAAGATCAGTCCGCGGGGCATGCAGCAGACTGAAATTTGCCCAGATGCCATCGTAGCCCCCTTTGTGCTCCAACACTTCGAAGGCAGCGACTTCCACCTCTATCCCGAAATCGGATTTCGCCAGCCCGGCCATTTCAGGTGAGGCGTCCATAGCAGAAACGGTGAAGCCCTTTTCTTTGAACCGGGCTGCCCAATGGCCCGGTCCGCAGCCCAGGTCGAGAATTCGGGCGCCGGCCGGCAGCCGCGATATGAAGGCTGCGAAGTCCGGATCGTGAAAACTGTCATCAGCGCGGGCAAAGCCATCCGCATAGGCCTGCGCTGCTTCGGCGTAGACCTCCAGTGTTTGCCGGTCGCTCATGTCTGACCTCTTTCCTGCAAATGGCGGCTCAGGCGCGTTCCGCTGCCAGCCGGGCTGCGAGGCCTGCGAAGACGGCGGCAAAGCCGCGGCTCATCCACTTCAGCGCGCGCTCGCTGTTCAACAGGTATGTGCGGGCCTGGGCGGCAAACAGCCCGTACAGCACGAAAATGGCAAAGGTCATCGCCATGAACACCAGCCCCAGGACGGACATCTCCAGTGTGGCGTTTGCAGGATTGCCGCTCAGGAACGGCGGCAGCAGCGCCAGGAAGAATACCGAGAGCTTGGGATTCAGGATATTGATCAGCGCGCCGCGCCAGGCGATTTTCCATGCCGGCTGGCTGGTCCGCTTGGAATCCACCGACAGCGCGCCGCCGCTGCGCAATGCTTGCCAGGCGAGGTACAGCAGATAGGCAACGCCTGCGGCCTTTACGATCTGGAACAGCAGGGCAGAGCTGTACAGCACGGCGGCCAGCCCCAGCGTGGCTGCTGCCAGATGCGGTACGATGCCGAAGGTGCAGCCGATTGCAGCCCAGATGGAGGCCCGCCAGCCTTGGCCAAGACCCAGCGCGAGCGTGTAGATGACACCCGTGCCGGGCGCGAGGACAACAACAAAGGCGGTGATCAGAAAATGCAGCGTGATCATGAAAGCGGCTCCAGAAATAAAGCTGTTGGAGTAATGCCTAGCACGATTAGTTCTTGGCGGCAGCGTTTTCTGTAACCTGGATTGCATCCGGTGGAATTATGCAGGCTGCCGCAGCACGCGGGGCACCTTGAACTCCACGGTTTCCACCGCGGTTTCCACGATCTCCACAGTCACCTCGTAACGCGCCCGGAACGCGTCGATGACTTCGTTAACCAGCAGTTCGGGGGCCGAAGCGCCGGCAGTGATCGCGACTGAGCGGATGCCGTCCAGCGCGCGCCAGTCAATGTTTCCGGCGCGCTGCACCAGCTGGGCGTAGCTGCAGCCGTTCTTGGCACCGACCTCAACCAGGCGGCGGGAGTTCGAGGAGTTCGGCGCGCCGACCACCAAGAGGGCATCCGCCTTGGGCGCCACCGACTTCACCGCCTCTTGACGGTTGGTGGTGGCATAGCAGATGTCTTCCTTGTGCGGACCGATGATGTTCGGGAAGCGGTCTTCCAGCGCGGCAACAATGCCCTTGGTGTCATCCACCGAAAGGGTGGTCTGGGTGACATAGGCCAGCCGGTCCGGGTCGCGCACCTCAACCGTTGCCACGTCCGCCGCGGTCTCCACCAGCAGCACCTCGCCCTCGGGCAGCTGGCCCATGGTGCCGATGGTCTCCGGATGGCCCTTGTGGCCGATCATGATCATTTGCAGACCTGCTTCGGCGTGGCGCTGGGCCTCGATATGAACCTTGGAGACCAGCGGGCAGGTGGCATCGACATAGATCATCTCGCGCGCCTCAGCCGCGGTGGGCACCGATTTCGGCACCCCGTGGGCGGAGAAGATCACTGGCCGGTCATCAGGGCATTCGTCCAGCTCCTCGACAAACACTGCCCCCTTCTCGCGCAAGCTGTCGACCACGAACTTGTTATGCACAATCTCGTGGCGCACATAGACCGGCGCGCCCCATTTGCCGATCGCCATTTCGACGATCTTGATGGCGCGGTCAACGCCGGCGCAGAAGCCGCGCGGCGCGGCGAGGTAGAGGGTCAGGGCTGGCTTGGTCATGGGCGTCTCCTTGCGCGCCAGAGGTAAGCGCTTCAGACCGCAAGGTCCAGTGCTGCGGGCCGCTCACGTGGATGTGATAGGAGCCTCCTGCGGCAGAAGGCGGCAGAGAGGTGCCCGGATGGCACCAGGTGCAAAGACAGAACGAAGCGGGTGTTTGCTGCAATGGACGCAGGGCTGGCGGGGGTATCCTTAGCTGGCCGGAGGGGATACTGCTCAACCGGGATCCGCGGGAGGTTACTGCCGGGCAGGAAGTCTATCTGGAGCATCGCGTCAGTTGCCTTGGCGCGGATCTGTCGGGGGGGCAGGCTGGCAGGTGCGGGACCGCAAGGGATATGTGCCGGCACTGCCGTGGAACGCAAGCGGCCATACCTGGCGTCAGCCCGATTCACTGCTGCAGGAAATTTTCAGGCATGGCGCAGTTCGTCGGCAATCGCTACCGCAGCCGGAGCAGGCACCACCCCATCTGGAGCCTGGTCCGGTCCAATATGCCAAGCGGCCCGGGATCAGCCGTGTGCGGCCGTGGCGGAACGCGGTTCGCTCTGTTCGCGCGGAGGACGGCCGATCACGTCGCGCAGTTCTTCCAGCTCAATGAAATTGTCGGCCTGCCGGCGCAGGTCGTCAGAGATCATCGGCGGCTGGCTGCGGATGGTTGACACCACCGAAACCCGCACGCCCTGGCGCTGCAGGCTGGCAATCAGCGGGCGGAAGTCCCCATCGCCCGAAAACAGCACGATATGGTCCACCCGCGGCGCCAGCTCCATGGCATCGACAGTCAGCTCGATATCCATGTTGCCTTTGACTTTGCGGCGGCCCATGCTGTCGGTGTATTCCTTGGCCGGTTTGGTGACCATGGTGAACCCGTTGTAGTGCAGCCAGTCAACCAGCGGCCGGATCGGCGAATACTCGTCATTCTCGAGCAGAGCTGTGTAATAAAAGGCCCGCAGAAGCTTGCCGCGGCGCATGAATTCCTGCCGCAGAAGCTTATAGTCGATGTCAAACCCAAGCGCCTTGGCCGCGGCGTACAGGTTTGACCCGTCTATGAACAGCGCGAGCCGTTCGTCCTTGTAAAACATAAAATTTTCCTTCCGGTATAACCGTCTCGTCCGGGGGTTCCGTGAGTGAGTATTTGAAAACGGCGAAACGGGTAGACTTAATGTAAGTTATTTGTCATTTGCCGCAAGTATACTGTCCCGTTGATATAGGGTGAAACATGGCCGCAAACAGGAAAACGGCGCTGATTGCGCTAGGCGGCAACCTGCCGGCCGACGCGGATGCGCCCCATGTGACGGTGGCAAAAGCGGTCCGCGCGCTGCAGTCGGAAGCAATCGCTTTGCGCAGCGTGTCCCGCTTCTTTCAGACCCCCTGTTTCCCGGCGGGCGCGGGGCCTGACTATGTGAATGCCGCGGTGGCGGTGGAAACCACCCTGTCCGCCAAAGATCTGCTAGCGCGGCTGCACACAGTTGAGGCGCAGTTCGCCCGGGTGCGCGAGCAGCGCTGGGGGATGCGGACGCTGGATCTGGATCTGGTGGATTATGACGGCGTGGTGCTGCCGGACGCAGCAGGGTACGCCCGCTGGCAGGGACTGCCCTTGGAAAACCAGATGCAGGAAGCGCCGGGGCAGCTGATCCTGCCGCATCCGCGCATTCAGGACCGCGCTTTTGTTCTGGTGCCGCTGGCCGATATCGCGCCCCGCTGGCGCCACCCGGTACTGCAGAAAACCGTGACAGAAATGCTGGCGGGGCTGCCAGAGCAGGACGTGGCTGAAGTGACCCCGTTCTGAGCCGCGCAATGCGTTGTTTTCCGCCCTTGTCAAGAGAAAGATATGGGCGTAAATGTCTGCCTTCTGGACCAGGAATGATATGGAGAGTCGCTGATGGCCCGCGTGACGGTTGAAGATTGCGTCGATAAAGTGCCCAACCGCTTTGAGCTGGTGATGCTGGCTGCGCATCGTGCCCGCGAGATCTCGGCTGGTGCCCCGATCACCGTTGAGCGCGACAACGACAAAAATCCGGTCGTGTCTCTGCGTGAAATCGCCGACGAGACCCAAAGCGCCGATGATCTGCGCGAGCGCCTGATCGAAAGCAACCAGACCCAGATCGAGGTTGACGAGCCGGAAGAAGATTCCATGGCTCTCTTGATGGGCGCGGACAACGACAAGCCGGCCGACGATGACATGTCGGAAGAGAAACTGCTGCGCGCACTGATGGAGGCCCAGGGCCAGGGCTGAGGCGCGCGTCTGGACTATTGAGGCTGCGGACCGGACATGATTTCCCCTGATGACCTGATTGCTCTGGTCCGCAACTACAATCCCAAGACAAACGCGGACAGGATCGCCGAAGCTTATGACTTTGGCGAGCAGATGCATAACGGGCAGTTCCGCCACTCGGGCGAGCCCTATTTCACGCATCCGGTGGCCGTGGCCGCCATCCTGACTGAGCAGCGCCTGGATGATGCAACCATCATCACCGCGCTGTTGCATGACACTATCGAAGACACCAAGGCAAACTACGAAGAGGTCGCCCGCCGTTTTGGCAACGAGGTGGCGATGCTGGTCGATGGTGTGACCAAACTGACCAACCTGCAGCTCAGCAGCCGCGAGACCAAGCAGGCAGAGAACTTCCGCAAGCTGTTCATGGCGATGTCCAAGGACCTGCGGGTGATCCTGGTCAAACTCGCCGACCGCCTGCACAACATGCGCACGATCAAGGCGATGCGCCCGGAAAAGCAGGCCCAGAAAGCGCGCGAGACGATGGATATCTATGCGCCGCTGGCAGGCCGCATGGGGATGCAGTGGATGCGCGAGGAGCTGGAGGATCTGGCCTTCCGCGTGCTTAATCCGGAAGGGCGCCAATCGATCATCCGCCGTTTTGTGACCCTTCAGCGCGAAACCGGCGACGTGATCCACCGGATCACCGGCGACATGCGGCTGGAACTGGAAAAGGCCGGGATCGAGGCTGAGGTCTTTGGCCGTGCCAAGAAACCCTATTCGATCTGGCGCAAGATGCAGGCCAAAGACCAGGGTTTCTCGCGGCTCTCCGATATCTACGGTTTCCGGGTGATCACCCTGTCCGAAGAGGACGCCTACCGCGCGCTGGGCGCCATCCACCAGCGCTGGCGGGCGGTGCCGGGCCGGTTCAAGGATTACATCAGCCAGCCGAAATCAAACGGCTACCGGTCGATCCACACCACTGTGTCGGGCCGCGACGGCAAACGGGTGGAGGTGCAGATCCGCACCCGCCAGATGCATGACGTGGCAGAAACAGGGGTGGCGGCGCATTGGTCCTACCGGGACGGGGTGCGCACCGAAAACCCCTTTGCCGTCGACCCGGCCAAGTGGATCGCCTCGCTGACAGAGCAGTTCGACGCTGAGGACGATCACGACGAATTCCTCGAAGCCGTGAAGCTCGAGATGTATTCGGACCAGGTGTTCTGCTTCACCCCCAAGGGTGACGTGATCAAGCTGCCCAAGGGGGCCACGCCGATCGACTTTGCCTACGCCATCCACACCCGTATCGGCCATGCCTGTGTCGGCGCCAAGGTGGACGGCATCCGGGTGCCGTTGTGGACCCGGCTTCGCAACGGCCAGTCGGTGGATGTGATCACCGCCGAAGGCCAGACCCCGCAGGTGAGCTGGCTGGAGATTGCCACCACCGGCAAGGCCCGCACCGCAATCCGCCGCGCCCTGCGCGAGGCGGACCGGGCGCGGTTCGTCAAGCTGGGCCACGAACTGGCGCGCTCGGCGTTTGAGCATGTCGGCAAGAAGGCCACCGACAAGGCGCTGGAAACTGCGGCCCGCGCGCTGCGCGCCAGCGGCGTGAATGAGCTGCTGGCACGGCTGGGCGCGGCCGAGATCACAGCCCATGATGTGGTGCAATCTGTCTATCCGGAACTGACCACCGGCGACGGTGACGAAATCTCTCCGCGCCGGGCGGTGATCGGCCTGGAGCCGGGGCAGAGCTTCGAGCGCGCGCCTTGCTGCCAGCCGCTGCCGGGGGAGCGCATCATCGGCATCACCTACCGCGGCCGCGGGGTGGTGGTGCATTCGGCTGATTGCGACACGCTGGGCGAGTTCGAGGACCAGCCGGAACGCTGGATGGACGTGCAATGGCACAGCGGCACCCACCCGGCAGCCTATGGCACCACGCTGGAACTGACCATCGGCAATGACGCCGGTGTGCTGGGGCGCATTTGCACATTGATCGGCGAGAAAAAGGCCAATATCTCGGATCTGGAATTTGTAGACAGGAAACCAGACTTTTACCGGCTTATGATCAATGTGGAACTGCGGGATGTGGAACAGCTGCACTCGCTGATGCTGACGCTCGAAGCGGAAAGCGATGTTGCCGCAGTGGCGCGGTTCCGGAATAAACCGGAAGAGCGCCGTTTTCCGGGATAAGCCGCCGAAACTCTGAGCCGGGAACTGGGAAGGACGGACAGCTTTGGTATTCAGGCGCCGGGACAGACGTCCGCCCCTCCGGGCGCTGGCGGACTTCCTCTGGCCGCGCGGCGGCTGGGGGCGGGCGTTCCTGTATGTAAAGCACCGGGTGCGGCGGCTGCCTGATTCGCCCGAACGCATCGCCCGCGGCATCTGGGCCGGGGTCTTCACCACATTCACGCCATTTTACGGCCTGCATTTCTTCATTGCGGCTTTCATTGCGCGGACGATGAACGGCAATATCCTGGCTTCGCTCAGCGCCACCTTCTTCGGCAATCCGCTGACCTATGTCCCGATTGGCGTTGCCTCGCTGCAAACCGGGCATTGGCTGCTGGGCACGGAATTCGATCAGGAGGTCGACAAATCCCTGGTGGGCAAGTTCCTGGCCGCCGGCGGTGATTTGCGGGACAACCTGATTGCGCTGTTCATGGACCGGCCCGCCGACTGGCAGGGCCTGCAGCTGTTCTATGACGAGGTGTTCTTTCCCTATATGATCGGCGGCATCATCCCCGGCATCATTTCGGCGACCGTCTGCTATATACTCAGCCTGCCAGTGATCCGGGTCTACCAGCAGCGCCGCCGGGCCAAGATTAAGGCCAAGTTCGAGGCGATCAAGAAACGCGCCGAAGTGGACAGCGGCGCCTGAACTGCCTGCTGGATTGTACCATTATCGCCTGCAGGCTTGCTCTTGCTGCCCGTCTGTCTGATCTTTGCGGCGCGGCTATGGCATCAGACGGATGAGGCATCTCTCATGACAGCAAATCAACTGCGGCTGGGCGTCAACATCGACCACGTGGCGACCGTGCGCAATGCCCGCGGCGGCACCAGCCCGGATCCGGTCCGGGCCGCAAAAATGGCAGAGGAGGCCGGTGCCGACGGTATCACAGCGCATCTGCGCGAGGACCGCCGCCACATCACCGACACCGACATCGATGCGCTGATGGAGGCGCTGAGCGTGCCGCTGAATTTTGAGATGGCGGCGACAGAGGAAATGCAAAAGATCGCCCTCCGCCACAAGCCGCATGCGGTCTGCATCGTGCCCGAAAAGCGCGAGGAACGCACCACCGAAGGCGGGCTGGAAGTGGCACGCGAGGAAAACCGGCTGGCTCATTTCATCGCGCCTTTGCGGGATGCCGGCTGCCGGGTGTCGATCTTCATTGCAGCTGACCGGAAGCAGATCGACGCGGCCCACCGGATCGGCGCCGAGGTGATCGAACTGCATACCGGCGCCTATTGCGACTATCACGCCGATGGCCGGTTTGCGGACCGCGACCGCGAGCTGGAGGCGCTGCGCGGCATGTCCGCCTATGCGCACGCGCTGGGGTTGGAAGTGCACGCAGGCCACGGGCTCACCTATGACACTGTGCAGCCGGTTGCAGCCTTCCCGGACGTGCGCGAACTGAACATCGGCCACTTCTTAGTCGGCGAAGCCATCTTTTGCGGACTCACCCCGGCGGTACAGGAAATGCGCCGCCTGATGGACGCGGCGCGGGGCTGACACGCGCCTGATGGCAATGGGCCAGGGCAAGGCAATAACCGCTGCCCCGGCCGCCCTGCTGCCCGCGCAGGTTGGCGGCTATTGCAGCTTGCCGGGCAGGCTCAGGTCGCCCGATGCGATGTCGAACACATCAGTCACGCACAGCAGCGGCGCATGAATGTTCGCATTGACCTGCAACCCTGCCGTCACCCCGTCAAACGCCAGCGCCTGTTCTGCCAGCGGCACCGTCAGGCTGACCTCCTTGCCATTCAGGACCGGAGAATACCCGGGGCTATCAATATAGAGCGGCAGACCCGGCCAGGTCTGTGGCAGCTCCGGGGCCGCGCCCTCAGGAATGTCCTTGACCGACAACATGCCCTCGCCGCAGCCGTCGTTGGGGGTCAGCACCACCCAATGGCTGTGCCAGCCGGCGCCGTCATTGGTCAGGTCGCCATCCCCGTTCTCGTCGAACAGCGGCGTGTCGTCAAAGTCCGGATGCGCGGTCGCCACCAGCGCCAGCGTGCCGCTGCCAGCCTCAAAGCCCGCTGCTGACGGATCCAGCGACAGCGGCCAGACATAGGCCTGCACCCCGGCACCTCCCAGCGCGCCGGTGGCGGCCGGCACGGTGCTGCCGGCATCGCCGCCGGTTTCCATCCGGAACGTGACGTGCCCGCCTTTGCGGCTGGCCTGCACGCTGTGGATATCGGTATCCGGCGCAATCCCTTCCTTGGCCCCGGACAGCAGCGGCTCCGCATGGGTGGCGGCGTGGCTGCCGCCCGCCTGTGCCGTTTGCCCGGCCGTCAGAGCTGCAATCGCCGCCGCAAAATATACGCGCTTCATTTCGACCTCCTCGGTTTCGACTCGATGTCACTTGATAGTAGCGAGTCGATAATATTGCAATGATAATTTTGACTCGCTATCAAGCTTGCATGACAGCGGCATATGAAATCTCCAGCCTGCTTGACCGGCTCTCGCGCCTGCATGGCACCGGGCGCCGGGCCGGCGGGCTGAACCCGGCGCAGGCCTCGGCGCTGGACTACCTGGCGCGGGCCAACCGGTTCTCCCGGACGCCGTCGGCGGTGGCTGATTACCTGTCTGCCACTCGCGGCACGGTGTCCCAGACGCTCAAGTCGCTGGCTGCCAAGGGGCTGGCCGAGGAAGGGCCGGGCGGCAGCGACCGGCGCTCGCGCCGCTACGATTTGACAGCGCAAGGCCAGGCGGCAGCCGAAGCCTTGGCCGCGTCACAGCCTGTGGATCTGCCCGACCGCCAGATGGAGAATGTGCGGGACGCGCTGCGGCTGCTGGCCAAGGGCATGATCGAGGCCCGCGGCGGGCGCAGTTTCGGCCTCTGCCGCAGCTGCCGCCATCACCGCGCTTCTGCGCAGGGTGCCTATTGCATGCTGCTGGATCTGCCGCTGCTTGACGAAGAAACAACAATGATCTGCCAAGAGCATGAGCCGGGCGGCGCGGAAAATACGCAGGCTAATGGCCGCAATGCGGGGGGAGGATAAATATGCAAGTCAATCTGATCCGTTACGGGATGTGGTGGATGGGGGCCTCTGTCGCGATGCTGCTTCTGGGTCTTCTGCTGGGGCAGTTCGGGGTCGCCATGCCCGCAGGGCTGGCGACGGTGCTGCCGCCTATGGTTGCCTCAGTTGTCGAAGGCATGCGCATCGCGCAGACCACGCGCGCGCCCCTGCCGGGCAGTGATGCCTGGACCTGCGCCGCGGCAATGACCGGTGTCGTGGCGGTGCTGACCATCATCCAGCTGCCGCTCTACTGGAACAGCCCGATGGTGACAGAGGCGCGGCAGACAATTCCCTTTATCTACCTGGCCGGAATATTCTTGCTTCTGCTGGCCGTCATCCTGATGGTCAACCGCCTGTTCCTGGGCCATGGCATCAAACTGGGTCTGAGGCGGCTGGAAGAATGATCTTGGGCATCGGAACCGATCTCGCCAATATCGAGCGCATCCAGCGCACCCTGGACCGCTTCGGCGACCGCTTCCGCAACCGCGTGTTCACCGAGATTGAGCAGCGCAAGGCCGAGCGCCGCCGCGACGTGGCCGGCACCTATGCCAAGCGCTGGGCCGCCAAGGAGGCATGTTCCAAGGCGCTGGGCACCGGCCTGCGCATGGGCATCGCCTGGAAGGACATGGCGGTCACCAACCTGCGCACTGGCCAGCCGGTAATGCATGTGACCGGCTGGGCCGAGGAGCGCCTGCGCGAAATGACACCGCCCGGCCACGAGGCGGTGATTCACGTGACATTGACCGATGACCACCCCTGGGCGCAGGCCTTTGTGCTGATCGAAGCGCGTCCCATCGCCGTGAACCCGGCGGAATTGCCCTCCGGAACTTGACTTGCCCCCTTCAGGCCCGCATGTAGCCCCGGACCCTGTTTCCAATCCGGAGAACCTGATGACGGCCAAAGCTAAGACCGGCAGTTCGATCATCGAGACGGTGAAAACCATTGTCTATGCACTGCTGATCGCCGGTGTCTTCCGCACCCTGTTCTTCCAGCCCTTCTGGATTCCGTCCGGATCGATGAAGGAAACCCTGCTGATCGGGGATTTCCTTTTCGTGAACAAGATGGCCTATGGCTATTCCTATGCGTCCTGTCCCAGCATCCGTTTCCCTGCGGTCGGGCTGAACATTGACGCCAAGAACATCTGCGGCTTCCTGGACGGCGACAACACCCGTCTTATGGGCGGCGAGCCGGAGCGCGGCGATGTCGCGGTGTTCCGCCATCCGGTGAACGGCAATGACTTTATCAAGCGGCTGATCGGCCTGCCGGGCGACAAGATCCAGATGAAGAACGGTGTGCTGTTCATCAATGGCGAAGCGGTAAAGCTGCAGGATGCCGGCGAGTTCGAGGAAGTGATGGAGCGCCAGGGGCCGCAAGGCTCAATGCCGCGCTGCGAAAACGCGCCGGTGGGCCAGGGCGCCATCTGCAAGAAGTCGCGCCAGGTCGAAACCCTCCCCGGCGGCAGCGAGCATGTGATCCTGAACATCACCAACCAGGGCATGGACCACACCAGCGTCTACCAGGTGCCCGAGGGGCATTACTTCTTCATGGGCGACAACCGCGACAATTCATCGGACAGCCGCCTGCCGCAGTCCGCCGGCGGTGTGGGTTTCGTGCCGTTTGAAAACCTGATCGGCCGCGCCGACAGGATCATGTTCTCCTCCGCCGGGCGTTCAATGCTCTACTTCTGGACCTGGCGGAGCGACCGTTTCTTCAAGGGGATCCAGTGAAGCTGTCCAAGGAACTGCGCGCGTTCGAAGAGCGGATCGGGCACAGGTTTGCCCGTCCCGACCTGCTGCAGCGCGCCGTGACCCATGCCTCCGTTTCTTCCTCCACCCGCAAGGATAACCAGCGGCTGGAGTTTCTCGGCGACCGGGTGCTCGGGCTGGTGATGGCCACCGCACTGCTGGAGCACGATAAAACCGCCACCGAGGGCCAGCTGGCGCCGCGCTTCAACGCGCTGGTGCGCAAGGAGGCCTGCGCCGATGTTGCCCTTGAGATCGACCTGGGCGCGGTTCTGAAACTCGGCCGCTCAGAAATGATGTCCGGCGGGCGGCGCAAACAGGCGCTGCTGGGGGACGCGATGGAGGCGGTGATCGCAGCGGTCTACAAGGACGCAGGTTTCGATGCCGCGGCCGAAATGATTCTGCGCCTCTGGGGCAGCCGCGTCCACCAGGTCGAAAGCGATGCGCGCGACGCCAAGACATCCTTGCAGGAATGGGCGCAGGCGCGCGGGCAGAAGCCGCCGGCCTATGTCGAGGTTACTCGCAGCGGACCGGACCACGCGCCGGTGTTCACCATCGCCGCGCGGCTGCAGGACGGGACCGAGGCGCAGGCGACCGCAGGCTCCAAGCGGCAGGCCGAACAGGCCGCCGCCAAGGCGCTGCTGGAGCAGCTTGGCTAGGGTCAGATCACGCGGATATAGCCCGCAAGCCCGGTCTTCTGGTGCTCGATCACATGGCAATGGAAAGCCCAGTCGCCCGGGTTGTCGGCGACCAGGGCAATCTCGGCCACCTCGTCCTTCAGTAGCAGCATTGTGTCCGTCACCAGCGGCGGCAGGCTGCGCAGGTTGGAGCTGATCGGGACAAACGCCAGCCCGTGCAAGTGGATCGGGTGCAGGTTCGGCGATTCGTTCCGCAGCCGCAGCACATAGCTTTTGCCACGCTCCAGCGTGGCCAGCGGCCCGACCCCCTTGGCAGCGTCCCCGGCCCAGGGCGTGCGGTTGATCGACCAGAAACTGTAGCCCATGGATCCGCAATAGCCGTCGTTCGGCGGCCCGCCTTCCGGTGTCCAGCCAAAGACGAAATCATGCACCTCAGCGTTTGACAGATCCGGCCGGGAAACCGGATTGGCGGGCAGCGGCCTCAGTTCCCGCAGATCCCGCGCCAGGTCTGCGCCAACGGACCGCAGCCGCGCCATGGTGCGGGTTGGCCGCCCCGGCAGCTCTGCCAGCAGATCCGCCGTCTGCCCCTCGCCGCCGGGCATCTGCACCGCAAAATCCACCCGCTGGCCGGGACCGACCAGCAAGGGTTCCCCGGCGGAGGGCAGAGGGATATCTATATCCACCGGATGCCCGTCCCAGGCCATGATCCGCGCCTGATCCGTATTCAGGTGCAGCTTGTATATCCGCGTGGTGTCCGAGTTCACCACCCGAAGCCGCACCAGCCCGCCCGCCGGATGGTCATAGACCGGCGCCTGCAGCCAGTTGGCGGTCAGCACGTTGCCATGCGTCCCGCCCCGCGCTGCTCCGCGCGCGGTGTAGTAAGGCAGGAACGCGCCCGCATCATCCAGCCTGAAATCCCGCAGATTGATCACCTGGTCAGCGTCAAAGCCGGGATCTTCCGCCTCCTTGATCACCATAACCCCGGTCAGGCCATGCGCCATCTGCGCCATGGTCATGCAATGCGGGTGGTACCAGTAGGTGCCGGCATCCGGCGGGGTGAATTCATAGTCGAACACCTCCCCGCCCGCGATCGGCATCTGGGTCAGATAGGGCACCCCGTCCATTTCATTGTTGATCCGCAGCCCGTGCCAGTGCATCGCTGTATAATCTTCGGTGCCATTCTCCACCCGCAGGTGCATGGGTTTGCCCTGGGTGCCATACAGGACCGGGGGCGGCGCATCCGGCGACAGGCTCACAAGCCCCTCAGTCGGAGTTTCACGGAATACGAAACGTGCAGGCTGGATGGCCAGCCGCTGCGCCGTGGGCGCGCCCGCCATTCCCCACCCGCCTGCGCCGAGCGCCCCGGCGGATGCAGCAGTCCCCAGCAGAAAGTCCCGGCGGTTCATCAGGCAGGCCCCTTTATGTGCATTCGAAGAAAGGCCTGGCTCGCGGACTGGCTCGGCGTTGCGGTTCTCCCATGGGATCTGCCACAGGTCTTTGACATAAGGCAAGCTTGCCGCAAAGCTGGGGTTGAGCCCTTTAAAAACGCCTCTGGCCCCTGTGGGTAAAATCCTGTAGGGGATCGGCTCTGCAAACAGGACCAGTACAGATGACCACACGCGCCGGATTCGTTGCCCTGATCGGAGAGCCCAACGCGGGCAAATCGACCCTTCTGAACCGTATGGTCGGGGCCAAGGTCTCGATCGTGACCCACAAGGTGCAAACCACCCGGGCCCGCATCCGCGGCGTGGCGATGGAGGGCGACGCGCAGCTGGTGTTTGTCGACACTCCGGGCCTGTTCAAACCGCGCCGCCGCCTGGACCGGGCGATGGTCGCCGCCGCCTGGGGCGGTGCCGCGGATGCAGATGTCGTCGTGCTGATGGTCGAGGCCCACCGCGGCATCACCGAGGGCGTCGAAACCATTCTCGAGGGCCTTGCCGAGATCGGCGAGGGCCGCACCGTGGCGCTGGCGATCAACAAGATCGACCGTGTTGCGGCGGAAAAGCTGCTGAGCCTCACTCAGGACCTGAACAGCCGCTACGCATTTGCTGAAACCTTCATGATCTCCGCCGAGCGCGGCCATGGCGTTGACGACCTGCGCCAGTGGCTGGCAGGCAAACTGCCGGAAAGCCCCTGGCTCTACCCCGAGGATCAGATCGCCGACCTGCCGATGCGGATGATCGCGGCGGAAATGACCCGCGAAAAGCTGACCCTGCGCCTGCATCAGGAACTGCCTTACCAGCTGACGGTCGAGACCGAGAAATGGGAAGAGCGCAAGGACGGCTCCGCCCGGGTTGATCAGCTGATCTATGTGATGCGCGACGGCCACAAGGGCATCGTGCTGGGCAAGCGTGGCGAGACCATCAAGTCAGTCTCCCAGGCTGCCCGCGCTGAGCTGGAGGAATTCCTGGGCCGCAAGGTGCATCTGTTCCTGCAGGTCAAGGTGCGTCCGAACTGGCTGGAAGAGGCAGAGCGTTACTCGGAAATGGGCCTCGACTTTAAAGACGGCAATTGACGCCGCCCATGCGCTTCACCTTTTTGCAAATACTCCCGCCGGAGGCTCCCGCACTATCGGAAGGCTTTGACGCAAACAGGGGTGCAGCATGACCCGCCTCACTGCGCGGTTCTGGGTTGATGCCTATTTGGCCCGCCTGCGGTTTCAGGACATACCGGCCTTCATCACCGCGCATGGCGACGACACCGCCGGCGCGGTGCTGGTCAAACTCAACACGCTCGACGGCCAGGCCTGCGCCTTTCACCGCACCTATGATCTGATGACCGGCAACCGCAAATGGGATGAGCTGGCCGAGGGGGCGGAGGCGGACGTGGATGCTTCCATAAACCGGCAGCGGAGCTTCGACCCGGACCTCTGGGTGATCGAGGTCGAGGATCGGCAGGGCCGCCACCTGCTGGACGAACCCGGGCTGGAATGACCCAGCCGCTTGCAGCCTGCCCGGCAATGCGCTCTGGTAAGGCGGACCGCAGGACAGGGAGGCTCGGTGTTGGAGTGGCGTGATCACGGCATATTGCTTTCGGTGCGCTGCCACGGTGAAAGCTCCGCTATCATCGATGTCTTCACCGAAGAGCACGGCCGCCACGCCGGAATGGTCCGCGGCGGTGCCAGCCGCCGAATGGCCCCCATCCTGCAGCCTGGCGCTCAGCTGGACGTGACCTGGCGCGCGCGTCTGGAGGATCACTTGGGCAGCTATCATGCCGAACCGCTGCGCAGCCGGGCGGCAGCGGCGCTTTCCGGGCGTCTGTCCCTGGCCGGGCTTAATGCGGTCACGGCGCTTTTGTCCTTTTGCCTGCCAGAGCGCGAGCCGCATCCGGATCTTTACACCCGCAGCGAACGGCTGCTGGACCTCTTGGGGAACGACGCGCTCTGGCCGCTCGCCTACCTGCGCTGGGAGATGGCACTGCTGGAGGAAATGGGCTTTGGCCTTGACCTCTCGGCCTGCGCCGCGACCGGCAGCCGCTTCGGGCTGGCCTATGTCTCGCCGAAAACGGGGAGGGCTGTTTCACGTGAAGGCGCCGGGGACTGGGCGGACCGGCTGCTGCCGCTGCCGCCGGTGATGCTGGGCCAGGGCGATGCAGAAGACGCTGAAATCGTGCTGGCGCTGCGCACCACCGGTCACTTCCTGGAGGCGCATCTGGCGCCGTCGCTGGGCAACCAGCCGCCGCCAGAGGCACGCGGACGGCTGCTGGACCAGCTTAGCCGCCGGCTCTGAACAGCATCTCGCGCCCCGCTTCATTGCTGAGGATCAGCACATTGCCCGCGACCTCTGCCAGGGTCATTTCCTGCAGCGCTTGCAGGAATGCGGCCTCAGCCTCCAGCTCCGGACAGGCCGCCCGCGTCACTGCCAGCGGGCCGGGGTCAAACCAAGGATAGGGAGCGCTCTGGCGGCCATGGAACCGGTTGCACGGCCCGCGCCCGGCGATTTTGCCGGCTTTTGGAAAGCTAATATGCGCGGAGGCAGAAAAGTGGGCGCCATCTATGCTCTGCAGCCGCCATTCCTTGCCGGCAGCACCATAGGCCGACAGCGTCTCATCTGCCATGCACGCGCTGGTCAGAAGCAGGGAACCGATCAAGGCGGCATTCCGCATCAAGACCCCTCCAAAGGTTGTTGCCCAAGCACTTTGAAATGCAGCCGCGTTCGGTGCAAGGCCAACCGGCCGCAAACGCTGCCGCACCGTGCGCAGCAAGGGGGCGGGAGAACGCCCTGTCAGTTGTCCCGTATGATGCCGGCGACCTTGCGGCCGATTTCGCTGCTGGCCTTGACCGACGGGTGGATCATGTCGAGCGCATGGTAGGAGCGGTCGCCAAAGGGCACCATGTCCTTGTTCGACAGGAAGAAGATGCCCTCATCCTGTGCCGCCATCCTGCCAATGCGCGCTTCCAGCTCGTTGCCCTCGTCCCGGCAATGCTCAATCATCGACCCCACGCCGGGGCTGCGCAGGTAGCCTACATAGATCACCCTGGCACCGGACGCGCGCAGCTCTGACAGCATGGACGGAATCGCCCCGCCGCGCCCGTCAGCCGCTATCAGCTTGTCCATCTTCCGGTCGCAAGCCATGCAGCCGCAGCCGAGCCACAGGTCGTTGCCGCCGCCATTAACGATCACCCAGTCCCATTCCCCGGGTGTGTACTGCTTGCGGATATTCATCCCGGCTGCACCCGAAATCGGCAGCTTGTAAATGATCCGCGCGGCAGAGACCGAGCGGTCCACCACCGGTTCCTGCAGCTCTTGCGCCACCGTGTCCGAAATGGATTTTCCTGCCAGGCTGTGCCACGCCAGGAGCGAATCCCCCATGGCCAGAATGCGCGAAGGCCGGTCCGCTGGCACCGCGTCTCCGCAGGCCGTCAGCAGCAACAGGAATGGAAGAAGGAGGCAGCGCACAAGGGTCATGGTTAACTCTTAGGCAAGAAATCTTAAGGATTGAATAACCAATATTGGAAACAGCCTCTTTCCTGTCCGGCATTGCAACGGTCGGATTCCCGGCTGCACTGAGTCAAGGAAAACCCGGCGCGGACGCCGGGCGATGTTAAGTGTTCTGCACGCGCATTCCGCAGCGGGTCAGCCCAGCAAACGCCGCGCAATGACCTGTGCCTGGATCTCGGCAGCGCCCTCAAAGATGTTGAGGATGCGGGCATCGCACAGCACGCGGGAGATCTTGTATTCCATCGCAAAACCATTGCCGCCGTGGATCTGCAGCCCGTTGTCTGCCGCCGCCCAGGCTACCCGCGCGCCCAAAAGCTTGGCCATGCCAGCCTCCAGGTCGCAGCGGTGGCCGTGGTCCTTTTCCCAGGCCGAGAAATAGGTCAGCTGGCGGGCAATCATGATCTCCACCGCCATCATCGCCAGCTTGCCGGAAACGCGCGGGAAATTGATAAGCGACTTGCCGAACTGCTTGCGCTCCTGCGCGTACTGCATGGCAATATCCAGCGCCGACTGTGCCACGCCGATGGCGCGGGCCGCGGTCTGGATGCGGGCCGACTCAAAGGTCTCCATCAGTTGCTTGAAGCCCCTGTTTTCCTCGCCGCCCAGCAGGTTTTCCTGCTTCACGTGGAAATTGTCGAAGCCCAGCTCGTATTCCTTCATGCCGCGGTAGCCCAGCACCTCGATCTCGCCACCGGTCATGCCAGGGGTGGGGAAGGGGGCCTCGTCGGTGCCCGGGGTCTTCTCCGCCAGGAACATCGACAGCCCGCGGTGGTCGGTGGTGTCCGGATCGGTGCGCGCCAGCAGGGTCATCACATGGGTGCGCGCGGCGTGTGTGATCCATGTCTTGTTGCCGGTGATCTTATAATCGCCATTCTCGTCCTTCACTGCACGGGTGCGCAAGGAGCCGAGGTCGGAGCCGGTGTTCGGCTCAGTGAAGACGGCAGTGGGCAGGATTTCAGCACTGGCCAGCTTCGGCAGCCAGTTGGCCTTTTGCTCCTCAGTGCCGCCGCACAGGATCAGCTCCGCTGCAATCTCAGACCGGGTGCCCAGGCTGCCAACACCAATATAGCCGCGTGACAGCTCCTCGGAGACCACCACCATTGAGGCCTTGGACAGGCCGAACCCGCCGTATTCCTCCGGAATGGTCAGGCCAAAGACGCCCATCTCCGCCAGTTCCTCTATGACTTCCATCGGGATCAGCTCATCCTTCAGGTGCCAGTCATGGGCGTTCGGCTCGACCTTCTCCACTGCATAGCGGCG
This sequence comes from Leisingera sp. CC-HEC093, assembly GCF_059429195.1. Taxonomy (NCBI): domain Bacteria; kingdom Pseudomonadati; phylum Pseudomonadota; class Alphaproteobacteria; order Rhodobacterales; family Roseobacteraceae; genus Leisingera; species Leisingera sp. CC-HEC093. Next base: position 783,320 of record NZ_JCAIJR010000001.1, on the reverse strand, counting down.
GAACTGGTCGCGGATCATCTCCAGCTCCTCCTCCAGGCCGGAGGCACCGAACATGGTGGAACCGGCCTGTTCCTCCATCAGCTCCACCAATCGGGTTCGGGCGGTCTGGCTGTTGCCCTGCTCGCACAGCGTCATCACAGCAGGCACCATCAGCGCACGCTGGGCGTCCTGGCTCAGACCCAAATCCTGCAGGCGAATGATCTCGCCCTGGTTCATCTGGATGCCGCCATAGACCTGCCACAGATACTCGCCAAAGCCGATCTGGTGAAGCAGTTGCTCCATCTCGCCGAACTTGCCCTCACCCTGCAGCTTCTCGGCCCATTTCTGCATCTGCCGCAGCGAATAGACATAAGTGGCAAGCCAAGACAGCCCGTGCGCGGCGACTTGGTTTTCCTCGATCAGCTTGCCTGAAACGCGACCATCGCTGCTCACCATGCCCTTGACGGAGGCGCGTGCGGCCTCAAGCAACTGGTCCAGCGGTTCCAGCGCGGCGCCGGTCAGCGCCAGCAGGTCGGGAATGAGAGTCGGTTTCATATGCAAGTCCTGTCCGTCGTGGGCCATGAATCAGATCCTTATTCGGTCGCCCGGTGGTAAATCATTTTGCAGGTGCAGCGCAACAAAAATACTCACGGGTGCGTCGTTTGGATCAAATCTTGCGTGTTGATTTTGCCCGTGCAGCACGCTGCGGATGTGGTAGAGCGGAAGGATGACCGCATTGTTTTCGCTTCTTTCCCCGGCAGAGCTGGCAGCGGCCTTTGGCATTGCGCTGCTGGCCGGCACGGTCAAGGGCCTGGTCGGCTTTGCCATGCCGATGATCCTCATTTCCGGCCTCAGCATATTTCTGGCACCGGATCTGGCGCTGGCCGGGCTGATCCTGCCGACCCTGATCACCAACGGGATGCAGGCGCTGCGGCAAGGGCCGGGCGCAGCTATGGCCTCAATCCGCAAGTTCCGGGTGTTTCTGCTGATTGGCCTTGTCTGCCTGCTGCTCAGCGCTCAGATGGTGCGGCTGCTGCCGCAACAGGCGCTGCTGCTGGTTATTGGCCTGCCGGTCACGGTCTTCGCCTGTATCCAGCTGATGGGCAAGACATTCACCATCACCAACCCCTCCCGCCGCAGCGAGGCGCTGGTGGGCGGCATTGCGGGCCTGATCGGCGGTGTGTCCGGCGTCTGGGGCCCGCCGACCGTGGCCTATCTCACCGCCTTGAATACCGAGAGGACAGAGCAGATCCGGGTGCAGGGGGTGATTTACGGCCTCGGCGCCGTGGCGTTGCTGGTGGCGCACATCGGATCCGGTGTTATGCGGGCTGAAACCGCGCCTTTCTCGCTGGCGCTGATCGTGCCTGCAGTTGCGGGCATGTGGATCGGCGGGCAGTTGCACGACCGCATCGACCAGGTGCTGTTCCGGCGGGTGACACTGATGGTGCTGCTGATCGCCGGTCTGAACCTGCTGCGCCGCGGCGTGCTGATGTAGCACGGGGGCGAGGCACCATGCATCAACGGCTTAGCGCAGAACAGCTGGCAACTGGTTCCATCCTCATTGCCTTGGCGGTGATGGGGCTGAAGGTCGCGGCCTGGACAATGACTGGCTCCGTGGCGCTCTTGTCGGACGCGCTGGAATCGCTGGTGAACATCGGCGGGGCGGTGATGGCCTGGTTTGCGGTGCGCTATGCCCAGCGGCCCCCGGACGCAGACCACCCCTACGGCCACCATAAGGCCGAATATTTCTCGGCGGTGATCGAAGGCATTCTGATCGTGATCGCTGCCCTGGTGATCCTGCATGAGGCGACCAGCGCGCTGACCCGCGCGAATGATGCCGATTGGGGCGCTGCCGGCATGGTTGTGAACGCGCTGGCGATGATGGTGAACCTCGCCTGGGCACGGGTGCTGCTGCGCGCGGGCGCGCGGTTGAAATCCCCGGCGCTGTCGGCCGGCGGCCGCCATTTGATGAGCGACGTCTGGACTTCTGCCGGGGTGCTGGCGGGGCTGGGGCTGGCGCTTGCCACCGGCTGGGCGGTGCTGGACCCGCTGCTGGCGCTGCTGGTCGGCGTCAACATCCTGCGCGAGGGCTGGCTGGTGATTGCCGCCTCCGTCGGCGGCCTGATGGACACCGCCGCCCCGGCGGAGGAGCGCGCCCGGATTGAGGACATCATCCACCGCACCGCCAATGGCGCGATGCAGGTCCATGGCCTCAAAACCCGCCGCGCCGGCCGCGCGCTGTTTGTCGAGTTTCACATGGTGGTCGACGGCGCCATGACCGTGCGCGCCGCCCACGGCATCTGCGACCGCGTCGAAGCCGCCCTGCGCGCCGCCATTCCCGGCGTGCAGGTGGTGAGCCATGTGGAGCCGGAGCATAAGCTGGAACCCGCCGGGATCGCGCCGCGCTGAAGCGTTTGCATTTCCCTGCCGCCTCCCGTTTAACCGCACACAAACAGGCAAAGGAGCAGGCACATGGCAATGGAGTGGAACAGGCTGCTGAACCCGGGGCGGCTCTGCCGGCCGGGGTTCGAGGAACTGCCGGGACGTCCGGCCTACCTGCAGGATTACGACCGCATCCTGTTCTCGGAACCGTTCCGGCGGCTGGCGCAAAAGACCCAAGTGCATCCGCTGTATGAGCACGACCATGTGCATCACCGGATGATCCACAGCCTTGAAACCGCAAGCGTCGGCCGCTCTCTGGGCACGCTGGCCGGGCAGGCCATGCTGAAAGAAGGCTTCATCACGGAGCAGCAGCGCGACGCGATTGCCGGCACTATCCAATCCGCCTGCCTGCTGCACGACATCGGCAACCCGCCTTTCGGGCACTCCGGCGAAGATAGCATCGGCGCGTGGTTCGCGGCTCAATTCAGGGCCGGCACAGGCGCTGCCGGATCAGTGCCCCGGGCACAGCAGGCAGAGTTCACCGCGTTCGAAGGCAACGCTCAGGGGTTCCGCATCGCCAGCCGCCTTGAAATGGCGCGGCGGGACGGGGGCATGCGGCTGTCCTACGCAACGCTTGGGGCGTTTATGAAATACCCCTGTACAGCCGAGGCGCGCCAATTGGCCGACGGCGGCTATGTGGGGCTCAAGAAGTTCGGGGTGTTCGGCACCGAGGCTGGCCATTTTGCTGAGGTCGCCGAAGCGCTGGGGCTGCGCGCAGAAGGCAGCGGTGCGGCGCGCCACTGGCGCCGCCATCCGCTGGCCTTCCTGGTCGAAGCGGCGGACGATATCTGCTACCGCATTCTGGACCTGGAGGATGCCGCGACAGTCGGCGACCTGGACAGCCGGCTGGTGATTAATTGCCTGGAGAAGATTGCAGGCAAACCCAACCGGGCAGATGACCCGCTCGCCACCACCCGCGATATCGTTGCCTTCCGCCGGGCCAGTGCCATCACCAAGGCAATCGAGGCCGCGGTTGAGGCCTTCATGGCGCACTACGACGCCATTATGGCCGGACATTTCAACGAGGGGCTGATGGAAATCTCCTCCAAGCAGGAAGCCTTCGATGAAATGAAGGAGATATCCAACGCACGGATCTTTACTGCACTGCGCAAGACCGAGCTGGAGATCAAGGGCCGCCAAGTCCTCTACGCGGTTCTGGATCACTTCCATGAGCTTTTTACCGAGCTTGGCGGTTGCGGCTGGGACGCAGAAGAGCTGAAAGCCAGGAACGGCTATTGGGCCAAGCTGATCCGCGCTGTGGACCTGGACCTGCGCGGAGTGGAGGACGCCTATACCGCGATGCACTCTCTGGCCGATTTCGTCTCCGGCATGACCGATCGCTACGCAGTCAAGGTGCGGGATATGGTGGCGGGCAGCCTGACCGTTTGATCTCTTCAAGGCACCCAAACAAAAAACCCGGCCGCTGGCCGGGTTTCTTATTTCACAGCAGCGGAAAGCCTCAGCCGATGGCGGCGGCCTTCACGTCCTCGTCGATGAACGGCAGGTACTGCTCAAAGTTGTCAGAGAACATCTGCACCAGTTTGGCGGCCTGGGTGTCATAGGCGGACTTGTCGTCCCAGGTGCGGCGCGGGTCCAGCAGCAATTCCGGCACGCCCGGCACGTTGACCGGCACGTCAAATCCGAAATTCGCGTCCTTGCGGAACTCCGCATCCGCCAGCGAGCCGTCCAGCGCCGCGGTCAGCAGCGCGCGGGTGGCCTTGATCGGCATCCGGCTGCCGGTGCCATAGGCGCCGCCGGTCCAGCCGGTGTTCACCAGCCAGCAGGTGGCGCCGTGCTGGGCAATCTTCTCGCGCAGCAGGTTGCCGTAAACCTCCGGGCGGCGCGGCATGAAGGGCGCACCAAAGCAGGTGGAGAAGGTCGGCTCCGGCTCGGTCACGCCACGCTCGGTCCCAGCCACCTTGGAGGTGAAGCCGGACAGGAAGTGGTACATCGCCTGCGCCGGGGTCAGCCGCGCGATCGGAGGCAGCACGCCGAAGGCATCGCAGGTCAGCATGATGATGTTCTTCGGATGGCCGCCGCGGGCGCTGGACGATGCATTGGAGATGTAATGCAGCGGGTAGGCACAGCGCATGTTGGCGGTCAGGCTGTCGTCATTGAAATCCAGCTCTTTGGTTTCCGGATCGAACACCATGTTTTCGATCACGGTGCCGAACTTGGAGGTAGTGGCGTAGATTTCCGGCTCAGCCTCGGCATTCAGGTTGATGGTCTTGGCATAGCAGCCGCCTTCAAAGTTGAAGGTGCCGTTGTCGGCCCAGCCGTGCTCGTCGTCGCCGATCAGCACCCGGTCCGGGTCGGCGGACAGGGTGGTCTTGCCGGTGCCCGAGAGGCCAAAGAATACGGCGGTGTCGACCGGGTTGCCCTTGGCGTGGTTGGCGGAGCAGTGCATCGGCATGATGCCTTTTTCCGGCAGCAGATAGTTCAGCAGGGTGAACACGGATTTCTTGTTCTCGCCTGCGTATTCGGTGCCGCCGATCAGGATCATCTTGCGGTCAAAGTTCATCGCGATGATCGTCTCGCTGCGGCAGTCGTGCCGCTTGGGGGCGGCCTGGAAACTGGGGCAATTGATGACGGTGAAATCGGCGATGAAGTCATCCAGGTCTTCGCGGTCCGGACGGCGCAGCATGGTGCGGATGAACAGGTTGTGCCAGGCCAGTTCTGTGACCATGCGGACGTTGATTGCATGCGCCGGGTCGGCGCCGCCCACCAGGTCCTGGACGTAGTAGTCCTTGCCCTTCATGTGCTCCAGCATGTCGGCATAAAGCGCGTCAAAGCCCTCAGCGCTCATCGCTGCGTTGTTATCCCACCAGATGGTGTCGCGCACGCTGTCGGTTTTGACAACATGCTTGTCCTTGGGGGAACGGCCGGTGAATTTGCCGGTGGTGACCAGGAAGGCGCCGCCATTGCCCAGCGTGCCTTCGCCGCGCTGCAACGCAGCTTCGATCAGCGCCGGCTCCATGAAGTTGTAATAGACATTGCCCAGACCCTCGATGCCCTGATCTTCGAGGCGGAATTGCGGGTTAACCCGTCCAGATGTCATGCGTTTTTTCTCCTGTGGCGGCGCGGGCGGCACGCAGGCTGCGCGGCTGCGCCATTGGGGCAATAGAAACGGCATCGCTGCCGGTGCGAAGGTCTTAACATGGCGTTTTGGGCGGTGAACAGGCCGGTTTCATCTAGTTAGCGCCACCAAGCCAATGTTTAGCGCAACCATCGGTTTCGCCGCAGGCAGCTGCCTGAATGTTTGTCTCTGTTCAGCAGGCGCTAAGGTATTTTTGCCCTAATCGGGTCCAAAGATTGCCCCGATTCTTCAAATGGGATTGATTCGGCGCACTAGAACGGCGATGAAAGTGGTAAAAACAAACCAGAACAGAGCAGATTAGGGGCAATTCCGATGTCGAAGATTGCTTTGGTTGACGATGACAGGAACATCCTGACGTCGGTTTCCATGACGCTTGAGGCCGAAGGCTTTGAGGTCGAAACATATAATGACGGCCAGGCCGCGCTGGATGCCTTCAACAAGAAGCTTCCGGATATGGCCGTGCTGGACATCAAGATGCCGCGCATGGACGGTATGGACCTGTTGCAGCGGCTGCGGCAGAAAACCCAGATGCCGGTGATCTTCCTCACCTCCAAGGATGATGAGATCGACGAGGTGCTGGGCCTGCGCATGGGCGCGGATGACTACGTCAAGAAACCGTTCTCGCAGCGCCTGCTGGTGGAACGGATCCGGGCGCTGTTGCGCCGCCAGGAGGCGATCAGCAGCGATGCCGCCGGCACCGCCTCGCCCGAGACCAAGGTGATGGAGCGCGGCAACCTGCGGATGGATCCGCTGCGCCACGCGGTTAGCTGGAAGGGCAAGGACGTATCGCTGACGGTGACCGAATTTCTGCTGCTGCAGGCACTGGCCCAGCGGCCCGGTTTCGTAAAAAGCCGCGACCAGCTGATGGATGTGGCCTATGATGACCAGGTCTATGTGGACGACCGCACCATCGACAGCCATATCAAGCGCCTGCGCAAGAAGATGCGCAGCGCAGATTCTGATTTTGCGGCGATCGAAACTCTCTATGGTATCGGTTACCGTTATAATGAAGAATAAGCGGCACATCTAAGCGGGGCTCTGTGCCCCCGGCCAGGGGAGTGGCGCGGATGCGCGATACCAGTGTAATGCAACGCCAGCAGGACGGTGATGTGGTTCTGGGGGAGGACTGGGTCACCCCCAACCAATCTGTCACGCGGGAAATGCAGGACAAGCGCGCGCGCCGTGGGCTGCTGTCGCTTAAAGGCTCGCCGCTGACCCGCAAGATCATCACCTTCAACCTGATTGCTCTGATCATCCTGGTTGCGGGCATCCTTTACCTGAACTCGTCGCGGCAAAGCCTGGTGCAGCAGCGCGCAGGCGCGCTGGTGTCGGAGGCGATGCTGGCCGCAGATGTGTTTGAGGCTGAAATGCCGGCCGCTGGCGCCGTCAGCTTTGCCGCCGGCGACGGCATCCAAGTAGAGGACACGCTGGCCCGGCTCAGCCTGCGCGGCGGGGTCGAGGCCTTTGTGTTCGATACCACTGGCAATCTGATTGCCAGCGTTAAGGGCCTGGACCGCAGCGACGCCCTGAACGTGCTCAACGACAGCGGCAAGCGCCCGACGCTGATCAGCGATGCCCTGACGGGCCTGTGGGGGATCGCCGGCGGCGGCGCGCAGGACGCCGAGACCGCCGCTGTCGGCCTGTCGCTGGAGACCCGGCTCAGCGGGCTGGTGGACCGGGCGATGAACAATGGCACCGGTGTGGAAACCGTAGTGGACACCAGCGGCAGCCGGGTGATTTCCGCCGCCACCCCGATCATGCATAACGGAGCTGCGGTCGGGGTGATCGCGCTGGCCTCGCCCACCGGTGAAGTGGACGCGCTGGTGCGCGGCGAGCAGGAGCGTGTGCTGCAGATGTTTGTGGTGGCGCTCTTGGTCTCTGTCGGCCTCAGCCTGGTGCTGGCCTCCACCATCGCCAACCCGCTCGCCGACCTCGCAGAGGCGGCGGAGCTGGGCCGGGAGCGCGGCAGCCGCAAATCCAACCCCGGCCGCATCCGGATCCCGGACCTGTCGGCCCGCCCCGATGAAATCGGCCGTCTCAGCCGTGCCCTGCGCGGCATGGTCAAGGCGCTGTATTCCCGGATCGACAGCAACGAACAGTTCGCGGCCGATGTCGCGCATGAGATTAAGAACCCGCTGGCGAGCCTGCAGTCGGCGGTCGGCACCCTGCGCATGGTCCGCCGCGACGATCAGCGCGAAAAACTGATGGACGTGATTGAACACGACGTGCGCCGCCTTGATCGGCTGGTCAGCGACATTTCCAACGCCTCGCGGCTCGACGCCGAGCTGGTGAAGGAGGAGGAAGAGGATTTCGACCTGCTGGCGATGCTGGGCAACCTGAACCAGTACCTGGGCGAAGACGCCCGCGGCAAGGGGATCGACTACATCACCGATCTTCCCACCCAGCCGATCCTGCTGCAGGGGCTGGAGGCGCGCCTGGCGCAGGTCTTTGTCAACCTGATCACCAACGCCATTTCCTTCTGCGAGGAAGGCGATGCGATTCGCGTCTGGGCGCGCCGCCGCGCCAACCGGGTGCTTGTGGTGGTCGAGGACACCGGCCCCGGCATCCCCGATCAGGCGCTCTCCAAGATCTTCAAACGTTTCTACTCGCAGCGCCCGGTGGAGCATTTCGGCAATAACTCAGGCCTCGGCCTCGCAATCTCTAAGCAGATTGTAGAGGCGCATGGCGGCGTAATCTGGGCAGAGAACATCCGCCCGACCGAGGCTGACGTCACCTCTGAGCCGCTGGGCGCGCGGTTTGTGGTTGGTCTGCCGGTGTAAACAATGCCTGAACCTGAAAGCCTCATCCTGCATGCCTCCTGCGTCGCGCTGGAGGGGCGGGGGCTTTTGATCACCGGCACCTCCGGCCAGGGCAAATCCGCTTTGTCGCTGCAGCTGATGGCCTTCGGCGCCCAGCTGGTGGCCGACGACCGGGTGCTGGTCCAAGTCCTGGACGGGCATCTTGTTGCCAGTGCTCCGGAACCGATCCGGGGTTTGATTGAGGCCCGCTATATGGGCCTTCTTCAGGCGCAGATCCGCAGCCCGGTGCCGGTGACGGCGCTGGTGGACCTGGACGAGGCAGAGACTGAACGCCTGCCGGTGCGCCATACCACCCGGTTGCTGGGGCGGGAGGTGGCCCGTGTGAAAAGGGTGGACGGCGCGCATTTCGCCCCCGCCCTGATGCAATTCCTCAGATGCGGAGCGCTGGACCCGGATGCCTGAACAGCAGAACACTGCCGTTCCGGCGGTTCTGGTCACTGGCCCCTCTGGCGCCGGCCGGACCACCGCGATCAACGTGCTGGAGGATCTCGGGTTTGAGGCGATCGACAACCTGCCGCTGCGTCTGCTGCCCGGCTTGTTCGACGCCGCCGCCGCGCCCCGGCCGATGGCGCTGGGGCTGGACAGCCGCAACCGGGATTTCTCGCCGCGCGCGCTTTTGGATGTGATCGACATGCTGTCCGGCCGCCGTGAGCTGGAGCTGACCGTTCTCTACCTCGATTCGCACCCGGACGTGCTGCTGCGCCGCTACTCTGAAACCCGCCGCCGCCACCCGCTGGCACCCGCCGAATCCCCGTCCGAAGGGGTGCGGCGCGAACTGGATCTCATGGCGCCGATCCGCGACCGCGCCGACATCCTGCTGGACACTTCTGACATGAACGTCCACCAGCTGAAGGCGGAGATCGAGCGCTGGTTCGCCCCCGGCGGCCGCATCCTGGCGCTGTCTGTGCAAAGCTTCTCCTACAAGCGCGGCATGCCGCATGGCATCGACATGGTGTTTGATTGCAGGTTCCTGGCCAATCCCTACTGGAAGCCGGAGCTTCGCCAGCGCGACGGCACCGACACCGCGGTGCAGGACTACGTCAGGGCGGATGCCCGTTTTGCCCCCTTCTTTGACCGGGTTCTGGATCTTACCCGCCTGCTGCTGCCGGCCTACCGCGAGGAAGGCAAATCGCATTTCTCCATTGCCTTTGGCTGTACCGGCGGCCAGCACAGATCGGTGACAATGGCGGAATCCCTGGCCAAGGCCCTTGCGGAGGACGGCCTGCAAGTGTCAATTAGACACCGCGAGCTGCAAGGCCAGCAAAAGAAGTGAGAGGCCGGGTTGATCGGGATTGTGATTGTAGCGCATGGCGGACTGGCTAGGGAGTACCTCGCCGCGGTGGAACACGTCGTGGGTCCGCAGCCCAGCCTGATGGCCATCGCCATTGGACCGGACGACGACCGGTCCGGCAAACAGGACGAGATTTGCTCCGCAGCCAACAAGGTCGATACAGGCGGCGGCGTTGTGGTGGTGACCGACCTGTTCGGCGGGTCGCCCTCCAACCTCAGCCTCAAGGCCTGCGCACCCGCGGACCGCCGCATTCTCTATGGCGCCAATCTTCCCATGCTGATCAAACTGGCGAAATCCCGCCATCTGCCGGTTGCCGATGCAGTGCGGCAGGCGATGGAGGCCGGGCGCAAGTATATCAACGCCCAGAACGTAAACCCAGATGGGGAGCAGGCACACTAAATGGCTCTGAAGACGCTGAAAATCATCAATGAAAAGGGGCTGCACGCCCGTGCCTCCGCCAAGCTGGTGGAGGTGGTGGAAGCGTTTGACGCCACGGCAGAGGTGCTGAAGGACGGAATGTCCGCATCCGGCGACAGCATTATGGGCCTTTTGATGTTGGCAGCCTCAAAAGGAACGACTATTGACGTCGAGACTTCGGGGCCCGATGCTGATGCGCTGGCGCATGCGCTGGAGACCCTGGTGGCCGATAAGTTCGGCGAGGGCTACTAGGCCGCGCCGGCAGCGGAACGGGATAAGGCACATTGGCGGAAACCGCACACGACAGGAATACCGGCGTCGCGCCGGAGACTGCTGATCAGACGGGCGAGGTTTATGACCGGCGCACGCTGACCTATGCCAATTCTTTCGACGACCGCTGGACGTCGCTGGCGATCAAGACCATCGAATGGCTGACCGGCAAGCTGAAGATTCTGCGCATGGTCAACAAGTTCGAGAAGCGCAACGCCGAGTACCGCGGCCAGAAATTCTGGCGCGGCGCGCTCAACACCATGGGCATCGACCTGCAGACCCCGCAGGAGCAGATCGAAAACATCCCCGCGGACGGCCCGGTGGTGATCGTCGCCAACCACCCGCACGGGATGGTCGACGGCATGATCTTTGCCGACCTGATTGGCCGCCGCCGTACCGATTACCGCATCCTGACCCGCTCGGTGCTGACCGGTCTGGATGAGGCCGCGACCTCCTTCATGATCCCGGTGCCCTTCCCGCATGACCCGGAAGCGCAGCGCAAGATGGTCGACATGCGCGCCAAGACCATGGCCTTCCTCAAGGAAGGCGGCGCTGTGGCGCTGTTTCCCTCGGGCGTGGTGATGTCGTCCGACAGCTGGTTCGGCCCCGCGATTGAGCGTGAGTGGAACGTTTTTACCGCCCAGCTGATCCGCCGCTCCGGCGCCCGGGTTGTGCCGATCTTTTACCCCGGCTCGAACTCGCGCTGGTACCAGATCGCCTGTCAGGTCTCGCCGATCCTGCGCCAGGGCCTGTTGCTGCATGAAATCGTGCGCTCCTGCAACAAACCGCAGGCGCCTGTGGTGGGCAAGCCGCTGACCGATGAGCAGATGGCGCAGCTGCAAACCGACCCGCGCGGTTTCATGGCCTGGCTGCGCGAGCACACGCTGAGCCTCGGCAAACAGGGCTGAACCCGCAGAAACACTCAAACGCCGGAAACGAAAAAGCGCCCCGCAGGGCGCTTCTTTGTTCTGTCCGGGACGCCGTCACCGGGTCGGCACCGGAACCTCGCCGCGGTAATCATAGAACCCGCGCTGGGTCTTGCGGCCGAGCCAGCCGGCCTCGACGTATTTGGTCAAGAGCGGACAGGGGCGGTACTTGGTATCCGCCAAACCATCGTGCAGCACGTTCATGATCGCCAGGCAGGTGTCCAGGCCGATGAAATCCGCCAGTTCCAGCGGTCCCATCGGATGGTTGGCACCCAGCTTCATCGATTCGTCGATCGACTTCACCGACCCCACGCCCTCATAGAGCGTGTAAACCGCCTCGTTGATCATCGGCATAAGGATGCGGTTGACGATGAAGGCGGGAAAATCCTCAGCGCTGGCAGAGGTCTTGCCGAGCCGCGCCACCACGTCCTGGCAGGCCTTGAAGGTCGGCTCGTCCGTTGCGATGCCGCGGATCAGCTCCACCAGCTGCATCACCGGCACCGGGTTCATGAAATGGAACCCCATGAAACGTTCCGGCCGGTCGGTGCGGCTGGCCAGCCGGGTGATAGAGATCGAGGAGGTGTTCGAAGTCAGGATCGTATGCGGCTGCAGATGCGGATGCAGGTCTTCGAAAATGGCCTGCTTCACGGTCTCGCGCTCGGTCGCCGCCTCAATCACCAGATCGGTTGCGCCCACGTCAGCCAGCTTCAGCGAGGGCACGATGCGCGCCAGCGCCGCCTTCACGTCGTCCTCGGAAATCCTGCCCTTGCTGGCCTGGCGCTCCATGTTCTTGTGGATCAGGCTCAGCGCTCCGTCCAGCGCCTGCTGGTTGACGTCGTTCAGCACAACATCATACCCGGCCAGCGCCATGACGTGGGCAATGCCATTGCCCATCTGCCCGGCCCCGATCACTCCAACCTTCTGAATTTCCATGCCTCAGGCTCCTGAAATAGCTGCGGCAACCTTACTGGCCGGGGAAGGGCGGACACAAGGGCGGCTGGCCCGGATTTGAGGCAAATTCTCACTTTAGGGAAATTGCAATGCTTGCCCGCCAGAGTGAGTCTCGGGTGAAAAATTGGTGGTACTATGAGCTATGAACTCAAAAGCGCGGGGGCGCTTGCGGGGGAGCCAGTCAGGTATGGGCAATCCAGACTGCTGGTGCGGGGGCCGCAAAAGCCCTTGGAAGATCCCTACGTTGCCTTCCTTGGCGGAACAGAAGTCTACGGGCGATTCGTTGAATTTCCGTTTGTCGACTCGCTGCAGGCCCGGCTGGGCGTGGATTGCGTCAACCTGGGCAGCGTGAATGCGGGCCTGGACAGTTTCGCGCAGGATGAAACCCTGATCGAGGTGGCCGGCAGGGCCCGCCTGACCGTGGTGCAGATGCTGGGCGCGCAGAATATTTCTAATCCCTATTACCGGGTGCATCCGCGCCGCAACGACCGGTTTCTGCAGGCCCATCCGGCGCTCAAAGCGCTGTACCCTGAGGTCGATTTCACCGAATTCCACTTCAATAAGCACCTGCTGTGCACCCTGCGCGACATTTCCAGCCAGCGGTTCGAACGGGTCCGCGACCAGCTGCAGCACAGCTGGGTGGAGCGGATGACGGCGCTGATCGGCCAGCTGGACGGCCGCGTCCTGCTGTTGTGGCTCCGCTATGATCTGGACGCCGATGCCGGTTTCCCGGCGGAACCGGTGCTGGTTGACCGCGCCATGGCTGAGGCGCTGCGCCCAAAGGTGCAGGGCATCCTTGAGATCAAGGCCGCCTCCGCCGCCGCGGCGCAGGACATTTCCGGCATGATCTTCGGCCCGATGGAGCTGCCGGCCGCGCGCCACATGATCGGTCCCAAAGAACACCTGAGAATCGCTGAGGCGCTGGCCTGCGAATTGGACCCGCTGCTGCGCAGGTAAAGCTGCCCCGCCGCAAAATGGAAAAAGGCCCGCGAAACGGCGGGCCTTCCAATTTGCCGGCAGACCGGTTGGGCTCAGCCCAGTTTCGCGGTCAGGGCCGGGACGGCGTCGAACAGGTCGGCAACCAGGCCAAAGTCCGCAACCTGGAAGATCGGTGCTTCTTCGTCCTTGTTGATCGCTACGATGACCTTGGAGTCCTTCATGCCGGCCAGGTGCTGGATCGCGCCGGAGATGCCGATGGCGACATAAAGATCCGGAGCAACAACCTTGCCGGTCTGACCCACCTGCCAGTCGTTCGGGGCATAGCCCGAGTCGACGGCGGCACGGGATGCGCCAACCGCGGCACCCAGTTTGTCAGCCAGGTTTTCGATCAGTTTGAAATCTTCCTCAGAGCCAACGCCACGGCCGCCGGAGACAACGATGCCGGCCGAGGTCAGCTCGGGACGGTCGCTTGCGGCAACCTTGTCTTCGACCCACTCGGACAGGCCCGGGTTGTCAGCAGCCGAGATGGTTTCCACGGATGCCGAGCCGCCTTCGCCAGCTGCGTCAAAGGACGCGGTGCGGATCGAGACGACTTTCTTGGCGTCGTTCGATTTCACGGTCTGGATCGCGTTGCCGGCATAGATCGGACGCTCGAAGGTGTTGCCGTCGACAACGCCGGACACGTCCGAAATCACCATCACGTCCAGCAGCGCGGCCACGCGCGGCAAAACGTTTTTGGCGTCGGTGGTGGCGGGCGCAACGATGTGCTCAAAATCGGACGCCAGGCCAGCGATCAGCGCTGCGGTCGGCTCCGCCAGGCGGTGGCCCAGCGATGCGTCCTCGGCGACCAGCACTTTGGCAACGCCTGCGATCTTGGCGGCTTCTTCGCCAGCCGCAGCAGCAGAGGCGCCAGCGGCCAGAACGGTCACGTCGCCCAGCGGTGCGGCAGCGACAACGGCTTTTGCGGTTGCGTCCAGCGCCAGCGCGCCGTCGGTCACTTCAGCAAGGAGAAGAACAGCCATTACACAGCCCCCGCTTCTTTGAGTTTTTCAACCAGCTCGTCAACCGAACCGACCACGATGCCTGCGGCGCGTGCCGGCGGCTCTTCGGTCTTGACGATTTCCAGGCGCGGGGAGACGTCGACGCCGTAGTCGGCGGCGGTTTTCTCGTCCAACGGCTTCTTCTTAGCCTTCATGATGTTCGGCAGCGACGCGTAACGCGGCTCGTTCAGACGCAGGTCCACGGTGACGATGGCGGGCATCTTCACAGAGATGGTCTGCAGGCCGCCGTCGACCTCACGGGTGACCTTGGCGGTGTCGCCTTCGATGTCCAGTTCAGAGGCAAAGGTGCCCTGGGACCAGCCCAGCAGCGCCGACAGCATCTGGCCGGTTGCGTTCATGTCGTTGTCGATCGCCTGCTTGCCGCAGAGCACGACGCCCGGCTGCTCTTCCTCGACCACTTTGGCCAGGATCTTGGCAACGGCCAGCGGCTCGATGTCGGTGTGCACGTCGTCGGCAGCAATCACCAGGATGGCGCGGTCTGCGCCCATCGCCAGGGCGGTGCGCAGGGTTTCCTGGGCCTGCTTCACGCCGATCGAAACCGCTACCACCTCGTCAGCCTTGCCGGCTTCTTTCAGGCGGATGGCTTCTTCGACAGCGATTTCGTCGAAGGGGTTCATCGACATTTTCACGTTGGCGAGATCGACACCGCTGCCGTCCGCTTTGACGCGGACTTTCACGTTGTAGTCAATCACGCGTTTGACAGGCACAAGTACCTTCATTTTGCGTTCTCTCCTTAACAAACGGCAAGCCGCCCCAGGGCGACTCCCCCTCTATGCTCTCGCAGCGTTGATACCGGCTGGTGCGGGCTCGCAACAGGGCAAAATCGTCACGTTAGAGCACGGCGACGTCGCGTTTGCGCATTTGGAACATCATTTCCGCAAGAATGTTTCCGGTGGGAAATCTGCCTGCCGCAACGGCAGGGCAATGCGGCCGCGGATGACGTGTTTGGCGCCGGATTCGCAAAAATCCGGCGCCTCAGGGCGAATCACACCGGGATCAAACCGGCATCAGATTGGGGCAGGGGCCTTAGCGGTTGGCGCCCGGAACCCACAGAACGTCGTCCTTGCCGCCGTTGTTAGCGGTGCGGGCGGCGACAAAGAACCAGTCGGACAGACGGTTCAGGTATTTCACCGTCGCCGGGTTCACGTCCTCAGCGGTGCTGAGGTCGGTGGCCAGCCGTTCGGCGCGGCGCGCCACGGTGCGGCAGACATGCAGATGGGCCGCCAGCTTGGATCCGCCCGGCAGTATGAAGCTGCGCAGCGCCTCCAGATCCTTGTTCATGACGTCGATCTCGGCTTCCAGCCGCTCGACCTGTGCCACGACGACCCGCAGCGGCGGGTATTCCGCCTCGGCATCCTTTGCCATTTCCGGCCGGCACAGATCAGCGCCCAGGTCGAACAGATCGTTCTGAATGCGCGCCAGCGCCGCATCCATTTCGCCCTCGGCCTCCAGCCGCGCCACGCCGACAAAGGAGTTCAGCTCATCCGAGGTGCCATAGGCATTGACCCGCGCGGAATGCTTGGCAACCCGCTCGCCGTTCCCCAGGGCGGTTTCGCCCTTGTCGCCGGTGCGGGTGTAAATCTTGTTCAAAACGACCATCGCCGCTTATCCTCCCTGGTTGCGCAGATAGACGTAGGCCAGCACCAGCACCACCGCAATGAACTGAAACAGGATGCGCAGCCGCATCATCTTGTTTGCGTTGCGGCGGTTGAATTCACCGCCCTTGCCAAAGCCGCCAATGCCGATGACCAGCGCCACAACCACAGCCGCCACGGCTGCCAGTGCCAGATAATACAGCGGATCGAACATCTTGTCCCCCAAGCGCGTTTTTTACGTTGCCACCCATCTACCCCGCCGGGGCGCAGATGGCGACCCTATCCCAGCTTGACAAGGATGCGGTCAATTGCCCGGGTCGGCAGGATGCGGCGCAGGAAGCCTGCGATATGGGTCGGGGTGGTCACGTAATAACGCGGCCGCGGGCGGCGGGATTCGCAGGCATGGGCCAGCTTGGCTGTCACGGCAGAGGCCGGCAGCTCGAACCGGTCCGGTCCGCTGCTTTCGTACAGCCGTTTCAGCAGCCGGGATTCGTAGAGATCGCGCAGCGGCGACGCTTTCCAGTCGATGAAGCGCTCGAAATGCGGAATCGACTTCTCGCGGATCTTCGATGTGACAGGCCCCGGCTCGATCAGCACCAAATGGATGCCGGTGCCCCGCAGCTCCACCCGCAGGGTATCGGTCAGCCCTTCCAGCGCGTATTTCGTCGCCACATAGGCGCCGCGCCAGGGAAAGGTCACCAACCCCAGGATGGAGGAATTCTGCACAATCCGCCCGTGGCCCTGCCTGCGCATCACCGGAATCACCTGCCGGGTCAGCTCATGCCAGCCAAAGAAGTTGGCCTCGAAAATCGTGCGCAGGCCGTCCGTCGGCAGATCCTCCACAGCGCCGGGCAGCCCATGCGCGCCGTTGTTGAACAGCGCATCCAGGGTGCCGCCGGTCGCCTCCAGCACCTCAGCCAGGCCAGCGGTGATGCTTTCGGGGTCGGTGTAATCAATGCGAGGGCTCTCAAAACCCTCGGCCCGCATCCGGTCGCAGTCGCGCTGCTGACGGCAGGAGGCAAACACCCGCCAGCCGCGCTCCCGCATGCCGCGGGCCGCATCCAGGCCGATCCCGGAGGAGCAACCTGTGATCAGGATGGATTTTTTCATTCAGAACGCCTCTTGCCCGGATTTCTCCGGTGCAGTTATGGGCGTTTCTTGCTCACCAGGGAAGCGGCAATCCAGCCCACCTTGCCCTTGCCGGGTGCCCGCAGGTGCAGCCAGCCGGTGCCGCTGTCCTCGAACACGATCACCTCGTCACCGCCCAGCAAGCGGGTAATCACCGGATAGTTGGTTCCCGGCCCCTGGCGCATGTTCACGCGTGAGGCGCGGATCCGGCGGATGTCCTGTTCCGGCTCTGCCTGGGGTTCGACGGCCGGGGCGGCCTCAGCGGCGGCCGGCTCAGGCTCCAGTGTTTCAGGCAATTGCGCGCCAGAAGCTGTCTGAAGGCCGGCCAGCCCGCCGTCCAAAGACGCCAGCTGCACCTGGGCGCCTTGCTGCGCGACGGCTGGGAATACGGTGGTGCTGTCACCAAGGGCAAGGCGCGCCTGGGAAATCTGACGCAGCGCAACCCGCGACCGCAGCTCAGGGTCGGCGGCGGGGCGCTCCGGGGTGTCTGCAGCCTGTGCGTCAACTGCCGGGCGGAAGGTAACGTTGCGGACCAAAGTTCTGGCGTTTTCGCTGGCCCGTTCGCTGGCCCGTTCGCTGGCCCGGCGCGCCTGGTTTGAGCCTTCAGAACCGGAAAATGCGGCCTTGGCCACCTGAAGGGCGGCAGACGGCTCCTTGCGGGGTTCGAATCCCCCGCCTCCGCTCAGCTCGTAAAAGCCCCAGCCCAGAAAAGCGAAAGAGACAAAAATAAAACGCGACATAACCGGTCCCCCTAGTACCACCACACGGGCAGCTGCACGAAATTGCATTGGTTTGGAAAGATAACGCGCGGCGCTGCTGCCTGGTTCCCTACTATCTAGGGCAGGTTAACGCCGGGGAAATAGGGGAGAGTCTGACTTCTTCTCCCCGGCAATGCGTTGGCGCCGTGCAGCACCGTGCGAATTTCGCGCGCGCCCGCTTTACCAATTCCGACGGCGGCAGTATCACGAATTCATGACCGACTTGGTAGAAGATCCCGACATGCCGTCTGCCCCCGAACAGGGTGAAATCCTGGAACCGCTGCGCCGCGCCATTGGCGAGCGCTATCTGACCTATGCGCTCAGCACCATCATGCACCGGGCGCTGCCCGACGCGCGCGACGGGCTGAAACCGGTGCATAGGCGCATTCTCTATGCCATGAACCGCCTGCGGCTCAGCTCCACCGGCGGCTTCCTGAAGTCGGCCAAGATTTCCGGCGACACCATGGGTGACTTCCACCCTCACGGCGACGCCGCGATCTATGACGCGATGGCGCGCCTGGCGCAGGACTTTAACGTCCGCTACCCGCTGGTCGACGGCCAGGGCAACTTCGGCAACATCGACGGCGACAACCCGGCTGCCTCCCGCTACACCGAGGCGCGGATGACATTCGTCGCAGAGGCGATGCTGGAGGGCCTCAACGAGGATTCGGTTGATTTCCGCGATAACTACGACGGCCGTCTGACTGAACCGGCGGTGCTGCCCGCGACCTTCCCGAACATCCTGGCCAATGGTGCTGCCGGGATCGCGGTGGGCATGGCCACCAATATCCCGCCCCACAATATTGCCGAACTGATCGACGCCTGCCTGCACCTGATCAAAATCCCGGATGCCCGCGACGACACGCTGCTGAACTATGTGCCGGGCCCGGATTTCCCCACCGGCGGAATCATCGTCGAGCCCAAGGAAAACATCGCCAAGGCCTACAGCACCGGCCGCGGCTCCTTCCGCCTGCGCTGCAAGCATGAGGTCGAGGATCTGGGCCGCGGCCAGTGGCAGGTGGTCATCACCGAGATCCCCTATCAGGTCCAAAAGTCCAAGCTGATCGAGAAGATCGCCGAGCTGATCCAGACCAAGAAGGTACCGATCCTCGCCGACGTGCGCGACGAATCGGCGGACGACATCCGCATCATCCTGGAACCCAAGTCCAAAAACGTGGACCCCGAGGTTCTGATGAACATGATGTTCCGCAACTCGGACCTGGAAATCCGCTTCAGCCTCAACATGAACGTGCTGATTGATGGTGTGACCCCCAAGGTCTGCTCGATGAAGGAAGTGCTGCGCGCCTTCCTCGACCACCGCCGCGACGTGCTGCAGCGCCGCTCGCGCCACCGGATGGAAAAGATCGACCACCGGCTGGAGGTGCTGGAAGGCTTCATCATCGCTTTCCTGAACCTCGACCGGGTGATCGATATCATCCGCTATGACGAGGACCCCAAGGCAGCGCTGATCCGCGAGGACTGGAGCAAAGACCACCCCCGCGCCTTCAGCGAGGCTGAGTATGTCACTCCGGCCCCCGGCACCGGCGAGCTGACAGAGGTGCAGGCGGAGGCGATCCTCAACATGCGCCTGCGGTCCTTGCGCAAGCTGGAAGAAATCGAGCTGGTCCGCGAACGCGATGCCCTGCGCGAGGAGCGCGCCGGGCTGGTCGAACTGCTGGCCTCCGAGGACCTGCAATGGTCGCGCATTTCCGAGCAGCTGAAGGAAACCAAGAAGCAATTCGGCAAGGACTACGCCGGCGGCGCCCGCCGCACGCTGTTTGCCGAGGCGGGCGAAGTCGAAGACGTGCCGCTGGAAGCGATGATCGACCGCGAGCCGATCACCGTGGTCTGCTCCCAGATGGGCTGGATCCGGGCGATGACCGGCCACATCGACCTGAACCGCGAGCTGAAGTTCAAGGACGGCGACGGCCCGCGCTTCATTTTCCACGCCGAAACCACCGACCGCCTGCTGGTGTTCGGCTCCAACGGCCGTTTCTACACCCTGTCGGCGGCCAATCTGCCGGGCGGGCGCGGCATGGGCGAACCGCTGCGCCTGATGGTCGATCTGCCGAACGAGGCAGAGATCGTCGATCTGATGATCCACAACCCCGAAGGCCGCCTTCTGGTCGCGTCGGACGCGGGCAACGGCTTCATCTGCGCCGAAAAGGAAATCGTCGCCCAGACCCGCAGCGGCAAGCAGGTGCTGAACGTCAAGGATGACGAGCGCGCCAAGATCTGCATTCCGGTGGATGGCGACCACGTCGCCATCGTTTCGGAGAACGGCAAGTTCCTGGTGTTTGCAGTCGAGGAAATGCCCGAGCTGACCCGCGGCAAAGGCGTGCGCCTGCAGAAATACAACATGGCCCGCGGCAAGCAGGGCTCGCTGGAACTGGACGGCGGCCTTTCTGACATCACCACCTTCAACTGGGATGACGGCCTGCGCTGGGAAATGGGCGGCGGCAAGACCCGCCACGAGGCCGACCTCACCCAGTGGCTGGGCAAGCGCGCCGGTGTTGGCAAACGCCCGCCGCACGGCTTCCCGCGCAACTACAAGTTCAAGTAAGGCAGCAGAATCCTGCCGCCTGCCTGTGCCCCCCGCGCCACCCGCGCGGGGGTTGCTGTTTGTGCCCCTTTACCCTGCCTGCCGCCCCCGGCTATCTGGGCGGGACCGAATTTCTCTTGGGGGATTTCCATGATCCGCATTCTAACTATTCTGGCCGCGCTGACGCTGGTCACCGCCTGCGGTGAAACCCGCCTGGACGAAGCGCCGGAGGATCTGGGCGCCTTCCAGGCCCGCGTGACCCACGTCTACACGGAAAAGGCGCTGCAATGGCCGCTGTCGCGCGACGCCGAGCACAGCGAATGGACTGCCCCGATCGAAAACGCGCTGAACAGCCGCCTGCGCCGCTACGAGGGCGCGCAGGAATACGATGTCGCGGTGACGCTCGAAGGCTTCATGCTGGCGCCCGCCGGCGTGCCGGTGCTGCTTTCCCCCAAAAGCGTGGTGGTGGTGAACGTCTTTGTCTACGACGTGGCGGAAAAGAAATTTCTCGCCAAGAAGCACCAGATGGAAATCTTCGAAAGCACGACTGGCGAAAGCGCGCTCCTGGGCTCCGGCCATGCCCGCAGCAAGCAGGAGCAAATCCAGGGGCTGGCCGTCAATATCGCCGACAAGGTTGAGGAATGGATGGCCGAACAGCACAAGGCAGAGGGCTGGTTTTCCGCGCGCGCGGGGACCCGAACCGGCAGCGGCGCGGATGCGGGCGCTGCGGCAGCAGCACCGGCGGGCTGAAGCCTTCGAAAACCGCCCCTGTCAAGCAGGAACGGGTTGATTTTTGCCGGCAAACCAAATAATCCGCCGGCGCAGAGGAAACCGGGTCGACATCAGACCCCTCATTTCAAAAGGGCGCCTAAGCAATGGCTAAGGAAAAGTTTGAACGCAATAAACCGCACGTCAACATCGGCACCATCGGCCACGTTGACCACGGCAAGACCACTCTGACCGCGGCTATCACCAAATACTTCGGTGACTTCAAAGCCTACGACCAGATCGACGGCGCCCCGGAAGAAAAAGCCCGCGGCAT
The DNA here is from genome assembly GCF_059429195.1 of Leisingera sp. CC-HEC093. NCBI lineage: Bacteria > Pseudomonadati > Pseudomonadota > Alphaproteobacteria > Rhodobacterales > Roseobacteraceae > Leisingera > Leisingera sp. CC-HEC093. The sequence goes on along the minus strand of NZ_JCAIJR010000001.1, from coordinate 762,063 downwards.
CACCATCTCGACCGCGCACGTGGAATACGAGACCGACAACCGCCACTACGCGCACGTCGACTGCCCCGGCCACGCTGACTATGTGAAGAACATGATCACCGGTGCGGCGCAGATGGACGGCGCGATCCTGGTTGTGAACGCCGCTGACGGCCCGATGCCGCAGACCCGCGAGCACATCCTGCTGGGCCGCCAGGTTGGCATCCCGAAGATGGTCGTGTTCATGAACAAAGTGGACCAGGTCGACGACGAAGAGCTCCTGGAGCTGGTCGAAATGGAAATCCGCGAGCTGCTGTCCTCCTACGAGTACCCGGGCGACGATATCCCGATCATCGCAGGCTCCGCTCTGGCCGCAATGGAAGGCAACAAGCCGGAAATCGGCGAAGAGAAAATCAAAGAGCTGATGGCGGCTGTTGATGACTACATCGACACCCCCGAGCGCGCGGTTGACCAGCCGTTCCTGATGCCGATCGAAGACGTGTTCTCGATCTCCGGCCGCGGCACCGTTGTGACCGGCCGTGTCGAGCGCGGCGTGATCAACGTTGGCGACTCGATCGAAATCGTCGGCATCCGCGACACCACCACCACCACCTGCACCGGTGTGGAAATGTTCCGCAAGCTGCTGGACCGCGGTGAAGCCGGCGACAACATCGGCGCGCTGCTGCGCGGTGTCGACCGTGACGGCGTTGAGCGCGGCCAGGTTCTGTGTAAGCCGGGCTCCGTGAAGCCGCACACCAAGTTCGAAGCTGAGGCCTATATCCTCACCAAGGAAGAAGGCGGCCGCCACACCCCGTTCTTCGCGAACTACCGTCCGCAGTTCTACTTCCGCACCACCGACGTGACCGGCACCGTGACCCTGCCGGAAGGCACCGAGATGGTGATGCCGGGCGACAACCTGAAGTTCGACGTTGAGCTGATCGCGCCGATCGCGATGGAAAACGGCCTGCGCTTCGCCATCCGCGAAGGCGGCCGCACCGTCGGCGCCGGCGTCGTTTCCAAAATTACTGAGTAAGACGGCTTTGCCGTCTGGCGGGCGGCAGTTGGTTTTGCGCAGCAAAATCAATGAGAGCCCGCACCGGTGAGAAAATAGAAAGGGCCGCTCAATCGAGCGGCCCTTTTTCTATGCGTACCCGGAAACCGGCGCGGTTTCCGGCCATGAAAAATCGATTTTTCATGGCCGTTTTTTGCGTCAAAAAACGGCTGAGGCATCCAAACAGGGCAGGGCCCGGCCTGGGGCCCGAGGCCGTCTTGCAAAAGCTCCAGTGGAGCTTTTAAGGCCGCAGGGGGCGCCATCTCCGGTTGCGATGCTATCGCGCCTGCCCGTTTTTCCGGGGGCAAACTTCCAGATCGGCGCAGTCCGGGCGCGGCCCGAACGCGGGGCGTCCGGGCGGGTATAAAGCCGCGGTCTATTTGCCTCTTAAAGCACTAATGAAAATCAGCCTTGCAGGAATGTTCGTTAGGGAGTGGTTCGTGTTTTCCGGGGTTGCCTCTATCCGGTATCTTCCGATGGGCAGTTCGGCCGAAGCAACTTCCAGCCCGAATTCATCGTTAAGAATCATATGAAAACTTGGCAGCAGGTTCGATTGCTCAAAGACCAGCTCATCTTCGCCACTTCCCCATTCGTAGATCTTCACGGAAAAGGTGAGAAGGCCGGGATCATCCGATGTCTGATTGGGCGGGCCGACATCGTAACCATTCCGGGTAAGCTCCCAGTAAAGATCCGTGCTCTTCTGGAGCAGCAGATACAAGCCATACTCCTTTGGCCAGAGCACTTTTGTCTCTAAGGAAACCGTGTTGCGGGACCCAAGATCGATTTCCGCCTCCGCCCGGGCCTCGCCGCAGTTCAGGAAAGCGGCAGATATAGCAACGAATGCGGCGGCACGCAGAAGTTGGACGCTGATCGAATGCATTTTTGACCTGTAGAAGTTCAAACTGAAAAAATGAAAGCCGTGCCCCTCCAGAGTTCTGCATTCTGAGGTTGAGCGCAATCCGATACTTTTTTGAGCAGAGTGGAAAGCAAATCGACAGCCTTCGCAGCACTAGGGGGCCCGCAAAGCTGAAGGCCATTCTCCGATTGAGTGACCAGTCCGCCACTGGAAACCGCGTCGGAAAACGCCTGATCAACCCATCTGCGTCTTCGGACTCTCACCACCGCGCCCGGCCGCCGCATCCGCTGCGTTTGTAATGGCATCCAGCGATGCCTCCAGGCTTTGCCGCAGCATCTCCGCCTGCTCGTCGCTCGGCTTCTTCGGCACTTCATCCGTCCATTCCCGGCACATCAGCACGCCGCGGGAAAACGGCATTGGCAGCATCTGCTGGTCCCAGGTCGGCAGTTTCATCACCTTCTTCTCGGCAAAGGCCACGGTGAATACCCGGCAGCCGGTCATCCGGGCCCAGACCACCGGCACGGTTGAGGACACCCGCGCAGGCCCGCGCGGGCCGTCGGCGGCGATGCCGATGGAGCAGCCGTCTTTGGTGCGGCGCAGCACTTCGCGCGACAGCGCCACATGGCGCTTGTGGCTCGACATCGGGATGGTCTCAAAGCCCAGCCGCACCAGGATCTGCCCCGCCAGCCGCCCGGCACGGGCGGCGGAGGTCAGCGCGCAGATGCGGCCCAGCGAGGTGTCGAACAGATAGGGCGCCATGATCAGCCGCTGGTGCCACAAGACAAAGATCACCGGCTCGCCGCGGCGCACGCACGCGTCCATCTCCTCGAACCCCGTGCGGTTCCAGCGCGAGGTGCGGAAGGCGAATCGCACATAGGCGGCGAACAGCCCTTCGATGGTGCGGTTGACCCAGGGGCTGTCGGCGATTTTCTTTCTCAGACTCACGGTATCCGGCTCGCTCCTGCGGGTTTGCCAGGGCGCGCACCCCGGAATTTGCCCCCTCTTACTGCATGGGGCGGTCGGGGCAAAGCCTGCTGCCGGCAAAGCACCCGGGCAACGTAAGAAAATCCGCTTTTCCCTCTTGCCTATGATGCGCGGCTGCCGTAGGACATGCCGCACCACAGGGGTATAGCTCAGTTGGTAGAGCGACGGTCTCCAAAACCGTAGGTCGCGGGTTCGAACCCTGCTGCCCCTGCCATTTTCCGAACATTGCCGGTTCAGCGCTGCCCTTGCGGGCAGGCGCTTGTGTTTTTGCGTCTGCTCAGGCCTCGCCGAGATGGCCTGGCGGCAGGCCTTGCAGGCGGCGTTCGCAGGCGGCGTCAAAGGCATCCTCCACCTGACGGACCAGCCGCTTTGGGCTGAACAGCGCAGCGGTCTGCTGCTGGCGGCGGAGCTTTTCGCGCAGGCTTGCGGCAGCTTTGCTGTCTGCCGCGAGGCCGGCTGCCTTGGCCTCATAGTCCTCTGCGCTGGCGGCAATCAGCTCCGGCAGGCCGGCAGACTGCAACAGGCTGGCCGAGGTGCGGGCGGCCAGTTGCTGGCCGGGCAGGGTGAGCACCGGCAGGCCTGCGGCCAGAGCGCTGCGGGCGGCGGTGCTGGCGTTGACGGTAAAGGTGTCCAGGAACAGATCCGCCCGCGGCAGCCGGGCCAGATGCGCCTGCCGCGGGGCGGCGGGGGCAAAGACCAGGCGGTCCGGGTCAACTCCGCGGGCCGCCGCGCCGCGGCGCAGGTTGGAGACCGAATGGGCGCCATTGTCCAGCAGCCACAGGACGCTGTCCGGGGCGCCGGTCAGCAGCCGCATCCAGATATCGAATTCCTGCGGCGTGATCCGGCTGCCGGATGCGAAACTGCAGAACACGAAACCGTTGTCCGGCAGGCCGCAGGCGGCGCGGTCCGGGGGGGCGGAGGCCGCGGCGGGGGCGAGGGCCTGGCAGCCATCCGGCAGACGCAGGAGATGTTCATTGTGGTACCGCTCGCTGCCCGGCGGGCAGGCGGCGGCGTCGCAAATCAAATAATCATAGGCGGCGCTGCCCATGGTGCCGGGATAGCCGGGCCAGGCAAAGTGCAGCGGCGCAAGGCGGGCGGCGAACAGGTGCAGCGCATCGCCGCCGGAATAACCGGAGAGATCCACTGCGGCATCGAGCTGATCCGCCTTCACCGCGGCGGCCATCTGAGCGGGGGAGCTGCTGTCCAGAACCTTGAGCCCGCCAAACATCTGCGAGACGCTGCCGGGCAGGCCTGCGCCAATGGCGTAAATCCGGATCTCGAACCGCTCCGGGTCATGCGCGGCGATCATGGCGCCATGCTGATTCAGCACCTCCTCAGCGCTGCGGGCTGCAAAGAAATAGCCGATCCGCAAGCGTTCAGGGCGCTGTCCGGCGGGCGGGGCGGTGTGCAGTTCGGGGGCGGCAAACAGGCCGCTGGCATAGGACTGGGCGCGGGCGCGCAGAAGGTCGGGATTGTCCTCCATCAGCATCAGCGCGCTGGGGTCGCAGCCCGAGCCGCGCAGGCCCAGCTGACGGCGGTGGTCCGCATATTCCGGCAGCCAGCGCCAGTCATTGAGTTCCGCCAGAACATGCAGCCGCTGAGTGCGGGCGCGGTCATCGGACGGGTTGGTCTTCAGCACCTTGTCGAAACAGGGCAGGGCGGCTGCAAAGGCGCCTTCGGACTTCAGGATCAGGCCCAGCTGGTACTGCGCCTCTGTCAGGGCGGGGTTCAGGCGGGCGGCCTGGGCATAGTGCGCCTTGGCCTCAGTTGCGGCGCCCTGCTGATGCAGAAGGCCCGCCAGAGTGAAATGCAGCGCGGCGTCATTCGGGGCCAGTTTCACCGCCTTGCGCAGCATTATGGCAGCCTTTTGGCTCCGGCCCTGCTTGATCAGCACCTCTGCCTTGCCGTGCAGCGCCTGCAGGCACCCGGCGCTGAGCATCAGCGCCTTTTCAAACAGCGCCATGGCCCTTTCCAGATCGCCCCGCGCGGTCTGCACCCGGCCCATCGCGGCATAGGTGCCCGGGGCGCGGGCATTGAGGCCGATCGCCTTGTTCAAACAGGTGGCGGCATTGTCCAGATGTCCGGCTGACAGGTGGCAGCGGCCCAGGAAATCCCATAGGAAATGCGATTCCCGGAATGTCTTGAGCAGTGCGCCGCAGCTGTCCGCGGCCTCGAAATGGCGGCCCTCTGCCAGCGCGGCCTCCAGCCCGGCCTGATGCACCGGGGACGGGTCGCACTGGTTTGTCAGCTGCTTGCGCAGCCCCTCCAGCGCGGACTGGGCACGGCGGTTGCGGGGGTTGCGGGACAGAATGCCGGCATAGGCCATGGCGGCATCTTCAAGCTGGGCATCGCGTTCGAACTGTTCGGCCTGGGACAAGGAATATGCGGGCGTCATGGCATCCTATCTCAATTATTCACATGCTTTGGCCCCTGAGCGGCAGGCAAGGCCGCAGGGAACCGCTGGAGTCAATTTTGGCGGAAGTGGATTAAAATTGGATTGACCCTGCGTGCGCTGCTTGCGCAACGGGCGGGGCAGAGGCGGCGCAGGGCTTGAATTCGCGGACGCCACCGGTTACATCGCCCTGACTGCTAGCAGAGAGACACCCCCAGTATGGCGACTATTAACCCAGTACAGTTCATTCAGCAGGTCCGTGCCGAAGTGTCCAAGGTCGTTTGGCCGACCCGGCGCGAGGTGCTGCTGACCACCGTCATGGTGTTCATCATGGCGGCGCTGACGGCGCTGTTCTTTGCGCTGGTCGATCTGCTGATCCGCTATGGCCTGCAAGGGCTTCTGGGGATGTTCGGGTAAGCCCGCAGCGGTACTGAGGCTCCCTTCGCGGATGCTGCGCAGGCCTTGATCTTGGCGGCGATGGGCGGTAGGTGAACCGGAACTATTGAGGCGGGCGTGCGGCGATTCGGTTTGCACGCCGCTTTTTGTTGGAGAGCGCAGCCTTTGGGTTGCAGCGGGATGATCAAGCAGCGGCGCGGCACAGGCCCGCCCGGCAGAACAAGGACAACGGTTCATGGCGAAACGGTGGTATTCGGTCAGCGTTCTTTCGAACTTCGAAAAGAAAATCGCAGAGCAGATCCGCACCTCGGTCGCCGAACAGGGGCTTGAGGACGAGATCGACGAGGTTCTGGTCCCCACCGAAGAGGTGATCGAGATCCGCCGCGGCAAGAAGGTCTCGACCGAGCGCCGCTTTATGCCCGGCTACGTGCTGGTGCATATGGAAATGTCCGACCGCGGCTATCACCTGATTTCCTCGATCAACCGGGTCACCGGTTTCCTCGGCCCGCAGGGCCGCCCGATGCCGATGCGCGACGCAGAGGTGCAGGGCATCCTGGGCCGCGTCGAGGAAGGCGTCGAGGCGCCGCGCACCCTGATCCATTACGAGATCGGCGAGAAGGTCAAAGTCAACGACGGCCCGTTCGAGGATTTCGACGGCATGGTCGAAGAGGTCGACGAGGACAACCAGAAGCTCAAGGTCACCGTGTCCATCTTTGGCCGCGAGACCCCGGTGGAGCTGGATTTCACCCAGGTTACCAAGCAGGGGTGATAAGACCTCTCAGTGGAATTCGAGGCGCCGCGTTGGGTTCAACGCGGCGTTTTTCTTATTTGCGATTGGGGGGGGGCTTTGCGGGACAAAGCGACCGATTGATGAATCTCCGCTGCAAGAATCGCAAACCCGTGTTAGCTCTGGCGCATGGCAACGGCATCAACACACAGCAGACCAGCAATACCGTACGCGCTAGCGATTGCCGGTGTTCTGTTCGCATCAGTTTGTTTTGGATTGGTTCCCTACTTCAGCCGGGGGCTGACCGAGCAGGGCGTCGCACCATATGCCGTCGCATTCTATCGCTACATCGTAGCTGCAATTCTTCTGCTGCCTGTACTCTTCACGCACCGCCAAGCGTGGCGTGAGATTAGTTGGGGTCTTTCGGCTGGGGCGGTGATGGGGCTGGGGTGGATTGGCTATGTGACGGCTTTGGAGACACTGCCCGCGTCGACAGTGGGCGTGCTTTACATGACCTACCCGGTTTTCACGCTGGTCATTGCCTGGGCTTTCTTCTCCGATGCACCTACGAAGCGCGCTTTGACCGCCTCAGGTCTCATTACGGTAGCGGCCATTATAGCAGGCTCGCCTGCATCGGTGCCCTTGCAGCACATTCCTATGCTTTTGTTGTCGTTGGCAGCCCCATTCGGCTTTGGCTTCGGTATTTGTGTTTTGGTCCACAGGCTGTCCCGCATCCCGCCGCTTGCACGCATTGCCTCGGTTTCTCTGGGGTCGGTTCTTGGGCTCTTGCCGCTGATGGCGGGTGCGGACGTCGCAGAGTTGCTCCCGGAGGGGCGGTCCGACTGGGTTCTAATTGTCGGAATTGGATTGATCACGGCACTTGTGCCGCAGCTCGTATACACGATCTGTTCGCCCCTGATCGGCGCTTCCCAAACTGCGGTCGTCGGAAGCATTGAACTACCGACGATGTTTGCGGTTGGAGTTATTGCATTTGATGAAGTGATCACAACGCACCAAGCTGTAGCCTGTGTCTTGGTTTTGGGGGCGATAGCGATTACAAGAAGCCGGAAGACGCGTACCGTAACAACCGTTATTGCGCGGGAGCCCAAAAAGTAGGTTCGGGCTCGAAGCGGTTGTTCTAGGGCCCACTTGCTAACCCCGCCGTTCCCCTGTAAATGCCGCCCAATCGTCTTCGGGCGAGATTCTCTCGTGGGAGATGGTGGGATCGCGATCCCGGCATCCGACCACGCAACACTATCCGGGCAGGACGCGTCCTGTCCTCGTTGAAAGGAAAACCAAATGGCTAAGAAGCTTGTTGGTTCGATGAAGCTGCAGGTTCCTGCAGGTCAGGCAAACCCCTCTCCGCCCGTCGGCCCGGCCCTGGGTCAGCGCGGCATCAACATCATGGAATTCTGCAAGGCGTTCAACGCCAAGACCGCAGACATGGAGCCCGGCGCGCCGTGCCCGACCGTGATCACCTACTATCAGGACAAGTCCTTCACCATGGACATCAAGACGCCGCCCGCGTCTTACTACCTGAAGAAGGCGGCCAAGGTGAAATCCGGCGCGACCAACCCGTCGCGTGAAACCGTCGGCACCGTGACCGCGGCCCAGGTGAAAGAAATCGCCGAAGCCAAGATGAAAGATCTGAACGCCAACGACATCGACGCGGCAATGCAGATCATCCTGGGCTCTGCCCGCTCCATGGGCATCGAGGTGAAGTAAGATGGCAAAGCTCGGAAAACGCACCCGCGCCGCGCGCGAAGCTCTGGCTGGCAAAGACAATCTGTCGGTTGAAGAGGCTGTTGCCCTGATCAAGTCGAACGCCACTGCCAAGTTCGACGAGACCGTTGAAATCGCCATGAGCCTGGGCGTCGACACCCGCCACGCAGACCAGATGGTCCGCGGCGTGGTCGGCCTGCCGAACGGCACCGGCAAAGCCATGCGCGTTGCTGTGTTCGCCCGCGGCCCCAAGGCTGACGAGGCAACCGCAGCCGGTGCAGACATCGTCGGCGCCGAAGACCTGATGGAAGCGATTCAGGGCGGCAAGATCGACTTTGACCGCTGCATCGCAACCCCGGACATGATGCCCATCGTTGGCCGTCTGGGCAAGATCCTGGGCCCGCGCAACCTGATGCCGAACCCGAAGGTCGGCACGGTGACCATGGACGTGAAAGCGGCCGTGGAAGCAGCCAAGGGCGGCGAAGTGCAGTTCAAAGCGGAAAAAGGCGGCGTTGTGCATGCCGGCGTCGGCAAAGCGTCCTTTGACGAAGCCAAGCTGGTCGAGAACGTCCGTGCCTTCGTGTCGGCCGTGGCCAAAGCCAAGCCGACCGGCGCCAAGGGTGCCTACATGAAGAAAATCAACCTGTCCTCGACCATGGGTCCGGGCGTCACGGTTGATGTGGACAACGCTGTCACCGAGTAATACTTTGTGACCTTAGTCGCGTGAAACGAAAGGCGGAGCTGCAGCTCCGCCTTTCTTGTTTAGAAGCGCTATGAAATGAAGGCGCATTTTTAGGTGCCAACTTTATAAAGGCGGCAACGGCTCGCCTGCCTGCCATGGTGACAAGTCCCGGCCAGTCATGTCCGAAAGCCGGGCGATCTGTTCTTTGTAGATCGAATGAAGCTCTTGCCGCAATGATGCCGAGAGTTCCGGGCGGCCCTGCCACTCACCATCAATTCCAGCAAGCACGTGTTCCTTCCGTGCTTTCTTATCCGCATCGTTGATCCGGAACCGGAGTTGCTTGCGTTTTAGTTCCAAGTCTACGCCAAGGTAACGTCCTACGCGCCGCACGGTCTTGAGGGGGCGTGATTTGATGTCATCGTAGAAGATTACATGGATGTCCGGGAAAACACTGCGCCAATACGTCAATAGATCAGCATACATGCCGATCGACACCATGCGTTGCCGGTCGGAGAGTTCTTCCACCACGTGCACATAGGGAAAGCGGCCGCGCTGGATGTGGTGGGTGTAGGCCGATAGGTAGCGATCGACCGGGTTCCGCAGCGTTAGGATCAGTTTGGCATCGGGAATTGCAGTTTTGATGTTTTCGGCAACGTCGCGCTTGTCATTGGGGAGGCGGAAATAGTTTGGCGAACTTTCCAGGCGGATCGGGCGGTCCTCCCCATCAAAGTGGGCCGCGTACTCTTCCAGGGACGACAGGGCGTCTTCCCGGAGGAAGAAGTTGAGCTCTTTGCGCTTGGATGCGAGAACCATGGGCGATTTTTTGAGGCTGTGGTGGAGCCAGGTCGTGCCTGACTTCTGAGCGCCGAAAATGATGGTGTTGGCAAGCTTCACGGTGGTCCTCTTGGTTGGCGTCGGGGTGCGGCGTGTCTCTTTATGCACCAGTTGAGCTTCGCGCATAAATGTGTGCTCCGATGCAAGCAAGGGTACTCTCCGCTCGGGCTGTTGTCACGGAATGTGGCAAATATTCTGACCTGAAGAGCTTATGTATCTTTCTCGGTCTGCGCGTTGCTGTGTTCGCCCGCGGCCCCAAGGCTGACGAAGCGACCGCAGCCGGTGCAGACATCGTCGGCGCCGAAGACCTGATGGAAGCGATTCAGGGCGGCAAGATCGACTTTGACCGCTGCATTGCAACCCCGGACATGATGCCCATCGTCGGCCGTCTGGGCAAAATCCTGGGCCCGCGCAACCTGATGCCGAACCCGAAGGTCGGCACCGTGACCATGGACGTGAAAGCGGCCGTGGAAGCAGCCAAGGGCGGCGAAGTCCAGTTCAAAGCGGAAAAAGGCGGCGTTGTGCATGCCGGCGTCGGCAAAGCGTCCTTTGACGAAGCCAAGCTGGTCGAGAACGTCCGTGCCTTCGTGTCGGCCGTGGCCAAAGCCAAGCCGACCGGCGCCAAAGGTGCCTACATGAAGAAAATCAACCTGTCCTCGACCATGGGTCCGGGCGTCACGGTTGATGTGGACAACGCTGTCACCGAATAATCGGACGGCCTTGCCAGAAGTTGAAGCCCTGGGTGCCTGCGCGCCCGGGGCTTTTTCGTTGGGGGATTCCGGGTCCGCTGCAGGGCGTGGCTTTCCGGACGCTCTTGCGCTTCGGTTTTCCGCCGTCCGCAGCTGCGGGGCTACTCACGCGGATTTCATACGGTTAAACTTGGGTTTAATCTTTTGCGCGCCTCCCTGGAGGGTTATTTAAAGCATATGGCACTTCGCAGTTTCTTCGCTCAGGACAGTTCCAGCCTGGTTGTTGCATCGAGCTCCAGCGGCTCGATCGTTGGCAATCCGATCATCAACAATTCCGACACGCCGAACGGCACGGTCTTTACCTATTCCGGCGGAACCGGAACCACGGTGACGCTGGATGATACAGGCGGCCGGCGGAACCGGTTCGAAGATGACCGGGAGGATGGCCACGTCATCACGGACGGCGGCGGCATTGTTGCTGATGGCACAGAGGTGGAAGCCGAGTCCCATATCAGGGTGCGGCAGCTGGATAGTGGCGGCAATCCGACAGGCCCGGAAATCACCATCTATGTCTTTTCCCAGAACGGACAGACCTCCAACGTCTGGGGCTTTGCAACCAGCGCGCCGCTGGAAAGCGGCCTGTCTTATGTGAAGGTTGGCGGTAACAACACCGGCAGTGCCCGCTACAATAATTTTGTGACCTGTTTCGGGGGCGGGACCCTGATTGACACTGCCGGCGGCCCGGTTGCTGTCGAGGCGCTGAGCCTGGGGCAGCGTGTCTGGACACGGGATGGCGGATTGCAGCCTATCCGCTGGTTGTCATCTGCCGAGGTCAGAGGCGAGGGCGCGTTTGCGCCGGTGGTGTTTGCACCGGGCGCCATCGGAAACACCGGTGAGCTGGTGCTGTCGCAGCAGCACCGGGTGCATATCGAGCAGCCGGTGGCAGAGATGCTTTTCGGCGGGGCGGAGGTTCTGGTTGCCGCCAAGCACCTGTGCGGACTGCCGGGTGTCGCCATCCGCGAGCAGGAAACGGTCCGGTACCACCATTTCATGTTCGACCGCCATCACATCGTAAGGTCGAACGGCGTGCTGACTGAGAGTTTCTTCTTGTCGGCCGGCTCAGTCTCGGCCCTGGAGAGCGGCCCGCGCCGCGAATTGGCAGCGCTGTTTCCGGATCTTGCGCGCGCGGCTGACGCCTTTGGCGAAACGGCAGCCATGACGCTGACCTGCGCCGAAGCCCGGGTGTTCCTCGGCTCCCTGGGGCCGCAGGCGCTGGCTGCCGCGGTCTGAGGCCGCGGGAATTTGCCCGGCGGGGCGGTTTGCCCCTTGGAAATCCCCTCAAATACGACTAACTACGGCCTTGAGATAAAGCGTGCGATTCGTCGTGCGCTTTATTTCATTTCGTCCAAGATGGTGGGTGGCCTTTCGATCGGGCCTTAATTTCCCTCCTGAGACGGGTAAGACCAAGAAGATCGAGGGTTTTCATTCCCTCGGGCGGATTTGGCTCATCCCGTAAAACGGACCTGAACGCCGGGCCATCTGGTTCGGCAAATATGAGCCGGGATGCGCAAGCATCCCAAACTTGGAGAGAACTGTGGATAGAGCCCAGAAAGAGAAAGTGGTCGAGGAACTCGGCCAGATCTTCGAAAGCTCTGGCGTCGTAGTGGTTGCCCACTACGCCGGTCTGACAGTTGCCGAGATGCAGGATCTGCGCGCGCGTGCAAGCGACGCGAACAGCTCCGTGCGTGTTGCCAAAAACAGGCTCGCCAAAATCGCCCTCGAGGGAAAGCCGTGTGAAAGCATGTCTGACCTGCTGACAGGGATGACCGTTCTGACCTATTCCGAAGACCCCGTGTCCGCTGCAAAAGTGGCCGAGGGTTTCGCCAAGGATAACAAAAAGTTTGAGATCCTCGGCGGCGCAATGGGTGAGAATGCTCTGGACCGCGCAGGCGTCGAAGCCGTGTCGAAAATGCCGTCCCGCGACGAGCTTATTGCTCAGATCGCAAGCTGCATTGGCGCACCCGCTTCCAACATCGCCGGCGCAATTGGCGCACCTGCAAGCAACATCGCAAGCATCCTTTCGACCATCGAAGAGAAGGCGGAAGCTGCGTAAGCGGTTGGCACTGAATGACTGGCGTGGGGCAAAGCCTGCACGTTGGAACACACATACTGTAAACGGAAAGAGCTGATACAATGGCTGATCTGAAAGCACTCGCAGAAAGCATCGTGGGTCTGACCCTGCTGGAAGCACAAGAACTGAAAACCATCCTCAAAGACGAATATGGCATCGAGCCCGCAGCCGGCGGCGCAGTTGTCATGGCAGCTGGCGGCGACGCCGGTGGCGCAGCTGAGGAAGAAAAGACCGAATTCGACGTCGTTCTGAAGAACGCCGGCGCTTCCAAGATCAACGTGATCAAAGAAGTCCGCGGCATCACCGGTCTGGGCCTGAAAGAAGCCAAAGAACTGGTCGAAGCCGGCGGCAAGATCAAAGAAGGCGTGTCCAAGGACGAAGCCGAAGACGTCAAAGCCAAGCTGGAAGCAGCTGGCGCAGAAGTCGAGCTGGCCTAAGTCCTGCTCCTGGTGCATCTCCGATGCATCGGAAATTTGGCTGGGTCCGGAGTTTTCCGGGCCCAGCCGAACCTGTCTTAGAAAGGGCCTCATGAGAGGGGCGTTTTCTTAGGCGGTGTTCAAAGGATCGGGAGGCTGCCTTCGGGACGGTGGCCATGAATTGATCCGAACACGCTGTCTCGTATGGGCAAGGAGCCGGGGCCCGGCGGCTTCCTTGACCGGTGAGAACTCGAAAGGTGACATCTGACATGGCTCAATCGTTCCTTGGCCAGAAACGTCTACGTAAATATTACGGCAAAATCCGCGAAGTGCTGGAGATGCCGAACCTCATCGAGGTGCAGAAATCTTCTTATGACCTGTTCCTGCGCTCCGGCGATGCAGCTGAGCCGCTGGACGGCGAAGGCATCAAAGGTGTGTTCCAGTCGGTATTCCCGATCAAGGATTTCAACGAAACCTCCGTGCTGGAGTTCGTGAAGTATTCCTTCGAGAAGCCCAAGTACGACGTCGAAGAGTGCATGCAGCGCGACATGACCTATTCGGCGCCGCTGAAGGTCACCCTGCGCCTGATCGTGTTTGATGTCGATGAGGACACCGGCGCGAAGTCCGTGAAGGACATCAAGGAACAGGACGTCTTCATGGGCGACATGCCCCTGATGACCCCGAACGGCACCTTTATCGTGAACGGCACCGAGCGTGTGATCGTGTCCCAGATGCACCGTTCGCCGGGCGTGTTCTTCGACCACGACAAAGGCAAGACCCATTCCTCGGGCAAGCTGCTGTTTGCCTGCCGCATCATCCCGTACCGCGGCTCCTGGCTGGACTTCGAATTCGACGCCAAGGACATCGTCTTTGCCCGTATCGACCGCCGCCGCAAGCTGCCGGTGACCACCCTGCTGTACGCCCTGGGCCTGGACCAGGAAGGCATCATGGATGCCTATTACAACACTGTGCCGTTCAAGCTGGAGAAATCCCGCGGCTGGGTCACCCCGTTCTTCCCGGAACGCGTGCGCGGCACCCGTCCGACCTATGACCTGGTGGACGCTGGCACTGGCGAGATCATCTGCGAGGCCGGCAAGAAGGTCACCCCGCGCGCCGTCAAGAAGATGATCGAAGAGGGCACCATCACCGAACTGCTGGTTCCCTTTGACCACATCGTCGGCAAATATGTCTCCAAGGACATCATCAACGAAGACAACGGCGCGATCTATGTCGAGGCCGGTGATGAGCTGACCCTGGAATACGACAAGGACGGCGAACTGATCGGCGGTTCCCTGAAGGAGCTGCTGGACGCGGGCATCACCGACATTCCGGTGCTGGACATCGACAACGTCAACGTCGGCCCCTACATGCGCAACACCATGGCGCAAGACAAGAACATGGACCGCAACAGCGCGCTGATGGACATCTACCGCGTGATGCGCCCGGGCGAGCCGCCCACCGTCGAGGCAGCCTCGGCGCTGTTCGACACCCTGTTCTTCGATTCCGAGCGTTACGACCTGTCTGCCGTTGGCCGTGTGAAGATGAACATGCGCCTGGCGCTGGACGCCGAAGACACCCAGCGCACCCTGCGCAAGGAAGACATCGTCGCCTGTATCAAGGCGCTGGTCGACCTGCGGGACGGCCGCGGCGATGTCGACGACATCGACCACCTGGGCAACCGCCGCGTGCGGTCCGTCGGCGAGCTGATGGAAAACCAGTACCGTGTCGGCCTGCTGCGCATGGAACGCGCGATCAAGGAGCGGATGTCCTCTGTCGAGATCGACACCGTGATGCCGCAGGACCTGATCAACGCGAAACCGGCCGCAGCTGCGGTGCGTGAATTCTTCGGCTCCTCGCAGCTGTCGCAGTTCATGGACCAGACCAACCCGCTGTCGGAAGTCACCCACAAACGCCGCCTGTCGGCGCTTGGCCCGGGCGGTCTGACCCGCGAGCGCGCCGGCTTTGAGGTCCGCGACGTTCACCCGACCCACTATGGCCGGATGTGCCCGATTGAGACTCCGGAAGGCCCGAACATCGGCCTGATCAACTCGCTGGCGACCTTTGCGCGCGTCAACAAGTACGGTTTCATCGAAACACCGTACCGCGTGGTCAACGAAGGCCAGGTGAGCGACGAAGTGCATTACATGTCGGCCACCGAAGAGATGCGCCACACCGTTGCACAGGCGAACGCGACCCTGGATGAGAACGGCAAGTTCATCAACGATCTGGTCTCGACCCGCCAGTCCGGCGACTACACCCTGGCGCCGCGCGAAAGCGTGGATCTGATCGACGTGTCGCCGAAGCAGCTGGTCTCTGTCGCTGCCTCGCTGATCCCGTTCCTGGAAAACGACGACGCCAACCGCGCTCTGATGGGCTCGAACATGCAGCGTCAGGCGGTTCCGCTGCTGCGTGCAGAGGCCCCGCTGGTCGGTACCGGCATCGAGGAAAAGGTTGCGATCGACTCCGGCGCGGCCATCCAGGCCAAGCGTGCCGGCATCATCGACCAGGTTGATGCACAGCGTATCGTGATCCGTGCCACCTCCGATCTGGAGCTGGGCGACGCGGGCGTTGACATCTACCGTCTTCGCAAGTTCCAGCGTTCCAACCAGAACACCACCATCAACCAGAAGCCTCTGGTCAAGGTGGGCGACACCGTCGCCAAGGGCGAAGTGATTGCCGATGGCCCGTCGACCGATATGGGCGAACTGGCACTGGGCAAAAACGTGGTCGTCGCGTTCATGCCGTGGAACGGCTACAACTACGAAGACTCCATCCTGATCTCCGAGCGCATCGCGCGTGACGACGTCTTCACCTCGGTTCACATCGAGGAATTCGAAGTCGCCGCCCGTGACACCAAGCTTGGGCCGGAAGAAATCACCCGCGACATCCCCAACGTCGGCGAGGAAGCCCTGCGCAACCTCGACGAGGCGGGCATCGTCTACATCGGTGCCGATGTGGAGCCGGGCGACATTCTGGTCGGCAAGATCACTCCGAAGGGCGAAAGCCCGATGACCCCGGAAGAAAAGCTGCTGCGCGCCATCTTCGGCGAAAAAGCATCTGACGTGCGCGACACCTCGCTGCGCGTCAAGCCGGGCGATTACGGTACTGTGGTCGAAGTGCGTGTCTTCAACCGCCACGGTGTGGAAAAAGACGAGCGTGCGCTGCAGATCGAGCGTGAGGAAGTCGAACGTCTGGCCCGTGACCGGGACGACGAGCTGGCGATCCTGGACCGCAACATCTATGCCCGTCTGCGCGGCATGCTGCTGGGCAAAGTGGCTGTCAAAGGCCCGAAAGGCGTGCGTTCCGGCGCCCCGATCGACGAGGACATGCTGGACAGCCTGTCCCGCGGCCAGTGGTGGATGCTTGCCCTTGAGGATGAGCAGGACGCCCAGGTCGTCGAGGCCCTGAACGAGCAGTACGAGGCGCAGAAGCGCGCCCTGGATGCCCGTTTCGAAGACAAGGTCGAGAAGGTCCGCCGCGGCGACGACCTGCCGCCGGGTGTGATGAAGATGGTCAAAGTCTTCATCGCGGTGAAGCGCAAGCTGCAGCCGGGCGACAAGATGGCCGGCCGTCACGGCAACAAAGGTGTGATCTCGAAAGTGGTGCCGATGGAGGACATGCCGTTCCTCGCCGATGGTACCCCGGTCGACTTCTGCCTTAACCCGCTGGGCGTGCCGTCGCGTATGAACGTCGGTCAGATCCTGGAGACCCACATGGGCTGGGCCGCACGCGGCCTTGGCATCAAGGTGGATGACGCGCTGCAGGAATACCGCCGCTCGGGCGACCTGACCCCGGTCCGTGAAGCGATGCACCACGCCTATGGCGACGATGTCTATGACGAAGGCATCGCCAATATGGACGAGGCCGCGCTGGTCGAGGCCGCAGGCAACGTGACCCGCGGTGTGCCGATTGCGACCCCGGTCTTCGACGGCGCCAAGGAAGATGACGTCAACAACGCCCTGGTGCGTGCGGGCTTTGACCAGTCCGGCCAGTCGATCCTGTTCGACGGCCGCACCGGCGAGCAGTTCGCGCGTCCCGTGACCGTTGGCATCAAGTACCTGCTGAAGCTGCACCACCTGGTGGACGACAAGATCCACGCGCGTTCCACCGGTCCGTACAGCCTCGTCACCCAGCAGCCGCTGGGCGGTAAGGCGCAGTTCGGCGGTCAGCGCTTTGGTGAGATGGAAGTCTGGGCCCTGGAAGCCTATGGCGCCGCCTACACCCTGCAGGAGATGCTCACCGTGAAATCGGATGACGTCGCCGGCCGGACCAAGGTCTATGAGTCGATCGTCAAGGGCGAGGACAACTTTGAAGCGGGCGTTCCGGAATCGTTCAACGTTCTGGTTAAAGAAGTCCGCGGCCTCGGCCTGAACATGGAACTCCTGGATGCGGAAGAAGAGTAAGGGCCTTGGCCCTTACCCCCTGCTCCCTTCCGCACGAATTTGAGGTATCAAAATGAACCAGGAAATCACCAACAACCCGTTCAACCCGCTGACGCCGCCCAAGGTCTTTGATGAAATCAAAGTCTCGCTGGCGTCGCCGGAACGGATCCTGTCTTGGTCTTACGGCGAAATCAAAAAGCCTGAGACCATCAACTACCGGACCTTCAAACCGGAGCGCGACGGCCTGTTCTGCGCCCGGATCTTTGGCCCGATCAAGGACTACGAGTGCCTGTGCGGCAAATATAAGCGGATGAAATACCGCGGCGTCGTCTGTGAAAAATGCGGCGTCGAAGTTACCCTGCAGAAAGTGCGCCGCGAGCGCATGGGCCACATCGAACTGGCGGCACCTGTTGCGCACATCTGGTTCCTGAAGTCGCTGCCGTCCCGCATCGGCCTGATGCTGGACATGACCCTGCGCGATCTGGAACGGGTTCTGTACTTTGAAAACTACGTTGTCATCGAGCCGGGCCTGACCGACCTCAGCTA
Source organism: Leisingera sp. CC-HEC093 (assembly GCF_059429195.1). Taxonomy (NCBI): domain Bacteria; kingdom Pseudomonadati; phylum Pseudomonadota; class Alphaproteobacteria; order Rhodobacterales; family Roseobacteraceae; genus Leisingera; species Leisingera sp. CC-HEC093. Next base: position 744,279 of record NZ_JCAIJR010000001.1, on the reverse strand, counting down.
CGGCCAGATGATGACCGAAGAAGAGTATATGGACGCCCAGGATGCCTATGGCATGGACGCCTTCACCGCCAACATCGGCGCTGAAGCAATCCGTGACATGCTGGCCCAGATCGACCTGGAATCGGAAGCCGAAACGCTGCGCGCCGAACTGGCCGAAGCGACCGGCGAACTGAAGCCCAAGAAGATCATCAAGCGTCTGAAAGTCGTGGAGAGCTTCCTGGAATCGGGCAACCGTCCGGAATGGATGATCATGACCGTGATCCCGGTCATCCCGCCGGAACTGCGCCCGCTGGTTCCGCTGGACGGCGGCCGCTTTGCGACCTCCGACCTCAATGACCTGTACCGCCGCGTGATCAACCGGAACAACCGCCTGAAGCGGCTGATCGAACTGCGCGCGCCGGACATCATCGTCCGCAACGAAAAGCGGATGCTGCAGGAATCCGTGGACGCGCTGTTTGACAACGGCCGCCGCGGCCGCGTCATCACCGGCGCCAACAAGCGTCCGCTGAAGTCGCTGTCCGACATGCTGAAAGGCAAGCAGGGCCGCTTCCGCCAGAACCTTCTGGGTAAGCGCGTCGACTTCTCCGGCCGTTCGGTGATTGTGACCGGTCCCGAGCTGAAGCTGCACCAGTGCGGCCTGCCCAAGAAGATGGCGCTGGAGCTGTTCAAGCCCTTCATCTACTCGCGTCTGGAGGCCAAAGGTCTTTCCAGCACCGTGAAGCAGGCGAAGAAGCTGGTCGAGAAAGAGCGTCCCGAAGTTTGGGATATTCTGGATGAGGTGATCCGCGAGCACCCGGTGATGCTGAACCGCGCACCGACGCTGCACCGTCTGGGTATCCAGGCGTTCGAACCCACGCTGATCGAAGGTAAAGCCATCCAGCTGCACCCGCTGGTCTGCTCGGCGTTCAACGCGGACTTTGACGGTGACCAGATGGCTGTGCACGTCCCGCTGAGCCTTGAGGCCCAGCTGGAAGCGCGCGTCCTGATGATGTCCACCAACAACGTTCTGTCGCCCGCCAACGGCGCGCCGATCATCGTTCCGTCGCAGGATATGATTCTGGGTCTCTACTATGTGACCCTGGAGCGCGAAGGCATGCCCGGCGAAGGCAAGATCTTTGGCACCATCGACGAGGTTCAGCACGCGCTGGACGCCGGCGAAGTGCACCTGCACACCAAGATCACCGCGCGGATCACCCAGATCGACGAGGAAGGCAACGAGGTTCTCCAGCGTTTTGAGACCACCCCGGGCCGTGTCCGTCTGGGCGCGCTGCTGCCGAAAAACGCCAAGGCGCCGTTTGAACTGGTCAACCGCCTGCTGCGGAAGAAAGAAGTGCAGCAGGTCATCGACACCGTCTACCGCTATTGCGGCCAGAAAGAGTCGGTTATCTTCTGCGACCAGATCATGACCATGGGCTTCCGCGAAGCGTTCAAGGCCGGCATCTCGTTCGGCAAGGACGACATGGTGATCCCGGACACCAAGTGGACCATCGTCGATGACACCCGCGACCAGGTTAAAGACTTCGAACAGCAGTACATGGACGGCCTGATCACCCAGGGCGAAAAGTACAACAAAGTTGTCGATGCCTGGTCGAAGTGTAACGACAAGGTCACTGACGCGATGATGGGCACTATCTCCGCTGACAAGCGGGACGAGAACGGCGCCGTGATGGAACCGAACTCGGTCTACATGATGGCCCACTCCGGTGCGCGTGGCTCGGTTACTCAGATGAAACAGCTGGGCGGCATGCGCGGCCTGATGGCCAAGCCGAACGGCGACATCATCGAGACCCCGATCATCTCGAACTTTAAAGAAGGCCTGACCGTTCTAGAGTACTTCAACTCGACCCACGGTGCCCGTAAGGGTCTGTCGGATACCGCGCTTAAGACGGCGAACTCGGGTTACCTGACCCGCCGTCTGGTGGACGTGGCGCAGGACTGCATCGTTCGCGAGATCGATTGCGGCACCGAGCGTGCGATCACCGCAGAAGCGGCTGTGAACGACGGTGAGGTGGTGGCCAGCTTGGGCGAGCGCATTCTGGGCCGTGTGGCTGCGGATGACATCAATCGCCCCGGCACCGAAGAGATCATCGTGGCCGCCGGCCAGCTGATCGACGAGCGCATGGCGGATGCAGTGGAAGAGGCCGGCGTGCAGTCGACCCGTATCCGCTCGCCGCTGACCTGTGAAAGCGAAGAGGGCGTCTGCGCCATGTGCTACGGCCGCGACCTGGCCCGCGGCACCCGCGTGAACACCGGCGAGGCCGTCGGCATCATCGCGGCGCAGTCGATCGGTGAACCCGGCACCCAGCTGACCATGCGGACCTTCCACATCGGCGGTGTTGCGCAGGGTGGCCAGCAGTCGTTCCAGGAAGCGTCGCAGGAAGGCAAGATCGTCTTCGAGAACCCCAACACCCTGGAGAACGCCAACGGCGAGACCCTGGTTGTGGGCCGCAACATGAAACTGATCATTCAGGACGAGCACGGCGAGGAACGCGCCAGCCACAAGCTGGGTTACGGTTCCAAACTGTTCGTCAAGGAAGGCCAGGACATTGCGCGCGGCGACAAGCTGTACGAATGGGACCCCTACACACTGCCGATTATCGCCGAGAAGCCGGGTACCGCGAAATACGTGGACCTGATCTCGGGGATCGCTGTGCGTGACGAGACCGACGAAGCCACCGGCATGACCCAGAAGATCGTGATCGACTGGCGTGCGGCTCCGAAGGGCTCTGACCTGAAGCCGGAAATCATTCTGGTGGACAGCGACGGCGAGCCGGTCCGCAACGACAACGGCAACCCGCTGACCTACCCGATGTCCGTGGACGCCATTCTGTCGGTCGAAGACGGCCAGCAGATCATGGCAGGCGACGTTGTTGCGCGTATCCCGCGTGAAGGCGCCAAGACCAAGGACATCACCGGGGGTCTGCCGCGTGTTGCGGAACTGTTCGAAGCCCGCCGTCCCAAGGACCACGCGATCATCGCCGAACTCGATGGCCACGTGCGTTTCGGCCGCGACTACAAGAACAAGCGCCGCATCGCGATTGATCCTGTGGACGAGTCGCTGGAGCCCGTCGAATACATGGTGCCCAAAGGCAAGCACATCCCGGTTGTGGAAGGTGACTTTGTCCAGAAGGGCGACTACATCATGGACGGCAACCCGGCGCCGCATGACATCCTGTCCATCATGGGTGTCGAGGCACTGGCGAACTACATGATCGACGAGGTTCAGGACGTCTACCGCCTGCAGGGTGTGAAGATCAACGACAAGCACATCGAGGTGATCGTCCGCCAGATGCTGCAGAAGTGGGAGATCTCCGACTCCGGCGAGACCACGCTGCTGAAAGGCGAACACGTGGACAAGCAGGAGTTTGACGCCGCCAATGAGAAGGCGCTGGCCCGCGGCAAGCGTCCGGCTCAGGGCGAACCGATCCTGCTCGGCATCACCAAGGCGTCGCTGCAGACCCGTTCCTTCATCTCGGCGGCCTCCTTCCAGGAGACCACCCGGGTTCTCACCGAGGCTTCGGTGCAGGGCAAGAAGGACAAGCTGGTCGGTCTCAAGGAGAACGTCATCGTGGGCCGCCTGATCCCGGCCGGCACCGGCGGCGCGACCCAGGCTGTGCGCAGCATTGCCCAAGGCCGCGACAACGTGGTTCTGGAAGCCCGCCGCGAAGAAGCCGAAGCCGCTGCAGCCCTGGCTGCGCCGGTGATGGACGAGGACGTGATGGGCGGCAGCGACCTGGACAACCTGGTCGAAACCCCGGAAAGCCGCGACTAAGCTGCGGCGCCTGACGAACAGTAAAAGCCCCCGCATGGTTGCATGCGGGGGCTTTTTCATTTCTGCGGCTGCGGCTATCTGTTGCCGGGCAGGGAGGGCGCAGTGATGGATGTCAGGCTGCAGATAATTACAGCGGGGCGGCGATGACCCCGAACCAGACCGGTGCGCTGCTGATGACCGGGGCGATGGCGGCCTATACGTTCAACGATGCGCTGGTAAAGCTGATCGGCGGCGCGCTGCCGCTGCCGCAGATCCTGACCATCCGGGGCATTGCGGCCAGTTTCCTGATCTATCTTCTGGCATTGCGGCTGGGCGGCCTGCGGGTCCGGCTGCCGGGCCGCGCCTGGGGGATGATCGCCCTGCGCTGTGCGGGCGAGGTGTCGGCCACCTATCTGTTCCTGACCGCGCTGATGCGCATGCCGATCGCCAATGTCACCGCGGTGCTGCAGGTGCTGCCGCTGGCGGTGACGCTGAGCGCGGCGCTGTTCCTGCAGGAGCCGGTGGGCTGGCGCCGGATGGCGGCGATTGCCGCGGGCTTCTGCGGCATGCTGCTGATCGTGCGGCCGGGGCCGGAGGGGTTCAGCGACGGTGCGCTTTATGCGCTGGCGGCGGTGGCCTGTATAACCGCCCGCGACCTGGTCACCCGCCGGATGCCGCCCGAGGTGTCGTCGATGACCGTGACCCTGGCGTCCTCAGTGTCGGTGCTGGTATTCGGGATCGCCGCTTCAGCGGTGGTGGACTGGCAGCCGGTGAGCGGCAGTGATCTTCTGATCCTGACGGGTGCGGCGCTGTTCATCTTCGGCGGCTACCTGTGCTCGGTTATGACCATGCGGGTGGGCGAGATCGCGGTGATCGCGCCGTTGCGCTATAGCGGGCTTTTGTGGGCGCTGCTGCTGGGCTGGCTGGTGTTCGGTGAATGGCCGGACGCGGTGACCCTGGCGGGGGCCGCCATAGTCGCGTGTGCAGGGATTTTCACCTTTTACCGCGAACGGCAGGTCAGCCGCAGGTCCCGCTCTGCTTTGCATTGAACGCTTCGCGGACCTTGCCGGCGCTGATGCCGAACAGGGTCGCAAACTCCCGTTCCTCCTTGACGGTCAGCGGCGCAACTTCCACTTCCTTGGCGCGCCGCTGCCGGGAATCGTTGTAGCCGTTGTGGCTGCGCACCCACATCGGCATATCGGTGATGGTGACCGTGGGCATGTGATGGTGGATGCGGTGGTGGGAGAAGTTCATGATTGAGCGGCGGGTGCCGCCGGCGGCATACATTCCCAGCGCCGGGGTGGCATAGGGGCTGATGGCGGGGGCGGCTGCAATGCCTTCGGGGCCGAATTGCGCGATATAGCCCCGGTTGAAGTCGATGGCAGCGGCGTGGGTCCTGGCAAACAGGGCAGCGCAGTCGCGCGCGGTTTCCCGCAGCCGCTCGACAAAATCGGTTGCCACCGCGTCGTCGTCGTCGGCCCGGAACTGCAGGCAAGGCTTGTCCCGGTCGGTGCGGGCGGCATTCAACAGGTTCTGCATGACTGAGCGGTGGCGGCCAGGCGGTTCAGCGCGGATCGTCACCTGGGGCATGCCGGCGGTCAGGTCGTGCAGCCGGTCCCGGTGCGCCCGGGGCAGGCTGTCGCCGATCACCAGGATGAAGTCGAAGTCCTGATCGGTTTGCTTCTGCAGGGCGGGCAGGGCGACGGTTTCAAACAGCCGGAACCGCTCTTGCATCCGTTCTTCGGCGTAGAGATAGGCGATCCGTTCCTCGATGGTTTCATGCTCGATCTGAAACCCGCCGAGCGCCGGGTAGGAAAACCGGCACAGCCCGATGACCTGCATAATGAAATCCGTTTGTTGCCAATGCCTGCAGCAGCGACTATGGCGGGCCGGGCGCCGCCTGGCAACTGCCGGAACACGGTAATCCGGCGGGCGCGCGGGCAGGGCGGCCCGGCTGCTGTTGACAACCTGCGCGACTCCCAATATATGCGCGCCTATCCGGCACCCGGAGTGTATTCTTCGAAAGCCGAATTCAAAATTGCAGTGGCTCAAGGTCCGGGCACTTTTACCACCCGGATCCTCTGTAAACACACCGCGTCGTCTCACCTCGGAATGGGAGCGATTGCGGTTTTTGCGCTTGTGGACGCACAGGTGCAGCGAAATCACCCGCACGCGCCGGCGTGCATGACAAGTTGCTAAACGGGGAATACCTGAATGCCAACGATCCAGCAGCTGATCCGCAAGCCGCGTCAGCCGAAGCGTAAAGTTTCGAAGTCCCAGCACCTCGAGCAGTGCCCGCAGAAGCGCGGCGTCTGCACCCGCGTGTACACCACCACTCCGAAGAAACCGAACTCCGCTATGCGGAAAGTTGCGAAGGTCCGCCTGACCAACGGTTACGAAGTGATCTCCTACATCCCCGGTGAAAGCCACAACCTTCAGGAACACTCTGTGGTTCTGATCCGCGGCGGCCGTGTAAAAGACCTTCCGGGTGTCCGTTACCACATCCTGCGCGGTGTTCTGGATACCCAGGGCGTCAAAGACCGTAAGCAGCGCCGCTCGAAGTACGGCGCGAAGCGTCCTAAGTAAGAAGGAGAGGCTGATATGTCACGTCGTCACGCCGCTGAAAAACGCGAAGTTCTGCCCGACGCCAAGTTCGGCGACCGCGTTCTGACCAAATTCATGAACAACCTGATGATCGACGGCAAGAAGTCGGTCGCAGAGCGTATCGTCTACAACGCGTTCGACCGCGTTGAGACCAAGATCAAGCGCGCTCCGGTTGAAGTCTTCCACGAAGCGCTGGACAACATCAAACCGTCCGTCGAGGTCCGCTCCCGCCGTGTTGGCGGTGCGACCTACCAGGTTCCGGTTGAAGTCCGCCCCGAGCGCCGCGAAGCGCTGGCCATCCGCTGGCTGATCACTGCCGCGCGCAACCGCAACGAAAACACCATGGAAGAGCGCCTTGCAGGCGAGCTGCTGGACGCTGTCCAGTCCCGTGGCACCGCGGTTAAGAAACGCGAAGACACCCACAAGATGGCAGAGGCCAACAAAGCCTTCTCCCATTACCGCTGGTAAGCTAGAGGACCTAGACCTATGGCACGCGAATATCCGCTCGAACTGTACCGTAACTTCGGTATCATGGCGCACATCGATGCAGGTAAAACCACCTGCTCCGAGCGCATCCTGTATTACACCGGCAAATCCCACAACATCGGTGAGGTGCACGACGGTGCAGCCACCATGGACTGGATGGAGCAGGAACAGGAACGCGGCATCACCATCACCTCGGCTGCGACCACCACCTTCTGGGAACGCACCGAGGACGGTCAGACCGCTGACTCGCCCAAGCACCGCCTGAACATCATCGACACCCCCGGCCACGTTGACTTCACCATCGAAGTCGAGCGTTCGCTGGCGGTTCTCGACGGTGCCGTCTGTGTTCTGGACGCCAACGCCGGTGTTGAGCCGCAGACCGAAACCGTGTGGCGTCAGGCTGACCGCTACAAGGTTCCGCGCATGGTGTTCGTCAACAAGATGGACAAGATCGGCGCCGACTTCTTCAACTGCGTTGAAATGATCGAAGACCGTACCGGCGCCCGCGCGGTTCCGGTTGGTGTGCCGATCGGCGCCGAGACCGAGCTGGAAGGCCTGGTTGACCTGGTCAACATGGAAGAATGGCTGTGGCAGGGCGAAGACCTTGGCGCGTCGTGGGTCAAAGCACCGATCCGCGAAAGCCTGCAGGACATGGCTGACGAATGGCGCGGCAAGATGATCGAAGCGGCCGTCGAAATGGACGACGACGCGATGGAAGCCTATCTGGAAGGCGAAGAGCCCGACGTGCCGACCCTGCGCAAACTGCTGCGCAAAGGCACCCTGGAACTGGCGTTTGTGCCGGTCCTGGGCGGTTCCGCGTTCAAGAACAAAGGCGTTCAGCCGCTGCTCAACGCTGTGATCGACTACCTGCCCAGCCCGCTGGACGTTGTTGATTACATGGGCTTCAAACCCGGCGACGAGACTGAAACCCGTGACATCGCCCGCCGCGCGGACGACGAAATGGCGTTCTCTGGTCTGGCGTTCAAGATCATGAACGACCCGTTTGTCGGCTCGCTGACCTTCACCCGCATCTACTCCGGCGTCCTGAACAAGGGCGACACGCTGCTGAACTCGACCAAAGGCCGTAAAGAGCGCGTTGGCCGGATGATGATGATGCACTCGAACAACCGTGAGGAAATCACGGAAGCGTTCGCGGGCGACATCATCGCGCTGGCAGGCCTGAAGGACACCACCACCGGTGACACCCTTTGCGCCGTCAACGACCCCGTCGTTCTGGAAACCATGACCTTCCCGGATCCGGTGATCGAGATCGCGGTTGAGCCGAAAACCAAGGCCGACCAGGAGAAAATGTCCCAGGGTCTGCAGCGTCTGGCTGCCGAAGACCCCTCCTTCCGCGTCGAGACCGACATTGAGTCCGGTCAGACCATCATGAAGGGCATGGGCGAACTTCACCTGGACATCCTGGTTGACCGTCTGAAGCGTGAATTCAAGGTTGAAGCCAACATCGGTGCGCCGCAGGTGGCCTACCGCGAGACCATCTCCAAAGAGGTCGAGCATTCCTACACCCACAAGAAACAGTCGGGTGGTTCGGGCCAGTTTGCCGAGGTGAAACTGATCATCTCGCCGACAGAAGCAGGCGAAGGCTACTCCTTCGAATCCCGTATCGTTGGCGGTGCGGTTCCGAAGGAATACATCCCGGGCGTCGAAAAAGGCATCCAGTCCGTCATGGACAGCGGCCCGCTGGCCGGCTTCCCCGTGATCGACTTCAAGGTTGCCCTGATCGACGGTAAGTTCCACGACGTGGACTCCTCGGTTCTGGCCTTTGAAATCGCCGCCCGCATGGGCATGCGTGAAGGCATGCGCAAGGCTGGTGCGAAACTGCTCGAGCCGGTGATGAAAGTCGAAGTGATCACCCCGGAAGAATACACCGGCGGCATCATCGGCGACCTGACATCCCGCCGCGGCCAGGTGTCCGGCCAGGAGAACCGCGGCAACGCAATCGCGATCGACGCGTTTGTGCCGCTGGCGAACATGTTCGGCTACATCAACACCCTGCGTTCGATGAGCTCGGGCCGCGCCCAGTTCACCATGCAGTTCGACCATTACGAACCGGTTCCGCAGAACATCTCGGAAGAGATCCAGGCGAAATTCGCGTAAGCGTCAGCAAATAAGGGGGTTCGCAAGTGTTGCGGACCCCTCTCGAAACAAAAGGAGGCCATCATGGCTAAGGAAAAGTTTGAACGCAATAAACCGCACGTCAACATCGGCACCATCGGCCACGTTGACCACGGCAAGACCACTCTGACCGCGGCTATCACCAAATACTTCGGTGACTTCAAAGCCTACGACCAGATCGACGGCGCCCCGGAAGAAAAAGCCCGCGGCATCACCATCTCGACCGCGCACGTGGAATACGAGACCGACAACCGCCACTACGCGCACGTCGACTGCCCCGGCCACGCCGACTATGTGAAGAACATGATCACCGGTGCGGCGCAGATGGACGGCGCGATCCTGGTTGTGAACGCTGCTGACGGCCCGATGCCGCAGACCCGCGAGCACATCCTGCTGGGCCGCCAGGTTGGCATCCCGAAGATGGTCGTGTTCATGAACAAAGTGGACCAGGTCGACGACGAAGAGCTCCTGGAGCTGGTCGAAATGGAAATCCGCGAGCTGCTGTCCTCCTACGAGTACCCGGGCGACGATATCCCGATCATCGCAGGCTCCGCTCTGGCCGCAATGGAAGGCAACAAGCCGGAAATCGGCGAAGAGAAAATCAAAGAGCTGATGGCGGCTGTTGATGACTACATCGACACCCCCGAGCGCGCGGTTGACCAGCCGTTCCTGATGCCGATCGAAGACGTGTTCTCGATCTCCGGCCGCGGCACCGTTGTTACGGGGCGTGTTGAGCGCGGCGTGATCAACGTTGGCGACTCGATCGAAATCGTCGGCATCCGCGACACCACCACCACCACCTGCACCGGTGTGGAAATGTTCCGCAAACTGCTGGACCGCGGTGAAGCCGGCGACAACATCGGCGCGCTGCTGCGCGGCGTCGACCGTGACGGCGTTGAGCGCGGCCAGGTTCTGTGTAAGCCGGGCTCCGTGAAGCCGCACACCAAGTTCGAAGCTGAAGCCTATATCCTCACCAAGGAAGAAGGCGGCCGCCACACCCCGTTCTTCGCGAACTACCGTCCGCAGTTCTACTTCCGCACCACCGACGTGACCGGCACCGTGACCCTGCCGGAAGGCACCGAGATGGTGATGCCGGGCGACAACCTGAAGTTCGACGTGGAACTGATCGCGCCGATCGCGATGGAAAACGGCCTGCGCTTCGCCATCCGCGAAGGCGGCCGCACCGTCGGCGCCGGCGTCGTTTCCAAAATTACTGAGTGATTTTGGAAACAGTGGCGGCAGGCGGTTTTCCGACGGAAAACCGCTGAGAGCCACTCGGTTCTGATCTAAGAAAGGGCCGCTCAATCGAGCGGCCCTTTTTCTATGCACCAACGCCAGGACATGACCGGGCGCGGCCCGAACGCGGGGCGTCCGGGCGGGGTAGTTCCATTCTCCAGTATTTGCATAAACCGGTTTGAATAGAGGGGCGCAGGACTATGGGTTGTGTTTTTTGCCCGAAGTTCTATTCATTTGATCTAGAAAGGTTAATTGAGCAGGTTGAGCTAGTGTCTAAAGAAAAAATCGAAGCACGCGAAAAATTGTTGAAGGACATGAAACGTACAAAAGGTGTCCGGTTCAACGCTGCTAAGCGTCTTGAGCGTAGTGAAAGGCGCTCAACTCGGAACATTGCCTATGCGTCTTCCTTGGTCGTTGTGATAACGTTGATGCCTAAGTTCATCGACATGGCTGCATACTTTGAGAGCTTCATTGCTTTGGTCACGGTAGGGCTATCGATTTTCATACTGTCGTCCTCCCTACTTCATTCCTCAAATTCAGGGATGGTGAAGGCCGATCAATTTCAAAGATGCGCCCTCGAGGTTAACTCGCTTCGGCGTGAACTCCTCGCAAAGGAAGAAGAAGACTTGGACTTGCCAGATTTCGCTCGAAGGTATGACGAGATCCTAGGTCGGTACAACATAAACCACGAAACCGTCGATTATGACCAATACCGGTTGGCGCACCCGGATGAGTTTCCTGATCTTAAGAATGAGGAAGTTCTGACAGCACGACTCAATGTCAAACGTACAAGCAAGTTTGAACGGGCCTTTCAGGATGCCGTTACAGCATCTGCGGTTATTCTTGTGGTTGGGACTGCTGTTCTGTCTTTTCTTGAGGTGGATTTTGTTCGTTCGTTCGTCGCTACGTTGGTTCAGGGAAAGCCGTGAAGCAATAGGATTGGAGACCTCGAGACTTGTGCTTCAAGTTGTTCATTTTGAAAGTGACGATAGGTAAACAAACCCCAAACGCACCGCCCGCCCCAAACGCAACGGTTTCGCCGCGAACCCCCTTGCCACTCGGGGCTGCAGGGCGTATAGGGCGCGAGTTCGCTGATGCGAATAGGGGCGGGATGATTCCCGCCTTTTGGGTTCGATGAGGGGTTGCGGTGGTCGCAGGCCCTCCTCTCAACCCCAACGCCTGAATAAAAGGCTGTACGATGCAAAGCCAAAACATCCGTATCCGGCTGAAGGCATTTGACTATCGCGTGCTGGATGCGTCCACGCAAGAGATCGTCAACACTGCCAAGCGGACCGGCGCGCAAGTGCGCGGCCCGATCCCGATGCCGAACAAGATCGAGAAATTCACTGTTCTGCGTGGCCCCCACGTGGACAAGAAATCCCGCGACCAGTTCGAGATCCGCACCCACAAGCGCCTTCTCGATATCGTCGACCCGACCCCGCAGACCGTGGACGCGCTGATGAAGCTCGACCTGGCTGCCGGCGTTGACGTCGAAATCAAGCTGCAGTCGTAAGATCGGAGGGTATAGATTATGCGTTCCGGTATTATCGCAAAGAAAGTCGGCATGACCCGGCTGTTCCTGGAAGACGGTAAGCAGATCCCTGTGACCGTTCTGTCCCTGGACGGCCTGCAGGTCGTTGCTCAGCGCACCGAAGACAAAGACGGCTACACCGCCGTTCAGCTGGGTGCAGGCTCCGCCAAGGCAAAGCGCACCAGCCAAGCCATGCGCGGTGTTTTCGCAGCTGCCAAGGTTGAACCCAAGCGCAAGCTGGTCGAATTCCGCGTTCCCGCGGACGGCCTGATCGAAGTCGGCGCCGAGATCTCGGCCGAACACTTCCTGGCTGGCCAGAAAGTGGACGTCACCGGCACCTCGATCGGTAAAGGTTTCGCGGGTGCCATGAAACGGCACAACTTCGGCGGCCTGCGCGCCTCGCACGGTGTGTCGATCTCGCACCGTTCGCACGGTTCGACCGGTCAGTGTCAGGACCCGGGCAAGGTCTTCAAAGGCAAGAAAATGGCCGGCCACATGGGCGCAGCCCGCGTGACCACCCAGAACCTGGAAGTGGTGAAAACCGACGCCGAGCGCGGCCTGGTCTTCATCAAGGGCGCCGTTCCGGGCCCGAAATCCGGCTGGGTTACCGTCAAGGATGCCGTGAAGAAGAAAGCCCCCGAGGGTCTGCCTTTCCCGGCCGCTCTGAAAACTGCGGAAGCTTCCGCGGAAGGTGGTGAAGCATGAAACTTGACGTGATCAAACTGGACGGCGGCAAAGCGGGCGACATCGAGTTGTCCGAAGACCTGTTCGGCCTGGAGCCGCGTGCGGACATCCTGCACCGTGTGGTCCGCTGGCAGCGCAACAATGCGCAGCAGGGCACCCACAAGGTGAAGACCCGCTCGGAGACCTCCTACTCGACCAAGAAGATCTACCGCCAGAAGGGCACCGGCGGCGCACGCCACGGTGACCGCAACGCGCCGATCTTCCGCAAGGGCGGTATCTACAAAGGCCCCGTTGTCCGTTCGCACGGCCACGAGCTGACCAAGAAGTTCCGCAAGCTGGGCCTGCGCCATGCGCTGTCCGCCAAAGCGAAAGCGGGCGAGCTGGTCATCATCGAGGACGCTGCTTCCGAAGGCAAGACCGCAGCTTTGGCCAAGCAGGTGAAAAACCTGGGCTGGAAGCGCGCGCTGATCATCGACGGCGCATCGGTCAACGAAGGCTTTCTGCAAGCGTCGCGCAACATCGAAGGTCTGGACATCCTGCCGACCATCGGTGCCAACGTCTATGACATCCTGAAGCGTGACACCCTGGTGCTCACCAAGGCGGGTGTCGAAGCACTGGAGGCTCGTCTGAAATGAGCGTGAAGGCAGAACACTACGACGTGATCCGCAAGCCGATCATCACCGAGAAATCCACCATGGCGTCCGAAAACGGCGCAGTGGTGTTCGAGGTGGCAATCGACTCCAACAAGCCGATGATCAAGGAAGCCGTCGAGGCTCTCTTTGGCGTCAAGGTGAAAGCGGTCAACACCACCGTCACCAAGGGTAAGGTCAAGCGTTTCCGCGGCCAGATGGGCAAGCGTAAAGACGTGAAAAAAGCCTATGTGACCCTGGAAGAAGGCAACACCATCGACGTGTCCACCGGACTCTGAGATCCCGTGTCTTTGACAAGATTGAGAGGCCCTCGCGCAAGCGGGGGCCTTTTTCGTCGGGGCTTGGGGCTTGCAGGCATGGCGGGGTCCTTGAGGAAGCGTTGCCTTAAGGTATAGCCGCTGCCGGTTAAGATCCGCGAAGCCCTGCGCACGGTAGGTGCGCAACGGCCATAAAAGCGCTGAGCTGTGATCTTGCTCTCGGCGCGGAACCAAGGGCGCGGTCCGCCGCGCCGTGATCCGAATGGCGGAGGTTAGGATTGGGCAGGTAGACCCAATTCCGGCCCAACCTTGTCTTTGACTGCCGTTCTTGCTTGGGCTGCGCCTGGGCTGGTTATTAGGACCCAGGTGGCGAAGGCAATTTTGCTATTTGCGTTAGCTGCAAGAAGTCGGTTTATGCTGACTTCCGCAATGGCTACCCACTGCAAGGCTTCACTCTTTGTGGGTCGACACGTGGGGTCATAGTCCACGCGCTTTCTGGCGTATTGCAGCTGTACAAAAATGTCTGCGAAGCCTTCAATCTCCTCTGGAAAGCCAATTGATTTGGCTTTCGAGCAGGCATCCTTACTGGACCCGTGTGACAAGCCTCTATAGACCTCGACCCAAGCTCGGTTGGGGCGACTAGCATGATCATCGCCAACTAGGCTGTCTGCTGACACCCGCGCCAACGCGTGAAAAGCCGCAAAGTAGGCAGTGCTAATTGCTCTCCTCAGATCTGCTTGTGAAATGTCAGCATGATCTTCGTCGAGTAGCTTCTTGGCAGTTTGAATGAGACTTTCAGGTAACTGAGAGTCAGGCATGCGCCTCATGCCCGATTGAAGGGGTAATAATGGGGAAAAACTTGCCCCACTTTTCACCTTCACGCGCGAGCGAACGGCGAACTTTACCCGTTAGGCCAAAATAACTTTCTGCAAACTGTGTAGGATCGACGCTTGTGCTCACCAACAGGGTGATGCGAATTTCTCCGGCATCTGCATCCGCGATGACTTCTTCTATTTTAATTTCGGTTACCAACTCTTCGGGAAAGGCTTTGAAGACGGCTGCCTCAAGGTGCTCCCGTACTTGCTCTGGAATATTCATTTTTTGTCTTCTCCCTGTACGTGTAGGTTGGCATGCCTGCGCCCGCACGCAAAGAAAAAAATGTCGTGACTCGTGCTGAGGGTTATGTAGTATCGTGCGCCGCCCTTAACAATAGCTTAGTTCAGCGCACGCATAGGCGGATTCTTGCTTGACGTGCCTAGCGGAAAAGTGTTGCTTGGATAGCGGATGCCCGTCGTCATCTCCATTCCTCAATGGCTTCTAAGGTGAAGACCTATGAGGGGTTTTCACGAGACGCAGACTTATCTCTGCATTCGTGAGAAGGAGAAATCCAATGGCGACATCATGTAGTTGGCCGAAACCGGTGCACGTTCGCGCGTACGTCCGGTTCCGGCATGGGCGCTGGGAACACGTTATTTCCCATTGCCGGAGTTATCCGTCATAAAGGCGCTGCAACGCCGATGAAATGACAAGTCACTGACAAGATGGCGGGCATCTACTAACAAAACCTTAGCGCGACAATAGAGGATAGCGTAAAAACTATTTTGTTAAAGTCACAAGTTGTTGCAGAGGCGCAGTCATAGCCCCCTAGACTCCCCTCTGCATCACTGCTAAACGCCACCCATCCTGCAGACCCCGGATTCGTTCCGGGGTCGTTACGTTTGTCAGGATGTTCGAACTTGGGGACCTTCGGGGCCCTATAACTCAGGCACCTACGGGGGCCTTAAACATAGCGGGTCCAAAGACAAGAACCTAAGGGCCTGCACGCTAAACGGAAGACAGAAAGCATGGCACTCAAGTCGTATAAGCCGACGACGCCGGGCCAGCGTGGGCTGGTTCTGATCGACCGTTCGGAGCTTTGGAAAGGGCGTCCGGTCAAATCTCTCACTGAGGGTCTGACCAAATCGGGCGGCCGGAACAACACCGGACGGATCACTGCACGCCGCCGTGGCGGCGGCGCAAAGCGCCTCTACCGGATCGTTGACTTCAAACGGAACAAATTTGATGTAGCGGCCACCGTTGAGCGGATCGAATACGACCCGAACCGGACCGCATTCATCGCGCTGATCAAATACGAAGACGGCGAACAAGCCTACATCCTGGCGCCGCAGCGTCTGGCTGTTGGCGACAAGGTCGTCGCGTCTGCCAAGGCAGACATCAAGCCGGGCAACGCAATGCCGTTCTCGGGCATGCCGATCGGTACCATCGTTCACAACATCGAAATGAAGCCCGGCAAAGGCGGCCAGATCGCCCGTGCAGCCGGTACTTATGCTCAGTTCGTTGGCCGTGACGGCGGTTACGCTCAGATCCGCCTGTCCTCGGGCGAACTGCGCCTGGTGCGTCAGGAATGCATGGCCACCGTCGGTGCCGTGTCGAACCCGGACAACTCGAACCAGAACTTCGGTAAAGCCGGCCGTATGCGCCACAAGGGCAAGCGTCCTTCTGTGCGTGGTGTCGTCATGAACCCGATCGACCACCCCCACGGCGGTGGTGAAGGCCGGACCTCCGGTGGCCGCCACCCGGTGACCCCCTGGGGCAAACCGACCAAGGGCAAACGGACCCGCAACAAAAACAAGGCGTCGCAGAAGCTCATCGTTCGCTCGCGCCACGCCAAGAAGAAAGGCCGCTAATCCATGGCACGTTCCGTATGGAAAGGCCCCTTCGTTGATGCTTACGTCCTGAAAAAGGCCGAAGCAGCGCGTGAATCGGGCCGCAATGAAGTGATCAAGATCTGGTCGCGCCGTTCCACCATCCTGCCGCAGTTCGTCGGCCTGACCTTTGGTGTCTACAACGGCAAAAAGCACATCCCAGTCAACGTCTCGGAAGACATGATCGGTCAGAAGTTCGGTGAGTACTCGCCGACCCGCACCTATTATGGCCATGCCGCTGACAAAAAAGCGAAGCGGAAGTAAGTCATGGGTAAGGAAAAGAATCCCCGCCGCGTGGCAGACAACGAAGCAATGGCAAAACTGCGCATGCTCCGTACCTCCCCGCAGAAACTGAACCTGGTGGCTCAGATGATCCGCGGCAAGAAAGTCGAGAAGGCCCTGACCGACCTGACTTTCTCCAACAAGCGGATCGCGCAGGACGTGAAGAAATGCCTTCAGTCCGCCATCGCGAATGCTGAAAACAACCACAACCTGGACGTCGATGAACTGATCGTCGCCGAGGCATGGGTTGGCAAGAACCTGACCATGAAGCGCGGCCGTCCGCGTGCCCGTGGCCGGTTCGGCAAAATCCTGAAGCCGTTCGCGGAGATCACCATCAAGGTGCGTCAAGTTGAGGAGCAAGCCTAATGGGTCAGAAAGTCAATCCGATCGGCATGCGCCTGCAGGTGAACCGCACCTGGGACAGCCGCTGGTACGCCGACACCAAAGACTACGGTGATCTGCTGCTCGAGGACCTGAAAATCCGCGAGTTCATCAAGGACGAATGCAAGCAGGCAGGCATTGCGCGCGTGATCATCGAGCGCCCGCACAAAAAATGCCGCGTGACCATTCACACCGCCCGTCCGGGCGTCATCATCGGCAAGAAAGGCGCGGACATCGAAGTCCTGCGCAAGAAGCTGGCCAAGATGACCGACTCCGAGCTGCACCTCAACATCGTTGAAGTGCGCAAGCCGGAACTGGACGCACAGCTGGTCGGCGAGTCCATCGCTCAGCAGCTGGAGCGCCGTGTGTCCTTCCGCCGTGCCATGAAACGGGCCGTGCAGAACGCCATGCGCATGGGCGCCCTGGGTATCCGGGTGAACGTCGCTGGCCGTCTGGGCGGAGCGGAAATCGCGCGTACCGAATGGTACCGTGAGGGCCGCGTGCCGCTGCACACCCTGCGTGCCGACATCGATTACGCACACTCCGAAGCGATGACTCCCTATGGGATCATCGGGATCAAGGTCTGGATCTTCAAAGGTGAGATCATGGAGCACGATCCTTCGGCGCGTGACCGTAAAGCACAAGAAATCCAGGACGGCCCTGCACCCCGTGGTGCTGGTGGCGGCCGTCGCTAAGGAGGATTTGAGATGCTTCAGCCAAAGCGCACTAAATTCCGCAAGATGCACAAGGGCCGGATTCACGGCCTGGCAAAAGGCGGCTCCGACCTGAACTTCGGCACCTATGGCCTGAAGGCGACCCAGCCTGAGCGTGTGACTGCACGCCAGATCGAGGCTGCCCGCCGCGCCATGACCCGCCACATGAAGCGTCAGGGCCGTGTTTGGATCCGTATCTTCCCGGACACTCCGGTGACCTCGAAGCCGACCGAAGTCCGTATGGGTAAAGGTAAAGGCTCCGTGGACTACTGGGCAGCCAAGGTTAAGCCTGGCCGCGTAATGTTCGAGATCGACGGCGTCACCGACGAAGTCGCACGCGAGGCCCTGCGCCTGGCCGCGATGAAGCTGCCGGTCAAGACCCGCGTCGTGGTCCGCGAAGACTGGTAAACGGCGGCTCAGCCGCCGCGTGCGCAGCAGCCGTTTTTGCCTGCAAAAGCGGTGAGAGCGCACCCGGTTCCAAAAATCAAAGCCCCCGCTGAGAGATCAGCGGGGGCTTTTTCGTGTTCTCTCTGATCGATGCTGGAATTCCTGTGCGGCACCGCAGCCCGGGGCACATGACTAATTGTCCGGCATTTTACTTGGCCATCCTTTGTTAACGGGATGTGCAGGTTTTGTTCTCATCATCAACCTCAGGCAGTGTGTGCCCCGGCCGCTTTCCCTGGAATGGCGAGCGGCGGGAATGGTTTGAGTAATAGTGAAAGGGGAAACCCGATGATGCGAATGATGCTATCAGCAGCCCTGTGTTTCGGCCTGCCGGCCTGCAGTGCGGTGGAAAATGATCCGAATGATCTGTCGAACATGTTCGGCCCGGCGACCAATTACCGAAACCCCGCGGCGCAGCGGGAGGCGGTGAACAGCTTTGTCTCCCAGGAAACCGTGTCGCGCAGCGGCGATGCCGCGCATTGGACATCGCCGGACAACTGTACCTATTCACGCACCCAGGCGCCGGGCCGCCCGCCTGTCTGGTATCTGGTGCAGAACCCGCACCATGTGGGGATGCCGAATGCGCACCGCGGCTGTGCGATGACCGTGGTGGACGGCTGACGCAGCGGCCGGGCAGCTGCGGGGCTGTGCCGCGCCAGCCCGGGGCAGGGCTGGTGCACTGGCGGTCTCTCCCTCAGCGCATACCTTATCCAGCAATACCCGCAGCTCTTAGTGGATCACGGCCAGCAGCAGCTTTGGCCGACGGGACCGGCTGTATGGCTTGCCGCAGCTTCGGGCCGCGGGGGTCTCGCGCTTGCCTGCTGGCTGCGCTAAGACGGCGCCATGGCCCAGATTGAATCGCTCTTCGTGACCCGCCTCTACCGCGCGCAACTGTCCGAATACGGACCATCGGTTGACGCGCAGGAAATGGAAAACTCCTGCCTTGTCATTGCGGGCGATGACGACGCCGGCCAGGACTGGTGCGAGGAGAACGGCTACCCCGGCTATACCTCCTATGCTTCGCTGACCGATCTGCCCTGGCGGTTCCCGATCTTTGCCGACCTGGTGAAATCGCTGGACCAGCACGTCGCCGCTTTTGCGAAGGATCTTGAGTTCGATCTGGACGGGCGCGAACTCAAGCTGGAAGACCTCTGGATCAACATCCTGCCAGAGGGCGGCACCCATTCCAGCCATCTGCACCCGCATTCGGTGATCTCCGGCACCACCTATGTGTCAATGCCCGACGGGGCGAGCGCACTCAAACTGGAGGACCCGCGCTCCGCCCGGATGATGGCGGCGCCGACCCGCACCAAACAGGCCCGGCGCGAGCTGCAGCCCTTTATCTACATGAAACCGGACGTGGGCGATGTGCTGCTGTGGGAAAGCTGGCTGCGCCACGAGGTGCCGATGAACATGGCCGAGGACGAGCGGATCAGCGTCAGCTTCAACTACCGCTGGGACTGAGCGCCGTCCTGAAAAGGGTCAAGGGTACCATATCAGGCGCAAACGGGCGGAGCCACGCCGCGCCGCAATTGTAAAAGCGCACAAGGTCGCTTAGCGTCCCGGAGCGGCACTGCGGGAGGTATTCATGGCGCGGCGTTCCCCTTTTGAAATCGGCGGCTTCCACATCCCGCCTGGCACCCGCCGCACCGTGGACTTGCCGGTGAGCGTGCTGTCGGACCACACGCCGGTCACCATGTCCGCCCATGTGATCCATGGCGCGGAGGCGGGGCCTGCGCTGTTCGTCTCTGCCGCCATCCATGGCGATGAGGTGATCGGGGTGGAAATCGCCCGCCGCCTGCTGCGCAGCCGCCAGTTCACGCGCCTGAAGGGCACCCTGATCGTGGTGCCGATCGTCAACACCTTCGGCTTCCTCAACCACTCCCGCTACCTGCCGGACCGGCGCGACCTGAACCGCTGCTTTCCCGGCAGCGAAGGCGGCTCGCTGGCCAGCCGCCTGGCGCATTTGTTCATGACAGAGGTGGTGGCGCGCTGCGATCTGGGCATCGACCTGCATTCCGCCGCCATACACCGCACCAACATGCCGCAGATCCGGGTGTCGCCCAAGTCGCAGGAGACGCTGGGTTATGCCGATGCTTTCGGCGCGCCGGTGGTGATCCGCTCCGCCCTGCGCGACGGCAGCTTGCGCAAGGAGGCGCAGAAGGCGGGCGTCGATATCCTGCTCTATGAGGCGGGGGAGGGGCTGCGGTTTGACGAGCAGTCAGCCCGCGCCGGCGTGGCCGGCATCCTGCGGGTGATGCACGCGCTTGGCATGATCCCCGAGGACGGCGTGCCGCTGGCGGAGGCGGTGCCGGTCAAGGCCAGCGACAGCAGCTGGGAGCGCGCGCCTGCAGGCGGGCTCTTGCGCGCCTACAAGTCGACGGGAGAGATGGTGGAGGAGGGCGACGTTCTGGGCATCGTCGCCGACCCCTTTGGCGAGGAGGAGATGGAGCTGACCGCCAGCCAGCCGGGCCTGATCATCGGCCGCGCCAACATGCCCATCGTCAACGAGGGCGATGCCCTGTTCCACATCGCCAAAGTGTCCGCGCCGGAGGAGGCCGAGGACCGCATCGAAAGCCTGAACGCGCAGCTGGACGGTGCGGCGATGTTCGATGAGGATGAGATCATCTGACAGCCCCCGGCGGCCGTCCAATCTTTCCCTTGCCCCTAACCCCCGTCTCCTCTATAGGGACCCATCGCTTGTCCCTAATCCGCTTTGGACCCGGGCCAAGTGATTCTTTTTTGCCGCGTCATCGGCGCGGTTGACATAACCCACCAGGTAACAAGGTGACCCGCTAGGGGCCTTCTGGTGCTTTGGACAAGGAACAAAGGCGATGAACGCCAATGATCTGCGCGAGAAGACCGTGGATGAACTCCGCGATATGCTCGCATCCCTGAAAAAAGAGAGCTTCAACCTGCGTTTTCAGCAGGCGACCGGTCAGTTGGAATCGACCTCCGGCATCAAAGCGGCCCGCCGCAATGCTGCACGCGTCAAGACCATCCTGAACGAAAAAGCTGCAGCAGCAGCTGAATAAGGAGCTACTCGAATGCCCAAACGTATCCTGTCTGGCGTCGTGACCTCCGACGCAAACGCTCAGACCGTAACCGTTTCCGTTGAGCGCCGCTTCACGCATCCGGTTCTGAAGAAAACCATCCGTAAGTCCAAGAAATACCGGGCTCACGATGAAAAGAACGCTTTCAAGGTCGGCGACTCTGTACGCATCATCGAATGCGCGCCGAAATCGAAAACGAAACGCTGGGAAGTTCTGGAAGCCTAAGAGTCTCATCCGAGACTCCTGGCGACTGGGCTGAAAAGCAAAGTCGAAACCCTGGGGGATCACGCCACGCATCGGCGCCCCATAGGTCGGGAGAAACCACATGATCCAGATGCAAACAAATCTGGATGTAGCTGACAACTCCGGCGCCCGCCGAGTTCAGTGCATCAAGGTTCTGGGTGGCTCCAAGCGTAAATACGCATCCGTAGGCGACATCATTGTCGTTTCGGTCAAGGAAGCCATCCCGCGCGGCCGCGTGAAAAAAGGCGACGTCCGTAAGGCCGTTGTCGTGCGCACCGCCAAAGAAGTCCGCCGCGAAGACGGCACTGCAATCCGGTTCGACCGGAACGCAGCCGTTATCCTGAACAACAACAACGAGCCGGTCGGTACCCGTATCTTTGGCCCGGTTGTTCGTGAACTGCGCGCGAAAAACTTCATGAAGATCATCTCGCTTGCTCCGGAGGTGCTGTAATCATGGCTGCTAAACTCCGCAAAGGCGACAAGGTCGTCGTGCTGGCCGGCAAGGACAAGGGCAAAGAAGGCACCATCGCCTCTGTTGACCCGAAAGCCGGCAAAGCCGTTGTCGAAGGCGTGAACATGGCGATCCGCCACACCCGCCAGTCGCAAAACGAACAGGGCGGCCGTCTGCCCAAAGCACTGCCGATCGACCTGTCGAACCTGGCACTGCTGGACAGCAACGGCAAAGCAACCCGCGTCGGCTTCCGCGAGGAAGAAGGCAAGAAGGTGCGCTTCGCCAAGACCACCGGGGAGACTGTCTGATGCTTGACGCTGCAACCTACACCCCGCGCCTGAAAACTCTCTACAAGGACACCATCCGTGGCGCCCTGAAAGAAGAGTTCGGCTACAAGAACGACATGATGCTCCCCAAGCTGGAGAAAATCGTTCTGAACATCGGCTGCGGCCGCGCTGCTGTCAAAGACAGCAAAAAAGCGAAATCCGCCCAGGCCGACCTGACCGCGATTGCGGGCCAGAAGGCTCTGACCACCGTGGCAAAGAACTCCATCGCCGGCTTCCGCGTTCGCGAAGGCATGCCGATGGGTGCCAAGGTGACCCTGCGCGGTGACCGGATGTACGAATTCCTCGACCGTCTGATCACCATCGCGATGCCCCGTATCCGCGACTTCCGCGGTGTTTCGGGCACCTCCTTCGACGGCCGCGGCAACTATGCCATGGGCCTGAAAGAGCACATCGTGTTCCCGGAAATCGACTTTGACAAGATCGATGAACCCTGGGGCATGGACATCGTGATCGCCACCACCGCGAATACCGACGCGGAAGCAAAGGCGCTGTTGAAAGCTTTCAACATGCCCTTCAACAGCTAAGCGCGGGAAGGATAGAGACCATGGCTAAGAAAAGCATGATCGAACGCGAGAAGAAGCGCGAGCGCCTGGTGGCTAAGTACGCCGCAAAGCGTGCCGAGCTGAAAGAAATTGCAAACGACGAATCCCGTCCGATGGAAGAGCGCTTCAAGGCGCGTCTGAAACTGGCGAAACTGCCGCGCAACTCGTCGGCAACCCGTTTGCACAACCGTTGCCAGCTGACCGGCCGTCCTCACGCTTACTACCGTAAGCTGAAGATCAGCCGTATCGCGCTGCGCGAGCTGGGTTCTGCTGGCCAGATCCCCGGCTTGGTGAAATCGAGCTGGTAAGGGAGAGACTGATATGAACGATCCTATCGGCGATATGCTCACCCGTATCCGTAACTCTCAGATGCGCGGCAAATCCACCGTCATGACTCCGGCTTCCAAGCTGCGGGCATGGGTGCTGGATGTGCTGGCGGACGAGGGCTACATCCGCGGTTATGAGAAGATGACTGGTGAAAATGGCCACCCGGCTATCGAAATCAGCCTCAAGTACTTCGACGGCGAACCTGTCATTCGCGAGCTCAAGCGGGTTTCCAAGCCCGGCCGCCGCGTTTACATGGGCGTCAATGACATCCCGTCGGTCCGCCAGGGCCTGGGCGTGTCGATTGTCTCCACCCCCAAGGGTGTGATGTCGGACGCGAACGCACGCGCAGCCAACGTTGGCGGCGAAGTGCTTTGCACCGTCTTCTAAGGAGGCCTCGCAATGTCCCGTATTGGTAAGAAACCGGTCGAACTGCCCAGCGGCGTGTCCGCTTCGGTATCCGGCCAGACCATCGAAGTGAAAGGCCCGAAAGGCGCCCGCACCTTCACCGCAACCGACGACGTCACCCTGTCCGTGAACGACAACGTTGTCACCATCGAGCCGCGCGGCAAGTCCAAGCGTGCCCGTCAGCAGTGGGGCATGTCCCGCACTCAGGTGGCCAACCTCGTGACCGGCGTGACCCAGGGCTTCAAGAAAGAACTGGAGATCCAGGGTGTGGGTTACCGGGCGCAGATGCAGGGCAACACCCTGAAGCTGAACCTGGGCTACAGCCACGACGTCGACTTCGTTGCGCCCGATGGCGTCACCATCACCGCACCGAAGCAGACTGAAATCGTTGTGGAAGGTATCGACCAGCAGCAGGTGGGCGAAGTAGCGGCGAAAATCCGCGACTGGCGCCGTCCCGAGCCGTACAAAGGCAAGGGCATCCGCTACAAGGGCGAATTCATCTTCCGCAAGGAAGGCAAGAAGAAGTAAGGACCAGCAAAATGGCAAACAGCAAACGTACCCTGTTTCTGAAGCGCCGGCTGCGCGTCCGGAACAAGCTTCGCAAAGTGAACGCGGGCCGTCCGCGTCTGTCCGTGCACCGTTCGAACAAGAACATCTCTGTTCAGTTGATCGACGACCTGCGCGGCGTGACAGTGGCCGCCGCTTCGACCCTGGAAAAAGATCTCGGTGTTGTCGGCAAGAACAACGTCGAAGCCGCGACCAAAGTGGGCGCAGCGATCGCCGAGCGCGCGAAAGCGGCCGGCGTGACCGAAGCTTACTTCGACCGCGGCGGCTTCCTGTTCCACGGCAAGGTGAAGGCTCTGGCCGACGCTGCGCGTGAAGGCGGCCTGAAGATCTAATCCCCTGCGGGCGGCCTTTCCCGGGCCGCCCCGATGATCCGGGAACCCGGACCCGTTCCGGGTTCACCAAGGATCGGAAAAAACAGGCGCCTAGCGCCCCATGAAAGGAATGCCTGATGGCAGAACGTGAAAACCGCCGCGGCCCCCGCCGCGAGCGTGAAGAGGCACCGGAATTTGCAGATCGCCTGGTTGCGATCAACCGCGTGTCGAAAACCGTAAAAGGCGGTAAGCGCTTTGGCTTCGCAGCCCTGGTTGTCGTTGGCGACCAGAAAGGCCGCGTGGGCTTTGGCAAGGGCAAGGCGAAAGAAGTGCCCGAGGCGATCCGCAAGGCGACCGAGCAGGCCAAGCGCCAGATGGTCCGCGTGCCGCTGAAAGAGGGCCGCACCCTGCACCACGACATGTCCGGCCGTCACGGCGCAGGCAAAGTTGTGATGCGGACCGCGCCTGAAGGTACCGGTATCATCGCAGGTGGTCCGATGCGTGCCGTGTTCGAGATGCTGGGCATCAAGGACGTGGTCTCCAAGTCGATCGGCTCGCAGAACCCCTACAACATGATCCGCGCCACCCTGAACGGCCTGTCCAAAGAGCAGAGCCCGCGTTCGGTGGCTCAGCGCCGCGGCAAAAAGGTCGCCGACA
Source organism: Leisingera sp. CC-HEC093 (assembly GCF_059429195.1). NCBI lineage: Bacteria > Pseudomonadati > Pseudomonadota > Alphaproteobacteria > Rhodobacterales > Roseobacteraceae > Leisingera > Leisingera sp. CC-HEC093. Next base: position 719,516 of record NZ_JCAIJR010000001.1, on the reverse strand, counting down.
TCCTGCCCAAGCGGGACGAAGCACCGGCAGCTGCCGAAGCTGAAGCGTAAGGAGTAGAGAGACATGGCAAAAACCATCGTCATCAAGCAGATCGGCTCGCCGATCCGCCGCCCCGCCAAACAGCGCGCAACCCTGGTTGGCCTGGGCCTGAACAAGATGCACAAGACCCGCGAGCTGGAGGACACCCCCTCCGTGCGCGGCATGGTCAACTCGATCCCGCATCTGGTTCAGATCATCGAAGAGCGCGGCTAAGCCTTCTTTTCGACCTGACTTTGGAAAACGCCTCCGGTCCGCCGGGGGCGTTTTTCGTTTCTGCAGGCCGTGGCTGTATGTCATGGCGGCCGCGCCCGGGGCGGTGCAGGAGTATTGTGCCGCAACCTGTGCGTGGTATGCCTGAGTGCAATCTACCAGAAGCCAGCAGGAAACCAGCAATGACCGATCCGGCCCGCGACCCCGTGAGAAGAAGCGCCAGACCGGCTGCATGTGCGCTTGCCGGCCTGTTCCTGCTGTGCGCCGGGGTCTTTGGCCTGTTCGGGCGCAGCGACTGGAACCCGCTTGTATCTGCGGCGGAGAGCACGGCAGAGGATATCGCGGCCTCCTCCGTCGCGGTTTATGTTTCGTTGCGTGCAATCAACGCCGCGCTGTCCACGGCGCAGGAAATCGAGGTGGGCGCGTCCGTCGTCGGGCAGGCGAGCCTGCAGCCGCTGAAGGTGCTGGAACCGGTTGACGACACGGTGGAGCGCGTTGCCGATGCAGTCTTTCTCGTCGCGGCAGGGGCCGCGTTGGCCACGGTTGGTTTGGCGCCCGTGGTTTCCGTTGGCCTGATTCTGCTGGGGGCCGGGCTGCTGGGCCGTGCTGCAGCGGGCCCGTATCCTGCTTTGGCCGGGGCGGTGACGCCGCTTTGCAACAGGGGGATTGCCCTGGGCTGTGCGGTTGGCCTTGCCATGCCGCTGGTCTTCGCCCTTGGTGTCTGGGCCGGAGAGCGGGCCACCGCTGCACAGATGAACGCTGCGATGGCAGAGTTGGACGCAATCGCGCAGCAGGCGAAAATTCTTATCGGAGCGGAGGAAAGTGCCGCTGCCGAAACCGCCGCGGATGTGGAGGGCGATGCCGGGGTGCTGGACTGGCTGAGCGGCCAGATCTCCGGTGTCAGCGAAGGTATAAGCGGGGTTTTCGAGCAGAGCGGCCGGTACCTTGAGGCAGCGCAGGTCTTTGTGGAGGAGGCGGACTCTATCCTGCGATCATCCCTGACGTTGATCGGCATCTTCACGCTCCGGATGCTCGTGCTGCCGGTCTTGATGCTCTGGGGCGCGCTGTCGCTGCTCCGGGCCGTTCAGCGCCCCGGCACCGGCGGCTGATACCCTGACCAGGCTGCGCAAGCGGAGAGGGCAGGGCCGCCAAGGCCCCTTGCAATGCCTGCATAGCGGGCAGTCCGATCCGGCAATTGTTATCGCCAACGGAGTTTCCTATTTCAGTGTCACAGCAAACGACCAAGCACGGACCGCCGGGAATAGGCCCGGCTGCACAGACAAGGAACGTTACCATGGCACATGTTATCAGCACCGCACACAGCTCCCACAGCCTCACCGCCCGCATCCGCGCGGCAGTTGACGGCGTGCTGGAGGCCTGGGCCCAGAACCGCGAATACAACCGCACCTTCAACGAGCTGAACAGCCTGAGCGACCATGAGCTCTCAGACATCGGCGTGCGCCGCAGCGACATCGCCGACATCGCGCGCCAGCACGTCTACGGCTAAGAATTCCCTTTTCCCGGGCGCTCCTCTCCTCCTCTCTTCATGCCCGGGCCAAAGCGCCTCTGCCCTGCCGGGCGGGGGCGTTTTCTTTTGGCAGGCATCAAGATCCCTCACGCAATCGTGCTATGCGTGCACCGCATAGCCGCCAGACCGAAGCGTGCGTTGTGCAGGTCCGGGGCCATCCTTATTTCCCTGTCACTTCAGACGAACAGATCAAGCGACGCGCCAGAGGCACGCTTTGGCAGCGCAGCAAGGAACAAGAACAATGGCTTATTCAACTCTCACCGCGCCGGTTTCCGCCGGCATCCCCGCCCGTCTGGCAGGCATTCTGTCCGGCCTTTACCGGAACTGGCAGCTGCGCCGCGAATACCGGCAGACCGTCCACGCCCTGCGTGCCCTGTCCCCCCGCGATCTGGCCGACATCGGGCTCAGCCGCTGCGCCATCCCTGGCGCCGCCCGCGAGCACGTCTACGGCAAGTGATCTCCCTGGCCGGCTGACGGATCCTCCTCCCTCTCCAACAGCCCGGCCCAAATGCGCCCCTGCCATCCCGGCGGGGGCGTTTTTGTTTCGTGAGCAAGAAAACACCGCCCGGCTGACAGGCCGGGCAGCGCCCGTCCCGCCCCCGTCAAACCGAAGGTTTGCCTCCGGCAAAACGGGGCGGGCGCTGCCCTTGAACATTGCCGAAGCCGGAGTGCCAGAATGGTTTCTGACTAGCCTGTTGCGCGCCTGCCGTATCCAGCGTACGCACCGCCTACGGGGCTTTAACCCGGCTCTGGCAATATCATCCCCGGTCATGATCACCCGCCGGACCTGACACCTCCGGCACCTGGAACTGGGCTCCGGACTGGCACCCGGAGCGCGCGATACGCGTATTCGCATGGGGGCACCCCCCATCCCATCTCCACCCCGGCGGCGCCGCCACCCTTTAACGGACGGCCCTTGACGGAACGGACACAGACAGGCAACGCGACACGCAACCGGCAGGGCAGGGGCCTTGGCGGCCCCGGTGCATGCCCAGTGGCCGGGCCTGGCCAATGGGCTTGATCCCGCTCCCCAACCCGTCTATAGGCACCCGGTGGCGTTCTGCGCCACGGAATCACCAATCAAGAAACGCCGCGTTTGGCCCATTCCGCTTCGGGGGCCACATCCGGCAAGGAGAAGCGACATGAAACTTCACGAACTGCGCGACAATCCCGGCGCCGCCAAGAAACGCACCCGTGTGGCCCGTGGCCCGGGTTCCGGCAAAGGCAAAATGGGCGGCCGCGGCATCAAAGGCCAGAAATCCCGTTCGGGTGTCTCGATCAACGGCTACGAAGGCGGCCAGATGCCGCTCTATCAGCGTCTGCCCAAGCGCGGCTTCAACAAGCCGAACCGCAAAGCATACGCCGTTGTGAACCTGGGCCTGATCCAGAAATTCATCGACGCAGGCAAGCTGGACGCAGCCTCCATCACCGAGGATTCGCTGGTTGAATCCGGCCTGGTGCGCCGCAAGCTGGACGGCGTCCGCGTCCTGGCCAAAGGCGAAATCACCGCCAAAGCAACCATCGCAGTCACCGGCGCATCCGCTGCTGCTGTTGACGCTGTTGCAAAAGCCGGCGGCACTCTGACTGTGGCAGCCCCCGCCGCCGCAGAGTAACGGCTTGTGAGCGGCGCAAATGCCGCTTACATAGTCCTCAGTTTTCCTAGAACGCCGCCCGAGCCGGAAAACGGTTCCGGGCGGCGTTTCGCTAAAGAAGAGACCTTTTCATGGTATCAGCAGCAGAACAAATGGCGGCAAACACCAGCTGGGCTGCCCTTGGCAAGGCTACGGATCTGCGCAACCGCATCCTGTTCACCATCGGCCTTTTGATTGTCTACCGCCTGGGCACCTTTATTCCGGTTCCCGGCATCGACGCAGCCGCCCTGCGCCAGTTCATGGAGCAGGCAGGCCAGGGCATCGGCGGCATGGTGTCGATGTTCACCGGCGGCGCGCTTGGCCGCATGGGGATCTTTGCCCTGGGCATCATGCCCTATATCTCCGCCTCCATTATCGTTCAGCTTCTGACCTCGATGGTGCCTTCGCTTGAGCAGCTCAAGAAAGAAGGCGAGCAGGGCCGCAAGAAGATCAACCAGTACACCCGCTACGGCACCGTGGCGCTGGCGACTGCACAGGCCTATGGCCTGGCCGTGTCGCTGGAGCAGGGCGACCTGGCGACCGATCCGGGCATGTATTTCCGCATGGCCTGCATGATCACCCTGGTCGGCGGCACCATGTTCCTGATGTGGCTGGGCGAGCAGATCACCCAGCGCGGCATCGGCAACGGCATCTCGCTGATCATTTTCGTCGGCATCATCGCCGAGGTTCCGGCCGCGATTGCCCAGTTCTTCGCCTCCGGCCGCTCCGGCGCGATCAGCCCCGCCGTGATCATCGGCGTGATCCTGATGGTGGTTGCGGTGATCATGTTCGTGGTCTTCATGGAACGCGCGCTGCGCAAGATCCACATCCAGTACCCGCGCCGCCAGGTCGGTATGAAGGTTTATGACGGCGGCTCCTCGCATCTGCCGGTCAAGGTGAACCCGGCGGGCGTGATCCCGGCGATCTTCGCCTCCTCGCTCTTGCTGCTGCCGACCACCATCTCGGCGTTCTCCTCGGGCGCGGCGACCGGTCCGGTGATGTCCTGGCTCCTGGCCAACTTCGGCCCCGGCCAGCCGCTGTACCTGTTGTTCTTCGTCGCGATGATCGTGTTCTTTGCCTATTTCTATACCTTCAACGTCTCCTTCAAACCGGATGACGTGGCAAACAACCTGAAGAACCAGAACGGCTTTGTCCCCGGCATCCGCCCGGGCAAGAAGACCGCTGAATACATCGAGTATGTGGTCAACCGCATCCTGGTTCTGGGCTCCGGCTATCTGGCCCTGGTCTGCCTCCTGCCGGAGGTCCTCCGCGGCCAATTCGCCATCCCCGTATATTTTGGCGGCACGTCCGTTCTGATTGTGGTATCCGTCACCATGGACACAATCCAGCAGGTGCAAAGCCACCTCCTCGCGCATCAGTATGAGGGCCTTATCGAGAAGAGCCAGCTGCGCGGGCGGAACAAGAAACGGACAAAACGGGGACCCTCTCGCCGATGACCAATATTATCCTCCTTGGCCCGCCTGGTGCGGGCAAAGGTACGCAAGCGCGTTACCTGGTTGAATCCCGCGGCATGGTGCAGCTCAGCACCGGCGACATGCTGCGGGAGGCCCAGACCTCCGGCACTGAAATGGGCAAGAAAGTTGCCGCCATCATGGCCGAGGGCAAGCTGGTCACCGACCAGATCGTGATCGGCCTGATCCGCGAGAAGCTGCAGGGCGGCGCCGAGGGCGGTTTCATCTTCGACGGATTCCCGCGCACCCTGGCCCAGGCCGACGCGCTGGCCAAGCTGCTGGATGAGATGGACCTCAAGCTCGACGCGGTGATCGAGATGCAGGTTGATGACGACGCGCTGGTCGCCCGCATCACCGGCCGCTCCACCTGCGGCGGCTGCGGCGAGGTCTACCACGATCAGACCAAGCCCTGGCCGGCGGACGGCAAATGCGCCAACTGCGGCAGCACCGACGTGCAGCGCCGGGCGGACGACAATGAGGACAGCCTCAAGACCCGCCTGATGGAATACTACAAAAAGACCTCGCCCCTGATCGGGTACTACTACGCCAAGGGCAACCTCCAGCGCCTGGACGGCCTCGCCTCGATCGGGGAAGTCCGCAAGAGCATGGCCTGGATCATGGGCGAATAAACCGCCCTGTTTACCGGATCTAAGTGCCCCGCGCTGCAAAGCTGCGGGGCATTTTCATTTCCGGAGGCCCCGATGCCCGCACGCCGACTGCAACTGACAACCACCTTTGCCGCAATAATTGCCCTGTCCGGCCCGCTGTCTGCACAGCAGCTTTACCTGGACGACGCCGCCGCCTGCGACCGGGTGCTGATCAGCGAGGACGGAATGCTGGATTATGCCGCCGAGGGCGGTTTGATTCTGGACAGCAGCGGCTTCAACTCGTTGGAGTATTTCTGCAGCTTCCAGCCGCCCATCCGGTTCGGCCAGCGCACGTACAGCGTAACCGACCATCAGGGCCGCTGCGAACTGCCCGGCCCGCAGTATTTTCCGCAGTTGTTCACGGTTGTTATGGATCCGGAGGACCCCGGCACGGTATCCATCTGGATGGGCGAGCCGGAGCCGCTGCGCTTCTTTGCCTGCAGCAGCTGACCGGGCACGGGGCAGGGGGGCGGGATTTCGCAGATCACGGGTTGACCCCCGCGGCAATTCCACATAGGCAACCCCATCCCTTCTGGGAATGATTCCCGGCGGATGGATTCGTCTGTCTGCCAAACCACCTCGAAATGCTGGACCCTCTGGCCACACTGCCACGGTCAAGTGTTGTGAAAAAAGGTTCCGGCGCTACGGAACCGCAACGAAAAGGAAAGTGACACGTGGCACGTATTGCCGGCGTTAACATCCCGACTGCAAAGCGGGTTCCCATCGCCCTCACCTATATCACCGGTATCGGCAACACCTCGGCGAAAGCAATCTGCGAAGCCGTTGGCATCGATCCGACCCGCCGTGTGAACGAACTGTCCGACGCTGAAGTCCTGGCCGTGCGCGAGCACATCGACGCCAACTTCACTGTCGAAGGCGACCTGCGCCGCGAAGTTCAGATGAACATCAAGCGCCTGATGGACCTCGGCTGCTACCGTGGCCTGCGCCACCGCCGCAACCTGCCGGTCCGCGGTCAGCGTACCCACACCAACGCCCGCACCCGCAAGGGCCCGGCAAAGCCGATCGCCGGCAAGAAGAAGTAAGGGAGGGTTCGATCAATGGCACGTGATAAGACTCGCGTTAAGCGCAAAGAACGCAAGAACATCGCCTCCGGCGTTGCTCATGTGAACTCTTCGTTCAACAACACCAAAATCCTGATCTCCGACGTGCAGGGCAACGCGATCTCCTGGTCGTCCGCCGGCACCATGGGCTTCAAAGGCTCGCGGAAATCCACTCCTTACGCGGCTCAGATGGCTGCTGAGGACGCGGGCAAGAAAGCCCAGGAACACGGTGTGAAGACCCTGGAAGTCGAAGTTCAGGGCCCCGGCTCTGGCCGTGAATCGGCTCTGCGCGCACTGGCTGCTGTCGGTTTCAACATCACCTCGATCCGTGATGTGACCCCGATCGCGCACAACGGCTGCCGCCCGCCGAAGCGCCGCCGCGTCTAATTCGAATTTTTTGCTGGGGCCCCGCTTGATTCGCAGGGCCCCAGTGCGTCATTTAAACCTCGGGCGTCCTTGGCCTTTTGGACATGGGGCAGGGACAGGAATGGAGGGAACGCATGATCCATAAGAACTGGGCAGAGCTGATCAAGCCGGCACAGCTGGAAGTGAAGCCGGGCAACGATCCTGCACGCCAGGCAACTGTCGTCGCAGAGCCGCTGGAACGCGGTTTCGGCCTGACCCTGGGCAACGCGCTGCGCCGCGTCCTGATGAGCTCGCTGCAAGGCGCCGCCATCACCAGCGTGCAGATCGACAACGTCCTGCACGAGTTTTCGTCTGTGGCCGGTGTCCGTGAAGACGTCACCGACATCATCCTGAACCTCAAGGGCGTGTCCCTGCGCATGGAAGTCGAAGGCCCCAAGCGCCTGTCGATCAATGCCAAGGGCCCGGCCGTTGTCACCGCTGGCGACATCGCCGAGACCGCCGGCATCGAGGTTCTGAACCGCGACCACGTGATCTGCCACCTGGACGACGGCGCCGACCTGTTCATGGAACTGACCGTGAACACCGGCAAAGGCTATGTCTCGGCAGACAAGAACAAGCCGGAAGACGCACCGATCGGCCTGATTCCGATCGACGCGATCTACTCGCCGGTCAAAAAGGTCTCCTATGACGTTCAGCCGACCCGTGAGGGCCAGGTTCTGGACTATGACAAGCTGACCATGAAGGTGGAAACCGACGGCTCCATCTCCCCTGACGATGCTGTGGCTTATGCCGCCCGCATCCTGCAGGACCAGCTGTCGATCTTCGTCAACTTCGACGAGCCGGAATCGGCCGGCCGCCAGGACGAAGACGATGGTCTGGAGTTCAACCCGCTTCTGCTCAAGAAAGTGGACGAGCTGGAACTGTCTGTCCGTTCGGCAAACTGCCTGAAGAACGACAACATCGTCTACATCGGCGATCTGATCCAGAAAACCGAAGCCGAGATGCTGCGCACCCCGAACTTCGGCCGCAAGTCGCTGAACGAGATCAAAGAGGTTCTGTCGGGCATGGGCCTGCACCTCGGCATGGACGTCGAGGACTGGCCGCCGGACAACATCGAAGATCTGGCCAAGAAGTTCGAAGACAGCTTCTAAGAGATTGGGCGGCCTTATGGGCCGCCCGAAATGCCCCGGCTGCGGGGGAAGTCCCGGGCATCTGCCCCAAGGAGAGCGGCTGACACGCATCAGCCGCCTGACAAAGCAAAACGCAAGATAAGGATTGAAACAATGCGTCACGCACGTGGTTACCGCCGCCTGAACCGTACTCATGAGCACCGCAAGGCCCTGTTCTCCAACATGGCCGGCTCGCTGATTGAGCACGAGCAAATCAAGACCACCCTGCCCAAAGCAAAAGAACTGCGCCCGATCATTGAAAAACTGATCACCCTGGCGAAACGCGGCGATCTGCACGCCCGCCGTCAGGCAGCTTCCAAGCTGAAAGAGGACAAGGACGTCGCGAAACTGTTCGAGGTTCTGGGCCCGCGCTACAAGGACCGTCAGGGCGGCTATGTCCGTGTCCTGAAGGCCGGCTTCCGCTATGGCGACATGGCTCCGATGGCCATCATCGAGTTCGTCGACCGCGACGTTTCCGCCAAGGGTGCTGCCGACAAGGCCCGCCTGGAAGCAGAAGAAGCAGCTGCTGAAGCAGACGAATAAGACGCACTGAACCTTTCGGGTTCACCTGTCTGGCCCCCGCTCCAACCAGAGCGGGGGTTTTTCTTTACGTGACGGCAGCACGGTGCGTTTCAGATTCACTTTCCAGGTGAAAGGGAATCGTAATTTTCTTCTGGCTTAACTTTGCCATCCGAAAACTCCGGGACAGATGTGATGGCAAAAAATCAGACTTCCGCGGCCAGGCGGTTCTCACTGGCAAACCTCAGCACCAAGGTGAAAATCGTCTCCGTTGCGGTGCTGCCGCTGTTTCTGGTGCTTGGGGTCGGGGTTCTGGCGGTCTTCAACCTGGGCCGGATGGATCAGTCCGCCAAAGCCGTGGACCACACCCAGGAAATCCTGACCGGTTCACAGTCCTTGGCAGAGGCTGCCTCGCAGATGGAGGCGGGGCTGCGCGGCTACCTTCTGGCGGGGCGCGAGGAGTATCTGGTCCCCTTTGAGGACGGCAAGGCCCGTGTTGCCGGAACCCTGGCCAGTCTTCGCAGCCTTGCCGGCGGCGATGCGGACATGCTTGCCACATTGGACGAGGCAGAGCAGATCCTGACCGGCTGGCAGGAAAACGTAGCCTCCGGCGCCATCGAATTGCGCCGGCAGATCGGCGACGCCATGAGCATGAACGACATGGCGGACGCGGTGAAGGAATCCAAGGGCCGGGTCCTGTTTGAGGAGTTTCGCGCCGAAGTCGGTAAAATCATTGAGGATGAGGAGGTGGAGCTCGCCAACCGCCGCAACATTTTCTCCTCGCTGGTGAATGCTGGCATTGCCGATCCCGACTATCTCAGCACCTCGCTGGGTGAAGTGGAACGCGCGCATGAGGTGATCAGCACCGCCAAGGACCTGCTAGCCGCCGCCGTTGATATGGAAACCGGCGTGCGCGGCTTTCTTCTGGCAGGCGACCGGGCGTTTCTCGATCCCTATATGGAGGGCAACGAACGCTTCAACGAGATTATGGCCGACCTGCGCGTGGCATTCACCGACAAGCTGATGCAAACCAACCGGCTGAATGCGGTGGCAGAGATTATCGGCAACTGGCGCAATGACGTGGTTGTGCCGATGCTGCAGCTGCGCCGGGTGATCGGCAGCGCGGCCACCATGGACGACATGGCGGACCTGGTGGCTGAGGGCCAGGGCAAGGCGTATTTCGACAGCTTCCGTGAAACCATGGCAGCCTTGCAGGCCGCAGGCACAACGGAAATGGCCGAGCGCCGCGCCGCGAATGAGGCGCTTGGCGCCCAAACCCGTACCATGATCCCTGCCGCCATCGGTGGCGCCATCCTGATCGGTGCGGTTATGGCCTTCCTGATCGCCACCGGCATCGCTTCCGGTATCCGCCGCATCGTGGTGTCGATGCGCGGCCTGGCAGAGGGCAACAACGCAGTGGAGATCCGCGGCCAGAACCGCGGCGACGAGGTCGGCGACATGGCCCGCGCGCTGGAGAAATTCCGTGATGAACTTGTGCGGATGCAGGAAGCCGAACAGCAAAAGGCGCAAAGCAAGGACGCTGAGCTGGCCGGCGTGGTCCAGCAGCTGAGCGAGCGGCTGTCGCGGCTGGCGCATGGTGATCTGACCGTCCGCATCGCCGAAGAATTCCCGGAAGAATACGAGCAGCTGCGCGCCGACTTCAACGGCTCGGTCGACAATCTGAACGCCACGGTGCAGCAGGTGATCACGGCCGCCGCCAGCATCCGCAGCGGCGCCGCCGAGATCAGCCAGGCCTCCGACGACCTGTCGCACCGCACCGAAAGCCAGGCTGCAACGCTGGAGGAAACCGCCGCGGCAATTGATGAGCTGACCGCCTCGGTGAAATCTGCGGCTGAGGGCGCGCGCAATGTGGAAAGCACTGTGCGCGAGGCCCGCCAGGAGGCTGAAAGCAGCGGTGAGGTTGTGCAGGAAGCAGTCTCCGCGATGAGCGGGATCGAGAACAGTTCCAACAAGATCTCCCAGATCATCAGCGTGATCGACGACATCGCCTTCCAGACCAACCTGCTAGCCCTGAACGCAGGCGTCGAGGCCGCGCGGGCGGGCGAGGCGGGCCGCGGCTTTGCGGTGGTCGCCTCTGAGGTCCGGGCGCTGGCGCAGCGGTCCTCCGATGCGGCGATGGAGATCAAGACGCTGATCTCCGACAGCTCCCGCCAGGTGGACCAAGGCGTCGACCTGGTCGGCCGGGCCGGCACCGCGCTGCAGTCCATTGTGGGCCGGGTCAGCCATATCTCGCAGCTGGTCTCGGATATCGCCGAAGGCGCAGAGGAGCAGTCCACCGGTCTGCATGAGATCAACACCGGCGTCACCCAGCTCGATCAGGTGACCCAGCAGAACGCCGCAATGGTGGAGGAAGCCACCGCCGCAGGGCATTTGCTGAACAGCGACGCGATGAAGCTCGCCGATCTGGTGGCGCGGTTCCAGGTCGACGGCAGCGCGGCTGCGCCTGCGGCCCCGGCAGCCCCCATGGCCCCGGCGGCGGCAGAGGCCCTGCCCACCGCCCACGGCGGCGAGGACTGGGAGGTCGAGGCCAGCCCGGTGTCAGTGGCAATGGCGCCGGCAGAGGGCAACGCCGCCCGCGATCTGTGGCAGGACTTCTGAGCCCCGCCCTCAGGATGATGCAAGAGGCCCTCCCGCGCGGAGGGCCTTTGTTTTTGGGGGCAGGGAATTCAGGGGTGACAGCTGGCCGAATCTCCGCTAGCGTCCGGCCCATGACCCGTAGCTATGCCGCATTCTGGTATTTCTTTTATCCGCGCCACATGGCGGACGGAGGGGTCAGCGCATTCCCGGGTTAGACAGACCGGAACGCACCAGGATACCACCAACCGCCCGCAGCCCGCAGGCGGTTTTTTTGTATCCGCCGCAGCGCCAAGGGCCTCCCGCCAAGGAAGCAGACCCATGACACCCCAGACCGAAAACCTCCGCATCACCGGCATGCAGGAACTGATCTCGCCCGAGGACCTCGCCGCGCAGCTGCCCAGCACCGCGGCGGCTACTGACACCGTGCTCGCCAGCCGCACCGCCATCCATGACGTGCTGCACGGCCGCGACGGGCGCGTGGTGGCCGTGGTCGGCCCCTGTTCGATCCACGACCCCAAGGCGGCGATGGAATACGCCGAACGGCTGGCACCGCTGCGCCAGAGGCTGGCAGGTGAGCTGGAGATTGTCATGCGGGTCTACTTCGAGAAGCCCCGCACCATCTCGGGTTGGAAGGGGCTGATCAACGATCCCGGCCTCGACAACTCCTTCCGCATCAACGAGGGGCTGGGGCTGGCGCGCCGCCTGTGCCTCGACATCAACGCGCTTGGCCTGCCGGTGGGGACCGAGTTCCTCGATACCGCGGTGCCGCAGTACATCTCTGATCTGGTAGCCTGGGCCGCCATCGGCGCCCGCACCACCGAAAGCCAGATCCACCGCGAGATGGCTTCCGGCCTCAGCTGCCCGGTGGGCTTCAAAAACGGCACCCGCGGCAATGTGCAGATCGCGGTGGACGCGGTACGCTCTGCCGCCCATCCGCATCATTTCATGGCGCTGGCCAAATCGGGCCGCGCGGCGATTGCGGCCACCAGCGGCAACCCGGACTGCCACCTGATCCTGCGCGGCGGCGGCGGCACCAACTATGACGCGGCATCAGTCGATGCGGCCTGCAAGCTGGCGGAAAAGGACGGCATCCGCGGCCATGTGATGATCGACGCCAGCCACGCCAACAGCGGCAAGGACCCCTTGCAGCAGCCCGCAGTGCTGCGCGATGTGGCGGCGCAAATCGCCGGCGGCGACAGCCGCATTACGGGTGTGATGGTGGAAAGCCATCTGGTGGCGGGCCGCCAGGACCTGGGCAAGGCAGATCTCACCTACGGCCAGTCGATCACCGACGGCTGCCTGGGCTGGGAGGACACCGTGGCAGAGCTGGAGCGTCTGGCCGCAGCGGTTGCCAAACGCCGCACGGTTGCGAAGCAGCCGGAGCTGGCGGAGGCCTGAGGCCGGCGCCGGGTCAGCGCTTCCGAGCGGAGGCGTTTGATCCTTTATTCTTCTGGCTGAAAATATCCCGGGGTGAATTGGCCGCCAGGCCAAGAGGGGCAGCGCCCCTCCGCCCCGCAGCGGTGAGGCTTGCCTCCAGCCTTGCAATCCGGGCGCGCCCTCCGCATATCCTTCGCACAGCAACAAACGGAGCCCGCATGATCCGCCCAGCCCTCACCGCCCTTGCCTTGTGTCTTGCCCTGCCTGCGGTGGCCTTGCCTGCCGCCGCCGAAACAAAGGTGCCGCAGAGCCAGGTGGAAATAGCGCTGGGATTTGCACCTCTGGTCAAGCAGGCCTCGCCGGCGGTGGTCAACATCTACGCCAAGGTGGTGCGCCAGGTGCGGCAGCGCCGCCGCTCTCCGTTCATGAACGATCCGTTTTTCGATGATTTCTTCCGCGGCTTTGCTGAGCCGCAGCCGCGGGTGGAAAACTCGCTGGGTTCCGGGGTGATCCTGTCGGGCGACGGCATCGTGGTCTCCAATTACCATGTCGTTGGCAGCGCCACTGAAATCCGCGTGGTGACCGCCGACCGGCGCGAATACAATGCGCGGGTGATCCTGGGCGACAAGGCCAGCGACTTGGCGATCCTGCAACTGGAGGAGGCCGAAGACCTGCCGTATCTGGACCTGCGCGACAGCGACGAGGTCGAGGTGGGCGAGCTGGCGCTGGCGATCGGCAACCCCTTTGGCGTCGGTCAGACCGTCAGCAGCGGCATAATCTCGGGCCTTGCGCGCACCGGCATGGGGGCGGGCGACGGCTTCGGTTACTACATCCAGACCGACGCGCCGATCAATCCGGGCAACTCCGGCGGGGCGCTGATCGACGTCAATGGCGGCCTCATTGGCATCAACACCCGCATTCTGTCCCGCTCCGGCGGTTCCAACGGCATCGGCTTTGCGATCCCCGCCAACCTGGTGCGGGAGTTTGTGCAGCAGGCGAAAACCGGCGCCGAGGAATTCCAGCGCCCCTGGGCCGGCATGGCCGGGCAGCCGGTGGACGCGGATCTTGCGGCCTCGATGGGGATGGAGCTGCCGGAGGGCATGGTGGTCTCTGACCTGCACCGGGAAAGCCCCTTTGCCAAGGCTGGCTTCAAGGTGGGCGACGTGATCACCCATGTGGACGGCGAGGTGGTGAATTCACCGTCTGAGATGGTGTTCCGCATGACGGTCTCGGGCCTGGGCGGCACTGCCGAGATCACCCGCCTGCGCGGGGCAGAGCGCGAGGTGATCGCGGTGCCGATGATCACCGCACCTGACCAGCCGCCCGCCAACCCGGTGCAGCTGGACGAGCGGACCGCGCTGCCCGGCCTGACCGTGGCGCAGATCAATCCGCAGGTGATTGCCCGTCTTGGCCTGCCGCTGGCGGCGGAGGGCGTGGTGGTGACGGATCCCGGTCCCTATGCCGGGCGCGGCGGGGTGCAGCCGGGCGATGCGCTCTTGGCGGTGAACGGCCAGCCCGTCACCGGGACAGGGGACGTCTATGACATTCTTGCCAACAGCGGCCGCTGGGTCCAGCTGGATCTGAACCGGCGCGGCCAGCGTGTCACACTGCGGTTCCGGACCTGATGGCGGACTTGTTCGGCAGCCCCGCGCCCGCGGACGGCGGTGCGCAGCAGGCCAGCAAGAACCGGCCGCTGGCCGACCGCTTGCGGCCGCAGTCGCTGGCGGACGTGATCGGCCAGCAACAGGTGCTGGGGCCGGAGGCGCCCTTGGGCGTGATGCTGGCCTCGGGCTCCTTGTCGTCGCTGATCTTCTGGGGGCCGCCCGGCGTGGGCAAGACCACCATCGCACGGCTGCTGGCGCAGGAGACCGACCTGCATTTCGTGCAAATCTCGGCGATCTTCACGGGCGTGCCGGAGCTCAGGAAGGTGTTTGAGGCCGCCAAGATCCGCCGCCAGAACGGCCAGGGGACGCTGCTGTTCGTGGATGAGATCCACCGCTTCAACAAGGCCCAGCAGGACGGCTTCCTGCCGCATATGGAGGATGGCACCATCCTTCTGGTGGGGGCAACCACCGAAAACCCCTCGTTCGAACTGAACGCCGCTGTTCTGTCGCGCAGCCAAGTGCTGGTGTTGGAGCGCCTGCAACTTGCTGATCTTGAGCGCCTGACCCAGCGCGCCGAAAAGGAGCTGGGCCGCGCCCTGCCGCTGAGCGGTGATGCCCGCGATGCGCTGCATGAGATGGCCGACGGCGACGGGCGGGCGCTCCTGAACCTTATTGAACAAGTCGCCGCCTGGAAGGTGGAGGCGCCCTTGGGGCGCGAGGCGCTGTCAAACCGGCTGATGCGGCGCGCGGCCAAGTTCGACAAGTCCGGCGACGAGCATTACAACCTGATTTCCGCGCTGCATAAATCGATCCGCGGCTCCGACCCGGATGCGGCGCTCTATTGGCTGGCGCGGATGCTGGAGGGCGGCGAGGACCCGCGGTTCCTGGCTCGCCGCCTGACCATGATGTCGACTGAGGACATCGGCATGGCCGACCCGCAGGCCAATACCGTCTGCCTGAACGCCTGGCAGACCTATGAGCGGCTTGGCAGCCCGGAGGGCGAGCTGGCGCTCGCGAATGCGGCGGTCTACCTGGCGCTGGCGCCGAAATCCAACGCGGTTTACGTCGGTATCAAGGCCGCCCGGCGGCTGGCCAAGCAGACCGGCAGCGCGCCGCCGCCCAAGCACATCCTGAACGCGCCGACCAAGCTGATGTCGGAGCAGGGATACGGCGACGGCTATGCCTATGACCACGACGCCGAGGACGGGTTTTCCGGCCAGAACTACTTCCCCGACGGGGTGAAGCGGCCGGTGCTCTATCAGCCGGTGGAGCGGGGTTTCGAGCGCGAGCTGAAGCGGCGCACGGATTATTTCGCGAACCTCAGGCTGAAGCGGAACAAGTAAAGCGGCTTTGCCGGCAAAGCCGCTGCCTCCGGCGGGAGTATTTGGGGAAAGATGAAGCGGAAGCTCTGCACCCCATGCAACACGGGCAAAACTTGACATCCCTGCCTGTGCCGGCGACAGGACGGGGATGATTTCTTCGGTTTCCATGGTGGCCCTTGGCGGCGCAATCGGGGCGGTGTGCCGTTACCTGGCCGGGCTGGGCATCATCCGGGTCATGGGGCATCACGACTTTCCGGTTGCGGTGATCACCGTCAACGTGATCGGCTCCTTTCTGATGGGGGTGTTTGTGGTCGCCGCCGCCATGCGCGGGCTGACCCACCTCAGCCCCTTGGTGATGACTGGGCTGCTGGGCGGGTTCACCACCTTCTCGGCGTTCTCGCTGGAGACCGCCAACCTGATCGAGCGCGGCGCCTTCGGGCAGGCGGCGCTTTATGTTGTTCTGTCCGTTGGATTGTCCGTGGGCGGTTTGTTTCTGGGCCTGATGGCCGCAAGGGGAGTGTTCGCATGAGCGGCGTTCAGATGATTACCGTCAGCGAAGACGACAGCGGCCAGCGCATTGACCGCTGGCTGCGGCGGCTGTTTCCGCATGTGAACCAGGGCCGCATCGAGAAGATGTGCCGCAAGGGCGAGCTGCGGCTGGATGGCGGCCGGGTCAAGGCCAATACCCGCGTTGAGGCGGGGCAGGTGGTGCGGGTGCCGCCGCTGGCGGACAGCGACCTGAAACCTGCCGCACCGCGCGAGATGAAGGTCTCGGACGCCGATGCAAAGATGATCCAGTCCTGTGTGATCTACCGCGACGATGACGTGATCGTGCTGAACAAGCCCGCAGGGCTGGCGGTGCAGGGCGGCTCCGGCACCACCAAGCATGTGGACGGGCTGGCTGAGGCGCTGAAGTTCGGGCTGGAGGACAAGCCCAAGCTGGTGCACCGGATCGACAAGGACACCTCTGGCGTGCTGGTGCTGGCGCGCAACCGCAAGGCGGCGCAGGGACTGACCGCCGCCTTCCGCCACAAGAACACCCGCAAGATTTACTGGGCGCTGGTCGCCGGTGTGCCGACACCGTACCTGGGCGAGATCAAGAACGGGTTGGTCAAGGCACCGGGCCACGGCAAGTCCGGCGAAGGCGAGAAGATGATCAACGTGCATCCGCACGATATTGACGGCACATACGGCGCCAAGCGGGCGCATACGCTTTATGCCACGCTCTACCGCGTCGCCAGCCGTGCCGCCTGGGTGGCGATGGAGCCCATTACAGGGCGCACCCACCAGCTGCGGGCGCATATGTCCGGCATGGGCCATCCGATTGCCGGTGACGGCAAATACGGCGGCTCCGGCCAGGAGAACCTGGGCGACGGTTGGGGCGCGCAGATCGGCGGGGTGATCTCCAAGAAGCTGCATCTGCACGCGCGCCGGATGGTGTTTGAACATCCGGTCACGCACAAGCAGGTTTCAGTGGTGGCGCCGCTGCCTGACCATATGAAGGAAAGCTGGGACACGTTCGGCTGGGCTGAGGATCTGGCGGCGGACGACCCGTTTGAGGATCTGAAGTGAACGCAGACCTGCGGCTGATCCTGTTTGACGTCGATGGCACCCTGGCCGACAGCCAGGGCGCGATCACCGGCGCTATGGCCGAGGCTTTTCAAGGGGTTGGCCTGGAAACACCGCCGCGCGAGAAGATCCTGTCCATCGTCGGCCTGTCGCTGCCGCTGGCTATGGCAGAGCTGGCACCGGAGCAGGATGCGGCAACTCTGGAGGCGCTGGTGGAAGGCTATAAATCCTCCTACATGCTGGCGCGTGAGGCGGCGGGTGCCGCGCATTCGCCGCTGTATCCCGGAACGCGGGAGATGCTGGCAGAGCTGAACGAGGTGCCGGAATACCTGCTGGGGGTTGCCACCGGCAAATCCCAGCGCGGTGTTGACGCGCTGATCGCGGCGCATGGGCTGAACTGTTTTGTGACCCGGCAGGTGGCGGATCACCATCCCTCGAAACCGCATCCGTCGATGGTTCTGACCGCGATGGCGGAAACCGGGGTGGAACGCGAAAACACCGTGATGATCGGCGACACGCGGTTTGACATTGAAATGGGGCGCGCTGCGGGGGTCACCACCATTGCCGTGCCCTGGGGCTATCACCCGGCAGAAACCTTGGGCGCCGATTATCTGATCCGCGATTTCGCGGAGCTGCGCTCGCTGCTGGCAGAAATCTGGAAGGGCTAAGGAATGAGCGGCTGGGCACAGAAACGGTTCTGGAAAGCGGTCACCGTGGCGGAGACCGCAGACGGGTTTGCGGTGGAGCTGGACAGCCGCCGGGTCAGGACGCCCGCCAAGGCGCCGCTGATGGTGCCGACCCGGGCGATGGGTGAGGCGATTGCCGCGGAGTGGGACGCCCAGGCCGAATCAGTAGACCCGAAAACCATGCCCTGCACCCGCTCTGCCAACGCTGCGATTGACAAGGTGACACATCAGCACAGCGAAGTGGCGGCGATGCTGGCCGAATACGGGGACACCGATCTTTTGTGTTACCGGGCGGAGTCCCCGGCCGAACTGGCCGCCCGGCAGGCCGCCGAATGGGACCCGCTGCTGGACTGGGCAGAGGCGGAACTGGGGGCACGGCTGCAGCCGCGCGCCGGGGTTCTGCACCAGCCGCAGGAGGCGGCGGCGCTGGCCGTTCTGGCAGAGAAGGTCCGCGCCATGTCACCCTTCCAGCTGGCCGCTTTTCACGACCTGGTAGGCATTTCAGGCTCTTTGATCCTTGGGTTTGCGGCGGCTTGCGGCTGCCGCAGCGCAGAGGAGATCTGGCAGCTGTCGCGCCTGGACGAGCGCTGGCAGGAGGAACTGTGGGGCGTGGACGAGGAAGCGCAGGCCGCCGCCGAAGTGAAACGGCTGGAGTTCCTGCACGCCAAGCGATTCTACGATTTTTCCTGAGCGGACAAGAAATTACTTTTCCACAGGGGGAAGCCGAAACAAAATTCCGTGCGCAGGCCCTGCGTGCGGAATTCGTACATCGAAATTCCTGATAGCGCCCTTGACGTTTGCTGATGAATGCGCCCAAACTCAGCCACGAATTAGGGGAGGACCCTTCTTCAGTCTCATATCCGGCGGGGGATCGCCGGAAAATAAGAACCGCCGAATGGCGGGCTATCAGGAAGAGGTAAATATGAAAAAATCCGTTATTTTGGGCGCAATGACCTTTGCCGGTCTTGCGGCTGGCGCTGTATCCGCCGGCACGCTGGACGACGTCAAGGCCCGCGGCAAGCTGAACTGCGGCGTCACCACCGGTCTGGTCGGTTTTGCGGCCCCGAATGCAAACGGGGAATGGGAAGGCTTTGACGTTGCCGTGTGCCGTGCTGTGGCTGCAGCCGTGCTGGGCGACTCGAGCGCCGTTGAATTCGTGCCGACCACCGGCAAGACCCGCTTTACCGCGCTGGCATCCGGCGAGATCGACGTGCTGGCCCGCAACACCACCTGGACCTTCAGCCGCGACGTCGACCTGAAGTTCGAATTCGTGGGCGTCAACTACTATGACGGCCAGGGCTTCATGGTCCCGAAAGAGCTGGGCGTGTCCTCGGCCAAGGAACTGGACGGCGCCACCGTCTGCATCCAGACCGGCACCACCACCGAGCTGAACCTGGCGGACTTCTTCCGCTCCAACAACATCTCGTATGAGCCGGTTCCGATCGAAACCAACGCCGAAGCGCAGCAGCAGTACCTGGCAGGCGCCTGTGACGTCTACACCACTGACGCCTCCGGCCTGGCCGCAACCCGCGCCACCTTCGACGATCCGGCCGGCCACGTGATCCTGCCGGAAATCATCTCCAAGGAGCCGCTGGGCCCGCTGGTCCGCCATGGCGACCACGAGTGGGGCGACGTTGTCCGCTGGAGCCTGATGGCGCTGATCGCGGCAGAAGAGCTGGGCGTGACCTCGGCCAACCTGAGCGAGATGGCAGCCGGCACCGAGAACCCGGAAATCAACCGCCTGCTGGGCACCGAAGGCACCCTGGGCGAAATGCTGGGCCTGCCGGCTGACTGGGCCAAGAACGCAATCGCATCGGAAGGCAACTACGGCGAGATCTTTGCCAAGAACATCGGTGAAGACACTCCGGTCGGCCTGGCCCGCGGCCTGAACGCCCAGTGGACCGAAGGCGGCCTGCTGTACGCTCCGCCGTTCCGCTAAACACACCACCGGGAGGGGCGCAGGAATTTCCTGCGCCCTTTTCCTATCATGAAAAAAGCTCCGGCCAGCTGCGGAGCGGGGACAACCCCGCCAGGATCACGACGCCGGAGTCAGGGGATCACAATATATGTCAACGTTGACTGACCCGCCGAACCAAAGCTTTCGGCTGTCTATGCTCATCAACGATACCCGCTACCGTTCACTGACGTTTCAGGTGATCGCGGCTATCGTTCTTGCCTTGTGCATCTGGTATCTCGGAAACAACCTTATCCAGAACCTTCGCGCTGCCGGGCTCAATATTTCCTACACCTTCCTGGGCGATCCGTCCGGCTATGACATCAACCAGCGCCTGGTTGAATACGACAGCCAGTCGAGCCACGCCAAAGCGGCACTGGTCGGGCTCTTGAACACGCTGCTGGTGGCCTTCCTGGCCTGTATCACCGCCACCGTGTTCGGGGTGGTCGCCGGGGTTCTGCGGTTGTCCAACAACTGGCTCGTGTCCAAGCTGATGGCGGTCTACGTTGAGATCTTCCGCAACATTCCGGTACTGATCTGGATCATCATCATCTTCACCATCATGACGGCGGTGCTGCCGGGGCCGCGGGCCTTCCGCGGCGACAATGCCACCTCCAGCATGCTGTTTGACGCCTTTGCCTTCACCAACCGCGGCATTTACACTCCGATGCCCTGGTTTGAGAACGGCATTTTCGCCAGCACGGCAATGAACTGGCTGCTGGTGCTGGCCGGATTTGCAGGCTCCTGGATTGCGGCGCATCAGATCAACGTCTGGGCCAACAACAAACAGGAAGCGACCGGTGTGCGGCCCAAGACCACGGCGCTGATCCTCGCGGCCTGGCTGGTGCCGTTCCTGGCGCTGATGCTGATCATGGGGCTGACCTGGGAATACCCTGAGCTGAAGGGCTTCAACTTCAGCGGCGGCATCAAGATCGGCGGCCCGCTGATCGCGCTGTGGTTCGCCCTGTCGATCTATACCGGTGCCTTCATCGCGGAGAACGTCCGGGCCGGTATCCAGGCGGTGTCCAAAGGCCAGACCGAGGCCGCATCGGCGCTGGGCCTGCGTCCGCGCCGGGTGATGAACCTGGTGGTTCTGCCGCAGGCGCTGCGGGTGATCATCCCGCCGCTCATCTCCAACTTCCTCAACATCACCAAGAACTCCTCGCTGGCGATTGCCGTGGGCTATGCGGATATCACCGCGACTCTGGGCGGGATCACCCTGAACCAGACCGGCCGCGCCATTGAATGTGTTCTGCTCTTGATGCTGTTCTACCTGACCGCTTCGCTGACAATCTCGATGGTCATGAACGTCTACAACGCATCGGTAAAGTTGAAGGAGCGCTGAGACATGAGTGATACACATGCACAAACCATCGCCTTTGTCCGCGAAACCGAGATCCCGCCGGCCCCGCCGCCGGCAGGGGAAACCGGCGCAGTCAAATGGCTGCGGGAGAACCTGTTTTCCAACGCGGTGAACTCTATCCTGACCATTGCGTCTTTGCTGGTCATCTATGTTCTGCTCAGCAAGACCCTGCCATGGCTGTTGAACGGGGTGTGGACCACCAGTTCGCTGGCGGAATGCCGCGAAGTGCTGGAGGGCAGGACCGGCGCCTGTTTTTCGGTCCTGACCGAGCGCTGGAACCAGCTTCTCTATGGTTTCAAATACCCGTCGGATCAGTACTGGCGGCCGAACCTGGCCCTGGTGCTGCTGCTGGTTGCGATCGCGCCGGTGCTGTTTTTTGACCTGCCGCGCAAGCTGCTGGCCTTCACCGCGATCTACCCGTTTCTGGCCTTCTGGCTGATCTGGGGCGGCACCATCCTTGCGCCGGTGGTGGCGATGGTGGGCTTTGCCGCGGGCGCGCTGGTGTTCCAGACCTATGGCAAGAGCAGCTTTGCAGCCGGTTTCTTCGGGGCGATTGCCGCGGCCTTTGCGGTGTGGTTCCTGGGCGGCTGGATGATCCCCGACGGGGCGTCTGACAACGCCATGCTGCAAGCGGTGCCTTCGCGCGATCTGGGCGGCTTCATGCTGAACCTGATGCTGGGCGTGACCTGTGTGTCGCTGTCGCTGCCGCTGGGCATCGCGCTGGCGCTGGGCCGCCAGTCGGACATGCCGCTGATCAAGTGGATGTGCGTCGTGTTCATCGAGTTCGTCCGTGGCGTGCCGCTGATCACGCTGCTGTTCGTGGCCTCGGTGATGCTGGCCTACTTCTTCCCGCCGGAAAGCACCGTCGACCTGTTCCTGCGCGTGGTGATCATGATCACCATGTTCTCGGCAGCCTATATCGCCGAGGTGATCCGCGGCGGTCTCGCGGCCTTGCCGAAGGGACAGTATGAGGCAGCAGACAGCCTTGGCCTGGATTACCCCCAGGCGATGCGGCTGATCATCCTGCCGCAGGCGCTGAAGATCTCCATCCCGGGCATCGTGAACGTGGCCGTCGGCCTGTTCAAGGACACCACCCTGGTTTCGGTCATTTCGATGTTCGACCTGGTGGGCATGATCCGCGGCCCGATCCTCGCCTCCACTGAGTGGAACGGGGTCTATTGGGAGCTTCTGGGCTTTGCTGCCTTGCTGTTCTTCGTCGTCTGCTACGGCATTTCTCAATACTCACAGTGGCTCGAGCGCCGTCTCGCCACCGACCACCGTTAAGGAGTTCAACATATGTCTGAACTTATGTCCGACCGTCAAATCGACCGCTCCAAGATGCAGGTGAGCGACGAAGTCGCCATCGAAATCAACAGCATGAACAAGTGGTACGGTTCGTTCCACGTGCTGCGCGACATCAATCTGACCGTCAACCAGGGCGAGCGGATCGTGATCGCGGGCCCGTCTGGCTCCGGCAAATCCACCCTGATCCGCTGCCTCAACGCGCTGGAAGAGCACCAGCAGGGCAAGATCGTGGTGGATGGCACCGAACTGTCCAACGACCTCAAGAACATCGATAAGATCCGTTCCGAGGTCGGCATGGTGTTCCAGCACTTCAACCTGTTCCCGCATCTGACCATCCTGGAGAACTGCACCCTGGCGCCGATCTGGGTCCGCAAAACGCCCAAGAAAGAGGCCGAAGAGCGGGCGATGCACTTCCTGGAGAAGGTGAAGATCCCGGAGCAGGCCCACAAGTACCCGGGCATGCTGTCGGGCGGCCAGCAGCAGCGTGTGGCCATCGCGCGCTCGCTTTGCATGATGCCGCGCATCATGCTGTTCGATGAACCGACATCGGCGCTGGACCCGGAAATGATCAAGGAGGTGCTCGACACCATGATCGAGCTCGCCGAGGAAGGCATGACCATGCTTTGCGTGACTCACGAGATGGGCTTTGCCCGTCAGGTGGCGAACCGGGTGATCTTCATGGACGCAGGCCAGATCGTCGAACAGAACGAGCCGGAAGAGTTCTTCAACAACCCGAAGAGCGACCGCACCAAGCTGTTCCTCAGCCAGATCCTGGGCCACTGAGGCGCCAGTACCGTGAAACAGAAAGGCCGGGCGTTTGCCCGGCCTTTTTCGTTCAGGGTTCTTTGGTCAGGAGTGGCTTGCGAACACCTCTGCCGTGCCATCCGCCAGGATCAACAGGGTATCGAACGCCTCCCGCTCATCGCCCATTTCCATCCCGGGCGAGCCGATCGGCATCCCCGGCACGGTCAGCCCCAGCGCTGCAGGCTGTTCCGCCAGCAGCCGCTGGATGTCTGCTGCGGGGACATGGCCCTCAATCACATAAGGCCCGGCCATCGCGGTGTGGCAGGAGGATAGATCGCCGCTGACGCCCAGCCGCTCCTTCATCGCCCACAGATCCTCGTCCGGCATATTGCGCACTTCGGTCTGGAAACCGGCGGCAGCCAGATGATCGGCCCAGGCGGTGCAGCAGCCGCAAGCCGGGGATTTCATGATGCGGATGGTCTCCGCCGCTGCGGCAAGGCCCGGCAGGGCGGCAAAGGGGAGGGCGGCTGCGGCCAGCAGCAGGGAACGGCGGTGCATGTCGGTCTCCAGTCCGGCAAATGTCTGTCCAGCTGACAATCTAGGCATGGCAGGGCGCGGGCGCCAGAGGCCTCCCGCGCAGGATGCGCTGCCTTGCCGCAGGGCTTACTCGCCCAGCAGCTCCCGCGGCACTGCGAAATCGATCACCCTGCCGCTGCTCCAGGCCAGGTCCTTCCAGCTGCCGATATCGAACTCCACCACCAGCGTGGCACCAGTCGGATAATCGTCAAATCGCGAATGATCCGGCGGGCTGGACACGATGGTGTGGGCAAAGGCGGCGATGCCGGGATTGTGGCCGATCAGCAGGACCCGCTTCTGCTCCGCCTCGCTCAGCACCTTGAAGATGATCTCGGAATTGGCGTGGTACAGCCGCTCCGTGAACCGGGCGGGCACCCCCAGTTCCATCAGCTCGCAGGTTTCGCGGGTGCGCTGGGCAGAGGAGGAGATCACCTGATCCGGCAGGTAGCCGTTGTCGCGCAGCCAGGCGGCGATGGCAGGGGCCGAGCGGCGGCCGCGTTTGTTCAGCGGGCGGGCGTGGTCGCTGGGCACATTGGTGTCCCAGGCGGATTTGGCGTGGCGGGTCAGGATCAGGGTACAGGTCATTGCGGGTGAAAATACCTCATGTGATGTGCGGTTTGGTCCGGGGGCCGGCGGGCGGTGCGGCTCAGCGGGCAGGCCCGCCGGGAAAGACAGCCGCCGGTCATGCAGCCGGCACCTGCGCTTGTGTCGAGATAGCCGTGGCAAGCCTCAAGATCGTAGGGGGCTCCGTCCGACAGCGCCGAAACCGGGCAGGCGGCAAGGCAGGGACGGGAAGGGCAGCTGTGGCAGGGTGAGTCTGCCAAAGGCGGAGGGGGAATGTCAAATTCCTGTTCAAAATGAATGGCCCCCCGCAAGGAAATCATCATGCCGGCCTGATCATGCACCATCATCTGTGACGGCGATGTGAAAAACCGCCCCGACGCCAGCGCCCAGTTGATGAAGGGGGTATAGGGCGGACCGCCGAACGGAAAATACGCGGTGCCGCCCAGAGTTTCTGCCAGTGCCCCGACCACCCGCGCGGACCAGCGGTCGACAGGGTCCGGGGCGCCATCCCGGTATTCCGGGCTGGTCGTCAGCAGCGGCCAGAAGGCGCTGTCCGTGCCCAGGAGCAGCAGGGTGCCGCTCTTCAGCGCCTGGACCGGCTGGCGGGCGGGGTGCAGCGCACCCTGGATAGCCAGCCCGGACTCGGCCGCGGCGGTTTCCGCAGCGGCATAAGACGGGGCGCCGCGGCGGCGGGGGGCGGTTGTGCCGGTCAGGCTCATCTCGGGGCTCCGGGGCTGGCGGGTTTGCTGCAGCCTAACAGCGGCGCAGGGGCGGTGCAGGGCAAAAACGCCGGGCTCTGGCCTGCCGGCGTCTTCCTGCCGCCGGATTTCAGCAGCGGCAGAATGGCCAGAGCAGGCTCCAGCCGGTTGCTCCAGCACCGCCTCCAACCAGCCGGGCGGCTGCAGGCGGGCCAGGCTTGCTCATATGCCGGAAGCGCGATCCGTGGTATGATCGGTGCGGGGCATGCAGGCCGGGCTATCCGGCATCTTGCCTGCGGCCGGCCTGCATCTTCCGCCCCAGGGAGAGACTGAATGCCAAGATTTATCGTGACCGGGAACTACACGTCTTCTGCGATGAAGGCGATGATCGACAGCCCCAGCGACCGCGAGGCTGCGGCCCGTGCCCTTGTCGAGGCAGCGGGCGGCACGCTGGAGAGCTTCTATATGACCACGGGGGACCATGATTTCGCGATCAAGGTTACGATTGACGATGTGTCGAGCCTGCTGGCGGGCCTGCTGGTAACAGGCGCCAGCGGCGCGGTCAGCAACCTCAAGACCGTCCGCGCCTTCACCACTGATGAATTTACGGAAATCCAAAAGAAAGCGGGGGCCCTTGCAGGGACCTATAAGGCGCCGGGAGGCTGACGGCCGGATTCCCTGTTCTTCTGGCTGAAAATATCCCGGGGTGAATTGGCCCGGGAGGGCCAAGAGGGGCAGCGCCCCTGCTGGCCTGATTGCACCGCGCTGTCAGGCCCGGATCATTGAGCCTGCGCCGTGGTCGGTATACAGCTCCAGCAGCACCGCGTTCTGCACCCGCCCGTCGACGATGATGCAGGCGCGCACGCCGCCCCGGACTGCGTCCAGCGCGGTTTCGGTCTTGGGAATCATGCCGCCGGCGATGACGCCGCTGGCGGTCATCTCCTCGACGTCCGCCGCCTTCAGCTCCGTCACCACTTCGCCCCCGGCATTTTTGACGCCGGCCACATCCGTGAGCAGCAGCAGCCGGTCGGCCGCAAGCGCCTTGGCGATGGCGCCGGCGGCAGTGTCGCCGTTGATATTGTAGGTTTCACCATTGCGGCCGCCGCCGATGGGGGCGATCACCGGGATCATGTTCTTCTCAAACAGCCCGTGCAGAACCTCGGGGTCCATTTCCGCAGGCGCGCCGACGAAGCCAAGGTCCGGGTCGGCCTGATCGCAGGTGATCAGGCTGGCATCCTTGCCCGACAGGCCGACGGCGCGGCCGCCCTGGCGGTTGATTGCCTGCACGATGCGTTTGTTGACGACGCCGGACAGCACCATCTCCACCACTTCCATGGTGGCGGCATCGGTTACCCGCTTGCCGTTCACGAACTCGGATTGGATCTGCAGCTTTTCCAGCATTGCATTGATCATCGGTCCGCCGCCATGCACGATCACCGGGTTCACCCCGACCTGGCGCATCAGCACGATGTCGCGGGCAAAGGTCTCCATCGCCTCGTCGCTGCCCATGGCGTGGCCGCCCAGCTTGATCACAACAATCGCCCCGGCAAAGCGCTGGAAATACGGCAGCGCGCTGGAGAGGGTTTCGGCGGTGGCAATCCAATCGCGGTTCATATCTTGTTTCTTCATTGCTGCATCATCCCTTGGCAGGGGAGTGTTACGAGGTTCCGGCGCGTCTGCCAAGGGGAGGCTTTGGCGCACCCCGTTGCAGATGGCGGCGCGGATGCTAGGCTCGGGCCAGATTCTCTCATCAGGAGGGCGCCATGCGCCAGAAGACATTACTGCTGACGGGCGCCAGCCGCGGTATCGGCCATGCCACAGTGCGCCGTTTCAATGCCGAGGGATGGCGGGTGATCACCTGCTCGCGCCAACCCTTTCCGCAGGAATGCCCCTGGGGCGGCGGCCAGGAGAACCATGTGCAGCTGGACCTGTCGGACCCATCGGACACCATCAACGCGGTGGGCCGGATCCAGGAGCTGCTGGATGGCCGCCTGGATGCCTTGGTCAACAACGCGGGCATCTCGCCCAAGGGGCCGGAGGGCGAGCGGCTCAGCACGCTCAACACCGACCTGATGGACTGGGGCAAGGTGTTTCACGTGAATTTCTTTGCCTCTGTGGTGCTGGCCCGCGGCCTGAAGGACGAGCTGGCGGCGGCCAAGGGATCGGTGGTCAACGTGACCTCGATCGCGGGCAGCCGGGTGCATCCCTTTGCCGGCGCTGCCTATGCCACCTCCAAGGCGGCGCTGGCGGCGCTGACGCGGGAGATGGCGCATGACTTCGGGCCGCTGGGGGTGCGGGTGAATGCGATTGCGCCGGGAGAGGTGGAGACCGCGATCCTGTCGCCCGGCACCGACAAAATTGTCGAGAAGCTGCCGATGCAGCGGCTGGGCCAGCCTGAGGAGGTGGCCTCGGCGATCTATTTCCTGTGCTCTGAGGGGAGTTCCTATATCTCCGGCGCCGAGATCGAGGTGAACGGCGCGCAGCACGTTTGATGGCGGGCATGCCACCCGGCCCAAAGGCCGGGCGGCGCTCTGTCAGCTTACCGCGCGTTTCAGTACCGGCAGGTTGCCGAGCAGCAGCACGTCAAAGGCCAGCACAGCCAGCAGCGCCAGGCCGGTGAGCGGAAAGGCCAGTGAGACGATGACGGCGATCAGTGCAGCACCCTTCCAGAACGGCATCTCTGCCGGTTCTGGCGGCGCAGCGAGGCGGGTAGCGCCCGCAGGGCGTCGCTTGACCCACATCACCAGGCCGGAGACGCAGACAAAGATCACCGCGAGGCAGAACACCACGTTCAGAAGGAAGCTCCATGTGCCCATCAGCCCCATGTGGAAGGGGATGCTGACGGCCATCGCCTTGCCAGCCCAGGAATAGTCGTCGTATTTCACGTCTGCCAGGATCTTGCCGCTGTACTGGTCCACATGCACGGTGCGGTCGATGAAGGGGCTGTCGCCGTCGCCGCTCATGCTGTCGCGGTTGAGGGTCCAGACGCCGGTCTCGCCGCCGGGATAGGCGAGGCGGAAGCGGCCCTCCATGCCCAGTTCCCGTCCCAAAGCAATCAGGCTGGCAGAATCCACCGCCGCGCCTTCGGCGACGCCGGTGATGCCTGCGCCCGAGCCGGAGGCGGGCATCGGGGTCTGTTCCAGCGCCCAGGGCACATCGTTGGTATGCCCGTGGTTCATGCTGGCGTGGATGTCATCGGATAAGGGTACTTTGTCCCATTTCGCCGCCGGGAAGGTGGACCACGCCTGCATCATTTGGCCGCCCCAGATCCCGGTCCACGACAGACCGGAGATCAGGAATATCACCAAGAGCGCCGACATCCAGAAACCGGAAACGGCGTGCAGGTTCTTCCACAAAGCGCGGCCGCGCGCGCGGACGTTGGGGACAAAGGCGCTGATGGCATTGCCGCGCGGCCACCACAGGTAAAGCCCGGTCAGCACCAGCACGATGCCCAAACCGGCGGCGATCTCAATCAGCCGGTCGCCGGTGTCGCCGATCAGAAGGGTGGAGTGGATATTGTCGGCCAGATCGTACCAGCCAGCGCGCCGGTCCCAGACCTCAATCACCTCGCCGGTGTATTGATCCAGCGCGACGAGGCGCTGGCCGTCATCGGTTTTCACCCGGAAGACGGCGGCCAGATCCGGAGCCTTGGGGCCGATCCATTCGGCGATGGTGCCGGGCTGGGCGGCCAGAACAGCGGCCTCCTGCGCGGGGATGCTCAGCTCAGCCGCGCCTTGGGCGACGGTGATCTTCTCGCCGTCGCGGCCGTCGAATTGGGTGATGAACATCATCATCAGGCCTGTGACGGCCAGCATGATCAGAAAGGGGATCACAAACAGGCCGGCATAGAAGTGCCAGCGCCAGACAGCGAAGTAGAATTTTTCAGTAAGCGGACGTGATTGGTCTGCGGATTGCGGTTGGCTTGGTGCCATGGTGTCTCTCCATACCGGAACGGGGCCGGGCGCGCGGGACGCCGGCTGAAATGTCAGAATTGTTCAGAAAATCAGGAGAGTGCGGGCGGGCCGCGGGCGTCATAGCGCCAGTGGAAGCCGGCGGTGTGATGGGTGAAAGCCTCGCGCGACCAGCGGTCGCTGAGAGGTGCGGCCAGGTTCAGGCCGATCAGACCGTCCGGCAGCAGCGCCACCGCGCCAAGACCGGCGAAAGGACAGCTGCGGTCCTCCATCTGCTCGGCCGGGGCATGGGATTCGCCGCCGTCGAGGTCAACCCAGGTTTCCACCGAGCCGGTGCCGGTACAGATAACCAAAAGCACCTTGCCGTCCTGTGCTGAGGCCGGCATCCAGCCGGAAGGGATCAGCCCGGCCACGGCCAGGGCGATTACAACCAGCAGCGAGGGCAGGCGGCTCAGCACGTTTGTTACAGCCCGGCGATGATGGAGCGCAGGGTGGCGATGCCATCGCCCTTCTCGGAGGATGTCAGCACGATCTCAGGGTAAGCGGCGGGGTGTTTCGCCAGCGCCCCCTTGACCTGCTCCAGCACCTTGGCGCGGTCCTTTTCCTTGACCTTGTCGGCCTTGGTCATCACGCACTGAAACGTGACGGCGGAGCTGTCCAGGAGCTTCATGATCTCGTCATCCACCGCCTTCACCCCGTGGCGGCTGTCGATCAGCACAAAGGCGCGGCGCAGGTTCTGGCGGCCGGACAGATAGCGTTTCAACAGCTTTTGCCATTGCTCCACCACCTTGAGCGGCGCGTTGGCATAGCCATAGCCGGGCAGGTCGACCAGATACAGCTCCGGCCCTTGGGTGAAGAAGTTGATCTCTTGCGTGCGGCCCGGGGTGTTGGAGGCGCGTGCGATGCCCTTGGTGCCGGTCAGCGCGTTGATCAGGCTCGACTTGCCGACGTTGGAGCGGCCGGCAAAGCAGACTTCCAGCCGGTCGGCATCGGGCAGGCCGTTCATCGCCACCACGCCCTTCAGGAATTCGGTCTCGCCTGCAAACAGCTTGCGGCCCGTCTCAGTGGAAATCTCGTCCGGCGCTTCGGCCAGGGAAAACTGCATCTGCATCACAGCACCTTAACCGCGTCGCCCAGGCGGATCTCGCCGCCGCGCACCACCTCGGCGTAAACCGAGAAATCCTGGTGGCCCCAATTGTTCTTGAGGGTCTTGAGCGTATCGGCGTCGCGTTCGCCGGTTTCGGGGTTGGCGGTGGTCGCCAGGCAGCGCACCACCCGCTCACGCACCGCAAAGACGGCTTCGCCGATCTGAACTTCGCGGCCGAGCCAGTCGTTTTCGGCCCAAGGATCATCCAGGTCGAACCAGATGTTGCCGCGCCAGCGCAGGGGCGAGAGGCCGTGGCCGATGGCCTGCTCCACCGCGCGGTGAGACGCCCGGTTGCACAGGGTGATCGATGGGAAATCCGTATCGGTCATGCCGCGCCCCGGCACCCGGACAATATGGGAGGATCCGGCCCGGTTCGCGGGCAAGAGCGGCTTTTCCCAGTCGAGGAAGCGCTGCAGATCCGCCGGGTTTTCCGGGTCGAAGGTCAGATCGGGGCGGGCCGGGTGGCTCAGCGTCAGCTGGCCGGTGGCATCGTCGAGCCGGGCATTGATCGCCATCAGCCCCGGCGCCTTGGCGCCGCGGGTGAAATTGGCACAGGGCACCCATTCGGAGCCATCCGCTGTGGAGGCCTCATGCGCGACCGCCCAAACGCGGTCGCCGGGCATGGTCTGCCCGGCGCTCACGGTGACGTCTTCCAGTGCCTCCCGCCCATGGGATTTGAGCGGGTGGCGCCAGATGTCTGTAACGGTATGCATCATTCCTTCTCAGCCTTGGGCTTCTTCTTGAAGCCCGACTTGATGTTGCCGAACACGTCCGGCGTATAGCCGTGGCTGCGCATGATCAGATACTGCTGGGTGAAGGTGATCGTGTTGTTGGCGATCCAGTAGACCACCAGGCCGGAGGCGAAGCCGCCGAGCATGAACATGAACACCCAGGGCATCCAGGCAAAGATCATCTGCTGGGTCGGGTCGGTGGGTGCCGGGTTCAGCTTTTGCTGCAGCCACATCGAGATGCCGAGCAGGATCGGCAGAATGCCGATGAAGACCAGCGCCAGCACGCTTTCCGGCGCCGGGGAGGCAAAGGGCAGCAGGCCGAACAGGTTCATGATCGAGGTCGGGTCGGGCGCGCTGAGGTCCTGGAACGGGCCGAAGAAGGGGGCGTGGCGCAGTTCCAGGGTGACGAAGATCACCTTGTAGAGCGAGAAGAAGATCGGGATCTGGATCAGGATCGGCAAACAGCCCGCGGCGGGGTTCACCTTCTCCTTTTTATACAGCTCCATCATCTCCTTTTGCATCTTCTGGCGGTCGTCGCCGGCGCGTTCCTTGAGCTTCTCCATTTCTGGCTGCAGCTCTTTCATCTTCGCCATGGAGGCATAGGATTTATAGGCCAGCGGGAACACCAGGATCTTGATCACCACCGTGAGGCCGATGATCGCCCAGCCCATGTTGCCGATCAGGACGTTCAAGTTATGCAGCAGCCAGAACATCGGCTTGGTCAGGAAGAAGAACCAGCCCCAGTCGATGACGTCCAGGAAGCCCGCGATGCCTGCCTTTTCGTAGCCGCGGATGGCTTCCCATTCCTTGGCGCCGGCAAACAGCTGGGTGGTGACTTCGGACGACTGGCCCTCTGCCACGGTGACGGTCGGCAGCACGATGTCGGTCTGGTAGATCTCGCGGCGCTCGTCGAACTTGGCGATGGAGCGGAAGCCCTGGCCCGGAGCGGGCACCAGGGTGGACATCCAGTAGTGGTCGGTGAAGCCGATCCAGCCGTCGGCCTCGACCTGCTTGATGCTGGATTTGGAGCCGTCGCGCGGGTCGGGATCAAAGTCGGCCATGTCGTCATAGTCGGTCTCGGCCAGTTCGCCGTCGGTCATGCCGACCAGGCCCTCGTGCAGGATGAAGAAGTTCTTCAGATCCGCAGGCTGGCCGTGGCGGGCCAGGGTGCCGTAGGGCGCCAGCGAGACGGTGCTGCCGGAGGCGTTGGCAACGGACTGGGTGACCGAGAACATGTAGTCCTCATCCACCGCGATGGTGCGCGAGAAGGTCAGGCCCTTGCCGTTGTCCCAGGTGAGCGTCACCGGGCTGTCCGGGGACAGGGTGGCGCCGTCCGGGGCAGACCAGACGGTGTTGGCGCCCGGCACATCGCTGAGCGTGAGGCCTGCACCCGGGGCCCAGCCATAAAGCGCGTAATAAGCGCCGGCCTCGCCCACCGGTTTCAGCAGTTTGACGATCGGGGAGTCTTCGTCCAGCGTCTCGCGGTAGTCCTTCAGCGACAGGTCGTCGATCCGGCCGCCCTGCAGCGAGATGCTGCCGGTGACGCGGGGCGTGTCGATGGCAACGCGCGGTGCATCCGGGGCGGCGGCTTCTTCCGGGGCGGTATCTGCGACCGCATCGGCCCCCGCGGCGCTGGGTGCGGCGGCGGTATCGCCTGCCGGGGCGGTCTCACTGATCGCGGTTTCCGGTGCCTGTTCCGGTTCCGGCGGCGGGAAAAAGGTATACCACCCCAGGATCACCAGAAAGCTGAGTACGGTTGCGAGAATAAGATTTTTGTTCTGATCGTCCATTGGGGACTGCCACCTCGTGTAGGGAAGGACACGTGGGGTTCAACAGAGGTGGGCCGCAAAGGTCAAGCAGAATCGGGCCGCACCGGGGCGTCAACAGGTCCCGATGCGGCAGAAAGTCAAAGGAATTGAGCCTTCAGGGTGTCTGGCGGCCGATCGCCGGCGCATCCTGCAGTTTGGCCTCGTGGGCGGTGATCCAGTCCAGTGTCTGGTCAAAGGGCATCGGGCGTCCGATGCCGAAGCCCTGCACATGGCCGCAGCCCAGCTGCGCCAGCAGCGCGTGTTCGCCCGCGGTTTCCACCCCCTCGGCCAGGGTGTCGAGGTCCAGCCGCTCTGCCATTGTCAGGATGGCAGAGATCAGTTTCTGCTGTTCCGGGTCCTGGTCCGCCTTCATCACGAATGTGCGGTCGATCTTGATGCGGGAGATATTAAAGCGGCGCACGGCGGAGATCGAAGCATGGCCGGTGCCGAAATCGTCCAGGTCGATCGGGCAGCCCAGCTCGCTGAGGGCGAGGATGTTGCGGGTGACCACATCGTCGGGCTGGTCGGTCATCACGGTTTCCAGGATTTCGACGCAGAGGCGGTCGGCAGGCAGGCCGAAGCGCTCCAGCTCCCACTTGATGCGGCCTGCAAGCCCTGGGTTGCGCAGCTCCTGGGTGGCAAAGTTGACGCCGACGCAAGGAACATTCACTCCGGCATCATCCCAGGCCTTGATGGCGACCAGCGCGTTGTAGAGCATTACCTGGCTCAGCCGGTCCATCAGGTTGGCTTCCTCCAGCGCGGGCAGGAAGGTGGAGGGCGGGATCAGCCCCTGCACCGGGTGCAGCCAGCGCGCCAGCGCCTCAAACCCCGAGACCCTGCCGGTATCGGTGCAGATCTGCGGCTGGAACCAGGCCTGAATCTGGCCGGTTTCCAGCGCCGCCGCGGCTTCCTCGCGCAGGCTGGAGCGGCTGCTGCCGCGGGCCGGCATATCGCTGGAGTAGGCACGGATGCCGCCGGGGCCGTTGCCGTGCGCCTCCGACAGGGCGGAAACGGCGGCGGCAATCCAGTCTGCGCTGGTGCTGCCCGGCGCGCGGCCGTGCTGGCAGAAACCGACCGAGGCAGTGATGTAAACGGTGGCGCCATCCAGCGCCAGCGGCTCCTCCGCCGCGCTTTGCAGGCGCCCGGCGAGCTGAATGCACAGTTCCAGGTCGAGCTGCAGGGTGGGCGCCAGGCAGATGGCAAACCGGTTGTCGCCGATGCGGGCGACGGTGTCATTCTGGCGCAGGATGGAGACAATCTGCGCGCCGCAATGCTGCATGATGCGGTCGCCTGCCTCCTGGCCGTGGCGGTCGGTCAGTTCCTTGTATTCGTCAAGTTCCAGCACAAACACGGCCGAGCGCAGGCTTGCGTCGGTGCAGTCCTGATAAAGGCGGGCGGTTTCCTGTTCGAACCCGTCACGCAGCATCATGCCTGTGACGGAATCGCGCGGCACGCCGTCGCCGCGCTTGGAGAATCCGCCAGCTGCGGCAAACAGCACCGGCAGGCCAAGGGCCACAGCCAGCAGCGCCGTTTCGCCGCCGAGCCAGAAGGTCGCGAGGGTCAAGGCTGGCAGAAAGGCAAGCATCGGCGGCCCGACAAGTGCCGTGGCAAGGAAATTCCGGAGCCGTTCCGGAAAGCCTGAACCCGTAATCTTCATTCTCAGACCTTTCGTCTGCAGCCGTCCATTCGGGGCTGAGACTAAGGTGCTGATCTAACCCGGGAGTTAACGCAGCTTGGGAATTGCGGAAATTTCCGGCCCGGAATCCTCATTCTTCAGCTCCAGACCCGCGAAATCGAATAATTTGGGGTCCAGAAGGTGCGACGGGCGCGCATTCATCAGCGCCCGGAACATCACCTGGCGGCGGCCCGGCGAATTTGATTCCCACTGGTCCAGGATCTGTTTCACCTGCTGGCGTTGCAGCCCGTCCTGGCTGCCGCAGAGATCGCAGGGGATGATCGGATAGTTCATCGCGCGCGCAAACTTCTCGCAATCGGCCTCTGCCACGTGGGCCAGCGGGCGGAACACGAACAGGTCGCCTTCCTCATTGACCAGCTTGGGCGGCATGGTCGCGAGGCGGCCGCCGTGAAAGAGGTTCATGAAGAAGGTTTCCAGGATGTCGTCGCGGTGATGGCCCAGCACCACCGCCGAGCAGCCCTCCTCGCGCGCGATGCGGTAGAGGTTGCCGCGGCGCAGGCGCGAGCACAGGGCGCAATAGGTGCGCCCCTGCGGCACCTTGTCGACGACAATGGAATAAGTGTCCTGATATTCGATCCGGTGCGGCACGCCCATCTTTTCCAGAAACTCCGGCAGCACCGTAGCCGGAAAGCCGGGCTGGCCCTGATCCAGGTTGCAAGCCAAGAGATCCACCGGCAACAGGCCGCGCCATTTCAACTCGTAGAGCACCGCCAGCAGGGTGTAGCTGTCCTTGCCGCCTGACAGGCACACCAGCCACTTGGGCGTGCTGCCGTCCTCGCGGCGTTCCACCATGCCATATTGCTCAATCGCCTCGCGGGCATAGCGCACGATGCGTTTCCTGAGCTTCTTGAACTCAGTGGTCGAGGGAGCGCCGGCAAACAGCGGGTGGATTTCGTCCAGATCATCATCAAGCATGGCCGCGCCCTAGCCGAGGCGCGCGCTTTTGCCAAGGAAAAAAGGCGTGCGGGCGCTAGTCGTGTTTGTCCGGCACCGGGTCATAGCCGTCGCCGCCAAAGGGGTGGCAGCGGCCGATACGGCGGGCGGTCAGCCAAGCGCCCTTGATGGCGCCGTGCTTGTGCAGTGCTTCAAGAGCGTAGGCGGAGCAGGTGGGCTGGTAACGGCAGTTGAAGCCGACCCAGGGGCTGAACAGCAGCCTGTAGGCGCGCACAGGCAGGGCAAAGAGATGGGCTAGCGGGGTCATGGCAGATAGATAGGGGCAGGGCGGCTGACAGGCAATGCGGCGAAAAGCCGGGGCATTTACTGCCCGTGGATCTTTTTCAGCGCGTAGATCAGGTCGCGCTTCAGCTCCTCGAACGGGCGCTGGGCGGTCTCAATGGCGCGGCCGATCAGGACGTAATCCCAGCCGGGGCGGCCGTGGGTTGGCAGAATCATCCGCGCGGCCTCGCGCAGGCGGCGCTTGGCGCGGTTGCGGGCCACGGCATTGCCGACCTTCTTGGAACAGGTAAAACCCATGCGGATGCCGCCGTCATCGCAGCGGTTCCGGCCCTGCACCATCATGCCCTTGGTGCCCTGCTTGCGGGCAGGCGGGCGGGCACAGGCGAGGAAATCACGGCGCTTGGCCATGACCTCGATCTGTTGCGCAGGAGATGCGCAAACGGACACCGCCGGAGGCGTGTCCCCGCGGGCAGCGTTGCCGTCCTTGGGGGCCTCCGGCGGTGTCATGTCCGTCAGAACAGGAACTGAGCTTATGCGCTCAGTTCTTTGCGGCCGCGTGCGCGGCGTGCGTTCAGGATCTTGCGGCCTGCCTTGGTGGCCATGCGCGCACGGAAGCCGTGGCGGCGTTTGCGAACCAGGTTCGAAGGCTGATAGGTGCGTTTCATCGCTCCGGTCTCCACATTTTTTTCGTCGGGTGCGCGGAATCGCCCGCCCGGGGTCTATCTCGAAGCCCGGTCTTTAGGAGGGAATGGCGGGTAAGTCAAACCCTGTGGGGCGGGAAATCACCTTTTGGGGTGAAAAATCATACCCAATTATGACCGCGCCGCAGTTTCAAGTGCAACATTTCTGCCAGAAACTGGCCCCGGACGGCCTGCCAGGACGCAGCGGACGTAACATGGGGCGGCTGATTCTGCCATAAACCTCACGGAATCCGCTGTTGCGATCAAGCGCCTGTGAGGCGGGCGGAACCTCCCTCGCGGAAGCGCCATTTAACACGTAGCAACAGACAAAGCGCAATTGAAACGGACCGGATGGGCGGCATGACAGAAACACCGGAAACAGAATCCGAATCCAAGGAGCAGGACAGCGCCAAGCCGGGCCTGGCGCGGCATCTGCCGCTGATGGCGGTGGTGGCAGTTGCGCTGATCGGCGCGGTGCTGCTGAAGGATTACCTGACCTTCGACACCCTGCGCGACAACCGCGAGGCGCTGATGGCGTTCCGGGACCAGAATTACCTTGGCCTGGTGGCGCTGTTCATGGGCATCTACATCGTGATCGTGGTGTTTTCGCTGCCGGGTGCGGCGGTGGCCTCGGTTACGGGCGGTTTCCTGTTCGGGCTAGCGGCGGGCGCCGCGTTCAACGTAATCTCTGCCACCATCGGCGCGGCGGGCATCTTTCTGGCGGCGCGTATGGGGCTGGGTGCCTGGCTCACGGCCAAGATAGAGGCGGCGGAGGGCCGGGTGCAGATGCTGAAACAGGCCCTGCGGAAAAACGAGATCGAGGTGCTGCTGCTGCTGCGGCTGGTGCCGGCGGTGCCGTTCTTTGTGGCGAACCTGCTGCCGGCGCTGGTGGGGGTGAAGTTCCGCAACTTTCTGTGGACCACCGCGTTGGGGATTATCCCGGGCGCTATCGTCTTTACCTGGATCGGTGTGGGGGTCGGCTCGGTCTTTGACCGCGGCGGCGATCCCGACCTGAGCCTGCTGTGGGAGCCGCATGTGATCGGCCCGATTCTGGGGCTGTGCGTGCTGGCAGCGATGCCGATCCTGGTGAAAGCGGTGCGCGGCAACCTGCGCGGCCAAGCAAAGAAGGACAGCTAACATGAGCCGTATCACATGTGATCTTCTGGTCATCGGGGCCGGTTCCGGCGGGCTGTCGGTGGCTGCCGGGGCCAGCCAGATGGGGGCTGACGTGGTGCTGCTGGAAGGCCACAAGATGGGCGGCGACTGCCTGAACTACGGTTGCGTGCCGTCCAAGGCGCTGCTGGCCAGCGGCAAGGCGGCCTATGGCCAGGCGCATACCGCGGATTTCGGCGTGGCGGATCAGGTGCCGCAACCGGATTACGCGGCGGCCAAGGAGCATGTGCGGCAAGTGATCGAAACCATCGCCCCGGTGGACAGCCAGGAGCGGTTCGAGGGCTTCGGCGTGCGGGTGATCCGCGAATTCGGGCATTTTGTCTCGGAAACCGAAGTTGCTGCGGGCGAGTACCGCATCACAGCCCGGCGGGTGGTGATTGCCACCGGATCGTCGCCGCTGGTGCCACCGGTCCCGGGGCTGGACAGGGTTCCCTTTGAGACCAACGAGACTTTGTTCGACCTGCGCGAGAAACCAGAGCATTTGCTGATCATCGGCGGCGGCCCGATCGGAATGGAAATGGCACAGACGCATGTGCGGCTGGGCTGCAAGGTCACGGTGATCGAAGGCCTGCGGGCGCTGGGCAAGGACGACCCGGAGGCCGCAGCGCTGGTGCTGGACGCCTTGCGCGCGGAAGGCGTCGAGATCGCTGAGGGCGCCATGGTCGCGCGTGTTTCCGGGCAGACGGGTGCCATCGAGGTCGAAACCAAGGACGGCAGCACCTTCCGCGGTTCGCATCTGCTGATGGCGGTGGGGCGTAAGGCGAATGTGGAGCGGCTGAACCTCGCCGCTGCCGGGATCGAAACGCAAGGCAATGGCATCAAGGTGGACGAGAGCCTGCTGACCACCAACCGCCGCGTCTATGCCATCGGCGATGTGGCAGGGGGTATGCAGTTCACCCATGTGGCGGGCTACCACGCCAGCGTCATCATCCGCTCTGCCCTGTTCGGCCTGCCGTCAAAGGCGAAGACCAGCCATATCCCCTGGGCCACCTACACCGATCCGGAGCTGGCGCAGGTGGGGCTGACCGAGATGCAGGCCCGCGACCGCTTTGGCGTCAAGCTGGAAGTGGTGCGGTTTGATTACCATCACAACGACCGTGCCATTGCCGAACGCAAGACTACAGGCTTCATCAAGGTGATGGTGGTCAAAGGCCGCCCCGTAGGCGCCACCATTGCGGGCCATCAGGCGGGCGAACTAATCGGGCTGTGGTCAATGGCCATCGCCAGCAACCTGAAAATGAGCCAAGTTGCTGCAATGGTTGCGCCTTACCCCACGATCAGCGAGATTAACAAACGGGCGGCGGGGGCCTATTTTTCTCCGCGGCTGTTTGAAAGCAGTCTTGTTAAACGCGCCGTGCGCTTTGTTCAGCGCAGGATTTCATGAACTGAAGGCCGCTTCATGCTCAACACGCTCTCGGGCAGATTCCTGATCCTGACCACGGTCTTTGTGATGCTGGCCGAGGTGCTGATCTTTGTGCCGTCGATTGCGCGGTTCCGCGAGGATTACCTGGCTGACCGGCTGGAACGGGCGCAGATCGCGTCGCTGGCGCTGCTGGCAGACGACATGCTCGAGACCGAGCTGGAAGCGGAGCTGTTGGAAAACGCGGGCGTCTACAATGTGGTGCTGCGCCGCGACGAAATCCGCCAGCTGATGCTGGCTTCACCGATCCCGGGGCAGATCACCGCCACCTATGACCTGCGCATGGCCGGTGCGATGACGCTGATCCGCGATGCGATGATGCGGCTGGCGACGCCCGGGAATGAGATTATCCGGGTGATCGGCGCGCCGGTGCGCGGGGCTGGCCTGCTGATCGAGGTTACCATGGAAACCGGACCGCTGCGCGCGGCGATGATCGACTACGGGGTGCGGATTTTAATCCTTTCGGCAGTGATTTCGGTCATCACCGCGGTGCTGCTGTTCGGGGCGGTGCGGATCGTGCTGGTGAAGCCGATCAAAGGCGTGGTGGGGTACATGCAGCGCTATGCGGCGGCCCCGGAGGATGCGCGCGGCATCATCCACCCCAGTTCCAGCGTGGTGGAGCTGCGCGAGGCAGAAGAAGCGCTGATGCAGCTGCAGACTGAGCTGACTCAGGCGCTGAAGCAGCGCGAGCGGCTGGCGCAGCTGGGCGGGGCAGTGGCCAAGGTGAGCCACGATCTGCGCAACATCCTGACCTCGGCGCAGCTGTTCACCGACCGCATCGAGATGAGCGAGGACCCGCTGGTGCGCCGCCTGGCGCCGAAGCTGGTCAATTCAATCACCCGCGCGGTGTCCTTGTGCGAGGGCACCCTGGCGTTCGGCCGGGCAGAGGAGCCGTCGCCAACCTTCGGTGTGGTCTGCCTGCATGAAATCACCGCCGATATCGCCGAGAGCGAGCAGCTGGCGGCGGACAGCGCGGCGGTGGAAATCATCAATGCGGTGCCCAAGCCAATGAGGATGCGCGCCGATCCGGAACAGCTGTTCCGCATCGTCCTGAACCTGGTGCGCAATGCCCGTCAGGCCATCGCCACCGCCGGCAGGCCGGGGCAGGTCAGGGTCGACGCGCGCGAGGAGGAGGAGGCCTGGTACATCACCGTTGCCGACACCGGTCCGGGGCTGCCGAAACGCGCGCAGGACAACCTGTTCACCCCCTTTCAGGGCGGTGCCCGGAAGGGCGGCACCGGACTGGGACTGGCCATCGCGGACGAACTGGCCCGCGGCCACGGCGGCACCGTTAAGCTGCAGCAAACCGGCCCCGAGGGCACCGTGTTCGAGATATGCCTGCCCAAAGGCGATGGCACGCTGTGACCCCGCTGGGGAGGCGCGCGCCGGAAAGTTGCAGGGCAGGGCGGTATTTTGGTTTTTTGGGGTTGCGCCCGTGCGGTGCTATGATTAAACCCCGCCGCAGTGGACCGATAGCTCAGCTGGATAGAGTACTTGACTACGAATCAAGGGGTCGGGGGTTCGAATCCTCCTCGGTCCGCCACTTCCCAAATGTAGAATGCCAAGCAAGGCCGACCTTCTTGTCAGGTTTCTGACCCAAACCCAGAAAACGAACGTTCATGCGGTAGGCAGCGAAGATGCCAAAAGAGTCCATCGTGGCTGATGCCGCATCGCAATAGCCGGATCATGAATTCCCCCTTTACAGCCTTCTGCTCCTGTGGCTGGCTCAGCTTAAAGTTGGAAAGGTGTTTTCATGGATTTTCAAATTTGGCTGGCTTTCGTCGCGGCTTCCACAGCACTCTTGCTCATTCCTGGACCAACAGTCCTACTCGTCCTCAGCTACGCAATCAGCCAAGGCAAAAGAGTCGCCATTGCGACCGTGGGCGGCGTTGCTCTGGGTGACTTCATCGCCATGTCCGCGTCGCTCGCTGGGTTGGGGGCTTTGGTCCTTGCGTCAGCGACTCTGTTTACTGCCCTGAAGTGGATTGGTGCAGCATATCTCGTTTTTCTTGGGATCAAACTTTTCCGAAGTGCATCAACAGCTTCGTTGGGCGATTTGGAAAGGGTATCGCAAACCAGCGCGTCGAGCGTGTTCGGCGATGCTGCCGCTGTAACGGCTCTCAATCCGAAATCTATCGTGTTTTTTATCGCGTTCGTTCCTCAATTTGTTGTCTTGGACACACCGCTGCTGCCTCAGTTTGCAATTCTCGTAGTAACGTTTGTCGGACTGGCCGCCGTCAACGCGCTCGCCTACGCGCTTTTGGCCGACAACTTGCGAGCAAGAATTGCCCGCCCTTCGGTTTTGGCTTGGTTCTCACGTTCGGGCGGCTGCGCCTTAGGGTCAGGACCCATTGATTTCCGGTGGGTGGCGTGATTCACAGTTCGAAAAATGAGCGGTGATATGTCTGATCTTTTCTGGCTGACGGACGCGCAGATGGCCCGTCTTGAGCCTTATTTTCCGAAGTCCCACGGTAAGCCGCGTGTTGATGACCGGCGTGTTCTGAGCGGAATTATCTTCATCAATCGCAATGGTTTGCGCTGGCGTGATGCGCCCAAAAATTACGGCCCGCACAAGACCTTGTACAATCGTTGGAAGCGGTGGAGCGACAAAGGCATCTTTGCCCAGATGATGGCCGGTCTGGCTGTTGATCACGGTGAGGAAAAGACTGTGATGATCGACGCAACTTACCTGAAAGCACACCGTACGGCCTCCAGTCTTGGGGTTAAAAAGGGGGGCGTGGGCGCCTGATCGGGCGCACTAAGGGCGGCATGAACACTAAGCTGCACGCAATCTGTGACAGCCAGGGGCGTCCACTGAACCTGTTCGTGACTGCCGGACAGGTCAGTGATTACACCGGTGCAAAGGCGCTGCTGAGTGGCCTGCCTGACGTCCAATGGCTTCTCGGAGATCGCGGGTATGATGCCGATTGGTTTAGAGAAGCTTTGAAAGACAAAGGGATACGCGCCTGCATCCCCGGTCGAAAGCAGCGCAAGAAAGCCATCAGATACGACAAACGCCGATATAAGCGGCGCAACCGCATTGAGATTATGTTCGGCAGGCTGAAGGACTGGCGGCGGGTTGCGACACGATACGACAGATGCCCAAAAGTCTTCCTGTCAGCAATCGCGCTTGCAGCCCTCGTTATCTACTGGCTTTGAAACTCAATGAGTCCAGAGCCTAAAGCCCGAGCCGGAAGCAGTGTGGGCGCAGCCCGTCGATGCCCTGCCACGACTCCTGGGATATGCAATCCGCGCGCGCCGCGCTGATTTCTATTGTCTCTTGCTGAAGGCACAGCTGCCCAAGTCAAACAGTCCAGTCCGGCTCCCCCAAAAGGGATCGTC
Source organism: Leisingera sp. CC-HEC093 (assembly GCF_059429195.1). Classification (NCBI taxonomy): domain Bacteria; kingdom Pseudomonadati; phylum Pseudomonadota; class Alphaproteobacteria; order Rhodobacterales; family Roseobacteraceae; genus Leisingera; species Leisingera sp. CC-HEC093. The sequence goes on along the minus strand of NZ_JCAIJR010000001.1, from coordinate 677,430 downwards.
ACCCTCAGGGGCGGAAACTGGGCAGCGCATGCGACTTGTGGCCGCGGTGGAAAGTGGCTCGGAACGAGACGCGTTCCGCCGCTCCCGGGCCGCAGGGAGTTTGAGCTACCCAGTTCCGTCCGGATGCCGATGCAGTCGGCATCCGGATAGAGCCCGGTCACGAGCTGAAAGCTCGGGATTTGCCCATCCAAGAACGGGCGTTCAAGACGAGCACAGAAAAGGCCCGGATCCAGTCCGAAGCGGCCCCGCGCCTGGTGACAAGTCAGGTGGGCCGGCACATGCGAGTCGCAAGATCCCGCCGGGGCTTTGATGATTGAGAGGCAGGGCAGGTATCAAGCGCCCGCCATCTCGCGTTTTTCCACGCCCCGGAAGAAGATCAGGTAGAAAACCGGGGCCGCTACCAGCGTCAGCACGGTGGCAAAGGCCAGCCCGCCCATGATGGTGATTGCCATCGATACGAAGAAAGCATCGGTCAGCAGCGGCGCCATGCCGAGAATGGTTGTTACCGCCGCCAGCATCACCGGGCGCAGACGCGAAACCGAGGCTTCTACAATGGCTTCGCGCAGTGGTTTGCCGGTTTCGCGCACCAGGTCAATCTCCTCGACCAGAACAATACCGTTCTTGATCAGCATCCCCGAAAGGCTGAGGAGACCCAGCAGGGCGGTGAAGGTGAAGGGAAAGCCCGTACCCAGCAGCCCGATCACCACACCGTTCACCGACATCGGCACCAGCAGCCAGATAATGACCGGCTGGCGGATCGCGTTGAACAGCAGCACAGAAATCAGCACCATGATCAGAAGGGTCACCGGCAGCTGCTTGCCAAGGCTTTCATTGGCGTCGCCCGAGCTTTCATGCTCACCGCCCCATTCCATCACGTAGCCGGGCGGTATCTCGATCGCTTCGATCGTGTCTCGTATCTCGGCAAAAACGGTGGCGGCGGTCATGTCCGGCGGGATGTCCGCGCCGACAGTCAGCGTCGGCAGCCGGTCCCGGCGGTGTACCAGTGTATTTTCCACCTCGACATCAATGCCGTCGATCGTCTGCTCCAGCGGCAGAAATTTTCCGGCAGAGGAGGAGAACACTACTTGATCATAGATATTGTAGGATTCTTCCGGTGCGCGGCGCACCACAATGGGGATCAGCCGGTCGCGTTCCCGGAAGACACCCATTTGCAGGCCGTCAGTGGAAAACTGCAGCGCGTCGGCGATGTTATCCCGGGTGACACCAGCGGTCTGAGCCCGGTCAGTGGCATAGACAGGTTTCAGCACCGGCTCTTGCTCGCGCCAGTTGTGACGCGGGAGCAGGATATTGGCGGAGGCTGCTTCCAGACGCCGGATGGCTTCTTCGCCGAGGCTGCGCAGAACGCGCGGGTCGGGACCGGAGAAGCGCACCTGGACCGGATCGCCGCCGCCCGGGCCGAACACCAGCCGCTTAGTGCGGAACTCGCCCTCAGGGAAGCGGGATTGGCCAAACGCCTCCAGCTCAGCCTGCAGCGGCGGGATGGCGTCCAGGTTTGCGGTACGGATGATCAGGTGGCCGTAGCTGGGGTTCGGCTTTTCGGCAGAATAGGTCAGCATGAAGCGGGTTGCCCCCTGACCCGTGAAGGACGCCACCGAAACCACATCTTCGCGTGCGCCAAGCCAGTCTTCGAACACTTGCAGATGCTCGGATGTGGTCTGTATCGAAGTGCCCTGCGGCAGTTTGTAATGGACGAAGAACAACGGGGTGTTGGAATCCGGGAAGAATTGCTGCCGCACCTGTCCGAAACCGATAAAGCAGACCACGGTGACGGTAATCAGCCCAGCGACGACCATCCAGCGCAGCTTCAGAGATGCCCGCAGGATCGCGCCGTAGGTGCGGAACAGGACACCATCATAGGCATCACTGTCCCCCTCCTTGCCCTGCTTGAAGAAGTAGTGGCCCAGCAGCGGGGTGGCCGTCAGAGCCAGGAACCAGCTAAGCAGCAACGAAATAGCAATTACCGCAAACAGCGAGAACAGGAACTCGCCAGTCGCATCCGGGCTGAGACCGATACCGGCAAAGGCCATGATGCCGATCACCGTAGCGCCAAGAAGCGGGATCTGGGTTTTCGAGGCCGCATCATGCGCCGCCTCGCGGGAAGTCTTGCCGCGCAGCATGGAGATTTGCATTCCCTCCGCCACGACAATGGCATTGTCGACCAGCATCCCCATGGCAATGATCAGCGCACCAAGCGAAATCCGCTCCATCTCGATCGAGAACATGTTCATGAAGAACAGCGTGCCCACCACGGTCAGCAGAAGGGTGGAGCCCACCACAACAGCGGCGCGCCAGCCCATGAACAGCGCCAGCACGACCACCACGATGGAAACCGACATGGCAAGGTTTACCAGAAAGTCGTTGGAGGCTTGCTCGACCACAACATGCTGCTGGTAGATCGGCTTTAAATCAACACCATAGGGGATTTGGCTGTCCAGTGCAGCCAGCTTGGTGTCAACGTTCTTGCCCACTTCGACGATGTTTTCGGTGGCAAGGCCCGCAATCCCGAGGGTGAAGGCCTCAACCCCGTCAAAGCGGATGATCAGATCCGGGTTGTCGATACGGCCGCGGTGCACGTCGGCCATATCGATCACGTTGACCACTTCGCCCTGCCAGCCGATCGCAAGCCCCTGGATTTCGGAGACCGAGTCCGAGCCTTCCGGCGCACGCATCAGGGTTTCGGCAGGACCGGCGTCCAGACTGCCTGCAGAGCGGACCGAGTTGGAAGTGGCCAGCGCGTTGCTAATCGCGTCAATCGGAACATTCTGATTGACCGAGACCGCCAGCGTGGGTTCGACAAAGATCGCCTCCTGCGGCAGCCCGGCGATTTCAACATCGGCCACCCCGTCCACCGTCAACAACTCGCGCCGCAAGTAGGTTGCCAGATCATGCTTTTCGGCGTCCGTGTAGCCTTCTGCCGTCACCGCATAGAATAGGCCGAACACATCGCCAAAACCGTCGTTCACAACTGGCTGACTGACGCCCTCCGGCAAAGCGCGGGCAGCATCGCGGACTTCTGCACGCAGCTTGGTCCAGATGGCAGGCAGTTCGGTGCCGTCGTACGTATCCTGCATCTCCACTTCGATCAGGGAGAAGCCGGGCTGGTTGACAGAAGTGATCAGCTTGACCTCGCCCATCTTTTGGATCGCGGATTCCAGAGGCTCGGAAACTTCGCGCGCAACCTGTTCGCTGTTGGCACCGGGGTATTGCGTCGCGATAACCGCGGATTTGATGGTGAAGGCCGGATCTTCGAGCCGGCCCAAGTTCAGAAACCCCCAGATGCCGCCAAGCAGCGCAGCCAGCATGATGATCCAGGTATAGAGCGGCCGGTTGATCGACCCGCGTGCAATGTCCATCTGCCTGCCCTCAGTTCCCGAAGCCAGTAAAGCGTCTGACTCTCTGGCCGTCTTTCAGCGCGCCGCCCCCGGTCAGCACCACCTCTTCGTTTGCGGCCAGGCCGTCCACCACGCGGAGATCACCGTTCTGAGTGGCTTCAACCTTCACTTTGGTCCATGCAACGGTGCCTTCCTCAGCGCCTGCTGGGGAATAGACCATCACCCCGGTGCTGCCATCAGTTGCTGTCACCAAGGCAGTGGCGGGGACCCTGATGCCTGCGTCGCCGGTGTTGACCCGTACTTTCACAGTTGCGGATGCGCCCGGCAGGATCTGGCGGTCTTCAGGCGGGGTCAGGCGGAATGTTACCTGGTAGGTCTGGCCGACGCTGCTGGCCTCGGCGTCATATTCCAGGATCTCCAGCGGATACTCGGTATCCTGTCCGGGGAAATTTGCGGAGATCGTCAGCACGTCGCTTTCCTCGGCCCTTTGGAACAGGATTTCCGGCACATCAACCTTGATGTACAGTTCAGACATATCGTGCAGCCGCACGATGGGAGCTCCTGAGCTGACGGTAGTGAACTGCTCCACCTCGCGGCTGGAAACCAGCGCATCAAAGGGCGCCTCCAAGGTAGCGTGCTCGAATTCATACTCTGCATCGCGCAGCGCTACGCGTGCCAGCCCCGCCTCGGTCTCGGCGTCGTCGATCGAAACCTGGCTGACGGTGCCGGACAGATTTTTCAGGCGTGCCACGGTGCGGTCAGCCTGTTCCTTACGCAGCTGCGCCTGCTCGAGCTTCAGCGCGAAGGGTTCCAGGTCGAGCTCGGCAATCAGCCCCCCTTTTGCCACTGCACTGCCTTCGGTGACCGGGAACTTCAAGATTTGCCCCGAGACCTGAAATGCAAGGTCCACCGTCTGCTTGGCCGCCACCTGGCCGAAGAACTGCCGTTCCAGAAACAGGGCTTCGGAAGAGGTCTGCAGCAGCTTGACTGGTTTCAGCCCTCCTTGGGCAAGGGAAGCAGCGGGCAAGGCCGCAAGCCCGGCAGCAAAGGCTGCAGCAAATGCGAGTGAATGAGGCAAGCGCATGCTTATGACTCCTTTTGGGGCAGTTTCTTTGCTGTTCGCGTTGCGCAGCAGTTTCAGGCGGCGCAGCCATCGATGCAACACAAGATGCCGGGACCGGTGCGGCATAGTCCGGTTGCCGCGGCTTGCCTGTGAACAAGGTCACAAATAGCAGGAAATCTGCGGGGTGATCAGGCAAAAAGGTTTCGGCTGCCGGTGCCGGCTTCGAAGCACCCTTTGGGTTTTCACATTCTCGCAATCACAGCGCGGTGTTTAGTAAGAATCCTGCCTGCATTCGAAGATAAACGGCCGCTTCAGCCTCATCTGAACTCAAACGCCTCGACGTGGATGCGTTTGCGAGGAGCGCCTTCCCGTTTGAGATCCTTCATCAAGCCATCGGCCATGGGTTTAGGGCCACAGATGAAGTACGCGTAATCCGTGAGTTGTCCGGGCAGCCGTTCCCTGGCCTTGTCAACACGGGCAAAGTTACTGTCTTTGCCAACTGAACATGAAAGCCAGAGGCCCAGGCTTGGGTGGCGTTTTGCAGAACTATCGTTGTGAGGGATTCACTTCGCGAATCCATGCCGTTAGACGCGCTGCGTGAGCAAGCCACTTCCCACCCGCTATCGCACGACGAACTGGCCCAGCTACAACGGATCGCTCAGGAAGCGGGGATCGCTGCTGATCTGGGTCGACAAGGAGATGACCTGGCTTGCGCCGCCTGACGGGCGGCCTGGACGGCCAGCGGTGTTTTCCGATGGAGCCATTCAGTTTTGCCATCGGCGCACGGGTGCCAATCGCCCGTTTACGGCCACCGCGCTTGCGCACCGTCAGGCCCTCTTCGCGGTAGATCCGGTAGAGTTTCTTCCGGTTCACTTTCCAGCCCTCCCGGTTCAGAAGAATATGCAGGCGCCGATAACCGAACCGCCTGCGTTCTCCGGACAACTCTTTCAACCGCTGACGCAGCCCCTGGTCCTCCGGCCTGCTTGACCTTCGCCGATAGACACGCGGATCAAGCCCGGCCAAGGCACACGCCCGCCGCTGGTTATAGTTCTTCTCTGTCATGGCCCAGTCCACGGCACGTTTCCGAGCACCGGGCTTCAGAAGTTTCTTCCCAGCATTTCCTTGAGTGTGGCGACGTCGAGCATGTGCTCCGCAAGCATCTTCTTAAGCTTGGCGTTCTCGGCCTCCAGGGCCTTCAGCCTCTTGGCCTCGGACAATTCCATACCGCCATACTTCGAGCGCCATTTGTAGAAGGTGCCATCGCTAATGCCGTGCTTGCGGCACAGTTCCTTGGCACCTATCCCGGCCTGGTGCTCCTTCAAGATGCCAATGATCTGCTCTTCGCTGAATCGGCTTTTCCGCATTGTCTGTCTCCTCGTGTGGAGAACAGGCTAACTTCAAAACGCGGACATTTCAGGGGAGCACGTCACCCGGTGCCCGACAAAAAGGTCCCGTGCCCCCTCTCGCACATGCGTGGCATGTGCTGCCGGGCAGTGGATGGACAAGGTGAACCGGCAGTTCCGTGTGCTCGCGCCCAACATGCTCTGGGTCAGCGATTTCACCTATGTCGCCACCTGGAAAAGGTTCGTCTACGTCGCCTTCGTCATTGACGCCTATGCCCGCAAGATTGTCGGCCCCCTCTCGGCAGATTTGGCTTTGCCAAACCGCCTGCCGGTCAATGGGTCGTGTCAGCACTTCGGCGCATGCCGGGTTCGTTCTCGACGCCCTGGAACAGGCTGTTCATGAGCGGCGGCCGACAAAGGCGATGGGGCTTGTTCACCACTCCGACCGCGGCAGCCAATACCTTTCGATCAAATACACAGAACGGTTGGGCGAAGCTGGCATCGAACCTTCCGTCGGCAGCGTTGGGGACAGCTATGACCACGCGCTGGCTGAAACGATCAATGGCCTTTTCAAGGTTGAGGTTATTCACCGCCGCGGCCCATGGCGCAACTTCGAAGCCGTGAAATACGCAACGCTTGAATGGGGGGATTGGTTCAACAACCGCCGCCTGCTTGAACCATTGGGAACATCCCGCCGGCAGAAGCAGAGGCCAATTTCTATGCGGCTATGGAAACTGAGGAACGAGCCGCGTAACTAACTGCAATCAGCCTCCGGCAAACTCGGTGCGGTTCACTCTAGTTGCCTCCTTGGATCGTTACATCGGATTGGGTCACGCTCCCGCAGCGCGAGACTTTTGCCTGAGCGGCAAACTTCCCGTTTGCAGTCATTCGGGTTCGCGTAAACCGGCGGAGTTCAAATCGTCAATTCGTTGCAGTTAAGGCGGACAAACGGGCCGCCGGACTTTCCCAAACCGCATGACTGCGGTGAATGTATGTGCAGAAACTCCAGAACCATGTTTGCGCCCGCATCAGCAGCTCTTGGGGGCAGCGGCTTCCTTCGGGGGGGGCATTGATATCCAGGCTGATCCGTTTTCAATTTGCAATGGGGTGTTAGCGATTGTCGCTTTTTAGTTCGGTTCCACGGACGAATGTATCTACGGCCTGCTTTACTGTCGCTGTAATGAGATGTTTTGATGGTTGCCGGACGCCGAGTGCCGCGGCGAGGTGTACATCTCCCCGTACGGCACCAAGGAATTGTTCCGCCGCAATCTGCGGGTCATTGACGTCGACGACCCCCTTGGCTTTCTGTTCGCGAAAAAAACTGGCCAGGTGCCGGCTTCCTCGGTTTGGACCATTATCGAAAAAGGCGCGGGCGAGATCTTGGAAATGGGGCGCTTCGGAAATCATAGCGCGATACAGCGCAAGGCCTTCGGGCGATAATAGAATAGTCAGATATCCAGTACCCATCTTAAGCAGCGCGCTCGACAGGTCATCCTCCTCCAGGGGCGGTTTCAGCGCGGCGAGGGCGCGGTCCGAGACATCGTTGATAATTGCCTCAAACAGCGCCTCTTTGTTGCGAAAGTGGTTGTAGAGCGTGCGCTTGGACCCGCCGATCTTTGCATGCACCTGATCCATGCTGGCGCGGCCATAGCCCTCTGAAAGAAAGATACCTGTCGCGGCGGCCAGTATTTCATCACGCTTGTCTGCCCTTCGGCGTGGTCTGTGTTCACCAAGTTCAGACGCCATTTCCTATCTCCCCATTGCCACTTCCAAGGTTAGCACTTGACAAATACGATGTAGTGTCCAAAATGTAAACGGTACGGTACCGTACCTTAAGTAAGGCAGGAGCCCCCCATGTCCAAATCCCTCCCGAGCCAAGGCCTCGAGCTGGTTAATCTCACCCTTGGGGCTGCCCTAATGGTCATGCCGTTCTTAGTCGGCCCGAGTGCGGCCTGGAATTCTCATATGACCGGCGTCCTAATCATCGCCTGTTCAGTCTTCGCTCTCTGGAAATATGGCGACTGGTCCGAATGGGCGAATACTGCCATCGGCTCTTGGACCGTCATCGCGCCCTTCGTTCTAGGATTTGCCGCCTCGACTGCAGCCTTGTGGGCGCATGTCCTGATCGGCGGCTCTGTCGCCACGATCTCCGGGGTGCAGCTCTGCATGTCAAAAGAACAACCCGCCGGTAATTTCGAAGGTTGAACAGGATGAATACCCGGCGGTGCTGCGCCCCCACAGCCCGCCAGCGAAGGAACGCGCTTGCCACTTGCCTCTTCCGTCCAGAACTGAGTGAGCCAGCGCGTTCCTGCCAGATTAACCGTTCAGCAAGGAAGCGAATTATGAAGAAGCATATATTCAAGCTGGCCACGCTCCTTTTCATCGCTGTTCCGGCCATTGCTCTTGGTGCGTATTACGGTCTCACCTACTGGACACACGGTCGCTTCTTGGAGAGAACAGACAACGCCTACGTCCGCGGCGATATAGTTGCTGTCGCGCCCAATGTTGCAGGACATGTGGTTGAGGTCGATGTTTTCGATAATGAACACGTGGCACGCGGTGACATTCTGTTCCGTATCAATCCGGAAAGTTATAAAGCACAGCTCGCCGCGGCTGGCGCCGCCCTGCGCGCTGCTCAGGCAGCCCGAGCCAGCCTGGACGAGGAACGGACCCTCCAGAAGGCCTTGATTGGACAAGCTGAGGCTGGTCTGGTCGCGGCTAATGCTGAAGCAATTCGCGCTAGCCGCGATCGCAATCGGGCTGAGAGCCTTATGAGTGAAGGTTGGGCATCTCATCAGCGCCTGGATACTGCCGTGGCCAGCGAGACGGGTGCTCGTGCCAGCGTACAGCAGGCAGAGGCCGCACTCACGGCGCAGCGCCAAAAACTCAATGTCCTCGACACAGAAGCGTCCCGCCTTGATGCGGCGATCGAACAGGCGTCAGCCCGAAAACGTCTTGCTGAAATCGCACTTGCGGACACCGTTGTCCGTGCGCCCGCCGACGGGATCATCGGTAACCGCCACGTGGAAGTCGGGCATTACGCACGCCCTGGCGTTCCGCTTCTCTCAATCGTTCCTCGTGAAGAAGTATGGATCGTTGCCAACTTCAAGGAAACTCAGCTCGCGCGATTGGCTCCAGGCCAGACTGTGCAGATAGCAATCGACAGTTTCGGAAGGCAAAATCTGTCTGGTTACGTGGACAGTGTCGCTCCCGCGAGTGGTGCGGAATTCAGCCTGCTGCCTCCCGACAACGCCACGGGAAATTTTGTTCGGGTTGTCCAGCGTGTCCCCGTAAAAATTATCCTTGCACATAGTGAGGTGGAAAACCTGATGGCGCTCAAGCCCGGCATGTCGGCAACAGTTCGAGTCGACACCCGGCACCATAAGGGCCGGCCGGTAGAGCCGCCGGGATTCGCACATGGCTTTGCGACCCGGCCGGCTATTGCCTTTGCGCTGGAACGAGAGGGAAAGCAATGAGCGCCCTTGATTGTCGAGCACCACCTCCAAACCTCCCGCGGGCTTCTCTACCGGGGCGGCATTTGACGCACCTGCCGTCGTCGGACAGAAGCAGTGTTCAACCCGCAGCAATGCATGCAGCCGCCCGGTGGGTGATCGCCATCGGTATGACGGCAGCAGTTCTGATGGATGCGGTGAACGGGACCATCTTCATGATCGCACGGCCTCAGATCATGGGCGACGCCCACGCGACGCCAGATGAGGTGTCGTGGGTAAACCTAGGCTATCTCATGGCGAAGGTAGTTTGTTTGCCGGCCGCAGCCTGGGTTGTCGGCCGCTTCGGTGAGGCTTGGACGTTTTTCTGGTCCATGGCACTGGTTGCCGCTGCTTCAGTCATTTGCGCTCTCACAATTGAGTTCATTCCCTTCGTTGCTGCACGTGCTGTGCAGGGATCTGCTGGCGCGGCGCTGCTTGTTTCAGCCCAGACAATACTCTTCAGGCTTTTTCCCAATTCCAAGCAGGGGCAGGTTCAGGCGCTCTATGCGCTCGGTGTTGTTATGGCGCCGACGACCCTCGCGCCTGCCGTTCAGGGCTGGATCACCAACGACTTCTCCTGGGCGTGGGTCTTCTGGCTCAATCCCGGGTTGACGCTCATTGTCTTGTTGTGCGTTGTGCCGTTCAAGGGCCTGTTGCCGGACACGCGCGCCGCCAAGCACCCCTTCGACTGGATTGGATTCGGCTTGTTCACCGTTGCCATGGCAGCGCTCATTTATGCATTGCTCGAAGGCTCTCGTTGGAACTGGTTTCATGATGGCCACATCACGGCCTTGGCTGTAATCGGCGTAGCGGCATTCGCTGTGGCTGTCAGCAGGCTGATCCTCGGCAAGGGCCGTCCAAGCTATTTTGACAGGTCAATTTTCACTGACCCGCGATTCGCCTTTGGTTTTTTGGTCAGTTTCGTTGCCGGTTTCGCCCTGTTTGGCAGCGCATTCCTAATTCCTGTCTTCGCACTCAACGTTCTCGCGATGCCGCCGATAGACGCTGGGCTGTTGCTCTTACCCTCAAGCCTTGCGGTGGGCACTGGCCTCTTGATAGCCGGGGCGCTCATTTCCGCGAAGAACCTCAATCCGCTCAAATTCGTACCGTTCGGCATCGCGCTATTTATCACAGCGATGTGGATGCTCGCCGGGTCGAACCTCGAAAGCGGCGGGCATGATCTGTGGATCGGTTTGCTCGTGCGCGGCCTAGGTCTCGGCTTCCTCTTTCTCGCCGTCACGCTCATTACTTTGAATGATCTGAAACCAGCCCATGTCGCGTCCGGTGTCGGCCTGTTCAATTTCGGCCGCCAAATGGGAGGGATCATCGGGATTTCGTTTCTGACCACCTATATCGACCGGCAGATCGCGCTCAACCGCCGTATCCTGATTGAAAACATCACCCCCTCCAGTCTGCCGTTCCAGGAGCGGCAATCAGCGCTTGTCACGGCGCTCACTGATCGCGGTCTCGATCCGGGGGTCGCCAATGAAGGCGCGGCTGTGCTTATCCAGAACAGCATCCAGGCCCAGGTTGCGGTGCTCTCGTTCAATCAGGCTTTCTTCTCGCTTGTGATGCTGTTTGTCATCGCCGTGCCGCTGATCCTGACATTTAAGCTGGCTCAGAAATTCACTGGCTGGAGCCATTAGCGGGCAGCAGCAGATCGAAGACCTTCGGGGCCGAAATCTGGAGCAGTCAACAAATTTGGGAGGTATGACCACACATGACGGAGCTGATGGCGATGATCGCTGGACCGTACCTTTTAATCACGGGGGCTGGATTTCTAGTTTCCGGCGGTTTTTAAAAGCGTATGGTTGCCGCCCAAGAATGCGCCGACCCGATCTTGATCAATTTGTCCGGCGCATCGCATTTCGTTGTTGGCATGACGGTTCTTGTGTATCATTTCCTTTGGGCAAGCCCCGCCGAGGTCGCCGTGTCTTTCGTAGGTTTTGCCGCCGCCCTGAAAGGTACAGGCCTCATCCTGATCCCGGAACGTATAAAAAAGTTGTCGAAGATGAAAACCCCTTCGCTGATCGCAAACGCTGCCGGGTTCATTCTGATAGGCTCCTTTCTAACATATGTTGGGTTCATCTGAGGTTGGGCGTCCAGGGAGCTTTCAATTTGAAAATTGGACAGAGGTACCCTAAACGCCCGCATTTCCTTCTGCCATGCAGCGGGTAGTTTCAGCAGCGCAGCTGGCCATCGTGCTGTGAGCGCGTGCCGCAAAATTCAGCACTTCCGTTGCGCGCTCACTACCGTCATGCAGCGGTGCAGCGGGCTGATCAACGGCTTGGACGGCTGCCGTTGCTGTTGCAGGTGACCGCACGCAGGAAACCGCTTTGGAAGGGCGCAGCCGCAGTATTGCGAATGCTGCAACTTGCATGAATGTCGCGAAAGGGCTGCCTGCGGTCACCTGCGGAGGTGCCGGCAGCCATCTAGACCGCCGATCAGCGCGCCGCGGCGCCGGAAGTCGGCTGATGGGATGTACCGGCTGCTTCACCCAGCAGGTTAGGCTTTGCCTATTTCTGCGAGAAGGAGAAGTAGCATGACGAAGAAGGCATTTGATGAACTGATGTCGATTGGCATCGGTATCGGCAAAGACACGCTTCCATATCGTGGCATTCGACCCTGACGGGCGGCTGGTGATGCGCAAACAGATCAAGCGTTTGGCGCTGGTTTCTGCGTTTGAGAAACTGCCCCGGTGCGTCGTTGGCATGGAGGCGTGCTTGAGTGCGCATTTTGTCAGCAGAACGCTTCGCGAGATGGGCTTCGAGCCGCGGGTCATTCCCGCGATCTACGTGAAGCCTTTCATCAAGGGGCAGAAGAACGACTGCAACGACGCGGAGGCGATCGCCGAGGCGGCATTGAGACCTCACTTGCCGACAGTCCCCGAGAAGAGCCAGGAGCTGCTGGACCTGCAAGCGTTGCACCGCGTTCGGTCACGGCTGGTGTCGCGCCGGACAGCGACGATCAATCAGATCCGTGCCTTTCTAATCGAACAGGGCATTACGGTGCGCAAAGGTCTGCGGGCTCTGAAGAACTCTTTTGAGACGATCCTGGAGGAGTGCAAGGACGAGATATCGCCGCGCATGCGGACAATCCTGATTGGTCTCTTTGGGGATTGGCTCTGGCTGGGTGACCGGATCGATACCGTCTCGAAAGAGATTGAACAAATCAGTCGCATCGAAGAGACGTTGCGTCAACGTCATGACGATCCCTGGCATTGGCCCGATGATCTCGACGGCCATGGTTGCTGCCATTGGCGCAGGAGAGGCCTTTGGTCGAGGGCGTGACTTTGCGGCCTGGGCGGGATTGGTCCCCCGTCAATACAGCGGGGACGGGCGAACGGTCCTTGGGCGCATCACCAAGCGAGGAAGCCGATACCTTCGAATGCTCTTCGTTCAAGCAGCCAAGGTCATTCTGATGCGGCCAAACAGATGGCCAGACTTCAGCTTTGGCGGGTGGCTGACTAAAGCAGCAGAGCGGATGAACAACAACAAGCTTCCAGTCGCGCTGGCCAATAAGCCGGCACGAATGGCTTGGAGTGTTTTGAGACACAAAACGACCTTTGATGCGTCAAAAGATGAGGTCGCCGCCGGCATCAGAGCCGACACGGCCCGAAGGAGTTCGCGACTAATCGAAAGCATGGAACGGAACAACTACGCACCCAAAATCTGAGGGCTCACTCGGTCAGAAATGACCTCGCGGCTGATGAGAACACGGCGCGTGCGTAACCCCTACAAGGCCACGGCCCGCGTGCCGATCAACAGGCCGGATACACGTGAGTGACTTCCGAGACCATGCAAAAAAATCACTTGCGAACAGCAGCCGGTACATACAAGTCAGCCCAACCTGTACCTTGGATGTTTTCGCTGCGCGCGCTTGCAGCAGCAAAATCGCCGCGACTGCATCATTTTCGGCCCCGCTGCGCGGCGTGAAAACCAGCCGTTCAAGCATGCTGCAGCAAGATCTGTCACCCGAATTCACAGGTCGCGGACAAAGTGGCCGCTGATGAAACTCCGCTACAAGAATCGCAAGCCCGTGTTAGCTCTTGGGAATGGTAACGGCATCAACACAAAGCAGCACGGCTTCGACGGTAGGTATATTTTCTCGGAACAAAAGTAATCTTCAGAATGTTCAGTCTGTGAAGCAAACAGAAAAGGAACATCACATGTCTCGCCTTGCCTCTATTGCCCTTATCGCTAGCATGGCCGCGGCGCCGGCCGTTGCGGAAACCCTGATGGATACCGAAAACCTGATCCGGACACGCGACATCACCGGTGGTGATATCTACACGCTGAATGGTCCCATGGACGAAGATACCTGGGGAAACTGGGAAGCTGATGGTGTCGGCCCGGACTGGAATGACATCGGCGAAATCGAAGATGTGATCCTTGATCGCGGTGGCAAAATGATTGGTATTGTGGCCGAAGTCGGCGGCTTTCTCGACATTGGCGACAAGCACGTGCTGATCCCCGTTGAAGACATTCGGCTCACGCCGGTGGATGACAAGAGCTATGTCATCGTAACCCGCAAAACCGAAAAGCAGCTCGAAGAGATGGAATCTGTGGATGAAGGCTGGTGGGACTGATCCGGTCCTTATAACGGCATATCAAGCGAAGGGGCTTTCAAGAGCCCCTTTGACCGTATTCACTGGGTCTCACTCCTCAGGAGTTGTTACCCTGGCGCGATCAGGCGGTGATCCGACATGAATGACGAGACAAAATCTCCGAAGTTAGAGAATGCCCCCACGCTGATGATAGTGCTTGGTTGGTATGCGATTATTGGCTGTCTTGTGTTTTCCGCCGCCATCATTGCGGCTGACTTTATTGTCCCTGATCACGATTGGATCGCTGATACGATCAGCGACCTGGGCGCAGGCAAATACGAGTTCATTGTCGATATCGGCATATACGCTTTCTCCGGCTCTCTTATTTCCGTTGCGCTGCTGGCTGCGCATGTTCACATGGGGGGATGGGGCTGGAGTTGCGGGATCATCGGCCTCGCCCTGCTGGGGCTCATCGTCTTTCTTGTCGGGGCACGGAATGAATATGGCGACAATGACAGTGACGGCGTGGTGATCCATATCTATCTTGTCTACGCGCTGGGTCTGCTCATGGCGATCATTCCCTGGCTGATGTCCCAAGGGGCCGCCCGTGCAGGGCGCTACTATGGTCAGGTGCTCGTCGGGATTTCAATCGTCTGGGCGATCTCTGCACCGGTCTTCTTTTTCCTGCCTGACGAAATTGATGGCATTTATGAACGCTATCTCGGGCTCATAGCCTTCGCATTTGTTTTTGTGCTTGCCAGGCTCTTCATCAGGCGCGGGCGAAAGCTCAAAGGGTAACGCCATTGCCAAGATGCGGCGCCGATTTCGTTTGCGGCGCTCATTAGGCGAAAGGACAGATTATGCTGTACGATCTCTTAGAGATACTTTTCCGCGCGGCCGTATGTGTCGCCACGGTTGTCGCACTCACCCGGCTGAACGGCCTGAGATCCTTCTCGAAGATGTCCAGCTATGATTTTGCGGTCACGGTTGCCTGCGGATCGGTCATTGCCAGTTCAATAATCTCGCCAAAGGAAAATTTGCTTCTCGGGGTTGGGGCGCTTGTTGCGCTGTTCGTCGTGCAAAGCCTGATCTCCTTCGTTCGGACGGCGTCTCCGAAGGTCCGCAAGAGTATTGAGAACGATCCAGTGCTCGTCATGGAAAACGGCGAGATTCTGCATCAGAACCTCCGCGATACGCGTATGACAGAAGCTGATCTGTTCGGAAAACTGCGGGAGGCGAACGCATTCGATCTGCGCCGCGTTCATGCGGTCATCCTTGAGCCGACCGGTGATGTCAGCGTTTTACACGGCTCTGGCGACGAGGATGAGGAAGTGAGCGCGCGGGTGCTGGAAGGCGTGCGAAGGTAGGCCCTTGGCAATTCTCGGGCCGAGAGCGAACCTTACGAAGGTAATGCCCTAGCCCGTGCCTGGATGAATGTACGCAATTGATGGATTGGCTAGCAAGCCTCGCACCCGCAGCATCCAGCACCGCGTGCCTCATTCGCATGTCCGGTTCGGGCCGGTCCGGCCTTGTTGCACAAATGGGGGTCTGACCCCAGTTCCCGTTTCCCCGGACGGATTTACCCCACAGTCACTGTGACGGGTATCAGCAAGTTCAGCGGGCCGCTGCTGCCTCGATAGGGCAGGCTCAAATTCAGCGTGTCTGACGGCGGCACAGTGTACTGTAGCCGGGCACTGCCCAGTCCAGTCCGGCGAGCCGTAGCAAACTTTCCACGAACCCGGTTCGCCAGTGGGCTCGAACCAGTGGCGCCTTCACTGGCTCACTCTGCCGCAGCGGCATCCCGAACAGCACCTTCAAAGTCAGACAGGCCTGGATCGCCGCATCGCTGAATTGGCACTGGCGACCACGCATGCCTGTTGGTGGCGGCGTCCAGATCATCTCGGGATCAAACCATATCGACAACGATCGGCGCTGCTTCAACGCTGCATTGTACAAAGGCCAGTTCGTGGTCTTGTACTTCGTAGGGGCCCAACTGCTCATGACCCTCCAGCTATCACGCTGGATTCATACAGTGAATCCCTCGCACGATTTGTGCAACAAAGCCCGTGGAAGTCACAACAAAAGGTTGCCGTTTTTTGCAATCATTCCACCCCGGTAAGGTGCCGCAGTTTTGAGTCTCTGGCTTCCTCAATAATGTGCGTCTCTAGCCCTGAACGGGCGGCTTTGACGCTTGCTCCTCGTCCTCGCAGGCGGTCAACACCGGCAATCCCGGGACGATCCCAGCGAAGCGGCCGCAGAAAAGCTGGTGCGAACGTGCGCCAGCCCCCGCCGGCCTAGGCCAAGGAGGCGCTGCTTGCTGGCCTCTTGCCTGATGCCCCGCCCCGGATTGCCGGCGGCGGCTCTTCTCAGCCCTGGGTAAACAGCTGATAACCGGGGTGGGCGACGGCGCAGAGGCTGGTAATCGGAGCGTCGCCGATCCAGGTGGTGCGTTCCATCACGAACAGGGCGTCACCGGGCTCGCTCTGGAGGGATTCGCTATCGCTGGGAGTGCCGGGGCGGGCGTAGAGCCGCAGGTCGCAGCGGCTGTATGGACGGTTGCGAACCAGCCATTCGTTTGCGCTTTCGCGGGTCAGGTCCACCGACTGTATTTCCGGCACAGTTTCCAGGCAGATCCAACGGTCCTCGAAAATGTAGGGCCGGCTGTCGGCCAGGTGCAGGGCCTCGACCCGCAGCATGGGGCGGGGTTCGGGCAGGCCGAAATTGGCCATGATGGCCGGGCTGGATGGCTGCACGGACTGCCGGATCAACTGGTAACCATAGGTGCTGCCCTTTTGCTCGACCTCGAGCCGGGTGATCGGGATGTTGAGTGTTGCGCGGGTCACCGGATCGCGCCG
Source organism: Leisingera sp. CC-HEC093 (assembly GCF_059429195.1). NCBI lineage: Bacteria > Pseudomonadati > Pseudomonadota > Alphaproteobacteria > Rhodobacterales > Roseobacteraceae > Leisingera > Leisingera sp. CC-HEC093. Next base: position 660,779 of record NZ_JCAIJR010000001.1, on the reverse strand, counting down.
CACCGTGGTGCCGCCCTTGCGGCGCCGTTCTACCAGCCCGCTTTGGGCCAGCTCGCGCATTGCCCGGTGCACAGTAGAACGGGCGCAGCCGAACCGTGCAGCGAACTCCGCATCCCGCGGCAGTTTGTCCCCCGGTCCGTAGGTGGAGTTCAGGATCATCTCCCGGATGCTGTCCCGGATCGTCACCCAGGAATGCCGTTGCTTGTCCGTCATCGTCCTCCTCAGGTCAAACCGGGAAAATGTGTTCTGCCGCTCCATATTGCATTCTGCGCGGAAAGGCGAAACTGAGCCGCGCACCCGTGATTGACAATAATATGTAGCTACATATTAATGTAAAGAACGTACAATAAATCAAGATCTGCGCTGCCGCCAGCGGCCCGCTGCAGATGACCGACAGACGGAGGACTGGAGACATGGAAAGACGCGCATTCTTAAAGGCTGGCGCAATGGGCGCGGCGGCGGCCACGCTGTCAAGCCCGGCCATTGCCCAGGGCACGATGCAGTGGAAGATGGTCACGGCATGGCCCAAGAACCTGCCCGGGCCGGGTGTGGCGGCGCAGATGCTGGCCGACCGGATCACCACCCTGTCGGGCGGCCGGATCGAGGTGAAGCTGTTTGCCGCGGGTGAGCTGGTGCCGGGCCGCGGCGTGTTCGATGCAGTGTCTGAAGGCACCGCCGAACTGTACCACGCAGTGCCGGCCTATTGGGGGTCCAAGTCCAAGGGCATCCTGTTGTTCGGCTCGCAGCCGTTCGGTCTGCGTGCGGACGAGCAGTTCGGCTGGCTGTACCACGGCGGCGGTCAGGCCCTTTATGATGAGATGTACGGCCGCTTCGGCATCAAGCCGTTCCTGTGCGGCAACTCCGGCCCGCAGTGGGGCGGCTGGTTCAAGACTGAGATCAACTCTGCCGAAGACCTGAAGGGGCTGAAGTTCCGTACCACCGGCCTCGCCTCGGAAATGGCCTCGAAACTGGGCATGGCGGCAGAGGCCACCAGCGGTCCGGCGATGTTCCAGGGCCTGCAGACCGGAGCGCTGGACGCAGGTGAATTCATCGGCCCTTGGACCGACAGCGCGCTTGGCTATTACCAAGTGGCCAAGAACTACTACTGGCCCGGCGTGGGCGAGCCGTCCTCAGCCGAGGAATGCGGCGTCAACGCAAATGCCTTTGCCGAGCTGCCCGATGACTTGAAACAGGTCGTGTCGCTGGCCTGCGAGAGCCTCTACAACCCGGTTTGGACCGAATACACCACCAAACATGCGCTGGCTCTGAAGAAGATGGTGGACGAGGATGGCGTGCAGGTCAAAATGTTCCCCGAGGACGTGATCGCCGCGATGGGCGCCGCGGCCAAGGAAGTGATCGCCGAACTGCAGGACGACGAGGATGAGCTGGTGCGCCGCATCACCGAAAGCTTCCTAGCCTACCGTGACAGCATTGGCGGCTACATGACCTATGCCGACAACGGCCAGATGAATGCCCGTGCCACGGTGATGGGCTACTAAGGCTGCAAGGACTGCCGGTGCCCGCAGCCGCGGGCGCCGGTTTTTGATTGGGAGAGCAGAATGCAACGGGTTGCTGATGCGCTGGACGGTGTAAACCGCAGCCTGGCGCATGTGGTGCGCTGGCTGGCGCTGATCATGGTTCTGGCACAATTTGCCATTGTGGTCGGGCGCTATGTGTTCGGTGTGAACTCCATCGCGGCGCAGGAAAGCGTTCTCTACATGCACGCCACTCTTTTCATGCTGGCCGCGGGCTACACGCTGCTGGTCGACAAGCACGTGCGGGTGGATGTGTTCTTTGCCGGCCTCAGCCGCCAGGCACAGCGCCGAATTGACATCTTCGGCCACCTGTTTCTGCTGCTGCCGTCGATGGCGGCGCTGCTTTACTGGTCCTGGCCGTCGGTGCGCAATTCCTGGTCCATTCTCGAAGGCCCTATCGCTGTTGGCGGTCTTGAGGCCGTGTTTCTACTGAAATCGCTGATCCCGGCATTCTGCGTACTGGTGATGCTGCAGTCCCTGGCGCTGCTGATCCGCCTCCTTGCCGAAAGCGACGCCTGATGACCGCCTATCTTGACCTGATTATGTTCGCAGCTCTGATGGCTGCGATCCTCATGGGATTTCCGGTCGCCTTCTCCATTGCCGGTGTTGCGATAAGCTTTGCCTATCTCGGCTGGGTGCTGGGGGTGATGGATATTTCGCTGTTGGGCGCGCTGGGTCAGCGGGCATTCGGCCTCCTCAGCAATGAGGTACTGATCGCCATTCCGCTGTTCGTGCTGATGGGCGCGATCCTGGAAAAAAGCCGCATCGCGGAAGAGCTGCTGGACACAATGGGCCGGCTGTTCGGCCAGTTGAAGGGCGGCCTGGGCATTTCGGTCGTGCTAGTGGGGGCACTGCTGGCGGCCTCGACCGGCATTGTAGGCGCCACCGTTGTGGCGATGGGTATGATTGCCCTGCCGGCCATGCTGCGTGCCGGCTATGATCCGCGGGTGGCGTCGGGCATTGTCTGCACTGCGGGCACGCTGGGCCAGATCATCCCGCCCTCGACGCTTCTGATCATTCTCGCCGACGTTATGTCGAATGCCTATCAGCAGGCCCAGTACGAGCAGGGCAAGTTCTCGGTCGAGGCCTTGTCGGTGGGGCAGTTCTTTGCCGCCGCGCTGGTGCCGGGGCTGGCGCTGGTGGTGCTGTATCTTCTGTATATCCTGGCCCGGGGCCTGCTGCGGCCGCAGGACATGCCATCAGCGCCGGCCGGGAAGGCCCGTCCGAACGGCGGCGAAGTAGTGCGTGCGGTGGTGCCGCCGATCCTGCTGATCTTTGCCGTGCTCGGTGCCATCCTGGGGGGTGTCGCCACCCCGACCGAGGCAGCATCGGTGGGCGGCGTCGGCGCCCTGCTGATGGCGGGGGCGCGGGCAGGGGGCCCGGCCCGGCTGATCCTGTTCGGAGCGGCGGCGCTGATCCTGCTGGGGATCCTGTCCGGCGTCCATCCGGTCCGCTTGCAGCGCAGCGACCTGAGCAGCGGCGACCTGGCGGCGGGCGTGTTCTATGCGCTGCTGGCCGGGGCAGGGGGCATTGCAATACTCGCGGCCCTGCGAAGCGGTTTGCAAAAGCGTATCCTGCATGAGGCGGTGACCTCGACCACCACGATGACGGCGATGATCTTCGCCACCATCCTGGCGGCGGGCATGTTCTCGTTGGTGTTCATCGGCCTGGGCGGCGAGGAGCGGGTGGCGCATTTCCTGGCCAGCATGCCCGGCGGGCCGACCGGCGCCCTGCTGTTCTGCATGCTGTTCATCTTTGTGCTGGGTTTCTTCCTCGACTTTGTGGAGATCTCGGTCATCGTGCTGCCGCTGGTGACACCGGCGCTGATCCTGATGGGGCACGATCCGATCTGGCTGGGCATCCTGATCGCGATCAACCTGCAGACCAGTTTCTTGACGCCGCCGTTCGGCTTTTCGCTGTTCTACCTGCGCGGTGCGGCACCGAAGGAGGTCACCACACGCCAGATCTACCAGGGGGTGGTGCCGTTTATCGGTCTGCAGGCGCTGGGCGTTCTTCTGGTCTGGCTGATCCCCGGCCTTGCCACCTGGCTGCCTGCTGCAATTTTCTGACAGGTGGTACCCTTTGTTAGGACTGCTGTGCCGTGGCCTTACAATCTGCGGCGTACAGGGCGGCGGTGCGTGCCAGCAGGGCTGCGATTTCGGAGTAGCAAGAGCCGCAAGTTGTGCCTGCCTTGCAGGGCGCCACCAATCGCTGCAACACTCAGCAGGCCACCTGTTTCGATGATTCTGGCCAGGGCATACGGCGGGGCCAAACTGTCACGCCCGGGGCTGAAGGTGGATGCCATTGGGGCAGCGGCCTGCTGAGACGTGTTTCCCATCTGCATTGATCAGCCGTGCGGCAGGCGCGTCCGCGGCCGCTGAGAGGGGCCGGCGTGCCCGCCTAAGCACGGGCGGGCGTTCTATAGGGACAGGGAAACCTGCCGGACAAGTTCTGCCAGCGCCAGCGCCAGCGCCTCAGCGGTGGCAGACGGCCCCGTGCCGGTGACGGGCGTGCCGATATCAAACCGCTTCACAAATTCCCGCACGGTGCCCTCAGGCGAAGAGACCGCGAACTGGCCGGACAGCTCAAAGATGCCATCGGCGCGGGCATAGACCTGATCCACCCGCACATCAAGCCGTGCGTCCGGGCCGGTGTTCAGCGGCCAGGGTTCGATGGCTGCGGCGGCACCGGTACGTTCGTTCAGGCCGCGGGCCAGAGCGGCGGTCATGCCGCGGGACGGGTCATCCGCCCATTGCGCCCCCTCCAGTGACAACAGCGCGCCGCCTTCGCCCTCGGCGACGATGTCCGATGCGGCAGCATAGGAGGGCAGGGAGATCAGCCGTACTTCGATCGTGCGCGAGCGCAAGTTGGCCACGGTCCCGCCGGGGGCGGAGGAAATCAGATACCGCGGATCATTGGCTGTGCCGCAGGCGGCAAGCAAGGCCAAGGGAAGCAGCAGGCAAAGGTTTTTTTTCATATCACTTACCAAACAGCAGGGAATTCGGATTGCGTTCAATCTTGCGGGCGAGTTGAGAGACCGAGCGGGCGGCTGCCTTAACCTCGCGCAAAGCATCCAGCGTCTCAGAGTTGAAGCTGGAGCGGCCTCCGTAGGAGGCGACCAGCGCTTCGGACTGGGCGACAAGGCGTTCCAACCGGGCCGAGAGCGCGGGCAGCCCCTCCGCTGCGGCGGCCACGGCATCGGCGGCACCGCGGGCAGACGCCATAGTGGCGTTCGCGTTGTCTACCAGCCCGCCCTCGCGCAGCGCAGCGAGAGTGGCTTGCATTTCCCCGAGCGCAGAGGTCAGTGCCGGGGGCAAGGCACGGGCACCATCGGTGCCGATCACAGCATCGGCGCTGTTCAACAGCTGGCTGGCGGAACGGATCAGTTCTTCGGCCTCCAGCGAATTTGCCTTGGCCGCCAAGGCGCGGAAATCGGCCACCAGCGCGGGCAGGTCTTCGGAGGCGGCGGCCAAACTGGCGGCGGCCTGGCTGCCCTGATCCAGGGCCGCGGCCAGTTTGGCCGCCGCCTTACCCTGCTGCAGCTCCGTCAGCAGTGCGCGCAGGTCGGTGACGGCAGCATGCAATTCGCCGGGCAGGGCACGGGTGCCGGGGTCGGTCACCAGGGCGCGCGCGTCTTCCAGCAAGGCAACTGCCGCCACAGGGGTCTGGCGGGTGCTTTCGGCAGAGGCCAAGCCTTCAATGCTCGCCAGCGTCGCGATGACCTGTGCCATCAGCTCTTCGACCGGCAGCGCGTTGATGCGTTCCAGCATGCCTTCGGCGGTTGCGGTGAAATCCGGCAGGTTCGAGGGCGCGCTGGGCAGCTGCGGGAACGGCTCGGTGTTACGGGCAAACTGCGCAGGCTCCACCTCTTCCAGCGTCACCAGCTCGACGATCAGCTCTGAGCTGAACAAACTGGCGGAGGCCAGCCGCGCGCGCAGGCCGCTTTCAACCGCCTGCTCCAGAAAATCCAGGGCTTCTGCCTCGCCCGCACCGGGCGGCAGGCCCATCAGCGCAGGTTCAAGCAGCAGTTTGGCAATCAGCCGCACCTCGGCCTCATTGCTGTCGCTTTGGATGGCGGCGTTGAGGCTGCTGACCTCGCCGACCTTAACGCCGCGCAGTTGGACCACCGCACCGCTGGCAAGACCAGCCACCGACTCGTCAAAGGCGACCGAGACCGCAATCCCGCCGGACAGGGTGCGGGCAAAAGCAGTACGGCGGGCGGCGGCTTCATCGGCATGGATGTCGAAGACCGTGCCCGGCCCGGCCGGCTCTCCGCCGTCGAACACGGAATCGAATTCGATGCCTCCGGCCACAAGCGAGGCAATGCTGTCCACATCCAGCGACAATCCGCTGGGCCCGATCGAAACCGAGAAGCCGGAGCTGTCCCAGAACCGGGTGGCGGAGTTGATGCGCCGGTCGTGGGGGGCGTCGATAAAGGCATCGACGACGATGCTGTCGCCGCTGACCGTCAGACGCGGTTCTTCCAGACGGCCGACCTCTATACCGCGGAACAGAACCGGTGCGCCTTCGGAGATCATCCGGCCGTCATCGGTGCGCAATGTAATCCGCCGCCCGCCCCGGCCAGGCTGCGACAACGGCGGGCGGTCGGTGCCCTGGAAATCGGTCTGCGTGGTGCCGAGCTGCTGGTCCCAGCTGCCTTCGATATAGACACCTGACAGCACCGTGCTGAGCCCCGAAATGCCGCGCGCGGACACTTCCGGGCGCACCACCCAGAATGTAGCATCTGCATCCAGATAGGGGGCGATTTCCTTGTCGATGCGGGCTTGGACGGACACTTGGCTCAGGTCGCCGGCAAAGCCGACTTTCTCCACCTGGCCAATTACCACGTCACGGTAGCGCACAGTGGTTTCGTTGGCGGCGATACCGGAGGCGTTTTCAAAGTGGATGGTGATCAGCACGCCGCGGTCGGAATAGGCTTTCCAGGCAACGCCGAGGGAAACCGCCAGCGCCACCAGCGGTACCAGCCAGATCAGCGACAGGTTGCGCCAGGGCGAAGGGCGCTGGGCCGAGATTTTCATCGGTGCGGGATCAGGCGTAGTCATTTAAACGCTCGCTTTCCGCGTTCCAGATCAGGCGCGGATCAAAACTTTGGGCTGCCAGCATGGTGAAGGCAACCGACAATGCAAAACTGACCGCCGCAGCGCCAGGGGCCACAGCGGCGGCAAAATCAAGCTGGACGAGGGCGGTCAGGATTGCCACCACAAACACATCTATCATCGACCACCGCCCGATAAATTCGACCACTTCATAAAGCATCAGGCGGCCATGGCTGCCAAGGGCTGCCGGTCTGCGGACAGAAACCGCCAGATAGGCTATGGCCAGGAACTTGGCCACTGGGATCACGATGCTGGCGAAGAAAACAATCAGGGCGACGCCATAGGAACCGTGGCTGAACAACTCGGCAATGCCGCCGATCAGTGTATTTTCTGAGCTGCGGCCGAAGGTGGTGGTGCGCAGCATCGGGTAAGTATTGGCAGGCACATAGGCGATCAGGCCCGCCGCCAGCCAGGCCCACACGCGCTGCAGGCTGGCAGGGCTAGCGGGCTCCAGCGGGCCGCCGCAGCACGTGCAGGCCCGGCTGCCGCCCGGGTTGGCGGTTCCGCAGGCGCGGCAGCCGGTCAGCCCGGCACTGGCAGCAGTCAGGAGCGGCTGCGGGACTTCAGGGTTTTCCATACGGTCAGCCTGCAAATGGAATTGTCGGTCAGGATGGTAACTACCAGAAGCGCGGCAAAGGCCCAGAAGGCCGGACCCAGCCCGACCTGGGCCAGGCCTGAAACTTTGACCAAAGCCACGGCCACGCCAATAATGAAGATTTCCGCCATTGCCCAGGGCCTCAGCCGTTCTGCCCAGCGGTAAGCTGCAGCTGCGTGCGGTGCCGGGTGCCAGCCAAGAGCCATAGGCGCCAGAGTGTAGATCAGCGCGCAGTAGCGCGCCGCGGGCAGCAGTACGATCAGCAGGCCGGTTGCCAGCGATAGTGGCGCCATCGGCCCGCGTGAAAACGCCAGCACCGCATCCAGCACAGAGGCCTGATGCGACAGCCCCTGTGCCGTCAACTCAAGAAAAGGAAATCCTGCCGCCGCAGCCAACAGGATCAGCGCGGTCAGCGACAGCGTCGCGATTCGGGTCATGGCGCCGGATTTTGGTGCCGCCAGCACCGTGCCGCAGCGGGCGCAACGGGCAACTGTGTGCGCCTTTACCTCCTGGTCGCGGTTCAGCGCGTCGCAGGTCGGGCAGGCAATGAGCTGTTCTGGGTCCATGTCTCCGGTGTCCGCCTTCGCCGCTTGTCCAGCCGCCGCGCGCGGGCGCAGCGGCTGGCGCTCATGATCACGAAAATGCGGACCATATCAATCGGAACATGGCGCCCTCTGCCGCGGCGCAGGCGAATGGCACCCTAGCAAGGGTGCCGGCACAGGCTCAGGCGGCCTTGGCTTCTGCAAGCTGCGGCGGGCAGGAAATAAGCGCCTCGTGCAGAGCCTTAACCGCAGTTTCGGCGGACTTTCGCGGAACCGCGAATTGCACATCGACGTTGCGCGGCGCCTGATGGGCGGCGATCACACCGATACCAGCCCGGTCCAAGGCCTCCAGTCCACGGCGCAAAGCGCTGAGCCCGGACAGGTCCCGCCCGATAACGGCGACGATGGACAGCGCACGGGTGCTTACCTTGGCCGAGGGGTAGGCGCTTTCCAGATCGTTGATTACCCGGCGCACGGTTTTTAAAGAGCCCTCGACATAATGGGTGATGGTGTTTGCGTTCGAATTTTTGGAGATTATCCGGACGCGATGGCGCCGCAGCGCTTCGAGCACCGTGGTGTCGTACCCCTTGACGCCGACCATATCCTGCTCGAATAGCTCCAGCGCCACCGCGTCGATGCTGGTCACAATTTCCGCACCCGGGGCCTCGGCGGGCTGGCTGTCGATCAAAGTGCCGGGATCGGAGGGTTCAAAGGCGTTTGTCACCCGCAGGGCAACATCCGATTGGCGCAGGATTTTGGCTGCATTGGGGTGAATGGCCTCCATTCCCATGTTCGATAGCTGGTCGGCCACGTCGTAGTTGGTGTGTCCGAGCTTGCGCACAGCACGGGTTCCAACCAGCATCGGGTCGGCGGAGGACAGGTGGAACTCCTTGTGGATAATGGCTTCTCTGGCCTTGGTCAGGGCGGCAATGCTGGAGAATGTCACCTCGGAATAGCCGCGGTCGTATTCGCGCATCAGTCCCTCGCTGCACTGGGCGTAGCCGGTGACGATGGGCATTTCCGACGTGAGGTCGAAATCGCGAAGCCCGCTGGTGATCCGCTGCTCCAGTGAGCATTCGCTTTCATCGCGCCAGCCGCTGAGATCGGCACAGCGGGCGTTTACCCCGGCGCGCTGCAGCATCAAGGTCGTAACAAAGGCAGAATGTGCTTCGCCCAAACCGGAGAGCAATTCGCGCACCAGCAGCATCTGGCTCGACAGTCGGAAGTGGCCGTAGGAGCAGAGGCGGCGCAGGTCGATCAGGCAACTGCGGGCGCCTTCGATACGGTCTCGCACGAACTCCTCTGCCCGGGCACGGTCGGCCGGATTTTCCAGCACGCTGTTGTGAGCCTCGGCCATGGCGCCGCCCACGCGGCTCAGCGCGTCGAGCCAGCCGTGGCCGGTATCGTCATTGGCAAACAGCGCATAGACGCCGGGCTCGCCGGTCTTCTTGTGTTCCAGCAGCAGGTTGGTGATCCCGCCGAAGGCGGAGACCACATAGATGCGGTGGTAGAGCGCGGCACCGGTGCGGCCGCCGATCAGCAGCGTGTCGCGCAGCTCGCGGATACGGCTCATTGAGGTGCCGCCGATTTTCTCGACGGTGTGGTCAGGGAAATTCAATGTGTTCCACCCGGCCTCTGCCGGGGCCTCCTCAGGTGGTTTCCAGCGCGTAGGAGCCGTCTTCACGGTGCACTTCGGTGCCGGTCACCGGCGGGTTGAAAACGCAGGCCATGACCAGCTCTTCCTCGGCCCGCAGGATATGCCGGTCGTGCTTGTCCAGCGCGTACATGACACCAGGCCGGATCAGATGGGTTTCGCCAGTGGCCAGGTCAGTGATCGAGCCGGAACCCTGCATGCAGTAGACGCTCTCGAAGTGGTTCTTGTATTCGAACGTGTGTTCGGATTCGGCTTCGAGGAAGGTGATGTGGAAGGAGAAACCCATCCCATCGTCGGCCAGCAGCATACGGACCGAAGACCATTGGGCGTCAGACACCACGCGGCTGCGGTCGCTTTTGATAATGTCGTTGTAGTCGCGAACAATCATGTCTTACTCCGCTGCAAATTTGCTTGAATCAGTCACACCGCGGATCGCGCCACGCAGGATTTTGAGGCCCTTTACAAACGTGTCCTCAGGCGTGGTCAGCGGTGCCAGCACCTTGACCACCTGATCCTCATTGCCGGAGGTCTCGATGATCAGGCCGTTGTCAAAGGCATGGGCGCAGATGCTGGAGGCCAGCTCGCCGGAGCCGACATCAAGTCCCTGCATCATGCCGCGGCCCTTGAGATAGGAGCCGGGGATCAGTTCGGACATCTCCTGCAGCGCAGCGGTCAGCAGGCGGGCCTTGGCGGCGACGCTCTGCTGGAAGCCTTCATCTGACCAGAATTTTCGGATTGCCACGCTGGCGGTGATGAAGGCGTGGGCATTGCCGCGGAAGGTTCCGTTGTGCTCTGCCGGGCCAAAGACGTCATGTTGCGGGCGGGCCAGCATCAGCGCCATCGGCAAGCCGAAGCCTGAAACCGATTTTGCCAGCGTCACGATGTCGGGAGTTATCCCCATCTCCTCGAACGAGAAGAAGCCGCCGGTGCGGCCGCAGCCGGCCTGAATGTCGTCGATGATCAGCAGTGCACCGTGTGCCTCGGCAAGCGCAGCGATGCGCTGCACCCATTCGGGGCTGGCGTCGTTCAGGCCGCCTTCGCCCTGCACGGTCTCCAGCAGGATCGCGGCCGGGGCGTCGACGCCGCTGGAGGCATCGTTCAGCATCGTCTCAAGATAGGCGGCTGTATCAACATCTGCACCGAAGTAGCCGTCATACGGCAGCCGGGTGACGCCGTTCAGCGGCGTGCCGGCGCCGCCGCGGTGGTAGCTGTTGCCGGTCGCCGCCAAAGCGCCCAGGGTGACGCCGTGAAACCCGTTGGTGAAAGCGATGACATTGGTGCGCCCGGTCACCTTGCGGGCCAGCTTCAGCGCAGCCTCAACCGCGTTGGCACCGGTCGGGCCGGTGAACATGACCTTGTGGTCCATGCTGCGCGGCCGCAGGATGTGTTGGTCGAACGCCTCCAGAAAGTCTGCCTTGGCGCTGGTGTGAAAATCCAACCCGTGCGCCAGCCCGTCGGCGGAGATGTGGTCAAGCAACGCAGCCTTCATGTCCGGGTCATTGTGGCCGTAGTTCAGCGAGGAACAGCCGGCCAGAAAATCGATGTAGGTGCGGCCTTGGCGGTCGGTCAGTTCCGAGCCCTTGGCCTTGGTGAAAACCGTGTCGAAGCTGCGGCAATAGCTGCGGGCCTCGGATTCACGGCGTTTGAAAATAGAAATCTTGGCAGACGTATCAGTCGGCATCATATGTCCTTTGGGAATTGTACAAATCAGAGCGGGGGTGCGCCACATGGGATCAGGCGGCCTCAGGCTGCCCAGCTGGGCGCCTCGGAGAAATCGATCGTGACCATGTGTTCGGTGCTCTGCCGGTCCCGGAAGTGCTGGCCCTGGGTGTAGTGGGGCTGGCTGTTCAGAGGCGCGCTCCGGTTGGCTGCAAATTTGTGAAACAGTGCCCAGGAGGCCCTGTTTTCCTGCGTGATAGTTGTTTGCAGACGCTTGATCCGATTACAGGCCTTGCGGCGCAGCAGGCCGGTTAGCATCAACGAGCCGAGACCAGTTCCGCGTGCTTTCTCCGACACTGCTACTTGCCAGACAAACAGGGTTTCCGGGTCGCTAGGCAGGATATAGGCGGAAACCCAGCCGGTGGTCTCTCCGTCGGTCTCGGCAACCACGCAAGTTTCGCGGAAGTGGTCGCATTGGATCAGATTGCAGTACATTGAGTTTTCGTCGAGCGGCTTGCAGGCTTGCACCAGCTCCCAGATTTTGGGCCCGTCGTCTGCTGTGGGTTCGCGCAGCGAAGGGGCGGCCTTCTGGAATAGTTCCAATGCGTGTCGCATCTGTCCTGTTGTCTCCATTTTTTGCTTTGCTAAGCTAAGTATATTGCGGAGGAAAATTTTTCAAGTGTGTAGAAGGATCCTGCGGCATTGCGTCCTTTACGTTGATTTCACGTAGCTTTTCAGCGGCGATTGTTTGGTTTTGTATTTAGGCAATCAAACTAATGCCGGTGCGGGCGTTCTTGATTGTCCCGTTGCACTCTGCCAGAAGCGGGCTATGGACCGCATTGATGCCAGCCTGATCGCCCTGCGCCGTATTCTGCGTGCAACCGACCTGTTCGGACGGGAGCTGGCGCAGTCTGTCGAATTGACTGCAGCGCAGTTCCGGGTGCTTCAGATCATCGCGGGCAGCGAAAACTGCACTGCCAAGATGATCTCGCAGCGGATGCGGATTTCCCAGGCGACGGTGACTTCGCTGGTCGACAAGCTGGTCCGCAAGGAGATGGCGGTTCGGGAGAAGTCGCTGGCCGACCGGCGCCAGACGAATATCCTGGTCACGGAAAAAGGGCGCCGCGCGATCGCCGACGCGCCGGATCCGCTGCAGCAACGGTTCGTGCGCAAGTTTACGGCTATGGAAGACTGGGAGCAGGCGGCGCTGATTGCGGCGCTGGAGCGGGTCGCGGCTATGCTTGATGCGGAGGATATCGACGCAGCGCCGGTCCTGGATACCGGCGAGTCCCTCACATCCCCCTGAAGGCCGACCGCGCTGCTTGGGCGGTGTCGGCAGCGGGGCGGAAAAAATTGCGCGCAGCCGTGGCACGGCTGCGCGGCAGGGGCGGGTTCAGAACCGCAGCGACAAGCAGGACATGCCGCCGTCCAGTTTAGCGCAATCGGTATTGTCGATCTCGACGATCTCGTATCCGGCCTTGTCCAGCATTTCCGCCGTGCGAGGGAAGCCTGCGGCCATCAGCACCAGGTTGTTGAAGCGGATGGCGTTGGCTGCGGCTTCCTCGCCATCGGCTACGTGCAGGACCTTGTAACCTTCGAAACAGCCGGAGGCATCAAGGCGCTTGGTTGACAAGATTGTATCGGCGTCCACCAGCGAGCAGTCGGTTTTGAAGTGCAGCACGCCCTCGGGGGTGAATACCTCTCGCAAAGCATGGCCCCATTCTGCGGCTATCTCCGCCAGTTCGGCCACGCCTTCGGCGTCGGTGCGGTCGGAGCGGCCGACCAGAATTTCCTTGCCGGTCACCAGAATGTCGCCGCCTTCGATATGGCCGGGGCCGGAGATTTCGCGCACGTCATCGTAGCAGGTGCGCAGAGTGGGGGCCATTTCGGCCACCTCACCCAGCCGCGACGGCGCGCCGGGGCGCATCAGGATGGCGCCCTGCGGCAGGCATAGGGCGGTGTCCTCGACGAACTGGGCGTCGGGGAAGGCCTCCAGCGAGTCTAGCTCGATCACTTCGGCGCCGGTGCTGCGCAGAGCGGCGACATAGGCAGCGTGGGCGGCCAGCATGCTGTCAATGCTGGGGTTGCCAATGTCCTCCGCGCGCAGACCTTGGGCAATTGTTGAAGCTGGGCGGCGGGTAATGGCGCGGGTGAATTCAAAGGTAGGGTTTCGCACGTGTTACTCCTGGGCTGGAACGGATTCGGTGACATTGATTTCTAGAATGGAAGGGGTGCTGTGTTTGCTGGCCTTCAGGAGTGCGTCGGCAACTGCCTGCGGTTCCGCGGATGAGCGGGTATAGGGGATGCCGAAAGAGGCAGCGGCGGGGCCGAACTCCGGCGGCGTGGGGTCGCAGCCGACCACGGGGACGTCCACGGCCGCCATCGAGGTGGCGATCTCGCCGTAGCCGCGGTTGTTCCAGATCACGAAGGTAATGGGTAAATTCTCATCCACTGCGGCCATGACCTCCGGCAGGGAGAACTGGGCGCCGCCGTCGCCGGCAATGCAGACCACATGCGCGGACGGGTCGGCAATTGCGGCGCCGATGGCGGCGGGAATGCCGAAACCGAGCGCACCGTAGCCAGTGGCGGCATTGAACCAGCCGCCGGGGCGGTCGTGGTCATAATAGAGGTTGCCAGCATAGATCGGCTGCGTCGAGTCTCCCACCATCAAGGCGTTCGGCACCGCTTCGCGCATGGCGTTCAGCACCTCGACCTGCTGGCGGTAATCCGGGCCGATCTCCTCGTACGCGGTGGTGCGGGTCTGGTCCGCCCGTTCGGTGCCCCGGCTTTCCTTGGGCGCTGAGGGAAGTGCTGTGAGCAGTGCTGCTGCAGAGTCACCGGCGCGGGCGTGAATGGCGATGTCTGTCCCGTGGCGGGCCAGCTGGTCAGCGCAGACGTCCACCCGGATTAGCCCGGCCATCCGGGCCATGCTGCCGGTGGCATACATGTCATAATCGGTCGGCCCAAGCTCGGTTCCCAGCGCCAGGACGCAATCGGCGTCTTCGATCAGCGAACGCACAGCTTGCAGGCTGGGACTTGCGGGAACGGTCAGCGGATGGCCATGCATCAGCCCACGGGCATTAACGGTTTGCACCACGGGGGCGTCGAGGCGTTCGGCCAAGGCTTGCACTTCCGCAGCTGCGGACTTGGCGCCGCCGCCTGCAAGGATCACAACGTTGTTTGCGGCGGTCAGGCGTTTTGCGGCTTCGGCAATTTTTTTCTGGTCAGGCGCCTGCTGATCGGGTGCGGTTCCGGATGCGCCGCCCTGTGCTGCCGCTCCTGCCGCATCCAGCGGGACCTGGATGTGAGTGGGGCCGGGGCGACCGTTGGCGAAAGGGGAAAAGGCACGGTCAAGCGCGGCCTCCAGATCGCTGGGCCTGGCGACATGCTCGGAGGTCAGCGCCACCGTGCTGGCCAGCGCGTGCTGGTCCGGAAGCTCGTGCAGATGGCCGTGGCCCTTGCCCAGGGTTGCAGTGGCGTTGACGCCGGATACCACCAGCACCGGCACCGAATCTGCGCGGGCCTGCGCCATGGGCGTGAGTGTATTTGTGAGGCCGGGACCGGTGATCACAAAGGCCACGCCCGGTTGTCCGGAGATCCGCGCGTAACCGTCTGCCATGAACCCCGCGCCTTGTTCGTGGCGGGGGGTGATATGACGGATACCGGAGGCGGCCAGGCCGCGGTACAGTTCCACAGTGTGGACGCCGGGAATGCCGAACACGCAAGTGACACCGCGTGCCTTCAGGCCGTCAACCAGGGCTTCACCAACTGTTTTCGTGGTCATGCGGCGCCTCTTGCATTGCGGTTTGCGTGGGCAGCGATCCTGTCGATCGCGGTGGCAAAACTGATGTCATCAATGGTGAGGGCGACCCGTACCCAGTTGCGCAATCCGTCGCCGAAAGCAGAACCGGGCATCACGGCGACGCCGCTGTCCAGGAGGTCCCAAGCATAGGTGTCGCCGTCCATCCCAGTGGCTGAGACGTCGATCAGCGCGAACATGCCAGCCTCGGGCCGGTGGACGCGCAAGCAGGAATCTGCGTGCAGGCGCTGTTCCAGCAGCGCGGCGCGGGCGGCAAACCGGGACGCCATGCCTGCGGCCACGGAAGATCCCTCGCGCACCGCCCTTTCGGTCATGTCGGCGATGAAGGGCTGATTGCCGAACAGCATGGTTTCCGAGACCGGCAGCAGAGCTGCACAAAACGCGGCTGGTCCAACGCACCAGCCGCTGCGAAAACCTGGCGCAGCATGCGATTTGGAGATCGAGGAAACAGCGATGACCCGTTCCGCCAGTGCCGGATCGGAGAGGGGGGAGGAGAACTTTGCGCCTTCGAACACGAGGTGCTCATAGACCTCGTCGGAAATGATCCAAAGATCGTGTTTCACCGCCAGTTCGCCGATTTCGCGCAGGTCCTGCGGTGTCAGGATGGCGCCTGTCGGGTTGTGCGGGGTGGTGAGTAGAATCGCGCGGCTGCGCGGGGTGATGCGGGCGGCAATGTCGCTGGCCTGCATCCGGAAACTGGCTTCGGGCTGAAGCGGCACCGGCACCATGGCGGCGCCGGACGCGCGGATCACGCCTTCATAAGTGGCATACATCGGGTCGCCTACCAGCACCTCGGTGCCGGGTTCTGCCACACCTTGCAGCACCGCAAAAAGCGCGGTCTGGGTGCCGGGAAAGCAGAGGATGTTTTCCGGCCCGAAGTACCGTCCGCGGCTGAGGGAATATGCCTCAGCCAGCGCTGCGCGCAGTTGCGCCTCGCCTCTGCCGTCGGAATAGCCGGTGCGGCCCGCGTGCATGGATTGCGCAGCGGCCTCGATCAGTTCCGGCGGCGTCGGCACATCGGGCTCGCCGATGGTCATCTCTACCAGGTCGGTGCCGGCTGCAGCCATTTGCCGTGCCTTCAAGTGAACTTCCCATTTGCCGCCGCCCAATCCAGCCAGCCGTTCGGTGATCGCAGTAAGCCTCATGGTGTTTCAGCCCCTTGTTCCAAGCTTAGTCCGGTCATGGCAGCAACCGATTGCCGCCCGATTTCTGCCAGCTCCCCCGGTGCGAAGGCATCAGGAAGGGCGCCGCCTTCCAGCCACAACCCGTCAATCAGCGCGTTGCAGGCAATCGCCAGCTGTCGTAACCGCGCGGGCGGGGCCGGTTGGCCCGCTTCTTCCAGCGCGGCGGTGATCAGCGCCTCCAACTGGTCGCGGAAATAGGCATAGGTGCGTTCGTGTGTCGCTTTCATGTGGGGGTCCTGCTGCACCTTGTTGAGAAAGCTGGCCCAAAGCGCGATGGATCGCGGATCCACGACTGGCGGGGTGAGTGAGGCATTCACAAAGGCAATAAGCCGGGTCAGTGCGGATCCCTCAACAGCCGATGCCGGGGCGAACGTCTGGTCGGTCATGAAGGTCATGTGGTGTTCATAGGCCGCGGTTATCAGCTCTTCCTTGGAGCTGAAATAGTGCCGAATCAGCCCTTGTGTCACATCGGCGCGCTCCGCGATTCCCCGCACCGTTGCCCCGCGCACGCCGTTTTCGGCCACCAGCTCTAGCGTGGCTAGAATCAGCGCCTCCTTCCTGGATGCTGCGGATTCACGTTTGAATTTACGGCGCTCGTCGCTCACCTCAGCTCCCATTTTTATCGCCCAGATAAATTATACGCTTGCATAATTGCGCGAGTCGCGGCTTACTGCAATCGGAAAATTCGGGAAGGCGTAAAGATGGATACAGCCGCTGCGGCCGCATCAGCTCCGGAGACAGATACGCGCCGTGAGGCGATCCGGGTCGAGGATCTGCACAAGTCCTTTGGTAATCTGGAAGTGCTGAAAGGCGTCGATCTGACCGCGCATCAGGGCGATGTTGTGGCGATCATCGGCGGCTCCGGTTCCGGCAAGTCCACGATGCTGCGCTGCATCAATTTCCTGGAAACACCAACCTCCGGCAAGATATTGATCGGCGGCGAAGAAGTGGCAATGCGAGGTGATGGCAGCCCGGCCAATCAGAAGCAGATCGAACGCATCCGGACCAAGCTGGCAATGGTGTTCCAGCAGTTCAACCTTTGGAGCCACCGTACCCTTCTGGAAAACGTGATCGAAGTGCCGGTGCATGTGCTTAAAGTGCCCAAGGCCGAGGCCATCGAGCGGGCACACGAGCTGCTGAACCGTGTGGGGCTTGGCGGCAAGGAAGACACCTATCCCGCCTATCTGTCAGGTGGCCAGCAGCAGCGGGCGGCTATTGCCCGTGCGCTGGCTGTAGATCCGTCCGCAATGCTGTTCGACGAGCCGACCTCAGCGCTGGACCCGGAGCTGGTGGGCGAGGTGTTGACGGTGATCCGCGGTCTGGCTGCCGAAGGGCGCACCATGCTGCTGGTGACTCATGAGATGAAATTCGCGCGCGAAGTCGCAAACCACGTTGTCTATCTGTACCAGGGCCGCATCGAAGAGCAGGGGCCGCCTGCCGAGGTCTTTGGCAATCCGCAATCAGGCCGTCTGAAGCAATTTTTGAGCTCGGTCGCCTGACGCAAAACTGTCTCAAGAAAATCAACAGGGAGAGACCATATGAAACTGAAAGCATTGCTTGCCGCTGCAACGGCAGCTGCCGCACTGACTGCCGGTGCCGCTGCTGCAGAACAGGTGAAGATCGGCATCGCCGCAGAACCCTATCCGCCGTTCGCCTCGCTCGACAGCTCTGGCAACTGGGTCGGCTGGGAGGTCGAGGTGATTGGCGCGGTCTGCGCTGCCGCTGAACTGGACTGCGTGATTACGCCAGTGGCCTGGGATGGCATCATTCCGTCGCTGACCGGCCAGCAGGTCGACGCCATTATGGCGTCCATGTCGATCACTGAGGAGCGGATGAAGACCATTGATTTCTCCGACCCCTACTACAACACGCCGGCGGTGATCGTGGCGGACAAGTCGATGGATATAGAGGCGACTCCGGAATCGCTGGCAGGCAAGATCGTTGGCATTCAGGCTTCGACCATCCATCAGGCCTATGCGCAGGAATACTTCAAAGATGCGGAACTGAAGGTCTACCAAACACAGGATGAGGCCAACCAGGACTTGTTTGCGGGCCGCATCGACGCGACTCAGGCGGACAGCATTGCGATGGCTGATTTCGTGGGTTCGGACACTGGCAGCTGCTGTGAAATCAAGGGTGCGGTGGCCGACGACCCGGCGATCCTGGGCCGCGGCGTCGGCGCAGGTGTACGCAAGGGCGACGACGCGCTGCGCGAGGCGCTGAACAAGGGTATCGCGGCAATCCTGGCCGACGGCACCCACGAGCAGATCACCGCCAAGTATTTCACGACCAGCATCTACTAAGGTGCTGACGTGACCGGACTGTTTGATTTTCTGGGCCTCGGCGCCAGCGCGGAGCTGCTGTCGCTTTCGGGCTGGGGCGGCAACCTGCTGCGCGGGCTTGCCAACTCCCTGCAGATCGCCTTTGGCGCTTTTGGGTTGGGGCTGGTTATCGGGCTGTTCGGGGCCTACGGAAAACTCTACGGCGGGAAGGTCACGCGTGATCTTCTCGCCATTTACACCACGGTGATCCGGGCGGTGCCGGAACTGGTGCTGATCCTGATCCTCTACTACGTCGGCAGCGATATCATAAATAAGATCTCCGAAGCCATGGGCGGCGGCCGGATTGAGATCAACGGCGTCGCGGCCGGCATCTGGGTGCTCGGCGTGGTGCAAGGGGCCTATGCCACCGAAGTGCTGCGCGGCGCTATCCAGGCGGTCCCCGTCGGCCAGATCGAGGCGGCGAAATCCTATGGCATGCCTGCCTTTATGATCATGCGCCGGGTGACGATTCCGGCGATGATGAGCTTCGCGGTGCCGGGGCTGGCAAACTTGTGGCTGATCGCCACCAAGGACACTGCCCTGCTGGCCGTGGTCGGTTTCAATGAGCTGACGCTGGAGACCCGCCAGGCGGCAAGCAGCACGCGGGCCTATTTCACCTTCTTCCTGGCCGCTGGGTTCCTGTACCTGATGGTGACGCTGTGCTCCGGTGCGGTTTTTGCCCGGATTGAGAAATGGGCGCGGCGCGGGCAGCCTTCACTGAAGGGGGGCACGTCATGACTGGTTTAAAGGAACTGATGCAGCCGCACCGTATCGTCATGATGCTGATCTTTGCGGCGCTGGTGATCTGGTGCGCGGTTTCGCTGCGCTGGGACTGGCTTCCGAAATATGCGCCACTGGCGCTGGAAGGGTTGTGGACGACGATCTGGATCTTGGCGGTATCCCTTGTCATCGGGTTCCTGCTGGCAGTGCCGCTGGGGTTGGCCCAGGCCGTGGGGCCTTGGTATCTGTCCATTCCGGCCCGCACATTCTGCACCATCATCCGCGGCACGCCTTTGCTGTTGCAGATCTGGCTGCTGTATTACGGGCTGGGTTCACTGTTTCCGCAGTTTCCCTGGATCCGCTCGTCCGAACTGTGGCCGTACCTGCGCCAGGCCTGGCCTTATGCGGTGCTGGCGCTGTCTCTGTCTTATGCGGGCTATGAAGGCGAAGTGATGCGGGGCGCATTCTCGGGGGTAGCCAAGGGGCAGCTTGAGGCCGCGAAGTCCTTTGGCATGCCGAGGTTCACCATGTTCCGCCGGATCTGGTTGCCGCAGGCGATCCGCAATGTGCTGCCGACTTTGGGCGGAGAAACCATCCTGCAGCTGAAGGCAACGCCGCTGGTGGCGACGATCACGGTGATGGAAATCTATGCGGTCTCCTCGCGCGTGCGGGCTGATACATTTATCGTCTATGAGCCGCTTTTGCTGTTGGCGCTGGTCTATATGGCGATTGCCGGCGTGATTGCCCTAGCCTTCCGGAGGTTGGAGAAAGGCTGAAATGACGGGTGTTTAGCCCATATTCCGAGTCGGAGAAATTTGGCCCGGAATTTCTGATTTATCTGACATACATCAAATAACGGCGCTGAAGTTCCCTCTAGTGTCGGCGGCAAATGCAGCAAGAGAATCTTGTAACAGATGCCGCGCACCCTTTTTATACCCTCTGCTTGCCGCGCCGGCCTGTTCCGGCGGCTGGCGGGGCTGTGCGCGGTATTCATGCTGGTGCTGCAGGTGGCCTTTCCCGGTGCGGGGCAGGCTGCTGCCGGCGGTGAATGGATCGAGATCTGCGGTGAGTTTGGCATAGTGGAAATCCAGGTCTCCGATGGAGGCAGTGGAGAGAGGCAGGACTGCCCGAAATGCAGTGCCTGCGCGCTGTGTGCGGCTGAAACCGGGGCCGGTTCTGCCACCTTCCTGCACTCCGGCATCCGCCAGGCGGCAGATTTCGCCGTGCTTTTGCCAGTTGGCACGGCGCTGCAGCCAAACCCGGCGCAATACTGGCACGAGGGCCGCGGGCCTCCGCTAGTCACAAAAATATCCGAACGCGCATTCTGCGCGTCCGTGGCAGCCACTCAAGATAAAGGAGAGGCGCCATGGTCCTGACACGCGCCTTCCAGGGCTGGCTGACAGCCCTTGTGATGACAATCGCCGCCCTTTTTGCTGCGGCGGCAGAGGCAGACAGCCTCGACTCTTTCCTGACAGAACTAACACCTGCAGACCTGGTTCCCGGCGCCGAGGCGTTTGGTCCGGTGCGCAGCGATGTGCCAGTGGCGCCGGTGCTGAAGGCGGGTGAGACGGTTGCCTATGCTTTCCTAACCTCCGATTTCGTCGGCACCACCGGTTACAGCGGCAAGCCGATCCATGTGGTGGCTGCAATTGACACCGATGCGGTTCTGACAGGCGTTAAGCTGGTCAAGCACTCCGAACCGATTGTGCTGATCGGCATCCCGAACTCCAAGATGGTCAAGCTAACCGAAAGCTATGCCGGGTTGGATCTGAAGGCTGAGGCAGCAGCGGGCGGTGATGCTCATGACCTCGACATCATCTCAGGCGCGACGGTGACGATTATGGTGATCGACGACAGCCTGGTGCGGGCAGGCATCAAGGTGGCTCGCGCGCTGGGTCTGGGCGGTCTGTCACCGGTACAGGCGGACGGGCCGACACGCGAGGTCGACATGGCGCGCGAAGAAGTTTCCGACTGGACCACCCTGGCAGGTGACGGTTCGGTGCGGCGGATGACGCTGGACGTGGGCCAGATCAACGCGGCCTTTGAGGCCACCGGCGATCAGCGTGCGATCAAGCGGCCGGAGCCGGGCGCGCCGGACGACACCTTCATTGACATGCATATGGCGCTGGTTTCCGTGCCCTCCATCGGCAAGTCGCTGCTGGGCGAGGCGGAGTACCAGAACCTGCAATCCTGGCTGAAGGAAGGCGAGCACGCCATTCTGGTGCTGGGTCGCGGCAGCTACAGCTTCAAGGGGTCGGGCTATGTGCGGGGTGGCATCTTCGACCGGATCCAGTTGATTCAGGGCGATGCCTCAGTGCGGTTCTTTGACAAACAGCACAAGCGGCTGGGGGAACTGGCGACTGCTGACAGCCCCAGCTTTGCAGAGCTGGACCTGTTCAAGATACCGGCAGATGCGGAGTTCGACCCCGCTGAGCCGTTCCGTCTGCAACTGCTGGTGCAGCGGTCCGTGGGGGCGCTTGAGCGGACGTTCCTGACGTTTGATCTGGGTTACAATCTGCCTGAACAGTTTCTGCTGCCTGCCGCGCCTGCGCCCAAGGTTGTAGAAGACGACACTGGCGAGGCGGCCGCGAAAGCCGCGCTGTGGCAGCGGATCTGGAAAGACCGCACGCTCGAGATCGGTGTGCTGGGCGTGATGCTGCTGGTGCTGACGGGGGTGTTCTTCTTCCAGTTCCAAGCGACCGCGAATGCGCGCACTTTCTACTGGTTCCGGATCGGATACCTGACTGTCACCTTGGTGTTCCTGGGCTGGTATGCCAATGCACAGCTGAGCGTGGTGAACCTGATGGCGCTGGCGGGGTCTTTGCGCAGCGGTTTCTCCTGGGATGCCTTCCTGCTGGACCCGCTGGTCTTCATCCAGTGGTTTGCGGTGGCAGCGGCGCTGTTGTTCTGGGGCCGGGGCGCATATTGCGGCTGGTTGTGTCCATTCGGCGCGCTGCAGGAACTGACCAACAAGATCGCCCGCGCCCTTAAGGTGCCGCAGATCACCCTGCCGTGGGGCCTGCATGAGCGTCTGTGGCCTGCGAAGTACATGATCTTTCTTGGTCTGTTTGGCATCTCGATGGTGTCGATCCCGCTGGCCGAAACCTATGCTGAGGTGGAGCCGTTCAAGACCGCGATCATCCTGAAGTTCGTCCGCGACTGGCCGTTTGTGGTTTTTGCCTTGGCGCTGCTGTTGGCTGGGCTGTTCATTGAACGCTTCTATTGCCGCTATCTGTGCCCGCTGGGCGCGGCGCTGGCGATCCCGGCGCGGGTTCGCATGTTCGACTGGCTGCGTCGCTACAAAGAATGCGGCAGCCCCTGCCAGACCTGTGCCAATGAGTGCCCCGTTCAGGCCATCCACCCGACCGGTGAGATCAACCCGAACGAATGTGTGAACTGCCTGCATTGCCAGGTTCTGTACCAATCCGAAACCAAATGCCCGGTTGTCATCAAGCAACTGAAACGCCGGGCCAAGACCGGCAACCCGGCACCAGACGTCTCTCTGGGCCGTCCGCCTGCCAATCACCCCAACGCGAACAGGACAAAAGTTTCCTGAAGGAGGACATCATGTCTGAAGACCTGAAAAACAAACTGCCCGTCACCCGCCGCGGCCTCTTGGGGGCCACCGCCTCCGGTGCCGTTCTGGCGGCCACTGGCGCCGGCTCCGCACTGCTGGGGGCGAAGCCTGCCCAGGCCGGGGGCGTCAATTTGGAGCCGGGCGAGCTGGATGAGTACTACGGTTTCTGGTCCTCGGGCCAGACCGGCGAACTGCGCATTCTGGGCGTGCCGTCAATGCGGGAATTTATGCGGATCCCGGTGTTCAACCGCTGCTCTGCCACCGGCTGGGGCCAGACCAATGAATCGCTGAAGATCCTGACCGAAGGCCTTCTGCCGGAGACCAAGGAATTCCTCGCCGCCAACGGCAAGGTCACCTATGACAACGGCGACCTGCACCACCCGCATATGTCGTTCACCGACGGCACCTATGACGGCCGTTTCATTTTCATGAACGACAAGGCCAATACCCGCGTGGCCCGGGTGCGCTGCGATGTGATGAAGTGCGACAAGATCATCGAGATCCCGAACGCCAAGGACATCCACGGCCTGCGCCCGCAGAAGTTCCCGCGCACTGGTTATGTCTTTGCCAATGGTGAGCACGAAGCACCGCTGGTCAATGACGGCCAGATCCTGGATGATCCGTCGCAATACGTGAACATCTTCTCCGCCATCGATGGTGACACCATGGAAGTCGCCTGGCAGGTGATCGTCTCGGGCAACCTGGACAACACCGACTGCGACTATCAGGGCAAATACGCGTACTCGACCTCTTACAACTCGGAAATGGGCATGACCCTGGCCGAGATGACCGAGAACGAACTGGACCACGTGGTTGTCTTTAACATCGCAGCCATCGAAGCCGCCATCGAGGCCGGCGAGTATCAGGAGCTGAACGGTGCCAAAGTAGTTGACGGCCGCAAGGACGCGCCGGGCAAGCTGACCCGCTATATCCCGATCCCGAACTCGCCGCACGGCATCAACACTGCACCGGACAAGAAACACGTCTGCGTCAACGGCAAGCTGTCGCCGACCGTTTCGGTGATCGACGTTGAGAAGCTGGACGCGCTGTTTGACACCGATGCCGAACCGCGTTCCGCAATCGTGGCGGAACCGCAGCTGGGCCTTGGCCCGCTTCACACCGCCTTCGACAACCGCGGCTATGCCTACACCACCCTGTTCCTGGACAGTCAGGTGGTGAAATGGGACATCGCCAAGGCGATCGAGGCTTATGCCGGCGCCGATGTGGACCCGATCATGGACAAGGTCGATGTGCAGTACCAGCCGGGCCACAACTCCACCTCCATGGGCGAAACCGCCGAGGCGGACGGCAAGTGGCTGATCTCGATGAACAAGTTCTCCAAGGACCGGTTCCTGAACGTGGGTCCCTTGAAGCCCGAGAACGAGCAGCTGATCGATATCTCCGGCGACAAGATGAAGGTGGTGCACGACGGCCCGACCTTTGCCGAGCCGCACGACTCGATCATTGTCCACCGTTCCAAGGTGAACCCTGTCAGCATCTGGGACCGCAACGACCCGATGTGGAGTGAGGCACGCAAGCAGGCAGAGGCGGATGGCGTCGATCTGGACGACTGGCAGGACACCATCATCCGCGACGGCGACAAGGTGCGCGTCTACATGACCAGCCAGGCACCGAACTTCAGCATCGAGAAGTTCACCGTCAAGCAGGGCGACGAGGTCACCGTTTATGTCACCAACCTGGACGACATCGACGACCTGACCCACGGCTTCTGCCTGTCGAACTTCGGCGTTGCGATGGAGGTCGGGCCGCAGGCAACCGCTTCCGTGACCTTTAAAGCGGAACGCCCGGGCGTGCATTGGTACTACTGCCAGTGGTTCTGCCATGCGCTGCACATGGAAATGCGCGGCCGGATGCTGGTCGAGCCGCGGAGCGCGTAACCCATGAAACGGCTCCTGCTCATATCTCTGGTTGCGGCCCTTGCCGGCCTGGCGCCCGCGTGGGCGGCGGATTGGGATGTGCCCAACCGGGCAGGGGCCATCGCTGAAACACTTGCGCAGGCGGCGGATGGCGACACCCTCCGCCTCGCTCCCGGCGAATATGCCGAAACTCTGGTGCTGGACCGGCCTGTCATTCTGGACGGGCAGGGCCAGGCCGCTTTGGACGGGCAGGGCAAGGGATCGGTGATCACCGTGACCGGCCCCGGCGTGACCGTGCAGAATTTGACGGTTGTCGGCTCCGGCTCCTCGCATCAGGAGATCGACAGCGGCATCAAGCTGACCAAGACCGCAAAGGCGCCGCGGATCCTGAACAATGTGCTGCTGGGCAACCTTTACGGCGTGGATATTCATGGCGCCCGGGACAGCCTTGTGCAGGGCAACCGGATCGAGGGGCGCCTGGACCGGCACATGAATGCCCGTGGCAACGGGGTCTACGTCTGGAACGCGCCGGGCGCGGTGGTGGACGGCAACGACATCCGCTTTGGCCGCGATGGGGTCTTTGTGAACAGTTCCAAGAAGAACAGGTTCACCAACAACACCTTCCGCGACCTGCGTTTTGCGGTGCATTACATGTACGCCGACAATTCCGAGGTGTCGGGTAACGTCTCGATCGGCAATCACCTGGGTTATGCGGTGATGTTTTCGAAACGGGTCAAGGTGACCGGAAATGTTTCGCTGAATGACCGCGATCACGGGGTGATGCTGAACTATGCCAACCAGGGCGAGGTGCGCGGAAACTACGTGAAGGGCGCCAAGAACAAATGCACCTTCCTTTATAACGCGCACAAGAATGATTTCTCCGGCAACTGGTTCGAGGGCTGCGGCATCGGCATCCATTTTACGGCAGGCAGCGACGGCAACCGGATGGTTGGGAACGCCTTTGTCGGCAATCGGCATCAGGTGAAGTTTGTCTCCACCAAATGGGTGGAATGGAGCGAGGCGGGCCAGGGTAATTACTGGTCCGACTTCGCAGGCTTTGATGTGGACGGGGATGGCATTGCCGACGCGCCCTATCGACCGAACGACAGCATGGACCATGTGCTGTGGACACAGCCGGCGGCGAAACTGCTGATGGGTTCGCCCGCGGTGCAGCTGGTGAAGTGGTCGCAATCGGCCTTCCCGGCGCTGCTGCCCGGCGGGGTGATCGACAGCCACCCGTTGATGCGGCCGGAACGGCCCGATGCTGCCAGAAAGGTTGAACAAGATGGATAATGCAAACAGCCCGCTGCAGATCAGCGCGCTAGACAAGTTCCGCGGCAAAACACAGGTGCTGCATGGCATCGATCTGGACATTGCTCCGGGGGAGCGGCTGGCGCTTTTAGGTCACAACGGCGCGGGCAAATCGACGCTGATCAAGGCGGTGCTGGGCCTGATCCGGCATGAGGGCGGCAGCATCCGCATCTGCGGTGCAGCCCCCGGCAGTGCCGCGGCGCGCGCCGCTACAGCCTTTCTGCCGGAGGCGGTCAGCTTTCACCCGGCTCTGACCGGGCATGAGCAGCTGTCGCTGTTTGCCCGCCTTGCTGGCGAACGCGCGGACATTGGGGGCCTCTTGGCGCGGGTTGGCCTGGGTGAGGCGATGCACCGCCGTATCGGCGCTTATTCCAAGGGGATGCGGCAGCGGCTGGGGCTGGCGCAGGTGCTGTTGGGCCGCCCGAAACTGGCACTGCTGGACGAACCCACCAGCGGGCTGGACCCGATCTCGCGCCAGGATCTATACGCCATCATAAACGAGCTGGCAAAGCAGGGCGCGGCGGTGCTGATTGCCTCCCATGCGCTGACAGAGGTGGAGGCGCGCACCGACCGGATCGCCATCCTGCGCAAGGGGGTGAAGGTGGCAGACGACACGCTGGCGGGCCTGTCGGCACAGGCAGGGCTGCCGGTCAGGCTGCGGGTGCAGGCCAGCGGCGCGCACGCTGAGCGGATCGCAACAGAAACAGGCGGGCGGCGGATCAACGGCGCCTCGGTCGAGGTCCTGTGTTCGCCGCAGGACAAGATGGCCGAGCTGCGCAAGATTGCCGCCATGGGCGATGCGGTGGCGGATATCGACATGGTGCCGCCGCGTCTGGAGGATCTTTATCGCCATTACTCCGGGGAGGACCGCAAATGAGACGTGCCTTTGCTATTGCCCGCGCCGAAATGCTGATCCTGCGCCGCAACCGCTGGCTGTTCATGGCGACGCTGATCATGCTGGCCTTTTCGCTGGCGCTGTCCTTCGCCGGGTCGGCGCCGACGGGGACGCTGGGGGTGGACATGCTGACAGTCTCCGTAGCCTCGATGACGACCTTGTCCGTCTACCTCGCGCCGCTCTTGGCGCTGATGATGGGGTTTGATGCGGTAGCAGGCGACCGTGACCGGGGCAGCCTCGCCTTGCTCTTGGCCTATCCCGCGGGACGGGCTGAGATTCTCTTGGGTAAGCTGATGGCACATCTGGCGGCCTTGGCGGTTGCCATGTGCATCGGCTTTGGCGCGGCAGGTGCCGTTGCTGCCTGGTTCGGTGGCGCCGGTGCAGATAGCCTGATGGCGTTGGGGCGCCTAGTGCTGACATCGATTTTGCTGGGGGCCGTGTTCTTGGTCCTGGGCTATGCGCTGTCGGCGCTTAGCAGCGGGGCAACAGCCGCCGCCGGCATGTCAGCGGGCGTCTGGCTGGTGTTTGTAGTGCTTTATGACCTCGGCCTGCTGGGGGCTGTGGTGATGGACAGCGGCGGGGTCTTTACCCAGAAGATCTTCCCGTGGGTGATGGTCGCCAACCCGGCGGATGCGTTTCGGCTGTGGAATGTCGCGGCCTCAGAAAGCGTGGCCTTGTCCAGTGGTATGGCAGGCGCTGCCAGCGCCTTGCCCGGCTGGGCCGCACCGTTGTCTCTCTTGCTGTGGCCCGCGCTGGGCTTCCTGTTGGCCTGCGCTGCATTCCGGAGGGTGGAGCCATGAAACGCCTGATCTTTGCGGCTGCGCTGGTCTTGTCCGCCTGCCAGGAGGAGGAGGCTATGCCGCCGCCTGCGCCGGTGGAACTGACCGAAGCGGCGCTTAGCTTTTTCTGCCAGATGAATGTTGCTGAACACGGCGGGCCAAAGGGGCAAATCCATTTGGACGGCTTTCCAGCGCCACTGTTTTTCGCGCAGGTGCGCGATCTTGCGGCCTATGTGAAAAGCCCGGAACGGGATGCGGAGATCACTGCCATCTATGTGAGCGACATGGGCGCGGCAGCAAGCTGGGAACTCCCCGGCAGGAACAACTGGATTGATGCCAAGGGTGCGCATTTCGTGGTGGGCTCCAATGTGGCGGGCGGTATGGGGGCACCGGAGGTTGTGCCTTTTGCGTCGCCGGAGGACGCGGCGCAGTTTGCCGAACGCTATGGCGGTACTGTCGCAGATTTCGGCAACATTCCTGACGAAGCCGTGCTGGGGCCAGTCGATCTGGACCAGCAGTTGGAGACGCCGTCCTGAAAGCGTTAAACGTTCTCGGTCAGCAACCGCAATTCAGCGGCAATGGCGTGGCCCTCCATCCCTTCTGTGCGGCTGATACGGGCCGTGCGCTCGGCCAGCTCACGCGAGGCAGCGGTGTTGCAGCGCTGCCAGGTGACGGTTTTAGTGAACTTGTGTACCGACAGCCCGCCAGTATAACGCGCGGCGCCGCTGGTCGGCAGCACGTGATTGGGGCCTGAGATCTTGTCGCCAAAGGGAACCGTGGTTTCCTTGCCCAGGAACAGCGAGCCATAGGCGGTGAGGCGGTCCAGCCACCAATCAAGGTCCTCGGCCTGCACCTGCAGATGCTCGGGCGCGTAGCGGTCGGCCACCTGCGCGGCCTCTTCGCGGCTGCCGCACAGGATAACTTCGGCGCGTTCGTGCCACGCGCGATGGGCGGCGGAGAGGTTGGGCTCGGGCAGCTTGTCAATCAGCGCCTGAGCGCGGCCGATGACGCCTTTGGCGAGCGGCTCGCTGGTGGTGACCAGCCAGACCGGGCTGTCAGCGCCGTGTTCGGCCTGGCTGACCAAATCCCAGGCGACGGTTTCTACATCAGCAGTGTGATCGGCGATCACAAGCGAGTCGGTTGGGCCTGCAAACATGTCGATGCCGACCGGGCCGAACAGCATCCGCTTGGCTTGTGCTACATAGGAGTTGCCTGGCCCAACAAGGATGTCGGCGGGCTGCGACCCGAACAGGCCCTGCGCCATGGCCGCGATGCCCTGCACCCCGCCCAGGTTCAGGATCAGGTCGGCACCGCACAGGTCCATGGCATAGATGATCGCATCCGGAATGCCGCTGCCCGGGCGCGGCGGCGAAACCGCGGTGATGTGCGGGACCCCTGCAACCTTGGCGGTTGTGATCGTCATCAGCGCGCTGGCGATATGGCTGTAGCGCCCGCCTGGCACATAGCAGCCGGCACTGGACACTGGGATCTGCTTCTGCCCTGCGATCAGGCCAGGGATCACTTCCACCTCGCATTCGCCCATCGTGGCCTTCTGTGCCTCGGCAAAGCGGCGGATATTGGTGTGGGCGAACCGGATGTCCTCCTTGAGCTGATCGGGAACCCTGTTGCAGGCGGCGCGGCGCTGGGCGTCGCTCACCACAACCGGGCCGGTCCAGCCGTCGAGTTGTTTCGCGTAGCGTCGCGCTGCCTCCTCACCCTCACGCTTGATATTGGCAAGCATGACGGCGACGGTATCGCGGATATCGCTGTCTTCAGTGGCAGGGCGCGCATGGGCCTGTTTCAAATAGGTTATTGCCATGTGGATCAGCTACTTTCCGTTTGCGGGCCGCCAGATTTGCCGCAAAGGCAGGGCGCGGGATGCGCTTAAGACAGCGCCGACGCAGCCAAACCGTCAAGCTGTGCCTGCTTGGTTTCGAAAAACACGGATGTTTGTTTCTAATTGCCGCAGGGCCTAGGCGTCTTCGGCGGGCAGCGTCCGGAACTCTTCTGCCAGCCAGGGGAAGCGTTGGCTGATTGGGTCGGTGAAGTGCAGGCGCAGTGACTTCTGCAGTGCCTCATGAATAAGCTGAGAAGTGGCGGCGGGGTAGACGCTGGTAGTGAACAGCGAGACTGTTCTGGCAAAGCTTTTACCCTGAAAACGAACCACTTTAATCTTGTCATGGAACCGCTGGGCGCGGTGGTAGCTGGCTGCAGTGGTAACGGCCCAACCGCTGCCCTCAGACACCAGGCCGATGATCGACTGATTGCACTCCAGCTCAAACCGGTTGGGCAGCGCAATTTTGAGCCGGCTCAGCTGGGTTTCGATCTGTTTGCCGATGGTATGCTCGCGCGAATAGCGCAGGAAAGGCAGGGTGGCATCCGCCTTGGCCAGCTCTTCGATGCCGCCGGTGTAGCCTGCGGGCACCACTAGGATGAACGGGTCGCGCATCAGCGGGTATTCGATCAGATCGGACAGCGGCCC
Source organism: Leisingera sp. CC-HEC093 (assembly GCF_059429195.1). Classification (NCBI taxonomy): domain Bacteria; kingdom Pseudomonadati; phylum Pseudomonadota; class Alphaproteobacteria; order Rhodobacterales; family Roseobacteraceae; genus Leisingera; species Leisingera sp. CC-HEC093. Next base: position 630,711 of record NZ_JCAIJR010000001.1, on the reverse strand, counting down.
GGACGGGCGGGTGGCAACGCCTGCGTCCAGCTTTTGGGCCTGCAGTTTCTCGATGATCTCGTGGCTGGGGCGGGTGTAGTGCCGGAAACTGCACCGCGGCAGCGCGGTGGAGAGGAATTGGAACAGTTCCGGCCCGACCTCATTGTCAAAATCATCAAGGAGCGCCATCCGCAGATCGGTGGCATGCTGCCAGCTGCCAGAGCGAATTTCAGCCTCGCCTCGCCGCAGCGTCATCAGCCCGTCGTAGACATAGCGGGCAAACACCACACCGGCCGGTGTCAGCCCCATCGGGCGGCGGGTATGGTCCACCAGTCCTACGCCAAGGGCGCTTTCCAGACTGCGCAAGTGATTTGACACGGTGCTGATCGACAGGCCGGTTTCCGCGGCGGCCTTCTGGATTGATCCCGATTTGGAGATCAGCTGGAACACTTCCAGCCAGCGCAGACTCAGCGTCTTTTGCATGTGCTGTCCTCCCTAAGCTTTGCATACGCTATCTGCTGTCATACGCGAATGTATCCGTAAAAAACGAAACTAAGTTTTAGATTAACCGCAAGGGTAATTTTATTCTCCTGCCAAATTGCTTCCCGGATATGGTTTGCCGTGCAAAATTCAAGCTTGAAGGCCCGCAGAGAACGGGCCCGGTGTATCAACTGGGAGAACCATTAATATGATCAAAAAACATCTACTTTCAACAGCCTGTGCGGCCGCGGCCGCAATGTGGGCGACCCAGGCTTCGGCACTTGATGAAATTACCGTGGCTTACTTCCTGGAGTGGCCAATGCCGTTCCAGTTTGCCAAGGCCAATGGCACCTATGAAGAAGAGATGGGCGTCAAGATCAACTGGGTTTCCTTTGATACAGGTACCGCGATGTCGGCGGCGATGGCCTCCGGCGACGTGCAGATCGCCGTCAGCCAGGGCGTGCCGCCGTTCGTGGTCGCGACCTCTGCCGGGCAGGACATTCAGGCAGTGGATGTGGCGGTCAGCTATGCGGACAACGATAATTGCGTTGTTGCGGAGGCGCTGGAGATCGACAAGACCAACGCTGGCGAGCTGAACAGCAAGAAGGTAGGCGTGCCGATCGGTACCGCCGCGCATTATGGCTTCTTGTCACAGATGGCGCATTTCGGAGTTGATACCGGGTCGATGGAAATCGTCGATATGGCGCCGGCCGACGGCGCGGCAGCCTTTGCCCAGGGCAATCTGGACATGGTTTGCGGTTGGGGCGGTGCGCTGCGGCGGATGCTGGAGCATGGCAATGTTCTGCTGACCGGCGCTGAGAAGGAAGAACTGGGCATTCTGGTGTTTGACGTGACCAGCGCACCGGCAGGCTTCATCGCGGACGAGGGGGCGCTTTTGAGCAAGTTCCTGAAGGTTACCGCAGATGCCAACGCAATGTGGAATGCAGGCGGCAGCAAGGACGAAATGCTTCCGGTGATTGCCAAGGATGCAGGTATGGATCTGGCTGATGCCGAGGCCACCATCGCAACCTTCAGGTTCCCTTCGGCTGAGGATCAGCTGTCAGAGAAATGGCTGGGCGGCGGTGCCCAGAGCTTCATGAAAGGCGTGGCGGATGTGTTCGTGAATGCAGGCAGCATCGAGGCTGCGCTGGATTCCTATGACGGTGCCGTTGACGGAGCGCCATTGGAAGCCGCTCTGAACTGAGCTGGAACGAACCGGCCACACCGGACGGCCCGGCTGCCGGGCCGTCCGCTCCAGCGGTTGCAGCGCGGCTGCCAACTGGCGCTAATAGGAAGGGGGAAGGATGTCGGGACTGGACATCAAGAGTGTCTCCATGCGTTTTGACCTGCCCAACGGCAGTTCAGTTCAGGCGCTGAAAGACGTTTCATTGAACTTGCAGGCAGGGGAGCTGCTGTCGGTGCTGGGCCCGTCAGGCTGCGGCAAGACCACGCTGCTGAACATCCTGGCCGGGTTCCTGGCCCCTACTGAAGGCACGGTGGAACTGAACGGCCATGTGGTGACCGGCCCCGATGCCGAACGCGGCATGGTGTTCCAGAAGGGCGCGCTGTTCGAATGGATGAACGTTCGTGACAACGTGGAATTCGGCCCCCGGATGAAGGGGATGGGTAGGGCAGAACGGGAGAAAATCTCAAACCACCTGCTGGAAATCGTCGGGTTGCAAGACTTCAAGGAGAAGGCGGTTTATGAACTGTCGGGCGGTATGCAGCAGCGTGTGGCGCTGGCGCGCTGCCTGGCGAATGAGCCGGACGTGATCTTAATGGACGAGCCGCTGGGTGCGCTGGACGCACTAACGCGGGAGAAGATGCAAGGCCTTGTGCTGAAGTTGTGGAAGGAGACGGGCAAAACCATCATCCTGATCACCCACTCGGTGGAGGAGGCGCTACTGCTGGGGGAACGGCTGATCGTGATGGCACCGCGCCCCGGCCGCATTCACCGCGAATACCAGCTGCCCTTTGCTGAGCGCGGTGTGAATGCCGATCTGCGCGACGTCAAGAAGTCCGATGGCTTTGCCGAGACCCGCGACGAGATCCTCTCGATGATCTGGGAGATGGAAGAGGAGATCATGGGCCGGACGGAGCAAGTGGCATGACAGCACTTCTGTTTTACATCGCGCTGTTTGCGGGCGCTTTCTTCCTGGTGCAGCTTCTCCGCAAAGGGATGCAGTCGCGGCAGGACTTCACCAGCCTAAAAACTGTGACGTTCGGCGACGAAAGTGCAGTCACGCCGGACCGGGCGGCCTCGATCATCTCGGTTCTGGTGATCTTCGTGATCTGGGCAGCCTTCACCGGCTCCAAGCTGTTCCCGATCCACGTTCCGGGACCGTTCACTGGCGAAACGGTCTTTACCTACACGCTGGAAAATGCCGATGGCGCCACGGATGATGCCGACGTCACCGTGCGCGTCTTTGGATTTGGGGAGGACGTCGAGAAGTTCGAGGTGGAGGGTGGCGGCGGCTTTGCCGCGAATGACGCTCTGGCGGCGCAAGCGGGACGTTCGAACACGCTGCTGTTTGATAAGAACGACGAGGCCAAGCGCAGGGACGGCGCAAAGATCGTGGCGATCAACGGCGAGCCGATTGCGATTGGCGGTGCGATTGACACCGGTGACGGCACCGTAACGCTGACCGCAAAAGGCGCGATCAGCTTTACGCCGGACAGCGGCATGCAGATGAATCCGATTTGGCTTCCGGCCCCGGAAACCGTGGTCTCGCGTTTCTTTGAGATTGCCAATGAGGGCTATCAGAACTTCTCACTGTGGCAGCATCTTGGCTGGTCGCTCTTACGGGTCGTGGCTGGCTTCGTCACCGGCGCCATCGTCGGCATCCCGCTCGGCTACGCCATGGGCCTTTCCGGCTGGTTCCGCGGCTGGTTCGACCCGATTGTCGAATTCATGCGTCCGGTGCCGCCCTTGGCGCTGATCCCTTTGGTGATCATCTGGTTCGGTATCTGGGAAACCGGCAAAATCGTTCTTTTGTTCCTGGCGGCACTGTGGATCATGACCATCGCGGCGCGGGCCGGGGTGTCTGGCGTCAACATCTCGAAAATCCACGCTGCCTATTCGCTGGGCGCCTCCAAGTGGCAGATCATGCGCCATGTGATCGTGCCGAACTCGCTGCCGGAGATATTCACAGGTGCTAGGGTGGCGATGGGGGTCTGCTGGGGCACGGTGGTGGCAGCAGAACTGGTAGCCGCGCAAAAGGGGGCAGGCATGATGATCATCGCCGCGTCCAAGTTCCAGCTGACCGATATCGTGATCATGGGCATCGTGCTGATCGGTATCATCGGCTATGGCATCGACATCCTGATGCGTAAGGCGGAGAACTGGCTGGTGCCCTGGAAAGGCCGCAGCTGAGCTGAGGCATTGCAAGGAAGTGAAAGCGCCCGGGGATGTCCCGGGCGCTTTGCTGTTTGGGAAAGGGCTCAGCCGCGGATGCGGCCGAAGCCGGGATCATAGGTAGAGGGAGCGATGACTGTCGCCGCGACCAGATCTCCGCAAAGGTCGAGCTGCATGGTGCTGCCCTCTGCCGCCAGCTCCGGCTCGACAAAGGCATAGGCCAGGTTCATCCCCACCCGGTGGCCCCAGTCGCCAGAAGTCACCGTGCCCACGACTTTGTCGCCCTGCATCAGTGAGGCGCCGCCATGGGCCGGGGCGTGGGTGGTATCGATCTGCAGCGTGACCAGCTTCTTGCGGGCGCCTTCGGACTGGCGTACCAGCAAGGCGTTGCGGCCGATGAAATCACCCTTCTCCAGCTTCACGAACCGGTCCAGCCTGGTTTCGAACGGGTCGAATTCGGTAATCAGGTCGGCTTTCCAGTGCAGGAAGCCTTTTTCCATCCGCATAGACTCGACCGCGCGGGCGCCAAACAGCTTTAGCCCGTAGCCTTCCCCTGCCTTTCGCAGTGCCAGATAGGCGGCATAGAGCGACGCGTTGGGGACGTGGATTTCATAAGCCAACTCGCCGGAGAAGCTGACGCTCATCACCGTGGCGGGCGCAAAGCCGATGAAGCATTCGCGCACCGACAGCCAGGGAAAGGCCTCCTTGGACCAGTCGCCGCGGGCGCAGCCGGAGAGCACATCACGCGCGCGCGGGCCGGCAAGGATCAGGATGGTCAGGTCGTTGGTAAGAGAGCGGAGCTGCACGTCCTCGCCTGGCCGGATGTGCTGGGCAAGCCAGTCCATGTCGTAGGACTCGCTGGCTGCGGCAGAGCCGTACCAGATCCGTTCCTGTCCGCGGTCGGAAGCGGGCAAGTTGGCCACTGTGGCCTCGCTTTTGATCATGCCGTGGTGATTCAGCAGATAGCCCAGAGCAACCCGGCCACCACGTTTGGGGATCGTGCCGCAGAACATCCGGTCAAGGAAGCTGTGGCGGTCTTTACCGGTGATCTCGATCCGGTTGAAACCGTTGACCTCACAAAGACCCACGTCGTTCTGAACGTTCTTTACTTCCGCCGCAACAATGTCGAAGGCCTCGTCGAAATTGAAGGTGAGCGGCGGGTGAAAATCCTGCGCGGGTTTGATGTAGTCTACCCGCTCCCAGCCGTTGACTACTGTGAATTCTGCGCCTTCGGCGGCCAAAATCGGTGTCAGCGGTGTCGTTTTGGCAGGACGGCCTGCAGGTCGATGCTCGTGCGGGAAACGGAAGCGGAATTCGTTCTGGTAGTCCTCGACAGCCTTCAACGCGGTCAGCTCTACGTTCGCGTGACCCGTGAAGCGGCGCGGGTCGAGGCACCAGGTGTCATAGCAAGCCTCGCCATGCACGATCATCTGCGCCAAGAGCCAGCCGTGGCCGCCGCCTTCGCCGAGGCCTGCGCGCAGACCAATGGCGCAGAAGGCGTTGCGCTTGCCCGGGATGGGGCCGATCAGCGGTGCGCCGTCGATGGTATAGGTTATAGGGCCATTCACGATGGCGCGGATGCCGGTTTCACGCAACGCGGGCATCCTCTCGAACGCGCCCTCCAGCACGTCCATCACCCGTTCCAAGTCGTCGGGGCACAGGGCGTTGGTGAAATTCGGGTCGATCCCGTCCATGCCCCATGTCTTGCAGTCCTGCTCGTAGAAGCCGATCAGCAAGCCATTCTTTTCCTGGCGACAGTAATAGTCGGAGATCGGGCAGCGGATCAGCGGCATCCGGCGGCCGGCCTCTATGATGCCGGGGATGTCTTCGGTCAGGAAATATTGATGCTCCATCGAGGCGACCGGGTGGTGCACCCCCATCATCGCTCCTACCTCGTTCACCCGGTAGCCGCAGGCGTTCACCACCATATCGCAGTCGATGTCGCCGTGTTCCGTATGCACGGTCCAGGTGTCATCCTTGTGCTGTGTAAGAGCGGTGACCGGCGTGTTGCGGCAGACCTCGGCTCCGGCTTTTCGTGCGTGATAGGCCAGCGCCTGGCACAGCTGCGCCGGGTCGATGTCGCCGTCCAACGGATCCCACAACCCGCCGGTCAGGTTGTCTGTTGAAATCAGAGGATGGCGGCGGGCGCATTCCTGGGCGTCAATCACCTCGAAATGAACATCCATGCCGCGAGCCATGGAGGCGAAGTGGCGGTAGCCCTGCATCTGTGCCACTGTGTTGGCGAGTCTTATTCCCCCGTCGCCGTGATGGTAGTTGATCGGATACTCCGGATCGTCGGCCAGTTGCTTGTACAGTGCGATGGAGTGGCTCTTCAGTCCGATCATAGTCTGGTTCGTGCCAAAGTTTGTGACCTGCGCCGCAGAGTGCCACGTTGTGCCGCTGGTCAACTCGTTGCGTTCGACCAAAACAACGTCGCTCCAGCCCTCCTGGGTGAGGTGATAGAGCGTGGAGCAGCCGGCAATGCCGCCGCCAATCACCACAACCTTGGTGCGCGATTTCATGGGTGGGTCCTCCCGCATAGATCCATAATAACTAAGCGGTGCGGTGGCCGTGGCGGCAAGACGCTGGGGCGACTATTGCAGAAAAAAGAAAACAAGCTTGAGCGATTTGCGGAAATGGTGCCAGAAGGCACAGGCTTAAGGTGTTGGAGGAGGGAACAACGCTGCCGCAAGCCGGGATGCAGCGCGTCGTGAGCATTTCTGACGAACGTCGGCGGCAGCGGCTAAAATCTCAAGCAGCCCCTTCTGCCCGGCATCGTTCTTGGATGCTCCAAGGGGCGGCAGCGACCCGCCTTCTTGTGTCCTTTCTGGCAGAGCGTTGGCACTGCCGGGCAGCGTTCAGCCGACGGTGCTTTTGGTTAACTCCTAGCTGCGTCACGATGTTTTTACAGGCCTGTTTGATACAGGTTTCTGCGGGGAGAAGCCGCAGGAGCGTTGACGCCTTGCACTGCACCGCGCAAACTGCGGGCGCAGAGACGGTCTATGGAGTAACCGCAGATGTCGCGGGGGGCCTGAAATTGTGCTGAAACTGGCACCATGTGAACTGGGTTGGCAAGTAAACTGGTCTTATCAATATCCAAAACTGTCACTGTCGAAGGCCCGCAAGCCTTTGCAAGGTTTCACAGCTGAAACAACAAGAATAATCAACAGTCCAATGGGAGAAGTTTTGTAATGACTGGAAAGAATACGGTTACCCGCCGCACTTTGCTGAAAAGCGCAGGCGCTGCAGCCTTGGCGGCACCGCTTTATTCGAAAAGCGCGCTGGCCTCTTCGGGCGAAATCAACATTCTGATGTGGTCGGATTACCTGCCGCCGGAATTCATTTCGGGCTTTGAAGCCGCTACCGGCATCAAGGTGAACTACACCGGCATCGGCTCCAATGAAGAAATCATCAACAAAATGAAGGCCACCAAAGGCCAGGGCTTCGACATTGTGTCGCCGACCAACAATCGTTCACTGCAGTGGGGGCCGCTGGAACTGCTGCGGCCCTTCGACATGAACAAAGTCAACATCGATGCGGTGAACCCGGCGATGGCCAAGATTGGCACCGACGCCTGGAACTTTGGCGGTGAAGGCGTGCATTGGCTGCCGCACATCTGGGGCACTGAGGGGATCGCCTACCGCACCGACCTGTGGCTGCCGGAAGGTGACGCACCCTCTTATGGCGACGTCTGGTCGGAAGAAAACGCCGGCAAGACCATGGGGCGGGCGCATTCGATGATGCTGGGTGCAGGTCTTTATATGGAAGCTTCGGGTGAGATGGAGCCAGGTTCTATCTGGGCGGCCTATGACGACGAGGAAACCATGCGCAAGGTCTGGGGCCAGGTCACCGACTGGTGTGTGGCGCGCAAGGACCGGATTAAGCTGATCTGGAACGATGCTGACACCCAGAAAAACGGCCTCCTGAACGAGGGCGTGGTCGTTGGCCAGACCTGGGACGGCCCGCCGCTGGCACTGAAGTCCGCCGGTGAGCCGGTGCATTACCAGGCGCCTGTCGAAGGCGCGATGGCCTGGGTTGACGGCATCTCTATGCCGGTCGGCGCGCAGAACGAAGAGCAGGTCTATGCCTTCATCGACTATGCCTACAATCAGGAACCGGCAGGTAAGGCGATTGACAGCCACGGCTACAACTCGCCGGTTCTCGGCGCTGACAGCTTCTCGGGCGATGTCTACAAAAAGAACTTTGCCGAGGCCTATCCGGGCGACTCGCTGGCTAACCTGAACCCCTGGCCGGCCGAAGCGCCGTGGTATGCGGACGTGCGCACTGAGTTCGTCAACAAGTTCAAGAGCGCCTAAGCCGCGCGCTTGAAAAACCTGGCCCCCGGTCACGTCCGGGGGCCAGCCGCACATCTTGCGGCACCATCACATACGAACAGATACGGATAGCAGGTCTTGCGGGGCCGGTGGCGTGCCACCGGAATGGAGGTCTGCATCCTAGGGAGAAGCCAAATGAGTGCAGGGGTCGGTGTTGATCTCGAGAACCTTTGGATCCGCTTCGGTGACTTTGTTGCCGTGCGCGATGCCAATGTGAACATCAATGGGGGGGATTTCTTTTCCTTCCTAGGGCCCTCGGGCTGCGGCAAAACCACCATTCTACGCGCGGTCTCGGGCTTTCTGGAGCCCAGCGACGGAAAGGTGCTGATCGGCGGCAACAACATGAAGGGAATTGGGCCGAACAAGCGCCCGACCGCGCTGATCTTTCAGAACCTGGCGCTGTTTCCGCTGATGAAAGTCTGGGAGAACATCACCTTCTCGATGGAGATAAAGGGCGCCTCTGCCAAGGAGCGCAGGAAGCGCGCAGATGAGCTTCTGGACATGATCGCCCTGCCCGGGCAGGGCGACAAGCTTCCCTCCGAGCTTTCGGGCGGCCAGCGCCAGCGGGTGGCAATCGCGCGCGCCTTGTGCGCGGAACCGGACGTGCTCCTGCTTGACGAGCCGCTGTCGGCGCTGGACCTCAAGCTTCGCCAGCACATGCGCACCGAGCTGCGAGAGATTCAGCAGCGCGTTGGTATCACCTTCATCTACATCACGCATGACCAGGGCGAGGCGTTGACCATGTCCGACAACATTGCCGTGATGAAGGCGGGAGTGATCGACCAGATCGGCGACGGTAAAACCATCTACAATGACCCGTCCACCGCGTTTGCAGCCTCCTTCGTGGGCGAAAACAATGTCTTCCGTGGCAAGATCAAGCGCATCATAGGCAATGAGGCGCTGATACAGACCAACCGCTCCGGTGAACTGGTGGCGCGGATTTCCACTGCCAATCAGGGCAGGATGAAGGAAGGCGACGCCGCCATGATGTTCATCCGCCCCGAAGCCTTTGCACTGGCACCCAAGGGAGCCTCAGGCGATCATTTCGTGACGGCCAAGGTCAATCACGAGGAGTTCGAGGGCAATGCCTTCAACATCTTCATGGAAGGCGATGGCGGCAAGGAGCTGAAAGTTTCGATCCCCAACCTCGGCCAATCGTTCGACGACCACACCGGCCAGAACATCACCCTGGAATACGAGACGAAGAACGCCGTCATCGTGCCCTCGGGTGAGCTGGCCGCAGAATAAGGAGGCAAAGCGATGCCAAGCTTCCTGAGGGAGTTTTTCAAACGCAACGGCACCGGTATGGGCAGCCTGATGCTGGGCCTGGTCCTTTTCTGGACCATTGGCCTCATCATCCTGCCGCAGCTGTCCATGCTCGACTTTTCATTCAGGCCAAACCTGCCGCCGCCGGAGATCGGCGGGCCCAAGGACGTCTACACGCTGGAAAACTACAAGTACCTGATCTACGGCCCAGAAGGCGGTAGCCAGGATTATAACGCGGTCGACCTCAAGGTGTTCTTTCGCACCCTGGTGGCCGCGGTCTGCGTTACCGTCTTCAACCTGATCCTGTGCTACCCGATCGCCTATTACCTGGCCCAAACCAAAGGCAATCACATCCGCATCTTCGCGCTGATGCTGATCATCCCCTACTGGATCAATGAAATTCTGCGCGCCTTTGCGCTGCGCATCATCTTCGGCGAGACCGGAGTGCTGAACAACTTGTTGGTGGGTTTGGGGGTTTTCGACACGCCCTTCGACTTCATCCGTAACGACATCGCGCTCTATGCCGGCCTGGGATACGCATACATTCTGCTGATGATCTTCCCGATCTATAACGTGATCGAAAGCCTGGACCGCAATCAGATCGAGGCGGCGCGGGATATGGGCGCGAGCTGGACAAAGATCCACCGCCGCGTGGTCATCCCCTATGCTAAGCCGGGTATCTCCTCGGGCTGTACCATGGTGTTCATGCTGTCGGCCGGTGCCCTGGCGGCCCCGCAGATCCTGGGCGGGCCCTCGTCCTTGTGGTTCACGCAGCTGATCTACCAGCAGTTCAATGACAACTCAGACTGGCCGCAGGGGGCCGCCTATGCGGTGGTGCTGCTGGTCACCTGTATCCTGCTTGTTCTGGCAATCATGCGCCTGTTCAAGGTGAACATGGGGGATATCGGCAAATGAAGAACTTCACCTTTATGCGCCTGAGCCTTTGGGTCTACCTGGCGATCTTCTTTGCCTATCTGCTTGGTCCATTGGTTATCATGTCGGCGACGGCCTTTAATTCGCCGTCCTTCCCGCGGATGACCCCTTGGGAGTGCCTGACGTTCGAGTGGTTTTCGGCCCTGTTCCAGGACGATCGGATTTTGAACGGCATCTGGAACTCGATCCTGGTGGGGGCGGGCACGGTGGTGCTGTCGGTGGCAATGGGCCTAGCGGGGGCGCTGATGCTCACCCAGATCTGGCCCAAGCTGCGGGCGACCTACTACACCGTCATCATCGCGCCGATCCTGATCCCTGGCGTGGTACTCGGTATCTCGACCCTGGTGTTCTGGGACCGGATCAACCGGATGCTGGGGCTGGGCGCTGACAGCTTCTTGTCAAACGGGCTGTTCCTGACCATCATCGGCCAGTCCACCTTTATCGCCAGCTACTGCATGCTGGTGCTGGTGGCGCGCCTGCAACGCTATGACATCGCGCTGACAGAGGCGGCGCTGGATCTGGGCGCGACCCATGCCCAGGCCTTCCGCAAGGTGCTGTTGCCGTTCATGCGTCCGGCCATTGCCAGCGCCGCAGTGCTGGCTTTCCTGGCGTCTTTTGAGAACTACAACACCACCACCTTTACCTTTGGCGAGTACCCGACATTGACTATCGAGCTGGCGCAGAAGGTGCGCTATGGCATCACCCCGGCGATCTCGGCCCTGGCCTTTATTATCGTGGTACTGACGGTTTTTGCGGCACTGTTTAACGAGGCCAGCATCCGCCGCAGGCAACTGGTGGCCGAGGCACGCAAGAAAGCCACGGTGGAAGAGCTGGAAAGCGGCAAGCTGCGGCTGCCGGGCTTCCTCAGCTCAAACGTGGCGGCTGTGGCTCTGGTGGTTGTGGCCTGTGCGACGGTGGCGGTGGTTGGCACCGCGACGGTCTACAGCCCGGCACAGTGCATTGCTGACGTGCAGGAGCAGAAGCGCCTGGAGACCCAGGAGCGCATCCAGGAACTGCGCCGCCAGCGCGAACTGCGCCGCCAGCAGCAGCAGGAAGAGCAGGGGGAGGCCGCCCCGGCCCAAACCGCGCCCTCGACTGGTTCCGGAAGCAACTCCGGCTTCGGTGGCGTGTTTGCTCCGGGCAGCCTGTCTGGCGACGGCGAGGCGGAGCCTGAAGCAGAGCAGGACCCGCAGAGCAACAGCTCCGGGTTCGGCAATGTCTTCAACCCTAACGCCCTGTCCGGTGACGGCGAGGACAGCGATTCCGGAAACTGAGCGCTCCGCCCTGACACAACAAAGGCGGCCCGAAAGGGCCGCCTTTTGCATTGGCGGGTTTGACTGAGTCAGGCCAGGGAGCCTGCTGGATGGCGGTCCGCATAGTATTGCTTACGGAAGGCCTGCGGACTGGTCTTGTACTCGCGCTTGAACCATTCCGTCAGGCTGCTGCGGGAGCCGAAGCCGGTGGCGGCGACGATCTCAGCCAATGGCAGGGTGGTATGCTGCAATAACTGGCGCGCTTTTTCGATCCGCAGCTTGCGGTAGGCCGTCAGCGGGCTGGTCAGGGCTTTTTGCTGGAACCGGCGCTCCAGCTTGCGCGGCGATACCCCAGCCTGCTGAGCTATGTCGCGGATCAACAACGGCTCTTCCAGGTTCTGCTGCATCAGGTCGAGGATTTTTACCACTAGCGCATCGCCGCCGGCGGTTTGGCGCAGCTGCAAAGAGACCTTGGATTGTTCAGAGGCCGGGCCAAAGGCAAGGCCCAGGTAATCGCAAACCGCGTCTGCAATAAAGGCGCCGCGGTCAGCGCGCAGAAAGGCAATGAGCACACGCAGAGCGGCGAAGCTGCTGACAGCAGTGCTGATGCGGCCTGACGTCGTGGTCAGCGTGCCAGCCGGGGCGCAGATCATTTGCTCCTCTTCCGCCGCCGCTGCAAAATTCGTGTGCACCGCGATCTCGACCGCGGCGTTCAAGCCGGTTTCCGGCAACAGGAAAATGGCGCTGCCGGCAAACAGGCAGCGCTGCGCCTGCCGGCAGATCCGCTGCAAGCTGGCTTTCTCGCCGGAATTCAGTGGCCAGCGGCTGGAAATGCCGCCGAGAAAGACGACGGTCTGCGGCTTCCATCCGTCTGGCACGGTGCGCATCTGCGACGCCAGGTTTCGCACGGCGGTGCGATAGCCGCTGTCGGGGAACAGATCGTTGGCGGCGCGGAAAACTTCGCAGATCATCTGGGCCGCGGCAGGTGAATCCGGCTGAGGCAGAATGATTTCGACATCGTGGAAGCGGGCCTGTGCCGCGCTGTCAGCGGTTTGCCGGGACGCTGGCACGGTCAGCGGTTCGAGACGGGACATCATTCTCTCCTCTGAGCGGGACATGCAGGGATGCAGCGGTATAGAAGGGGCTGCGGGGGCGCCCCGCCGGACGGGCCGGCGGGGCAGCAAGCCAGGAAGTCCTGGGCTTACTCTTCTTCGTACTCCGACATCGGCGGGCAGGTGCAGATCAGGTGACGGTCGCCATAGGCATTGTCCACCCGGTTCACCACTGGCCAGTACTTGTCGACGCCGAGGTTGCCCGGCGGGAAGCAGGCCTGCTCGCGGCTGTAGGGACGGTCCCATTCGCCGACCAGGTCGCGCACCGTGTGCGGCGCGTGCTTGAGCGGGTTGTTCTGCGCGTCGATCTTGCCGTCGATGATGTCCTGCGCCTCCTGACGGATCGACAGCATGGCATCGCAGAAGCGATCCAGTTCGTCTTTGGGCTCGGACTCGGTCGGCTCCACCATCAGCGTGCCCGCCACCGGCCAGGACATGGTCGGAGCGTGGAAGCCCGAGTCGACCAAGCGCTTGGCAACGTCGTCCACGGTCACGTGGCCTTCATCGTTCAGCGGGCGGGTGTCCAGAATGCACTCATGCGCAACTCGGCCGGTCTCGGAGGTGTAGAGGATCGCATAGGCGTCCTTGAGGCGTGCAGCGATGTAGTTGGCGTTCAGGATCGCCACCTTGGTTGCCTGGGTCAGACCTTCGCCGCCCATCAGCAGGCAGTAGGCCCAGGAAACAGGCAGGATCGAGGGCGAGCCGAATGGCGCCGCCGAGACCGGCCCCACGGCGGTGCCGTATTCCGGGTGGCCGGGCAGGTGTTCTTCAAGGTGCGCCTTTACGCCGATCGGACCCATGCCGGGGCCGCCGCCGCCATGCGGAATGCAGAAGGTCTTGTGCAGGTTCAGGTGCGAAACGTCGCCGCCGATTTTGCCCGGCTGCGCCAGACCCACCATCGCGTTCATGTTGGCGCCGTCGATATAGACCTGACCGCCATGCTCATGAGTGATGTCGCAGACTTCCTGAACGGTTTCCTCGAACACGCCGTGCGTGGACGGGTAGGTGATCATGCACCCTGCAAGGTGGTCAGAGTGCTTCTCTGCCTTCTCGCGGAAGTCCGCCAGGTCGATGTTGCCGTTGTCGTCCGCCTTGATCGGAACCACCTTCCAGCCAACCATCTGTGCCGACGCCGGGTTGGTGCCGTGTGCCGAAGTCGGGATCAGGCACACATTTCGGTGACCTTCACCGCGCGACGTGTGGTAGTTGCGGATGGTCAGCAGACCCGCGTATTCGCCCTGCGCACCGGAGTTCGGCTGCTGGGAAATCGCGTCATAGCCGGTGATCTGGCAGAGCTTGTCGTTCAGATCGGCGATCATCTGGTGGTAGCCCTGCGCCTGGTCTTCCGGGCAGAAGGGGTGCAGGTTGCCGAATTCCGGCCAGGTGACCGGGATCATCTCGATGGTCGCGTTCAGCTTCATGGTGCAGGACCCCAGCGGGATCATCGCACGGTCCAGCGCCAGGTCGCGGTCTGCCAGGCGGCGCATGTAGCGGGTGATCTCTGCCTCGGCCCGGTTCTTGTGGAAGATCGGGTGGGTCAGATACTCGCTTTCACGCAGCGCATAGTCCGGCAGGCGGTAGGCTCGGTTCTTGACGCTGTCGTCTTTCTTGTCGATGCCAAAGGCACCCCAGACCGCTTCGATGGTTTCCGGGCGGGTCTGCTCGTCCAGCGAGATGCCGACGTGGGCGTCGCCGATTTTGCGCAGGTTCACACCGCGGGCAACCGCTGCTTCCATGACGGTTTTCTGCAGCGGGCCCACTTCAACAGTCAGAGTGTCAAAGAAGACTTCCGGCTCAACTTTGTAACCGTGCTCTTCCAGTCCTGCAGCCAGGCGCGAGGTTTTGCGGTGCACCGACTGTGCGATGGCCTTGATGCCGTCGGGGCCGTGATAGACCGCATACATCGACGCGATCACCGCCAGCAGCGCCTGTGCGGTACAAACGTTGGAGTTGGCCTTTTCGCGGCGGATGTGCTGTTCGCGGGTCTGCAGCGCCAGGCGGTAGGCCTTGTTGCCGCGGGCGTCGACGGACACACCGATGATACGGCCGGGCATGGCGCGCTTCAGTTTGTCAGTGGTTGCCATATAGGCAGCGTGCGGGCCGCCATAGCCCATCGGAACGCCAAAGCGCTGGGTGGAGCCGATGGCAATGTCAGCCCCCATCTCGCCGGGCGACTTCAGAAGCGCCAGTGCCAAGATGTCGGCAGCGACAACGGCGATGCCCTTGTGCTCGTGAATGGCTTCGATTTCTTTAGTGAAATCGCGCACATGGCCGTAGGTGCCCGGGTATTGGAAGATCGCGCCGAATACCGCGCCCGGGTCCAGCTCGTCCGGATCGGCAACCACCACGTCGATGCCCAAGGGCTCGGCGCGGGTCTGGATCACAGCAACCGTCTGCGGGTGGCAGTTCTTGTCGACGAAGAAGGCGGCGTTGTTCGCTTTGGAGCGCGAGCCGCGGTGCGCCATCGCCATGGCTTCGGCAGCGGCGGTGGCTTCATCGAGCAGCGAGGCGTTAGCGATATCCAGGCCAGTCAGGTCGCTGACCATGGTCTGGAAGTTCAGCAGCGCTTCAAGACGGCCCTGGGAGATCTCCGGCTGATAGGGGGTATAGGCGGTGTACCAGGCCGGGTTTTCCAGGATGTTACGCAGGATCGGCGCCGGGGTGGTGGTGCCATAGTAGCCCTGGCCGATCAGCGAGGTCAGCACTTTGTTCTTGGAGGCCACCTGCTTCATGTGGAAGAGGGCGTCGCGTTCGGTCATCGCCGGGCCCCAGTCCAGCGCCTCTTTCTGGCGGATGGCGGGCGGCACGGTGGCGTCGATCAGCTCGTCCAGGGTTTTGAAGCCGATCACCTGCAGCATATCCCGCATCTCGGTCGGAGACGGGCCGATATGGCGCCGGTTGGCGAAGTCATAGGCTTCGTAATCGGTAAGTTTGAAGGCCATTACAGAGGTCCTTGTCTGGGGCAATGGACCCCGCCGGACGTTCCGGCGGGGAGGGGGTGCTTAGCCGATCAGGGCTTTGTAGCCGTCCAGATCCATCAGATCGTCCAGCTGGGACTTGTCCGACAGCTTGATCTTATAGATCCAGGCATCGCCTTCCGGGCTTTCATTCAGGGCGCCGGGGTTGTCGGCCAGGGTTTCGTTCACCTCGATCACTTCACCGTCCAGCGGCGCGTAGATTTCGGAAGCCGCTTTCACCGACTCGATGACGCCGATCTCGCCGCCTTTTTCGAATTCTTCACCCGCTTCGCGCTGTTCGACGAAAACAACTTCGCCCAGCTGATCGGCGGCGTGCTTGGTAATGCCCAGAGTTGCAGTGTCGCCTTCAACGGTGATCCACTCGTGGTCTTCGGAATAATAGGTGGCCATGTTGACTCTCCTGATGATGTCTTAGCGTTTGTAGTTCTGAGTAACGAAGGGCAGGGCGACGATTTCAGCCGGCTGCGCCTTGCCGCGGATGATGAGGTTCACCTTGGTGCCTGCGGCGCTATGATCCGCCGCAACATAGCCCATGGCGACCGGGCCGCCGACGGTGGGGCCGAAGCTGCCAGAGCTGATGGCACCCAAAGTATCGCCGCTTTCGCTTTGGATTTCCACGCCCTGGCGGGCAGGGGCACGGCCTTCGGGCTTGATGCCCACCAGCTTCTTGGCGGTACCTTCGGCCAGTTCCTTCTGGATGCGGGCGGCACCGGGGAATCCGCCTTCTTCCTTGCGGCGCTTCTGGATTGCCCAGGACAGCGACGCCTCGATCGGCGAGGTCGACTGGTCAATGTCGTTGCCATAGAGGCAAAGGCCGGCCTCCAGGCGCAGGCTGTCGCGGGCGCCAAGGCCTGCGGGTTCGCAGTCGTCATGGGCCAAGAACAGTTTGGACACGCGGATCGCGTCCGCTTCCGGGATCGAGATTTCGTAGCCGTCCTCGCCGGTGTAACCCAGGCGCGAGATGCGGCATTCGACACCGCCGATCTCGGCGATGGTGGTTTCCATGAACTTCAGCTCACGGGCGGCGGGGCACAGTTCGCCGACAACGTCCTCGGCCTTGGGGCCTTGCACGGCAACCAGCGCGCGGTCGAAGATTTCGGTCACTTCGACGCCGTCCAGGTTCGCCTGCATATGCGGGATGTCCTGGTGGCGCAGCGCGGCGTTCACCACGACAAAGTAATGGTCGCCGGCGTTGGAGACGATCAGGTCGTCCATGATACCGCCGTCTTCGTTGGTGAAGAAGCCGTAGCGCGCCTTGCCTTCTTTCAGGGTGGCGTAGGCCTGCGGGCAGAGCGTTTCCAGCTTCTCGCCCACATTTTCGCCGCGCAGGATCACTTGGCCCATGTGGGAGACGTCAAACAGCGCGGCCTTTTCGCGGCATTGCTTGTGCTCGCCCATGATGCCCATGGGATACTGGACCGGCATTTCCCAGCCGGCGAAGTCGACCATCTTGCCGCCAAGCTCGACGTGCAGGTCATAAAGCGGGGTGCGTTTGGGTGCGTCGGTCATCCTGTGCAGCCTTTGAATTGTAGGGTTTCGGGGTGGGGGAGGGCGCAGGACGCGCCCTCCCGGAGAGCTTACTCGGCAGCGTGGCCGGTTTCTTCCGATTTGCCACCGGTGGCAAAGAACTCTTTCGTCACCTTGAAGACGATCGGGCTCAGCAGGGCCAGAGCGATCAGGTTCGGAATGGCCATCATCGCATTCAGCGTGTCAGCCAGCAGCCAGATGAATCCCAGATCGGCGGTGGCACCGAAGTAGATCGCGATGATCCACAAGATGCGGTAGGGCAGCATGACCTTCACACCGAACAGGAACTCCATGCACTTCTCGCCATAATAGGACCAACCCAGGATGGTGGTGAAGGCAAAGATCGACAGCGCGATGGCGATCAGGTAACCGCCGAAGCCGGGCAGCGAGGTCTCGAACGCCAGCGAGGTCAGAGCCGCACCGGATTCACCCGAGGTCCAGGCGCCGGAGGCGATGATTGCCAGGCCGGTGATCGAGCAGACGATGATGGTGTCGATGAATGTGCCCAGCATCGCAATCAGGCCCTGGTTGACCGGACCCTTGGTCTCAGCCGCTGCGTGGGCGATCGGGGCGGAACCCAGGCCAGCTTCGTTGGAGAACACGCCGCGCGCCACACCAAAGCGGATCGCCGCCCAGACTGCCGCACCGGCAAAGCCGCCTTCGGCTGCCGATGGGGTGAATGCATGGGTGAACACCAGGCTGAACGCGGAGCCGATGGCGTCTGCATTGATCACAAGCACGATCAGGCCTGCAATGATGTAGCTGACCGCCATGAATGGAACCAGCTTGCCTGCCACCGCGCCGATGCGGGTGATGCCGCCCAGGATCACTGCGCCGGTCAGCACCATCAGCACGATGCCCGTGACAGAGGTGTTGAAGCCAAAGTTGGTTTCCAGAACCTGCGCCACGCCGTTGGCCTGCACACCATTGCCGATGCCGAAGGCTGCAATCGAGCCGAACACGGCAAAAGCAACACCCAGCCAGGCCCACTTCGCGCCAAGGCCGTTCTTGATGTAATACATCGGGCCGCCGACATAGTTGCCTTCTTCGTCGCGCTCGCGGAATTTCACGGCACAGACGGCTTCGGAATACTTGGTGGCCATACCGACCAGCGCGGTCATCCACATCCAGAACAGCGCGCCGGGGCCGCCGAGGAAGACGGCGGTCGCAACACCCGCGATGTTGCCGGTGCCGATAGTGGCCGACAGCGCGGTCATCAGCGCGTTGAACGGGGTGATCTGGCCTTCACCGGTGCCTTCACGGCCCTTGAACATCAGGCCAAAACCCATACCCAGTTTCCGGATCGGCATGAACTTCAGGCCGACTTGGAGGAAGAAGCCGACGCCCAGAATGAGGACCAGCATCATCGGCCCCCAAACCACGCTGTTTACGGCTCCTACGATTGAATTTAACGCTTCCATGGGTCTCCTCCCGCTTGCGTTAAGGTTAAATACCCTTTGCCAAGGCCATCTGACGGGCCTCTTTCAGGGCGGCAAAATCTTCATCCGCGTGGAACGAAGAGCGGGTCAGCGGTGTCGCTGACACATGCATAAAGCCCTTGGAGCGCGCGATCTGTTCCAGTTGGGCAAATTCCTCCGGCGACCAAAAACGTTCGATCGGGTGGTGCTTGGGTGTGGGTTGCAGATACTGGCCCACGGTCAGGAAATCGACTTGGGCTGCACGAAGATCATCCATCACCTGGCGCACGTCGTCCAGGGTCTCGCCCAGGCCGACCATGATTCCGGATTTGGTGAACAGCTGCGGGTTGGCGCGCTTGGCGTCATCCAGCAGCCGCAGCGAGGTGTAGTAGCGCGCACCGGGGCGTACGTGCGGGTACAGTCGCGGCACGGTTTCCAGGTTGTGGTTGAACACATCTGGCGCCGCCTCGAACACTACCTGTGCCGACTCGCCTTTGCCCAGGAAATCCGGGGTTAGCACCTCAATGGTGGTGCCCGGGTTCTGGTGGCGGGTGGCGCGGATGGTCTGGGCGATGTGTTCTGCGCCGCCATCTTCCAGGTCGTCCCGGTCCACGGAGGTGATCACCACATGACGCAGACCCAGTTTCTTAACAGCCACAGCAACCCGGCCAGGCTCAAACGCATCCAGCGTGTCCGGCTTGCCGGTGGTCACGTTGCAAAAAGAGCAGCCGCGGGTGCAGATCTCGCCCATGATCATCATGGTTGCGTGGCGCTTGGACCAGCATTCGCCGATGTTGGGGCAGGCGGCCTCCTCGCAGACGGTTGCCAGATCATGCTCCCGCATCAGCTTGCGGGTCTCATAATACTCCGCGCTCTCGATCTTCTTCTTGCGGATCCACTGGGGCTTGCGCGGGATGGCGCTGTCGGCCTTATGGGCCTTTTCCGGGTGGCGGGGGCGCAGCTGGATCGTCATCTGGCGGTCCTCCGGATCAGGCGTGAATGGCGCGGCCAAGCGCGTCGAGGCAGGCTTCCTTCACTGCTTCACCCATCGCCGGATGCGCGTGGCAGGTTCGTGCAACTTCCTCGATAGTAGCACCTTTGGTCATTGCCAGCACTAATTCTGCAATCAGGTCACCGCCATGGGCACCGCAAATGTGGGCGCCAAGGATCTTGCCTTCAGGCGTTGCCAGCACTTTCACCGCGCCGTCGGTTTCACCGGTGGATCGGGCGCGGGAGTTCGCCATGAAGGCAAATTTGCCGGCGATGTACTCGGTTCCGGCCTCTTTCAGCGCTTCCTCGGTCTGGCCGACGGAGGCAACTTCCGGGTCGGTGTAGACCACGCCGGGGACGGTGTTGTAATCCACATGGCCGTGCTCGCCTGCCAGCATCTCAACGCAGGCAACCCCGTCTTCCTCAGCTTTATGCGCCAGCATCGGGCCAGGGACGCAATCGCCTATGGCATAGATGCCGGGCACCGAAGTCTGGAAGGCTTCATCCACTTCAATGAAACCGCGCGCATTGATAGACACGCCCAGGCTTTCCAGGCCCAGCCCCTTTGTCACAGGGCGGCGGCCGATCGCGACCAACACCTTGTCGGCTTCGATCTGCTCTTCCTTGTCCTTGCCGACACGGTCCAGAGTCAGGGTCAGGCCGCTTTCGCCTTTCCCGATGGTCTTCAGCGCACGGCCCAGCTGGAACTTCAGGCCGCGTTTGCTCAGCGCGCGCTGAGACAGTTTGGCGATTTCGCCGTCGATGCCGGGGAGGATGCGGTCGAGGTATTCCACCACCGTCACCTTGGAACCAAGGCGTGACCAGACCTGACCGAGTTCAAGCCCGATCACGCCGGCGCCGATTACCACCAGATGCTCCGGCGCAGTGTCCAGCGCCAGCGCCCCGGTGCTGCTCAGCACATCCACCTCGTCGATTTCCACGCCAGGGAGGGTGGCGGGCTCCGAACCGGTGGCGATCAGAATGTTCTTCGCGGTGTAGGTGTCTTCACCCACTTGCACCCGGCCGGGAGCAGGAATGCTGGCCCAGCCGTCGATATGGTCGACGCCGTTCTTCTTGAACAGAAAGGCGATGCCCTTGGTCAGGTCGCCGACAATTTTTTCCTTGCGTGCCATCAGCGCACCAAGGTCCAGGCTGGCGCCTTCAACGGCAATGCCGTGCGCGGCCAGATGGGAAAGCTCGGCATATTTGGCAGAGGAGGTCAGCAGCGCCTTGGAGGGAATGCAGCCGACGTTCAGGCAGGTGCCGCCCAGAGAGCCACGGCCCTCGACGCAGGCGACCTTCAGGCCAAGCTGGGCGGCGCGGATTGCTGCGACATAACCGCCCGGACCGGCCCCGATCACGATCAGATCATATGCGCTCATGTGGTTTCTCCTCCGAAATGCGGTCCAGGACCGGCACGTGTCCCGTCGTATGCGACGCTGTGTTCCCTATAGGAAACTTTTTCCCTTTTGCAAACTAAAAGTATGGATGCGGAAATTTTGACCCGCAGATGCATCAAAGCTAAGGTGCTTGCGGATCAGGAGATTTCGCGCAAATGGAACCAATTCCATCAGAAGAAACAGGACCCGGCCCCGACGCCATGGAGGCTCCGGACGGTGAAGTTCTGGGGAAAATGATTCGCGACGCCCGCAAGGAGAAGGGGCTGACGCTGGAGGAGGCGGCCAAGGCTGCGGCCATCGGCAGGTCAACTTTGTCGAAGATCGAGAACAACCAGACCCGGCCCAGCTTCGAGATTATCCGCCGCCTGATGCAGACACTGGAGCTGGAAACGCCGCAGCTGTTTGTGCAGTCCAGCCAAGGCGGTGTCACTGGCCGCCGAGACTTTACCCGCACCGGCGAGGGGGAGCACAAGGAAACCACCACCTACGATCACGAACTCCTTTGCAACGAGCTGACCAGCAAGCGCATGGTTCCCTACATCAGCACTATTAAGGCGCGGGACGTTACTGAATTCGACAACTGGGTTCGCCACCAGGGGGAGGAGTTCATGTTCGTGCTGAGCGGTGAGCTGGTTCTCTACACCGAGCACTACCGGCCGCTGCGCATGGGTGCAGGAGATTCAGTTTATTATGACAGCGGTATGGGCCATGGCTGCGTTTCCGTTAGCAAGGAAGACGCCCGGGTGCTCTGGGTCTCGCTGGAAGGATAGCCGGTCAAGTCCTAGGGGCGCAAATCTGGCGGCCAGGCTCCGACGCAATTGCGCTCGCGTCACAGGGCCGCCTCCTACTGGGGCCGGCCGGGGACTCCTGCCCCGTCAAGCGGAGTCCCGTGCCTGGCTGGTGTCCAGGCTGATTGTGAACCGGATTGTGGTGCCATTTTTTTTTTGCTGGTCGCACCAGATCAGGCCCTTGTGCCGCTTGGCGATCTTGGCGCAGGTCGCCAGCCCCAGGCCGGTGCCCGGTTGCTCGCTGCCGCGCTGCAGCCGCTTGAATGGCTCAAAGATCCTTTCCCGGTATTCTGGCGGCACACCGATTCCATTGTCGGAGACGGAGATCATCACGCCTGGATGCGCCGGTTCGGCGCTTACGGTGATTTCCGGTGTCCTGCCGCCGCTGTACTTGATGGCGTTGCCGATCAGATTCTGCAGCAGCTGGACAATCTCTGGCGGAAAGCAAAGCACGCTTAGCGCGCCGGGCTGCCAGGTGATTTGAGCCCCGGATTCCGCCAGGTCCTGCGCCAGAACTGCGCGCAGGCTGTCGAACAGGCTGTCGACTGTGACGCGCTCCGCCCGGCCTTCGCTGTGCGGATTGATATGGCTGGCCAGCCGTTCGATGAGCTCGGAGGTCTTGTTGACGGATTTTTTCATCAGGTCGAACTGCCGGGCAACCTCGTCCAGGTCGCCTTCGAGGTATTCTTCCTGGATCTGGTCGCTCAGGAATTTGATTGCGCGCAGCGGCGCCCGCATATCGTGCACCAGAACATCAGAGAAGAGCCGCAGCTCGTTCTGCTGCTCCTGGATTCGCCAGCGCATGTCCGCGACTTTCAACCCGTTGGAAACCATCCGCTTGAGCGCTTCTGCGCTGAGAGCCGACTTGGGGATGTAATCGCTGGCTCCGGCCAGGATGACGCTTTTTGCAATCTCTTCGTCACCGTGGCCGGTGGTCATGAACAGAACCGCCTGCGGCCAGGTTCCATTGAGCCGGGCAATGAGGTCAAGCCCAGTGCCGTCAGGCAGGAGGTAATCCAGGAAGATCACGTCTGCGGCGCGTCCCGCGTGGCTCAAGGCCTGTTCCCCGCTCTCAGCTTCGGTGATCTCTGCGTCCGGGTGCACCTTCTTAAGCAGCCTGCGCATCAGCTTCCGGTCACCGGCGTCATCGTCAACGATCAGAATGTTGAGAGCTGTCATGGGACACCTTCTTGATGTGAATTTCAGGCAGCTCGACAATGCGCCAGTAATTGTCGAGCGTTGTCATGAGGTCGGAGAACATCTCGCCAGCTTTCGATTTCAGTATGTAGCCGGCGACATTGTTGGCGTAGGCGTCAGAAATATCGCTCTGGTCATCTGAGGTCGTCAGTACAATGAACAGCAGGTTATGCAGAACCGGGTCGGCACGGATTTCCTGCAGCAGTTCAATACCGTTTTTGCGCGGCATGTTGATGTCGCTTAGCACTACAAAATGCGGCGGCGGAAGCTGACTCATCTCTCCGCGCAGAAAGGCCAGGGCCTCGACCCCGTCCACGAACCGGGTAATCGGATTGGCAATCTTAGCCTGATCAAAGGCCCTGCGCAGGGCTTTTGCGTCGCCGTCATCGTCTTCCACCAGGATGATGTTCAGGGCGGGGCGGGTGACAGTGGGCGAATGCTGCATCCTTGTTCCTTTGCTTGCTGCAACGGGTTGTTTACTGTCTGGCCCGGCAGGGGGGGGGGAACTGCCGGGCCGCCGGTCAAAACCCGCGAAGCTGCTGCCAGGCAGGCTGCGCTGGTTGCCGGGAGCCTTTGGCCGCTACTGAAGCAACGTCGGGGATACACGGGCGGTGACTTCCCGGGTGTCCTCGATGACGCTGTCCAGATCGTCCATGAACGCCACCAGATCCTTACAGCTGCGTTCAAGCATCGAGACATCCGACAGCACCGATGGCGGCACACTGTCATCCTGCCGCGCCTGCGACTTGACTACTCTGACGCCTGCAAGGGTCCGGCTCAGCAGAAGCCTGAGGTCGGGGCCGCAACTGACGATGAAACGCTGGAAGATCCGCCTCAACTCCTTTTCCGATGCCCGGGCACTGGACAGCTGCCCGTAAAGGGCCCGCCGCTCAATAGCCGAGGCAATGGATTTGATCAGGGCGTCTGCGGACAGTTCTTCTTTGACGATGTAGTCTGCACAGCCCCGCCGCATCGCTTCCACTGCGATGGTATAGCTGGTGACGCTGGTCAGCATAATAGGTACGGCCTGCACCTGATCTTCGTGGGACAGCAGCAGTTTCAGCGCGTCCAGGCCAGTATCCATGCCCAGGTTGTGGTCCAAAAACACCAGATCGAATTGCTCCCGGTCTAGCAGCCGGCGCATCTCATCCAGATTGGCGGCCTCAAAAAACTCAGCCTCCATTCCGGCCTTCCGGCACAGTTTTCGCAGGCGCAGTCTGTCAATTTCATCATCGTCAACTGAAAGGATGTTCAGGACGACGGGCTGCATGAATGGCGGTGCCGCCACATCTGTGATACGATTGTTGCTCATCCAGTTACCCCTTTAAATTGCACTGAACCCAAGTCCGGGATTAATTTAGGAAACACACGTTTTAATTGCGTTGCAAGCAACGTGTCATCCTGGGGTTTATTATCGGAGCGGATTCACTTAAAGAAAACTGAGTATCGGCGAAGATGCGCCCTATTTTGCGGTGCCTATATGGTGGCTAGCGGGTATTTGCGGAGGTTTTGCGGGGTTGCCGACCCGCTGCTCGGGCTGGTTCAGGCATTGCCATGGAGCCTAAAGTTTTCTTAAAACTTAAAGGTCTGCGGTCGCCCTTGAGGCGCAAGCAGCACCTCTTCTAGCGCCGCGGGTCAGCTTCAGGTCGTCCTGCATGGAGACCCGCGTCTTGCCGACCTCACCGCCGCGGCGGGCGGCCGCGATCTCGACGTTCAATTCGCCGGAGGGCACCGCCTCGATATTGGCGCAGGTCCGGTAGATATCAGCTGCCATCACCCAATGCAGGCTGCGCGAAACAAACCACCAACCCTTTCGCTAGAGCGCTGGGACAAACTGTTAACGAAAAGGGCGCGCCGGGGTGGCCGCGAGGCGGAGTTCATCAGTCTTTGCCCGCAGCCGATACGGGCAGGGTGGGTAACTACTATGGCGGTCAAAGCTATCGAATCGGTTCCCTTAGAGGCCGGCGCTGCCGGGCTGTGGCGGTTCGGGCTTTGGAATTTCCGTTTATTGTTCAGTGTTTGGAAAGAATATTTACGGACTGTTTACTTTTTCTCGCCAAGCCGCAGTCTTTTTTGCCATGGTTAGGCATCAATAACCGGGGGGTTAGGGAATTGTTAACACTGCCGCATTCTGTCCATGAAACCGTCCTGGCCCGGCAACATTGGGCCACATTCCAGCCGCATGCCTGACTGACGATAGATTTGTGGGAAGCTGGAGTGGATTATGAGACTTCTATTTGCTGCTATGGCGGCTTGCCTGTCCTTAGGTATTCCGGGGGCCGCAGCTGCGGATGATGCGCAGCGGCCGGCCGAGCCGGTGGCCTGGTGGCAGGCAGTTGGACGGTTAAACATCGCCAACAAGAACATGTGCACCGGCGCCCTAATCGCACCGGACCTGGTGCTCACTGCCGCGCATTGCCTGTACGATCCGAAAACCGGCAGACGGGTGGACCCGGCGTCGATCCGGTTCGAAGCGGGATTGGCCGGGCACCAGGCTGCGGCGCTGCGGCAGGTTTCCAGGGCGGTTTTGCATCCGCAATACCGCTATCGCCCGGCAGGCACGCATCAGGTCGGCAGTGATCTGGCGGTACTGAAGCTGGAGCGCCCCATCAGCGGCCGCTACGCCCAACCGTTGGCGACCTCTGGCAGCGCAGCACGCGGCGATACTCTGGGGGTTGTGTCCTATACTCAGCAGCACGCAACCCATGTCCGCTTGAAACGCTCTTGCAGCGTGCTGGCGCGCAAAAGCCGGACGCTGGTGATGTCGTGCCTTGTCGACTTCGGAGCTTCGGGCTCGCCGGTTCTGGAGATGCGGCCGGGGCAGCCGCCGCGCCTGGTGTCCGTCATGTCGGCAAAGGCAGAGGTTGGCCGCCGTCAGGTGTCGATCGGCACCGCGCTGGATGCCACGCTGCGTGACCTGGTGCGGCGGGCAGGCTAATCCCAGTAAGCTCCCGCAGTGCGAATGAGGCCGCCGCAGCAAGGGCCAGACCGGTTCTGGGTCAAGGCTCGCGCAGCGCCTCGCGGGATTTGTAGAGCGGCTTCAGCAAGTACTGCAACACGGTCTTGGCACCGGTCTGCAGCTCTGCTGTGGCGCGCATGCCTGGGCGGATTTCGATTGATTGCTGGCGTTCGGTGAAACCGGATTTGTCGACCCGGACCGTGACCCGGTAATAAGGGTCGGCGCGCGGGTTGCGCTCATCCTCGAAAGTGTCGGCAGAGACGAAGTCGACCTTGCCGCGCAGCGAACCGTAGATGGTGTAATCGTAGGCCGACAGCTTGACGGTGGCGTCCTGGCCTGGCTGCACGCTGGCGATGTCCTCGGGTTTCACCCGCGCTTCGACAAACAGCTCCTCGCCCAGCGGGATGATTTCAAGTATCTCTTCGCCTGGGCGGATCACGCCGCCGATGGTGGTCACCGACAGGCTGTTCACGATCCCCGCCATTGGGGAGGTAATGATGGTGCGGTTCAGCTGATCCACCGCCAGCCGCTGCTCCTGCCGCAAGGTGGTGATTTCACGCAAGGTCTGGGCGTATTCCTCGGCCTGCTCCAGTTCTGCTTGGGTGCCGATTTCGTTGTACTTGGCCCGGGCGTCGGTGGCCGCCTTGCGCGCCTTGTTCACCTCATTCAGCGCCACGATCTTTTGCTTGTAGAGCCGCTCCAAGTTTGCCAGCTCAGCATTCAGCTGCTCCAGGATCTGCCGGGCGCTGTCGCGGCGGCTGCTGAAGTCGGTCTGCCGCGCGGTCAGCAGGCCGCGCTCAGAGGCCAGAATGCCGGCGGAGCGCTGCGCCAGCATGTCGGGTACCGCGAATTCAAAGGCGCCCTTCATCTGGGCTTCCAGCCGGTGGCGCCTGATTTCCAATGCATCGATCTGGTTTTGCAGTTCATCGGCGGCGGTGCGGAACTTGGTGTCCTGCAGCTTGGCCAGCACTTGGCCCGCGGTCACGATATCGCCCTGGCGGACATGCAGTTCCGCCAGAATACCACCCTCCAGGTTCTGCACGATCTGCGCGCGCGACGAGGAGACCACCTGGCCTTCGCCGCGCACGATCTCGTCGATGGAGGCAAAGGCAGCCCAGATCAGGAAGGTGAGCACTGCGGCCAGTGCCAGGTAGATGATGCGGCTGGCGCTGCGTGGCGTCTGGGCATCTCCGTAGGGATCGCGAAGCGCCATGCTCAATTGCCCTCTCCTGCGGCCAGATGCGCCAGAACCTGGTCGCGCGGACCATCCACCACCATCCGGCCGGACTGCAGGATCAGGGTTCGGTTGGTCAGAGACAGGATCGGCATACGGTGGGTTGCGATCACCGCGGTGCGGCCGTCCAGCCAGCTTTCCAGGCGGCTGACCAGGGTGCGCTCCAGCGTCTGATCCAGCGCCGCGGTGGGTTCGTCCAGCAGCACGACAGAAGGATTCTGCAGCCACAGCCGCGCCCAGCCGATCGACTGGCGCTGGCCAATCGACAGGCCATGGCCGCCGTCGCTGATCTCCAGGTCCAGGCCCTTGTGATGGTTGCGGACATGGGCGCCGAGGCCCGCAAATTCCAGCGCCTCCATCAGCCGGTCATCGTCGCGTTCCAGCTGGTTGAGGTTCAGGTTGTCGCGCAAGGATCCGGCGAACAGCCGTACGTCCTGGCTCAGATAGCCGATGTTGGCACGCAGGTCGCGCGGATCGATCTGCGCCATGTCGGTGCCATCCAGCAGGATGCGGCCCCGATCGGGCGCATAGAGGCCGGACATTAGTTTGAGCAGGGTAGACTTACCGGAGCCGTTAACGCCCAGAACTGCAACGCGCTGGCCGGGCGTAACCGCAACGGCCTGAACATCCAGCGTCGGGGCCGCGTCGTCCTCATAGCGGAACAGGATCTCGCGCAGCTCGAACCGGCCTTCGATCTTCTGACGGCGTAGGTAGGTGCGCTCTTTCTCTTTCTCCTGCGGCGCCTGGGCGATGGCGTCCAAGCCTTCCAGCGCCGCCTTGACGTTGCTCCAGCGGGCCAGGGTGGCGGCGAATTGCGTCAGCGGCGCCAGCGTACGGCTGGTCAGGATGCCGGTGGCGATGATGGTGCCAACAGTAAATTCACCGGCAAAGACCAACAGCGTGCCTAGCACCACGGCGGTGATATAGGTGGCCTGCTGCACCCCTTGCGACCAGTAGGTAAGGGCGCTGGACAGCTTGCGCTGCTCGGTGGCGGAGTGCGACGATAGCGTGTTCAGCTCATCCCACAGCCGCAGCACGCGCTCCTCGCCGCGCTGGGTCTTCACGGTGTCGAGCTCGGTCACCACCTCATGCAGCAGCCGCCCTGCCTTGGCGTTGGCGCCTTGCGTCTGCCGGGTATAGGCAATCATCTTTTTTTGCATGAAGTAGGCAGGCAGCAGCATCAGAATGCCGCCGGCAATGATCACCCAGACAACCGGCCCGGCAATGGAGGCGACCAGCAGCAGGAACACGGCGATAAAGGGGATGTCAGCCAGCGTCGAGATCGTGGAAGAGGTAAAGAACTCCCGCACCGACCCGAAATCCCGCATCGCGGCAAACAGGCCAGAGGGCGGCAAGGGCTTCTTGTCGGACCTCATGCCGATCAGGCGGCGCATCAGGTTGTGCTGCACCGACAGCTCTATCTGGCGGCCTGCCGCGTCGGTCAGCCGGGCGCGCGCCAGTTTCAGCATCGCCTCCAGCGCAATCGCCAGGAAGGCCCCGATCGCCAGTACCCACAAGGTTGCGTGCGACTGGTGCGGCACGACCCGGTCGTAGACCTGCAGGGAGAACAGCGCGACCGACACCGCAAGAATGTTGGCCACCAAGGAGCCCAGCATGATTTCGCCCACCTGGCGGCGGTATTTGGGGAACTCGCTCCAGAACCAGTGGCCGGGATCGATCTGCGGCGTGTGCCTGGCAGCCATTTGCTTCAGCGACGGGCGGGCCGACAGCACGGTGCCGGTGAAATAGGGGCTGAACTCCTCCAGCGGCACCTCGGTACGGTTATCCGGGCAGGAGGTGTCGTAGATCGTCAGCGCGTCTTCCGCCTGGCTCAGCACCAGCACGCATTGGCCGCCGGACATAATCGCCAGCGCAGGCCACAGTGCAGGGGCAAGCTGCTGCTTTTCCAGGACCTTGGGCTGCAGCCCGGCGGACTGCACCGCCTTTGCCAGCGTGTGCAGGGACAGATCGCCCGGCGTTTCCTTCCACAAAAATGCGGCGACGTCGCCAACCGGCACTTCGCTGCCCTTCAAGGCGGAGAGCGTGGCGATCAGGCTGGCGCGGTGCTGAATACGGGCGGCTGCCCCTTCCAGCAAGGAGCCGACTTCGGGCTGCGGGTCCTGCGGCTTGGGCCGGTTGTCAGTCTTGGGTTTCAGCCGGGTATCAGGACCAGGCGCCGAGCCAGGGGGGCTGGCAGGCTGCTTCGCCCCTTGCGAGGCGTCCTGCGGCACGGGAACCGGAACCGCCCGCAGCACCGGCTTCTTGCTGGCGGCGGGCAAGGGGCGGGGCGGCCTTTGCGTGGTGTCGGTCAAATCTTGTCCCCATCAGCCAGAAGCCCCAGGTCGCGTGCCAGCTCCAGCTGGATCAGCACCACCTCATACTTGGCGTCGATGTAAGCCTGCTCGCGCCGCACCAGTTCCTCGTAAACCTGGATCACTTCCATTACCGGGCGCTGGCCGGCCTCGAATTGCTTCTGGAACAGTTCATAGGTTTCGCGGCTGCGGCGCACCAGCGCGGCCGTCTCTGCCTCTTGCCGCTGATAGGAGGCGATCTGCTGCACTTGGCGGCTGTAGGTGCGCCGGGCGGCTTCCTCGGCCTCCCCCACTTGGCGTCTGGCGGCCTCCTTGGAGGCCTCAAGCGCCTGGATCGCGGCAGGCGTGCCCAGCCCCAGCGGCTGGCCGGTGCCCAAGGTAATGCCAGCGCCGGACCCGTCAGAGGTCACATTTCCGGACGCAGCGATCTGCGGCAGCAGGCCGGCACGGCCGGATTTGGCCTGGGCAATTGTGCGCTCCGCCTCGGAACCTGCCTTGAGCACTGACAGGAACTGCACGTGTTCGGGCGGTGTGCCGATGCCAAGATGCGAAGGTTTGCGATCAAACGACTGGCCGGTCATCGCCTGCAGCTCAGCGCGTGCAGTTGCGGCGGCGTCACGAGCGGTGGCGGTGGCGGTGCGGATGCCGCTGATCTTGCTGTCCACCACGTTAAGGTCCGCCCGGTCGGACACGCCGCCATCAACCCGGCCCTGCACAATGCGGCGGAATTCCTGCATCCGGCGCAGCGCGCGGTCGCCATAGGCGGCCTTCTCATCGCCGCGCAAGGCCGCGGCATATAACCCGACGGCGGTTTCCACCCGGCCGTTCATGTCCTGCGACAGGCTGACAGCGGCGACCTCCACATCAGCGGCGGCGAACTCGCGCTCCGCCTTGCGGCGGCCGTTGTCGAACAGCACCTGTTCAATCAGCAACCCGGCGACCAGATCGCCCAGATCGGTCAGGCTGACCGAAGGCCCCAGGGTCGGGAACCAGTTCTTGGACGCGGCTTCCGCACGCAGCTTGGCGCTGATCAGCTCTGCCTCGGTTGCGCGCGAGGAGGCGGCGATGGCTGCCGCGGCCACCTGCCCGTAGGCACTGTCCGCCATCAGCAGCGAGCGGCGCTCCATCAGGGCACTGATCACCTCGGAAGAGGCCTCGCCTGTTTGCGCGAAATTGCTGCGCGGCCCGCTGGCTTCCGCATCGCCAAAGGGGGGGGCTGCGCAGCCTGAAAGACTGCACATCACTGCGATGGCGCAAAGAAAGCGTCCCGGTTGCATCCTGCCCTTTTGCCCTTTTGTTCCAGGCTTTTGATGTTTTGGGCCCGGCAGCGGAGGCAGCCGGGCCGGAAGATCAGATCACTGTGTTGACGTTGACGTCTTCGTCCGCAACCAGCGTCGTGCCATCGTCGCCGATTGTGTAGACGTGATAAGTCTCATTATCGATGATCCGGTCACTTTGCTGTGTTGCACCATCCAATGTGATAGTGTCGTTCCCGTCTCCATGGACGACCAGCGTGTTCGAGTTGCCGGACAGGGCGTTAATGCTCGCCTCCGTCAGCGTCAGGTCGGAATTGTCCGCGTGGATCAGGTTCAATTCATCGACGTTAAACTGGGACAGGCCTGCGTTCCCGAGGGCGCTGCTGTCGATGCCGTCCTCCAGGACAACCAACGTGCTCGAACTGTTGCCGGCAGCATCTTCGCGGCTGACCACCAGATGCGAGCCATCTGGAATATCGTTGTCAAAGTCGTAGGTGATTGTGCCGTTGTTCGCGGTGGAAATTGTTCCTGGGACATCGACAACGTCTCCGCTGCTGGTCAGCTCATGCACACTGTCATCAGCCTCAAAGTCATCACTTCTGAAGCCTTCAAAGCCAATGCTGGTGTCAAAAACAGTGCCCATATTCGGCGCGTCATAGTCGGTGTCGACTGCAAAGTTTTCGGTCAGGGTCTCGGTGTTGCCCGCGGCATCGGTGGCGGTGATTTCCGCCTGGCTGGAGTAAGTGCCGTCCGGCAGATCGCTGGCCTCGAACTCGGCGCTCCAGTTGCCGGCGGAATCGACGGTTGCTGCCCGGGTCACACCGCCGATGGCAACATCGACAGTGGAACCGGGTTCGACCGTGCCGGTCAGGGTCAGCCCGGCATTTAGCTCGGCCGCGTTGACTACGCCGTCGCCTGAGATAGTGTCCGCAGCGAGCGGGTCCACTTCGGTGTCGATTTCCAGCGTGTCCCTGATTTCTGCTGTGTTGCCAGCCGCATCCGTGGCGGTCACGATCACGTCCGCCTCATAGCTGCCCTCGGCGATATCGGAGGCGGCGAAGTCCACGCTCCAGTTGCCGGCGGAATCCACTGTCGCGGTTTCGACCGCACTGCCCAGCTGTACAACAACGGTGGAACCCGGCTCTACGGTGCCGGTCAGCGTCACCCCGTCGCTGCGTTCGCTATGGTTGACAATGCCGTCCCCTTCGACGCTTGCGGTCTCCACGGTGAGCGGATCAACCAGCGTGTCCACTCGCAGGTCCGCAGTTGCCGAAGCGCTGTTGCCTGCCGCATCGGTGGAGGTCACGCTGACCGTGGTATCGTATTCCCCGCCAGGCAGGGAGCCCGCTTCGAATTCCGCGGACCAGGTGCCGTCGGACTGCACCGTGGTGTTACGGGTGACGCCCTCCACGGTCACGCTGACCGATGCGCCGGGCTCGCCGGTTCCGGTCAGGATCACCCCTGCGGAAGCTTCGGCATTGTTCACGAGGTCGTCGCCGCCGGACTGGCCTGCGTCAATGGCAACCGAATTGATTGTGTCGACGCGGATCGTGCCAGTGGCGGTTTCCGTGTTGCCAAAGGCGTCAGTTGCAATTGCGGTGACGTCTGCGTCGTATTCGCCGGACTGGATCTCCGAGGCTGCAAAATCGGTGCTCCAGATGCCTTGGTCGCTGGCCGTCACCGTCCGTGTCACCCCCTGAAAGGTCACCGCCACTGAAGCGCCTGCCTCGGCGGTGCCGGTCAGGGTCACGCCGTTTGCAGCTTCGGCAGCATTGATCATGTCGTCGCCGCCGGCCTGGTTGGAATCAATCGCAACCGTGGTTTCCGTGTCGATGCGGATGGTGGAGGCGGTGGTCGCAGTGTTGCCGGAGGCATCTGTCGAGGTGGCGCTGACCGGAGCGTCGTACTCACCGCCGGTGATTTCCGACGACGCGAAATCCGCGCTCCAAGTTCCGTCATCAGCCGCCGTCACGGTTCGGGTCACACCCTGAAAGGTCACTTCCACGGTGGAGCCCGGCTCAGCGGTGCCTGTCAGGGTCACCCCGGCCGCTGCTTCGGCGGCGCTGATTGTGTCATCTCCGCCGGCCTGACCGCTGTCGATGGTAACATAGGTATCGCCATTGCGGCCGCCGCCGCCGCCACCTCCGCCGCCGTCCCCGCCGCCATCGCCATCGTCACCACCACCGGTGGCAAGGGCTGCCGCGCCAACGACGCCCGCGGCGGCGCCGGCTGTACCCAGCCCGCCAATCAGCGGTGCGGCCAGCGGTGCCACGACCGGTTCGATCCGGTCGACATCCAGAAACACCATCTCGTCGTAGGCGCTCCATTTTCCGGACAAGTCAAGCGGCTCATAGGTCGCAAACAGCATGCCGCCGGATTTGTCTTCCAGCACCACTTCGATGAACTGGCCGTCATCGCTCAGGAACAGGTTCTTCCCGCCGGTTGTTCCAAAGGCGTAGTAGTTGTCC
Source organism: Leisingera sp. CC-HEC093 (assembly GCF_059429195.1). NCBI lineage: Bacteria > Pseudomonadati > Pseudomonadota > Alphaproteobacteria > Rhodobacterales > Roseobacteraceae > Leisingera > Leisingera sp. CC-HEC093. The sequence goes on along the minus strand of NZ_JCAIJR010000001.1, from coordinate 597,472 downwards.
AGCACCAGCTCCTGGCCGTTCGCCAGTGTGATGTGAAGATCGTTGCCCTTCCGGGAATAGCTTTCGACATCTGCAGGCCGGAGGTTCAGCGAGATGTCCTTTGCATGGCCCGCGTCAATGCGCGCGGGAGTGCCTTCGGCAAAATTGCCATGCTGCGTGGTGCCCGCCATATCGCGGGTGATAAATGCGACCGTGCTCATAAACTTACCGCCCATCTGTGCGCGTCGCGCCCGAAATATGGGAGCGCGCCGCGTGGTTTCGTTGCCTGTGTTTTGCCTAGCGGCCGTCTTTTGCGGCCATTTTGAGGTCACAATGTGACAATTTTTTCAGTCCTGTCCAGTGTGCAGGGTGCGACTTTCTGTGGATTTCCCTGCAAACCGTGTCCTGTCTGCCGCAGAATATCGAAGCTTTTTCACGGCCCTGTGATGCTGCGCTCAGGTGCGCACTGATCCCGGGCGGTTGAATAACCCGGATGCTGTCGGTGCGAATCCACTGGTTTTCTGCCATGCTGCCGCGTTCTGCTGACGTGCATCCGGCACTGACGCAGTATTGGACAGTTTGCGCGAATGTGTTTGAAATGCCGCAATGCAGAAGGGCTGGGCAGCAAGGCAGATCGCTGTGATGTGATATCAATTTCCCGCAAAAGTTTCTGGCAATTAATTAAAAGTACACCACTTTCAGATAGTAAGAAGTTCGTAATTGGTGTAAGCTCGAGAGTAAGTAAAACGACGCCGACAGCCCTGGATTCCGGGCGCAGGCCGCCGCAAAGAGCGGCCAGCCGGACGTAACACCGCCAGTAGCGGCGCCGAGCAGAAATCAGAACTCAACACTGACGCGGACATCCATGCCCACGTGCTGGGCACTATCTGTCCGTGCGCGAACTAAAACGCCAGGAGGAACGGCGCCAGCTAATCAGGAGGCTTGATTCAAAATGAAAGACATTGCCGAACTTTTTGCAGAGCAGTACGGCGAAACGCGCGAGCAGGAAATGCCGCTGCAAGAGTATTTGAACGCTTGCCGCGACGATCCAAGCCTGTACGCGAATGTCGCTGAGAGGATGTTGAAGGCAATCGGCCAGGAAGAGCTGGTGGATACGTCTAAGGACGCCCGCCTGGGACCGATCTTTCAGAACAGGACGATCAAGCGCTACAGCGCTTTCCACGACTTCTACGGCATGGAAGACACGATCGAACGTATCGTCGGCTATTTCCGCCACGCCGCGCAGGGTTTGGAGGAGCGCAAGCAGATCCTCTACCTTCTGGGTCCGGTTGGCGGCGGCAAATCCTCCCTGGCGGAACGGCTTAAGCGCTTGGTCGAGGATCAGCCGATTTACGTGCTCAAGGCCGGTGACCAGATTTCTCCGATCTTCGAAAGCCCGCTGGGCCTGTTTGATCCGGTCCGGATGGGCAAAGTGCTGGAAGAGGAATACGGCATTGCCCAGCACCGGCTGCCGGGGCTGATGTCACCCTGGGCCGTGCAGCGGCTGGATGAATTCGATGGCGATATCAACAAGTTCTCCGTTGTCCGCCTGTATCCGTCGCGGCTGCGCCGGATCTGTGTCGCCAAGGTGGAGCCGGGTGATGAGAACAACCAGGATATCTCCACCCTGGTCGGTAAGGTCGACATCCGCCAGTTGGAGCATTTCAGCCAGGACAATCCGGATGCCTACAGTTTCTCTGGAGGCCTGAACCGTTCGACCCAGGGCATCCTTGAATTCGTCGAGATGTTCAAGGCGCCGATCAAGATGCTGCACCCGCTGCTGACAGCGACCCAGGAAGGCAACTACATGGGCACCGAAAGCTTCGGCGCCATTCCCTTCAGCGGCCTGATCCTGGCGCATTCTAACGAAAGCGAATGGCAGTCTTTCAAGAACAACAAGAATAACGAGGCCTTCATCGACCGGGTGTCGATTGTCAAAGTGCCCTACTGCCTGCGCGTTTCGGATGAGACCTCAATCTACGAGAAACTGATCGAGAACAGCGAACTGCGTAGCGCGCCATGCGCTCCGGAGACGCTGAAGATCCTCAGCCGCTTCTCGGTGCTGACGCGCCTGAAGCCGCATGAGAATTCAAACCTTTATTCCAAGATGCGGGTCTATGACGGCGAAAGCCTTAAGGACACAGACCCCAAGGCCAAGACGGTGCAAGAATACCAGGACCGCGCCGGTGTTGACGAGGGCATGAACGGGATTTCCACCCGCTTTGCCTTCAAGGTGCTCTCCACCACCTTCAACTTCGACACCAACGAGGTGGCGGCAGACCCGGTGCATCTGATGTATGTGCTGGAGCAGATGATCAAGCGCGAGCAGTTCCCGCAAGAGACGGAACAGAAGTATCTGGAGTTCATCAAAACCGAACTGGCACCGCGCTATGAGGAATTCATCGGCAACGAGATCCAGAAGGCGTACCTCGAAAGTTATACCGAATACGGCCAAAACGTGTTCGACCGCTATATCTCCTATGCCGATGCCTGGATCGAGGAGCAGGATTACAAGGATCCAGACACCGGCCAGCTCTATAACCGCGAGGTTCTGGATGCGGAGCTTAGCAAGATCGAAAAGCCCGTCGGCATCGCCAATCCCAAGGATTTCCGCAACGAGGTGGTCAAATTCGCCCTGCGCCACCGCGCCAATACCGGCAAGAACCCAGCGTGGAACTCTTACGAGAAGCTGCGCGATGTGATCGAAAAGCACATGTTCAGCCAGGTCGAGGAACTGCTTCCGGTGATCTCCTTCGGGTCCAAGAAGGACAGCAAGACCGAAGGCAAGCATCAGGAGTTCGTCGAACGGATGCGTGGTCACGGCTATACCGACCGCCAGGTGCGCCGTCTGGTCGAATGGTACATGCGGGTCAACAAGGCGGGCTAAAGAGGAGCGCTGTGCAACATGCATCATTTCATCGACAGGCGCGCCAACCCAAAGGGCAAGAGCCTCGGGAACCGCCAGCGGTTCCTGCGGCGGGCCCGGGAGAATATTAAGGAGCGCGTCGATCAGTCGGTCCGGGGCAAGTCGATCCAAAGCGGCGGCGTCCCGGACGAAGGAGAGAAGGTCACCATTCCGACACGGGGGCTGAAGGAGCCGCGGTTCTTCCATTCCTCCAAGGGCGGGTTGCGGCGTCATGTGCTGCCGGGCAACAAGGAATTTGTTGTCGGCGACACCATCAAACGGCCCCAGGGCGGCGCCGGGCAGGGCGGCCGCAAGGCCTCCGAGGATGGTGAAGGCGAGGACGAGTTTTCCTTCACCCTCACACAGGAGGAGTATCTGGAAATCCTGTTCGAGGGGCTGGAACTGCCAGACCTGGTGGAAAAGGCCACGGTGGAAACCGAAACAATCGGCACCCGCCGCGCGGGCCTGACCACGGCGGGAACGCCGAACAACCTCAACCTGGTGCGCACCATGCGCAACTCTCTGGGCCGCCGTATCGCCCTGCAGCGCCCCACCACGAAATCCCAGCGCGAACTGGAAGAGCAGATTGCCGAGCTAGAGGCGCTGGACGAGCGCACCCCGCCGCAAGAGGACTTTTTGGAGACGCTGAAAAAGCGGCTGGAGGGGATCATCCGCAAGCGCAAGGTGGTTGGCTACATTGACCCGTTGGATCTGCGCTACGACACTTTCGTGCCGGAAAAGATCCGCAACTCCCGTGCTGTCGTGTTCTGCCTTATGGATGTCTCCGGCTCCATGCAGGAGCGCGAGAAGGATCTGGCCAAGCGCTTCTTCCTCTTGCTGCACCTGTTTCTGGAACGCTGCTACGAGCACACCGAGCTGGTGTTCGTGCGCCATACCCATCACGCACAGGAAGTGGATGAAGAAACCTTCTTTTACGCCCGCGAAACCGGCGGCACCATCGTATCTACCGCACTGGAGAAGATGAAGGAGATTATTGAGGAGCGTTATCCGCCGGATGAATGGAACATCTACGGTGCCCAGGCTTCGGATGGTGAGAACTTCGGCAATGACTCGGCCCGCTGCAAAAACCTGCTTTTGAACGACCTGCTGCCGGTCAGCCAGTTTTATGCCTATGTGGAAATTGTCGATGAGGCGGCGGAGATGCTGCTGAACAACCCCGAAGCAGGCGAAGACTTGTGGCAGAACTACCGCGAGGTGAAGGCGCAGGCGCAGCATTTTGAAATGCAGCGGGTCTCGCAGCCTGGCCACATCTATCCGATATTCCGGGAGTTCTTCCTCCCTAAGGTGAAAGGGGCGCAGTATGCAGGCAGCTGAAACGGCGCGCACGCCGCTGTTCGATGGGCCGGAATGGACCTTCGAGCTGATGGAAAAAGCGCGCGACGCGATCGAGGAGATCGCGCTCAATGATCTTGGGCTGGATGTCTATCCCAACCAGATTGAGATTATTTCTGCCGAGCAGATGCTGGATGCCTATTCCTGCGTCGGCCTGCCGCTGATGTATCAGCACTGGTCCTTCGGCAAGCATTTCGCCCGCGACGAGGCGCTCTACCGCACCGGCCGGCAGGGGCTGGCGTATGAAATCGTGATCAACTCGAATCCCTGCATCAGCTACAACATGGAAGAAAACACCATGGCGATGCAGACGCTGGTGATGGCGCATGCGGCTTTCGGGCACAATCATTTCTTCAAGAACAACTATCTGTTTCAGCAATGGACCGATGCTGCGGGCATCCATGATTACCTGGCATTTGCCAAAAACTACATTGCCGCCTGCGAGGAACGCTATGGCCCGATGGCCGTGGAGGAGGTGCTGGACGCGGCCCACGCGCTGCAATCCCAGGGTGTGTTCCGCTACGGGCGGCCTCCCAAGCCTACCAGGGAAGAGCTGGTGGCGATGCAGAAGGTGCGCGAGGGCTACGAGAGCGGCCAGAGCGTGCTGGATATCTGGACCGACACGACTCTGGGCCGGGACAAGCTGGAGCTGGTGGAGGACGCCGATTTCAGCGCGCGCCGCAAGCTGATGAATCTGCCGCAGGAGAACTTGCTGTATTTTCTGGAAAAGCACAGCCCGGTGCTGGAACCCTGGCAGTGCGAGATTCTGCGCATCGTGCGGATGCTGGCGCAGTACCTGTACCCGCAGAAGCAGACCAAGGTTATGAACGAGGGCTGCGCGACCTTCGTGCACTATTACATCATCAGCAAGCTCCATGAACAGGGTCAGATCACGCAAGGAGCGTATATGGAGATGCTGCACAGCCATACCAACGTGGTAATGCAGCCGGAGTATGACGATCCGCGCTATTCAGGCATCAATCCTTATGCGCTGGGCTTTGCGATGATGCAGGATATCCGCCGCATTTGCCAGGATCCCACCGATGAGGACCGCGAATGGTTCCCGGATTTCGCCGGCAACCCGGACTGGCGCGGGGTGCTGCGGGACGCCTGGGCGAACTACCGGGACGAAAGTTTCATCCAGCAGTTCCTGTCGCCGAACCTGATCCGTAAGTTCAAGCTGTTCACTCTGACCAATGACGCAGAGCTGCCCAACTTGGTGGTCAGCCAGATCCACAACCGTGCGGGTTACAAGGCGATCCGCCGCGATCTGGCGAAACAGTATGACCTTGCCTATCTGGAACCGGACATCCAGGTCACCGACGCCGACCTGCGCGGCGACCGGGAGCTGAAGCTGACCCACACCGTGCGCGACGGCATCCACCTGGACGAAGAGGATCTGGATGAAGTGCTGAAGCACCTGCGCCGTCTTTGGGGCTATGACGTCAGCCTTGACGCCGTTGAAGCGATCACTGAAAACTGACTTTTGTCCGGCCCTGGTGGCAGGGGTAAAGGAAAACGCAGGCCTAAGGGCCTGCGTTGTTGTGTTTCACATGAATCCCGGGATCAGAATTCCACCACTGCGCGGATCGACTTGCCTTCGTGCATCAGCTCGAAGCCTTCGTTGATCTGGTCCAGCGTCAGTTTGTGGGTGATCATCGGATCAATCTCGATCTTGCCGTCCATGTACCAGTCGACGATCTTCGGCACGTCGGTGCGGCCCGATGCACCACCAAAGGCGGTGCCGCGCCAGGAGCGGCCGGTGACCAGCTGGAACGGGCGGGTGGAAATCTCGGCCCCGGCGGGTGCCACGCCGATGATGATCGATTCACCCCAGCCCTTGTGCGCCGCTTCCAGCGCGGTGCGCATCACGTTCACGTTGCCGGTGGCGTCAAAGGTATAATCTGCGCCGCCGCCGGTCACTTCGACCAGATGCGCCACCAGATCGCCCTCGACCTCACTCGGGTTGACGAAATCGGTCATGCCGAAATGCGTGGCCATCTCCACCTTGCCCGGGTTCAGGTCAACACCGACGATCTGGTCGGCGCCGGCCAGCCGCAGGCCCTGGATCACGTTGAGGCCGATGCCGCCGAGGCCGAAGACCACCGCGCGCGAGCCGATCTCCACCTTGGCGGTGTTGATCACCGCGCCGATGCCGGTGGTGACGCCGCAGCCGATGTAGCAGACCTTGTCAAATGGTGCGTCCTCGCGGATTTTCGCCAGCGCGATTTCCGGAACCACGGTGTGGTTCGCGAAGGTCGAGCAGCCCATATAGTGGTGGATCGGGGTGCCGTCCTGCATCGAGAAGCGGGTGGAGCCATCCGGCAGCAGGCCGGCGCCCTGGGTGGAGCGGATTGCCTGGCACAGGTTAGTCTTGGGGTTGAGGCAGTATTCGCACTCACGGCACTCGGGCGTATAAAGCGGGATCACGTGGTCGCCGGGCTTCAGGGTGGTCACGCCTTCGCCAACCTCGACCACAACGCCCGCGCCCTCATGGCCCAGGATCGCCGGGAAGATGCCCTCCGGGTCATCGCCCGAGCGGGTGAATTCGTCGGTGTGGCACAGGCCGGTTGCCTTGATTTCCACCAGAACCTCGCCCGCCTTGGGGCCTTCCAGGTTCACTTCCATGATTTCCAGCGGTTTGCCGGGGGCAACCGCAACGGCAGCGCGGGTCTTGATCATGTGACTGGTCCTTCGTTCTTATCTGCGGGACCGGGCCGCCGCCTGGCGGGTCCGGGGTGAATGCGGTGCCAGCGGCTGCGCCGCGGGCCGGAATGACCCAGCGTTACATTTGCCGGCCGGCACGCGCAAGCATCGCCTCGGCACCCTAACAGGGGAGGCGCCTCGGGCTTTGCCCCGAAAGCGACAGCTGGGCTGCGGTCCGCGCCATCCTGGCACAATGAAAAATCCTCGATTTCCAGCGTTTTGCCTGAAGGCTTCCGGTTTTGGGAAGGAATCTTGGCACTTCCCCTTGACCTTCCCCTGACTGGAACCCTCATATCCTTTGTCAATGGTACAGAACCGGCGGAATTCCGATGTCAGACATGAGCCAAATTTCTTTGCACATCACCAACCTCAGCTGTGCAGGTTGCGCTGGCCGGGCAGAACGCGCTTTGGCAGCGGTGGAGGGGGTCCAGTCGGCCTCCGTCAACCTGGCTAACGCCACCGGTCAGGTCGAGGCTGCCCAGGATGTGGTGCTGACGGATCTGACCGGTGCCCTGGCCGCCGCCGGCTATCCTGCCGCGGAAACGCAGGCCGTGCTGGTGATCAGCGGCATGAGCTGCGCCTCCTGTGTAGGCAGGGTTGAACGTGCATTGCTGGCGGTGCCGGGGGTGCTGTCGGCCAGCGTTAACCTGGCAAACGAGACCGCGCAGGTCCGCTATCTGACCGGCATGACTCGCGCCGCAGATTTGGTCCGCACGGTGACAGAGGCCGGTTATCCTGCCCGTCTTAGCGGCGCGGCGGAGGATGAGGCCGAGCAGGCCAGCCAGCGCAAGGCGGGTGAGATTTCCGCTCTGGGCCGTCAGGTGCTGATCGCCGCGCTGCTGACGCTGCCGGTGTTCCTGATTGAAATGGGCGGCCACATGGTCCCGGCACTGCACCATTGGGTGGCGGCGAACATCGGTATGCAGAACAGCTACTTGCTGCAATTCTCGCTGACCACCGCGGTGCTGGCGGGGCCGGGGCGGCAGTTCTATGCCAAGGGTTTCCCGGCGTTGTTCCGGGGCGCCCCCGACATGAACGCCCTGGTGGCCTTGGGCACTGCCGCGGCCTATGGGTTCTCGGTAATCTCCACCTTTGCGCCCCATCTGCTGCCCGCAGGCACCGCCAATGTCTATTACGAAGCAGCGGCGGTGATCGTGGTGCTGATCCTCACGGGCCGCTTCCTGGAGGCCCGTGCCAAGGGCCGCACCGGTGCCGCGATCCGCAAGCTGGCCGGTTTGCAGCCCAAGACCGCGATGGTGGTTTCCAGCGGCGATACCATCGAAACCCCAGTGGAAGAAATCGGCACCGGCGACCTGATCCGGGTCCGTCCGGGCGAACGGATCGCGGTGGATGGCGAGATTGCCTCCGGGAGTTCCTACGTTGACGAAAGCATGATCTCCGGCGAGCCGGTGCCGGTCGCCAAGTCCCGCGGCGATGAAGTATCGGCAGGCACTATCAACGGCAACGCGGCGCTGGAATTCCGTGCAACCCGTGTGGGGCGTGACACCGTGCTGGCGCAGATCATCCGCTTAGTGGAGCAGGCGCAGGGTGCCAAGCTGCCGGTGCAGGGGCTGGTCGACCGGATTACCCTGTGGTTCGTGCCCGCAGTGATCGCGATTGCGGCGCTGACTGTGCTGGCTTGGTCCGTCTTCGGCCCGGCGCCGTCACTGCCGCTGGCACTGGTCGCGGGTGTTTCTGTGCTGATCATCGCCTGCCCTTGCGCCATGGGGCTGGCCACGCCGACCTCGATCATGGTGGGTATCGGCCGCGCCGCCCAGATGGGTGTGCTGTTCCGCAAGGGCGACGCGCTGCAGCGGCTGCAGGAGGTTAAGGTGGTGGCGCTCGACAAGACCGGCACTCTGACCGAGGGCCGACCGGCGCTGACCGAGCTGATCTGCGCCGAAGATTTCACCCGCGAGGAGGTGCTGCGCCTGACTGGCGCCGCTGAGGCGCAGTCCGAACACCCGATTGCTCGCGCAATTACGGCGGCGGCGGGCAAAGGGCTGCCCAAGGCCTCAGACTTTGAGGCGATCCCGGGCTTTGGCCTGCGGGCAGAGGTCGAGGGCCGTGTGGTGCTGGCCGGCGCTGCCCGGCTGATGGCGCGCGAAGGCATCCCAATCGGCGCGCTCGAGGCGGAAGGAGCGCGGCTGGCTGAGCGCGGCGAAACCCCGCTCTATGTTGCCATTGACGGCCGGCTTGCGGCGGTGATTGCGGTGGCGGACCCGATCAAGCCGGGTACCCCGGCGGCGATCAAGGCATTTCATGATCAGGGCTTGAAGGTGGCCATGGTCACTGGCGATGCGGCCGGCACGGCACAGGCAATCGCTGCGCGGTTGGGCATTGACGTGGTGAAGGCCGAATGCCTGCCGGCGGACAAGGTGAAGGTGCTGAAGGAGCTGCAGGCTGAACACGGTATGCTGGCGTTTATCGGCGATGGCATCAATGACGCCCCGGCACTGGCAGCAGCGGATGCAGGCATCGCCATCGGCACTGGGACTGATGTGGCTATCGAAGCCGCGGATGTGGTGCTGGTCTCCGGCGATCTGCGCGGGGTGGTCAACGCGCTGACCGTCAGCCGCGCCACCATGCGCAATATCCGCCAGAACCTGGGCTGGGCTTTTGGCTATAACGTGCTGCTGATCCCGGTGGCAGCGGGCGTGCTTTATCCCCTTGGCGGCCCGCTCCTGTCGCCTGCGCTGGCGGCAGGCGCCATGGCGCTGTCGAGTGTTTTCGTTTTGTCGAACGCGCTGCGCTTGCGCCGCCTGAAACCGGCCGTAGATGAGGCTCAGGCTGTATCTGCGGCCAAGGCGGACGCCCAGCAGGAGGCGCGCGCATGAACATCGGGGACGTTTCCAGCCGCTCTGGCTTGCCTGCCAAGACCATCCGCTATTACGAGGACATCGGCCTGATCAAGCCGCACCGCAGCGCCAACGGCTACCGCTGCTTCGCCGAGACCGACCTGCACAAACTGGCGTTTCTGGGCCGCGCCCGGGCGCTGGGCTTCACCATCGAGGATTGCCGCACCTTGATGGCGCTTTATGAGGACGAAAGCCGCGCTAGCGCGGATGTGAAGCAGCTGGCGCAGGAGCATCTTGCCAAAATCGAGGAGAAGATCGCGGACCTGCAGGCAATGCGGGACACGCTGGGCGAGCTGGTCAAAGGCTGCGCCGGCGACAGCCGCCCGGACTGTCCGATTTTGAAGGATCTGTCCGGAGAAAGCTGACCTGTCTGGCGGGAAGGCAGGGGCTCCCGCGCCCGCGGCTGCCCTGCCGGGCCGCCTGGCGGCTTTGGGCATGGCTTCGGGCCGCTGGCCCGAAGCGGGCGTCAGGCAGGGCGTAGCTCTAGGATCTCACGCGCCTGCTGCCAGGTGGCGACGGGGCGTTCGTATTTTTCACACAGCTCAGCTGCCCGTTTTACCAGCGCCGCGTTGGAGGGCGCTAGTGTTTCCCGGTCCAGGCGCATGTTGTCTTCCAGTCCGGTGCGGGTATGGCCGCCTGCGGCGATTGACCATTCATTTACCAGGATCTGCCCCGGCCCGACACCGGCGCCGCACCACTGGGCCTCCGGCGCCAGCCGCTGCATAGTCTTGACGTAGTAATCGAACACGTCCTTGTCGACCGGCATCGCGTTTTTTACTCCCATGACAAACTGCACATAGAGTGTGCCGGGAATGCGGCCCTCACGGTTCATCTTCACCGCTTGGTGGATATGCGACAGGTCAAAGGCTTCTATCTCCGGTTTGACCTCGTGAGCGCGCATCTCTGATGCAAGCCAGTCCACCAGATCGGGGGCGTTTTCATAGACTCTTGTTGGGAAGTTGTTGGACCCCACCGACAGCGACGCCATATCGGGACGCAGCGGCAGCATGCCGCCGCGCTCGCGGCCCGCGCCGGAGCGGCCGCCGGTCGACAGCTGCACGATCATGCCAGGGCAGTGTTTTTGCAGCCCCTCCATCAGCCGCGCAAACCGTTCCGGGTCCGAGGTCGGAGTTTGGTCGTCGTTGCGCACATGGCAATGAGCGATTGAGGCGCCGGCCTCAAACGCCTCCTGGGTGCTTTCGACCTGCTCCTCGATGGTGACGGGCACCGCCGGGTTGTTTTCCTTGGTCGGGACAGAGCCGGTAATGGCAACGCAGATGATGCAAGGCTTGCTCATTGGATCCCCCTTCAGATGTCGAAGAACACGGTCTCATCTTCGCCTTGCAGGCGGATGTCGAACCGGTAGACCGCCAGATCGTCCCGTTGCTCACGCTTGGCGATCAGGGTGGCGCGGCGGCGCTCCCACTCTATTACATTCAGCACCGGGTCGGCAGCATTTGCCGCGGCCTCATCCTCAAAGTAGATCCGCGTGTTCAGCCCCACGTTGATGCCGCGCGCCACGATCCACAGGCTGATATGCGGGGCCATCATCTGGCCGCCCCGGCCCATCACCGGCCCGGGCTTCACGGTGTCAAAACCCCATTCGCCAGTCTCGAAATCGGTAATCACCCGGCCCCAGCCGCGGAAACCGTCCTCCACCTCGCCTGTGTGCTCCGGGTGGGCATAGTTGCCGTCTGCATTGGCCTGCCAGGCCTCCAGCAGCACGTCCTTGACCGGCGAACCGATGCCGTCGGTCACGACGCCCTCCACCCGGATACGCTCGCCGCTGGCGCTGGGTCCGGCAATGTCCCAGCCAAGCTCCTGTTCGTAGATCTCAAATCCCGCCGCGCCGGGGGCCAGGCCGATGTGGACATACGGCCCGGCGGTTTGCGAAGGCGTTTCCTTCAGATGGTCCAACTTCTGGCGCATCAGTTCCCCTCCAGCCGGTTCTCGAACAGGGTGGACCGCCGCCCGCGCAGCACGATGTCAAAGCGGTAGGCGATGGTGTCCAGTGGAATGGTGGCGTTCATATCGAGCCGCGCCACCAGCATCTCCACCGCTTCCGGGTCCGGGATGGTGTTTACGATAGGGCAGCGCGCAATCAGCGGGTCGCCTTCGAAATAAAGCTGGGTGATCAGCCGTTGGGCAAATCCGGTGCCAAAGACCGAGACGTGGATATGCGCGGGCCGCCAGTCGTTCACCCAGTTGCGCCAGGGGTAGGCGCCGGGTTTCACAGTGCGGAAATGATACTGGCCATTCTCGTCCGTCAGCGTCCGGCCGCAGCCGCCGAAATTCGGATCCAGCGCGCCCAGATAGGTGTCTTTCTTGTGCCGGTAGCGCCCGGAGGCATTGGCCTGCCAGACCTCCACCAGCGTGTTCGGCACCGGCCGCGCGTTTTCATCCAGCACCCGGCCATGCACGATGATGCGCTCGCCGATCGGGCTGTCACCTGGCTGGGCGAAATTTGACAGCAGGTCATTGTCGGCGGGGGCAATGTCGTTGTGGCTGAACACCGGCCCGGTCATCTCGCTGGCGGTGTTTTCCAGGCTGATCAGCGGGAACCGGGGGGAGCGGGCGACCGAAGTCTTGTATTCCTGCGACAGGGCAGGGGGGTGCCAGCGGCGGTTCCTCTGATAGAACTCCCCGGGCTGCGGCGGCTTGGTCATGCGGTTTCCCCTCCCTCGCTGTCCATTTCAGCATATGTCTGCTTGGCCAGTTTCAGCGCGCGGTTGGCCCGCGGCACCCCGGCATAGATGGCCACATGCTGGAAGGCCTCCAGCACGTCCTCCCGGCTGGCGCCGGTACGGGCGGTGGCGCGGATGTGCATCGGGATCTCGTCGAAATTGCCGGTGGCTGCCAGCAGCGCCAGCGTCAGCATTGAGCGTTCCCGCAAGGAGATCCGGCCAGAGGCCCAGACCGTGCCCCAAGCGGCCTCGGTAATCAGCTCTTGAAAGGGCTGGTCCAGCGGTGTCTTGGCAGCCTCGGCACGGTCCACATGGGCATCGCCCAGCACCAGGCGGCGCACCTGCATGCCGCGGTCGTAACTGTCTTGCGTCATTCCAGTCTCCCTTTGCAGGGGAGTATCGCATGCCGTAAGTGATCTGTATAATCTTGGATTAGGCATAAACTAATAACCGAAATGATATGCGTCTATCGTCGTCCTTGAAACTGCGCCATTTGGAGGTCTTCGTCGAAGTCGCCCGCCGGACGAGCGTCACCCAGGCGGCCGAGGCGCTGGGCATGACCCAGCCCGCGGTCACCCGGGCGCTGCGCGAGCTTGAGGCGGTCTGCGGCAAGCCGCTGGTTGAAAAACACGGCCGCGGGATCCGGCTCAGCAGCTATGGCGAGCTGTTCCGCGACCATGCCGGCCGCAGCCTGGCGCTGGCCCGCGACGGGGTGGCGCTGCTGCGCGGTCTGGATGAGGCCGACGGGCCGGCGGTCATCATCGGGGCTCTGCCCACGGCAGCGGCGGATCTGGTCCCCGACACGCTGGCAGCGCTGCGCAGTACCGGTGCGCCGGGCCGTTTCACGGTGATTTCCGGAGGCAACCGCCATCTGATCGACATGCTGCGGCGCGGCCGGCTGGATGTGGTGGTGGGGCGGATGCCCGCGCCGGAAACCATGGCGGGCGTCGGCTTTGACCCGCTCTACCGCGAACGAGTGGCTGCGGTTGTGGCACAGGACCATCCGCTGGCCGGTGCGAGCCGACTGCCGCCTTCGGCTTTCGAGGATTACCCGGTGCTCATGCCGTCAGAAGGGGCAGTCATCAGGCCGCTGGTGGAGCGGATGTTTCTAGAGCAGGGGCTGGCGATGCCCCGGTTCCCCTTGGAAACCGTGTCGTCCAGTTTCGGGCGGCGCTTTGTGCTGGCGCATCGGGCCATCTGGATCATCAGCCAGGGTGTGGTGCGGCCGGACCTCGAGGCGGGCACGATGGCGGCGCTGCCGATGGATACGGGCAGCACACTTGGCCCCGTGGGCCTTTGCGTCCGCTTGGAGCATCAGCTGTCACCCGCCGCGGCACGCTTCTGCGCCGCACTGCGGGGGACTTGCGCAACGCAAGGACTGGCCTAGGCCGCGGCCTGAGCGGATGCAGCCGCTCTGCTGCGCGACGCGTGGCAGAGGCGGTCTGGCACAATGCAGCGGCCTTGGATGTTCCGGCGGATTAATGCTGCTTTTGCGTGTAAATATTTTTGAGTTTATGATGCGTGCGCTTCTTTGAACCTCGAATTCATCGAAACCTCTGCATTTTCTGCCTCTGACACCGCCTGAAGACTCCATATTTTTCTGCGATTGCGCCTGTCCGATATGGTCTTGCAGCGGCCGCTGCCGCATGATTTGCAATCTCTAATTGCAAAACAACCTAAAGGTGTGCACAGTAACGGTACTTTAATCTCATGTGTCTGAACGTTGAGTGGGGTAGCGGATGACTGTCTTTCTGAAGATTCGCCGGTTTGGTGCTTTTGGAGTGTTTCAATCGGACGGAACTTGCGTGCAGCTTGGGGCCAAGCATCAGGCGCTTATGGCGCTGCTGTCCACCGCCGAGGGCGGCATCCGGACCCGGGCATTTCTGGAAAAAACACTATGGTGCCTGGCGCAGCCGGAACAGGCCAAGGCCAGTCTGCGCACCGCCTTGTCGACACTGCGGCGGCACCTGGGGCCGGACGCCGCCAGCTTGATCTACGCCAATCGGGAGCGGGTCATTCTCGACCTGACCAGGGTGGAGCTGGACAGCGGCAACGCTTCTTCGGTCTTCATGGAAGGATTTGAGCTGCCGCATGAGGCCGTCTTCAACAGCTGGCTCGAGGAGGCCCGGTCGCAACTGGCGCGGCAGCCCGCAGCCGCGGCGCCGCAGTCAGGAACACAGCCGGGCCGCGTGGTGCTCGACGGGCTGCTGCCCTCGATCGCGGTGCTGCCATTCGCGCACCGCGCCCCGGGCGAGGCCGCGGCACCGCTCGGCTCGCTGATCTCGGAGGAATTGTCCCGCTGCCTGTCGCGCAGCTGGTCCTTTTCGGTCACCTCCTATCTGGCCTCCCGCCATTTCAATCCTGAAACGGTCCGCCCGTCGGAGGTCTCCTCGGTGGCGGGGTCCGACTATCTGGTGTCGGGCGCCGTCAGCAGCGGCGGCGGCCGCTTTCATGCCGAAATCGACCTGCATGATGCAAAGCGCGAAAAGGTGATCTGGTCGCGCAGCTTCGAAGGCTCCCTGGACAGCCTTATGGCGGGCCGCAGCAATGTGCTGCGCGATACCACCCTGCAAATCGGCCAGACTGCCGCCGGTGAGGCCGTCCGGCTGGCTGATTTCACACCGCTTTCCGCGCTGGAAAGCCACACTCTGCTGATGGCGGCAATTTCGCTGATGCAGGAAATGGATGTGCAGAAGTTCCAGCAGGCGCACAGCATCCTGTCCCGATTGCTCGAGCGCGAACCCGGGCATGCATTGCCGCTGACATGGATGGGCTTCTGGCATGTGATGCGGGTGGAGCGGGGGCTGTCGCCCAGTCGCGAATCCGACAGCCGCACGGCCTGCCAGATGGCCGAAGCGGCCATAGCTGCGGCGCCAGGCTTTTCCCTCGCCCAAACGCTTAAGGGACTCATTTGCAGCCATCTGACCTTCCGCTTCGATCTGGCGTTGGATGCCTACAACCTGGCGCTGCGCGACAACCCGAACGAGGCGCTGGCGCTGCTCCTGAAAGGCGAGACGCTGGCCTATCAAAACATGGCCGACGAAGCGGTGCAGATGACAGACGCCGCGCGGCGGCTGACACCTTTGGGGCCGCAGTGCTACTACTTCGACACGCTCTCGGCGCTGGCCAACCTGTCGGCGCGCAACTACGGCCGTGCAATTGAACTGTCCGACCGCGCGCTTGCTGCTAAACGCGCCTTCCCGGAGCCGCTGCGCTCCAAGGCGATTGCCTTGCAGATGTCAGGCCAGGCCGCAGAGGCCCGCAGCACGGTGCAGAAACTGCTGGAGGCTGCGCCCGAGTTCTGCCTGTCGCAATACCAACGCGACAATCCGGCCGCGATGAGCCCGTCCGGCCAGGAATGGGCCTCGGCCCTGCGCCAGGCCGGCGTTCCGGACTGATACACCGATGCCGCTGCCGCAACAGGGCGGCGGCGAACTTCGGCGGGGGGGGCGGCCGCAGCCTCCTGCGCGCTGCACCGGCCTTTGCGGCAGGCGGTTGCTTAAAATCTGCGCGAAATTCTGCGCTGGACTCACCCTTTCTTTACGTCTTGCGGCCCTTCTTTAGAGAGTTGGCGGCCTGTTGCGCGGTGCTGACCTGTGGGCTGAGGGTTCACGGGCCCGCTGCAGCGGCTGCAGGCCTGTCCGGTCCCGGCGCGGGCTGCAGTTAAAAGACGTGAGTGAAAGTATGACTTCGAAGAAAAACGCCCCGGCAAAACGCGGGTTCCGGCTGTTCTCCAGCATTGGCGCCAAGATCACATTGATCCTGATGGCGATGGGGGCAACGGCGGCGGCGGGCGGCGTGCTCGTCACTTTGGTCTTTGGCCAGACTGGCAGCCAGATGGAAGTTCTGAGAGGGGAAAAGGTTCCGCAGCTGGAGCTCAGCGCGCGCATGGTCAGCGCCGCCAGCCAAGCCAAGAACGCGATGATTGGCGTATTGCAGGCCGGCTCGGTCGAGGAGTTGGCAGCGGCGGAAGAAATCGCTGCAGCAGCCCTGGCGACGCTGGACGGCAGCGTTTCGGAACTGCCTGCGTCCGAGCAGGCCGTGTTCGCTCCGGAGGCGGATGCTGCTGCCAGCCGGCTCAGCAACCTGCTTGCCGCACGCAAGGCCGCGTTCCGCAACCAGGCGTGGATAGACACTCAGACCGCCGCCCTTCAGACCCTCAGCCAGAGCGTGCAGGAAAAGCTTGTGCAGGTCGCCGCACAATCACGCGACAGCCTTATGGACGGCGGCGAGGAAACCATCATTCAGGTCGACGAGGTTCTGAACAACCTGGTGGATCAGCAGTTCGGCAGCCTGCAGACCTTGCTGGAGGCGCGCGCGGACATCAGCGTCCTGTCTGGTGCCGCACTGGCGCTGGGGCATGTGCGCGATGTGCCCACCAAACGCGCGCTCAAGAAGATGGCCAACGACGCCCTCAAGCGGCTGAAACCGGTGATGGGCCGGCTGGAGGAGCTGGGCCTGGATGCGTTTCGCGCCAAGAAAGTGCAGGAAGGGGTTGAACTGTTCCGCTCCACTTTGACTGCCAGCCGCAAGGAGCTGAAGGACAGCCGCAAAGAAGTATTGAGTGCCCGCAACGCCAGCGTGCGCCCGCTGACTCAGGCGATGGAGCGTATGGTATTCACCCTGTCGGTGGCCGCCACACAGGCCAGCGCCGACAACCGCACTGCCATACAAGGCCTGCTCGACAACCAGGTCGAAGTGCTCTTGCGGCTCCTGGAGATCAACAGCTGGATCAGCGCCTTCCAGGTGGCTGCGCTGGACATGGCAGCGGCCCACGGCATCGAGGCTTCCACTGCCGCAGCCGGTCCGCTGCAGGAGGCTGCGGCCGCGTTGCAGGGCTATACCGGATTCGGCAGTGGCGTCTTTGCGCAGGAGCTGGAGGGCATGATCGCGCTGGCCGATCCTGACCAGGGCTTGCCGGCCTTCAAGATCGCTTCTCTGGAAGCCGCGGAAGAGGCGGCTGCCGCGTCTGAGGCGACGGTGGCAGCGGTGCTGCAATTTGCTGGCCGTGCAGCCGGCCTGGGCAACCAAAGCCAGCAGGAAATCGCGTCGATTGCGGACGGGCTGGCCGCTGATGTGTCGGCAGCGCAGCGGCAGCTGCAGATCCTGGCAGCCGTGTCCGCCGGCGTGTTTGTCGCGGCCCTGATCCTGACCAGGATCCTGATCCTGCGGCCCTTGGCGGACATCAGCGGCACCACAGAGCGGCTGGCCGCTGGCAACCTGCGCCCGGTTAAGGGCTACGACCGTTCCAGCGATGAAATCCGCCGCATTGCCAACGCCTTGGCGGTGTTCCGTGACGGGCTGGTGGAAAAGGCGGAGGTCGAAGCCGCAGCCGCCGAGGAGCGGGACGCGCGCCTGGCCGAACAGACTGCGGCGGTGACTGCGCTCGCCGACGGGCTGGAGCGGCTCTCGCAGGGCGATCTGACCACACGCATCCGCGTCGAGATGGGCGAGGGCTATGCCAAGCTGCGCGACGACTTCAATGCGGCGCTGGAAAAACTCGAGGCATCAGTCCGCAGCCTGAGTGCAAACGGCCAGTCCATTGCGGGAGTCAGCACCGAAATTTCTGCCGCCTCACGCGACCTGTCAGAGCGCTCCGAGCGCACAGCGCAGACCCTGGCCGGCACCGCTGCGGCGGTTAACCAGCTCTCGGTCTCGATCACCGGCACTGCTCAGGCTTCCGGCGAGGCCTCTGCCTCGGTCGAAGCCGCCCGGCGCAATGCCAGCGGCAGCATCGAAGTGGTGAAGCGCGCCTATGGCGCCATGGAGGCGATCAAGGAAAGCTCGGAGAAGATTTCCCGCATCATCGGTATGATTGAAGCGATCGCCCAGCAGACCAACCTGCTGGCGCTGAATGCCGGCGTCGAAGCCGCCCGTGCCGGCACTGTCGGCAAAGGCTTTGCAGTGGTGGCTTCCGAGGTCCGCACCCTGGCGCACCGCTCCAAAGAGGCGGCAACCGAGATTGCAGCGCTGGTGGACGAGTCCGGCCAGAATGTCGAACTGGGCGCTGATCTGGTCGAGCAGACCCGCTCTGCTATCGGCGAGATATCCGATTCCGTCGCCAGCGCGGCAGATCTGATGAAAACCATCTCGCAGGCCTCCACCGAGCAATCCGGCAGCCTGCAGGAGATCAACACGGCTATGGCCAATCTCGACGACGCCACCACCCGCAACGCGGGCCTGTTCGAGGAGGTCACCTCGTCCAGTCTCGGCCTGTCCAAAGAAGCCCAGGCCATGGCCGGCGCGCTCGGCGCTTTCCGCACTAATGCGGCAGAGACAGAAGCGTTTGCGGAAACCGGCTTTGAGAAGGACGAGCCCTGGCGCCTGCAGGCCTGACAGGCCTGCCCGCAGCCGTCCTTAGGGACGGCCGGCGCGGTCGCAAGCAAACCGGCACTGCTGTCCTGTCAAGGGCAGGGCGTCAACGCGGAGCGCCACGGAACGATGCTTCCGGAGGCGGCTTTGTTGCACAAATCGTGCGAGAGATTCACTGTATGAATCCAGCGTGATAGCTGGAGGGTCATGAGCAGTTGGGCCCCTACGAAGTACAAGACCACGAACTGGCCTTTGTACAATGCAGCGTTGAAGCAGCGCCGATCGTTGTCGATATGGTTTGATCCCGAGATGATCTGGACGCCGCCACCAACAGGCATGCGTGGTCGCCAGTGCCAATTCAGCGATGCGGCGATCCAGGCCTGTCTGACTTTGAAGGTGCTGTTCGGGATGCCGCTGTGCATCACCGAACGGAGTTACCCATTGAGGCGCCATTGGTTCTAGCCCAATGGGCGACGGCAGGGCCTTCAGAACATTGAACATTCTGGACGAGTACAGCCGGGAATGCCTTGCGGTCCGAGTGAAGCGGAAGCTGAACGCAAACGAGGTCATCGATGCACTAACGGATCTGTTTATTCTACGTGGCGTGCCAGCATACATTCGGTCGAGGGGCAAGAAACCTAGGGTCAGGACCCATTGATTTCCGGTGGGTGGCGTGATTCACAGTTCGAAAAATGAGCGGTGATATGTCTGATCTTTTCTGGCTGACGGACGCGCAGATGGCCCGTCTTGAGCCTTATTTTCCGAAGTCCCACGGTAAGCCGCGTGTTGATGACCGGCGTGTTCTGAGCGGAATTATCTTCATCAATCGCAATGGTTTGCGCTGGCGTGATGCGCCCAAAAATTACGACCCGCACAAGACCTTGTACAATCGTTGGAAGCGGTGGAGCGACAAAGGCATCTTTGCCCAGATGATGGCCGGTCTGGCTGCTGATCACGGTGAGGAAAAGACTGTGATGATCGACGCAACTTACCTGAAAGCACACCGTACGGCCTCCAGTCTTGGGGTTAAAAAGGGGGGCGTGGGCGCCTGATCGGGCGCACTAAGGGCGGCATGAACACTAAGCTGCACGCAATCTGTGACAGCCAGGGGCGTCCACTGAACCTGTTCGTGACTGCCGGACAGGTCAGTGATTACACCGGTGCAAAGGCGCTGCTGAGTGGCCTGCCTGACGTCCAATGGCTTCTCGGAGATCGCGGGTATGATGCCGATTGGTTTAGAGAAGCTTTGAAAGACAAAGGGATACGCGCCTGCATCCCCGGTCGAAAGCAGCGCAAGAAAGCCATCAGATACGACAAACGCCGATATAAGCGGCGCAACCGCATTGAGATTATGTTCGGCAGGCTGAAGGACTGGCGGCGGGTTGCGACACGATACGACAGATGCCCAAAAGTCTTCCTGTCAGCAATCGCGCTTGCAGCCCTCGTTATCTACTGGCTTTGAAACTCAATGAGTCCAGAGCCTAACATCCAAACCCCTGTTTAGGTATTGAAGTGCAGTTCCCGGATCATCCTTGTTTAAGTAAATCACACCAAGGTTGTTGAGTGGAGCCTTCCAATCAGGCCAAATTTGAAGAGCAGCGAGATAATCAGCCTCAGCCTGTGACGGATTATTTGGCTCTACTCTATATGCACGGCGGAATAATGCCTTTGCACGATTTTCATTTCCTATATCATCGCGCTCCAGCAGTGCAGTGCAAATGGCGACAATCTGAGCCTCTGACTTGTCCTTGGATCGACATGCCCTTAGTTCGGCATTCACACCAAACTGTCCTGAGGAATAGATAAAGGCAGCAGTAATAATCACTGCGATGGAGATTAATCTGATTTTGGTCATAAAATGTCACATGTAGGAATAGCAGCAAGTATTGTAATATACCACAACAATAGCGGTCAAAATACGGCGCTAGATCGTCGTTTCTGCGAAGTTTCTATTCCGCGCTTCTCAGGCCTGCATTGGGGCAAACCGACCGCTCGTTTGAAGGGTCACCAAAGTCGGCACAGGGCCGCTCGTTACGCTTTGCAAGAGTTACTCTTTGCGCAAAGCGGACACTCTACGTTGCCCAGGCTGCACCCGCAGCGAATGACATGATGTGTTTGCGGCGGCTGCTCTCCCAGGGCGAACGAGGTCCGGTAAGATCGGCCTCAGCAAAACCAGCCGTGAAGGAGAACGGCCATGTTGCATTATGTTGGTCTGGACGTGTCCGTCAAATCCGTGTCGATCTGTGTTGTCGATGAAGCTGGCGAGGTGCTTGCGCGCGGCGAAACCAGTTCGGATCCGGACGAGATTGCATCGTTTATTTCCGAACATTCCGCCAAGCCCGAGCGGGTGGTGCATGAGAGTGGCATCCTGGCATCTGGCTCACCCGCGAGCTGGAGAAACGCGGCCTTCCGATCATCTGCATTGATGCCCGCCTGGCGCACAAGGCGCTGTCTGGGCGGATCAACAAGTCCGATACCGGTGATGCCGAAGGGCTGGCGCATCTGGCCCGCACCGGCTGGTTCAGCCGGGTTCACATCAGAAGCGAGGCGTCGGAGCGGGTTCGCGTGCTCATTGGCGCACGGGAGCGCCTGATCAGGATGCGCAAGGACCTTGAAGCGCATGTTCGAGGCGTGCTGAAGGTTTTCGGGGTCTGTATGGGTTCAGTAGGCCGTGCAAACCTGCGGCAGGGCTTCCGCGACCAGCTCGCCGAGGCAGGCCAGGCCGACCCGGCGCTCGGCCTGATGGCGGATATGTTCATCCCGATCCACAGGGCGCTGTGCGCAGCCGCGGAAGCGATGGACGGCGATCTCAGGCTCATCGCGCGCCAAAGCGGCCTTGCCCGCCGTCTCATGACCGTCCCGGGCGTTGGGCCCGTCGTCGCGCTGTCCTTTATCGCAACCCTCGACAACGCAGGCCGCTTCCGGAGATCAAGGGACGTCGGCGCCTTTCTCGGCCTCACGCCGCGGCGGCACCAATCCGGAGACATGGACTGGTCCGGCCGGATATCAAAATGCGGAGATCGTGATCTGCGCAGACTGCTCTACTCCGCGGCCACCACCTTAATCACCCAGGTCAGAAAGCCATCAAAGCTGCGCGCTTGGGCCAAGAGGCTGCAAGATCGGAAGGGCTTCAAGAAAGCTGCTGTCGCGGCATCCCGAAAACTCGCCGTCGTCATGATGTCCATCTGGCGCGACCAGACAGTCTTTGAACCGGAAAAGGAACTTATCACCTGACAACCAACTGAGATCCCGCCCACAAGAGACAGGGCGGGTTCAGCGTCCTTCGGGACGGCGGCGGATCAAGCCAGTCATAAGCGGTTGAAGGGGCACGTTGCTCACTTCGCGAATGACATTCTGGCTGGTCAGCTCCCGGACGCCATCAGGAAGCGGAAACACCGACTTCGTAGAGAACCAGGACCCCGAACGGCAATAGAACCCGCACTTGACGATCCCGCAAACAGAGAGCAGCAAGGTCCCGCACTATGTGAGCTCACCGGCTGCAAAACCTCGCAGTCGCAGCGAACGACCGGAACGGCGGGCCGCGCCGCAGCGTAAAACCTCACCTGGTTGCTTCAAACGGCCGAGTTTGCAAATGGCGCTATCTGCGCTGAGCTGTCGCTCGCGCCTGGCACTCAGCATTGTAAAATATGCTCCTGACCAAGTTTGAACGGCGCTGGCCGAAAAGATCCGCTTCTGCCGATGGCAAGTCTATGGGTCGCAAAAGGAAATACTAGTGCGATCACGAGTTTTCCACTGCTTGAAATCAAAGGCTTAGCGGATCCTAAATGGCAAAACCTTTCCTTTTTCGTGTCTCCAACATCTCCGCTCGCGCCTCCTGTTCCGCCAGTGGCGAAGCCTTCCCTGATTTTAAGTTCGGAAGACCTCGTGTCTTCCGGAGGGCAATGCAGGGTGGGCGCAGCCCGGACTGCGGCCGGACGGTGATCTGACACACGGGGCCGGAGCGGTGAAATTGGGAGGGGCCCGCGCCAGGCGCGGGAGGAACCGGATTTCTCCGTGGAGGCTGACGCGCAGCGGCATTAGAACCCGTGTTCAGATTGTCGGCCGGATGGCAGGCGGACCAATCAAATGAAAAATGCCAGGCGCGCTAGAGCGGAGCGGAGGCGCGACTAACCTCTGTGCAAGCGATCGCGGTCTCGTCCGCGATCACATTCAAAATTAAGCAGAAAAGGCAGGAAGGAGAGCTGTAGGCTCGGCTTGCGGCAGTACAGCTTCAGCTTGTAGGCTCAATGTGAGGAAGGATTTCGGAGCAGTTCATGCCACCAATCGATTTTGAGGAATTTGAGTATGCCGTCAATCGCGTTCCACACAGGCTCTATATTTCAAAGGGCTTTCGTTACCCACGTCGAGATACAGTTTATCGTCATGGCTGGAAGCGGCTCGAGGCTGGCCCTTTGAAAGAACTTATTAAGGATGGTGACGAGTTCGTTCTTCACGAAACGGATACTGGCATCCAACAAATAAAGGCTCGGTTTTTCGAGGACGGGCGGGGTATCACGCATCTTCACATCCAATGGTGGAGTACCAAAACCGGCAACCCGATGGGTGAACAGGTCGTGCTATATGGCGAACAGATTTCAAAACTGCTGGAGTTTTTGCAAAACATTCGCCGCCTGGAAATTCCTCGTCAAGGCAAATTCAACGTCAACGAGGCTGATCTGCGCTTAGTCTACATGCCGGACGCTGAAGGGCGTAAACTCCTTGAAGATCGCCCTGATTTAGTTGCCGAATTTGCACGAAGCCAAATCACCACGGAAGACGTTGTTGCTCTCGCTTATCGCCGTGAGCGGCCTTGTTGCACAAATCGGGGGCTGAACGCAGCTCCCCTTTCCCCGGATAGACTTATTCCACGGGCCGCGTAACAGGCATGCCAAGCGCGGTGTAGCCGTTCAGCACGGCGATACGAACCTGCAGCTCGGCGACCTGGCGCTCGAAGTCTCGGGCCATCAGGGATTGGCCGAGCAGCTTGATGCAGTTCATCTTGCTTTCGACACGGCTCCGGCGGTGGTAGCCGCTCCACCGTCGCCAGATGGCGCGGCCCAAGCACTTCGAGGCTCGCAGCGCTTCGTTGCGGGCGGCGGCGCCGGGACTCGTTGGTTTCCAAGGCTTTGCGTTCTTGCGTGGCGGTATGACAGCGGCGGCATTTCGGGCAGCGATTGCCTCGTGGCACTTTCGGGTATCGCAAGCACCGCCGGCGGTGACCGATGCGATGCCCTGATCCGCTTCGATCTGGTCCAGCAGTCCCGGGAGTATGGGCGCGTCACCGATATTGCTGCCGGTGATCTCCAGGGCTCTGACCTCCAGCGTTTCCTCGTCAATTCCCCTCTCGGGATCAAACCACACCGTCAGCGAAGCGCGCCGCCTCAGCGCTTCATTGTAAGCCGACCAATTCGTGGTCTTGTACTTCGTAGGGGGCCAACTGCTCATGCCTCCCAGCTATCATGCTGGATTCATGCAGTGAATCCCTCGAAAGATTTGTGCAACAAGGCCTCCGAGGGCGGCGTAGGTTTCGCGCATGACGGCACTGGTTGCTTCGGCCTCGGCGCGGGTCTGCTTGCGTTCGGTGTCCTGCGTGAAGATCTCATCCCAGAACGGCGCGAGGAAGACGCGGTCGTTGTAGCGCGCCTCCTTGGCGGCAGCGGCGACCTGTGGTGGCACAGGGAGGCCGCAGAGGGTCAGGTAGCCCATGATATCAGGAATGCTCCGGTCAAAGATCACGGGGCCCGAGAGCGCCTGTGCGGCGCTGTGGGCGCGCAGGTCCCGCTCCAGCATCCTTTCCGCAAAGGACATGCGATCCGCCCTGGGGAGGGCGGCTCCGCCGCTCTGCATCTCCTCGCGAATGATCGCGCGGCCGGATTCGGGGATCGTGCGGATGCCGCGGCAGGCAAGCTCGGTGATGAGGCTGGTCTTGCCCGCACCGGGGCCGCCCGTCACGACGAAGAAATGGTCGCTCATGGGCCATCCTCGGTTTTGACAGAGGGGAGGGCTGCGAAGCGATCAACACGCCGAAAAGGCGCGGATCAAAGCAGCATGTATTTTCGTAGGGAAAATAGCACCTGTCTGCGCGACAGGGGCAAATTCTCTGACGAGAAAGGCAGAACTATCTGGTGCTTTTCATTTTGAGATTTGGTGGAGCCTAGCGGGATCGAACCGCTGACCTCCTGCATGCCATGCAGGCGCTCTCCCAGCTGAGCTAAGGCCCCAAACCTGTCCGCTTTTCAGTGTCCGTTCCGTTTCCGGTGCGGTCCGTCTTGCGGTGTGAGCGTCGTTTACGGGACGGCGGCGCGGGCTGCAAGCGGAAAATGCGCCGGGGTTCAATTTTTTTCCGGCCCCCGCCGGAGAGCAGTCCGGGGAAGGCACGAGGCTTCCCCGAACAGCTTGAACAACCTCAGGAATCGTCCTCCGGCGACGACATGTCGGCAATGTCGTCCAGCGAGACGTTGTCGTCATCATCGTCATCATCCAGGACATCATCGCCCAGATCGACATCGACGTCTTCCTCATCGTCCAGGACCACGCCATCCGTGTCCAGGTTCTCTTTGGCCTTCAGGGTGGCCGCGTCTTCGGCATCTGCTTCGATCATCCGGGTCTTGCCGGTATCCAGCTCGACAATCTCGCCCGTGTAGGGGCTGACGATCGGGTCCTTGTTCAGGTCATAAAAGCGCTTGCCAGTGGTGGGGCAGACGCGCTTTACACCCCATTCTTCCTTGGGCATGTGGATCCCCTTGATTTACTGGTGAGTCGTATCGACGATTCCGGTGCCTTGCCATATGAGGGGGGCACTGTCAAAGCCTTTGCCGGAAAGGGAGGCGCGCATGGACGACTATCATCTGCCCGGAGAGCCGCCAGTGCCGCTGACGCTGCGGCGGTCGGGCCGCGCGCGGCGCATCAGCCTGCGGATTTCCTCCTTGGACGGGCGGGTGACGCTGACGCTGCCGCACAGCCTGCCGGAGCGCACGGCGCTGGCCTTTGCCGAGGAAAAGGCGGACTGGATCCGTGCGCATCTTGCGAAACATCCCCAAAGCGTCGAGGCGGCTTTTGGCACGGTGCTGCCGATTGACGGCCAGGACCGGGTGATAGAACGCGCAGAGGGGCGGCGCACCCGGCTTGATGCCGGCCGTGTCGCGGTGCCGGGGCCCAACCCGGGACGGCCCCTGCAGCGGTATCTCAAGGAGCTGGCGCGCGACCGGCTGGCTGAGGCATCAGACTTCTATGCCGCCAGGCTGGGCCGGGGCTACAGCCGCCTGACGCTGCGCGACACCCGCTCGCGCTGGGGGTCCTGCACCGCGGATGGCGGGCTGATGTATTCCTGGCGGCTGATCCTGGCGCCGCCCGCGGTGCTGCGCTATGTCGCCGCCCATGAGGTCGCGCATCTTCAGGAAATGAACCATTCGCGGGCCTTCTGGGACACGGTGGAACGCATCCACGGGTGCTGGCAGCACCAGCGCGCCTGGCTGCGTGAAAACGGCGCCAGCCTGCACCGCTACCGTTTCGGCGAATAAAACCAGTGCTTTGACCCTGCGGATGCGCGGGCTAAGCTGGCGCCAGTTGCTGTTGCCAGTTTCCCGGTCCAGAGGCCCGCCCCGTGTCAGACAAGCCGCAAAGACGCCTTGCCGCCATTTTCATGCTGGATGTCGCCGGCTTCAGCCGCATGATGGCCGAGGACGAGGCCGGCACTCTGAACCAGGTGCTGGCCCAGCAGCAGAGCCTGATCACTCCCGCTATCCGCCGCCACGGCGGCCGGATAATCAAGCTGATGGGCGACGGGGTGCTGGCGCTTTTTCCCAGCGTGATCTCCGCGGTGGAGGCGGCGGCGCAGATCCAGTCTGACGCTGCGCGCACCCGGCACCTGCAGCTGCGGATCGGCATCAACCTGGGCGAGGTGCTGATCGCCCGCGGCGATGTGTTCGGCGACGAGGTGAACATCGCCGCCCGGCTCGAAAGCCTCGCCCGCCCCGGCGGCGTGGCGCTGTCGGCTGCCGCTTATGATCAGCTCCGCAACCGCATCCCCTATGATTTCGAGGATTTCGGCCTTCATGCAGTCAAGAACATTCCGGACCCGGTTCAGGTCTATTTCCTGGGCGAGGAGCTGACCTCGCTTCCATCCCTGCGCCGCGGCACTCTGCCGCCGAAAGGACCGGACCCGGCGCAGGCCGCGCCGTCAGGGGCCATGCGGTCTGCGGTGCTGCTGCTGGCCGGTTGCCTGGGGGCCGCCGCCGCGGCTGCAGGGCTTTGGGGCTGGAACTACGCCGCCCGGCAGACCAGCGGCGCCGTCCCGGCACCGGGCCAGCCCGCCGCCGCAGCGTTTGAGGGCAGCCCGGTGATCGCGATCCTGCCCTTCACCGCGGCTGAGGTGCCGCCCGCAACCGCCGCTGCTCTGTCCGGCGAAGTGATCCGCAGCCTCGCACCCGCCGGCGGTGTCCGCATCATCGCCCCCGACAGTGCCCGCGCGGCAGCGGGGCTGCTGCCGGAGGAGGCGGCGGCGCTGCTGGGTGCGGATTTTGTGGTCGTTGGCCATCTGCCCGGATCGCTGCAGCAGGGGGTGCGGCTGGACATCCTGCAGGTCGGCCCAAGCAGCGGCAGCCAGGGCGGGGCCGCGCCGCACAGCATCCTGCCGCCGCAGCCGCAGGAAACACTCACCGGCGCCGCAGCCAGCCTGGCGGATCGCATCCTGCGCTATTTCGGCAAGCCGCCGCCGGAGATTGCCCGAGCCGAGGCGGGCGACGGTGCTGTCCTGCAACTGGCCGCCGCCCGTGAACTGATGGCGCGAGGCGACCGCAGCGGCGCGCAAGCGGCGCTGCGGCGGGCCCAGCGGCTGGCGCCGGACTGGCCGGATGCGCAGGCGCTTGCCGCTTGGTGGGCACTGGATCTGGTGACCGGCCCGGCGGTCGGGCTGCCGGAGCGGGCGGCGCAGGCCGATGAGATGGCCGAGGGTCTGGCCCCGCAGCCTTTGGTGCTGCAAATACGGGCGCTGGCGGCGCAGTTTGCGGGCCGCACCGCCGAGGCGCAGCAGCTGGTAGGGAGGCTGGCCTCAGCGGCGCCCAACGATGCCCCGGCCCAGCTCATGCGTGCCTGGCTGCTGCATCTGGCCGGCCAGGGGGATGCAGCCGGGCAGGTGCTTGCCCATGTCCGTGCGCTTGAGCCGGTGCCGCAGCCGATGATCCTGACCGTGCAATCCGCCCTGCACCTGGCTGCGGGCCGCGAGGAGGAAGCCGCCGCCGCCGCCGCGGAGGCACTGGCGCTGGAGCCCGCGGCGCAGCTGCCCCTGGTGCTGCATTGCGCCAGCCTCGCTGCACTAGGCAATTTCGACGCTGCCGCCGCAGCCTGCGCCCGGCTCCAAGGGGCGCCGCTGACGGTGGATCAGGGGGCCGCGGGCTTTCCCTATTCCGCCGCCGCACCGCGCAGGGGACTGCGTGCAGGCCTCAGCCTGGCGGGGCTTACCGGCCGCCCCTGAAGGCGCGCGCAATTGCACGGTTGACCGTGGCGGATTTTGTGATCACATGCCACTATGACCACCACAGCCCGCCCTGTCCAGGAAACCGCTACCGCCCCGGCCCATGACCGCGTCTACCGGGCCTTGCGCACCCGTATCATGCACGGCGACATCGCCCCGGGCGCTGCCCTCACCCTGCGCGGCATCGGCAGCGAATTTGCCGTCTCGATGACCCCCGCGCGCGAGGCGGTGCGCCGGCTGGCGGCAGAAGGCGCGCTGTTCCTGTCCTCCTCGGGCCGGGTGACCACGCCCGAGCTTACCAACGAGCGGATCGAGGAATTGGCCGCTCTGCGCGCGCTCCTGGAGGTGGAACTGGCCAGCCGTGCTCTGCCGCGCGCCCATATGGCGCTGATCGACCGGCTGCAGGCAATCAATTCCAACGTCGCCGAAATGGTCTCCAAACGCGACGCGGTGGGCTATATCCGCACCAATCTGGAGTTCCACCGCACCCTCTACCTGCGCGCCCAGGCGCCCGCCATGCTGGCGATGGCGGAAACCGTCTGGCTGCAGCTCGGCCCCACTATGCGCGCGCTCTACGGGCGCCTGCGCCGCACCGACCCGCCGCAGAACCACCGCCTGATCATCGCCGCGCTTAAGGCCGGTGACGAACCCGGCCTGCGCCTGGCGGTGCGCTCCGACGTGACCCAGGGGTTGCGGCTGCTGGCGGGGTAACACCGGTTTTGAAGCCGGTTCCCAGACCGTTGCGGAACTGGTACACTCCAAGCCCATGAAAAGCCGCTCAAATCGCCGCCTGGCAGCGATCCTGGCCGCAGATGTGGCGGGCTATTCCCGGCTGACCGCAGCGGATGAGGAGGGCACAGTTGCGGCGCTCCGCGCCATCCGCCGCGAGGTGGTGGAGCCGCTGACGGAGCGGCATGGCGGCCGGATCGCCAATACCGCCGGCGACAGTTTCCTGATCGAATTCCGCAGCGCTGTCGATGCGCTGCGCGCCGCGCTCAGCATCCAGGACCGGCTGCTGGCCCGCAATGCCGGGATTGAGGCGGACCGCGCCATCCTGCTGCGCATCGGCCTCAACGTCGGCGATGTCATCTCCAGCGGCGATGATATCCTGGGCGACGGTGTCAATGCGGCGGCCCGGCTGGAAGCCCTGGCAGAGCCCGGCGGCATCACCGCGTCCCAGGCCGTGGTCAGCTATGCCCGCCGCAGCATAACCGCGGATTTCGTCCCTATGGGCTTGCAGAAGGTCAAGAACATGCCGGAGCCGGTAAGGGCGTACCGGGTCCGCAAGGGCAGCCGTAAACCGGGCGTCGCCGGCCGCGCCGCGGGCCCGCGGGTCCGGCTGGCGATTGCGCTCGGCGCAGTGGCCGCCATGGCCGCCGCCGCGGCCTTCCTGTGGACCGGGCCGCGGCCATGGGGGCCAGAGCGGGCCCCGGCCCCGGAACAGGCAGTGCAGGCGCGCATGGCCTTACCGCTGCCGGATCTGCCCTCCATTGCCGTGCTGCCGCTTGCCGATTCCACAGGC
Organism: Leisingera sp. CC-HEC093; assembly: GCF_059429195.1. Taxonomy (NCBI): domain Bacteria; kingdom Pseudomonadati; phylum Pseudomonadota; class Alphaproteobacteria; order Rhodobacterales; family Roseobacteraceae; genus Leisingera; species Leisingera sp. CC-HEC093. Next base: position 567,681 of record NZ_JCAIJR010000001.1, on the reverse strand, counting down.
GGCAGCGGCAATGCCATGCTGGCAGATGGTTTCTCTGAGGACCTGATCACAGACCTGTCGCGGATTTCGGGCCTGTTTGTGATCTCAGGCAATAGCTCCTTTGCCTATCAACGGCAGGAGATCACCGCCGCCCAATTCGCCGAGGAGCTGGGTGTGCGCTATGTGGTGGACGGCAGCCTGCGCCGCAGCGGCGCGGCCTTCCGGGCCAACATCCGGCTGACCGACACCGCCAGCGGGCAGCTGATTTGGGCGGAACGTTTTGACGGCGCGCTGGAGGATATCTTCTCGATCCAGAGCCGTGTCGCACTGGAGATCGCCCAGGCATTGGAACTGCCCCTGGATGCAGAAGTGCGCACCGGGATAGAGCAAGTGGACACCGCCACCATCGCCGCGCGCGAGGCGTTCCAGCAGGGCTGGGAGCTCTATGCGCGGTTCAATGAGCAGGACAATCTGGCCGCGATCCCATATTTTGAGCACGCGGTGGCGCTGGATCCCGGCTACGGCCGCGCCTGGGCCTTTTTGGCGATGGCGCATCTGCGCCCGCATATCCTCCATCATTGGCAAGGCTACGCCGCAGGTACCGGACAGACGCATATCGGGCTGTTTTACAAATACCTGCGCGAGGCTGCCCGGCACGATACACCTCTCAGGCACGTCATCCGGGCGATGGTGCTCTTGAACCTGCCGGACTGGGAAGGCGTTTACGGCGGCAGCCGGGGCACCCTTGAGGCCCGGCAGGCGGCGGCCAGGGCCATTTCTCTTCAGCCCAGCGACCCGGAGGCGCATCTGACCATGGGCTGGGCGCTGATTGCCGCCGGGGAGCCGGAGCAGGGCCTGGCTTTTGTGCGTGCTGCCATGCGGCTCGATCCCAAGCACCCCAGCCACTATGCGCTGTTCGAAGCTGCGGCTCTTTTCGCGATGGGGGAATTGCCGCAGGCCTCCAGTGTTCTGCAGGCAGCGCTGGGCCGCAATCCCCAGGCCAAGGAACTGTTGCCGGTTGCGGCCTCGGTTTTGGCGCTTCAGGGCGAGCTCCGGGCCGCGCGCGCCATGGTCGAGCGCTGGCACAGCGGCAACAGCACCGCCGCGCTTCCCGCCGCTGTGCAGGATTACTTTTTCATCCTGCGCTGGACCGGCACCAGCCAGCATCTGAACCGGCGGCTGTCGGACGGTCTGCGGCTTGCGGCCTTGCCGCCGGGGACAACGGTGGCAAGCCTCCGGGCAGAGCTGTCGTTGGCCGACGCCAGCACCCAGCGGCAGGCGGCAAAGGCGCTGGGCCTGTTCGGCCCCGCCGCGGCACCCGCGGTGCCTGAACTGACCGCCCTGCTGGACAGCCCCTCTGCCTTTGTCCGCAAGGAGGCCGCCAACGCCCTGGGCAGCATCGGCGCCGCGGCGGCGGCAGCCCTGCCTGCGCTTGAGGCCCGGGCCGGCGCTGGGCTTGCCGGACAGCGCGCGGCCCGGGCGGCGGAACGGATCCGCGCCAGCCTGGCCGGGGAGGAGCTCTGACAGCGCGGTGCCCCTGGCTCCCTGCGACCCTGCCAAGCGTCAGGCGGCCGGGCTGTAATAGGGCGAGTTCATTGCGCGGCTGGCGGTCTCGGTGACCGAGGCGTCAAACACCCTTGTGTAAAATGCGCAGCCCAGCTCCGCGGCGGTTTCAGGGAACATGTGCACCGCAAAATCCAGCGCATGCTCCAGCGTGTCAAAAGCATCGAAGCCGCCCAGCGTCTGCGTCTGCAGCCCGCTCAGCCAGACCTTGTTCTGCAGCCCCGGCAGCATCTTCAGCGCCTTGTTGCGGGCCCGCCAGGGCGCATCTTCGAACGGCACCGACAGTTGCAGCTCGGTATAGACAAAGGCGCCGGGGGCCGCCGCCGCGCCGCCGTATTGGACCGCGCCCATGTCATGGCTGGCGGCCTCGGTCGCCTGCGCATCAAACACCCGTGTATTATGCGCCACGCCAAAGGCCCGCGGCTCCGACGGGAAATAGCCGGTCACGAATTTGCGCGCGTTTTCGATGCTGTCAAAGCCGTAGAAGCCACCCAGAGAATTGTTGCCGTGACCCGACAGCCAGGTCTTGTTCAGGAAACCGGGCTGCTGCCGGATCGCCTCGTTGATCTGCTGCCAGGGCGCCTGGTCAAAAGGCACGGAAATGGCAACTTCGGTATAGACAAAGGCTTTGGGGGTCATGGCGGTTTCCTCTGCTTGGGAAAGGGATGGCAGCACCAGCGCGCCTGCTGAGGCCGCCAGCAGCCGGCGGCGGGACAGCCGCGATCGTTCGCGGATTTCCGCGGTCTTAAGGGTATCGGTCATGGTCACTCCTGAAATACTTGCGTTTTGCAAGTGTTTAATGGCTCGCATGAGTGCTTGCATTTTGCAAGTGAAAACTTTAGGCAAGGGACATGACCCAATCGCGCAGCAAATATGACTCTGGCTGTCCCGTCGCCTATGCGCTGGACATCTTCGGGGACCGCTGGAGCCTCCTGGTGATCCGCGACATGGCGGTGAAGGGCGCCCGCACCTATGGTGAACTGCTGGCCGGATGGGAGGGGATCTCCACCAACATCCTGGCGCAGCGGCTGAAGCAGCTAGAGGAGGCGGGCATCGTCACCAAGGCCAAGGACCCTGGGAACGGCCGCAGCTATGTCTATGAGTTGACAGAAAAGGGCCGCGACCTGGCGCCGGTGCTGATCGAAATCGCCCTGTGGAGCGGCCGCCACAACCCCGCCGCCCATGCCATGACCGGGTTCCTCGACAAGATCAAAGCCGACCGGCACGGCACCGAGGCCAGGATGCGGGCAGGGGAACTGCCTTAGGTGAAACAGGCCGGCTTAATCCGGCTGGCTCAGACTGGTAACAAAAAGACCCACCTGCGTCCCCCTGCCTTCGGCGGCTATCTTGGAGCCTGGCTGAAGCTCCTGAACAAAGCCCGTTGGGAAATTGCATATTTCGCCCCAAGCAAAGGGCATGTCTTTAATATCAACAGGGTTCCGGCATTTGCCGGCCTTTGACAGCTTGGCTTCCGATACGGTGTATTCCGCTTGGCTCTCAGTGCCTGCGGCCATTGCCATCACCAGGGGGATGCCCAGTGAGATGAAGTGGCTGAAGATCACAAAGCTCATTGCTGGGGCGAAACTGACCGCAAGGAATTTCATAGCTGCCCCGTGTTTTCGGGGTTGCATCCTCATGCCACCCAGAACGGCAAAGGGGGCTGCCGCAGCGGCCAATCCGCCAAGGATCGTGGCCGCCAGTTTGGTCTGATTGACCCATTGCACCGATGGCAGAAACTGGTACCCGAGCTCTCTGGAGAGGACCGCTAGCGTGCCCACTAAGACGATGGTGACAACAGCGCATGCAATAACGCGGATAATGCGCGGGCGTTCGCAGAGTTCAGGCATAATTGCCTCCACCAATGAAAATTCTGAATTGAGCTATGAAAATGCAGAGATGCAGAAACCCGGCCTCTCAGCCGGGTTTTGCTGTCTTGTGTTAGTGCCGAGGCTTACGCCGCCAGCCCCTTGGAGCCGATGGCAAGGAATTTCTGGCGCCGGTCTTTGATCAGCGCCGCGCCGTCCATGTCCTTCAGCTCGTCCAGCATCTCCTGGATCGCACCGCTGACTGAGGCGATCGCCGCTTTGGCGTCGCGGTGGGCGCCGCCCAGCGGCTCCGGGATGATCCGGTCGTTGACACCCAGCTTGTTCAGATCCTGCGCGGTGAGGCGCAGCGCTTCCGCCGCTTCGCGCATCTTCTCGGCATCCTTCCACAGGATCGACGCGCAGCCCTCAGGGGAAATCACCGAATAGATCGAATGTTCCAGCATCGCCACGCGGTTCGCCGTGGCAAAAGCCACCGCACCGCCAGAGCCGCCTTCACCGATGATCACCGAAATCAGCGGCACGCCGATCTTCAGGCACATCTCGGTCGAGCGCGCAATCGCCTCGGACTGGCCGCGTTCCTCGGCACCTTTGCCGGGGTAGGCGCCGGCAGTGTCGACGAGGGTGATCACTGGCAGTTTGAAACGGCTGGCCATTTCCATCAGCCGGATCGCCTTGCGGTAGCCTTCGGGGCGCGCCATGCCGAAGTTGCGCTCGATGCGCGATTTGGTGTCGCTGCCCTTCTCGTGGCCGATCACCACCACCGGCTGGTCGTTGAAGCGCGCCAGGCCGCCCATCACAGCCAGGTCGTCGGCAAAGTTCCGGTCGCCGGCCAGCGGCGTGTACTCGGTGAACAGCGCCTCGATGTAGTCCTTGCAATGAGGGCGCTCCGGATGTCGCGCCACCTGGCATTTGCGCCAGGGCGTCAGGTTCTTGTAGAGGTCCTTCAGCAGCTGCTCCGCCTTGGCGTCCAGCGCCTTGGCCTCATCCGCTACATCCATTTCCTCATTCGCGCGCGCCAGCGCCCGCAGTTCCTCCGCCTTGCCTTCGATTTCGGCCAGCGGCTTTTCAAATTCCAGATACTGGGTCATGTCGCCTCTGCTCTGCAGGTTTGCAGCTATATGGCCCTAGTGGCGCCAAGATGCAACTCAGCAAGATTTGTGATCTAAGCCTATGCCATCACCTAAGGGCAGAGAACCGCAAAGGGAGACGCCGCGTATGGCCGCCAGCTACGAAGACCGCATCCTGAGGGTGCTGGCCCATATCCACGGCCACACTGACGGCGACCTGTCGCTGGACCGGCTCGCGGACGTGGCGGCGATGTCGCGGTTCCACTGGCACCGGGTGTTCCGCGCCCTGACCGGTGAAACCTGCGCGCAGGCCGTGCGCCGCATCCGGCTGCACCGTGCCGCGGTCTGGCTGGTGATGGAAGAGATGCCCATCGCGCAGGTGGCCGCCCGTGCCGGCTATCCGAACCAGAACAGTTTCTCCCGCGCGTTCTCTGATGCTTACGGCAGCAGCCCGGCGGCCTTCCGCCGCGACGGCCAGGTGCGGCTGCCCAATCCACCCCTCAGAACAGGAAGCTATCCCATGTATGACGTGATCACCCGAACCGACCCCGCCCGCCGCCTGGCCGGCCTGCCGCACACCGGCGCCTACCATGAAATCGGCAAGAGCTTTGAGGCTTTCGGCGCAATCTGCGAAAGCCGCCGTCTCTGGCCGCAGCTGGGCGCCGTTGTGGGCGTCTATTTCGACAGCCCGGATGAGGTGGCCGAAGCCGAGCTGCGCAGCTTTGCCGGCGCGGAGTTTACCGGTGATGCGCTGCCTGACGGCATGGAGGAGGTGGATCTGCCCGGCGGCCGCGTTGCGGTGCTCATCTACAAGGGGCCGTATTCCGGCATCCACGCCGCCTATCACAGCCTGTTCGGCAACTGGCTGCCCGGGTCGGGCGAGGAGCCTGCCGATCAGCCCTGCTATGAGGTCTATCTCAACAATCCCCGCGATACCGCGCCTGAGGATCTTCTGACCGAAATCTGCCTGCCTCTGAAGTAACGACCCCGCCCGGCATCAGGCCGGGCAGCGCCCGCCCTCTCGCGCGGGGGCGGGCGCTCCGCCCCTTCGGGCCGGGAGTGCCGCTTGCCTTACTGTGGCCAGATCACCGGATAGAGCGAGGCCACCAGCAGTGCCGCCATGGTCCAGTTGAACAGCACCAGCCGGCGCGGGCTGGTCAGGAATCGCGCCATCTGCTGGCCCAGCACCGTCCAGGAGCCGACCGAGGGCAGGTTAATGGCGCCGAAAATCACCCCCACCAGCAGGATCGCCGCCAGCGTCTGATCCGGGGTGTAGGCGCTGATCGCGGTCAGGGCCATCGCCCAGGCCTTGGGGTTCACCCATTGAAACGCCGCCGCCTGCAAAAAGGTCATCGGGTGCCCCTCCGCGCCTTTGGCCTGCACCGGCGCGGCATTGGCGATCTTCCACGCGAGCCACAAAAGGTAAACGACGGAAACCGCCTTCAGCACCGTGTAGCTCACTGGAAAGGCGTCAAACACTTGCACCAGCCCGGCGCCCACCAGCAGCACCATGAAGACGAACCCCAGCGCCACCCCCAGCATATGCGGGATGGTGCGGCGGAAGCCGAAATTGGCGCCCGAGGCCATCAGCATCAGATTGTTGGGCCCCGGCGTGATCGAGGAGACAAATGCAAAAAGCGCAAGCGCGGTGAGAAGTTCATAAGTCATGCGCAAAATGATTGCGCCAAACCCGCCAAATGAAATTGCGTTCTGCGGTGTCTTGCGCGTATTTTCGCAATTAATGGCGAAAAATGACAAGATAAATCAGCAGATATTGCGAGAACTTTATCGCGACGGCCGGATCAGCAACCTGGAGCTGGCGGAACGCGTGGGCCTGTCGCCCTCGGCCTGCCTGCGCCGGGTGCAGGAGCTGGAGCGTGCAGGCGTCATCACCGGCTACCGCGCGGTGCTGGACCGGCAGAAACTGGGGATGGGCTTTGCTACCTACATCGGCGTCGGCCTGGGGGAGCATACCAAGGAAGCGCAGCAAGCCTTCGAACGCGCCATGCAGGCGGCGCCGGAAGTGGTCGAATGCCACAACATCACCGGCACCATCGAATACCTCCTGCGCGTCGAATGCGCCGATTTGCCGAGCTACAAAAAGTTCCACACCGATATCCTCGGTACCTCGCCGTATGTCACAGCGATCACCACCTATGTGGTGATGGGCTCACCCAAAGATCTGCGGGCGTGATCTCTGGCTAAGGCTGGATTTTGAGTATTTAGAGAAAGATGAAGCGGGGCAGCCTTTCATCTTTCCTCAAATACTCACTTCGCCACGCCTGCCTCAGGGGGGGCGCCGCGGCGGGGTGTTGCGCACCCTGCGTACGCTGCTCTCACGGGATCTTAAGCCGCTTTTGGCAGTCTTCATCCCGGTCGCGATCACCCGCCGGGGCTTGGCTCCCCGGCACCTTTGGAACCGGACTCCCGCCTGGCAGCGGGGCCGTGCAGAGACAACGTTTAGCACGCGGGCGGATACGCCCGTCCATCTCCGCCATTTTGGCGGCGCCGCCAATTCATAATGCCTCCGCTGAACCGGAACATTGAGACAGGCAGATACGGAACAGACGTACCGGCAGGGCAGGGACCTTGGCTGGCCGTATCCGGTTGCCTCAGGGGTAAGCGGTGTATCGGCCCCGGAAATTGACTGGCCCGCAAAAATTTTGCCGGCAGGCATGTATTAGACCAACAATTCACTCAATGGCTGGCTAGGCGATTCCCTATGCCGCAGATGTACCTCCAGGCGGCTTCAATAGCTCCGGAATGACCGAAGTCCTCTTTATGCAAACACAACCCTTCCAGGCGCCGCCTGAGGCGCGTGGCCGCCTAGCATCGCCGGATCTGTCGGCCGCCGCTTGAAGGGAAGCTGGCGAACAGCGCTGAGAATGCCATCGCAAAGAAGGCCGATAGGGCTCAGCTCGCCAGCACCCGTCTCCTGCTGACCCGGCAGCCAGCCGGGCTCTTGGATGGTCATTGCAAATTTCCTCATGGGATATCGGCCTCCGCCCGCCAACCGGACGCAGGGAGTCACACACCGGGGCTGCGCGAAGCCGGCCCCGCTGAGGCGCCATTCCGTGAAGACAGGCAAAGAGAGGCCGTCCCGCCCTGCCGTTTAGGGTCAGGGCCGGTTCGCTCATCTTTCCATTCACGGGAATGTGCCTATTGGGTGAGGAAGCCCGTCGCCCACGCAGAAGCCTTGCGACGGATCGCAGGATTTGCTACGGGACCAGTATCTACGCTGGCGGGTTTCGGTCTGCCTCGAACGATCACGCCGGTATGCGCCAACATTCCGGTGTTTTCGTTTCTAAAGATGTTCAGGTCTTCATTCTGGTCTCTCCATCTGCAGATCTTCGCGGCGAGGCTGTGTACACCGGTTCGCGCGAAGGTGGAATGATTTCGCTTAAATCAATGCCTTGTGCGAAAATGGGACTGCAGTTTCGATAGTCTCAGAGGGCGTTCCAGCTGCACCCGAAGACATTGTGCTTCGCTGCAATTCCTCCGCAAGTTACGGGCCTTGGCGCTCCCTCGCTGCTGTGCAGGAAACTTGCGAAAACGGCTCCACGGCGGATGCCGCCCTCACAAAGTTCCCGTTTGTACAATGATCGGGGAGCTTCGAGCCCCGATTATCCCAGACCGGCGGCCGTTCTTCGGCAGGCGATTCGAGGGGTAATAAGCCGTCAGAGGAACCGTACGGCTGAACGTGCTCTCACGCTGACGGCGAAGGCGATATGAGTGATATTGTTCAGCATCATGGGCGGAGATTACCCAGCTGCTGCTGTCCGCCGGCCGCTTGACCCTTGTGCGGAAACCCTTAGTGTCCGGCACAACTTTTAAGGGTTTTGTTTGATGAACGCATTTGTGCAGGACGCCCGGCTGGGGCGGCTTTCCACCGTGCTGGGGCCGGAGGCGCTGGCGCTGATGCGCTTTGACGGCACCGAGGCGCTGAACGGGCTGTTTGACTACTCGGTCGAGGCGCTGGCCACCCGCGACGACATTGATTTCGATGCACTGCTGGGCACCCACGCCACGGTCACGATTGCAGGCGCCGAAGGGCCTGCGCAGTTCGACGGCATCATCACCGAGGCGCGCTGGAAAGGCCCGGGCGAGAATGGCTGGCGCTACGACCTGCGCCTCCGGCCCTGGTTCTGGCTTGCGGGCAAGCGGCGCAACCAGCGGATCTTTCACCATAAAACCGTGGTGGAGATCCTGCAGGAACTGCTGGCGGACTACGGCCATCTGGGCAACCCGCATCTGGAGATTGCCCTCAGCAACGACTACCCGGAGCTGGAATACACAGTGCAGTACCGTGAAAGCGACCTGGATTTCGCGCGCCGCCTGATGGAGCGGTTCGGGATCTGCTTTCACATCCGCCACCAGGAGGCCAGCCACACGCTGGTGCTGACGGACGACGTGCTGAACCATGCGGAAATCCCGCCCCGCCCCTATTACGGCACCGCCCAGAACCAGGGCGCGCAGGGCGAGCATTTCTGGGCCTGGGGGCCGGAGCGGCGGCTGACGACGGGCGCAACCCGGCTCACCGATTACAACTTCAAGACGCCGACGGCGGCGATGGAAAGCGACCGCATCGGCGATGCGGCTTATGCCGAGGGGCAGCTGGAGGCCTATGATTATCCCGGCGGTTACCTGGACCTGGGACGCGGCAAGACGGTGGCGCAGCTGCGCTGCGAAGAGGAGCGCGGCCATGACGCGCGCCAGTTCGCCAGCGGCGACATCACCGGCTTGCGGCCGGGCGGCGTGGTGCCCTTGCAGGGCGGCGATGCGGTGCCCGGCGACGGCGCCAAACATCTCTGCCTCTGGGCGCGCTATTCTTTCGTCAGCCAAAGCTACGGCTCCAACCGCGAGGGCGTTTCGGCGGACCGTCCCTTCACCGCCGATTACCGCCTGATGCCGGTGACCGCCCCGATGGTGCCGCCGCGGGCGACGCCGGTGCCGGTGGTACAGGGCCCGCAGACCGCGGTGGTGGTCGGCGAGGGCGAGATCGACTGCGATGAGCACGGCCGCATTCTGGTGCATTTCCACTGGGACCTGGAGAAGGCCTATTCGATGCGCTGCCGGGTCAGCCAGAACTGGGCCAGCCAGGGCTGGGGCGGCATGGTGATCCCGCGCATCGGCATGGAAGTGGTGGTCGAGTTCCTGGAAGGCGACCCCGACAAACCGCTGGTCACCGGCTGCGTCTACAACGGCCGCAACAAGCCGCCTTATCCGCTGCCGCAGCATAAGACCAAATCGGTGTTCAAGACCGACACCCACCAGGGCAGCGGCTTCAACGAGCTGACCTTCGAGGACGAGCGCGATAAGGAAAAGATCTATATGCACGGCCAGAAGGACCAGGAGATTGTCATCGAGAATGACCGCTCCAAGACCATCGGCCGCGACGAGAACAACGCCATTGGCCGCGACCGCACCCAAAGCGTCGGCCAGGACGAAACCCTGTCGGTGGGCCGCGACCAGAGAGAAACCGTGGGTCAGGACGTGCTCTATAAGGTCGGCCGCAACCAGCAGGAGGAATACGGCAAGGACCATGTGCATGTGGTGGGCAATATCCACAAGCAGGACATCTATGCCGACCATCTGGTGCAGATCGGCCGCAACCGCGAGGAAACGGTGTTCGGCAAATCCATCCTCAACGTGACCGAGGCGATCACCAACAACACCCGCAGCCACACGCTGATGGCGTTTGAGAAGTTCACCATCAAGGGGCCAGGCGGCAAGATCACCATCGATGCGGGCGGGATCACGCTGGAGGCCGCCAGCATCAACCTGAAAGGCGCGGTCAGCATGGGCGGCAGCGGCGGCGCCCAGGTGCCCACGCTGCAGAACGCCGCCCGCGAGGCCCTGCCGCTGGTCGAAGAATGCGTTCAGCAAAAGGAGTGATGCGGATGGCGCGCCGGATCCCCCGCTTGCCCCAGGAGGCAGCCCGATGCAGCCGGTAGCCCGCATCGGAGACACCCACGCCTGCCCCAGATGCCGCAGCTGCAAGATCGTCAGCGGCGGCAGCGCCGCCGTCGACGGCCGCCCCGTCGCCCGCGTGGGCGACAAGACCAGCTGCGGCGCGGTGATCACCGCCGGGTCGTCCATGTCGACGGACGACGGCCGTCCCATCGCCTACGTGGGCTCCCCGACCTCCATCGGCGGCACCATCACCAGCGGGTCGCCAAACCACAAGGTCATGCCGTGAAGGGGCCCGCTCTCCGCACTGCAGCTGATGCCTCGATGATCAGACTTGGAAACCCGCGATGAACGAACCGCTAAAGCACCCGGACCTTCCGGCAGAAGACGACTACTGGCTGGGCATCGATGCCGCGGGCACAGCCTCCGCGGATCAAAGGCCTTACCTCCATATCGAGGGCATCCCGGGGGTCGCGCCTCTGGATGCTCAATTTGGAGCCTGGCCTCTCAAAACCGTGCCGGATGCCCTGCTTGAACCGCTGTTCGGCCAGCCGGAAGCCGGTCCAGCCGGGGCCGGCGGCAGCGGCGACGCCGATGAACCGGCGCTGTTGAAGACCTATGCTCTGATCGACGCCGCCAAACTGCACGCCGGGTTCGACGAGATCCAGACCTGCGGGCTGCCGTTCCGCTGCCTGTTCCAGGGCGAGGCCGCGGAGGAGCTGAAAGACGCCGCCCCTTATCTGGTCGAACTTGCCCCCGATGCCCGCTTCACCCGCGCCCTGTTCACCCATATCCCCGACGCCCCGGCCCATCTGTCCACCCTGCACCTGTGGCACAGGAACCCCGGCATCTTCCTCCGCTCCAGCGCGGATTTTGACGCGGTTTGGAAACACTTCAGGAAGTTCACCCGCATCCGCGACGAAAACGGAAAGTGGTTCTTCTTCAGGTTCTGGGAGGCTGCAACTGCGCATGCGTTTGCAGCCCAAGCAGACACAATTGAGCTGGCAGAGGCCATGCTGAATGACGGGAGCCGCCTGGGGCAAACATGGATCCTGATCTCGGCAGACACAGGCAAGGCAACCGTATGCAAATATTGCGCGGACCGCGGCGCTATTCCGGCCACGGCGCCAAGGCTGACATCAAAAGTTCTAGCAGCCTTTGACTGTGAAATTGAAGCACAGCAGGACGCACTGGACATCACTGCGGCGCTTGAGCTCGTGCCCTCGGGAACGGTATTGCCGAATAACGAAAGCTTGCGGTCTTCTCTCAGGGCATTGAGAAAAGTTGGCTTTTCCGCTGCCGGCAAACGGCAGCAAGCGCTCGGTCTTTTTGTCCGTGCGTCGCTCAGCGGAATGCACAGGGACGCATCAGAGATATTGCATAAAACGGAGCAAGGCCCGGCAATCCGCCTGTGGCATTTGAAAAATCTGGTTGAGGGAAATGAATGACAATTCAGCGCAGCGTATGGCCGCTTTTTCTGGCCGCGTTCACTCTATTGGGAAGCATGGCAATGGCTGAAACAGGAAAAACAAAAACACACTGCATCGGGCGCCTGCTGGTCGAAGTGCCGGAGGAGTTTGAAGTGCTGCGCCACGATGGAACGGTGCGTGCGCGGAGGGTCGAGCGTATCGGACCGGGGGACGAGCGGGATCTCCAGCATATTACAGCCGATAGAGTACGCGCCTTGCGGAACAAGGAGGTTATCGAGGCCGGCGACCCCAAAATTTTTCTTGGGACGGAAGATCTGAATGGTGTCACCATTATCAAGAGCATTCTGGATACTTCCGTTATGGGCGTACAAATGTCCGAACCCTGGGACGAAGAGGCTTTCGTTCTGTCTGAAGGGGTCATCTTTCGCCTGTCTGGAGTTGCTAGCGAGGAGAGACTTGCCAGCCACCGCCGGAGTTTGAGCTTGGTCGCCAACGCCATTCGTCCCCGGGCACAGGGTGAAATATCCGCTGGCGAGGGCACTTGCCTTGAAAACTCTTTCTTTGCGCTGGCGCCTGGAAACGAGCAAATCGGTGCAACCTTCGTTCACGCCTCCGAACGCGCGATTTTGCTGCGGGTCTCCACTTCGGTTCGCGATCCTGGCAACGGCGCCCTCGATTTCAGCGCCATCCAGGGAACAGACGGCGAACCGGTGCGTATCGCAGGATTTGAAGGCAAGGAGCTGAGGTTGTGGGACGGACCAATAAACCTCTCAGCCATAGTTGGACAGCAACCTGGTCCGGACCGTCCCGGGTACAAAATTACCCTGGAGTATTCTGACAGCCGGAAAGATGCCGGGTCACGGCCCTACACCCGTGAAGAAGCCCGCTCCTTTTGGGAGAGCTTTACCGGCAGCATTCAAGTGAAGAAATGATCAATGGCAAATTCATCTGTTCAAGCATGTCCGCCTCCGGTGGCTTTGCCAATTATCTTTGTGCCTGGCATTATGGGGAGCAGGTTACGCATTACGGGTACAGATACCGTTGTTTGGGAACCGCAGGACAGCCTTCAGAATGCTATGGGACTGGCGCGTAGAGGCCCTATAGGAAAGCGCGAACTTATGATCGGTCCTGATGGAGCGGCTTTCAATCCCAGCTACTTGGAAGTTGATCCCGGCACAATTGGCGGTGCGCTGACACAGGACCGTATCGACAGGGGCTGGGGCGGGCTGATGCAAGGCTCCTATGCAAGCTTCATGATGTGGCTGGATCTGACGGCGGAAACCCCCGCGGCCGGCCAGGTCCCGAAGGGCTGCTTCAACCTGCACTATGAGGCCTGGGCGCACCCTTACAACTGGTCAGACGACAATCTGAATTCAGGCAAAAAACTTGGCGAGACGGTCGATAGGGCAGTTGCGGAGACAGAACAGAAATACCAGGGCACAGATGTTCTTGTTCTGAAGCCTGTCATCGTGACCCACTCCATGGGCGGGCTTGTCTCAAGGGCCTATACCCAAATTCATGGCGGCGCCAGCAAGGTCCATGGCGTCATTCATGGGGCCTTGCCCTGCGAGGGCGCGCCGGCGGCCTACAAGCGCATTGTTGCCGGTTTCGAAGGCAGCGGAGTGCAGGGAACCGTTGAGCGCTGGGTGCTGGGCGCCAATCAGCAGGAAGCCACAGCAACTGCTGCGAATATGCCCGGTGTTCTGGAGCTTCTGCCCAATCAGTTTCACAAAGGCGCCGACGGCCGGACGGACTGGCTGCGTGTCACCAGCAGGACTGGTGCCAATATCTGTTCAAAACCGGCCTCCAATCCCTATGGTGAAATTTATCTCAACCAAAGCGATTGGTGGATGATGATTCATGAGGACTATCTGCGGCCGGGTTCTGATGACACAGAGCATCGGGAAGAGGCTTTCCGTGACTATACGAAACAGCTCCAAACCGCAGCTCGCTTCCACGCCAAGCTCGGCCCCAGTGCATTTCACCCGAACACCCGGATGTTTTACGCCAGCGATACCAGCCACCCGGCCTGGGATCACATCGAATGGAAACAGTCGGGACGGCAAGACACCCCTGCTTCCGATGCGATCAGGCAAAGCGATGGCCGCGGCCAGATCGAATGGGGGCAGTACTTTGTTCACCCTGCGCCGTTGTACGGTGGTACTGCGACCTTTGCTGCCGATACCCGGTACCAGCTCCAGCCGCCGGAAGCCGCCGGTGATGGGACCGTCCATGCCGGCTCCGGCCGCTATGTATCCGGCCCCATGTCAGTCGCGACAAACAGCGGATTTGAACACCAGGCGGCATATGATTTAACCGAAGCCCGCCGCCTGACCGCAGAATGGCTATTTGATATGGTTGAGGAGCAACTCCAATAGCTACAGCGGACCTCAGCCGCCTGCACGCAACGGTGCGCAAAATCACCCCCGGGGTTTGGCATGGGCGGCGGCGGATTCAGCGGCTCGGTTGTCCCGCCAACCAAACACTTCATAAACCCGGGACTTGTGCATCTGGTTCTGGAAGCTCCCCCTGTTTCCGAACAGGACCGCATGTCTGATCTGCGCGTGGATGCGTCTTCTAATGAACGACTACCCTTGCGGAAGTCGACCGGCTCCGAAGCAAGGTAAATCCGGAAGGTGCTGGCGGGAGAAATCATTGTGCCGCCCTCACGGCATGCAAAACTTCCGCCAAATGATCCGCAGGGTAGCCAGGAGGTATCTCGATGGCTGCCGCTCCGATACAGATCCGGCAGGAGGTGCTGCTTGCAGCCTCGGGTCCATTCTCGCGAGGAGACCCGGCCGGCCGCTGGGCCGCCGGAGCAACGACCTGGAAAGAAGCTGGGCTCTTCCCGGAAGTTCGGCCTTCTTGACCCAAAGAGCGACCAGAGATTTGTTGGCTCCGATCTCCTCGGCCGTCTCGCGGCTTCCGGCTCCAGCCAGGATCTTTTGAACAGCCTTGGCGCGGAGCGCATCAGGCCATTTGCGCCGCCCGGATGAGGAAGCGGGGATCGTGAACCCCCACACCTTCACCTCTTCCGGCATCATTCCATCCAGCATCACCAACTCCTTTCTTCAGGTGGTGCCAGTATCTCAAACCCCTTATTTTACTGAAACATGGGGTCTTTGCACCGCTTACCCTCAGGGGGCGGATCTGCCCAGCGTTACCTGTTGTGCAGCAGCGCTCGCACCGCAATCTCCGGCGCGGCCAGAACCGGCACCTCTGTCTGCTCGCGCAACAGCGCCGCCGCCCCGGCCATGGAAGCCTGCGCCAGCACCACGCAGGCAAAACCCATCGCCCCCATCGCCCCCATCGCCCCGGTCGCTTCTTCTGCGATGGCCGCGGCAAATCCGGCGGCATCCCCGGCTTTAAACAGCGGCCAGTGCTGGCCCAGTTCCAGACAGGTGAGTTCGGGATCGCGCGCCCCGAAGGCCCGCCGCAACAGCGCTTCCGACGGGGCCGCAGTGCTCTCCAGGCAATAGACCATAAGCACCGGCCCGCCTATGCGCGCGGCTTCCTGCATCATCGGCCAGTCGATGCGCGTGGCACCGGCTTCCTCAGCCACCGGCCCAAGGGTGGAGCAGGTGCAGACAACCGGACCACGTGCCGCAGCAATTGCAGCGGTGATCTCCGCCTCCAGATCTGCATCAATTCCGCCTCGTGCCCGCTCCAGCCAGCCGGCGTGCACCTGCTGATCCAGATCGGCCTCCGGCGCCAGCGCCCGAAAGGTTTCAACATGCACCGCAGCCGTATGCAGCAAGGTCAAATCCGGCATTCATATCTCCAATCAAAAAGGGCGCCCCGGCGGGACGCCCTTAAAATCTTCCCTCGCGGCCGGGCGTCAGCTGCCCGCGATCAGTTCGGCCTGCGCCACAATCACCTCTGCCTGCTTGATCGAGGCGATGTCGACAAGACGGCCCTTGTAAACGGTGGCCCCGGCGCCGGAGGCCTTGGCCTCTTCCATCGCCGCCAGGATCTCGCGGGCTTCTGCCACCGCTTCATCCGAAGGTGTGAACACCTGGTTGGCCAGAGCGATCTGGCTGGGGTGGATGGCCCATTTGCCGACCATGCCCAAAGTCGCAGAGCGTTTCGCCTGGGCGATGTAACCGTCCTCGTCCGAGAAGTCGCCGAACGGGCCGTCTACCGGCAGGATGCCATGGGTGCGGCAGGCGGCGACGATCGCCGCCTGGGCCCAGTGCCAGGGGTCGGACCAGTGCTTCTGGCCCTCGCGGACCATGTAGTAGTTCTCCTGAGTGCCGCCGATGCCGGTGGTCTGCATCCCCATCGAAGCGGCGAAATCCGCCGCGCCCAGGCTCATCGCCTGCAGCCGGGGGGAGGATTTGGCGATCTCCTCCACATGGGCAATGCCCGCGGCGGATTCGATGATCACCTCAAAGGACACCGGCTTGGTGCGGCCTTTGGCGCGTTCGATGGCAGTCACCAGCGCGTCCACCGCATAGACATCCTCGGCGCAGCCCACCTTGGGGATCATGATCTGGTCGAGCCGCTCACCGGCCTGCTCCAGGATGTCCACCACGTCGCGGTACCAGTAGGGGGTGTCGAGCCCGTTGATCCGCACCGACAGGTATTTGCTGCCCCAGTCAACGCTGTTGATCGCCTCGATCACATTGGCGCGGGCCTGGTCCTTGTCATCCGGTGCCACCGAATCTTCCAGGTCGAGGTTGATGACATCCGCCGCCGAGGCTGCCATCTTCTCGAACAGCTTGACCTTGGAGCCGGGGCCGAACAGCTGGCAGCGGTTGGGGCGCGCCGGGGCGGCGGGCTGGATGCGGAAGCTCATAGGGCAATCCTCCGGGTAATGACGTTTCAATTCTGCTGGTCTGAAGTGTTAGAAAGTTGCGTAGACATGTGCAAGGGAATTTTGCACATGCAGAAAATGCCGCTGCGCTGCGGCGCCGGAAACATTGCCGCAAACAGGCGCGCAAGCACCGCACGCCCATGCGAGCAACCTGGGCATGAGACGTGCATTCATTGAAAACTGGGCCCTGTTTCTGGGCATGCTGATGCTGATGGTGGCCAACGGGCTGCTGGTCACTCTGCTGACAATCCGGGGCGCGGGGCTTGGTTTTTCCGACCTCACCATTTCTATCATGCAGGCGGCCTATCCGGCCGGCGCCCTGCTGGGGACGGTGGTGGCGCCGGGGATGGTGGCTAAGGTCGGCCACATCCGGGCGTTTTCGGCGCTGGCGTCGCTGGTGTCGATCTCGGCGATCCTGCACCTTTTGACCTCAGACCCCTATTCCTGGTCGGCTATGCGGTTCCTGGCCGGGGTCTGTTATCCCGGCATGTATGTGATCACCGAAAGCTGGCTGCAGGCAAAGTCGGAAAACAGCAACCGGGCGCAGATCCTGTCGCTCTATTTCATGATCTGGATGGCAGGCCCGGCCATCGGCACCGCGCTGGTGGCGCTCCCTGACCCCAGCGGCAACCTCTTGTTCGGGGCGGTGTCGATCCTGATCTCCCTGTCGATCGTGCCGCTGCTGCTGTCGGGCATCAAGGCGCCGGAGTATCAAGTACCGGACCGGATGCCGGTGCGCAGGCTGTACCAAGTGTCGCCGATGGCGGTGCTCGGCAATCTGGTCAGTGCAACCGCCGTGGCAGGCTGGTTTATTGCGCTGCCGCTTTATGCGCTGTCGCGTGGCATGAGCCCGGCGGAGGCCTCTGGCGCGCTGGTGGTGGCGATGGTTGTCGGCGCGGTGGTGCAGTATCCCGTGGGCTGGATCAGCGACAAGACCGACCGGCGGCTGGTGCTGATGGGGCTTGGCGTGATCGGGGCTGCCGCCTGCCTTTGGATGCTCGTCACCCCCGCGCCGCAGGCGCTGGTGATCGGCTTTGCGGTGCTCGCAGGCGCCAGCCTGCCGATGTATGCGGTCTGCTCCGCCCACGCCAACGACCAGCTGAACCCCTCGCAGATCGTGCCTGCCAGCGGGGCGATGGTGTTCCTTTTGAACGTCGGCCAGTTCGGCGGCACGCTGGCGGCGCCAAATATGGTCAGCATTGCTGACGGAAATGGCTTGCTCATCCTGCTCGCAGCCCTGTGTTTTATGGTTGCAGGCGTTGCCGCGCTGCGGCGCACGCAGGCCGATGCGCCGGAGGAAACCGGCTCTCAGCAGGCGATTGCGGTGCTAGGCGCGCCCCAAACCGGGGTGCTTCAGGCCGAATCCTGGTTGGAGGAGGAAAATAATGTCAGCAACAGTGACATAATGCAGGAATCTCCGGAAAAGTGACAAAATTGCAGGAGAATCTTGCGCTGCATGGGCGCGCAACGGCGGAATAGGTATGAACTTGTGCGGGAATCTCCGCAAACTCACCGGCAAGAGTGAAGAGGAAACCCGCCATGATCGAAACCCCTTATCTGCTGTTCCTGGGCGACGCGCCCGACATGCTGGCTGCCAAGGTTGCCATCGGCATCCGCGACTGGCGCCCCGACCACGCCGTCGGCCAGATCACCCTGCCGGGCTGCGGCGCCGACCTGGGCCTGACCGAAATGACCTTGGCTGAGGCCAAGGAAGCCGGCGCCAAGACCCTGGTGATTGGCGTTGCCAACCGCGGCGGCGTGATCTCGCCCGCGTGGAAAGAGGTTCTGATCGCGGCGCTGGAAATGGGTTATGACCTGGCCTCCGGCCTGCATAACCTGCTGCGCGACGAAGGCGACCTGGTGGCCGCGGCCCAGACCCACGGCGGCACCCTGCACGACGTGCGCGTGCCCACCGTCGGCTATCCGATTGCAAACGGCAAAAAACGTACCGGCAAGCGTTGCCTGGCGGTTGGCACCGACTGCTCGGTCGGCAAGATGTACACCGCCCTGGCGATGGACGCAGAGATGCAGAAGCGCGGCATGAAGTCGACCTTCCGCGCCACCGGCCAGACCGGCATCCTGATCACCGGCCACGGCGTGCCGCTGGACGCGGTCATTGCTGACTTCATGGCGGGCTCGATCGAGTATCTGACCCCGGACAACGACGACGACCACTGGGACCTGATCGAGGGTCAGGGCTCGCTTTTTCACATTTCCTATTCGGGCGTCACCATGGCGCTGGTGCACGGCGGCCAGCCGGATGCGCTGATCCTGTGCCACGAGCCGACCCGCACCCATATGCGCGGCCTGCCGGACTATGACGTGCCGAGCCTGGAAGAGCTGCGCGAGGTGGCCATGCCGCTGGCGCAGCGGTCCAACCCGGCCTGCCAGATCGTCGGCATCTCGGTGAACACCCAGCACCTGTCCGAGGACGAGGCGGTGAAATACCTGGCCGAGGTCGAAGAGCGCATGGGCCTGCCCGCCGTCGACCCCTACCGTCACGGCGCCGGCCGCCTGGTGGACGCGCTGGCCGCGGTCTGATCTAACAGCCCCCGCCGGAGGTGTTCAGGCGCAGCCTGGGATGCCTCCGGCGGGAGTATTTTTGGAAAGATGAAAAGGCAGGTGCCAGAGATGCCGGGCATCGCGCCAAGGTCGGCCGCTCGCGCGTGCCGGGCCGCAGGAAAGGGCAGTTTCATGAACATCACCGTCACCCCGGACGTCTTCAAACTGGCGCAGGTCTTCACCATCTCGCGCGGTTCGCGCACTGAGGCTAAGGTGCTGACCGTGCGGGTGGAGAAGGACGGCGTCACTGGCTGGGGCGAATGCGTGCCTTATGCCCGCTATAACGAGACACTGGACAGCGTGACCGCCGAGATCGAGGGGTTGCCCGCAGAATTCACCCGCGTAGAGCTGCAATCGCTGCTGCCCGCCGGCGCCGCCCGCAATGCGGTTGATTGCGCGCTGTGGGATTTGGAGGCGAAACAGGCGGGTAAGCGGGTCTGGGAACTGGCGGGGCTGCCGATGCCTGGGCCGGAGATCACCGCCTATACTTTGTCGCTGGACACGCCCGAAAAGATGCAGGCGCAGGCGGCGGAAAACGCGCACCGGCCGCTGCTGAAGATCAAGCTTGGCACACCCGACGACATGCCGCGCCTGGAGGCGGTGCGGGCCGGCGCACCGGATGCCAAGATCATCATCGACGCAAACGAGGGCTGGTCGGCAGCGGTCTACGCCGAGTTGGCGCCGCATCTGGTGCGCCTGGGCGTGGAGCTGGTGGAGCAGCCGCTGCCCGCGGGCGAAGACGCGGCCCTTGTCGGCATGGAGCGCCCGGTGCCGGTCTGCGCCGACGAGAGCTGCCATGACCGCGAAAGCCTGCCGAAGCTCAAAGGCAAGTACGATGTGGTCAACATCAAGCTGGACAAGACCGGCGGCCTGACTGAAGCGCTGAAGCTGCGCGAGCAGGCGCTGGCCGAAGGCTATGAGGTGATGGTCGGCTGCATGGTCGGGTCTTCGCTGGCAATGGCGCCTGCGACGCTTGTGGCGCAGGGTGCGGCGGTAACGGATCTTGACGGGCCGCTGCTTCTGGCCGAAGACCGCGAGGAACCTTTGACATTTGATGCCGACGGCGTGCACCCGCCTGTGGCTGCACTTTGGGGCTGAGGAGAATACCATGACCCGTACCGTATATGTGAATGGCGAATACCTGCCCGAGGGTGAAGCCAAGGTTTCGATCTTTGACCGCGGCTTCCTGTTTGCTGATGCGGTTTATGAGGTGACCTCTGTCCTCGACGGCAAGCTGATCGACTTTGACGGCCACGCCGTGCGCCTGGACCGCTCGCTGAAGGAATTGGACATGGCCTCGCCCTGCTCCAAGGAGGAGCTGTTGGAGATCCACCGCAAGCTGGTGGAACTGAACGGCATTGAGGAAGGCCTGGTGTACCTGCAGGTCTCCCGCGGCTCTGACGGCGACCGGGATTTCGTGTTCCCGTCCGAGGACACCCCGCCGTCTCTGGTGTTGTTCACACAGAACAAGCCCGGCCTGGCCGACAGCCCGGCGGCGCAGAAGGGCGCCAAGGTGATTTCGATTGAGGACATCCGCTGGGGCCGCCGCGACATCAAAACCGTGCAGCTGCTGTACCCGTCAATGGGCAAGATGATGGCCAAGAAGGCCGGTGCCGACGATGCCTGGCTGGTCGAGGACGGTTATGTGACCGAAGGCACCTCCAACAACGCCTACTATGTCAAGAACGGCAAGATCGTGACCCGGCCGCTCAGCAACGATATCCTGCACGGCATTACCCGTGCCGCGGTGCTGCGGCTGGCGGCGGAAGCGCAGATGGAAATCGAGGAACGCCTGTTCACCATCGGGGAAGCCAAGGAGGCGGATGAAGCCTTCACCACCTCTGCCAGCGCCTTTGTGATGCCGGTGGTGGAGATTGATGGCGCGCAGCTGGGTGACGGTACCCCGGGACCGATCGCCAGGCGCCTGCGCGAGATCTACCTGGAGGAAAGCCGCAAGAAAGCGGTCTAAGGCTGCGGGCCGGACCGGATTGCAAGGCCGCCCTTGGAAGGCGGCCTTTTTTTGTTCGAATGAGAAACAATTCCGCCGTGCGGGCCCTGGCAGAAGGGCCTGAAAACCCCGGTGGAAAGGACCGTGAAAGAGCGTATTCTCCTGCCTTGGGCAACAATGACCCCTCGTATCGGCGGACTGTCCCGGAACCCCCCCCGTTTCAGCTCCGGATTTTAACTAATTTTATACAAAATGCGCCTGCAGACGGGTCGATAGGGTACTCTGGGTTCAGTTGATGGGGACGGGCCGGGGGGCCGCAGCCGAAACTTCAGACCTTGGAGGTGCCAGATGGAACAGTGTTATCAGCGGGAGATTGGGGAAGCCGTGAACAGCCGGGCGGGGGAGCCCAGCGATACGGAGATCCTGGCTGCTGTCCGCCAGGTGCTGACGGCTGAGGTGGTGGAGCATCCCGATTGCACCGGGGCGCCTGCCGGCCGGGGGTGGCTGGCAGGCAAGCTCCTGGGGCGGGAGCGCCCGGCATCGGGTGCGCTGGCAGCGCGGTTATTGGGCCGGTTCCGCGGCTAGGCGCGCCGTCCGGGGGGAGCGCGCCCTGCCGTGGAAACGCGGCCTGGGTATTTTCACAAGTGCATTGGTTGGAATGGCCGCCCAGAACGGGCGGCCTTTTTTACGTGTTGCAGTGGGCCGGTTCGGCTGCTGCAAATCCATGACCTTGCCGCCCCGCTGACCCTTGCCTCCTCTTTCGGTCCGCGGTCAGTGGCAGTGCACCCGGCCGGTTGCCGTTTCCATGTGGCAGCACTGGCCCGGAGGTGAGCTTTTTCGGCAGCCTCCGCCGTGCATCACTGTGTCTTGCTGAACAGCAGGTGTTAGCGCTGTTGCCGGGGTTGCAAATACGCTTGCAGGGGCCAGCAAGGCTGCAATGCACAGGGTCGTTCTTAGGGTCATCACTGGAGCTTCCGCTTGGGATGCGATACCGCGGTATTCTCCCTTTGAGCGGGTAGGTCAAGATGGATCTCGCCATTTGCGGGAGCGGTCTTTCGCGGGTGCACCTTCTGGAGAGGCCATTGCCAGCCCGCCGCCCTGTGTGATCAGCCGCCCTCTGTCAGCCGCTGCCTGAAGAACCCCAGGATCTCATCCCGTGCCGCCATTGTCGGGCTGCCTGCCTCATCCACCAGATGCGCGGTCACCACGCTGTGCGGGGTGGGGACGTGTTTGGCAAAAAACGGCGGCACCTCTGTGGTGGCGGCGCTGTCGGGCAGGGTGCGGGCGTCAAAGCGGTCTCCCAGAGCCTCGGCGTAAGCCGCAAAACGCTGGGCCTGGCAGAAGGCGTCGCCCTGGAACCGGTAGGCCAGCACGGTGAGATCTTCGCGCTCCAGCCGCTCGCGCACGGCGCTCAGTTCCTCAGCTGGGCTTTCGAGGCCTGCGGGATTGTCCAGCGGCAGCGAGGGCTGCGCCAGCACCGGTGCCAGCATGGCAGGCTCAAGCATCATCGACAGGGCAAAGTTGCCGGTGAAACACATGCCGATGGCGCCGGTGCCGGGACCGCCGCATTCGCTGTGCGCCAGACACGCCAGCGCCCGCAGCCATTGGGTGACCGGGCTGGCGCCACCACCTGCAAAGGCGCGGAACTCGGCGCTGACACAGGCGCGGCGGAACACTTCGGCTCCATCCTCTGCTGTGGCCACGGCGCCGTCACGGCCGAACAGCGAGGGCATGTAGACGGTGAACCCCGCATCGCGCACCCAGCGGGCAAAGCGGGTCGCATGCGGGCTGATCCCTGGCATTTCCGCCATCACGATCACCGCCGGGCCTTGGCCGGAGACATGCACGGTTTTCTCCGCATGGTTGAGAGTGATCCGGCGCGGCTCGAAATCTACGAGCGCGTCGTCGCTGTCCATAGGGCGCCGCTGGGTCATCGGGGCTGTCCTTTCAATTGCGAATCCGGCCTGTTTGCGAATCTGAGTCTTAATTTTGAACTCAGATAGAGATCCCCTATCTGAGTCCGCATGTCAAACTCAGCTTCTGATTCCCGTGAAACCCTGCCCGCCGTCCGCCGCCGCGCTCTGGTGCCCAAGGAGCAATGCCCGATGGCGCTGGCCGCCGAAGTTCTGGGCGACCGCTGGACGCTGCTGATCCTGCGCGAGGCGTTTTATGGGGTCTGCCGCTACGACGACATGCGCGAAGACCTGAAGGCGCCGCGCTCTACGCTGACCGACCGGCTGAACAGTCTGGTGGCGCAGGGGATACTGGAAAAACAGCCCTATCAGGAGGCGGGCGACAGGGTGCGCCAGGCCTATGTGCTGACAGCCGCTGGACGCGGGCTGGCGCTGACATTTCTGGCGCTGACGCAATGGGGGGAGGCACATGTGACCGGCGGCGCGGCGCCGGTCGGGGTGATGGACCGGGAGACCGGCGCGCCGCTGCAGGTCGCTCTGGTGGATGCAAATGGCGCGCGGGTTGATCCGGCGCGCGCAACCCTGCGGCTGAGGGGCTGAGACGGCGGCCCGCCCGGTTCTTTCACCTTTGGGCAAATACTCCGGGGTGAATTGGCCGCAAGGCCAAGAGGGGCAGCTCCCCTCCACCCCGGGCGGCTGACGCTTACTGCTTGTCGGTCACGTTTTCCTTGAACGCCACCTTGAATTTCGCCTGTTTTTCAGCGCTGGCCTCTGTCTGGTGGTTGGCTTTCCACTCATCCATGGTCATGCCGTAATAGATCTCGCGGGCCTCGGTCTTGTCCATCTCGATGCCGCGCTCATTGGCGGCCTCCTGGTACCAGCGCGCCAGGCAGTTGCGGCAGAAGCCGGCCATGTTCATCAGGTCGATGTTCTGAACATCGGTGCGGTCTTCCATCAGGTGCTTTTGCAGGCGGCGGAAGGCGGCGGCCTGGATTTCGATCTCGGTTTGCTTGTCCATGGCGGTGACTCCGGAGTTGTCTTGCGTCCCAGCAGGCCTAGCAGCCGCAGCAGGGGCGGGCAATGGGCGCGGGCTCAGACCAGCTGCAGCGCCAGCCATGGCCCCAGCGCAGTGGCAAGGATCACGATCTTGTAGGTGCCAAGCCAGCTGTAAATGGTGAGGCTGACATCCGCAGGCGCCAGCCCGAACATGCGGGCGTGCAAACTGGCCACCCAATCGCGCATCAGCATCAAAAGGATGGCGGAGAGGGTAAACAGGCCGAAATGTAAGACGGTCAGCCAGCCAAAAAAGGCGGAGAGAGTGTCCTGGGCCATGAAGGCTCCTTTCCCGTATCTGTACCGCGTTTCCGTTACAGATATGGGGATGAAGCGCCGGTACTGCAACAGCAGCACCGGCGCCCGGCGCCGTGTCAGAGACCGGAGGCGTCCAGTGCTTGGGGCAGGATACGGGCCAGGCGTTCGGCCCAGGCGTGCTGGCCTGTGTGATCGGCAATCAGGTCGTTGCGCAATTCGATCAGCGTATTGGGGCGGCCCGGTTTGGTGGCGTGGGTTTCGATAGCATCGCCAGGCAGATAGCCGGTGTAGGGCTCGTTGACGCCCACACACGGGCCGTCCTCGCGGTTCAGTGCGTCAACGACGAACGGCGAGAACCGCTCGCCCTCGGGGAACAGGATGCCGATCTCCCAGGGGCGCGGCGGGCGTCCGCGCAGCTGGCGGGTGAAGCTGTGGACCGAGACGATGACGGTGCGGGGGCGTTCCGCCAGCCTGGCCAGTGCCCGGTGGTAGGGCCGGTAACAGTTCTCCAGCCGTTCCTTAAGCTCTGCCTCGCCCGCGTGGCGGTTGGCGGGGATGATGGTGCCATCGTAAAGCTTCATCAGCAGGGTCGGGTCGTCTTCGCCGCGGTTGGGGTCGATCACCAGGCGGGAGAAGTTCGACGCCACCACCGGCGCATCCAGCATCTCGCCCAGCAGTTTCGACACCTCGTAGGCGCCGACGTCATAGGCGATGTGGCGTTCCATATCCTCGCGCGGGAGGCCCAGGTCGCCGCCGCCGGCAAAAGGCGGCACATGGTTGGTTGCGTGGTCGCAGGTGATCAGCCAGCGGGCGGGACGGTCTGCGCCGTGAACAAAAAAGGGAGTGTATGTCATGAGCCTGATATGTTTTGCCGCAATCTCTTTACGGGAGTTGCGCGGAAATGGGAATTGGGGGATAAGCACCCCAAGCTGTTTGCGGTAACATGCGGTAACTTAAAGTCAGGTCCGGAGGAGAAGACCCCTATGAAACGATCGCGCAATGTGAAGATTGTCGCCACTTTGGGGCCGGCCTCTGAGACATATGACACCATCCGCGCGCTGCATGAGGCGGGGGCCGATGTGTTCCGCCTGAACATGTCGCACGGCAGCCACCCGGAGATCGCCGAGAAGCACCGCATCATCCGTCAGGTGGAGCAGGATCTGGACAGCCCGATTGCAATTCTGGCCGACCTGCAAGGGCCGAAGCTGCGCGTCGGCGTCTTTGCCAATGGCGCCGAGGAGTTGGAGGAGGGGGCGAAGTTCCGTCTCGATCTGAATGAGGCGGAGGGGGATGTGTCCCGTGTCTGCCTGCCGCATCCGGAGATCTTCCAGGCGCTGGAGCCGGGCGCGCATCTTTTGGTCAACGACGGCAAGATCCGCCTGGTGGTCGATGCTTGCGGCCCGGATTTCGCCGACTGCACAGTAGAGACCGGCGGCACCATTTCCAACCGCAAGGGGGTGAACGTGCCGGACGTGGTGCTGCCGCTGGCCGCCTTGTCAGAGAAGGACCGGGCGGATCTGGAATTTGTCTGCGCCTTGGGCGTCGACTGGCTGGCGCTGTCGTTTGTGCAACGGGCCAAGGATGTTTATGAGGCCCGCGGGCTGGCTGATGGCCGCGCTGCAGTGCTGTCAAAGATCGAAAAGCCACAGGCGGTGGAGGATTTCGAGGCCATCCTGGATGCCTCTGACGGCATCATGGTGGCGCGCGGCGACCTGGGGGTGGAGCTGCCGGTGGCGGCGGTACCGCCGATCCAGAAGCGGCTGGTGCGCAAGTGCCGGGCGGCGGCCAAGCCGGTGATCGTGGCAACCCAGATGCTGGAAAGCATGATCGAAAGCCCGATGCCGACCCGCGCTGAGGTATCCGACGTGGCAACCGCCATCTATGAGGGCGCCGATGCAGTGATGCTGAGCGCCGAAAGCGCGGCTGGCCAGTACCCGGTGCAGGCGGTGCGGACCATGGACAAGGTGGCAGTCGAGGTCGAAGCCGACCCAACCTATACCCAGATCATCGCCGCGTCGCGTTCGGCCAAGGGCACCACCGTGGCCGACGGCATCGTCGCCGCCGCGCGGGAGATTGCGGAAAAGACCGACATCAAGGTGATCTGCTGCTTTACCCAGTCCGGCACCACCGCACTGCTGACCGCGCGCGAACGTCCCGGCGTGCCGATTATTGCGATGACCCCGGTCAGCGCCACCGCCCGCCGGCTGTGCCTGAGCTGGGGGTGCAAATGCGTGATGACGCCGGAGCTGGACCGTTTCAAGGGTGCGGTGGTCAGCGCCGCGCGGGCGGCGCGGTCGGGCGGCTATGCCAGCGAGGGCGACCAGATCGTGGTGACTGCGGGCGTGCCGTTCAACGTGCCTGGCACCACCAACATCCTGCGCATCGCGCCTTGTGATGAGCGGCTGATCTACAGCACTGATCCGGAGTGAGCCGGTCCGCCGCCCCGCACTGATGCGGCTGGGGCGGCAGTAAGATTGAAACCGCCTGGCCGCCGCCTACCATTCAGCAGGGCGGGGAGTGGACCGGGGGTAGGTCATGGATACGGATCTGGCGCTGATCCTGGGGCTGGCTGTGGCTGTGTTCACAGTGCCGTCGATCCTGTCGTCGATCAGCGAACGGCGGCCGCCGCGGGCATCGGCGATGACCGTCCTGATTGCCATTGTCCTGATTTCCTATGCCGTGACGGTGAACCCCGGCGGCTATAGGGTGGAGGAGATCCCTGACGTGTTTTTCCGGGTCATCGGCCGGTTTCTGTAGCGAATCCGCTTGCCCATTCCGCCAGCATTGCTTAAAGGGCAGCTCTGTTCCGCGCGGCCGGCCGTCGAGGCATGCCGAGTCGCGCGTCTAGCGAACCTGCATTGAAGGAGACGGAAATGCCCAAGATGAAGACAAAGTCGAGCGCCAAGAAGCGCTTCAAGGTGACCGCGACCGGCAAGGTCATGGCTGGTCAGGCCGGCAAACGCCACGGCATGATCAAACGCACCAAGAAATTCATCCGCGATGCCCGCGGCACCACCACCCTGTCGGCACCCGACGCAAAGATCGTCAAGGGCTTCATGCCCTACGACCGCTAAGAGGAGATTTGAGAGATGTCCCGCGTTAAAGGTGGTACCACAACTCACGCCCGTCACAAGAAGGTCATTAAGGCAGCTAAAGGTTACTATGGCCGCCGCAAGAACACCTTCAAGGTTGCCCGTCAGGCCGTCGACAAGGCGAACCAGTACGCAACCCGCGACCGTAAGAACCGCAAGCGCAACTTCCGCGCGCTGTGGATCCAGCGTATCAACGCCGCTGTGCGTTCGCACGACGAAGCGCTGACCTACTCCCGCTTCATCAACGGCCTGACCCTGGCCGGCATCGAAGTGGACCGTAAGGTTCTGGCCGATCTGGCCGTGCACGAGCCCGAAGCATTCGGCGCCATCGTGCGTCAGGCACAGGACGCGCTGGCGGCCTAAGGCTCCGGAGCTTTCGAGATCAGAGAAGGCCGCCCTGGACGGGGCGGCCTTTTTTGCTGTTGGAGGGCAAGCGCCGTTCGGGCAGCCCGGCCCTGCGGAGGCGCCTTGCAGCATATAGCGGGCGCCGGGTTCCGCAGCGCCGCGGCTGATGCCAACGGTCTGCCTCTTGCAGGTACAGGTGGAATGGTGTGCGGTCACCGGGAACCGGCGGGTTTTCGGCGATCCCGTGATAACGCCCGCGTTCAGCCCTGGCGCGGCATCCGCAGGGTGAAGACGGTCTGTGCTTCGTTCGACACCACGCTGAGCAAGCCGCCGTGGGCCTTGGCGATCTGCTGGGCGATGTAAAGGCCCAGGCCCAGGCCGTTCTGCGACTCGCGGGTGCCGGAGCGGGTGAAGGGTTCGAACAGCAGGGCCTTGGTCGCTTCCGGGATCGGCTCACCCTTGTTGGCGACGGACAGTATGAAATCGCTGCCGTCATCGCAGGCAGCCACGGCCACCGGTTTTCCCGGGGCGCCATGGGTCACTGCATTTGACAGCAGGTTTGAGACCAGCTGCGAGATGCGGTCCGTGTCGCAGCTCAGCGGATCGGTGAAGCTGTAGCTCTCGGTGATCGGGGTGCCCTGGTTTGCCAGCCGGATTTCCTCGACCATTTGCGCCAGCACCGGCCGCAGTTCCGCGCGCTCCGTGCGCACGACCTCGATGCCTTCGCCAAGCCGCGAGCGGGCAAAGTCGAGGATGTCGTTGATCAGCGCCGACATCCGGGTGACGGACTGGCGGCCCAGGGCCAGGATTTCCAGCGCCTTGGCCGATTGCGGTTCATTCTCCAACAGCCGCAGCGCAGCGCCGACCGCCGACAGCGGGTTGCGCAGGTCGTGGCCCAGCACCGCGATGAACTGTTCGCGGAAATGGGCCTCCTGCTCGCGCGAGGCCAAAGAGGCGGCGTTTTCCTTGGACTTGGTGACATCCCGCGCGCTGCAATAGAAGCGGTCGCCCTCCGGCACCGCGTTCCACGACAGCCAGCGGTAGCTGCCATCCTTGTGCCGGTAACGGTTTTCGAACTGCAGCACCGGCTTGCCCTGCTTGATCCGCTCAAAGGCGGCTTCGGTCCTGGACATGTCCTCGGGGTGGATGAATTCGAAGAACTGGCGGCTTTCGATCTCCCCGGGCAGCAGGCCCAGGGTGTCGAACCAGGCCGGATTGGTGTCCATGAAGACGCCGGATGCGTCAATCACCCCCAGCAGGTCGGGTGTGACCTTCCAAGTCAGGCTTGTGCGGTCCATCTGTGTCGGCACGACAGTATATCCATGTGAGGGCAGCAGTTATGCACTTTGCGCATTATGCGCAGGAATTGGCAATATCCAAGTTGCCGCAGCGCAGCCACGGAGCCGTCTATTTTACTGCGCTGCCGCATCGTGCGGCCTGGCGCGGGGCCGCACCGCCGTTTGCCTCACCACATCCGGGACTTTGCATAGTCCGCATAGCCGGCGTCATAGGCTTCGGCTTCAAAGCCCGCCTCCTGCTCCTTCAGGAACTGGCCGGCGGTGGGGACGGCGGGGCGGTCAGCCTCTGCATCCCACAGGCGGGAGCGCATCAGTGCCTTGGCGCATTGGAAGTAAAGCTCTTCGATGGTGATCACCGCCACCGTAGCCGGCAGCAGGGACTTGCGGGCGAAATGCGCGCGCAGGCTGTTGTCCGCGGTCAGCACGGCGGCGCCGTTCACCCGCACCACGTTGTTGCAACCCGGCACCATGAACATCAGGCTGACGCGCGGGTCGCGGACGATGTTGCGCAAGCTGTCGATGCGGTTGTTGCCGCGCCAGTCCGGCAGCCAGAGAGTGCGGTCGTCCGCCATATGCACGACAGAGCCGTCATCGCCGCGCGGGGTGGCGTCTGTGCCTTCGGGGCCCACGGTGGACAGCACCAGGAACCGCGCGGCGCCGATCCAGTCACGGTAGAGCGGCGTCAGATGGCTGGCGACTTTGGTCAGCGATTTCGGCACCGGCTCGCCGTAGATCTCTTCAAGCTCATTGGTGCTGGTGATTGCCTGCATGGGTAAGGACTCCTTTTGGTTGCGTTTTAGCTTGCCCTTTCGCAGCGATGGGGCCAGTTTTGGCGCAAATGGGCCAGAATGCGGATATCCGGCGGCGGGAGCCGTCCTCGTCCGATGCGGTGCAGATGCTGCCGCACGGGGTGGCGTCTTACGCGCGCGCCTACGCGGACGGCTATGTTTCCGCCTGGCATGACCATCCGCGCCATCAGCTGGTTTATGCGGTGGCGGGGCTGATGACCGCAGAGGCCGGCGGCACCAGCTGGGCGGTGCCCGCCGGGTCGGGGCTGATCGTGCCGGCCGGGGTGCTGCACGAGATCCGCATGGCGGGGCAGGTGCGGCTGCAATCGCTGTACATCGATCCGGCAGAGCCTGGGGCGGATGCGCTGGCGGCCTGCCGGGCGGTGACGGTCTCTCCGCTGCTGGCGGGGCTGATCGCGGCACTGTGCGGCATGAACAATCCCTGGCCGCAGCCCCCCCGGGCGCATCACCTGAGCCGGCTGATCCTGATTGAGCTAGGCGCGGCGCCAAAGTCGCCGCTGGCGCTGCCGTACCCGGCGGACGCGCGGCTGCGGAGGGTCTGCGATGCGCTTATGGAAAGCCCCGGCAGCGGTCAGACGATCGACCATTGGGCGGCGCTGGCGGGGATGAGCCGCCGCAGCTTCACCCGCCGGTTTCAGCAAGAGACCGGTTTCAGCTTTGGCGGCTGGCGGGACCGTTTGCGTTGTCAGATTGCGCTGCGGGCTGAGGCGCGCGGCGAGCGGATGGAGCAGGTGGCGCTACGGCTTGGCTACGCCAGTCGGCAGTCGTTGGTGGGGATGATGCGGCGGGTGGTCTGATGCGGGCACCGGCGGGTGGCTTTTGTAATGATTTCCGTAGTCGCGGGCCGCGGCCATCTGTGGCAGGTTGCGCCGGAAAATCGTCAATGAGGCAGGCATGAAATTCATCCCGGATGTGATCGCGCAACTGGAATCCCCGCGTGAGGCGCGGCCCTTGGGCAGCGGCTGGCTGTCGGGAACAATGGCGCTGCTGGCGGCGATCACCGGGCTGCTGCTGGTGTTGCTGCGCTGGTATCCGGAGACATTCTCCTATCCGCAGATCGCTCCTATCCGCAGATCGCCTTTGTGCATTCCAGCGGCTATGTCACCGCCTTTCTGCGGTTCGTTCTGCTGGCAGGTTATGCGTTGTCGCTGCTGAGACTGATCCTGAGCCGCGAGAAAAGCCTGGGCTGGGCGGCACTGGGCCTATCGGTGGCGGCCTCGCTGATGGCCACTGCGCAACCGCAGCACGCAGGAGACGTGCCGCAGAGCCTGTATTTCGGGCTCGACTACTTTGTCGTCAATGTGCTGCTGGTCGGGTTCCTGTTTGTGCCGCTGGAGCGGGTGTTTCCAGCGCGGCGCGAACAGACCGTGTTCCGAACCGAATGGCGCGAAGACATGTTCTATTACCTGATCAGCTCCATGCTGGTGCAGGTGCTGACCTTCCTGACCATGGCGCCCGCCAACTATGTGAACACCGAATTCGACCTGGAGGGCATCCGCGCCCATATCACCAATCTGCCTTTTGGCGTGCAGGTGCTGATCATCATGGCGGCGACGGATTTTGTGCAATACTGGGTGCACCGCGCGTTTCATACCTTTCCGGCGCTGTGGCATTTCCATGCGATCCACCACTCGGCCAAGAAAATGGACTGGCTGGCCGGCGCGCGGATGCACTTCATCGAGATCGCGGTGCTGCGCGGTCTGACGGCGGTGCCGATGTTCACGCTGGGCTTCAAGCCGGAGGCAATCCAGGGCTACCTGCTGATCGTCTATTTCTACTCCAGCTTCATCCACGCCAATATCGGCTGGAAGCTGGGCTTTCTGGAGCGGTTCCTGGTCACCCCGCGGTACCACCATTGGCATCATGGCAGCGAGCGGGCGGCGATCGACATCAACTATGCCTCGCATTTTCCGCTGTATGACTGGCTGTTCGGAACCCACCACCTGCCGGATAAGGACTGGCCGTCGAAATACGGCGTGGCCGGAGACACAGTGCCAAACGGCTACTGGCGGCAGTTCCTGTATCCGTTCAACCAGAAACGCTGGAAGAAGCTGCCGGAGGAGGGCGGCAAAGCCTGAGGTTCACAGGCTTTTGCCATCGAAGATTTCCGACGGCAGATGCAGGGCGTTGACCCCGCCGACGCAGCCCAGGTTGACGCGGAAAGTGCCAGGCGACAGGCGCGGCTCGACAAAGGTGTGGATTCCGCAGGTGCCGCAGAAATGGTGCTGGGCGGCCATTGTGCCGAACCGGTAGGTTTTCAGCGCGTCACCAGCTGCGGTGATTTCCATGGTATCCTTTGGCACCTTGAACGGCGTCAGATAAGCGGTCTTGCGGATGCAGATTGAGCAGTCGCATTGCATTGCGCTGGTGATTTCCTGCGCGCGGAAGGAAAAGCGGACAGCGCCGCAATGGCAGCTGCCTGAATAGGTTTGCATGGCTTGCCTCTGTTGATGCGGGGAACAGGGCAAGCTTGGCCGGGCAGCCCGGGCCTGCGCAAGCGGTTTGTGCGCCTTTGACGTTACTTGGCCTCAGGCGGCGATCCCGTGGGGGCCGTGGCGGATGATGGCCCATTGGCCATAGCTGTCATCCAGGTCCAGCTTGATCGCCGCGTCAGACTTAGTGCTGGCGCTGCCGATCTCGGCCAGGGTGAACTCAATGCCGCCGGGGGTGCCGATCTGCACCCGGTGCTCGCCGCCGCCATGCGGGGCCTGGATCGGCCGGCCGGTTGAGGTGACCAGCCCGTCGATGTCCAGTTTGGCAGTGCGGTTTTCGATGTCCACCTCATAGTCGATCCGCTTGATCAGTGTTTCGTGCACCGTCTCGCACATGGCGCGGAACACCCACCAGTGGGTGGCTTCTTCATCCGTCTCGCCGCCCAGAAGCACGGTTTCAAGTGCTGCGCGCTGATCCTCCGTGGCGCGGTCGTCGATAATCGCCTGCAACGCGCCCTTGCCTTCGAAAATCGGTCCGGGCCAAGCATAGAGCAGAGCTGAGCGGGTGCCGGTGAGGTCGGTTTCGCCGAAATGGCCCTTGTCGATATGCAGCACCTCGAACCCGGTGCAATTGCCGTGGGTGGGGAGATCCTCGAACTGGCAGGGGCAGCCGTAGTTGCAGTTGCAGTTCCCGAAGCTGCGTCCTTCGATATACCAATCCACATGTGCCATGGCTGTCCTCCGGCTGCTGCTGAATGAGATGCGGGGAGTCTATCATAATTAGGGCGTGATTGCAGGGCGGGCTTGCTGTCCGGCCATATCCGACCGCCTTCCGTCCCCGCCCTCTTGCTTTCAGCCGCCCTTGTGGTAGCAGGGCACAAGCAGAATTCGAGGGGCCGTGATGGACGATCTTAAAGCCAAATACCTGGGTCAGATTGCAGAAGCCGCGGACGAGTCCGCACTGGAAGCGATCCGCCTTGCCGCCGTTGGCAAGAAGGGCGAAGTGGCGCTGAAGATGCGCGAGCTGGGCAAGATGACCCCGGAAGAGCGCCAGGTGGCCGGCCCCGCGCTGAACGCGCTGAAGGATGAGATCAACTCGGCCCTGGCGGCCAAGAAAGCCGGGCTGGAAGATGCAGCACTTGATGAGCGCCTGCGCACCGAATGGCTGGATGTGACCCTGCCGTCACGCCCCCAGCGCCAGGGCAGCTTGCATCCGATCAGCCAGGTGCAGGAAGAGATCACCGCGATCTTTGCCGAGTTGGGCTTTTCCGTCGCCGAAGGTCCGCGGATCGACACCGACTGGTACAACTTCGATGCGCTGAACATCCCCGGCCACCATCCGGCACGCGCCGAAATGGACACCTTCTACATGCACCGCGCCGAGGGCGACAACCGCCCGCCGCATGTGCTGCGCACCCATACCAGCCCGGTGCAGATCCGCTCGATGGAGAAGATGGGCGCGCCCTTGCGCATCATCTGCCCGGGCGGAGTGTACCGCGCCGACTATGACCAGACCCACACGCCGATGTTCCACCAGGTCGAAGGCCTGGCGCTGGACAAGGATATCTCAATGGCGAACCTCAAGTGGGTGCTGGAGGAGTTTGTTAAATCCTTCTTCGAGGTGGACGACGTCGAGCTGCGCTTCCGCGCCTCGCACTTCCCCTTCACCGAGCCGTCGGCAGAGGTGGACATCCGCTGTTCCTGGGAGGGCGGTGCGCTGAAGATCGGCGAGGGCGACGACTGGATGGAAATCCTCGGCTCCGGCATGGTGCACCCCAAGGTGATCGCGGCGGGCGGCATCGACCCGGAGATCTACCAGGGCTTTGCCTTCGGCATCGGCATCGACCGTCTGGCGATGCTGAAATACGGCATCCCCGACCTGCGGGCCTTCTTCGACAGCGACCTGCGCTGGCTGCGCCATTACGGCTTCCGCAGCCTGGACGTGCCGGCGCTGCATGGTGGTTTGTCGCGGTAACGCCACCACAATTTCAGATATTACGCCCGGCCGGCAGGCCGGGCAGCGCCCGTCCCGCCCCCCACGGGGCGGGCGCTTCGCTTCCCACCCCGCCGGGCCGGGCGCTGCCCTGGGTGATACACAGCACAGGTATAGTTGTGCTTAGCGCGCAACGGGCGCTATGCTCCCCTCGATACTGCAAAACAGTTTGATTTGAGGGTTTTGAGCGAATGGCTTCTGCTGAAGTGATGACCGCCTGCGAGAATGTGTGCAGGGATTTTCATGGTTGTCTAGTTGGTTGCAAGAAGCGGCCGCTAACCCTGTTTGGGCGTTGGTGCTTGGGGGAGTAATCTCGTTAGTGATCTGGAGATTTCAAACAAAGCAGGCTTTTGATCTGGAGCTGAAACGTGAGAAAAGAAACCTCTATCGAGATTTTCTTCGCCAAATTGGTAAGGCCGCAGCTGTGAAGCATGAGGCCGGTTCTGGTGTGTGGGAACTGCATCCAGAGGTAAGAAGGCTTTGGGCTTTACAAAAGGAAATTGAGTTGGTTGGTTCCGCCAGATCTTGTGAAACCAGTTCCGGAGTTCTTGATGCTGTGCGAACCCTTTTTTCAGTAGAGGCGCATCTGGTCAAATCTTCCGATGGAGTTATGCGAAGCCTGGATGGCAACGTTTTCTTTGCTAGCGACCAAATGGTAGGTGCTATGAAAAGTGAACTGGGAAAGAACTCATAAGGAAGTTCTGCCGCGCGGAACAAGGCCGAGAGGCCGCCGCGCCATCGCCTGACCGCCCGCACGGGCAGGCGATTTGGGGCCGCAGGCGCACAGGCTGGAGGTTCTACGGGTTTGGCCGACATAAACTGCCACACACGCCGTTGGATCGCCTCCCCGCGGTCAGGCGATGGCGCAGCTTGGCATCCGGACCCACAAACTTGTGACGTGACAGCTGCCGCGCGGTGGCTACGCTCGCACATATGATCCGAGCAGCCCTTTCCCTGTCCGCCGCCCTTCTGTGGGCCTCTGCCGCTGCGGCTATGGGGCCGTCAAAATCCGCTGAATGCCATGGCGCAACGCAGTGCGCATTGGGGGACCGCTCCTATCACGTGATGGAGCCAGAAGGCTGGGACGGGGTCTCACCCCTGCCGGTGCTCTTGCATTTTCACGGCTGGTCCCGCACCGGGCGCCATGCGCAGAAAAGCGAACGGGTCGGGGCCTCTGCCAGGCGGCGCGGTGTGCTGCTGGTGACACCGAACGGGCGCAACAAGACCTGGGATTTTTGGTCCTCGGAAACAGAAGACGTGGGTTTCGCCGACGCGGTGCTGGCAGACCTCGCCCAACGCTATCCGGTTGATGCGGAACGGATCTATGTCTCTGGCTATTCCTATGGCTCTGCCATGGCTTGGCGCTATGTCTGCCACAGCGGCAATGATGTGGCGGCGCTCTTGGCGGTGGCCGGCACCATCCACCAAACTGAGAATTGCACTGAGGCCCCGCGCGAGGTGCGCCATGTGCACGGTTTGAAGGACACAGTAATGGATTTCCCCTATGGCCCTGGCGGCGAGCGGACCTATCCGGTGGCGCTGTGGCGGGCGCGGCTGGGCTGCGGTGCGGCGCGGGCGCTGGGGCAGTGGCAGGTGGTGGACTTCCTGAAGCTGGAGCGCACGGTCTGGGCAGGCTGTTCCCAGGGGCAGGTGGTGCTGGACACCCATCCCGGCGGGCATTTCATCCCGCATGGCTGGATCGGGCGGCAATTGGATGAGCTTTTGAACCTCACTCCCAGCTATCCTTGAAAGCAGGGGCGCAGAACCCTTGAACCTTGGCGCATTCTTTGCCATTGCCTCAGGTCAAACACGCATGTCTGCCAAGGGGTCCCCGACCGATGAAATTCACGCTTTCCTGGCTGAAAGACCACCTCGACACCGACGCTTCGGTGGAAGAGATCACTGAAGCCCTGACCGATCTGGGCCTTGAGGTCGAAGGGGTCGTAAATCCGGCGGACGCACTGAAGGATTTCAAGCTCGGCTATGTGAAGCATGCCGAGAAGCACCCGGATGCCGATAAGCTGCGGGTCTGCAAGGTGGACACCGACGAGGGTGAACTCCAGATCATCTGCGGCGCTCCGAATGCCCGTGAAGGCATCACCGTGGTGGTCTGCAAGCCGGGCATGTATATCCCCGGCCTCGACATCACCATCGGCGTTGGCAAGATCCGCGGCGTAGAGAGCTTTGGCATGATGGCCTCCGAGCGCGAGCTGGAACTGTCGGACGAGCATGACGGCATCATCGAGCTGCCTTCGGGCGCGGTGGGCGACAGGTTCGTGGACTGGCTGGCGGAAAACGATCCGGCCAAGGTCGATCCGGTGATCGAGATCGCCATCACCCCGAACCGCCCCGATGCGCTGGGCGTCTACGGCATTGCCCGCGACCTGGCGGCGCGCGGCCTCGGCACCCTCAAGACCCGCGCGTATGAGGCGATTCCGGGTGACTTCGCCAGCCCGATCAAGGTGACCATCGACGCCGACACGCTGGACGGCTGCCCGCTGTTTGCCGGCCGGGTGATCAAGGGCGTGAAGAACGGCCCCAGCCCGCAATGGCTGCAGGACCGGCTGAAGGCGATCGGCCTGCGCCCGATTTCGGCTCTGGTGGACATTACCAACTTCTTCACCTTCGACCAGAACCGCCCGCTGCATGTGTTCGACGCGGCCAAGGTCGCGGGCGATCTGCGGGTGCATCGCGCAGCTGGCGGTGAGACGCTGAAGGCGCTGGACGAAAAGGAATACACCTTTGGCGCGGGCCAGATGGTGATCTCCGACGCCAATGGCCCCGAGAGTATCGGCGGCATCATGGGCGGCGAAGAGACTGGCTGCACTGAGGAAACCGTGGATGTGTTCCTGGAAAGCGCGTTCTGGGATCACGTGCAGATCGCCATGGCGGGCCGCGCGCTCAAGATCAACTCCGACGCGCGCTACCGCTTTGAGCGCGGCGTTGATCCGGAATACACCATCGAGGGCCTGCACCGGGCGACCCAGATGATCCTGGACCTCTGCGGTGGCGAGCCGTCGGAGGTGGTGATCGCGGGCGATGTGCCGGATCATTCGCGTGCCTACAAGCTGGACGCGGACCGGGTGCAATCGCTGGTGGGCATGGAGATCCCGGAGAGCGATCAGCGTCAGACCCTGACCCGCCTGGGTTTCCGCCTGGAAGGCAGTATGGCGCATGTGCCCAGCTGGCGTCCGGATGTGCAGGGCGAGGCCGATCTGGTGGAAGAGGTGGCGCGGATCGCGTCGCTGACCAAGCTGCAGGGCAAGCCGCTGCCGCGGCTGACCGACGGCATCCCCAAGCCGGTGATGACCCCGCAGCAGCGGCGCCAGCAGATGGCGCGCCGCACCTGCGCCAGCCTCGGCTACAACGAAGTTGTCAGCTACAGCTTCATCGACAAGGCCTCGGCTGCGCTGTTCGGCGGCGGCGATGATGCCACCATGCTGGCCAACCCGATCTCCTCCGAGATGTCGCACATGCGCCCCGATCTGCTGGCAGGCCTGTTGCAGGCTGCGGCCCGCAACCAGGCGCGCGGCTTCATGGATCTGGCGCTGTTTGAGGCCGGCCCTGCCTTCACCGGCGGCGAACCGGGCGAGCAGGTCAACCAGATCGCAGGCTTGCTGGTGGGCCGCACCGGGCCGAAGGACGTGCACGGCGCCTCGCGCGCGGTGGATCTCTATGATTCCAAGGCTGATATTGAAGCGGTGCTGGCTGCCATTGGCGCACCGGCCAAAGTACAGGTCCTGCGTGAAGGTGCCGCCTGGTGGCACCCGGGCCGCCATGGCCGGATCTGCCTGGGCCCGAAGAAGACCCTCGGCGTCTTTGGCGAGCTGCACCCGAAGGTGCTGAAAGCGATGGGCATCAAGGGCGCGGCTGTTGCGTTCACTATCTTCCCGGATGAAATTCCGATGCCGCGCAAGTCCTCCGCCACCCGTCCGGCGCTGGCGATCAGCGATCTGCAGGCGGTGGAGCGGGACTTTGCTTTTGTCGTCGACGACAACGTTGAAGCGCTGACGCTGGTCAATGCCGCAGCCGGCGCCGACAAGGCACTGATCGAGGACGTGCGCGTCTTTGACGAGTTCATCGGCGGCTCACTGGGCGAGGGCAAGAAGTCGCTGGCAATCACCGTGCGGCTGCAGCCCAGCGACCAGACGCTGAAGGAAAAGGACATCGAAGCGGTGAGCGAAAAGATCATCGCCAAGGTGACCAAGGCAACCGGCGGCACCCTGCGGGGGTGACGGCTTGCCCAAGGCTTTTGAGAAAAGGCCTTGGCAAAAGTTTGCAGAAAACACTTGGGCGGCTCCCGGTTCCGGGGCCGCCCTTTTCCTTTGCGGTGGCGGTTCAGAACCGCATCTTCAGCCCGGTCAGGTAGTCGGCCAGGATGTCGAACACCAGGCGGATGCGGCGGCTGGTGTGCAGCTCGCGGTGGGTAGCCAGCCACAGCGGAAATTCCAGCGTTGGCATGTCCTCCAGGTCCAGTGGCTCCACGTCCGGGCTTTTGCGGGCGATGGCATCCAGCATCGGCACGATGCCGAACCCCTGCCGCACCAGCTCCCAGGCCGCCAGGCCGCTGGTGGAGCCAACGGGGAAGTTCTCTTCACTCAGCCGGATGCCAAGCGGCTCCATGTAGGCCAGGAACTGAGGAATGTCGCCGAAGGACACAAAATCATGCGCGTTGAGGTCGGCACGGCAGCGGGGCGTTCCCCGGCGTTCCAAGTAGCTGCGGGCGGCATAGAAGCGGGCGGTGGTGTCCTGCATCTTGCGGGCGATCAGCTCCGGCTGGTCCGGGCGGACGTGCCGGACAGCGATATCGGCCTCCCGCCGCTGCAGGTCGCGGATGTCGTCCGCCGCGACAATCTCAATCCGCAGCCGCGGCGCTTGCTGACGCAGCCGCTCCAGCACCCCGGGCAGTATATGGGCCGAGATGCCATCGCTGGCTGTGATGCGCACCAGCCCTTCGATGGTCTGCGCTTGTCCTGTTGCCGCCAGGGCTAGCCCATCAGCTGCCTCGCCCATCCTGCGGCTGTGCGCCAGCAGCTCCTGTCCCGCTTCCGTCAGCGCAAGTGCACGGCCAAGGCGCTCAAACAGCAGCACCCCCAGCTCTGCTTCCAGCGCCGCAACCTGGCGCGACAGCGTCGGCTGGGTGAGGCCAAGCTTGCGTGCCGCTGCAGAGAGGGAGCCGGTTTCAGCGGTGGCAAGGAAGGCGCGGATATGGTTCCAGTCGGGGCTCATCATGCAAATACGTATATCAACCTTGCGGATTTCGGCAATTTGTCCGTGGTTCCTGCATAGATAGGGTGCAGGCAGCCAAGGAGACCAGTTATGAACGCCGACGCCCGCTTTTGGAACAAGATCGCTCCCAAATACGCCAAATCCAAGATCCGCGACATGGACGCCTACCATTACTCGCTGGAGCGCACCCGGTCCTATCTGAAGGCGGATGATACCGTGCTGGAACTGGGCTGCGGCACCGGCTCCACTGCCATTGAACTGGCGCGCGGCGTGTCCAGGATTGTCGCAACCGACCTGTCGGAGGCCATGCTGGAGATTGGCCGCGAGCGCGCCTGGGATGCAGGTGCGGGCAACGTCGAATTTCTCTGCTGCAGCGCCGGGCAGGCGCCGGACGGCCCGTTTGACGCAGTGCTGGCGCACAACCTGCTGCATTTGCTGCCGGATCTGGAAGAGGTCCTGGGCGGCGTTGCGGCCAGGGTGAATCCAGGCGGGCTGTTCATCTCCAAGACCCCCTGCCTGGGCGAGATGCGGGGCGGCTGGAAGTATTGGATGTTTTCGGCGGCCATACCGCTGATGCGGCTGGCGGGGCAGGCGCCCAGCTATGTGGATTTCATCGGTATCCGCAGGCTGGAGGCTGCTGTGCAGAAGGCGGGGTTCGAGATCATCGAGACCGGCAACTACCCGGCGGACACGCCCGGGCGTTATCTGGTGGCGCGGCGGCGCTGATTTTTGCCTTTGGCCCTTCCGCGCTAGGTAACGGGGGGGAGGCCAATATGTTCGAGGACCGGAATGCTGCCGGGCTTCAGTTGGCCGGGAAACTGGCTGAACTGCCTATGACGGACCCCGTGGTGCTGGCGCTGCCGCGCGGCGGGGTACCTGTGGCGCTGCCGATCGCGCATAAACTGCAGGCGCCTTTGGACTTGATTCTGATCCGCAAGATCGGCATGCCGTCCAATCCTGAGCTGGCGGCAGGCGCCCTGGCGGAGGGCAGCAATCCCATTTTCAACGGCGCCTTGCTGCAGGCCTCTGGCATGAAACCGGAGGATTTTGCCCCCCAGGTTGCCCAGGCGCGGGAAGAGAATGCCGCCCGCCGCACCCGCTATCTGAAGGGGCATCCGCCGGTGGAGCTGGAAGGCCGCACGGTGATCGTGGTGGATGACGGGATTGCCACAGGCGCCACCTTTATGGCAGCGCATTTCTGGCTGAAGGAGCGCGCGCCTGCCCAAGTGATCCTGGCAGTGCCGGTTGCTCCGCCGGAAGCGGTGGACGAACTGCGCCCCTTGGTGGATACTCTGGTCTGTTTGCTGAGCCCCAGGGAGTTCTGGGCGGTCGGCGCGCATTACAGGGATTTTACGCAAACCAGCGATGACGAGGTCATGGCGGCCCTGGCCGCTGCCCCGCAGGCTGGCGCAGGAAAGGACAAGACGTGGCATTGAAAGTTTATCTCTCGGGCGAGATCCACACCGACTGGCGGGAACAGATTGTTGAGGGCGCCAAAGGGCTGGAAGTGAGCTTCAGCGCGCCGGTGACCGATCATGATGCCAGCGACGATTGCGGCGTTGCGGTGCTGGGGGCTGAGGAGAACAAGTACTGGCACGACCACAAGGGCGCGATGGTGAACGCGATCCGGACCCGCAAAGGCATCGCCGATGCCGACGTCGTGGTGGTGCGTTTTGGCGACAAGTACAAGCAGTGGAACGCGGCATTTGACGCGGGCTATGCCGCGGCGCTGGGCAAGTCGATCATCGTCCTCAGCCCGCCGGAGCATCAGCACGCTCTGAAAGAGGTGCACGCCGCGGCGCTGGCAGTGGTGGAAGAACCGCGCCAAGTGGTTGAAATCCTGACCTATGTTCTGACTGGCAAATTGCCCGCATGACGCCTCCCGTTTTGGAGACGGACCGTCTGATCCTGCGCCCGCATGGGGTGCAGGATTATGAGGCCGTGGCGGCGTTGTGGGCTGAGCCGGAAGTGGTGCGATTCATCTCTGGCACGCCCTCCACGCCAGAAGAAAGCTGGAGCCGCCTGCTGCGCTATATCGGTCATTGGCAGGCGCTGGGCTTTGGCTATTGGGCGGTGACCTTGCGCGAAAGCGGACGGTTCGCCGGTGAGGTGGGCTTTGCCGACTATCAGCGCAGCATGGAGCCGCCGCTGGCCGGGGTGCCCGAAGCGGGCTGGGTGCTGGCGCCTGAGGTGCACGGGCAGGGGATCGCAACCGAGGCGGTGGGGCGGATCCACCAATGGGCGGCAGAGGCGACGGACTGGGAAGAAACCGTCTGCATATTCGACCCGTCCCATACCGTATCGCACAGGGTGGCGCGCAAGCTGGGCTATGCGCCCGCTGGCGAGGCCGTGTACCGGGGCAATCCCACGCTGGTCATGAAACGGCCTGTTCCAAGGCGCTGAGGCTGCGGGCCGGGGCATCCGATTTGTGGTCCGCGGCCAGCGCGCCGCTTCAGGCTTTGCGATTATTTTGCGGTGAAAGTTGCGCCGAAACGGTTCCTTAACGCCGCTCAGCTACTTATGGGGTCCAGCACTATTTTCAAAGAACAGCCTTTGTCCGGCAGGATGGAGGCCCACGGAAATGCACATGACAAACCGCCGCAGACCTTTTACGCAAATCACGCCGCTGATTGAGGACACCGGGCTGTTCAAGCGCGAGGTGCGCGATGTGCCGGTGGAGCTGGTGCCGGTGTTGAACCGTAACAACCGCGGCGACCTGGTGGTGAAGGGGATTGTTCAGCCGGGCGCCGAGATCGAGGTGGTTTTTGCCGGCCGCCGCATGCGCGAGGCAGCAAGCCTGGTGGAGCGGATCCGGAAACTTCGGATGCAGGGCGCGCGCTCGGCGCTGAACGGTCATGAGGCGATGAACCAGATCAGCCGGCTGCGGCTGGCGGTGCAGGTGCGCGGAACCTGGCGGTTCCGGTTCCGGCCTGATGCCTCCGGCTGGGAGGTGAAGAGCTATCAGCTGATCGCGGCGCAATGGGCCTTTACCGACGAGGACGGGGTTACGGTGTTGTGCGGCTGGCCGCCGGCCGAACCCGACGACAGGCGGCAGGAGCGTGCCCGCGCCGCCCGCACCCGCCAGGCGGAGGCCAAAAGCAGGGCGGCCGCCAGGACACGCTGAACACAGCAGGTGCGAACCCCTGCCGGCCCGGGCCGCCCCGAAAGCCGCAACGCCCCGCCAAAGACGGGGCGCCAGGCGTCAGCCGTATGCAGTCCCCCAAGGGGCCAATACGGACAGACGCGTCTTAACCCGCTTTCTTGATTTCCACGGAATGCGGATAGGGGATCGAGATGCCCTTTGCATCAAAGGCCTCTTTCACCCCCTGTGTCAGGGCGAATTTCAGCTCCCAGTAATCCTCAGCCTTGCACCAAATCCGCGCGGTCAGATCGACCGAGCTGTCGCCCAGGTTGGTGACCCGGACCCAGGGTTCCGGGTTCTGCAGCACCCGCGCATCCGCATTCGCCGCCGCCAGAATGATCGCTTTGGCGGTCTCGGCATTGTCGCTGTAGTCGATGCCGAACACCATGTCGACGCGGCG
Organism: Leisingera sp. CC-HEC093; assembly: GCF_059429195.1. NCBI lineage: Bacteria > Pseudomonadati > Pseudomonadota > Alphaproteobacteria > Rhodobacterales > Roseobacteraceae > Leisingera > Leisingera sp. CC-HEC093. Next base: position 524,616 of record NZ_JCAIJR010000001.1, on the reverse strand, counting down.
TGTGGGGTGGTGCGAGAAGTTGGTTATGACCGAACCCCAGGCCTGGCCGTTGGGGACGATGATCTGCACATTGTCGGGTGTGGCCAGCTCGGTTACGAACAGGTTCACGTCCTTCACAGTGCCAGAGGTGCCGCCGATGTCCACATACTGGCCGATCTTGTAGGGGCGGAACAGGATCAGCATGAAACCCGCCGCCAGATCGCTGAGCGTGCCCTGCAGCGCCAGGCCGATGGCCAGGGTGGCCGCGCCCAGCATGGCGACCAGGCTGGTGGCCTGGATGCCGAAGATGCCGAGGATCGCAACCAGAACCACCGCCAGCAGCACCCAGCGGATCATGCTGGCAGCGAAGTTGCCCAGCGTCGGGTCAATCTGCGGCGTCCGGTTGATGCGGTTGCGCACAACGGCGCTGATCCAGCCGGCAGCAATCCAGCCAAGGATCAGCACCACCAGCGCCTTGACCCCTGCCACCAGCAGCGGCCACAGCGCGCCGGCCTGTTCGATCAGTTGTTCCATAAGCGTCGTGTCCCTTTCAAACGCTCAAGGGAGCGGTGGCCCGCCCCCTGTCTTTGTTTGGTGCCGCAATACCGGCGTTATTTTTTCAGCGAGTCGCGGATTTCCAGCAGCACGTCAAGCTCGGTCGGGCCTGCGGGCGCCTCTTCGGCCGGCGTCTCCTCCTGCCGTTCCATTGTATCGCGGGCGCGGTTTACGGCTTTGACCAGCAGGAACACCACCCAGGCGATGATCAGGAAGTTCAGCACCGCCATCAGGAAGGAGCCATAGGCAAAGACCGAAGCGCCGGCCTCGCGCGCGGCTTCCAGCGAACTGTAACTGGTGCCATCGCCGCCCAGCACCACGAAGTTGTTGGTGAAATCCACCCCGCCGGTGAACAGCCCGATGACCGGGTTGATCAAATCATCGACCATGGATTTAACAATCGCGGTGAAGGCGGCACCGATGATGATCCCCACCGCCATGTCCATTACATTGCCCTTGGCAATGAAGGCCTTAAACTCGTCCAGCATGTCCGTTTCCTTTCCATCCCTGTCGCCTTTTTTATAGGCAGCAGGCTAGGAACGGTGTTTCAGCCTGTAAACGGGGAATATGCCGGCGGTAACGGCCTGCCAGCAGTAACCCAGCCGGTTTCTGTCCATCGGCACAGAGCCGATGGCCGGTCTCCGGGCCTCAGGACAGCAGCATCCAGACCGCAACCCCGGCCAGCACGGCGCCGAACAGCAGGTTCAGGCTGCGGGCACCCCCGGAAGACCGGAACAGATTTGCGAGGGCGCCGCCGGCCAAGGCCCAGACCGTGAAGGCCAGCAGGTTGTTAAGGGTAAAGACAGTGGTGATCCACAGAACCGGCATTCCCGTCGCCAGGGTCTCCGGATCCAGGAATTGCGAAAACATCAGGGCGATGATCACATAGGCCTTGGGATTCAGCATCAGCAGCGCGGCACCGCTGGCAAAACTGGCAGGCCGTGCCACTGGCGCACCCTCAAACACCCCGGCCCGCAGCAGTTTCCAGGCCAGCCACAGGACATAAAGGGAGCCCGCGGCTTTGAGCACCGCAAAGAGCTGCGGCGCCTGGTCCAGCGCGGCGGCAAAGCCAAAGCCGATCGCTGCCGTCACGATCCAGGTTGCCAGATGGTAGCCTGCATTGGCGGGCACGGTGGCAGCAAATCCGAAACGCGCGGCATTGGCGGCAAAGAACATGTTGCCGGGGCCGGGGCTGTAGGCGAGCGGGAACAGAAATACGATCAGCGCGGCGGTTGCCTGGAACATCCGGAACTCCGTTTTGGGGCCGGTCCAGAAACGCCATTGCCGCGGCTCCGGTCGATCCGTTTCTTGCGGAAAGAGGCCGGGCGGCGGGCTGCGCGCAAAGAAAAAGCCCCGCCGGATTGGCGGGGCTTCCCTTGGTTTTCCTGCTATGCAGCGGGCAGTTACATCTTCATTGCGTCTTCCGGAGAGATGCAGTCCAGGCCCAGGGCCTCGCCGACCGCGGCGTAGGTCAGCTTGCCCGCGTGCACGTTCAGGCCGTTCAGCAGGTGACGGTCGTCCGCACAGGCCTGGCGCCAGCCCTTGTTGGCCAGGTTCAGCATAAAGGGCAGGGTGGCGTTGCCCAGGGCCTGGGTCGAGGTGCGCGCCACAGCGCCCGGCATGTTGGCCACGCAGTAGTGCATGATGCCGTCGACCTCATAGATCGGGTCGGCGTGAGTGGTGGCTTTGGAGGTCTCAAAGCAGCCGCCCTGGTCGATGGCGACGTCCACCAGTACCGCGCCCGGTTTCATCTCGGACAGCTGCGCGCGGGACACCAGCTTCGGCGCTGCCGCACCGGGGACCAGAACCGCACCGATCACCATGTCGGCTTCGCGCACCAGCTCAGCAGTTGCACCGGCGGTGGAGTACTGGTTCTTGAAGGAGCGGCCGAAGACATCGTCCAGATACTTCAAGCGGGTCAGCGAGCGGTCGAGGATGGTGACATCCGCACCCATGCCGGCTGCGATCTTGGCTGCGTGGGTGCCGACGACGCCGCCGCCGATCACCACGACCTTGGCCGGAGCCACGCCAGGGACGCCGCCCATCAGCACGCCGCGGCCGCCGTTGGCCTTTTGCAGGGTGTAGGCGCCGACCTGCGGGGCCAGGCGGCCGGCCACTTCCGACATCGGCGCCAGCAGCGGCAGGCCGCCGCGGTCGTCGGTGACGGTCTCGTAAGCAATTGCAGTACAACCGCTTTCCAGAAGGTCCTTGGTCTGCTCCGGATCGGGTGCCAGGTGCAGGTAAGTGAACAGCAGCTGGTTTTCACGCAGCATCTTGCGCTCAACCGCCTGGGGTTCCTTCACCTTGACGATCATGTCGGCGGTTGCAAAGATTTCCTCGGCGGTGTCCAGGATCACGGCACCGGCAGAGACATAGTCCTCATCGGTGAAGCCTGCGCCCATTCCGGCGCCTTGCTGGATAACAACCTCATGGCCGCGCAGGACGGCCTCGCGGGCGGCGTCCGGGGTCATGCCGACGCGGAATTCCTGCGGTTTGATTTCGGTGGGGCAGCCGATTTTCATGTGAGCATCTCCTCAAACTCTCTGCGGTCATTTTGACGCAGGCGGCGTAAAATGTGCTGCTTATTTGGGCGGAATAAAAACATGCGTTTCGAAGAATCTTCGCGTAATATGTCAGAATACAGCAAGGATCTTCGCTAAATGTCGCTGGACGAAACAGATCGTCGCATTCTCTCAGTGCTTCAAAAGCAGGGCCGCATCTCTAATGCGGACCTGTCGGAGCGGGTGAACCTGTCGGCCTCAGCCTGCCACCGCCGGGTGCAGCGGCTGGAGGCGGAGGGCTATATCCGCGACTATGTCGCGCTCTTGGATGCGCGCAAGATGAACGTGCCGTCGACGGTGTTTGTGGAGATCACCCTGTCCGGCCAGGCGGATGAGGTGCTGGATGCGTTTGAGAAGGCGGTGTCACGGATACCGGATGTGTTGGAGTGCCACCTGATGGCGGGCACCGCGGATTACATTCTCAAGGTGGTGTCGGAGAACACGGAGGACTTCGCCCGTATCCACCGCCAGCATCTGGCGCGGCTGCCTGGGGTGGCGCAGATGCAGTCGAGCTTTGCTTTACGCACAGTGTTCAAGACCACGGCGCTGCCGGTCTGAGGCGGTTTTGCGGGGGTGTCAGGCGTGCACCCCCCGGTACACCCCCTGTGCAGCGGCATGGCAGAATGTCAGCCAGGGCCAAGTCTGGGGCGGGGAGGTCAGGACAAAGCTCATGGCCTGCACATAATCCGCCCATCCACCGGTTTTCCAGCGGGCTGTGCAGGCGGACAGCGGCTTTTGCGCTTGAAACCGGACGGGAATTCCGCTTGCCTTGGGGCAGGATGCTGCCGCCGGGTCATCACGCCGGGGTTGCGGATGCAGCCGCCAGCCGCCCGGCCCTCCGCGTGGCATCTCTCTGTCATATGGCGCTGTTGGACGGCACCGTTTGCATCACCTGACAAGGAAGGAACCTGCCTGTGACCCGCGAATATGAGAGCGCCTCACTGGACTGGCTGGAAGCGGAGCTGCAGGACACGCTGGACGAAGACATCGAGATCGAGTTTTCCGAGCCGATGCTGAGCCAGGAGATCCGCAAGATCTATCGCGAGCAACACCCGGAGATGCTCGACCGGCAGGTCTATTTCCGCAATCTTTTGCGGCTGCAGGCAGAGCTGATCAAGGTGCAGGACTGGGTGCAGCACACCGGCGCCAAGGTTTGCATTCTGTTCGAAGGCCGCGACGCCGCAGGCAAGGGCGGGGTGATCAAGCGGATCACCCAGCGGCTGGACCCGCGGGTGGCGCGGGTGGTTGCGCTGCCGGCGCCGAACCGCCGCGAGCAGAGCCAGTGGTATTTCCAGCGCTATGTGCCGCATCTGCCCGCGGGGGGAGAGATCGTGCTGTTTGACCGGTCCTGGTACAACCGGGCCGGGGTCGAGCGGGTGATGGGCTTTGCCAGCGATGACCAGGTGGAACAGTTCTTTCAGGATATTCCGGAATTTGAACGGATGCTGGTGCGGTCGGGGATCATCCTGCTGAAATACTGGTTCTCGATCACGGACGAGGAACAGCAGCTGCGGTTCATGATGCGCATTCACGACCCGATGAAGCAGTGGAAGTTGTCACCGATGGACCTGGAGAGCCGGATCCGATGGGAGCAGTACACCAAGGCCAAGGAAGAGATGTTCGAGCGCACCAATATCTCCGAGGCGCCCTGGTACATCGTCGAGGGCAACGACAAGAAGCGCGAGCGGCTGAACTGCATTGAGCACCTGCTGACCAAGATCCCCTATGAGGAAGTTCTGGGCGAAAAGGTGGAGCTGCCGGACCGCAAGTACAACCCGGATTACGAGCGCCAGGTGCTGCCGGACGAATTGTATGTGCCGAAGATTTACTGAGGGCTGATGGAAATGCAAAAAAGGGCGTGCCGCGGCACGCCCTTTTCCTGTTTGCCCGGCGGGGAGCTCAGAACAGGAAGTCGCCGGAGTTCAGCTGCTGCTCGGTGATGCCGGCCAGCAGCATGCTGTCGCCGTCGCCATCGGTGATCAGTACGCCGTCGGAGGTCTGGCGGGTGTGGTTGTTCATCAGGTCGCTGTAGCTGCTGATGCCATTGGCCGCGCCGAGGTCGATGCGTTCGCCGCTGGCAGACAGGTTGAAGTCGGTGACGGTGTCGTTGCCGGCGCTGAAGACAAACAGGTCGCTGCCGGCCTTGCCGGTCAGGATGTCGTTGTGGGCCCCGCCGTCCAGGGTGTCGCTGCCGCCGCCGCCCCAGAGTTTGTCCTTGCCGTTGCCGCCATTCAGCTGGTCATTGCCGCCATTGCCGCGCAGCCGGTCATGGCCGCCGCCGCCGTTCAGCACGTCATTGCCACCGCCGCCGGTCAGCAGGTCGCCCTGGCCGCCGCCGTTCAGCTGGTCGTTGCCGCCCATGCCTTTCAGGTGATCGCGGCCATCGCTGCCGTCGAGACGGTCGCCGCCGCTGCTGCCGGTCAGGGTGTCATTGCCGGCCAGCCCGTCGAGGCTTCCGGCGCTGCCGAGGCTCAGCACATCGTCGCCCATGGTGGCCTTCGGGCTGCTGCCGCCGCCGTTGCCGCCGCCCGAGCCGCCGGTGTCGAGTTGCAAGGGGGCGCTGGTGCGGGCGAAGTTCTGGGTCACCATAACCGCGTCCCAGCCGTTGAAGTTGCCCTGTTCGATGCCGATGCCGATCACCTCGACGTTGGCGTTCAGGATATTGGCGCGGTGGCCGGGGCTGTTCATCAGCGAGTTGTGCAGGTCGATGACATCATCGGACAGGCCGGGGGCGCCGCGCTCGCTTTGCCAGGCGATGTTTTCCGCCCAGGTCCAGCTGCCGGAAAAGACGAAGTCTGCGTCTTTCATGCGGTCGCCTGCGCTGGAGCCGCCGGCGCCGGTGTGGGAGAACACATCCTGCTGCAGCATCCATTCGCTGTGGTCTTCGGCGGAATCATTCAGCCGCAGCTCCAGCTGCACCGGGTTCAGCCCGCGTGAGGTGCGTTCTGCATTGATCAGCTCGAGCATCTGCCGCTCGAGATCGCTTGCCTGTGACATTGTTTACTGCTCCGTGAGTGTTGCGCAGTCCGGTTACCGGAAACTGGCAGCGCCGGAAGCGCAGGGACGGCAATTGGCGGATTTGCGGCAAAGCTCTGCCCGAAGTGCGGGGGCGGGTACGCGGATTCCTGCGCGTTGCGGCCCGCCGGCTGCCGCAAACCGGCGGCGGGGCCGGCCGGGCGGAAGACCGCCGCAGGGCGCGGCAGGCGCGGCGGCAGGGATTCGGCCGCGGGAGGGCAATCTGGCGGGGCGCGGGGCTGGAAAAGCGGCCCGGACGCCGCCGGGGGGATGGCGGCGTCCGGAAGAAAGGGAAACCCGGGAGGCGTGCCTTGTTTGCAGGGACCAAGACCAGCGCGGGTAATCGGGGGGAAGCGCCGCCCGCCCAGGGTTTCAGGAAACCGGGTGTTCCAAGCCCGGCCGGCGGGGGCAGGGGTTAGGGAATCGCAACCGGCCTGCCCGGCCGTTCTCACTTTATAGCAGAGGCTGATTGCGAAATACACCCTAAAGATGTAATTCGAATTAATATGCAACCGTATCCTCTGCGCTTTAAGGCGCAGCCAGCTGCGGCAGGCAGGTGCAGACCTATCCGAACGGGGCCTATCTGAACGGGGCCTATCCGAAAGAGGGGCTGAAAATGACAAACCCCCGGGCAGGGCCGCGGGGGTCGTCTGATCTTGTGCGGCCGGTCCAGAGACCTGCCATAGTGCTGTCCAAAGCTGGAGAGCCAGGTGTGCTTAGAGCAGACCTTCGCGCTGGGCTTTCTTGCGCGCCAGTTTCCGGGCACGGCGGATCGCTTCAGCTTTCTCGCGCGCTTTCTTCTCGGACGGCTTTTCGAAATGTTGCTTGAGCTTCATTTCGCGGAAGACGCCTTCACGCTGCAGCTTTTTCTTCAGGGCACGGAGCGCCTGATCGACGTTGTTGTCGCGAACACTAACCTGCATGTGGTTTTCACCACCTTTCTAAGTTGAGTTGCAAGGATTTGCAGGAAGTGGCCGTATAGCAAAGCGCGATTATTTTGTCTAGTAGGGTGTCAGGACGCTGCCAGCGGGAGGCTGAGATGAGTGAAAACAACGATCACGCACAGGATGGCATCAAGGAAAAGCTGCTGGATGCGGCGCTGATGCATGTACCGTTTGACGGCTGGTCGGAGGTGACATTCCGCGCCGCCTGCCAGGATGCGGATGTGCCGGAGGTGCTGGCCCATGCGGTGTGCCCGCGCGGCGGCGTCGATCTGGCGCTGGCCTATCACGCGCGCGGCGATTCGCGGATGCTGGAGCGCTTGAAGACTGATGATCTGACCGGTCTGCGGTTCCGGGATAAGATCGCCGCCGCCGTGCGGTTCCGGCTGGAAGCGGTTGACGACAAGGAGGCGGTGCGCCGCGGCACCACGCTGCTGACACTGCCGCAATATGCGGGCGATGGCGTCAAGGCGGTCTGGCACACTTGCGATCTGATCTGGGACGCGCTGGGCGACGGATCCGACGATTTCAATTGGTACACCAAGCGCGCGTCGCTGGCCGGCGTCTATTCCGCCACCGTTCTTTACTGGCTGGGCGACGACAGCCTGGAGCACCAGGCGACCTGGGAGTTTCTGGACCGGCGCATTGATAATGTGATGGACTTCGAGAAGCTGAAGGCGGGGCTGCAGAAGAACCCGCTGCTGAAGCCGCTCTTGGCAGGGCCGAATTGGCTGGCCGAACAGATCAAGCCGCCAAAGGACCGCGACGGCCTGCCGGGCTCGCTGAACCCGCGGCGCTGAAAGGGCCAGGCCGGAGGACGGACGTCTGCCCGCCGGAGGCATGAGCCTTGCCGTCAGCCAAAGCGCACATTCGCGCATCTTGCAGCGGAAGGCGGCTATCGAGCCCATTTCGGAAGCGTCAAGTTTGTTCTGCGCGCGCACGCAGCATGTAAACCTGCTGCACCGCTACGAAACCACTGCTGCATTGCAGAGGCGAAAGCAGTCACTCAAGCAGCTTGCAGCAAGTCTGCAGCGCCACCATATGGATTGAGCTGTTTATTGAACTTCTGATAGCCATTCGCCGCCTTGGCCACGGCCAACCGCGAGGCAGATGCGGTTGGCTTTGTGTCACAAGGCTATCGGCGATCGTGTGGTCCACCCGATACGGTTTTCCCGGCTGCGAAACCGTTCTTCTTTTGCTGCTACGCGACGTCCAGTTCCTGCGCTGGCCCGAAAAACTCGTAGAAGATACGGTTTTCGTCAACGCCAGCCGCCCTCAGGCCGTTCACAGCCATCGCCATGAAACCCTTTGGACCGCATATGTAGTATTCAGCCTGATCTGTATTGGTGTTCCGGGTCAGCCACTCCGGAGTGATGCGGCCTTCCACATCAAAGTTCGCTTCAGCCCGGTCTTCGGAACTGGGATCCTCAAAAAATGTGACGCACCGGCGGGACAGCGATCGCGCGATATCCGGCATGACGTGATGCCTGCTGTTTTGTGTGGCATGCAAGTAGGTCGCAGAGCGATCGTTTGCGGCCAGAACCTCAAGCATGGAAATCATCGGCGTCAGCCCGACACCGGCCGACAGCAGGACAACATCAGCCTCCTGGCCACTTTTCAGGAAAAACTCTCCAGCCGGTGCAGCAACATTAACCATGGTGCCTTCGACTGCCTGCTCATGCAGCCAGGTGCTGGCCTGGCCGCCTTTCTGGTGCTTGACCGTGATCCGGTAAAACTCATTCGATGGCCCTGAGGAAATCGAATAATTGCGGCGCAGCTTGCCTGCCCCGGGCACATCAAGATCGAAGGACAGATATTGTCCCGGCTTGTGCTTCAGCAGGGGCTTGCCATCGACGGGTTTCAGGACAAAAGACATGACGTCAGCACTCTCCTGGATCCGCCTGTCGATCCGGAACTCCCGCCAGCCGCGCCAGCCGCCCTCTGCCGCTGCGGTGTCCTGGTAAAGCTGCTCTTCGCGGCCAATCAGGATATTGGCCAGGAACCAATAGGCTTCACCCCAGGCGCGGATCACCTCCTCGGTCGCCGCATCTTTAAGAACTGCCTTGATCGCGCCCAACAGGGCGCTGGCGACATGATCATAATGGCGGGGTTCGATTTGCAGGCCCACATGCTTGTTTGCAATACGCTCCACCGCTGCGGCCATCACCGGGAGGTTTTCGATGTTCTGAGCATAGGCCAGAATCGCGTTGGTCAATGCTGCGTGCTGCGGGGAGTCGCCGTTCTGGTGCGACTGGTTGAACAGTGTGCGGATTTCCGGATCGGCCAGCAGCCTGTCGTACATCTCTGCTACGATCTCGCGCCCATGCTGCGCCAGCGCCGGAACAGTCGCCTTTACGGTGTCGATGGTGGTTTGGCTGAGTGGCTGTGCCATTGCACGCTCCTGATTTGTCTGTTGGCAGGTCTGCGGCCTGCGTCGTGAGTTTCATCGCCTGAAACATTCAAGCTGGATGCATGTATGATTGCAGGATTGAAAGATGCAACCCAAATGAATATTAAAAGCGTGATCGGAGCCCCGCATGAAGCTGAACCTGACAACAGATTACGCGTTGAGAATTCTTATTTTTCTGGCGTCCAAGCCCGAAGAGCTGCACTCGATTGAGACATTGAGCCGCATCTACCGTCTGCCGCACAGCTCTTTGATGAAGATCGTCAGCGAACTGGTCCGGCAAGGCTACGTCATGAGCGTTCGCGGCCGCTACGGCGGCATCAAGCTCGGACAGGCAGCCAGTGCAATCAATGTGGGGCAAGTTGTACGAAGCATGGAGGAAAGCTTCGAAGTTGCCAATTGCGGAGAATGCGTGATCCAGCCCCAATGCGGGCTCCGGGGGGTCTTTGCCGAAGCGGTCGATGCGTTTCTGGGCGTTCTCGACCGCAGCACCGTCGCCGATCTGATCAGAGACAAGTCGGGTCTGGTTCCGTTGCTGACTTTGTCAGAGGCGGCAGATAATCCGTGAGCCCGCCTGATTTAAGGCTGCGGCCGGAGTCCTGGCATGCGTTAATCGCAGTTGTCCCTGCTTGAGGCGCCTGCAACGATCTTTCGACGCATTGCAGGGAGCAGACTGAAATTTGCGATGGCGTCCCAGTCAGGCCTTCCAACTGCAAGACACCCGGACTTTGGGCAAGTGAACAAGGACGAATCGCGGCTCACTATGTCTTCTTTTCGCCTCGGGTTCCGGATAACCGCGGTTGCCAGCGATGGCGTCAGCGGTGTTGCTATTCTGGAAGAACATCTTTGTGCCGCACCGTGTGCCACCGCAGAGTTTCCGGGCTATGCAACGTTTTCAAAGTGACTGTTTTCTGCGCAGCTTGCCGTCGGGTGATTCAATTTCGGGCAGGCGGAGCCATGCAGCTAAAGTCAAATCTCTTGCGCCATCTCTCTCCGGCACTGCCGCCAGCACAGATGCGGGAAACCCTGCGCGCAGCGGTGGGCGCGGTGGCCGGGATTGGTGTTTGCGCGTTGTTCGCGCTTGTCTGGCCGGAAATCGCAGGGATTCCCATGCGTCTGCTTGCCCCCTTGGGCGCCTCCGCGGTGTTGATCTACGCAGTCCCGAATTCCCCGCTGGCGCAGCCCTGGTCGGCAATCTGCGGCAATATTGTTTCCGCCGCGGCGGCGGTTGCAGTCTTGCAAACCGTGCCCATGCCCTGGGGACCGGCATTGGCTGTGGCAGCCGCGATCGTTGCAATGATGATCGCGCGGGCCCTGCATCCTCCGGGCGGGGCAATTGCCTTGCTGGCAGCACTGGACCCGGTGCCGGTCCTTGATGCAGGTTTTGTCTTTGCGATCGTGCCTGTTGGCCTTCTGACGGCCGCTTTAGTCCTGACGGGTGTTCTGTTTAACCGGGTCACAGGCCGTAAGTACCCGTTCCGCCAATCCGTAGAGATGCCTGTGCAGCCGCAAGAGATCCGCCTCGGGCTCGGCAGCGAGGAACTGGAGGCGTTGCTGGAGCGCTTCCATCAATCCGCCAACATCGGTGCGGCAGATCTGGGGCGGCTTCTTGCCGCCGCAGAGGGGGAAGCCGCGCAGCACCGGTTTGATGGTGTAACCTGCGGCAGCATCATGACACAGAACCTGATCACTGTAACGCCCGATGTGCCACTATCGCAGATTGCGCAGTTGTTCCGCCGCCATTCCGTCAAGAGTCTTCCCGTTGTGGACACCAACGAAAACTTCGTGGGGCTCATCCTGCAAAGTGATCTGATCGATGCGCTGGTACGAGGCGGCGGCCGAGAGTTCCGCCCGATGCGCCAAGGCAAACTGAGGGCGAAGCATGTGATGCAGCCGCCCGCCGGCAGTGTACCGCATGACCTTCCGGTCGGCATTCTCCTGAACCGGCTTTCGCAGCATGGGGTGCAAACCGTGCCGGTAACGCAGGATGGCCGCCTGGCAGGCATTCTCACGCGCACTGACATTATCGGTCTGCTTCTGCGAGGCGCGCAAAACCGATTGGCCACGTAAGTTAGAAGCCGGATTGGGGCACCTGGAGACGCCCAGGCTGGTGAGTAGCCCCACTTAAGTGGTCCGAATTGAAAGTTAGTGCATGGTTGGCCTTTGGTCCATCAGGACGATGGCCTCTGGCGCAGGTGGGCGGTAGCCCAGAGCACTGTGGGGCCGTTTAGTGTTGTAGTGTTTTCTCCAGCTTTCGATAATGATCTGAGCCTCGCGCAGCGAATAGAAGATGTCACCGTTCAGCAATTCATCCCGCATCCGCCCATTGAAGCTCTCGCAGTATCCGTTCTCCCAGGGTGATCCAGGCTCAATGTATGCGGTTTTGGCCCCGACAGCTTTGATCCAGCCTCTGACGGCCTCAGCAATGAACTCAGGGCCATTGTCCGACCGAATGTATGCTGGCACGCCACTGGAGTGCCCCATCTGAACTGGTCCACCGTTATGTTTAGGAAACGGAGGACAGAGAATGGCGAACAAGCGGCACAAGCCAGAGGAAATAGTTCAGAAGCTGCGGCAGGTTGATGTGCTTGTCGGGCAAGGAATGGCGCGGGTTGATGCAGTCCGGGAGGTTCGCATCACGGAGCAGACCTACTACCGCTGGCGCAAGCAGTATGGTGGGATGGGAACCGACCAACTGAAGGAACTCAAGCGTCTCCAGAAGGAGAACGAGCGGCTGAGAAAGGCCGTGTCGGATCTGACACTGGACAAGCTCATCCTGAAGGAAGCCGCACGGGGAAACTTCTGAGCCCCGCTCGTCGCCGAGCCTGCATCCAGCTGATCCGTAGCGGGATGAAGGTATCGGAGCGTCGGATCTGCCGCGTGCTCGGGCAACATCGCTCGACACAGCGGCATCATCCAAGGGGCCGGGAAGACGAGGAACGGCTGGTTGCCGACATGACCGGATTGGCCAGGCAATACGGCAGCTACGGCTACCGGCGCGTTGCTGTGCTGCTGAGGGATTCAGGCTGGCAGGTCAGTGATGGCCGGATTGAGCGGCTGTGGCGACGAGAGGGGCTGAAGGTGCCACCGAAGCAACCGAAGAAAGGAAGGCTTTGGCTGAACGATGGGTCATGCATCCGGTTGCGCCCCGAGTATCGCAACCATGTCTGGTCGTATGACTTCGTGCATTGCCGAACCGACGATGGGAAAGCGTTCCGCACACTGAACATCTTGGATGAGTTCAGCCGTGAATGCCTGGCGATCCGAGTGAAGCGGAAACTCAACTCGACCGACGTGATTGATGCCCTGACGGACTTGTTCATCCTGCGGGGGCCGCCAGCTTACGTTCGAAGCGACAACGGGCCGGAGTTTGTTGCCAATGACGTGCGGGCCTGGATTGAGGCTGTCGGGGCTAAGACCGCTTTCATCGAACCCGGAAGCCCCTGGGAGAACGGCTACGTCGAGAGCTTCAACGCCCGGATGCGGGACGAACTGCTCAACCGTGAGATATTCTATTCGGTGAAGGAGGCTCAAATCATCATCGAAGGCTGGAGGAAACACTACAACACAAAGAGACCCCACAGTGCATTGGGCTACAGGCCCCCGGCTCCAGAAGCCATCATCCCGATGGAACCGAGGCCAATGATGCACTAACAATCAAACTGGACCAGTCAGATCAGGCCACCCACCAGTACCAATTGCGAACAGAGGGACAGCGCCGAACAGATATCGGGCGTTCCAAGCATGCGCACCGAATGCGCTCTGATTGCGATCAGTCATCGTGCAATTGTGTCGTCACCTCAAATCCAGCCAGACATTCCGAAACAGTCTGACGCAATATACCAATTGCCTGTGCATTCACGCAGTAGCATGATCGAGGCCCATCAATTGTACCTTCAAGCAGCCCCGCTTCTTTGAGAATTTTCAGATGTTGCGAAACAGTAGACTGAGAGAGAGGCAGAACCTCAACAATCTCTCCACAAATGCACTTTCCACGGTCAGTCAATACTTGGAGGATCTTCAGCCTGGCCGGGTGAGCTATGGCTTTTAACTGTATGATCAGGCGATCGTCGTTCAAAACGGGTCGCATCCGGGCTTCCTTAATCGTCAATCGACGATTAAGGATTAATTGCTAGTGGCAACAGTTGTCAACGTAACGTTACCAACCTCGAACGCTGGCCCAACTAGGCGCGTAAGGGAAATTGCCGCCGTTCGTGCGGATTGCAGCCTTACGTACTTTTGGGCTCTCAGCCGCCGAATGCTTGTGCAGCTGGGCCCGTGTCGTGCTTGGTCAGGAACCGGCCATCGACAGGCGTGGCCAAGAGACTGATCCTTCGGCGTTTCTGACGATGCGCTGCCACCCGTTTTCCAATTGCCGCGGTTCGGCCTGGTAGCGGCGAACTCGTCGTGAGAGCCCATACTGCTGAATGCTGCACCTGATCTCTGCGGCAGAGGTGCCATGAAGCTGCCCTTCACCGAAAGTGCTGTCTGATCGGCTCGGCATGTTGGGATGATTTTGAAGCGGACATTGATGCATTGATTTTGGAACACGCAACATAGAAAAGCACCTATCCGTGGTCTTTCAGGTAAGTGGAGGTTGTTCCCGGCAGCACTACCGCGCCTTTCAGGCGTCAAACTTTCGCCACTTACCTTTCGAATAAGGTGACGGCCATCTTGATTTGACCGGTGTTTGAAATGCTATTTGATCGATATTTTTTTTTAGGCGGCTTGTGTGCCGTCTTTCTTGTCTCAAGGGACATTTTCTTTTCGCTAGTGATCGTCTTTCTGCTCGCGCTCCTGCTCCTTATTGCTGCTTCGTTTCCTTTTTTGCTGTGGCAATCTGCAGCCCAGATTGCGGGGCCCAAAGTGCTGCGTGCTTTGGCCACTCTCCGTTGGGACCAAGCTTTCCCGAAAAGCTTCGGCGCAAAACGGCACCGCGCGCGTGCCGTTAGGCTTCTGAAGGAGACTTTCCCCCTCTCCGCGGATCTGTTTGCGGAACAGAACAAAGCTCCGCTGCAGGCAATTCTAAAGCGCGCCTGGGCGATGGACGCCTGGGTTCCTCCGGTTTTTCAGCGCCCGCTCACGGCACGCCGTCTCGCAACAGTGTTGGGCAGTGATGCGAATTTTGATGAGGCAAGGATCCAAGAATTCGGAAACTATCTGGAAACGTTGAGTCCGCAAAAACCTCATGCTGGCTGGTTCCTGCGCCTGCGTTGGGCGCGCAACATAGTGTTGTCCTTCCTGGTTGCTCCTCCAAGAGATTATAAGCGTTTTGGCCGCACTTACGCGGAGTGGTTCGCAAAGCAGCCGGACGCCAACCGAGGCATCTCTGAATCGCTTGGTGTTTCGCTTCGCTCGCGCCGGTTAGGCGCCGGGCTCGCGGCGGTAGCATCACCGGAGCTGGTATTGCGCCAGATACGTCCGGCTGCGCAACGGGATCTGATCGTCATGGCAAGGATCCTGCACAAGGAGACGACGTTTGCTCGGGTGTTCTGGACCGATCCGGCCAGATACAAGAAGATGCGGCAAATGCTCGGCTGGTTTTGCGAGTTCCCTGAACTGCAAGACTTGCTTTCTTCTGCAGCGACACAGCCCTCTCGCCGCTCGGAGAAGCCATCTGCACCAGAGGCCGCTTCCAATTCCGTTGTGAAGACGCCTGACGAGATCCGGGCAGAGATCGAAGGCCAGGCGGCAGAGGCTGTTTACCTCCGGCGGCATTGGCCCCTGAACGATCAGATCGCAGGGGGTAGCCATTTGGGCGGCCTGCCGTCTTTGCCTGCGCATATCGAGTGGCCGCGTTCCAAAAATCTTGATCAGCCACTGCATTTCCTCGCGCAAATCGACTGTGCTGAAATGCCAACCATTGAAACAGACACGCCGTTGCCGACGGACGGGCTGCTTTTGTTCTTTGCTGATCTTGATGAGGAACTCATGTGGGATGAGGATACGAATGCCACCCGGGTCCTTTATGTGCCTGCTGAAGAGCAAGTGAGAGAAAAGAGACCGCTTCCGGAGGATATGTCTGACATCGGCCATGACCTTGGAAAACCCAGCGGAGGGTACGCGCGCTATGGCATTAAATCCTATCCGGCATGGCCGGTTTCCGGCGAAATAATCCGCTCGTTCCCCTTGCGACAGTACGAATGCAAATTGGATTACTATCGCCCTGGGCTTGAGCTGCATCTTGCCGAACTTCAGGCGAAACTTCCCCCTAAAGCGGAGAGGCGTTCATTTAAACTGATTGACCGCGAACTTGTTCGTGATCCGGAAACTGGCCAGCCGGAATTGAGTCCTGAAGGAAAGGTTGTTCGCCGCAATACCATAACCCCACACATTGACAGAGACACCACATTTCCTTGGTGCGGCGCGGTCATGTCTGCCTTTGCTGATGCCTCGTTGATCAAATGGCAAAGTGAGCTTGCAAGCAAAGGCTATTTTCTGGAGTACTGCCACCAGCGCCTGGAGGCTGGTGGCGACAGAGATAACTATGAAGAGCTGCTCGCACGCACGCAGGCCGAGATTGCCTCTGTGGAAGAGAAGCTGGCAATTGCCAGGGCCTTTGAGCCAGTGCTGCGCTCACTGCCGGATTTAGAGATTCCGTCTCAGGAGCTCTCCAGGAAGATCAAAGACAGGATGCTTGCAGTTTCGGATAAACTGAACGTGAATGCAGATATGCACCGTGCAATCAAAACTGTCGCACAAAGGGCGGTCTCGGAGGCGGCTTTGAGGGAATTGCTTCCCGCAGCAGCTTGGGAGGCGGTTGAGTACCAATTGCTCCCGTCAGTCAAACAATCTGAGCATATTCTTCTTGGCTATCCACAGGTGAAAACCAACCCGACAACCGGGAAAGGAGTTCGCCTGCTCGTCTTGGACAGCGATTACGGCACGGACTTCATGTTCTGTGATTGCGGGGTGGTTGAGTTCTATATTCAACCTGCCGATCTGGCGGCAAAGGACTTCAGTAAGGCATATGCCCTGACAGCAGGAGGTTAACCGGCTAGGTGGTCGATGGCCGCTATGGGGCGGCCCGCAGTCATTGCCTCCGGTGACGGGAGCGGCTGCCCTGTCCCGCACTGTTACTCCAAAACCAGCCAAAATTCTGTGTCAGCTTTGTAATGCTGCTCGGGCAGTAGCCTGCCGCCATAGCCGGCAGTCCGCAAACTGCCCGGGCTGCGGCGCCTTTGCTGTTTGCGCTCACCCTGCCGGATGCTAGGCAAGAGGCAAGGATCAGGAGGATATCAGCCGATGACAGAGATGATGCGCGCGGTGGAAATCAGTAAACCCGGCGGACCGGAGGTGCTGCAGCTGTGCCAGCGCCCGGTGCCGCAGCCGGGCCATGGCGAGGTGGTGATCAAGGTGGCCTATGCCGGCGTGAACCGCCCCGATGCGCTGCAGCGCGCGGGTGCCTATGACCCGCCCAAGGGCGCCAGCGACCTGCCGGGGCTGGAGGCCTCGGGCGAAGTGGTTGCCGTGGGCACGGGCGTCAGCGGCCTGGCAGCAGGCGATCAGGTCTGCGCCCTGCTGCCCGGCGGCGGCTATGCGGAATATGCGGCAACCCCTGCGGCGCATTGCTTGCCCGTACCGGAAGGGCTGGACCTGAAACAGGCCGCGTGTTTGCCGGAGACCTTCTTTACCGTCTGGTCCAATGTTTTCACCCGCGGCGGGCTGAAGGCCGGGGAGCGGTTCCTGGTGCATGGCGGCTCTTCCGGGATCGGCACCACCGCAATCCAGCTGGCCAAGGCGTTCGGGGCACGGGTGTTCGCGACCGCCGGGTCGGACGGGAAATGCCAGGCCTGCCTGGATCTGGGCGCCGAGCGGGCGATCAACTACCGCGACGAGGATTTCGTCAAGGTGCTGCGGGACGCGGGCGGTGCCGATCTGGTGCTGGACATGGTTGGCGGCGATTACATCCCGCGCAACATCAAGGCGATGGCCGAGGACGGGCGGCTGGTGCAGATCGCCTTTTTGCAGGGCCCGAAGGTGGAGCTGAACTTTGCCCTGATGATGGTCAAGCGGCTGACGCTGACCGGCTCCACCCTGCGCCCGCAAAGCGATCTGGCCAAGGCGCAGATTGCCCGGGACCTGGCGGAGGCGGTCTGGCCGCTGATCGAGGCGGGCAAGGTGGCACCGGTGATCGACAGCGAGTTTGCGCTGGAGGACGCGGCAGCGGCCCATGCCCGGATGGAAAGCTCCGGCCATATCGGCAAGATCGTTCTGAAGGCCGGCTGATCGTCAGGCGGCGGTCAAAAAGGGCCGGCACAGGTGCCGGCCTTTTTCCGTGTCAGCCGCCGCAGTCTCAATCGACGGCGCGCCGGTACAGATGCCAGGTCGCGTGGCCCAGCACCGGCACGACGATGATCAGCCCGGCCAGGAAGGGGATCGATCCGATGGCTATTGAGGTGCCGACAATGACGCCCCAGGTCATGCAGATCACCGGGTTCTTGCGCAGCACCTGGATCGAGGTCGCCACCGCCACCGGCAGGCCCACATGGCGGTCCAGCAGCAGCGGGAAGGACACCAGGCTCATCGCCAGTGCGGCAAAGGCAAAGACAGCGCCCACGATGCCGCCTGCAATGGCCATGATCCAGCCTTCGCGGGTGGTGACCACTTTGCCGGCGAAGCTGGCGATTGAGGCCGGCGGTTCCGGGCCCAGGGTGCGGCTGTAGATCATGTCAGCCGCCACCAGCCAGATAATGAACAGCACCGCCAGGTAAAGGCCCAGCACCAGAATGGCGCCGAATGCGGGCGAGCGGATGACGCCAAAGGCATCCATCCAGCGCGGTTCGAACCCGGCTTCGCGGCGCGACGACATCTCATAGAGGCCGACCGCGGCGACCGGGCCGAGAATGGCAAAGCCCATGATCATCGGCACTATGAGCGGCAGCAGGTTCATCGACAGGCTCATCACGATCAGCGCAATGCCGATGATCGGGTAGAACAGCACCAGGAACATGGCGTCGCTGCGGCAGGCGGCAAAATCTTCCAGCCCTGCAGCCAGGGAGTGGATGATGTCGTCCATCGTCAGCTTGCGTGCCTTGGGCAGCTCCTTGACGCCGTCGCTGCCCATTTCGCCAACGGTTTCGCTGATATGATGCCCGGTGGTCTCTGCACCCTGCAGAAGCCAGCTGAGCGGGTTACCGATTGTCTTAGCCATGCGCTTCCTCCTTTTCGCTGGCCAGCAGGCAAGTGCCGTTCAGGCAGGACCGGTTGCGGCACATGGGGTTATTGTAGCACGAAACACCGCAAAGTCCGCTTCACAGGCCATTTACCGCCGGCTGACCGGGCGGTATCCGGCGCGCGGGCCTTTGCGCCGGCAAGCGGCGGCGCCTGCCGCGCCGGGGAATGGGTGATGCGGCAAAGAAGAAGCCCGGGGTCCCTTGTTCTTCTGGCCGTAAATATCCCGGGGTGAATTGGCCGTGAGGCCAAGAGGGGCAGCGCCCCTGTTCCGGCACGCCTGCGGAACAGCCCTGCGCCCTAGCGGATCGGCGCGAAACGGGCGTCCTTCAATGTGCAGTCCTTGATCACGTCCCGCCCGCAAGGCACCGGCTCCAGGGCTTTAGACAGGCAGATGCGCGCCTCCTGGATGGCGCCGCCGCGGCAAGTGATGGTCAGGCCGTCGCGGGTAAGGTCCGGGTTCTCCTGCAGGAACGCCTGCTCGATCACTGCGGCGGGCAGGGTGACGGGTTTGCCGAGCTTGCGGAACACTGCGGGGCGGGTGATGCGTGCATAAGCTTGGCGCATGGCCGTGTAATAGCCGCGGGCGCTGAGGCCGGAGCAGGTGCCGTGTTTCTTCCACTGGTGCCAGGCGAGGCCGGCGCTGCCCATGATGTCCGCCATGCCGCGGCTCATCGCACGGCTCGGCGGGGCCTCTGCCGTGCGGCAGTAGCTGGGCCAGCCGCGGTGGTACTGGGGCCACAGCCCGTGCAGGGTCCAGCCGTGATCATGGCGGGCATCGCATTGGTCTGCGCCCCTGGCGTCGCCTTCCTGCGCGCACCAGTTCGGCGACCAGCTGAGCGACAGCACGTAATAATCGAAGTCGCCCGCAGGTTCCCCGTCTGCCGCGGCAAGGGCGGGCAGCAAGGCCAGAACGGCCGCGAAAACACCTGTGAACAACTTGCGCATTGGCCTCTTTCCTTATGCATCGATGCCGACTATATAGGGCGGAAGTTCCCCGACAACGGAAACCTGCCCCGGAACGCCGGGGACGCCATTTCAGGCGGCGGGAGAGATGTATCCGGGGATCAAAGGTGTTTTAAGGAGATGACACATGGCAAAACCGTTGATGGCCAAGGCAACCGCCGTGTGGCTGGTGGACAATACCACAATCAGCTTCAAGCAGATCGCCGATTTCGTAGGCATGCATGAACTGGAAATCCAGGGCATCGCCGACGGCGAAGTGGCCGTGGGCGTCAAAGGGTTCGACCCGATGGCGAACAACCAGCTGACTCAGGATGAGATCGACAGGGCGCAGGCAAACCCGCTGCACAAGCTGAAGCTCAAGTTCAACCCGGCTGCGGCCGGCGAGGAAAAACGCCGCGGCCCGCGCTATACTCCGCTGTCCAAGCGCCAGGACCGTCCCAACTCGATCCTGTGGCTGGTCAAGTTCCACCCGGAACTGTCGGACGGTCAGATCGCCAAGCTGGTGGGCACCACCAAGCCGACCATCCAGTCGATCCGCGAGCGCACCCACTGGAACATCGCCAACATGCAGCCGATCGACCCGGTGGCGCTGGGCCTGTGCAGACAGTCCGAGCTGGATGCCGCGGTGCAGAAGGCGGCCGCCAAGAAAGCGGCCGAAGGCGGCGTGATGAGCGACGACGAGCGGCGCAAGCTGGTCTCCACCGAGCAGTCGCTGGAGATGGAGGCGGAGCCGAAAATCCCGACCGCCATCGAAGGCCTGGAAACCTTCACTCTCGGCGGCGGCTCCGGCGCGGACGAAGAGAAGAAAGAAGACGAAATCCTGGATGCGGACAGCTTCTTCAACCTGCCCGCCGGCAGCGATGACGACGAGGAAGAAGAAGACAGCCGGTACTGATCCGGGGCCTGCCGGCTGGGCAGGCAAGCATTAAATCATTAAAAAGCCGCAAATCCGACACTCCGGATTTGCGGCTTTTTCTGTTATAATTGAGTCTCAACCTTACAATATGTTGACTGCGCGCCGGTGTTTCGCGCAGCATGATGTTACGGTGCAGCCGTGTTCCTGGCTGCGCGCAGGGCCGGTCGTGCGAAAAATGCCCCTGGCAGACAGGGGCGGAACCGCGCTGCGGCGGGACAGTAGTTACAGAGTATTGCCAGCGGTCCCGCCCGGGAAGCGGGTCCGCACAGGGGTGGCAGGAGTATTGGTTATGGACGCATCGGGGGCGGCGGCGCTTGGCGAAAGCGGCCGCTTGGATCTGGAAGAGCTGGCAGCCTTAAGCGGGCGGCAATTCTGTCAGGCATTTGTGGATCAGCTGGCACGGGGCTTTGGTGCCGATCTTGTCACTGCAGGGGCGCTTCAGCCAGGCGCGGGCGGCAGCATCCGGGTGCTGGCCAGCTGGTTCGACGGACAGCAGCTGGGGGATTTCGAATACGCTACGCAGGCGACGCCCTGCCACGATGCGGTGCAGAGCGGCGGCACGCAGATATTCCTGCGGCGGGTGCAGGAACAGTATCCGGAAAGCGGAATGTTTGCAGAGGAAGGCTTTCAGGCCTTCGCCGGTGTCGCTGTGAGGGACGCCGCGGGCCGCACCGCCGGCCTGGTGCAGGCGGCCTGGCGCCGCGAAATCAGCGCCGGGCTGGCAGAAGGGATTACCGCCCTGATGCAGCAGTTTGCCCCGCGCCTGGGGGCGGAGATTGCCGGGCTGCAGACGCTGGCCGCGCTGACGGCACTGGCCAAGGGGGCGGGCAGCCCCTCGCCCCGCGCGGCCTTCCGCCAGCTGGCGGCACAGCTGCAGGGCGCGCTGGGCGTGCGCACCGCCTTCATCGCCGAAGGCACTGCGGAGGCTCCGGACAGTTTCAGGATCCTGGCCTGCTGCACGGACGGGCAGGCGCTGGCGGCGCTGGAGGACAGCGAAGTGCCTTATGCGGGCAGCCCCTGCGCCTTTCTGAGAGAGGGCGAACGGTTTCTGGTGCCGGAGGGGCTGCAGCAGGCGTTTCCCGCGCAGGAGCAGTTCCGCGAACAGGGCCTGCAGTCCTACCTCGGCGTGCCGCTGCGGGATGCTGAGGGGCAGATGATCGGTCATTTCGCGCTGCAGCACAGCCGCGAGATCCGACTGGACCCGGCGGGCAGCAGCTTGCTGGACGTGTTTGCCGAACGGATCGCGCTGGAGCTGCGCCGCCGCAGGGCGGAGCGGCGGCGGCGGCAGGCAGAGCAGGCGCTGCTGCTGCGGCACAAGAGCGAAAGCCTGGGGCTGCTGGCGGGCACCATCGCCCACGAGTTCAACAACCTGCTGGCCTCGATGCAGGGGCGCAGCGAGCTGGCGCTGGCGCAGCTGGGGGCGGCGCATCCGGCGCAGGCGCATGTGGCGGCGGTGGAGGAGGGGCTGCAGGCCTCGGCCCGGCTGATGCGGCAGCTGCTGGGCTATGCCCGGGGCGGCGGCAACCCGCGGCCGGAGGCCTGCGATCTGAACCGCATCGTGCGGGATGCGCTGGCGCTGGTGCCGGTGGAGTGCCGGCTGGGCAAGGCGGTGGTGCTGGACCTGGCGGAGGGCGACCTGACTGCGCAAGTGGACCCGGCGCAGGCGGGCCAGCTGCTGATGCAGGCGGTGCTGAATGCGGTGGAGGCAATCGGCCCGGGTGCGGGCACTGTCACGGTCTCCACCCGGCGCATCAGCCTGACCTCGGCAGATCGGCGGCGTCTGCTGAAGGGACGCAGGATGGCCGCAGGCCCCTGCCTGCTGCTGGAGGTGCGCGATACCGGCGGCGGCATGGGCCGCGAGACACTGGCCCGCATTTTCGATCCCTTCTTCACCACCAAGCCCGGCGGCCGCGGCCTGGGGCTGGCGGCGGCGCTGGGGATTATCAGCCGCCACCGCGGCGGGCTGGCAGTGGAAAGCCGCAAAGGCGGCGGCAGCACTTTCCGGTTCTACTTCCCGGCCTGCCCGGCAGCGGCGGCACCGGCTGCCCGGCCGGCGGCAGTGCCGCGCCGGGACCAGGGGCGGCGCATCCTGGTGGTCGATGACGAGGACACCGTGCGCCGGGCCGTGGCTGGCCTGCTGCAGCTGCGCGGCTGCGAGGTGGCCCAGGCGGACGGCTATGACGCGGCGCTGGCGCTGCTGCAGGCGCAGGGGCCATTTGACGGCGCGGTGATCGACATGAGCATGCCGGGGCGCAGCGGCTGGGAGACGCTGGCGCGGCTATTGGACATGCAGCCGGGCCTGAATGCGGTGATGATGAGCGGCTTTGCCTTCAGCGCCTCTGACGCCGGGTTTCCCGAGCTGGAGGGCGTGCAGGTGCTGGACAAGCCCTTTACCCGCGAAAAGCTGTACAAGGCGTTATTCCGTTAACGGGGCTGGCGCGCGGCGAAGCGGCGCCTATGCGGCGGTCGCCTGTTGCAGCAGCCAGGCCCGGACCCGCTCAATTCGGCTGGTGCCGGCCTTGGCCTGCGGGGTCAGCAGGTAATAGGCGCTGGCGGGGGTGCAGCGGTGCAAATGGGCCAGGGCCAGCGTGCCGTCTGCCAGTTCGCGTTTCACCAGCAGCTCTGGCAGGATGGCAACGCCATGGCCGTATTTCACGGCGTCGATCAGCATTTCGAACTGGCTGAACAGCGGCCCGGCGGGGCGGGCGGGCAGATCCTGCCCCTGATCCTCATACCAGATCTGCCAGCTGAGCGGGCGGGTGCTGTGCTGCAGCGCCGGATGGTCCAGCAGGCCGGCGGCGTCCTGCAGCGGTGCGGCCAGCAGGCTGGGCGCGGCCACCGCCACCAGAGTTTCCGGCATCAGGAGGTCGGCGCGGAAGCCGGGCCAGGGCGGATCGCCCTGCACAATGGCCAGATCCACCAAGCTGGCATCCACCTGCGCATTGTCCAGATAGGTGATGGTGTTGACCGTCAGCCGCGGCAGTGCCTGCGCCAGCTGCGCCAAGCGCGGCATCAGCCAGCGGCTGCCCAGCGTCGGATAGGTGCCGATATTGAGCGCGCCGTAGGGATTGTCGCGGGTGCGCAGCCGGTAAAACGTGGCCTCCAGCGCCTCCAGCTGCGGTGACAGCTCCTGCAGCAGCATCTCTCCCGCGCCGGTCAGCTGCACCCGCTGGCGTTCGCGCTTGAACAGGGTCTGGCCGCTCTGCGCCTCCAGCCCCTGGATCTGGCGGCTGAAGGCGCTTTGCGACAGGTTCATCGCGCGGGCGCCTTGTGCAAAGCTGCCGCAGCGGGCGGCAGCCTCGAAACACAGGAGGGCGGAGATGGGCGGGATCTTGCGGCGCATGGGGGTACTTTGCTGCATGTTGCGTTTTATGCAACATCCATTGCGGAAACCCGGCTTTATTTGCGGCCAGGGGCCTGCAACCATGGCGCTAGATGCATCACCATTCACGATCAGCACGAAATTTGGGAGCACGCGGCATGACATTTGCACCGCAGATCAACGACGCCGATACCAGGGCCGTGACCCGGGCCATGCAAACCATGCCCGACTCGGCTTCGGTGGCGGAGTTTGTGCCCGGGCCGGGCATCCAGCGGTTGGAGCTGAGGTTCGACATCCGGCTGCTGCAGGAGGCGCTGGAGGAATGCCTGCGCCGCGAGGATTTCATGGGCGGCATGCAGGACCAGGGGGTTGCCGCGCTGCCGCTGACCCAGCGCCCGGGGCAGACGGAATGGACCGCCAATGATTTGTCGGGCCGCTACTGGCTGCGCGCGGATGACCGCTATGCCGAGGAGCCGCGCGAGGACCTGGTGCCGGAGGCGGAGTTCTCGGAGTTCAATCCGAAGTTCGCGGGCACCTATTTCGAGCATGTTCATGCACAACTGGCCAAGCGCTTTCCCATCGGGCGCACACGGGTGCTGTCCAAGGGCGTGTACAACTGCAACTCCTGGCACCGCGACCCGGAGCCGCGGCTGCATATCCCGGTGCTCACGAACCCCGGGTCGCTGTTTATCGTGAATCATCACGTCACCCACTTGCCAGCGGACGGATCGGTCTATTTCACTGACACCCGCGGCTA
Source organism: Leisingera sp. CC-HEC093 (assembly GCF_059429195.1). Lineage (NCBI taxonomy): Bacteria > Pseudomonadati > Pseudomonadota > Alphaproteobacteria > Rhodobacterales > Roseobacteraceae > Leisingera > Leisingera sp. CC-HEC093. Next base: position 500,023 of record NZ_JCAIJR010000001.1, on the reverse strand, counting down.
CCACACCGCGTTGAACGGCGGCGAAACCCGGCGTGTCCACATCGTGGCGGCGCTGGCTTATGAGCAGGTGACGGAATGAGCCAATACACGGGGCTGGCAGGGGCGGGGGCTGATACGGTCCTCTGCGACCTGCGCAGCGATACAGTGACGCGGCCCGATGCGGGCATGCTGCAGGCGATGGCCGCGGCTGAGCTGGGCGACGACGTCTTTGGCGAAGACCCTTCGGTGAACCGGCTGGAGGCCGTGCTGGCCGAACGTCTGGGCAAGGAGGCGGGCCTGTTTGTGCCCACTGGCACGATGAGCAATTTCACCGCCATGCTGGCCCATTGCCAGCGCGGCGAGGAAGTGATCTGCGGGCGCGGATATCATGTTTACGCCTATGAGGCCGCGGGCGCATCGGTGCTGGGCGGGATTGCGCTGTGCCCGGTGGCGGTGCGGGCGGACGGGGCGCTGGACCCGGCAGAGATCCGGGAGGCGGTGCGCGAGGATGATCCGCATTTGCCAATCAGCCGCCTGTTGTCGCTGGAAAACACCCATAACGGGCTGGCGGTGCCATTGGCGGATATGGCCGCGGCGGCAGAGGCCGGGCGGGCCGCAGGGCTGGCCGTGCATCTGGACGGAGCGCGGTTCTTCAATGCCATTACCGCGCTGGGATGCGCGGAGACCGATCTGGGTGGTCTGGCCGATACGGTCTCGGTCTGCCTGTCCAAGGGGCTGGGCACACCTGCGGGATCAGTGCTGACAGGGCCTGCGGATCTGGTCGCCAAGGCGCGGCGCTGGCGCAAGATGCTGGGCGGCGGCATGCGGCAGGCGGGGGTACTGGCGGCGGCCGGGCTTTACGCGCTGGAGCACAACGCGGGGCGGTTCGCGGAGGATCACGCGCGGGCCGCGGAACTGGCCGGGGTGCTGCGGGGCTTGGGCGCGGGCGGGGTCTCTCAGGCGACCAATATGGTGTTCTTCACGCCGGGCGGCGGGTGCCATGATGACCTGCGGGCGCATCTGGCGGCGCAAGGCGTGGTGATCGGCGGCGGCAGTTCCGGCGCAATCCGTATGGTGCTGCACAAGGATGTGGATGACGCTGCGCTGGCGCGCGCGGTGCAGGGTCTGGAAAGCTTCTTCGGCTGACAGGCTGAGGGAGGGCCGCGCCGTCAGATTTCCTTGCGCGCGCTAAGAGCTGCGGAGATGGTGCCGTCGTCGAGGTAGTCCAGCTCGCCGCCGATCGGCACGCCCTGCGCCAGCGAGGTCAGTTTCACCTGCCCCTGCAGCTGATCGGCGATGTAATGCGCCGTGGTCTGGCCGTCGATAGTGGCATTCAGGGCCAGAATCACCTCGCGGATGCCTTCGGTGGCGACCCGGTCCAACAGCCGCGGAATGCGCAGATCCTCTGGCCCCACCGCGTCCAGCGCCGACAGGGTACCGCCCAGAACGTGGTATCGGCCCTTGAACACGCCCGCGCGTTCCATCGCCCAGAGGTCGGCCACATCCTCGACCACGCACAGCTCGCCGTTGCCGCGCACCTCATCGGTGCAGATCGGGCAGATCTCGCTGGTGCCGACATTGCCGCAGTTGAGGCATTCGCGCGCGGTTGCCGCCACCTCGCCCATCACGTCGGCCAGGGGCGTCAGCAGCAGCGCCCGCTTGCGGATCAGATGCAGCACCGCGCGGCGCGCCGAGCGCGGCCCCAGCCCCGGCAGCTTGGCCATCAGGGCAATCAGGTCTTCGATGTCGGTGGTGGAGTTCTTGATCATGCCCATGGCCCTTTTCTGGCTTTTATATAGGCCATCCGGAACAGGAGAGCGCAAGGGCCGGGCGGCAAAATGTTCGGGGTTTGTTTTGCTGTGCGCACGGGGGTATGGCTTAGCAGGGCCGGAGGAGGGATCGCGATGGAACGCAGCATGGGGCAAGAGGGAAACAGGAACACTCCGCTGCGGTTTGCCCGGCTGACGGAGGTGCCGCTCCTGGAGATTGCCCGCCATATGAGCGACCCGCGGATGGCGGAGCATATGCCGCTGCTGACCGGGAGCTGGGACGCAGCGTCAGCCAGGGATTTTGTCGCGGCCAAGGAAGCCTGCTGGCAGCGCGACGGGCTGGGCCATTGGGCCTTCTTGCGCGGTCAGGAATATCTCGGCTGGGGCGGGTTCCAGAAAGAGGGGAGCGAGTGGGATTTCGGTCTGGTGCTGCGGGCGGACCGCTTCGGCCTTGGCCCTGCCATCGCCCGCAAGGCGCTGGACTTTGCCCGCGCGGACGCACGCATTCCCTATGTCACCTTTCTGCTGCCGCCGACACGGCAGCATCTGCGCCCGCTGAAGCGGCTGGGGGCGGTGCAGACCGGGGAAGTGCAGTACGAGGGGCAGCGTTTCTTGAAGTTCCGGCTGGAAACGGGCTGAGCCGGAAACAAAAAAGGCGGCTCCTGACGGGCCGCCTTTTGCAGGGATCAGCGTGCCGATCAGAACGGCAGCTTGATGTCCTTGGGCAGGCCCATGCTTTCGGTCAGCTTGGCCATTTCTTCCTGTGCCTTCTCTGACGCCTTGGCTTGGGCGTCCTTGATGGCTGCCAGGATCAGGTCCTCAACCACTTCCTTGTCATCGCCGTTGAAGATCGAGGGATCGATGTCCAGGCCCTTGAGGTCGCCCTTGGCGGACGCGGTTGCCTTGACCAGGCCTGCGCCGGCCTCGCCGGTCACCATGACGTTGTGCAGGTCTTCCTGCATCTGCGCCATCTTGGTCTGCAGTTCCTGTGCCGATTTCATCATCTTGGCCATGTCGCCAAGACCGCCGAGGCCTTTGAGCATCTGTATTCTCCTAAGTGCGGGGGCGCAGGGCGCCGTAAGTCATCCCCGCACATATCGCAATTGCAAGCGCGATGAACAAGTGGGGGGAGGCTGTGCAGTCTTCGATTATGCCCAAGGCCTTCTTATCATCAAAGAAAAGCTCATGGTTATCCACGGCGATGACAAACGCCAGCGCGCCCCACAGAGCGCCGGCGATTGCAAGCAGCACGCGCTGTTTGCGGCAAAGCGCGAATCCGGCAAGGGCGAAGAGGGCCAATGCAGCAGGCATGGAGGACAGCCGCAGAAGCACATCCCACGCGTTTTCATAAGTTTCGCCCGTAGCCCCGCAAGTGTTTGCGGATGCGGTTGCCGGCACCGTGAACAGAAGGGCCGTCAGGCCGATCTTTACCCGTCCTCGAACGGGTCCCATTCGTCCTCCACCTCGGGCAGGGCCTCGGCGGCAACTTCGGCGGCCAGTTCCTCGGGCGTGCGGATGCGGGTGATCTTGGCCTTGGGGAAGCTTTCCAGCACCGCCTGCACCAGCGGATGGGCGGTGGCTTTTTCCCGCAGGGCGTTCTCTGCGGCGTTCTCCCGCTCACTGATCGTTTCGCCGCCGCCTTCGCTGACGATGGTGAAAAACCAATTGTGGTGGGTCCAGGCCTTAAGCTGTTCGCTCAGCCGTTTGGTCAGGTCGCGAGGCGCGTCGCTGGTCAATTCAAAGGTAATCTGCCCAGGCTTGTAGGCGGCCAAACGCAGGTAGCTTTTCACGTATTCCAGCAGCAGTCCGTCCCGCTTTTCGCGGATCAGCTCCACCACATACTCGAAGGTCGGATAACGGGCCAGGGCAGGGCTGGTCTGCGGTGCCAGCGCCGCCACCGTGCCGCCCCCGCCATGGGCCACGGGCGCGCCGCCTTGCGGTGCGGCCCCTGCAGAGGCGCCGCTGCCAAGCGCCGGCGCGCCCATGCCCTGCATCGGCATGCCGCCGCCGGAACCGCCCGGACCGGGCGGCGGCGGAGGGGGGGTGTCCTGCAGCTTGCGGATCAATTCCTCAGGGCTTGGCAGGTCGGCCACATGGGTCAGGCGGATCACTGCCATTTCCGCGGCCATCATCGCGTTCGGTGCGGCGGCCACTTCCTCCAGCGCCTTCAGCAGCATCTGCCACATCCGGGTAAGGACGCGCATCGCCAGCGCCTCTGCCATCGCCTGGCCGCGGGCGCGTTCATCCGGGCTGACGGTGGGGTCTTCGGCTGCGTTCGGGGTGATCTTCACGACCGAAACCCAATGGGTGATCTCCGCCAGATCGCGCAGCACAGCCAGCGGATCAGCGCCTTCGGCATACTGGCCGCTGAGTTCGGTGAGGGCTGCCGCCGCATCGCCGCGCAGGATCATGTCCATCAGGTCCAGCACCCGGCCGCGGTCGGCAAGGCCCAGCATGGCGCGAACTTGGTCGGCGGTGGTCTCACCCGCGCCGTGGGAAATCGCCTGGTCCAGCAGCGAGGTCGCATCGCGGGCGGAGCCTTCTGCAGCACGGGTGATGAGCGCCAGCGCGTCCTCGGCGATTTCGGCATTTTCGGCAGTGGCGATCTTGCGGAGGAGGGCGATCATCACCTCCGGCTCGATCCGGCGCAAATCAAAGCGCTGGCAGCGCGACAGCACCGTCACCGGCACCTTGCGGATCTCGGTGGTGGCGAAGATGAACTTCACATGCGCGGGCGGCTCCTCCAGCGTCTTCAGCAGCGCGTTGAACGCGCTGGTCGACAGCATGTGGACCTCGTCGATGATGTAGATCTTGTAGCGGGCCGAGGCGGCGCGGTACTGTACCGAGTCGATGATTTCGCGGATGTCATTGACACCGGTGCGCGAGGCCGCGTCCATTTCCATCACGTCCACATGGCGGCCTTCCATGATCGCCGTGCAATGCTCGCATTTGCCGCAAGGGTCGGTGGTGGGGCCGCCCTGGCCGTCCTCGCCCACGCAGTTCATGCCCTTGGCGATGATCCGGGCGGTGGTGGTCTTACCGGTGCCGCGGATGCCCGTCATGATGAAGGCCTGGGCTATGCGGTCGGCGGCAAAGGCGTTTTTCAGCGTCCGCACCATGGCGTCCTGGCCCACCAGATCGGCAAAGGTCTCGGGCCGGTATTTGCGGGCCAGAACCTGGTATTGGGATTGGGTGGTGCCGCTGGGGGTATCGTTCATGATGTCTCGTGCCGGATTCGATGTGCGGGGCGTCCCGCGTTGCGCGCAGGGTATTGAAGCGCAGCCCGTTCGTCCACCGCAGATGGCAGCATTCCCGGTGCTGCAAAAGCGCTTTGGCTTTGCGCGGTTAGCGGCTAGGCTGAGGGGAGGGGAAAATGCGGGGAAAGTGCAGGAGCGCGGCGGCCAGGGAGGCGGTATGCGGACTGAAGACACTCCGAAGCCTGCCATGCAGGAGACTGCGGTGCAGGCCGGCCTGACCATCCATGCGCTGTCAGCAGGCGGCGGCATTCTGGCGCTGTGCCGGCTGCCGGGCGGCGCGGGCGATTACCGCAACGACCTGATCCAAATCTATCAATGGAAGCCGGGGCTGGTGATTTCGATGACCACGGAGGCCGAACATGTGGCCGCCGGGGCGCCGCGGCTGGGCGTCGATCTCCAAAGCATGGCCTGCCGCTGGCTGCATCTGCCGGTGCCGGACTTTCAGGTGCCGCCGCCGGCGGTGAACGCGAAATGGGCGGCCGCCAGCAAATCGGCGCGGCAGGCGCTGGCGGGCGGCGGCCGGGTGCTGGTGCATTGCCGGGGCGGCTGCGGGCGGTCCGGCATGGCGGTGCTGCGGCTGATGATTGAATGCGGCGAGGATCCGGCAGAGGCGCTGGCGCGGCTGCGGTCGGTGCGCCCCTGCGCGGTGGAGACTGAGGACCAGCTGGACTGGGCCTGTTCGCAGCAGGGCGGCCGCCAGAGAAGCATCAGAGACTAGATATCAGACCGCCCGGCCGGGAGGCCGGTCAGCGCCTGTCCCGCCCCCAAGGGGCGGGCGCTGCCCTCCAGGCGTGCCCGGAACGGCTGATGTCAGATCACAGTGCCAGCATCTGCTCGGCCTTCTGCGCCTCTTCCGTTTTCGGCAGCGCTTCCATCAACGCGCAGGGGCGGGCGTCCAGGCTTGAGGCGGCAAAGCCGGTGCCGCCGCGGCTGAGGATCGCATCGGCAAACCGGTCCAGCCCGTCACGCGGCGCCTCTTCCCCCACGCCGCAGAACAGCCGGATGCGGTCATGGCTGGCTGCGAATTGCGCCGGGCAGCTGCGCGGGCAGCCGTCCAGCGCGGTGGTGCCGGTGATTTCGAAATCTCCCTGGGTCAGCGGTTTGGCCTTGGTCATCGCCTCGGCCAGCTTGGCGATCATCCGCTCTGCCGCGGGGCAGGGCCGCCCCAGGTATTTGCAATCCGTTGCCGCATAGAAATGCGTCTTGTCCGTCCACATCATGTTTGCGCCCTCCGCGCGTGGTGCGGGGGTTTTGGGGACAGGAGTTCGGATGATATGCGGGAGAATCCCGCGGTGCCATCAGACCCTGTCCGGACACCCCGCCCGGGTTCGAGTTTCACGTTCGATGGCAGGTCTCCTGACTTGCGGGTCGCCGCTTTCCCGATCCTTCCCGGCCCATTCGGGCCAGTGGCTCTATCGGGGTCGCTCGCCGCTTACAGTTGCGGGGGCAGTCTCGGACTAGGCCAGCTTGCGCGGGCCGCACCGTGTTCCCTTTTCATCCCGGACACAAGATTCTGTAGCACGGGAACCATCGCCACTAGCGGTAGCGGCTGGGTGCCCGAGTCGTCAATTGTTTTTCTGCACCTGCAAGGCCGCGGGCGCGGGCGCGTGCAACTGCAGGTGCAAGCCCCGGATCACATCTGAATCGCGCCGCACCCGGGCCAGCTGCCAGCCGCCCTGCAAAAGGATATAGAAATTCTCGGCGGCCGCGCGGGCCTCGTGTTCGGGCAGGCCCAGGCGCTGGGCGTGGGCCGCGGTCTCAGTGATCCAGCCTTCGAACAGCCGGGCGGCGTGCTGGTGAAAACTCTCGTTCTCCGGCCCTTCGAACAGGGTGGCAGAGACCGGGCAGCCACTCCACTTGCCTTGCTTGTCGAACAGTTTTGCCAGCTTGAAGCAGACCGTCTTGGCACCTTCGTGGAAGCTGGGCGCGGGGCTGAAGGAGACGGCAAGCAGCTCCAGCATCTGTTCCGAGGCCCACTCTGCCGCGGCCAGGGCCAGGTCGGATTTTCCGTTCGGGAAATGGTGATAGAGCGAGCCTTTGGGCGCCTCCGCCGCGGCCAGCAGTTCCGCCAGCCCGGTGCCGCTGTAGCCCTTGTTGCGGAACAGGCCGGCTGCCGCGCGCAGCAGCCGCTCGCGGGTCGGGGCAGGGCTGTCCGGGCTGGGCTGGGGTGTCGTCACGTCAGTCATGGCGACAGGTTGACAGTATTAGACCGATTGGTCCAGAGGTGGAATAGACCAATCGGTCTAGGAGGGTGCCATGCTCGACAGCCATGCAGGACACACCGCGGATATCCGGGTGCAAGAGCTGCGCTTTGCTGCCGGCGATGCAGAGCTGGCCGGGCGGCTGTACCATCCGGCAGGGCCTGCCAGGGCAGCAGTGGTGCTGAATGGCGCAACCGGGGTGCCGCAGGGCTATTACCGGCATTTCGCACGCTGGCTGGCGGCAGAGCGGCAAATGGCCTGCCTGACCTATGACTATCGGGATTTCGGGGATTCGGCGCGTATGCACCCGCGCCGGTCAAAGGCCTTGATGGCCGACTGGGCGCTGGCGGATCAGCCGGCCGCGCGGAAAGAAATGCAGCGGCGCTATGCGGGCCTGCCGCTGCAGGTGATTGGCCATTCGCTGGGGGCAATGCTGATGCCCCTGCAGGATGGCCTGACGGACGTCGCCCGCATGATCGTGGTTGCGGGCGGCTTGGTGCATCACCACGATCATCCCTGGTCCTACCGCGCGCTGGCGCTGGCCTTCTGGTTCGGCCATGTGCCGGCGCTGGTTCGTGCTTTGGGCTATCTGCCCGGGCGCGCGGTGGGGTTCGGGGCCGACTTGCCGGCGGGTGTCTACTGGCAGTGGCGGCGCTGGTGCACCGTGCCGGGCAGCTACCTGCAGGAAACCGGTCGCGGCCTGCCGCAGCCGCGCTGGGCAGAGACCGGCATCCCGGTAGACCTCTTTGCAATGGCGGATGACGACGTGGTGCCGCCCGCAGCGGTGTGGCGGCTGGGCGATGTCTATGGAAATGTTCCGCAGCAGCGGGTGGTGCTGGATCCGAAACAAACGGGCCTGCGGAAGATCGGCCATCTGGGTGCCTTTGCCCGTGCCAATGCCGCGGTGTGGCCGCGGCTGGTGCCGCAGGCCTAGCCGCGGCCGGAAGGTGCGTTTCAGGCGGGGCGGCTCAGCCGTTCTTCGGTGATGCGGGCGTAATCAGCCAGGCGCAGCCTGAAGCGGCGGTTCAGATTGCTGCGCGCCAGTTTCAGCGATTGCACCATCAGGCGCCCGGTCAGGCTGGTCGGGGCAAGTTTCAGCTGCACCGTCATCCGGGTGCGCTGCGGCGACAGCGCCAGCAAGTCGACCGCCATCTGCCCGTCAAGCCCGCTGCCGCTGCCGGCCAGGATCATTCCGGTGTCCGGCGTGTAAGCGGCCAGCGTCAGCGCGATACTGCGCTGTTTGCCGCGAAAGCTGAAGGACAGATCCCAAGCCAGCCCGCCCGCGGGATCGGCAGCGTCGCCGGTGCGCTGCAATTCGATGCCGCGCCGCAGGGCGGAGCGTTCCAGCGCGCCGAAATCGGAGATCGCCCGGAACACCTCGGCAATCGGGGCCTCGATATCTTCGCTGCTCTGAAATTCCATCTTTGCCTGCCTCACTTGCCGTGCCGGTGCGTTGCCGGGCTGCTGCGCCTTTCGCTGACCATATGCGCCTTAGTCCAGCGTGTCCGCAAGCCAGTTCTTGATCAAAAACTGCGCAATTGCCCCTTCGCGCGCGGGCTTCAGGACCGGGTGCTCTCCGGCAAAGACCGTCATCATCTCCTGCCGGCTGACCCACAGCGCGTCTTCGATCTCTGCCGGGTCGACGGTGATCTCGCGGCTCAGCGCCTCGCCGGCGCAGCCGAACATCAGCGACATCGGAAAGGCCCAGGGCTGGCTCGACAGGTAGCTGACCGCGCCGACCTCAACGCCGGTTTCCTCCTGCACCTCGCGGCGCACTGCGGCCTCCAGCGTCTCGCCGGGCTCCACGAACCCCGCAAGCAGCGAATACATACCCTCCGGCCAGCCGGGGGAGCGGCCCATCAGAACGCTGTCGCCATGGGTGACCAGCATGATCACCACCGGATCGGTGCGCGGGAAATGCGGGGCCTTGCAGGACGGGCAAACCCGCTGCCAGCCTGCCTGCACCATATTGCTGGGCGCACCGCAGCAGGCGCAGAACCGGTGGCTGCGGTGCCAGGCCAGCATGGCCTTGGCGGTGGCGGCCATCTCCGCCTCCAGCGGGGTGAGGCGGGTCATCACCCGGCGCAGCTCGGCAAACACATGGTCTTGCGGCAGGTCCGGATGCTGCTGCTCGCTGGCGTCGGCAAAACTGTTGAGCGCGTCCTGGTCCAGGCCCTCAGGCTGCCAGCCGCTGATATCGCAGGCAAAGCAGGGCGCGCCGCCGGCGCCAAGACCCAGAAACAGCGCCTCCTCTCTGCGGGGGGCAGCCAGCGGATGCGCCGGACCGGTCCAGGCCAGGCCGCAAGGAAGGCCCGCGTCGGTTTCGCGCCGGGTCAGCGGCTTGCCGCGCCACAGCAGCAGCACTTGGGCCTCAGGGCTGGACCAAGCGGTGTCCAGTGCAGCTGCGTCGCTGCGCAGCTGCGCGGCCCGCTCCAGCCCGCCGCCGCCGAAGGTCACCTGTTCTGCGCGTTTCATGGCAGCTCTCCTATGGCTGGCGGCCGGGCGGCCGGGCTCAATGCTTGGTCTGGGGCAATGCATGACAGTGTGCCGCAGCCGTTGCCAGCAACCGGCCGCGATCCGCACTTGCCTGTCGCTGCGCGGCCACACCTGCGCCGCTGCGCCGCGGTCATTTTACAGCAGAACAGGGGCGAAGCAGGGCTTGGCCTGTTCCGCTCTGCGAAAAAGTTAAGACGCAGCGAAAAGGGTTCTTTGCAAATCGTTAAAACGCTGATTCAAATGGCTGCAACAAAGAATGGCGCTGAATGGCGCCGGAGGGAGTGGCGGGCAGGCGGTGGCAGCTGAAATTCGGACATGACCGGCGGGGCAGGGATCTCGGAGCCACGGGCGGCCGGGGCAGTGCATGTGCTGGCCACCACGGACCTGCACTGCAATCTGCTGAGCTATGATTACTACGCCAACCGGCCGGACCCGGCTATCGGGCTGTCGCGGGTCGCAACCCTGATCGCGCAGGCACGCGGCCATGCGGCGCGCGAGGGGGCCGCGGCGCTGCTGGTCGACAATGGCGACGGCTTCCTGGGGGCGCCGCTGGGGGACATCCTGCCGGGCGCGGCGGGGCTGCATCCGCTGGTGCGTGCCTTTCAGGTTCTGAAATATGATGCGGCGGGCCTCGGCAACCATGACTTTGATTTCGGACTGAAGGCGCTGGCAGAGGTGCTGCAGCACTCACCCTGTCCGGTGCTGTGCTCCAACCTGACGGCGGCGCAGCCCGGGCTGCAGCTGCCGTTTGCGCCTGCCGCGGTGCTGGAACGGCAGATTCCGGCCTGCCCGGACCTGCCGCCGGTGCGGATCGGGCTGCTTTCGGTGCTGCCGCCGCAGACGCTGACCTGGAGCCGCCGGGTGCTGGCGGGGCAGCTGCAGGCGGCGGGCATCGTCGAGGCGGCGGCAGCGCAGGCGCGGCAGCTGAAGGCGCAGGGCTGCGACCTGGTGCTGGCTCTGGCGCATACCGGGCTGGCGGCCGCGGGCGGGGAGAGCAGCGAGAATGCGCTGGATCAGCTGGACGCGCTGGAAGATATCGATGCCCTGATCGGCGGCCACACCCATCTGACTCTGCCGGATCCGCAGCATGACTTTGCCAAGCCTGTCGTGATGCCGGGGGCGCATGGTTCGCATCTGGGGGTGATCCGGCTGGAGCTGGAGTACCGCGGCAGCGCCTGGCACCCGGCCGGCGGCCGCGCCAGCCTGCTGCCAGTGGCGCTGCACACCCCGTCCGGTGATGTGCAGCCGCTGGCGGCTGAGGACCCGGCCCTGACCGCGGCGCTGGCAGAGGATCACACGCGCACGCTTGCGAGAATGGAGGAGCCCGCGGGCAGCAGCCTGGTGGCGATGCATTCCTATTTCACCTTCTTTGCGCCGGACCGCGGCCTGGCGCTGGTCGGCAGCGCCCAGGCCGCAGCGGCGCGGGTGCTGCTGCAGGGGACCGCAGCGGAAGGGCTGCCGCTCTTGTCGGCGGCGGCCCCCTGCAAGTTCGGCGGCCGCTCCGGCCCTCATTTCTATACCGACATTGCCGCCGGAGGGCTGTGCAACCGCAACATCGCCGATCTGCAGATCTTTCCCAACGAACTGCGGGTGGTCCTGGTGACCGGCGCGCAGCTGCGGGACTGGCTGGAAATGTCTGCCGGGCTGTTCAACCGGATCCTGCCAGGCAGTTCCGGCCGGCCGCTGGCCGACCCGCAGCGGGCCGGGCATAATTTCGACGTGATCTTCGGCCTCCGCTACCAGATCGACCTGACCCGGCCGCCGCGGTTCTCAGCCTCCGGAGAGCGGCTCAGCCCGGAGGCCTGCCGGATCGCAGACCTCAGCTGGAACGGCAAGCCAGTCGCGCCGGATGACCGCTTTGCGGTTGCGGTCAACAGCTACCGGGCCAGCGGCGGCGGCCGGTTCCGGATGCTGGAGGCAGCAAAAGAGCTGCCGCTGCCGCCCGTTCGCATCCGTCAGGCGATCCGCGATTACATCGCCGGACGGCTGCCGCCGGAGCCGCTGGCAGAGATGCCGTACCCGTGGCAGCTGGCACCGGTGCCAGGGGCCAGCGCGGTGGCCGTGACAGGCCCCGGCGCGGCCGGGCACATGGCAGAGCTGCCCGCGGGGCTGGCGACACCCCGCGGCTTCAGCAGCGGCGGGTTCTGGGAACTGGACTTGCAGCTTTGATCATCTGAAGACTGTGCCGGAGCGGCCCTTGCCAATCCCGGCAGCGGTCCTTATATCGGGATTCGAGAGGTTGGCGCGGGCAGGCGCCTCGCCAACCTGGTCAGGTCCGGAAGGAAGCAGCCACAACGAGCCCCGCTTGGGTCGATGTCCAGCCTCTCACTTAACTCCCCGCCGAACAGAACAAAAACGGGATGTCTCCCGCCCGCTTCGGCGCATTCAAAGAATGCACCGCGCCGTTGGGCCGCGCGGCGGGGGGCCGATCTTCATCTGGCTGAAAATATCCTGGGGTGAATTGGCCGCAAGGCCAAGAGGGGCAACGCCCCTTCCTGCCTGTGTCCGGTTCAGAACCGGCCGTTGTCCGCGGGGTAGACGCCGAGGATTTCGACATTGGTGGTGAAATAGCTCAGTTCATCCATCGCCAGCTGCACATTGGCGTCGTCCGGGTGGCCCTCGATGTCGGCATAGAACTGGGTCGCGGTGAACGAGCCGTCCACCATATAGCTTTCCAGCTTGGTCATGTTGATGCCGTTGGTGGCAAACCCGCCCATCGCCTTATACAGCGCGGCGGGGATGTTGCGCACCTGAAAGACAAAGCTGGTGATCATGTTGTGGGCGCCGCGGCGGGTGTAATCGGGTTCCTGAGCCATGATCAGGAAGCGGGTGGTGTTGTCGCCGTTGTCCTCAATATGGCGGGCCAGCACCTCCAGCCCGTAGATCTCGCCCGCCAGCTCGCTGGCCAGCGCAGCGGAGTGGATGTCGCCCGCTTCGGCCACATCCCGCGCGGCGCGGGCGTTGTCGGGGCTGACGCGGCCGCGGATGCCGTGCTCGCGCAGGAAGGTGCCGCATTGCGGCAGCAGCACCAGGTGCGAATGCGCCTCGCGGATGTCTTCCAGTTTCGCCCCCGGCACCGCCAAGAGGTTGATATGCACCCGCACAAACGCTTCGTCGATGATGTGCAGCCCGCTGTGCGGCAGCAGCCGGTGGCTGTCGGCCACACGCCCGTAGGTGGAGTTCTCCACCGGCAGCATCGCCTGCTCCGCCGCGCCGCTGCGCACCGCCTCCAGAATGTCCTCGAACGTGCGGCAGGCCAGCACCTCCAGGCCGGGGCGGGCGATGCGGCAGGCCTCGTGGCTGTAGGAGCCGAGCTCCCCCTGAATGGCGATTTTGCGGCTCATGGGTGTGTTCCCCGTGCAAAACTTCAAGAAATGGGCGTTTCGTCGCGCTGTCTATACCTTGCCACTTGGGAGGGGAAGCCTTAGACACCCCGTCAGACAGCTAAATGGACTCGCGATCATGTTTGACACGATGACCCTCACCAAAGCGACCGCAGGCCTCTGCGGCGCGTTCCTGGTATTCCTTCTGGGCAAATGGGGCGCAGAAGTACTGTATCACATGGACAGCCACGGTGAGGCTTCCTATGTGATCGAAGTCGCCTCGGCCGACGCCGCCGCCAGCGACGAGCCGGAAGTCAGCTTCGAAGAGCTGATGGCCTCCGCCGACGCCGCCAAAGGCGCCAAAGTATTCAAGAAGTGCTCTGCCTGCCACAAGCTGGAAGACGGCGCCAACGCCACCGGCCCGTACCTGTACGGCGTGGTTGGCCGGGACATCGCCGCTGCACCTGGCTTTGGTTATTCCGGTGCGCTGACCGGCCTGGAAGGCAACTGGACCCCGGAAGAGCTGGACGCCTTCCTGACCAAGCCGTCGGCCTATGCGTCGGGCACCACCATGTCGTTCGCCGGTCTGAAAAAGCAGAAGGACCGGGTGAACCTCATCGCCTATCTGGACAGCCTGGACAACTAAGCCCGGCCGCTGTCCCAGCTATCCAACTGAAAAAGCCGCTGCGATATGCAGCGGCTTTTTTGATGTTCGCATGAGCGGTCCCGGGTCAGGCCGGGTTGTTCTCGCGGTAATAGGCCAGCGCATCGCGCTCTGTGCCGTCGGGCAGGATGCAGACGCCGATGGTGCCCGCCTTGCCGCTGCGCAGCACGTAGCTGCCGCCGGTTTGCACGCAGTAGGCCTCTTCCGGGCTGGTGTAGACCACTTCCTCTTCCTGCTGGGCGCAGGCGCTGAGCGCGGCGGCCCCGGCAACCGCAAGAACGGCAAATTTCATTGACTTCAGCATCGGCAGACTCCCTCGTTTTATAACGCAATAGTGATCTGAGGCTTGCAGGTAACTTAATTTCGCGCAAGCGCGGCTGTGTGCAGGCCTTTGTTTCGGCTGCTTTATGCCCAGATCGGGCGGCTGATCACCCAATCTCAACTTGAATGTTACCGCCCCCGGACATTAGCTTGGGGCCGGATAACCCGGGCCACAGTTCCGGGCATAGGAGGTCATGGCAGATGAACACCGTCAAAGCTGCGGCGCGCGTGCGCGCGAAGGACAGAGTGAACCCGCTGCAGGCCGCCGCCGCGCTGGCCCTGGGGCTGATCCTGGCGCTGGCCGCCGCGACGCTGGCAAGGGCGGAAGAGACCATCATCAAGGCGCATGGCTTTGCCGAATTCGGGGAGCTGAAATACCCCGAAGGCTTTGCCCGTTTCGATTACGTGAACCCGGAGGCGCCCAAGGGCGGCGAGCTGTCGATTTCCGCGGTCGGCACCTTTGACAGCATGAACCCCTATACGCGCAAGGGCCGCGCAGGGGCGCTGTCCTCGGCCCAGTTCGAAAGCTTGCTGGTGGAATCCTATGACGAGCCGGGCTCCTACTACGGCCTGATTGCCGAAAGCTTGGAGTACCCCGAAAGCCAGGACTGGGTGATCTTCAACCTGCGCCCGGAGGCGAAGTTTTCCGACGGCAGCCCGGTCACCGCCGAGGATGTGGTGTTCTCCCACAACATCCTGCTGGAGCAGGGGCTGAAATCCTATGCTGAGGCCGTGCGCAAACGCATCCCCAAGGCAGAGGCGCTGGGGCCGCATCGGGTTAAATTTTACTTCTCGCCCGATTTCCCGCGCCGCGCGATGATCACCCAGGTCGGCGGCACCTCGGTGTTTTCCAAGGCCTGGTTCGAGGCCGACCCCGAAAACCGCCGCATCGACCAGCCCCGCTTGGATCCGGGCATCGGCTCCGGGCCTTATGTGCTGGAAAGCGCTGATGTGAACCAGCGCATCGTCTACAAGCGCAACCCGGACTACTGGGGCAAGGACCTGAACGTGAACATCGGCCGCCACAACTATGACCGCATCCGGGTTGAGTATTTCGGCGATGATGTTGCCGCGATGGAGGGCTTCAAGGCAGGGGTCTACACTCTGCGCCCCGAAAACAACTCCAAGAACTGGGCCACAAATTATGAATTCGCCGCGGTCGAAAAGGGCCAGGTGATCAAGGGCGAATTTCCCGACGGCAACGTCCCGGCCGCCAGCGGCTTTGTGATGAACCTGCTGAAACCCAAGTTTCAGGACATCCGCGTGCGCGAGGCGATGCAGCTGGCGTTCAATTTCGAATGGACCAACGAAAGCCTGCAGTACGGGTTGTTCCGGCATCGCTCCTCCTTCTGGCAGGATTCGCCGCTGGCTGCCGAAGGCTTGCCCGAGGGGCTGGAAAAGGAGGTGCTGGAGGCGCTGGGAGACCAGATCGATCCGTCGATCCTGACGTCAGAACCGGTGATGGCACATGCCTCCAAGGCGTCGCGCCCCGGCGACCGCAAGAACCTGCGCCGGGCGATGAAGCTCTTGGACGAGGCCGGCTGGGCCGTGGGCGATGACGGCATGCGCCGGAACGCGGACGGTGAGCCGCTGAAGATCGAGTTCCTGGCCGACAGCCCGACCATCGAACGCATTGTGCAGCCCTACGCCGCCAACCTGCGCACTATGGGGGTTGATGCGGTGCTGAACCGGGTCGACTACGCCCAGTACACCAGCCGCCGCCGCGAGAAGGAGTTCGACATGATCTCCTCCGCCTATCCGATGTCGCTGGAACCTTCGACCGGGCTTTACCAGTACTTTGGCTCCGAGGCGCATGAATATTCGGTGTTCAACCCGGCAGGCCTGGCTGATCCGGCGGTGGATGCGCTGATCGGCAATATCGTCGATGTCAAGACCCAGGAAGAACTGCGCGCCAACGCGCGCGCGCTTGACCGGGTGCTGCGGGCCAAGCGCTTTGTGGTGCCGACCTGGTATCTGGATGTGAACTGGATTGCCTATTGGGACATGTACCGCCAGCCCGACAACCTGCCGCCGTATGACACCGGTCTTCTGGACCTGTGGTGGATTGATGCTGAGCGCGAGGCGGAGCTCAAATCCGCCGGCGCGCTGCGGTAAGGAACGGACATGGCAGCCTATATCTTCCGGCGCCTGCTGCTGGTAATCCCGACGCTGTTCGGCATTCTGGTGGTGAATTTTGCCCTGGTGCAGTTTGTGCCCGGCGGCCCCGTCGAACAGATCATCGCCCAGCTTGAGGGCGGCGGCGACGTGTTCGAGGGCTTTGCCGGCGGCGGCGGCGACACCGGCACCGAGGCGATCAGCGCCAATGAGAATTACGCCGGCCGCCAGGGCCTGCCGCCGGAGCTGATCAAGGAGCTGGAACAGCAGTTCGGCCTCGACAAGCCGCCCCTGGAACGCTTTCTGACCATGCTCGGCAACTACGCCCGCTTTGATTTCGGTGAGAGCTATTTCCGCAAGATCGATGTCACCGATCTGGTGCTGGAAAAGATGCCGGTTTCGATCTCGCTCGGCCTGTGGTCAACGCTGATCGCCTATCTGATCTCGATCCCGATGGGCATCCGCAAGGCGATGCGCGACGGCTCGCCCTTTGACACCTGGACCAGCGGCGTGATCATCGCCGCCTATGCGATCCCCGGCTTCCTCTTTGCCATCATGCTTCTGGTGCTCTTTGCCGGCGGCTCTTACTGGCAGATATTCCCCTTGCGCGGCCTGACCTCGGACAACTGGGAAAGCCTCAGCCTGTTCGGCAAGATCATGGACTATTTCTGGCACATCGCCCTGCCGGTCACCGCTTCCACCATCGCGGCCTTTGCGACCCTGACGCTGCTGACCAAGAACTCCTTCCTCGACGAGATCAAGAAGCAATACGTGATGACCGCCCGCGCCAAGGGCCTCAGCGAGAACCGCGTGCTCTACGGCCATGTGTTCCGCAACGCGATGCTGATCGTGATTGCGGGCTTCCCGGCGGTGTTCATCGGCGTGTTCTTCGCAGGCTCCCTGATCATCGAGACGATCTTCTCGCTCGACGGCCTGGGGCGTCTGGGGTTTGAGGCTGCAGTGGCGCGCGATTACCCGGTGATGTTCGGCACCATGTATATCTTCGGCCTGATGGGGCTGGTGGTCGGCATCATCTCCGACCTGATGTATGTGGCGGTGGATCCGCGCATCGACTTTGAAAAGCGGGAGGGCTGATCCATGGCGCTCTCCCCCTTGAACCAGCGCCGCTGGCGCAACTTCTGCCGCAACCGCCGCGCCTTCTGGTCGCTGTGGATCTTCGCGGTGCTGTTCGGCCTGTCGCTGTTTGCCGAGTTCATTGCCAACGACAAGCCGATCCTGGTCAGCTACCGCGGCGAACTCCACGCGCCAGTGTTCAACTTCTATCCTGAGACCGCCTTTGGCGGCGATTTCCAGACAGAGGCAGTCTATAGCGACCCGGAGGTCGAATGCCTGATCCGTTCCGGCGGAGTGGAAGACTGCTTTGACGAGCCGGACACCATCCTGGAAGAGATCGCCGCAGGCACCTATGCGGCGGAGGGTTTCCAGGAAGGCTGGACCCTGTGGCCGCCGATCCCCTACAGCTTTGACAGCACCGTGGACCGTCCCGGTGCGGCGCCGCTGCCGCCCGGCGGGCTGAACCTTCTGGGCACCGATGATACCAAGCGCGACGTGCTGGCGCGGGTGATCTACGGCTTCCGCCTATCGATCCTGTTCACCCTGATGGTGACCGGCGCTGCCAGCCTGATCGGCATTCTGGCAGGTGCGGTGCAGGGCTATTTCGGCGGCCTGACGGACCTTGTCTTCCAGCGGGTGATTGAGGTCTGGGGTTCGGTGAACTCGCTCTATGTCATCATCATCATGTTTGCGATCCTGGGCCGCAGCTTCTGGCTGTTGGTGTTCCTGATGGTGCTGTTCGGCTGGACCGCGCTGGTCGGCGTGGTCAGGGCTGAGTTCCTGCGCGCCCGCAACCTGGAGTACGTCCGCGCCGCCAAGGCGCTGGGGGTCGGCAACCTGACGATCATGTTCCGCCACATGCTGCCCAATGCAATGGTGGCGACGCTGACCATGCTGCCGTTCATCATCACCGGCACCATCGGTCTGCTGGCGGGCTTGGACTTCCTCGGCTTCGGCCTGCCGTCCTCGGCGCCAAGCTTGGGGGAGCTGACGCTGCAGGCCAAGCAGAACCTGGAGGCACCGTGGCTTGCCTTTACCGCCTTTTTCACCTTTGCCATCATGCTGTCGCTCTTGATCTTCATCTTTGAGGGCGTGCGCGATGCCTTTGACCCGCGGAAGACGTTTTCATGAGGATGTCCGATTATACTGAGGCATACCGCCCGGCGGAACGCCGGGCAGTGCCCGTCCGCCCCCACGGGCGGGCACTTCGTTTCCGCCCCCACGGGCGGGCACTTCGTTTCCGCCCTCGGACGGGCTCTGCCCTAATCGTAGTGTCGCTAGGGGAAGAATAATGACCAAAACCTCCCCCCTCCTGAACGTCCAGAACCTCCGCGTCTCCTTCCGCCAGGACGGCAAGGTGACAGAGGCCGTGCGCGGCGTCTCCTTCTCCGTCGGCCGCGGTGAAACCGTGGCACTGGTGGGCGAGTCCGGCTCCGGCAAATCGGTCTCGGCGCTCTCCACCGTGTCCCTTCTCGGCGACAGCGCCATGGTTGAGGGTTCGGTCACCTATGACGGCACCGAAATGGTCGGCGCCAGCGAGCGCCACCTGATGCAGGTGCGCGGCAATGACATCAGCTTCATCTTCCAGGAGCCGATGACCTCGCTCAATCCGCTGCACACCATCGAACGGCAGCTGGAGGAATCCCTGGCGCTGCACCAGGGGCTGACCGGCAAGGCCGCCCGCGCGCGCATCCTGGAACTGATGGAGAAGGTCGGCATCCGCGATGCGGAAAACCGGCTCACCTCCTATCCGCATCAGCTTTCGGGCGGACAGCGGCAGCGGGTGATGATCGCCATGGCGCTGGCCAACAAACCTGACATCCTGATTGCCGATGAGCCGACAACCGCGCTGGACGTGACCATCCAGGCGCAGATCCTCGACCTTCTGGCGGAGCTCAAGGAAAGCGAGGGCATGGGGCTGTTGTTCATCACCCATGACCTCGGCATCGTGCGCCGCATCGCCGACCGGGTCTGCGTGATGAAAAGCGGCGAGATCGTCGAGGAAGGCCCGGCGGCAGAAATCTTTGCCAACCCGCAGCACCCCTATACGCAGAAACTGCTGGCGGCAGAGCCGTCCGGCCAGCCGCAGCCGGTGCCGGAAAATGCAGAGGAATTGGTCTCGGCCAGGGACCTTAAGGTCTGGTTCCCGATCCAGCGCGGCCTGCTGAAACGCACCGTCGGGTATGTGAAGGCGGTGAACCCGATGTCGGTCTCCGTGCGGGCAGGCGAAACCCTGGGCATTGTGGGCGAGAGCGGTTCCGGCAAGACCACGCTGGCGCTGGCCATCATGCGGCTGATCGCGTCTGAGGGCGCGGTCACATTTCAGGGCCAGGACCTGCGCAAATGGTCCACCCGCGACCTGCGCGCTTTGCGCAAGGATATGCAGATCGTGTTCCAGGATCCGTTCGGCTCGCTCAGTCCGCGGATGACATGCGCCCAGATCATCTCGGAGGGGCTGGCGATCCACAAGGTCGACCAGCACCGCGATACCCGCGAACTGGTGGCAGAGGTGATGATGGAAGTGGGCCTGGACCCCGCGGCCATGGACCGCTACCCGCATGAGTTCTCAGGCGGCCAGCGCCAGCGCATCGCCATCGCCCGCGCCATGGTGCTGCGCCCCAAGCTGGTGGTGCTGGATGAGCCGACCTCGGCACTGGACATGACGGTGCAGGTGCAGATTGTCGAGCTGCTGCGCGATCTGCAGACGCGCTATGGCCTTGCCTATCTGTTCATCAGCCACGACCTCAACGTGGTGCGGGCGATGTCGCACAAGGTGGTGGTGATGAACCAGGGCGACGTGGTGGAAACCGGCGCGGCAGAGGACCTGTTCGCCAATCCGCAACAGGACTACACCCGCAGGCTGCTGGCCGCGGCGGGTTAGACTGTCCTGGGTTAACCCTCTGGCAGGCTTTGCAGCATCTATGCGTCCGCAGCCTGCGCAACGCCCAGAAGTTGCGGCAGCCAGTTTGACCAAATGTTTCGCGCGCGAAACATTGCGGCAGAGGTGCTGACCTATTCTCCTTTGGCCGGAAAACAGCGGAACGCTCCCGCGCCCGCAGGTGCCCCGCCCAACGGGAGAGTTCCGCCGCCGCCGCTAAGACGTGTCAGATCGCGGTGCTGTGGCCTGCCTGACTGAGGTCATAGGCATCAAAGCTGCGGGCGATCATCCGGGTCAGCGGGCGCGCCTCTTCGCGGATGTCCAGCCCTTTGGCGGTAACCGACAGCATGCCGGGGAAGGCGGCGTCCGCCTTGGCGAACATCTGCTGCAGCTGGTCTTCGGTCACGGCAAAACGCGACAGGATTTCCTCGCGGCAGATCCGGAAATCGCACATCAGCGCCTCGATCAGCCGCGCCCGCAGCAGGTCCTGGCCGCCAAAAGCATGGCCGCGGGCGGTAGCGAAATGGCCATCGCGGATGGCACGGACATAGGCTGAGGTGGCGGGCGCGTTCTGCGCGTACCCTTGCGGGAATCGCGAGATTGCCGAGGCGCCGATGCCGATCAGCACCTTTGCCGGATCATCGGTGTAGCCCTGGAAATTGCGCCGCAGGCGCCCGGTCTGCTGCGCCACTGCCAGCCCGTCGTGGGGCCGCGCGAAATGGTCGATGCCAATCTCCCGGTAGCCGTCCCACAGGAACAGCTGGCGGGCGGTCTCGAACAGCTCTAGCCGCGCCTCCGGGGTGGGCAGCGCAGCGGAGCGGATCATGGTTTGCCGCCCAGCCATCCAGGGCACATGGGCATAGCCATAGACCGCCACCCGGTCCGGTGTCAGCGACAACAGCTTCTGCACGCTTTCGGTCATGATGGGGGGCGTCTGATGCGGCAGGCCGTAGAGAATATCGGCATTGAGGCTGGTGATCCCATGCGCGCGCAGCTGGTCAATGGCGGTGCGCGTGGTCTCGAAGCTCTGGATGCGGCCGATTGCCTGCTGGATGGTGCTGTCGAAATCCTGCACCCCGACCGAGGCGCGGTTCATGCCGGCCTCTGCCAGCGCATCCAGCCTCCGGTCCCCGATCTCGTTCGGGTCGATCTCAACTGAGAACTCCGCCCGCGGCGCCAGCGGTATGGCTTCTGTGATTGCGCCCGCCAGATCGCGGATCAGATCCGCGCTCAGCAGGGTCGGAGTGCCGCCGCCCCAATGCAGGCGGGACAGGGTGATGCCCTCGGGCAGCTGTGCCTTCAGCACTGCAATCTCGGCCTTCAGAACCTGGACATAGGCCTCCACCGGTGCGTCGGAATGGGTGCCTTGCGTGCGGCAGGCGCAGAACCAGCACAATCTGCGGCAGAAAGGCACATGCATATAGAGCGAGATGCGGCTGCCGGGGGAAATCTTTGAAATCCAACTGGAAAACTGCGCGGAATCAGTCTCTTTGCCAAAGTGCGGCGCGGCGGGATAGCTGGTATAGCGCGGCACTTTGGCGTCAAACAAACCCAGTTCGGCCAATTGAGCTTTCTGTTCCATTCAATTAGCGTTATGGGAACCCGCGAACCTGAGCCTTGACCCAGATCAAACCGGACCAACCAATGAACGCCCCCGTACTATCCCATTCCAGATGCGGTGATTGCCCGATCCGCCACCGGGCTGTCTGTGCGCGCTGCAACGCGGACGAGCTGGAAGAGCTGGACGCGATCAAATACTACCGCACTTATGAGGCGGGCCAGCCGATCATCTGGTCCGGCGATGTGATGAATTTCGTGGGTTCCGTGGTCTCGGGCATCGCCTCCCTGACCCAAACGATGGAGGACGGGCGCACCCAGATGGTGGGCCTCTTGCTGCCCAGTGATTTTGTCGGCCGCCCGGGCCGCGAGGGCGCGGCCTATGATGTTGCGGCGACCACCGACGTGGTGATGTGCTGCTTCCGCAAGAAGCCGTTTGAAGAGCTGATGGAGCGCACACCGCATATCGCGCACCGTTTGCTGGAAATGACCCTGGATGAGCTGGACGCGGCGCGCGAGTGGATGCTGGTGCTGGGCCGCAAGACCGCGCGCGAGAAGATCGCCAGCCTGCTGGTCATCATTGCCCGCCGCGATGCCACGCTGACGCCGGGCGGGGCCACCAACCGGATGGTGTTCGACCTGCCGCTGACGCGGGAGGCAATGGCCGACTATCTGGGCCTGACGCTGGAAACCGTGAGCCGCCAGATCTCGGCGCTCAGGCGGGACGGCATCATTGAGCTGGAAGGCAAGCGGCATGTGACCGTGCCTGACATGCGCCGCCTGATGGAAGAGGCCGGCGACGACAGCGACGGCGGCTTCCTGGGCTGAGCCCGCCGTTCACCTGCGCCAGCTAACTGTTTTCTGCCAGCCAGCGCGCCACCCGCGCGGCCGGGCTGCGCGGGCCGGAGGGGCGCAGGCTCCACAGCCGCAATGCACGTGGCAGGCTGGCCTTCTGTGCAAATGGCGCCACAAGCCTGCCGCTGGCCAGCAAGGGCGCAATCAGCGCCTGATGGCCGATCAGCACGCCTGCACCGTTGACGGCTTCCTCCACCGCCAGCGAGTAAAGCGAGTATTCCGGCCCCCTCAAATGCAGGGGTGAGCCGGGGTAGGCGGCCTGCAGCCAATGCTCCCAATCCTGCGCCCAGACCGCGTCTGACAGGCAGGGCACATTCTGCAGGTCTGCGGGCGTGTGCAGCTGCTCTGCCAACGCGGGCGCGCAGACCGGGAAGATCACGTCCTGCTCAATCACATCTCCCTGCTCGCCGCCGTAAAAAAGGCACAGGTCATAGGGCGTGCGCTTGAGGTTCGGCGGGGCCTCCGCGGCGGTGACCGACACCACCATCTCCGGCATTGCGGCGCGTAAGCCGGGCAGGCGGGGCGACAGCCAGAACTGCGCAATCGCGGGCAGGGTGGCGATATGGACGGTGCTGGGCTGGGCCTCTTCCCGCAGGAGGCGGGTGGCGGCGTTGATCTGGTCAAAGGCCGCGGTGAACTCCGGCAGCACCCGCGCGCCAAGCGCCGTCAGCGTCACCTGTTTCGGGCGGCGGACAAACAGCGGTGCCTGCAGCGCGTCCTCCAGCGATTTGATCTGGGCAGAGACCGCGCCGGGGGTGACCCCCAGTTCCTGCGCGGCAGCGGCAAAGCCGCCGAGCCGGGCGGCGGCCTCGAACGCGCGCAAGGCGGTGAGCGGCAGGGATTGGGCAGGGGGCGGGGAAACAGCCATGGTTTAGCCTTAATTTTTCTAGCCCTAGTTTTCTGGAAAACTGGTTTGCGGGCAAGGGGGCATCAGCGCTTTGATGGGGGCAGAGAGAAACCCGCCACCGCGTGAAGGAGACAGACCATGACAGAGCTTGCCCGCCGCAATTGGGTGCCCGCCGCCTGCGAGGACTACGTGCAGACCGTGGCCGCCAGAACAGCCGGTGCCGCCAGCGCGGAAACCGCCGCGCGGCTGACCGCGCTGGCAGAGCGCAACGCGGAAATCCATGACCGCGACTGTTTCAACCTGAACCCGGCCACCAATGTGATGAACCCGGCGGCAGAGGCGCTCTTGGCCACCGGTCTCGGCAGCCGCCCGTCGCTGGGTTATCCCGGCGACAAGTACGAGATGGGGCTGGAGGCCATCGAGGAGATCGAGGTGATCGCAGCGGAGCTGGCCGCCAAAGTGTTCAAGGCGCGCTATGCGGAGATCCGGGTGGGCTCGGGTGCGCTGGCGAACCTTTACGGCTTTATGGCGCTGGCCAAGCCGGGGGATGCCATCATCGCGCCGCCTGCGGCGGTGGGCGGCCACGTCACCCATCACGCGGGCGGCTGTGCGGGTCTTTACGGGCTGCGGACCCATCCGGCACCGGTGGACGGCGATGGCTATACGGTCGATCTGGACGCTTTGCGTGAACTGGCGCTCAAGGTTCGGCCCAAGCTGATCACCATCGGCGGCAGCCTCAACCTGTTTCCGCACCCGGTGGCAGAGGTGCGCGCGATTGCCGATGAGGCCGGGGCTAAGGTGCTGTTCGACGCCGCCCACCAGTGCGGCATGATCGCGGGCGGCCACTGGGCCAATCCGCTGGAACAGGGCGCGCATCTGATGACGATGAGCACCTACAAGAGCCTGGGCGGCCCGGCGGGCGGGCTGATCGTTACCAATGACGCAGGAATAGCCGAGCGCCTGGATGCCATCGCCTTTCCCGGAATGACTGCGAACTTTGATGCGGCGAAATCGGCGGCGCTGGCGATGAGCCTGCTGGACTGGGTGGAGCACGGCGCGGACTATGCCCGCGCGATGGCGGATCTGTCGCTTGCGCTGGCGCAGGAACTGGCGGGGCAGGGGCTGCCGGTCTTTGCGGCCGCAAGGGGCATGACCCAGTCGCATCAGTTTGCGCTGGAGGCTGCGGAGTTTGGCGGCGGCCAGGCAGCGTCGAAACATCTGCGCAAGGCGGGCTTCCTGGCCTGCGGCATCGGCCTGCCCATTGCTGAGGTCCCGGGCGACATGAACGGGCTGCGCATCGGCACCCCTGAGCTGGTGCGCCGCGGTGTCACGGTGGCACATGCGCCCAAACTGGCGGATCTGATCGCCCGCGCCTTGCGGGCGGAGGACCCGGCGGCGATGGCGGCAGAGACCGCGGCGTTCCGCGCTGGCTTCCAGGGCATGCACTACGTCCGCTGAGGAAAAGGGGTGCTCCCGCACCCGCGCGTTCCCGGCTGTGCCGGACCCGCTGGCGGCTTTGGGCCAGGCTCGGCGCGCAGCGCCGAGCCTGGCCCAACGGGAGGAGGTCTTTCGCAGGAAAGGCTGGCGACGGGCGGGAGCCGCCTTGCTTGCGGAACCTGACGGCAGCGGGTGACCCGGCGCTGCAGCTGTGCTCTATTGGTGCTGTCAAAACAATCGGAGGCGGCAATGCAGTTTGGAAGTCTGATCG
Source organism: Leisingera sp. CC-HEC093 (assembly GCF_059429195.1). Classification (NCBI taxonomy): domain Bacteria; kingdom Pseudomonadati; phylum Pseudomonadota; class Alphaproteobacteria; order Rhodobacterales; family Roseobacteraceae; genus Leisingera; species Leisingera sp. CC-HEC093. The sequence continues at coordinate 474,979 of NZ_JCAIJR010000001.1, read as the reverse complement.
GGATGCTGATCATCGGGGCGCTGGCCGGGTGGCTGTCGGGCAAGATCATGCAGGGGCGCGGCTTTGGCATCCTTGGCAATATCATCGTCGGCGTGGTGGGCGCCTTTCTGGCAGGTATGATCTTTCCGGCGCTGGGGTTTGCTGCGGGCGGCGGTTTCTTCTGGTCGCTGATCCACGCCACCATCGGCGCGGTGATTCTGCTGTTCCTGATCGGGCTGATCCGCAAGGCTGGCTGAGGCCCGGCCCGCTGGCATGAAAAAGGCGCCCCGAGGGGCGCCTTTTTTGATCGGCAAGCCTGGCTGTGCCTAGTGGGCCATCAGTACCGGCACAGCGGCCTGTTCCAGCATATTGCGGGTGGCACCGCCGAGAATGGCCTCGCGGAAGCGGGAGTGGCCGTAGGCCCCCATCACGATCATGTCGGCGGCGGTGTCGGCAGCGTGGCGGTTCAGCACGTCCGACACCCGGGTCAGGGTCTTGCTGAGAACGTCGATTTCGCAATTCACCCCGTGGCGGGCCAGCATCTGCGCCAGCATGCCGCCGGGATCCGAGCGTTCGGGCCCGTGCTGCGGCGGGTCGATCACCGCAATGCGGACCAGATCGGCACCGGTCAGGAAGGGCATCGCGCGGCGGATTGCCGTCATCGCTTCGATGCTTTCGTTCCAGGCCACCAGCACGGTCTGGGGCTGCTTAAGCGGCGCAGCCTTGTCCGGCACCACCAGCACCGGCGCGCGGCCTTCGAACAATGCGGCTTCGACGATCGGTTCCGCCTCGGCGCGCTTGCCTGCCCCATAGGGCTGGCCCAGCACGACCAGGTCGGAGAACCGCGCCTGGCGCGCCACGTGGCGGCCGATGTCGGCAATCTGCGCAACGCCGCTGTCGGTGCCATAGGTCACGCCCGCCTGCTTCAGGGTCTCTTCGGCCCGGGCTTGGACCGCTTCTGCCTCTTCCTGCGCGCGGGCCAAAGTTTCCTGCAGCACCATGGCATTGGCACCGGCATAGTAGTATCCTGTCTGGGTGCGGTCGACACCAAGGCAGAGCGCATCGGCATGGGCGCTGAATGCCTCTGACAGGGCCGCAATTTGCGCCAAAGGCGCCGCTGCGGTGTCCGCAGCTGTCAGGACGGTAAGCAAGGACTTGTAGGACATTGACACCTCTCGGCGGAAAGCGCACCGCAGGCCCGGACGGCAAGGATGCTTTGAGTTTCACTGCACGGGAAGAAGTGTCACATGTTGCCGGGATTTGTCTTGATGCAGATCAAGGCAGCGAAGAGGCGCGTTTTGCATGAAGGGCGCGGTCTAATAACGTCCCCGTATCCGCAGGATTCGCGGGGGCATGGCAAAGGGACGCAAGATGTCTAATTATATCAAGCTGATAGCGCTTGGTCTGGTCACGCTGTTTGCGATGATCGGCACCAACTACGCGCGGGATCTGGCTTACCAGGTACACGCGATCATCGTGATGATCGTGGCTGGCGGCCTGTTCCTGTACACTTTGCGCGGCACCGGCGAGCCAAAACGGGCAGTCGCCGGTGTGGAAAATGAGTATTTTGACAGCGTGATCCGCGCTGGCGCAATCGCAACCGCCTTCTGGGGTGTGGTGGGGTTCCTGGCGGGGACCTTCATCGCGTTTCAGCTGGCGTTTCCGGTGCTGAATTTCGAATGGGCTCAGGGTCTTGCCAATTTCGGCCGCCTGCGCCCGCTGCATACCTCGGCGGTGATTTTTGCCTTTGGCGGCAACGCGCTGATCGCCACCTCCTTCTACGTGGTGCAGCGGACCTCTGCGGCGCGCCTGTGGGGCGGCAACCTGGCATGGTTCGTGTTCTGGGGCTATCAGCTGTTCATCGTGCTGGCGGCAACCGGTTACCTCTTCGGCTCGACCCAGTCCAAGGAATACGCGGAGCCGGAATGGCATGTTGATCTGTGGCTGACCATTGTCTGGGTCGCCTATCTGGCCGTGTTCCTGGGCACCGTGATCAAGCGCAAGGAGCCGCATATCTATGTGGCGAACTGGTTCTACCTGTCCTTCATCGTCACCGTGGCGATGCTGCATCTGGTCAACAACATGACCATTCCGGTCTCCATTTGGGGCTCCAAATCGGTCATCGTGTGGCCGGGCGTGCAGGATGCGATGATCCAGTGGTGGTACGGCCACAACGCTGTGGGCTTCTTCCTGACCGCGGGCTTCCTGGGCATGATGTACTACTTCATCCCCAAGCAGGCCGAGCGTCCGGTGTTCTCTTACAAGCTGTCGATCATCCACTTCTGGGCGCTGATCTTCCTGTATATCTGGGCCGGTCCGCACCACCTGCACTACACCGCGCTGCCTGACTGGGCCTCGACCCTGGGCATGGTGATGTCGGTGATCCTGTGGATGCCGTCCTGGGGCGGCATGATCAACGGCCTGATGACCCTGTCGGGCGCCTGGGACAAGCTGCGCACCGACCCGGTGATCCGGATGATGGTGATCTCTGTCGGCTTCTACGGCATGTCCACCTTTGAGGGCCCGATGATGTCGATCCGCGCAGTGAACTCGCTGTCGCACTACACTGACTGGACCATTGGCCACGTGCACTCCGGCGCGCTCGGCTGGAACGGCATGATCACCTTTGGTGCGCTGTATTATCTGGTGCCGGTGCTGTGGAAGCGGGAACGCCTGTATTCGCTGTCGCTGGTGTCCTGGCACTTCTGGCTCGCCACCATCGGTATCGTGCTTTATGCCGCGTCGATGTGGGTGACCGGCATCATGGAGGGCCTGATGTGGCGTGAAGTGGATGCCAACGGCTTCCTGGTGAACTCCTTTGCCGACACCGTGGCAGCGAAGTTCCCGATGTATGTTGTGCGCGGTCTAGGCGGGGTGATGTTCCTCACCGGCTCGATCATCATGTGCTACAACCTGTGGATGACTGTCCGTAAGGCGCCGGCCAAAGAAGCCAGCCTGACGGTCCCGGTCCCGGCTGAATAAGGAGCCAGGCAGCTATGTCTATTCTCGACAAACATAAGATCCTCGAGACCAACGCGACCCTGCTGCTGATCTGCAGTTTCCTGGTCGTGACCATCGGCGGCCTGGTGCAGATCGCACCGCTGTTCTACCTGGAAAACACCATCGAGAAGGTTGAGGGCATGCGTCCCTACACCCCGCTCGAGATGACGGGCCGCGAGGTCTACATCCGGGAAGGCTGCTATGTCTGCCACAGCCAGATGATCCGCCCGATGCGCGACGAGGTGGAGCGGTACGGCCATTACTCGCTGGCGGCGGAGTCGATGTATGACCGCCCGTTCCAGTGGGGGTCCAAGCGGACCGGGCCGGATCTGGCCCGTGTCGGCGGCCGCTACTCGGACGAGTGGCACGCAGACCACCTGCGCGATCCGCAGTCGGTGGTGCCGGAATCGGTGATGCCGAAATACGGCTTCCTCGAAGACAAGATGATCGACGGCAAGTATATCGGCGACATCATGGCCACCAACGCGCTGCTGGGCACGCCCTACACGGAGGGCATGATCGAGGCCGCCCAGGCTGACTTCCGCGCCCAGGCCGATCCGGACAGCGACTATGACGGTCTGCTGGAACGCTATGGCGAGGACATCAACGTGCGCAACTTCGACGGCAATCCGGGCATCTCCGAGGCCGACGCGCTGATCGCCTATCTGCAGATGCTGGGCACGCTGGTCGACTTTTCGACCTTCACCCCGGACGCGAGCCGCTGAGGGAGGCAGAGATGGAATTCTATACACTCCTCAGAGAGTTCGCGGACAGCTGGATGCTGCTGTTCCTGTTTACCTTCTTCATCGGTGTTGTGGTCTGGGCGTTCCGCCCGGGCAGCACCAAGGTTTACAAGGACACCGCAAACATCCCGTTCCGGCATGATGACGCACCCGCGCCCAGCAAGGGCGCCGGCCAACCCGCCGCGGATAAGGAGGCGAGGGCATGAGCAAGAAATCGCAAAAGTTCGAGAACGATCCCAACACCACCGGCCATGAGTGGGACGGGATTGAGGAATTCGACAACCCGATGCCGCGCTGGTGGCTGTGGACCTTCTATGCCACCATCATCTGGGGCGTGCTGTACACCATCGCCTATCCGGCCTGGCCGCTGATCAACGGCGCCACCGCCGGGGTGCTGGGCTGGTCGACCCGTGCCGATGTGGCGGCTGAGATCACCGCGGTCGAAGAAGCCAATGCGCCCGTCAACGCCAAGCTGGAAGCGGCCGAGCTGACCGCCATTGCGGAAGACCCGGAGCTGGGTTCCTACGCGGTGTCCGCCGGTTCCGCTGTGTTCAAGACCTGGTGCGCCCAGTGCCACGGGTCCGGTGCGGCCGGCGCCAAGGGCTATCCCAACCTGCTGGACGACGACTGGCTCTGGGGCGGCTCGGTGGAGGATATCCACGCGACCATCGCCCATGGCATCCGCAACGAGGACAGCGACGAAGCGCGCTATTCCGAGATGCCTGCCTTTGGCCGCGACGAGCTGCTTGAGAAGGAAGAAATTTCCCAAGTGGTCAACTACGTGATGTCGCTGTCGGGCGAGGCGCAGGATGCCTCACAGGTTGAAGCGGGGTCCGTGGTCTTTGCCGACAACTGCGTCTCCTGCCACGCTGAGGACGGCACCGGCGACCGCGCCCAGGGCGCGCCGAACCTGGCCGATGCGATCTGGCTGTATGGCGGAGATTACGCGACGCTGACCGAGACGGTGACCAATTCGCGCTATGGCGTGATGCCGGCCTGGAACACCCGCCTGACTGAGGCAGAGATCCGTGCGGTGTCCTCCTATGTCCACCAGCTGGGCGGCGGCGAATAAGCTTCGGATAACCTGAAACAGCAAAGGGGCCGCGGTGTGCGGCCCCTTTACGTCTGACCATGTTCGCGCCCTGGGGGGTCAGAACCTGAACATGGCCCGGACATGCAAGGTGCCGAAATCGACATCGTTGCCATCGATGCCGAAGTCGTCAAACTTGTGGTACTGGTATTCGCCGCCGATCACCCACTGGTCGTTGATCTGGTGGTCGTAGCCGAAACCGATGACATAGCCGGGGTCATCGAAGTCGATGTCGTCCACGCCTGACAGCCCGTCAAAGTTGGTGTAGGCAAAGCCGAGGCTTCCGTAGAGCAGCCCATTGCCCAGATCATAACCGGCACGGAGTTTCAGCCGGGCAATCCCGTCGAAGTCGCCGGAGGCGCCGCCGGATTCAATCGACAGGTCGGAGAAGTCGTATTGCAGTTCGGGGCCGATCGCCCATTCGCCCACTTCCCACAAATAGCCGATTGTGAAACCGCCCACAGCGCCATCGGTGTCGAGATCTGTGAGAGTGTCGAGATCGATGTCCCCGGAGCCGTAACCGATCTGGCCGCCCACATAGGCGCCTTCCCAGTCGCCGGCAAACGCGGACGTTGCCATGGCGGCGGACAGGACGAACAAGGCGGAGAAACATTTGCACTTCATAACACAGATACCTTTCAACAGAAGGAGCCGGAGAGCAGGCCGCGGCACTCGTAAAACAAGATAACTCAGCTTCTGCACAGGAAAGGGCTGAGGGGGCAGAGAGCGGTTTATCCGCTTGCGGCAGGCGGTGTTTTGCCGTTCGGCAGCAGGGATGCGCTGTTTTCCGCTCAATCCGCCCTTTGACTGTCCCGCAGCGGGCAGGGGGCGCAGGTTTTCCGCGCCGGGCCTGCCGCAACCAGGGGGCGGCCTTGCGGAGTGGATATTTCGCCTCGCGCCTCTTGAAGCCGGAGGTGGTGCGATCTCATTTCCGTGGCGGACGCGCCTGTTGCAGCTTGCGGCCCGGTTCTGGCCGGCCGGGCGGGGCGGCTCGCAGGCCTGAGCAGCCCCGGGGCTGCGGGCTTCAGCCCATCGAAGTCATTGAGGTGCGCTTGCGGGCGCGGGCGGCGTCCGTTGTGGCGCTCCACCAGGCGATGCCGCCCCACAGCGCCACGTAGAAGGCGCCGGTTGCCAGCACCAGCTCGCCGGGGAAGGGACCGATGTCGGCCCGGTCCAGGGCCTGCTGCCAGCTGGCCACGCCGGTTGGATGCACCGCCAGCTTACCCCCATAGGCCATCGACTGGATCAGCAGGATCCAGAAGTAGTTGCGCCGGATCCGCCGCCCGACCGCGGTCATCACGCCGACATGGTATTCCGGGCGCAGGTAATCGGCGGCCAGCACGTCCTGCCAGTGTTCTTCCAGATGCAGGTCGCCCTCAACCAGCATGGGGGTGTAAAAATGCGTCTCCAGCCAGCGGGCGCGGGCGCGGAACACGTTGAAATAGCGGTAGCGCCGGGCCTCCAGCATCAGGAAGAAGATGATCAGCACCCCGACCAGGATCAGCGGCAGCGGCGAGGCCTCGGGCGAGGAGTAAGAGATGGATAGCGCCACCCCCAGTGTCACAACCGACCAGTTGGTGGTGGTGTCGAGCCGGGTGCGCCAGACCGTGCTGCGGTAAATTTCGCCGCGGTAGAGATGCGCAAGCGCGCCGACTTCCTCCGCCGTCAGCGGCGCGCGGGCGCTGCCTGCAGTCTGTTCGCGCTGGGGTATGTCCATGGGATGAGCGTAGGTTTTTTCCCGCATCCGGGCAAATTATTTACGCAAGTTTGATCCGCATCAAATTTTGCCGCCGGCAGGCAGGGTAATACTGCAGAGGAAAGAGTTTGCTGCTTAGCCAATACCCCCTCCTGGGCAGCAAGAAATCCCGCGAGGCCGACGTGCAGGCCGGACGGGCCATGCGCCGGTTTTCCGATCTGTTCGCGCGTTTCATGGAAAACCGGCGCTTTTTTCCGTCAAATCTTCTGCGGGTCGATGCAGCGGGTCCGCGGCGGCCGGCTGCGCAGCCAGGCGGCGAGCCTGGCCAGCAGTCCCGGTTTGCGGAATGGCGCCTGATAGGCGCGCGGCAGCGGTTTGGCCGGCGGCAAATCGCGCAGCCGCACGCAGTCCTGCCGGGCTGCGGTCACCATTGAGCGGGCATAGATGTCAATCAGCATGTCGGGGCCTCCTGTTCTGGCGTGTGATGCAGACTGTTGCCCGATGACGCGATTCCTGCGAGTTAATTAGAATTGGATTGTGTAAGGCAGAGTAACATATGGATTGGTTGCACATGCCGCCGCTTGCGGCGCTGAGGGCTTTTTCTGCTTTCGCAGAAACAGGCGGTGTGGTGCAAGCGGGGAAAGCGCTGAATGTCAGTCACGCTGCCATTAGCCAGCAATTGAGAGCGCTGGAGGCGTATTTGGGCGCGGCCCTTCTGGACCGCAGCGGCCGGGCACTGGCGCTGACGCTTGAGGGAGAACGGCTGGCACGGGCGCTGCATCTCGGGTTCGGCGCGATAGAACAGGCGGTGCAGGAGATTTCCGGCACCGGTGCAGCCCGGCCGCTGCATGTGTCCTGCACCCCGGCCTTTGCCGCCCACTGGCTGATGCCGCGGCTGCCGCAGTTTCAGATGGAGCATCCGGGGCTGGCAATGGTGCTGGACCCGTCAGCAGCCCTTGTCGAGCTGAAGCCAGGCGGTGTTGATTTGGCGCTGCGCTACGGAGACGGCAATTGGCCGGGGCTGGACGCGGAAATGCTGTTGCAATCGCCCAGGGTGGTGATCGCCGCCCCCAGCCTGCTGCAGCGGCGGGTGGTGGCGGCACCGGAGGATTTGCTGGATTTGCCCTGGCTGGAGGAGCTGGGGACCACTGAGGCAACCAGCTGGCTGCAGTCGCGCGGTGTGCAGGAGGGCATGACAGGGCCGCGCAGCCAGCTGCCCGGCAACCTGCTGATGCAGGCGGTGCGCGAAGGCCAGGGGGTGGCGATGACTGTGCGCGAGTTCGTGCTGGAGGACTTACGCAGCGGCAGGCTTCAGCAGCTGTTCGCAGAGCAGGACGCCCGCGGCTACTATATCGTGACCCGGCCTGAACAGCTGCGCCCGGATGCCCGGCGCTTTGCCGCTTGGCTGCAGCGGCAGGTCAGAGAGTGACGCTTTGCCAGTCCGAAGGCGATCGGTTGAATGTTGTGAAAGGCCGATGGCTGGGGTGGTAGGATTCGAACCTACGGTACACGGTACCAAAAACCGCTGCCTTACCACTTGGCTACACCCCATCGGTGAGGCGCTGTCTAAAGTTTGTTGCGGGGGGGTGCAAGAGGGTTTTTGAAAAAAAATGCAGTTCTTCTTACAGCGGCCCCGGAATTCCTCCCGCGCCGCCTGCCGGGGAGGCGGGAAGGGTGCCGGGTCACGACGAAAAACGACGCTGTTTCAATATGATGACCGGTTCAGGAGGCGGTTCTTACGGGGGGCGGGGAGGCCCGGAAATGCGCCGCCTAAGGGGAGGCAGATGGCCGCTGGGAAGGCGCGGAACGGCGGCGCGGGGCCGGCCATTCCGGTGCCGGTTTCAGGAACCCCATATCGCCTGATGCGCTTCCTCGCCGCTTTCGAAGATGTGCGGCTGCACACTGCGGCTGGCAAGCTCGCCCTGCATCTTCAGGCGCATGAAGGCACTGGTGGTGTAATGGGCGATCGAGGCCGAGTACGTTTCCAGCGTCCGGCCGACTGAGGCAGCGTAATCGTCCTGCAGGTCCTCGGCGATGCGGAAGCCGTTCTGGTTCATTACCATGCTGACGTCACGGCCGCTTCGGGCAAAGGCCTCCCGCAGCACACGGTCCAGATCCTCGACGTCCTGTTTCTTGCGGACGCTCCAGCCCTCGAGGTTGAGGAACATGGTGTGGCGGGCGGAGTCATAGGTGACCCGTTCGGAGAGGTTCAAATTCAACAGGTCGTTCATCAGTCCCATCGGCTCATCCCGGAAGATGCGCGCGTCCATCAGGGCGACGTTTTCGATGATCGGCTTGAACTCCATCTGGTCGAGGATGTCGCGCTGCAGGTCGATGCCCGGGGCGATTTCGATCAGCTCCAGCCCCTTGGGTGTCAGCTGCAGCACGCAGCGTTCGGTCACGTAAAGCACCGGTTGCGAGCGCTGCGAGGCGTAGGGGCCGGAGAAGGTGATCTGCTCGATGAGGCGGACAAACTTCTTGTTGCGGCCCTCCTGAACGATGCGCAGCTCGCCGTTTTCCACTGCCACTTTCAGCCCTCCTGCGGTGAAAGTGCCGGCAAAGACCACGGCGCGGGAGTTCTGGGAGATGTTGATAAAGCCGCCGCAGCCATTGAGGCGGCCGCCGAAGCGGGATGCGTTAACGCTGCCTTCGGCGTCGCATTCGGCCATGCCGAGGCAGGTGAGGTCCAGCCCGCCGCCGTCGTAGAAATCGAACATCTGGTTTTGGTCAATGATGGCATCTGCGTTGGCGGAGGAGCCGAAGCTGGAGCCGCCTGCCAGCACCCCGCCGACCGCTCCAGCCTCGGTGGTGAGGGTGATGTAGGGGGTGGCCTTTTCCTCGTTTGCTACCGCCGCGACGCCGTCGGGCGCGCCGACGCCGAGGTTCACAGCGCCGTTGGGCGGCAGCTCAAATGCGGCGCGGCGGGCGATGATCTTGCGCTGGTCCAGCGGCATCTTGGCGATGCCCTCCACTGGCACCCGGATTTCGCCGGAGAGTGCGGGATTGTGCTGCACGCCATAGTTCATCCGGTGCATTTCCGGATCGTTCGCCAGGCAGACGCAATCCACCAGCAGGCCGGGGATTTTCACGTCCTTGGGTTTGATCGAGCCGTCCTCGACGATCCGCTCCACCTGGGCGATCACGATGCCGCCGTTGTTATGGGCCGCCATCGCCTGGGCCAGGCAGTCCAGCGTCAGCGCCTCGCGCTCCATGCTGATGTTGCCGGAGCGGTCGGCGCTGGTGCCGCGGATAAAGGCGACATCGATCTTGGTGGCCTTGTAGAACAGCCATTCCTCGCCATCGACCTCGTGATAGCGGACGATGTCCTCCTCCGTCACCTTGTTGACCTTGCCGCCGCCGTGGCGCGGGTCGACATAGGTGTGCAGGCCGACCTTAGAGAACAGGCCGGGCTGGCCTGCTGCACAGGCGCGGTAGAGCTGTGAGATCACCCCCTGGGGCAGGTTGTAGCCGCAGATCTTATTCTCCTGCGCTGCCTGGGCGACCTTGGGCATACGGCCGAAATTGCCGGCGATCACCCGTCGCAACAAGCCATCGTGGTGCAGCCGCCCGGTGCCCAGCCCCTTGCTGTCGCCGGCGCCTGCGCACATGATCAGGGTGAGGTCACGGGGCGCGCCTTCGGCCAGAAAGCGTTTCTCCAGCGCCGCGTGCAGCATTTCCGGGATACAGCTTTGAACAAAGCCGGTGGTGGTCACCACGTCACCGTCGCGGATCAGCGCCATCGCCTGTTCGGTGGTGGTTGTCTTGTCTTTCATGGCGGCGCGTCCTCCCCGATGCCTCTCGCCTTCCGCGCCGCCGTGCAACTGCGCGGATATCTGGTCGGGAATTTTAGGCGCGCGCCCGGGGGGCGCAGTCCTTTGATTGCGTCAGCGGACCGGGGAGTTACGACATCACGGCAGGGAGGCCGACTGCGAAGTTTCCGATTGGCGGCGGCGTTTTCCGCGCCGGGCGTGAGTGTATGCCGCCGCCGGCTGAAACGGTCAGAAAAAGCTTGCGCCGGAGTCGAGCCAATCGTCCAGGGTGATGCCCTCGAAGGTGACGGAACAGTCGTTTCCGAAAGCAATCCTCAGGCCGTCTTCCGTGTCATGCGCTTGCGCGGTGAAGTCGTGCGGGCCGATGATCTTGGTGAAATCGGTGCCAAGCTCGAAGTCGGAAATGGTATCGTCGCAGCCCTGCTGCGTGTTGAACACGAAACAGTCGGCCCCCGCACCGCCGGTGAGGTAGTCGTCGCCCATGCCGCCCTTGAGCGTGTCCCGGCCTGCGCCGCCGTCCAGGGTGTCATTACCGCGGTTGCCAAGCAGGCGGTCCCTGCCGCCGCCGCCTGACAGCTCGTCCCAGCCTTTGCCGCCAGCGAGCCTGTCAGCCGCGGCGCCGCCATCCAGGCAATCCGCCCCGTTGCCGCCCTTCAGGCTGTCGCGGCCGCCGCCGCCTTGCAGGTCGTCGCTGCCGCCCCTGCCGGAGAGGGTGTCATCGCCCCTGCGGCCAAAGATGAAGTCCTGTCCGCTGCCGCCGGCCAGCCTGTCGTCTTCGCCGGTGCCGGCAATCCGGGTCATCGCCGCAAAGACGTCTTTTTGCAGCGCCTGCACATCAGTGTTCCGCAGGATGACGTCAGACAGGCTGATGTCCCAGAGCGCTTTTAACTCCTCTGCGGGGATGCCCTCGCGTCCTTCGCTCCAGAACGGGTCGCCGTCGCGCAGGCGGGTGAACTGGCCGATCATGACAAGGGTGAAGGTCTCGCCCAGAAGTCCGGTGCCAAAGGCATCCTCGGCCAGGCCGCCGATCCAGGCGTCCACCAGATCGGTGCTGCCATAGGCCTGCTCCAGCTTGGCGGCCAGCGCCGCGTCGGAGGTAATGTCGGAGAAGCTTTCGGCGCGGGACAGGCCCAAGGCTTCGCGCAGGTCGTTGTAGCTGGCCACGCCCATGTCGCGGCCGCGCTGGATATTCAGCGCCGCCAGATCCAGCCCGCCGGCACCCGGCGGCCCGAACAGGAAGGAGCGAACGTCCTCCACCACCTTGGTGTCGATGGCTTCGGATGTCTGGGTGGCCGCCCCGCGCAGGACATTTTCGATCATGCTGTCCTGGCTGACCAGATGCGGCTGGAAAAACGCATCGCGCAGAGCCAGAGGGTCCAGCTGGGTGCCATTTTCGGTGACCCGTTGCAGGTTGGCTGACAGCAGCGTATGCCCCAGCCGGTAGACCGCGCCGGAGAATTCGATCGCGATCCCCGGGTTCACATCCGCGTCGTAGCCCTGATAGCTGGCGAAGGCGTTATCACCGAGCAGGACCGGCAAAAACTCCTTGAAGGTGATCGCTTGCACCAGCGCCTCGACGCGGGCACGGGCGGCTTCGAACAGCGCGTCATCCGTCAGCGATGGATCTCTTGCTGCCAGCTCGTCGACCAGACGGTTGTGCTCGCGGGTGAACAGTGTGTGCATGGACGTCAGCGCGACATTTTCGGCGGCGCGGATGTCGCCGGTCAGAAACCCGTCGCCTTCGAGGTTCAGGAATTGATCTTCCGTCATTTTCAGCTTGCCGCCGTCGTCCCGCATTGCTGCGACCATCTCAGAGGTTGAGCCGTAAATCATCGAGGCGTCGATGTAGGCGGTGATCTCGTTGAGAAACTCACCCTCGTGCTGTTCCACACGGGTGAACGGAACAATGGCTTCGCCAGTTCCGAAGGGATCAAAGAACGGATCGCCGGACGGAACTTCAATATTTGCTTCGACACCGCTTTCGGTGCCAGTCAACGACAGGTCGTGATCCAGAAACTGGCCCCAGATCCACAGAAAATCGGATGCGGCAGCGGCATTGACCGTTTCCCCGTCCTGCATCGACAAAAGGTTGGACAACTCGCGCGCGTTCGGCCTGTCCGAACCCGCCATTTCGCCTTCCGCCCCCAGCCCGCTGCCGGCCAACCGCAGCAGTTCAGCGCCGGTTGCGCCCCAATCGGGATTGTCTGGATTCGCGGACGTGCCATCGGAGGGCCGTGCGGCCCCTATCTGTAAACTGGACATGTGATCCCCCAATCACTCGTAAAAATGCCACCGGAAATGCCATCGCGCGGACCGGAAACGCCACAGCTTTCCGTGCCGGCAAATACCCTGATCCCCCGCAGATGCAGCCGTGCCAGGGCTGCAATCTCACAGGTAGTGCTTCACGATTTCGTGTCAAACCGTGTGCTTTCGTGAATATGCTGGTTTGCAAAGGGCACTGGCCCCGCGCCAGAGACCGCACAAAGGCGGAAAACTCAGGCCGGCCGGGCCTGCTGTTCAGCCGGGACCGCCGTCCAATAGGAAATATGTTCCAGCAGTTCCGTCTTGCGCACGGGTTTTGACAGGAACCCTGTCATTCCGGCTGCGCGGCAGGCTGCCTCATCCGTGCTCAGCACATTTGCGGTAAGGGCTAGAACCGGGCAGGGGGCGTGGCCGTTTTCCTGTTCCCAGGCCCGCAGGCGGCGCGTGGCCTCAAGCCCGTCCATCACCGGCATCGACATGTCCATCAGCACGAGATCGAAGGTCTCGGCTGCAAACGTGCTGACCGCCTCCTGGCCGTTGCGGCAGATGGTCAGCTGGATGCCGGCGGGCGCCAGCATTTTCTGAAGAACCAGCTGGTTTGTCCTGTTGTCCTCTGCCGCCAGCACCCGCAAATGGCTGAGGCTGCCCGGCACCTGCGCTGCATTGGACCGCAATGGGGCAGCCGGCTGCGCCGCGCCGGGGCCCATCGCCTCCTGCAGGGCCTGCAGCAGCAGCCGGTTGCGGGCAGGCTTCATCAGCACATGCACGGTCCTACAGCTTCTGAGTGCCTGGTAATCCGCCAGCAGCTGGCTGCCGGTACAGAACACAATGGGCAGCTCCCGGCATCCCGGCAGCGCGTGAAGGCGCTGGCAAAAGTCCCGGGCGCGTTCCAGCGGCAGGCTGGTTTCCACCAATACTAGATCCGGCCGCCGCTGCTGTGCTGTCATCGCCTGCATCTGCGACAGCAGCTCTGGCAGCCCGTCCGGGGTGATCGTATCTGCCCCCCAGTGGTCAAGCTGGCGCAGCCGCACGCCGCGGGAAAAGCTGAGGTCCGAGACCACGGCCACCAGTTTTCCGGCCAGCGGCAGTGAGCGGGCCGCGGCCGGAGCGGCAACCGGCAGGGGCAGGCAGATCGTGAAACAGGAGCCCTTGCCCGGTTCGGAAACCACGTCGATCCGCCCGCCCATGGCCTTGGCCAGACGCGCAGAGATGGCCAGCCCCAGCCCAGTGCCTTCAAACCGCCGGGCAGTGGTGCTTTCGACCTGTTCGAACGCTTGGAAGATCTGGCTGATGCTGTCTTGGGGGATGCCGACACCAGTGTCGCGCACATCGACGCACAGCGGAATGCCATGGCTGGTGTCATAGTTGAGTGTGATGCTGACATGGCCCGTCAGAGTGAATTTGACGGCATTGCCTACCAGGTTCATCAGGATCTGCCGCACCCGGCCGCTGTCGCCGGTAAAGACCGCCGGAGTGCCCTCGGGGATGTCGAAGCAGACTTCCACGCCTTTGGCGGTGGCGCTGGGCGACATCAGCGTTGCCACGTCATAAATCACATCCCGCAGATTGAACGGCTGCTCCAGCATCTGCGTCTTGCCGGCCTCCAGCTTGGAGAAGTCCAGGATGTCGTTGACGATGCGCAGAAGCGCCTCGGACGAGGCCAGAATGGTGCCGGCGCAGGACTGCTGCTCAGGTGTCAGGCTGGTATCATTCAGCACTTCCGCCATCCCCAGAACGCCATTGATCGGGGTGCGGATCTCGTGGCTCATGGTGGCCAGAAAGCGGGATTTCGTTTCGGTGGCGGCTTCGGCCCTGGCCTTTTCCTGGAGCAGCCTGTCAGCGATCCGTTTCTTTTCCTCCAGGCTGGTCGACAGCGTGTCGAGCGCGGCAAAGATGGCAGCAATTTCGTTGTCGCCTTCCGGAACTTCCGGCTGTTCGCGGGTGGCCAGCCGCCGGAGCCTGAGGGCGGCCAGCTGTATCGCGGCAGAAAAGCCCCGAGCCTTGCGCATTGCGAACATCAGTGCCGCGGCCATCAGAAGCGTGGTTCCGGACAGCCCCAGCACCAGGATACGGGTCAGTGTTTCCTTTGCTTCTGCGGCTGCTGTTTCCGCATGCTGCGCGGCCAGAGCGGTAACGGCAGCCGCCTGCTGGGTCACTGTCTCGCTGCTCATGGCCAGAGAGCTGAGAGTCGGGATGTGCTGCGCGGATTTGATGCCAAGCAGCACAACTGCCTTTATGCACCAATTGGACAGGGCGGTGTCCAGTGCCACGACCTGCGACCGCAGCGGCGGGGTCAGCGGCAGCCGGACAAGTGCTGCAAGATCTTCGTTGATCTGATGCAGATACGCTTGGAACTCGCGCGCGACCTCCTCCTGCGGGACCAGCCGGGTCATTGCCAGAACATCCTGGGCATAAACCTCGGCGGCGGTGATCCCGGCGGTGACGCTGCTGGTCCGGCGGGTGACCTCCAGCGAAGCCTCAAGCACAGCATCTTTGCGGGCTGAGGCAAAGAATGCCATGCCGCCGACCAGAACTGCCGCAAGCAGAGCCGCGACTGCGATCACCAGGACAGGCAGCACGATGGCGCGTTTAATGCTCATGTCAGGAAACTTTCAGCCGTGCGCATCAATTGGCCGGCAGAATAGGGGTTGGCACGTCGGTCTCATTGTCGGTCAAGGTTTCGAGAAAGGCGGTCAGGTCCGAAATCTCCTGCTCAGAGATGGCAAAACCCGCGATTTCGGGAGCCCGGCTGCCTGCCAGCACACCGCCGTCGGCATAGTGGCGGATGACCTCCCGCAGCGAAGACAGCGAGCCGTCGTGCATATAAGGCGCCCGCAGTGCAATATTACGCAGACCGGGGGTTTTGAACCGGAAGTTCATGTCGGGATCCCGCGGCACCAGCCCGCCTGCACCCAAGTCGTTGCTTTGCAGCCCGATGTCATGCAGCTGGTTGTCCGTGAACATCCAGCCGGAATGGCAGGACACGCACTTTGCACGCCCTGTGAACAGCGCAAAACCGCGTTTGGCAGCGTCGTCCACGGCGGTTTCGTCGCCGTCCGCCCAGCGGTCGAAACTTGCAACGCCGCTGACAATGGTGCGCTGATAGGTGGCCAAGGCGGTCAGGATGGTCTCTTCGCCAATGCCGCGGCCGGGGAACAGACGTTCGAACCAGGACTTGTATTCATCGACGGCCGTCAGACGAGCGGTGATGCCTTCGAAGGTGGCATTCATTTCATCCGGTGCGGTGATCGGCCCGACGGCCTGCTTTTCCAGGCTGCCGGCGCGCCCGTCCCAGTACAATGGGGTGATCCAGGCGGCGTTGAGGAGCGTTGGCGCATGGCGGCCCACGGGCGTATTGGCGGCGCCGATCGCCTTGGGCACCGGTGCTTCCCAGCCGAAAGACGGGTTGTGGCAGCTGGAGCAGCTGATGTTCTGCCCGCCTGACAGGCGCGGGTCGAAGAACAGCATTTTACCAAGGGTGGCGATTTCGCGGTTATAGGGGGCCTCAGCCGGGAACGGGACAGTGTCCGGCCGCCGGAACATGTCGAGCCTGGCCGGCCCGGCCAGGCTTTGAGCGGTCCAAAGCAGCAGCGGTAGCACGGCAGCGGCAGCAGCTTTCCACCGCATTCAGGACCTCCTCTTGCATTCCAGGCCTTTGTTAACCGGAATATCACTGTCTGAGAAGGCCGTTAAATTTACGTAAGCGGCGCCACCTTTGACGTATCTTTGGCAGCCGCCTGAGCCCGTGCCTTTGAAGCCTTCTTGGG
Source organism: Leisingera sp. CC-HEC093 (assembly GCF_059429195.1). Lineage (NCBI taxonomy): Bacteria > Pseudomonadati > Pseudomonadota > Alphaproteobacteria > Rhodobacterales > Roseobacteraceae > Leisingera > Leisingera sp. CC-HEC093. Next base: position 458,672 of record NZ_JCAIJR010000001.1, on the reverse strand, counting down.
GCCAAGCCGCGGGGTGACAAGCCAAGGTCCGGTTTTCAGCACCATCAGAGCAAAGCCTGCGGTCCACAGGGCGGCGGAGGCCGTGATTCCGTCGACGCCCGCAGCCAGTTCGGTAATGTCCGCGACACGTGCTGCTGCGGCGGCCAGCAGCATCATGAAGGCAACGGTCAGCGCGGGGCCTGCAACCAGCGGGCGGCCGCTGTGGCCCATGGTGGCGCGCATCATCACCGCCAGTGTCATGCCGCCAACGGCACCGATGCCCAGGATATGCGCCGCGGCAGCGGGTTCCAGCAGGCCGAAGGGGACACTCCCCGCTGCGATCAGCCCCGCAGGCACCAGCGCATAGGCCAAGTGCAGCATCAGCAGCAGCGGGTCCGGCAGGGTGGCGAGGCCGCGCCAGCGCGCCAGCCGCACCGCGTGCAGCAGGCCGGCACCCAGCAGCAACGCGCCGCTGACGGTGGCCCAGGGCGCCGCGGTCCAGGCCAGCAGCGCCGCCGCGCCAAAAGCCAGCGTTACCGCGTCGAACTTGCCAAAAGGCACCGGCATTTTCTCAGCCCTTTGCTTGGCCAGCCAGTTGCGGGTGAAGCTGGGGATGATCCGGCCGCCGATAAGCATGATCAGGAAGATCAGCACCGCAATGCCCAGGCGGCGCGAGACATCCGCTGCGCCCTCGGTCATCGCCTCGACGTGGAAACAGGCGTTGGCCAGGCCCAGCAGGGTGACCGGCACCAGAACCTTGAGGTTGCGCCAGTTTTCACCGGCGATGATTTCCCGCGCGATCATGACGATCACCGCGGCCAGAAAGGCGCAGTCGGCAACCATCACCCCCAGCGCGGGCAGCCCCAACCAGCCCGCTGCCGCTAGCCGCCCCAGCAGCCACAGGCCGGACAGCAGCGCCAGCGGCCAGCCGCGCGCAGGCATCCGCCCGGTCCAGTTTGGCACTGCAGTGAACAGGAAGCCCGCGACCACGGCGGCGCCATAGCCGAAGATCATCTCGTGTATGTGCCAGTCAGTTGGCAGGAACGGGCCTGTATACTCCAGATCGCCGCGCCATATCAGCAGCCATGCGGGAATGGCCAGCAGGGCAAACAGGCAGGCGCCCAGGAAGAACGGCCTGAAGCCGAAAGAAAAGAGAACAGGTCCGGTGTATTCGGTTCGCGCAGCCATGACGGCCTCCATGCGTCCAGGCAATTGAATGACGGGCAGCACTGGTCAGGTGCCGCCCGCCGGTTTAGCGCAAGGGACGCAATCTTTCGCCAAACCCCGTGGATCAGCGCCGGCGGGCAGGAAGGAGGGAGGGAGGGCCTCCGGTTCTGGTTTCCCGTTTTTTCCCGCACGGTTGTTTCCTCTGGCGTCACTATGCGATAACGGCGGGGCGATCTCTTTGTCCTTCAGCAAACTTGCGGTGCATTCTTGTCCAAGCTCGACGAAAGCCTTCTGACCGGGCTGCCGCCCTTCAGCCTCCTGGAGCGCAGCCAGGTCCGCGAGATCCTCGATCAGGCGCTGCCCAAGCGCTATGACGAAGGTGCGGAGATTTTTCACGAAGGACATGACGCCGAACGCTTTCACCTGCTTCTGGATGGCTACATCCGGGTGGTGAAAACCACCGAGGGCGGCGAGCAGATCATCGCGCTGCATATTTCGCCGGGCCAGCTGTTCGGCATTGCGCCAGCGCTGAACCGCGACACCTATCCGGCCACTGCGGTGGCTGCTTCGGAATCGCTGGCGCTGTCCTGGCCGGTGCGCCTGTGGGGGGAGTTCACTGCAAAGTACCAGGGATTCGCCACCGAGAGCTACAGCACCCTGGGCCAGCGGCTGGGGGAGATGCAGACCCGGATCACCGAACTGGCCACGCAGGCGGTGGAGCAACGGGTGGCGGCGGCGCTATTGCGGATGGTGACCCAGTCGGGCCGCAAGGTGGAAGAGGGGATTGAGATCGCATTTCCTGTGACCCGCCGGAATATTTCGGAGATGACCGGCACCACGCTGCACACAGTCAGCCGCTTGCTGTCGGCCTGGGAGAAGGACGGCATCGTGCACTCCACCCGCAAGCATATTGTGGTGACCGATCCGCATAGGCTGGTGGTGCTGAGCGGGGCGCAGGGATAGGGGCTTTGGGCTGGTTGTCTTCTGCCGGCCGGCCGCGTGATTTGAAGTCAGGAAACAGGTAAGCAGAAACGGCGAAGGCTTCCTGATTGTTCAGGCAGGCATTTCCGGCCGCCGCTGCAGAGCTTGTTCGCTGTGAACGCCACTCAGGCCGGCACTGCCGAATCTTCAGTTCGAATTGCCAGTCCTCGCCGGCAACACGTTTACTGAGGATCTTTAGAGCGTTGATTGCCTTGCTCGTACTGGAGCCGTGACCGTTTCAAGCGCTCGATTTTAGAGCGCCGGAGTTCGTTTTCGTCCTCCAGGATTTCCCGCGCTGCCCGCGTGGTTTTTTCTATCGCAGTTTCCTTGCGAGACAAACCGGCCAGTCCCAAACCTTCGATATTAAGCTTTGTCATCTTCTTACTCCTTCGAGACTGGGGGCAGGGGTTTCTTAACCGGAAAAATTCAGATCAGGTCTTCTGAGCACTAGGTGGCCGACAGAAAAAACAGTGCTGTGATTGCCTTCAGGCTGGGGCGGCAGTGCAAGCAGCTTCAGGCCTGTCCGCCTGAAATCCGGCGGCGGTGACTGCGGAGAGGAACGCTTCACGGGCGGCATCAACCGGTGCGAGGCAGTCCATAACGGCGTCAATTTTCTCAAGTGCAACGTCTCTGTGGTGATCGGAGACTGGCCAGGCTTTACGAAGCCAGAAGTGGGCTTGCTCGATTGTCGTGATTTTTTGTGTCCGGCCTTCGTCGGGCACGAATATTGTCATGGGGGTGCCCCAAGTGATTTCTATCAAGTTTTTTCTTTCAGTATTATTGGAAAATACCGCGTCTGAGGGGCAGAACCGGCAGATGCGGGAAGCGGGAGCATTTCAGGAATGCTCCCGCTGAAATTTCAAGCCTGCAGAGGCTTAGGCAAGTGCGAGGTTGGTGGCGGACTCGCGTCCGTCGCGGCCGCTCTCGATGTCGAAAGTCACGGCCTGGCCATCGTCAAGCTGCTGAATGCCAGCGCGTTCCAGAGCGGAAATGTGGACAAATACGTCCCGCGATCCTTGCTCGGGAGCGATAAAACCAAAACCTTTTTGAGAGTTGAACCATTTCACGGTGCCATTGGCCATCGTGTCGTCTCCTTTGAAAATGCCATCCGCAACACGCGACAGCCCGGCCCAGTGTCAACATAGGAACAACTGGGGCCGTGAGGAAACAGAAGGTCGTAGGAAGAAGCTTTGCCTGACCAACTTGGGGTACGTGGCAGGTGATTGCAAGTGGAAGGCTGAGATATCATAAATTTTTTAGACACCGCCTATCGCCCCCCTCAGCCTTTCCCTGAATTCCATCTCCGCCAGCCCGTATTCTTCGCAAGCGTCGATCAGTGTGTGAAAGGGGGCAATCGGGCAGCCGGGGCAGAGCATCTGGCGGTTCATGAACTCGCCTGCGCAGGCGGGCCAGTGGTGGAACAGTTCTGAAAGGGGCAGGTCGGGATCGTCGAAATCGGGCCGTCGCATGGCGTCTCCTCCTTTTCCTGCATTTTGCGTGCAGCAATGCGCGCGGTCTTTGCGCTTGGACAACATCCCTTGCGGTGCGCGGGTTTAGGCAGATGCCATCCGCAACTGTACTCAGGACCGCGATATGTCAGAGATACTTACCAAGTCGCGGGCCAGGAACGTGTTCTACGGGGGCTCCTTGTTCTTCGTCGTCGTGTTCGTGGCCATGACCGCGCACAGCCACCGCTATATCACCCAGACATCCACCGCTGGCATGGAGCTGACCGATGAGGTGCGCCAGGGCAAGCACGTGTGGGAGCGCCACTCTTGCATCAACTGCCACACGCTGCACGGCGAGGGCGCCTATTTCGCACCGGAAGTGGGCAACGTCATGACACGCTGGGGCGTGCTGGACGACCCGGACGGCGCCTATGAAATGCTCGACGGCTGGATGAAGTCGCAGCCTTCCGGGGTCGAAGGCCGCCGCCAGATGCCTTTCTTTGAGCTGACAGACGAAGAGACCAAGGCCTTGTCCGAATTCCTGCGCTGGGCGGACCAGACCGATACCCAGAACTGGCCGCCGAACGACGCCGGCTGAGGGGAGAGAAACAATGAAATATCAATCTCAAAAAGTGGCCTATGCCTACTTCATGGTGGCAATGGGCCTGTTCGCCATTCAGGTTCTGGGCGGTCTGCTGGCCGGCTGGATCTATGTCTGGCCCAACACGCTGAGCGAGCTTCTGCCGTTCAACATCGTGCGGATGCTGCACACTAACGCGCTGATCGTCTGGCTGCTCTTGGGCTTCTTCGGGGCTGCGTATTATCTGGTGCCGGAAGAATCCGAGCGTGAGCTGTTCTCGGTGAAACTCGCCTATATCCAGCTGGCCATTCTTGTCGTTGGTACCCTGGGCGCGGTCGGTTCCTACCTTGTGGGCATCCACGGCGGGCGGGAGTTCCTGGAACAGCCCCTGTGGGTCAAGTTCGGCATTCTTGTCGCGGCGGTGATCTTCCTCGTGAACATCTCCCTGACCGTGCTGGCAGGCCGCAAGACCGCAATTACCAACATCCTGCTGATGGGCCTGTGGCTGCTGTCGCTTTTGTGGATCTTTGCCTTCATCAACCCGGACAACCTGTCGCTCGACAAGATGTACTGGTGGTTCGTTGTCCACCTGTGGGTGGAAGCCACCTGGGAGCTGGTGATGGCCGCGATCCTTGGCTACCTGATGCTGAAGCTGACCGGTGTTGACCGCGAGGTGGTGGAGAAATGGCTTTATGTCATCGTTGCCCTGGCGCTGTTCTCCGGCATCCTCGGCACCGGCCACCACTTCCTCTGGATCGGTACCCCCGGTTACTGGCAGTGGGTCGGCTCGATCTTCTCGACCCTGGAAGTGATCCCGTTCTTCGCAATGATGAGCTTTGCCTTCGTCATGGTCTGGAAAGGCCGTAAGAACCACCCGAACAAGGCGGCACTGCTTTGGTCGCTGGGTGCCTCCACTGTGGCCTTCTTCGGCGCCGGCGTCTGGGGCTTCCTGCACACGCTGCACGGGGTGAACTACTATACCCACGGCACCCAGATCACCGCCGCCCACGGGCACCTGGCTTTCTACGGCGCCTATGTGGCGATGAACCTGGCGATGTTCACCTATGCGATGCCGCATCTGCGCAACCGCGATCCCTACAACCAGGTGCTGAACATGGCGTCCTTCTGGCTGATGACCGGTGGCATGGCCTTCATGACCTTCGTGCTGACCTTTGCCGGCACCATCCAGACCCACATGCAGCGCATTGTCGGCGACTACTACATGGACGTGCAGGACCAGCTGGGACTGTTCTACCTGATGCGCCTCGGTTCTGGCGCGGTGGTTGTGCTGGGGGCGCTCCTGTTCATCTATGCAACCGTCGTGGTTCGCCGCGAAGTCATCAAACCCGGCCCCGCGGCCGTACCGGGAGAGTAAGCCATGAACGCAATGAACATGCCTTCCGTTCCCTTCTACCGTCCCGCAGGCGATGAATGCACCGTCTTCGAGATGGCCCAAGCCAACGGTCTGCCCCTTCTTTTGAAGGGGCCCACCGGCTGCGGCAAGACGCGGTTCGTGGAACATATGGCAGCCCGGCTCGGGCTGCCCCTCCACACCGTTGCCTGCCATGACGACCTGTCGGCCGCCGACCTGATCGGGCGCTACCTGCTGAAAGGCGGCGAGACGGTCTGGGTGGATGGCCCGTTGACCCGCGCGGTGCGCGAGGGCGGCATCTGCTACCTCGACGAAGTGGTCGAGGCCAGGAAGGACGTGGCCGTGGTGCTGCACCCGCTGACCGACGACCGCCGCCGCTTGGTCATTGACCGCACGGGTGAGGAACTAACCGCGCCCAAGCCCTTCATGCTGGTGGCCAGCTACAACCCCGGCTACCAGAACATCCTGAAAAAGCTGAAGCCCTCGACCCGTCAGCGTTTCCTGTCCATCGGTTTCGATTTCCCGGAGGCTTCCGCAGAGACCGCGGTGGTCGCGTCTGAGAGCGGGCTGGATGAGGATCGCTCCGCCGCGCTGGTGCGGCTGGCGGGCCATATCCGCAAGCTCTCTGGCATGGACCTGGAGGAAGGTGTCTCGACCCGCCTGCTGATCTATGCCGCCACGCTGATTGCCAAGGGCATGGGCGTGGAGCGCGCAGTAGAGGCCGCCATCATCGAACCTCTCAGCGACGAGGGTGACGTGCAGCAGGCGCTGCGCGACCTTGCCGCCAGCGTCTACGGGTGATGCCATGATCCACGCTTTCGACCTTCTGGAACCCGAAGAAACGGTTGGCAACCTGTGGCATGGCATGGCCACACGGATCGGCGCCGCCGGGGACGAAGCGGAACACACCGTCCGGTTCGAGGACATGCGCGCCAGCGTGGCGGCCTTGTTCCGTGCGCTGGGCGGGGCCGGGGGCGTGGAAATACAGGTGGCGCCTGCGGTGCTGTCGGACCACCGTCCGGACCGGTTGCGCCGTATCGGCACCCCGCGGGAAATGGTGCATCTGGCCAGTTTCGACGGCGAACGACTGCGCCTGCCGCCGGAAATGGCAGATTTTCCCAACCCCGAACTGAACCGCAAGGCTTACCTGTGGCTGGCCGCGATGGCCGCTATGATCGAATTGCCGGACCGCAATGAGGACCGCTATCAGGCCGACCAGCTGGAGATCGCCGCCAACGCCCGCGCAGCGGACAAGGTGTTTGCTGCCTGTCCTGGGCTGCGCTCTGCCTATGGCGCGTTTTGTTCTCATATCGCGGGGGCGCGCAAGCGTAACGGCCTGCCGCGGTTCGAGTCGCGGATCGAACGGATGGTGCTGGATCAGATCGGCACCGACTGCCGCGTTGCCGAACCCTGCGCCTGCACCGCGCCGCGTGGTTATCGGAGCTTTCAGCCGGTGCCGTTCTGGCTGCGCCTGCCGGTGCCGCAAGCGGGCAGGGGGGCAGCACCTGAGGCCGAGGAAATGAAAACGCCGGGCCTTGCCGTCTCTACCCGCAAAACGGCAAAGCGGCAGGATCAGGACCAGACCACCCGCAAGGACAGTTTCATCGTTCACCGGTTCGAATCCATCCTGTCCTGGGCCGAAAGCCTGAACATCAACCGGATGGTAGATGACGACGACAACGAGAACGCCCAGAAGGCGGCGGAGGATCAGGACAACCTGACCCTCTCGCAGCACATGAAGCGGGCGGCGTCGCGGCTGCGGATTTCGCTGGACCTGTCGCCGCAGGATGCCGAACACGAACGGCTGGCGGGCCAGTTCACCTATCCCGAATGGAACCACAAGCTGGGCAAGCACATGCCCGCCCATACTTGTGTGCTGGAGGCCGAAGGCAAGCCCGCCGACAGCTTCCATCCCGATCCAAAGCTCGTCGCCCGCGTGCGCCGCCAGTTCGCACCGCTGCACCCGCGCCGGGTGATGCTGCCGCGTCAGCTGGACGGTGAAGAGCTGGATCTGGAAGCGGTGGTGAAATCCCATGTCGATCTGGCATGCGGCCAGCAGGGCAGCGACCGGGTCTGGCAGGCCAGCCGCCCGATGGCCCGCGACCTGAGTGTGGCGGTGCTGATGGACTGCTCGCGCTCCACCGAGGCCACCGTCGGCGACCGCCCGGTCATCGAAACCGCCCGCGAATCCCTGGCAGCGCTTGCCGGCGGTATCGCCACTGCGGGCGACCGGCTTGGCATCTGGGGCTTCTCCTCGCTGCGCCGCGACCGGGTATTCCTGACCCGCGCCAAAGGCTTCGAAGATCCGATGTCAGAGGCGGTCACCGCCCGCATCGGCGGCTTCAAGCCCGGCCACTACACCCGGCTCGGCGCGGCAATCCGTCATGCCTCTGCCCAGCTGGCCGAGGAAGGATCAGAACGCCGCCTGCTTTTGGTGCTGACCGATGGCAAGCCCAACGATCTGGACCACTACGAAGGCGTGCATGGCATCGAAGACAGCCGCATGGCGGTGCGCGAGGCGCGTGCCCTGGGCCAGTCGGTGCACGGCGTTGTGATCGACGCCGACGGGCAGGACTGGTTTGCCCGTATCTTTGGCCGCGCGGGATTTACCCTGCTGCCCGACCCGGACCGGCTGCCGCGTGCGCTGCCGGAAATTTATCAATCCCTGACCATGGAGCACTGAGATGAAACGTATCCTCGCTCTGGCCCTGCTGGCACCCTCCAGCGTGGTTGCCGCCACCTTTGAAAGGCCGATCCCGCAGCCGCAGACCGAAACTGCGGAGTTCTGGTTCCTGATAGGCTCCATCGCCCTGATCGTCAGCTTGGGGTTTGTCCAATACCTGGTGAGCCGCCGATGACACCGCAGCCCCCCTGGCGGTTGCTGGCGGCGCTTTACCCGTTCGGGGCTGGCGCGGCGGCCATCAATATCTTCTTTGCCTCGCTGATTGGCAGCTGGATCGGCTGGCGGGTGCTGAGCCCCTATGAATCGGTGGCTTGGGGGCTGTTGCTGGGGCTGCCCGCCACTTATGTTTTCGCCCGCCACATCGAGCGGCTGAAGCGGCAGGCGGACGGCGATTGATCCACGCGGCCGGAAAATGAAACGAGGCCTTGCAATGCAGGGCCCCGCTTGGTTTCCCGCTGGGGGAAAGCAGAAGTGGCAAGGCGGCTGGTTTTGTTGGGGGGAGCCGCCTTGCCGCGGGATCAGCCAGCCGCTGCCAGCAGGCCGGCTTCCTCCGCTGCCTTTACCTCGGCCAGGTCCGCCTCGCCATCGGCATCGGCGTCGATGGTTGCAAAGGTCTCCTCTGTAAGTTCGGGAAACACGGCCTGCAGCTCTTCCAGCGAATAGGTGCCATTGCCGTCGGTATCGGCCTCGGTGATGGTATCCATTGCCGCCAGCGGCGAAGCGGTCAGGACTGCAAGGGCGGCCGCGGTCAGCGCAAATTTGTTCATGTGAGACACTCCATTCAATTGCTTTGATCTTCCTGAGGCCACGGGTTCCCGCAAGCCATGGCCAGTGCTAGGCCGCCGCAGCGCCCGCATCCATGCTCTTGCCGCGGGGCCGCAATTTCCGGCGCGGGGCTGCCGGATTGGCTCGGTCAGTTCGGCGCTTTGCCGCCCCGGAAACGACCTGATCCTTTCTCCGCCCACTTGCAGGCGCGGTTCTTGCAGTAATCTGCCTGCGCTGGCACTGAAAGTTCCGCTTAGCGCGTGGAAAATGACCGCCAGCCGCCTAGATTTTCAGATGTGTGCTGGGGAGCGCGGATGCAGTGGCTGCAAGGACAGAGATCATTACCAAACTTGATGCGCTGGAAGCGCTGCAACCTGCCTGGACAGAGCTGCATGGCGCCTCTGGCGGCGGCCCGTTTTCGTCGATGGATTGGATATTGGCCTGGACTGCAGCCTTTGGCAGCGAAGCCGTGCCGCGGATCGGCTGTGTGTGGCGCGATGGGCAGTTGACGGCGGCGCTGCCGCTGGGATTGACGCGCGAACCGCTGTGGCGGGGCGGGCCGCGCCTGCGCAAACTGTCGATGCTGTGCAGCAACCGGGCCGGTTTTCACGACGCGCTAGCCTTTCCGGGCCATGAGGCAGATGCCGCAGCGCTGCTGGAGGAGATGCTGGCTGCCAGGGATTGCGATGTCGCGGATCTGGCCCCGATGCGGGCCGCGGGCGCCTTTGGGCAGATCGCCGGTGCGAACGGCACCTGCAAATTGCGCAGCCGCCAGCGCCAGGAAATCCGTGCAGCGCTCTGCCGCCATGATGATGGGTTGGATGCCTGCCTGGCGCGGCGCAGCAGGAAGTTCCGCCGCCTGCTGCGCGCCGGGCACCGGGCGCTGCAGCAAAGGGATCACGAGATTCTGACCGCAGACAGCCCGGGCGGCAGCGCAGGGCGCATTCTCGACGGGGTGCTGGCCCTGTCGGCGCGCAAGGCCCGGCTGGGCACCGGCGGCGGCGCCAGCCAGCGCCCCCGCGTTTTCTTTGAGGAGCTTTGGCGGCGGATGTCGGCCCGAGGCAGGATGGTGCTGCATCTGCTGACCATTGACGGCCGCCCTGCGGCCAGCAGCCTGTGCGCCGAAGCGGGCAGTATTTCCTACAGGCTGACCCTGGATTTCGACGTGACCCATGGCCGGGTTTCCCCCGGCCGGATCATAGCTTGGCGGGGGATTGAAACTGCCATTGAACGCGGGCTCAAGGCCTCCAACACCCTGCGCTCCACACAGTTTCTAGACCACTTGGGCGACAGTTACGAGACTTTCCACCGGCTGCGCGTCTGCCGCCGCTACCGCCAGGCCGACCTGTGGCTGGCAGTGCGGGAACTGCTGCGGCCGGTGGGGCAGAAAGCCCGCAACCTGCAGCAACTGGCCCCCGGCAAGCGCTCTGCTTTTGTTGGCTGAAAATGCAGGAAGCAGGGCGACGCGGCCTCTTCGCCCGACGGGCAGGGATAAACGCAGGCCGGTCTGGACAGGTCAATACGGCGGCAGGTTTATTGCGACGGAACGGCAAAGCCGCCGTTGAGCGCGCTGACCGCAAGGTCCGGGGTGCTGTTGCGGGTCGCCATGCGCTCTAGGTTGACAATCGTCGACAGCATGATGCGGTCATGGCTCCAGTCGCTGGGGCGCTGCAGCAGCATTGCCGTCGCCAGCACCATCCCTGCCATCGTCAAAGAGACCAGACCCCAGCCAAGCGAGTTCGGCCCCCGCGGCTGAACCGCCGTCACCGCGATGATCCGCCGCTGCAAGGAGGCGCCGCGGCGGGTTTCGCGGCGGTCGACCAGCGCCACCGCCGGACTGCGGCGGGTGAACAGCGCCGGGCCGCGGGCGGCATGGGCGCAGGCCCGGATCAGGCATTCGCAATAGGCGCGCACGTCGAAATCCGGCCGTGCCATCAGCGCCTGATCGCAGGCAAATTCGCGCAGCAGCCGCACCTCGCGCCGCCACAGGTAAAAGGCCGGGTTCCAGAACAGCAGCGGGCGCAGCATCTCCAGCAGAAACTCGCATTCGATGTCGCGCTGACGGAAGTGCTGCAATTCATGCGCGATGGTCAGTCGCAGGTCGCGCGGGTCATTCAGCAGCGACGAGGGCAGCACAACATAGCGGCAAAACAGCCCGCGGGTGGAATAGGCCACGCGGATATCATCGGACACCATCAGCTGCACCCGGCCGATGCGTTTCCAGATGAAGGCGCCGCCCAAGTTCTGGCGCAGGCGGAAAACAGAAACGGCCACATGGGTTAGGCAGATCAGCGCACCGGCGGCAAACGCCGCGGCAAGGGCCTGTGCCCACATCGGCTGCAGGCTGGTGAGGCCGCGCACCGCGTCCTCGCGCAGGCCCAGGGTTGCCTCGAACGCACCGGCGCTCATGCTGACGTTACCCTGCAGGTATTGTGAAACCAGCATATCGGAGAAATTCGGCGGATGGGCGATGACGAACCGGGTGAAGGCCAGGATCAGCAGAGGCGAGGCTGCCAGCAGGACTGTCATCCCATTCAGCAACCGCAGCTGCGGCTGGTAGGCGCGCCCCAATTTGCTGCGCGTCAGCAGCTTGTGCGCGGCAAGCCACAAAACCGTGCCCGCCAGCAGCAGAATGTTGAGATCAATGTAGGCGTTCAGCAGAACCTCAGTTGGCATTGTCCCCCAGCCTTTCCTCCAAGAGCGCCCGCATCTCCTCGAGCATCTCGTCGGTCACATCCTCATCATCGACCAGCCGCGCCACCAATGCGGCGGGCGCGCCGTTGAAAAGCTTGCTCGAAAGGTTTTTCAGAGATGTTTTCTGATACTCTGCCTTGGGAACAGCGGGGCGGTAAACCAAAGAGCGGTCCTTGCGCTCGCTGGTGAGAAAGCCCTTTTGTTCCATGATCTTGAGAACCGTGGCCACCGAAGTATAGGCGCGTTCCTGCATCTTGTTCAGCTCGGCCAGGATATCGCGCACGGTGCCGCCGCCCATGTCCCAGACGACGGTCATGAATTCCAGCTCAACCTCGGTCAGCAGGGAAGTGTCGTGTTTCTTGCGCATCGCCTCGGCAGTCCGGCTCATTTGATCGTTCCAGTCATGCTAGGGGAAGCAGGCTTCCGTGAAAACTATTTTTTTAGAAGATGCGCAGCGGCAGAGGGTTTGTTGTCAAACTGTGCGCTGCCGCGCGAGTCTTCTCAGCAAGTTGCGGGGTGATGGGCCAGTCTTAACGGCAGTGTCTGACGCATCGGTTTAAGGTTTTGGCTGAGAAGGCCTTGAAGGGCAGGTTTGCCTTCAAGGCCTGTCCCGATTGTGTTTGGGGCTGCGCGTCAAGGGCAAGCCGCCTGCGGCGGGGCCTTCGGCCCCCTTGACCCGCAGCGCATCAGACCTTCCAGAAGCAGAAGATGCCCCAGGCGACCGACAGGCCCAATGGCCACCACAAGGGCATCCCCACCAAGCCCAGCCAGGCCAGGAAGATGTAGGAGGTGCCCAAGAGGCTGATGAACAGCCGGTCGCCGCGAGTGGTGGTGAGGCCGAGCACGCCCTTGCGGGCCGCGCCGCCGGGGTGGCGGATTTCAGCGAGGATCAGCACGCCGATGGCGCTGAAAATGCCGATAAACAACAGGGCAGTGGGCCAGGTCCAGGCCATCCATGAAAGCATTACACCCTCCCCATCGCGAAACCCTTCGCGATGTAGTTGCGGACAAACCAGATCACGATGGCGCCCGGAATAATTGTCAGAGTTCCCGCAGCCGCCAGCAGCCCCAGTTCATAGCCCGCGCTGGAGGCGGTCTTGGTCATGGTGGCGGCAATCGGCTTGGCGGCGACGGCGGTCAGGGTCTTGGCCAGCAACAGCTCCACCCAGGAGAACATGAAGCAGAAGAAAGCCGCCACACCCACGCCCGCCTTGATCGACGGGATGAAGATCGTCGCAAAGAAGCGCGGGAAGGAATAGCCGTCGACGAATGCGGTTTCGTCCAGCTCCTTAGGGATGCCACCCATGAAGCCCTCGAGGATCCAGACCGCCAGCGGGATGTTGAACAGGCAGTGCGCCAGCGCAACGGCCAGATGGGTGTCGAACAGTTCCACCGCGGAATAGAGCTGGAAGAACGGCAGGGCGAACACGGCAGCCGGTGCCATCCGGTTGGTCAAGAGCCAGAAGAACAGCTGTTTGTCGCCCAGGAACCGGTAGCGGCTGAAGGCATAAGCCGCCGGCAGCGCCACCGCGATGGAGATCACCGTGTTGATCGAAACATAGAGGATCGAGTTGATGTAGCCCCAGTACCAGCTGGGATCGGTGAAAATGGTCTTGTAGTTGTCCAGCGTGAAAGTCTGCGGGAACAGCGAGAAGCCCGACAGAATTTCATTGGTCGTCTTGAAGCTCATCGCCACCAGCCAGTAAATCGGCAGCATGAGGAACAGGATATAGACGATGGGGACAATGGATCGTTTCTGCATGTTGATCCCTCCCTTAGTTCAGATCGTCCTTGGTCATCAGCGTGTAGAACAGCCAGGAGACCAGGAGCGTGATTGCAAAATAGATGAGCGACATGGCTGCGGCGGGGCCGAGGTCGAACTGGCCAAGCGCGATTTTCACCAGGTCGATCGACAGCAGGGTGGTGGAGTTGCCGGGACCGCCGCCAGTCAGAACAAACGGCTCGGTGTAGATGTTGAAGCTGTCCATGAAGCGCAAGAGGATGGCGATGGTCAGCACCGTCTTCATCTTCGGCAGCTGGATGAACCGGAACACCGCCCAGTTGGAGGCGCCGTCGATCTTGGCCGCCTGGTAATAGGCATCGGGGATCGAGACCAGGCCCGCATAGCTCAGCAGCACCACCAGCGAAGTCCAGTGCCAGACATCCATGGTGACAATGGTCACCCAGGCCGCAATGGGATCCTGCGTCATGTCATAATTGATGCCCAGCACGTGGTTCAGGAAGTAGCCCAGCAGGCCGATGTCGGGCAGTGTGAAGATATTCCACATCGCACCGACCACGTTCCACGGGATCAGCATCGGAAGCGCCATCAGCACCAGGCACACCGGCACCCAGAAGCCCTTGCGCGGCATCGACAGCGCAATGGCAATGCCCAGCGGCACCTCGATGATCAGGATCAGGAAGGTGAACATGAACTGGCGGCCAAGCGCCGCGTGGAACCGGTCGGAGCGCAGGATCTGCTGGAACCAGTCCAGCCCCTGCCAGAAGAACACATTGTCGCCAAAGGTCTCCTGCACCGAGTAATTGACCACCGTCATCATCGGAATGAGCGCGTTGAAGGCGACCAGCGCCAGCACCGGCAGGACAAAGAGCCAGGCTTTCTGGTTTTCGGTTTTCATCAGGCTGCTCCTTGTTCGCCGGTGGCATTGGCGGGGGCGGTGGCAAGCCAGCCGTCCACATAAAGCCGGGTCATGTCCTGGCGGAAGGCCAGGTGCACAGCGCTGCCTTTTGCCGGGGCGGTTCCTTCGGTGACGGCGTTGATGCGCTGGCCGCCGGCCTCGCATTCCACCACGGTATGGCGGCCGATGTCAGAGACCTTGGTGACAGTGGCGGGCAGGCCGTGGTCCGTCAGTGAGACGAACTCCGGGCGGATACCGATTTCGGTTTGACCGTCTGCAGCGCCTTGGATGGGGCCTTCCAGGGCAATCTGCTGGCCTGCGAACACGGCGGCACCGTGCTGCACTTCGCAGGGCAGGATGTTCATTCCGGGCGAGCCGATGAAATGGCCGACAAACGTATGCGCAGGGCGCTCGAACAGCTCCACCGGTGTGCCGATCTGCACAACCTCGCCCAGCTGCATCACCACCACCTGATCGGCAAAGGTCAGCGCTTCGGTCTGGTCGTGGGTGACGTAGATCATCGTCGCCTTCACCCGCTGGTGCAGTTCTTTCAGCTTGGAGCGCAGCTTCCACTTCAGATGCGGGTCGATCACGGTCAGCGGCTCGTCGAACATCACCACGTTGACGTCCTCGCGCACCAGGCCGCGGCCCATGGAGATCTTCTGCTTGTTGTCCGGGCTGAGGCCAGCCGCCTTCTGCTCCAGCATTTCGGTGACTTCGAGCATCTCGGCAATCGCCATCACCCGCTGGTGCACGGTGGCCTCGTCCCGGCCGCGGTTGCGCAGCGGGAAGGCCAGGTTGTCGTAAACCGTCATGGTGTCGTAGATCACCGGGAACTGGAACACCTGGGCGATGTTGCGCTGGTCCGGGGGCAGGGCGGTTACGTCCTGACCGTCAAACAGGATCTGGCCCTCAGAGGGCACCAGCAGGCCTGAGATGATGTTGAGAAGAGTGGATTTGCCGCAGCCCGAGGGGCCGAGCAGCGCATAGGCGCCGCCATCGGTCCAGTCGAGGTCGATTTCCTTCAGCGCGTAGTCCGAGTCGGACTTCGGCGTCGAAAGATAGCTGTGGCGCAGTTTGGAGAGAGTTATTTTTGCCATTGATGCCTCACGCCGCGCGGCTGCCGTCGGGGGCAAAGAAATATGCCTGCGCGGGGTCCATGTAGAAGTCGTGCAGCTCACCCACCTGATAGGGGTGAACGCCGTGGGCCAGCGAAACCCAGCTGCCGGAGCCCATTTCGAAATGGGCGGAACTTTCGGAGCCGGAGAGCTCAGTCACCTGCACCTGGCCTGACAGCTGCACATGGGCGCCGTTTTTCGCCACAGGCAATACGTGGTGCGGCCGGATGGCGATTGTATAGGTCCCATCGGCCAGCCCGGCGGCAGCGCCCGCCAGCTCCCAGGTGACACCAGCGCCAAGGCGGGCCATGCTGCCTTGCTTGGTGATCTCGGCGGTGTTGATCGGCGGGTCGGAGAACACCCGCGCCGCATCGACATTGCCGGGGTTGCGGTAGATCTCCGCGGTGGGGCCGAACTGGGTCACCCGGCCATCGCGCATCAGCGCGGTCTGGCCGCCCAGAAGCAGCGCTTCTTCGGGTTCGGAGGTGGCGTAGACCACAACCGCGCCGCGGCCGGCGAACAGCTCTGGCAGCTGGTCACGCAACTCTTCGCGCAGCTTGTAGTCGAGGTTGGCCAGCGGTTCGTCCAGGAATACCGCGCGGCTTTCTTTAGCAATCGCACGGGCCAGGGCGCAGCGCTGCTGCTGGCCGCCGGACAGCTCATGCGGGCGGCGGTGCAGCATCGGCTTCAGCTGCAGGATCGCTGCGGCCTCTTCGACGCGGCCTTCGATCTCCGACTTCGCCATCCCGGCCACCTTCAGCGGCGAGGCGATGTTGTCATATACCGTCATATGCGGGTAGTTGATGAAGAACTGATGCACCAGGCTGATGTTGCGCTTCTGGGTGCTGAGACGGCTGACATCCTCGCCATCCATAAGCACTTGGCCGCTGGCCATCGGGTCGAGGCCCGCCATCAGTTTAATGAGTGAGGTCTTTCCGGAGCCTGTGGCGCCGAGGAGAACGTTGAAGTGACCGGGCTTCAGCAGCAGGGAAGTTTCCTTGATGTGCTGAATGGCGCCGACGCGCTTGGTCACACCCTTGAGTTCGAGTGCCATCTTGCTTTGACTTTCTGGCAGGCGGCCTGTTCGCGCGCGGGGCAAGGCGCGCTCTGATCTTGGGGAAGAAGGCCCCGGATGACGGGAAAGGGTCTCCGGGGCCTGGATAGCCCGGCCAGATGATGGGGATCGCTGGCCGGACCGGGAGGAGGCCTTAGTTGGTTGCCCAGCGGGCCACCAGCTCGTCATAGTTGACGGTCTGGCCCTGCGGCTTCTCGTTCTCCAGCGGAGCTTTGGCACCGCCATTGGCGTACCACCACTCCGCGTCTTTCTCTTCATTCAGACGCGGGCCGCAGCCGCCATAGACATTAGCCTGCTCGTCTGCGCGCTGCATCCGGCCCATGGTGATGTCCATTTCCTCGGCCAGGCGGTCCATCGCTTCCTGCGGCGTGAAGGCGCCGGAGTTCACGTCACCGATCTGCTGCCACCAGATCTGGGCCAGCTTCGGGTAATCCGGAACGTTGATGCCGGTCGGCGACCATGCGACACGGTCAGGCGAGCGGTAGAATTCGACCAGGCCGCCCAGTTTGGGTGCGCGCTCGGTGAAGCTTTCGTGGTTCACGGAGGAGTCGCGGATAAAGGTCAGGCCAACATGCGACTTCTTCACGTCGACGGTCTTGGACACCACGAACTGGGCATAGAGCCAGGCTGCCTGTGCGCGGTCCAGCGGGGTGGACTTGAGGAAGGTCCAGGAGCCCACGTCCTGATAGCCAACCTTCTGGCCTTCTTCCCAGTAGGGGCCGTGCGGGCTGGGCGCCATCCGCCACAGCGGGTTGCCGTCGCCGTCAACAGTGTTGTTGCCTTCGGATTGCGGCTTCACCATGTCGGCGGTGAAGGCGGTGTACCAGAAGATCTGCTGCGCCACGTTGCCTTGCGCCAGTGCCGGCAGCGACTGGTAGAAGTCATAGGACGCTGCACCCGGAGGCGCGTATTTGCGCAGCCATTCGTCCCACTTGCGGATCGCATAGACCGCTGCCGGGCCGTTTGCCGCGCCGCCGCGGGTCACGCTGGCACCGGCCGGGTTGCAGGAGCCCTCTTCCATGCGGATGCCCCATTCGTCGATCGGCACGCCGTTCGGCTCGCCCTTCGAACCTGCACCGGCCATCGACAGCCAGGCGTCGGTCATCCGCCAGCCAAGGTCCGGCGCGCGCTTGCCGTAATCCATGTGGCCATAGATTGCTTTGCCGTCGACTTCCTTCACGTGCTCACTGAAGAATTCGGCGATGTCCTCATACGCGGACCAGTTGACCGGAACGCCCAGGTCATAGCCGTATTTCTCTTTGAACGCTGCCTGCAGGTCGTCGCGGTCGAACCAATCCTTGCGGAACCAGTAAAGGTTCGCGAATTGCTGGTCGGGCAGCTGGTACAGGTCGCCATCCGGGCCGGTGGTGAACTGGGTGCCCATGAAGTCATCCAGGTCGAGACCGGGGTTGGTCACGTCCTTGAACTCACCCGCCATCATGTCGGTCAGGTTGTAGGCCAGCTGCAGGCGCGAGTGGGTGCCGATCAGGTCGGAGTCATTGACATAGGCGTCATAGAGGTTCCGCTTGGTCTGCATCTGGGTCTGCACGGCCTGAACGACCTCGCCTTCACCCAGAATCTGGTGGTTCACCTTGATGCCGGTGATTTCCTCGAAGGCCTTGGTCAGCACTTCGCTTTCGTAGCTGTGCGTGGGAATGCCCTCAGACAGCACGTTGATTTCCATGCCTTTGTAGGGCTCGGCCGCGTTGATGAACCACTGCAGCTCGGACAGCTGTTCATCCTTGGTCAAAACCGACGGCTGGAATTCTTCATCAATCCATTTTTTGGCCGCCATTTCGTCGGCATAGCCAATTGATCCCGCAACCACCGCGCAAACGGCTGCTGCGGAAAGAAGATACTTACGCATCTCTTCCTCCCTGAAAGTCTCTTGAGGCCAGCTGCACGTTGGCTGCACCTGACTGGCATAGAGCTTTCATAGGTTGGATTATGTTGTCAAACTAATTTTTTAGTAACTGGTAAGTGTATGAAAATCATTGATAAAAATTGAACTCTATAGGCGCTAACTCCCTGTCTTTGCCATGCCGCAATGCAGCATTTCTGGTTGTAACGCAACGGTAGGTTCTCCTTGGGCGGGGCAGGAAAAAACAGTCGCCGCGGATGGGCTTTGCGTCTAAGGAGGGCAGCATGACGCAAGACAACACATTCGAGATCTTCCTGACCGCTCCGCCGGGTCTGGAGCAGGCGCTGCTGGTTGAGGCCAAGGAGCTGGGTTTTGCCGCCCCCAAGGCAGTGCCGGGCGGAGTTACGGTACAGGGCAATTGGGCCGAAGTCTGGCGCGCCAACCTGTGCTTGCGCGGCGCGGCGCGGGTGCTGGCGCGGATCGGCGAATTCCGCGCTTTCCACCTGGCCCAGCTCGACAAGCGGTCGCGCAAGTTTCCCTGGGATGAGGTGCTGCGCCCGGATGTGCCGGTGAAGGTGGAGGTTTCCACCAACAAGAAGTCCAAAATCTACCACGCCGGCGCTGCTGCCCAGCGGGTGGAAAAGGCGATTGCCGAGACCCTTGGCGCCCCCGTCACCAAGGACGCGGAGCTGACGGTGAAACTGCGGATCGAGGACAACCTCTGCGTCTTCAGCGTCGATACCTCGGGCGAGGGGCTGCACAAGCGCGGCCACAAATCTGCCGTCGGCAAGGCGCCGATGCGGGAAAACCTCGCGGCACTGTTCCTGCGTGAATGCGGCTTTGACGGGGCTGAGCCGGTGGTGGATCCAATGTGCGGCTCGGGCACTTTTGTGATCGAGGCGGCAGAGATCGCCAAGGGGCTGCTGCCCGGCCGCAGCCGCAGCTTCGCCTTTGAAAAGCTTACCACTTTTGATGCGGATGCCTGGGCAGAGATGAAGCAGCAGGGCGAGGCGCGCGAAACCGATCTGCTGTTCCACGGCTCCGACCGCAATGCCGGCGCCGTGGAGATGGCCGCTGCCAACGCTGACCGGGCCGGTGTGGCGGGCTTCACCCGTTTTGCCCAGGCCGCGGTCAGCGATCTGCAGCGACCCGATGGCCCGCCCGGCCTGGTCATCGTCAACCCGCCCTATGGCGCCCGGATCGGCAACAAAAAACTGCTCTATGCCCTTTACGGCGCTCTGGGTCAGGTGCTGAAGGAGCGTTTCTCCGGCTGGCGCGTGGGTATCGTCACCTCGGAAACCAGCCTGGCCAAGGCGACCAATCTGCCGTTCCTGCCGTTCGGCGCGCCGGTGGCACACGGCGGGCTGAAAATCCGCCTGTTCAAGACCGATCCTCTGCCCTGAGCCCGCCGCCCCCGCGGCTCAATTTGTGACGTTTGGTCCCTGTTTCCGGCCTGCACCCGGCCCGGCTATCCTGCTGGGCGGGACAAAAGGGGAGAGCCATGCAACAGGCCGAAGATTTCAGAGCGGAAAGCCGCGCCTTGGCGGCCATCCTTGAGGATCTGCCAGAGGCGGAGTTCCACCGCGAAACCCAGTTCAAGGGCTGGACCATTGATCATGTGCTGGGGCACCTGCATCTGTTCAACGCCGCGGCAGAGGCGTCGCTGCAGGGCGCGGAAGCCTTTGCCGCCTTCATCGCGCCGGTTCTGCGGGACATGCAGGCGGGCCGTTCCATCCTCGAATGCCAGTTTCCTTGGCTGGACGGCCTCAGCGGCCGGGCGCTGTTTGCGGTCTGGCGGGACGGGGCGGAGCGCTGCGCCGACGCATTTGCCGCGGCAGATCCCAAGGCGCGGCTGCAATGGATCGGGCCGGACATGAGCGCGCTAAGCTCCTGTACTGCCCGGCAGATGGAGACCTGGGCGCATGGGCAGGAAGTTTTCGATCTGTTGGGGCATGAGTGGCAGGAGCACGACCGCATCCGCAACATCGCGCATTTGGGTGTTGTGACCTATGGCTGGAGCTTCCGAAACCGCGCGCTGGAGGTGCCGGAACCGGCGCCCTTTGTACAGCTCACCGGGCCGTCGGGTGCGGTCTGGGAATGGAATACCCCGCAAGATGAGAGCTGTATCAAAGGCGCAGCAGTCGAATTCGCCCGGGTGGTCACCCAAGTGCGCAATTTCGAGGACACCCGGCTGCAAATCTCCGGCGCGGCAGCGGAGAACTGGATGCGCATCGCCCAGTGCTTTGCAGGCCCGCCGGAAACTCCGCCGGGCAAGGGGACGCGTTCCAGGGCAGGCGGCTGAAGCTTCGGGTCCGCGGGTTCTGGAAACCCCGAATAATGCCTGCGCCGCAGACCGGAGCCGTGATCAGTTACCAGCCCAGGCCCGGCTCAGCCCTTCCAGCGTCATGCGCTGCGCGTCTGCCACTGTGACCGGCAGCCCTTGGGCCTCCAATGCGGCGGTATAAAGCGGCTGCAGCGGCACCTCAGCCAGCAGCGCCACATTCTGGCCCAGCCAATAGGGCCGGGCTGCAGCCAGTTCCGCACCCAATAAAAACCCCCAGAGCCTGCCGCGCACGGTGTCCGCCTGCACGTGCCCCAGCGCGGTATCTGCCTGCAGTGCCGCCAGCCGGGCCGCCAGCAATTGCGGCTTGGCGATGCCGTCCACTGCCGCATCAGTGAGCGCTACCTTACAGCAGTCGCCGGTGGCTGCCAGCGACATCGGCTGCGCCACCGCTGCCGCAATCTGTCCGGTCAGCGCGCTTTGGAAGCTGACAGCTTCCTTGGCACTGACCTGCACCCAATGGGTCACGCCGGTGCCCGGCAGGCAGACCACCCCGTCCCAATCCGGGTTCAGCTGCAAAAAACCGCGGAGCCGGGCCGCCGCCCCCAGTATCAGCCCGGTTGGGCCAGACTGGCTCAGCCCCGGCAGGGCATGGATGGTCAGCTCTTCGTGCGGGATCGCAGTCAAAGACTGTTCCGCGGGCACCACGGGTACTGCCTGCGGTGCCACCAGCCCGCTGCCGCCCAGCACAACAGGCTTCGCCGCACCTGCCAGCATCTCGCGCAATCCGGCAGCCAGCGTTGCAGGACGGTTGTCTGGCAGCTCCAGCACATGTGCTGGGCTTGCGGTGCCGCCGGTTTTGGTCCAGGCGGTCAGTGTGTTTCCGTCAAGATTGGCGGCCAGCCAGCTGGCGCCGCTGCCGTGAGGCTGCATGATGCTCTCACTTTCTCTGCCGTCGACTTGGCTGGCTTATGCCGGTGTTTCGGGGCACCGGCAAGTCTGCGGCAGGCAGTCTGCCGCCTCAGCGCAGCCTTTTCGTCCGGGGGCAGGTCATGAGGCTGGCGACCTGCTGAGCGGCGGTCTACCGCGTGCCGCATTCGGTGAACTGCGCAAACCCGGGGCAGTGCGCAACCGGGCAGCGCGTTAATTGCCGGCAATGCTCCGCTCCCGTTCCGGTGCCGTATTATGACGTGCAATTGGGACACCCTGCATTCGAATTCTATTCGGAGATGCCGTGGCACGGGAGTAAAACCTGCCGGCCGGGCGCCTTGATTCCGCCATAACTTTTTCTGGGCGCTGAACAAGTCTGGCCAAATCACCGCACTGTTTCCGGTTTGGCCTTGTTAAAGCTCCGAATTCCGGTGATTTTCCAGAGAAATCCAATTTTCACATGCAATTGTCTAAATTTGTCTTAATTAGGGCAGGGTGCAGCAATGCACCGCCGCCGGGGGATTGGCGGCTGCTGAAAAACAACGCGGGCGCGTGGGGGCGTGCCCCGTTTCGAACCTGAAAATCAGTAACGGCAATCTGCGGTCTTTGGCTTGCGGAATGCCAGGTTGAGTATTGAGCGTCTGCCGCCACTGGCGGCGGCCCGGCCCTTAATAGCGGCCGGATTGAGGGGAAATGAAATGAGAAATGCGGTTCCCGGAGGGGCGGGGCTGACTTTTGCTGGGGGTAAGGCAGATGGGGGTCCAGCTGCCGGAACTGTTTTTATGTTCACTCCTCTGCGCATGCATCCGGCAAACATGAACACCGCGCTCAAGAGCCTTGCTCCGGTGCAGCAGCCCGCACAGGGGGCAGGCAGCAGGGCATATGCCGCGGGCGGTAAGCGTGTCCTGGATTTGCTTCTGGTTCTGCTGAGCCTGCCTATTGTACTGCCTGTCATCGCGCTGTGCGCCGCGGCGCTGTGGCTGGAAGGCGGGCGGCCGTTCTACACTCAGGCGCGGCTTGGCCGCGGCGGTCAGGTGTTCCGCATTCTGAAACTGCGTACCATGGTGCGTGACGCCGATCAGCTGCTGCAGCATTATTTAGATAAGGATCCGGCGCTGCGCCGGGAATGGGATGAGACCCAGAAACTCAAGAACGATCCGCGGATCACTCCGGTCGGCCGGCTTCTTCGCGCTACCTCGCTGGATGAGCTGCCGCAGCTGTGGAATGTAGTCACGGGCGACATGAGCCTGGTCGGGCCGCGTCCGATGATGCCGGAGCAATTGCCGATTTACGGTGACGCAGCCGCCTACTTCGATCTGCGCCCGGGGATCACCGGCCTCTGGCAGGTGTCTGTCCGTAACGAGGGCAGCTTTGCCTGCCGCGCGCAGGCGGATGCGGAGTACCGGCGCCGGCTGACGCTGGGCGGTGATCTGGGGCTGATCTGGCGGACTGGCAGAGTGGTGCTGAAGGGGACGGGATATTAACGCCTTTGTGGTCTGCTGTCCCGGCGCCTCAGGCGCAGGCAGCAGATCCGCCGGCCATTGCAGGGGGAACGGTTGTGAAGCATTTTAGCGTATCAGGGGCCGTTGCCGCCAGCAGGGTGCACGGCCCGCAGCCCATACGGGAGGTTGATGAGAACGGCATGAGCGAACAAGGCTTCAAGCGGTTCCGCCGCCGCCGTGCCCCGGCGGCTGCCCCGGCATCTTCTGCCGGCGCGGACGCGTGCCGTCCATTGCCCGCGCCTGCCTCAGTTCAGCTGCCTGCAACCCTGCCTGAACCTTGGGAGCGGATCCAGCAGGTTCCGTTCAACTCCGGCACCCAGAAAGAGCTGCGCCTGCCGCTGGTCAGCCGCTTTCGCACCGCACCTGCAGCCAAATCCTTTGACCTTTTGCGCACCCGGCTGTTGCACACCCTCAAGGCGCGCGGCTGGAAGCGGGTTGCCGTGACTGCGCCGTCTGCGGGCTGCGGCACCACGTTTTCGGCGGTCAATCTGGCGCTCAGCCTGGCCCGGGTTCCGGGCAGCCGCACTGTGCTGATGGACATGAATTTCCGCCGCCCCGGGCTGGCGCAGGCGATGGGGCTGCAGGCGCCGGGGGATCTGTCCGGTCTCTTGTCCGGCGCCGCCGCGATGGAGGATCATCTGCTGCGGCCGCTGCCGTCGCTGGCGGTCGGACTGAACGCTGTGGCGGGGCAAGATGCAGCCGAGATCCTGCATGGCCGCTGCTGCGCCGAGGCCCTGGACGACCTGATGCTGCGCAGCGGTGCCGATACCGCGCTGTTCGACCTGCCGCCGGTGCTGGAACATGACGACACCGCCGCCTTTCTGCCGCAGGTGGATGGCGTGCTGCTGGTTTCCGACGGCAGCAGCACAACCGCCGCGCAACTGGCCGCCTGCGAGAAGATGCTGGCTGGCCACACCCAGCTTCTGGGCGTGGTGCTGAACCGGGCGCGCGCATCGGACAGCCCGCTGAACTGAGTGTTGAAACGCCATAGTTTCGCCCGGTTGCTATGGTGTAAGACCGGGGGGCGGTGCCTTTTTGCGGCCGGCTGAAGTTGGGAAAGGCCGGGCAAACCGGCAGGTTGAGAGCAGACAGATGGGGCCGATCTATACGCTGGGCGATTTTCTCGACATGGTGCGGCGCAGGCTGTTCACCATTGCCTGCGTGTTTGTCCTTGGCTGCCTGCTGTCGCTGTGGTTTGCCGCCAGCCAGCAGCATGAATACGAAACCGCCGAAGTGCTGCAGATCACCCAGCCTCAGATTGCCGGCGAGCTGGCCAAATCCACTGTCGAAGGCTCTTCTGCCCGGCGCATGCAGCTGATCGAGCAGCGCCTTATGGCGCGGGGCACGTTGCTGGAGATCATCGAAAAATTCGGTCTCTATGCCGATCAGGGGGCGCTGACCGAATTGCAAAAGGTGGTGCTGCTGCGGACCGCGGTGCAGATCACCGGTGTTGCCGCCGCCCGCGAAGGCTTTGCCGATGACGGCACCATCTCGGTGCTGACCATCACCGCCCGGATGCCCTCGGCGGAACAGGCGCAGCAGGTCGCCAGCGAATTCGGCCGCCGCACCATCGAACTCAGCATCGCCACCCGCATCGATCAGGCCCGCGAGACCCTCAGCTTCTTTGCTGAAAAGGAAGCTGCCCTGGCGGATCAGGTCGCGGCGCTGGAGGATGAGATCGCCGCATACCGCAATGAAAACGATGTGACCCTGCCCGGCACCATCGAATTCCGCCGGGCGGAGATCGCCGCCATGAACGAAGGCCTGCTG
The DNA here is from genome assembly GCF_059429195.1 of Leisingera sp. CC-HEC093. Lineage (NCBI taxonomy): Bacteria > Pseudomonadati > Pseudomonadota > Alphaproteobacteria > Rhodobacterales > Roseobacteraceae > Leisingera > Leisingera sp. CC-HEC093. The sequence goes on along the minus strand of NZ_JCAIJR010000001.1, from coordinate 433,827 downwards.
GAAATCGCCCGCGAACGGATCGAGATCCGACGCGCGGCCGACCAGGCCCAGGCCACCGAACGCCCCGCCACCGCCCGCCGCCTGCAGGAGGAGGCGGAGCAGCGGCTGGCCACACTGGACGCTCAGGAGGCGTTGCTGACCCAGCGCAAGACTGGGCTTGAAACTTCCCTCCAAACCACCCCTGAGGTAGAGCGACAGCTCGGTGCCTTTGACCGCCGGCTGGAGCAGTTGCAGGGAGAACTGGCGCAGATGACGGCGCGCCGCAACGAGGCCGAGGTCGGCTTCCGGCTGGAAACCAGCCGTCAGGCCGAGCGGCTGACGGTGATTGAACCGGCGCCGCTGCCGGATTACCCGGTGACCGGCGCCCGCAAGACCAAGGCACTGATGGGCGCAGCCGCCAGTGCCATTCTGGCACTGTTGGCCGCCTTCCTGCAGGAGCTGCGCCACCCGGTGCTGCGCACCGCAGCGCAGATGGAACGGGAAACCGGCCTGGTGCCGGTGGTCTCCATCCCGGTGATGGACACCCGCCCGCCGCGCCGCGGGCTGTTCCGGCGCAGGGGGGCTTAGTTCTGGATCTCGGCTGACCGGGACAGGTGCTGCCCTCTGACACCGACGAACTTGAGCAATTTGCTTCAGTGGCCTCCCAGCGCCGCCGTCATGCCTGCAATCGCCGTCCAATGCCAGTGCAGCGCCGCCCCGCCTGCCGCAACGGTCAAAAGCGCATATCCGGCATCATGCAGCGGGTCCCAAACGTGATGCCTGCGCGCCAGCCGCACCAGCACTGGATAGGCTGCCAGCATCGCCAGCCCCAGCGCTGCAATGCCGCCTGCCAGTCCGAACCAAGCCACACCGCCCAAAAACAGCCCCGTCTGCAGGCAGGCGCGGGCAGCGGAAAACACAAAGAAGCCGCGGCTGTCGCCTGCCGCCAGCGCCGCCTGATCATAGGTCATGGTGATCACCGCAGGCGCCAGCGCCAGCGCGATCAGCACGATCATCGGTCCGGCCTGCAGGTAGCGGTCATCATACAGCAACTGCACCAGCCACGGTCCGGCCCAGGCCATCAGCAGCAGCAGTGTCAGGATGCCGCCAGTCAGCCCGCAACGCAACTGCCGCTGCCGCCGCAGGTTCTCTGGCGCTTCGCGTGCGGGCTTGTCGCGGTAAACCGGGATCATCAGCCGCTGGTTCACCGCATGGCCCAGAAGCATCGGAAAGCTCGCCAGGAAATAGCCGATGTTGTAGATCCCCAGCACGTCCAGAGAGACGAATTTCCCGAGGATCGCCCGGTCCCCCTGCGAGGTCAGGAACCAGAAGGCGGTGGACAGGAAAATCCACTTGCCGAAGTGGATCAGTTCCCGCGCCGCCGCGTTCTCCCAGCGGAAGCGGTTGGCTGCTCCCGGCAGGCCGTAGTGGCACAGGGCAAGCTTGGCCGCAGTCTGAATGACCCCGCCCAGCACCAGCGCGATCACCGACTGCGTCGCCAGCGCCAGCACAATCATCGCCGCCAGCCCGATGGCCTGGCCTGCCAGATCCAGCACCGTGACCCGCCCCGCCAGCAGATGCCGGTGCGCGGTCTCGATCCGGGTGGGGTTGAAGCCGGCGACTGCCAGCCCGGCACCGGCAATGGGCAAATACAGCAGCAGCTCCGGCGCGCCATAGAACGCAGCCGCGGGCCAGGCCAGCAGCGCCGTCAGCGCCCACAACCCAAAGCCGCGGATCACCTGGATCGTCCAGGCGGTGTCCAGGAACGCCGGATCGTCGCCGCGCTTGTTCTGCGCAATAGACGGCCCGATGCCCACATCCGAGAACAGCGACAGCCCCACCGTCACCACCGTGACCAGCGCCATCAGGCCAAAGGCCTCGGGGAACAGAATGCGGGTCAGGATCAGGTTGGAGGCCAGCCGCAGCGCCTGGCTGCCGCCATATCCGATCATCAGCCAGGAGGCCGAGCGCAGCACCCGCGCCATCATCCCCTGGCCGGCAAAAAGCGTAGCAACCCGCTGCATGTCCGTGCAATTCCCAAAACTCCGGTGCTGCAGGCTAGGCGGGCCGGGCAGGGGCGTCAATTGCGCTGGCGCCCGCGGCGGTGCCAGGCTGCGCAAGCAGCAGAAATGCCTCAACAATCCGAACGTCTGTGCTGCATTCTCCACGCCTGCGGGACAAGCGGAGCCAGGCGCTGGGCAAGCTGCTAAACCGCCGCTAACCTGCCGCGGATACATGCCTTTGCCGGGAAGCCGCTGCGTTGAAAATCGCTTATGTCCTGAACACCTATCCGCAGCCCTCGCACAGCTTCATCCGCCGTGAGCTGCAAGCGCTTGAACAGCAGGGCGTGGACATCCTGCGCCTGGCGATGCGCCCGTCTGGTTCCAAGCTGGCCGATCCCGGCGACCAGGCCGAGGCAGCGCGTACCGAATATGTTCTGCAGGCCGGGGCAGGGCGGCTGCTGGCGGCACTGGCACGGGAGGCGATGGTGGCGCCGGGCCGTTTTGCAAAGACGCTGTCGCTGACGCTGAAACTGGCACGCGCCTCGGACAACGGCGTGTTGCGGCATCTGATCTACTTGGGCGAAGCGGCCCATGTGAAACAGCGCTGCGCGGCGGAAGGCGTGCAGCACATGCACGCGCATTTCGGCACCAATTCTGCGGCAGTGGCGATGCTGGCGCATGCCTTGGGCGGCCCGGCCTACAGTTTCACCGTGCACGGGCCGGAAGAATTCGACGCCCCCCATGCGCTGTCGCTGGGCGGGAAGATCAGCCGCGCCGCCTTTACCGTGGCGGTCAGCAGTTTCGGCAAGAGCCAGCTGAGCCGCTGGGCGCCCTTTGGCAAGTGGGACAGCCTGAAAGTGGTGCATTGCGGCATTGAGCCGGACCGTTTCGCGGCTCCCGCGCCGCTGCCTCAGGGGCCGTTGCGGCTGACGGCCATCGGGCGTTTCGTCGAGCAGAAAGGCCAGATGGTGCTGGTCCGCGCCATGGCGCAGCTGGTGCAGAAAGTCCCGGACGTGCATCTGGCGCTGATCGGCGACGGCGCGATGCGCCCGGAACTGGAGGCGGCGATTGCGGACCTCGGGCTGCAGCAGAACATCACCCTCACCGGCTGGCTGGCTGAGGACGGCGTGCGCCGGGAACTGGCCCGCGCCCATGCGCTGGTGATGCCCTCCTTTGCCGAGGGTCTGCCGATGGTGGTGATGGAGGCAATGGCTGCTGCCCGCCCGGTGGTTGCCACCTATATCGCCGGCACGCCGGAACTGGTGGTACCAGGTCAGACCGGATGGCTGGTGCCTGCAGGGGATGAAACGGCGCTGGCAGAGGCGGTTCTGGAGCTGGCGGAAACTCCGCAGGAACAGCTTGCCGCCATGGGGCAGGCCGGCCGCGCCCGGGTGCTGGAACGGCACGACAGCGCCAAGGAAGCTGCGCGGCTGGCCGCGCATATCCGCAAAGCCATTGCCGGGTAACAGCCGCGGCACTCCCGCCCGTCGCCGGCACATCAGCAGATGCTCCGCTCCCGTTGGGCGTGGCCCGGCGCCGTGGCGCCGGGCCACGCCCAAGGCCGCCAAAGGTGTTCTGGCGCAGCCAGGGCATCCTGCGGGCGCGGGAGCGTTTCGGCCAGTGGGGGCCTGTCAGCGGCCACGGGTCCAACGGTTCTGCGAGCCAAACAGCGGTGATTTCACCACCAGCGCAACCGCAGCGTAGGCCAGGAACCCGGGCGGATCGCGCAGCAGCAGGCGCAGCGCCGTGCCGGCACCCGCCTGCGGGGTGTCCTCGTTTCGCATCAGCTCCGGGTATCTGGCGGCCACCTCCGTCACCCCGGCATTTTGCCGCCGCCGCACTTTCACCAGGTTGCGGAAACCCTCTACCAAGGGCCAGCTGTAAGACGCCGCCACTTGCACCCGTTCCCCGGGCGCAAAATTCAGCCGGGCAAAGATGTCATCGGCAATGATGTCCGGCCATTCGCCCCAGCGCTGCCGCCCGGCGCGGGTCATCGCAAAGATGCCAAACCCCGGCACGCCGCTGGAAAAGAATGGCAGCCGCATCCACAGCCGCGCATAGGCCCGGGTCACCGCGCTGCGGGCCGGGGCGACCTGCGGGCGGCCGCTGGCATAGCGCGGAGCGTCCAGAGGCAAGGCTGCGGCAAGTTTCGGGATCAGGTCAGGCGACACCCGCACGTCGGCATCCAGGTAGATCAGGATATCCCCGCGTGCCGCCGCATCGCCAGTATTCAGCGCGCCCAGCTTGCCGCCCGCAGGAAGTTCCAGCACCTTCAGGCCCCAGCCGTCGGGCGGCAGGACATCCCGGGCCAGCGCCGCGGTTGCGTCGGTGCAGCCATTGGCCAGCACCAGCACCTCTGCCGTCATGCCCGCGGGCAGCGGGTCCGAGGCAAAGACCGCCTGCAGGCAGCCACCGATGTAGTCTGCCTCATTATGGGCCGGGATCAGCACAGAAACCTGCGGGCTCACTTCACCGCCTCCAGCGCATCCCAGCGCGGGTTCTGGTCGCTGAGGGTGCGTAAGGCCCCCCAGCTGCCCCATTTCCCGGGCGACCCTACATCAGCATAGGCGGTGAACAGCTTGCCGCCGAGCGCCTGCCAGCCTGCCAGCAGCTCGTGATAAAGCGCGCCCATCTCGGCGCTGTAGTTGAAATGGGTGAAAAAGGCGGCCAGCGCCTCGTCCTCAACCATGGGCCCGATACCCACTACATGACTGCCGCCCTCATACATAATCAGTTCCAGCCCGTGCTTTTGCGCGACCCCGGCGTGATAGGGCAGCACCCGGCCAAGCAGATCCGGCAGCGTGTCGGCAGCATCACCAGAAATCAGCCCGTCGCGCAGCTCTGCCCCGGCCTGGGCGCTTGCGGCATCGAACTGGTGCCGCGCGGTAAATTCAGCAGCGGCAGCGCCTGTCAGCCCGCGCTCCGCGGCGATGGCCTGCGCCTGGTCCCGGCTGCCTGCGATCCATGCACGGACCTGTGCGGCGCGCTCTTTCAATCCCAGAACGCCGCCGAAATAGCCGGTCACCGCATAGGCATCGAAATAGGCCGCAGGCGCCAGCCGCTCCGGCTGCTCTGCTTGCCACAGCGGCGCTGTCAGCACCTGCTCTTCCAGCCCCAGCCAGCCGGTCTGCGAGGAGATCACCCGCACCAATCGCCCGCTGTCCTCGCCAAAGACCTGCGCCCAGATTTGCGCCACCTCCGCGGCGCGGCCGCCGTAAAACTGCATCCACAGTCCTTCACCGCCCCAGCGCGCCTGCGCTTGGCGCTCGGCCCAGGCGGCCTGCTGGAACTGCCAGTTCCAGACCTCGTTTGAATACTCCACATAAGCGCGCAGCGTTTCGTCCAGGCCGTTTTCTGCAAGACGGGCGAACTGGCGGACATAGGCGTCATCCGCCATATGCGGCATGGTGAACCAAGGATCTGCACCCAGCCTGTTGGCCAGCGCCAGCATCACTTCGACAGGAACCCCTTTCAGCGCCCAGGTGTAGCCGGAGGGCAGGGGCCGGTCCTCCCACCCTGTCTGGGCGGAATTGTTGGTGGCCATCCAATCCATGAACCGCAGCGCAGCGAAACCCTTCAGGCGGTCCAGCCACAGCGGGTTGAACAGGGCACCATTCTCGTAGGCGGCCAGATGCTCTTCTTTCACCACAGTGATGTTGCGCACATAGCCGCCGCGGCGGCCCATCCGCTGGATGCGGATCTCCACGGGGCCGGGGCCGGGAGTGAAGTCGAACCGCACCTCGCCTTTGCCATAGCGGACATTGCTGGCCCGCCCCAGAACCTCGACAATGCCCTCTCCCTCATACCGCAGAACATAACGGCCTTTCAGTGACACCGCTGCTTCCGGCAGATCGGTCAGGATCACCGTGCCGATCGAGCTCAGCTCCGGCGGGATGGCGGTGGGCCAGCCTGCCGGATCCAGATAGCCGGCGGCCAGAAGGTCGCCATGGTCCGCGCCGCCCCATTGCCCGGGCAAGTGGCCGATCCAGGGCCGCGCGGTCTTGAAATGATCCAGGAACGGCGCCTGGGTGCTCCAATCAGCAATGGCTGCCAGGTTGATGGCGACGGGCTGGCGAACCGCTGTCCTGTTCAGCGCCGGAACGTCCTCCAGCACTGGTGCGTTCAGCTTGGGCAGCGGCGGATCCTGGGGCAGCGGATCAGGGTCCGCGGGCAAGGCCACTGTTCCAACGCTCTCTCCTTGAGCGGACGCCCAAGCTATTTCCTGCAGCCGCGCTGCTACTTCCGGCGAGGGCGCGGGATAAGGCTTGCCCCAGCGGTCTGTCAGCCGGTGCGGCAAGCCAGCCGGGGTGTTGCCAGTCAGAACCGCGTACTGCAGCAGCGCAAGGAAGTAGAAACCGGTCGCGTTGGGATGGATATCGTCGGCAAAGACATCGCGGATACTGGCCAGCCCCGGCACCGTGCCAGCTTGGATCGCTTCATCCAGCCGCGCCATCGCCTGGCCTGCGGGCAGCAGTTTCACAGTGCCGCCTGTGGCGGCGTTCACGTCCGCCACCACCGCCTGCCAGCGCGGCAGGTCCTGCTGCAGCCGCTGCCGCCAAGGCACATCCGCACCATCGTCAAACGGCACAGCGGCGCCGGTGCCGCTGTCCAGGCTGTGCCAGGTTTCCTGCAGGTAAAACGCCACATCCGGATTTGCCGCGCGTGCCAGCTCGTAGAATTGAGTGACCGCTTGCTCCGTGCCGCTCCATTTCAGGTGGTTGGCCAGCGGAATCGCCTCGGTCACGATCACCGCATCGGCAGGCCGGGTCAGCCTTTCACGTGAATCAACCCCCTCGGCGCGGCCGCTGTGCTGCCAGTTATAGCTGAGCGGCGCGCCATTGATGATCTGCGCTTCGACCGCGGCCTCTGCCTGCGTGTCCAATAGCTGCTCCAGCATCTGCGGGTTGTCATGCCCGAACAGCGAATGGCCGATCATCACAACCGAGGTGATCAGCGCCTCCAGCTTCATGCTGGCGCTCCCGCGGCGGAAATTCCGGTGCGGGGCAGGGCGCGCACGGTGTCCCAGACAATTTGCTGCACCTTGGCCGCGGCGCCGGTGCTGAATGCTTCAGCCGGGGTGCCATCTGCACGGCTTAGCTGATGCGGCAGGCCCATGGGCGCACGCTGGTACAGCACCGCGAAATGGGTCAGCGCAATCACATAGGCCCCCAGATCGTTGATATGGATGGTGTCCAGATCACCCTCAGGCGTGCGGGCAAACAGCGATTCACGTGAAGCCAGCCCCGGGATCTCCCCGGCCTCTGCCGCACGCGCGACCGCTGCCAGCACCTGACCGCCGGGGATCAGATAAACCGGGTGTTGCGGACTCCGGCGGCTGTCGGGCCCCAGCAGCTGACGCGTCCAAAGCGCCTCCAGATCGGCCTCAATCCGCTGCAGCCAGCCGTCCGGGTCATCCAGCCTGTGCCAGGTTTCATACAGATACAGGCGCGTGCCCCCAGACGCCTTACGTGCCAGATTCGCCCATTTTTCAAGATACTCGGCCGCATCGAAATACTTGATCGCATCACGCAGCTCGACCATCTCAGTCAGCACCACAGCGCTGTATTCGCCTGAGGCGATTGCCTCCTTTGCGTCGCGGTAAGCAGGCGCGTGGTTGGCGGTTTCAAAGTCGAGAATGTCCTCGCCCGGTTCCCAATGCGCCCTGAGCGAGGTGCCCGATCCCAGCTGGCTGTTATAACCATGCCCCGTGGGCGCCAGCTGCACCAGCATGTGCGGCATGTCCGGGCCGACCAGCGAATGGCCAAGGTGAAACACCTTCAGCGGTCCCTGCGGCGGGGCCAGCGGCGGCGGCACCGGCACAGGCCGGCTGCGGGTTGCAAACGCCATCAGGCCCAGCGTCGCAACCGCCGCGCCCGCGGCCAGAAGCCCGCGCCGCCCCATCATCCGCGCCCCCGGATTTCCGCCGTGGTCATGATCAGGCCCGCACCAATGGCAAAGCGCCCGCCAACCGCTTCGCCGCGCGCAAACGGCGGCCGGTCGGCGGTGAAAAACGCCTGATAGGCACCCGCGGCCATATCAAATTCCAGCTCCATTCCGTCAAAGCCATAAAACGCCCGGCTCATCGTGTACTGGGCCTTGTACGCCGCTTCCTTGGCGGAGAAGATCACCTTGGCCATCTGCCCCGGATTGCCCTGCCGCTTCAGCCAGGCCTGTTCCCTGTCTGAGCAGATTGCGGGCAGCAGCTCGTCCTTTAGCGGCGTGTCTTCCTCGACGTCGATGCCCAGCCCCTGAACCTCGCCCGCGCGGGCCAGCACTGCCATTGCGCAGCTCTTGGTGTGGGTGATCGAGCCGACCAGCCCCGCGGGCCAGACCGGCGCCCGGTCGCTGCCGACCTGCACCGGGGCAGGGGGCACGCCAAGATGCTGCATCGCCTGATGCACGGCGTCGCGGCCGGCGGCAAATTCATTGCGCCGTTTCTCCACCGCGTTGGGCGACAGCCCCGCGGCTTCCTTTGCCAGCGGTGCCGGAGGCGTGCCCAGGGGATCCGCCCCGGCCAACGCCACATCGGTTGCAAACAGCGGCCGGACCAGGGCCAGCCGCTCTGCCAGTTTGCTGTTGGAGTCTGTCATCCAGTCCTTGCCCTGCGGTTCGCCCGCATCGCCCGCCGTTTCGACATCATGCCGCTCCGGTCCGGCTCTGCGGCTGCCTCAGGCTGTTGTTCCGTATTTGCCGGGGTGCCTGCAAGCCCTTCAATGTGGGCGGCCAGCCCGGCAAGGGTCGGAAAGCGGAAGATGTCGGTGATCGACAGGGCAGTGGTGCCCAGTTCCGTGCGCAGCTCCCGGTGCGCCTGCACCGCCAGCAGCGAATGGCCGCCCAAGGCAAAGAAATTGTCCTGCGCGCCGATTCCGCTGACGCCGAGGATACGGCTCCAGACCGTCGCGATCCGAGCCTGCGCGCCAGCCGCCACCGCCACCGCCGGGGCGGCCTCAGCCAGCGCAGGCTGCGGGTCCGGCAGTGCCTTACGGTCGATTTTCTTGTTCGGTGTCAGCGGGAAAGCGTCCAGGGTGACGATATGCGCCGGCACCATGACCTCGGCCAGCCGGGCCGCCAGAGACTGTTTCAGGGCCTCCCCGGAGACAGCAGCAGAGGCCGTGATGTATCCAACCAGCTGCTCCGCTCCAGTTTCGCCGCGCGGTACCACCACCGCGCCGGTGACACCAGGCTGCGCTGCCAGCGCCGCCTCGATTTCGCCCAGCTCAATCCGCTGGCCGCGGATCTTGACCTGATGGTCGCTGCGGCCCAGGAAGGCGAGGCTGCCATCCGCCGTCCAGCGCACCAGATCGCCGGTGCGGTACAGGGGCGTTGCAGCGAACGGTGCATTCACAAACCGTTCAGAGGTCAGCTCCGGCCGTTGCCAGTAGCCCGCCGCTACACCCGCGCCGCCGATATATAATTCACCGGGAGCCCCTGCCGGGACAGGCAATTGTTCCTCGTCCAGCACGTAAACCTGCGTATTGGCAATCGGCGTGCCGATCCCGGCTGTCCCCGCAGGGACAGCGCTGATTTTCTCCACCGTGGACCAGATCGTCGTTTCGGTCGGCCCGTACATGTTGTGAATCTCCGCGCAGGTGGCCGCACGCATCACCTGCACCAGATCACCCGGCAGCGCCTCGCCGCCCAACAGCAGTTGCTGCAACTGGCCCAGGCAGGCGCTGGCATCCGCGTCTGCGGCAATCATCCGGGCCATCGACGGCGTGCACTGCATGTGGCTGACTCCATACCGCACGATCTGCGCCGCCAGCGAGAAGTCATCCGCCGCCAGTTCCTGCGGCGCATTGGACAGGCGCAGCACCTCGGCCAGCGGTTTCAGCCCTTCCAGCACCACCTCCGGCGCGATGCCGTAGTCGATCAGACAAGCGATTTCATCGACGCCGATGCGCTTCAACTGCTCCACCCGCTGGCAGGCGTCCTGGATGGTGCCGAACAGGCCGGAGTCCTCGAAGTAGCGCTCGAAGGCGAAGTCGAGGATTGCTTCCAGCTCCTCCTCCGACAGCATGCCCAGATCCATCTCGAACGGGTTGTTCACACCCTCGGGTTTCTTGAAGGCGGGGAAGGCCCAGGCGTATTGCTTGATCAGCCCGGCGGCGGAGCGCAGGTAATCCTTCATCGGCTCCCGCGCCACCCGGCGGGCCTCCTCGCGGGTCTCCGCCAGATAGCTGTGCAGCATCAGGGTGACCTTAAAGTCCGCCGGATCATGGCCGGCGTCGCGCAGGGCCGCGTGATAGATGCGGATCTTGCCAGCAACCTCCTCGATGCTCTGGCCCAAGAGGTGGGTCAGCACGTTGGCCCCGATCTGTCCGGCCTCGCGCCAGGTCTCCGGGTTGCCCGCGGTGGTGACCCAGACCGGCAACTCCTGCGAAACCGGACGGGGCTGGGTGATCACGGCGTGTTCGCCGCCGTCCTTTCGGGGGAAGGCCACTTCCTCACCGCGCCACAGCTTGCGCACGGTTTCAATGGTTTCGAACATCGCCGGCTTGTTGGCGGGCGGTGTGTTTTCGGGGCGCAGGATGAAATCATCCGGTTGCCAGCCGGAGGCAAATCCGATGCCTGCGCGGCCTGCGGTCAAGTTGTCGATCACCGCCCATTCCTCGGCAATCCGCGCCGGATGGTGCAAGGGTGCAACGCAAGAGCCGGATCGCACGCCGATGTTCCGTGTCACCGCCGCAACCGCAGCGCCGGTGACCGACGGGTTCGGATAAGGCCCGCCAAAGGCGTGGAAGTGCCGCTCCGGTGTCCAGACCGCGTTGAACCCGTGCTGATCGGCGAACTTGGCGCCCTCCAGCAGCAGGTGGTACTTTTGCGGCCCCGGCCCGTCGTCATTGCCCCAGTAGAACAGGTTGAAATCCATCTTGCGGTCCGAAAGGGTCACTGGCCCCTTGGACAGTTCCAGCCGGCTTTCGTCGCTCGACAGCACCAGCTTGAACCCGCGCGACAGAGTCCAGAACAGCTCCAGCACCGAAATGTCAAAGCTCAGGCTGGTGACCGCCAGCCAAGTATCCCCGGGCTGGTGCGGGATGCGGGCGTCCATGCCGGTGAAAAAATTCGCAACATTTGCGTGGGTGACCATCACGCCCTTGGGCAGGCCAGTGGAGCCAGAGGTGTAGATCAGATAGGCCAGATCGCTGCCCGTGGCACCGCCGGCAGTGTCTTCTGTGATCGGTGCTGCAAGAACCGTTGCAATGTCCAGCACCCGCGCATCCGAGGCAGGCAGGCTGGCGGCCAGCCCCTCTTGTGTCACGATTACCTGCGCCTGGCTGTCGCTGATGTAATGCGCAATGCGGCCGGCGGGGTAGGCGGGATCCAGCGGCACATAGGCGCCGCCGGCCTTCAGAACCCCAAGCACGGCGAACACCAGCTCGGGCGTGCGGCTGATGTGGACGCCCACGTGCACACCCGGTTTTACGTTCAATTCACGCAAACGCCCGGCGACCGCGTTGGCGCGGGTGTTTACCTCGGCGTAGGTAAAGCTCTGGTCCTCGAACACCAGCGCGGTGGCCGCCGGGGTCCGGGCCGCCTGCGCCTCAAACGCTGCGTGGATGGTCTGTTCCGCGGGGTAGTCCGCGGCGGTCTGGTTCCAGTCTTCCAGCAACAGCTTGCGCTCGGACTCAGGCAGGACCGGCAGCGCTGCAACCAGGCGGCTGCTATCCTCTGCAAAGGCGGTCAGCACCAGTTCCAGCCGCGCGGCGAGCAGGGCAGCGGCGTCTGGTGTCAGGGCGGCGCTGTCGCAGTGCAGCGCCATTGCGCCTTCGGCCAGGGATACCGTGGCAGCGCAGCCATCAACCGCCGCATCGCCCCCCAGCATCAGGCCGATGCCAGGCATCGGTTGCGCTGAAACCTCCGGCGCACGCGCCGCCAGGTCTTCGGCAAAGCCGCCGTATTTCCGTGCCTTGCCAATGTCTTGTGCGGTGCGTTCCAGCAGTTCGGCGAGGCTGTCCTGCCGATGCGCCTGCAGGGGCACCCAAGAGGAGATCAGACCGGGCAGGCCCTCCATCCCTGCCACCGACAGCGCCGCATCGCCGGCCTCCGCACCGCTGCTGAGCAGGGCGAAAGCGAGGATGGCCGCCGCCGCTTGCTCTTCGCTGAGACCTGCAGGCAGGGCAATGTCCCGGCGGATGACACCACTGCCGCCAGTGCGGGCGGAGAGCGGCACCTGCAACGGCTGCATTGCTGCCAGCCGCCGCCGCCAATGGCTTTCGCCTCCTTGGACCGCAGCGAGACGGGCGGTGAGTGTCTCCGCCTCAGCTGCGGTCAGGGAGGGAACCGTGTCTCCGGGTTTGGCGAGTTGCGAAACATCCAGCGGTTGGCCCGCGGGGGTGGTCAGGCGGGAAAGCGCGAGGGCACCATCGCCTGCGGCGATCGTGAGGCTGTCCCTGGCACACTCCAAGACGGTGCCGGGCGCGCTGTTGCCGTCGGCAATTTCTGCTTTGCCAACCAGCAGAACTGTCTCACCAATGCGTAGCTTGGCCGCGCACATCGGGTTCCAGTAGCCGCCGGTATCCAGCGCCCGCACCAGCCGGGACAGCTCCGCCGCAGGCCGGGTGAAATCCAGCATTCCACCAGCCGCGGGACGGTCGGATTTTCTGAACAGACGGCGCTGGCTCAGATCTTGTTTCTGGCGCTTGAGTTCGCCGGTTTCCAGCTGGGTGATGACCTCGCCAAAGCTGTCCATAGCCGCCGCGTAGCATTTGGAGTTGAGGCTGAAAGCCGTCTCATCTCCGGCCACATCAAACAGCCGCTGGGCCAGGATATCGCCCTCATCCACACCACCCTCGATCAGGTGCCAGGTGATGCCGTGCTGCGTCTCGCCGTTGATCAGCGCCCAGTTCGGGGTGTTGAGACCCGCGTAGTGGGGCAGCGGCCCGTCATGGAAATTGACCGCGCCCTTGGCAGCCTGCGCCAGCACCTCATCCGGGATCACTGCTAGGTTGGCAATTGACAGCAGCCAGTCGAAGCCGTCGGACAGATCGCGCTGATTGTCCAGTAAAGTCAGATTCTTATCCGCCGCCCAGGCGCGGATGTCCGCATCCTGGGACACCACCGCCCGGATTTGGTGGCCGCGCGCCAGCAGCGCATCGGCGCAACCGATCAGAAGAGACTCATTGCCGATCAGGGCACAGGTGAAGGCGGTCATTTCTGCTCCTTTGCAAGCGGAGAAGGGAGGCGCGTTTCCGAAGAGGGTGAGCGGCGCGGCGCAATGAGCGCGCGCAGGCTATGCAGGCAGAGATCGCGCAGAAAATGCGGTGGATCCGCCTGCGGCTTGTTCTGGATCAGACGGCGCAGGCCATAAAGCAGGCTGCCGCTGATGCGGGCCAATGTGGCAGCGACGGCATAGGCGCGGCCGTGGTTCTTGACGAAATAGTGCAGGCGCGAGTCGAACCAGTAGCCGGGCGTGCGCTGCCAGTCCTTCATGCCGGTGGAGGCGGAGCCGATATGCGCCACTTCACTGGCCGGCACGTAATGGGTGCGCCAGCCTGCACGGGCAGCGCGGCGGCAAAGGTCGGTTTCCTCGAAATAGAGGAAGAAAGTTTCGTCAAAACCACCCACGGCTTCGACCGCCTCGCGGCGGATCATCAGGCTGGCGCCGGCGGTCCAGTCGGCCTGGACTTCTGCCTGCGGCAGCTCCATGGCGACGACCCAGGGTTTCAGCAGCCGGGTGAAGATGCCGGTGCGCACGCTGGCCTCGAACTCGCCCGCGATGGAGGGGAAACGGAAGGCGGTGCGGTGCGGCGTCCCGTCCGTGCCGCGCACAAAGGATCCCGCCAGCCCGGCACCGGGATGGTCCAGCAGGAAATCCCGCAGGGTGCGGATGGTACTGCCCTGCACAAAGGCGTCGGAATTCAGGAGATAGTAGAACTCTGGCGCGCTGCCATCCGCGAGGCCGGTGTTCAGGCCGATATTCATGCCTGCGCCAAAGCCGCCGTTCACCGGCGAGGCGATCACCCGCACCCGGTTGCTGTCCAGCCAGCCGCGGGTTTCCGCTTCCGCCCGGATCTGGTCATAGGAGCCGTCGCCGGAGCCATTGTCGATGATCAGCAGCTCCCCCGGCAGGTCCTCCAATTCGCGCAGCGCCGCTTCGGCGGATTGCAGGGTCATTTCCGGCGTGCGGAAATTCAGAAGGATGATGAGGATGCGTTGCTGGGACATGCCGGTCACTCCGCCGCCCGGATGATGCGCGACGGGCCGGAGGCCGCCGCACGGTCGGCGGCGTCCAGACGTGCCTTGACGCCTGCCGCCAGCACGCTGACGTTCGGCACCAGCACCATGCTGTCATGATCGCCCGGCACCTCGGCCACCTCAACGGCGGGCGCCCAGCGGGTCCAGTCGTTGTCGTGGAACACATACTCGCGTTCGCGGCTGACCCAGTTGCCGCCGCTCACCTGCCAATTGCGGTCCAGCGGCGGGCGGAACAGGGTCAGCGGGCCGTCCCAGGGCCGCAGGGCGTAAGCCGCGACCGCGGCGCGGAAGGCCAGTTCGATCTTGCGGTTATTGAACTCCGGCAGGAGGCCGGTTTCCGCGGGCTTGGCGCGGCGCTTCTCGAACTCCCATGCAATACGGTTTCTGGCCCATTCGCCAAGGTAGCTCATCCCTTTGCTGCGCAGTTCGGCCAGCTTGATCAGCGCCTTATCCCGCCGGTTCAGGGGCGGGCGCACCGGCAGCGGCGTGTCCAGCAGGACCAGCGCGGCGGTGTCCTGGCCCTGGTCCTTCAACTGCTGCGCCATCTCATAGGCGGTGATGCCGCCGCCGGAAAAGCCGCCCAGCAGATAGGGTCCGTCGGGCTGGACCTGGCGGATTTCATGCAGGCAGCTGCGGGCGGCGTCTTTGATCCGGTCATGCGGCGCGTCTTCACCCATCAGCCCCTTTGCCTGCAGGCCATAAACCGGGCGGTCCTTGCCCACCAATAGCGCCAGGTGCCGCAGGTTCAGCACATTGCCGAACATACCCGCCACCAGGAAGAAAGGCCGCCGCCCGGTGCCGTCGCCGGGGTGCAGCTGCACCAGATGGGTGAACTGCGGCTGTTCCTCCGCCGTGTGCGGGCTGTCCCCCGGCTCCGCGGCAATGCCGCCGCCGGTGCGTTCTATGATCCGTTCCGCCAGTGCGGCGGCGCTGGGGGCCTCGAACAGGACCGACAGCGGGAATTCCACGCCAAAGGCGCGTTTCACCTGGGCAAACAGCCGCACCGCAATCAGGGAATGGCCGCCAAGATCAAAGAAACTGTCTTCTATCCCCACCTGGCTGACACCAAGGAGGGAGGCAAACAGTACGGCCAGTTGCTCCTCCACCGGGTTGCGCGGTGCCACGTAATCGGTGTCGAGCTGCGGCCGGTCAAAGGTTTGGGCCTCTGACTCGGCCGACGCGCCTTGGTCCGCCTGGGCGATCAGCGCGGGCAGGTCGAGCGAGGAGACCACCACTTGTGGCAGGCCGGCTCCCAGTGCGCGGACCAGCGCCTCGCCGCCATCGCTGGCCTTGATGCCGTTTGAAATGTTCAGCTGCAGGCGCCGTTCCTCCGGTGTCAGCGGCTGCGGGCTGGCAGCAGGCTCCAGACCCAGCTGGGCACCGGTGGCGTCCGCTTCGATTGGCTCCCCAGTAGCGTCGAACCCTCCGGCCAGCCGTTGCAACCGGAAGCCCTCGATCTCCACCAGCACGGTGCCGTTCTGGTCCGTCAGGGTTACGTCGAACGCGGCAGAGCTGCCATCCGGGCTGCCGGACAGCCGAACATGGCTGAAGATGGATTGGGTCAGCGGCGCGAATACCCGGATTGTCCCATAGGATACCGGTACCCAAAGCGCCTTGCCCTCGTATCCGGGGATCAGTTTCATGGCCCAGCCGGTGGCCAGGTCCAGCAGGCCGGGGTGCAGCAGGCAGCCGTCTTGCGCCGCAGCTTCTGGCAGCGACAGAGATGCCAGGCCTTCGCCATCGCCAAGCGCGGCACGGTCCAGCACATGCCAGCGCGGGCCGAAGTTCAGATGCGCCTCTTGCGGGGAACGCAGGCGCCCGTCAACAGGCGCCTGCTCCTCCGGGCATTGGGTGAAAATCTTCTGTAGGTTGAGCGCGGCGGGGCGTTCTGCCGCCGCCGCATAGGCCAGCATAGCCTGACAGTTCAGACGGTAACCATTTGTAAACTTCGAGTAAACAAAGAGTTCATAACCATTTTCATTAGCTTCAAGCTTAACCAGCGCATCGCGCGGACTGCCTTCGTCCGCAATCAGAGGGCGCAGGAAGTAGAGGTCGCGGATTTCGAATGGGCCGTCGGCGCCGGTTGCCGACAGTGCCTCGGCGGCCATCTCGATATAGCCGGTGCCGGGCATCAGGGCGGTGCCGTCGGCGGTGCGGTGCTCATCCAGCAGCCAGTCTGCGGTGCTGAAGCGGGGGGTGAAGATACGGTTGCCGGACGCGTCATACCCCTGCTGCTGCAGCAGCGGCTGCGGGCAGGGCTCCGGCGCGCTGGCGCCTGCGTTTGTATTGCGGCTGGCCATAGCGTCGGCGGCCATTCCGGCATCTGCCCAGACGCCCCAGTCCACCGCCGCCACACGGGTCCGGCCGCCCGCGCGGTGCTTGGCCCAGGCGTTGAGGTATTCGTTGGCGGCGATGTAATCCACTTGGCCTGCGGGCCGGGTCACGGCGGAGGAGGAGGAGAACAGCACCATCAGTTCCAGGCTGCCGTCCGGAAACACCGCGTCAAGCGCGCGCAGGCCGCTGACCTTGGGGGCCAGGACCCTGGCGATCTGGTCCTCGTCCTTGGCCAGCAGCGGTCCGTCATTGATAACGCCGGCGCCGTGGATCACGCCGGTAACGGGGCCAAAGGCGTTCTCAGCCTGCGCGCGTGCCTTGCGCAAATCACCGCTGTTGCAAACATCGGCAGCCAGCGGCAGCACCTGACCCGAGCCGGCCGCCTCCAGTGCCTTCACAGCGCGGATGCGCTGGGCCGTACGGTTCGCAGGGCTGTGGCTGCTTAGATAGCGGTCCCAGGTCTCGCGCGGCGGCAGGCCGTCGCGGGAGATCAGCGACACCCTGGCATCGAATTCCCGCATCAGGTGGCCCGCGATGGTCAGGCCGATGCCGCCATAGCCGCCGGTGATCAGGTAGTGGCCGCCCTGTTTGAAGGGCGGGGTTTCCGGTTCGGGCAAAGGCTGCGGGCGCCAGCGGAGTTCAAACCGCTTCTCCCCGCGCCAGGCAGCGGAAAGGTTTTCGGGCTCCGCCAGCAGCTCTTCCAGCAGGCGGGGGGTGATATCGTCCTGCACAGGACTGCGGCGGGCAAAGAGACCTCGCGGCGCCTGCGGCAGTTCGATGTCCACGGCGGCGCAGGTCAGCCCCGGCAGCTCACGCGGGATAACCCCCAGGGGCCCTGCGATCATCGCCTTTTCCGGGTGGGGCAGCGCCTCGCCACGGACCTGCGCGGCACCGGTGGTAAAAACCGTCAGATGCGCCGGGCCTGGCAGATCAGCATTGCCCAGTTCCTGCGCCAGCGCGGTCAGGGAGTGGAATCCCATCTCCAGATTGCGGTCAAAGAAGGAAGAGCCGGGGCGGAAGGTTTCCTGTTCCGTCACCAGCCAAAAATGCGCGATGCGGTCCGGCAGCAGCCCGGCCGCTGCCAGATCAGCCAGCAGCGCGCCATAGGCCGCGCGGCCCTGCTCCGGCGGCAGCACATATGCGTTGGGCGCAAGCTGCGCATAGGTATCGCCTGCACGGACACGCGCAACGCTGTGACCCGCGTCCTCGAGCCGCTCCGCCACTCGGGCGGCGTGGCCGCAGTCATCTTCGAAAATCAGCCAGGTATGCGGTTCCTGATCCAGCTCCTGGGTTACGTCCAGCGTGCAATCCGCCAGCCGCGGGCGCCAGGCGGGGCGGTAGCCCCATTTGCTCAGGTCGTCATGGCGGGCCGGGGGGGCGGCCTCTTCCGCGGCCGCAGGCGTCCCGGGCTCGATAAAGTAACGGCTGCGCTGAAAGGCATAGCCGGGCAAGGGCAGGCGGTTGCGGCGGGCCTCGCCCCAGATCTGTTCCCAATCGGCCTCCACCCCGCAGGCCCAGAGCCGGCCGATGACGCCGAAGAAGTAACTGTCATCCATCACCTGCTGATCGGGGTGCCGCAGCGAGCTGAGCACCTGGCCGGGTTTCACCGCTGGCGACATCTGCGCCAGCGCGCTGAGCGCCTTGCCGGGGCCGACCTCCAGAAACACCCGGTCCGGGGTCTTGGCGAGGGTTTCCATGCAATCGGCATAGCGCACGGTGTTGCGCAACTGGCTGGTCCAATAGTCGGCACTGGTCGCCTGTTCGGCGGTCAGGGCCGTGCCGGTGCGGTTGGAGATCACCGGCAGTTTGGGCGCCGACAGTTTCAAGGAACGGATGAAATCGCGGTAGTCCTGCAGGATGCCGTCCAGCATCCGGGAATGGGCGGCAATGTCGATCTGGATGCGCTGGTGGTCCACCTCGCGGGCGGCGAGGTCTGCGGCCAGGCGGTCCAGCGCCTCTTGCGGGCCGGACACGGCGGTGAGCGCGGGCGCATTGACGCTGGCAATGTCCAGATCATCACCGATGATCGCCTCAACCTCTGCGAGGGGCAGGGCAATCGACAGCATGCCGCCTGCAGGCACCGTGTCGAACAGGCGCCCGCGCAGCAGGACCAGATCAATGCAGTCCTCAAAAGCCATGACACCCGCCAGGCAGGCCGCTGTATTCTCGCCCATCGAATGGCCCGCCAGCGCGGCAGGCCTCACGCCCCAGCTGATCCATAGCTGCGCCAGCGCGTATTCCACGATCATGATCAGCGGCAGCTGCACCGAGGGCTGCTGAAGCTTGGCATTCGCCGCGCCCTCCGCGCCCTCATCGGGCAGCCAGATGGCGCGGATATCGTAGTCGAGGCTTTGTTGCAGGTGATCCAGACCGCGGTCCATCCACTCGGCAAAGACCGGTTCGGTCTCATAAAGGTCGCGCGCCATGCCAGCGTATTGTGCTCCGCCGCCGGGGAACATGAAGACCACCTCCGGGCTGGTGCCCAGCCGGTCATGGGTGAAGACCTTTCGGCTGTCGTCTTCTTCAATCAGCTGGGCGGCTTCGGCAGTCGTCTCAGCCACCAATACGCGGCGTTTGGCAAAGCCGCGGCGGCCTTCCTTGAGGGTGAAGGCCACATCGGCGAGATCGGCCTCAGGATTGGCTTTCAGATACTCCGCCAGCGCCTGGGTGTTGGCGTCCAGTGCCGCCTTGGACTGGCCCGACACACAAAGGATTTGGAACGGGAAGTCGCTTTCCTCCGAGGGCGCGCGCGCCGGTGCCTCTTCCAGGATCACATGCGCATTGGTGCCGCCCACGCCGAGCGAGTTGATGCCAGCCCGGCGCGGCCCCTTGTGCGGTGTCCACGGGGTGAGGGCGGCGTTCACGCGGAACGGCGAGGTTTCAAAATCAATCGCCGGGTTCGGCGCCTCAAACCCCAGCGAGGGCGGAATTTCCCGGTGGTGCAGTGCCAATGCGGTCTTGGTCAGGCTGGCAACGCCCGCTGCAGTGTCCAGATGGCCGATGTTGGTCTTGACTGAGCCGATGCGGCAATAGCCGGAATCCTGCGTGGTGGCGCGATAGGCATCGGTGAGCGCCGAAACCTCGATCGGATCGCCCAGATAGGTGCCGGTGCCGTGGCATTCGACATAATCGATTGTGTCTGCCGGGGTGTCCGCGGCCGCCAGTGCTGCCCGCACCGCCGCCGACTGGCCGCCGACCGAAGGCGCCAGATAGCCTGCCTTGTCCGCGCCGTCGTTGTTGATGGCAGAGCCTTTGATGACCGCCCAGATATGGTCGCCATCGGCAATCGCATCCTCCAGCCGCCTGAGCGCCACAACCCCGGCACCGGAGCCGAAAACTGTGCCCTGCGCCCGGTGGTCGAAGGCGTGGCAGTGGCCGTCCGGGCTGAGGATCTCGTTTTCCTTATAGAGATACCCGCGGCCCTGCGGCAGTTCGATGGTGACACCGCCCGCCAGCGCCATACCGCACTCCCCCTCGCGCAGGGCTTTGCAGGCGTAATGCACCGCCACCAGCGAGGTCGAGCAGGCGGTCTGCACGTTGACCGAAGGCCCTTTGAGGTCGAACACATGGCTGACGCGGGTCGACAGGAAATCCTTGTCGTTGCCGGTATGGCGCAACAGGAACATTCCCACGTCATCGACCAGGGCGGGGTTGGAGCAGATGTTGAAGTAGAAATAGCTGCCCATGCCGCAGCCCGCGTAGACGCCGATAGGGCCATTGATGCTTTCCGGCGGGTGGCCCGCGTTTTCCATCGCACCCCAGGCGACTTCCAGGAACTTCCTGTGCTGCGGGTCGAGTATGGCCGCTTCCTTGGGGCTGAAGCCGAAAAATTCGGCGTCGAACTCATCAAATCCCTGCAACCGGGCGGCGGCGGGCACATAGTTCGGGTCGGCAAGGGCTGCGGCGCGTTCGCCATTTGCCAGCAACGCCTCGCGGTCCAGAACCTCGATGGATTCGATGCCGCCGCGCAGGTTCTGCCAGAACGCTTCAGCTGAGCCAGCGCCCGGCACCGTTACCGACAGACCGACAATGGCAATATCGCCGGTTGCCGTCCGTTTTGCAGCGCCCCCCGCTGCGGATGTCCAATCCTGCATCGTCAATACCTGACCCCACTGGCCCTTCGCAAACAGCCCGGCACGCCGCTGCCAGTCCGCTTTGCGAAAGTGGCAGGGCCTGCCGGACAGGTTTATCTTCGGCTGCCAGGGTTCTCCCTGGCGTTTGGCCCGGCCTTGCGGCATGGATCCCCATCTGTTCCGCGGGGCCGGGTGAATTCAAATTTACTTTCGTCAATCCATGCGGCTGTCCTAAGGACGTATTGTGTCAATTCTGGCCGGAAAAGCGGAAAGATTGCGGCATCACAGGATGCTGCGCCGCTCTGGCCCGGCGGTGTCAGGCATCAGCGCCTGCGCGCCGCCAAATAGTGCAGGTTTTGAGCGGAACAAGCCCGGGTAAAGCAGCCGCTCAGCATAGCCCAGGACCGATCCGGCGCACATCCAAGTGATCGGGATCAGTGTTGCGT
This sequence comes from Leisingera sp. CC-HEC093, assembly GCF_059429195.1. NCBI lineage: Bacteria > Pseudomonadati > Pseudomonadota > Alphaproteobacteria > Rhodobacterales > Roseobacteraceae > Leisingera > Leisingera sp. CC-HEC093. The sequence goes on along the minus strand of NZ_JCAIJR010000001.1, from coordinate 412,797 downwards.
TCAGCAGCATGTCCACCATGGTGGCCGCCAGGATCAGCGCAACCGGGGCGGCGTAAGGCGACACGCTGCCCCGCGGCGCGCGTGCAGCGGCATAGGCCAGCAGCACCAGCGGCGCCGCCAGAAGGCCCATCTCGGCGATATACCCCAGCCAGCCGAAGGTGCCGAAGACGATGATCCAGCGCCCGTCCGGGATCGACAGGATCTGCCCGGTTTCCGCGTGCCGCACCAGATTGCGGCCCCAGCCTCCCCAGCCGAACCAGGGCTTTTCGGCGGCGCGCGCCAAAAGCTGTGCCTCGTTCTCAAAGCGGTAGTTCAGCGAATGCGCCCGCTCGGCGCTGATCGCGCTGGCCTGGGCCACCAGTTCCTCGGTTGGTACCAGCCCGGTGTTGCGCAGCATCGGGTAGACAACGGCGACCAGGCCCAGCAGCAGCGCCGCGCGCAGCTGCCAGCGCAGCGGCGCCAGCGCCACCACCGGAGTAAAGGCCAGCGCATAGGCCAGCGAAGCGAGGCTCTTGCACAGCACCAGCACCGCAAACAGGTAGGCTGCGGACAGCGCCAGCCGGATGCGCGCCCCGCCTGCGGCGGTGCGGGCCAGCGCGGTGGCTGCCAGCAGCGCCGACATCATGAAGAAGGCCAGCCACAGCGCATGCGGCAGGAACACGATGGGGCGGAAGCCGCCCTGCCGCATCATCTGGCTGAAATCATGCTGAAAAAAGCCGTAGACCCAGACATTGATCTGCGGGCTGAAGCGGATCTCGATAAGCGCCGGAACGCTGTAGGCCAGCGCGGCGATCATCAGCGCCATCAGCAATTCGCGCTGGGCCTCCGGGGTGGACAGATACCGGCGTGCCAGCAGGAAGGGGATCAGCACGATCACCTGGTTGATGATCACGGAGCCGAGGTCGCGCCAGCGCAGCCCCGGCAGCTGATCGGTCAGAAAAATGATCGGGTCGGAATTGGCGATCTGGCGGAACAGGATCGGCTCACCGTTGGTCAGCACGGTGGGGATGACCCCGAACACGAACAGCAGAACCAGCACCCGCACGGCCGGGTGCCGCGGCAACAGCGGCACTGGCCTGCGCAGCAGGAAGACGCAGAGCACAAAGGCCATCACTGAGGGGATTGCGAACTTGTCCATGTCCGGCACCAGCGGCAGGTCGAACTCAGCCAGCGGCGGCAGCAGCAGGTAGCCCGCGATGATGCACCACAGGAGTGCCCGCTCCAGCGGCAGGCGCCGGAACAGGATCAGGCTGGCCAGCGGCCAGGCCAGCAGCATCAGATAGGCCAAAGCGTTGGGCAAAGCCCCGTGTCCCCTCAATTCCCCGGTATTTGCGTCAAACTTTACCTGTTGCGCGCGGCGCTGTCGCGCGGATTTGCAACAACGGGTTAACACTGTGCAGCTTTGCCACGCTCCCGCACCGCCGCGTCCAGCGGGCTGGCACGGCTGCGGCGCTGCCGGTATCACTGGACGGAACGGCACCGGGGGAGCCTCATGTATTTCGAATGCCAAGGCCGCCGGATTCCGGTGAACATGCCCAACCGCACTCGGCTGGAGGCCGAAATCAATGCCCGCTTCCGGGCGGGGCTGGGGTTTGCGCTGGCGACGCTGAACCTGGACCACCTGGTCAAGATGGAGGCCTCTGCGGCGTTCCTCTCTGCCTACCAGGCGCAGGATCTGGTGGTGGCGGACGGACGTCCCATCGTCTGGCTGTCACGGATTGCGCGGCGCCCGGTGACGCTGATGCCGGGGTCGGATATGGTGCTGCCGCTGTGCCGCCTGGCGGCTGAGGCCGGGGTGCCGGCAGTGCTGGCGGGCAGCACGGAGGAGGCGCTGCAGGATGCCGAAGCCGCACTGACGGCGGAGGTGCCTGGGCTGGAGATTGCCTGGACCCATGCGCCCGCGGTTCGTTTTGATCCCGACAGCGATGAGGCGGATCAGATCCTGCACCGGCTGCATGAAACCGGCCCCTGCCTGTGCTTCCTGGCGCTGGGCGCGCCCAAGCAGGAGCGGTTTGCCCAGCGCGGGCGCAAACTGGCGCCCGCAGCGGGCTTCGCTTCTGTCGGTGCCGGGCTGGATTTCCTGGGCGGCCACCAGAAACGCGCCCCGGCCTGGGTCCGCGCGATAGCGATGGAATGGCTGTGGCGGGCGCTGTCCAGCCCAGCCCGGCTGCTGCCGCGCTACGCGAAATGCCTGGCTATTCTGCCCGGGCTTGCCCGAAAGGCCTGGCGCATCCGGGCGCGGTGAGGGCCGGCCCGGCGGCCTGGCTGCAGGCCATATGCGAGGCTCTGCCTCGCGCTCCGGGATATTTGAGGCCAGAAAAAAAAGGGATCCAGTCTTCTTCTGGCTGGAAATATCCTGGGGTGAATTGGCCGTCAGGCCAAAAGGGGCAAAGCCCCTGTAGGGTCCGGACTATTTGTACTCCAGTATGCTGCGTGCCGCCCCGTGCCAGCGGCGCCAGTAGTATTCCAGCGCACCCGCGGCCTCAGGAAATTTTCCAAGCACCGAGAACAGCGCCTGCTCATATCCCATACGGCGGGACAACCGCAGCACCTGGGCGGGGTAGACCAGCGCCGCCAGCAGGAGATGGGGGCTGAGCAGCCCGGCAATGGCAATGGCGGCGGGTAGGGCGGCCCCCCACAGCAGGGCACGGCGGGTCTCGGCAACCCAGTGACGCTCCACCCCCGTGCCATGCAGCGCGGCGCCCTCGGCAAAGGCATGGCCTGCGCGGCGGCTGCGGGTCCACCATTGGCCAAAGCGCATTATCTGCGCGTCATGCAGGGTCATTTCCGCATCCAGCCGCCAAACCTGCCAGCCCGCGCAGCGCAGCCGCAGGCATAGTTCCGGCTCCTCCCCGGCGATCAGCTCCTCGCGGTAGCCGCCCGCGGTATAGACCGCCGCGACCCGCATCAGCGCGTCACCGCCGCAGGCCTTGGTCTCGCCTGCGGGCGTGTCCCACTCCGCATCGCACAGGCGGTTGTAGATGGACGCCTCCGGAAACCGTTCCCGCCGCCGCCCGCAGGCCACCGCCGCCTTGGGGTGCGACTGCAGGAATGCTGCCGCGGCAGCGATCCAGTCCGAGGCCGCTTCGCAGTCGCCGTCCACGAATTGCACGTATTCGATCCCGGCCTCCAGCACCGCCAGCCCGGCATTGCGGGCGCGGGCAGCGGTGAACGGCTGGCTAAGGTCCAGATCCACCACCTCGGCTCCGAGGTCCCGGGCTGCAGCCGCCGATCCGTCGGTGGACCCGCTGTCCACATAGACCAGCTGCCGCACCTGCCCTTGCAGGGAGCGCAGGCAGCGGATCAGCCGCTCGCCTTCGTTGCGGCCGATGACCACGGCGGCGATGGCGGCGGCGCTCATGCGGCGTCCCCGGTAAGATAGGCCCGGTATCGCGGCGACCAGCGGAGAAAACCCTGGCGCTGCAGCGCCGCGATCCCGGCGTCCTCAACCGCGTCCCCAGACCACAGGCTGAGGTCCGGCTGCGCCCGCATCACGCCGCTGCGCTGGCGGTCCTCACCGTGTTCCGACACGGTCTCTGCCTGGATCTGCAGATCCCGCGCGAGGCTGTCGCCGGCGAATTTGTAGTGTCGGATCAGCCCTTCCATATCTGCCAACCGCACCCCGGCTGAGACATGCGGATGCACCGCCGCCTGCACGCCTGGTCCGTTGAACACCAGGGGATGTTTGCTGATACAGCAGTTTTCGCCAAAGACCTTGCCTCGCACGCCGCCGAACAGCATCTGCGCGCCGCCGGGCGGCGGGCTGTTCTGGCGCAGGAAATAGGAAAAACCGGTCTGCTCCGAGGCATAGTCCACCGCCCGCACCGCGCTGATGTCAGAAAAGCGGAAGCTGCGGACCGCCTCGGCATAGCTGAGCCTGCGGGCCTCTGCCAGCGGGCATTGCGGGAACATTTCCAGCATTTCGGCCTGCAGGGCGGTATAGCCTTGCTGCGTCAGATAGCCGGTCAGCCCGGCCATGCCGGCAGTTTCGCTGCCTTCGAAATCAAACAGCTCATCCATGTCGGCAAACAGGCACCAGCGGTCCTGGCCGTAACGGTCTGCGGCATAGGCGCGAAAGGTGTTCTCAAAACTCAGCCAGGGCAGGGGGGACTGCAGCACCGCGGTGCCTGGCTCCTGCCGGATGCGCTCGATTGTGCCGTCGCCAGAGCCGTTGTCAAAGAACACGAAGGCCGAAACACCAAGGCGCCGGTAATGTTCAAAAAACACGTCGAGGTAATAGGCGCCATCGCGCACCAGGGCGATCAGCACCACCTGATCCGGGGCGGCAAAGCGGCGCGCAGGCCCGTGCAGATGGCGCAGCGAGGCGCGGAACCGGGCGCGGTGCGCTGTGCGGCTGGCGCGGTCTGCCAGTCTTTGGGTGATTGTTCTGCCCACTGCGCCCCCGTCCTGCGCTTGCCCGGTTTTCTGCTGGCAGCTTGCCGGCTTATTCTCTTCGCTGCAAGTTCTGCCTGCGCAGCTCTGCCTGTCAGTAATCCCTCTTGAAAAACAGGCCCAGGCCGGTTTCCCCTTCGCTGTCCACCGTGCCCTGAACCGTCAGGCTTTTGGTGATATCCAGATTGATGCTCAGCTCGCTGTCGCCCTGGGTGTTGACGTTGAAATCGGTATAGACGTTTTCCGCCACATAGCCGCCCAGCCCAAGCTGCCCGGCGCCCAGATTGTCGGTGCCGATATCGACAGTGTCGGCACCGGTGGCCTCGCGCAGCTTGCTTTGGGTGCCGCCGCCGCGGCCGCTGAGGGTCAGGGCCGAGCCTGCCAGCCGGGCCAGCGCCAGCGGTGAGATATCCCCGATGTTGTCGCCGAACAGCAGCAGCGCCAGGGCTTCCTCACTGGGCCGCGGCGGATCGGAGGTCACCTTGATCTCCGGCGCATCGACCCGGCCGGAAATCTCCAGCGTCGCCGTGCCCTGCTCCGTCGCCGCAGTGGATCTAAACTCCAGATAGGGTTTCAAATCGCCCAGCAGGGTGATCCGCCCCTCATCCAGCTCCAGCCGCCGGCCCAAAATGTCGAAGGTGCCGCGGACCAGGCTGATCTGGCCGGAGGGCGAGGGCCGCGCGGTGGTGCCGCGCAGGCGGATCTGGCCGCCCAGCTCAGCGCGCAGGCCGCGGCCGCGGGCAAAGATCCTGGACGGCGCGTCGATCAGGATGTCCAGCGCGGTCCTGACAGAGCCGCCGCCGCCGCTGCTGCTGCCGGTCAGCCCGGCACGGGCCAGTGTCTGGCGCACATCGCGCGGGGCGCCGGCATGGCGCACTGGCGGGATCGGCGCGGATGAAACCGAACCGCCCGCTGTGTTCAGATTGATATTCGTCTCACCCACATTGATCCGGCCAGCCACCTTGTTGTTGCCGGCCATGGCGCCGGACATCGAAAGGCTGCCGTTCAGCAGGGTCTCATAGGACAGATGGTCGGTCACCACGACATCGCCGATGGCAATCTCCAGGTTCCCGTTGAACGGCGGCAGCAGACCGACCGGGCCGCTGATCCGCACCGTGCCGCCGTCGCGCGGACGGGCAGAAAGCTGCAGCCGGGCTCTGGAGCTGGCGATGGAAACCGTGGCGTTGATGTCATCCACCCGCTGGGCTGCCGCCGGAACCGCCAGCGAGGCGCCAGGGACCGAGATGGTGCCGCTGACCCCGTCCAGCGCCGGCACCCCGCGCAAGGCCATGTCAAAGTTTGCGGGTCCCTGTATCAGGTTGGGGGAGATGAACGGATTCAGGCCTTCGAGCCGCAGTGTGCCCTTGGCGGTCACATCGGCGGTGCCCTTGGCCTCGTTCCAGCTGCCTTTGATGCGGCTGTCGATGCCGGCCGGGCCGCGGGCGGTGCTGTCCACTGTCCAGGTCCCGTCGCGCCGGGTGGCGGTACCGGCGGCGGCCAGCCGGCCGGGCAGGTCAGGCACCAGACGCTGCAGCTCTGCCATCACCGCGTCGAACTTCAGATCGGTGCTGCCGTTGCTTTCGGTAAAGCGCGCCTCGGTCTCGACTGTAATCCCGGCAGGCCCCGTGGCTGTGCCGGCAACCTGCCACTCGCCATTGCGCCGCTCCGCCGTGCCTTCGGCGTTCAGCGCGCCTGCCAATTGCGGCACAAAGCGTTCCAGCTCGTTCCAGGCCGCCGCAAAAGCCAGATCGGCGTCGCCTTCCAGCGTGACCGACCCGTCCAGCCTGGCGCTGGAGGAGTGCGGCCCCTTCAGCTCCGCGGCACCGCTGAAAGTACCGCCTGTGCGGTTCAGGGTGGTGGCCAGTTCCAGCGTGCCGGGCGCCTGCGGCAGCAGCACCTCCAGCCGGTTCAGCCGGGCGTTAATGTCCATTTGCCCGGCCTGATTGTTCAGCGTGCCGGCGGCAGTGGCCTCCAGCGCGCTGCCCGCCAGCTGGAACCGGTCGATGGCTATGCCGTTTTCATCCCGGGCGGCCTTCAGCTCCAATGTGGTTGTGCCTGCCAGCAGCTCATCCACCTGGGCGATGCCCGCCGACAGATCCTGCGCCTGCAGCGAAAGGTCGGTGTCAAACCCGCCTGTCAGCGGCGTGTAGGACCCCCTGGCCTTCGCCTCTACCGCGCCGCCCAGCGGGCGGCCTGCCAGATCAGAGAACCGGCCCAGGTCCTCTGCCCCGGCGGTCAGGTCGCCGCTGACCTTCAGGCCTTCTTCCAGCCCGTCAAAGGCGACATTGCCGTTGGCCCGGTAATCGCCGCCGCGCAGTTCCATATCCGTGATATGCAGCGCCCCGGGCCCATCGGTGCTGAGGGTGCCCTCAAAGCGGATTTCGTTGCCTGTGGCCTTGGCCAGCGCCGGATCGCGGGGCTGAAAACCGCTGAGACCGGCGGTGACCCGCCCTTCCAGTTTAAGACCGCTGGCCTGATCCAATGTGCCGCGGCCGGAGATCTCGGCCGTATCCACCAGCGCGCTGGGATGGCTCAGCTGGTTCAGAACCCCGTCCAGCACCCAGCGGCCGTCGAGGGTTTTCTGCAGCTGCAGGTCCGCCTTGCCCAGGGTCGTCTGCCCGCCGCCAAAAGGCAGCGCGGCAGCGGTCTGGCCTGCGGGCGGGGTGATCGCGGTCTTCAGATTGGCGGCGGCCAGTTTGCCGCCGGCATCCAGCGCTGCGGCGCCGGTGATCCGCAAGGCGCTGGTATGCAGCACCAGCGTGTCCAGCGCCAGCGCGCCGCTGCCTTCGCGCAGCCCCTTGACGTTGAGCCGCAGGCCCGGGCCAAAGAACGGCCGGTGCACCGGCGGCAGCAGCACGTCGATATTGCCGCCGAGGTCAGCGGAAAATGCGATGTCGCGCGGCGTCTCCGGCGCGGCATCCTGGGGCAGGGGCCGGGCCGCCAGCACCACCTGGCCGCCCAGCCGCTCAGTACCATCGGTGCTGAAGGTGATATCGGCCGTGAAATCCGTGACCGGACCGCTGCCCTTGGCGGTCAGCTGCAGATCGGGGTCGCCGGGCAGGTCCAGCCCGCGCGAAATCAGCCCGCCGGGCGATTCATCCACCGACAGGTCCAGGGTGATCTGCTGGGTTTCATTGGCATAGCCCGCCTCCAGCCGCAGGTGGTCGCCGGGCTTATCCAGCCGTGCGGCCTCCAGCTTGGTGTCCAGCGCGCCATCCGCCAGTTTCAGCGAGCCCTCGACGCGCAGGCTGGCCGCGGCTCCGGCCAGCGCCTCGCCCAGCTCGATCCGCTCTGCCTTGATCTCGCCCAGTTCGATGGCAACCGGCAGTTCCGGCAGCGCAAAAGGCGTGGTTTCCGCCTCTGGCAGCTCCGGGTCCGGCGGCAGCGGTTCCGGCGCGCGCGCCACCTCAATGCGTTCCGCCGACAGCTCGTTGACAGAGAACCGCCCGCGCAACAGGTCGAGCCGGTTCCAGTCCAGCACCGCGCCCTCGACGGTCAGCCAGATGCCTGTCTCATCGGCGACTGTGATCTTCTTGATCTTGGCTTCAGAGGAAAACGCGCCCTCCAGCCCCGACACGCTGATATAGCGGCTGTCGCCTGACAGGGTGTCCTCCAGGAAATCGACCAGCAGCCCGCCGGCATCCTCCTTGGTGGTTTCCTGTGCCGCAGCAGGCAGCGCCGTCAGGCCCAGTGCGAGGGTATAACCAAGAACCTGTTTCAAAACGCCTGTCCTATCCCGATATAGAATTGCAGCCCGTCCTCGCTGCCGCCGTCCACCGGGTACGCCAGGTCCAGCCGGATCGGCCCGATCCCGGCGACGTCATAGCGCAGGCCGATGCCCGCACCGGCATGGCGCGCAGAGGAGCCGGAAACGAAACTGTCTGCATCAACAAACCCGAGGTCGTAAAAGCCAACCAGCGAAATCTTGTCGGTGACCTTGCCCCGCACCTCGGCAGACAAGGCCGCAAAGCTGCGCCCGCCTGCGGTGCCGCCGTTTGCCGGCACGCCCAGCGACTGGAATTCATGGCCGCGCACGGTGCCCGCACCGCCAGAGAAGAACAGCAGTGTCGGGGAAATCTCGCTGAGCGATGGCCCGACCACAGAGCCCAGCTGCACGCGGCCTGCCAGCACGATCCTGTCCTCCGCGCCCAGGCCGTAGTATGCGCGCCCGTCGCCTTTCAGCTGCAGGCCGGAATCGCTGCCGTCAAAACCGATGAAAGGCGATGCGCTGCCCTGCAGGAAATAACCGCTGGCGGGGTTCACCCGGCTGTCGCGGGCGTCGTATTCGGCACGGAACCTGCCAGCCACGTATTTAAAGCGGCGCTTGCCGAACACGTCCTCTGCCAGGATGGAGGACACTCCCAGCGCAGCCTCAACAAAGAAGGTCTCCGAATACGTCCGCCGCGCGCCGATGGCACCAAAGACGCGGGTGGCGGTGTAATGCTCCTCGTCCAGCCGCTCTGCCTCTGCCAGATAGAAAATGCTGTCATCCGGCCCCAGCTTGGCAGGCCGGTCCAGCCGCACCGCGATACGCCCGTCGATGTCATTGCTGCTGCCGATGCCGCTGAGCCGCGCCTCAATCCGCAGCTTCTCGGCGGCGCCGAACAGGTTGCGGTGCATCCAGCTGCCCGACAGCTCCAGACCGTCAGAAGAACTGATCTCGGCACCAAAGGTCAGGCGGCGCGGCGGCAGGTCTTCGACCTGGGCCACGAAATCAAGGGTGCCATCCGGGTTCGGCTGCTCTGCCTCGCGCAGCACCACAGAGGAAAAAGTGCCGGTGCGCCGCAGCCGGGTGGCGGATTTTGCGGCCAGGTCAGGGTGGAACGCCTCGCCCTCCGGGAAGCCCGCGATGCGGCGGATGGCCCCCCTGCGCACCTTGGTGTCGCCGGTGATCCGCATCTGTCCGAACCGCAGCTTCGGTCCCGGTGCCAGCCGCAGTTCGGCGTCCAGACGCGCCTGCAGGTGATTTGCGGTGATATTCTGCTCCGCCACCTCGGCCTTGGCGTGGCCGCTGCGGCGCCAGGCCCGCACGCCGGCAATGGCCGCATCGCGGATCACCCCGGTGCCGGCCGGCTTGCCGGGGGCAAAGCCTTCGGGAATCACCACATCGCTGTTTTCCGGAAAGGGCGCCAGCTTTGCCTTGCCAAAGGCGAAAAGAGGGCCGGGTTTAACGGTGATCTCAAGCTTGCGAACGTTCTTTGGCGGGTTGAGCGGCTGGATCTGCGCCGCTTCCTGCCCGTCCAGGCGGATGTTCACCACCGGCGAAAAATGCCCGGCGTCATAAAGCACCTGCACCAGTGTCCGGTAGTCCGACAGCGCCGCAGCCAGCAGTTCCTGCACATTGGTCTCGCCGCTGGCGGCAACCGAGGCCGAGGCCCCGCGCAGCCGCTCCGCAAGGTCGTCATCCGCTCCGGGCGCGCGCAGCACCGTTTCCGCAGCGGATACCGGGAACGGCAGCAGCGCCATGAGGCTGAAGGCCATGGCAATAGCCAAGCCGTTTGGGCGGATGGAAAAATTCATGTCTGCTCCCGGCAGCGGGCTTAAAATATCGGGCCCGGAACCACGGCAGGCCTCCGGCGCTTGGTGCAAGCCTAACACGGGAAAAATACAGGATGGAACCAGCAAAGCAGCGGCATTCCGCCGGCGGCGCACAGCGGCGGATCGCCGCGCATCAGCCTGCCGGGGGTTTCCCGCGGGCAATGACCATTTGAAAGAGGGGCAAACTATGTACTAGTTTAAACCAGCTCCGGCAGAATTGTCCGCCGGAGCTGCCACTGTTTAACCAAAGCACTTATTTAACGTCAGGCGCAGCCACCACTCACAAAGCAGCCTGCCTGGCGGGAATGATACCACGCATGATTTTACTGTCCATATAATTGTCAGTTTGATAATGTTGCGTGGTATCATTTCGTTCTGGCCTCGCCGGGGCAGCAGAATTGATAATCCGGGAGAACGGTTTTGGACCGGTTGAAACCAATTTTCGAACTTCGCGATATGCTTCACCAGATGGAGCGCGACATGGGGCTCGACCGGCTGAGCCGGGCAGAGCGGGACGTGCTGCTGGCCGCCGATGCGCTGACCGAAGCGCCGGGCGACGCGGTGAAGTCAGAGCAGATCCGCAGCCACCGGCTGGTCAAGGGGATTGCCCAGGCCACTTTTCACCGCACGCTGAAGTCGCTGCTGGATCTGGGGTTGATCCGTCGGGCCGGCGGCAGCAAGGCCAAACATTACGTGGTCTGTTTCGATCCCGCGGTAAAGTGACAGCGCCGCTTAGGCTATACATTCAAATGATTGCAGGTTTCGCCGCGCCCGTTTACACGGGGTGATATGATGCGAGTTTTTCAGCAGTTGGCTGGCCTTCAGAGTTTTGCGGTAATCACCGCCGTTTATGTAATCTGCCACGGGCTGACCGCCTGGGTGGTGACGCCTGTGCAGGGCCTGTTCCTGCCGCAGGTGACAGTCTTTGCCAGCCTGGCCTACCTGCCGCATGGCGTGCGGGTGCTGGCGGTCTGGCTGCTCGGCTGGCGGGCTGTTCTGCCTCTGGCCGCAGGCGCCTTCCTGTCGGAGCTGATGTTCACCGCCGCAGATGTGCGCCAGTTGATGGAGCCGGTGCTGCTGGAGTCCATTGCCGTCGGCGCGGCCTCGGCCTTTGCCGCCTTTGAGATTGCCCGGCTGTTCGGCTGGAACCTCTACGCAGGCCAGTCGCGCCGGGTGCCCTGGACCGGGTTGCTGGCCGTTGGCGCTCTGGCCTCGATCATCAATTCGGCGGCCCAGTCGCTGGTGTTTTCCGGCCTGATCTTTCCCGGCGATCAGCTGCCGGTGATGGCGGTCTATGCCGCAGGCGACCTGATCGGCCTTGCGGTCTGCATGCTGACCCTGACGCTGATCTTCCGCTGGCTGCGCCTGGCCCGAAACAGGCAGAGGCCGCAGGAATAGCGTTTCCCGCCGGCGGCGGGCTTGCAGACAGTGCAGTGGAAAGCTGCGGGGTTTACCCCGCCATCAGCCGCGCCACATCCAGCATCCGGGCGGAAAAGCCCCATTCGTTGTCGTACCAGCCGAACACCCGCACCTGGGCGTCCCCGGCCATGCGCGTTTCCGGACCGGCGATCACCAGCGATTCCGGCCGCGCCCGCAGGTCAGAGGACACCAGCGGAATCCCGGTCCAGCCCAGCACCTTAGACGCGGCAACGCCCTCGCGCAGGGCGGCGGTGAACCCTGCCTCGCTCATTGGCGTTTTCAGCTGCGCAACCAGATCCACGGCAGAAACACTGGCGGTTGGCACCCGCACCGCAGCCCCGCTCACACGGCCCTTCAGATGCGGCAGAATCTCGTCAACCAGATGCATCGCCGACGTTGTGGTGGGGACCATCGACAGGGCACCGGCGCGCGAGCGTGCAAAATCGCCGCGCGGCGCGTCCACCATCGGCTGCGAGTTGGTGTAGCAGTGAATGGTGGTCATATGGGCGGTGTCGATGCCGGCGATGCCGTCCAGCAGCTTGACCAGCGGCGTCAGCGCGTTGGTGGTGCAGGAGGCATTGGAGACAATCCGCGCATTGCCCAGTGTTTCCTCATTCGCCCCCAGCACCACGGTCAGCTCGGCGGCCGGAGAGGGACCGGCGATCAGCACCTTGCCAGCCCCGGCCTTGATCCCGCGCTGTGCCACGTCAGAGGTCCGCGCGATGCCGGTGCATTCCAGCACCAGATCAACGCCCGACAGGTCCACCTTGGTCAGGTCGGGCTCATGGCTGACCGGAATGGACCGGTCCATCACCTGCAGCACGCCATCGCCATGCTCCACCGGATGGGCAAAGGGGCCAAAGGTGCTGTCGTACTGGAATAGATAGGCGCACATGTCCAAGGGTGCGATATCATTGATCCGCACCACGTCGATGCCGTCTCCGCGCGGGGTGGTCAGAATCTGGCGCAGGATGGCGCGGCCAATGCGGCCGAATCCGTTGATAGCAAGTTTCATGCGCAATCTATGGCAGGCGCGCCGGCGCCGCTCAATCCGCACGGCGTGGGAAAATGATCACATTTCCCAAGAGGATGTTTCAGAAAAACGCTGCTAAACCGGGCAAACGTCAGACGCGTGCCTATTTGCGGCAGATCACCTGCGCGTAGTAGGTGCCGGTGATAGTGCGCACCATCGTGTCCAGGTTGACGCTGCAGCCGGTGGCCGCGCGAATGGCGCGGACCGCCTGGCGCGCAGTCAGCACCGCCGGCGGGCGGAACGCCAGATGCTCCAGATTCAACCGCGTGGCGCTGTACCGGCCCGGCGTGTCCGCCACAGGTGCCACCACCCAGTCGCGGCCCAGCACCGGCACTTGCCTGCCTTCCACACCCTTGGCCTGAACAGCCGGGGCCAGCGCGGCGCAAAGGGCCGCTGCCATTGCAGTCTGTTTCATCATCGAAATGCTCCTGCGGAAATGCCTGGGTACAGCCTAGCGCAGGCCCGGCGCAAAGCAAGACGCAGCTTACAAGTGGTCTACGGCTTCCGCCTGGCGCAACTCTGCCGCGCACAGCTGCAGTCCGCGCAGCAGCCGCTCGGCATCCGCTTCCGGCTGCGACCCGCGCGGTGCAGAACAGCCCGCCACAATCGGTGTCTGACCGGGCCGCGACACCGGCACCGCATAGCCGGTGATCCCGGCCTCGAACTCGCTGTCGGTTAGGCAGTAACCCTGCTGCCGCGCCTCGGCGACGCGCCCCAGGATGGCGGCCGCCTCCGTCAGCGACTGGCCGGTATGGCGCGGGATCTCTGCCTCTGCCAGCACCGCTGCGGCCTCTTCCTCCGGCAGCGCGGCCAGCAGCATCCGTCCCAGGCTGGTGTGGGCCAGCGGGATATTGGATCCGGCGGTGAAGCCATAGGTGATATGGCCGTGGTCCACCGTCGATTGCGCCAGCAGCAGAACCCGGCCCTGGTCCAGCATTGCCAGCGTCACCTCGATCTGCATCTGCCGCGCGTGGCGGTTCAAGACCGGCTGCACCCGGCGGCCGAACTGGTTCGCCTGCAAAAAGCCGCCCGCCAGCGCCAGCACCCGCGGGGTCAGCGACAGCATCCGCCCGTCCTGGCGCAGATACCCCGCCTGCACCAGCGTCAGCGCCCCTCGTCGCGCGGTGGCGCGGTCTTGGCCGCTGCGCCGGGCAATCTCGGCCAGGGTCATGCTGGGGGTTTCCGCGTCAAACACCGCCAGAACCGCCAGCCCCTTGGCAAAGCTCGACGAAATATTCCGGTCCTGTTCTGCTGCTGTCATCCCGAAGCCGCCCTGTCCTGATCCTGAAAACGCCGCTGGCCGCAGCGAATATGTGCGAATACTTGCATCAATGTTCGCTTTGCGAACGCTGTCAAGGCGCAAACCCACCGCAATATCCAGATTGCGCAACGGGTTGCGGCAAATAATGCCGCAGGCTGGACGGCGGGCCATTTCCGGTGCAATTTCAATTAGCTCCGCATCAAGAGGCCGCCCATGGCACAAGATTTCACATCCGGCAAACTGGCCCGCTTGGGGCTGCTGACCCCCGAGGACTGCCGCAGGGCGGCGGAGATCACCTCGCGCGCCCAGTTCGACGGGATTGAGACGGTGCGGGTGCTGTTTCCTGATCAGCACGGACTGCTGCGCGGCAAGACAGTGATGGCAGAGGCCTTCGCCAGCGTCTTTGACCGCGGCTTGAACGTGCCCGCAACCCTGCTGCTCAAGGACACCTCCCACCGCACCGCCTTTCCGGTGTGGGAGGACGGCACGGATCTGAATAGCCCGATGCAAGGCGCCGGCGACGTTCTGCTGGTGCCGCGCCCGGAGACCTGGCGCGCACTGCCCTGGTCCGGTCATTCCGCTTGGATCTTCTGCACCCCGGTCTACCCGGACGGGCGGCCCGTCCCCTTTGCCCCCTGCGCGGTGCTTCAACGGCAAGTGGAAATGCTGGCGGGGCAGGGGATGGCGGCCACCTTCGGGCTGGAGGTGGAGTTCCACCTGTTTGAGCTGGCGGACCAATCCGCCGCCCACGCCCAGGCCACCCGTCCCGGCGTGCCGGTCCAGACCCGCAACCTGACACAAGGGTATCAGTATCTGACCGAAACCCGGTACGGCGAGGCCGAGGGGATCCTGGACCTGTTACGCCGCAACGCCCAGAAACTGGGCCTGCCGGTGCGCTCCGTGGAAATCGAGATGGGTCCCAGCCAGGTCGAATTTACCTTTGCCCCGGACGGCGCCATGGCCCAGGCCGACGCGATGGTGATGTTCCGCACCATGGTCAAGGAGGTCTGCGCCAGGAACGGCCTGCACGCCAGCTTCATGGCCAAGCCGCGGCTGGACAATGCCATGGCCAACGGCTGGCACGTCCACCAGTCGCTGCAGGACCTGGCCACCGGGCGCAACCTGTTCATGCCGGAAACCGCCGGAATGCTGGCACCGCCTGCCAGCGCCTGGATGGCGGGCCTGTTGAAATACGCCTCGGAAACCTCGCTGCTGATCGCCCCCACGGTGAACAGCTACAAACGCTACCTGCCGTTCCAGCTCGCGCCCAGCCGCATCAGCTGGGGTAAGGACAACCGCGGCGCCATGCTGCGGGCGCTGATGCAGCCGGGCGACCCGGCCAGCCGGATCGAAAACCGCGCGCCGGACAGTTCCGCCAACCCCTATTACGCGCTGGCGGCCCAGATCATTGCAGGCGCCGCCGGGATCAGCGAGGGGCTGGAGGCGCCCAAGCCCACCCTGTCGCCCTACAGCGAGGACGCCGAACGCTTGCCGCGCTCGCTCGGTCAGGCGCTGGAAGGCTTCGCAGGTTCTGCCCTCTGCCGCGATGCCCTGGGCGCGGACACCGCGGACTACCTGCTGCAGCTCAAGACCTTCGAATGGGAGCGCTACCTCGACACTGTCAGCGAATGGGAGCAGGCAGAGTATTTCAACCTGTTCTGAGCCCCCGCGGGGCGGCGGCACGATGCGCAAAAAAAACCATCTGCTGCGGGATTTGCCGTCTTGATCGCCCGCCTCGCCCATTGATACCGTATACCCGCGTATGCGAGGGGCCGCCCTTGCCATCCGCGGCGCCATTTCCGGCGGCCTGAGACATTGAAACCCCACGCCTCTTCGAAGGATAAAACCCCCATGAAATACACCGAGGAACACGAGTGGCTGCTGCCCGAGGGCGACCTGATCACCGTCGGCATCACCGCCCACGCCGCTGAGCAGCTGGGCGAGGTGGTCTATGTTGAATTGCCCGAGCCGGGCACCGAGGTCTCCAAGGATGATGAAATCGTGGTGATTGAATCGGTCAAGGCGGCCTCCGACATCCTGGCACCGCTCGACGGCGAAATCGTCGAGGTGAACGAGACCCTGGCCGACAACCCCGGCAAGGTGAACGAGGACGCCGAAGGCGATGCATGGTTCTTCAAGATCAAGCCTTCGGACCTGTCGCCGATGGATGATTACATGGATGAGGCCGGCTACAAGGACTTCATCGGCTGACCCGGCGACCCTGCCGTGCAGGCGCGCGCAGGGCAATCCGCACAGATGGTCACAATCCCGCCAGCACGCTGTACGGCTGCTGGCGGTGCTCTACACTCCGGGCGGAACCCGCAGCCTGGACAGGAGCAGTTGAATGACCAATTTCTCAGGCCTCAAGGCCCTTTTCATCAATACCTCACTCAAAAAAGACGGCGGCAAAAGCCACACCCGCCTGCTGATGGAGGCCTCCTCTGCCATCATGGAAAAGAACGGGGTGGAGGTGGAGCATCTGCACATGCTCGACCATACCGTGCCGCCCGGTGTCTACCCGGACATGACAAAGCACGGTTGGCCGCAGGACGACTGGCCCAAGCTGTGGCAGCAGGTGCTGGCAGCGCAGATTGTGGTCGTCGGCACCCCGATCTGGCTGGGCGAGGAAAGCTCTGTCTGCCGCATCCTGATTGAGCGTCTATACGGCATGAGCGGTGAGCTAAACGGCAAGGGGCAGTCGGTTTTCTACAATAAGGTGGGCGGCACCGTCATCACCGGCAACGAGGACGGCATCAAGCACACCGCGATGACGCTGTGCTATGCGCTCAGCCACCTTGGCTTCACCATTCCGCCGCAGGCCGATTGCGGCTGGATCGGCGAGGCCGGGCCGGGGCCGTCTTATGGCGACAATGTGGACGGCAAGCCCGCGGGGTTCGAAAACGAATTCACCCAGCGCAACACCACCATCATGACCTGGAACCTGATGCATCTGGCGGCCATGCTGCGCGATGCGGGCGGTTACCCGAACGAGGGCAATGACCGCAATGCCTGGTCCGCCGGCTGCCGCTTTGATTATGAGAACCCGGATTACCGGTCCTAATCTGACGGGCGTTCAGTAGCCGCGCTCACGGTCCACTTCGTGCAGCAGCGCCTCCCCGGCCTCCAGCCGCCGCAGATTATCCGCCACGTCCTTCAGCGCATCGCCCAGGTGCCAGCCAGAGACGTGCGGGGTGATGGTGACCTGCGGATGCGCCCACAGCGGGTTGTCCGCAGGCAGCGGCTCCTTGCTCACCACATCCAGAACCGCATGGCCGGGCGTGCCTTGATCCAGCGCCGCCAGCAGCGCGGCTTCCTCCACCAGGTCGCCGCGGCCCGCGTTGATCAGCACCGCTCCCGGCTTCATTGCCGCCAGCGTTTGTGCATTCATCAGCCCGCGGGTGGCGGCGGTGGAGGGCAGGATCGCACAGACATAATCGCATTCCCCCAGCATCTGCGGCAGCGCCGCTTCGCCGTGGCGGCAGTCCACGCCGTCGATCGCTTTGGGTGAGCGGCTCCAGCCCAGAACCCGGAACCGCATGTCGCGCATCAGCCGGGCAGTCATGCCGCCGATATGCCCCAGCCCCAGCACCCCCACGGTGGTCTCTGCCGGGGGCTTCGGCGCCAGCGGCTCCCAGGCGCTGCGGGATTGCGAGGCTGCGTGCGCCGCCATGTTGCGCTGGCCGCGCAGCACATAGGCCAGGCAGTACTCCGCGATCTCATGCGCCGGTTCCAGCGGCTTCAGCCGGGCGACGCGCACCTGCGGTGCCAGGTCGGGGTGTGCCACGATGGTATCCACCCCGGCGCCCAGTTTCTGCACCAGCTTCAGGTTCGGCAGCTGTTCAGGCAAATTGCCCTTTAGCGCGGAAACCGCCAGCACGGTAATGTCCGCCAGATCGCCTGGGGCAGAGAGGGGACGGATATCGGCGCCAGGGGCCATCGCCCGCAGTTCTTCCGCCAGCTGTTCCTCGGTATACCAGCCATCGTGGCCGATGCTGATCAGCATTGCCATGCGCGTTCCTCCCCCTGCCGCGTTCCGTTTTCGGGACTAAGCCACGGTTTGCACCAAAGGGAAAGACCGTGCCCGCCGCCTCAGTCCAGCCGCCGCACCAGGATTTGATTGCCCTCGCCGCGCTTGGTTTCAAACAGTTTCAGCGACGCGATCAGGTCGCTCAGCTTGCGCTTGCCATAGCTGCGGGTGTCGAAATCCGGAAATGCCGCGGTGATATACTGACCGATCTGGCCCAGCGTGAACCATTCGTCCTCCTGGCCGATGGCATCCATCGCCCGCACCACCATCTTGGCCGGGTCCTGCAGCTCGGACGGGGCGTTTTCGTTGCCGTCATCCTTCTTGGGTTTTGCCTTGGCCTTGGCCGGCTCCTCCAGCAGGTTCTCCACGTAGATAAACCGCTTGCAGGCTTTCACAAAGGCGGCGGGCGTCTTGCGCATTCCCATGCCGTAGACGTCCAGCCCCTGCTCCCGGATGCGGCTGGCCAGACGGGTGAAATCGCTGTCCGAGGAAATCAGCACAAATCCGTCAAAGCGCCCCGAATGCAGGATGTCCATCGCGTCGATCACCAGCGCGATGTCAGAGGCATTCTTGCCGGTGGTATTGGCAAACTGCTGATGCGGCACAATCGCCATTGCTGCCAGTTTCTCCTTGTTCCAGCCCTGCGGCCCGCCGCCGGCAAAATCGCCGTAGATACGCCGGATGCTGGCTTCGCCAAAGGAGGCGATCTCCTCGAACATTGCCTCGGCAAATTTGGCGGAGATATTGTCGGCGTCGATCAGGACGGCCAGAAGCGGTGGTTTGGTGGGGGCTGCCATTCGGGGTCTCTTCTTGTTGTTTTTTATTCAGGGCAGCGGCGCAGGGGGCGCCGCAGGGACACGGCCGGTGCGATCCGGAAACCTGGGGGTGAGTATGGACAGCTGCTGCCGTGATGCAAGGGCGGGGTGGTGCGGCGGCTCTCCGGCGTACAGGGGATGCACAGGTGGTGCACAGGGGGTGTACGGATGGCACCCCCCATTTTTGGCTCAGATGAAGGGATCGTCCGGGTAGCCCACCCGCGCCAGATACAGGCCGTGGCCCGGGCAAACGGGCCCGCAGGCAGCCCGGTCGCGGGCCTCCAGCGCGGCCTTCACGTCCGCCGGGTCCCAGGCGCCGGCGCCGGCCCGCTCCAGCGTGCCGACAAAGCTCCTGACCTGATTGTGCAGGAAGCTGCGGGCGCGGACATGGAAGTGAATTTCCGGCCCGGAAAACCCCTGCACGCGCTCAATCCGCAGCTCATCCAGTGTCTTGACCGGGCTGGCAGCCTGGCAGATCGAAGATCGGAAGGTCGTGAAATCATGGTTTCCGATCAAATGGTTGGCAGCTTCCTGCATGACGTCTGCGTCCAGATCGTGGCTCAGCTGCCAGACCTGGCCCGCGTCATGGGTGGCAGGCGCGCGGCGGATCAGGATGCGAAAAAGATACTGCCGCTCCACCGCCGAAAACCGCGCATGCCAGTCACCCTCTACCCGGGCGCAATCAACGATGGCCACGGGATCTGGTTTCAAGTGGTAATTCAGCGCCTCCGACAGCCGGAACGGGTCCCAGTCCTTGGCCATATCGCAATGGGCCACCTGTCCCAGCGCATGCACACCGGTGTCGGTGCGCCCGGCGGCGGCGATGGTGTGCTCCCCCGGCTCCAGCCGCGCCAGCGCAGCCTCTATCGCACCCTGCACGGACGGCAGGTCCTTCTGCCTTTGCCAGCCGGCAAAAGGCTTTCCGTGGTATTCGACTTTCAAAGCAAAACGCGGCATGGCCGGGCAAGTAGCAACAGGGCCGGGCCGGGGCAAGCCCCGCGTGCGCTCTGGTATCCTGGCGGGATGCTGCCTATCTTGTCAGCAGCAAGAACAGAGCAGGATCAGGGCCTTGGTGATAACCTCCCTTGCAGACGGGGTGATGAGCGGAGTGGAGAGCGTCGCAAGCGGCCTCTCCTCGGCGTTGTTCGACCGGCCCATCCGGCTGGGCGTCACCGGGCTGGCGCGCTCCGGCAAGACGGTGTTCATCACCTCGCTGGTCGCCAACCTGATGGACCGGGGCCGGATGCTGCAGCTCAGCGCTGCGCGCGAAGGGCGGATTGAGGCGGCCTTTCTGCAGCCCCAGCCCGACGACACCGTGCCGCGGTTCGATTATGAAAACCACCTTGCGGCGCTGACCGGGCCGTCACCCCATTGGCCGGACAGCACACGGGCGGTTTCCGAGCTGCGTCTCAGCCTGAAGGTGCGGCCCGCCGGCTTGCTGGCAGGTCTTCAGGGGCCGCGCACGCTGCATCTGGACATTGTCGACTACCCGGGCGAGTGGCTGCTGGACCTGGCTTTGCTGGACAAAAGCTATGCGGAGTGGTCTGCGGATGTGCTTTCCCGCATAGCCAGCCGCCCGCAGGCGGAAGGCTTTGTGGCGGAGCAATCCAAGGTTGACCCCGCAAGCGCTCATGATGAGCCGCAGGCACAGGCGCTGGCCGCAGCCTTCACCGGGTATCTGACAGCCGCGCGCACTGCCGGATTTTACGACTGCACTCCGGGCCGTTTCCTGTTGCCGGGCGATCTGGAAGGCTCCCCGGTGCTGACCTTTGCGCCGCTGCCGCCGGGCAGCAGCCCGCCGCGCGGCAGCCTGTGGCGCGAAATGGAACGGCGGTACGAGGCCTATAAATCGAAGGTCGTCAAACCCTTCTTTCGCGACCACTTCGCCCGCATCGACCGGCAGGTGGTGCTGGTGGATGCACTGTCGGCGATCCACTCCGGCCCGCAGGCGGTGGAGGATCTGCGCCACGCGATGACCGATATCCTCAGCGCCTTCAAACCGGGCCGTAACCATTTCCTGACCCGGCTTTTGGGCGGCAAGCGGGTGGAAAAGATCCTGTTTGCCGCCACCAAGGCCGACCACCTGCACCACGCCCAGCACCCGCAGATGACCGCCATCATCGAGGCGCTGACCCGCGAGGCGCAGGACCGGGCGCGTTTTGCCGGGGCGGAGACCGCGGCGCTGGCGCTGGCCTCCCTGCGCACCACCACTGAGGAAATGCGCAGCCACGGCGGCAGTGAACTGTCTTGCGTGCGCGGCACCTTGCTGGAGACCGGCAAGCAGGCGGCCTTTTACCCCGGCGCGCTGCCGCAGGACCCGGCGCAACTGCTGACCCCGGCGCGGCAGGGGGCAGAACGTTGGCTGGAGGGCGATTACCAGTCAATGGCCTTTGCCCCTGCGCCACTCACCCTGAAACACGGCAGCGGGCCGCCGCATATCCGCCTGGACCGCGCCGCAGAGTTCCTGATCGGAGACGCCCTGTGACCCTGTCCCTGCGCCCCGCGACGCCATTGGATGCCGGAACGGTTGGGGAAATTCTCTACCGGTTCCAGCAGGATACTGCGTGGATGCCAAATCTCTACACCTCGGCTGAGGTGATATCCTTTTGCGGCACCATGATCGACCGCGGCTGGGTCACCGTGGCAGAGAGGCGCGGGTGCGTCGAAGGTTTTCTTGCCCGCGACAAGACCGAGGTTTGCGCGCTCTACCTGGCGCCCGCTGCCTGCGGCCTGGGCACAGGCAAGGCGCTGCTGGATGCCGCCAAGGCTGCCGCGCCGCAGCTGACCCTGCGCACCTTTGCAGCCAATGCCAGAGCGCAAAGCTTTTACCGGCGCGAGGGTTTCATTGAAACCGGCCGGGGAGACGGCTCCGGCAATGAGGAAGGCCTGCCCGACATCGCTTATGCATGGCGCGCAGCACAGGAGGCGGCGGCATGAGCAAGAAGCCGGTTCTGTTTGACCTGGAGGAGGACGAGCAGGCGCCGCCAGTGGCGGAGGCGCCGCCTGTGCCCGATCCGGCCCCGCCGGCGGCACCGCCAACTGCGATGGAGCAGGCCGCCCGCATCGCTGCCCGGCGTCCTTCGCGGCTGGCGCGCTGGTTCTGGGCGCTGCTGGTTGCGGTCTTCGGCGCCATGGCCTCAGTCGCGGCCTGGGATTTTGCCGCCGGGCTGATTGACCGGCTGCCGGTGCTGGGCTGGATGGTCGCCGCCGGGCTGGGCCTGCTTGTGCTGCTGGCGCTGGCGATGGCACTGCGCGAACTGGCGGCGCTTTCGCGGCTGCGCCGCGTTGACGCGCTGAGCCATCAGGCGGCGGAGGCCGCGGATCTGGCTCTGGCCCGCGCCTTCACTGCCCGGCTGGAAGCGTTTTACCACGGGCGCGAGGATCTCAGCTGGCACCGGGCCCGTCTGGCAGAGCGTCAGGCTGACGTGATGGACGGCGATGCGCTCCTGTTGCTGGCAGAGGAGGAACTGCTGGTGCCGCTGGACGCGCTGGCCCTGCGCGAGGTGGAGGCCGCCGCCCGGCAGGTCGCCACGGTGACCGCGCTGGTGCCAATGGCGCTGGCGGACATTCTGACGGCGCTGGTCTCTTCGCTCAGGATGATCCGCCGGGTGGCGGGGATCTATGGCGGCCGTCCCGGTTTCTTCAGCTCCTGGCGGCTGACCCGCGCGGTGCTGGCCCATCTGGCCGCAACCGGCGCGGTGGCCGCAGGCGATGACCTGCTGGAGCCGGTGCTGGGCGGTTCGGTGCTGTCGAAACTCTCCCGCCGCTTTGGCGAAGGGCTGGTCAACGGGGCGCTGTCCGCCCGCGTTGGCATTGCCGCGATGGAGGTTTGCCGCCCGATGCCGTTTTCCCCGCAGCATAAACCCAGCACCCGCAAGGTGATCCAGCGGGCGCTGACGGGATTGTTTTCCAAGGAGAAATAGGCGCGGGAGTGTCCCGGCTGAAGGTGTCAGAACAGTTTCGGCGGCTGGTCCTTGGGCTGGCGCATGGCCACGATGCCGGTGCGGAAGCCCTCGCCGATGCGGTCGGCCAGGGCGCCCCATTGCAGCGCGGTGCGCTCCGGCAGCTCGGCGCGCAGCACCTGATGGAACAAGCCCAGCCACAGCGGGAAATGCTCTGCCTTCACATCGGGGCGGCTCACGTGCACCCGCATCGGATTGCCGCTGTAGCTGCGCTCGCGCAGGATTGCATTGCGCCAGAACCCCGCGATCTTCTCCTCATGCTCCGGCCAGTCGGTGACGTGGGCGGCAAACACCGGCCCCAGCACATCGTCCGCACGCACCTGCATGTAAAACACGGCAACCACGCGGGAGATGTCCTCCGCGGTGATCTCGAACCGTGCAAGCGGGTTCTGCGTGTCGGGTTCGGCCATTGTCTGCTCCGGTCTGGTTTGGGCCAGAGGCACAGATAGGCGCTGGCCGGAGAAAGGGAAAGAGGTCCGGTGCAAAGCAGTGCCGGGCAGGCGGAGCGGCAGTTTTGTTTCCTCATCGGGGGTAATCAGGGGATTTTGCCGCCATTGTTGAAACTTTCTTGGGCCCAATCTCGTGCCTATAGGAGCGAAAGCGGAAATCAGGAGAAAATATCATGGCTCATTTAGCGTCAACTTACAGTTCCTTTGATACATTTTTGCGCGGCGCGGACGGCTTCTGGTCGGTTGATCTCGCGGCAATGAACAATTCTGGCATAACCGGCACCGCGGTGCTGGCGGTAAACACGGAAGAAGACGGAACCCGTTATCTCAACATTTCAATTGCAGCTGAAGGGCTGACGCCGGACGTGCGGCACGCTCAGCACGTGCATGGCACATTCGACACCGAGGGCAACCCGTCGGATGCCCGCATGCCTGACCTTGGCGATGATGCCGACATGGACGGTTTTATCGAGGTGCTGGAAGGGCTGGGGGCTTACGGCGACATTCTGCTGCCGCTGGTGGGCAGCGACGGTGCCTTGCCGCTGACGGACAGCAACGGGCAGCTGACCTTCATCCAGAACTACCGGCTGGATGATGACAGCAACTTCTTCAGCCCGGTCTCCGGAACGGATTATACCGCTGCGGACCTGATGCCGCTGGAATTCCGGGAAATCGTTCTGCACGGCCAGAATGTCGGCCCCGGCTTTGGCGCCGGCACGGATGGAGAGATCGACGGCAGCCAGGACGGATTTGTCGGCTTGCTGCCGGTGGCAGCCGGTGAAATCGAGATGACCACGCTTGAGCAGGCGCTGGACATTCTGGAAGACCAGATGGACATCGCGTCCGACGAGTTCCGCTTTGGCAGCGAAGATGACGAACTGAATGCAGGTTTGGGCAATGACACTGTGTTTGGCGGCGGCGGTGCCGACCGGGTGAATGGCGACAGCGGCGATGACATGATTTCCGGCGGCCGCGGAAATGACGTGCTGCGCGGCAGCGACGGCAACGACATGGTAAACGGCAACCGCGGTAACGACTGGCTGTCCGGCGGCAATGGCGACGACACCGTGAAAGGCGGCAAGGGCGACGATATCGCGTTCGGGGATGACGGCGACGATGTGCTGCGCGGCCGTGCCGGCGATGATGCCTTGTTCGGCGGCGCCGGGCGCGATGACCTCAAGGGGAACGACGGCAATGATCTCCTTTCCGGCGGCAATGGCCGGGACACGCTGGACGGCGGCGCCGGCTGGGATGAGTTCATCTATAACGACCTGAACGAAGGCCGGGATGTTATCAGAGGTTTTGAGGACGGTATGGATCTGATCAACCTGAACGGCCTCGGGCTTGGTTTTGAGGACATCACCGTGTCGGAAGCCCGCGGCGGTACCGCCAGCAGGGTCGAATTCGGAAATACCAAAATCGTGTTGCTGGATTTCAGCACCGATATGGTGGACTCAGGCGACTTCGTTTTCTGAACGGAATATTCGGGCAGTACCTTGGCTGCGGCCCCGCACACCGGGGCCGTGGCTTACTTTTTGGTGCTAATGACATCCGGCCGGCTGATAGCGCTGAGCTCATCAAGCTGCAGCACAACTGCCGCTTTACCCTCCGGCGGGACCATCCTATAAGGCCTTTCATGTCCCTATTCGCGGCCATCATTATTCGAATTATATCCCCGGCGCTCTGAAACCATTGAGCCGCCGGGCAAAGGCGCTTGAGCCATCGCGCCGAACCGAATATCCCAATTTCCGACCTTGATTATCCAAAGGACGCCCCCGATGTGCGCCGACACGCCCCAGACGCCTGACTACAAAGACACCCTGAACCTGCCGAAAACCGATTTCCCGATGCGCGCAGGCCTGCCCAAGCGCGAGCCTGCCTGGCTGGAGCGCTGGGCAGAGATCGGCGTCTACGACCGCTTGCGCGACAAGGCCGCCGCGGCAGAGCGCAAGCCCTTCACCCTGCATGACGGCCCTCCTTACGCCAACGGCCACCTGCACATCGGCCACGCACTGAACAAGACCATCAAGGACATGATCGTGCGCTCGCACCAGATGATGGGCTTTGATGCGCGCTATGTGCCGGGCTGGGACTGCCACGGCCTGCCGATCGAATGGAAGATCGAGGAGCAGTACCGCAAGAAGGGCAAGAACAAGGACGCAGTGCCAGTCGTGGAATTCCGCCAGGAATGCCGCGCCTTTGCCGACAGCTGGGTCGATATCCAGCGCGAGGAATTCAAGCGCCTGGGCATCACCGGCAACTGGGATGATCCGTATCTGACCATGAACTACCACGCCGAGGCTGTGATCGCAGACGAGTTCATGAAATTCCTGATGAACGGCACGCTGTATCAGGGCTCCAAGCCCGTGATGTGGTCTCCGGTCGAGAAAACCGCGCTGGCTGAGGCCGAGGTCGAGTATCACGACAAGGACAGCTTCACCATCTGGGTGAAGTTCAAGGTGGCCGAGGCGGGCGGGTTCGTGGCCGCGGACGGCGAAGATGCCGATTTTGCCGGCGCTGACTCGGCGATCGTGGCGCAGGACCTGGAAGGTGCCCATGTGGTGATCTGGACCACCACGCCCTGGACCATCCCGTCGAACAAGGCGGTGGTTTACGGCGCCGACATTGCCTATGGCCTTTATGAAGTCACCGGCACCCCTGAGGAATGCTGGGCCAGCACCGGCGACCGCTTCCTGCTGGCCGACAATCTGGCGGCAGAGGTGTTCAAGCGCGCCCGCCTGGGCGAGGACCAATACAAACGTCTGCGCGGCGTCTCAGCTGACGAGCTGTCCAGCCTTTCGCTGCAGCACCCGCTGCACGGCGCCGAGGGCTCGAACGGCGAATGGGACGGCATCCGCGACTTCCGCGCTGCCCCTTTCGTGACCGACACCGAAGGCACCGGTTTCGTCCACTGCGCACCCAGCCACGGTATGGAGGAATTCGAACACTACCGTGATCTGGGCATGCTGGAACAGATGATCACCTACAATGTGATGGACGACGGCGGCTTCCGGGCTGACCTGCCGTTCTTTGGCGGCACCTACATCCTGAACCGCAAGGGCGGCGAGGGCGATGCCAACAAGAAGATCATCGACAAGCTGGTTGAGGCCGGCGGCCTGCTGGCGCGCGGCAAGATCAAGCACAGCTACCCGCATTCCTGGCGCTCTAAGGCGCCGATCATCTACCGCAACACGCCGCAGTGGTTCGCGTCCGTCGACCGCAAGCTGGACGACGGCATGGATGAGATGGGCAACAGCATCCGCGAACGCGCCCTGCGCTCGATCGACGAACTGGTGAAATGGTGGCCGCAAACGGGCCGCAACCGCCTGCATTCTATGATCGAAAGCCGCCCCGACTGGGTGCTGAGCCGCCAGCGCGCCTGGGGCGTGCCGCTCACCTGCTTCACCAAAAAGGGCGCGCTGCCGACCGATGCGGACTTCCTCTTGCGCAATGAAGACGTGAACAAGCGGGTCGTGGCTGAGTTCGAAGAGCACGGCGCCGATGTCTGGTACGAGGACGGCTTCAAAGAGCGGGTGCTGGGTAACTCCGTGGATCCGGACGCTTATGACCAGGTGTTCGACGTGCTGGATGTTTGGTTCGATAGCGGCTCGACCCATGCCTTTGTGCTGCGCGACCGCGAAGACGGCACCGAGGACGGCATCGCCGACGTCTACATGGAAGGCACCGATCAGCACCGCGGCTGGTTCCACTCCTCGCTGCTGCAGGCCTGCGGCACCAAGGGCCGGGCGCCTTACCGCAATGTTGTGACCCACGGTTTCACGCTGGACGAGAAGGGCATGAAGATGTCCAAGTCGCTCGGCAACACCATCGTGCCGGAAGAGGTCGTCAAGCAGTACGGTGCTGACATCCTGCGCCTGTGGGTGGCCCAGACCGATTACACCGCCGACCAGCGGATCGGGCCGGAAATCCTGAAGGGTACCGCCGACAGCTACCGCCGCCTGCGCAACACCATGCGCTTCATGCTGGGCAGCCTGAGTGACTTCAGCGAGGATCAGCGGGTTGAGCCCGCGGATATGCCCGAGCTGGAGCAGTGGGTGCTGCACCGTCTGGCCGAACTGGATCACAAGGTCCGCACCGGCTATCAGACCTTTGATTTCCAGGGCGTGTTCTCGGCGGTGTTCAATTTTGCCACCGTGGACTTGTCGGCCTTCTATTTCGACATCCGCAAGGACGCGCTTTATTGCGACGGCGACACGTTGAACGCCCGCGCCGCGCGCACCGTGCTGGACATCCTGTTTCACCGTCTGACCACATGGCTGGCGCCGATCCTGGTCTTCACCATGGAAGAGGTCTGGCTGGAGAAGTACCCGGGCGAGGGCAGTTCTGTGCACCTGCAGGACATTCCGAACACACCTGCCGACTGGCTGAATGAGCCGCTGGCTGCCAAATGGTCCAAGATCCGCCAGGCCCGCCGGGTGGTGACTGCGGCGCTGGAGATTCAGCGTACCGACAAAGTGATCGGCGCCTCTCTGGAAGCCGCCCCTGTGGTGCATATCCGCGACAGCGAGGCGCTGGCAGCGCTGCAATCGGTAAACTTCGCCGATGTCTGCATCACCTCGGATATCCAGCTGACAAACGATCCGGCCCCCGCCGAAGCCTTCCGCATGCCGGAGGTGGATGGCGTGTCGGTGGTGTTTGAGAAGGCGGACGGCGGCAAGTGCCAGCGCTGCTGGAAGATCCTGCCGGATGTCGGCAGCCACGGCCATAAGGGTGTCTGCGGCCGCTGCGACAGCGCGTTGGGTTAAACCGGGTCTCACCCCTGAATTACACGCAGCGCCCGGCCTGATCGCCGGGCGTTGTTATTTTTGCGGTATTGCTGCGGCATTTTCCACACTCTTCCCGGGAAAATCATTGTGTGCCGCTGTATTGGATTCCGCTAAATGTTGACCGGTTTCCCTCAATTGGTTAAGAAAAAGTTAATTCCATGTAGATTTTAAACGGTCATTTCAAAAAATGGCATGGAGCAGGGGGCAGTATTCTATGCTGAAGCTGAAAGCGGATGCGCAACCGGCGGATGCGCCGGGGAGGGCGCGCGGTGCGTCAATTCGAATTGACGGAGTGTCGGCGCCGAAGAATATGAAGATCGGTCTGGTGGCAAGCGCGCCGGGCAAGGCACAGGCCGCGGCTGGTGGAGCCATGAGTGAAGCCAAGCCGGTCAACACCGCCCCCGCGAAGCCGGAACCAGCCGTCGATCTGCATCAGTTTGCTCCTTTGCCGGCGGAGGACGGATCTGCGCTGCCGAAGCTGGGCCTCGCTGCTGCGGGACTGGCAGTGGCTGCAGCGATGCTGCTCTATTTCCAGTTCGGCGGCAGTGCGCCTGCTGATGATACCCGAACCGCAACGCTTCCGCCGGATCCGTTTGTTGCGGATGTGCCCGCCGGGGCAGCTGCGGCGGCGGGGCTGGACGGCTCAGCCGCTGGCGGTGAAAATGCCCTGGTCGCCCGCATCACCGAAGGCACGCTTGCGGCGCTGCGCAGCAAGCAGGCACAGCCTGCAGCAGCGGTAGAAGCCGCGCCCGCTGCGCCTGCCGAGGGTTCGGCTCTTTACAAGATGGTGCTGACCGCTGCCGCGCAAGGGCAATCAGACGCCTATATCGACCAGATGGTAAATGGCGCCTATGAGCGGCAGGAAATCACTGTTCCGGCGAGTCTGATCAAGGCTGACGGGCGGGTGGATACCGCAACGCTGCTGGCGCTGTTCACCGGCAACTGAGCAGCCTGAAACGGCCGCAGCGCCAGAACGGCACTGCTTTGCAGGCAGCAGATCTGCCTGCGCACATTAACCAACAGAAATTCAGAACAACTGGCGCCGCATACCCATTCTGCGGACAAGGCGCCGCATACTTCCGGGGGGAATATGAAGACCTACATTGCTGCTGCCGCCATTGGGCTGTCCGGCCTTTTTGCCACGTCCGCCGCTGCCGAAACCTGCGGTGGCGTTTACACCGTGCAATCCGGCGACAGCCTGTCTGTGATTGCCGACAAACTGTACAAGGACGCAGGCAAATGGAGCGCCATTCACAACCGCAACATTGGCCAGATCGGCCCCAAGCCGGGTGCGATCCGCGTTGGCATGAAACTGTCTCTGGCCTGTCTTGAGGGGCTGCCGCTGGGCCTGCCGGGCGGCAAGGAGATCAGCGCATCCGTTCCGGCCGCCGCGGTGCAGGTCAAGGTTGCACCCGGCAATGCGGCTGTGCGCGACAAGATCAACCTGCTGACCGGCGACGACTACGCGCCCTTTACCTCCAAGGCGTCGCACAATGGCGGCCTGATCACCGAGGTTGTGAATGCCGCCATGACCCAGGCCGCCCCGGCAGAAGGGTATGCCATCCACTGGGTGAACGACTGGTCGTCGCACTTTGACCCGCTGTTGTCGAACGCGCTGCTGGATCTGGGCTTCCCCTGGTACAAGCCCGATTGCGAAACGGTGCCGGACAGCTACCGGTGCGAGAACTTCCACTTCTCCGAGCCGATGTTCGAAACCCTGATGCTGCTGTTTGCGCACAAGGACCGGCCGTTTGCGTTCACCAGTGACAGCGACATCGAGGGCAAGACCCTGTGCCGCCCCGCGGGCTACCTGACATTTGATCTGGACGAGCGCGGTCGCAACTGGATCGCGGAGAAGAAGATTACTCTGAAGCAGCCGCACAAGGTGAAAGACTGCTTTGACATGGTGGCCGCTGGCGAGGCGGACGCCGTGGCGATCAACGAATTCACCGGCCGCAGCGTGATGAAGGAGGCGGGCATCGCAGATCAGTTCACCGTGCTGCCGCAGCCCTTGTCAGTCCTGGGCATCTATGTGGTGGTGCACAAGACCCACCCGCGTGCGGGTGAAATGCTTGCGATGATCAACAAGGGCCTGCGCACGATCCAGGAGGACGGCAGCTACCAGACCATCGTCGAGGACCATATGGCCCGGATCTGGGCCGGATTCTGAGGGAGGGGACAGCATGAAACGGCTCTTCTCACGCCTCTTGCAACTGGCGGCTCTGTTCACCCTGGCGCCGGCCGCGGCCTGGGCGATTTGCGACGTGGACTATGTGGCGCAGCCCGGGGACTCGCTGTTCACGATCGCGGAGACCCACTATGGCGACCGCAACCGCTGGACCATGGTCTACTATGCCAATCAGAAATTGCTGGCCGGAGCCACCGTGCTGCCGGGCCGCAAGCTGTTCATCCCTTGCATTGCCGGCGCCACTGCACCGGATGCCACCCCGCTGCGCCAGGAAAAGGCGGAGCTGACATTGCTGACAGGCAGCGGCTACGCCCCCTTCACCGACCGCAGCCTGCCGGGGCAGGGGATGGTGACGGAGCTGGTCAACGCCGCGCTGGAACTGGCGCCGGCGCCGGTCAGCTATTCGGTCAGCTGGGAGGACGACTGGTCCAAGCACCTGTTCCCGATGCTGGACAAGAAGGAATTCGACATGGGATTCCCCTGGCTCAAACCCGACTGCACTGCGGAGCCGGACAACCAGCGCTGTGCCAATTTCCACTTTTCCGAGCCGGTGATGATTATGCCCATCATGCTGTTCGTGCGGGCCGGCGGCGGGTTTGAATATGAAGACGACGGTGATGTCGAGGGCAAGACCCTGTGCCGCCCGGCAGGCTATTTCACCCATGACCTGAACCGCGCGGACCGGCGCTGGCTGGCAGAGGACAAGATCACCCTGGTGCAGCCGGAAGCCCCGGCAGACTGTTTCCGCATGGTGGCAGAGGGGCAGGCGGATGCGGCTGCGGTGAACCTGTTCCTCGGCGCCAATACAATTGTGTCGGAAGACCTGCGCGACACCGTGGTGCCGCTGGAAAAACCGCTGTCAGAAGAAGGCCTGCATGTTGTGATCTCCAAGCGCCACTGGCGGGGCACCACACATCTTTACCGGATTAACGCGGGCCTGCAGAAGCTGCGCGACAGCGGCCGGTTCGAGGAGATCATGTCGCGCCATTTGGAGCTGTTCTGGGCGCAGCTGCAGTAAGGGAAAACGCGGCGGTTCAGGCCGACAGGGTCCTGGCCGCCTCATACCCGTGAAAGGCTGTCCCGGTAGCTGCAAGCACGCCGGTGGCCCGCTGACAGGCGCATTGCTGCAGCAGATGCTGTGCCAACACTGCATTCTCGTTCAGCAGTTCGCCGTCCGTCGCGGCACCCGCCATGTCCGGTGCGTCCAGCAGGGCGCCGGTACCGGATCGTTGGCGGCCGTCCCGCAGCTTTTCGTCCCGCTCGCGCGGTGTGTTATCGGCAGATTCGCTTTGGTCCGGATCATCTGACCGGACAACTGGCCGCGCGGACAGGTGGCCGCGGTTCGGCTTGATAGGATCTACCCGTCCTGAAACTGGTATAAACATAACAGAGGGTCCCTCGCGGTGGCATTGAACCGTTCTTAAGGGAGAATTAACACAACAGGCTTAACAGAACGTTAACAGGAGTAAGCCATGCAGGCACCTCCTGCCGAGCTGGGCTCAGCCTGTGATGCTGCGGGCCTTGGCATAGTTTGCTTCTGCGGCCAGAACGCTGACGGGTTTGGGACCGGCTTGGCAGCCATTCATCAGATCCTGGTAAAAGGCGGTCAGGTCGACGTGTTTGACCGGGCGCGGGTCCAATGCCTCAGCCTGGATTGCTGCGCGTGCGGGGCCAACATACCGGGCGGCGGCGGTCTGGGATTGACTGGCGTCCAGCGTCCCGGCCGGCGCGGGGGCGTGCGGGATGCCCTGGCTGGCGGCGGCGGACCGCAGTGCACCGGATTGCGGTGTGCCAGCGGCCGGATCCTGCCGGTGCGTGGCCTTCAGCCGCGCCTGGCTTCGGTAAAGGCTGGCAGCGCTGGAAACGGAATTGATCATTTTGCTGGCCTCATTGAAACGCTATTGAAATGTCTTTTAGTACAATTTGAGCCAATCCGGCGGTGAATTCTTAACGATGGTTAATGCGGCGTTAACAGCAGTTCTGCCAGTGAAAAGCTGGAGAAAGCGCTGCTTGCCTTTTCGGTGCTCCCGCCGGAGGATGCAGCGGGCAGCGCACCGGAGCGAAACGATGAACACAGCCAGTCTTGAAACGCCTGTCGGGCCGCTCAGCGTGGCTGAGCGCGACGGGGCCATCGTGCGTCTGGGCTGGACATCCGAGGGCGGTGGGAACTCGGCGCTGCTGGTGCGGGCGCTGGAACAGCTGCGCGCCTATTTTGCGGGGGAGCTGACAGCGTTCGACTTGCCGCTGCAGGTGGAGGGATCGGATTTCCAGCGGGCAGTTTGCGATGCGATGCTTGCGATCCCCTTTGGCGAAACCCGCACTTACGGCAGCATCGCCCGGGACTTGGGCGCGCCGCCGCAGCCGGTGGGCAATGCCTGCGGCGCCAACCCGATCCCGGTGATTATCCCCTGCCACCGGGTGCTGAGCGCCACGGGCCTGGGGGGCTTCTCGGGGCAAGGCGGGGTGGAAACCAAAGTCGCACTGCTGAAACACGAAGGCGCCGCCAGCCTGCTGATTTGATCTGTACGGCAGCCCGGATCCGGCGCTTCTTTCTGGCTGACAATACCCCGGGGTGCGTGCGCCCGGGGGTGCTGAGCGGCAGCACCCCTCAGCCTGGGAAGCTCTGACTGCAATGGGTCAGCGAGAACGTTCCGGCACGATCTGCTGGGCAATGCCGACAAACAGCAGATAAACAGAAGTCACGACCAGCCCCCAGTGGGCCCAGCTTTGCGGATCGAAATCGACCCAGGCGGCCCAGCCGGCAAAGAAGGTCCAAGCCAGCGCCATCGGCAGCGACACCTTGCGCCAGCGCACCGTGCGCACCGGGTGAATGAATTTCAACGGCAGGAACATGGCGATGGACAAGAGCGTCACCAGCACCAGGCTGGTCCAATGACTGGGCTCCAATGCAAAGATCACCAGCACTGGCATGTTCCAGACCCCAGGGTAACCGGAGAAGGAATTGTCCTTGGTTTTCATCCGGGTGTCGGCGTAATACATCGCGCTGCCAAAGGTGATCACGATGATCGCGAACCAGCCGGTCCAGCCCGCCATCAGCCCCGATTGAAACAGGGCAAAGGCAGGGATGAAGACATAGGTCAGGTAGTCGATGATCAGGTCCAGCAGCACCCCGTCGAACTCCGGCGAGTAGCGCTTGACATGGTAATGCCGCGCCAGCGGGCCGTCGACGCCGTCCACCGCAAAGGCCACAACCAGCCACAGGAACATCAGGCTCCATTTGCCGTCCGCCGCTGCCAGCATAGCCAGCATGGCGAAAACGGCGCCGGTTGCGGTAAGCAGGTGAACGGAGAGGGCGCGCAGTTGAGGTGTCATCAGTCCCTGATGGCGAATTTGCCCATTGGCCGCAAGCACTCAGTGCAGCTTTGAGCAGAATTCCGTGCCTGCAGGCAGCTGAATGCGGGCCGCGCGGCTGCGGCGGCTCTGGCTGCCTGGACAGGTGGCGTCAGGGAAGGAGAAGGGCAGCCGCAAGGGCAGATCGCGCTGACGCGGCTGGATGCCGGGCGGCGGGGCAGGGGCGGCAGGGGCGCCATCGGCAAACAATTCGGCAAAGCCGGCGAAGATCATGGCAGAATCCTTTCTGGATCGGTTTTTTGCCATCAAGCCTGCCCCGCCTTAACGGCAGCTTTCCCGCACACGCAAAAATAGCGCGCATTTTAATCAAGCTGTCCGCAGAGCGGGGTCAGCCGCAGCAGCAATCCCCCTGTTGCACCGGCGGGCAGGGGACAGTTCCGTAAGAGCAGAAAACGCAGCAATCGCCCGGTTTAGGCCGCAGCAGGGTGCGGCAGGACGGGCATTCATGGAACCATTGGCAGGCGTCCTGCGGCATCTCTTCGGCAGCCTCATGCCCGCAGGCGGGGCAGGTCAGAACGCTGGTCAGGATCACTTGCACAGGGGGTGTTTCAGTCATTGGCAGGCCTCCCTTCTTCCAGCAAAGGCCAGCAGCCGGGCCGGGTCAAGTCACGCCTTCGGGTGGGCCTTGTTGTAGACCTCCAGCAAATGGGTGGTATCCACTGCGGTATAGGCCTGTGTGGTCGACAGTGAGGCGTGGCCCAAAAGTTCCTGAATGGCCCGCAGGTCGCCGCCCGCCTCCAGCAGGTGGGTGGCAAAGCTGTGGCGCAGCGCGTGCGGGGTGGCGGTGGCAGGCAGGCCCAGCTGGGCGCGGGTCCTGGCCATCACCCCCTGGATCTGGCGCGGGTTCAGCGCGCCGCCGCGCACGCCGCGGAACAAGGGCGCTGCAGCCTCCTGCGGGTGCGGGCAAAGCGACAGGTAGCGCTCCACTGCATCGCGGGCAGCAGGCAGCACCGGCACCACCCGTTCTTTCCGGCCCTTGCCGAGGATGCGCAGAACCGGCGGCAGCGGCGCGTCGGCGCCCGTCAGCCCCAGCGCCTCGGAAATCCGCAGCCCGCAGCCGTAAAGCAGCGTCACCACGGCCGCATCGCGGGCGGCCACCCAGTCCTCTTGCGATTGCAGCTCAACCGTTTCCAGCACCGCCTTGGCAGCCTCCTGCGCCAGCGGACGCGGCAGCTTCTTCTGGAACTTGGGGGAGCGCGCCAGCAGCACCGCGGCCGGTTCAAACCCTTCGCGTTCGGCCAGCCAGCGGTAGAAATTCTTGACCGCGGACAGCTTGCGCGCCAGCGACCGCGCTCCTGTTCCGGAGGTGCGCTCCGACGCCATCCAGGCCCGCATATCCGTGGTGGTGATCCGCGCCAGCGCGCCCATCCCCTGCGGCCCGCCCGTATGCTCCGTCATGAAGGACAGGAAGGCGGCGACATCGCCGCGGTAGGCAGTCAGCGTGTTGGCCGAGGCATCCTCCAGCCCGCTTAAGCGCTCCAGCCAAAGCTGCAGCGCATCACGGCAGGCGGGGGAGATCAGGGTCATGACAGCCAGTAGCGCATCGAACGTTGGAAAACGCCGCCGAAGAAGGCCAGGAGATCGCTGCCCTGCATCGGCGAGAACTGATGCGGGTCCTCTGATCCCATCACCAGCATACCGGGCAGGCGGCCTTCGCCCAGGTTCAGCATCAGGCAGGCCTCGGAACGGATCCATTCGGCCTTCAGCCCGTAAACCCGCGGGCTGCCGCCCTGGGTCTGGCGCAGGGTCACGGGCCGCTCGCTGCCGGGCTGGCCGGCATAGCTTTCGGTGAAGCCGGGGCCTGCCAGCTTCAGCACGCCGGACTTGCGCTCAACCTCAGCGCCGCCGGGCTGCGCGGTCTCCAGCACGAGGGACAGCGCATGGACGCGCAGGATTTCCGGCATTTCCTGTTCCAGGCAGGACAGGAAGGCCGTGAAATCCTGCGGCTCCAGCAGCCGCAAAACGGCGCGGTGGATCAGGTTGGTGCCGGCCAGATTGTCATAGGCCGCGGCAATCACCGAGCGGTGGGTGTCCTCCAGCCGGTCCAGCCGTGCCGCCATCCGCTCCATCGCGATGCCGCGCAGGTCAACGACGTTGGAGCCCATCGCGCGCTCATTGGCGGCGACAAGCGCATTCATCAGGTGCTGATCCTCCAGCACCGCGTCGGGTTTGGCGAGGATCGCCTCGCGCAGCTGGTCTTCCAGGCTGGCTGTATTGCTTGAACTGCTCATGGGTGAACTCTTGCGGCTCCGGACCTCTGGCGGGTTTGGCGATGTGTATAACACGGGATTTTTGCAATGCTGAGGAAAAATGCGGATGCAGCGGAAAATGCTTGGACCAGTGGTTCTCCCGCCCGTCGCCAGTGCATTTGCATGCCCCGCTCCCGTTGGGCGGTGCGCCGGGCTGCGGCCCGGCGCTTGCGGCGTGCAACGCCGCCGCAGCGCGCCTTGAGGCGCGCTGCCGGGCCCAAGCCGTCACGTGGTCCGGTGTCAGCCGGGCCGCAACGGGGCGCGGGAGGGCTTGGCCCTCAGAATTGCAAGCGTTCCAAGAAAAAAGGCGCCCCGGACTTGGGCGCCTTCCATTGTGCTCCGTCTGTCAGAATGATCAGAGGATCTTGATCTCAGCCGCCTTGATGTCGGCGAGGAACGCATCAAGGCCCTTGTCGGTCAGCGGGTGGTTCACCATCGCCTTGATCACCGCGGGCGGTGCGGTGATCACGTCGGCGCCGATGCGGGCCGAGTCCAGCACATGGTTCACCGAGCGGATCGAGGCCGCCAGGATCTGGGTCTCGAACCCGTAGTTGTCATAGATGGTGCGGATGTCCTCGATCAGCTCCATGCCGTCCAGGTTGATGTCATCCAGACGCCCGATGAAGGGGGAAATGAAGGTCGCGCCTGCCTTGGCTGCCAGCAGCGCCTGGTTGGCGGAGAAGCACAGGGTCACGTTGACCATGTGGCCGTCGTCGCTCAGGGTCTTGCACGCTTTCAGGCCGTCCCAGGTCAGCGGCACCTTCACCGCGATGTTCTCTGCGATCTCTACCAGCTTGCGGCCTTCGGCGATCATGGTTTCTGCGTCGGTTGCGGTCACTTCCGCCGACACCGGGCCATCGACCAGATCGCAGATCTCCTTGGTGACCTCAATGATGTCGCGGCCGGATTTCTTGATCAGCGACGGGTTGGTGGTGACACCGTCCACCATGCCCAGATCGTTCAGCTCGGCAATGGCGTCGATCTCGGCAGTATCTACGAAGAATTTCATGGGGCAGTCCTTTGGATGGGTTGGCCTCGGTCGCTTCTGCCTTTACCTCATGGGATTACGGGCGGCAACATGGGCAGCAGCATGGGCGGGCAGGAGTTCTTTCAGGCAGGCGAGAGGGTTGGGGTTCTGACCACGCAACCCCTTGACCGGCTGCTGGATTACCGCGCGCCGGAGGGCGGCTGCTACCTCGGCGCCTATGTCGAGGTGCCCTTGGGGCCGCGCAAGGTGCTGGGCGTGGTCTGGGGGCCGGGTGCCGGTGATTTCGATTCGGCCAAGCTGCGGCCGGTGATCCGGGTTCTGGATGTGGCACCGATGCGCACCGAGATGCGCCAGTTCCTGGGCAAGGCCGCCGACTACACGCTGACCCCGATGCCCGCGATGCTGCGGCTGGCGACCCGCGCGCCGGGGCTTTCCGACCCGCCCTCGATGCGCAAGATCCTGCGCCGGGGCGAGGGCGTGCCCGACCGGATGACCGAGGCCCGCACCCGCGTGCTGGAGGTGCTGGAGCAATACGGCGGGCTTGCTTTCACCCCGCGCGAGCTGGCGGATATGGCCGATGTGACACCCTCGGTGGTGAAGGGGCTGGTCAAGCAAGGCGCCCTGCGCGAGGAGGAAGCGCCCCGCGACACCCCTTATCCGTACCTGGATCCGGAACTGCCCTCCAAGCAGCTGACAGAGGATCAGGCCAAGGCCGCCGCCGCGCTGGCCGAAGGGGTCCAAAGCGGGCGCTATGGCACCACGCTGCTGAAAGGCGTCACCGGTTCCGGCAAGACAGAGGTGTATCTGGAGGCCGTCGCCGCCGCCCTGCGCGCCGGGCGGCAGGCGCTGGTGCTGCTGCCGGAGATTGCGCTGACGGCGGAATTCCTGACCCGGGTGGAGGCCCGTTTCGGCGCCAAACCCGCCGAATGGCACTCCGGCGCCACCATGACCGAACGCCGCCGGGTCTGGAAAATGGTCGGGCAGGGCGCGGCGCAGCTGGTGATCGGTGCCCGTTCGGCGCTGTTCCTGCCGTTCCGCGATCTGGGCCTGATCATCGTAGATGAGGAGCACGATACCTCCTACAAGCAGGAAGACGGTGTTCTTTACAACGCCCGCGACATGGCGGTGCTGCGCGCGGCGATGTGTTCGGCGCAGGTGGTGCTGGCCTCCGCCACGCCGTCCTTGGAGACCTGGGCCAATGCCGAGGCGGGCAAGTACAACCGGCTGAACCTGACCTCCCGTTTCGGCGCCTCGGTTCTGCCGGACATGCGCGCTGTCGATATGCGGTCAGAGGATCTGCTGCCCTCCACCTGGATCTCACCCACCCTGAAGCAGGCGATGAAACTGCGACTGGAACGCGGCGAGCAGTCGCTCTTGTTCCTGAACCGCCGCGGTTTTGCCCCGGTCACCATCTGCCGCGCCTGCGGCGCGCAGGTCGCCTGCGACCACTGCGATGCCCGCATGGTGGAGCACCGTTTCATGAAGCGGCTGATGTGCCACCAGTGCGGCGAGACCAAACCGGTGCCCGACGCCTGCCCCTCCTGCGAGGTGGAGGGCAAGATGGCCCCCGTGGGCCCTGGCATCGAACGGCTGGCAGAGGAAGCCACCGGCCTGTTCCCCGAGGCCCGGATTGCGGTGCTGAGTTCCGACCTCTTCGGCTCCGCCCGCGCGCTGAAAAGCCGGATTGAGGAGATTGCGGCTGGTGAGGCCGATATCATCCTCGGCACTCAATTGGTCGCCAAGGGGCATAATTTCCCGCTGCTGACGCTGGTGGGAGTGATTGATGCCGACCTCGGCCTGCAGGGCTCCGACCTGCGCGCGGCAGAGCGCACCTTTCAGCTGATGCGCCAGGTGGCGGGCCGGGCTGGCCGCGCCGAACGCCCGGGCGAGGCCTTGATGCAGACCTTCCAGCCGGAGCACCCGGTGATCCGGGCGATCCTGTCGGGGGATGAAGAAAGCTTCTGGAAGGCTGAGGCCGCCGAACGCCAGGCTGCCGGTGTGCCGCCTTATGGCCGGATGGCGGGAATCATCCTGTCGGGGCCGGATCTGGCGGCGGTCTTTGACCTTGGCAACGCCATGGCCCGCAACGATGGCCCCTTGCGCCAGATCGGTGCCCAGCTGTTCGGCCCGGCGCCCGCCCCTATCGCCCGCGTCCGCGGCCGCCACCGGGTGCGTCTGCTGGTTAAGGCCGCCAAGGGCGCGCCCTTGCAGGAGGCCTTGGCCCGCTGGACTGCGCCGCTGCGGCTGAAGGGTGATCTGCGCCTCAGCATCGACATCGACCCGCAAAGTTTCTTTTGACCGGGGCAGGGGGCGCTGCCTCCGGCCTGCGGCCTCCCCCGGGATACTTCCGGCCAGAAGAAGAGCGTCCCCATTGTTCTTCTGGCCTCGTTCTTCTAGCCTCAAATATCCCGGAGCGCGAGGCATCGCCTCGCATAGGGTGCCTCTGCGCGCTGGTGCGGAACTCATTGTGCGGGCGGGTTTTCCCTCTCGCCAGACCGGCGGAACAGGCGTAAACCGGGGCCCATGTTCAAACCGATGCCCCTTTCCGAGGCGCAGGGCCTTCCGTTCTGGCGCCGTCCTGTGACGCTCTTGTTCCTGATGGCGCTGGCGATGCCGATTGCCTTCAACACTTGGAGCGCGCTGCTCAACAATTTCGTGATCGAGGCGGCCAGCTTCGACGGCGCCGATATCGGCCTTTTGCACACGGTGCGGGAGATCCCGGGCTTTCTGGCTGTTGGTGTGATCGCGGTAATCCTGTTCATGCGCGAGCAGGTGCTAGGGCTGATCTCGCTGGTGCTGCTGGGGGTGGCGACCGCCGTTACCGCCTGGTTCCCCTCGCTCGGCGGCCTCTTGATGGTGACGCTGCTCAGCTCGATCGGGTTCCACTATTATGAGACTGTGAACCAGTCGCTGCAGCTGCAATGGCTGCCCAAGGAACGTGCACCGCAGACCCTGGGCTGGCTGGTGGCGGCGGGATCGGCGGCAACGCTGGTGGTTTACGGGCTGATTGTGCTGACCTGGGAGAGCCTGGGCCTGAGCTATAACACCGTGTTCCTGGCCGCAGGCGGGCTGACGGCTGCCATCGCGCTGTTTGCCCTCTTGGCTTATCCGCAGTTCGACGCTCCGCACCCGCAGACCAAAAAGCTGATCCTGCGCAAGCGCTACTGGCTTTATTACGCGCTGCAGTTCATGGCCGGTGCCCGGCGGCAGATCTTCGTGGTCTTTGCGGGCTTCATGATGGTCGAGAAATTCGGCTTTGAAGTGCATGAGCTGACCGGGCTTTACCTGATCAACCTGGTGATCAACATGACCGTGGCGCCGGTTCTGGGCAAGGCCGTGGCCGCCTTTGGCGAGCGCCGCACGCTGATTTTTGAATATTCAGGCCTGGCCATCGTCTTTGCGGCCTATGGCGGGATTTACTGGTTCGGCTGGGGCGTCGCCATTGCGGCTGTGCTCTATGTGATCGACCACGTGCTGTTTGCCTTGGCCCTGGCGCTCAAGACCTATTTCCAGAAAATCGCCGACCCGGGCGACATTGCACCAACCGCTGCTGTGGCCTTTACCATCAACCACATCGCGGCGGTCTTCCTGCCGGTGCTTCTGGGCCTCCTTTGGGTCTATGAACCGGGCTTGGTCTTTGCCCTGGCCGCTGCAATGGCGCTGGTGTCGCTGTCCCTGTCGCTGCTGATCCCGCGCCATCCCGAACCGGGCAACGAGACCATCTTCAGCAAATACGCCCGCCCTGCGCCGGCTGAATGACCCCTCCGCCCCGCAAAGGGGCGGAGCGCCCGCGCACACTGTGAGCGCGGGCGCTGCCTGGCTTGCAGCCAGGCGGAGGCGCTTGACGCGGGCCGCGCGGCGGCCTAGGCGCTTGGCAACAGTTTCAGGAGCGACGCCATGCCCACTTTCACCGCCCTCACCACCCTTCCCGGAAAAGCCCAGGCCGAGGCGCTGGGAGACGCCATGGAGCGGCTCATCCCGGAACCCACCGGTGTCGGCGTCTTTGAAATGGAAGACGGCTCCGGCCTGTGGGAAGTGGGCGGCTATTTCACCGAAGCGCCGGATGAGGCGGGGCTGGCGCTGCTGGCGGCGATGCATGACGCCAAGGGTTTTGTCGTCTCAGAGGTGCCGGAAACCGACTGGGTCGCCCATGTGCGCCGCGAGCTGGCGCCGGTCGAGGCGGGCCGGTTCTTCGTCTATGGCTCGCATGATGCGGACAAGGTGCCCGCGGACAAGATCCCGCTGCTGATCGAGGCAGCAATGGCCTTTGGCACCGGCCACCACGGCACCACGCTGGGGTGCCTCAAGGCACTGGATCATCTGCTGGAACAGGGCTTCCGCGGCGAAAAGGTGGCTGATATCGGCTGCGGCACCGCGGTACTGGCAATGGCTGCCGCCCGGGTCTGGGATGGCGCCATTCTGGCCAGCGACATTGACCAGGTTGCGGTCGAGGTGGCTGAGGCCAACCTCAAGGCCAATGGCATGGAAGGCCAGGTCGCCTGCCTGGAGGCGGCTGGCTTTGACAACCCGGAGCTGCAGGCGCAGGCGCCTTATGATCTGATCTTTGCCAATATCCTCAAGGGGCCGCTGGTTGCCCTGGCCCCCGATCTGACCGCGAATCTGCGCCCCGGCGGCTATGCGATTCTCTCCGGAATCCTGAATGAGCAGGCCGATGATGTGGTCAGCGTTTATGCACAGAACGGCGCCAATCTTGCGCGCCGCGACGAAATTGGTGAGTGGACAACGTTACTTCTCCGTAAAGCGGATTGATTGAAGCAAGTTTGCGGCAAATTTGAAAGGTTTGCCGCAATTTTGCCGCATTTTCAGCCAAGGATGGGCTATTCGCTGGTGGGGGCCAGCTCGGAGGCTCGCAATGGGCGAACATCGTGATCAGTTCCAGTCGCGCTTGCAGCAGATCAACCGCAAGCATACGGCCTTGTCCGCAGGCTATTCCGCGAAGATGCGGCCGGATGGGCTATTGGTGATCAAGCCGCACCGGATGCAATCCCGGATATCGGGGCGCACGCTGGTGTTTCTGGCGGCCTTCTTTCTGCTGTTCAAGGGGTTCCTGATGGCAGCACTTGGCTTTGGCAGCTATGATGAGCGTGTCAGAACGCTTGCTGACGGCAGCGCGGTGGAGCGTGCGGGGGCCTTTGTCATGCAGGCGGATCCCGTTTCTATATTTATCGCCCGGAACATCGGACCGGTTCTGCGCTGAATAAAGGGCAGTAACCGGGACTGGAAAAGGCCGCTGCGGGGGGGGGCGGCCTTTTTCATGCACCGGACGGACCGGTGGCCGCCAGATAAAAAAACGCCGCGGCCTTGATGGTCCGCGGCGTTTCCCTTTGCGCCCCGAGGGAGGAGGCAGGGCGAAATCAGGGTGTATCTCAGTAAACAGCTTTACCGCTGGCAACGTTTTCGATGTCGCCGCGGCACATGCCGATGTCGGCCAGCTCGCGATCGGACAGGCCGTTCAGGGCATTGCGGGTTGCGCGGGCGTCGTTCCAGGCAACGATCGCGCCGGCTGCAGCGGCGAAGAGGTCGCCGAAACGGCCAAACAGGCCGGTGGAACCATAGGTGGTGCGGGTGGTGTCAAATGCGGCCATATCCGTGTCCTCTGATTAGCGTTAAGCATCCGTCGCGGTGTTGCGATGGCCGGCATCTAGTAGCGAAATTTTTGCGCAGCAAGATATGAAAATGCATGTGTCATATGCGCTGAATGCATAGCTGTTTTTCATGTAAACAAGGGGTTTACGCGAAGGACCGCAATGGCGCCGGAAATGTCGCTCCCGTCAATATGAAGGGTCGTTTCCAGGCCGTATCTGCTCCGTTTCCGGAAGCAATCACCTGCGAAAGCAATTGGACATGTTCGCCTTTTGTGCTACTGCTGTGTCAAAATAATTTCCGGCACGCGGGCCGGTACACGGGCAAGGGCAGGCACATCATGCGGATTTTGGGAATTGATCCGGGGTTGCGGAACCTTGGATGGGGCGTGATCGAATCGCACGGCTCCCGGCTGAGCCATGTCGCCAATGGCGTCTGCACCTCCGACGGCGATGATCTGGGCGAGCGGCTTTTGTCGCTGCACAATCAGGTGTCAGAGATTATCGAGGCGTTCGCCCCGGATCAGGCCGCGATTGAACAGACTTTCGTAAACAAGGATGGCGCCGGCACGTTGAAGCTGGGCCAGGCGCGCGGCGTGGCGCTGCTGACGCTCGCCAAGGCCGGACTGCCGGTGGGGGAATACGCCCCGAACCGGGTCAAGAAGACGGTGGTGGGTGTCGGCCACGCCGAGAAGGAGCAGATCATCCATATGGTCAAACTGCAGCTGCCGGGCTGTCTGCCGAAAAACGCAGATGCGGCGGATGCGCTGGCGATTGCGATCTGCCACGCCTATTACGGCGGCACCCAGCAGCGCCAACTGAGGGAGAAACGCGCATGATCGGCAGACTGGCATGATCGGGAAACTGACGGGCCGCCTCGACTACCGGGCGCAGGACCATGTGCTGATCGACGTGCGCGGGGTCGGCTACATCGTCTATTGCTCTGACCGCACCATGGCGGCATTGCCGGGCGCAGGGGAGGCTGTTGCGCTATACACGGAAATGGTGGTGCGCGAAGACCTGATGCAGCTTTACGGCTTCACTTCGCTTGTGGAGAAGGAATGGCACCGCTTGCTGACCTCGGTGCAGGGTGTCGGCGCCAAGGTTTCACTGGCGATTCTTGGTGCGCTGGGGCCGGACGGGGTAAGCCGGGCAATCGCCCTTGGCGACTGGGCCTCGGTCAAGGCGGCCAAGGGTGTTGGCCCCAAGACCGCGCAGCGCATTGTGCTGGACCTCAAAGACAAGGCGCCCGGCGTGATGGCGATGGGCGGCACCGTTGCAGATGCGATGGACGGGCCGGGGCTGGAGGTGGTCGAAGACGCAGAACCTGCGCCTGCCGCCAAACTGGCCCGCAAAGCGCCGCCCAAGAAGCCTTCGGGGGCAGCTGCCGCCTCTGCCGGGGCGCTGTCGGCTTTGGGCAACCTTGGTTATGGTCCGTCCGATGCTGCGGCGGCTGTGGCCGAGGCTGCGGCCACATATCCGGACGCGGACGAGGCAGAGCTGATCCGCGCCGCGCTGCGCCTGCTGGCGCCGAAGGGATAAGAGAATGTCTGCAAAGAACTGCATGGTTTCGGTTAGGGCGGCGCCAGGCCCGGCGGGGCAGGAGGCGAAGCGCCCTCCCTGTGGGGGGCGGGACGGGCGCTGCCCGGCCTCTCGGCCGGGCGGTTCAGCAGAAACGTTGATGCACGCGGAGTATCGCAGATGATTGACGCCGACCCCGCCCTGCGCCCCGAGCCGCTGGCTGAAGACAATGACCGCGCCCTGCGCCCGCAGGGCCTTGGCGAGTTTATCGGCCAGGCCGAAGCCCGCGCCAACCTG
This sequence comes from Leisingera sp. CC-HEC093, assembly GCF_059429195.1. Classification (NCBI taxonomy): domain Bacteria; kingdom Pseudomonadati; phylum Pseudomonadota; class Alphaproteobacteria; order Rhodobacterales; family Roseobacteraceae; genus Leisingera; species Leisingera sp. CC-HEC093. The sequence goes on along the minus strand of NZ_JCAIJR010000001.1, from coordinate 368,896 downwards.
CGCGTCTTTATTGAGTCCGCCCGCCGCCGCGGCGAGGCCATGGATCACACGCTGTTCCACGGGCCTCCCGGTCTCGGCAAGACCACCCTGGCCCAGATCGTCGCCCGCGAACTGGGAGTGAATTTCCGGATGACCTCCGGCCCTGTCCTGGCCAAAGCGGGCGACCTGGCGGCGATCCTCACCAACCTCGAATCCCGCGACGTCTTGTTCATCGACGAGATCCACCGTCTGAACCCGGCGGTGGAGGAGGTGCTCTACCCGGCGATGGAGGATTTCGAGCTGGACCTGGTGATCGGCGAAGGCCCTGCTGCGCGCACCGTGCGGATCGAGCTGCAGCCCTTTACCCTCGTCGGTGCCACCACCCGCATGGGCCTGCTGACCACGCCGCTGCGCGACCGGTTCGGCATTCCAACCCGGCTGCAGTTCTACACCATCGACGAGCTGTTTGAGATCGTCAGCCGCAACGCCCGCAAGCTGGGCGCGCCGGCCGATGACGCCGGCGCCCGCGAGATCGCGCGGCGCGCAAGGGGGACCCCCAGGATCGCCGGGCGGCTCTTGCGCCGCGTGGTGGACTTCGCGGTTGTGGAGGGCGATGGCACCATCACCCGGGAACTGGCCGATGGCGCCCTGACGCGGCTTGGGGTGGACCAGCTGGGGCTGGACGGCGCCGACCGCCGCTATCTGGCCTTGATTGCCGAAAACTATGGCGGCGGGCCGGTGGGGATCGAAACGATCTCGGCCGCCCTCAGCGAGAGCCGCGACGCGCTGGAGGAGGTGATCGAGCCCTATCTTTTGCAGCAGGGGCTGATCCAGCGCACGCCGCGCGGGCGGATGCTGGCGCAAAAGGCCTGGACCCATCTGGGAATGGCGCCGCCGCGCAGCCGGAACGACCTGTTCGGGTAGAAAAGGGGCGCACTGCTATAAGTTGTGGCAGCGGTGCTGTCCAAATGTTTCGCGCGCGAAACATTCGGGCAACGGTGCTGACCTATTCGAGGCGTGCTGCAACGCTGCGCGGCACGGCTTGCGGCGGGGATGTATCGGGCTGAAGGAAGGCCGAGGGGGCGCTGCGCCAGCAGCGCCGGGCCCAAGGCTGCTGGCGGCGGCCTGGCGCAGCCGGAAGGCCGGGCAGGCGCGGGAGCCTTCCGCTTGCTGTCCCGGCGCGCAGACGGCATAGACAGGGCAGCACTAAGGAGACACCCATGACCGCCCAGCTGCCAGACCTGACGCCAGAGCAGATCGAAGCCCTGTTCACCCGCCAAGACGGCACTTACGCCTTTGCCCGCTGGGGGCGGCCGGTTGCACCGATCGTGTTCGGGGTGCAGGACGAGACTCTCATCACCGTCAAAGGCGCGCTGGAGGCAGTGATGACGCTGGCGGGCCACCAGATGGCTGAGACCGATCCTGAACTGGGATCGAACCTGATGTTCTTCTTCTTCCGGGAATGGGACGAGCTTTTGGAGGTGCCGGACCTGGACCGGCTGATCCCGGGGCTGCAGCCGCTGGTCGCACGGCTGAAGGAGGCGGATGCCAGCCAGTACCGGGCGTTCCGGTTTGACGATCAGGGCGGCATCAAGGCGGCGTTTGTGTTCCTGCGGATGCAGGGCGCGATGGCGCAGATGCCGGCGGAGACCCTCGCGCTCACCCAGGCGGTGCAGGTGGCGCTGATGTGGGGCGATACTGCCTTCGCCGAGGCCTCGCCCCTGGCGGTGCTGCCGGAGACCGGCGCCACCATCCTGCGGCCCGAAATCGCGGGGGTAATCGCCGCGGCTTATGACCGGATGATGCCGGTGGCGGCAGAGGACAAATCCCACGCCCTGCGCCTGTTTGCGCGCCTGCAGGCGCCGGCGGCGGAACCGCCGCAGTCCTGATGCGCGCCTTCGTTGGCCTGCCGCTGCCTGATGCAGCCCTGGACGCGTTGGAGCGCGTGCAGGAAGGGCTGACCGTGGGCCGCCATATCCCGGCAGAGAACATGCACCTGACGCTGGCCTTCCTTGATGACCAGCCACAGGCCGCGCTGCAGGCGCTGCATCAGATGCTGGCGGAGATCAGCGCACCGCCCTTGGCGCTCACTTTCGGCGGGCTGGATGCGTTCGGCGGCAAGCTTCCCCGGATCTTAGCGGCTGAGGTGCAGAAAACGCCGGAGCTGGGCCAGCTGCGGGAGCGTGTTCGCAGTGCCTGCCGTCAAGCCGGGATCGATCTGCCGCGCGAACGGTTCCGCCCGCATGTGACCCTGGCGCGTTTCCCCCGGCACATGGAGGCCGGGCAAGTCGAAGAGATAGCCCGTTTCCTGTCCGCAGCAGCGGATTTCCGGCTGAGGTGCGAAGCGGAGAGTTTCGTTCTGTTCCAATCCACGCTGGCGCCAAGCGGTGCGCGGTATGACATTCTGGCGGAGTACCCGCTGGAGGGGTGAGCCGCTTGCAGCGCATCTGCGCCGCCCCTAGGGTGCAGCCGGAAACGCAAGGAGCAGGCAATGGATCACCAATTCCCCGTCCGGGTCTATTACGAAGACACCGACATGGGCGGGATCGTTTACCACGCCAACTACCTGCGCTTCATCGAACGGGCCCGCAGCGACTGGGTGCGCGGTATCGGCGTTGACCAGAACGCCATGCGCGAGGGCGGGCTGATCTATGTGGTGCGCCGGATCGAGGCGGACTATCTGGCACCGGCGAAATTCGACGAGGAGCTGCTGGTCGCCACCTCCATGCACACCGTGACACCCGCCCGGATGGTCCTGAATCAGGAGGTCACGCGCGGCGGCCAGCCGCTGTTCCGCGCCCAAGTCACCATCGTTTGCATCACCACGGGCGGCAAACCGGCCCGGCTTCCGGCAGAGATTCGCGCATTGCGGTAACATTTGGCACCCGCCCGCCTGTTTTATTGGCCTTTGCCATTGAACTGCGCTAGCGTCTGGCCAAATAAGGCCGGATAAACGGCCGGGAAAACCGTAGAGCAGGCGAATGGAAGCAGAAACTCTGGCGCTGGCGCAGGAGATTGATTTCTCCATGTGGGGCCTTTTCGCGCGGGCCACCGTAACCGTGAAACTGGTGATGCTGATGCTGGTGGGGGCCTCAATCTGGTCCTGGGGCATCATCATCCAGAAAACCATCAACTACCGTCTTGCCCGCAAGGAAGCGGATGCGTTTGACCGGGCGTTCTGGTCCGGCAATCCGCTGGATGAACTGTTCGAGCGCCTTGGGGGGGAACCCTCGGGCCAGGCGGCGCGGATCTTCTCTGCCGGCATGAGCGAGTGGCGCCGCAGCCACCGCAGCGACGGCGGGCTGATCCCCGGCGCGCAGGCACGCATCGACCGCTCGATGGATGTGGCCATCGCCAAGGAGACAGAAGGCCTGCAGGGCGGGCTTTCGGTGCTGGCAACGGTTGGCTCCACTGCGCCTTTCGTCGGCCTGTTCGGCACTGTCTGGGGCATCATGACCGCCTTTATCGAGATTGCCGAACAGCAGAACACCAACCTGGCTGTGGTGGCACCGGGCATTGCCGAGGCGCTGATGGCAACCGGCCTGGGCCTCTTGGCGGCCATTCCGGCGGTTGTTTTCTACAACAAGCTGAGCGCGGACAGCGACCGCATCATCGGCGGCTACGAGGCCTTTGCCGATGAGTTCGCCACCATCCTCAGCCGCCAGCTGGACTCCTAAGGCCATGGGTGCCGCAGTCCAGCAGCCATCAGGAGGCGGCAACCGCCGCCGGGGCCGCCGCCGCGGACGCGGGCGGCCGATGTCCGAGATTAACGTGACGCCTTTCGTGGACGTCATGCTGGTGCTTCTGATCATCTTCATGGTGGCGGCGCCGCTGATGACCGTCGGCGTGCCGGTGGAACTGCCCAAGACCGCTGCGGGCGCCTTGCCGGGCGACGAAGAAGAACCGCTGACCGTTACTATGACCGCCGGGGGCGGGGTGGAGATCCAGACCACGCCGGTGGCGCGGGATGAACTGGTGCCCAAGCTGCGGGCAATTGCGGCAGAGCGGTCCTCGGACCGGGTGTTCCTGCGCGCCGACGGGCGGATTGCATATTCGGACGTGATGCAGGTGATGGGCGCGCTGAATGCGGGCGGTTTTTCCAACGTGGGGCTGGTCACCGATACCGGCGGCCCGGCATTGGACGGGCAGCGGGCTGAAAGCACGGGGCAGTAGGCGGGGACGCGGACGGTGCAGACCGGAACCAAAATCTCGCTGGCAGGACATGGGCTGTTGATGACCTGGGTTGTCTTCGGCGCCTGGTTCCCGTCCGAACCTTTGCCGTCCAACGTGCAGCAGGTGGCGCTGATTTCTGCCGAGCAGTTCGAGAAGCTGAGCCAGCAGCGCCAGGCGCCGCAGGTGGCGCCGGAGCCTGCACCGCTGAATGAGCCCGCCGCAGTGCAGCCTGCACCGGAGCCTGCGCCGCAAGCGGACCCGGAGCCGGAGATTTCCCAGCCCGAACCGGTCGCCCCGGCAGAGCCGGACCCGCAGGTGACGGAACGCCCGGAACCGCAGGCGGAGCCTGACGTGCCGACCGAATTGCCCTCTGCCGCGGAAGAACCGGATGTTGCGTCGCTGGTGCCGCAGCTGCGCCCCGAAGCCGCGCCGCGCCCGGTTGACCGGGTGGCGCCGGAACCGGTTGCACCGCCGGAGCCGGACACCAAGATCGACGACATTGTCCAGCCTGAGGTCGCGCCGGAAGAAGGCGCCGAGACCGAGCAGGAGGTGCAGGAGGCCACTGCGCGGGAAGCCGCCAGCGACCGGATCGTGACCGAGGAGAACGAGGGCGAGGCTGTCGCTGCCTCTGCCGCGCCGGCGGTGTCCAAGCGGCCCAAAACCCGCCCCGCCCGGCCACAGCCGGAGCCAGAACCGCAAGTGACCGAAGCGGCCCAGCCTGCCGAACCGGAAGCAGCAGAGCAGGCGGATACAGCCGATGCTGTTGCCGATGCACTGGCGGAAGCGCTGGCAGGCGGTGCTGATGTGGAGGCACCGGAACCGTCCGGCCCGCCGCTGACGCTGGGCGAAAAGGACGCGTTGCGGGTCGAAGTGTCGCGCTGCTGGAACGTCGGCTCCCTGTCGACGGACGCGTTGAAGACCACTGTTGTTGTCGGTGTTTCACTGTCGCAGGACGGCAAGCCCGACACCGGCTCTATCCGGATGCTGTCCAGCACCGGCGGCTCGGATTCTGCGGCGAAACAGGCCTATGAGGCCGCCCGGCGGGCGATTATCCGCTGCGGGGCAAAGGGGTTTCAGCTTCCCGCTGAAAAATACGCGCAATGGCGCGATATTGAGATGACATTCAATCCTGAAAGGATGCGGATCAAATGAGAAAAATACTGGCAGCTCTTCTGATCGGTGCCGCGGCAGCGGCAGGTGCGGGCGCAGCCATGGCTCAGGACGGCCCGCTTCGCATTGAGATCGACCAGGGCGTGATCGAGCCGTTGCCCTATGCGGTGCCGGACTTCGTTCCGGAAACCCCGGCGGCGTCGGAGTACGCTGCCCAGATCGCACGGGTGATTGCGGCGGATCTGAGCGGCACCGGCCTGTTCCGGGAAGTGCCGGCAAGCGCCCATATCTCTAAGGTGGCCGGCTTTGACAGCCCGGTGAAATACGCCGACTGGAAGGCGGTGAACGCACAGGCGCTGATCACCGGTGCAGTCAGCGTCAACGGCAACCAGCTGACGGTCAGGTTCCGCGGCCATGACGTCTTTGCCGAAAAGGAGTTGGGCACCGGGCTGCAGTTCACCGGCACCACCGATGGCTGGCGGCGGATGGCGCATAAGGTGGCCGATGCGATCTACAGCCGGATCACCGGCGAGAGCGGCTATTTCGACAGCCGGGTCGTCTATGTCTCCGAAAGCGGCCCCAAGAACGACCGCCGCAAGCGGCTGGCGGTGATGGATTACGATGGGGCCAATGTGCAGTACCTGACCAACAGCGCCTCCATCGTGCTGGCGCCGCGGTTCTCGCCCACCGGCGACCGGGTGCTTTACACCAGCTACGAGAGCGGCTTTCCGCAGATCCATGTGCTGGACGTAGGCCAGGTGCAGCGCAAGGTGCTGTCCAGCGGCGACGGCACCATGAGCTTTGCGCCGCGGTTTGCACCCGACGGGCGCACCATTGTCTATTCGCAGACCCAGGGCGGCAACACCGACCTGTTCTCAATGGATATCAACACCGGCGCCAAGACCCGGCTGACCTCTGCCCCTTCGATCGAGACGGCACCGTCCTTTTCGCCCGACGGCAGCCAGATCGTGTTTGAAAGCGACCGCTCCGGCAACCAGCAGCTCTATGTCATGCCCGCGAGCGGCGGCGAAGCGCGGCGGATCAGCTTTGGCCAGGGGCGCTATGGCACGCCGGTGTGGTCGCCGCGCGGCGACATGATCGCCTTTACGAAACAGAACAAGGGCCGGTTCCACATCGGTGTCATGCGCACCGACGGCAGCGAGGAGCGGCTGCTGACGGCTTCCTTTCTGGACGAGGGTCCGACTTGGGCGCCCAACGGCCGGGTGATCATGTTCACCCGCGAAAGCCAGGGCAGCGCCGGGCGGGCGCTGCTGTATTCGGTGGACATCACCGGACGCAATCTGAAACCTGTGAAAACACCGGACGGGGCGTCGGATCCGGCCTGGTCGCCGCTGCAGAATTGAAAGAACTAATAAGGCGGGGATACCCGCATGGAACCTGATCCGGGCATGTGTTAATTTCCGGTCAAGAAACACAAAGGGATAGGCAGACGATATGAGCGGTTTGAAATTGGCAGTAGCGGCTGTTGCCGTCCTGGGCTTGGCGGCCTGCAGCAACAACCGGTGGGATGACACGGCAAACGGCGGAGCCGACGCCGGTGCGGGCGCCGGACTGGGGGCGGGGGCGCTGGACCCGGCAAGCCCGGCTTATTTCCAGCAAACGGTTGGCGACCGGGTTCTATTTCTGGTGGACCAGTCGACGCTGACGCCCGAGGCGCAAGGCATCCTGCAGGGGCAAGCGCGCTGGCTGACCCAGAACGCCGATTACGTGGTCACAATCGAGGGCCATGCGGATGAGCAGGGTACCCGTGAGTACAACCTGGCACTGGGTGCCCGGCGGGCCAATGCAGCACGCGAATACCTGATTTCCCAAGGCGTTGCCGGGCACCGGATGAAGGTGGTGAGCTACGGCAAGGAACGTCCGCTGGAGATTTGCTCGGAAGAGGCCTGCTATGCCAAGAACCGCCGCGCGGTCACTGTGCTGGCCGGCGGGCTGACGGGGTAGAGCGATGAAACGCCTGCGCACCGTGCTTTTGGCCTCCGTGATGCTGCTGCCGCTGCCGCTGGCGGCCCAGGACCAGCAGACGCTGGCGGACGTCCGCCAGGAGCTGACTGTTTTGCACGTCGAAATCCAGCGGCTGAAGCGGGAAATGTCAACGACCGGTGCACCGTCGGTGAATGTCTCGGGGGATACGGTCCTGGACCGGGTTGCCGCGATTGAGAGCGAGTTGCAGCGCCTGACGCTGCAAACAGAGGAGCTGAGCCATCGCGTCGACCGGATCGTGACCGATGGCACCAACCGGATCGGCGATCTGGAGTTCCGGCTGGTCGAGCTGGAAGGCGGCGATGTCGGCGCGTTGGAGGAAACCAGCACATTGGGCGGCGGTGAGCTGCCCTCTGCCGGCGGCACGGCGGCGCTGGACGGAGCGGGCCTGTCCGGTGCGGGCACCGCTGGCGGCGGGGCGGCGGGCGGCGAACTGGCGGTTGGCGAACAGGCGGACTTTGACGCCGCTGAAAAACTGCTGGCCGACGGGCTGTATCAGGATGCGGCGGAGAAATTCGCGGCCTTCAATCAGGCCTATCCGGGCAGCCCGCTGGCGCCGGCGGCTGAATTCAGCCGCGGCAAGGCGCTGGACGGGCTGGGCGACACCCGCGAAGCGGCGCGGGCTTATCTGGCGGCCTTTACCGGAAACTCTGCCGGTCCGGTGGCGCCCAAAGCCTTGTTCGAGCTGGGCGCGGCCCTGGGCCGTCTGGGCCAGACCGATCAGGCCTGTGTTACGCTGTCCGAAGTCGGGGTGCGGTTCCCGGGTGCTGCCCAGGAAGCTGAAGCCTCTGCAGAAATGGCCAAGCTGGGCTGTTCTTGACGGGCCTGCGGCGCGATATCCTGGGACTGCTTCGCAACCAGTTCCAACCGGCACAGACTGGCAAGCTGGGCATCGCGCTGTCGGGCGGCAGCGATTCGATGGCGCTGTTGCACTTGATGCACGAGGCCTTCAAAGATCAGCCGGTGGAGCTGCTTGCGGCCACCGTCGACCACGGGCTGCGGCCGGAAGCCGCGGCTGAGGCCCGCTGGGCGGGCGAGGCCGCGGACGCGCTGGGGATTGCCCACGAGGTGATCCGCTGGGAGGAAGGCCCCGGCAAGGGCAATCTGCAAGGCCAGGCCCGCGAGGCGCGCTATGATCTGCTGTGCGGCTGGGCCAGACGCAACAGCATTCCCATCCTGTGTGTCGGTCATACCGCGGATGACCAGGCTGAAACCCTGCTGATGCGGATGGCGCGGGCCGCCGGCGTTGCGGGCCTGTCAGGCATGGCACCGCGCCGCGTCCACGAAGGGGTCACATTGCTGCGCCCGCTTTTGGAAGTGACCCGCAGCGAATTGCGGCAATATCTGCAGGAGCGCGGCATCGAATGGTGCGAGGACCCCAGCAACAGCGACCTCCGGTATGAGCGCGTGCGGGCGCGCCGCGCGTTGGCGGAACTGGCGCCGCTGGGGCTGACCCCGACCGTTCTGTCCCGGGTTGCGGAAAACATGAGCAAGGCGCGCGAGGCGCTGGACTGGTACGTCTTTCTGGCTGCCCGCGATCTGGCGCATGTGCAGGCCGGTGCGGTGGTTTTGTGCCAGCGCAAGTTCCGCACTCTGCCCAGCGAGACAGGCTACCGGCTGCTGGTCAAGGCGATTCAGTGGGTGGCGGGCACCCCCTATCCGCCGCGCCGTGTGCCGATGGAAATCGCTGTTCTGGCCGCACGCGGCGGCGGCGCGGCAACTGTTTCCGGCTGTCACCTGCTGACAACGTCCAAGCAGATCTGGATCTGCCGGGAGGCCAAGGCGCAGCAAGGGGTCACGGCTCTGCCGGGGCAAGTTTGGGACGGCAGGTGGAAAGTTTTCGGCGGCGACGCAAAGGGTTGCGAAGTGCGCGCCTTGGGACGCGAAGGGCTGTTTCATTGCCCCTCCTGGCGCGCAACCGGTGTTCCGGGCACGGTGCTGGAGACCAGCCCGGCCATCTGGCGCGGGCCTGAACTGACCGCTGCGCCGGTTGCCGGAATGGCAAACGGATGGTCGGCAGAACCGGTGGCAAACGAAGAAGAGTTCTTTGCATCCCTTTTATCGCATTGAACCTGCCCGAATGATCCTTATTTTAAGCACAACGCAGGCGGCCTGACAGGCGCGCCTTACTGATAGGGAGAACTTTCCTTGGGCAACGCTCGCAATATCGCCTTTTGGGTTGTTCTGTTTCTGCTGATCCTGGCGCTGTTCAATCTGTTCAGCGGTTCCGGCAGCACGATGCAGAGCCGTGAACGCACTTTCTCGGACTTCGTGAGTTCGGTGGAGACCGGCAAGGTCAGCACCGTAACTCTGGATGGAGAGCAAGTCCGTTACACCACAACCGATGGGCAGAACTACGTCACCATCAAGCCGGCTGATGCCGAAGTCACCGCGCTGCTGATTGACAAGAACATCCCGGTACGGGCTGAAAAGCAGCAGCAGTCGGGCTTCCAGTCCTTCCTGATCACGCTGCTGCCATTCCTGCTGCTGATCGGCGTCTGGATCTATTTCATGAACCGGATGCAGGGCGGCGGTAAAGGCGGCGCCATGGGATTCGGCAAGTCCAAGGCCAAGATGCTGACTGAGAAGCACGGCCGCGTCACCTTTGACGACGTGGCGGGCATCGACGAAGCCAAGGAAGAGCTGGAAGAGATCGTCGAGTTCCTGCGCAACCCGCAGAAATTCTCGCGCCTGGGCGGCAAGATCCCCAAGGGCGCGCTGCTGGTCGGCCCTCCGGGCACCGGTAAGACGCTGCTGGCCCGCGCCATTGCAGGCGAGGCCGGTGTGCCCTTCTTCACCATTTCCGGTTCCGATTTTGTCGAGATGTTTGTCGGCGTAGGTGCCTCCCGCGTGCGCGACATGTTCGAGCAGGCCAAGAAAAACGCACCCTGCATCGTCTTCATCGACGAGATCGACGCGGTGGGCCGTCATCGCGGTGCCGGCTATGGCGGCGGCAATGATGAACGCGAGCAGACCCTGAACCAGCTGCTGGTGGAAATGGATGGTTTTGAGGCCAATGAGGGCGTCATCATCCTGGCTGCCACCAACCGCAAGGACGTGCTGGACCCGGCGCTGCTGCGCCCGGGGCGCTTTGACCGCAACGTGACCGTCGGCAACCCCGACATCAAGGGGCGCGAGAAGATCCTGGCGGTGCACGCCCGCAAAACCCCGCTGGGTCCGGATGTGGACCTGCGAATCATCGCCCGCGGCACCCCGGGGTTCTCCGGTGCCGATCTGGCAAACCTCGTGAACGAGGCGGCGCTGATGGCCGCCCGCGTCGGCCGCCGCTTTGTCACCATGGAGGATTTCGAATCCGCCAAGGACAAGGTGATGATGGGGGCTGAGCGCCGCTCGATGGTGCTGACCCAGGACCAGAAGGAAAAGACGGCCTATCACGAGGCCGGCCATGCCGTTGTCGGCCTGGCTTTGCCGCTATGCGATCCGGTCTACAAGGCCACGATCATCCCGCGCGGCGGTGCCCTGGGCATGGTGGTGTCGCTGCCTGAAATGGACCGCCTGAACTATCACCGCGATGAGTGCCAGCAGAAACTGGCTATGACCATGGCGGGCAAGGCAGCGGAAGTCATCAAGTACGGTGAGGACCACGTGTCCAACGGCCCGGCCGGCGATATCCAGCAGGCCAGCCAGCTGGCCCGCGCCATGGTGCTGCGCTGGGGCATGTCGGACAAGGTCGGCAACATCGACTATGCCGAAGCCCACGAAGGCTACTCCGGCAATACCGCGGGTTTCTCGGTTTCGGCCAACACCAAGGAGCTGATCGAGGAAGAGGTGAAACGCTTCATCCAGCAGGGCTATGAACAGGCGCTGGAGATACTCAAGGACAAAAACGAGGAGTGGGAGCGGCTGGCGCAGGGTCTCTTGGAATACGAAACCCTGACGGGCGAGGAGATCAAGCGGGTGATGAGCGGCGAACCGCCGCAAGCCGGTGACGACGAGGATGACAGCGAGGATCAGGGCAATGCCTCGGTCACTGCAATCCCCAAGGCGAAGCCCAAGAAGACCCCGCCTGATGGCGGCATGGAGCCTGAACCCTCCGCCTGATACCCCAAGACTTTGACCCCCGGATGCCGAAGGCCTCCGGGGGTTTTCATTTGAAGCAGTGAACAGCGGAAACACAATAAAGCATCCCGGCACCACTGGTGCCAGGCCGCGCCGCCTGTATGCTCGCCGCAACTTCAAAGGGCTATGCGAGGGAGAGCGGGCATGCCGGTGCTGCGGAAAACGGAATTCACGGGCGAGATTGTGTGGCTGGGCCATGTGCCTGCGAACAGCGGCTTGCAGGCGGTGCCTGCAGACCAACTGGACCTGGGTTTTGCCGGGATTGCGGGTGAACGCCATGAAGGCGTGAACCGTGCCTCCTGCGTGCGGGTGCGCAATCTCTATCCGGAAGGCACCGAAATCCGCAACGTGCGCCAGCTGACCATCCTGTCGGAAGAGGAACTTGCCCTGGTCGCGGCGGACATGGGGATGGACCGCATCGACCCCATGCATCTGGGCGCAACCATTGTATTGCGCGGCATCCCGGACTTTACCTTTGTGCCGCCGTCCTCGCGCCTGCAGGGGGCGGATGGGGTAACGCTGACGGTGGACATGGAAAACCGCCCCTGCGTGCTGCCGGGCCGGGAGATCGAGAAGGACCGCGCAGGCTTTGGCGCCCGCTTCAAGCCTGCTGCAAAGAATCGGCGGGGAATCACCGCTTGGGTGGAACGGCCGGGCAGTCTTTCTCTTGGCAGCGAGTTGGCTCTTTTTGTGCCCGACCAGCGCGCCTGGGCGCCGTAAGCGCCCGCTTTCCGGGAAATGGGTTTCCTTTAAGGAACCCGGGCAAGGCCTGCGAAAGACCTCACGCCGCTTCAGGGCAGGATAATGTCGGAAATCAAGCGCGTGTTTTGCCGCATATTGGCTAAGTCTAACGCCAAACCGGCATCTGATGCCGGCGATTGTATGCAAACTCAGCAGGAACCTTGCCATGAGCTACAAGAGTGACATCGAGATTGCGCGTGAGGCGCAGAAGAAGCCGATCCAGGAGATTGGCGCGAAGATCGGGATTTCCAGCGATGACCTGCTGCCCTACGGCCATGACAAGGCGAAGGTGAGCCAGGGGTTCATCGACTCTGTGCAGGAGCGCGAAGACGGCAAGCTGATCCTGGTGACCGCGATCAACCCGACGCCTGCGGGCGAAGGCAAGACCACCACCACCGTGGGCCTGGGCGACGGCCTGAACCGGATCGGCAAGAACGCGATGATCTGCATCCGCGAAGCGAGCCTCGGCCCGAACTTCGGCATGAAGGGCGGCGCTGCAGGCGGCGGCTATGCGCAAGTGGTGCCGATGGAGGAGATGAACCTCCACTTCACCGGCGACTTCCACGCCATCACCTCGGCCCACTCGCTGCTGTCGGCGATGATCGACAACCACATCTACTGGGGCAACGAGTGCGACATCGACATCCGCCGCGTCGCCTGGCGCCGGGTGGTCGACATGAACGACCGCGCCCTGCGCCAGATCACCGCGTCCCTGGGCGGTGTGTCCAACGGCTTCCCGCGCGAAGCGGGCTTTGACATCACCGTGGCCTCCGAAGTGATGGCGATCCTGTGCCTTGCGAACGATCTGAAGGACCTGGAAAAGCGCCTGGGCGACATCATCGTGGCCTACCGCCGCGACAAGACCCCGGTCTACTGCCGCGACATCAAGGCAGAGGGCGCGATGACCGTGCTCTTGAAAGACGCGATGCAGCCGAACCTGGTGCAGACCCTGGAAAACAACCCGGCCTTTGTGCACGGCGGCCCGTTTGCCAATATCGCGCACGGCTGCAACTCGGTGATCGCCACCAAGACCGCCTTGAAAGTCGCTGACTATGTGGTGACCGAGGCGGGTTTCGGCGCCGACCTGGGCGCCGAGAAGTTCATGAACATCAAGTGCCGCAAGGCAGGCATCGCGCCGTCGGCTGTGGTGCTGGTCGCCACCGTGCGCGCGATGAAGATGAACGGCGGCGTTGCCAAGGCGGATCTGGGTGCCGAGAACGTCGACGCGGTGAACTCCGGCTGCGCCAACCTCGGCCGCCACATCGAGAACGTCAAATCCTTCGGCGTGCCGGTTGTGGTTGCGATCAACCACTTCGTCACCGACACCGATGCGGAAGTGGACGCCGTCAAAGCCTACTGCGCCACCCACGGCGTCGAGGCGGTGCTGTCGCGCCACTGGGAGCTGGGCTCCGAAGGCTCCGCGCCGCTGGCCGAGAAGGTTGTCGAGATCGTCGACGCCGGGTCCGCCAACTTCTCGCCGATCTACCCGGACGAGATGCCGCTGTTCGAGAAGATCGAGACCATCGCCAAGCGCATCTACCGCGCTGACGAGGTGCTGGCGGACAACAAGATCCGCAATCAGCTGAAGGAATGGGAAGACGCGGGCTACGGCAACCTGCCGGTCTGCATGGCCAAGACCCAGTACTCCTTCTCGACCGATCCGAGCTTGCGCGGTGCGCCGGTGGGCCACTCGGTGCCGGTGCGCGAAGTGCGCCTGTCTGCGGGTGCGGGCTTCATCGTTGCGGTCTGCGGCGAGATCATGACCATGCCGGGCCTGCCGCGCAAACCGGCGGCGGAAACCATCTGCCTGAATGACGACGGCCAGATCGAAGGCTTGTTCTAAGACGCAAAATGCGCTTTTTGCGGCCCGGGGGCATCCCCGGGCCGCAAGAGTTTTAAGACATGACCAAGCTGACACCGCCGCAGGACTGCCAGTCGATGGCAGAGGTGCGGGCCCAGATTGACCACCTGGACATTGATCTGGTGCAACTTCTGGCCGTCCGGGCGGGCTATATCGACCGGGCGGTTGCGCTGAAGCAGGCAAACGGCTGGCCGGCGCGGATCCCGGAACGGGTTGAGGAAGTGGTCATGAACGCCCGCGCCGCTGCGGACGCTCAGGGGCTGGACCCCGATCTGATCGAGCACCTGTGGCGGCAGCTGGTGGACTGGTCGATTGCCCGCGAGGCGCGGGTCATTCGTGAGGAATAGGGCAGGCGGCTGGCCTGCGCAGAAAAGGAAGAGAGCAATGGCAGCAACTCTGATTGACGGCAAGGCCTTTGCGGCCAAGGTGCGCGGCCAGGTGGCCGAACATGTGGCGCGGCTGAAGGAAGAGCACGACATCACCCCCGGCCTGGCGGTGGTTCTGGTGGGCGAGGACCCGGCCTCCCAGGTCTATGTGCGCTCCAAGGGCAAGAGCACCGTCGAGGCCGGCATGAACTCCTATGAGCACAAGCTGGACGCGGACACCTCGGAAGCTGACCTGCTGGCCGTGGTTGAGCAGCTGAACAACGATCCTGCGGTGCATGGCATCCTGGTGCAGCTGCCGCTGCCCAAGCACATGAACGAGGAGCTGGTGATCAACTCGATCGCGCCGGAGAAGGACGTGGACGGCTTCCACATCTCCAACGTCGGCCTTCTGGGCACCGGCCAGAAATCGATGGTGCCCTGCACGCCGCTGGGCTGCCTGATGATGCTGCGCGACCACCACGGGTCGCTCTCGGGCATGGACGCGGTGGTGATCGGCCGCTCCAACATCGTCGGCAAGCCGATGGCGCAGCTCCTCTTGGGCGACAGCTGCACCGTGACCATCGCGCATTCGCGCACCAAGGATCTGCCGGATGTGGTGCGCCGCGCCGACATCGTGGTGGCGGCCGTGGGCCGTCCGGAAATGGTGCCGGGCGACTGGATCAAGGACGGCGCCACGGTCATCGACGTCGGCATCAACCGCATCGATGCGCCCGAAAAAGGCACCAATGAAGATGGCAGCGTCAAGACCCGGCTGGTGGGCGACGTCGACTTCGCCTCTGCCGCCGAACGCGCCGGCGCCATCACCCCGGTCCCCGGCGGCGTCGGCCCGATGACCATCGCCTGCCTGCTCGCGAACACCGTCACCGCCGCCTGCCGCGCCAACAACCTCGCCGAGCCCGAAGGCCTGACTGCCTGAGGCGCAATAGCACTAAGTTCTTAGAAAAGGGCGGCCCGTACGGACCGCCCTTTGTTCGTTGTCAGCCCTGAACCGGCACCATGGTGCCTTGCAGGAGGGCGACCAGCTTTTCTTCACCTCTTGTAACTGCGTGAACCTCTGCGGTGACGATGACCAGCCGGCGGCCGGGTTTGATGACTTTGCCGGTGGCGCGCAGGACATCACCGGCGCCGGGGGCCAGCAGATTGATCTTCATCTCCGCCGTCATCACTTCGCTGTCCTCTGGCATCAGGGTAAGCGCCGCATAGCCCGCGGCTGTGTCGCCAATCGCAAAGCTGAGGGCGGCATGGGCCACATCATGCTGCTGGCGGCTGCCGGGCAGGATCGGGGCGGTAATCACCACTTCGCCGGGGGCGACGTTTTCGACTTCGGCGCCCAGGGTCTGCATCATGCTTTGCTTGGCGAAACTGCTGCGGATGCGGTGGTCCATCTATGCTGTCCTTCTGCTGCTGGTGGCCAGCATAGAAGAGGCGTGGCGGCTGCAGGGCCGTGACGCTGCGCCACTTAGCGGGGCATTGGCACGGGCAGCACCTGCGGGCCGGTCAGGATCGCCAGCGCGTCCGGCGCCATCAGCGACGTGAGCGCGGGATCGGTAGAGCGCAGCCCGCCGGTATAGGTGCCGAAGGCAGGCAGGATCAGCCGCGACTGGTCCAGCAGGAAACAGGGGCGGGAGGTGCTGCGGATCCGCGCCTTGGGGTGGTAGTGTCCGGAGACTTCTGCCGCCGACAGGGGACCGGCGATATGGCGGAAGGTGAGGGGAGCAAAATGCAGCTCTGCCATCTGCTCGCCGCCCAAAGCCGCAGGCGCCGAGTCGTGGTTGCCCGTGATCCAGACCCAGCGGCGGTTCTGCATCAGGGTGGCCAGCTGGGATTGCTCCGCATCCGGCAAAGCCCGCGAGGCGGCATCATCGTCAAAACTGTCGCCGAGGCAGACCACCGTGTCCGGCTGCAGGACGGTTATTAGTTCCGTAAGACGGGCAAGCGTGTCCCGCGTTTCATAGGGCGGCAGGGTGCTGCCGCCGCGCCGGGCATGGCGTTCGGATTTCCCGAGATGCAAGTCGGAGACGCAGAGCAGGCGGTGCGCGGCCCACCACAGCGCGCCGGAGCCAAGGGCGGTAAGGCGGGCGCCTGCGAGGGTGAAGTCATATCCGGTCATTCTGCTGGTTTATCTATCCCGGCATCACAGGCAAGGCCTATTGCGGTAGTTGGTCGAGGCCGGATTTCTGCATCAGCGCTGCAGCCTCCTGCTGCAGCAGTTTTTCCTCCGCCGCGCCTTTGACCGGCACCTTGCCGACCTCCAGCAGAAGCGGCGCGGCGAGGGGAGAGATCCGCTCCAGCCGCCGGAGGGTGATGCGGCCATCGATCCGTTCCAGCATCTCCTCGATGCGGCCGAAATCCACCAGCCCGCGCAAGGCTTCTTCGCGGGTTATGTCCATTAGCAGGTGATCCGGATCGTATTTTCTGAGCGTGTCGTAGAGGATATCGGAGGAAAACGTGGCCTGCCGCCCGTTCTTGCGCGCGCCCGGCGTGTTGCGTTGAATGAGGCCCGCGATGGTGGCCGCGCCGCGGAAGGAGCGTTTCATTACTGCATTGCCGGCCAGCCAGCCCTCCAGCCCGTCGCGTAAGCTTGCCGGGTCGAACAGCGGGGCAGGATCGGAAACTTCCTTCAGCCCCCAGATCAGGGTGGCGTAGTCGGTGGCAACGAAGCCCAGAGGGTCCAGCCCCAGTTCCTCCATCCGCTTGGTCAGCAGCAAGCCCATTGTCTGCTGGGCGTTGCGGCCGGCAAAGCCGTAGATACAGATGTGCTCACGGTTGTCGTGCGGGAAGCTTTCGATCAGCAGCTTCCCCGAACGGGGCAATTCGGAGACTTCGCGCTGCAGCTCAAGCCAGTCTGCGGTGTGGCGGGGCAGAGTGGGCCAGCTGTCCTGTTTGAACATCGCGAGGATGCGGGCGCTGAGCTGGGTGGAGGTGGCGAACTTGGTGCCGGAGAACACTGCGATCTTGGGTTTCCTGCCGGGATTGCGGCTGACCTCGACGGTCATTTCACGCAGGCCTTCGTAGCGCACGGTCTGGCCGCCGATCAGGAAGGTGTCGCCAGGCGTGAGGGTGGCGGCAAAGGCCTCTTCGACCTCGCCCAGCGGCTTGCCGCCGCGGCTGCGTTTCAGACGGACCTTGATCAGGTCGGCGTCCTGGATGGTGCCAAGGTTCATCCGGATGCGCTGCGCTGCGCGCGGGTCGCGCAGCTGCCATTTGCCGTCCGGGCGCTGCAGCAGGCGCTGCCATTGGTCGTAGGCCTTGAGCGCGTAGCCCCCGGTTGCACAGAAGTTGAGGCAGGCATCGAATTCGGAGCGGGGGAGTGCGGCGTAGGCACCGGCCTGGGTCATCTCGGCATAGAGTTTGTCTGCGTCGAAGGGGCCTGCGCAGGCGGCGATCAGGATGTGCTGGCAAAGCACGTCGCGGGGACCGGGGCCGCGCGACTCCCCGTCCAGGTCGTTTTCCCGCACGGCCTCCAGCGCGGCACGGCATTCGACCACTTCGAACCGGTTGGCAGGCACCAGGATGGCCTTGGAGGGGGCGTTGTAGCGGTGGTTGGCGCGGCCGATGCGCTGGACCAGGCGTTTCACGTTCTTCGGCGCGCCGATCTGGATTACCAGGTCCACGTCGCCCCAGTCGATGCCAAGGTCCAGCGAGCCGGTGCAGACGATGGCGCGCAGCTCTCCCCGGACCATCGCCGCCTCCACCCGTTCACGCTGGACCCGGTCGAGAGAGCCGTGGTGGATGCCGATAGGCAAGGCCTCGTCATTGGCGAGCCAGAGGTTGTGAAAGAAGATCTCTGCCTGGGCGCGGGTGTTGTGGAATATCAGCGTGGTCTTGTGCGCCTTGATCTGCTCCATCACCGCCGGGATCGCATAAGCCGCGCCGCCGCCGGCCCAGGGCGGGGCCTCTTCGGTTTCCAGCATGCGGATGTCCGGCGCCGGGCCGGGGTCGGCCAGCACGATATCGCAGGGGTCCGGGTGGCGGGCGAGGTAGCAGGCGATGGCCTGCGGGTCGTCCACCGTGGCTGACAGGCCCACCCGGCGCAGGTCCGGGCACAGCGTCTGCAGCCGCGCCAGCGCCAGCATCAGCTGATCGCCGCGCTTGCTTTCGGCGAGGGCGTGGATTTCGTCAACCACCACCCGTTTCAACCCCTTGAAGGTGCGGGCGGCGTCTTCGTAGGAGGTGAGCAGCGCCAGGCTTTCAGGTGTGGTCAGCAGGATATGCGGCGGGTCGGCGCGCTGGCGCCTCTTGCGGGAGGCAGGGGTGTCGCCGGTGCGGTCATCAATGCGGATGGGCAGGCCGGTTTCCTCGACCGGGGTGCGCAGGTTGCGCTTGATGTCGGCGGCCAATGCTTTGAGCGGGGAAATGTAGAGCGTGTGCAGTCCTTCGTGGCTGCCGTCGGCCAGTTCCGCAAGGGTCGGTAGAAAGCCGGCCATCGTCTTGCCGCCGCCGGTAGGAGCGATCAGCAGCGTGCAGGGGGCCGCGGCGCGGTCCAGCATGGCCTGCTGGTGCGGGTGGATGCTCCAGCCGCGGGCTGAAAACCAGTCTTGGATGGCCTTTGGAAGTTCGCTCATCCATTCCTTTTAGGGGAAGGCCCAGAACTTTTCGAAAAGTTTTGGCAAGAGTTTTAAAAAAGCTCTTGCCGCCGCCGCGCCCGGTCCCGGTGTCACTTCACGATGTGCTCGTCCTTGACGAACATGTTCGCCCAGGCGCGGTCGATCAGCTCTGGTGACATCTGGTAGGGGATGCCTTCGAACTCGCAGATGGAGATCATCTGGTCGATCAGGAACACCGGCTGGTAGTTGGCGTAGATGTTGTTGATCGTCGGATATTTCTTCTTCAGCAGATGCACCAGCGCGGCCTCGTCCAGCGGCATGCCTTTTTTGCGGGCGACCATGGCAAAGATCTTGAGGAAATTTTCCTGGTTCGGCCCGTCGATCTTAATCTTGTAGAAGATCCGGCGCAGCGCCGCCTGGTCAAAGATCTCATTCGGGTGGAAGTTGGTGGAGAAAATCACCAGCGTGTCGAAGGGGACCTCGAATTTCTCGCCCGATTGCAGCGCCAGAATGTCCTTGCTTTCTTCCAGCGGCACGATCCAGCGGTTGACCAGCGCCTGCGGCGGCTCCGCCTGGCGGCCAAGGTCGTCGACGATGAAGATGCCGCCGGTGGATTTCAGCTGCAGCGGTGCCTGATAGGTGCGCGCAGTCGGGTTATAGACCAGGTCCAGCATTTCCAGCGACAGCTCGCCGCCGGTGATCACGGTGGGGCGCTCGCACATCACGTAGCGCTCGTCAAAGCGGCGGCGGCGGCGCAGGGCGTTGGGGTCTTCCGGCTCCTGTTCAACCTCGGTGTGCACGATCGGGTCGTAGACCGTGATCACCTGTCCTGCGTATTCGATGGCGCGCGGCACATAAACATGATCCCCCAGCGCGTCGCGGATACCGTTGGAGATCGAGGATTTACCATTGCCCGGCGGACCGTACATCAGAATGGAGCGGCCGGCGCTGACGGCGGGGCCAAGGTGATCCAGCAGGCTGTTCGGCAGCACCAGATGACCCATCGCATTGGTCAGCTGGTCCCGGGTCACCTGGATGTTGCGGATCGACTGGCGCTTGACCTGCTCCCGGTAGACTGTCAGCGGCACCGGCATGGCGCCGAAGTATTCCGACTGGCTGAGCGCATCCAGCGCCCGCGCCTTGCCCGCGTCGGTCAGCTGGTAGCCCATCTCGTTGCCGCTGTTGGCGTTCAGTGTGCCGGTGGCTTCCAGCAGCCGCTGCTCCCGGGCGATGTCCACCAGCTCTTGGGTGACGGAGGAGGGCAGGCAGATGGCTTCGGCGATCTCGGTCACATTTTCCACGTTCTTGCGGAAGATGGTCTTGAGCAGAATGTCCCGCATCATCACCTGCGGCAGCTGCATCTGTTCCAGCCCCTTGGGGGCGGGGGGAGCTACAACGGTGAGGTTCTGCATGTTCATGGCGATGCCTGTCCCTGAGTTCCAATTCTGGCCCCGGCGCGCGGGGCGGTCTTGGAAACAGACTATTCAGGACTGTGGCAACAGCGGGGCAGAGCTGCAGCAATTCCGCGAAGGCGGCTGGAAAACAGGTTTCAAATTAAGCAACCGGTGCCGCCGCGCGGGCGGCGCCGGGCCGTCCGCCTAGCTGCCGAACAGCGCCGCCAGAGCCAGATAGAGTGCCAGCGTGGCGCCCAGGCACAGGCCCATGGGAAAGCTCTTGCCGGTTTCCCAGCTTTGCCACTGGGGGGCCAGCTGCCGCAGGGGGGTGTGCTTGGCGATCCGGTGGGCGGTAAAACCGGCCAGCAGGGTTGCAGCGAAGATAATCATCAAAAGCCGCAGATCGCCAATCGCAAAGAACGGCGCGGCGGCGCCTGCGAATTTGGCGTCGCCAGCGCCAACCGCACCAGCGGAGTAGAACAAGAAGCCAAGGCCGATACCAACCGGCAAATGCAGCAAGTGCCAGCCGTAGTCGGCCCAGCTGGGCATCACCAGCGCCCCGGCGGCGACATAGATCACCGCCAGCAGATCAACTGTCCAGTTGGGAATGCGCATGCCGCGCAGATCAGTCAGCGCCACCGTGTAGCAAAGCGGCAGCACAAAAGGCAGGAACCACTGGGCTGCATGGGCCGGGAAGTGCATGGCTCAACCGTTCTCCAGCGCTGCCAGCGACCGCGAGGCTTCTTCGAAGTGCTGCGGATGGGTTTCGATCGCTTCGCGCAGGAGGCCCTCGCCGGTTTTCACGTCCCCCTGCTTGATTGCCGACAGCGCCAGCGTGTGCAGCAGCAGCGCGCGCTCGGTCTGTTCCATCGGGATCACCGGCAGGGTGTAGGTGCGCTGCGCGCCGCGGGCCAGGACGAGGTTGTTCTTGGCGGTGAACAGGGTCTGATCCTGCCGGATCGCCTCGCCGAACAGCCGTTCGGCACCGGCGAAGTCGCCGCGCGTCAGCTTGGAATAGCCCCAGTTGTTCATCACCTTGGCCGGACGGGTGGTCAGCCCCACCGCGATCTCATAGAAACTGTCGGCGCGTTTCCAGTCCTTGCCTGCGTCAGCCACCACGGCTTCCATCCGGTAGCGCTCGTAGGTTTCGTGGGTGGGTGGAACCTGATCCAGCTCGGCTTTGGCCGCATCCCATTCGCCGCTGCGCACCAAGGCACCAGCCAATTGGACCCGGTCCCCGCTGGTTGCGCCTTTCATCGACACCACTTTCTTCCAGGCTGCGGTGCCTTCGGTGTTGCGCTTGGCGCGGATCAGAGAATGTGCCAGACCGCGGTGCAGTTCGATCCGGTTCGGGCTGTTCTTGATCGTCCGCTGGAAATGGGCCACCGCCTCATTCGGGTCGGCGACGGACAGCATAACATCGTTGAGATTGCTCTCGTCGATGACATTCACTTCCTGAAAAGCCCGCTCAACGGTTTCGTCGGCTTTCTCCGCGCAGGCCGAGAGGACCAGCGCCCCTGCCAGAGAAGCGGATAGGAATAACTGCTGGCGCATTTTTGCGTCCCTTTTACTGCTCTGCCTCTGTCATGGTGCTTGGCGAATCAGGTAGCTGCCGCCGCCCTGCCGCACCAATTTATAGTCTTCTTTTTGAGGCTCACTATGCGCAGGATTTTCAAGTTTTGCGAGGGCCAGGCGCAAATTATCGCGGATTGCGTCACTTTCGCCATTGTCAAGCGCATAGGCGCGCCGGAGCACCTGCACCGCTTCGGCGGTCTTGCCGCGTTCCAGCAGCGCGACGCCCAGATTGTTCATCGGTTCCGGCCAGGCCGGATCGGCGTCCACCGCCCGGCGCAGCAGGTCTTCAGCCTGGCCCAGCCGCCTGAGACCCAGTTTGGCGCTGCCCATGCCGGACAGCACCTCAGCCGTCAGGCCGCGATCCAGCGCCGCCCGGGTGAAGGCTTCCAGTGCCAGCTCATGCTCGCCGGCTGCCATCAGCCTGTGGCCGACTTCCAAACCGTCCTCGGCTTGCTGACGGTGGTTCTCTCCAGGAGCCCAGGGGCTTCCCTTGTCCTGATTTATGCCGCCCGGCGAACATGCTGCCGCCAGCGCAAGGGCGCTGGCGGCAACTGTCATCTGCAGCAGGCGGGCGCGGCGCGCCCGATGCGTTTTGGCCATTACTGGGGTCCTGAGTTGCCCATATTCATGACGCCCTGCACCGATGGACCAACAAGGATGATCAGCAAGGGCGGAACTGTCAGCCCCATTGTGGCAAGTGTCATCTTCACCGGCAACTTGTTTGCGGCCTCTTCCGCACGCATCACACGTTTGTCACGCATTTCGGCAGCATAAACCCGCAGCGCGTCGGCAATCGAGGTGCCGAAGCTGGCGGACTGGATCATCACAGTCACAAAGGAAGAGATGTCCTGCACACCGCATCGCGTGGCCATGTCGCGCAGCACCTTGTCCTTTTCCTTACCTGCTTTCATTTCATAGGCGACCATTTCGAATTCAGAGGCCAAATCCGGGAACGAAGCATGAAGCTCCTTGGCCACGCGGACAATGGCCTGGTCCAGCGACTGGCCGGCCTCGACGCAGACCAGCATCATATCGAGCGAGTCCGGGAAACCTTCGGTGAGCTTTTGCTTGCGCTCCTCAATACGGCGGGTGATCCAGTATTTCGGCAGCATGTAACCGGCAGCACCTGGGCCAATGATGCGGATCGCCATCTGCTGGCTGTCATAGTCCATGTCCGCGTTCAGCACGTAGACAAAGAACAGCCCGCCCAGGAGACCCAGGATGCCAAGGGCGAACTGGGCAAAGTGAAACAGCCGCACCGAGTCCTTGGAGTGGTAGCCCGCCTGGCGCAGCTTCAGCTCCATGGCCGACAGTTCTTCGGCATCCTGCGGTTCCAGGAAGTTGGCAAACTTCTGCAGCTGCTCGTTACGGTTGGCCTGGCGCAGACGCTCCTTTTTGGGTGCGCCGCGGGTGTCGGGCCTGATGTTCTTTTGCAGCTTCTTCAGCGGGTCCTCGCGCTGGTTCAGCAACAGCGGAACGGTCAGCAGGATCATGAACAATCCCGTAATGCCAAGCGCCAGGAGCGGGCCGAGCTCTCCGAACTGAGATGTCAGGAAATCGTTTATTCCAGTCACAAAATCCACAGTCCACTCCTTAGACTTTGATGTTGGTCAGCATCCGCATGACGAACAGGTTTGCGGTCAGCATCAGCCCGACGCCGAAACAGGCCGGGATAAACCAGGGGTGATCCAGCACGTTGTCGTAATAGTTGGGGTCCTTGAGCAGGATCGCGACCAGGCAGAACAGCGGGAAGCCGGACAGAAATTTTCCCGACCATTGCGCCTCCGCGGTGATCGCCTTAACCCGGCGGAACAGGCGGAAGCGGGCGCGGATCACCTTGGCAAGACCGGCCAGAACTTCGGCCAGGTTGCCGCCCGACTGCTGCTGGATGGTCACGGCAACCGCGAGAAACCGCATATCCTGCATGTCCAAACGCTCAGCCATTTCCTTGAGCGCTTCGCCGACATCGCGGCCATAGGCGCATTCGTCGGAGATAATGCCGAACTCGGTCGCCAGCGGGTCGTCGACCTCATTGGCGACGATTTGAACGGCTGCGGTGAAGGGGTGGCCGACGCGCAATGAGCGCACCATCAGTTCAACCGCGTCGGGAAGCTGCTCCTCGATCATTGCCATCCGTTTGGCGGCTTTCTTGTTGACCCAAAAGAACACCGCGCCGACGCCGATGATGATGGAACCCAGTACGCGGACCGGCAGCGGTGTTGAGGTACCGATACTGAGCCCGGCAAAGGCAACGGCGGCCAAACCGGCCATGATCAGGATCAGCTGTTTGGGAGAGAAGGCAATGGCAGCCTTCTGCGCCCGTTCCGACAGCAAAGAATACAGCGGAATCGATTGCGATCTGGTGTGCTGGCCCAGTTCCTTGCGCAGCTGCTCCAGCACTTGCTGGCGGTCGCTGCCCTTCTCCATCATTTCCAGCCGGCGGTTCACCTTGCTGTTGAGGCTGATGGATTTGCCAAAGATGAACAGGTACAGGCCTTCAATCAGGGCCAGGACGCCAAAGAAAATCGCGCCATAGATAAGCGGTTCTGCACTCAGTTCCATCAGCGCGGCTCCATCACGGTGGGTTCATAGATCGACGGCGGCAGGTCGTAGCCCCAGAGGCGGAAGCGCTCAGAGAAGTGGCTGCGCACGCCGGTCGCGGTGAAATGGCCGATGATCTTGTTGTCCGGGGTCAGGCCGACCCGCTGGAAACGGAAGATTTCCTGCATCGAGATCACGTCACCTTCCATGCCGGTGATTTCGGTGATCGAGGTCATGCGGCGCGAGCCGTCCTGCAGGCGGGAGGCCTGCACGATCAGGTTCACAGCCGATGCGATTTGGCTGCGCACCGCCTTGATCGGCATTTCAATGCCGGCCATGGCGATCATGTTCTCCAGGCGCGAGATGCCGTCGCGGGCGGAGTTGGCGTGAATGGTGGTCATCGATCCGTCGTGGCCGGTGTTCATGGCCTGCAGCATGTCGATCACTTCCTCGCCGCGGGTCTCGCCGACGATGATGCGGTCGGGGCGCATCCGCAGGGCGTTTTTCAGGCAGTCGCGGGGGCTGACCTCGCCCTTGCCTTCCACGTTGGGCGGGCGGCTTTCCATCCGGCCCACATGGGTCTGCTGCAGCTGAAGTTCCGCCGTGTCTTCGATGGTGAGGATACGTTCTGCGTTGTCGATGAACGACGACAGCGCGTTCAGCGTGGTGGTCTTACCGGAGCCGGTACCGCCGGAGACGATCACATTGAGACGGGTGGAAACCGCGGCCTGCAGATAGGCTGCCATTTCCTCAGTAAAGGCGCCGAACTCCACCAGATCGTCAATACCCAGCTTGTCCTTCTTGAACTTCCGGATCGACACCAGCGAGCCGTCCACCGCAACCGGCGGCACCATCGCGTTGAAGCGGGAGCCGTCAGCCAGGCGGGCATCGACATAGGGGTTGGATTCATCGACCCGGCGTCCCACGGCAGACACGATCTTGTCGATGATCCGCATCAGATGCTTCTCATCCTTGAATGAAATATCGGAGAGCTGCAGTTTGCCGCTGCGCTCGACAAAGACCTGATGCGGGCCATTGACCAGGATATCGCTGACTGTCTCGTCCTGCAGCAGAGTTTCCAGCGGGCCGAGACCGGTGACCTCGTCATAGAGTTCCTTGTTCAGCTGCTGCCGGTCTTCGCGGTTCAGGACAATGCTTTTTTCAGCCAGGATTTCCGTCGCGATGTTGGCGATCTCGGAGCGCAGTTCGGACTCGCCTGCACGTTCCAGGGCAGCAAGGTTCAGGTTTTCCAGAAGCTCGCGGTGCAGCTGGATCTTGATTTCGCTGAGCCGTTCCTTGCGTTTGCGCTCCTTGTCAGCTGGCTGTGCCTCGGCGGGCTTGCGCTGGACCGGACGCCGCAGGCTGGTTGCGGGCTTGGCAGCAGCAGCTGTCGCCGATGCGGCGGCCGGTTCCGCTACCGGCGCAATGGGCTTCGCGGCCTGTTTCTTGTACTTGGAAAACATCAACTCACCCCTAATTCAGACCGCTCAGGCGGCTTCTGCTTCTCTGCGGCCCAGTTCGTGCAGCGAGGCTGCGAGCTTGGCGATTTCCTTGCGCAAGGGATTCTTTGCGGCGGAGACCGCCAGCGGCAGGCCGTGGTCGCAGCATTGCAAGATCTGCTTGCCGCCATCGGGCAGTTGCAGGTCGATTGAGATACCCAGCGATTCTGCCATGCGTTTGACGCGGCTTTTGCCGGTCAAGTCCGTAAACTTCGGGGCCCGGTTCAGCGCAAAGCGCAGTTTTTCGAATGGCAGATCCTCTGACTGCAGCGCACGCTTCATCCGCAGCGCGTTCTGGGCAGAGCGCATGTCCAGTTCGATCATGGCGAAATAGACATGCGCCATGTTCAGCACGGTCTCGGTCCACTGCACCAGAGTATGCGGCATGTCGATAACAACGAAATCGAAATGGCTGCGGGCAAGCCCGATCACCTTGGCGATGTCTTCAGGGGACAGCAGGTCCAGCGGCACCATTTCCGACGGTGCGGTCAGCACTTGCAGTTTCTCTTGGAACGGCAGCAGGGCCTGGCCGAACAGATCTTCGTCCACGGTTTCAGGTTCGCTGAGCATTTCCATCACCACCTCGCGGCGGGGCAGATCGAGATATGTTGCCACCGAGCCAGATTGGAGATCCAGGTCCAAAAGGCAGACGCTTGGCTCCTCCTGTTCGCTGAGCGCCGCAAGCTCCCAGGCGAGGTTGACTGCCATGGTGGTCGACCCAGTGCCGCCGGCCAGCCCGTGGCAGACAATAACCGCTCCTTCTCGCTGGCTGCCGGATTGCAGCTGGTGCGGGTTCTGCGGCACTGCGGGGGCGGGCGCCTGCAGCCGTTCGATTGCAGCCTGCAGTTCCTGTTCCGGAAGAGGGTAGGGGACGAATTCATCGGCGCCCTGACGCAGCAGCGTATGCAGCGCTGCCGGGGTCACATCCTCTGCAATCAGGATCACCTTGATGCCCCGGGCCTTGGCCTGAGCGATGACTTCGCCCATCAGCGGCAGATCGTCTTCGTCGGCGCTGTCGATGGCCAGGGCAATAAACTGCAACGGTTCCGCCTCTGCCTGGCTGAAGAAGGCCAGCGCCTCGGCAAAGCCCAGATCACCCCAGGCCTCGCCCAATGCGGCTTCCATGTCTTCGATCAGAAGGTCGAAATTCTGCACGTCGCGGCTGACCGTGCAGGCAACAATCGCAGGTGTCTCTGTTTGCGGCATACCGCTGCTCATCGCCATCATCCTTGTTCACTGGGGCGGACCGGGCTTTGGGCACAGTCCGCCTCTTGGAAACAATGTCGGCGGCAATCTAGGCGATATTGGGGCCAAAAATCCCCAAATATGGGGAATTGTTACTACTTCGTAACCGCTGAAAGGGTGTCCGGCCTATTCCAGAGTGCGCTCTAGCGATTTCTGCGCAGTCAGGGTGGTGCCCGGAACGGCGCTTTCCAGATACTCGCGGTAAATGATCTTGGCGTATTTGCCGTCCAGCAACGTTGGATGACGCTTGAGGAAACCGCTCACCTCTGTGACCGTGCGGCGGTTGCGGCGTTCGCGTTCCGGGGTCGGGACCAGCGGCTGGGTTTCGCCCTGCGAAATCACGGCCTCCAGGCGGCCGCGGCTGATGCCGCGGGACACCAGGTAATTCACCGCCGCACGGGCCCGGCGCAGGCCGAGAGTATTGTTGTAAGCGTTGCTGCCGACTGCGTCAGTGTGGCCGAAGACACGGAAACGCACCTCGGGGAACTGCTTGATCCAATGCGCCTGCCGATCCAGCACCGCGCGGGCGGACTGATCCAGCCGTACGCTGTCAAAGTCGAAATTGATGGTGGTGGGCACTTCCTTGGCGAACCGGGTCGCCAGCTGGATAGCAAAACTGCGCTCGCCGCTCATCACGGCGGCATTGCTGACTGTGGCATCGCCAAAGTTGCTGCGGCGGTTGAGTTCGTTGCCCGCTTCCTGCTCGCAGGCTGCCACGGTCAGGATAAGGCCAAGAAATGCAGCGGTTCTAATCATGTGTGCCACTCCTTATCAGTCCAGCACGTAGCCGTAAGAGCCGTTGAAATCTTGCT
Organism: Leisingera sp. CC-HEC093; assembly: GCF_059429195.1. Classification (NCBI taxonomy): domain Bacteria; kingdom Pseudomonadati; phylum Pseudomonadota; class Alphaproteobacteria; order Rhodobacterales; family Roseobacteraceae; genus Leisingera; species Leisingera sp. CC-HEC093. The sequence goes on along the minus strand of NZ_JCAIJR010000001.1, from coordinate 340,949 downwards.
TGGCCACCTCAGCTGCGGGGCCGGTCTTGGTACGGGAGGTGCGCCCGAACAGGAACAGGTCCTTCTCGCTCGGCGGTGCCACGCGGTCGGTCGGCAGGGTCAGCGCTTCGCCGCGGGTCGGTGTGACAAGATGGGCGCTGACGATGATCACCAGTTCAGTCTGCTCGCGCTGGTAGTCGGCGCTGCGGAACAGCGCGCCCAGCACCGGCACGTCGCCCAGCCAGGGCAGCTGCGAGGAATTGTCGAGGAACTCGTCGCGGATAAGGCCGGCAATGGCAAAGCTTTCGCCGTCGCGCATTTCCACGGTGGTGGAGGTCTCGCGGCGGGTAAAGGCGTCGATGGTCAGGCCGCCCAGTTCCAGCGAGTTTGCCGGGTCGATGGCCGAAACGGCGGCGTTCAGTTCGAGATTGATCAGGTCGCCGTCGACCACCCGCGGGATGAAGTTCAGTTCGATCCCGAAAGGCTTGAATTCAATGGTGATCACGCCATCTTCCTGCGCCACCGGCACCGGGTATTCGCCGCCAGCCAGGAATTTGGCCTCTTGTCCCGACAGGGCTGAGAGGTTGGGTTCTGCCAGTGTGCGGACCACACCCTTTTGCTCAAGTGCTTCCAGAAGCAGGCTGACCTGGACAGAGCCTGCATTGAAGCCGAACAGGAAGGCGCCGGTGTTTTCGTTGGCGGCCGGGATGTTGCCGGCCAGCGAGTTGGCCAGCGAGCCAGCGGTGTTCAGTGTATTGTAACCGCCGGTGCGGCCGTTGCCGGTGCCGCCGTTGAAGCCCAGCGAGGCGCTCAGCGATTTTGACACCGAGCGCTGCATTTCAGCAAAGCGGACCTTGAGCATCACTTGCTGCACGCCGCCGACTGACATCAGGTTGCTGACCCGCTCCGGCGCGTAACGCTCTGCCAGGTCCAGTGCCCGCTGCAGGCGGGCGGAGCTGGACACGGTGCCAGACAGCACGATGCCGTCATTTGCGGTGCGCACTTCGATTTTCTCGTTTGGCAGAATCTGGCCCAGGCGCTGCTTGAATTCGGTGACATCTGCGGCGACCCGGACATCAACGTTGGTGATCAGGCGGCCGGAACCGTCGAGCAGTGTCAGTGTGGTCAGGCCCGGTGACTTACCCAGCACATAGATTGTGCGGTCGGACAGAGAGGAAATGTCCGCGATGCTGGGATTTGCGATGCTGAGCTCCGCAAAGGGAGTTTCGCTTTCTACAACGACTGCGCGGTTCATCGGCACATCCAGCGTTGCCGCTGTACCCTTTTTCACCACCCGCAGAGACTGCGCCGATGCCCCATCTGCATCAGGAATGCCAAAAAGCGATAGACCCATCAGGGCCGCCGCCACGAACCGTCGAATTGCCATGTGACCTGCCTTTCCGATCACGCCTCTATATCCGGGTCTTTGTGCCCGCTCTTGCCCGCACTCTGGTGCAGTTGCCGAATTATTGCAAGAATCAATGGCTTCGGAGCTATTCCTTACGCATGGCGATTGTGGGGCCTTGGCAACAGGCAAAGCAGCCGCCCTTCGGGTGGAAGGTGCGGCTGTTTCGGGTAACAAACTGTGCAGTAAGAATAATTCAGTTGGTGCAGGGGATCGGAATGGCCACCACTTCGGCACCGCGGCGGGTGCGAATTGTGCAGACTTTTTCCTCCTCCACCTCTTGCGGCACCTCCAGGGCGCCAAGGCCAAGAAGCTTGCGCTGGTCCACTTCGACAAAGGAGGCAATGGTGTCGTCTCCCGCGCCGACCAGAGCCAAGGACAGCCTCCCAGTGCTCTGCGCCTGGGCCAGGGCGGCCACCTGCTCAGGGCGCGCTGCCACGGTAACGGTGCGTGCGATGACGGCCTCATTGATGTCGCCGCCGGCACTTTGATCCACGGCCACCAGTTCTACATTGGTGTCAATCAGCCGGGTCGCTTCGCCGCGCTCGCCGCCAGCACCCGGGATCAAGCCGGTCCAGTAGACATCGACCTTGTCGCCGGGCCGCAGAAACCCGGAAACCCCGGAAGAGACGTCAACCTTGATCGCGAAGGCGCGCATACCGCGCTCCAGGCGCGAGGTAATGCCGGCATCCTCGCCGGGGGCGGTGAGCTTGACCGCCATGAGGGCTTCATTTGCCTCCATTGCACGCAGCACAACCCGTAGCTTATCGCCTGCATGGGGCGGGAAAAGCTCATCAGCAGAGGTGAACGCACCTTCGGGTATGGCATCTTGCGGCCAGCGCACGGCTCTGACGGCATCCTTGGCCAGCCGTTCTCCGTATTTCAGCGCCTTGGTAGCGACGTAGACGTCCACCGTTGGCACGGCCTCTGCACGGGCGGCGCGTTCACGCGCCAGTTCATTCTGGTAGGCTGAGATATAATTCTTGGCCATCAGGACGGCACCGCCGGCAAGGGCGACACCGACAATCAGCACAAGTCCGAAAACTGCACGCATTGTGTTACCTCCATGGCTGCCGGCCGCTCCTTTTAAGGGGGGGGCAGTTGCATACTAGGCGCCGCTAGAGTCTTTGCCTCATCGGGCAGAGCTCAGCAGCGCGGCGGGGTTATCCGACTGTGATCGAGTCCAGGTAGCTGCCGACATCTTCGGCTAGATCCCCGGTTCCGCCGGTGACGGCTAGGGTGCCTGCGGCAACCAGGCCGACCACAACAGCAGTCAGGATTACCCAGTCGACAGTTACGGCACCATCCTCGCTTGTGCGGAATCTTTTTAACAACGGCATATCGGAACCTCTTGTCGCTAAGATTTCAGCATGAGGGCCGCGTCCCGGTTTCAGGACGCGGCCCCCGCTCATTCAGACCGTTAGGTCAGCAGTCTCAGGCTTAGCTGGACGGGCCGCCGACGCCTGCAGTGCCCGGCGAGGATGCTTTGATGAAGGCGCCGGTGTCGGATGCCAGGTCGGAGGAGTTGGATTCGATCGCGGTGTACACGACACCGGCCAGGGCACAGACAGCAGCGGTCAGAACGACCCAGTCAACGGTCACGGCGCCAGATTCGTCTTTGCGGAAGTTTTTGATGAACTTGATCATGGTTTGGTCCCTCCAAAGGATCTCAGAATTTTCAACATCCCGCCTTCTCGCCAGGGTCTGCTCTCTCACCTGCTTGACCACTGTCCGGCTTGGATGAGTACATATAGCCAGTGCAGCGTGGCAGGATTTGGGCTGAATTCCGGAAATCGGCGCCCAATTTTTACTTTCTGGCAATATCTCTCTTAAGATGCCGAAATCGCAGCATTAATTTTTTATTAGTTCATGGGGTGCCGTGGTATTTCGGCGCCAGTACGGGGCAAATAAGGCGGTTACGCCAGATTCCGGGGCAGGAATGCTGGCATTTGCAGGCCAACTTTCCCAGTCTGGGGCAAACAGAAACCACAGGCAGGCAAGGCAATGTCTTTCCACAGAGCAGTCTTGGTGCTGGCAGCCTGTGCGTTGCCGCTGGCTGCAGCAGGGCAGGCGACGCCGCCCCAGCCGTTCCCGCAGTTCGAGGCAAAACGCATCAAGCCGCCGGCGCCTGGTACAGGCAAACGCATTACCATTCAGATTGAGCCGGCGCCGGAACCGGAAGAAGAGCCGGCGCTTGCTGCGCCGGCCGCGCCCGCCAGCGCTGAGGACGTGCCCCGCGGGCGCTACGGCTGGTTCTGGGACAAAGTAGCTGCAGGGATTGAGGGCGCCGGCCCGGGGCGCCTGGATGATGCGATGCAGGCGCTGAGCGGTGCCAAGGGCCTGGCCGCTCCGCGGCTGCAGCTGATGCAGGACATCGTGCAAGAGCGCGGGGTGCAGATCCTGACGGAGAGCGTCGGCACCGAAGTCTCACCGGCTTTGGTCCTGGCAGTGATAGCGGTGGAATCCGCAGGCAAGGCCGATGCGGTCAGCACGGCCGGGGCGCAGGGGCTGATGCAGCTGATGCCGGACACGGCCGCGCGGTTCGGCGTGACTGATGCGCTGGAGGCAAAGCAGAACATTTCCGGGGGCATAAAGTACCTCAACTGGCTGATGAGCGAGTTTGGCGGCGATCCCATTCTGGTGCTCGCGGGCTATAATGCTGGCGAGGGAGCGGTCCGCGCCCACAAGGGCGTGCCGCCCTATGCAGAGACCCGGGACTACGTGCCCAAAGTTCTGGCCGCCTATCAGGTGGCACGCGGAATGTGCATGACGCCACCGCTGTTCCTGTCCGATGGCTGCGTCTTCCGGATGCGAAACTGAAGCCGCTCCGCGTAAGGCAGCGCAGCGGCTTCGCAAGCGGAGGACCGGGTGTTGCGCACCCACCGTACGCCCCCTTCACGCAATTCTCACCCGGCTCTGCCAGACTGCCAGATGATCGCGATCCCCCGCCATGGCCCCGCGCATGGGCCATGATACGAGGCGCAGGCATCTGTGAGGCTGCCTGCGCAACACCCGGAGACCGGCCCTGATAAAAAGGGGGTCGTCCAAGCGAGCTTGTCCGAGCAGGCCCCCGGCGGGGTCTGTCCACCTCCACCCGGCGGCGCCGCCCCCATAATTGGGCTTCAGCGCGAAAACCGAACGGAACGAGCGAAAGAATCACGAGCCGCAAAGACCTGCACAGAAAAACCGCCAAGGGCAATCGCCCCAGGCGGCTAGATCTGCTGCGTATCCGGGGCCGGTGCATGACACTGCCGCTGGTCTTGTCCGGTGCCTCGCGTGCCTGACCCTAAGTGCGCTGAGTCTTTGATGAGGCTGACGCCGCGTTTTTCGGAAAATTGTTGTTTCCTTCGGCAGTTGGCCTTGCTGCTGTTCGGGTTGACTGATTTCTGACCGGTATTTTCAGACGCTCAAGCCTTTGGAGGCATAATTTGGATTTAGGTATTGATCCCTCGGCGGTGGCCGCGGGGGCGAAAGAGCTGACCAGCACATTTGCCATGTTCGGAACAATCGCATTCGTTGGTTTTTTCGGCCGGATGTTTTTTGTTACCTTTGGTCCCGGCATCGCAAAGTCCAATCCGTTCCGGGACTTTTCAGGCGGCGGCTTCATTCTTCTGGCAGCGGCATTGTTCGCCGGCGGGCTTTATGCCTCGGGCACGATGACCAAGGCCACCGTGCTGTTCAAGCAGCACTTGGCTGAGCCGTTCGTGGTGACCTGGCTGAGCCGCGACAGCTGTGATCCGGCTGATGGCAGCTACTGCGTTGTGGTGTTTGAAAACGGGCAGGAGAAGATCGTCAATTGGTACAACAAGCGGGTCTATATGTACGAGATCGTCAATCCGCCTGCGGGTGCAGTCTGGCACACTCTCCGCCCCCGTCACCGGCCCGGCTTTGCCGCCGGAGTATAGGCCGCAACAGAAAACGGCCCGCCTGTGAAAGGCGGGCCGTTTAATATGCAGAAACACTGAAACTCAGTTCACGATAGTGGCTTCGGTGGCTGCGCGCAGTTCGTCCTCGCTGACACCATCGGCCAGCGCTACAATTTTCAAGCCGCCATCGACCACGTCCAGCACACCCAGATTGGTGATGATGCGGTCGACCACGCCCTTGCCGGTCAGCGGCAGGGTGCATTCCTTCAGCACCTTGCTGTCGCCATGCTTGTTGGTGTGGTCCATCACCACGATCACGCGGCCGACGCCGGCCACCAGATCCATGGCGCCGCCCATGCCCTTGACCAGCTTGCCAGGGATCATCCAGTTCGCCAGATCGCCTTTCTCGTCCACTTCCATCGCGCCCAGGATCGCGGCTGCGATCTTGCCGCCGCGGATCATGCCAAAGGAGGTTGCACTGTCGAAATAGGCGGTGCGGTTCAGCTCGGTGATGGTTTGCTTGCCCGCGTTGATCAGGTCCGGGTCCTCTTCGCCTTCATAGGGGAAGGGGCCCATGCCCAGCATGCCGTTCTCCGACTGCAGGGTGATATCCTTGTCGCCCACGTAGTTCGCCACCAGCGTCGGAATGCCGATGCCGAGGTTCACATACATGCCGTCTTCCAGCTCCTGCGCGGCGCGCTCGGCCATTTGGTTGCGGTCCCAAGCCATGGTTCAAGCCTCCTCACGCTTGCGGGTGGTGCGCTGCTCGATGCGCTTCTCGTGCTCGCCCTGGATGATGCGGTGCACATAGATGCCGGGCAGGTGGATCTGGTCGGGGTCGAGCTCTCCGCGGGGCACGATTTCCTCCACTTCCGCCACGCAGATCTTGCCGCACATGGCGGCGGGCGGGTTGAAGTTGCGGGCGGTCTTGCGGAAAATCAGGTTGCCGGTGTCATCCGCCTTCCAGGCTTTCACGATGGAAAGATCGGCAAAGATGCCTTCCTCCAGAATGAAGGTCTCGCCGTTGAAATCCTTGTGCTCTTTGCCCTCGGCGATCACGGTGCCAACACCGGTCTTGGTGTAAAAGCCCGGGATGCCGCAGCCGCCGGCGCGCATGCGCTCGGCCAGGGTGCCCTGAGGATTGAATTCCAGCTCCAGCTCACCCGACAGGTACTGGCGCATGAATTCCGCGTTCTCGCCCACGTAGGAGGAGATCATCTTCTTCACCTGCTTGGTCTGCAGCAGGATGCCGATACCGAAGTCGTCGACGCCGGCATTGTTGGAGGCAAAGGTCAGGTCCTTGGCACCGGATTCCTTGATTGCCTGCAAAAGAAGTTCGGGGATGCCGCAGAGACCGAAGCCGCCCGCGGCGATCAGCATGCCGTCATGAAGCAGCCCATCGAGCGCTTCGGCGGCGTTGGCGTAGACCTTTTTCATGGAGTTCTCCCAACAAGTACCGTTTGACAGTGGTTCTGACGCCGGGGAGGACGCAAGTCAACGATACGGAGAGAAACGCGTATTTCTACGGAGGGGCGGCGAGGGATGTGCTCCCGCGCCTTCCCCACTGGTTTGCCTGCGGCAATCCAGCCGTCAGGCTTGGGCGTGGCGCCGCTGCGCGGCGCAAGGGGGATTGGCTGAGAAGCCCTGCAAGGGCAAGACTGCCCTGGCAGGGCGTTTGCCAGTGTTCCTTTGTTTCTCAGCGCGTCAAGGGCAAGCCGCTGGCGCGGCGGCTGCGCCGCCCTTGACCCGCTGCGAAACGGGTCCTGCCGGAAGGCCGCGCCGCGCCAGCGGCGCCGGGCCCAACGGAGAGGGCGCATGGCAATGCGCCCGGAGCCGGCGGGAGCACCCGCCTGCGGTCACTCCTTGGCAGCGGCCTTCTTCTTGGCTGCGGGCTTTTTGGCCGCGGCTTTCTTTTTACCGCCCTTCGACGATTTCTCTGCAATCAGCTGCACTGCCATTTCCATGGTCACATCCTTGGGCTCCACGTCCTTGGGCAGGGTGGCATTCACCTTTTCCCATTTGACGTAGGGCCCGTAACGCCCATCCATGATATTGACCGCGCCGCCGCTTTCCGGGTGTTCGCCCAGTTCCTTAAGCGGCTTGGCGGCGGCACGGCTGCCGCGCCGCCCCGGGTTGGCTCGTTTTTCGGCAAGCATTTCCACCGCCCGGTTCATGCCGATCTCAAAGACGTCCAGCGTCTCCTTGAGGTTGGCATAAACCGGCTTTTCCTCGTCGGGCAGCTGGTGCGCAATATAGGGGCCGAACCGCCCCAGGTTGGACTGGATGACGCCGCCATCCGGATGCTGGCCGATGTCGCGCGGCAGGGTGAGAAGGGTCAGCGCCTGCTCCAGGGTGATCTCGTTCGGGCTCCAGCCGGGCAGGAAGTCCTTGCCTTGTTTCGGCAGCGAGGAGCGCGGCGGCTTCTTGTTTTCAGGCGTGGCTTCGCCGCGCTGGACATACGGCCCGAAACGGCCGGATTTCAGGTGGATCTCGTCGCCGTCGTCTTCACCCAGAATACGCTCATACCCCTCAGCGCCTTCACCCGAAATCGGGCGGGTGTAATTGCATTCGGGGTAGTTGCCGCAACCGACGAAGCCGCCGGTGCGCGAGGTCTTCAAATGCAACTGGCCTGCGCCGCACTTGGGGCAGGTCCGCGGATCTGTGCCATCCTCGCGCGGCGGATAAAGCTGCGGTGCCAGCGCATCGTCCAGCACATCCAGCACCTCGGTGATGCGCAGGTCGGACGTTTCCGAAATAGCGGCCGAGAAATCCCGCCAGAACTTGCCCAGAAGATCCTTGTAGTCGCCGTCGCCCGCGCTCACGTCGTCCAGTTCTTCCTCCAGGTTCGCGGTGAACTCATAGCCCACGTATTTGCGGAAGAAATTCAGCAGGAAGATGGTGACGATCCGGCCCTTGTCCTCGGGGAACAGGCGGTTCTTTTCCTTGCGGACATATTCGCGGTCCTGGATCGTGGTGATCACGGACGCATAGGTCGAGGGGCGGCCGATGCCCAGCTCTTCCATCCGCTTGACCAGGGTGGCCTCGGTATAGCGCGGCGGCGGCTGAGTGTGGTGCTGCAGCGCCAGCACGGCACCATCGTCCGACAGAACAGAGGCGTCCTTGCCCGCCTTCTCAGCCTGCGCCGCCAACGAAGACGCGAATTTCAGCGCCTCGCCCTGCATAATTTGCGGCAGGCGTTTGTCGTCCTCGTCCGCCACATCGTCGCGGCCTTCCTCGTAAACCCGCATGAAGCCGTCAAACAGCACCACCTGGCCGGTGGCGCGCAGCACCACTTGGCTGTCGGCAGAGCCGATATCGACGGTGGTGCGCTCCAGCCGGGCGCCTTCCATCTGGCAGGACAGGGTCCGCTTCCAGATCAGGTCATAGAGCTTGCGCTGGTCGTCGTCGCTCACCTTCAGGCTGGCAGCATCGCGGCTCATATCCGTTGGGCGGATACACTCGTGTGCTTCCTGCGCGTTCTTGGCCTTGTTCTTGTAAATCCGCGGGCTGGCGGGCACGTATTCGGCGCCATAGCGCTTTTCGATCTCAGCGCGGGCTTCCTGCACCGCCTCCGGCGCCATGTCGATGCCGTCGGTCCGCATATAGGTAATGAGGCCGGCCTCATACAGCCGCTGCGCCGCGTTCATGGTCTGGCGCGCGCCCATGCCGAACTTGCGGCTGGCTTCCTGCTGCAGGGTCGAAGTCATGAAGGGGGCAGAGGGGTTGCGGGCCGCGGGCTTGGCCTCGACCGACAGTACTGACAGCTTGCGCGAGGCCACGGCCTGCACCGCCATTTCAGCAGAGGTCGAGTTTTTCAGGCTGTACTTGTCAAGCTTGTCGCCGCCCATGACGGTCAAGCGCGCCTCGAACTCCTGGCCGCGGGGGGTGGCCAGCTGGGCGCGCACGGACCAGTATTCCTGCGCGTTGAAGGCCTCGATCTCCATCTCGCGCTCGACGATCAGGCGCAGGCAGACGGATTGCACACGGCCCGCCGAGCGCGCGCCCGGCAGTTTACGCCACAGCACCGGCGACAGGTTGAAGCCGACCAGATAGTCCAGCGCGCGGCGGGCCAGATAAGCCTCCACCAGCGGCATGTCGACCTGGCGCGGGTTCTGCATCGCCTCGGTCACCGCTTCCTTGGTGATCGCGTTGAAGGTCACCCGGCTGACGGCGGTGTCCTTCTTGATAGACCGCCGCTTGGTCAGCGCCTCCTGCAAATGCCAGCTGATCGCCTCTCCCTCGCGGTCGGGGTCGGTGGCGAGAATCAGCGCATTGTCCTCTTTCAGCGCGTCGGCAATGGCCTTTACGTGCTTGCGGGAATCGTTGGCGACCTCCCAGGTCATGCCGAAATCATTGTCGGTATCGACTGAACCGTCCTTGGCCGGCAGGTCGCGCACATGCCCGTAAGACGCCAGAACCGTATAGTCGGGGCCAAGATACTTGTTGATTGTTTTTGCTTTGGCCGGGGATTCGACAACTACTACTGGCATAAATTCTGATACCTTTTCGGACCGCTTTGCCGGGTTCTATGGCGGGGCAGGATGTGGGGCGCAAGGGGGGAATGTCAATCCGGGTGCAATGGACGCGGCTGTAAAAGGCGGCAACCGGGGCTGCAGGAACGGTGCCCGGCACTGTACGGCAGAGGCCCGGCCGGACCCGCCGCGTGACAAAATCCGGATGGCTGGTCAGTCTTGATCCTCCTCAGGGAAGGCCTTGGACAGCAGCCCGCCAGGCTGCCGGCGGATGGCCCCCTCCAATTCCAGATCGGTCAATGCGGGGGCCACTTGCTGCGGCGGCAGCGACAGGTCGCGGATAAGCTGCATCTCTGAGGTGGGGGAGGGGCCAAGCCGGCTGAGGATCTGCTGGTGCAGCGCGTGGGTTTGCGCCAGGCTGCGCCGTTGCTGCGGCGGGGAGGGCAAGGCTGCCAGCGCGGCCTGCAGGTCTTTCTCGGCCGGACGCGGTGCCGGTGCTGCCTGTTGCGGCGGCAAGGCCTCCAGCACGTCGTTTGCGTCGCGGACCAATGTGGCGCCATCCCGGATCAGCCGGTTGCAGCCTGAGCTGCGGGCGTCAAACGGGTGGCCGGGAACCGCCAGCACCTCGCGGCCGTAATCCAGCGCATCCCGCGCAGTGATCAGGCTGCCGGATTTGGCCGCGGCCTCCACCACCACTACGGCACTGGACATGGCGGCGATGATCCGGTTGCGTTTGGGGAAGTCGCGCGCCTGCGGTGTCAGCCCCATAGGTTGTTCTGACAGCCGCAGCCCGGTTTCGCTGATCTCAGCCGCCAGCCGCGTGTTTTCTGCCGGGTAGATAACATCTGCTCCGCCCGCCAGCACCGCAATTGTGCCGGTCTTCAGGGCGGCCTGATGTGCTGATGTGTCGATGCCGCGGGCCATTCCGGAAACCACAGTAAACCCGGCCTCCCCCAGGCTTTGAGCCAGGGAACGGGCCATGCGAAGTCCCAGAGACGAGGCATTGCGGGCACCGACGAGGGAAACCATCGGACGCTGCAGCACCGGCAGGCCGCCGATGGCCCATAGCAGCGGGGGTGCATCCTTCAGGCCGGTGAGAAGTTGAGGGTATTCGGGATCTGAAAAGCACAAAAGCCGCGCTTTGGCGGCTTTTGCGGCATTGATTTCGGCGTCGACTGCTTTGGCGGGGCATATTTCATACCCTTTGATGCCTGCGGAGCGTGCCACTTCGGGCAGCGCATCCAGCGCGTTCTGCGCTGAACCGTATTCTGCGAGCAGCCGGTGGAATGTCACCGGGCCGACCCGTTTGGAGCGCAAAAGGCGAAGCCAGGAATACCGGGTATCTTCCGTGGTGGGTGGGAGTGGGGGGTGAGTGGAAGAATGTGCTTCTTCGGTCATCCGCAGCTCCGCCTGTTTGCAGCATCAGAATTAACCTTGAGGGGGTTAACAGATGGTGAACGGCGGAGGTTTTTTCATCAAAGCAACGAAAATTATCATAAGTTGCTGGTACGCATGGTGAATACTCAAGCCCATCAAGGAGGGCGGTCTTAGCTCCGGCTGCATGGAAGTGTGAAAGCGGGGCAAGGCCCGGCTTTCACTTGGCTGGCACATCTATTTACTGCGATTTCATGCGGCCGAGCCGCCCACGGTCAGCCCGCCCATCAGCACCGAGGGCTGTCCGACACCCACCGGCACCCATTGCCCGGCCTTGCCGCAATTGCCCATGCCGGGATCCAGCGCCATGTCGTTGCCGAGGCCGCGAATCTGCTTGAGCGCGGTCGCGCCGTCGCCAATCAGGGTGGCACCCTTAACCGGCGCGCCGACCTTGCCGTCCTTCACCCGGTAAGCCTCGGTGCAGGAGAACACGAACTTGCCGTTGGTGATATCGACCTGGCCGCCGCCAAAGCCCACCGCCCAGATTCCGTCCTTGATGCCTGCCACCAGATCGCCGGGATCGGCCCCGCCGCCCAGCATATAGGTGTTGGTCATCCGCGGCATCGGGGCGTGGGCGTAGCTCTGGCGCCGGCCGTTGCCGGTGGGGGAGACCCCCATCAGCCGCGCGTTCTGGCGGTCCTGCATAAAGCCGACCAGGATGCCGTCCTCGATCAGCGTGGTTTTCTGGCTGGGGGTGCCTTCGTCATCCACGGTGATCGAGCCGCGCCGGTCCGGGATGGTGCCATCATCCAGCACTGTGACGCCCTTGGCTGCAATTTGCTGGCCCATCAGCCCGGCAAAGGCCGAGGAGCCTTTGCGGTTGAAATCGCCCTCCAGCCCGTGGCCGATCGCCTCGTGCAGCAGGATGCCGGGCCAGCCCGGGCCAAGCACAACATCCATTTCGCCCGCGGGCGCAGGCACCGCGTCCAGGTTGACCAGCGCGATGCGCAGCGCCTCCTTCACCTGGGCTTGCCAATGCGCGGGGTCGACCAGCCCATCAAGACCCAGCCGCCCGCCGCCGCCGGCAGAGCCGCTTTCGCGGCGGCCGTCCTTTTCGACGATTACTGACACATTGAGCCGCGCCATCGGGCGGGTGTCGCGCACCCGCACCCCGTCAGCACGCAGGATCTCCACCTCCTGCAGGGATGCCGCCAGCGAGGCAGATACTTGCACCACGCGATTATCGAGATTGCGGGCATAATCGTCGATCTCGCGCAGCGTCTCCACCTTGACCGGGAACGGCATGGCGCTGATCGGGTCGGCGTCGGTGTAGAGCTTCTTGTTGGTGGCCTGCGGCGCGTCCGAATAGGTGCCGCCGCCGCCGCCAACCGCCAGTTTGGCCGTCTCGGCGGCCCGCCGCAGCGAGGCGATGGAGACGTCGGTGGAATGGGCATAACCCGCCACATCGCCGTTCACGGCCCGCAAACCAAAGCCTTCGGAGGCATCATAGCTGGCGCTGCGCAGACGCCCGTCATCAAAGGACAGCGCCTCCGACTTGCGGCGCTCGGCAAAAATCTCGCCGTCCTCCGCACCGTTCAGCGCATCGCGCAGGGTGGCCAGCGCCTCATCCTCCGGAAGGGCGGTTTCGAAGGGTCGGAAGGATGGGTTTTCCATGGCACGGTCCTCAGATTTTTTGATCTAAATCAAGAAAGCGACGGTTTGACGCTTGGCTGCCTCTTTATCTGTACGCCCGAATATGGTTTTAAGCTGCATCAAAGACAACGGGGCAGGTGCGTTTTGCGGAATCATTGATTCCCGTGCATTTCGTGCTGCCGCAGGAACAATACGATCAACCGATCAGGACAGAACATGAAAAACGCTTTGATGCTTTCGGGCCTTTTCGCCGGCCTTTCGAGCCTTCCAGCAATGGCGCAAGAAGGCCTGAAAACCATTGGTAAGCCGGTGGACGGCGGCCTGAACTTCCAGCCGGCGGCCACGTCGCTGATGGAGGGGATCCACAAGCTGGACTGGATGATCCTGGTGATCATTACCGTCATCTGCGTTTTCGTCGCCGGCCTGCTGCTGTGGGCTATCCTGCGCTTCAACAAGCGGGCCAACCCGGCGCCGGCCAAGTTCAGCCACTATACCCCGATCGAAATCGCCTGGACCGTGATCCCGATCCTGGTGCTGGTGTTCATCGGTTCCTTCTCGCTGCCGCAGCTGTTTGCCCAGCAGGAGATTCCCGAGGGCGACATCAACATCAAGGTGACCGGCTATCAGTGGTACTGGGGTTATGAGTACGAGGACCACGAGTTCGGCTTCGAAAGCTTCATGCTGCCGAAAGAAGACCTGGCTGCAAACGGTTACGCCGAGGATGAGTACCTGCTGGCCACCGACACCGCCGTTGTTGTGCCGTCGGGCAAGACCATCGTGATGAACGTGACCGGCGCTGACGTGATCCACTCCTGGACCATCCCGGCCTTCGGCGTGAAGCAGGACGCGGTTCCCGGCCGTCTGGCACAGCTGTGGTTCAAGGTCGAAGAAGGCAAGGAAGGCATCTACTTCGGCCAGTGTTCCGAGCTGTGCGGCAAGGACCACGCCTATATGCCGATCACTGTCAAAGTGGTGACCCAGGCAGAATATGACGCCTGGCTGGAAGGCGCCAAGGAAGAATACGCGGGCATCCCGCAGACCTATCAGGTCGCTTCCAACTGATAGCTGGCTATATGGAGCTTGAGGGAGCTCCATATGGATCAGAACCAAGACCAGGGTGCGCAGAGATGCGCACCTGTTGCCGCCAAAGGACCTAAGATGAGCGACGCAAGCATCAACGCAAGCCGGGCATATGAGGACGAGGCCAGCTTTGGCGATTACTTCGCCCTGCTGAAACCCCGTGTCATGTCGCTGGTGGTGTTCACCGCTCTGGTGGGGCTGCTGGCTGCACCGGTTTCCGTGCATCCCGTTGTCGGTTTCTGCGCCATCTTGTTCATCGCCATCGGCGGCGGTGCCTCCGGCGCGCTGAACATGTGGTGGGATGCGGACATCGACAAGGTGATGAAGCGCACCAAGTCGCGCCCGATTCCGGCTGGCAAGATCGAACCGGGCGAGGCGCTGGCCTTTGGTCTGGCGCTGTCGGGCCTTTCGGTGATCATGCTGGCGCTGGCCGCGAATGTCTTTGCCGGCGCGTTCCTGGCCTTCACCATCTTCTTTTATGTGGTGGTCTACACCATGTGGCTGAAGCGGGCGACGCCGCAGAACATCGTGATCGGCGGTGCCGCGGGGGCCTTCCCGCCGGTGATCGGCTGGATCGCCGCCACCGGCACCATGTCGGTTGAGCCCTGGCTGATGTTCCTGCTGACCTTCATGTGGACACCGCCGCATTTCTGGGCGCTGGCGCTGTTCATGCGCTCGGACTACGACGACGCGGGCGTGCCGATGCTGACCGTGACCCACGGCCGCCGCGCCACCCGCGTGCATATCCTGGTCTACACGGCGTTGCTGGCGGTTCTGGCCGTCGGCACTGCATTCTCCGGCATTGGCGGCCCGGTCTATCTGGCGGCGGCGCTGGTGATGAATGCGCTGTTCCTGCATGGCGCCTGGAAGATCACCCGCCGTGACGAGGACGATTCCGAGGCCGATAATTTCAAGGTGGAGCGCAGCTTTTTCAAGCTGTCGCTGCTGTATCTGTTCCTGCATTTCGGTGCCATCCTGGCCGAAGCACTGCTGAAGCCCTATGGCTTGGGAGGCTGGTAAGATGGCCCTGCGCAAGGAACATGAGATCCACAAGCGCCGGTCCGGCCTGAACAAGGGCGTCGGCATTTCACTGGCGGCCTTTGTGGTGCTGATCATGGCGCTGACTATGGTCAAGGTGACCTCTGCCAGCTTCAAGTTTCCCGATGCGCAGGGAGAGCAGAACTGATGGCGCTGCAGGGCCCCAGGAAGACTGTTGTCCAGCTGGTCGGCGTTGTCGTCCTGATGGGCGGCCTGTCCTGGGCGTCGGTCCCGTTTTATGACTGGTTCTGCCGCGTCACCGGCTTTGGCGGCGTTACCGGCGTTGCCAGTGCGGGGCCGGACACGGTGCTGGACCAGACCATCAAGGTCCGCTTCGACGGCTCCAAGCAACGCGGCATGCCGTGGGAGTTCAAGCCGGTCCAGCGCGAGATGGAAATCCGTCTGGGCGAAACCGGCCTGGCCTTTTACGAGGCCTACAACCCGACCGACCGCCCCGTTGCCGGGCAGGCGTCCTATAACGTGGCGCCTTATCAGGCTGGCGGGTTCTTTGAGAAAATCGACTGCTTCTGCTTTACCGAGCAGGTGCTTCAGCCGGGGGAGCGGGTGCAGATGCCCGTAACCTTCTATGTCGACCCGGAGATCATTGACGACCGGGACGCAAAATACGTGCATACGATTACGCTTTCGTACACGTTCCATGAAATCGATCTGCCCGAGGGCTATGCCGCTCTCGACACCGGGGTTAACACCGGGGCAGGCACAACCACGAACTAGGCCGCTAGGTGAGGGACACTTAAATGGCGCACGCTAAAAATCACGATTATCATATTCTGCCGCCGTCGATCTGGCCGCTGGCCTCTGCTCTGGGCACTTTCGTCATGCTGGTTGGCGCGGTGTTCTGGATGAAAGGCATCACCGCCTGGCCGTTCTGGATCGGCTTCGTTGCGGTTCTTTACTCGGCCTATGCCTGGTGGGCAGAAGTCGTTGCCGAAAGCAAGGTCGGCGACCACACCCCCGTCGTCCGCATCGGCCTGCGCTATGGCTTCATCCTGTTTGTGATGTCCGAGGTGATGTTCTTCTTCGCCTGGTTCTGGTCGTTCTTCAAACACGCCATGTACCCGATGGAGACTTATGTCGGCACTGAATACGTGGCGCCGGAGATCTATGCCGTCGACCCGTTCCATCTGCCGCTGATCAACACCCTGATCCTGCTGCTGTCCGGCTGCGCCGTGACTTGGGCGCACCACGCGCTGGTGCACAACAACGACCGCAAGGCGCTGATCCAGGGCCTGGCCATCGGTATCGCTCTGGGCGTCGCCTTCACCTTCCTGCAGGGCTATGAATACGCGCACCTGCTGCACGAAGGCTGGCAGTTCGGCGGCGACGAGTTCTACTCCAACTTCTTCATGGCAACCGGCTTTCACGGCTTCCACGTGATCATCGGCACCATCTTCCTGACCGTCTGCCTGATCCGCGCGATGAAGGGCGACTTTACCCCGGAGCAGCACGTCGGTTTCGAGGCGGCCGCCTGGTACTGGCACTTCGTGGACGTTGTCTGGCTGTTCCTGTTCTTCGCCGTCTACATCTGGGGCACTTCCGGCCTGTAACGGGCGGTTTGTAACGGTTACATGTTTGCGGTTCCAAAAACCGCAGACAGACCTTAATGAGCTAGGCGCGCAGGGCATCACGCTCTGCGCGCCTTTGTTATTGAAGCGGAGCGGCCCGGATGCGGCGTGTCATCTTCCTGTTGGTCATCAGTGGCGCGGGCCTGGCCATTTTGATCGGGCTGGGCAGCTGGCAGTTGCAGCGCAAGGCCTGGAAGGAAGGAATCCTGTCCACCATCGAGGAGCGTATCGCGGGCGACGCGGCCGATCACCTGCCGAAGGCGCTGGACAAGGACGCGGACAAATACCGCCCGGTCCGCCTGTCCGGAGAGATCAGTGCAGAGGAATTGCACGTTCTCACCTCGATCAAGGATATAGGCCCCGGCTACCGGGTGATTTCCCCCTTCACGCTGGCGGACGGACGCCGGGTGCTGATCGACCGCGGGTTTATTCCAGTGAAGGCCAAGCAGGCCGTGCGCCTGTCCGGCCCCGCGGATATCGAAGGCAACATCCACTGGCCGCAGGAGACCGACAGCTACACCCCGGCGCCGGACCTTGAAGCGAACATCTGGTACACCCGTGACGCGGGCCGCATGGCGGAACAACTGGGCACTGAGCCTGTGATGATTGTCCTGCGTACTAGCCCGCAAGGGGAGGCAGGCCTGCTGCCGGTACCGGTCGACACGGCCTCTGTTCCGAACAACCACTTGCAATATGCGATCACCTGGTTTTCGCTGGCCTTTATCTGGGCCGCGATGACTATCTACTTCCTGCGGCGCAGCCGCCCCAACCCGAAGAGCTGAAGGCGATGAAATATATCTCGACCCGGGGCCAAGCGCCCGAGCTGACCTTTGAAGATGCGATGCTGACGGGGCTTGCCCGTGACGGCGGACTTTATGTTCCGGCCGAAATCCCGCAGATGTCCCACGATGATATCGCAGCGCTGGCGGGCCTGTCTTATGAAGAAACCGCCTTTCGCGTCATGCGCCCTTTCCTGGGCGACTGTTTCACCGACGAGGAATTCCGCGGCATCATCGCCCGCGCCTACGAGGGTTTCGGCCACGCTGCCCGCGCGCCCTTGAAGCAGCTGGCGCCGAACCATTTCCTGCTGGAGCTGTTCCACGGCCCCACGCTGGCGTTCAAGGATTTCGCCATGCAGCTGATCGGCCAGCTGTTCCAGGCCGCACTGGAGCGCCGCGGCGACCGGGTGACCATTGCGGGGGCCACCTCCGGCGACACTGGTTCTGCCGCAATGGAGGCCTTCCGCGGCCTCAGCAATGTCGACGTCTTCATCCTGTATCCGCATGGCCGCGTTTCCGAGGTGCAGCGCCGCCAGATGACCACGCCGCAGGACGCCAATGTGCATGCGCTGGCGATTGATGGCGATTTCGACGACTGCCAGGCGCGCGTGAAGGATATGTTCAACGACTTCGATTTCCGCGACGGCGTGAAACTGGCGGGCGTCAATTCGATCAACATCGCGCGGGTGCTGGCGCAGGTGGTTTATTATTTCTCCTCCGCCGTGTCGCTGGGCGCGCCGCAGCGCAAGGTGAGCTTTACCGTGCCGACCGGCAACTTCGGCGACATCTTCGCAGGCTTCATCGCCAAGCAGATGGGCCTGCCGATCGACCAGCTGGTGGTCGCCACCAACCAGAACGATATCCTGCACCGCTGCCTGTCGGGGCAGGGTTATTACAAGGGGGAGACCCAGCCCTCGATCTCACCGTCCATGGACATTCAGGTCTCCTCGAACTTCGAGCGCGCCCTGTTCTACGCTTATGGACAGGATAGCAGGGCCATTGCGCAGCTGATGGACGAGCTGAAGGAGGGCGGCTTTGATGTGTCGCAAGGCGCAATGCAGGCGCTGGCGGAGAATTACGTCTCCGGCCGAACCTCCGAGGAGGAAACACTGGCGACCATCAAATCCGAACTGGCGGCCTCAGGCGAGCTGCTTTGCCCGCATGGTGCAGTGGCCGTGAAAGTGGCAAACGAACACCGCAACGGCGATGTGCCGATGATCACGCTAGCCACCGCGCACCCGGCGAAATTCCCCGCGGCGGTGGAAGAGGCCAGCGGCATTCATCCGCCCTTGCCGCCGCGCATGTCCGACCTGTATGAGAGGCCGGAACGGGTGACCCGGATCGCCAACGATCTGGCTGCCCTCGAGGATCATATCAGAAAGAACATCGCGAATTGACAGTTCAGCAGCACACACTCGCCAACGGGTTCCGCATCGTCTCCGAGCATATGCCGGGTCTGGAATCCGCGGCGGTCGGGATCTGGGTCAGCGCCGGCGGCCGCCACGAACGGCTGGAGCAAAACGGCATTGCCCATTTTCTGGAGCATATGGCCTTTAAGGGCACCAAAAGGCGCTCGGCCCTGCAGATCGCAGAGGAGATCGAGGATGTGGGCGGCTACATAAACGCCTACACCTCGCGCGAGGTGACGGCGTATTATGCCCGAGTGCTGAAGGATGACGTGCCGCTGGCGGTGGACGTGATCGGGGATATCCTGCTCAATCCGGTGTTTGACCATCGCGAGATCGAGGTCGAACGCGGGGTGATCCTGCAGGAGATCGGCCAGTCGCTGGACACGCCCGACGACGTGATCTTTGACTGGCTGCAGGAGGAAAGCTATCGCGGTCAGCCGCTGGGCCGCACCATTCTGGGCCCGGAGGAACGTGTCCGCAGCTTCTCCCGCGAGGATCTGCAGGGGTTTGTCGCTGAACATTATGGCCCCGGTCAGATGATCCTGGCGGCAGCGGGCGGTGTGGATCACGATGCGCTGGTCAAACTGGCGGAGCAGCTGTTCGGCCATATGGCGGCCAAGCCGGATTTCACCGCAGAAGGCGCGACCTTCACCGGCGGCGAGGCACGGCAGGTCAAGGATCTGGAGCAAGCGCATTTCGCGCTGGCGTTCGAAGGGCCGGGCTACCGCGATCAGTCGATGTACACCGCGCAAATCTATGCCAGCGCGCTTGGCGGCGGCATGTCTTCGCGTCTGTTCCAGGAGGTGCGCGAAAAGCGCGGCCTGTGCTACACCATCTTCTCGCAGGCGGGCTCTTATGCCGATACAGGCTCGATGACGGTTTATGCCGGCACGTCCGGTGAGCAGCTGGAAGAGCTTGCAGGCATCACCATCGACGAGATGAAACGTGCCGCGGATGATATGAGCGGTGCCGAGGTCGAACGCGCCCGCGCTCAGATGAAGGCCGGGATGCTGATGGGGCTGGAAAGCCCCTCGAACCGTGCCGAACGCCTGGCACGGCTGGTGCAGATCTGGGGCAAGGTGCCGTCGCTGGAGCGCACGGTGGACCGCATCAATGCCGTCACCACCAAGGATGTGCAGGAACTGGCGGAAACCATGGCGGTGACCGCTCCGGCGGCGCTGGCGCTGTATGGCCCGGTCGCGGATGCCCCGGCGCTGGAGAGGCTGCAGGAGAGGCGCGCCGCCTGATGCTGCTCACCCGCCGCAAGGTCCGCATTGAAACCGAGCGCCTGACCCTCAGGCCGCCGGTGCATTCGGATTTTCACGGCTGGGCGGCGCTCAGGCTGCAAAGCCAGCCCTATCTGACCCCGTGGGAGCCAAGCTGGGCGGCGGATCACCTCAGCCGCAAGAGCTTTACCAACCGGGTCTACTGGGCACGCCGTTCAGTTTCCGGCGGCACCGCGCTGCCGCTGTTCCTGGTCCGGCGCACCGATCAGGTTCTGGTGGGGGCGATCACGCTGGACAACATCCGCCGCGGCCCGGCGCAGGCAGGCACGCTGGGCTATTGGACCGGGCTGCCCTTTGCCCGCCATGGCTACATGCGCGAGGCGATCGGCGCGGTGGTGCATCACGCCTTTACCAAGCTGGATCTGTCGCGCGTCGAGGCTGCCTGCCTGCCGGAAAACCAGGCGTCGCGCGGGCTCTTGGAAAAATCCGGCTTCAAGTACGAGGGTGTTGCCCAGTCCTATCTGCAGATCAACGGCCGCTGGCGCACCCATGTGCTTTATGCCTCTCTGCGTCACGACCGCCGTGGCAAGACGCTGGCGGGACAGGCCTAGTAACGCTGCCGCAGCATGGAAAGAACTCCCGCCCGTCGCCGCTGCATTGAAAATGCAGCGCTCCCGTTGGGCCAAGCGCCGTCCCTGCGGCACGGCGCAAACTGGCCCCGCGGTCAGAAAATAGCCAAGCGATCCTGACTTCAGCCGCGCCTGGCCGCAGGCCCGGCGCCACGCCCAACTGCAATGCAGAATGCTGAATTCTGCCAGCGCAGGCGGGAGCGCCGCGCCCTGAATTTTCGGTGAGCAGGGCTGACAACACGGGTTTGCGCCCTAGAACCTGCCTCATGCGCGCGCTTGCCAGCCTCCTATGCCTCATCCTGTGTTCCGGTGCCCTTCAGGCGCAGGAGCGGCGGCAGAGCCATTGCATTGCCCTGGCACAGTCTGCGCCGGGGATGGCGTATCTGCAGCAGGCCAGCTGGCAGGACCCGGTGGCTGAAGACAGCGTGCAGATCCGCTATATCGCCCATGCCTCCTTTCTGCTGCGCACCGGGGGCGGGCTGAATGTGGTCACCGATTTCACCGGCTTCACCGGAGCGGCGCCGATGATCCCCGATGTGGTCACCATGAACCACGCCCATGAGACCCACTGGACCGCCCATCCGGACCCGGCCATCCCGCATGTGCTGCAGGGCTGGGGGCCGTTCGGCGCAGGCGTTGATCATCACCTCGACCTTGGCGAGATGCTGATCCGCAATGTCCCGACCGACATCCGCAACATGTTCGGCGGGTTGGAGGCACGGGGCAATTCGATCTTTGTGTTCGAGGCCGCGGGCCTGTGCATTGGCCACCTGGGGCATCTGCATCACGTGCCGACTCCGGAACAATACGCGGCGCTGGGGCGGCTCGACGTGGTGATGGCGGCGGTGGACGGCGGCATCACCCTGCCGCTCGACCAGATGCTGGAGGTGCTGGGGCGGCTGCGCTCTTCCGTGATCATCCCTATGCACTGGTTCAGCGACCACTCGCTGGAACGTTTCCTGGCCCGGATCGGCCCGGAATTTGACGTGGTGGATCAGGGGGCAAGCGAGCTGACCGTCTCTCTGCGCGGCCTGCCCAGCCGCCCGACCATCCATGTCCTGCGGCCCAAATACCTTTTGGACGACGAGTGAGCTGGCTTGCCAGCCGCAGGGCCTTGCGGCATGGATAAGGCATGACACTGAACCCTGCCGACGCTGCCTTTTCCGCCCGCCTCTCACGCCTGCTGCCTGAAGGCGTGCTGCGTACCGCCGAACCGCGCTATCTGGAAGAGCCGCGCGGCCGGTACCAGGGGCAGGCGGGGCTGCTGGCGCTGCCGCGGAATGTTGAGCAGGTCTCCATTCTGGTCCGCGAAGCCAACCGGGCGCGGGTGCCTGTGGTGCCTTATGGAGGCGGCACCGGCCTGGTCGGCGGCCAGGTGATGCCGGATGGACCGGCGCCGCTGGTGATTTCGCTGGAGCGGATGGCGGCGATCCGGGCGGTTCACGCCCGGGAGAATGTCCTTATCGCGGAAGGTGGCGCCATTCTGGCGGACGTGCAGGCGGCGGCGCAGGCGGCGGGCCGGCTGTTTCCCTTATCGCTGGCAGCGGAAGGGTCCGCGCGGATTGGCGGCAACCTGTCGACCAATGCCGGCGGCGTCAATGTTCTGCGCTACGGCAATGCCCGCGATCTCTGCCTGGGGCTGGAGGCGGTGCTGCCCTCAGGCGAGATCTGGCACGGGCTGTCGCGGCTGAGGAAGGACAACACCGGCTACGACCTCAGGAATCTGCTGATCGGGGCTGAGGGCACGCTGGGCGTGATCACCGCTGCGGCGCTGAAACTATCGCCGGTGCCGGCGTCGCAAGGCACCGCGGTCTTCACCGTGAAGGACCCGCAGGCTGCCATCGGCTTGCTGGCCTTGGCCCGTGATCATGCGGGCGAGGGTGTCAGCGCCTTTGAGCTGATCCACCGGCAGGGGCTGGACTTTCTGGCAGAGACACTGCCGCAGGTCCGCCAGCCCTTTGCTGAAGCGCCGGACTGGTGCGTGCTGATTGAGCTGGGCCTGCCGCGCGGGCTGGAGGCGGAGGACGTGCTGGCAGAGCTGTTTGAAGCCGCCGAGGCTGCAGGGCTGGCAAGCGACGGTGTAATTGCCCAGTCGGACAGCCAGCGGCAGGCGCTGTGGGCCGTGCGTGAGCATATCCCGTTGGCCAACAAAGCCATCGGCTCGGTGTCCAGCCACGACATCTCGGTGCCCATTTCGGAGATACCCGCCTTCATCGAACAGGGCAGGGATATGGTCGCCAGGCTTGGGGATTTCCGCATCAATTGCTTTGGCCATCTGGGCGACGGCAACCTGCACTACAACGTGTTCCCGGCCAAGGGCCGCAAGCGGGAGGAGTATGAGGCCCTGCGCGGTGCGGTCAAAGAGGCGGTGCATGATCTGGTCCACGCCTTCGGCGGCTCCTTCAGCGCCGAGCACGGGGTGGGGCGGATGAAGACCGGCGATCTGGAACGCTACGGCGACCCGGCCAAGCTGGCGGCGATGCGGGCGATCAAGCAGGCGCTGGACCCCAATGGCATTATGAACCCGGGCGCGGTACTCGGCGCAGAGTGATCCGGTTCAGTTTTTTGGGGGCTCCCGCAGCCCCGGCTGCCCGGCGATGCCGGACCGCCTGGCAGCTTTGGGCCCGGCGCCGCGCAGAGGCGCGGCGCGCCCCTTCCGGCCCAGGGGGCCTGAAGGGGCCATGCCCAACGGGAACAGCCTTTCCCAAGAAAGGCGCCTGACCGGCGGGAGACTTCCGGCCCCACACAGGCGGTCAGTGGGAGGTGTTCAGAGGCCCTCGAACTCGCAGAGCACATGCACGTCCATGCCCATGTCCTCCAATAGCTTGCGCCCGCCCAGTTCCGGCAGATCGACGATGAAGGCGCAGGAGACGATCTCGCCACCCAGCCGTTCGATCAGCTTGATGCCGGCGCCCGCGGTGCCGCCGGTTGCCAGCAGGTCGTCGACCACCAGGATCTTCTCGCCCGGCTTGATGGCATCGTCGTGGATCTCTACAATCGCCTCGCCGTATTCCAGTTTGTAGTCCTGGCTGATTGTCGTGCCGGGCAGCTTGCCTTTCTTGCGGATCGGCACGAAGCCGGTGCCCAGCTGATGCGCAATGGCGCCGCCGAGAATGAATCCGCGCGCCTCCAGCCCGACCACCTTGTCGATCTGCTCGCCTGCATAGGGGTGCAGCATCTGGTCGATCGCCATGCGGAACCCGCGCGGGTCGGCAAACAGCGTGGTCACATCGCGGAACATGATCCCTTCGTGCGGGAAGTCGACGATGGTGCGGATGTAATCCTTGACGGCGGGTTTCTTGGGCATCGGCTCGGCTCTCCTGAGCAAAATCGGTGATGGAGGCCTGGCAAATTGCCGGGCCAGCAGCGGTTTGGACGATCCGGTGCCGTGTTGCAAGGAAAAGCGGGAGGCCGCCCATGCCCCCGACCCGGGGTTACCGTGGCAAATCTGTGCTCCATCGCATCAGGGCTTCCAGCGGACCGCGTTTTGCAAAGAGATTCCAGAACCAAACCGCGACCATCGAGAGGGCGCAAAACCCCAGTGAGTAGCCGAAGATCTGCGTGGTGCTGAGAGAGCCGTCCAGTTGCCCCATGGCCTCCAGTGTGCCCATGCCCAGCAGAATATGGGCCGCATAGAGGCTGAGCGCCTGCCGTCCCGGGGCTGCCAGCCATTCCGCCAGACCGGCCTTGTCCAGGGCCGGGGTGATGGCAAGCACCAGCCCGGTGGCCGCCAGCGCGCTGCCAGCTGCGGCCAGGATGTAGAAGGGGCCGGGCGGGATGGCATTGGTGCCAAAAAGCTCAGCCAGCTCGGGGTCGGGGATCAGCATCCCGGGTACTGCCCCCAGTAACGCGGCAGCAGTCCCCCAAAGGATCAGATGCGTCTGAACCCGGCGGCTGGAAAGCTGCAGGCGGCCCGCCCACATGCCGAGGAACAGGAAGGCGGCCCAGGGAAATACCGGGTGCCAGCCGTTGAAGAATGAATGGCGCAGGAAGCCTTCTACAGTCCAAAAATCCGCGTATGCCAGGGTCTCCCAATCCCAGTGTGCCTCGTAATCCAGGGCCAGCAGGCTGATCAGCCCGATGAGCAGAATGCCCGCCGCCGCCCAAATCAGCGCCCGGCTGGAGGCGGTCAGGAACGGCAGCGCTACCAGGAAATAGAGCGCATAGAAATGCAGGATGTCGGCCTCGAAGATTGCCAGGTTCAAAAGCCCGATCACAAACAGGAACACCGCACGGCGGAAGATCGTTGCGCGGTCAGGCCTGCCCAGCGACAGGCCGATGCCTGCCAGCACCACAAACAGCGCCGCAGCCCGCCCCTCCAGAGCATTGGTGAACACGGACGCGGTATCGGTACCCGGTGTGACTTGGGCTGCAATGCGGAAATTCACCAGCACCATGCCGCAAAAGGCGAGGAAGCGGGCAATGTCCAATCCGTGCAAGCGCATGAAAGCCTCATAAAATCAAATGCAAAAAGAACTTGTCCCAATAAGATAAAGGCACTCTGGATGGCAAAGAAAAGGGCGCCCGAAGGGGGCGCCTCAGATAATTTCAGATACGGGCAGTGCCGGTCAGCTCAGCACCCGCCCTGCCACGGCGTCCAGTTTGGCCAGCAGCGCCGGGTCGCGTTTCTCCGGGGCGGTCATGATGGCGTATTCCAGCGCCTTGTCGCAGCCGTGCGGGCAGTCCGCGCGCTCCTGTCCGAGCAGGCCGGGCAGGCGGCGGACCAGCGCGCGGGCGTTGGCAGAGTTTCCCTGCAATGTGGCAATGATATCAGTTATCTCCACTGCGCCGTGCTCCGGATGCCAGCTGTCGTAATCGGTGACCATGGCGATGGAGGCATAGCACAGTTCTGCTTCGCGGGCGAGTTTGGCCTCCGGCATGTTGGTCATGCCGATGACGTCGCAGCCCCAGTGCTCGCGGTACATTTTGCTTTCGGCCATCGAGGAGAACTGCGGTCCCTCCATGCAGAGGTAGGTGCCGCCGCGATGAACCTTGACGCCGGCATCGCGTGCGGCCGCCTCTGCTGCGTCCGAAAGCCGTTCGCAGGTCGGGTGCGCGACGCTCACATGGGCGACGCAGCCGGTGCCAAAGAAGCTTTTTGCGCGCGCGAAAGTCCGGTCAATGAATTGATCCACAACAACAAAATCGCCCGGCGCCAGTTCCTCGCGGAACGACCCGCAGGCGGAGACAGAGAACACATCCGTCACCCCCAGCCGCTTCAGCGCGTCGATGTTGGCGCGGTAGGGGACCTCAGTCGGGGAATGCACATGGCCACGGCCGTGGCGGGGCAGGAAGGCCATCTTGACGCCGTCCAGGCTGCCGGTCAGAATGTGGTCCGACGGCGCCCCCCAAGGGGTCTCAGCCGAAACCCACTGCGCGTCTTCCAGCCCGTCGATCTCGTATATGCCGGACCCGCCGATCACGGCGATCATGGTTTCCTTGGTCACGTCCTGCCCTCCTGTTGCTGCTGGTTCCGGATATGCGCAAGCGGGATGGGATTTGGCAAGAGCGGGAAGAAAAAACCGGGGGTGGCATGCGTGCACCCGCTGTGCACCCCCGTACATCCCTCCTGTGCCCCCCCATGCACTGCACCTGGCGGGTGCCGGGGACGGGTTTTGCCTTCGGCAAGAGTATTTGGGGAAAGATGAAGGGGCGGGCCTATGCGCGCCGGATAATCCCGGTCAGCGCCGCCGCGCCGGGAAGCAAAAAGAGAAACCCGCCAAGCGGCGGGTTTCTTGAGGTTTGCATTTGAGCAAGAATTAGCCCTCGTAGTCGGGCATCCCCTTCAGCTCTTCCTCGGTCATCGAGATATAGACGCGCAGGTCCGAGCCGTCTTCGGCGCGCAGGATGTCGATCTGCGACAGTTCCAGCTCTACCGGCTTTTCGCCCAGGCCAAGGAAACCGCCCACATCGATAATTGCAGCCTTGACCTTGCCGTCGTCGGTCAGCAGCAGTTCCGACACTTCGCCGATCCATTCGTCGTTGGCGTCATAGGCGGCTGCGCCGGTCAGCATTTCGGCGGTGAGGTCGGTCTCTTCCGCGGTCATGTAGCCGTCGCGCTCAATGGCCGCGCGGGGCGGGACGGCGTCGGTGGTTTCGGCATCGGCTTCCATCTCAGCCTCGGCTTCCAGTTCGGCTTCGGCCTCAGCGGCTTCGTCGGCAACTTCTTCAGCCGCTGCTTCAGCTTCGGCTTCCACCTCGGCTCCGGCCTCAGCGGCCTCGTCGGCAACGTTTTCAGCCGCAGCTTCGGCTTCGGACGCCATCTCGCTGGCTTCTTCGGCAACCGCGTCGCCTGTTTCTTCAACGGCGGTTGCGGCGTCAGATGCCATTTCCGCGCCCTGTTCCGCGGTGGTCTCAGCGGTTTCTTCGATGGCGGTGTCAGATGCATAGGCGGGGACGAAGGTCACAGCGGCAAGCGCCGTGGAAAGTAGCAGCTTTTTCATAGCATTCATTCCTCGGTTATTTAGTGGTTTGTGCGCGAGCACTCATCGGATAAACGTCCGCGGCGGGTTTCGGTTCCCCGCCGAATTCGAAATGCGTGTCTTTTTTTGCCTGACCGCCTTTGCCTGACCGCTGTACAGGGCGCCTGGGGAGGCCGCTCTTGCCCCATGAGCGTATTTCCGCTAGGGGCGGGCAGCGAACACTTCTCCTCCCGAGCACAGGTACCTGATATGAGACGCGCAGCCGTGGCTTTGCTGGCCAAGCAGATTTCCCCACCGAACCTCTCTATCATGCAGGACGAGGGCTTTACCGCGGGGCGCGTGCGCATCGAATTGCTGTCGGGCCTGACCGTGGCGCTGGCGCTGGTGCCAGAGGCGGTTGCCTTTGCCTTTGTTGCCGAAGTGCATCCGCTGGTGGGGCTTTATGCGGCCTTTATGGTCGGTCTGATCACTGCGGTGTTCGGCGGCCGGCCTGGGATGATCTCGGGCGCAACCGGAGCGCTGGCGGTGGTGATGGTGGCGCTGGTGGCCGACCATGGAGTTGAATACCTGTTTGCCACGGTGGTGCTGATGGGGATTTTGCAGATCTTTGCCGGGGTCATGCATTGGGGCAAGTTCATCCGCCTGGTGCCGCATCCGGTGATGCTGGGGTTTGTGAACGGTCTGGCGATTGTGATCTTCCTGGCGCAGATGACGCAATTTACGGTTCCGGGGAGCGAAGGCGAGGAATGGCTGAGCGGCGCATCTTTGTACATGATGCTGGGGCTGGTGGCGCTGACCATGGTGATCATCTGGGGAATGCCGAAGATCACATCTGTGATCCCGGCACCGCTGGCAGGCATTGGCATTGTGGCGGTGCTGGTGATCGCGATGGGGCTGGACGTGCCGCGGGTGGGCGACATGGCCTCAATCGAGGGCGGTTTCCCGGCCTTCCACAACCCTTTTGGCACCGGTGAGGGGCTGTACCCCCCGCATATGCTGGCGCCGTTCACGCTGGAGACGCTGTGGATCATCCTGCCTTATGCGGTCATTCTGGCGGCGATTGGTTTGATCGAGAGCCTGCTGACGCTGAACCTGGTGGGCGAGATCACCGGCAAGCGCGGCGGTGCCAGCCAGGAGTGCATTGCGCAGGGCGCGTCGAACGTGGTGACCGGTTTCTTTGGCGGTATGGGCGGCTGCGCAATGATCGGCCAGTCGATGATCAACGTGAAGTCCGGCGGCCGGACGCGGATTGCGGGCATTGCCGCGGCGCTGTTCCTCTTGCTGTTCATCGTGGTGGCTTCGCCGCTGATCGAGCAGATCCCGCTGGCAGCACTGGTTGGCGTGATGTTCATGGTGGTGATCGGCACCTTTGCCTGGAACAGCCTGAAGATCATGACCAAGGTGCCGCTGATGGACGCCTTTGTGATCGTGCTGGTGACGGTGGTGACGGTGATGACCGACTTGGCGATTGCGGTGGTTGTGGGCGTCATCGTCTCAGCCCTGGCCTATGCCTGGAACAACGCGCGCCGCATCCACGCCTATACCCGCGAGTCCGCTTCCGACAAGGGGGCCAAGGTCTATGAGATCGAGGGGCCGCTGTTCTTTGGCTCCACCGACGGGTTCATCGAGCTGTTTGATGTGGCGGGCGACCCGGACCATGTGATTGTGGACTTTGCCCGCAGCCGGGTAGTGGATCAGTCGGCGCTGCAGGCGATTGAGGCGCTGGCTGGCAAGTATGAGGCTGAGGGCAAGGCCGTGGTGCTGCGCCACCTGAGCCGCGACTGCCACCAGTTGCTGACCAAGGCGGGCCATTTGATGGTCGATAGCGATGACGACCCGGAATACGAGGTTGCGGTGGATTACTCGGTCAAGACCGGGATCCTCGGCGGCCATTGAGCGGCTGAATGGTTGCAAAGAGAATGCCCGCGGTTCCGGTGAACCGCGGGCATTTTTGATTTCAAGAAGGGGCCTCGGACACACCATGCCTGCCAAGGCTTAGTCAGGCGCGATGCTTTCGAGCATGTCGAGGTCGCCGGACAGCAGCGCCGGTTCGGCGCGGGTGATGAGGTCCGCGGGCCAGTCCCACCATTTCAGTGCCAGCAGGCGGGCGATCTGAGGTTTGGAGAAGCGGTGGCTGTGCACCGCGGCGGGGTTGCCGGTGACAATGGCGTAAGGCGGCACCGTGCCGCGCAACACGGCGCCGGCGCCGATGATGGCGCCGTCCCCGATGCGGGCGCCGGGCAGGATCAGCGCGCCGTAGCCAATCCAGACGTCATTGCCCACGATGGTGTCGCGGGTGTCGGGCTGGAAACCGCCCATCTGGTCCGGGTCGAACACCGGGAAGGGGTAGCAGCTGAGGCCGTCCTGCGCGTGATTGGCCGAGGCGGTGATGAAGCGCACCCCATGGGCGATCTGGCAGAAGCGGCCGATGACCAGGCGTTCGCGGGCGCCGGGGAACAGGTAGGGCGCCAGGTGCTGCGCCCAGTCCTGGGGCGGGTCGAAATCGGAGGCGTAGGAGTAATCGCCCGCCTTGATGTTGGGGTGATCAAGCACCTGGCTGAGCATCACCGTGCCCGCGTGGGGCGTGCCATCGGGCAGGATGATCGGATTACGCTTGCGGGGGTCGGGAAGCGGCATGGCGGGTCTCAGTCGTCGGGGCGGGTCAGAGGGAACAGGTCGCGCACCACCGAGTAGTCCCGGTAGCCGAGACGGGCCAGCGGCTGGAATGCGGTGACGTCGAAGGTGCCGTCGCGCAGGCAGTCGTCGCGCAGGTGCACGCCGGTGACCTCGCCGAACACCACCTTGTTGGCCTCGCCCGGCAGGGTGACGATTTGGGTCAGTTTGCATTCCAGCGCTGCGGGGGCTGCGGCGACGCGGGAGCAGGCGATGGTTTCGCACTCTGCGGCCTCCAGCCCGGCGTGGGCGAATTCATCGACGTCCTTGGGCAGCGCGCCGGAACTGGCGTTCATCGCGTCCCGCAGCGCGTAGGAGACAACGTTGACGCAAAAGACGCCGGTGGCCTCGATGTTGGCGACCGAATCCTTGGTGCCGTCCTGGTCCGGCTTGCTGCTGGTGGAGGCAAACATCACCTGCGGCGGGGTGTAGGCGACGGCATTGAAGAAGGAATAAGGGGCCAGATTGCTGACGCCGTCTGCCGACCGGCTGGAGATCCAGCCGATTGGGCGCGGGGTGACAATGGCGTTGAAGGGATTGTGGGGGAGGCCGTGACCGTCCTCGGGCCGGTAGAACATTTCTGTTTCCTGCTCTGTTCATAGATGTTTGCCCAAGGCTTACGCCCATGCTAGGCCAAACGCCAGCCTGCAGGGAAGAATGCGGAGGCAGGGCGGCGTGATCGAATTGAGGGCAGAGCGGCCGGATGACCGGTGGGAGGTCGAGGCGCTGTATGACCTGTGCTTTGCACCGGGGCGCGAGGCGCTGTCCTCGTACCGCCTGCGCGAGGGTGTTCCGCCGGTTTCGGGCCTGAGCGAAGTGGCCCGCGACAGTGACGGCATTCTGGCAGCGGCAATCCGGTATTGGCCGGTTCTGGTGGGCAGCGCGCCTGTGCTGCTGCTGGGGCCGGTGGCGGTGCACCCGACACGGCAGGGCGAGGGGCTGGGCGGGTCGCTTGTGCGCGACAGTCTGGCCAAGGCCGGGGAAACCGGCTGGGCGCGGGTGATGCTGGTGGGGGATGCGCCCTATTACCAGCGGTTCGGTTTTTCCAAGCTGCAGGGTGTCGAGATGCCGCCGCCGACCAACCCTGAGCGGGTTCTGGGACTGGCGCTGCAGGAGGCTGCCTGGGATGGAATTCAGGGGCAGGTCACCCGCTGGCAGGCTTGAAATTGTGCCCATAGCTGCCGATCTTGAGAGAGCAGAGGAGACGCATGTGGCAGATGTTTTGACAGACGCGCGGGCTTTTACCCCGCAGGAGATTGAGGCCGAGCTGGACGCGCTGGCGCAGCGGCACCGGGCAGCGGGCGGGTTTGGCGTTGATCTGCTGAACCGGCTGGGCGGCAGCGGAGAAAGCCTGCTGGAGCGGCTGCCTGCACCGGTGCGGGCCGGTCTGACGGGGGCCACGGAGACCGCGCTGCGGGTTGCCATGAAGGGCGCCAGCCAGTCGCGCCGCCTGGTGCCGGATCAGAAACCGGGCGTTGACCGGATGGTGAGCGCCGCAATGGGGGCTGCGGGCGGTGTGGCGGGGCTGCCGGGCGCGCTGGTGGAATTGCCGGCGACCACCGCCTTTTTGTTGCGCACCATCCAAGGCGCCGCTGCGGCTGAAGGGTTCGATCCTGAGGCCGAAAGCGTGACTTTCGACTGCATTCAGGTCTTTGCCGCAGCAGGCCCGCTGGCTGCGGATGACGGCGCCGATCTGGGCTTTCTCTCTGCCCGTCTGGGGCTGCCGGGGGGGCTGCACAAGCTGATCGCCCAAGTGGCACCCAAGCTGGGCACGGTGCTGGGGCAGAAACTGGCGGCCCAGGCCGTGCCGATTGCCGGGGCCATGGCCGGGGCGGCGGTAAACTATGTGTTTGCGGGCTATTACCGCGAGATGGCACATGTGCATTTCGGCCTCAGGCGGCTGGCGGTGGAGGCGGATGTGGCGCAGGAGGAGCTGGCTGCGCGGCTGCGGCAGCGGCTGCAGCCTCCGGATGCCGCCCGGTAGCTGCACACTTGACACAGAGACCTCTTGCGCTTGCCGGAGAGGCAGATTTAATCAGCCTTTCCTGCTAAGAGAGTAAGCATGATTCAATACAGCCTCAAATGTGCGGACGGCCACGCGTTCGACAGCTGGTTCCAGTCGGCGGCGGCTTTTGACAAGCTGGCAGCAGCCGGGATGGTGTCCTGTGCGGTCTGCGGCGGCACGCAGGTGACAAAAGCCATCATGGCGCCGCGGGTGCGCCCGGGCCGCAAGGCGGTGTCGGGCGTCGGCGAGCCGGAAACAAAACCGAGGCCGGCGCCGGAGGCCGTGCCGGCGCCTGTACCGGCAGCTGCACCTGCGCCTGCTGCCTCAGGACCGGGAATGCTGAGCCGCCCGTCGGGCGAAGTGGAAAAAGCGCTGGCGGAGCTGCGGAAAAAGATAGAGAAAAACTCTGACTATGTCGGAGACAGTTTCGTGCGGGAAGCGCGCGCGATGCATCTGGGCGAGGCGCCGGAGCGGGCGATCCACGGCGAGGCCAGGCTGGAAGATGCGCGGGAGCTGATTGAGGAGGGCGTGCCGGTGATGCCGCTGCCGTTCCGTCCCGGTCGTAAATCAAATTGAAGGGCAGGGCAGAATGCATGCAGTTGTAACGGGAACCAGCCGCGGCATCGGCAAGGAGCTGGTGAAGCAGCTGCGGGAGGCGGGCCACGAGGTGACGGGCACCTCGCGCGATCATTCCTCGGGCGTCAAGCTGGATGTGTCCGATCCTGGCCAGCAGGCGCGTTTTGCGGCCCAGATCCGGAACCGGCCTGTGGATCTGCTGGTGTGCAATGCCGGCGTTTACATCGACAAGGCGATGGGGCTGGATGACTATTCGGCCGAGGTCTGGGCCAAAACCCTGGCGGCCAATGTGACTGGCGTGTTCCTGACGGTGCAGGCGATGCTGCCGAACCTGCGGCTGGCGGAAAACCCCAAGATTGCCATCCTGTCGTCGCAGATGGCCAGCCACACCCGGGCGCCGGGCGGCAGCTATGCCTACCGGGCATCCAAGGCGGCGGCGCTTAACATCGGGCGCAACCTTGCCACGGATCTGCAGCCGGAGGGGATTGCGGTGGGCATCTATCATCCCGGCTGGGTGCAGACCGACATGGGCGGCTGCGACGGTGATATCACGGTGCAGGAGTCGGTGGCCGGGCTGATCAACGAATTCGAAGTCCTGACCCTGGACACGACCGGCTGCTTCCATACTTGGGATGGCCGTATCCAGCCTTATTGACCACCGGCGGCCAGGGCTGAAACCGGGCTTTCCCGCGCCCGCGCCGCCGGGGCTGTGACCACCAAAAAAGCCGGCGCAGAACCTGCGCCGGCTTTCTTTGTTACACGGCCTGCCGGGCTTCCGCCAGGCCGGCTCCATCACTCCCAGCAGCTGACCAGGACGGTCATGCCGGAGGCCAGCCGGGTCATCGCGGCGTTGGGCAGGCTGCCGGAGGCCGCGGGCTGTGCCGCAGGGGTCACCCCGGCGGCGTTCAGCGCGGTGCGGAGCGCGTCGGCGTTGACGGCAAAGCTGACGTCTTCGGGCAGCTGCTGGCCGCCGGTTTGCCGCGGCAGCAGCATTCCCAGAACCGCGCCGGTTGCATCCATTACCGGGCCACCGGCATCGCCGGGCTGTGCCGTCAGCTCCAGCCGTGCAACATCGGTGTTGCCGTCCAGGCTTTTGACATCGGCGATCTTGCCCCAGGTGAGGCTCGGGGCGCCGAGCACGCCCGCATAGGAAAAGCCGGACACGGCGACCTCTGACTGCAATCGCGGCGAGGCGGTGCTGAGACCGGCCACTGCCGCAGGCGCCAGCGCCTCCGCGGGTTTCAGGATGGCGATGCCCCCGGCAGTGTCATTGGCTGCCACTTCGGCCTGATAGCCGTGGTCCAGAGTGATCCGGCTGCAGCCGGCCACCACATCGGAAGTGGTCAGCACGCTGCCTTTGCCGTCCACGAAGAAACCGGAGCGCGAGAGTTTGGGCTTGCGGATCTCCAGACCGGAAACGAGGTCGACGCTTTGCACCGCGTCACCGCCGGCGGCCGGGTCCAGCACCCCGTCGAGGCGGGTGACGCTGGCCTGCATTGCGGCCAGAACGCGGGTGCGGCGCTCTTCGTCACCGGCGGGCCAGACCAGGATGAAGCCTTTGACTTCGCCGTTTTTCAGGCTGGCCTGTGCGAAGGAGGCGATCTTGCTGTTGCGGCCTTCGATGGTGAAGCTGCTGCTGCCGCGCTCGCGCGGGCCTTCCAGCGGCATGATTTCCAGCGTTTGCAGGATGTCATAGAGGCCGAACAGGGTGCGCTTGTCGCCGGGCTGGCTGATCAGCAGCACCTGGGCGCCGGTATCCCCCTTGCCGGTGTAATGGGCAAAGGGCGATTCATAGCGGTCAAAGGCCACTTCACCGGCAGGGATTTGCAGCGCGATGCCTGCCTTGGCGTCCTCCACCCGGGCCATGCCGGCAGAGATCAGCGGAGCGTTGTATTCATCCATCAGCACCTGGCGCTGGGCAGTGGTCAGCACGCCGGTCGGCTCAAAGCCGCGGGCGGCCTGCCAGTCGCTCATCGAGGCGCGGGTGCCGCGGCCGAAGGCGCCGTCGATGCCGGAGCTGTAAAAGCCCGCGGCCTTCAGCGCGATCTGCAGATGCATCCGCTCTTCGCGGCTGAGCGTGCTTTCGCTGCGCCGTGCCTGAGCCGGGGTTTCATCAGGCAGGGTAGATTGCAGAGCCGCCTGCTGCTGGGGTTCCGGCTCCTGCGCTGCAGGTTCGGCCGGAGCGGGTGCCGGGGCCGGTTCTGCAGGCTGTGCCGCATTTGCCGCGACCGGGTAGAACTGGCTGCGCAGGTTGCGGCGGAAGGCGATGAAGCTGTCGCGCGGGATTTGGTTCTCAGCGCGGTAGACCTGCAGAACGCGCTCGGCGTCCTCGCGGGCGTAGGGGCCCAGAACCACACCGTACCAGCCGCCGCCAAGCGCATAGCCGGACACGTCGGGCAGGCGGGCGGCATAGCCGCGGGCCTCGTTCTCTGCCTCGCGCAGGGAGGAGCGGGCGGCGATCTGTATCCAGACCGAATCCCGGCTGCTTTGCGCCGACACAGGCGCCGTGAACGCAATGGCCAGCGCAATCAGCGGCAGCGCCAGTGCGGCAAACAGTTTTTTCATTGTCAGGGCCTCGTATCCCGGAAGTACTCTTATTCTTTGTTGCGGAGATTAAGCATTTTGAGACGCCAAAGGGAACTCCTCATGGCAGGGGGAATTCCCGGCCCGTTGCCGCAATCCCGCACTTTTGTTGCCGATGCGCTGCGTGCAGCGGGCCGCAGCGCGGACGCAAGCGCCCGCAGGGCGTTGACCCTGCCATAAGCCTTGCATAGGAAGATCCCCGCAATTGCTGCCTGAGCTGCCCCCAAAGGCCAGTGACCCCAAAAGGGATGAGAGATGACCCAGACCAACGGCGCGCCGCGCTCCTTCCAAGAGATTATCCTGAGGCTCCAGAATTACTGGGCCGCCAAGGGCTGCGCGGTGATGCAGCCTTATGATATGGAAGTCGGCGCCGGCACCTTCCACCCGGCGACCACGCTGCGCTCGCTGGGGACCAAGGCCTGGGCCGCGGCCTATGTGCAGCCCTCGCGCCGCCCGACCGACGGGCGTTACGGCGAGAACCCGAACCGGCTGCAGCATTACTACCAGTACCAGGTGCTGATCAAACCGAGCCCGCCGAACCTGCAGGAGCTGTATCTGGGCAGCCTTGAAGCGATCGGCGTCGATATGGCGATGCACGACATCCGCTTTGTCGAGGACGACTGGGAAAGCCCGACGCTGGGCGCCTGGGGGCTTGGCTGGGAGGTCTGGTGCGACGGTATGGAAGTTTCGCAGTTCACCTATTTCCAGCAGGTCGGCGGCCACGACTGCCATCCCGTGTCCGGTGAGCTGACCTATGGCCTGGAGCGTCTGGCGATGTATGTGCTGGGCGTCGATCACGTGATGGACATGCCGTACAACGATCCGGATGCGCTGATCCCGCTGACCTATGGCGATGTGTTCAAGCAGACCGAAGAAGAATACGCCCGCTGGAACTTTGACGTGGCCAATACCGAGGTGCTGCTGCGCCATTTCGAGGAAGCCGAGGCCGAATGCGCCGCGATCCTGGCTGAGGAGCATCAGGACCCGAAGACCGGCAAGCGCATCATTATGGCGCATCCGGCATACGACCAGTGCATCAAGGCCAGCCACATCTTCAACCTGCTGGATGCCCGCGGGGTGATCTCGGTCACTGAGCGACAGGCCTATATCGGCCGCGTCCGGGCGCTGGCTAAGCAATGCGCCGACGCATTCGTGCTGACCGAGGCCGGCGGGTATTCGGCTGAGACCGCGGCCTGAACAGGGGACGGCACGTTATGGGGAAATTCCTTGCCTTGATCCTGATCGTCTCCGGCCTCGCCGCCGGGGGGGCGATGTATTACCTGCAGGTCTATGGCTTTTATGATGAGGTCGCGCTGCAGCCGGGCCGCGACGTGGTGCTGGTGCCGCTGGATGGCGGCGAGGGGCAGCCGATTGCCTACTCGGATTTCGAGGCGATTGACGCTGACAGCTCCCCCATCCGCTACCGCGCCTGTTTCACCACCAAGGTGTCGCCGGATGAGCTGGCGCAGGTCTTTACCCTGTCGGACAAGACTGAACCGCGCAATGCGCCGGACTGGTTCGAGTGCTTCGATGCCGCCGCCATCGGTGCCCAGCTGGGCGACGGCTCTGCCAAGTCGTTCCTGTCGGTCAAGAACATCTCCTATGGTGTCGACCGCATTGTTGCCGTCACCGAGCAGGGCCGCGGCTATGTCTGGCATGAGCTGAATGACTGCGGTCAGAAAGCTTATGACGGCACCGTGGTGGGGGAGAAATGCCCGCCCCGTCCAGAAGCCGGACAGGCAGACGAATGACGTGCCGCATTGATCCCGTCCTTTCCAATTTTTCCGCTGCGCCCGCCCGCGCGGCCACGCCCGAGGATATCTGATGCCCGATCTGCTGATTGAACTGTTTTCCGAGGAAATCCCGGCGCGCATGCAGGCGCGTGCGGCTGAGGACCTGAAAAAGCGCATGACCGACGGCCTGGTCGAGGCGGGCCTGACCTATGCCGGTGCCGCGGCGCTGTCGACGCCGCGCCGCCTGACCCTGGCGGTGGACGGCCTGCTGGCAGAAAGCCCGACCATCCGCGAAGAGCGCAAAGGCCCCAAGGTCGGCGCGCCGGACAAGGCGATTGAGGGCTTCCTGCGCGGCGCGGGCCTGACCCGTGACCAGCTGGAGGAGCGCGATACCCCCAAGGGTGCGGTGTATTTCGCTATGATCGAAAAGCCGGGGCGCCCGGCAGCCGAAATCATTGCCGAAGTGCTGGAAGACACCATCCGCAACTTCCCCTGGCCGAAATCCATGCGCTGGGGCGCAGGGTCCCTGCGCTGGGTGCGGCCCTTGCATTCGATCCTGTGCATCCTGTCGGATGAGGCAGGTGCGAGCGTGGTGGATCTGGACATCGATGGCATCAAGTCCGGCAATACCACCCGCGGCCACCGGTTCATGGCGCCGGAAGAGATCACCGTCACCGGCTTTGACGACTATGCCGCCAAGCTGAAGCGCGCGCATGTGGTGCTGGACGCCCGCGAACGGGCGGAGGCGATCTGGCAGGAGGCCACCAATCAGGCCTTTGCCAGCGGGCTGGACGTGGTCGAGGACAAGGGCCTGCTGGCCGAAGTCGCCGGTCTGGTCGAATGGCCGGTGGTGCTGATGGGTGCCATTGACGCCGAATTTCTGGAACTGCCGCCGGAGGTGCTGCAGACCAGTATGCGCGAGCACCAGAAGTTCTTCTCGGTGAAGAACCCCAAGACCGGCCGCATCGAGAAATTCATCACCGTCGCCAACCGCGAGACCGCGGACAATGGCGCGACGATCCTGGCGGGCAACCAAAAGGTGCTGTCGGCGCGTCTGGCGGATGCCAAGTTCTTCTGGGAGAACGACCTGCGCACGGCGAAGTCCGAGGCCGGCATGAGCGCCTGGGTGGAGAACCTCGGCAACGTGACCTTCCACAACAAGCTGGGCACCCAGGCGGCGCGGATAGACCGCATCGCCGCGCTGGCGCGGGAGATCGCGCCGGTGGTGGGCGCCGATGCGGATCTGGCAGAGCAGGCGGCGCGGGTGGCGAAGGCCGACCTAAGCTCGGAAATGGTCTATGAATTCCCGGAGCTGCAAGGCCTGATGGGCCGCTACTACGCCGAGGCTGCGGGCCTGCCCTCGGCCGTCGCCAACGCCTGCGAGCAGCACTACTCGCCGCTGGGGCCGGGCGATGATGTGCCGTCGGAGCCGGTGTCGGTTGCCGTGGCGCTGGCCGACAAGCTGGACACGCTGACCGGGTTCTGGGCGATTGATGAAAAGCCCACCGGGTCGAAAGACCCCTATGCCCTGCGCCGCGCCGCGCTGGGGGTGATCCGGCTGGTGCTGGAGAATGATGCTGGTTTCAAGTTGCAGCGTGCAATGGAAACTTCTCGTTTCAACTTGGCACAACAGCTGTTTGAAAATGCGAATGCAATCTATTGCGCGAACACCTACCTCGATGAACCCAGAGAGAATTCACTCGTTAGGTTAAATCTTAGCAGCGAATTGTTATCTGAATACAAGAGTTTGATCTTTGTAAGCCTGGAGGATGCGGACGTTGAGCGTGTGTATGAGTTCAATGACCTCCCAGGGTACTCGCATGATCAAATCCGAGGGATGATCAATTGTGGTGGAGAGCAAATTGCCAACCTCCTCTCCTTCTTCCACGACCGCCTCAAGGTGTTCCTGCGCGACCAGGGCATCCGCCATGACGTGATTGACGCCTGCATCGCCATGGCGGGCAACGACGACCTGACCCTCTTGGTGAAACGCGCCCGGGCGCTGGAGGACTTCCTGAAAACCGAAGATGGCACCAACCTGCTGCAGGGTTTCAAGCGCGCCAACAACATCCTCAGCCAGGCTGAGGAAAAGGACGGCGTTGAATACTCCTATGGCGCCGACCGCAAGTTTGCCGAGGACGACGCGGAAACCGCGCTGTTCGACGCGCTGGAGGCCGGCGGGGCGGCGATCTCTCCGGCCATCGAGGCCGAAGATTTCGCGGCTGCCATGCGGGGCATGGCCGACCTGCGCGCGCCCATCGATGCGTTCTTTGAGGCGGTGCAGGTCAATGCGGAAAACGATATCGTCCGCCGCAACCGCCTGAACCTGCTGGGCCAGATCCGTCAGGTCTGCGGCCAGGTGGCGGATCTTACCAAGGTCGAAGGCTGAGAGAGCCAAACGCTCTTTCATCTTTCCAAAAGTACTCGCCCCGCAGGGACCGGCCTTACCGCGAGGGAAGGCCGGTTTTCCGTATCTGCGCCCGGCTTATCCCTCATCGCGCTGTTACAAGACCCTTGCGCCATCGCGTCTTCCCCTTATGGTGACTTTCAAAGGAGACGTGCTGCAGTGCAGAAAGATTTCGAACAGACCCCGCCGGCCTCGCTGATCACTCCGACTGCGCCGATTGCCACCGCGACCCATGGCGGGCGGGCGAAATGCCTGCAGCGGCTGGAGCGGCTGGACCTGCCGGTGCCGCGCACGGTGGCGCTGTCTTTTGATGCGGTGCACGCCATTGCCGAAGGGCAGATGCCGGACCTGAACGGGGTGCTGGCCGAATTCGATCCGGAATCGCTGCTGTGCGTGCGCCCGTCTTCGGAAGATCCCGATTGGGGCGGGCCGGGGGCGATCCTGAACATCGGCATGAACGATGCGCGCTATGTTGATCTGTGCGACAGCCTGGGACGGGAGGCCGCGGCGGCGCTGTATCTGCGGTTCGTGCAGTCCTATGCGGTGCATGTGGCGCGGCTGGATCCGGATGTGTTCGACGATGTCGAGGACGGCGGCCCGGATGCGCTGACCGATATTCTGCATGCCTATGAGGCCGAAACGGACGAGCATTTCCCGCAAGACCCGGGTGAGCAGCTGGCGGCGGTCCTGCGCTCTATGGCGCGGGCCTGGGAGGGCACCTCGGCACGGCTTCTGCGCCAAGCCAAGGGCGCGCCGGCCGATGCGGGTCTGGGCCTGGTGGTGCAGGAAATGATCCCCGGTGTGGGGCAGGGCGAATGCGGATCGGGCGTGCTGCAACTGGTGAATTCCACCACCGGCATGCCGCAGCTGACCGGCCGCTACCTGAGCCAGAGCCAGGGCCGCGATGCGCTGGGGGCGGGGGCCGGGGCGCTGTATCTGGGAAAAGATGAACGCGGGCTGTCGCTGGAGGAGCTGGCGCCGGAAGCCTTTGCTGATCTGAAATCCCACGCAGCACTGATGCGCCGGAAGCTGCGCGAGGAAATGCAGCTGGAATTTGTCGTGGAGAACGGCCGGGTGCATATTCTGGACGGGGTGCGGGTGACGCGCAGTGCTCAGGCTGCGGTTCGGATCGCGGTGGCGCTGGCCGAGGATGGCGTGATCCCCCAGGAGGAGGCGCTGATCCGGGTCGATGCGCATATTCTGAATGAACTTTTGCACCGTCAGGTGGCACCGGACGCCGAACGCGACGTGATCGGGCGGGGCATTGCCGCCAGCCCCGGTGCGGCCACCGGCAAACTGGTGTTCACTGCTGCCGGCGCGCAGGCCAGCGCTGCCCGCGGCGAGGCCTGCATTCTGGTGCGCCGGGAAACCTCGCCCGAGGATGTGCGGGGCATGCATGCGGCTGCCGGCGTGCTGACCGAGAAGGGCGGCATGACCAGCCACGCGGCGGTGATCGGCCGCGGCCTGGGGCTGCCGTGCATCGTTGGCGCCTCCAACATGAAGTTCCACAGCAAGCGCAAGATGCTGGAGGCCGCAGATGGCCGGGTGTTCAATGCGGGCGACATTATCACCATCGACGGCAGCAGCGGCCAGGTGCTGGCAGGCCAGCCTCAGATGCTGGAAGCCGCTGAGGACGGCGCGCTTCTGACCTTGCTGGCCTGGGCCGACGAGGCCCGGGATATCGGTATCCGTGCCAATGCGGATACGCCGGAAGATGCTGAAATGGCGCGTAAATTCAATGCGCAAGGCATCGGGCTGTGCCGGACGGAGCATATGTTCTTTGAACCCGGGCGGCTGACCGTGATGCGCGAGATGATCTTTGCCGAGACGCCCTCAGGCCGGGCGGCGGTGCTGGAGCGCCTTCTGCCGATGCAGCGCGACGACTTCCGGGAGCTGTTCCGGATTATGGAGGGGATGCCTGTCTGCATCCGCCTGTTCGACCCGCCGCTGCATGAGTTCCTGCCTGCCACCAAGACCGGCCAGCGCGAGCTGTCGGAGGCCTTGGGCATTCCGGTCAGCGATGTGACCCGGCGCGTGGAAGAGATGGACGAGTACAACCCGATGCTGGGCCTGCGCGGGGTGCGGCTGGGCGTGACGGTGCCGGAAATCTATGACATGCAGGCGCGCGCCATCTTTGAAGCCACGCTTGAGGCGTCGCAGGAAGGTGAACCGGTGGTGCCGGAAATCATGATCCCGCTGGTGTCGGCCAAGCGCGAGGTGGAGCTGGTCAAGGCCCGCATCGATGCGGTGGCCGCTGCCGTGAAATCAGAGCGCGGCGAGGATTTCACCTACCGGCTGGGGGTGATGGTGGAAACGCCGCGTGCGGCGCTGCGGGCCGGGGAGATTTCACCGCATACGGCGTTCCTCAGCTTTGGCACCAATGACCTGACGCAGATGACCTATGGGCTGTCGCGCGACGATGCCGGGCGGTTCATGTCGGAATATGTGAACCAGGGCGTTTTTCCCGAAGATCCGTTCCATGTTCTGGACACTGACGGGGTCGGCGAACTGCTGAAACTGGGGGTCCAGCGGGGCCGGGCGGAGAACGGCGGCATTACGCTTTCGATCTGCGGCGAGCATGGCGGCAACCCCGAATCGATTGCATTTTGCCGCGACGCGGGCTTTGACTATGTTTCGTGCTCGCCATTCCGTGTGCCCGTTGCGCGGTTAGCCGCCGCTCAGCTGGCGATTGGCGGCAAAATTGGCCAGGTTGCGCCAACTTACACAAAATATTAGGAAAAATCAGGATACCCAGCCGCCGGAAGCGGCTGCGGGCCTGCACTTGCGTTAACCATGCTGTCGCACTCGCGGGGGGCAAGCTGGACGTCCGGGGCCAATTCCATTAAGGGATGCGACCGCATGTGGCCGGGAAAACCGGTTGCAAGCTGCTAGGACGGGGGAACCCTGAATGAAATTGTTGACTATGATTGCCGTGATGGCTGCCACCATCACGATGGGTAAAAGTGTTGCTGCCGAAACCGGCCTGGATGCGCTGATCGAGCGTGAACAGGCGAGTCTTAACGCGGTGCCTGCGCGGAAGTTCAGCGGATTTTTCGGATTCCGCTCCAATCCGTTCAAGAGCCGGAAGACCGGCACGCAACCGGTGGAGTATTCAAAGGCCTGGCTGGATTCCCAGCCCAAAGCCGCCGGTGGCGAGCAGTTCGCCTGCCTGGCGGAGGCGCTGTACTTCGAGGCGCGGGGTGAGACCGTCAAGGGCCAGTTTGCGGTTGCTGAGGTGATCCTGAACCGGGTTAGGAGCGCGCAGTTCCCGAACACGCCTTGCGGGGTGATCAACCAGGGGACCGGGCGCAAATACCAGTGCCAGTTCACTTACACCTGCGACGGCCACAAGGAAGTGATCCGCGAGAAGAAAGCGTATCAGCGGGTGGCCAAGGTGGCGCGCGCGGCGATGGACGGGCTGAAGTCCGAGCTGACGGAAGGAGCAACCTACTATCACACCACCGCGGTGCGCCCGCGCTGGAGCCGGACCTTTACAAACACCACGCGCATCGGCGTGCATCTGTTCTACCGCGACGATCGCTACCAGACTGCGATGAGCAACTGATGGCTTGAAGGCGGCATCCCGGTGCCGCTTTCTGCTACTGGCATGGCGTATGCGGGACTGTTAAGAAGCCGCCGAAAGTCTATTGTTGGGACCCACACCTGACACAGCCAGCCAAAGGCCCGTTTCCCATGTCCTCTGAAATCCGCCTAGCCTTTGCGCATCCGTCCGAACGTTCGATGGCCACAGCCGCACCGGGCCCGCTGGACCGTATTTCCCTGCGGGACCACACCGTCGAGGTGGAAATCGGTGCGTTTCAGGCTGAGCGCGGCACCACCCAGCGGATCTGCTTCAACGTGGTGGTCGAAGTGGCGCCGCTGCCCAAGGACCTGGATGACGACGTCGACCGCATCCTGTCTTATGACAAGGTGACCGAGGCCATCGCGCATGAGCTGGCGGCGGAGCGGCTGAACCTGCTGGAGACCCTGGCGGAACGCGTGGCCGAACGGATCCTGCTGGAGCACCAGGCGGTGCGCGCCTTTGTGCGGATTGAAAAACTGGACCGCGGCCCCGGCGCGCTTGGCGTCGAGGTGGTGCGCTCTAAGGATCAGATCAGCCATTTGGCGGAAGAACAGGACCGGCCGCATCCGCGGCTGATGTATCTGTCCAACGAAGCCATCGAAAACGTTAATCTGACCGGCTGGATCGACCAGATGGAATGCCGCAAGCGGCCGCTGATACTGTGTGTCGGAACCCACCCGCTGGCGGTGCCGACGACGGGGCACAAATGGACTCAGCGCCGGATCGATCTGCTGGCAATTGAACAAAACGCGTGGCGTCTTGCGGCCAAGGATGACCGCTGCGTGGTGGTCTCGACGCGCACCGAACTGGACTGGGCGATGAAGAACGGCCAGATCTGCGTCTGGGCGCCCTCCAAGATCGTGCTGGATGCGGTGGACGGGCCATCGGCGCCGCCTTCGAACTCGGTTGCGCTGGCCGCCTGGTTCGCGGCGGCACTTCAGGCCGGTGAGATGATTGTGCTTGGCGGCGATTTGCCGGATAATCCCGGTGTCCCCCTGAGGGGCGTCAGCGTGGAGCAAGCACAACTGTGATTTATTACCGGCCGTTGGTTCAGCACGGAGAAGCGCGTCCCGAAGGCGCGCTCCCGCTGGCAGGCAGCGCCCTGTGGTTTACCGAGGTGGAAATTCTCAGCCGCGAGGCGCCGCCGCGGATCGCGCCCGCCGGGCTGGTGCCCGAGGCTGAACGCCGCCGGCTGAGCGCGCGCCGTGCCTCGATCGCCGGGCTGGATATGACCCAGCCGCAGATCATGGGCATTCTGAACGTGACCCCGGACAGTTTCTCGGATGGCGGCAGGCATGCGGGCGTGGAGGCGGGCAAGGCCGCAGCGCTGCAAATGGCGGCGGAGGGCGCGACCATCATCGACGTGGGCGGCGAATCCACCCGCCCCGGCGCCGAAGAGGTTGACGAAGCCGAAGAAATTGACCGCACCGCGCCGGTAA
The DNA here is from genome assembly GCF_059429195.1 of Leisingera sp. CC-HEC093. Lineage (NCBI taxonomy): Bacteria > Pseudomonadati > Pseudomonadota > Alphaproteobacteria > Rhodobacterales > Roseobacteraceae > Leisingera > Leisingera sp. CC-HEC093. The sequence continues at coordinate 297,032 of NZ_JCAIJR010000001.1, read as the reverse complement.
TCGAAGCAATCCGCACCGAAAGCGCGGTGCCGGTTTCGATCGACACCCGCAAGGCCAATGTCGGGATGGAAGCGCTGGAAGCGGGGGCGAACCTGCTGAACGATGTGTCCGGCTTCACCTTTGATCCGGCACTGGCGCCGCTCGCGGCGCAGGCCAGCGTTCCGGTCTGCATCATGCATGCGCTGGGCGACCCGGCGACCATGCAGGATGATCCCAAATACGCAAACGTGCTGCTGGACGTTTATGATTTTCTGGACGCGCAGATCGACCGGCTGGAAGCCATCGGTGTGGTGCGTGAGCAGATCGTGATTGATCCGGGGATCGGCTTCGGCAAGACGCAGGAGCACAACCTGACGCTCTTGCGCAATCTCAGCCTGTTCCACGGGCTTGGCTGCCCTATCTTGCTGGGAGTGTCCCGCAAGGGGTTCATCGGCAAGATCGGCGGGGAGCCGCGCGCTGATGCCCGCGCGCCGGGTTCAATTGCGGTGGGGCTTGCAGCGCTGGCGCAAGGCGTGCAATTCCTGCGGGTGCATGACGTGGCTGAAACGGTGCAGGCCCTGCGCCTTTGGCAGGCCGTGCGGTAAGGCCTTTTGGCAGGAAAAGCATAATGCGGAAACTCTTTGGTACCGATGGCGTGCGCGGCACCGCCAATATTCATCCCATGACCGCCGAAATGGCGCTGCGCATCGGCGCTGCTGTCGGATGCTATTTCCGGCGCGACGGCACTGGGGTGCATCGGGTGGTGATCGGCAAGGACACGCGTTTGTCGGGCTATATGTTCGAAAACGCGCTGACGGCGGGGCTGACGTCGACCGGCATGAATGTGCTGCTGCTTGGCCCGGTGCCCACTCCTGCGGTGGGGCTGATGACCCGTTCTATGCGGGCGGATCTGGGGGTGATGATCTCAGCCAGCCACAACCCGTCCGAGGACAACGGCATCAAGTTTTTCGGCCCGGACGGGTTCAAGCTGTCGGACAGTGCCGAACTGGAAATCGAAGCACTGGTTGAGGCCGGCGTCGAGCCGGCAGAGGCCGCGGGTATCGGCCGCGCCAAGCGGATCGACGATGCCCGTTTCCGCTATGGCGAGCGGGTCAAGAGCTCTTTGCCGCGCAACCTTGGCCTCAATGGGCTGAAAGTGGTGATCGACTGCGCCAATGGCGCAGCACACCGGACCGCGCCTGAGGTCCTGTGGGAGCTGGGCGCCGAAGTCATTCCGGTTGGGGTGGCGCCGGACGGGCTGAACATCAACCGCGGCTGCGGTTCCACCCATCCGCAGGCGGCGGCCGAAGCGGTTGTGGCCCACGGCGCCCATGTGGGGATTTGCCTGGATGGCGATGCGGACCGGGTGATCCTGATTGACGAGACCGGCACGGTGGCCGATGGCGACCAGCTGATGGCCCTGCTGGCCAGCCGCTGGGCAGAAGAGGGCCTGCTGTCCGGCGGTGCGCTGGTTGCGACGGTGATGTCGAACCTCGGGCTGGAGCGTTTTCTGGAGGGCAAGGGCCTGGGACTGGAGCGCACCGCAGTCGGCGACCGCTATGTGGTTGAGCGGATGCGCGAGGGCGGTTTCAATCTGGGCGGCGAGCAGTCCGGCCATATCGTGATGAGTGATTACGCCACCACCGGAGACGGCCTGATGGCTGGCCTGCATTTCCTGGCCGCGATGGTGCAGTCCGGCAAAAAGGCGTCAGAGCTGGCGCATCAGTTTGAGACCGTGCCGCAGCGCCTGCGCAATGTGCGGTTCCAGGCGGGGCAGGCGCCGCTGGAGAATGACCGGGTGCAAGACGCGATTTCCGCGGCAGAGAAGATGCTGGACGGTCAGGGGCGGCTCTTGATCCGCAAATCCGGCACCGAGCCGCTGGTGCGGGTGATGGCAGAAAGCGAAGATGCCGGGCTGATGACGCTGGCAGTCGACAGTGTGGTTGCCGCTGTTGAGGCCGCTGTCGCAGAATAGGGCGGGGGTGTTCAGCCCCCTTTGTTGAACAGGCGGCTGAGCCTGCCGAACTGGCTGAGGCCGAGGCCGCCCAGGATCATCGCCATCGCAAGCAGCATCGAGGGCGGCAGCTCCTCGCCCAGGAAGATGGCGCCCAGCACCACTGCCCAGACCGGCACCTGGTAATTGGTGAGGGTCATGAAAGTGGGGCCTGCCTCGCGCACCACGATGACGCGCAGCAGGTTGGCGGCGGCTGTCGGGATCAGGCCGAGGATGGCGGCAATCAGAAGCGTCTGTGTGTCCGGCATCACCGGCGGGCCTTCGGTTGCCCAGGCGGCCGGGAAGATGATGAAGCAGCCGATCACCAGCAGGACAGCGGCCAGCCCCACGGGGTCCACCGGCGGCAGGCGGCGGGTCAGGATCGAACTGACCGAGTAGCAGGCCGCCGCTGACAGGCAGGCGGCTCGGCCGTAGGATTCCAGTTCCGCACCGCTGGTTTCAAACGCTTTGCTGCCGATCAGCAGTGCGACACCGGCAAAACCGATGCAAAAGCCGATCAGGCGGCGCAGGGTCATCTGCTCACCCGGCACAAAGACATGTGCCAGCGGCAGGACCATCAGAGGGATCGCCGCCATGCTGACCCCGGTAAAGCCGGAGGAGACATGCTGCTGTCCCCAGGAGATCAGCATGAAGGGCAGGGCGGTGCTGAGGATGCCGATGATCACCAGCGATGGCCAGTTGGTCTCTGATGTGAACAGCTTGAACCCGCGCCAGCCCCACACCGCGCACAGCAGCAGCGCGGCAAAGCCGATCCGACTGGCAGCCAGCCAAAAGGGGGTGATCCCGTCCAGCGCCAGCTTGATCAGCAGAAAGGTCGCGCCCCAGACAAAGCCCAGCGTGGCAATCATCAGCCAGTAGCGCGGGGCGATATCGGGCATGGCTTTCTCCTGCTGTCTTCCGCGCGACAAGACCCCGCCGTGCGGGCGGGGTCAATGGCAATTGCTTTGTTATCTATCGAAGTGTTTGGCCTTTACACCATGGCGCGCGGGCGGCGGCCGCGGCTGAGCAGGAGGCCGCCGAGGATCAGCGCAAGCGCGGCAAACAGCTGCGGCGGCAGGGTTTCCCCCAGAAGGGCTGCGCCGAAGATCACCGACCAGACCGGCACCTGGTAGTTCACGGTAGACAGGAACGCAGGGCCTGCGCTGCGGGCAACCTGCACCAGCAGCACCTGGGCCAGCGCCGTCGGCAAGAGGCCCAGGTAAATGACGGCGCCCAGTGGCATGGCGGCGGGCAGGTCCGGGACGCCCTCAGCCCAGAGCGCCGCCGGGGTCATCATGGCAGCACCGCAGAGGAGCGCCGCGGCGGAGAGCGACAGCATGTTCACCTGCGGGCAAAGCCGGGTGATGATTGAGCCGATGGCATAACACAGCGAGGCACCAAGACAGGCGAGGCGGGCCAGCGATTCAAAATCCGTTCCGGCAGAGCGGAAGGCGTCGAGACCGATCAGTATGACAACGCCGGCAAAGCCGATCAGGAAACTGATGGTGCGGCGCAGTGTCATATGCTCGCCCGGCACCAGCAGATGCGCGAGCGGCAGCACAAACAGTGGCACCACTGCCATGCAAACCCCGGCAAAGCCGCTGGCCACATAGGTTTGCCCCCAGCTGAGCAAAGTGAAGGGCAGCGCGTTGGTGAAGAAGCCCATGCCAATGGCGCAAGCCCAGATGATCCGGCCATCGCGCGAGCGCAGGGGCGGTAGACCGATGCCCATCGCATAGACCACGCTTAAGAGGCACAGCGCGCCGATAGAGATCCGAAGGGCTGCAATGGTCATCGGCGGGAAGCCCCGCAGCGCCAGCGACACCGCCATGAAGGAGGCGCCCCAGATCACGCCGAGAAACAGAAGCTTGGCCCAATTGGCAGCGCCGGGTGACTCTGGCATGGCGGAACCTCAATGAAATAAACGAAAAAAGGGCGCCCCAAAACCGGAGCGCCCTGCAAAGGTAAGGTCAGCGGAGGGTTCCGCGGGCGCCTTAGTTCTTCTCTTTGTCGACCATCTTGCCGGCCGAGATCCACGGCATCATGCCGCGCAGCTTGGCGCCGGTTTCCTCGATCAGGTGCTCGTCGTTGGCACGGCGGGACGCTTTCAGGGTCGGCTGGCCAACCTGGTTTTCCAGCATGAAGTCGCGCACGAATTTGCCCTGCTGGATGTCTTCCAGAACCGCTTTCATGCGGGCCTTGGTTTCGTCGTACTTCAGGATGCGCGGTCCGGTGACGTACTGGCCGTATTCGGCGGTGTTGGAGATCGAGTAGTCCATGTTGGCGATGCCGCCTTCATAGATCAGGTCCACGATCAGCTTCACTTCGTGCAAGCATTCGAAGTAGGCCATCTCCGGGGCATAGCCGGCTTCGACCAGGGTCTCAAAGCCGCAGCGGATCAGCTCAACCAGGCCGCCGCAGAGAACTGCCTGCTCGCCGAACAGGTCGGTTTCGCATTCTTCGCGGAAGTTGGTTTCGATGATGCCCGAGCGGCCGCCGCCGATGGCGGAGCAGTAGGACAAGCCGGTTTCCAGCGCTTTGCCGGTGGCGTCGGTGTGAACCGCAACCAGGCAGGGCACGCCGCCGCCTTTGGTGTATTCGCCGCGCACGGTGTGGCCCGGGCCCTTGGGTGCCATCATGATGACGTCGACGCCTTCTTTCGGCTCGATCAGGCCGAAGTGCACGTTCAGGCCGTGCGCAAAGGCGATTGCTGCGCCCGGCTTGATGTTGTCGTGGACGTATTTCTTGTAGGTCTCAGCCTGCAGTTCGTCGGGCATGGTGAACATGATCACGTCACACCAGGCGGCCGCTTCTGCGATGCCCATTACTGCCAAGCCTTCGCCTTCGGCCTTCTTGGCGGAGGGGGAGCCTTCGCGCAGAGCAACGACAAGGTTCTTGGCGCCCGAGTCGCGCAGGTTCAGCGCGTGGGCGTGGCCCTGGGAGCCATAGCCCAGGATGGCCACTTTCTTGTCCTTGATCAGGTTCACATCGCAATCGCGGTCGTAATAAACGCGCATGATCCACGTCCTTTCGTTTGGTGTTTGATGGCATCATAGGCATGTGGGCGGCGAACGCGATTGCTGTTGTGCATGAATTTCGCATTTTCTTTGCGGTAGTCATTCGTTGTTTTGCCTGATAGTGAAGAAATCATGCTTGATGATCTCGACCGGCGCATTCTGCGCTATATGCAAAGCGACCCGGAGCAATCGATTCCGGATCTGGCCGAACGGCTGGGGCTTACCGCCTCGCGTCTGTCGCGGCGGCTGGAGAAGCTGCGCGAGGCGCGCGTGATCCTGGGCCAGCGGGCGGTGATCGACTGGCGCGCCTTGGGGTATGAGGTGGAGGTGTCGCTGCGGGTGACGCTGGACAAGACCAACCCGCGCGCCTTTGATGAGTTCATCGAGGCCGCCCGCGGCATTGCCGAGGTGATCGAGATCCAGACCTTTCTGGGCCAGGTCGACGTGCGGCTTTCGGTGATTGCGCGGGATATGCCGCATTATCAGCAGATCTACCGCGCCGCCATTTTGAACCTGCCGCATATCACCGACATCGAGGCCCTGATGCATGTGGCGCGGATCAAGTCGGACGAGGTGCTGCCGGTATGAGTGCGCTGGATGATCTGGATTTTGCCATCCTGCGGGCGCTGTCGGAGGATGCGACCTTGTCGGCAGGCGCCTTAGGGCGGCAGCTGGGCCTCAGCCAGCCTGCCACCTGGCGGCGGATCAAGCGGCTGCAGGAGGCGGGGATTATCGCCGGGCGCAAGCTGGAACTGGACAAGGAAAAGCTGGGGTTTGGCGTCACTGTCTTTCTGGGCGTCAAACTGGCCACCAAGGGGCGGGTGTCCTTGGAGGATTTCGAGCGCGCGGTCTCTGCCATTCCCGAGGTGCAGACGGTGGAACATGTGCTGGGCATGTATGACTACCGCCTGCGGGTGACGGCGCGGGACATTTCCGACTTTGAGCGCGTCTTGCGGCGGCGGGTGATGACCTTGCCGGGGGTGGGGAATGTTGAGGCCAATGTGCTCTTGAGTGAGGAGCGCAGGCCGGGGCCGCTGGGGTGACGGTGCGCAATTGTTGCCGATCAGAAACCCGCTTGGCGCAAAACCGGGTGTTTTCTGTCGTGCTTGGGCTGTCTTTTCCGCTGAGTTTCGCCAGTATCATCCTTCGGAGAACGGCGGCAGCACTGTATGCCAAGGTAGGCTTTGCCAAAGCCTGCGGCACCGGCTAGCCGTTAGTCAAAGGAATACAAGGGAGGCCCAGATGGCACTGCTCGACACCGTGGACCCGCAGGGTCTGGATGAATTCTCGGTGGTTTTCACCGACCGCTCGCTCAATCATATGTCCAAGACCTTTCAGACCGTGATGCTGGACATCAATGCGATGCTGAAAGAGGTCTATAATGCCGAAGCGGTGGCGCTGGTGCCGGGCGGCGGCACCTATGCGATGGAGGCGGTGGCGCGCCAGTTTGCCCGCGGCGCAAATGCGCTGGTGGTGCGGAACGGCTGGTTCTCCTACCGCTGGAGCCAGATTTTCGAGGCGGGTGGATTTACCGCGTCCTCGACAGTGATGAAGGCGCGCCGCACCGGCAATGAGAGTGCCTCGCCGTTTGAGCCTGCGCCGATTGCGGATGTGGTGGCCGCGATTCATGAGCAGAAACCGGACATCGTCTTTGCCCCGCATGTGGAAACCGCCGCGGGCGTGATCCTGCCGGATGATTACGTGACTGCGATGGCCGCGGCCGCGCATGAGGTCGGCGCACTGATGGTGCTGGATTGCATCGCGTCGGGCTGTGCCTGGGTCGACATGAAGGCGACCGGTGTGGATGTGCTGATCTCCGCTCCGCAAAAGGGCTGGAGCGCCTCGCCCTCCGCAGGTCTGGTGATGTTCTCAGACCGTGCGCTGGCCCGGCTGGAGGAGACCACTTCGGACAGCTTTGCCATCAACCTGAAGCAATGGCGCACGATTATGAAGGCCTATGAGGACGGCGGCCACGCCTATCATGCTACCATGCCTACGGACGCGCTGAAGGCGTTCCGCGATACCATGCTGGAGACCAAGGAATACGGGTTCGGCAAACTGCGCGATGCGCAATGGGCGCTGGGCAATGGCGTGCGGATGATGCTCAAGGAAAAGGGCATCACCTCGGTTGCCGCCGACGGATTTGGCGCGCCGGGGGTGGTGGTGAGCTATACCAGCGACCCGGACGTGCAGAACGGTAAGAAGTTTCTGGCGCTGGGCACTCAGATTGCCGCGGGCGTGCCGCTGCAGTGCGATGAGCCTGCGGATTTCCGCACCTTCCGGCTGGGGCTGTTCGGTCTCGACAAGCTCTATGATGTGGATGCCACCATTGCGCGGCTGCAATCGGTCGTGGATCAGGTGCTTTAGCGCAAGATCCGGATTGGGCTGCGCAAGGGAATATTGCTTGTGCCGCCCAGCCCATGCCGCAGGGTGAGCCAGATCACCCCGAGGCTGATTGCCAGCCAAACCCCGCCCCACAGCATAGTTGCGCCGCCGAACTCCTCAGCCATCATCCGCGCGTCGGAGCGCAGGTAAGACCGTGCGATGGTGTCGTCCCAGATGTCGAGCGGCGCGTAGATCATGCTGCTGACCCCGATCACCCGCAGGATCATGTCGTTGATGTTGAGGCTGAGGTAGCGCGAAGCCGCCAGCATCAGTGCGCCGGTGGCGAGGGTGAAGCCAAGTGCAAACAGATCCCGGACATAGAAGACTGCCACCGCCAGCGTGACGGCGCCGAAGAGGGCAAGAACCTTCCTGTCCCAGTCGGTGCGAAGGGCGATCACAAACAGGGCAGCGCCGATCAGCAGGGATCCGGTGTAGCCTGCGGACAGCGTCAGGAACCGGCTGCCGCCGCGCGAGACAACCATACCACCCTCATACGGGTCGATGGTAAGGCTGACCACATCACCGCCGGTGAGCAGGGTGGCGGTTGCATGCGACAGCTCGTGCAGAAATACGGTCAGAATCCGCAAGGGCAGCAGCGCCGGGGTTTGCCAAAGGGCAGCAATTGCCAGGGTCAGGCAGAGGAGCTGCCAGTGGCCTTTGACGAAGCGTCCGGCAGCCCGCATGTTACTTGGTACCCATCATTTAACACCCAGGCCCATCTGCATCAGCGTCTTGCGCACCGGCGCCAGGGAATAGAGCGCGTTGAGCCCAAATGCGCGCAGGTCCCGCAATGGGCGGGGCGCCAGCATCGAGGTTCGGTTCAAGAGGTCGATGCCCTTTACGCGCAACAGGATCTCGTTGTGGCGGGCCTTGTGGTAGGCGGCCAGCATCTGCGCATCGCCCAGGCCTTCGGGGCGGGCCTCGGCCAGCTCCAGAAGGCTGCGCAGATCACCCAAGGACATATTGAGGCCTTGCGCGCCGATTGGCGGCACCACATGGGCGGCTTCGGCCATCAGTGCCAGCCGTTCGCCATTCAGCCGCTCTGCCGACTGGCTGATGATCGGCCAGATGGTGCGGCGCGAGGCCAGTTTCAGATCGCCGAACAATCCGCAGCTGCGTTCGGTCATTGCGGCCTCAAAGGCTGCGGGCTCCAGGTTCAAGAGTTCCTGTGCCTTGGGGCCGCGCTCCATCCAGACAATCGCGGAGGAGTGCTGGCCCTGGTAGTCGGGCAGCGGCACCAGCGTGAAGGGGCCGCCGGAGCGGTGGATCTCGGTCGAGACATTGTCATGCGGCACCGGGTGGGTGACGGCAAAGGCCAGCGCTTTTTGCCCGTAGCGGGTGGTTTTCACCGGAATGCCCGCGGCCTGGCGCATGGGGGAGTTGCGGCCGTCGCAGGCCACCACCAGTTTCGCGGTCACCTGGCTGCCGTCGCTGAGGCTGACGCGTGCTTCATTGGTGCGGGTGAACAGCCCGGCGGTGCCGGTGCCAAAGCGCAGGTCCGCGTTCGGCAGTTCCGCCAGCCGGTCAATCATCTCGCGGCGCAGCAGCCAGTTGGGCAGGTTCCAGCCAAAGGGCTGGTCGGAGATGTCTGCGGCGTTGAAGTCCTTGACCAACCGCGGCTCGGGCCGGGTGCCGCCGGCATCGACGATGCGCATGATCTGCAAGGGGGCGGCGTGGTCTGCCAGCCGTGCCCAGATCCCGCAGCGCTGCAGCAGCGCCTGGGCCGGTTGCAGGAAGGCCGTAGTGCGCAGGTCAGAGCCTTCGGCGTCGCGTTCGGTGACCGGCGGGGCCGGGTCGGCGCAGATCACGCTGAAGCCGCTGGAGGCAAAAGCGGCGGCTGCGGTCAGCCCCGCAATACCGCCGCCGGAAATCAGGATGTCGCAGGTCTCGGCCATGGTCTCAGCCCTCCGTTGTTGCCCTGAAATAGGCCCTGACGGAGGGGGAAGACAAGCGGCAACCTGCCGTGCGGGGATTTAGCCGCGGGTGATGGCAAGCAGAGTGAGGAACATCACTGGCACCATGCAAAGCGCCGGAAGGTAAAGCCCCGGAATGCCAAACAGCATGATCGAGCAGCCCCAAAGGCTGACAAAGGTTGCCAGGGCGTACCCGAGGTTCTCTTCCGGGCCGTAAGCGACCTCCTTGATCATCCGTCCCAGCAGCGGCACGGCAAACAGGATGCGCTGCGACAGGGGCAGGCGGGCGGGAAGGGTATAAGCGCTCATCGGTCGGTCTCTTGTGCTAGGGTTCGCGGCGCATATAGGCAGGAAAAGATGCGGCAAACAGGTATATTTTGCCGCAGTTGCAAAGATTTGCCGGAATGCCGTTGTACACATTCTGCAATGCGGCAAAAAGCGGCCGTTTGCGCCCTGTGCAGGGGACAGAAATCAGCTCAGAGCGGCTAGAAAGCCCGCCAGATCATCTGAGTGGTGGTGGATATGGGCGGCCTTGACCGGCTTTGGCGCCACATGCACCGTGCGCATGCCCATCTCATGCGGGGCCGCCAGATTGCGCGCGTCATCCTCGAACATTGCGGCCCGCTGCGGGGTGATGCCTGCACGGGAAAACACCCGGTCAAAGGCGCGGCGTTCCGGCTTCGGGTGGTAATCGGCGTGTTCGACGCCGTAGACGTCATCAAACAGCCCCGATAGACCGCGCGCGGCAAGCACCCGTTGTGCATATGGGGCAGAGCCGTTGGTATAGACGATCTTCTTGCCCGGAAGATTTTGGATGGCGGCAGCGAGCGGCGCGTCCTCATCCAGGTGGTCCATCGAAATGTCGTGCACCGCCACCAGGTAGGGCTCCGGGTCCAGGTCATGTTCCCGCATCAGCCCGGCCAGGGTTGTGCCATGCTCGCGCCAGTAGTGGCTGCGCAGGCGGTCGGCCTCAACCTGATCCACCTTGAGTGCATCCATCACATAGGCTGTCATCTTGACCTCGATCTGGTCAAACAGCCGCGCGGACGGGTGGTAAAGGGTGTTGTCGAGATCGAACACCCATTGGCGGACATGGGAAAAGGAATGCTTGGGCATGATGCCGGAGTAGGACGGTGCAGCCGGATTTGCAATCAAAAGCGCATTTTGCCTGCGGGTTTTCAGCACATTAGCGCCATCAGGGTTGATTGCTGAGTGACGCCCTGTAGAGATTGGCAAACCGGAATAGACAGGAACGACCATGAGCCAGAGCCGCAGCAACCAGAAAGATGCCTATGCGCTGATCCTCGAGGCGATCGACTCCGGGATCTACAAACCGGGCGACCGGCTTGTGGAAAGCGATCTGGCAGAGCGCTTTGGCGTCTCACGCACCCCGATCCGCGAAGCGCTGCAGCGTCTGGAGACGCAGTCGCTGCTGGAACGCGACGGGCGGTCGCTGATCGTGGCCTCATTGGATCACAACCAGATGGCTGAGCTGTACGTGGTGCGGCGCGAGCTGGAGGGGCTGGCGGCGCAGCTGGCCGCACGCCATGCCACCGAAGAAGAGATCAAGGTTCTTAAGGAAATGGTGGACTCTGATGACAGGCTGGTCGGGGATCCGGCGGCGCTGTCCAAGGCCAACCGCCGGTTCCATGAGCAGATCCACCTGGCCTCGCACAACCGCTATCTGGTGCAGCAGCTGGATCTGGTGCACCGGACCATGGCGCTGATGGCGACCACCTCGCTGGCGGCAGAGGGGCGCAGCGAGATTGCCCAGTCGGAGCACAAGGGTATTGTCGACGCCATCAGCCGCCGCGACGAGGCGGCGGCGGGCGCGGCGCTGAAGGAGCACATCTCGATTGCCTTCATGACCCGGCTGAAGCAGGACGCCAGCGGGCGGGGATAACCCGCCAGCGCCGCCGTCTGGCAGCGGGCTTGATGCCATGCGCCGTCTTGTCCCAGAAAAAGGGGCAGGCGAGCAGTTCATAGGCCGCCTTGGCCACGGCAACTGCCCCCATCGGAAAATAGAGGATCATGGCAGGCGCCCAGCCCGCCAGCCTGGGGCGTCCCATGGCGCAGGCCGCGGTCACGCTGATGATAACCCCCAGCAATTCAAAGAACACCAGCGCCGCAACCGCGAACGTCATCAGCAACGGCGGCACCGCGCCGCCGCTGGGATGCGGCAGGCCAAGGGTGAACAGCCAGAACGACCACAGCACCGGGGCAAACAGGAATTGCCCGATGGTGCCCAAGAAGAACGCCTGAAATCCCAGGAAGCGTTTCCAGCCCAAATCAGCCCGCAGGCGGAGCGGCTGGCGCATATGCACAAGGTAGGTGACCATGAAGCCCTTGAGCCAGCGCGAGCGCTGCTTGACCCAGGGCCAGGGGCGCCAATTGGCCTCCTCGTAGGTGGTGCTGGGCAGCATCTGCGTGCGGTAGCCCGCGCGGTAGAGCCTGACGCCAAGATCGGCGTCCTCGGTCACGTTGTGGGCATCCCAGCCGCCCAGCTCCTCCAGCACGCCGCGGCGGACAAACAGGGTGGTGCCGCCGAGGGGCACCACCAGGCCCAGCCGCGCGATCCCGGTCAGGACAATGCGGAACCAGCTGGCATATTCCAGCGTGAAACAGCGGGAAATCCAGTTGGTGGCCGGATTGTAATAGTCGAGCACCCCCTGGAAGCAAGCCGTGCGGCCGTCTGCGGCCGCAAAGCCCTGTGCCACCTGGTCCAGCTGGTCGGCCTGCGGCGCATCCTCGGCGTCCCAGACACCGATGATGCTGCCGCGGCAAAAGTTCAGCGCGTAATTCATCGCCCGCGGTTTGGTGGTCAGCCCGCCAAAGGCCGGAACTTCGATCACCCGCACCCAGGGCGGCAGGCGGGCCCTTGCAAGGGCGGCGCGGGTGACGCTGTCATGCTCCTCCAGTACCAGCAGCACATCGGTGAGCGCCCGGGGATAGCTGAGCTTCCCTATCCGTGTGAGCAGCGCTCGGCTGATTTCCGCTTCCTTGTAGAGCGGCACCATGACTGAGATAACCGGCCGCTCGCCCGGAGGGTTCAGACCGGGCTGCTGCGCGGGGCTGCCGCAACGGGCACGCCCGCTCCAAAACGAAGCGAGACCGCAGAGCTTCAGGGCGGAGAACAGAAATACGCAAAGCAGCGCCATGAGGCTCAGGGCAGTGAACACTGCCGCCGGAGCAGCCCAGGACAGGTACAGCGCGGGCAGGGCGCCGGCCCCGACCAGGGCGCGGCAGCGGGCGGGCCGAAGGGTGCGGCAGCTCAGCTGCGGGGCAACGCTGCAGCTGGCCTCGCGGGCCAGTGCGGGGCGGAAATGTGCGGTCAGCAGCTCGGTAATCTGTGCTTCTTTGACCAGAATCGGAACGACCTGTGCGAAGCAGTCTTGCAGCTCGTTCCGCAGTGCCTCGAACCGGTCGGGGTGGGCAATTGCAACGGTGACGGTCTGGCCCAGCTGCATCCAAGGCAGCGCGCAATGGCGCAGCCAGAACTGGGCAGGTTTATGCGCCAGCAGCCGGGCGCTGGGGATCTGGCCGGACAGATCGGCCTGGGGTATTCGGTACTGCCGCGCCAGGGTGTCCTGCACCCGGTCTTCGCTGACCAGCCCCTCGGCCACCAGTATCCGCCCCAGCGCCGCCTTCTGATGCTGGCGCAGCACCAGCGCCTTCATCATGCTGCTGCTGCTATCTGGTGACACCCTCGCTGCGGGCAGGGGCCTGCGCGGCGATGTTCCCTTCTGCGGCGGCCGAAGCTGCCGCAGCGGTTGTGACACAATACCCATCATACGCCTGCAACACTGAAACCAGAGGTGCTCAGGCTGGCGGCGGGGGCTTAAGAATTGGTAAATGGGTAATTAACCATGCCGCCTGGCGGCACGGTTAACCGTTGAATTTACGCAGATTTGCGCTCCGCCATCGCCTCGGCAAAGCGTTCGAACAGATAGAAGCTGTCCTGCGGGCCAGGGCTGGCCTCGGGGTGGTGCTGCACGGAATATACCGGGCGGCCGGAAATGCGGATGCCGCAGTTGGAGCCGTCAAACAGCGACACATGGGTCTCTTCGACGCCGTCCGGCAGGGTCTGTGCGTCCACCGCAAAGCCGTGGTTCATCGAGGTGATTTCCACTTTACCTGTGGACTGCTCCTTGACCGGATGGTTGGCACCGTGGTGGCCGTGGTTCATCTTGACGGTCTTGGCGCCCAGCGCCAGTGCCAGCATCTGGTGGCCCAGGCAAATGCCGAATACCGGCAGGTCCGCTTTCAGCACGTCCTGGATCATCGGCACCGCGTATTCGCCGGTGGCAGCCGGGTCGCCCGGGCCGTTGGACAGAAATACGCCATCCGGGTTGTGCGCCAGCACCTCCTCAGCCGTGGCGGTGGCAGGCAGCACGGTGACGTCGCAGCCGGCAGAGGCCAGGCAGCGCAGAATGTTGCGCTTGGCACCATAGTCAACGGCAACGACCTTGTGCTTGGGGGCTTCCTGGCGGGCATAGCCATCGGGCCAGGCCCAGCGCATTTCGTCCCAGCGGTAGCTTTGCGCGCAGGTGACGTCCTTGGCCAGGTCCAGGCCGACCAGGCCGGACCATTCGCGCGCCTTGGCAACCAGCGCCTCGACGTCGAAGTTGCCATCCGGATCGTGGGCAAGTGCTACATGCGGCGCGCCCTGCTGGCGGATCGCACGGGTCAGGCGGCGGGTGTCGACGCCGCCGATGGCGATGCGGCCGGTGCGGGTGAGCCAGTCCTTCAGCTCTTCGGTGGCGCGCCAGTTGGAGGCCAGCGTCGGGTCCCATTTCACCACCATGCCTGCCGCCACCGGGTCGCCGGTTTCGTCATCTTCCGGCGTCACGCCGGTGTTGCCGATATGCGGGAAGGTGAAGGTGACGATCTGGCCGGCATAGGAGGGATCGGTCATGATTTCCTGGTAGCCGGTCATTGCGGTGTTGAAGCAGAGCTCGGCCACGGTCTCGCCGGTGGCGCCGAAGCCGGTGCCGTAAAAGACGGTGCCATCTGCGAGCGCCAGGCATGCGGTGGGCTTGGTCGGGGCGGAAGCGGCCATTGCGCGAGTCTCCATGCGGGTGAAATTCATGGGCTTGTAAGGGGGGCGCAGCAGCGGGTCAAGCCTGCAAGGGGCGGGCAGGCTGACGCGGGGTCCGGAATTGAAAGTTTACTGTAAACTTGCACAGACGCATCAGAATGGATAACCATCGGTGTCCGGCAACCATGGGGATGCTTTTGCATATGGATACGCGCACACGGGTCAATCAGGCCCTGAAGCAGGCGATGAAAGACAAGGCGGCTGACCGGCTGGCCACGCTGCGGCTGATCAATGCCGCCATCAAGGACCGCGAGATCGCAGCCCGCGCTGATGGTGAGGAAACCAGCATCGGCGACGGCGAAATCTTAGCCATCCTGGGCAAGATGACCAAGCAGCGCAAGGAAAGCGCCCGTGCCTATGAGGAAGGCGGGCGGCTGGATCTGGCGGAGCGGGAACTGAGCGAGATTTCCGTTATCGAGGAGTTCCTGCCGCAGCAGCTGAGCGACGAGGAAGCCGCAGATGCAGTGAAAGCTGCCGTTGCGGACACCGGTGCCGAATCGATTCGCGACATGGGCAAGGTCATGGCTGCGCTGAAGGCGAAGTACACCGGCCAAATGGATTTCGGCAAAGCCGGCCCGATGGTCAAGGACCAGCTCTGCAGCAAGGGCGATTGCTGATCTGCTGACGCCGGGCTGATACCGCACTGGCGCGCGGTGCCTGCGGCGCGAGTATTTGACCAAAGAAGAAGAGATGAGGCCCGCATCGCGGGCCTTTTTCATGTGTGCTCAGCCGGACAGGGCGGTTTTGAGATCGCCGTAGAGCGCCACCCGTTCCTCCTCTGACAGGAAGGCGCCGATCTCCACCTCGCGGCCGCCGCCCTGCAGGGTGACATAATGGGGCACCGGGCCGTCATGGTCGTGCATCTCGACGCGGGTCCAGTAGCGGTTGCAGTGCCAGCTTTGACGATCGCCGTCCGGGTTGATCCGCACCAGCCGGGCCTCTTCCGGAGTGATGGTCAGCACTTCGAGAATCTGGTGGTCGCGGCGGCTGCGGTCCAACGCCCATTTCATTCCAAACAGCGCCAGCAGCAGGAAGGGCAGGAGGCCCCAAAGCAGGAAGGAGCCCAGGACCGGGATCAGCGGCACGCAGATCAGCACAGCAGTAAGGCCAAGGAAACGCGCGTAGCCTTGAGGCGGCAGCGATTGATGCGGCCATAGGTGCAGCTCGCGTTCGGCGCCGGATTGCGGGCGGGTCCAGTTGTAAGGCATCGGTTCTGGCCTGCTGGGAAGGAGAGACGTCTTTTAATGATGTGCCGGAAAAGCGCATTTTCCACTGCGGCTTTTTACCCAGCCAGGAAGATAAGAAAAGGCCCCGGTGCATCAGCGCCGGGGCCTTTGGAGTTTCAGAGTTTCAACCGCTTAGTGCGAATGCGAGCGGTCCCAGTCTTCCTGCTTGGGCAGGATTTCGAAGGTGTGCTCCGGCGGCGGGGAGGGCAGGGTCCACTCCAGGGTGTCCGCGTATTCGTTCCAGTAGTTGTTCTGGGTGACGCGGGCGCCGCGCAGCAGCGAATAGATCACCACGCCGAAGAACAGCAGGAACGAGGCAAAGGACAGGAACGCGCCGTAGGACGAGATCTTGTTCCAGTAGGCGAACCCTTCCGGGTAGTCGATGTACCGGCGCGGCATGCCCTGACGGCCCAGGAAGTGCTGCGGGAAGAAGGTCAGGTTTGCGCCGATGAAGAACATCCAGAAGTGGATCTGCGCGCCCAGCTCGTTGTACTGGCGGCCGGTCATCTTGCCGAAGTAGAAGTAGATGCCCGAGAAGATCGCAAACACCGCACCAAGCGACATCACGTAGTGGAAGTGGGCAACCACATAGTAGGTGTCATGGTAGGCCCGGTCGACAGCCGCCTGTGACAGCACCACACCAGTCACACCGCCAACGGTGAACAGGAACAGGAAGCCGAAGGCGAACATCATCGGTGCCTTGAACTCGATGGAGCCGCCCCACATGGTGGCGATCCAGGAGAACACCTTTACCCCGGTCGGAACCGCGATCACCATGGTGGCCAGCATGAAATAGGCCTGCTGGTTCAGCGACATGCCGACGGTGTACATGTGGTGCGCCCAGACGACAAAGCCCAGAACGCCGATGGCGATAATGGCCCAGACCATCGGCAGGTAGCCGAAGACGGGTTTGCGGGCGAAGGTGGCGATGACGTGGGAGATGATGCCAAAGCCGGGCAGGATCACGATGTACACTTCCGGGTGGCCGAAGAACCACAGGATGTGCTGGTACAGGATCGGGTCGCCGCCGCCTGCCGCGTCAAAGAAGGTGAAGCCGAAGTTGCGGTCCATCAGCAGCATGGTGATGGCGCCTGCCAGAACCGGCAGCGACAGCAGGATCAGCCAGGAGGTGACGAAGATCGACCAGGAGAACAGCGGAACCTTGAACAGGGTCATGCCAGGCGCGCGCATGTTCAGGAAGGTGGTGATCATGTTGATCGCACCCAGGATCGAGGAGGCGCCGGAGACGTGCACGGCGAAGATCGCCAGGTCCATCGAGTAGCCGCCTTCGTTCACGGACAGCGGCGGGTACAGAACCCAGCCGACGCCGGACCCCAGCTGGTCATTGCCGCCCGGGGAGACAACCGAGAGGACCGCCAGCGAGGTGCCTGCGACATACATCCAGAACGACAGGTTGTTCATCCGCGGGAACGCCATGTCCGGCGCGCCGATCTGCAGCGGCATGAAATAGTTGCCAAAACCGCCGAACAGGGCCGGAATCACCACGAAGAACATCATCAGGATGCCGTGGGCGGTGATCATCACGTTCCAGAGGTGGCCGTTCGGAGTACATTCCGCAGCGGCGTCTGCGAACAGGCGCGCGCCTTCAAGGCACATGTACTGAACGCCGGGATCCATCAGCTCAAGCCGCATGTAAACGGTGAAGATGACGGAGATGAGACCTGCAATCGCCGAGACGATCAGGTAAAGAATGCCGATATCCTTATGGTTCGTGCTCATGAACCAGCGGGTGAAAAAGCTCCGCTCGTCCTCGTGGCCGTGACCATGAATGGCTGCGTCTGCCATTTAGGTGCCTCCTGCTGCATAACGAAAGGCCCCCGGAGACGGACTCCGGGCGGCCTGGATTCCTTGCGAGTTTTAGTGTGGCCCGCCGGGGCCTTCAATGGCGGAGTTTGATCTGGATCAAGATTTATTGCCGCAGGGGCTTGAATGCACAACGGAATGCCCGGCCCCGCGGCGCTTGACCTGGCCGGCGGGCGGGCGCACAACCAGTGCAGCAGCAAAAAGGAGGCCAGATGCATGCCCGCTTATGACCCAGACAACATCTTTGCCAAGCTCCTGCGCGGCGAGATTCCTTCTACCCGCGTTTTCGAGGATGACGGCACCCTGGCCTTTATGGATATCATGCCGCGCGCGGACGGCCATCTGCTGGTGATCCCCAAGACCGCTTGCCGCAATATCCTGGATGCCAGCCCTGAGCAGCTGGCGGCGGTGATGCAGACCGTGCAGAAACTGTCGCATGCCGTGATCAAGGCTTTTGGCGCGGATGGTGTGACCGTGCAGCAGTTCAACGAGGCAGCCGGCGGGCAGGAGGTGTTTCACCTGCACATGCATGTGCTGCCGCGTTTCGAAGGCGACAGGCTGCGCCCGCCGGGAAAAATGGGCGACATGGAATTGATCCAGGAACACGCGGGCAAGATCCGCGCGGCACTGGCGGGCAGCTGACTGTCTCCGGCCGCCGGTGGCCTTTGGAAACAGGAAAACACCGCGGCAGTTTCCCGCGGTGTTTCATTTGCGAATTTGCGCATCTGAAATAAATGTTGAATTTTAGTTGAATTTGATCATAGCTGCTTCGCAGATTGGTTGAAGGTTAGTTGGGGCGCACGCGCCCAAGCGTATGGGAACCCAAGAATTGGGGTAGACCGGCATGGCATGCCAGCCTGGCAAGGGGTGGCATCAGCCGGGCATTTTCAGTTTACAGGCAGGCTGCCTGAAACCTGCAGGCCAGAAGGCCTGCAGCCGCCCGTGCGTTTGCGCATGTTTGCAAGGCGCTGGGACCCTTTGACGCTGAACGCAGTATTGGAGGGCGGGGTGACGCTCTTTTGCCAAGTGCAGGCCTTGTCGCAAGACCAGGTCGTCGCCGCAATATATGAGACAATGATCCGGCCGGAGCAATTCGACCGGTTTGCTGCAGCGACGCAGGACCTCGCCGGTGATGCCGCGGCGGCACCAGGCCGCCGCCAGCGCGACAGATTGCAGACGGCGCCAGTGTTTCAGGCGCATTTTTCGCGGGCTGCAGATATTCAAGAACAGCAGTGGGGCCGTGCCGGGCGGCCGCATCCGGGCCGGTATTCCGGCGAGTGCAGCCGGTTCTGGCTGCTGGCAGAGGCCGCGCCGGACGGCAGCGTGCTGAACGCGTCGCAGCGGGCGGCGCGCCAGCTGACAGGCGGATTAGAGCTGGCGGAGGCTATGGGCCTGACCGCAGCGGCGGCAGAACGCTGGCAAAACTTCCGGGCAGAAGTGCGCGCGGGAGATTTCTCCTGGACCGATGTGCTGCTCTTGGAGGCGCGCGCATCCGGCGAACGGTACCTTTGCCGCCCGGTCCGCATGAGCCATGCCGGCGGCACGGCGGCAGCAGTCATGGCAGAGCGGCTGGACGGCGCCTGGAGCGACGAGGCTGCGGGCCCGGTCGCAGCGGCCCTAGGATTGCAGAGGCAGGAGGTCGAGCCGTTGCGAGCGGCGATGAATGGCACCGGCGGCAAGGTGGATTGCGGCCTGCAGCGGATTGCCTGGAAGACAGGGATTCCGGGACCTGCAGAGCTGGTCCGGCTGGCGGCCTTCCTGATGAATGAGCACAGCCGGGATTTGGCCGTCGCCCGCGGGGACCAGTTGCCTGCATCAGAAACTTACGAAGATGGCAGCGGCCAATGCACCCAGTTTTTCCGGCTGGGGGCGGAAACCGGAAAACCTGTGATCTTCGTTCACGGAATGCTGGACGGGATCGCGCCGCTGCAGCGTCTCCAGCCGCAGCTCCGGATGCTGGGCTTCAGGGTCTATGCTCCGATGCGCCGCGGATACGGCAGTTCCACCGCACTGCAGCGCGGCCAGGATCCTGCAGAGGCTTTCGTGTGGCAGCTTGAGGCGCTGATGGCCCGTGAAAACCTGCAGCGGCCGGTGCTGCTGAGCCACCGCGGCGGGGCGCCCTACGGCCGCATCGCGGCCAGCCGCCTTCAAGCCAAGATCGCAGGCCTGGTGGCCGTGGCCTCCAACTGCGCCATCAGCTCGCCGCGGCAATTCTCCGGTCTTAGCGGCTATGCCTGGCTGGTCGCGCTTGGCGCCGCGCGGGCCAACTGGATGCTGCCCGCGCTGATGCAGGGCTGGTCCGCGGCGCTGCACTGGTACGGCCACCAGGCGCTGCTGCGGACGCAGACCCGCAGCGGAAGCAGGGAGCGGGCCATGCTGAACCAGCTTGAACTGTTGCCGCTGCTGCAGCAGAGCCAGCTGTTGTTCCGGCAGCAGGGCGGGGCAGGGTTCCTGGCGGATGTGCAGATGCTGCGGCAGGGCGGGCAGACTGCGCTGCCGGCATCCAGCACGCCGGTGGTGTTTGTGCATGGAGCCGATGACCGTGTTGCACCGCTTGCTGCCATCCGCGATGCCGCGGCCAGCCAAACGAACGCCCGGCTGTGCGTCAGCCAGGAGGCGGGCGCGCTGCTGTTTTACATGTTTCCAGAGCTGGTGCTGACAGCGCTGCAGGACCTCGTCAGCGCGGCGGATCATGGGTCCTAACTGCTGAACACCTGCTCAAAGCTGCGTCTGAGGGCGACATCCACATCTGCCATGGTGACTGGCAGGCCGAGGTCCACGAGGCTGGTCACGCCGTATTCGGTGATGCCGCAGGGCACGATGCCGGTGAAATGCTCCAGTTCCGGCTCGACGTTGATCGAAATGCCGTGAAAGCTCACCCACTTGCGCAGGCGGATGCCGATGGCTGCGATTTTGTCCTCAGCCATGCCGCCGGAAATCGTGCGCGGCTTGTCAGGCCTTTCAACCCAGACGCCGACGCGCCCGTCGCGGATGCGGCCCTTGATGTTGAACTCGTCCAGGGCGGCGATCACCCAGGTCTCCAGCTGCTGCACGAAGCGGCGCACGTCATGGCCGCGCTGGCCCACATTCAGCATTACATAGACCACCCGCTGGCCCGGCCCGTGGTAGGTGTACTGGCCGCCGCGCTTGCTCTCGTAGACCGGAAAGCGGTCCGGGTCGGTCAGGTCTTCGCGCTTGGCCGAAGTGCCGGCAGTGTACAGGGGCGGATGTTCGACCAGCCAGATGCATTCCTCTGCCGATCCTTCGGCAATTGCGGCCGCGCGCGCCTCCATGAAGGCAACCGCTTGATCATACTCGACTAAACCGTCTGATGTGATCCACTCAACCATGGCTGTAGCCGTCCTTTTCCACTGCGCGCGCGGCTTCCAGGAAAAATTGACCGGAAAACCCTAGGTGCCAGCGCTGCCTCTGGAGTATCCTGATTCCGTAACCAGTATCCATAGGGGGCGAGTATCATGTTTACCAAGCCGCTCAAGCCGGCTCTTACTGCCGTATTTCTAGCAACGTCTGCCACCGCTCCTGCCGTCGCAGATGAGCTTGGCGCCGCAATTGCGGGCGCTGTGATCGGCGGTGTCATTGTCAATGAAGTACATAAGAACAAGCAGCGCCAGCGCAGGGCCGCCACGACTTACCGGCGTGCACCTGTCTATTCCGCAGCAAGGGCAGAAAACCGCGAAACCCAGGTGGCTCTCAACTATTTCGGGTTCAATGCGGGTTCGGCGGACGGAGTGCTGGGGCGGCGGTCCCGCTCGGCCATCACCCAGTACCAGATTCACATGGGCTATCCGGCCACAGGGCGCCTGACTCCGTATGAACGGAACTTCCTGGTCAGTTCCTACAACCGGGCACAAGTGGGTGGTCCGGAGGTGATCCGGGCAATGCAAGGCCCGAACGGCGTGCGCGCCGTGCTGCATACCTGGCGGGATGAAGCTGCAGGCGTCCGCTCGGCAGGCACCAGCTATTCCGGCGGCGGCTACGGCGGGCTTCCGCCTGAGGTCAGCCAGGCAGTGGATGAGATTGCAGCAAGTTCCGAACCGACCGGTGAGCAGCTGCTGCAGCGCACAGGTTTCCTGCAGCTGGCAGATCTGAATGGCGACGGCCGCAACGACTATGTGCTCGATTCATCAGTCTCCGGCAGTTCCTTCTGGTGCGGCGCTTCGAATTGCTCAGTGATGGTCTTTGCCTCGACCCCGCAGGGCTACCAGCGCAACGATTTCCTGGCCCGCGGGGTGACCCCGGCCAGCTTTGCCTGCCATCAAGGCACCTGCCGGATGACGGACACTGGCGCTGAGGCCCCGGTTCAAGCGGCGCAGCAGCAGAACCGCAGCACCGTCGCGGCCTTTGCCGGCCAGGAAAGCGCGGCCCTGGGCGGCATCACCCTGTTCGACGAACCGGAGCAAAGCGCCTCCCTTACCAGCTATTGCAGCAAGGTCAGCCTTCTGACCAGTTCCAACGGCGGCTTCACGACGGTCGACAGCATGAATGATCCGGAATTGGCGCTGGGTGAACAGTTCTGCCTGGCCCGCACCTATGCCATCAACGCAGGCGAAGCCCGCGCGGCCAAGGTCTCCGGAGTCTCGCAAGCGAAGATCGACAGCCAGTGCGACGCCTTCGGGCCGGCCTTGAAGCCCTATCTTGCCAAGCTGGGCACTGCAGGCAGCGGTGAAGTGATGGGTGATGTGCAGAAGTTTGTCCTGCAATCCGGCATGTCGCTCGAGCAGCTCTCCAACACTGCGGGAATTTGCCTGTTCTCAGGCTACCGGCGTGACGACATGGAAGTTGCGCTGGGCGCGGCGCTGATCCTGACCGGCACCGGTCAGCGGCCTTATGCGGAACTGCTCGGGCACCACTTGGCGCTGGGCTTTGGCGCGCCGAATGCGGTGAAAAGGGCGCAGGAATGGTACAGCATGGCCGTGATCGCACTTGAAAGCGGCGCCGAACCCGCCTTTGCGCCGGGTCAGTCCGGACGTGCGGAGCTGATCAAGGCGGCGTCGACTGAGCTGGCAGGCGGCCGGGTGCAGCCGGTGCAGGCCTCCGGTGCCGCGGCGGCGCTGCCAACCTTCGGCGCTGACTGAAGCTTTCGCCGAAGCGGAGAAAATCAGGCGGCCGGCGGTTTCGCCGGCCGTGCTTCCAAGGCGCATTCCAGGACTGGTTCTGACCTGGGGGCAGTCGCCGCAACTTGATTTCCGTACTCTTTTCCATTGCTTAGCCGCGGACGGGCGGCGGCAGCAACATTCTGTGCAAAAAAGATGGTTTTCGGCTTCACATCGCAATCGCGCTGGTCTATACGCCGCTACACCAAGCCTAAGACAGTGCGGTCGTGGCGGAATTGGTAGACGCGCAGCGTTGAGGTCGCTGTTCCTTAACCGGAGTGGAAGTTCGAGTCTTCTCGACCGCACCATACTTTCCTGAAAAACAGTTCAACCATCTTTGTGCATCTCTTGGCGCAATGCCGGGTCTGTTGCGGGAATATCAGCTGGCAAACGCTTTGCGGGGCGGATGCGGCGTTTCCAGGTTTCTGCAATTCCGGGAGGCAGTTATAATGCTGCTGCTCCAGGCCTCAATGGGCCGGGGCCAAGAATGCCATTGAGTGATGCAGCAGTATGCCAACGTCTGACCCCCAGGATTGCAACGGCAAGATCCTTGAACGCGAACTGAGCGCTCTGACCCTGGCGGGCGGGCGCCGCCTTTTGGATGCCGTAGAGATGAGCACGGCTGAGGGCCGGCTGGCCCGGCTGTTCTTTCGCACCGGCACGCCGCATGACGGCATCAGTGTCCCGAAAGGCGGCAAGGCGGTTCTGCACAATTTTGGCGGGGCGCCTGTCCTGGATACCGGCATCGCCGCAGCAGGAGCCGGGGCGGTACTGGCGCTTGATGGCGTCCTGCATGAGGTGTCATTGCATCCCGATGAAACGGAGTTTTTTGCCGGGTTGAATGTGCTGACGGCAGTCCGCAACGGCGAGACGGCCGAAACCGCGGCTGACTGGCTGCGCTTTCATGTTCAGCTGCATGGTGTGCAGGGGGCAGTCATCTTTGACCGTGCGCCGCCGGACGGCAGCCGCAGCTTTATCCGCGGCTTGCGGGCGCTGGCTGAAAGCATGGAGGGGCTGGAGCGCGTTGTCGTGGTGCAGGCAGGCCTGCCTCTGGGCAAGGAAGGGCTGCCGGAGGAAGCGCATCCGTTCAACGCGCCGGGGGCGCCGGGCAAGGACCGGATGGAGATCCCGCCCGCCGATCCCTGGCGGGCGCCGCTGGGCGAGGTCCTGATCTACGAGGTCCTGCGCGCCCGCTTCCTGGCGCGCGCGCGTGCGGTGGCCAATATCGACTTGTTTGACCTGCTGGCGCCGGGCCAGGGGCCGAATGTATTCGACTGCGCGGTTGCCGCGCCTTCGGGCTGTATCCGCCTGGGCGGGGTGCAGGCCTATCCCTGGCGGGTGCGCAAGGGGGACGCGCCGTCCTTTGCCGATCACATTTGCACCCAGTTCGACGCGACCGGCCTGCGCCCGCGCTGGTGCCTTGCGCCTGCCAAGGCCGGGCCGGACTGCATCTGGCGGCTGATCCGGGTGGTCGGGGCAGACCCCGATCCCGGGCAGGAGGCGCGTTTCTACCGCTGCATGGCGCTGCGGCACCCTGCGGACACAGTCTCGAAAATCGTGCCGAAAACCAGCCTGGTGGAAACTCCGGAGCTTCTGGACCTGGCCACCGGCTACTTCAATGCCAAACCCGTGCGCATCCCGGAAGAACAGACGGCCAGGCGAAAACCCCGAAAACCCAGGACAGCCATTGTCACCACGATGAAGAACGAAGGCCCCTTTATCCTGGAATGGCTGGCCTATCACCGGATGATCGGGGTGGATGACTTTCTGGTCTACACCAATGATTGCACCGATGGCACCGACACCATGCTGCAGCTGCTGCAGGACAAGGGGATTGTTCAGCACCGCGAAAATCCTTTTCGCAACACCGGTTTGAAACCGCAGCATGCGGCGCTGCAGGCGGCCGAGGATGAGCCGGTTATCAAGGACGCCGACTGGCTGGTCTGCATGGATGTGGATGAGTTTATCAACATCAAATGCGGCGAAGGGCGGCTTGCGGATCTGTTTCAGGCGGTGGGCGGGGCGAACATGATCTCGATGACCTGGCGGCTGTTCGGCAACAATGATGTGCGCGATTTTACCGGCGATCTGATCCTGCGTGAATTTACCCGCTGCGCGCACGAGGTTACCCGAAAGCCGCACCAGGCCTGGGGGTTCAAAACCCTGTTCCGCAACAGCGGGATTTTCAAGAAACTGGGGGTGCACCGTCCCAAGGGGCTGAAGCCGCAATTGTGGGAAGATATCCGCTGGGTCAACGGCTCCGGCAAGGACATGCCGCGGGAGATGTTCCGCAACGGCTGGCGCTCGTCGATGAGCACCTACGGTTATGACTTGGTGCAGCTCAACCATTACGCCGTCCGCAGCGCCGAAAGCTTCCTGGTCAAGCGCGACCGCGGCCGGGTCAACCACGTCGACCGCGACCAGGGGCTGTCCTACTGGTTCCGGATGAACAACAATGCCGAGGAGGAGCGCTCAATCCAGCGCATGATCCCGGCGCTGGAGGAAGAGATGGCGCGGCTGCTGGCGGACCCGGACATCGCCGCCGCGCATGAGTATTCCTGCCGCAAGCATCGTGAGAAGGTCGAGGAGCTGAAGACCCGCGACGACATGATCGCGCTGTTCCACGAATTGACCGGCAGCAAGCTGTGCAAATTGTCCCGGATGCACGCGCATTTCGGTGCCAATGTGTTCCTGAGCGGACCGGAGGTGATCCCGGACGAGATCGCGGAGAATGAGCCGGGTGACGATTTTTGGTTTACCGTGTCGCGCGGCGAGACCACACATTGAGGCTTGCGCGCGCGGGCAGATTGACAGGCTTTCAGGCGGCGGGCTAAGTCTCTGTAACAAAAAGCCCGCTGAAACGGCTGTGGTATTGTGTGCAACAAGGGGCAGAAATCATGGCGCTTCCGGCCATTGCGTCACTCTGGGTGGGCGCTGAACTCAGCTGGCTGGAACAGCTGTGCCTGAAATCCTTTCTCGACAACGGCCATGAGGTGATCCTGTTCACCTACGATGAGGTCAAGGGCGTGCCCGAAGGGGTGCAAGTGGCTGATGCCAATGAAATTCTGCCTGCCGACCGTATCATCCGCCACGCCAGGACCGGCAGCCCGGCCTATCATGCGGATGTGTTCCGCCTGCATATGCTGCGCCAGACAAACTATGTCTGGGCCGATACCGATGCCTATTGCTGCCAGCCCTGGGACATCAAGGGCAAACACTTTCACGGCTGGATCTCGGACGACAAGCCGATGGTCAACAACGGGGTGCTGCGGCTGCCCAAGACGTCCAAGACACTGAAAGCAATGCTGCGGTTCACCAGCGATGAATACCCGGTCCCGCCCTGGTACTCTGCGGAAAAACAGGCGGAGCTGCAGGCGCTGAAGGACCGTGGCGATGGGGTGCATGTGTCGCTTCTGCCCTGGGGAGTGTGGGGGCCCGATGCGCTGACGTGGTTCCTGCAGGAAACCGGTGAGATCGCCCGCTCTCAACCCGGCCATGTGATTTATCCTGTGCCGTTCAAAAACGCGGGCGTTGTGCTCAACCCGAACCGGCCTGTTCAGGCGGCCAGGCTGATCCAGGACGACACGTTGTCGATCCATTTCTGGGGCCGCCGTTTCCGCAATATCGCCGCCAAATACGGCGGCGTGCCGGCCGACGGCTGCTTTGTGCAGGGGTTGCTTGCCAAACATGGAATCGACGCGGAAAAGACCCGGCATCTGCTGGCACCAGCGCCGCAAGCGGAACCTGCGGCTGCAGAGCCGGTCGATACGGCTTCGCTGGATTTCTCCATGTTTACGGATCAGGACGTGGCCAACATTTTGCTGCAGCGCTCTGAACTGGCAAGCTCCGGCCAGACCATCAGGGACTGGCTGGCCGGCGATGAGCAACTGCTGCTGGAAGAATCCCGGCGGCAGCGGGATCATATTCTGCACGGCGCAGTTCGCATCGCAGAGCGGGAATGCGGGTTTTTTCTGAACGGCACGGACAGCATAGCGCCCGAACGGGCCGCAGACATCGGCTGCGGATATGCCTTTGCCAGCCTGTTGCTCCACCGCCGCTACGGCTGCAGCATCGTGCTGATCGATATCGAAGAGGGCAACGGGCGGCATTTTGGGTTCGAGGGCGCGGGCGCGGGCTACAGCAGCCTCAAAACCGCCCGTTCCTTTCTGGAAAAAAATGGCGTGCCGTCCGGCAAGATCACGACGGTCAACCCGAAGACGGACGATACCGCTGCACTGGGTGCCATGGATCTGGTCATCAGCCTGGCGTCCTGCGGGTTCCATTACCCGGTCAGCACTTACGAGGATCTGTTCCGGAACCAGATCAGCGATGGCGGCGGCATTGTGCTGGATATCCGCAAGGGATCGGGCGGCATTGGCGCGATGAAGAGCTTCGGCACTGTCGATGTTCTGGCCAAGCACGGAAAATACTCCACCGTTCTCGCCCGCAAGGGGCAGCAGAAATGACGGAAATCCTCGAGACCCACGGAGTGAAGATCCCGCTGAACACGGGTGTCATTACCTCCAAGATCGAGCGCGCAATCCGCAAGGACCGTTATGAGCTGGACGAGGTTTCCGGCACGCCGAAGTTTCTGGAAAAGGACGACCGGGTGATCGAGCTGGGCGCCGGTATCGGGTTCATTTCCTCGTTCCTGGGCGTCAATCTCGGCGTCGGAAACGTTCTGTGCGTCGAGGCCGACCCGTCGCTCTGCGCCTTTATCCGGAGTGTGCACGAATTGAACGGCCTGTCCGCAGCGCAGGTGCGCAACTGTGTTGCCCTGAACGATGCCGGGTCCGAAGGTCCGGTCTCATTCTATGTCCGAGAGCAATTCTGGTCTTCCTCCCTGGATGGGGATGAGCCTTTTCAGAAGGCCATCGAAGTGCCGGGTATCCGCCTGTCGAAACTAATCAGGGAGTTTAAAGCCAACACTTTGATTGTGGACATCGAAGGCGGCGAGCGTGATCTGTTTTCCCCGGCAGACCTAAGCGGGATCGACAAGATTTTCCTGGAGATCCATACGCGGAAAATTAAGAGAATCGGGATAAAACAGTGCTTTGACGCGCTGTCGCAGAGCGGCTTTTGCTATGATCAGCAGGTCAGCCGCGGCGGATCTGTTCTGTTCCGGCGCATCCCAGAATGGCAGCTGAAGCAATATGCTGGGTGACAGCTTCGATTTTCAAACGGTTTTGCCCGCGCTGGATGCGGATGAGGTTGGAACTGTTGCGGATGTGAACGGCCAGGCCCCGGAGCTGGCTGCCCTGCTGCATCAGCGCTTTGGCTGCCGGATCGACGTGATCTGCCTGGACAGCAACGGTGCGTTTGCACCCATGCCGGAGGCGCAGCTGTCGGAATACCTGTCGGCGCTGGACCGGGGCGGGGTCGGCCGGAAG
Source organism: Leisingera sp. CC-HEC093 (assembly GCF_059429195.1). Lineage (NCBI taxonomy): Bacteria > Pseudomonadati > Pseudomonadota > Alphaproteobacteria > Rhodobacterales > Roseobacteraceae > Leisingera > Leisingera sp. CC-HEC093. Next base: position 269,093 of record NZ_JCAIJR010000001.1, on the reverse strand, counting down.
GCGGTCCGCGTGGTGGCCCGGCCGCGCCGCCTAGACCAGTATGATGTGCTGATTTCGCTGAACGGGTTCGGCGCGGCTCACCGGCCCCAGAACCTCAAATACGTGCTGGACCACGCGCTGCATCCGCTCAGCCGGGCGGTTTTTGAGATCCGCAAAGGATCCGGCAGTTACCCGTTTCTTAAATCCTACGGCGGCTGCAACACACTGAAGCTGCCGCAGAACGGTGCCAACGGGCTTGCAGTGCTCTCTGTCGAGCCGCAGGAGGATGCGCAGCCGGCAGAAGGCTGGTCGCAGATGGCAAGCGAACTGGCAGGGGAGGACGGGTTCTTTTCCGATTTGAGCGAGCATTCCTTCCTGTTTGTTCCCCGCGGCAGCACCCTTGTTGTGACCTTTGACAACCTCGATATCGCAATGACCAAGCGCGAGGAGAGGCGGCCCTGGGGCTATGGCTTTATCGAGGCTCAGGGCTGGTCGATGCTCGGGGTCATGGCCAACGGCTGGACCTGGTTCCGCCACCAGGAAGTCATCCGCAAATTCGAGGAATTGCGCGACAGCGGTTTCTTCGCGCAGTTTTCACGGGTGGTTTTCTATGGCGCATCCATGGGCGGCTATGCGGCAGCAGCTTTTGCCGCGGCGGCGCCTGGGTCAACGGTGTTTGCAATCAGCCCGCAGTCTACCCTCGACAAGTCGCTTGTGCCTTGGGAAACGCGCTACAGAAAGGTCTGGGACCGGGATTTCTCCGGCCCCTTCGGCGATGCAGCGCTGGCCAGCCAGGGGGCTGGGGATGTGCATATTATGTACGACCCCTATGTAGCGCTGGACGCCGCCCATGCGGCCCGGTTCACCGGTGCCAATGTCACCTATTGGCGCTGCCCGCTGCTGGGGCACCGGCTGGGGTCGTCGCTGCAGCAGATGGGGGTTTTGCAGGAAATCGCCGGCAGCGCCATCGCCGGCAGTCTGACACCGCACCGCTTCCATCAGTTGCTGCGCAACCGCCGCAGCTTTCCCCGGTTCCAGCGGGAGCTGGCCAATCTTGCGCTGGACCGCGGCCGCCCGGGGCTTGCGAAACAGATCTGCGCTTATATCTTGCGCCAGCGGGACGACCGGTTCTTCCGCCAGTTGAGGGAACGGTTATGAGCTGCGCCGCTGGCGGCGCAGCAGGCCGCCCGCATCCCGCTGAAAGCAACCCGGGAAGGGGCCGGACAGGATGATGAACCAGGCAAGCACTGACATGCAGGACATCACACTCGCCTTTCACGTCGGGGCGCCCAATACGGACAATGGCCAGCTGACATGGTCGCTGCGCAAGGATGCGCAGAAGCTGCTGGAGCACGGCGTGATGATCCGGCGCCCGGGCACTTACATGGCTGCGCTCACTCAGATGCTGCGCAAGCAGGACCAGGAGTTTGTGACAGAGCAGGAACGCGAAGCGCTGCTGGCTGGTCTCGTCAAGGACCAGGCGGTGTCCCGTATTATTCTGACCAATTCAAGCTTTCTGGGGGTACCGGGCTGGATGCTCAGCGGCGGGCGGCTTTACCGCAATGCCGGCAAGAATACAGCGGCCCTGCGGGGGCTGTTTCCCGGCAATCCTTGTGAGTTTTTCCTTGGCCTGCGCAACCCGGCCACCCTGATCGGGCCGGTGTTCAAGTCGCAGTCGGGCCGGACCTGGAACCAGTTCGCCGCGGATACCGATTTCCTGAACCTGCGCTGGTCGGAGGTGGTGGAGGACATCCAGAACCGCAACCCCGGCTGCCGTATAACGGTCTGGTGCAACGAGGAAACGCCGGTGATCTGGCCCGGCATCCTGGGCCATGTATCCGGTCTGGGGGACAGCTTCCGCTTCAGCGGCGAGCTGGACATCACCCGCGGGATTATCTCCGAGGCTGGCTACGAGCGGCTGGAGGCCTATCTGGCGGGCCGCCCGGGGCTGTCCGAAGAACAGCGGGAACGGGTGCGCGCGCTATTCCTGAGCTACTTTCACGACGAGGCGGAGATCGAGGAGGAGATTGACCTTCCCGGCTGGTCGCAGGCGCTTGTGGATGACATGAGCGAGGCATACCTGACCGATGCCGAGCTGATCCGGCACATGCCGGGTGTCACCTTCCTGTCCTGAGGGCGGCGCGGCCGTAGAGCGGTTTCATCAGGATTGCGGTCAGGTACATCGGGATCTGGTAGCAGCCCAGGAAGATCAGCAGCGGGTCGGTGGTGGCCGCGGGCAGGGCGATCAGGAAAAGCGCGAAGTTCCGGTTGCCGGCGACCACGGATACGGGCACGGCGCCACTGCCCGCGCGGCGGCGCAATGCAGCAAACACCAGCACCTGCAGGCCCAGGTTGGCTGCCAGCGCGAAACCCAGCCATTGCAGGACCAGCAGGGGGGCGGTCCGCAGCGCCGGCCCCAGTGCCGCCATCAGACCCACCACAATCACCGCGAGCGCAATGACAGTCAGCCCGTCTATGGCTCTGGCCTGGTCTTCCCGCATCTGCGGCAGGGTCAGGCGGCGCAGCAGGAAGGCCGCCGCCACGGTGAGGCCAATCGCACCGATCAGCCGTCCGGCAGCGCGCAGTACCTCGCCCAGATCCCCCAGGCCGGGTGCCAGCAGGAACACCGGAATCACCGTCAGCGGCATCAGTGCAGTCCCGGTGATCAGCAGGCGGAAGGCAGGTTCCGGCGCGTGACCCATCAGTGCGGTGATATTGGGGCTGCCGGTCACCGAGGGCGCGCTCAGCATCAGGATCAGCGCTATGGCGGCAGGGGTCTGCGCAACGCCGAACAGTGCCGCGAGCGCGAGCGCTGTAAGCGGCAGTGCGACTTGCAAAAGGGCGATGGCCTTCAGCGCGCCGATGCCGTCGGCCAGCCCGCCTGCGGCCTTGCGGAGGCCAATCCGGTAGGCGTTCAAAAACAGCAGCCCGGCCACCATCTGGGGCAGCCAGGGTTGCAGGGCAGAGGCTGCACCGGGCAGCAGCAGACCGGCCAGAAGCCCCAGGACCAAGGCGGCCCGCCCGTGCCGGGCGGCAAAGGCGAGCACGCGCATTATGTGGCTAGACGGGTCCCGGCCTGAGGTTGTTGGGCAGATAGGTCGCCAGCTCCGGGAAGGCGATCAGTACGAAAACCATCAGCACCATGATCAGGAACATCGGGATCGCGGCACGGGCGATATAGCTCATCTCGTGGTTGGTCATGCCCTGCATCACAAACAGGTTGAAGCCGATCGGCGGGGTGATCTGCGCCATTTCAACCACCACGACGATGAAGATTCCGAACCAGATCAGATCGATGCCCGCCTGCCGGATCATCGGTTCCACCACCGCCATGGTCAGCACCACAGAGGAAATGCCGTCCAGAAAACAGCCCAGCACGATGTAGAACACCAACAGCACCATCAAGAGTTCCAGGCGCGACAGCTCCCAGCCAGCAATCAGGTCTGCTAGGCCCCGCGGCAGGCCGGTAAAGCCCATCGACAGCGACAGGAAGGCGGCGCCTGCCAGGATCAGCGCAATCATCGCGCTGGTGCGGGTGGCGCCCATCAGGCTCTCGGTGAAGGTCTTCCAGTTCAGCGAACCCTGTCCCAGCGCCAGCAGCAAGGAGCCGATGACACCAAATGCGGCCGCTTCGGTCGCGGTGGCAAAGCCCAGGTACATCGAGCCGATCACCACCACGATCAGTGCAATCACCGGGGCCAGAAAGCGGGAGTTTTTCACCTTTTGCGCAAAGGACAGCTTTGCTTCCTGGTTGGGCTGCCAGTCCTTGCCGACCTTGGAGTAAATCGCCACATAACCCATGAACATCGCCGCCAGCACCAGGCCGGGCAGGATGCCGGCAAAGAACAGCTTGGTGATCGATTCATTGATGGTAACGCCATAGACGATCAGCGTCAGCGACGGCGGGATCATCAGGCCCAGCGTGGCCGCACCAGTAAGGGTGCCGATAATCATCTTTTCAGGATAGTTGCGCTTGCGCAGCTCCGGGATCGACATCTTGCCCACCGTGGTCAGCGTCGCGGCGGAAGAGCCGGAGACCGCGGCAAAGACGGTGCAGCCGACGATGTTGGTGTGCACCAGCCCGCCGGGCAGGGGCGCCATCCAGGGGCTGAGACCCTTGAACATGTCCTCGGATAATCGGGTCCGGTACAGGATCTCGCCCATCCAGATGAACATGGGCAGCGCCGTCAGCGTCCAGCTGGAGGACGCCGACCAGATGGTGGTCAGCATCACGTCGCCCACTGGTCTTGTGGTGAACAGCTCCATGCCGACCCAGGCCACGCCCATCAGCGCCAGCCCGACCCAGACGCCGGTACCCAGAAGGGTGAACAGCACGAAGAGAAACAGAATGATGACTGAGATATTTTCCATGTGCTCTTACTCCGCGTGGCTCTGATCTTCGAGATCCCGGGTGATGCGGTGGTCGCCGCGGAATATCACGTGGATCAGGTGGTCGGTGAGGGCGATGGCCAGGATGACCGCGCCGATCAGCATGGCGCTTTGCGGTATCCACAGCGGCGTGCGGTCCTGGCCCTGGCTTACGTCGTTGAACTTCCAGCTCCAGTAGACAAAGCGATAGGCGTAAAAGCAGAAGTACCACATCACCGCGGTGCCGATGCCAAAGCACCAGACCTCCAGCACCCGGCGGAATTTTTCAGGCACCGCATTGAGCAGGATCGACACCCGGATATGGCTGCCGCGGTTCAGCGCATTGGCAAAGGCCAGAAACGACGCCGCCGCCATCGCGTAACCGGCGTAATCCGGCGCGCCGGGAAAGACCTCACCGGTCCAGCGGGCCAGCATCTGGACAACGATCAGCCCCAGGATGGCGATCAGGCAGAGGGCGGCCAGCACCCCCGCCGCCAGGTACAAAAAATCGAGACCGGAGCGCAGCCCCCTGAGCACAGTCATAGCAACCCCATCTGCTTTTTCTTTATAAGAAAACGGGCGGCACTTCAGAGCCGCCCGTATCATGCGGAGTGGTTATTCGGCCTGGAACGCGTCGACGATGGCTTTGCCCTCGTCTCCGGCCGCTTCCAGCCATTCATTGGTCATGGTGACACCGATTTCCTTCAGCTCGCCCACCATCTGGTCGGACGCCGGACCCACGGTCATGCCGCCGTCGCGCAGCCCCTGCAGGGTAAAGCCAGTGTATTCCTTGGCGCGCCAGTTGCCCGCGTATTCGGCCAGTTTGGCGCAGCCCTTGATCACGTTCTGGTTGGCCTCAGCGGTGCCGTTCCAGATATCGGAGTTCACGAACACATAGTTGCGCGGCAGCCAGGCATCCACTTCATAGAAATAGTTCAGGCTTTCCCAGACTTTGCGGTCATAGCCGGTGGAGCCGGAAGACACCATCGACTCTGCCACGCCGGTGGCAAAGGCCTGGCTGATCTCGGCCGCTTCGATGGTCACCGGCAGCATGCCGGTCAGCTCCGCCAGCCGCGACGTGGCATTGTTGTAGGAGCGGAACTTGATGCCCTTCATGTCGGCAACAGAGGTCACCTCGTTCTTGAAATACAGACCCTGGGGCGGCCACGGCACGGCATAAAGCAGGGTGAGGTTCTGCTCTGCCAGCAGCTTTTCGATCGCGGGCTTGGCCGCCTTCCACAGCTTGTCGCTGTCGTCAAAGGAGGTCGCCAGAAACGGGATCGAGTCAAAGCCGAACAACGCGTTTTCGTTCTGGTGGCCGGACAGCAGCCGCTCGCCGATCGGCGCCTGGCCGGTCTGCACTGCGCGTTTGATGTCGGCGCCCTTGAACAGCGATCCCGACGGATGCGTCTTGACCTCGATCTCGCCGCCGGTGCCGGTGGTCACGCATTCGGCAAACTCCGCGCCGGTGGCGGAGTGGAAATTGGACGCCGAATAGGCCATCGGCATGTCCCAGGTTTCTGCCGCAGCGGGCAGGGCGGCAGCCGCAGTCAGCGCGGTGGCGGCCAGCAGTCTGGTCAGTTTCTTCATTGTTTTCTCCCTGATTTAGTTACGGCCCCTTCAGAGGCGCTGGTTGGATTCAAATCGCATAGCGCGCCGGGTCATAGGCGCTCATGTCCATATTCGGGGTGCGGCCCGAAATCATCTGCGCCAGCAGGCGCCCTGTCTTCGGCCCGCCGGTGAGGCCGATGTGATGGTGGCCAAAGCCCGCATAGGCGCCGCTGAGGCCCGGCACTTCGCCAATCACCGGGATTGAGTCCGCCGGTGCCGGCCGGGCGCCCTGCCATTCCACTTCCCGTTTCCAGGTGACACCGGGCAGGATGCGGCGGGCATTTTTGCGCAGCAACTCAAGCGGCCCCTTTGACGGCCCGGCCTCCAGCCCGCCGAATTCCACAATGCCTGCAATCCGGATCCGTCCCTCCATCGGGGTCACCACGCATTTGGCCGCTGCCACCATGACAGGCGCCTTTGGCATCGCCGAAGGCTCCCATAATTCAAGATGATAGCCGCGTTCTGCTTCCAGTGGTACGGAAATTCCCAGTTTCTCTGCCAGCGGCTTGGACCAGACCCCGGTGGCCACGATAACCGCATCGCAAGGAATGGTCTCGCCGCCTGCGCGCACGCCAGTCACCCTGCCGTTCTCGCGCGCCACATCCTCCGCAAAGTCCTGGATCAGCCGGCCGCCATTTGCAGTCACATGGGCTGCCAGATCCTTCACATACTGGCCGGGGTCGGTGATGATCCCGTGGTCTCTCAGCCGGGCGGCAAAGCCGAGTTCCTGAGCGTAGATATCGTCATAGGCGCGGAGACCGGCGCCCTCCAGCTCCTCCCAGCGGAAGCCGTGCTTGCGGCGCAGGCCCCAGCCGAATGCATCCTCGCCGAAATGCGCGCGGTCATTGTAAAGGAACAGATAGTCCGAGGGCTTTAGGTGCCGTTCCGCCCCTGTCCCGGCCGCCAGCGCCTGATGATCGGCCAGCGAATCCCCCACGATGGGCGCCAGGGCGGCGGCAATGCGGGCGGTATCCTCTGAATTGGCGTGACTCATGTATTTCATCAGCCAGGGTGCCAGCTTGGGCAGGTACCCCCAGCGCATGAACAGCGGCTGCTCCGGGTCCAGCAGCATCTTCGGCGCCTTCTTCCACAGCCCAGGTCCGGTGACGGGCACGATAGAGCAGGAGGCCAGAATGCCGCCGTTGCCGTGGCTGGTGCCTTCGCCCGGCCCTTTGCCGTCGATCAGGATCACCTGATGCCCGTCGCGCTGCAGTTCGATCGCTGCCGAGACGCCGACAATGCCGGCGCCAATGATGGCAACGGTTTTCTTTTCCGCCGTCATGCCGCGATCCTCTTGGCGACTGCGTAGTGATCCAGCTTCTCTATTTCTGGCTTGAGGCCCAGCCCGGGTCCACCCGGCACCACAACCTGGCCGTCTTTGACCTGAAAAGGCGTCTCCAAAATGTCCTCCTTCAGGAAATAGCCTGCCTGATAGAACTCGCAGCCCAGCCGGATCTCGGGTGTTGCCGCAATCATGTGGGTGCCCGCCAGATGCGCCACCCCGGCCTCGAACATGTCGCCGCCGTAGGCCGACAGCCCGTTGGCCGCAGCAATCCGCGCCACTGTCTGGCCGCGGCTGAGACCGCCGGATTTCATGATCTTGACCGAAACACCGTCGCAGATCCCCTCCCGCGCGGCCCGCACCATGTCCTCCGGGCCAAAGACGCTTTCGTCCGCCAAAAGCGGCACATCAATCATCTGGCGCAGCTTTGCCATCATGCCAAAGTGATGGAACCGCACCGGCTGCTCGATGAAATCCGGTTTGAACGCAGCCACATCGCGCACCTGCGCAGGCGCATCCTCGATGCTGAGGCCCTGGTTGTAATCCACCCGCACCCGGAATTCGGGGAAGTCCTTGGCAATCCGTTCCAGCCGCATGATGTCAAAGGCGTGATCCTTGAAACCGGTCTTCAGCTTTATCAGCCCGACCTTGTCGTCGCGCAGCCGGTGCAGCAGGCCGATATCCTTCTCAAAATCCGGATCGGCAATCGAACAGCTAAGCGGGATGGTATCGCGGCACTTGCCGCCCAGCAGCGCCCAAACCGGCACGCCGGCAATCCGGCCCGTCAGATCCAGCAGGGCGGTTTCCAGCGCCGCCTTGGCCTCGGTGCAATGGGCGACGGCCTTGGCCGCGTCCTCCATGATCGCCGCTCTGTCCGCCACCCGGCGGCCCTCCACCAACGGGCGGATATAGCGGTCAAGCGCGGCCAGGCTCGCCTCCGGGGTGCCGGTGAACACTGACCAGGTCGAGGCTTCGCCATACCCCTCGGTGCCGCCTTCGCTGCGCAGCCGGACAATCACCACCTCGCAGGCGCCTTCAACAGATCCGATCCCGTGGTCGCGGCGCGACAAAACGGGCAGCGCGAGATGCCACAGGTCCATCCCGGCAATCTTTTGTTCCAGCACGTCGATCTTCCTCCCAGCTGCGAGGGGAAGCCTGCCTTGACTAGCACATCATTACCAATACAAAGAAATGGATAAGGTATCATAAAAAGTGATGTTCTGACATGTCCCTCCGCTTCCGCCAGTTGCAGGCCTTTCACGCCATTGTCGAAACCGGCACCGTTACCGGAGCGGCAGAGCAACTGGGGATCTCTCAGCCTGGGATCTCCAATCTGCTGTATCAGCTGGAACGCCAGACCCGCCTGAAACTGTTCGAACGCAGCAAGGGCCGCCTGATCCCGACACCGGAGGCAGGTGTGCTGTTTCAGGAGGTCGACACGGTGGTGCGCGGGCTGGACCACGTGGCGCAGGCGGTCACCGACCTGCAGAACAAACAGGCAGGCCAGCTGCAGGTCGCCTCGCAGCACTCCCTGTCCTTTGGTTTCATGCCCGCGCTGATCGCCCGCTTTGCCCGCAGCCGCCCGGATATGTCCATTTCCTTTCAGGCGCAGTACTCGCTGAAAATCCAGGAATGGGTCATCGCAGGCCTGTTTGAGATAGGCATCTGCGAGATGCCGCTGATCCACGACGGGCTGGAGGCGCATCCGGTTAGCGTCGAAACCAGGCTGGCGATGCCTGCGGACAGCCCATTGGCAAAACACGAGGTGCTGACGCCCGAGCTGCTGGAGGGGGTGCCCTTCATCGTCATGGGGCCAGACCACATGACCCACCGCCGCACCCGCGAGGTGTTCCAGCAGGCGGGCATCCCGCTGAAAACGCGGGTGCATTCGCATCTGTTCAAGAACCTCCTCAGCTTTGTGCAGGAGGGGATGGGGGTGTCGATCCTGGACCCCTTTGTGCTGGATTTTGAAGGCGGAGGCCGGTTTGTTTCCCGCCCGTTCCGGCCGCGGATCATGATGGATATGGCGGTGATCACCTCCAAGTCGCGCCCGCTGTCAGCAGTCGGGCAGGAGTTCCTGGCGCTTCTGAAGCAGGAGCTGGCGCCCTATACGGAGACCGGTTCCTGATCCGCGCTTGAAACTGTATGCAGTTTCGAATTCAATATTGCCAAGGGACGGGTGCCGCCTTACCTTGCACCGCGGATTGAACAAATGGCGGGAACATGGCCAAACGCGAAAGCAATGTGGATAGGGTCTATGAGGCATTGCGCCGGATGGCGGCGGATTTTGCCTTCAAGCCGGACCAGCGGATCAACGAAAGCGCATTGTCAGAGGTGCTGGGCGCCAGCCGCACACCGCTGCGCGAGGCGCTGAACCGGCTGGTGGCTGAGGGGTTTTTGACCTTCCAGAACAACCGCGGCTTCTTCTGCCGTCCGCTGACGCCCAGCTACATCATGGATCTGTATGAGGCCCGGGTGGCGGTGGAATGCGAGGCCGCCCGGCTGGCCTGCACGCGTGCGTCAGACGAGGACATCGCGGCGCTGGCGGATTACCTGAACCGGATGGAGCCGGAGTATCAAAGCGCCACCGACCCGGAAGAACTGCTGGCAATGGATGAAAGCTTCCATGCGCGCCTCGCGCAGCTTTCGGGCAACAGCGAGCTGCAGCGCATCCTGAACAACCTCAACGGCCGTATCCGCTATATCCGGCTGATTGACCTCAAACGCATGCGCGACCGGGCAGGGGGCAAGGCGCCGGGCGACATCTCGGCCCACCGCCGGATTGTCGAGGGCATCGCCGCCCGCAACACCGAGGCGGCCACAGCAGCCATGCGCAGCCACATCGAAAAACGCCGGGAGGAGGCGACGGAAGCCGTCCGCATCGCCTTTTCCCAGCTCTACGTGCCCGACGAATAGGGGATGCCCATGGAACACGGCGGCAAAACAGTCTTTGGCGCGGCGGTTGGCATCCTGATGCTGGAAACACGCTTTCCCCGTATCCATGGCGACATGGGCAACGCGATGACCTGGGACTTCCCGGTGCATTACAAGGTGGTGCGCGGTGCCAACCCCGAAAACGTGGTTTGCGGCAACCCCATGGAACTGGTGGATCTGTTTGTCGAGGCCGGCCGCGACCTGATCGCTATGGGGGCGGATGGCATCACCACCAACTGCGGTTTCCTGGCGCTGATCCAGGACGAGGTGAAACAGGCGCTGGGCGTGCCGGTGGCGACGTCCTCGCTGATGCAGGTGCCGATGGTGCAGTCTTTGCTGCCGGCGGGCAAGCGCTGCGGCATCCTGACGATCTCCAAGGCGACGCTGACGCCTGCGCACCTTGTTGCCGCAGGTGTTGCGCCGGATACGCCCATTGCCGGCACCGACGGCCTCCGCGTCTTTACCCGCGATATCCTCGGCGACGCGCCTTCGATTGATTTTGAGGCCTGCCGTCTGGACATGATCGACGCCGCCCGCGCGATGGTTGCAGATATTCCGGACCTTGGTGCCATCGTGCTGGAATGCACAAATATGGTGCCTTATGCCCGCGATGTGAGGAAGGCCACCGGCCTGCCGGTGTTCTCGATCCATTCCTTCATCAACTGGTTTCAGGCCGGTCTGCTGCCCAAGGGATTTCCGCTGGAACTGGACGATCCCCGGTTTTGACGGCGGTAACCATTTGGTGAAAAATTGCTAATGAAATCTGAAGGATAAGGTCAGTCTTATTGCCCGAATGTTTCGCGCGCGAAACATTCGGACAGAATTGCTGACCTTTTTCGTCAGCTCAGTACCAGCAGCCAGAACCACACCGTCAGGATGCTTGCCCCGGTGGCAATCAGCACCGAAGATGCCGCCACCCGCTTGGCCCGCCCATACATATTGGCAAAGATATAGCCGTTGAACCCGGTCGCCATCGCCGCGTTCAGCACGCCGGAGCGGAACAGGTCCTGCGGCAGCGCCAGCGCCGACCCCATGGTCCAGACAATTGCCGGATGGATCATCAGCGAGGTGAAGCAGACAAACAGGATTGCCCGCATATCGCCTTCGGGACGGTACTTCACCAGCACGCCGCCAAGGGCAAACAGAGCGCAGGGCAGGGCGGCGCGAATGATCAGCGACAGCGCCTCATCCACCACCAGCGGAATCGAAAACCCAGAGAGGTTTACCGCAAACCCGGCGGCAATGCCCAGGATCAGCACATTCCGGAACATCGCGTTCAGTACCGAGACCGCGGTTTTCATGCCGCCCGCCCCGCGGTTGCGCACAAATTCCATCGCGGTGATGCCGACCCCGTAGCAGAAGGGCGAGTGAAAGGCGATGATCGCATAGTTTCCGGTCAGATTCTCCGGCCCGAACGCGCGTTCGGTGATCGGCAGCCCCAGCAGGACCGAATTGGAAAACAGGCAGCAAAAGCCGATGGCGATGCAGTCCTCCCACTCCCGCTTGAACAGCATCCGGGCGCCGAACACGCCGATCAGAAAGCAGGTGAAGGCGCCGGAGTAAAAGCTCGCCAGCAAACGGGGATCGAAACTGGCGGACAGGTCCAGTTCCGCCATCGCCTTGAACAACAGGCAGGGAATGGCAAAGCCCTGCGCGAACTTCATCACGCCTTCGATGTGATCCTGGCTCAGCACGCCCCGCGCGGTGGCGGCATAGCCCGCGCCGACAACCAGGAACACAGGCAGGATGACGTCAATCAGGCTTTGAAACAACTTACGTCCTCAAACCGCGCAAATGAAAAAGGGCGCTGATGCGCGCCCCTCAGATCTCCATCCGGATCACCATCCCGTCATAGGCCGGGGTGATATGCTCCGGTGTCTCGCCCTCAATGGTGGCGTAATCCATGTCGATGTGCATGTTGGTGATGACGCCGCGCTTGGGGGCCATCTTTTCGAACCACTGCAGCGCGTCCTGGTAGCTGAAGTGTGTCGGATGCGGCGTGCGGCGCAGACCATCCAAAATCCAGATGTCCAGCCCTTCCAGCTCTGGCAGGGCGGCGTCCGGGATCTCCTTCACATCCGGCAGATAGGCCAGACCGCCGATACGGAAACCAAGCGCGTCGATGGAGCCATGGTTCACCTCAAAAGGGCGGAAGCTGATACCGCCGCCGGGGCCGTCGATGGTGAATGGCCCGCCAATGGTCTTCAGGTCCAGGATCGGCGGGTAGGGGGAGCCTTCGGGCTGGGCAAAGGCATAGCCGAAGCGGTTCAAGAGAGCGTCCTGGGTAGGGCCGTCAGCGTAAACCGGAATGCGCTGGCGCATGTTGAAATAAACCATGCGCAAATCGTCGATCCCGTGCAGGTGATCCGCATGGGAATGGGTGTAGACCACAGCGTCCAGCCGCGTGACTTCGGCATCCAGCAACTGGTTGCGCATGTCCGGCGGCGTGTCGATCAGAACTGAGGTCGTGCCGCCCGTATCAACGCGCTCCACCAGCATCGAGCAGCGGCCGCGGCGGTTCTTGGGGTTCTTGGGATCGCAATCGCCCCAATGGCCGCCAATCCGCGGCACCCCGCCGGATGAGCCCGAGCCGAGGATGGTAAAGCGCAGCTCAGCCATCAGGCGGCAGCCTCATAAGCCGCGGCCTTCCAGAACAGCCGATCAAAATTGGCCTGTGTCTGCGCCGCGAAATCTGCGTAGTCCATGCCAAACACCTCAGCCCCCGCCTTGGCGGTAAAGGCGGTGTAGGCAGGCTCGTTACGCTTGCCGCGGTAGGGCGGCGGCGCGAGGTAGGGGGCGTCGGTTTCGACCAGAATGCGCTCCACCGGGGCGGAGGCAAAGATATCGCGCAGCTCCTGGCTTTTGGGGAAGGCGGCAATGCCGGACATCGACAGATAAAACCCCAGATCCAGGGCTGCACTGGCCAGCTCAGCCGAGGACGAGAAGCAGTGCATCACGCAGGAATAGGCACCGTTCTTCATCTCCTCACCCAGGATGCGCGCCATATCGTCGTCCGCCGCGCGCGCGTGGATGATCAGCGGCAGGCCGGTTTCGCGGGCGGCTGCAATGTGGATGCGCAGGCTTTCCTGCTGCACCTTCGCGCTGTCCGCGGTGTAGTGGTAATCAAGACCTGTCTCACCGATGCCGACAAACTTCGGGTGCTTGGCCAGCGCCACCAGTTCGTCAACGGTGACAATCGGCTCGTCCGCGGCGCTCATCGGGTGGGTGCCTGCGGCGTAGAACACCGGCGCGTGGGCTTCGGCAATCGCGCGCACAGCCGGCTCGTTTTTCATCTTGGTGCAGATCGTCACCATCCGGGTCACGCCAGCTTCCGCCGCGCTTGAGATCACTTCATCCAGGCGGCCTTCGAAGTCGGGAAAGTCCAGGTGGCAATGGCTGTCCGTAATCTGGGGGGGCGTCTCGGTCATGTATCCTCTGGTGCCGCTTGCGCCGCGCCGGATGCCTAGCGCGACGCGGTTTCCTGCATCTTGAAAACCGTATCTAGGACAAGCGCCGCGGGGTCAAGGTTCACCGCCTGTCCGTGGCGGGCACGCGCTGTCACTTCTGCGGCAAGGTCGGCCCAGGCACGCGCCTTGCGCGGATCGGGCGACAGGCGCTGCAGCATCGCTGCCTCCTGCGGTGCCGCTTCCGGCGCTGGCGGCGCACCGGTGGCGCCTGTGCGCGCGAGCCGGGCCAGCGCCATCTCCGTCAGCGACAACAGCAGCTCGAACCGGTCTGCCGCACCGCGCTGTGCGGCGGCCTCGGCCAGGGCCATGGCCCGCTGGCGGTCCAGCCGCGGCATCGAATCCAGGATCTGCACCAGTTCGGCATAGATCTTGAGCCCGCCCAGACTGATCAGCCGCAGCGCCGCACCGACAGACCCGCCTGCCAGGGCCGCGAGATTGTCCATGTTCTGGGGCAGCTCGACACCCGATTGCGCCAGTGCCGCCTCCATGTCCTGTGCCGGCAGCGGCCCCAGCCGCAAGGTGCGGCAGCGCGAGCGGATGGTGGGCAGCAGGCGCGAGGGCTGGTGCGAGATCAGCAGGATCGTGGTACGTGCGGGCGGCTCCTCCAGCATTTTCAGCAGCGCGTTGGCCGCGCTCACGTTCATGTCGTCGGCAGCGTCCACGATCACCACCCGCCGCCCGCCATCGGTGGCCGACAGGCCAAAGAAGCGGTTGAGCTTGCGGATGTCGTCCACCACGATCTGGCTGCGCAGCTTGCCCTTGTCGTCATAAGAGCGGGTGATCGGCGCCAGTCCCGGTTCCGCCAGCGCCTGAATGCGGTGGGAGACCGGGTGCTCCGGGCCGATGTCCAGCGTCTGCGGCGGGGGAGGGGCGCCGAACAGGCCGTCTTCCGGCGGCGGAGTGGCCAGCAAAAAACGCGCGATCCGCCAGGCCAGTGTTGCCTTGCCCACGCCCTGCGGGCCGGTCAGCAGCCAGCCGTGGTGCAGGCGGTCGGAATTATAGGCGGTCAGGAAATCCTGCTCCGCGGCGTCCTGGCCAATCAGGCGCAAGGTTTCGCGCGGGTGCGGCGCGCCCTCGGCCTGGTCGGCGCGGGGCAGCTCGTCGTCTGCGCTCATGCCCCGGTTCCTTTCAGGGCCGTTTCTGCCAGCTCACGGACATCGGCGGCGACGTCCTCCACCGGGCGGGCGCCATCGACCACGCGGAAACGGTCTGCAAACTCCTGCGCCAGCGCCAGAAAGCCCGCGCGCATCTTCTCCTGCAGCCCGACACCGAAATCCTCGAACCGTTCTTCCTTGCCCTGCCGCCCCTTGGCGCGGGCCAGCCCTTCGGCCGGATCCATATCAATAAGCAGGGTCAGATCCGGCTCACGCCCGATCATCAGCTGGTGCATCTGGTCCACCGCGGCACGCAAATCGCCCCGCGACAGTCCCTGATACATCCGGGTGCTGTCGGCAAAGCGGTCGCATATCACCACCTTGCCGGCCTCCAGGGCAGGTTCGATGGTGCGTTCCAGATGGTCGCGCCGCGCTGCCATGAACAACAGCAGTTCAGTTTCAGCCGACCAGCGGTCGGGATCACCCTCCAGCACCAGGCGGCGGATCTCCTCGGCGCCCGGGGAGCCGCCCGGCTCCCGCGTCAGCACCACATCGCGGCCCGCCGCCCGCAGCGCCTCAGCCAGAAGGCGGCATTGGGTGGACTTGCCGGACCCGTCGATGCCTTCGAAGGTGATGAACAGGCCGCGCCCCAAGCCAGCTGTCACAGCGCCCCCTCGGGGCCGGTCAGGAATTGCTTGATCAGCACCTGCGCCGCGGTTTTGACACGCACCACAAAGCCGCCCGCAGGCACGTCGCTTTCCGCCACCAGCGGCAGCCGCACCTCCGGCAGTTCCTCCGGCTGCAGCACCAGTTCCGCCAGGCGCTGGCCTTGCTTGACCGGTGCTTCAATCGGACCGCTATAGACAACTTCGCCCTCGATGGTGCCGCCCGCCAGCGACGGCAGCAGGATCTCCAGGTCCTCGGCCGGCACCAGCCCTACCGATCGCTCGGCCCCCCGCCAAATCTCGGCTTCGGCGATGGGGATGCCTTCCTTGGCAACGGTTTTCTTGGCAAATTGGCGAAACGACCAGTTAACGAGGGCTTCTGCCTCCTCTGCGCGCCCGCGCTCGCTGTCGAGCCCCGAGACCACGAAGATCACCCGGCGGTCGCCTTGCTTGGCAGAGCCGACCAGGCCGTAACCCGCTTCCTCGGTGTGGCCGGTTTTCAGCCCGTCAGCGCCGATGCCCAGCTTCAGCAGCGGGTTGCGGTTTCGGGTATTGGACGGCGCGCGGCCGTCGAACTCAAAATGCGTCTCGGCAAACAGCGGGTAGTATTCCGGGAAATCCTCGATCAGCCGTTCGGCCAGGATCGCGAGGTCATGCACCGACATCCGGTGCCCGGCGGCAGGCCAGCCGTTGGAGTTGGCAAAGGTCGAGGCGGTCATGCCCAGCTCCTGGCCGCGTTTGGTCATGTAGCGGGCAAACCCCGCCTCAGTTCCATCCGGGCTCAGCGCCTCGGCGATCACCACGCAGGCATCGTTGCCGGACAGCACGATGATGCCGCGCAACAGATCCTCGACCCGGACCCGGTCCAGCGTGTCCAGGAACATGGTCGAGCCCTTGTAGCTCATGGCGTGCTCGCTGACCGGCAGGGTTTCGTCCAGCGTCAGCCGCCCGTCGCGCAGGGCCTCGAAGGCCACATACAGCGTCATCAGCTTGGACATTGAGGCCGGCGGCAGCGGCACATCTGCGTTCTTGGACAGAAGCACGGTATCGGTGCCTGCATCCAGCACATAGGCCGCCTCCGCCGAGGTATCAAAGGCGGCAGCAGACAGCGCCGGCAGGCTGATTGCCAGCCCGGCAGCCAGGCCCATGCGCAGCGTAGATTTCAGGGCACGCGCCAGGCGCGCGGTTCGGGGGTCAGTTTGAGACTGCATAGGCATCCGCGAATCCGGTGTCCTTCACGCTTTGCAGCAGCTGGCTGCGTTCGGATTTGTTCTGCGCCGGGCCGATCAGCACCCGCCAAAAGGGCTTGCCGCCGGTAGAGTGCTCGCGCACTTCCGGCACCATGCCGGCACTGCGCATCGCGTTGGCCGCACGCTCTGCATTGGCCTGCACGCTGAATATCCCGATTTGGATATAGGGTTTGCTCAGCGAGGATTTCTGCCTTTTGGGCGCGGGAGCTGCTGCAGGCTCCGCCTTGGCGGGGGTGGCAGCTGCTGCGGCACCCGGAGCTGACGGTGCGGAGGCCTCGATTGCGGCAGCGGCCCCGGCAATCGGGTCCAGCGCGGTTTCTGATATCTCACCGCCCGCCAGCGCGGTTTCGGTGACCTCTGCCCCCTCGGGCAGCGCAGCGTCCCCGGCTGCGGCCGCATCCGGCTGCGGGTCCGGCGCGACTTCCTCGCGCCGCAGGGCGGTCACGTTCAACTCCACCGGGGCACCGGCCAGCAGGCCCAGGGCTGCAGCCGCGTCGGAGGAGACCTGCAGGCGCGGTCCCGGAATTTCACGCTCGCGCCGGAACAGGGCGCCGATCACGAATTGGCCGTTGGCGTTGTTGCGGATGATCACTCGCTCAGGATCCTTGGTATCGGGGTGCGCCACCCAGACGCCGCCGATCGAGGGGCGTCCGTCCCACAGGCCCGCTTCGGTCACCTGGAACACATCCGGTGCTTCGACGTCGCGTTCAACCAGCTTGGTGCTGCTGGAGGCTTTGACCTCTCCCTCCGCCTTGGCCTTTGGTGACAAAAAGCCCAGCTTCGGCCCATCTTCGCAAGCCGCCAAAACCAGCAGGCCCAAGGCCGCCACGGCGATCCGCGGGGCCGTTGTTGCTCTCGCCATGGTAACTTTCATGCTCTCATCCTTGCCTGTGCCCGCGGCGCTTTTGCGCCCCCGCCGGAATACCCGGTCTTCTTGATTTGGCGGCATGATAGCCTGCGCTTCCGGCCATGAAAACCCTGACGGGCCAAGGCACAGGGGAAAGCTGCAGCGGCGGCATAAATCCGCGCGCCCGGCATGGGCCTGTGCTTTTCTCTTGCAGCACGGATTTCCCCTTGCCTCGCCCGGCGTTGCATCCTAAACCGCTGACGGACCGGGGAGGTGGCAGAGTGGTCGAATGCGGCGGTCTTGAAAACCGTTGAACGTGAGAGCGTTCCCAGGGTTCGAATCCCTGTCTCCCCGCCATTATCTTCTTTTGGCAAGAAAACCCCTCTAACACCTTGAATGGTAAGGTGGTTTTTGGTGTTCGAAGTCCTTCATTTCGTACAAAGCTAATCTTATCTGCAAAGGCCAGCCTCAGGACAGTCCTTTGGGCAATCAAGTTGCCGCTTTTCCAGAGTTTCCAAGGGTTTGACAGGAATTGTAGCGCGTGTTCGAACATTTGCTCGAAAGTATGCAGTGGCTTTCCTCTGGTTTGCAGTTTTTCGTCTAAAATCAGCTTCTCACGCTCCATCTTTTCGATGCGTTTCTCATAGGCTGTGATCAGGGTTGGGCTATCCGCGTCCACAACACGATCCAGCAGGCCCTCGATTTGCTTTTCGATCTGGTTGCGTTCCGTGCGGATCAGGCGTTTGTCAGCCTCCATCTGTCCCGCACGTTGCCCCCAAGCGTCCTTGAACATCTTGGTTGCCATCGAGAACATCCGCTCAGACGGCGTGAGGCTTTGCATCAATGCGTCGAACTCCCCTTCCAGCACATCACGGCGGATGGATTTACGATAGCTGGGACAGCCTTTGGCGTGACAGAGGTAATACGGATGCTTCTTTCCCGACTTGCTGGTGGACCAGCAGGCCGTCAGAGGCGTGTTGCAGTCATCGCAGCACACGAAGCCCCGCAAAGGGAAATCCGCGTTGATGTCCTTGCGAGCGGGCGCTCTGGCCCCGTCCTTGATCCGTTGCTGGATCAATTCATGGGTCTCAAGTGAGATCAGGCCTTCATGGTGGCCTTTGCGAAGTGACACATCCCATTCGGGGATTTCGATATAGCCCGCAAAATGTATGCGGGTCATCAGGCGAATGATCCGTTCAAAACGGATCGTGCCATCGGCAAAATCTTTCGGAAAGGCAGGTTTGGATTCCAGAAACCGTTTCACTTCGGCCTGCGTTTCAAAATGCCCTGAGGCAAACCCTTCCAAGGCCTCTTGGATGATGGATGCCAAAGGTTCGTCCCGCACCAGCATATTGCCATGTCCTGCAACGCGTTCGTATTTGTACCCGATGGGAGCACGGAACACCCAATAACCATTGAGCGCACGGCCCCGCATACGGTTCTTGGTTTGCTCACCGTTTTTCTGCCGTTGGTGCTGGGACACAGAGGCCAACAGGTTCTCGACCAGAATGCTGTCACTGTCCTCGCCAAACTCAATCGATGGGCTTTCCAGCTTACCGCCCGCTTCGGCCAGCAACGCCCGCAACTGCCAATGCCCAACCACATCCCGCGCAAAGCGGTTAATGTCGTCAATGATGACAACGCAGGTTTCCTTTTGCGCTTTCAGGTATCCCAGCAGAGCAATCATAGCAGGGCGATCTGCATCACCACCTGACTTGTTGTCATTGAAGACCTCTAGAACCTCATAGCCCTTATACCGCGCGTATTCTCGACAACGGCTTTCTTGTGATGCCAGCCCGTCACCCTTCTTCAATTGAGCGACGCTCGAAACGCGGGCGTAAATGACGGCGTGTTGTTTTGTTTCCATTAAAGACTCCCTTCCTGTTGCCCGTCAGTCTCGGGGGCTGCGGCGGTTTCAAAAGTTGTTTTGGTATTGGGTAAGTTTAGCACATCCACAGCGGGCATTTCTGCCAAAGACACGTCTTTTCCACAGGCCTGTTGGACGGGGTGAACACCGAACCCGAGATCGACAAAGCTGACCATAATGGACCACAGAGCTTCGATCAGCTCGCGCTTGTGTTCATCCGAGATATCCTCATCTTCGAAGAATGGCAGATAGGCATCCCAATCAATCGTCAGGCGCGGCGGAGCCGTTTCGGGATTAAACTCTGGGGGAATGTCGGTCATGGCCTACCTCTTTCTGCCTCTCGGCGTTTCTCTGGTTCGGGGTCTCCTTCTTGGCCTCTCACCGCGAGAGAACATAAGTGGAACATAATAGGATAATATTCCCAAGACCCAAAGCGTTAATTTTCTGGCTTCGGAAACTGGATATCCTAAAATACCACTGCGATGGCCGTAGTTTGCGGGTAAGATCGGGTAGTTTTGAGGCAAGGATTTTGATGTGGATAACAATTGGAAGTCAGCGACCAAAGCTGACCGTGCTGCCCTGTATCATGTCGCCCGTGCTGTTGCAGACACCACCAATCTGAGCGTGGAAGCCATTATGGAGCAAGCCTTCGGTCACAAGCTGATGGTTGGGACCGATTATCTATCGAATTTTCGAAGCGGAGCCATCGGACGCCCAAAAGCCAAGCTGATCCACGCTTGGCTCGCTGAGCACCATGCCGAAACGGCGCATGCGATTGACCCCAGATTATTCCCGAAAACGCATACGGACGCATGGGCCGATTATCTTGCCAATCATGCCATCCACGGGAAATTGCGCATCGTTCGGTTCGACAAGTCGATGGGGTTGGTGCAACGAAAACGCAACCAACCTAAACCTGATGAG
The DNA here is from genome assembly GCF_059429195.1 of Leisingera sp. CC-HEC093. Classification (NCBI taxonomy): domain Bacteria; kingdom Pseudomonadati; phylum Pseudomonadota; class Alphaproteobacteria; order Rhodobacterales; family Roseobacteraceae; genus Leisingera; species Leisingera sp. CC-HEC093. The sequence continues at coordinate 248,805 of NZ_JCAIJR010000001.1, read as the reverse complement.
GTTTTGAGACTGGGAGAGGAGTTTTGCTTCCACTTAGACAGTGGCACCAAGGGTCATGCCGCGGCGTTTCAGTTGTATGAAGGGATCATGCACCAATTGCCGCTTGGCCCTAATGAAGAGCGAACAACCACCGTTTGTGCAGGTGAACAGTTTCTTCCACTTGACGAAGTCGGGGAGCCTGAGAAATTATTCGAACTAAATGACTTAGGACATCACAAGTTCATAATCGCAGTGATGGAGGATGCAGAATGTTTGCCAAAGCCAATACAACTGCCCAACCAGAATTGGGAAATAGATTTTCATGTCGTTCAGGTTCAGTTTATTTCTTAGTGTTCGTCTCCTATGCGGTTCGTAGAAGGAAATAGAGGCGCCACTCAAAGTTTCGTTTGAATTAACGCTATCTATTGACTGAGCCAGCTTTCAATACTGCCTTGGCCGCAGCGCTGAACTTGCGAATCCGAGCGAGTGGAAGGATGCGGGTGTTGTTTGTAACTATCGGAAATCGAGTGACTACAAACGGTTCGACCCTTTCAAGTCCAAGATGATTTTTAAGAAGGTCCTCACGCGAACGCTCCTTGACGATTGCCCTTTCATAGTAGCGCTCGAGCGTCCGGTTGGTTCGGATGAAGCGTTTCGGATCGAGATCAAGCCAAGATGGGTCAACTAAGTTGTTCTTGCATTGAACATTATAGCAAACGCCATCCCGCGTTGCGATAACGTCGAATTCTTTGTGATTGATCCTCGTAATCGGTTGTACTGTGAAGCCCTGCTTAGTGAGTTCGTCTTTAATACGTTGTTCGAAGATGAACCCAGAGCGTATCTGGAAGCGGCGTTTCCTGTAGAGGCAGACATTTTTGAAGTTGTAGAGAAACCGACTAAGCAGGGTAACTGAACTTTGGAACTGGTTTCCATTGCGAACGAACGGTGCATAAGAGTTTAAGGACGAAACAAATGTTGTACCTGAGAACGTGAGCAACTGTCGATGTGCAGTCGACACTCCATATCTTTCTGAAAGTGCATCAAGCTCTGCGGACGTTACAGTTATCCAAAAATCGTCTTGAACAAGATAGGAAAGCTCACGGACCAATGCAGCCATTCCAGAAAAGGCAGTATTTTGGAGCTCGAATTCATCAAATGCCCATTCCATGAGTGTGATATTGTTGCGCAACTCACTAGAACTAAACACTCGGTCGGGCGGCACATTCTCGATCTTTTGGGATTGCAAATTTGACGTTCGTTCAGTGATGGGTACTCTTTCGGCCTCGAGGAACAACTCATCCAAGTTTGAATATTGGTGTGACGCGGTAAACCCTTTCAATCCGACGTAGAGTGTAAAGTCGTCGAAGAGTTTTCCCAACACTCGCTGCTGCAGCAGGCCAGTAATTGTAGTTCCGCTTACTTCCGCCTGCGGCAATATCCACGTCAAGGCGTCGCTAGTGGTCATAGCAACGTGACCCCTGCATGCCCCTGATCCCATCAAATAAAGCAGGCCAACAAAGTGGCGACGCCTTGATTGTAAATAGCCGATAGCCTGTCTAACAGTCGATAGGCCCAGCATAGCTGGAAGGATACCATGCATTGCAAAACTCTGTTGCATTGCAGAGAGTTGAATGAGCAACTTTGCCTGTCGCTGGGCGAAGTCAGCACCATATAGGTAACTCAGGTGGTGCAATACGAATTTCAAACGCGATGAAATATTTGCTTCAGTGAGAGTGAGCCCTACTAATTCTCGTTCGAGTACATCGTCATCCAGTTCGCTCGGTAGATTTATGAGTTCCTCAATCGCGCGAAGTGTTTCGAGCCAAGCGTCTATCGCAGCCTGAGGTTCTAATGTGGCCAATACATTGAGGATGCCGTTGGTATGCTGGTTGAGCTGGTCTTCGATCAAATCGAGCGCGTCCTGCCCAGCTAAGCTGTGTTCAATCATTTTTGGGTCAGCTCTGCATCCTAGAAGCTATTTCGTCCAACACTTCTCTGCCTTGAAGTTGATGTGACCACCCTGCAGCAAATGAAATATCGTTAGAATCAGGTAGTTTGTCTTTCGGCAGTGTTCTAATCCTAACTCTCGCGGGTAATGCGGCTGCTTCTCCGACAAACAACGCTTCTTGTCTTGGTAGAGAAGACAAAACCGAGGTCATGTTGGAGAGGCTATCAGGAAGAAATCGCTTTACATGTTGTTGATCTTGACTGTTTGACAACCGCAAAACGATCCACGAGTTGCACTGTGAAATGACAGTGCCTTCGACATCTGCTGGGCGTTGCGAAATCAACATGAGGCCTAGGCCGTATTTCCGCCCCTCGCGGGCGATACGGCGCACCGCATCTTGGGCAACGGCATACTGGGCTTCGCCCCGATCTGGAACATATCGATGCGCTTCTTCACAAACTAACAAGATCGGATCACGTTCTCGACTCTCTCGGTTTTGGGCAAGCTTATACTGGAACAACAATCTTGCGATCGATGCTGTAAGTGGTCCCGCAACTTCGTTGGGAAGGCCAGAAATATCGATAATCTTGATCTTTGTCTGCTGTTCGTTAGCAACAGGCAAAAACTGAGCAAGAACGTCAGAAAGTGTCAGTGGTTGAGCTTCGTCAAGGTGGTCGTTTAGAAGAAACGCAATCCTTGTATCAGATCTTAACACGGTGACTTTATCGAGAATTGAAGCAAATTTTTGTTTATTTGTAGCAGTTTCATCGACCCAACCATTGTTGGTGTGACGCTTTGTTTGAAGTTCGCGGATATGCGCCACAAATTCTGACAACCTAAAAGGACGTGGTTTATCGCGGTCAAAATTCGCGATTGCTAGCTTACGTGCAGCCAATTCGTCAGGATCATCTGAGGGAATGACTATCGGTTCCTGTGGATGTTGATCTGCTCCAAGAGTGGCCAGATCAATATTTTCCACTGCCCGTATTAATCCTGCTTCAACCATCCGTGCATGGGTGAGGGCTTTGTAAACGATGTTTGACTGAGACGTGGCTTCGTTCTCAGTCTTCCCAACAACCAGTGAACGGAATTCATCACTCGACATAAGCCAAAAGGGGAGCTTCAGGTTAGCATGTCCTACTGCAGCTTCATTTGGAGCGTCATAGGCTCTGTACAGCGAGGCTTCTTCGCCGAAGGCTGCAGCATACTCGCCATGTGGGTCAATAATCACAATGCGTGGGTTGGAAATTTGCTCTTCAACAGGTTGGTGAGCGATCACAGAGTGTAGTATGGAAGCGACCGTACCTGACTTACCTGAGCCGGTGGAGCCCAAGACAGCACTATGTTGGCCAAAAAGTTTATCTATATTGGCTCGACACGTGACGCTAGTTGCTCCGACGTAATCACCTATTGCGACGTGACGATCGACATTGTCATCGCGCGCGCTTTCAACGCTCGCATAGAGCCGCTCGGTTTCTCCCTTTGTCATCAAAAACACAGACTGTAGTGGGAGCGGGAATGTGCTTATACCTCGACGGAAATCTAGCTTTTCTTCCCTTGGTTGCCACCAAGCCTCACCTAGCAGATCGGCCTCGATGACGCGCTTGTCAACTGTAGAGACTGCGCTTCCAGCAGAGGCTGCAATTGCGGCAGCTTCCTCGTCAGACTGAAGGCGCAAAAGACTCACCGTAGCAAAGATAACCTTCCTGCCGATGTGCAGTTTAATCACACTACCAAGCTGACCAACGGAGTAGCTTCTCCCGCGATAGCCCCTTGTTAATTCCGTGATCCGTTTGTCGAGGGCAATTTTGATGGAATTGCCGGAAACCTCGAACACCGTACCAATCTCTAGGCCAGGTTCTACTGTAAAATCAGTCATGCTATTGCCTCCTGAATGTCTGCTGGCAGACCGTCCGAGAGCATTTCCGTCACACCACCGAACGTCCACCAATCACGGCCGCCCTCTTTTTCCCAGAATGGTCCACGGTTGCCGTTATACAGCCCCTTTGTTGACACGACATAGACTCTCTCACCCCAAGACGTCTTCCTCCAAGTATCAAGTACAGGAGGAAGCGCTTCTCTTTCTTCGGAGAATGCTACTAGGGTTAGCTGACTATTAGGAGCGGACATTGCAACTTCAATGTCCTGATTGATATGTTCGTCTCCGAAGGAATATCCGCAAACCAGTAAGACCCTTTCGGAGCCGTCGGCGAGGTTTGCGCGAAATCGTTGGAATAACTCAGCAAAAGGATCAAGTTGGGTGTTCACGTATTTTGTAGACTGCGGATAAATCACCACTTGGTTTTTAGACGCAGGGTAAATGTCATGATGCCGAACTCTCAAAAGCCGCGAAGCATCGTCTTTGGGAGCTACCCAATCGATTGATCCGTGCAGCTTCACAATTCTGGCCTTGGTGGTCGGGTTTGTGTCGCGGCTGTAGCCCGCCCAGAATGCTACACCACCTCCGGAAAATCCGTCATCGTAAGGAACACCACGTAATGCGAGAGCATCTTCGATTAGCGTGTCATAGTTGGTCGTGAAAAATTCTACTGGCCCGCGCAGTGCTTCAAGCCCAGCCCTATTGCGCCCAAAGACAGCTCTCACAAAACTAAGGTGATGTTCAACTGTTACAATTGGCTTTTCCGAAGTTCCTACATGCGGATCCGTTGGGTCGCCATTGTCGTCCCAGTTTTCGCGGTATCCCCACCGAATTGTTTCAGATATGACTTCCAAAAGCCCGTGGTGCAGCTTGGTCAAAGTATCGAACCCGACTTTCTCATTGCCCAGCTGTGCAGTGTGATCACGAGAGCGCACTGACATAGAGATCAGGTCTGCCAAATGGGTCAAGAAGATTTCTATGTGCGCGTTCTCATCGATATCGCCTGCAATAAAATCGATGGTCGAGAGTATTTCAGCCTCATCTTTGAAGAACTCTGTCTTTGCCAACTCCAACACACGCCTTGTCAAAGGATACATCAAGGGGATGTTGGACATGAAGCTTGCACCTGCCGCCAGAAGCCAAGTCTGTTTCGGTGTATTGAACGCTTTTTCAAATTGTTCTGCTATATCTCTGGCTTCATCAGACATCTGTAACTACTCTAAATTATTCAATAAAATAGAAGATGAAGGATTTTTTGGGAGCGCACAAGCGAAAGTTGAATTTTTGAATCGAAAACCTACTTTTTCATCGCCTTGAGGGTGAAGTTCACTGCGGCGGTGGACGGTTAAGTGCCTTTCTAACTTTATAACACGGCTTTGTCTCTGAACTTGACTAGGCTGCTCCACTGCTTTGCCCCAGAGGTTACAAACTCATCTGGACCAGCATCACCTATGAGCTTTGCTACTTGAACATCATGGAAAAAGTCTGTCGCGCTGCCCAGATCATCCTCGATCGACCGCGCTTCTGCAACCTTTGCAAGCAAAACCGTATCGAAGAAGGCAGGAAAGACAACTTGCGCAGCAAAGCTTTCTTGTTCTGCTTGCGTGGGTAGAATGTCTTGGCGAGGTTGCCGGTTAGAGCCTAGGTTCGATCCTGAATGTGCTGCGAGCAAGGGCATGTCGATAACGTGACCAAAAAGCTGAAAAACGCGTGTTGCGGCCTTGGGGTGCGTTACATCCGACGTTTGGTTCGAGCTACTGGCCCGCTCGATCAACATCATCATCGCCGAAAGGGCTCCTATGCGAACGCGCAGAGAAAGCCACTCATCAGATGAGTATGCATCGAGCAACATTTCGGTGGCATCATGGTCGGCCTGCATTTCCAAAATCAGGCTGGTTTCAGTGACATTAGAAGAATGGGTCGGAGCGCTTTTCTTTGCCCGTGTGACCAATCCGCGTTCTTCTATGAGGCCTTCCTGTGAGGATCGTCTTGCAGTGGCGATGCCGAAATGCCCCATCTGGAAATGATGCATTTCATGCAGCATCAGCCAAACAAGACTGATATGGGACATCGTCGCGGCACCAGCACCAGTCGGCATTCCGAAATTCTCGAGGAAATCGCCATCGGCAAATGCCGAAGCCCAGAGAGAGGCAGTACTTTCAGCGGTTCCCACGCTTGCGCGAATTCTGAACTTTCCGCCATCCATTTCAGCCACGGCCCAAAATTCAGGATCATCGACAACATCAAGTTCTGGCACAACGGGGAATGCTTCTGCCATCGTTTCAGCGTACTGCGCCAGAGCAGTCTCCAACGCTCGCGTGAGTTGTTGCTTTGCATCAGACATGACGGATTTGTCGCAGAGTTGCACTGGATTTGCTACCCTGCAGAAAGGATCAATGATCCCAGTGGCCCCGGTTAAGGTCAATCGCGAGATGGGGTCATGCTGACCCGTTTCGCTGCGTCCCCTTCGGGCCATCACACAGCACTAAGTTGTGCTGCAAGATGTGTGTGGTAGTACCACACTATCTTGACAAGGGGGCTGCTGCGCTCCCCCGTTGTATCCTCCAAAGCTGATGGTCGAGAGTGGCATTGAGCCAGCTACGACCATGCAAACATATCGGTGTTTGATCCCTCGTTGGGGAGATGTCATCTCTCCCCAACACCCCATAGATCAACCGTCCGCCGATTGAATGCCGTCAGCGTATCGACGCTGAACCCGAACAAAGGGCGTGTCGTCGCCCCTTGTGACCACCTCGCAGGATTTGGAGAACTGACCTCTCCACCTGCACCAAACCATGCACAATCCTTATGGTCGATTGATCCCCAATCAGGGGAGATTGTCCGCTCCCCCAATACCCCCATGACAGCTAGGGCGGCTGCCCCCGCGCAGATCAAAGGGTGGGTCCTCGCCATGCTCGGTTCGCTGTGCTGCACCTGCGCGTGGCTCTGGTCCTGCGTGACCGCACCTTTGATCCTTGCACCCCCGCTCCTCGGCGGAAGCCAGACGGTTGCATGCGCAACCCGTCAGAACAAAGAAGAGGAGACAAGACAATGCCGCAACTACACGCTCAACCGTATGACATCACCGCCAATGGGTTCTATTTCGAAAGCCTTGAAGACTATGCCGATAAGGCAAGCAGCAACCGCAATGACTACGGTGATCCCGTTGAGGAATACGAAATCCAGTTCATTGATGGGGATCATATCGACTGTGATCTGGCGAAAGCTTGGGAGGTCAATCAGGCCAACATAGGTGGGTATTTCAAAGCCTGTGAAGACTGGGAAACCTATCAAAAACAAGCGTTCGTTATTGCAGTTGGTGAAATCGGATACAGTTTCGATCCTGAGACTGTGTACCCCGACAACTTCGATATCGACATCTATCACGCGGACAGCATGCTAGACCTGGCCGAACAGTTTGTCGACGAAGGGTTCTTTGGCGACATCCCGAACCAGCTTAGCGGGTATATCGACATGCATGCTATCGCCCGCGATCTGGCATTCGATTACACCGAAACCGAAATCGCAGGCGAGCGGCTGATCTATCGGGCAGCTTGATGCTGCCCTGCATCTTGGGGTTAAGCCACCGTTTTGGAATTTGCGACATCAAGGCCGTAGACCCATAGACGAAGATACTTATACAACAGAAGCCCCAACCAGCCACAGGCAGCACAAATCAGAAAATACACAAACGCATCGAAAGCGAAAAGCGTCGGATAGCGGCCATTCACACTGTAGCCATAGAGCCTGACCGCGTAGTAAAATGGCAAGACTCCAAGAGCGCCGAAGATCAAAATCCCCATATACCCACGCCCCCCGATCCTCGTTTGCGCGATTTTAAGCTCCCTTCGTCTCTCATCTGCGGTGGCTTGGTTGATTTCTTCTTCGGTGAGCTGCGTGTAGGCCTTCCGAACCTCGTCAGGAATAACCCTGAGGGGTGTGCGCATCACGCCATCAGAAAGAGCCTGATGGAAAGCCTCCATCAGCTTTGTGCGTTCTTCCTCGTCGGTGACGTTTATGAAGAAAGTCGGTCTTTCAACGGATCGAAAATGCAAGGTAATGCCAGTGCCGTTTCGCGCTTTCGATTGTTCGACAGAATTGCGCATCGCCAAACCAATGGATTGCCCGATACCGCGCGCGCCACTCATCTGATTTTGGGAATAGAATTCCTCCGATTGAGGTGCATTTTCGGTGGCCCGTCGAAGGTCCGCTAGTGCAATCTTATCGTCAAACCACTCTCCGTTGATCCGCTGAAACAGCAACATCGTTTGGTTTTCTATATTGATCGAAAACCCGATGCGATCACGAAAATAGACCAGATCATCGCCCACGAAATCTTCGATGAAAATTGGATCGTCATGCTCGACTGTGTCAGGCCCAAGAGGCATCTCTGCGCGAAGCTGTTGCATGTCTCTGCGAACTCTCTGTCTTGGAGCGGAGGTTCGTGTTCAAAAAGGGTTCCCTTTTGATATGTCTGACAGAAATCACCTGCAAAGTCATCCCGCCACTGATTATCCACAGTTTTCTTGATCGGGGAAATGGCTGAAATCGTTACTCAGAGCGGCGTTCAAAAGGGAACCCTTTTAGCAACGGGAAAATGCCATGAAACACGCTTGTGATAACGGTTTGGACTGCTACGATTTAGGAATGAACGAAGGAAAACAGCAAGGACGCAAGGTCGGCTATGTTCGCGTGTCCGACAAAGATCAAAGCGAAGCACTACAAATCGATGCGCTGAAGGCCGCTGGGTGTACTGTGATCTTTGGGGACCACGGCGTATCAGGCTCAGTTACTAAACGGTGCGGGCTGGACTGGAGTGCCCCATCTGAACTGGTCCACCGTTATGTTTAGGAAACGGAGGACAGAGAATGGCGAACAAGCGGCACAAGCCAGAGGAAATAGTTCAGAAGCTGCGGCAGGTTGATGTGCTTGTCGGGCAAGGAATGGCGCGGGTTGATGCAGTCCGGGAGGTTCGCATCACGGAGCAGACCTACTACCGCTGGCGCAAGCAGTATGGTGGGATGGGAACCGACCAACTGAAGGAACTCAAGCGTCTCCAGAAGGAGAACGAGCGGCTGAGAAAGGCCGTGTCGGATCTGACACTGGACAAGCTCATCCTGAAGGAAGCCGCACGGGGAAACTTCTGAGCCCCGCTCGTCGCCGAGCCTGCATCCAGCTGATCCGTAGCGGGATGAAGGTATCGGAGCGTCGGATCTGCCGCGTGCTCGGGCAACATCGCTCGACACAGCGGCATCATCCAAGGGGCCGGGAAGACGAGGAACGGCTGGTTGCCGACATGACCGGATTGGCCAGGCAATACGGCAGCTACGGCTACCGGCGCGTTGCTGTGCTGCTGAGGGATTCAGGCTGGCAGGTCAGTGATGGCCGGATTGAGCGGCTGTGGCGACGAGAGGGGCTGAAGGTGCCACCGAAGCAACCGAAGAAAGGAAGGCTTTGGCTGAACGATGGGTCATGCATCCGGTTGCGCCCCGAGTATCGCAACCATGTCTGGTCGTATGACTTCGTGCATTGCCGAACCGACGATGGGAAAGCGTTCCGCACACTGAACATCTTGGATGAGTTCAGCCGTGAATGCCTGGCGATCCGAGTGAAGCGGAAACTCAACTCGACCGACGTGATTGATGCCCTGACGGACTTGTTCATCCTGCGGGGGCCGCCAGCTTACGTTCGAAGCGACAACGGGCCGGAGTTTGTTGCCAATGACGTGCGGGCCTGGATTGAGGCTGTCGGGGCTAAGACCGCTTTCATCGAACCCGGAAGCCCCTGGGAGAACGGCTACGTCGAGAGCTTCAACGCCCGGATGCGGGACGAACTGCTCAACCGTGAGATATTCTATTCGGTGAAGGAGGCTCAAATCATCATCGAAGGCTGGAGGAAACACTACAACACAAAGAGACCCCACAGTGCATTGGGCTACAGGCCCCCGGCTCCAGAAGCCATCATCCCGATGGAACCGAGGCCAATGATGCACTAACAATCAAACTGGACCAGTCAGATCAGGCCACCCAGGGCGACCCAAACGACAATCACAAGCTATGGAGAAGGCATTATGTGAACTTGAGAAGTTTAAGGTGTTGGATGGGGCTACAATGGGCGATGCGGATTGATGAACAAAGGCACATCTTCTCCTGCTCGATGGCGGTGTGCTTCATCCATGACAAGCTGCATTTCCAGATAACCTTGAAACGTGATATTGAAACCTGAATAGCTGTGTCGATCCACATCGAGGTCTGCAGTCCACTTATCCATATTCCAACCTTGAGACGTTTGTAGCCAATCGTAGTGTTTCCAGTGCCGAAGTGGCAATGTCACCGTCTCCATGACGCCGAGTGCGTTTTTTACTTTTCGTCCAATATATTGTTCATCTTCAATGAACTGCCCGTTCATAATTGTCATCTTGTAATTATGTCATGAATTATGACCTAATTCAAGCTTTAGGGTCGCATTTTGTGTTTGTTCGTATGATCAAATGCGGGTTTCACTTCTGGCATTTCGAGGCCGTTTTCCTGTTTCATTGCTCTCATCATAACTTGAGTTGCGAGTGCATCCGAGGGTTTCTGAATCCATTCCCCCTTGTCGTATGACCTGCCCCCCGCAAAATCCCTCACCATGAAGTAGAGTCTGCCCAACCTATGTAGGAGCAGACGAATGCGTAAGAGCCGTTTCACTGAGGCGCAAATCATCGGGATGATCAAAGAGCAGGAAGCCGGGATGCCGACAGCGGAGGTGTGCCGTCGGCACGGCCTGAGCCCGGCGACCTTTTACAAACTGAAGTCCAAATATGGCGGCATGGAGGTGTCGGAGGCCGCGCGGCTGAAGGCCCTGGAAGATGAGAACGCCAAGCTGAAGCGGCTGCTGGCGGACACGATGCTCGACAACGTGGTTTTGAAAGACCTGCTGGGAAAAAGCTGACGACACCGAAAGAGCGGCGAGAGGCAGCGCTCAATGCAATGCGGGATCATGACATCTCGCAGCGCAGGGCCTGTCGGCTTGTCGGTGTCGACCCCAAGACGGTCCGGCGCGAACGCCCGCTCGACCATCCCGAGATCCGCCAGGAGATGAAGGAGATCGCTGGCAAACGCCGCCGGTTCGGCTACCGGCGGATCGGCGTGCTGCTTGAGCGAAAAGGCATGATCATGAACCACAAAAAACTCTACCGCCTCTACCGGGAAGAAGGCCTTGCGGTGAAACGGCGGCGGGGCCGCAAGCGTGCCCGGGGCTCGCGAACGCCGATGCCCGAAGCCACACAGCCCAACCAGCGCTGGTCCCTGGATTTCCTGGCAGACAGCTTCGGCGCGTCGCGGAAGTTCCGCATCCTGGCCGTAAACGATGACTGCTGCCGGGAAAACCTGTGCCTGGCCGCGGACACCAGCATTTCGGGTGAGCGCGTTGCCCGGGAGCTGGACGCGCTCGTCCGGATCTACGGAAAACCTGTTTGCGTTGTCAGTGATAACGGCACGGAATTCACCAGCCGGGCAATCCTGAGATGGGCCGACAGGAACGGCGTGGATTGGCATTACATCGATCCCGGAAAACCGCAGCAGAATGCCTTCATCGAGTCATTCAACGGAAGCCTGCGGGACGAGCTTCTCAATGAAGAGCTGTTCGATACCCTGGACGATGCCCGCCGCAAGCTGGCGCTGTGGCGCTACGATTACAACAACGTCAGGCCGCACTCTTCGTTGGGGAACAGAACGCCAAAGCAAGCGCGGCAGGCGCTTGAGCAATTTGAGGGCTCCGCGCCTGCCGCGCTTGCCAAGCCCGAAACCGACGACTACCAAAATCAAACCCGCAGACTCTCGTCATGAGCGAGGGACCCGCGGGGGGCAGGTCACGTAATGTGCAAGAATGTCTTCCTTTCCAATTTTTCCTTGAGTCAGAGTCATTCGTGTTATTCGACCACCCTTAATACCATCTGGTGTTGGGCCGCCTTCATTGATACGAAGAAGGACAGTGATCCCTAGCATTTTCTCTTCATGATTGATGTCCATGCGGTCCAATTTCACAGTCATTTTGCGTTCTTTCGGCGTCTCTTGGTGCATAGTGATCACAACCTGCTGATTGCTCTTCACCGCAACACTACCCATGGGGGTTAGGCTTGCTGCATTGTAAGACTTTTCATTTTTCTTATTGTGGTTCTGTCCTGTTGTGTCTTTTTCGGCAGGTGTGCGTGGATCATCTGAGTTATCGTCATCAGCCATTTTCGAACTCCATGTTTAGAATGTCATCGTGTGCGGTCGACTTAGGTGGTTCAGTCATTTCAGGGTGCAAGTCCATGCCCATTTCTTTGAGTTCTTCATCCTCAAACCATGGGACTTTTCTTGCCATGAGAGGCGGCATGTCTTCGATCAAAACAAGCTGCTTGCCATTCGACAGGCGCATCAACTCATCAGGGTAGATGAGCTTCCGTTGGGTGGCGGCATGGGTGTCACTGCTCGTATCGGTGGTCGATGATGATCCGCCGCCTTGCCCAGATGAACTGCCAATCGCTCTCGAAATTGCTGTGCTGATGTTCCAAACCGTTGTCTCCCCGCAAAGGCTGGAAAAATACTCAGAGGTCATTTTGTCAGACGAGCCGAAGTAGTTGATCATGCCTGCGTTGGCGATGAACGATTGCCACCCCTTGCCGTAAATGCGTTCAAGTTGATTGAGGTCTTGGACAATCGCCCAGAGCTGCATTCCAAACCCTGCCATAAGGCCATATGCTTGTTCGATCATGCTGAGTTTCCCAAGGGCCGCAAACTCATCAAGGATAAACAGAACAGGTTTTTCAGGTTTGTCGGCAATGTTTCGGGCATTAACAGTGAGAGCTTGTTGCACGAGCAGGCGCATCCATCGACCAAACGCATTGAGGCGATCTGCTGGCAACACCAGATAGATCGTCATGGGTTTGGACTTGAGGTCTTCGAATCTGAAGTCCGATTTCAGGGTATTTTGTTGGATACGGGCACTGTCCAAGAAATGTGTTTGTGCCTGTGTGGAGGCCAACACGTTCGAGAGTAACTCGGGGTCCTTCTGTAAGCATCGATGCCCCGTGCTGGCGATAATATGATGGCCAGAATTGGCCATCGCCTGAAACAGTTTGGTTTGCTTTTCGCTGCTGGAAACCAAGTGCTCGCGGACTCGCTTCAGAGTGCGGTGGCCTTCTTCTTCATCAGCGGTTGCCACATACATGATGAGGCCTTGGAGCAAGGCTTTGGCCTCTTCAATGAAAAACGCTTTGTCATTTCCGCCCTCAACCACCAGAGCATCTGCGAGGATCATCGCATTTTCTGTGATGTCGATATCGGTGATGTCCAGCCAGTCCAGCGGATTGAAAGATGAGGTTTCAAAGCCAGCAACGTGAGCAATACCCCAAGGATCAACGATATGAACTTCTTGCCCCAGTTCTTTGCGGCGTTTGGCCGTGATCAGGGCATTTTCTCCTTTTGGGTCAATCACCAACATGGACCCTTCATAGGTCAACAGGTTGGGGATGATCTGGGTTGTGCCTTTCCCCGATCTGGTAGGGGCAACCGTCAACAGGTGACGATCACCATTGTACGAGATGAAATCACTTTCGCCGTCTTTGTCGGGAAATGTCTCGCCCAATGAAATTCCGTCATCGCCTAGCACTTTACCCTCACGAAGATCATCTGTGTTGGCCCATCTGCTTGACCCAAATGTCGTTGGATTTTGTGCAAGAGATTTTATGCCAGTGGCAGCCCACCAGCCCAGTGCGACCATGAAGCCAAGAAATGACGCAAGTAGCGTAAGCCCCCAACCAACAGGGCCGTCCATCAGAAGAACCATCAAAACGACTGCAAAGGCCAAAGCGCCGCCGATAATGTGGCGGGCGTCCCTTGCTTTGTCCGTCATGAGCCAACCGACTCCAAACCCAATTGCCGTTGATGCTATAACAAGTGTAACTCTGAGGCCCGCAGAGGAATTTCCTCCCCCTTGTCCGAACATGGATTGAGCTTCTGCGGGCAACCCTGATGCAATGCCTGCAACAGCAAAGCTGCCCAAGATCATTGTGCGTTTTAAGTTCATAAATTTGCCCTTCAAGTTCTAAAGTGAAAGCCCATGGCCACGCTTGAGTGACCTGTTCAATTGGTGCGTTGATTTGTGGCTATTGCTGATTGACTGCTTTATGGACTGCGCCAGCATTCGCCGTTCATCTTGATGCTTTCGCCGCAGTTTGAATTTTTTGTTCTGCAAGGCACGGCGTTCTTTCATTTGCGCCAGAACCATGAAATCACGTTGTTTCTGATCGCGCAGAGCACATTTGCGAGCCTCTAGTTCATTGTCTGCTCGGATAGCTTTCGCCGCTCCTGTAAGGCGATCAAACAAACCACGCAGCCCTTTGTTCAGGCGTTCAGAGCGCGTTTTAGTTTCCGCGATCCAACGGGCTTTTTGACCATCGTTTAGCTTCTGACGTTCGCGCTTGTGAGCCTTCTTCAAGGTTTGTTGTTCCTCATGGAGCGGTTCCAAATCTTGATCTTGACGATCCTTGATTTGAGAAATGTATCGCCGCATCTGGGCCGATACCTTGGATCGAATGTTGGATTGAGCTTCGTCGACCGAAGGAAGGCTATCTGGCAAACCGAGTTTGGCTTTCACGTCCTTGGCCTTGATGCCTGCCCACTTGGCAATCGAATGAACATTGCCGTCGACATCCAAAGCGACAAACCCGCGTCGTTCACCACGGGCGAGGAAGTAACCACGTTCCTCCAAAGCATGTCTAAAACCAATCTGGCTGTCGCTGTGTTCCCACGCTTGCTGAAACGCCTGTTTAATCTCACGCGGATCAAGACCTTGCCGTTTGGCCTGTTGCCATTCTTCCAATGTGAAGTTGAGCGGAGACTTGTTCCCATAGGTCGCCAGCCCATCGGGCAATTGCCACCCATGATCCAAAAACAGATCACGCGACAAATCCCGTAGCTTGTTTTTGAAATGGGGCAGATTGATTGCTTTCATCTCATCCACATCAATCCGCGACCACACCACATGCGCGTGGCGACGACCTTCTTTCTCATGCACAACAATGGCGCGGGGCTGGTCAGTCAGTCCCAGTTTTTCTTCGGCACGGTTTGCGGCCTCAAGGAAATCCTGTTCGGTGGCGATGTGATCTGTTGGTGGGTTTAAGCTGAGGGAGAACATATACTGCTTACATTGGGTGGCCTTGGAAATTGCGTGCATTTCAGCGAGCGCACCATGAAGTTGTTCGCTTGAAAAATCTCGCAACTCTAAGCATGACACATGATCATTGTCACGATCATTCATGAGATGATCAGCCAGTGCCTTCGCACCCGAACGCTGGGAGCCTTTGAGGATCATTGTTTTACCCCCAAGGCTTCCATCAACGTTGCCCGCATCCAAGCCACTTCGGCAACGGCCCGTTTGAGGTCTTCTTCCAATTCGGGATCGACGATCAACGTGCCTTGGTTCAGGTGCTTGGCGATTTGATTGAGGTTGTTGGCCTGCCGCGTTTGCCCAAGTCGTGCCAGCACCTCTGCCAATAACTGTTGCTCCGCAACAGGTGGTTTGCGCCGCTTCCGATATTTGGGAGCTTCAGCGGCAAAAACCACGGACTTGATATACGAGGACAGAGGCATTGTCCCAGCTTGGGCTTCAAGCTGAGATCGTTCCTCTGGTGTCAGTCTTAACGAGAACGGTGCGAGGCGGCTCATGGGCGCGGTCCTCGCAAATGTTTCTTATGGGGCTTGAGAACCTCGTTCCAGTTCTCCAATTCCTCAAAAAGGGTGTTCGAACAAAGTTGCTCTCTGTCCGCCACTCAATCCTGCAGCCGCCTCTATACTCTGTCTCCTCCTCAGGAAGGCATTCGTCTCCTAGGTCTTGCGCAGCAGGTAGATGTCCATGATCCAGCCATGCTCTGCGCGCGCCTTGGCGCGGGTGGCGATGATCTGCTCCGTGACCTCTGCCAGCGGCCCGGCGACGGAGATCTGGTTTTCCATCCCGGCATAAGCGGTCCAGAAAATCTCCACTCCTTGCGGCTCAACCGCCTGGAAGGAGCATTCCCCGTCCAGCATGATCACCAGCGTACCGGCGCTGTCCGGCCAGCCGTTTTCGCGCAGCTGCCGCCCGGTGGTGATGGTGAAGGGCGCGCCGATTTCGTTGACCGGAATGGCATGCGCCGCGGTCAGCGCCTGGATCGAGGTGATGCCGGGGATCACCGTCAGCTTGATCTCGGCCAGCGTCTTCAGCCGCTCGGCAATCCGCATGGTGCTGTCGTAAAGCGACGGATCCCCCCAGACCAGGAACCCGGCCTTGCCGCCGTCCGGCAGGTTGGCGGTGATGGTCTGCCACCAGATCTCCGCGATGGCGTCATGCCAGTCATCCACCCGCTTGCGGTAGCTTTTGGTGGCCTCGTCGCGCACCGGCAAAGCAAACTCGACGATCTTCGGGCCATCGCCCCGGATCGCCCGGTTGCAGATCTCGCGTCTGAGCCCTGCCAGGTCGTCCTTGCCCGCTCCCTTGTTGGGGATCAGGATCAGATCCTGAGCGTTCAGCGCCTCGATTGCCTGCAGCGTCATGTGCTGCGGGTTGCCGGTGCCGATGCCGATCAGGGAAAGCTCAATCATGATGGTGTCTTTCTAAGGGGCCGGCTCAAACGCCCGGCATGTCCTGGTCCGCCAGCGGCCCGTAAAGGATCAGCACCGGCGCCTTGGTTTCCATCGCGCGCAGCACTGTTGGCAGCTCGCCCACGTTATGGCAGAACAATTTCTGTTCAGGCGTTGAGACACCCAGAGCGACCATCGCGTGGGTCTCTGCGGGCAGGCCGGCCTCCATCAGCTTTTCTGCCAGCGCGGCAAAGGTGCTCTTGCCCATATAGACCACGGTGGTGGCATGCGGGTCGGCCAGCGCCGCCATGTTCAGATCATCCGGCAGCCCGCCGGTCACGTCATGGCCGGTGATGAACTGCAGACGCCGCGCCGTCAGCCGCCGGGTCAGCGGAATGTTCGCCGCTGCCGCCGCCGCCGAGGCCGCGGTGACGCCAGGCACGATTTCAAACCCGATGCCGGCCTCGCGCAGCGCGGTCATTTCTTCCTCCAGCCGCCCGAAGACGCCGGAGTCCCCCGATTTCAGCCGCACCACGTTCAGACCGCTTTGTGCGTAATCGACCAGTAGCTGGCTTACATGGTCCTGTTTGGGGGAGGGGCGGCCGGCGCGTTTGCCCACACCCACCAGATCGGCGTCGGCGCGGGCATGGCTCAGGATCGGGCCTGAGGACAGGTCGTCGAACAGGATCGCATCCGCAGTTTCCAGCCGCTTCACCGCCTTAACGGTCAACAGCTCGGGGTCGCCGGGGCCGGAGGAGACAAAGCTGACAAAACCGCTCATGCCTGTTCTCCCGTGATCAGGTGGAAGAAGGTGCCGGTGACATGGCCTTTGATGGAGCCGGTTTCAGGCACCGGGCCGCCGTCGGCGTCCATCACATTGGCCAGCGGCGCATCCGGTTCTTCCAGAATGGTGGAGTAATGAAATTCATGGCCGCGCAGCGCAGTGCCAGCATCAAAGCCTGGCATGCCTGCTTGCAGAATGGCGCGGCGGTAGCCGAGGTGGAACTTGCGCTTCTCGTACGACGTCACAAGACCCAGAAGGCCCAGCATCTGGTGGCGGTTGCCCTCCTTGTCGATCAGCGCCTCGCCCAGGGCCATGTAGCCGCCGCATTCGCCATGCACCGGCTTGGTCTCGGCGTGTTTCTGCACACCGGCGCGGAAGGTTTCCGCCGCCGCCAGCGTGCCGCCATGCAGCTCAGGGTAGCCGCCGGGCAGCCAGACCAGATCGGCATCCGCCGCCGGGGCTTCATCCGCCAGCGGCGAGAACGGCAGGATTTCTGCGCCTGCCGCGCGCCAGCCGGTCAGCAGATGCGGGTAGGTAAAGGAAAACGCCGCATCCCGGGCCAGCGCAATCCGCTGCGCAGGCGGCTTGGGCAGGCTTGCTGGCGCAGGCGCCCGACCGGCCAGTGCCGCGGCCTTGATTGCGTCGAGATCCACATGCTCGCGCAAAAACGCCGCATAGCCCGCAATGGCGGCTTCCAGGTCGGGGTGCTCCACCGCCTGGATCAGTCCCAGATGGCGTTCCGGCAGGGTCAGATCGCCGCGCCGGGGCAGGGAACCCAGCACCTTGATACCTGCCTTCTCCATCCCCAGCCGGGTCAGCCGCTCATGCCGCGGGCTGGCGACGCGGTTCAGGATGACACCTGCAAACGGCAGCTCAGGGTCGTAGGTCCTGAACCCCAGCGCAGTTGCCGCTGCCGATTGCGCCTGGCCGCCCACATCGACCACCAGCACCACCGGCCAGCCCATCCGCTTGGCGGTCTCGGCAGAGGAGCCAAAGCCCGACTGCCCGCGCGTTGCAACACCGTCATAAAGCCCCATCGAGCCTTCGCCGATGCAGATTTCCGCCCCCGCCGACTGGCCTGTGACCGCATCCAGCAGGCGTGCGTCCATCGCCCAGGTGTCGAGGTTGAAGCTGGGCCGCTTGGCCGCTGCCAGATGAAACGCCGGGTCAATGTAATCCGGCCCGCTCTTGTAGGGCTGCACGGTCAGCCCATCCTCGGCCAGCGCCCGCAGGAGGCCGAGCATCACGGTGGTTTTACCGGTGCCCGAGGAGGGCGCCGAGATCATCAGTCCGGGAGGGTTCATATCTGTCATGGCTTTAGTCGTCCCCGTGGCTCCAGCTCGACCACGGGCTGTCGGCGCTCTGCGGCCGGTAGCGGCGGTCGTAGTCGGTGGAATAAAGGCAGCTTTCGTCAAAGCCCTCGCCCTTCAGCACCGGCCCCACCAGGATCAGCGCGGTGCGGGAAATCTTCTCGTCCAGCGACTCTTTCAGCGTTTCCAAAGTGGCGCGGATGATCTGCTGATCCGGCCAGCTGGCGCGGTAGACCACCGCCACCGGGCAATCCGCGCCGTAGTGCGGCGTCAGGCTCTCGACCACATGGTCCAGATTGCCGATCGACAGGTGGATCGCCAGGGTGGTGCCGGTCCGGGCGAAGTTCTCCAGCGACTCGCCTTCTGGCATAGACGACGCGCGGCCGGGCGTGCGGGTCAGCACCACTGACTGGCCAAGGCCGGGCAGGGTCAGTTCGGTGCCAAGCGCGGCAGCGGCAGCAGCAAAGGACGGCACCCCGGGGGTGACGCTGACGGGGATGCCTTCGGCCTTCAGGCGGCGGATCTGCTCGCCCATCGCCGACCACACTGACAGATCGCCGGAATGCAGCCGCGCCACATCCTGGCCCGCCTCATGCGCTGCCTTGATCTCTGCCACGATGGCGTCGAGGTCCATCGCCGCGGTGTTCACGATCTTGGCCTCCGCCGGGCAGTGGCTCAGGATTTCCTCCGGCACCAGCGAACCGGCGTACAGGCACACCGGGCAGGCGGCGATGATATCGCGCCCGCGCAGGGTCAGAAGGTCGGCAGCGCCCGGTCCGGCGCCAATGAAGTGAACGGTCATGGCTCAAGTCTTTCTGCTATGGCCGCGGTGGCAAGCCCATCCGCGGTGACAACTCTGGGGGCAAGAAGGCGCGATCCGGCGCCCGGCACCCCGTGGCGCGCCCCGGCCAGCGCCGCGGCTTCCGCCAGCGACCCGGTGCCGAACCGCGCCTTTATCCGGGGGGAACAGGTCAGTGTCTGCTCCCCGGCAATATCGTTTTCCTGCAGCGCAATCACCGGCAGTCCGATGCTGTGCGCAAACTCCTGCATGGCGGGCGCCCCGGCCTTCTCCGCGACAGAGGCCAGCGCATCCACCTGCGCGCCGGTCAGCGCCAGTGCCGCCTGCAAATCCTCGGCCGTCGCAGCCTCGCGAAATCCGATGCCCGCCACCTTCATCGGGTGACGCTCCACTGGATCACGGGCCGCGCCCGCCGCCAGTCGCGCATGGACCCCAGCGGCCCGGCCTCGGCGATTTCCGCCTTCAGCAGATGGCCGCCGCGGTCCGCGTGGGCGCGCATCAGCAGGGTTTCGGTTTCCAGCGTGACGCCATTGGCCACCAGCCGGGTGCCTTCAGGCAGGATGTCCCACAAGTGGTCCAGCAGCTCTTGCGAGCCGCCGCCGCCGATGAACACGCAATCGGGCAGGGGGTGGCCGTCCAGCACATCCGGCGCCTTGCCCGGCACCGCGGTCATTCTGTGGTCCAGACCAAAGGCGGACGCATTGGCGCGGATGTTCTCCAGCCGGCTCTCGCGCGGCTCAAACGTGATGGCCCGCGCAGCCGAAGCCGCCAGGCACCACTCGACAGAGACTGAGCCGGAGCCGCCGCCGACATCCCACAGCAGTTCACCGCTGCGCGGTGCCAGGGCCGACAGTGTCAGCGCCCGGATCGGCCGCTTGGTGATCTGCCCGTCGCTGGTAAAAAGATCATCTGCAAGGCCGCAGGCCTGCGGCAGGCCCTTGTATCCCGCAGCCTCGACCGCCACGGCAACAGGCGCCTGTACGTCCTTCAGATCAAACCCTTCGGCAGTGATATTGCGCACCTTCTGGCGCGGCCCGCCCAGGCATTCCATCACGGTCAGCGTTGAGGCGCCGAAGCCCTTAGCGGTCAGCCATTCCGCCAACTCCGTGGGCGCGTCGCCATCCCGCATGGTGCAAATCACGCGCGTCCCGTTTCCAAGCAGAGCCCGCAGCCGTGCATAGGGGGCCGCGTGCAGGCCGAGGCAGAGCACCTCCTCCAGCTTCCACGCCAGATGGTTGGCCGCCAGCGCAAAGGTGGAAGCGACAGGATAAGAGACCCACTCGCCAGCCTCCAGATGCCGCGCCAAAGAGCCGCCGGCACCATGCCAGAACGGATCGCCGGATGCCAGAACAGCTACGCGCTGCCCCCGCGCCGCCAGCACCGGCTCAATGGAAAAGGGCACCGGCCAGGGCTGGCCCTTGCTGCCCGCACCCGCCAGTTCCAGATGCCGCGGGCCGCCGAAAACCAGTTCCGCCTCCGCCAGAGCTTTCCGGCTTGCGTCATTCAGGCCTTCCAGTCCATTTTCGCCCAGACCAATGATTGTGAGCCACGGATCAGACATGACACGCATCCTTCTGCTGGGCGGCACCTCTGAGGCCTCGACTCTGGCCAAGACCTTGGCCGAGGCGGGCGAGGATGCGGTGTTCTCCTACGCTGGCCGCACTGCCAAGCCGGTCAGTCAGCCGCTGCCCACGCGCATCGGCGGCTTTGGCGGTGTGGACGGACTGGCGGCCTATCTGCAGGCCGAAGGCATCACCCATGTGGTCGACGCAACCCACCCGTTCGCGGCACAGATGAGCACCAACGCGGTGCAGGCTTGCGCAGCGGCGGGTGTGCCGCTTTGTGCCTTTGAACGCCCGGCCTGGCAGGCGGGAGAGGGCGACCAATGGGTGCATGCGGAGAGCATTGAACAGGCCGTGGAGGCTCTTCCCGCAACCGCGGCACGGGTATTTCTGGCCATCGGCAAGCAGAACCTTGCGCAGTTCGCGGCCAAGCCCCAGCACCATTACCTGCTGCGGCTGGTGGACGCGCCGGAGGCACCCTTGCCGCTGCCGCACACCACGGTCGAGATTGCCCGCGGGCCGTTTGATGCAGCGGGGGACACTGCCCTGATGCAGCGCCATGGCATCACCCATGTGGTTGCCAAAAACGCCGGCGGCGCGGGTGCTGCGGCCAAGCTCACTGCCGCGCGCGACCTCGGCCTGCCGGTCATCATGATCGGCAGACCCAAGGTGCCCGAGCGCCCCATTCTGGGCAGCGTGGCAGAGGTTATGGCCTGGCTGTCTCATCCCGCAGCTTAACCTTCAGCCGCGTAGCGAGGCGTGTAGACGTAGCTGCCGACACGGCGGGTGTTGCGGTTACCGACAATCACCACGGTGCGCATGTCGGCCATCTCAGGTGTTGCGTCCTTCAGCGGCACGGTCAGCAGCTCCTGTCCCGGCTTGGTCACGTCGCGAGCAAAGGTGATTAGCGTGTCCTGTCCGCAGGCCTCGCGCAGGATCTCCAGCGCGCGGGCAAACTGATGCGGCCGCGACTTGGAGCGCGGGTTGTAAAACGCCATCGCCAGCCCGGCCTCACCCACCAGCTGCAGGCGCTTTTCGATGAGACTCCAGGGCTTCAGGTTGTCGCTCAGGTTGATGGCGGCAAAGTCATGCCCCAACGGTGCCCCGATGGCGGCGGCGGCGGCCAGCATCGCGGTGATGCCGGGCAGAACCTTGATCTCAAGATCCAGCCACTCCGGTTTGCTTCCCGCATTGTTTTCAAGCGCCTCGAACACGGCAGAGGCCATGGCAAAGACACCCGGATCACCGGAGGAGACGACAACAACGCGCTTGCCTTCGGCGGCCATTTCCAGCGCATGGGTGGCGCGGTCGACCTCAACGCGGTTGTCAGTAGCGTGCAGGGTCAGCCCCTCGCGCGGCGCGATGCGGTTCACATAGGGGATATAACCAACGATATCCGTGGCTTCTCCGATGGCGTCGCGGACTTCCTGCGTCACCAGCGCCTCATTGCCGGGGCCAAGCCCCGCAATCACCACCCAACCGTTTTGCGATAGCTTCATGGCCGGCGCCCCTGTCCGTGAACCAATACGATGGAGAAATAGGGCACTTCGCCGGTGATCTCCGAGAGCTTCTGCACGGTTTGGCCTGGCATGGTGCCGCGTTCGACCAGCCAGGCGTCCTGCGCGCGGTCCGCGCGTTCCAGCGCGCGGCGCAGCTTGGGCAGGTTGCGGCCGATCTTCATCACCACCAGCGCGTCCGTCTCGGCGGCGCGTTTGGCCAGCTCATCCTCGCTGAGGGTGGCCATCGCCACGGTCAGCACATCGTCCCCCCAGGTAATCGGCTGGCCGGAGGCGGTCCAGCAGCCGGACATGCCGGTAATCCCGGGTACGATCTCCTGCTCGGCGCGGCCTTGCAGGCGGGTGTAGAGATGCATGTATGAGCCATAAAGAAACGGGTCGCCCTCGCACAGCACCACCACGTCTTCGCCTTTGGCAATCTCGGCCAAGGTATCGGCCCATTGGTCATAGAATTCCGCCAGCACCCGGTTGTACTCGGGGTCCGAGAAATGGATCTCCGTCGTCACCGGGTATTCCATCGCGTGTTCAGTGACGCCCTCGGCCAGCATGCCCTCAATGATGGCGCGGGCCTGGCCCTGGCGGCCGGCCTTGCGGAAATAGGCGATGTGGCGTGCGGAGGAAATCAGCCGGTGCGAGCGGACGCTCATCAGATCGGGATCCCCGGGGCCAAGCCCTGCGCAGATGACTTTGCCCATCGTTATTCTTTCCAGCTTGCCAGCGCGTTCACCGCCGCGACGGTGATGGCAGATCCGCCCAGGCGGCCCTTCACGATCATGGACGGCACGGGGAGGTCCTCCATCAGCGCGTCCTTGGATTCCATTGCGCCGACAAAGCCAACCGGACAGCCGATGATGGCGGCGGGGCGGGGGCAGGACGGGTCCTTGAGCATGTTCAAGAGGTGGAACAGCGCGGTGGGGGCGTTGCCGATGGCAACCACGGCGCCTTCCAGTTTCGGGCGCCACAGCTCCAGCGCGGCGGCGGAGCGGGTGTTGGACATCTCCTTGGCCATCTCCGGCACCTTGGGGTCGCGCAGGGTGCAGATCACCTCGTTGTCCGCGGGCAGGCGCGGGCGGGTGATGCCTTCGGAAACCATATAAGCGTCGCAGAGGATCGGCGCGCCGTTTGCCAGGGCTGCGCGGGCGGTCTCCGCCATGCCTTCGGAGAAGCGCACGTGCTGTTCCAGCCCGACCATGCCGGCGGCGTGGATCATGCGGACGACAACGCTTTCCTCGTCTTTGTTGAAGCGCGCCAGATCGGCTTCGCGGCGGATGGTGGCAAAGCTTTCGGCGTAGATCGCGGCGCCGTCGGTTTCGTAGGTGTGGAGCATGTCAGCTGCCCTCTGTCAGAAGTTCGGGAGCGGCGCGCAAAGCGCCGGCGCTCAGGCGGGTCTTTAGCGGCTGATCCGCGGCAGTGCCATTGCGGATCAGGGAGAATTCATCGTTGCCGGTGGCGGTCAACGTCAGCGTTGCGGTGCCGGGGCAGGCGCAGCCCTTGGCGCAGCCGGAAACGTGCAAGCGGGTGCCGGCGGGGACATGCGGGGCAAGATCGCGCGCCAGATCACGGGTAGTGGAAAGCGCCTGCAGGCAGCCGGGCGCGCCGGTGCAGGCGACGACTTGCAGGCGCGGATCTGTTGCATCCAGGATCAGGCCGGGCAGGGGCGGTAGATCCGCGGTGCCTTCCACCAGCAGCATGCGCCAGGGGGTGAGGCGGATTTCGCCATGGTCTGCCAGCTGTGCAAGCGTTGCAGCAGGCATCTGGCCGAACTCCAATGCGGCAAGCGTCCCCGCGGGGACAGCGCCAGGTTTTGCGGCGAAGCTGGTCTTGCCCCTTGGGGTTGTGTGGCCCGCGGGCAGCGGGATGCCTTTTGCAACATGCGGCTTCATCCGGCCGCGGCCATTGGCGGCACCGCCGGTTGCGACGAACCAGCGGGCAAGGGCGAGGGCTTCGGAGACGGCGGATTCACGTGTGGCGGGCTTGCCGGCACCGGACCCGTCTGCCCGCAGGATCAGGGTGCTGCCAGAGCGTTCGATGCGGATGTCGGCGGCGGTGTCTTGCAGCACCGGAGCCGCGCCGCAGTCGACGGCAAAGCCGAATTTTCCAGGCAGGGCCAGATCCGTTGCCGCGGTGAGCGCTGCGCTCAGCTCCTTGGCGATGGTGTGAGTGTCATCGCCCGCTGCCCAGAACGGGGCGAGCAGGACATTGCGGCGGGCTTCGGCGTTTGCATCCGGGTCGATCAGCCCGAATTCGCGCAGCCCTGCAATCAGGTCCTCATGCGCGTCTTCGCGGATGCCGCGCATCTGCAAGTTGGCGCGGGCGGAGATATCCAGCAGGCCGTTGCCGAATTCCTCAGAAAGTCTTGCCACACCGCGCGCCTGGTTAACGGACAGTTTACCGAGCGGCGCGCGCACCCGCACCACCAGCCCATCGCCTGACATCATCGGGCGCAGGGCGCCGGGGCACCAGCCGTAAACCTTAGGCTCTGGGTGGGCACTCATGCTGCGCCCTCCAGCTCTGCCATGATCGAGTTGCGCCGGGTGCTCCAGAGGCCCGCATCGTACAAGGCGCGGAACCGGTCGCGCATGGCCGCGAGCGCCTCCGGGTTTTCGCGCTCCATGAAATCGACCAAATCATCCCGGCCCAAGGTGGCCTCGAAGTAGAGGTCAAACAGATGCGGCTGCACCACCTGCGCCAGATGCGCGAAGGCGGCCATGTGATCGAGCGTTGCAGCAATCTCAGCCGCGCCGCGGAAGCCGTGTTCCATCATTGCAGTGGCCCAGTCCGGGTTGGCGGCGCGGGCGCGGGTGACGCGGGCGATTTCCTCGCCCAAGGAGCGCGCCTGCGGCTTGTCCGGGCGGGTGGCGTCGAGGTGGTAGAGCGCCGGTGCGGTCTGGCCGATGCGGGCCATGGCGGCGGCAAAGCCGGCCTCATGCGCAGCATAGTCAGAGGCGACCAGCAGGTCGGTCTCCGGCAAATCCTGCAAATGCACAAAGCTGTCGGCGCCCTGAAGGCGGGTTTCGAGCGCCGCGCGGGCGTCGGTGATCGCGCCCTTGGCGTCAATCGCGTGGGAGGAGGCGTTGAGCCAGGCCTCGCCCGCCGCCTGACGGGCCGCGTCGGTGTAGTCGTCCAGATGCGGGTTCATCGACAGCCCGTACTGGCCCGGCTTGGGCCCGAAGACGCGCGGGGTTTCGGTGAGGTAGGGGTTGTCGGCCTGCGTCTCCTCGCGGCCCGCCAGCGCGGCGGCGGCACTTTCGAACATCTGGGCAAGGCCGGGGAAGACGTCGCGGAACAGGCCTGAGACGCGCAGGGTCACGTCGATGCGCGGGCGGTTCAGCATCGACAGCGGCAGCACCTCGAAGCCGGAGACGCGTTCGGAGCCTTCGTCCCACTGTGGCGCGAGGCCTGCGAGGTGCAGCGCCATGGCAAACTCCTCACCCGCGGTGCGCATGGTGGCGGAGCCCCAAAGGTCGATCACCAGCCCCTTGGGCCAGTCGCCGTGGTCCTGAAGGTGGCGGCGCAGCAGCTCTTCCGCCAGTTTGACACCTTGCGCATGCGCCGCCCGCGACGGCACCGCCCGCGGATCGGTGGTAAAGAGGTTGCGGCCGGTGGGGATCACATCGGCGCGGCCGCGGAACGGCGAGCCGGAGGGGCCGGGGGTGACGATCTTGCCGTCCAGCGCGGCAATCAGCCCGGCGCGTTCCTCTGCCCCGCATTGGCCGGTGCCGAAGATATGCAGGCCCTCGCCGTACTGGCTTTCCTTGATGTCGCAGACAAAGGCGTCGATGCGGGTGATCGCCTCGGCGGGGGAGGTGTCGGGGGTAAGGCCCAGGTCTGCCTCCACGCCGGTTCCCTGCGCCTCTGCCCGGATGTCGCCGATCAGCCGGTCGCGCCGGGCCGGATCAAGGCCGTCGGCGGTGGAATATTCGTCGAGCAGGCTTTCAAGCCGGGACATGCCCTCAGGCAGGGTGGTCTGTGCCAGTGGCGGGGGCAGGTGGCCGATGGTGACGGCGCCGATGCGGCGCTTGGCCTGTGCTGCCTCGCCCGGATCGTTGACGATGAACGGGTAGGCGACGGGCAGCGGGCCGGTCAGGACTTCGGGCCAGCACGCGCCGGAGAGGGCAACCGCCTTGCCTGGAAGCCATTCCAGTGTGCCGTGGGCGCCGATGTGGATGAGGGCGTCAGTCTGGGTGCGCAGCCACAGGTAAAACGCCACATAGGCGTGGCGCGGGGTGCGGTCGAGGTCGTGGTAATCGTCGACGCGGGTCTTCACTTCGCCGCGTTCGGGCTGCAAAGCGATCAGGGCTTTGCCTGCGCGCAAGGCCTTGAAATGAAACGCGCCATCGCGGAAATCTGCGTCTTTTTCCGGGCTGCCCCAGGCCGCGGCCAGCGCGTCCTGCAGCTCTTGCGGCAGGGTGGCGAGGGCTTGGCGGTAGTCCTCCAGCGGAACGCTGAGGGTCTCTTTCATCAGCCGCAGGCCGGTGTTCTCCTGCGGCTCGACGGTATAGCCCTGATCCCAGAGCGCGCGCAGGATTTCGTCGCAGGAGGCCAGCGCGTCGAGGCCGACGGCATGGGCCAGATTGTGGTCGCGGCCGGGGTATGTGGAGAGGATCAGGGCCAGGTGCTTGTCTGCATTCGGCAGATTGGCGAGGTGCAGCCAGCCCTCCACGCGGTCCACGGCAGCCTTGATGCGGTCCGCATCTGCGCGGTGGGCAAAGCGGGAGTACTGCAGGTCCTCGTCTTTCTTGCCCGGCGATTTGAAGCTGACAACGCCTGCGAAGATGCGGCCGTCAACCTCCGGCAGGACGACGTGCATGGCGAGATCGGCGGGCGATAGCCCGCGGTCTGCTTCGGCCCAGTCTTTCTTGCGGGCGGTGGACAGAGCGACCTGGAACACCGGGCAGCCGGTGGTGGACAGCGGCGAGGCGCTGCCGTCGGTGCCTTGGGCGGAAAACGCGGTGGCGTTGATGATCGCTGCAGGGGCCAGTTCAGGGAGTTTCGCGCGCAGCCAGTCTGCCGCGGCGGGGGCCTTGAGGCTGGCGGCAAAGATGCCGAAGGCGGCGTAGCCGCGGGCGCGCAGCTCCTCGATCAGAGCATCTGCCGGAGCAGTGTCGGCAGCTGTGAGATAAGAGCGGTAGAAGCTTACCAGCACCAGCGGTTTGTCCTGCGGCGGCAGGTCTGCGAGCACGCCCTTGGCCGGATCGTAGAACCCGTGCTCCGGCATTGTTTTGAGGCCGAGGACAGGGCCGGCATAGAGGCCGGCTGCCAGCGACAGCTGGGCCAGCGCGGCCTGGGCTGCAACGGCGCCGCCGGCATCGCAGAGGGACTGCAGGCGGCGCAGAGTGGAGACGGGCAGGGTGGACAGCTCATCAAGCCGCGCATCCTCGCGCCCGTCAGCGGGCAGGATTGCCAGCGCAATACCTTTGCGGCGGGCCAGGTCCTGCAGGGTGGCAAGGCCATAGGACCAGTAGCTTTCGCCGCCGATCAGGCGGACGAGGACACCCTTGGCACCTTCCAGTGTCTGTTCTGCATACACATCGACCGACAGCGGGTGCTTCAGCGCTACCAGGTTGGCGAGGCGCAAGCTGGGGAGCCTGCCGTCTGCCCGGTGCCAGCCCGCCGCGAAGGCGCCGAGATCGCTGTCGGAGAAAGACAGCACCACCAGATCGCCGGGCGTCTGCCCGAGATCCTGCGGGGTGTCGGTCTCGTCAAGGCCGTGGCTTTCGCGGAAGACGACGTGCATAGGTCAGGCCCTTTCGGAAAGAAGAGCAGAGGGCAGTGCCCGGCCTCGGGAGGAAGCGAAGCGCCCTCCCGTGGGGGAGGTCGGGCGCTGCCCGGCGTTGCCGCCGGGCGAAACCTTTAAAGTTTCGCCTTGGGGCATCAGCTTCAGGCCCCCAGCTCGGCGCGGATGGCTTGTTCGTCGATATCGTCATGCTCGGCGATGACCACCAGGGCGGTCTTGCGCGGCTGCGCGCCCCAAGGCTGATCATACTGGGCGCGCAGGCGCTCGCCCACGGCCTGAACCAGCATCCGCATCGGTTTCCCCTCCACCGCGACATAGCCTTTGACGCGCAGGATGTTGCGCTCGCGGGCGAGTTTCACGATGGCATTCTGCAGCGCTTCCGGGTCGGAGACTTCACCCATTTCGACAACGATGCTCTCAAAATCGTCATGCTCGTGGTCGTGGTGGCCGTCGTGGTGGCTGGGGCGTGCCTCCAGGTCGTCCTCGGCAGCGGCACCCAGACCCAGAATGATGCGCGGGTCGATGACGCCTTCGCTCATCGGCAGGATCGGCAGCTTGCGCGGGGCTTCGGCCTCAATCACCGCGCGGGCCTTGTCGACGCCTTCGTCGCCGGCCAGGTCGGCCTTGGACAGCAGCACGATGTCGGCGCAGGAGATCTGGTCCTCGAACACTTCGCTGAGCGGGGTTTCGTGGTCGATGCTGTCATCCGCCTCGCGCTGGGCCTGAACGGCGTCCAGGTCGGGGGCGAACTGGCCCTTGGCAACCGCCTCGGCGTCGGCCAGCGCAATCACGCCATCGACGGTGATGCGGGAGCGGATGGCGGGCCAGTCAAACGCTTTCAGGAGCGGCTTGGGCAGGGCCAGACCGGAGGTTTCGATCACGATGTGATCGGGCTTTTCCGGCAGGTCCATCAGCTGTTCGATGGTGGGGATGAAGTCATCCGCGACGGTGCAGCAGATGCAGCCGTTGGCCAGCTCCATGATGTTTTCCGCCGGGCAGTTCTCATCCGCGCAGGACTTCAGGATGTCGCCATCGACGCCGGCGGTGCCGAACTCGTTGACCACAACCGCCAGGCGCTTGCCCTGCGGGTTCTGCATCAGGTGGCGGATCAGCGTGGTCTTGCCGGCACCGAGGAAGCCGGTGATGACGGTGACGGGGATCTTGTTGAGGTCGCTCATGATTACTCCTCGGAGAAGAACTTGGCCGGCGGGATGCGGGCAACGGATTGCTTGCGGAAGGTCTGCGGGCGCTCGCGCCAGGGCACGACGCCGTCAGCGGTGGCGGCATAGGCGGCAGCCCCTTCCAGGATTTCAGGGACGTGCTGATCCGGGTCGAGATCGCCGTAGACATAGGTCCAGCGTTCCGCGCCGCCGATCAAAGCCACGGCGCAGCCGCGTTTGCAGGAGGACAGGCATTCGACCCCGCGCAGACGGACGCCTTCGGGCATCCCGGCCTCTTCCAGGGCTGCGTGCAGAATGGCGCCGGGGCGGGTGGCCTCGGGGTCCGCCCCCTCGCGGCGGCAGGTAAGGCAAACGGTCAATGTGACCGGTCCCGGGGTCCTGGCAGCTTGGCCTGCCATATCGTCAGCCATCGGCGCGTCTCCTGTCGCGGCAGGGCGTGCGGGATGGCCAGAAAGGAGCCGTATCGTGCCAGCCCCTCACCCGGTCGCAGAACACCCCGTCTGCCCGTTGAACTCTCTTTCGCTGGCAGGTCTCCCGGCTTGCGGATGCCAAGGCTTGGGCCTTGCCGGCCATCCTGCCTTCCCGGGGCTAACCCCAGTGGCATGGCGGCCTCATCCGGTCACGGTCGCGGGGGCGGCTGTGCTTGAGCCTTGGCAAGGCCTTCACATTCCCTCTTCGCCTGTTTTCACAGGAACCAGCTGAACCCCCTTGCGCTATGGCGGGCTTCTTTGTCAAGACATGGGGTCAAACAGCTGGAGAGCCCCCATGAGCGAAAAGTCTGAAACCGGCATCTCAGAGGAAGAAGCCGCCCGTCACGCGTCCAAAATGGCCAAGAAGAAGGCCGCGCGCGACCGGATGATGAAGACCAAGGAGGGCGAGAAGGGCCTGATCATCGTTCACACCGGCCCGGGCAAGGGAAAATCCTCCTCCGGGTTCGGCATGATCATGCGCTGCATCGCCCACAAGATGCCTTGCGCCGTGGTGCAGTTCATCAAGGGTGCCTGGCAGACCGGCGAGCGCACCCTGATCGAGGAGAACTTCAGCGATCTGTGCCAGTTCTATGCGATGGGCGAGGGGTTCACCTGGGAAACCCAGGACAAGGCGCGTGACATTGCCGCCGCGCAAAAGGGCTGGGAGAAGGCCAAGGAGATGATCCTGGATGAGCGCAATACCATGGTGCTGCTGGATGAGATCAACATCGCGCTGCGTTATGAGTATCTGGACCTGGAGGAGGTGCTGGAGTTCCTGGTGGAGCAGAAACCGCCGATGACCCATGTGGTTTTGACGGGCCGCAACGCCAAGGAAGAGCTGATTGAGATCGCCGATCTGGTGACCGAAATGGGCCAGATCAAGCACCCGTTCCGCGCCGGGGTAAAGGCGCAGAAGGGCGTCGAGTTTTAATGGAACCGCTGCCCGGCCTGCAGGCCGGGTGGCGCCCGTCCCGCAGGGACCGGCGCTGTCTTCGAACCTAAGCCGCGAGCTGCGCTGCTTTGCCTTGGATGTAGGTATCCACCGCCGCGCGCTGGGCTTCATCCAGCCGCAGCCCCAGCTTGGTGCGCCGCCACAGGTAATCTTCGCCGCTGCGCACCCATTCGCGGGCAATTGCCCAATCAAGCTCCCGCGCGGTGATCGTAGCGCCGAAGTCCTGCCCCAAGTCTTCGGCGGATTTCGCTGTGCCCAGCACCGCCCAGGCCTCTGTGCCGTAGGCGCGGATCAGGCGGCGCGTCGCGTAGGGGGTGAGGAACGGATAGTCCGCTGCGAGTTTGTTTTGCAGCGTTTTCACATCCGTCACCGCAAAATCGCCGCCGGGCAGGGCCACGCCTGCGGTCCAGTCCGCGGGCAGCTGGGGGAACACCTCGCCGATTTTTGCCAGTGCTGCCTCGGCCAGCTTGCGGTAAGTGGTGATCTTGCCGCCGAAGACATTGAGCAGCGGCGCCTGCGCCTGATCCAGAGTCAGCACGTATTCGCGGGTTGCCGCGGTGGCAGAGCTGGCACCGTCATCATAAAGCGGGCGCACGCCGGAATAAGTCCAGACGATATCCTCCCGCGCAAGCGGCTGGTTGAAATATCCGGACGCGAAATCAATCAGATAGTCCTGTTCTGCTTCGGTGCATTCGGGGGCTGTGCCCGGATCCGGATGATCGGCGTCAGTGGTGCCGATCAGGGTGAAATCCTCCTCATAAGGAATGGCAAAGATGATCCGCCCGTCGGTGCCCTGGAAGAAGTAGCAGCGGCCGTGATCGAACAGTTTCGGCACCACGATATGGCTGCCGCGCACCAAGCGGACATTTTCGCGGCTGTTCTGGCCCAGCTTCTGATGCAGCACGTCCGCCACCCACGGACCGCCTGCGTTGATCAGCATCTTTGCGCGGCGCTGATGGGTGTCGCCGGTGGCCTGATCCTGCAGGGTGATCACCCATTGATCTGCTTGGCGTTCGGCTGACAGGACCTTGGTCCGGGTCAGGATCTCGGCGCCGCGGGCCTGTGCGTCGCGGGCGTTGAGGACGACCAGGCGGGCGTCCTCAATCCAGCAGTCGGAATATTCAAAGGCAGTCTTGAATTTGTCCTTCAGCGGCCTGCCTGCCGGATCATGTGCCAGTTCCAGTTTCGCCGTTCCGGGCAGGATGCCGCGTTTGCCCAGCGAGTCGTACAGAAACAGCCCCAGCCGGATCAGCCAGGCCGGGCGGCGGCCCTTCATCCACGGCATAAAGGCTGTGAGCAGCTTGGATGTCGGGGTTTCGCTGTCAAACCGCATATCCTTGTGGAACGGCAGCACAAAGCGCATCGGCCAGGAGATATGCGGCATCGCTTTCAGCAGCACCTCGCGTTCGATCAGCGCTTCGCGCACCAAGCGGAACTCGAAATACTCGAGATAGCGCAGGCCGCCGTGAAACAGCTTGGTCGAGGCCGAGGAGGTGGCGGACGCAAGGTCGTTCATCTCTGCCAGCGTCACCGACAGGCCGCGGCCGGCGGCGTCACGGGCGATGCCGCAGCCGTTGATGCCGCCGCCGATGATAAATAGGTCCGTTACAGGCGTGTTAGTCATTTTCGCTGCTTTCGTTTTGTCCTGCGGTCAGGATGCGGGTGCCAGCCGCCTGCGCGGCCTTGGCGAATTCTTGCGGCACGGGGCGGTCGGTGATCATGACGTCCAGATCCGCCACATCGCAGATCCGCACCGGGGCGGAGCGGGTGAACTTGCTGCCGTCGCAGATCAGGATTTTCTGCCGGGCATTGGCGAGAATCGCACGCGCTAC
This sequence comes from Leisingera sp. CC-HEC093, assembly GCF_059429195.1. NCBI lineage: Bacteria > Pseudomonadati > Pseudomonadota > Alphaproteobacteria > Rhodobacterales > Roseobacteraceae > Leisingera > Leisingera sp. CC-HEC093. The sequence continues at coordinate 216,271 of NZ_JCAIJR010000001.1, read as the reverse complement.
CGCCACCTCGCGCCCGTCGTGGTCCATCACGGCGCCGTCTTGGTCCAGGGCCGAGGCGCCGATCACAGCGTAATCCACCTTGTAGCGCCCAAAGAAAGTGCTCGCGTCTTCGCCGACAATCGCACCGTCGCTCTGCCGGACTGCACCGCCCGCGACGATCAGTTCCTGTGCCTGTCCGCCCATCATCAGATTGATAATGTTGATATTGTTGGAGAGAACGGTCAGGCCCCTGTGCCCTGCCAGCGCCCGCGCGGCCTGTTCGGTCGACGTGCCGATATTGAGGCTGATCGAGCAGTTTTCCGGGATCAGGTCCGCTGCCGCTGCCGCCATTGCCTGTTTGGCGGAGGCGTTCAGCAGGCGGCGGTCGGCATAGGCCCGGCTGGCAACTGCGCTGGTGCGCACGGCCCCCCCGTGCACGCGTGACAGCTTTCCTTGCGCGCTGAGATCGCGCAGATCGGTCCGGATGGTCTGCAGGGAAACACCAAACCGGGCTGAGAGATCCTCCACTTCAACACGTTCCCGCTGCTCCAGGAGTGAAAGTATTTCGGAGTGGCGGGAGCTGGCGTCCATGGCGGCGTCCGTGTTTGATTCTGTGCTGACGCTTTTGTATATCTTTCGGATTACTTTCGTAAAGCTTTTGTTATCGGGCGCGCGCGTTGCTGATGTGATCAATGGATCCAGGTTACGGCTTTTCTTTGAGGGATACTGCTCTAGCTGAATCTGTAGTCATTTGGAAAGAAACAGGAATTTAGAGATGGGGATGAAGGTGGCAGTATTGGCTTCCGCGCTCGGCGGGGGTTTCGCATTTTCCTTTGCTCAGCCGGGGGCAGCTGCTGAATGGGTGCTGGGGATCGGCGCCGACGATATCTTTGACGAAAACAAGAATACCATTGCCGCATTTCTGGCCGAGTACCATTCGGACCCGTTTAGAGAGTTCGGGAACGTTTCGCTGTCCTGGATGGCTGCAGTTCAGGCCGATACCGGCGGGGACGTTCTGGGGGTCGTCGGGGTCCATTTTCTTTTGGGCGGCCGGAGCAGCGGCTGGATCATCGAAGGCAGTCTGGGGGCGGGCGTGCTGCATCAGGGCAGCGATCCTTTGGAGGAAGGGGACACCTTTCAATTCCGAACATCAATCGGAGCCGGTCACGAGTTAAACAATGGCGCGCGGATTACGCTGAGCATAGATCATCTGTTCAACAAGGACTTCGATAACTGGAAACCCGGGACCGAAGCGGTTCTGCTGCGCTATACACAGCAATTCTGATCCGGGCCGTATTTCAGGATGGTTTGCGGCGGAATTGGTCCAGCGGGATCAGGTGATTATCCCACGCCAGGTCCGCGCTGTGCAGCGGAAATTGTCCGGTGCCGGAGACTGCAATGAACTGGCCGGTGCCGGTGCTGGCGATGAAGCCGGTGGCAGAGGGCGCCAGGCCGCAGACGTCGGTCATCCTGTGTTCCCGCAGCAGCGCGCCGCTGACTGTGCCCAAAACCTGCAGCACCCCGCCGCGCGGCGAGGTGACGCCAAGCTGGCTGCCGTCAGCGGAAAACGCGACAGAGCCGCCGTAGCCATTCATATTCAGCACGCGGGCGTCATCTTCGGCCAGCAGGAACGGCGCACCACCGGGATGGTGCAAACCGGCCGTGGGGACTTGTTCGCCCAGGTCGCCCTGCCATTGCATGGCAAAACCGACAGTGCCGTCCGTCCGGACTGAAAGGTGGCGGATTGAGTTCAGGCGGAGTTCCTGCGGCAGTTCCATCTGGTCCTGCAGCTTTCCGTCCAGACTCAGGTAGCTGAGGTTCGGGCGCATGTCCGGAAGGTTCAGCTTGGCACGGCCGCTGTCGGGGTGTGTCTCGATGCCGCCATTGGCGACTGCTAGACCGGGCGCGTCACGGCGCAGAAGCATATCATGCGGGCCAGTGCCGCCGGAGGAGAAGGCGGCGATGCGGCGATACCCGTCTGAGACGTCCCAGACCCCGATCACACCGCGGGCGTTTTCATAGTCGTTTTCGGTGGTGAACAGGCGGCTGCCGTCCGGGGAGAACACTCCGTGGCCGTAAAAGTGATGCCCGGCAGGCGGCTCAATCCGGGCAAGGGCGGCGCCGGTCCGGCAGTCAATCACATCGGCAAAGCGGCCCGGGCGGCGGGCAAAGGCAACGGCTTCGGGACGGATGGGGTGCGCGGCTGCCGCATGGCCGCGGCCGGGCAAGGGGTGGCGGAACAGGATCCTGCCTGTTTCGGTGAGGCCGGCCAGCAGGAAGGCGCCGCTGGCGTCTTGGCCGGCTGACAGGAACGCCGGGCTGCCTGCAGCGGCCCAGCTGGCCTGCGGTGTGAATGCGGAGGCCGCAAGGCCTGCCAGAAATCCGCGGCGGGATGTCATGCCGGGTCCTTTCCGTCAGTCGCCGTCGAGCGAGTTGAAGCCCGCGGCCACGCCAAGTGCCGGGCCGAGACGCGTTGACACCAGGCCGCGAAGGTCCTTGACCTGCTGGCGCAGCGCTTCGATGCGGATACGGTCAGCGGGTACGGCGACCCCGGCAAAGATGGGATCATCCAGCATATCCGCCCGACTGCGGACCTTTTCAAATCCGCGGGCGAGGTCATTCTTCAGTGCATCATCACTCTGAGCAAGCGCCAGCGCCAGCGGCGCCATCGCGTCCAGCGATACCAGCACATGGCGCAGGCTGCGGCCCGATCGGCGGGCTTCGGCGCGGTTGGGACGCGGTTTGTCATAGCTGCCCAGCGGACGGCCCAGGCGCATGTCGTCCAGCACTTGCAGTCCTGTGGTCAGTGCCTTCAGCAGTTCCTGGGTGATTTCGGCTTCGCTCCGGTAACGCTTGGCCGGGGCGCGCATTTCGTCTGCGTAGGTTTCCGCCCAGTCCTTATTGATGGCTTGTGCGGTGGCCGCAATATCGGTGCTGACCGCGCGGGTTAGGACGCAGTGGTAGTCTGCGCTGCCCGCGGTGGAGAGTTCCGGATCATAGAGCAAGTATTCCAGCGCATAAAACCCGCGGTTGGCGATGGAATAGCTGGCGAATGCGGGAGAGTCTGAGACGCCAGCGTCCTCGCTGCGGATCAGATTGGCCAGCGCCTTGGGTGTCTTGCTGCGGCTGTCAGGCCAGAAGGCCAGCGCAAAAGCGCGGCTGTCTGTTTCTGTCGGGCCAAAGCGGTAGTGGCTCGCGGCGATCCAGGCGTCGAAGGCCGCGCCATAGGCTGCACGCAGGGTTTTAGAGTGCGGATCGCAATCTGCCTCTGCTGTGTCTGCCAGTGTTGCCGCATCTTCTGCCAGCTCCGCGAACGCAGGGAGGATCAGCTGATCTGTGATCATGCTGGACAGCTCGGATGCTGCAGCGGGGCCTGCCGCTAGGGCAAGGGTCAGGGCAAGGGCGCGCATCAGAGGCTCTCCAGGAAGGTCATAAGGGCAGCGCGGTCCTGCGGCGCGAGGTCCACGACGCGGTTCTTAGCCGCTTCAGCCTCGCCGCCGTGCCACAGGATGGCTTCCAGCAGGGTGCGGGCGCGGCCGTCGTGCAGGAAGTTGGCGCGCGGCGAGACCTGCTGCGTCAGGCCGATGCCCCAGAGCGGCGCGGTGCGCCACTCGCGCCCTGTGGCGCGGGCCTCGGGGCGGTTGTCGGCGAGGCCGTCGCCCATGTCATGCAGCAAGAGGTCGGAATAGGGCCAGATCAGCTGAAAGCTTTGCTCCGGGCGGTCTGCCAGCCGATGGGTTACGTATTTCGGCACATGACAGGCGGCGCAGCCCGCGTTGTAGAACATCTTTTTGCCGCGCAGAACCATTGGGTCATCAGCCTTGCGGCGGGCCGGCACGCCGAGGTTGCGGCTGTAGAAGGTAACCAGATCCATATTGGCCTGGTCGATCTCGGTTTCACGGGAATCACCGCCGCCATGGGGTGCGGAATGGCAGGCGGTCTGCAGGTCAGTGCATTCACCCGTGTGGGCCGGGAACAGCGGGGTTGAGATGCCGATGTCGCCGGCAAAGGCGCCGGCGGACTGTTCATGCACGGTCGGCATCCCGGCCTTGAGGCCAAAGCGGCCCAGCATGATCCGGTTGAATTCCCGCGACCAGACCAGATTGGCGCGTCCGGAGATGCCGTCGCCGTTGGCGTCGTCTTCATCCGCATGGGCAAGGATATCGGCGGCAGGGATCGCCTCCAGCAGGCCAAGGCCGATCATCGGCGGCGCGACGCGGGGGCTGAGCATGGCGTTCTCTGCCAGCGGGCCGTAGCCAAGATCCGCGGTGGTGTAGCCGGGGCGGCGCAGGGTAACGGTTTCACCGCCGTTCAGCGCGATTTTGATTTCCTCGTAATCGACCTTCAGCTTGTACTCCGGTGCAATGCCGGGGGCGGAGAAATCCTGCAGCTGGCTGCCATAATTCGGATCGGGCGCTGTTCCTATGTAGTCGCTGACTGCTTGCATCTGCGGCGGCACCGGGCCGGGAACGGAGACGCGCAGGAACATGGAGGCAGAGGCATAGTCCGGCTGGTCCGGCACATGGCCGCGGCCGTCCTTCAGGTGGCAGCGCTGGCAGGAGCGGGCATTGTAAAGCGGGCCGAGACCATCGGAGGCCCTGGTGGAGGCAGGCGAGAAAACCCAGATCTTCTTGAACAGCCCGTTGCCAAGCTTGAATTCCAGTTCCTGCTCGAAGCTGAGATTGGAAGAATGCTGGGAGAAGGCCTCATCATCGGTTCTGGCGCGCACAGTGGCTGCGCCTGCGGGCAGGTTCTCAAACGGTTCGGGCGCGGAGAAGCTGCTGGCAGGCGCTGTCACCGCCGCGATCCGGGCGCGTTCGGCATCTGTGCGGGGGAGGGGAGAGAGGTGCGGCTCTGTATGATGCCGGCTGGCCAGGTCCAGCGCCGCTAGGGGTGTGGCCGCCGCAAGCGCGGCAGCCAGCATGATGTTAGTCTTCAATCTCTGCCATCTTGGTGGCGTTGAGCTGGGCATAGTTTTCGGCACCGATCCGGTCGTGCAGTTCAAGCTGAGTTTCGAGGAAGTCGATATGGCCTTCTTCATCCGCCATCAGATCTTCGAACAGCTTCTGTGTGACGTAATCGCCCGCCTTATTGCAGGCATCGCGGGCTTCCTTATAGAGCGCGCGGGCGTCCACTTCGGCGGCAAGGTCGCATTCGAGGGTTTCTTTTGGCGTCTGGCCGATCCGCAGCGGGTCAAGCTTTTGCAGGTTCGGGTGGCCGCCGAGGAACAAAATCCTTTCAATCAATTTGTCCGCGTGCTCCATCTCCTCGATGGATTCTTCGCGGCTTTTTTTGGCCATGCTGCCCAGGCCCCAATCGTCCTGCAGCCGGTAGTGCAGCCAGTACTGGCTGACCGCTGTCAGCTCATGGCGCAGTGCCTTGTTGAGATAGTCGATGACCTTGGCGTCGCCCTGCATAATGTGTCTCCTGAATTGATGCTGCGCGCAAATTTGTAAGCTGCGCAGGTACTTCCAGCTTACTGCTGGAACGCATCGTGTCGAGGAAAAGCGGCATGCAGCCGCCGCAATCGGCGGTTTTTCCCAGCGCATGATAGATTTTGCCGGGGGTGATTATCGTTTCAGGGTCGGCGCTTCGCATCCAGTCGATGGCGGCGCGGATATCGTGATCCGAGATCTGTGTGCAGTGGCAAACGATCATGCTGCTGCGTCCTTGCCTGCTGGCCGCAGAGGCCAAGTGATTCCGTTGGGAAATATATCTGACAGATTTACTGGGAATACAAGGTTTATCCAGAGTAAAATGCTTAGGTAATGGAGCGGAAACAAATTGCGGGCCGCAGAAAGCTGCGGCCCGCGACTGCCCTGTTGCCTGTTTCTTACTCGAAGACTGCCGAGGGGTTGTCGAGGCTGTCGGAGCCTTCGATGGCGACACCGTCCAGGTTCAGCGTGGAGACCACGCGCTCAATCGAGCGGGTCTGGTCGATGAGCCCGTTGATGCCACCCATCACCAGCGCTTCGCCGGCTTCATTGCCTTGCGCCAGCATTTGGTCATAGGAGAGGCCTGCTTCCGCAGAGGTCTTGATACGGCCAAGCGCCTGCATGGTGGTGGAAAGCTTGGTGCGCATCTCGGCGTCCAGTTCCGCGTCTTTGGCGGCCACCAGATCCGCCAGGGAGGCGCCTGACACCAGTTCGCCGTTCACCCGCACATATTCGCCGAGATAGACGTTTTGCACGCCCAGCCCGTCGTAATAGTGGCTGTTGTGGGTGTTGTCGGAGAAGCAGTCGTGCTCTTCCTCCGGGTCGTTCAGCATCAGGCCCAAGCGCATCCGTTCACCTGCCTGCTCGCCATAGGATAGCGAGCCCATGCCGGTCAGCATGGCGGTGATGCCGGCGTCTTCGTCCGCCAGCAGCGCAGTGCGGGCATCGCCTTCGGCGCCCCACTGGCCGGCGATCCATTCCAGATCGGAGATCAGCAGTTCGGTCGCGGCCTGCAGGTATTCGCCGCGGCGGTCGCAGTTGCCGCCGGTGCAAGCATCCCCTTGGGCGTAGTCGGTCCAGGGACGGTCGCCGGCGCCATGTTCGGTGCCTTTCAGGTCCTGGCCCCAAAGCAGGAATTCGATGGCGTGGTAGCCGGTCGCCACGTTGGCCTCAACCCCGTCGGCCTCGTGCAGGGCGCCTTCCAGAAGTTCCGGGGTGATCTTGGCGGCATCGATCACCTTGCCCGACAGCTCAAAGCTGGGGTTGGCGATCACGTTCAGTGCCGCCAGGGTGTTTTCGTCACTCGGCCCGCCATAAGAGGCATCGACATAGTCAATCAGGCCTTCGTCCAGCGGCCAGGCGTTTACCTTGCCTTCCCAGTCGTCGACGATGGCATTGCCGAAACGGAACACCTCGGACTGCTGGTAGGGGACGCGGGCGGCGATCCAGGCGGTGCGGGCGGCCTCCAGATTTTCTGCCGAGGGGTGCGCTACCAGCGCGTCGACAGCAGCTTTCAGCACCTGCGCGGTCGCCAGGCTGTCCTGGTATTTTGCCTCGGCAATATTGGCATAGTTGGTCAGAACAGCGGCCTTGTCAGCAGCAAAGGCGGTTGTGGCGCCAAAGGCGAGACCGGCGAGGGCAGTGCCCGTGAGAAAGACAGATTTCATCAGCTAAGTCCTTAAGGTCTGTGGGGGTCAGTGAAGTGTGGCGGCTGCGGGCCGGGGGCATTGCAGAGGTGCCGGCATGCCCAGAATTTGCCGCATCAGCAGGCCGCAGCCGGATGCCAGCTGCGTGAGTTCAGACGCCTTGCGCGGGGTCACGATCAGCGACGCCAGGATATGCGCATCGTCCTGGTGGCCGTCCGCGGCCGAAGCCAGCAGGTTGGCAAAACAGTTTTCATCCGCACCCAGGCAGTTGCAAGCCATGCCGTGGCGCACCAGCGGACGGCGGCCGTGGGCAGCGCAGAAATTGCAAAGGTGCCCAAATGCCTCAAAGGCGGTTTCGGCCATTTCGGGCCCGAAGTTCACCTCGAAGTCGCGGCGCATCTGCGCGCGGGTCTCAGCACCGGAAAACCAGTGGCGCAGGTATATCACCGCGCCGGCTTCCAGCGGCGGCAGCTCCGACAGGGTGCCGACTGTGACCCCGCCGCGGGACTGGGGGGCTGCGGTGCTCATTTGGTCAGGATAAGCTTGCCCGCGCGGGTGATGCGCAGCGAATAGATCTGGCCGTTCAACAGGATACGGGCCTGGGTGCCGCCACGGGTCAGGTCCTCGGCGTGGTAGGTGGGAAAGACTTCGGCGGTGGCCTCAGTGGGGACAGGTTTGGAAGTGATCTGGTTCATGACTTGCGCCCATTGCTGAATTCCGCCCTGTCCAGAAGCCATTCCAGACAAAAACCGGACAGCGCGCCGGACGGTGCAAAGACCTGCGGCCACAACTGGCGCATGTCCTCAGGGTCCGGCTGCTTGATGTCAGGGCCGCTAAGGCGGCGCGCACTGGTCGGCATGGGGGCGATCTCGGTTGAATGAATGTCACTCGGGCTCGCCCGATCCGAGTCAGGCTGGCTGGAATGCCGTATACCTGATTTATTTACTCACCTATGTCAATCCGAGTTTTTTGGTCGGAAATAGATTTTGTGCAGCAGCAAGGAGATGGCAAATAAAAAGGCCGCCCAATGGGCGGCCTCTGTCTCAGTCCAAGTCCCGTGCGTCAGGCGCGGGTGCCGGAGAACCGCTCCTGCCACTCTTCGCGCTGCTCGTCGGTGATCTTGGCGAACAGCACCTCCGGCACGGTGAAGCTGTGGCCTGCGGGCAGGGCCGACAGGGCCGCTGCCGCATCTTCGGGCCAGCTGCGGTCGTCCGAGTTCATTGCCGCCATCAGCTTGTCCGAAGCCTGCGGAATGAACGGTGCCGACAGTATTGCATAGAGCTGGATCAAGTTCAGGCCCAGGCGCACCTGCGCGGCGGCGCGTTCGGGGTCTTCCTTGAACACCGACCAGGGCGCCGCGGACTGCAGGTACTCGTTGCCGGCAACCCAGATCGCCCGCAGCTCCTGTGCCGACTTGCGGACATCCATCGCGTCCATGTGGCCCTCATAAGCGCGGATGCGGGTGGTGAGCTCATCGATCAGCGCCTGCTCCTGCGGCCCGTATTCGCCGCCGGCCGGAACTTCTTCGCCGAACTTGGAGCGGCAGAATTTGGTGATGCGGCTGACGAAGTTGCCTAGCACGTCGGCCAGATCCTTGTTCACCGATTGCTGGAAGTTTTCCCACGTGAATTCGGAGTCGGAGCTTTCCGGCGCGTGGCTCAGCAGCCACCAGCGCCAGTAATCGGCGGGCAGGATCTCCAGCGCCTGGTCCATGAACACGCCGCGGCCTTGGCTGGTGGAGAACTGGCCGCCGTCATAGTTCAGGTAGTTGAAGGATTTCAGGTGGTCGACCATCTTCCACGGCTCGCCGGAGCCCAGAATTGTGGCCGGGAACGACAGGGTGTGGAAGGGGACGTTGTCCTTGCCCATGAACTGGACGTATTTCACGTCTTCGGCGCCCTTGTCGGTGCGCCACCAGCGCTGCCAGTCGGCGTCGGATTTGCCATTGGCTTCGGCCCATTCGCGGGACGCTGCGATGTACTCGATCGGCGCATCAAACCAGACGTAGAAGACCTTGCCTTCCATGCCCGGCCAATCCTGGTCGCCTTTTTTGACCGGCACGCCCCAGTCCAGATCGCGGGTGATGCCGCGGTCCTGCAGCCCGTCGCCGTCGTGCAGCCACTTCTTGGCAATCGAGGTGGTCAGGACCGGCCAGTCCTTTTTGCTGTCGATCCAGGCATCCAGCTGATCCTTCAGCTGTGACTGGCACAGATACAGGTGCTTGGTCTCGCGCACTTCCAGGTCGGTGGAGCCGGAGACGGCAGAGCGCGGGTTGATCAGGTCGGTCGGGTCCAGCTGCTTGGTGCATTCCTCGCACTGATCGCCGCGGGCGCGCTCATAGCCGCAGTTGGGGCAGGTGCCTTCGATGTAACGGTCCGGCAGGAAGCGGCCGTCGGCGTTGGAGTAGACCTGCTTTTCGGTCACTTCGCGGATCAGCCCGGCCTCGGCCAGCTTGCCTGCAAAATGCTGGGTCAGCGCGTGGTTCTGCGGGCTGGAGGAACGGCCGAAATGGTCGAAGCTCAGGGCAAAGCCCTTGGCGATCTCGGACTGGACGGCGTGCATTTCGGCGCAGTATTCCGCCACTGGCTTGTCCGCCTTGGCGGCGGCCAGTTCAGCCGGGGTGCCATGCTCGTCAGTGGCGCAGAGGAACATCACCTCATTGCCGCGTCCGCGCTGGAACCGGGCGTAAAGGTCGGCAGGCAGCTGGCTGCCGACCAGGTTGCCCAGATGCTTGATCCCGTTGATGTAGGGGATTGCCGAAGTGATCAGAATGCGTGCCATGCCATCCATCCAGGTAATGCGTCAGAGGCCCGTCTAGCGCATGGCGCGCGCGGCGGAAACCCCGCCCGCGGGTTTCGGTGCAAAATTGGGGCGCCGGTGCTACCGCCCTTCGCGCGAGCGTTTCAGCAGGCGGCCGATGGTGAAGGAGGTGCGAGGTGAATAGACGTAGCTGGTACGCTCCTCCGGCACCGGGCGGGCGCGCATCCGGTTGAGACCGAAGACGATCAGCAGCACGTGGCCGCAAGCGACATAGGCAAACAGCGCAGGCGGGCCGAAGGCATCGATCAGGGAGGAGGAGACATAGGGCGATGCAATGGCGCCAAGCGCGTACCAGAACATCAGCGCCGCCGCCAGCTCGACCCGTTCGGCAGAGGTGGCAAAGTCGTTGGCGTGGGCGGCAGAGACCGAGAAGATCGGAAAGGTGGTGAAGCCGAAGAAACCGGCCGCCAGCATCACGCCCAGGGTGCCGGTGCCGCTGGCCGCCATGGTGATGCCGCAGCTGAGGATGGCGATGCCGGACAGCCAGATCAGCACCCAGCGGCGGTCATATTTGTCGGCCAGCCAGCCCATCGGATACTGGGCCAGCGCGCCGCCTGCCACAAAGGCCGCGAGGAAAAAGGCGATTTGGCCCACGGCAAGGCCGACCTCTTGGCCATAGACCGGTCCGACCATCCGGAAGGAGGCGGAACTGAGCGCGGCTACGATCACACCTGCCACTGCCAGCGGAGAACAGCGCCAGGCCAGCTTGGGACGCAGCCGGGGGGCGTCGGGGGTTTCGGGCTGGCTCGCCCTGGTCAGGGTCAGCGGCAGCAGTGCAGCGCAGCACAGCACGGCCAGCAGGTTATACGAAATATAGACTGCAGGCGGCAGCACAGCGATGATCAGCTGCGCCGCGAGCGAAGAACCCATGTCGACAATCCGGTAGGTGCCCATGGCGCGGCCGCGGTTTTCATTTGTGACCTTGGCGTTCAGCCAGGCCTCGATCACCGTATAGGCGCCGGCCACGCACAGGCCGGAGGCCATCCGCAATGCTGCCCAGGCATAGGGGTTTTCAGTCAGCGTGTGGCCCAAGAGGCCCATTGCGCCAAGCGCGGTGCAGACGGCAAAGGCGCGGGAGTGGCCGACGTTGCCCATCAGCCGCGGCGCCCACCAGCAGCCGAGGAAGAAGCCGAGGAAATGGCCGGAGCCGAGGAGGCCGATCTGTTCCGTGGTGAAGTTGAGCGTCAGGCCGGAAATGGCGTCGAGCGGACCGACGCCTCCGGTCGACAGCTGCAGCAGGATGACGGAAAGGAACAGGGCGGCAAAGGAGACGATCAGGCGCATAACGGTGCGACCATGACAGGCTGGCGCGGCATTGCCAGCCGGTTTCCGCCACCTGCGTGTCGTATTTCTGCGCGGCGGTGTTTTTTGGCACCGGCGCGGGCAGGGTCAGCCTGCGCGGCGGATGCGGGCCTTGATGGCGAGCGTGACCCGGTCGGCCACCAGATCCGCGTAGCCGGTGGCACCGAAGGCGGCGCGGCTGAGCTGGCCGGAGAGATGCACGTCCAGCTCGCTGAGGTCATCCGGCGCGCTGCCGGGGCGGCGGTAGAGCGCGGCCTGCAGGGTCAGCGGCCGGGTGGTGCCGCGCAGGGTGAGAGCACCGGTGATAGTTGCGCCGCCGGACAGACGCCCGTCCGGCCCAAGGCGGACCCGGCTGGAGCGGAAGCGGATTTGCGGGAAGCGGGCGGTGTGCAGCAGCCCGGGGCTTTTGAGTGCTTCGGTGGCAAACACCAGCCCGGTGCGGGCACGGCTGGCGTCTAGGGTGATATCGGCCTGGCTGCGGGCCAGGTTCTGCGGGTCAATGCCGATGCGGGCGGCAGAGACGGGGAGCCGCCCGTGCTGCGGCTGGCCGCTGAGCAGAAAGGTGAAGCGCACATCCGTGGCCCCGGGGATCAGGCGGTAGGGCAGGAAGGCGGCCAGCAGCGTCTCCGGCATCAGCAGGGCAGCGCCGAGGCCGGCCAGAAGGGGGCGGCGCGTCAAACGTGGGTTGCCCATGCGTGCGGTTCCTTCTGTGGCTGCTGGCTGTGGCTGCTGGCCGGTGTTTTCTGTTCTGCCGGATGAGCTTAACCGGGTTATCCTCTGCGGGCCGCTCACTTTTACTTGCGTGCCCGTGAAACCGCGTGCGGGCTCCTGCCAGCTGCGGGGCGCAGGGTGCGGGCGCGCAGCCGCTGCAGGGTCCAGCAGCCCGCAAAACAGGGGCGGTCCCGGGCGTATGCCGGGCCGCAGGGGGGCAGCGGCGCAGGGGCCAGGTCCAGCGGCTTTCGATGTCCTGGGCGCCGCCCTTTCCGGGGGTGAGCAGCAGGCCCAGCGGGGCCGGGCTGAAACTGCCGTCGGCCCGCGGCCTTGGCCGGGCAGCGCCTGATCCGCGGTACGGCGTGGCGGGCCTCAGCCCTCGCGCGGAACCACCGGGCCGCCCTGTTTGGCCCATTCGGTGAAGCCGCCCTCCAAATGCACCACCGGTTTCAGACCCATCTCCATCGCCGCCCGCGCGCCGAGCGCCGAACGCCAGGCACTGGCGCAATAGAACACATAGGTCTTGTCCTGATTGAATACCGGCTTGTGATAGGGGCTGTCCGGGTCGATCCAGAATTCCAGCATGCCGCGCGGGCAGGAAAACGCGCCGGGGATCATGCCGCTGCGCTGCAGCTCGCGGATGTCGCGCAGGTCGATGAAAACATAGCCCTCATCCAGCACCTTCTGCTTGGCTTCTTCGGCGGTCATGGTTTCGACAAGGCTGTTTGCCTCGGCCAGCAGCGCCTTGACGCCTTTGGTGATCTGTTGCGGCATTCTGCGCGCTCCCCCAAGTAACACGGGAGGCAGGCTGCAGCGTTTTGCGCCCGGGTGCAAGCGGCTGGGGGCGGCTCAATGAACCCGCTGCTGATCAAGCGCTGCCACGCAGCCGCCAGCGGCGAGCCAGGCATCCATTCCGCCATCCAAAAAGAAAACCTGCCGCAACCCCATATGCCGCGCGCTTTGCGCGGCCTGAGAGGCGTTCAAGCCGTTGCCGCAACAGAAAACAAAGACCTTCCTATTGGCCGGCGCGGCGCCGTTGATAGGGCTATCGGGATCAATCCACAGATCCATGAGCCCATGGGGGCAGGGAAAAGCCCCGGGGATAAGACCGGTTCTTTTCATTTCCCAGGTCATGCGCAGATCAACAAAGACGGCACTGCCGCGGGCATGGAGCTGCCGTGCTTCTGCAGGCGACAACTGCGGCAGAGGCACTTCAGTTTCAATGGCGGGATCACCGCCGTTTTCAAACACTGTAATCGTCATCGGCCACTCCTCGTTTTTCAATTTGCGGCAAATTTGAGTGTATCACATTTTAGGAGAATCTCTTTCAGGTTGTCTCTGAATGGTTAACGCCTGTCCGCCGGCAGGACGCAGCCTGCTTGCACTTGCCGCCCTGCCGGTTAGGGTCGCGGGCAAGTCTGCAGCAGGGGAGCGCGCAAGATGAAAATGAACCCGTTGGGCCGCACCGGCATAATGGTGTCCGAACTGTGCCTGGGCACGATGACCTTTGGCACCCAGACGCCCGAGGATGAGGCGCATGCGCAGATCGGCATGGCGCTGGCGGCAGGCGTGAACTTTGTCGACACCGCTGAGATGTACCCGGTCAATCCGGTCAGCGCGGAGACCCTGGGCAACAGCGAGCGGATTATCGGCAACTGGAACGAAAAGACCGGGCGGCGCGGGGATTACATCTTGGCAACCAAGCACTCCGGAGAGGGGATGCGCCATGTGCGCGACGGGGCGCCAATCTCGTCCAAGACCATCGCGCCTACGGTGGAGGCCTCGCTGAAACGGCTGAAGACGGACTATATCGACCTCTACCAGTTCCACTGGCCGAACCGTGGCAGCTACATGTTCCGCCAGAACTGGACCTTTGACCCCTCCAGCCAGAACCGCGAGGAGACACTGGCCAATATGGAGGATTGTCTGGAGGCGCTGCAGCGCGAGGTAGAGCGCGGCACCATCCGCGCCTTTGGCCTGTCCAATGAGAGCGCCTGGGGCACCGCGCAATGGCTGCGGATTGCTGAGGCGCGCGGCGGGCCGCGGGTGGCCTCGATCCAGAACGAGTACTCGCTGCTTTGCCGGATGTATGACACCGACCTGGCGGAACTGAGCGTGAATGAGGACGTGGGATTGATGGCGTTTTCGCCGCTGGGCACCGGGCTGCTGACCGGCAAATACCAGGACGGGGCGGTGCCGGACGGGTCGCGCAAGTCGATCAACCCGGAGCTGGGCGGACGCCACAGCCCGCGGGTTTATGATGCAGTGGCGGCCTATCTGGAGATCGCAAAACGCCATGGGCTGGATCCGGTGCATATGGCGCTGGCCTGGTGCCGGACACGGCCGTTCATGGCATCAGCCATCTTTGGCGCGACGCATCTGCCGCAGCTGGAGCATCTGCTGCAGTCGGTGGAGCTGGAGCTGAGCCAGCAGGTGCTGGACGAGATCAATGCTGCCCACCGGGCGCATCCGATGCCGTATTGATCGCATCCGGGGCGGGGTGCTCCCGCCCGGCCTGCGGTCATTGACATGCCCTGGGCCGGTTGGGCCTGGCGCTGCTGCGCAGCGCGGAAGAATTGGCTGAGAAGCGTTCAGGGGCAGGTCTGCCCCTGAAGCGACTTTGGAAGTGTGTTCAAAGATTGCACGTCAAGGCTGAACGGTGCTGCGCACCGCCGCTGTGCGGCCCTTGACCCGCGGGGCCGGGGCGCCGGTCAATGCGCGGTCGGGCGGGCCTGTTCCTGGCGCAGGTCGCGGGCTGAGGTGCCATGGGCGGTGCGGAAGGCACGGGCGAAGCTTGACTGCGAGGTGAATCCGGTGGCGATTGCCACCTCCATCAGCGGCATCGCGGTATCGGTGACCAGGCGGCGGGCCTCGGCCAGGCGCAGCTGCAGGTAATGGTCCTGCGGCGTGGTGTTGAGCTTGAGCCGGAATTGCTGCTGCAGGCTGCGCGGACTGGTGCCCAGCGTCTCGGCGATCTGCACCAGCGGCAGCGGCTCATCCAGCGAGGCCTCCATCAGCGCATTGGCCTTGGCGGTCAGCGCGCTGTGGGCCCGGCCGCCCAGGCGGCTTTGCGGGCGCGGCAGGGCGGAGGGGCCGTCGAACAGGAACAGTCCGGCCACGCGGGAGGCGAAGCCGGCGCCGTGACGGGCGCTGATGATGTGCAGCATCATTTCAATCGCCGGGGTGGCGCCGCCGGAGGTCAGGCGGGCATCGGACACGGTGAAGCGGTCGTTGCGGGCATCGACCTCGGGGAAGCGGGCTGCGAAATTCTCCAGGTCCTCCCAGTGAGTGGTGGAGGGGTGGCCGTCCAGCAGCCCGGCCTCGGCCATCAGCCAGGGGCCGCCGTCGATGCCTGCGATGGTGGCACCAGTGGCGGCGATGCGGCGCAGGCCGGCCAGCAGGCTGGGGGTGGCGTGGCGGGCCAGTTGGAAGCCGGCGACGATAATCAGCAGCTCGCAGCCCTGCAGCCGGGCCAGCGGGAAGCTGGGCACGGTGAGGCCGCTGGTCAGCATCGGCGGCTCTGCCGTGGCGCTGACATAATCCCAGTCAAATGCTGCCCGCCCGGCCAGCCGGTTGGCGGCGCGCATCGGGTCCACTGCTGCGGCAAAGGACAGCGTGTTGCATTCATCGAGTACCAGCACCGCTGTTTTCAGAGGCCGGTTTTCGGGCTGCAGGATGTTTTTTGCGGATTTCATCAACTTCGATTCGCCTGGTGTAAACTGTGCCGTAAAAGGCTGCGGCAGAGTCGCTGTCAGCGCAAATCAGAATCTGGGGAGGAGCCTGGGGATAACCGCAGGCAAAACCCTGTACATCGACGGGAAAAGCAAAAAATGCCTCTGACCATGAACCGCGACGTCTTTATCACCTGTGCCGTGACCGGCTCCGGCGGCACCCAAGATCGCAGCCCGCATGTGCCGCGTTCGCCGAAAGCAATCGCCGACAGCGCCATTGCCGCGGCCAAGGCCGGCGCCGCCGTGGTGCACTGCCATGTGCGCGATCCGGAGGCCGGCGCGCCGTCCCGCCGGCTGGATCTGTACCGTGAGGTGACAGACAGGATCCGTGACGCCGAGGTGGATGTGGTGCTGAACCTGACCGCGGGCATGGGCGGCGATATGGTGTTTGGCGACACCGAAAACCCGCTGCCGCTGAAGGAGGCGGGCACCGATATGGTGGGCGCAACCGAGCGGGTGGCCCATGTGGCGGAATGCCTGCCGGAAATCTGCACGCTGGATTGCGGCACCATGAACTTTGCCGAGGCCGATTACGTGATGACCAACACGCCCGGCATGCTGCGGGCGATGGGGCAGATGATGACGGATCTCGGGGTCAAACCGGAGATCGAGGCCTTTGATACCGGCCATCTGTGGTTTGCCAAGCAATTGGTAAAAGAGGGAGTTCTGGAAGCGAACGCTTTGGTGCAGCTGTGCATGGGGGTGCCGTGGGGCGCGCCGGATGACCTCAACACTTTCATGGCGATGGTCAATAACGTACCGGACAACTGGACCTTCTCTGCCTTTGCGCTGGGCCGCAATCAGATGGCCTATGCGGCGCAGTCAGTGCTGGCGGGCGGCAATGTGCGGGTCGGGCTGGAGGACAACCTGTGGCTCGACAAGGGCGTGCTGGCGGAAAACTGGCAGCTGGTCGAGCGGGCAAATACCATCGTGTCGAACATGGGCGCGCGGGTGATCGGGCCCGCCGAAGTGCGCGAGAAGCTGGGCCTGACCAAGCGCGCGCCGGTAGCGAAGTAAGCAGAATTTCAGGGGGGTGCCATGCGTGCACCCCCGTACACCCCCCTGTGCACCGGGTGGTGCGGCAATAAGGGGGAATTGGGGGCTAGCCCCCAAACCCCAGGATATTTGCGGCCAGAAGAAGAGCGGGGCGCTTTTGAAAGGAATTAGGATGAAAACAGCGGCAATCATCGGCGGCGGGGTTATTGGCGGCGGCTGGGCCGCGCGGTTCCTTCTGAATGGCTGGAACGTGCGGGTGTTCGACCCGGACCCGGAGGCGGAGCGCAAGATCGGCGAGGTGCTGGATAATGCCCGCCGCAGCTTGCCCGGTCTGGGCAATGTGGCCCTGCCGGCCGAAGGCAGCCTGACTTTCCATGAGACCATCGCGGAAGCGGTGCAAGACGCCGAATGGATCCAGGAGAGCGTGCCGGAGCGGCTGGACCTGAAGCAGAAGGTCTATGCAGAGCTGCAGGCGCATTGCGCGCCGGATGCGGTGATCGGCTCCTCCACCTCCGGCTTCAAGCCGTCGCAGCTGCAGGATGGGCGCGAGACCCCGGGCCAGATCGTGGTCGCGCACCCGTTCAACCCGGTCTACCTGCTGCCCTTGGCCGAGCTGGTCACGACAGCGGCCAACCCGGCGGGCGTCATCGACCGGGCCAAGGAGATCATCACTACCATCGGCATGTATCCCCTGCATCTGAAGAAGGAAATCGACGCCCATGTGGCCGACCGGTTCCTGGAGGCGGTCTGGCGCGAGGCGCTGTGGCTGGTGAAGGACGGTATTGCCACCACCGAGGAGATCGACAATGCCATCCGTTACGGCTTTGGCATCCGCTGGGCGCAGATGGGCCTGTTTGAAACCTACCGGGTGGCCGGCGGCGAGGCGGGCATGAAGCATTTCATGGCGCAGTTCGGCCCGTGCCTCAGCTGGCCCTGGACCAAGCTGATGGATGTGCCGGAGTTCACAGATGAGCTGGTGGACCTGATCGCGGGCCAGTCGGACGAACAGTCCGGCCAGTATTCGATCCGCGAGCTGGAGCGGCACCGGGACGATAACCTTGTCGGCATGATGCGGGCGCTGGGCGCCAATGACTGGGGTGCGGGCGCGTTGCAGAACGCCCATGATCTGGGCCGTGAAGGTAGCGCCGGGCTGGTGCGGTCGATGGACGGTCTGGAGGACCTGAGCCAGCCGGTGCTGACCCAGAGCCGCGTGGTGCCGCTGGATTGGACCGATTACAATGGCCACATGACCGAGAGCCGCTATCTGGATGCCTTTGCGCAATCTACCGACCGGCTGATGATGATCATCGGCTGCGATGCCGAGTATATCGCCAATGGCGGCAGCTACTTCACCGCTGAGACCCATATCCGCCATATCGATGAGGTGCACGCGGGCGACCCGATTCAGGTGCGGACCCGGGTGATCATGGGCGCCGGCAAGAAGATGCATCTGTGGCACGAGATGTTCTGCGGTGAGCGGCTGCTGGCGACGGGTGAACACATGCTGCTGCATGTGGACCTGAAAACCCGCCGCTCGGCGCCGCCTGCGCCGCATATCGAGGCCAATCTGGTGAAGCTGGCAGAGGCCCATGCGGCGCTGGCGGCACCGGAGGGGCTGGGCCGCGCAATTGGAGCCCCCAGATGAGCCGGGTTCTGATCACCGCCGGCGGATCTGGGATTGGCCGGGCGATGGCCGAGGGCTTTGCCGCCGCCGGGCATCAGGTCTGGGTCACGGATGTCAGTGCCGTGGCGCTGGCAGACGTGCCGGAGGGGTGGCGCACCACGGCGGTGGATGCCACCGATGAGGCCGGGGTCAAGGCGCTGTTTGCGGAGATCTCTGAAACCTGGGGCGGGCTGGATGTGCTCTGCGCCAATGCGGGCATCGCCGGGCCGACCGCGCTGATTGAGGACATCGCGCTGGAGGACTGGCGCAAATGCGTGAGCGTCAATCTGGAGGGGTGTTTCCTGGCCGCCAAATACGCGGCGCCGATGATGAAGACCGCCAGGGCCGGATCGATTGTTGTGACGTCCTCGACCGCGGGGCAGTACGGCTATCCGAACCGGGCGCCTTATTGTTCCGCCAAATGGGCGGTCATCGGGCTGATGAAGACGCTGGCGATGGAGCTTGGCCCCTTTGGCATCCGCGCAAACGTGATCTGCCCCGGCGCGGTGGAAGGGCCGCGGATGGAAGTCGTCTTGGCGCGCGAGGCGGCGGCCAAGGGCATGACCCGGGATGAGGTCTATGCGGGCTATGCGGCCGGCACCTCTATGGGGCGGTTTGTCGAGGCCGGCGATATTGCCAATATGGCGGTGTTTCTGGGGTCGGACGCAGCGCGGCTGGTGTCCGGGCAGGTGATTGCCGTGGACGGGCATACGGAGAACCCGGATCCCAAGGTGTGAGCCGGGCTGAACGGGCGGGTCACGTTTCCCGGCGCGGGAAACGTCCCGGAAAACACGTGTTTTCCGAGCCGGAATTCGCGCCGAATTCCGGCGGTCCTGCTGAAGTGTTCAGGAAATCGCGGCTCGCAGCGCCCTGAGCCGCCCCGGCAATTGCCGCGCGGTGATATCCGCCTCGCGCACCAGATTGTCGAAATGGCTGGTGAAGGTGGCGATCCGCTCCTTGTCGCGGAAAGCGAGGTAATGGGTGCCCGCATAAAACACGCACAGGAGCGGGCCGAAGATGGTGATCGGCGAGGAATAGAGGCGCTTGGCATCGAACAGGTAGATGCGCAGGCGGGGGTAGAGCTGCTCGCACAGGCGTTCGAACTGGGCGAGCTGCTCCAGGCGCACCTCCAGCGGCAGGCCTTCGTAATAACCTACGCCATAGGCAAAGCTGTCGAGTTCATAGAGCGGCATGGCGATTTCATAGTCGGACGGCGACTGGCGCATCCAGGTGAGCCGGTCCTCTGACGCGCCGATGGCCTGATCTGCGGTGCGGCCCAGGTGCGGCGCATATTCCCATTCCAGCAGCGCGCGGGTTTTCAGCATGTCGGGAAGTGCCGCCGGGACATGGCGGATCTTGTACCCCTCGGCCTCCTGATGCCAGTCGAAGATGCGTTCGTCCACCAGGGCGCGGGGGGCCTCTGACAGGGTGAGGCTGGAGGCCAGCAGCTCGGCGGCGCTTTCGGGGCGGTCCGACAGGCTCAGGAGCCAGTCGGCAGAGACGCCAAGCGCGGCGGCGCAGGCGCCGACCACATGGGCGTTGGGGAGGCGCGCGCCGTCATCCGTCAGAAGCTGCGAGATGGTGGAGCGGTCCACGCCGATGGCTCGTGCCAGGGCGCTTTGGCTGAGGCCGCTGTCGCGCAGCGCCCGGTTCAACCTTTGCCGGAACTGTTCAGCGCGGACCCGTTTGTCGATATTATCCATCATATGTTTTGAAATATCACACTTGATGGAATTTGTTAACTGCATTCGGAATTCTGCACAGCCCGCAGCTACGGTAGTTTGGAAACAAGCACTTAGCAAAAAAATCAGGAGGCAAGATGGAAACGCGCAGGCGCTCCATTGTGAAGGCAGTGATTTGGAACATCCTCGGGCTGGCGACGATGACGCTGGTGGGACTGATCGCCACCGGGTCGGTCAAGGCGGGCGGCATGATGGCGCTGGTCAATACAGGGATCGGCTTCACCGTTTACCTGGTCTACGAGCGCACCTGGGCAAAGATCACCTGGGGGCGCCGCCATGTCTGAACGCTGCCGGGAATATATGCCGCGGGGCGTGGAGTGGGGCACGCTGGCGCTGATCCTTGGCTGTTACGGCGGCTGGCTGGCGGCGCTGTGGCTGCTGCCGCAGGTGAGCCTGGGGCTGGCGGTGCTGGCGCTGGGCGTGCTGGCGGCGCTGCATTCCTCGCTGACCCATGAGGCGCTGCACGGGCATCCGTTCCGCAGCCGCTGGGTGAATGAGGCGCTGATGTTCTTTCCGCTCAGCATGGCGATCCCCTATGGCCGGTTCCGCGACACCCATCTGGCGCATCATGAGGATGAAGCGCTGACCGACCCCTATGACGATCCGGAAAGCAATTTTCAGGACCCGGGCGTGTGGGCGCGCTTGCCGGGCTGGCGCAAGGCGCTCTTGCGGGTCAACAATACGCTGCTGGGCCGGGTGGTGCTGGGGCCGCTGATCGGGCAGCTCTGTTTTATGGCGGGCGACTGGCGGCTGGCACGCAAGGGGGCGCTGGGGGTTGTCCGCGACTGGGTCCTGCATGCGCTGGGGCTGGCGGCGGTGGTCTGGGTTGTGCTGCAGTCGCCTGCGCCGCTATGGGCAGCGGTTGCCGGGGCCTATCTGGGGCTTGGCCTGCTGAAAATCCGCACCTTCCTGGAGCACCGCGCGCATGAGACCGCCCAGGGCCGCACCGTGGTGATCGAGGACAAGGGGGTGCTGGCCCTTCTGTTCCTGAACAACAACCTGCACATCGTGCACCACATGCATCCAGGCGTGCCCTGGTATGCGCTGCCGCGGCTTTACTACACCCGCCGGGCAGAGTTCCTGGCGGCCAATGGCGGTTACTTCTACCGCAACTACCTGCAGATTTTCCGCAACTACCTGCTGCGCGCCAAGGACCCGGTGCCGCATCCGCTCTGGCAGCAAGGGGAATAAGCGCGCATAAGCGGGGGCATGATTGCCTGGATCCCCGTTTCCATCGCTGCTGCCAGTTTCCAGACCGTGCGCTTCATGCTGCAGAAGGTCCTGAGCAGCGTGACGCTGTCGCCGGGCGGAGCCACCTTCGCCCGGTTTGTCTATTCCGCACCGTTCATTCTGGCCGGGCTGGCCGCGTATTTGGCGGTATCGGGGCGGAGCCTGCCGGCATTGCCGTCCGCGTTCTGGATTTATGCAGCCATTGGCGGCACGGCGCAGATCCTGGCCACCGTCTGCGTGGTGGCCCTGTTCAAGCAGCGCAATTTTGCGGTCGGCATCACCTTTAAGAAGACCGAAGTGATCCAGACCGCCATCGTCGGGCTGGCGGTGCTGGGCGATCCCGTCAGCCTTGGCGGCTGGGCGGCGATCCTGATCGGGCTGACGGCGGTGCTGGTCCTGTCCAAGACACCGGATGCAGCAGGCCCCTGGTGGCGGCATCTGACCAACCGGGCGTCGCAGCTGGGGCTGGGGTCCGGGGTGCTGTTTGCCTTTTCCGCGGTCAGTTACCGGGGGGCGTCGCTGCAGCTGGCGGAGCTGGAGCCGATGTTCCGCGCCGGGGTAACGCTGGCGGCGGTCGTCTGCCTGCAGACGCTGTTCATGCTTGTCTGGCTGAGCCTGCGGGAACGGGGCGAGATTGCCCGGGTCTGGGCGGCGCGCAAGGTGGCGGTCTGGGTCGGGCTGACCAGCATGGGCGGCTCATTCTGCTGGTTCTGGGCCTTCACGCTGCAGAATGCCGCCTATGTCAAGGCGGTGGGGCAGGTGGAGCTGCTGCTGTCGCTGCTGGCCTCGGTGCTTTTCTTCAAGGAAAAGGTCACGGGGCGCGAGCTGGCAGGCATGGCGCTGCTGATCGTGTCGATCCTGGTGCTGGTTCTGGCCTTTTGAAAGGTGCCGCTGGCGGCAGGGCAGCCGGAATTATGCGATAATTCCGGCTCGGAAAACACGTGTTTTCCGGGACGTTTCCCGCGCAGGGAAACGTGACCCGTCAGCCGTCAGCCGTCAGCGGGCATCGGGTAGCCTTTGAGGCGCAGGAACAGGCTGGCCTCGTCGTTGTTGTGGAAATAGGGCACGCTTTGCGGCGGCTCGGCGTCCTGGACGCGGGCGGTCACCTCGGCCAGCACCACCTCTGTGATGAAGGGCAGATCGAAGCTGCGCACCTGGCTGAGCGGGATCCATTGCAGGTGCGACAGCTCATCCGCGGCGCGGGAGAAATCATCCAGATCGCCGGTGATCTGATCGGCGTCGACCAGGAAGAAACGCGCATCAAAGCGGCGCGGGCGGCCCGGCGGGGTCAGGGCGCGGAACACGAATTGCATGGCGCGGGCAGAGGGGACATGGCCGGTTGCGGCAAAGCTCTGCCAGTCTTCGGGGATGTTGCCGTTCCAGGTTCCCGGCTCCCCCAGGATCAGTCCGGTTTCCTCCCACAGCTCGCGCACCGCGGCGACGCTGAGGGCGTGGTGCACACCCTCGGGCGCTTTGTCGGCAAGGCGTTCCTGGCAAACCGGGGAGATCGGCGAAGCCAGCGGTATGTCCGCGTCCGCCATATCCACTGCGCCGCCCGGGAAGACGAATTTGTTCGGCATAAATGCCGCCTTGGCACCGCGCTGGCCCATCAGCACCTGAGGGTCCTCCGACATTCGGCCGCGCATGGCGATCACTGTTGCCGCGTTGCGGATTGCGGTCTTGTCGGTTGTGGTCTCGCCGCACAGGAATGTGTCGCTCATGGTGTTACTGCCCTTTGTCCGCCGGGGTGGCCCTGCCGAAGCCGTGCATGCGCCGCGCCCATTGGTAGGCGATGACGACCCCCTTCATCCGCGGCAGAAGATAGAGGGAAGACGCCAGACAGCCAATCGCGAATACCGTGAACATCACCAAGGGCTCCGGCCGCCAGGAGAAATAGACCACATGCATCATGGGGGCCATGATGTGGCCGACAATCAGGATGGTGAGGTAGGCCGGCCCGTCGTCGGCGCGGGCATGGGTCAGGTCGAGGCCGCAGTTGCTGCAACGCTCGTTCACTTTGAGATAGGAATGCAGGAGCCGCCCCTTGCCGCACTCAGGGCATTTGCAGCGCCAGCCCTTGGCCAGGGCGGGCATAGTGGGGCGGTCGGTGTCTGTGCCGGGGGCCGTCACGGCGGGGGACTCGGTCATGGCAATATCCTGTGTGCTGGGCACATCTTTGCGCGCTTCAGGTGGGGGCGAAAGGGGAAACGCCAATTTCTGCGCCGGTTTGCCGCAACGGGATAGCGGCTGAATTTTTTTTCCGAATTCTGCGACGGAAGCGCGGGTCCGGGGCGTTTCTCCTGTGCATCGGGCAGCAAGAGGCTGCCGCTGAACAAAGGAAAGACGACATGAAACACGTCAAGTTCATTGCCCTGATCGTGGCCGCAGCAGGCATGACCGCAGGCAGTGCCGCGCTGGCCAAGGGCTTTGGCCATCATGGGCCAAAGATGTCCTTTGAGGAGATCGACACCGACGGCAGCGGCGAGGTGACCAAGGCGGAAATCCAGGCGATGAAGGATGCCCGTTTCACCAAGGCGGATGCCGACGGCGACGGCAAGCTGACGCTGGAGGAAATGCAGGCGCGGGCGCGGCAGCATGCAGACCAGCGGGCCGCCAATATGCTGGAACGCTTTGACAAGGACGGTGATGGCGCGTTGAGTAAGGACGAGATGCCGCAGCCGCGCCGGGCGGGCAGGATGTTCGACCGGATGGATACCGACGGCAGCGGCGGCATCTCCAAAGAAGAGTTTGAAGAGGCCCGGGCGCGGCATGGCGGCAAGCGCTGGCATGGCCACGGGGATGAAACGGAGCAGAACTGATCGCTGAGGCGTGCTGCATAAGGCGGAAATGTCGCGGCGCCGGACCCTGGGTGCGGGTCCGGCAGCCATGAGCGCATCGGCGGAGGAGGCCTCTGACGATGCGCTTCTGGTGCTCTATGCCAATGGCGACAGCCGGGCGGCAGCGGAACTGACCGCGCGTCTGGGGCCGCGGGTCTTTGGTGTGGCGATGCGGGTGATGGGGATCCGCGCCGAGGCCGAGGACGTGACCCAGGAGGCGATGCTGCGCTTGTGGAAGATGGCGCCGGACTGGCGGCCCGGGGAGGCGCAGGTGTCGACCTGGCTGTACCGGGTGGCGATGAACCTGTGCATCGACCGCAAGCGGCGCGCCCGTGGCGGGTATGTGGATCTGGATGCGGTGCCGGAACCGCCGGACCCGGGCCGCTCAGCCGCGGAGCAGCTGCAGGAGGGCGCGCGGCAGGATGCGCTGCAGGCGGCGCTGATGCAATTGCCGGAGCGGCAGCGGCAGGCGGTGGTGCTGCGGCACCTGGAAGAGCTTTCGAACCCGGAGATTGCCGGGATCATGGACATCAGCGTCGAGGCGGTGGAAAGTCTCACCGCCCGGGGCAAACGGGCGCTGGCCGCGGCCCTGGCCGGGCGGCGCGAAGAATTGGGGTATGACGATGGCTGACACGGACAAAGCACATCAGGCGCTGGAAGAGCTGTTTGCCGCGGCACGCAGCGAACGGCCTGCGCTGCCGGAGCATCTGAACGCCGCCGTTCTGGCGGATGCCGCACGTGTTCAGCCGGGATACCAGCCTGCGGAGCCGGCACGGCAGCCTCTGTGGCGGCAGCTGGCGGAGGCGCTGGGCGGCTGGCCGGCGCTGGGCGGGCTGGCTGCCGCCAGTGCGGCAGGCGTGTGGATCGGTCTGGCGCCGCCCTCGTTTGTGCCGGACCCTGTGGCGCTGGCCGGATATGAAGACAGCAGCACCGCGTTTGCGGACGGCAGCTATGACATGGCGCTGATGCTGAGCGAGGATCTGCAATGACTGCGGAGGGAAAACCCGGGATGAAACTGTGGCTGAAGCTGCTGCTGGCGGGATCGCTGGCGCTGAACCTGGCGGTGATCGGCATTGCCGCCGGGGCGGCCTGGCGGTTTTCCGGCAAGGACCGGCACTGGCAGCGGCCGCCGTCGGTGGGGGCGATGATCTTCCGCGAGCTGGACCGCGAGACCCGCAAAGCGTTGCGGCAGGAAGCGGGCGGCAGCCACGGCAGTTTCCTGAAGCGCCGCCATGCGGAGGGCGAGGCGGTGATTGCGGCGCTGCGCAGCGAGACGTTTGATAGCACCGCACTGCTGCAATTGCTGCGCGGGCAGTCAGAGGCACGGCATGCCTTTCACACCAGCGTGCAGGAGGCCTGGGTGCGCAAGCTGGAAGCGATGACGCCGCAGCAACGGTTGGATTTCGCCACCCGCATGGAAGAGCGGATGCAGCGCCGCGGCAAAGGCAAACGCCATGGCTGGCGCGGAGAGGATTAGGCTGCCCTTGCATGCGGTCGCGGCGGAGACCTGTGCGGCAGGATTCCGCCGCGGCCCTTTTCCGCCCCTCCCTATTGCTTTGCGGTAACGTTGTGCCACGGAGGCCACTGGGGTTGCGGGGCTGGTCTGGCTTGTTACGTAAATGTTGCTCAGAATGACGGGGCGTGCTCCAAGGCCATCAGGCCGCTGCGGTCCTCTTGCCGGGGCAGAATAGCCGCCCGCAGAGGCTGGCGTGCAGCTGGTGCTGAGGTGAAACTGGAAGAAGGACACAGGCAAGATGACGGGCATTGAGACAGGCGCGGCCGGCAGAATGGGTGACACGTCAGGCGCTGCGGCAGCTGTTCAGTCGATCATTGAGCGTCAGGATCTGGGGCCGAAGGAAAAAATCCGCCACCTTCTGGCGCAGGGAAACACATTGTTCGGAACCTCGTCTGCGCTGGTGAGCAACGTCCAGGGCAGCAAATACGTTATCGTTTACTGCGTTTCGGAGGATGCGGAGGTTGATCCCGGCACCGCGTTCGAACTGGAAAACACATACTGCATCCACACCTTGCAGGCAGACGGGCCACTGGCGTTTCACGAGGCGAGCGAGTCGGAGATTGCCGGGCATCCCTGCTACAACATGTTCCGGCTGGAAACCTACATCGGGGCGCCGATCCGTTTCGGCAGCGCGCGCTGGGGGACGGTGAACTTCACAGCCATCGAATCGCGGGAACCGTTTGATGGCGCGGAGCTGGAAATGATGGCAAAGCTGAGCGAGGCGGTTGGCCGCCAGCTGGTTGCTGCAGGTCAGGCCGCCTGAGTGCAGGCCGCCGGCAGGGTGACCTGATTGCGGCCGGCATCTTTGGCGTTGTAGAGCGCCTGATCTGCTTTTTCGACCAATGCAGAGGCGCTGCTGTCCTTGCCTGCGCCGCCCATCACTGCACCGATGCTGATGGTGACCTTGACCGGCTCTGCGGCGCCGGGCACCTGAAACGGCGTGCTGTTGATGGCGTTGCACAGGGCGATGGCGGCCAGGCCCGCCTCTGCCTCGGTGGCGCCCGGCAGGACCGCCATGAATTCCTCGCCGCCGACACGCGCCAGCAGGTCGGCTGGCCCCAGCACCGCCTGCATCCGGCGGGCGGCCTCGATCAGCACCGCGTCGCCGGCAGGGTGGCCATAGAGATCGTTGATCCGCTTGAAATGGTCGAGATCGGCCAGCATGACTGCGAACTTTCCGCCCGTTTCCGCCGCCGAATGCGCCACCCGGTCCAGGAAGGGCCTGGCATAGCGGCGGTTATAGAGGCCGGTCATCGGATCCAGCACTGCCGCGCGCAGCCCGTTGCGGACACTGTCGCGCAGCCGGTCGGCGCGGATTTTGTGCTGCAGCTGGCTGTTCAGGCGCAGCTCCAGCTCCTCTACATC
Source organism: Leisingera sp. CC-HEC093 (assembly GCF_059429195.1). NCBI lineage: Bacteria > Pseudomonadati > Pseudomonadota > Alphaproteobacteria > Rhodobacterales > Roseobacteraceae > Leisingera > Leisingera sp. CC-HEC093. The sequence goes on along the minus strand of NZ_JCAIJR010000001.1, from coordinate 189,298 downwards.
AAAGCCGTTCTGCAGCACGTCATGGGCGCCGCGATCCAGCGCTTCCGCCGCGATGGCGGGGTCAGCCGGGTTGGGTACGGCAATCACCACCGATTTGCGGGTGGCGGCGCGGGCGCGCAGATCGGCGAGCAGGCGCAGGCCAGGGCCGGCCGAGGCCTCGTTCAGCTCAATGATGATGGCATCGGCCACCGGCGCCTGCATCAGCCCGTGAATGTCGCTGATGGCATGGGTGCGAAGCTCATAGGGGAGGCGGCCCGAGAGGTGGTCGCGCCAGGCCATGGCGGTGCGGGGATCCTCTGCCACCAGGGCAACGGCGGCATTGCGCAGATCCTCGCTGCAGGCGCGGTCGCTGAGCGGCAGGATGAAGCCGTGCGAGGCGTCGCGCTGCAGGTTCAGTTCTTCGCTGGCGCTGCGGGCGCGCAGAAGGCTGCGGATGCGGGCCTGCAGGATCACGTCGTCCACCGGTTGCTGCAGCACGTCGTCAATGCCTGCCGCCAGCGCCTGCAGCCGGGCCCTCTGCCCCTCCCAATCGGAGACCGCGATCACCGGCAGGTCGGCCAGCGCCTCATCCCCGGCCAGCGCGCGTTTGACGTCGGCAGCGGTGCCGTCAGGCAGCGACATGGCGGTGAGCACCAGATCGGGGCGGCAGCTGCGTGCGGCCTGCAGCACCTCAGCCACGCTTCCGGCCTGGACCGCATCGTAATAGGCAGCCGCCAGCTGCACCTTCAGCATGATGCGGTTGGTGGAAACGCCGTCGATGACCAGGATAGTGCCTTGCACGCGGTATCCTTTCGCCCCTTGCAAATCCTATGGCTTACAGTTTCTGCTGAGACTGGTTAAAAAAACCTTTCGGGTTTTTACTAAATTGGCCGCAATGCGGCAGGAAAGTGGGGAACATGCGGATTTCCGCCGATGGCGCTGAGACTCTGGCGCTGAAAGCCCTGGCCTGGCTGGCCGGAAATGATGAGCTTTTGCCGGTGTTTCTGGGTACCACCGGTGCCAGCGAGGCGGATTTGCGGGCGCGGGCGGCGGAGCCTGAGTTTCTTGGTTCGGTGCTCGATTTCTTAACGATGGATGACGCCTGGGTGATCCAGTTCTGCGATGGCGAAGGGCTGGCCTATGAGATGCCGATGCAGGCCCGGATGTCGCTTCCGGGCGGTTCCCAGGTGAACTGGACTTGAGATCGCACAGGGCTGTGCCTAGGGTCCTGACCGAAACCCGTAGAAAAAGGACCCGCTATGCCCGTTGATGCCTTTCTGTTCGACAAGGACGGAACTCTGTTCAACTTTGCGGCCACCTGGAATGGCTGGGCCGCAGATTTGCTGGACGTCCTTTCACGGGGAGACCTGGCTGTCAAAGAGGCGATGGCAGAAGCGATCAGCTATGACCTGGAGCGCGCGGCATTCAATCCCGACAGCCTGGTTATCGCCGGCTCCAACGACGAGGTGGCAGAGACGCTTGCCCCCTATGTTGCGCACATGAGCCTTGGGGAGCTGACAGAGTATCTGGCGCAGAGCGCGGCTGAGGCGGAACTGGCGCCGGCGGTGCCGCTGGCGGAGTTCTTGGACGGCCTTCTGGCGCGCGGCAAGGTGCTGGGTGTGATGACCAACGACGCTGAGTTTTCCGCCAAGAGCCAGCTGCAGCGGGCTGGTGTGCTGGACCGTTTTGCCTTTGTTGCCGGGTGCGACAGCGGCCATGGCGCCAAGCCGGACCCGGACCCGCTGCTGGCGTTCTGCAGGGCGGCGGGGGTGGATCCGGCCCGCACGGCAATGGTGGGCGACAGCCGCCACGATCTGGAGGCCGGTGCCGCCGCTGGGATGCTGCGGATCGGGGTGCTGACCGGCCTGGCGCTGCGCGAGGAATTGCTGCCGCTCGCCGATACCGTGCTGCCGGATATCGGCCATATCCCCGGCTGGCTCGACCGCTGATCAAACCGCTGCCTTGACCTGATGCCTGCAGCTGCCGGCGGGCTGGACATGCTGAGCCGGCGCAGGACCCTTGTGCGCCGGTTTTCTTGCGCGGCGCACTGGGCATAAGTGTACAGAAAATGGCCGGCCCGGCGCTTGATGAAGGAAAAACGACAGCCGGGGTCGGGAACTGACAGGTTCCGGCAGGCGGGTTTGGCACAGTGGGTGGCGATCAGCACTCAGGAAACGCGGACCCAGGGGAGGGTGGCATGGCAGAGACAGGCGCACGAAAACGGCGGGGCGGGGGCAGGGCAGGCGCGGCAGCCCGGCGCGGCAGTGCCGTGCTGGAGCAGATGCCCTGGCAGGTTCCGGTCAACATCGACCGGCCGACAGAACCCCTGAGCGAAGAGGGCATTCAGGCGATCCACGAGGGCGCAATGCGCATCCTGGAAGAGATCGGCGTGGTGTTCCTGAACCCAGAGGCGCTGGGGATCTTCAAAGAGGCGGGTGTCAAGGTCGAGGGCGAACTGGTCAGAATGGACCGTGATTTCGTCATGGAGATGGTGGGCAAGGCGCCGCGGGAATTCTCTATCACCCCGCGCAACCCGGACCGGACAATCCCCCTGGGCGGCAACCATATCCTGTTCGGAAACGTGTCCTCGCCGCCGAATTACTGGGATATGGAGCTGAACCGGAAGGTGGCGGGCAACCGGGAGCAGTGCCGCAACCTGCTGAAGCTGACGCAGTACTTCAATTGCATCCACTTTGCCGGCGGCTACCCGGTGGAGCCGGTGGATATCCACGCCTCGGTCCGGCATCTGGATGTGCTCTATGACAAGCTGACGCTCACCGACAAGGCGATGCATGCCTATTCCCTGGGCAAGGAGCGGGTCGAGGACGTGATGGAGATGGTGCGGATTGCCGGCGGGCTCAGCCATGACGAATTCGACGCCACGCCGCATATGTACACCAACATCAACTCCACCTCGCCGCTGAAGCACGACTTCCCGATGATCGACGGCTGCCTGCGGCTGGCGCGGCGCGGCCAGGCGATTGTGGTGTCGCCCTTTACCCTGGCCGGTGCGATGGCGCCGGTGACCATGGCCGGAGCAGTGGCGCAGTCGATTGCCGAAAGCCTCTGTGCGATTGCGCTGTTTCAGTATGTGCGCCCGGGCACGCCTTGCGTAATCGGCACCTTTACCTCCAACGTTGACATGAAGTCAGGGGCGCCGGCGTTCGGCACGCCGGAGTACATGCGGTCAACCCAGATGACCGGGCAGATGGCGCGGTTTTATGGCCTGCCGATGCGCTCCTCCGGGGTCTGCGCTGCCAATGTGCCGGACGGTCAGGCGGTTTGGGAAACCTCGAATTCGCTGTGGGCGGCGGTGCAATCGGGCACCAACATGGTGTACCACGCGGCCGGCTGGCTGGAAGGCGGCCTGATCGCCAGCCCTGAGAAGTTCATCATGGACTGCGAAATCCTGCAGCAGATCGAACGCTACATGCAGCCGCAAATCTCTGCGACCGGGCCGGAGGAAATTGCCCTGGATGCGATCCGGGAAGTCGGCAATGACGGTCACTTCTTTGGCATTCAGCATACCCAGGACCGCTATGCCACGGCGTTTTACCAGCCCTTCCTGAGCGACTGGCGCAACTACGAGGCCTGGGAACAGGCTGGCGCCACCTGGACCGCTGAACGGGCGCACAAGATGTTCAAGGAGATCATCGGCTCCTTCGAGGAGCCGCCAATGGATGACGGTATCCGCAGCGAGCTGGCCGATTTTGTCGCCCGCCGCAAAGCGGAAGGCGGCGCCCCCACAGATTTTTGATTTGTCCGAAAGGCGGGAAAAGCGGAGGCGGGCCTCCGCTTTTTTTGTTTCCGGAGGCAGCGGCGGAGGATCGCCGCCGGTTCGGTGCCGGTGCGCGCTGCCGGCTTGCCTCAGCGGGCGTGACGGTCCACTAGGGGGTGGAGCATAAGGGAGCGTCAGCGGCACTGGTGCTGTCTGGGTCTTCAGCAGGATATGGCTAGGGGCCGGGTGCATGCGCTGGGGGGCTGGTTTCGCGTTTAGGTTAAGTAAGGCGGCGGAATTGCACGCAAATTTATCCGCAAATTTGTTTTGTTGGGCCTTTCTTAACCTGCAGGCGTCAAAACTGCAGCATAGGCAAAGAGGGGCCATTGAATGCACGGTCTGATCAACAGGGCGATTCAGGCTTTTGTGACAAGTACTTACGGTGCGGACCGGTGGGAAGAGGTCATGGAAGAAACGGGGCTCGGATTTACCGAGTTCGAAGCCATGCTTTTTTACACCGAAGAGCAGTCCGGCCAAATGCTGTCAGCAATGGAAAAGGTGCTGGCACGTCCGTTGCCGGAAATGCTGGAGGATATGGGCACATTCCTGGTGTCAAATCCCCAGGTGGAGGCCTTGCGCAGGCTGTTGCGGTTTGGCGGTGTCAATTACGTCGAATTCCTGCATTCCCTGGATGATCTGCCGGACCGGGCCCGGCTGGCGGTGTCGGATTTGCATCTGCCGGGATTGGAGCTTCTGGAGCAGGCGCCTGACCAGTTCGCACTGGTCTGCCAGCCGGGGCTGCCTGGCTATGCGCACGTCCTGATGGGGGTGCTGCGGGCGATGGCAGACGATTATGGGGATCTTGTATTTCTGGATCACCATGGCACGCAGGATGATGCCGAGTTAATCTCGATCACGCTTGTGGAAACAAAATTTGCTGCAGGCCGCGAGTTTGATTTAGGGGCGCATTCGTTATGATGACACTCCAGCAGCTGACCGGAATGGCGGGTGTGATTTGTCCGATGTACGCCATCGTTGACGGCAAGGGCCGGATCGTGTCCGCCGGACCGACGCTGAAGAAGCTCCGGCCGCAGCTTGACTGGGAGGGGCGGCGGTTCTTCCGGGTGTTCGACCTGTCCCGGCCGCGGTCGGTGCGCTCAGTCGAAGATCTGCTGCGCACCGCGGGCAGCAAGCTGCATTTGCAATTCCGCGACGCCCCGCAGACCGGCCTTAAAGGGGTTTGCACGCCGCTGCCCGAAGGGCAGGGGGCGTTCATCAACCTGTCCTTCGGCATCTCTGTGCTGGAGGCGGTTCGGGATTATGACCTGACCAGTGCGGATTTTTCGCCGACGGACCTGACCATCGAAATGCTCTATCTGGTGGAAGCAAAGTCCGCCGCGATGGAGGCTTCGCGCCAGCTGAACCTGCGCCTGCAGGGGGCTAAGATCGCTGCTGAGGAACAGGCCTTCACCGACACGCTGACGGGCCTGAAGAACCGCCGGGCAATGAACCATGTACTGGGGCGGCTGATCAGCAGCGGCCGTGAATTCGCGCTGATGCACCTGGACTTGGACTTCTTCAAGCAGGTCAATGACACGCTGGGCCATGCGGCCGGCGATGCGGTTCTGCAGCACGCTGCCCGGATGATGGTGGAATGCACCCGCCAGTCGGACACGGTGGCCCGTGTGGGCGGCGACGAGTTCGTGATGATCCTTGAGGGGGTGCTGGACACCGTGAGGCTTGCCGCAATTGCCAAGCGGCTGATTCAGCGGCTGGAGGAGCCTGTGCCTTTTGGCGGCCGGACCTGCCGGATTTCCGCAAGTGCCGGCACCACGCTGTCCACATGGCAGAAAGTCCCCGACGCCCAGCAGCTGCTCAATCAGGCGGACTTGGCGCTTTATGCCGCCAAGCGTGCCGGCCGGGCACAGCATTGCTTCTACCGCGAGGGTATGGAGAAGGCGGACGGCGAGGCGGGCGCGCCGGCAGCATCTTAATCACCGGACCACAACAGACTGCCGGTGCGGGCCAGAGCGCGCGCCGCAGCTGAAATTTTGTGCGGGCTTCGCTGGTGAGTTTTCTTGCAGCAGCCGGCAGTCGCAGCATGGTCAAGACAGGCCATGACCCCCATGCCGCAGGCCTGGAGCTTATGCCTGATACCCGGCTGCGCCATCAGCGTTTTTATCTGGGTGGGAAGAAGTGGCAGCCCGTAGGGGAATCGAACCCCTCTTTCCAGGTTGAAAACCTGGCGTCCTAACCGATAGACGAACGGGCCACTCTGTCTGTGAGGCGGTGTTTACTGATTGCGCCGCACGGGCGCAAGAGAATTTTTGCAGAAATGCGAAGTTTTTCAACCTGCCCGCTGCACGCGTTAATGTGTTGTTATAAAACGAAAAAATCACGCCAGATCGGCGTGTTTCCGGGATTGTCTGGAATGGCAAAAGTGGCAGCCCGTAGGGGAATCGAACCCCTCTTTCCAGGTTGAAAACCTGGCGTCCTAACCGATAGACGAACGGGCCACTCTGTGCGTGAGCGGGTGTTTAGTTGTAAGCGGCGAAACCCGCAAGCGAAAAAATACGCCTTTGTGGATTTTCTTATCCACAGGAAGCAAGCCATTGAAAAATCAGGCTTCGGCAGCATCTTCCAGGCGCAGTTGCGGGCTTTGGCGGCCGCCCCAGGTGTTGATTTCCAGCCGCCCGGCGAAATGAAAGCGCGCGCCGCCGTGTTCCAGCAGCCGCGGCCCCAGCGCGGTATCGAAGGCGCCAAAGCAGATCGCGTCGACGCCGCCGCCCATGCCGTCGCTGAGGGAGAGCTTCAAGTGGCTTTCACCCACTTTCTTGGCAAAACGCACCTGCAGGTCCGGCAGCGCATAGCGCGGCGCTGGGGCGCCGGCGCCAAAGGGGCCGGCCTGCTCGATCTGCTCAATCAGGTCCACGCTGGCAGCCCCCGGCATCAAGGCGCCGTCGAGCTTCAGATCGGCCGGGCCGCCCTGGCCTGCGCCCTGTTTGGCCAGCAGTTCGGTCAGCCGCGCCATGGCCGGTTCCAGCTTGTCCCGCATCACGGTGAGGCCGGCAGCCATCTTGTGGCCGCCGCCCTTGACCAGCAGGCCTTCGGCAGCCAGGCGCTGGATCGAGGCGCCAAGGTCGACACCGGACACAGACCTGCCGGAGCCTTTGCCCTCTTCGCCGTCAAAACCGATCACGATGGCGGGCCGGTTGGCGGCGTCCTTCAGGCGCGAGGCGACGATGCCAACAACGCCGGGGTGCCAGCCCGCGCCCGCGGCCCAGACCAGCGGTGCCTCCAGGCCGCGCTCTTCCGCCTGCTCAAGCGCGGCGGCGCGCACTGCGCTTTCGATGTCGCGGCGGTCGGTGTTCAGCTCATCCAGCCGTTCCGCCAGGGCGGCGGCCTCATGCGGGTCGCTGGTGGACAAGAGCCGTGCGCCAAGGTCGGCCTTGCCGATGCGGCCGCCGGCATTGACCCGCGGCCCCAAAAGAAACCCGAGGTGGTAGGTGGAGGGCGCCGAATCCATGCGGGAAACATCTGACAAAGCCACCAGGCCGGGGCGTTTGCGCGCGCCCATCACTTTCAGCCCCTGGCGCACCAGCGCCCGGTTGGCACCAATCAGAGGCGCGACATCCGCGACGGTGGCCAGGGCCACCAGGTCCAGCAGGGCCATCAGGTCCGGACCTTTGGCGCCACCCTCGCGCAGCTGCCGGCCTGCCTCGACCAGCATCAGGAACACCACGCCGGCGGCACAGAAATACCCGAGATCGCCGCTTTCGTCCTGCCGGTTGGGGTTCACCACCGCCACGCAATCCGGCAGCGTTTCGCCGCCCAGGTGGTGGTCCAGCACGATCACATCGGCGCCTTTTGCGGCGGCGATGGGTTCGTGGCTGAGGGTGCCGCAATCGACGCAGATGATCAGGTCGTGGGCGCGGGCAAGCTCCTGCATGGCTGGCACGTTGGGGCCATAGCCTTCGTCAATGCGGTCGGGGATGTAAAGCGTGGCCTCCAGCCCCATCTGCCGCAGCCAGACCAGGAGCAGCGCTGCCGAACTGCCGCCGTCGACGTCGTAATCGGCAAAAACGGCAATCCGCTGCCTGCGCCGCACCGCTTCCAGGAAACGCACGGCGGCGGCTTCCATGTCCTTCATCTCGCGCGGGTCCGGCAGCAGCTCTTTCAGCTTCGGCTCCAGGAAACCCTTGGCCTCCATTGCAGGCACGCCGCGCCGGGCCAGCACCTGGCAGACAGAACGGGGCAGGCCGGTCTGCTGCGCCATCATCTCGGACGCGCGGTCCACCTCAACCCCGGGGCCAACCCAGCGGCGGCCGGTCAAGGACTGCTCAACACCCAAAAAGCTCATGCGTATCCCTCAAGTGCAAAGGCCGGACCCAATCGGATCCGGCCCTTCTTCTGGCTCTAAATATCCCCGCCGGAGGCTGCGGCGCAAGCCGCTTCCCGGCCCTGGGCCGGTTTACTTCTGATGCGGTTCCAGCGGCGTGCGGTAGGACATACGGCGCACCGAGCCGGTCTTGGAGCGCATCAGGAGGGTGGTGGTTTCAACCCAGCCCGGAGTACGCTTAATGGCGGGCAGCAGCGAACCGCCGGTCACGCCGGTTGCGGCGAAGATCACGTCCTGGGTGACCATTTCGTCGCGGGAATAGATCCGGTCCAGATCGGTGATGCCGGCCTTGGCGGCGCGGGCCTTTTCGTCGTCGTTGCGGAACAGCAGACGGCCGAAAATCTGGCCGCCCATGCATTTCAGCGCGGCTGCCGCCAGCACGCCCTCTGGCGCGCCGCCCTGGCCCATGTACATGTCGATGCCGGTCACATCGCTTTCGGCGCAATGCATGACGCCGGCCACGTCGCCGTCGGTGATCAGGCGGATGGCGGCGCCGGTTTCACGCACTTCCGCGATCATCGCCTCGTGGCGCGGGCGTTCCAGGATGCAGACGGTGATGTCGGACGGCGCGCAGCCCTTGGCCTTGGCCAGCGCCTCGACGCGTTCCCGCGGGGACATGTCCAGCGAGACCACACCGTCAGCGTAACCCGGGCCGATCGCCAGCTTATCCATATAGGTATCCGGCGCGTGCAGCATGGAACCGCGAGGGCCCATGGCGATCACGGTCAGCGCGTTCGGCATGTCCTTGGCAGTGAGGGTGGTGCCTTCCAGCGGGTCCAGCGCGATGTCAACGCCGGGGCCGTTGCCGGTGCCGACTTCCTCGCCGATGTACAGCATTGGCGCCTCGTCGCGCTCGCCTTCGCCGATCACCACCACGCCTGCGATATCCAGCAGGTTCAGCTGCTCGCGCATGGCGTTGACCGCAGCTTGGTCAGCGGCTTTCTCGTCACCCCGGCCGATCAGCGAGGCAGAGGCAAGTGCTGCCTGCTCGGCAACGCGGGCGAGGCCCAGCGACAGCATGCGGTCATGAAAGGGCGCGTCAGAGGTGTTCGATGTCATACCGGAAATCCTGTCTCAACGGGTCAGATGTAAATGGGCGTTTCAAGCCGAATAGCGCGTGGCGGGGCAGGCTCGCAAGGGGCGATAGGGGCTGCCGCGGCAGGAAAGCCCGGCTGCAGCCCCCAAAATTGCCGATTTCCGCCGGATTGCGCCCGGCTCAGACCTCTTCGATGCGCAGCGCGACCGGAGTGCCATCGACAACGTCAGTGGCGGTGAGGCCTTCCAGCGCCACGTCCAGGGTGGCGCGGGTGCACTTGTGAGTGACAAACAACACCGGCGCCACTGGTGCCTTGTGGCTGTACTGGCGCATCCGGTCGATTGACACACCGGCCTCGCCCAGAATGGCGGCGACCTTGGCGAGTGCGCCGGGTTTGTCCAGCAGTCCCATGCGCAGGTAAAATGGCGCGGGCAGACCTGTCTGGGCGGCGGGCACATCCTGCAGGGAGGTGGCAGGCTGGCCGAAAGTGGCAATGCGCAGGCCGCGCGCAAGGTCCAGAATGTCGCCCATCACCGCGCTGGCAGTGGGGCCTTCGCCAGCGCCGGGGCCGCGCAGAACCACTTGCTCGATGGCGTCGCCCTCTATCACCACCATGTTGGTGCCGCCTTCCAGCTGGCCAAGGGGGGAATCGTCGGGCACCAGGCAGGGCGACATGCGCTGTTCCAGCCCGCGGGCGGTGCGCTGCGCCACGCCCAGGAGCTTGATGCGGTAGCCCATGTCGGCGGCGGCGCGAATGTCGTCCAACTGGATGCGCTGGATGCCTTCCAGTTCCACGTTGTCGAAGGCCGGTTTGGTGCCGAAGGCGATGGAGGCCAGCAGCGCCAGCTTGTGGCCCGCGTCGATGCCGCCGACATCAAGGTTCGGGTCGGCTTCCAGATAGCCCAGGCGGCCGCATTCCTCGAACAGGGCGTTGTAGCCCTGGCCGGTGGCCTCCATCTGGGTCAGGATGTAGTTGCAAGTGCCGTTCATCACCCCCATGACGCGGGTGATTTCATTGCCTGCCAGACCTTCGGTCAGGGATTTGATCACCGGGATGCCGCCGGCAACGGCGGCCTCGAAGCGGATCACCCGGCCGGCAGCCTCGGCCTGTTCCGCCAGTTCCTGGCCGTGGATGGCCAGCAACGCCTTGTTGGCGGTGACCACGTCCTTGCCGGCGGCCAGTGCAGCTTCGGTTGCGGCCTTGGCGGCACCGTTATGGCCGCCCATCAGTTCGACAAACACATCAACGTCATCGCGCACGGCCAGCGCAACCGGATCGGTCTCCCAGGCGTAATCCCTGAGCGGTACGCCGCGGTCCTTGTCCGGGTCGCGGGCCGATACGGCAGAGATCACGACAGGGCGTCCGGTCCGCGCCTCCAGCAGCGCGGCGTGGCGGCGGATGATCTTCACCACGCCGATGCCGACGGTGCCCAAGCCTGCGATCCCTAGGCGAAGCGGTTCTGTCATGGCTTGAGGTCCTTTGTCCGTAACTTGTCCGCCCCGCCTTAGCGGGTTCGGCGCAAGCGTGCAACGCCGCTGCGGAACAAGGCGCAGCGGTGCGGGCAGGAATGCCGCGGAGGGGTCAGAGTTCGGCGTTTTTGATGGCTTCGGCGCGGCGTTTCAGGCGCTCGCTGCGGGCATCAAGCTCATCCTGCAGATCCTGGCTGGCCTGCTGCGGCGGATCCAGCGGTTCCAGCGCGTCATCCAGCGGCAGCAGGGCAGGGTAGTCCGCGCCGCGCAGGTCCGGTGTTAGCCGGTCCTCTAGCTCAGGCACGCGGGTGCAGGCGGCGGCTGCCGCCACAGCCAGAAAAAATGCGATCCGTGTCCAAAACTGCATTGCCCAAACCCCATGCTCTGCTGGACCGGTTTTAGGAGGTCCGGCGGGCTGGCACAATTGAATTCCCGCAGCTATTGGGGGATGGTCCTGCAACCGAGGAGCTATGGATGTGCGAAGCAGGCCCATTCGCTCTTTTTTCTGAACAACTGTTCAGTTATTGTCGGGCCATGGCACGCACCCAAGGTTCTCATTCCGATATCACCGGCCCCCGCATCCGCGAGGCGGCCCTGCGGCTGTTTGCGCAGCATGGCTATGCCGCGGTTTCGATGCGCCAGATCGCCAAGGAGGTCGGGGTGCAGGCGGGCGCGCTTTACAATTACACGCCAGACAAGCAGAGCCTGCTGTTCAACCTGATGTCCGGCCATATGGCAGAGCTGCAGGCGGCCTGGGACGCGGTGCCGCAGGCGGACAGCGCCCTGGAGCGGCTGCGCGCCTTCACCGGCTTTCACATCCGCTTTCACCTGGAGCGCCCGGATGCGGTGTTCATCGCCTATATGGAACTGCGCAACCTGACGGAGGAGAACTTCACCGTCATCGAATCGCTGCGCCGGGATTACGAGAACGGTGTGGAAGGGATTCTGAAGCAAGGTGTGGAGCAGGGCGTATTCGCTATTCCCGACACCAAGATTGCAACGCTGGCGGTGATTGCCATGCTGAACGGGGTCAACACGTGGTACCGCTCAGAGGGGCGGCTGTCTCTGGATGAGGTGGAGCGGGTCTATTGGGGCATGGTGGAGAAGGCGGTCAGCACATGAGCTTGCTGGACCTGAAGGCCGGCCGCCTGAGGGCCGCCCCCTGGCAGGACTTGACGGCAGCGGAACTGGCGGGCCTGTTTGCGCCGAAGGTGGTGCAATGGCTGCCGGACGGGTTTCAGACACAAGGCAGCGATCAGAGCCGCCGCGACTTCCTGACGGCTGTGTCGCAGCAGGCCGAAGTGGCGGCCCTGTGCAATACGTCAGGGGAGGGCATCGGGCTGATCATCCTGTCCCTCCCGGAAGAAGGCAGCGACACCCGGAGCCTGGGTTACCTTTTTGCCGAACGTGCTTGGGGGCAGGGGCTGGCCAGCGAGCTGATCGGCGGTTTGCAGGCGCATTTCCGCGGCAGCGGCGTCACCTTGTCCGGCGGTGTCATGCAGGAAAACGCGGCATCGGCCCGGGTGTTGCAAAAAGCCGGTTTTACGCCGGAGCCTGCGGGGGCAGAGACCGTGTACAGCTGGTTTACCGGCATCTGACGGTCAGCTCAGCAGTCCGATCATGTCGTAGTGGTCGATCTGGCGGCTCAGCACCATCGGGTCCTCTTCGGGCAGCACATGCGGCTGCTCCCAGTCCTCGCCGGCAAAGGCCTGCAGCGCCTCAACGCTTTCCCAGACCATCACCACGCAGAAAGTGGCCGGCGACTCCGGCCGCGGCAGTCCGGCGGTGACTGAAACCAGCCCCGGCTGGCGGCGCACATGCGGTACTGCGGTATCGGTCAGAAAGGTCTGGAAGTCCTGGATCTTGTCGTCGCGGACGGTGGCACGGAAAACGCGGATAATCATCACTCCCCCCATCGGTCATTGGACAGGGGGAGTATAGCACATCGGGAATGCGTTTGGCGGGCCGATGCGGTCAGTGCGCGGGCTTGATGCGCCGCGCACAGGGAAAAGTGGGCACCGGTTTTCCCGGTCAGTGCGCGGGCTTGATGAATGTGCCGTTGCGCAGGTCGCGGAAGGCCTGGTGCAGTTCCGCCTGCGTGTTCATCACGATCGGCCCGTGCCAGGCCACCGGCTCGTTGATCGGCGCGCCGGAGATCAGCAGGAAGCGCACGCCCGCAGGGCCTGCCTGCACGGTGATCTCATCGCCGGTGCCAAAGCGGATCAGGGTGCGGTCGCCGGACAGGTCGCGGATGTTGACCTCCTGGCCTGCGACCTCCTTCTCCAGCAGCACACCTTGCGGGGCTGAGGCATCGGCAAAGGCTGCCTCGCCGTCGAATACATAGGCAAAGGCCCGGCGGTAGGTGTCGATGGGCAGGGTTTTCCTGACACCGGCTGGGACGTAAACATCCAGATACTGCGGATCGGCGGCAATACCGTCCACCAGCCCGCGCTTGCCCCAGAAGCCGCCGGCGATCACCTTTACCCGGGTGCCGTCGTCGTCGATGATTTCGGGAATTTCGGTGCCTTTGATGTCCTGGTAACGCGGCGCGGTCATCTTCTGGCTGGAGGGCAGGTTGCCCCACAGCTGGAAGCCGTGCATCTGGCCCTTGGCATTGCCCGCGGGCATCTCCTGGTGCAGGATACCGGAACCGGCGGTCATCCACTGCACGTCGCCTGCGCCAAGGGTGCCTTCATTGCCCAGCGAGTCGCCGTGTTCGACGGTGCCTTCCAGCACGTAGGTGATGGTCTCAATGCCGCGATGCGGGTGCCAGGGGAAGCCGCGCAGGTAGTCCTCCGGGTTGTTATTTCGGAAGTCGTCGAACAGCAGGAACGGGTCCAGTTCCGACGGGTCCTGAAAGCCGAAAGCGCGGTGCAGCTTGACGCCGGCGCCCTCAGTATGGGGCTGCGCAGGGCGGGTTTCGAGGATGGGTCTGAGGGACATTTGCCTGCCTCCTTTGAACGGTGTGTGCCGTTAAGTTAGAAGGTGCGCAGCCCCACTGAAACGGGCCGCAGGCCACGCGTCCTGTGCGAAAACGCACAACTCGCTCCGCAGCCCGCAGGGCTGCCCGGCCCAACGGGGCGCGGTGCCGGAGGCGCCAAGGACGGGCGGGAGCCTCTGCGCTGTTCAATCCTGCCCGGAAGAGGATGCAGCCCACCAGTCCGATGGCTTTCTTCGCGCGCCGTGCTTCCCCGCCAGCCGAAGCGCCAGTTTGCGCAGCGGGCCAAGCGCCAGCTTCAGCCACAGGCGGTTGCGGCGTTTGGAATAATCGCGGTTGAACGGGCAGACCCGCATGCAGATGGCGCAATCCGAAGTCATTTTGGCCCAGAAAGAGAAACATTTCTCTGCATCAGAGGTCCATTTTTTGACGCCTTTGATGGCCGAGACATTGGCGGTCTCTGCCGAAGGCGGCCCGTAGGGCAGGGCCTTGACCGGGCAGGCATCAGCGCATTTGGTGCAGATATCGCAGAAGGCCCTAATCCCGAGCGGCCGCGGGGTGTCATGCGCCAGCGGCAGATTGGTGAAGATCTTGGAAAATCTGAGGCGCGGCCCGAATTCCGGCGTGATCACCATCTGGTTGCGGGCGTATTCGCCCAGACCTGCCTTCACGGCGTAGGGGATCACCAGCCCGGTGTCATTCATCGACGGCACCGCCTCATAACCCAAGTTGCGGATATAGGCGGCGAGCTGCATCACGATCGAGGCCTCATGGCTGTACTCCCGCCCCGTCGCTGCGCCGGCCAGGGCGGAGGGGTAGGTGGCAACCAGTTCCTTGTCCATTTCATGGCCCAGCACGATCACGCTGGTCAGCCCTTCTGGCAAATCGTGCGGCGCCTCTGACATATCGCGGGCATCGACGCGGGCGGTGTAGAGCCAGCGCTCGTCCAGATCAGTGATGCCGCAGAGATTGGCACCGAAGAATTTTGCAATGCGTTTCACCTCGGCGGACATCTTTGCGGGATTGTCAATCTCCATCGCATCCTTGGCCACCGGTGTGTCCGGGCGGATGGCGGCCTGGAACCCCTCGCGGATGCCGTCGGGCGCGCGGCGGGAGGAAATCACGTCGGAAATCAGCCAGGACGCGTTGCGCAGAGCAAAGTCGCGCTGGGTGAAGCCGTCGCCGCGCCGCGGTGCGGCTTCCATCCTGTAGGAGGAGAAGAATTTCTCTGTGTGCCTGGATTTCACCCGGTCATCCCAGAAGGCGCGGGTGAAGATGTCATTGCGTTGCGAGAACCGCTCGAAACCGTCGGTGACTTCGATCCCGGCGGCTGCGTCGCCGTTGCGCTGGGGCGGGGTGTTCTGAGGCCAGGGCATGCGGGGACGCTAACCTCCTGCTGTGTTTCCGGCAAGGGCCGCGGTGCAGGCCCTTAACAGAACAAAGAGACGACCCAGTCGCGCACCATGGCGGCTTCGGCACTGTTGGGGGCTTCGCCTGCGGCGGGCATCAGGTAGTGGCCCTGGCCCATTGGGATCTCTGCCCCCGCCACAGGTGCCAGCCGGCCCAGCGACAGGGGCAGCTCAGCATAGCGGCGCATCAGCATGGCCACGCCGGCGCCGGAGGCTGCCATCTCGATCGCCGCCAGCGATGTGTCGACATAGAGCGGCGCGGAGCGGTTCTTGAGCGGCACGCCCTCCTGCTCCGATAGGCGCAGCCAATGGTCCTGGTAGCCGTGGATGTGAATGAGGGTCTGCTGGAGCAACTGGTCGACTGAGTGCAGCTGTGCTGCAAGCTGCGGTTGGGCTACGGGGATGACGCTTTCGGTTGCCAGCAGATGCGCGCGGCGGTCGAACCAGCCTGAGGGCCCGAGCCGCAGGTCGATATCCACATCCCCATCCTGGGTGCTGTCGGCCCAGACAGCAGAGATCAGCCGGATGCGGATATGCGGGTGGGCCGCATGGAAGGCCCCCAGCCGCGGCGCCACCCACAGGACCGCGGTGGAAACCGGTGCCCGCAGGGTCACTGTCCGGGTCTGTGCATGCCCCAGCAGGCCGCGGGTGGAATAGGCAATATCGGTCAGCGCCTGCGCGACCGAGGGGTAGTAGGCGTGGCCCAGTTGCGTCAGTTCCAGATGCCGGGCGCGGCGGATGAACAGGGTGATGCCAAAGCTCTTTTCCAGGCTGCGGACCTGGTGGCTGACGGCGGCCTGGGTGAGGCCCAGCTCCTCCGCGGCAGCGGTGAAGCTTTGCAGGCGGGCGGCGGCCTCAAAGGCGCGCAGCCAGACGAGGTTGGGCAGGTCGGACATTGTGTTGCAAATATTTATGGGTCTAGGTCGCGTTATTATTCGTTTTTGTTTTATCAGAGGTCAAGCTAGCCATTTGTCAAACGATCACCCCGGGAGGAGAAACGGGACATGAAAACGGATATGAAGATCGGATTTATCGGCCTTGGGAACGTTGGCGGCAAGCTGGCGGGCAGCCTGGTGCGCAACGGGTTGGATGTGGCGGTGCATGATCTCGACGCTGCGCTGGTCGGAAAATTCGTGGCGCGCGGCGCTAAGGCGGGCGGCAGCCCGGCGCAGATGATGCAGGATTGCGACGCGGTGATCACTTGCCTGCCCAGCCCGGCGGCTTCGGACGCGGTGGTGACCGAAATGCTGCCGCATGTGAAATCCGGCAAGGTCTGGATGGAAATGTCCACCACCGACGTGGCGGAGGTGAAACGCTTAGGCGCCTTGATTGCAGAACGCGGCGGCGAGGCGGTGGACTGCCCGGTCTCCGGCGGCTGCCATCGGGCCGACACCGGCAATATCTCCATCTATGCCGGCTGCGAGCGCGCGACCTTCGACCGCATCCTGCCGATCCTGACCACCATGGGCCGCCGCATCCTGCATGTGGGTGAGATCGGCAATTCCTCGACCCTGAAGGTGATGACCAACTACCTGGCCAACCTGAACCTGCTGGCAGTCATGGAAGCGCTGACGGTCATGAAGGCCTGCGGCATGGATCTGGGCATGACATTCGAGGCGATCTCGATGTCCTCGGGCACCTCCTTTGCGCATGAGACCGAAAGCCAGCTGATCCTGTCCGGCTCGCGCGATGTGAATTTCACCATGGATCTGGTGATGAAGGACATCGGTCTGTTCCAGACCCTGGCCGACCGCCACAATGTGCCGCTGGAGCTGTCGCCGCTGATGATCGAGATGATGAAAGACGGCCAGCGCCGCTATGGCGAGCGGGCGCAGTCGGACCGGATGATCGAGCGGCTGGAAGAAGCCACCGGCCTGTCGATCACCGCACCGGGTTTCCCGCAGGAATTGATTGACGATGAGCCGGAGGAACCCGGGTACGAGGTAGCCGTGCGCCGCGCAGCTGCTGAGTAAGTTTCCCCAAAACGGCACGGCTGCATTCAGCCCCCGGTGCGCCGGGGGCTGTTTTCTTGTGCCGATCCGGTCTATGCCCGGCAGGGCAGCAAAACGCAAAGGGGAGCAGCGAATGAGCAAGGACATTCTGGCCACGATTGAGGCCTCAGCCAGCCGGCGTGTGATGGGGACGGCGATGCTGGGAATGACCGGCTGCCTGCTTGTCTATGTCGCCTTTGCCGCGCCGCCGTCGCCCGCCTGGCTGGTGTTTCTGGTCGCAGTTGGTGCTGCCGCGCTGTGGCTGGCAGTGCGAATGTGGCAGGCAACTGTCCACCGGATTGAGCTTACGGCGGAGGAACTGCGCTGCTCGGACGGGCAGGTGATCGCGCGGGTGGCAGAAATCGAAGCCATTGACCGGGGCTTCTTTGCCTTCAAACCCTCAAACGGGTTCCTGATCCGTACCGCCACGCAGGGCAGCCGGGCCTGGATGCCGGGGCTATGGTGGCGGTCCGGCCGCCGGATCGGTATTGGCGGGGTGACGCCGGGGTCGCAGGGCAAGGCGATGTCCGAAATTCTGGCCGCAATGCTGATGCAGCGCGGCCAAGAAGGCTAAAGGCGGGACCTCAATCGGTGCCTTCTCCGCCATCATTATGGTCGCCGCCGCCTGAAGAACTGCCCTCAAACGCAACCAATGGGGCAAAGCGCGGGCGGGTGAAGATGAAGTTATCAATGTCGAACGTCGGCAGGCCGATTTTGAAAGCCGGTTCCATCTTGTTAAAAGTTTCAACCAGAATGACACGTTCCTGGTCCGGCATGTCCGGCAGTTTTTCCTTTACGGAGTTTATCGTCGCATCCGTCCAGGTTGTCGTTGATGTGCCGCGGACTTCGGACCAGTCGACATAGTACTTATCGTCATCGTTGTCCCAGTGCACCACCGACACCCGCAGCCCCAGCTGTGAGTCCTGACGGATCAGCAGCTTGGTCATTTCGTACATGCTGTCCAGGTAATCGTCATTGATTGCCGTAGTTTCGCGCGAGATCAGGTCAGAGACCGTGTAAGCGGCCTTGAGGTTCACGCTGTCCCGGCGAAATCCGTCAAACAGAGTGTACATTGTCAAAAACGAGGTCACCAGCAACGGCGCGTAGAGCGCGAACTCGATAGTGACGCTGCCCCGGGTGTCCTTGGCAAAGCTGCGGGCGGATCCGGGCAGCTGCCGGGACGGAAGGCGGAAGAGTAGAGACAGCATGGTGTTACCTCGGTTCCTGGACGAAGGCGGATGTCGCAACCAGGTTGATGCGGCCATCACCGTCTTTGTTCAGATCTTTACCCAATCCCCAGGTTGGGAAGATCGGTTTGAACGTCATGCAGGCACGGACCAGCATCAGATCGTTGGATTGGCCGTGTTCGAATTTTCGCACAGGCTTAGGATCTTCGATGCTGTCTATGCAGTCCGGATCAGGGTCGACGGGTGCCCAATTGAATGGATCAATCTGCACCATCTCCAGCCTGAGGGACGATTCACATTCGTCAATGAACCCGGAGAGCGTGCAAATTTCGTCCCGGATCGTCTCATGGTCCTTGTTGGCGCCTGTGTTCAGGCGGACGCCGCGCACCGATTGGTCCAAGGCACGTTCCAGCTGTGAGTGACGGAGATTGATCATGCCCAATTCGACGGTGGACATCAGGGTCACCATGAAGAAGGGGAAAACGACAACCCATTCAACAGTGAAGCTGCCATCTTCGCGCTGCCGGAACCGGCGCAGGGCATTTTTGATTGAATGTATCATTGGGTCAGCCTCAGCTGGCGGATGGAGGTCGCGATCGAGGCAAAGGCATCGCTGATCTCCAGCCCCTGCACGTCAAAGTAATGGGAGTCTGAACTGGCGCAGTCCTGGAGCACCGCAACACCGTTGCTGGGGGCCTCAAAGCCGATGGTGTAGACGATGACACCCTGATCTTTCGCCGCTTGGCAAATATTGCGGGTGCGGCTGTTCTTGGTCGAGTTGCCGTAGTAGTCGTAAACGCCGTAGTACCACGTGGATTTTGCGGAGTTCATCCAATCGCCGTAGAGGCTGTAGTACAGGTACTTCAGGGATGTGTAAGCAAAGAGGTCGGAGTACGCTAGGCGTGCGACAGTGCCGGATTCCTGTTTCCAGCTACAGCTGTCGCAATTGCGATACCACTCCGACCCGGTGCCAAACGGATGATCTTCCCATCGGGCGCCGTAGGGCAAATGCCAATAGTACTGACCGTTGGACGGATTGAGTGTGGAGTATACTTCGGTTCCCTCATCCGTGGTCGTGAACCAGACGTTGGATTCACCTTCCCGGTGATCGCTCTCGATGTAGTACTGAGAGGTGTTCTGCCCGTCGGTCATCAAAACGATGACCTTGACCGTGTCTGTATCGGAGTACGCCGACGGACGGGCGGAAAAGTTATTGGGCACGTCGCCGTTCGCACTCAGCGCGCTGATAGCGGGACGGGCGGATGGGTCAAGCAGGGTGGTGCCCCATTTCATGCCGATGTCGATAGAGGTGTTGCCGCCGCCCCAAAGGTCGTCAATGAAATTTTTGAGCTCGGTCGCGTCTTTTTGAAACAGCAGGATTTCCCGTTTTGGGTCATCCTCGCAAACCGGGGTGCTGACCAGCCGGGGCGAACTATAATATGTCCTGTTGTCCCGGGTTCTGCTGTCCCACGGCGTGAAGTGCATGGTGCCTTCCAGCTCCGCAGTCAGCGACAGTGACGTGGATTGAAAGTGTGATCCAGAAAAATTGACGCAACGCGAATAGATCGTGCCGCCGGGAGTCGAAATGTTGTACTGGTCGTAAAGTTCCTCTGGCAGCGAGACCTGGGTCGCGTAAGGCACAATAGAGATCGACATTTTGCCGTCAGTGGTATTGGCCACCATGGTGTCGACAAAATCCTTGGCTGCAACTTTCAGGTTGGTCAGCCGGTTGTTGCGGGTCATAGAGCCGGACACGTCCAGCACCAGAGAGATTTCCACCCCGTCAATGCTTTCTTCCGCGCGCGAAGTGGCCAAGAGCGGGATATCGATTTCGCTAGGTTTGTCTTTGCCGCTGGCTGCAAGTCCGGGCGCACCGGAAAGGCCGACGGCGAACTTCAGCCAGCCATCGGGGAATTTGGAGTCGATTGTGGCTTGCACCTTTTTGAAGCCAAGCCCGGTCTCCCACCAGGGGGTCTGGTAATGCTCCGCCAGTCCCGATTTGGAGAGATAGTCCAAGACCACCGCATCCGGACTTTTTTGCTGATCAAGGTCCGCCGCAGCCAGAACTGCGCGGTCGAGCGTGTACTGCAGATGCGTCCGGTCGCGTTCCAGCCGCATCAGATCGACCGCGATGCCGCCAATGGAAAGCATGGCAAGGAGGGTAAGCAGCGCCTGATTGGCGAGCACGCCGTCCTCTTCCCTGAGGAACCCCTTTACCTTTGCAAAACATCGCCGCATCAGCGGATTGGCAAGTGCGGTGGAACTTTTGTGACGCTTACTCATCTGAATACCCCCCATGCCGGCTTAGGAACGGGTCAGCACGGCTGTCGCAGCGGAATTTACACTTATTAATGCTTGGTAAAGGTGGCGGAATTGGGGCGGGATTGGGCCTGAAAATCTCCAATTGCCAGCGAATGGTTTTCAGTGGCCGGGGCTTTCCGGTGTTGTCTCGCAGCTGGGGACAATCGCCATTCAGAATGAAAACGAATCGCACACCGGCTTCTAAGTTACGAATCTTTTTGGCCGGAAAGGGTCAAAAAGGTCGCACTCCCCCAGCAACTCTGCATAGAGTGATGGGGCCATCGGCAGCGAGTCGATGTTTGAGCACGGAGAAATTTTTTATGAGCAGCCGCACAGAGCCGAGCTTCCGCGAGAGCGTGGACCTGATGTTTAACCGGGCAGTAAAGCTAATGGACCTGCCGCCGGGGCTGGAGGAGAAGATCCGGGTTTGCAACGCGACTTATACGGTGCGGTTCGGTGTGCGCCTGCGCGGCGCAATGCATACGTTCACTGGCTACCGTTCGGTGCATTCGGAGCATATGGAGCCTGTGAAGGGCGGCATCCGCTATGCCACGGGTGTGAACCAGGACGAGGTGGAGGCGCTGGCGGCGCTGATGACCTACAAATGCGCCCTGGTGGAGGCCCCGTTCGGCGGATCCAAAGGCGGTTTGTGCATCGATCCGCGCGAATACGAGGAACATGAGCTGGAGCTGATCACCCGCCGCTTTGCCTATGAGCTGGCCAAGCGCGACCTGATCAACCCGTCGCAGAACGTGCCTGCGCCCGACATGGGCACCGGCGAGCGCGAGATGGCCTGGATCGCCGATCAGTATGCGCGGATGAACACCACCGACATCAACGCCAAAGCCTGCGTCACCGGCAAACCGCTCAACGCGGGCGGCATCTCGGGCCGGGTCGAAGCGACCGGCCGCGGCGTGCAATACGCCCTGCGCGAGTTCTTCCGCTATGAAGAGGATAAGGCCGCTGCAGGGCTTTCCGGGAAACTGGACGGCAAGCGGATTATTGTTCAGGGCCTTGGCAACGTGGGCTACCACGCTGCCAAGTTCCTGTCCGAAGAAGACGGCGCGCGCATCACCGGTATCATTGAGCGCGATGGCGGTCTGTACAGCGCCGACGGGCTCGACGTGGAGGCGGTGCGCAACTGGATTGTCAAGCACGGCGGTGTGGCGGGTTACCCGGATGCGCAGTTCGTTGAGGACGGCAGCCAGCTGCTGGAAGAAGAATGCGAGATCCTGATCCCGGCTGCGCTGGAAGGGGTAATCAACCTGTCCAATGCCGAACGCGTCAAGGCGCCGCTGATCATTGAGGCCGCAAACGGCCCTGTTACAGCCGGCGCGGACGAGGTCCTGCGCAAGAAGGGCTGCGTGATCATTCCGGACATGTATGCCAACGCGGGCGGTGTGACCGTTTCCTACTTTGAGTGGGTGAAGAACCTCAGCCATATCCGGTTCGGCCGCATGCAGCGCCGCCAGGAAGAGGCGCGCCACCAGCTGGTGATCGACGAACTGCAGCGTCTGGATGACGTGATGGGGAATACCTGGTCGATGTCGCCGGACTTCAAGGACAAGTACCTGAAGGGCGCGGGCGAGCTGGAGCTGGTGCGCTCCGGTCTGGATGACACCATGCGGGCGGCTTACCAGTCGATGCGCGAAGTCTGGCACAGCCGGGACGATGTGACCGACCTGCGCACCGCGGCCTATCTGGTGTCCATCGACAAGGTTGCCAAGAGCTATCACGCCAAGGGTCTCTGACGGGCTAAAAGGCGCAAATCAATTGCCGGGGCGGAGAGGAAACTCTCTGCCCCGTTTTTTTGCCGCTGGTCCACAAAGCGTCGTCTGCCGTCGCAATCAGCACTAGACACAAGTGATCAGTTGGTGTGATGTGCGGCAAAGCCGTGCTGAAGTGCCGCAAAACGGGCCTTGGGGCTAGGAGCAGCACGCGAAAGCGGGTAGCAATGCCGCCAAGGCCCGGACCAGATTTTCCCGGGCAGCGGAAGTGATTTGACGGGGAGGGATGACATGCGGTTTTCGGGCTGGCGTGTGCTTCGGGAGGGGCTCACCGGAAACAAGGGGTGGAAGCCTCATTGGCGGGATCCTGAACCCAAATCCGAATATGACGTGGTAATCATCGGTGGTGGCGGCCACGGGCTGGCAACCGCTTATTACCTGGCCAAGGAGCATGGCATCACCAATGTTGCGGTGCTGGAAAAGGGCTACCTTGGCGGCGGCAATGTCGGGCGCAATACCACCATTGTCCGGGCGAATTATTACCTGCCTGGCAATTCGGAGTTCTATTCCCATTCCTTGCGGCTCTGGGAAGGGATGGAGCAGGACCTGAACTACAATGCGATGATGTCCCAGCGCGGCATTCTCAACCTGTTTCACAACGACGGCCAGCGCGACGCCGCCGTGCGCCGGGGCAATTCCATCGTCAACCAGGGGGATGACGCCGAAATTCTGAGCCGCGAGCGGGTGCGCGAGCTGGCACCTTTTCTGAATTTCGACAGCAACCGTTTCCCGATCATGGGCGGGCTGATGCAGCGCCGGGCGGGCACCGCGCGGCACGACGCGGTGGCCTGGGGCTATGCCCGAGCTGCCGACATGCGCGGGGTGGACCTGATCCAGAACTGCGAAGTGACGGGCATCGACGTCGAGAACGGCAAGGTCGTGGGAGTGCAGACCGCGCGCGGTCCGATCCGCGCCAGGAAAGTGGCACTGGCGGCCGCGGGCCGCTCTGGCCAGGTGGCGGCAATGGCAGGGCTGACGCTGCCAATTGAAAGCCATGTGCTGCAGGCCTTCGTCTCCGAAGGGTTGAAGCCGATTGTCGACCATGTGATCACCTTTGCCGAAGGGCATCTTTATATCAGCCAGTCGGACAAAGGCGGCATGGTGTTTGGCAGCTACCTGGATTTCTACAGCTCTTACGCTGCGCGGGGCAATCTGCCGATGGTGGAGCATACGATGGAAACCTTCGTGGCGATGGTTCCGGCGCTCAGCAAGGCGCGGCTGTTGCGCAGCTGGGGCGGTATCATGGATATGACGCCGGACGGTTCGCCCATCATCGACCATTCGCCGGTTGATGGCCTCTACCTGAACTGCGGCTGGTGTTACGGCGGCTTCAAGGCGACGCCGGGATCGGGCAGCGTCTATGCGCATCTGATCGCCACCGGCCGGCCGCACGGGGCTGCCACGAAGTTCAAGCTCGACCGCTTCCGCAGCGGCGTTGGCCTGATGGATGAGGAGGGGACCGGTGCGCAGCATAACCTGCATTGATTTGGCCTCTGCCGCGGCGGGGGGCGCTGCCCCCTCGGCCGTGCGGCCTCACCCCCGGAGTATTTTCAGCAAGATGAAAGGGCGCTGGTCATGAGGATCACTTGTCCGCTCTGCGGCGAAAGGGACCGCCGCGAATTCTACTACAAAGGTGCTGCGCTGGTGCGCCCGGCCGAAGGCGCGGATCTGGATGCCTGGCATGAATATGTGAACCTGCGGGAGAACCCCGCTGGGCCGCTGGATGAGCTCTGGTATCACGAAATGGGCTGCAATTCCTGGCTGAAGGTCACCCGCGATACCGCGACGCATGAAGTGTTGGCGGTGCAGCTGGCATCCGAAGCCGGATTGGGAGGGAAAAAATGAGACTTCCCGGGAAAGGTTTGAATCAGGGCGCGAAACCGATCACCTTTGCCTTCAATGGCCGCCACATGATGGGGCTGGAGGGCGACACGCTGGCGGCTGCGCTATTGGCAAATGACCTGCATCTGGTGGGGCGGTCGTTCAAGTACCATCGCCCGCGCGGGGTGCTGACCGCTGGCAGTGAAGAGCCGAACGCGCTGGTGGCCATCGGCACCGGCGGCCAGCAGGACCCGAACGTGCGCGCCACCCAGCAGGAGCTGTTCGAGGGGCTGGAGGCGCGCAGCCAGAACTGCTGGCCCTCGGTCGAGCGCGACGTGATGGCAGTGAACGACCTGGCGGCGCCGTTCTTTGGTGCCGGGTTTTATTACAAGACCTTCATGTGGCCGGCAGCGTTCTGGGAAAAGATCTATGAGCCGCTGATCCGCAATGCCGCTGGCCTTGGCGCGCTGTCGGGGGAGGCGGATCAGGACCGCTATGAGAAAGCCTTTGCCTTCTGCGACGTGCTCGTGATTGGTTCGGGGCCTGCCGGGCTGATGGCGGCGCTGACTGCAGGGCGGGCCGGGGCGGATGTGATCCTGGCAGAGGAAGACAGCCGCATGGGCGGCCGCCTGCTGGCGGAGCGCGAAGAAATCGGCGGCAAGCCGGGCCATGCCTGGGCGGCAGAGGTGCTGGCCGAGCTTGAGGCGATGGACAACGTGCGGCTGATGACCCGCACCGCCGTCACCGGCGCTTACGACCAGGGCACCTACGGCGCGCTGGAACGGGTCTCGCACCATCTGCCGCGGCGGCATTCGCTGAAGGGCAGCCACCTGCCGCGCGAATGCTTCTGGCGGATTGCGGCCAAACACGCGGTGCTGGCGGCGGGTGCGATCGAGCGTCCGGTCGCGTTCCGCAACAACGACCGGCCCGGCATCATGATGGCCGGTGCCGTGCGCGCCTATCTGAACCGCTGGGGCGTGGCGCCGGGCGAGCGGGTCACCGTCTTTGCCAACAACGATCAGGCGCACCGGACCGCGCGAGACCTGCATGACGCAGGGGTGCACATTGCAGCGGTGATCGACAGCCGCCACGAGGCACCGGATGGCGGCCCCTTCCAGGTGATCAGAGGCGCGCAGGTTTGCGGCTCTGCGGGCCGTCAGCGGCTGGAGAGCATCACCGTGCGTTCGGTCAAGGGTGAGGAAAAGATCCAGACCGACTGCCTGGCGATGTCCGGCGGCTGGAATCCGTCCGTGCATCTGACCTGTCATTTGAACAGCCGCCCGGTTTGGAAGCGTGAGGCGCTGGCCTTTGTGCCTGCCGAGGGGGCCGTGCCGGGCATGGTCACGGCGGGTGCCTGCAACGGCACATTCTCTACCGCCGGTGCGTTGCGTGAAGGCGCAGATGCTGCGGCCCAGGTGCTGGAGGCGCTGGGCCTGAAATCTTCTGCCGCTGGTTTGCCGGATGCCGAAGACGATCCTTACCGCATCGCCGCGCTGTGGGCGGTGCCGGGCAAGGGCCGCGCGTGGCTGGATTTCCAGAACGACGTGACGGTCAAGGACGTGAAGCAGGCGGCCACCGAAAATTTCCGCTCGGTTGAGCATATGAAGCGCTATACCACGCAAGGCATGGCGACCGATCAGGGCAAGAACTCCAACGTTGCCGCGCTGGCGGTGCTGGCGGATGCCACCGGACGGACGATTCCGGAGACCGGCACCACCACCTTCCGCCCGCCGTTCGTGCCGGTATCGCTGGGTGCGATGGGGGCGGGGGCTACGGATGAGGGCTTCAAGCCGCAGCGCTTCCTGACCTCGCATGGCGAGAGCGACACCCGCGGGGCGCATCAGCTGGAGGTTGGACTGTGGTACCGCGCCGCCTATTTCCCGAAACAGGGCGAGACCAATTGGCGCCAGTCCTGCGACCGGGAGGTCACACTGGTACGCAATGCGGTGGGCATCTGCGATGTCTCCACCTTGGGTAAGATCGACATCCAAGGGCCGGACGCGGGAAAATTCCTCGACTTCCTTTACACCAACACCTTCAGCACGCTGAAGACCGGCAAGGTCCGCTATGGTCTGATGCTGCGCGAGGATGGCTTTGTCATGGACGATGGCACCACCGCGCAGCTGGGCGAAAACCACTTCGTCATGACCACTACCACCGCCGCCGCGGGGCAGGTGATGGCGCATATGGAATATGTCAGCCAGGTGCTTCGTCCTGAATGGGACGTGCGGTTTACCTCGGTGACGGAGCAATGGGCGCAGTTTGCCGTGGCCGGGCCAAAATCAAGGGAGCTGCTGAACGGGCTGATCGGCGAAGATGTGAATGGTGAAACCTGGCCGTTCATGGGCTGTGGCGAGGCGACTGTGCTGGGCGTTAAGGGGCGGCTGTTCCGGATCTCCTTCTCGGGCGAGCATGCCTATGAGGTGGCGGTGCCTGCGCGCTATGGCGAAAGCCTCTACCGCGAGCTGCTGAAGCGCGCCGAGGCGATGGGCGGCGGCGCCTATGGCATGGAGGCGCTGAACGTGCTGCGGATCGAGAAGGGGCTGATCACGCATGCCGAGATCAACGGCACCGTGACCGCGTTTGACCTTGGCCTGCAGGGGATGATGTCCAAGAAGAAAGACTTCCTGGGCAAACCCATGTCCGCCCGCGAGGGCCTGATGGCCGAGGACCGGATGCGTCTGGTGGGGTTGAAACCCGTGGGCGCTGCCAAGGAGATCACCGCCGGTGCGCATCTGTTCACGCCGGGGGATCCGGTGGAGCGGATCTATGATCAGGGCTATGTGACCTCCGCGGGCTATTCGCCGGCTCTGGGGCACCCGATTGGCCTGGCTTTCCTGAAGGAAGGGCCGGAGCGGATCGGCGAGACTGTGCGCCTGGTCGATCATATGCGCGGTGTTGATACCCTGTGCGAGGTTGTTTCGCCTGTGTTCTTTGACCCCGAAGGAGACCGTGCCCGTGGCTGAACTGATTGCAAAAACCCCCTGTGACGGACTGCTGCCGGTAACGATCGGCGGCATGAGCCTGACTGAGGAGCATCCTGGTGCGATGTGGGTGGTGGCGCCCTTCAAGGGGCAGGAGAAGGCGCTGAGCAAGGCCTTGGAAGCGGCCCATGGCATGGCGTTCCCGGCGGCAAACCGGGCAACCGGCAAGGCAGGCAGCCGCGCGGTTTGGTTTGGCCGCGATATGGCATTGCTGATGGGGCCGGAGCCTGACGCCAAACTGGCAAAGCACGCCGCGTTGACGGATCAGAGCGACGCCTGGGCGGTGGTGCGGTTGGACGGGCAGGGCGCTGAGGACGTGCTGGCGCGGCTGGTGCCGGTGGATTTGCGCCCCCAGGTTTTCAAACGCGGCCATACCGCGCGCACGGAGCTTAAGCACATGATGGCGTCGGTCACCCGCATTGGTCCGCAGGCGTTCCAGATCATGGTGTTCCGCTCGATGGCGAAAACGCTTGTGCATGATTTGAAAACAGCCATGGAAGCCGTCGCGGCGCGGGGGTAACCTGCGGGGATCACCAACTGATTCCCGGAGCGCATCTATGATCCGCATCGCCCTTGCAGCCGCCTTGCTGGCGGCGCCGGCCTATGCTTCTGAAACTAAAGAGGAAAGCTGTAAATACCAGGGCCAGGTTATGGCCGCAGTGCAGCAGGCGCGGCTGGACCGGGTAAAGCAGGAAGAGGTGGAGCAGGTGATTCTGGACAGCGATCCGGAATGGCCTGATGCCTATTCCAATGCGATCCCGCAACTGGCAAGCCACGTCTATGCGATGAAGCGCCGCGACCTGAAGAGCGCCGACCTGGGCGCGCTGTTCGAACAGCAGTGCCTGCAGAACTGGGATCAGATCCAGGCGATGCAGAAACAGCTGAAGTCGAACTGATATGTCCCTGCCGCCCGGCTTTCTGGATGAACTGCGCACCCGCATCAGCATTTCTGATGTCGTCGGGCGCAAGGTCATGTGGGATCAGCGCAAGTCGCAGCCGGGCAAGGGCGACTACTGGGGGCCGTGCCCCTTTCACCACGAAAAGACTGCTTCGTTTCACGTCGAGGACCGCAAAGGCTTTTATTACTGCTTTGGCTGCCACGCCAAGGGCGACGCGCTGAAGTTTGTCCAGGAGACCGAGAACGTCGGTTTCATGGAGGCTGTGGAGATCCTGGCCGGCGAAGCGGGCATGGAGATGCCCAAACGCGACCCGCGCGCGCAGGAAAAGCAGGACCGCCGGACGCTGCTGGCCGATGTGATGGAGCAGGCGGTGCAGTTCTTCCGCCTGCAACTGAAAACCAATACCGCCCAGGACGCCCGCGCCTATTTGCAGCGGCGGGGCATGACGGCGCAGGCGCTGGACCGCTGGGAAATCGGCTTTGCCCCCAATGGCTGGCAGAATCTGTGGGATGCCCTGCGCGGCAAGAATGTGCCCGAGGATCTGATCATCGGCGCGGGACTCGCCAAGCCGTCGAACAAGGGCGGCAAGCCCTATGACACCTTCCGTAACCGGATCATGTTCCCGATCCGCGATGCGCGGGGCCGTGCAGTTGCTTTTGGCGGCCGGGCGATGGACCCGAATGACAACGCCAAATATCTGAACTCGCCCGAGACTGAATTGTTCGACAAGGGCCGCAGCCTCTACAACCACGGTCCTGCGCGGGCCGCTTCCGGGCGCGGTTCCACGCTGATCGTGGCCGAAGGCTACATGGATGTGATTGCGCTTTCGGAGGGCGGGTTTCAGTCCTCCGTTGCACCGCTGGGCACCGCGATCACCGAAAACCAGCTGCAGATGCTGTGGCGGATGTCGGATGAGCCGATCATTGCGCTGGACGGCGATACTGCAGGCATTCGCGCGGCCATGCGGCTCATTGATCTGGCTCTGCCGCTGCTGGAGGCGGGCAAGTCCCTGCGCTTTGCCATCATGCCGGAGGGCAAGGATCCGGACGACATGATCCGCGGCGAGGGTCCTGAAGCGGTGCAGGCAGTGCTGGATCAGGCGATGCCGATGGTCAAGCTGCTGTGGCAGCGCGAAACCGAGGGCAAGGTGTTCGACAGCCCTGAGCGCAAGGCGGCGCTGGACAAGGCGCTGCGGGAAAAGATCAAGCTGATCCGCGACCCCTCGATCCGCAAGCACTATGGCGAAGACGTTAAAGAACTGCGATGGCAGCTGTTCCGCGGCAGCCGGGGCAGCAGCGAGGGCGGCTATCAGCAGCGCGGCGGCAAGGGCGGCGGCTTCCGCGATGGCGCCCGTGCACCCTGGAAGTCGGGCAAAGGGTTCGGCCCGATCCCGCAGCCGCGGGCAACCACCCGGGCGTCGCTGGTGGCAGGAGCAGATGATGAATTCTTTGCTGCGATGCGCGAGGCGGTGATCCTGGCGACCGCCATCACCACACCCGAAGTGATCCCGGAATTCGAGACCAGCCTGGAGCGGTTGCAATGCGCCGACCCGGATCTGGCAGCGCTGCGCGACATGGTGCTGCGCCACGGCATCAGCGCGCCGGAGCGGCTGCGCGAGGAAATCGACTGGTCTTTGGGGCCCCATGCCCTTGAAAACCTGTTTGCCCTTCGCCATGTCGCAATCATCCCCTGCCTGCGCAAACCCGGCGATACTGAACTGGCCAGCATGACCCTGGCGGAAGAACTCGCAAAACTCGAAGCGCGGCGCGGGCTGGATGCGGAACTGGCAGAAGCCGAAGAGGATTTGCATGGCCTTGCGGATGAGGCGCTGACTTGGCGGCTGCGGCAGGCCGCTGAGGCCAAGAACAAGGCCCTGCGCAGCGAAAATGAGGACAAGGCAACGTATGACGTGGGCAAGAATGGCGCGCGGCTCAACCGGGATGAGCGTGATGCATTCGGTGCCCTTTTGGACCGGATCGGCTTCTCCGAGAAGTAACACGCGGGGATGATTCTGCGTTTTGCTAAGGAAGAGCACAGGAAAATTGGGTAAACGGGGTGACGAATCAGATGATCGCGCTAATGATTCGCGTGATTCGAACCGCCCCGCAGCCCCTGAGTAGGAGCAATGAATGGCCGCCAAAGACACCGACGACCGCAAACCTGACGATCAGGACGCCGAAATCTCCCTCGACATGAGCCAGGCTCAGGTCAAGAAGATGATCGCGGAAGCCCGCGAAAAAGGCTACATCACCTACGATCAGCTCAATCAGGTTCTGCCGCCGGATCAGGTCAGCTCGGAACAGATCGAAGACGTGATGTCGATGCTCAGCGAAATGGGCATCAACATCATCGAGGACGAAGAGGCCGAGGAAGAAGAGAACAAGGGCACCACGGACCTTGTGACCACCGAAGGCCCGCGCGAGGTTGCGCTGGCCGGCGCCCAGACCGAGAAGCTGGACCGCACCGACGACCCGGTGCGCATGTACCTGCGCGAGATGGGTTCGGTTGAGCTGCTGAGCCGCGAAGGCGAGATCGCGATTGCGAAACGCATCGAGGCGGGCCGCAACACCATGATCGCTGGCCTCTGTGAAAGCCCGCTGACCTTCCAGGCGATCACCATCTGGCACGACGAACTTCTGTCCGAGGACATCCTGCTGCGCGACGTCATCGACCTGGAGGCCACCTTTGGCAACCAGCTGGACGAGGATGGCGAGGAAGAGCCGGTCGTCGACACTTCCGCTGTTGCAGCAGCCAAGCCGGCCAAGGAGGACGGTCCGGAACTGGATGCGGACGGAAATCCGATTGCCAGCGATGATGATGATGACGAGGACGATCAGGCCAACATGTCGCTGGCTGCGATGGAGGCTGCGCTCAAGGATCGGGTTCTGGTCACGCTGGAGCGGATCTCCACCGACTTCGCCGAACTCAGTGAAATGCAGGACAGCCGGATTTCGGCAACCCTGAACGAGGACGGCTCCTTCAGCACAGACGACGAAGCGCGCTATCAGTCCCTGCGGTCCGAAATCGTTGAACTGGTGAACGGCCTCCACCTGCACAACAACCGTATTGAGGCGCTGATTGACCAGCTCTATGGCATCAACCGCCGCGTCATGCAGATCGACAGTTCGATGGTGAAGCTGGCCGACCAGGCGCGCATCAACCGCCGCGAGTTCGTCGACGCCTACCGCGGCCGCGAGCTGGACCCGAACTGGCTGGCCGAGATGGGCGAAAAGCCGGGCCGGGGCTGGCAGATGTTCATCGAACGCTCCACTGACAAGGTCGAGGAACTGCGCGCAGATATGGCCCAGGTGGGCCAGTATGTCGGTCTGGATATCTCTGAATTCCGCCGCATTGTGCAGCAGGTCCAGAAAGGCGAGAAGGAAGCCCGCCAGGCCAAAAAGGAAATGGTCGAGGCCAACCTCCGCCTGGTGATTTCCATCGCCAAGAAATACACCAACCGCGGCCTGCAGTTCCTGGACCTGATCCAGGAGGGCAACATTGGCCTGATGAAAGCGGTGGACAAGTTCGAATACCGCCGCGGCTATAAGTTCTCGACCTATGCGACCTGGTGGATCCGCCAGGCCATCACCCGCTCGATTGCCGATCAGGCCCGTACCATCCGGATCCCGGTCCATATGATCGAGACCATCAACAAGCTGGTCCGCACTGGCCGCCAGATGCTGCACGAGATCGGCCGCGAGCCGACCCCGGAAGAACTGGCCGACAAGCTTCAAATGCCGCTGGAGAAGGTCCGCAAGGTGATGAAAATCGCCAAGGAGCCGATCTCGCTGGAGACCCCTATCGGGGACGAGGAAGACTCGCAGCTGGGTGATTTCATCGAGGACAAGAATGCCGTGCTGCCCTTGGACAGCGCCATTCAGGAAAACCTCAAGGAAACCACCACCCGGGTCCTGGCCTCGCTCACCCCGCGCGAGGAACGGGTTCTGCGGATGCGTTTCGGCATCGGCATGAATACCGACCACACGCTGGAGGAGGTCGGCCAGCAGTTCAGCGTGACCCGCGAACGGATCCGCCAGATCGAGGCCAAGGCGCTGAGGAAGCTGAAACACCCCAGCCGCAGCCGCAAGCTGCGCAGCTTCCTGGATCAGTAAGTGATCTGGCCCGACCCTGACTGTTATGGCCGCGCATTAAGCGCGGCCATTTCGTTTTCCAATGCCGCCAAAGTCTCGGAAGAATTGTCCATAGGTCCAAGTGGCGTTGAGGAAACTCGGGATAACTTGCCTCGTTTCCAGGGCGGTAACTGGCTCTATGTGATTGAGAGCTTTGGACAAGTTAGCTCTCAAGAGATTCTGGAAGCTTACCCGGCAAAAAGAACGGGCATAGAGGATGGCCCGCGCAGTCTGGCTCGGCCAAACGGGGGAGAGTCTCGGTTTCTATATGTTGGCAGCAAACGGCGGCCGGGGATCGGTGCCAGATTACGGCAGCACCTTTCCGATAATCCCAATAGCCAAACCTATTCTCTGAAAATGGGATGCTGGTACAAGTGGGATTGCCGAATTCATTTGCGCCGGTACGATTTGCCTGAAGCTGTGAAAGGCACATCTCAAGATCAATTTGGCTCAATGGTCCTGCAAGTAATCGAAGACAGTATTGCAGATGAGCTAAGGCCGCTTTTCGGCAAACGAGGGAGCAACTCAAAATAGATGCCTGTTGGTCAATGCGACTATTGCGACCTCATCGTCTTCGACGGCGAATGCGTGCTGTGTTCCGGCTTCTTCCGCTTCATGCTGCGGCATGACCGGGCGGGGCGGTTTGTCTTTGCCACGGCGCAATCGCCGCTGGGCCAGAAACTTTACCGGGAGCTTGGACTGCCCGCAGATGACTTTGAAACCAATCTGGTGATTATCGATGGCCGCCCCCATCAGCGGCTTGATGCCTTTGCGGCGGCGATGCGGGCGTTGCAGTGGCCCTGGCCGGTGCTGTCACTGTGCCGGTTTCTGCCGGGCGGGCTTAAGGATGCGCTCTATTTCAGCATCGCACGCAACCGCTACCGTCTGTTCGGGCGCCATGACAGCTGTCTCATGCCCGGCCCGGAAGTCCGTGCCCGCTTTGCCAGCGGGGGCTATGGCGCATGAGGGATGCCTTCGGTGAAATCATTGCCCTGCACAAGCTGCAGGTGCCGCCGGCACTTATGCGGTTTCACAGCGCGCCGCCGGAGCGCAGCTTTGGCGTGGTCAAGGTTGAAGGCGGCAACCGCTGGGCACGGTTGCTTGCAGGGCTCGCAGGTTTCCCGCCGCCGATGGCGCAGACCCGGTTCCGGCTGGATGTCGCGCAGCAGGGCAAAGGTCACGTCTGGCTCCGCTGCT
Source organism: Leisingera sp. CC-HEC093 (assembly GCF_059429195.1). Classification (NCBI taxonomy): domain Bacteria; kingdom Pseudomonadati; phylum Pseudomonadota; class Alphaproteobacteria; order Rhodobacterales; family Roseobacteraceae; genus Leisingera; species Leisingera sp. CC-HEC093. The sequence continues at coordinate 156,052 of NZ_JCAIJR010000001.1, read as the reverse complement.
TTGGCAGGCGCCAAACCCGGTCCCGCCTGCAGTTCGATCCGCGCAGGGGCAGGGCAGTAGAACGCTTCGGGCCGGTAGAGCTGGAACTTTCCGCCACGGTGCAGCAGGGGGCGCTGGTGGTTGCGGTCGAACAGGCGCGCCTTTTCGGGCTGCCGTTGCCGCGCGCGCTGCGCCCTGAAAGCGCAGCAATGGAATTTGAGACCCCGCAGGGGCATCTGGGGTTTGACATCTCTGCCAGCCTGCCGCGCATCGGCCTGCTGGTGCGGTACACCGGCCACATCGCATTGCCGGAACTGAACCTGAAGCGTTAACCATTTGCTAACCCTGCCGTTGTTTGCCCGCAGTGCGCCCCATAGTTTGGACGTATCCGCATGGGACTTCCGGGGGGGGGGAGAATATGTCTGAAGATGCCGATCTGACCCGGGCGCTGGATGCCCTGACACAAAAGCTCGAAGAGCTGAACCGTCTGACACGCGCCAACCGCTTCATGGTCGAGGCAATGACCAGGCAAGAGCGCACGCTGAAGCAGATGAGCGGCAGCCGTACCAGGGACATGCTGCGCCGCCAGGCCCGGGCGCAGTTTCACCCGGATACCGGGACCGCACCTGACGCGGCCGTGCTGGCCATCTTGGAGGAAGTACTGGGCAGCCAAGCGGATAGCGCCGAAATCATCCCGTTTCCTGTTCGCGCCTGAACCAGCCCGGCACACTTTTGCGAGAGGCCGGGGCCAGCGTTAAGAACGCCTCTTGGAGGCTGTTGCGCCACTCCCTATGCTGGCTTCAGCAAAGGGATATTTCCGCATGAGAAACCTCGTTACTGCCGCCGTCCTGGCCTGTGCCACTGCCTTGCCGGCAGCGGCTGATACCTTCATAGCGAACCGTGGCGTGCGTGTGCTGCCGGTCAACGACATTGTTTTTGAGGTGGTGCCGGGGCGGTCCGGCGGCACCTGGGAATACTGGTGCGCCGCTGCTGAATACGCCCGCCGCGTTCTGGGTGCGAATTGGACCGATCGCTATTATGTTGTGCGCGGCCGCGATGTCAGTGTGACAACCGGGCGCCGTTCCTCGGTGCAGTTCACGCTTTACCCTGAGCAGGCGGGAGTGCCCGGCCGGGTCGGCTGGTTGTCCTTGGGTTTCCGGCCTGGCGACAGTTTGTCGGTGCAGCAGGGCTATGGCTACTGCTCGCAGGCATCGCCGCTTTGACAGCAGGCCCGCGGTCAGCGCCTGGCCGCAGCCATGCGGTCACAAATGGCCACGGTGAGGTGTTTGCCCGGGCCGGCCGCATCGCGATGGTGGCCGGCCTGACGCGCTCAAGGCCTGATTTCCGCACTGATTGAAGGGTGATGTTCCCCGGCTATTGGCCGCCATGCGACTTAAAGATAACATTTTTCTGACCTGCAAGCCTGTGCCGCTACCGGAGAGGCGCTGCGGGTATTGACCGCGCCAATGCCGCACAGCAGTGTGAATGGCCCGTGTTTCAATTCTTCCTATCCTAGAGGCGGGGTGCACCGGTCGTGCCTCGGTCTTCGAAAGGGAAACGCTATGAAACCAATTGCCGCCGCTGCCATCGCCGCCATGTCGCTCGTCATGGCCTTCCCTGCCGGACTGGAGGCCAATGCCAGCCGTCACAGCATCCGCGTCAATCCGGTATCTGACGGCGTTTTCGAAGTCATCCCCAGAACCGGCAATGGAATTCTGTTCTGGTGCGGTGCTGCGGATTACGCCCATCGCGTGCTGAGGGCACCGTGGAGCGCCAGATTGCACATTTCCCGCGGGCTGGGACCCAGCCAAACCACCGGCCGCCGTTCTGCGGTCCAGTTCACGCTGGAAGCAAATCTGGCCGCAGCGGCCCCGATTGGCGGATACGGGTCTGTTAACAGTCTGCAGTCTGGTGATACCATGAGTGTTCAGAGAGCATTTGATTATTGCTTTGAGCCGATCGGGCGGCCGTGAATTTTTCAGCACCGCGGCCATTCCGGAACTGCGGAAGAGGAGGTTGAGATGACCAGCAAGAAACTGTGGCTGCCGGGGGTGCTGGCGTTGGTGTTGTCCCTTCCAGTGCCTGCTTCCGCTTGGCGCGCGGTAAACCGGAATGAGGTTCTGCCGGTGTCCGAAGGCGTTTGGGAAGTGGTGGCCCGGAGCCGGTCCGGCGCGCAGGATTACTGGTGCAGCATTGCCGACTTTGCCCTTCGCCAGTTGCGGGCGCCTGCAAACCAGCGGATTTACGTCTGGCGCGGCGAGGGGGCGTCTGTGAACCGGCCCGGGCGCAAGGCGGTTCAATTTGCCTTTGGCCTGCCGCCGGGGGTGCCTGACCGCTCTGGCAGCCTGTCGCTGAATGTGCGCGAGGCGGGCGACAGCCTGCGGGTGACCTCGGCGCAGAATTACTGCTTCGACCGGCTGCCCGGCCGCGACCGCTTCCTGCCATAGCAGGGGCAGCGGCTGCGGGGCGCGGGTTGCCAGCGCGGGGCGTTTCCGCCAGAACTGCCGTATGCACATTGAGTTCACCATTCCGACGCGCGGCCAGGGGCTTTATGAGTTCACCCGCGATGTGCGGGCCTGGGTGGCCGACAGCGGCCTGCAGGACGGGCTGCTGACATTGTTTGTCCGGCATACGTCCTGTTCCCTGCTGATCCAGGAAAATGCCGACCCTGAAGTGCAGAGCGACCTCCGCGCTTTTTTTGCCCGCCTGGTGCCCCCCTCATCCGATCCTTCGATGGCCTATCTGCGCCACACCTACGAGGGGCCGGACGATATGCCCGCGCATATCAAGGCCGCGATGATGCCGGTCAGCCTGTCCGTTCCGGTCCGCCGCGGCGCGCCGGTGCTGGGGACCTGGCAGGGGATCTATCTGTTCGAGCATCGCGATGCTCCGCATCAGCGCCGGGTGGCAGGGCACCTGGCCTGAACCTCTTTATCTAGCGGCTGAAAATCCCCTCTACCCAAATTCTGGAGGGTGGCCTATAGTTGTGGATAACCGGGGAAATGCCGGCACAATAAACAGGCTGACAGGATTGAGGGAGCAGGCGGATGCGCTGCCCATTTTGCGGAAATATCGACACCCAGGTCAAGGATTCACGCCCTGCCGAGGATCATGTTTCGATCCGGCGGCGCCGGTTTTGCCCGGCCTGCGGCGGCCGTTTCACCACTTATGAACGGGTGCAGCTGCGCGATCTGGTTGTGATCAAAACCAATGGCAAGCGCGAGGATTTCGACCGCGACAAGCTGGAGCGCTCAATCCGCATCTCGATGCAGAAACGCCCGATTGAGCCAGAGCGTATCGATCAGATGATTTCCGGCATTGTGCGGCGGCTGGAAAGCATGGGCGAGACTGACATTCCGTCCAAAAAAATCGGCGAGATCGTGATGGAGGCGCTGGCCCGGATCGACACCGTTGCCTATGTGCGCTTTGCGAGCGTGTACAAGAATTTCCAAGCGGCAGATGACTTCGAGGATTTCGTTCACGAGCTGCGCCCGCCGGTGGCGCCAGAAGAATAATGGACACAGACCACCGTTTCATGGCGCTGGCGCTGTCTCTGGGGCGGCGCGGCCAGGGCAATTGCTGGCCGAACCCGGCTGTGGGTTGTGTCATCGTGCAAGGCTGCCGTGTGGTCGGCCGCGGCTGGACCAAGCCAGGCGGCCGTCCGCACGCGGAAACCGAAGCGCTGGCGCAGGCCGGTGAAGCCGCCCGCGGTGCCACAGCTTACGTCACGCTGGAGCCTTGCGCGCACCAGGGGGAAACGCCGCCGTGCGCCCAGGCTTTGATCGATGCCGGGGTGGCACGGGTTGTGGCTGCCATAGGGGACAGCGATCCGCGGGTATCCGGCCAGGGTATCCGGATGCTGCGGGAGGCAGGCATCCGGGTGGACACCGGCATCTGGGGCGCTCAGGCGGCGCGCGACCATGCCGGGTTCTTTCTCAAGACGGAACAGGGCCGCCCGCTGGTGACGCTGAAGCTGGCCAGCAGTTTTGACGGGCGCATTGCCACCGGATCGGGACAAAGCAAGTGGATCACCGGGCCGGAGGCGCGCCGCGCCGTGCACGCAATGCGCGCCCGCCATGACGCGGTGATGGTCGGCGGCGGCACCGCGCGGGCGGATGATCCAGCACTCACTGTACGCGACCTGGGAGTAGATCGGCAGCCGGTGCGGGTGGTGATCTCTCGCCATCTGGACTTGCCGCTGATGGGCCGGCTTGCCCGCACCGCCAAGGATATCCCGGTCTGGTTGTGCCACGGCCACGGGGCTGACCAGGAACGCATCCGGGCTTGGGAAGGGCTGGGTGCCAGGCTGATCCCCTGCGCGTCGCACGGGGTGCAGCTGGACACGGGCGATGTGCTGCAGCAGCTGGGCCAGGCAGGGCTTACACGGGTGTTCTGCGAGGGCGGCAGCGCCCTGGCGGCCTCGCTTTTGGCGTTTGATCTGGTGGACGAGCTGATCGGCTTCACCGCTGGTCTGGGCATCGGTGCTGAGGGGCTGCCATCGATCGGCGCACTGGGCATCGGCCGCCTGGAGGAGGCGCCGCGTTTTGAGCTGGTCGAGATCCGCCCGGCCGGTAAAGATATCCTGCACCGCTGGACCCGCGCGCTGCGCTAGGCCGCTACGTCACTGGGGTTGAAACAGGCACCCGTCAGCGCCAGAGATGGGTGTAAGTGGCAGAAAGCCCCTGCAGCTTGGACAGCAGCCGGTTACCAAGGCCCGGATGCGGCAGGCGGCCCTCACGCAGCCGCATCACCGCGACTTCTACCGGGCAGGGCTGGCCGGTGACCGGGTCAAAATAGCGGGGATAATCGATCAGGGCTGCATGGGCCAGGCCCAGAAACGGCACCTGCGTCTGCCGCCAGGACGGTACTGGCGCCAGATCGCGGGTCAGCCCCCAGCCGGCGTAGAAGGGCATGCCAAGCGTGGTGACCTTGACCCCGCGCAGCAGCGCCTCGAACCCCAACAGTGATGTCATTGTCCAGACTTCCTGCGCAGTGCCCAGCAGGGCCATCGGATCCGCATGCGCCGCCACAACATCTGCGAGCCCTCCGGTTTCGATTTGCCCGGCCCGCAGGCCTGCCTCCACATCGGGATGCGGTTTGTAGATGATCACCGCGTCCGGGTTGGCCTCGCGCGCCGTGCGCAGGAGGTCCAGATTTGTCCGGACCGGTCCTGCACCGCAAAGGATCGAGGCATCATCCTCCACCTGGCCCGGCACCAGAATCCGCCGGCCTTCAGGCAGTTCAGGTACCGTGCCGCCGAGATTGTATTTCGACACATGGTCCCGGATCAGGGACTGCACCAGCCTTTCGGCCCGCAGCGCCTGTGCCTGGGTCAGCTCCGCACGGCTTGCAATCAGCGCATCAAGATCCGAGGGCTGGCGCGGATCGTAGTAGATCCCGCGCCGGTCAGTGACCAGCGACAGCGGCGGCACCAGTTCCGCTCCCAGCCCGCGGGAGCGCAGGAACCCGTCCTCCACCCGCACCGCACCGGCGTGGGTGTCTGCGGCCCTGCCTGCCCAGACCATCCAGTTGCGCCCGCCTGCCTGCGCCTTGGCAGGATCTTCGGTGAACTGAATCCGCTTTTCCGAACCAAAGAATTTCTGCAGCGGCTTGCGCTTCCACATCCGCATGCCAGAGGCGGCCCAGCCGTCGTGGTCCTCACGCCAAGCCCGGGCCTTGGCCTCCAGATTGTCCAGCACGGTTTCCAGCTTGCACAGCTCATCGCGGAAGGGGTCATACCATTTCGGGTAAAGGATCATCGCGGCGGCAAACAGCTGTGCCCGGGTCAGCTGCCGCTGGCGCCGGGGCGGGGCGGCATCGTCGATGCTCAACCCCCAGCCGGCATAAAACGGCTGCCCGAAAACCCGCGGCTTGTGGCCGGCCAGGATCGCCTCAAACCCCAGTTGCGAGGAGACAGTATAGACTCCCACCGCGCCCTCCAGCAGCGCCCAGGGGGACACGGTGCCGGTGAACATCTCCGCCCGCCCTTGAGCGTCGCTGGAACCGTAATACCCCGCCCGGTAGCCGCGCAGCGTCTCGGGGTGGGTCTTGATCAGAACGCGGGCGCCGGGGTGCTCTTCTTGGGCAAAGGCCAGCATCTCCAGAAACCGCGCCCGGTCTGCGCGCGACGCGGTGACAGAGGCATCGTCCCGGGCCTGGTCCGCCACCAGCACGTACCCGGGCTCCGGCACCGGTGTTTCAGGATCAAAGGCGTTGTACTTGCTGAGATGCGCCTCTTTCACGCGGGTGATGGCGTCGCGCGCGCGCTGCAGAAGATGTGCATCATCCAGCGGATGGCTGGCCAGAATCTGTTCCAGATCCGAAGGTGCGGCGGCATCAAAATGCACCCCTGCACGGTCCAGCAACAGTCCTATGGGCGGCTCGCCCGCACGGCCGGGGTGAAGTGAGCGCAGGAACGCGTCTTCCACCCGCAGCAGTCCGCAGCCGCGCTTCTCTGCCACAGACAGGCCGCGGTGCGCGGTGGGGGAGGCCCCCCAGATGCCCACCAGATCCTCCGCCAGCGGCAGCCCCAGGCGGATGTTATAACCAGACAATTCCAGAATCCGCCGCACCCGGCGCTGGGTCAGGAAGCCGCCGTTGTAAACAAAAAGCCGGGACGCTTTGATCCCGGCTTCGTGGCGGCCTGCATTCAGGCTCATCCTGTTTAGCTGCCGCTGAGTGCGGTCGAGGTGCTGGCCAGCGATCCCACCGGGGCCAGCAGCAGCGAGATGGTCTTGGTCCACTGGGCATAGGGCGCTTCAGTCACATAAAGCGTGTCGTCGTCGCGGATCACAAAGTCGCGGGCCATGAACAGCCCGTTCGGCTGCGTCAGGTTCAGCACATAGACCATGCGCTGGGCGCCGATCAGGTCGTCGCGGCCCAGCACATGGTTTGCGATCGCAGCCGGTTCGTTGCGCAGCACGAACACGCCGGTCGGGTCGGCGGCTGTGGAGATCAGCCCGCCTACCTGAGCGATTGCCTCCAGCGCCGACAGGTCCTGGCTTTCGAACGGCACCCGCGCCTGGGCGGAGGTTGCGCCAAGGGCAGTAAAGGAACGGGTGTCTTCTTCGACCAGGATGCGGTCGCCGCCGCGCAGGGCAACGTCCAGCTCGGGATGGTCAAACAAATCCTGGAACCAGATCTTGCCCTTCTGGCTGCCGCGGATCACGCTGACCTGGGCAATCTCCGGCTGGATGGTGACACCGCCGGCCTGGGCCAGCATCGCTGACAGCGTCCGGGTCGGGCGTTCGATCGGATAGATTCCCTGTGCGCCCACCGCGCCGGTCAGGCTGACGCTGGCGCCATTGCCCGCCAGGCGGCGCACCTGCACCTGCGGGTCCGGGGTCTGGTCTTCGAGCTTGCTGGTGATGGTCTCGCGCAGCTGCTCGGGCGTGTTGCCCGAGGCACGCAGGCGGCCTGCGTAGGGCACAAAAATATACCCGGCGCTGTCGACCTGCACTTCTTCCAGCGCAGTGGAGTTGGTGGCCTCCGCCGCCAGCAGGCCGTCATCGACGTTCTCCCAGACCGTCAGACCCAGCACGTCGCCGGGACGGATGGTGTCAGAGGTCAGCTTGCCTGCTGAGGTAAAGCCGGAAGAAAAGCCAAGTGCGGGGACCACTGCGGTGGCCCGGGCGACGCGGTCATTGACCGAAACGATGAAGGCATCGCCTTCACGCTGCACGGATCCAGCAAAGATCTGATTCTTGTTGGGGCCGACTTTCGGCAGGCCGCAGGCCGCAGCAAGGGTCAATGCCGCCAGCATTGCCACGGGGCGCGCCCAGCGAAGGGGGACGGATTTCACTGCTCGGTCTCCTCGACCTTATTTTGTTTGCCTCAAGTTTTATCGGCAACCTAACCTGCCGGCAGGGAAAAATCCAGTGTTTGGGGAAATCCCAATCAGGTCACCAGGCGCAACTGTTGCCGCGGTGCCGCTGTGCCCAGCCGCAGGGCATCATAGGGGTCCTCGTCCGCCAGCATCATATCGGCGACCTGGCGCAGCAACTGGCGGCGTCCTTCGCGCGAGTAATAGCCGCCGGGCACTTGTGAGGTTTCGAGCAGAAACCGCCGGTAGTCCTTGTACGCACGGCTGTCAGGGCGGGAAGGGGCGGCAAAGAACCGGGCCAGCGGCTGCTCCGACACGAACTCCGGCTTGCCGTAGACCGCGCGCCCGAACACCCGCAACGGAATGCCGCGCCACAGCACCTGCTGGCCGGCTGTGGAATTGACCGTTACCGCGCTGCGCGCTTCGTTCAGCAGCTGCGCCAGCTTGCCGCCGCGCACGTAGTGCACCCGCCCGGCAATCCCGTGCTTCTGCGCCAGGCGGCGCAGGGTGCGGCGAACCTGCGCGCGGCCGTCTTCCAGCGGATGCGCTTTGATCACCAGGTGGTGGTGGCGCGGTGCGCCTTCGGCAAAGCCAGTAATTACTTCGGCGAGGAATTCGCCCATGCTGGCGAAGGGGGAATGCATTTGAAATGAGCTGTCATGCTCCAGCTGCAACAGCGCCAGATGGTAGGGAAAGCCGCCATGGCGGATACGCCGCTCTGCCAGCCGCCGCTCCAGTGCCTGAGCCGGCATCAGCAGCAGACGTTTGAGGTAGAGCTGGAATTCCTTGGTCACCGGCAGCGCCCGGTGCGGGCGGAAATTACGGTATCTGCGGTTCCGGAACATGACGAACCAATGATACAGCGCGCCATAGAACACATGCTGGCGCATGTCGCCCCAGTGTGCAGGGGGCAGCGGTGCCTCCATATCCGAGAGCGCCAGCGCTTCCTGCATTTCGGGCACAGTCATTTCCATCAGCCGCGAATGGCCATTGGCGCCGCCGCGCTCGTAAGTAACCCAATAAGGCCGCAGATAGCCTTCCTCGAACACATGCACGGCGATGCCGCGCCGGCGGGCTGCCTTGACCGCGGCGGCGTGGATGGGGCGGGTGTCGCCGTACAGCACGATATCGGTGACCGTTCGGCCCTCCAGCAGCGTGGCCAGCACCTCCGGCCAGTCCTGCTGGCTGCCGGTAAAGGGGATGTAGCTGTCCTTGCCGCGCCAGAACGCCTGGTCGCCGGCATTGAACCCCACCCGCGCCACCTGGCAGCCAGCGGCACGCAGCATCCGGCCAAGCGCTGCAAAGAACGGCCCGTGCGGGCCTTGCAGAAACAAAAAACTGCGGTCTTTGAAAGGGGGGCTTGGCATCACACGGCTTGCTATACAGAACTGATTTCAAGATTTGATTAACATTTGACTGGGGCGAAACTATGGCTGCGCCGCCCGCAAAGGCAAGCCAGGGCTTGTGAAGGCTGCGCGGCTTGGCTACCTCTGCGGCAGGAATGACATATGACCTGCGGGGAGCGCACCTATGTTTACTGGCATCATCACCGATGTGGGCACCATTGCCGAACTGGAGCAGCAGGGCGATCTGCGCGCCCGCATCCGCACGGCCTACGACACTGCCACCATTGACCTGGGCGCCTCGATTGCTTCGGATGGCGTTTGCCTGACCGTGATCGCCATTGGCGAGGATTGGTACGACGTGCAGATCTCGGCAGAGACGGTGTCCAAAACGAACCTGGACAAATGGGCGGTAGGCAAGCGGGTGAACCTGGAACGCGCCTTGAAAGTGGGCGATGAGCTGGGCGGCCATATCGTGTCCGGCCATGTGGACGGTGTCGCCGAAGTGGTGGTCATGCAGGACGAGGGCGACAGCACCCGTGTCACCCTCCGCGCGCCGGAGGCGCTGGCACGCTTCATCGCGCCCAAGGGTTCGGTTGCGCTGAACGGCACCTCTTTGACGGTGAACGATGTGGACGGCCGTGACTTCGGTATTAACTTCATCCCGCATACCAAGGACGTCACCACCTGGGGGGACGTCAAGCTGGGCGACCACATCAATCTGGAGATCGACACCCTGGCCCGCTACGTCGCCCGGCTGCAAGAGGCAGGCTGACCGCGCCGGCCTGTTCATCTTCCCCGAAATACTCCGGGGTGAGGCCCGAAGGGCCGAGGGGCAGCGCCCCTCTGTGTCTTGCGCGTGCATGCACAGGCCGCGTCCGGACGTCCGGTTGCCGTTTGCAGGACTGGCATTTGCCGCCGGCCTGGGCTATCTGGCAGGGAAAGAACCCGCAGTGCCAGGCGTGCTGCCCATGCGCATCGAAAGGCTGCCATATGAGCTTTGAAACACCGGGGCCGGTTGAGGCGCAATTGCGCGATGCCATCAGCCCGATCGAAGATATCATCGAAGATGCCCGCCAGGGCCGCATGTTCATCCTTGTGGACCACGAGGACCGCGAGAACGAGGGCGATCTGGTGATCCCGGCGCAGCACGCTGATGCCGCCGCGATCAACTTCATGGCGACCCACGGCCGCGGCCTGATCTGCCTGACCATGCCGGCCGAGCGGATCGAAGAACTGGGCCTGCCGATGATGGCCATGCACAACTCGTCGCGCCACGAGACGGCCTTCACCGTCTCCATCGAAGCGCGCGAGGGGGTGTCCACCGGCATCTCTGCCGCTGACCGGGCGCTGACCGTGGCCACCGCCATCGACCCGAAAATGACCGCCGCCGATATCGCGACGCCGGGCCATGTTTTCCCGCTGCGCGCACGCCGGGGCGGGGTGCTGGTCCGCGCAGGCCACACTGAGGCAGGCTGCGACGTTGCCCGGCTGGCCGGCCACTACCCGTCGTCGGTGATCTGCGAGATCATGAAGGAAGACGGCACCATGGCGCGGCTGCCGGACCTGGTGGACTATGCGCAAAAGCACGGGCTGAAGATCGGCACCATTTCCGACCTGATCACCTACCGCGCCCGCAACGACAACCTGGTGGTGGAAACCTCGCGCGAGACCGTCACTTCGGAATTCGGCGGCGAGTGGGAAATGCGGTTGTTCACCGACCAGACCCACGGCATTGAACACGTGGTGATGATCAAGGGCGACATCACCACGCCGGAGCCGGTGCTGGTGCGCACCCACGCGCTGCATGAGGCGACCGACCTCTTGGGCCTCGGCCCCAAGTCCGCCCGGCAGCTGCCGCGCTCGATGGAGATCATTGCCGAGGAGGGCCGCGGCGTGGTGACCCTGTTCCGCCAGCCGCGCACCGCGCTTTATGCAAACGAAGACGAGGGTCCGCGCACGGTCACCATCAAGCAGACCGGTATCGGTGCTCAGATCCTGTCGAGCCTGGGCCTGCATGAGCTGGTCCTGCTGACCGACTCGCCCTCTACCAAATATGTCGGGCTGGATGCCTATGGCCTGTCCATCACCGGCAGCCGCCCCATTCTGAAGGACGCTTGATATGGCTGGACATGAAACCCACTACACCCTGCCGCGCGCGGAGTTCGAAAAGCCGGTAAAGCTGCTGATTGTTGTCGCGCCCTATTACAAGGACATCGCCGACAACCTGGTTGCGGGCGCCGCGGCAGAGATCGAAGCCGCAGGCGGCACCTTTGAAATTGCTGAAGTGCCCGGTGCGCTGGAAGTGCCCACCGCAATTGCCATCGCCGACCGCACCTCCAACTTCGACGGCTATGTGGCGCTGGGTTGCGTGATCCGCGGTGAGACCACCCACTATGACACCGTCTGCAATGACAGCTCCCGCGCGATCCAGCTGATGGGGCTGCAGGGCCTGTGCATCGGCAACGGCATCCTGACCTTGGAAAACCGCAAACAGGCCGAGGTGCGCGCCGATACGGCCGATCAGAACAAAGGCGGCGGCGCTGCAGCTGCGGCCTTGCATCTGATCGCACTCACGCGTAAGTGGGGCGCCCAGACCAAAGGCATCGGCTTCAAGGCGCCCGCAGGGGCGTACAGGCTTGCCGGTACAGACAACGGATCCACCAGCGCATGAGCACCCAGGACAGCCGCCCCAAGGGCAACGGCAAGAATCAGATGAGATCGGCAGCACGGCTTTACGCTGTGCAGGCGCTGTTCCAGATGGAACACAGCGGCCTCACCTTCGACAGGGTGATCGTCGAATTTGAGGACCACCGTTTTGGCGCTGTCTACGAGGGCGACGAGATGGCGGAAGGCGATACTGCCGTTTTCCGCAAGCTGGTGCGCGAGGCAGTGAACAATCAGGCGCGGATCGACCAGATGACCGACCGTGCCCTGGTGGCGAAATGGCCGATTGCCCGCATCGACCCGACCCTGCGGGCGCTGTTCCGCGCGGCGGGTGCTGAGCTGACCCAATCGGATACCCCGCCCAAGGTGGTGATCAACGAATTCGTCGACATTGCCCGCGCCTTCTTCCCTGAAGGCAAGGAAGCGAAGTTTGTGAATGCCGTGCTAGACCACATGGCGCGCGAGGCCCGGCCGGAAGCCTTCTGAGCCGGCATTTGCAGCTGACTTGAGCAGAATAAAGGGCGCGCCTCCGGGTGCGCTTTTTTGTTTCGCGTGCAAGGGCGGCAAAAGATGCGGCAAATTCCGCTCATCCCTCCGGAACCGCTGGACGGCGCCGCAAAGGCTGCTAACCTCTTCTTGCTTATCTGGAGGACTCAGATGCCTGAACTGGTGAAAATGTACATCCGCAACGTGGTGATCGGCTTTGGGATCGCAGCCGCCTTTGTGGCGGTTCTCCTGTGGTTCAACGTGATGAACCTGTGGTCGCTGGTCGCCACCTCCGATGCCGGCCCGCTGGCCGTGTTCCTGTTGTGGTTCATGCATGGGATCGTCTTTGCCGGCGTGCAGTTCGCCTGGGCCGTCATGGCGATGGCGGAAAAGGACAGCGGCCCGCGCCGCGGCACCCCGGTGGCGCATGAATTCCAGCCGGTGCAGGTTCCGGCCGAGGAGCCGTCCCGGCAGAAGCGTCAGCTGACCAGCCGCCGCTGAGCAGCGCAAACAGCCGAAGTTCAGCCGCGCTTTCCCACCGGAAGGCGCGGTTTTACTTTGCGGGGCAGGGGGAAATGCGGCGGGACCACCAGTCAACCGTGCGGCTTTGATTCCCGAGGACCTGTATATACAGGTGGGCGCCAGGTAAACGGACCAGGATCCGGACAGAGCCAGCTCCCTCGGAATTGCTTAAGGCCACCGGAATGCTGCCTGTCACGAGAAGGGCAGAACCCGCCAAGCCCGTAACTAAGCTGCCGGAGGCGCCGTTACAAGGGGGCAGGGGGCATCCGGCAGCGTTTCGCGGCAAAAGCGCGGGATTGCATTTTGTTCTCTAATTGTTCACATTCGCTGCCATGATGGATGATCTGCAGCCAGGACAGAAGCTCGCCCGCGGCGTCTCGCGCTATCTGCGCTCGCTCGGCTATGCGCCGCTGGAGGAATTCGTGCCCGCCCGCGGCCTGCGCGTCGATGTGATGGCGCTGGGTCCCAAGGGGGAGCTTTGGGTGATCGAGTGCAAGTCCAGCCGCGCCGACTACCAGTCGGATAGCAAGTGGGAGGGCTACCTGGAGTGGTGCGACCGCTATTTCTGGGCAGTGGACATGGATTTCCCGGCTGAGCTGCTGCCCGACGGCACCGGGCTGATCATCGCCGACCCCTATGATGCTGAAATCATCCGCATGGCGCCGGAGGACAAGCTGGCCCCCGCCCGGCGCAAGAAGCTGGTGCAGAAATTTGCCATGGATGCTGCCCGCCGCCTGCAGATTTTGCGGGACCCGCGTCCGGGCAAGGATGGGCTGCTGATAGGCGGGCCGGCCGGGGAGCAACCGGACTGGTGACCCGGGGAGGCTCCGGCGCTCGCAGATGCTGCGGCTGCCCCTTTGCAGCGCGCTGCCTTGCATTCTCGGTGTTCGGGATCAGACCATTGTGTTCAGTGCTGCAGGCTGCTGCAACAGGGCAAACGGGGCGATGGGCTCACCATAGTACTCACTCCTCAACTGGCTGAGCACAAAGGTGAGCCCTAAGGCTTTAGGAAGGTATGAAGGAGTAAACTGCAGTTCAGAAGGTTCGCCTGAAAGTCATGGCGGTTTTTCTGAAGGCTTGCGTTACTTGACGGTGCGGGCCGCCTGGGCCGCCGCGCGGATCTCGTCTGCGATCTCTTCAGCTTCCTCAGGGTCAAAGTCCATCGGGATCTCGACGCCGCCCGCTTCAATGAAAATCCGCACCATGCCCTGATCGGTCGGGCCGATCTGCATGTTTGCTTCCAGGTCGCGTTCGGTATTGATGCTCATCTTGCACTCCACTGGCGGCCAGCCGCTTGAATGCCGGTGCTAGCCCGGCGCAGGCTGAAACGCAAGCCGGGTTTGCGCTACACTGCCTGCATGAAGGATGTGACCCTGCGCCGATTCGCCCCGACAGATATGCAATGGCTGGTGGCCCGCCATCAGGACCTGTACGCCCGCGAAGCCGGTTTCGACGACAGTTTCGGGCCGCTGGTTGCCGATATCCTGCACAGCTTTTGCGCAGGCCACGATCCCGCCTGCGAACGCGGATGGATGGCTGAATGCGGCGGCGAGCGGCTGGGCACGGTGTTCTGCATGAAGAAGGACGGCGACACGGCGCAGCTGCGCCTGTTTCTGCTGACCCCCAAGGCGCGCGGCAAGGGGCTGGGCAAGCGGCTGCTGCGCGCCTGCATGGACTTTGCCCGCGCCGCAGGCTACCGCGGCATGATGCTGAAAACCCACCAGAGCCACCGCACAGCCTGCGCCCTGTACCAGGCTTTCGGCTGGCAGCTGCGGGACAGCCGCCCGGTGCGCAGCTATGGCCAGAACCTGGTGGAGCAAACCTGGTGCCTGTCATTCCAGAACGCTGAGGCGTGAAGGCGCCTGGTTTGGCACCGCGCGGAAATTGGGTGGAATTGCAAGCGGTTGTGGATAACTTTCCGCTCCCTTTCCGGTGCGGGTTGTGGCCTTGCACGGGGCCGAAATGGGGGTGCAGTTTTCTGAAACAGAATGGCGAAAAAGCTCTTGCACGCCCCCGGGGTGTGCTATAAATGCCCCCTCAGTGCCGCCTTAGCTCAGTTGGTTAGAGCGCTGGATTGTGGATCCAGAGGTCCCCCGTTCAAGCCGGGGAGGCGGTACCATCCTCCCCCCTCCGGAACAGATTGATTTACGCACAAAACTGGCTGCCGCTGCGAAATGCGCGGATATCAGTTCGGCTGCGGCAGACTGGAGCTTTGACCCCGGATCCAGGCTGTCTGGCCGGCGTGTTTGCTTGTCTTGTTTCCAAGCCTATCCAGCGCACGCACCGGTTCAATTCAGCCGGTGCTGGCGTCTGGGCCGTGGCGGCCGCGGCCGTGCAGCAGCGGACCGGGTTGGGATGTTGCCGGGGCGGCAACACCCTGGCCGCCGCGGCACGGGACTCAGTCTGCCGGACCGGTCGTCGTTGACGTTGTTGTCGAGCTGTCATCGTCGTCTGCGATCACAACCAGAAGCAGGGCGCCGCCGACAACAGCCGCAGTGGCTTCGGCGGAAAGGCCGGTCTGCGGCAGCCCGTTGGTGTTGGATTGCGCCACTGCCTGGGCGCCGGGTGCCTGGCACGTAACCTGCAAAGAACCGTTGGGAAGATAGGTGGCGGAGACAGGCACTCCGGCACCGCAGGCCAGGCGCCGCTTGGCCTCTTCGAGCGCCGGGTCCGCCTGGGCAAAAGCGGCCTGGCTGGCGAAGGTAAGCGGAACGATTATCGTTATTGCCTGCAAGATACTGGTACGCATGGGAAAAATACCTTATGATTTTGGAACACTTTTAGGTTAGTCAGCCGCCGGGCACCTAGCAACATACCGCTGCAGCCGCGGTGACGCCCCGGCAAGATGCCGCGCAGCGGTGCTGTGTGATAAGCGGTTTCGGGCCACTGTTAAGAATCTTAGTGAGGGTTAGGACATGTTCAAGGCAGCTATCAGAAGTATAATTACAGGGATTTCCGGTTTGGGGGTGGTTGCCACACCTGCTCTGGCTCAGTCTCCTGGCCCGCTTGTATACTCTGTCGTGATGCCCGCCGGAGAGTTCGGGTCTGCTGCGTATTTGGCCGAACTTCTGGGATCCCTGGCCGCGGCCAAGGCCTTTTGCCGGGCTACAGGTGATTCGTCGCTTCAGGTGGATTGCTTGTCGGAACGGCTGGAAACGGCAGCTGACGCCATTCCCGAAGGCACAGACTATGACGAGGTGCGCGGAGTGATGCAGGACGCGTCAGTGCGGTTAAAGCGGCTGGCACGCCAGAACAGCGATCCGGCGCGGGGCCGGGTCACAGTCAGCAGCAGTGCCAACCCCGCCGAACGCACCACCCGCCCGCTGACCCCGGTCAGCGCTGCCGCGCAAGCTGAGGTGAACCGGGAGGCTGCCCGCATTCTGGAGGAGGCTGCGACCATTCTGCTGCGCAGTGCCGAGGCTGCTCAGGACCGCCAGTCCCAATATGCCCAGATCGCCGAGGCAATTGATTCCAATAAGGTGCTGCTGAGGTCCTGACCGGTACCGGCTCAGTCGGTGATCTGTATCTCCTGACGCAGATCGCCGGATTCACGGTCAAAGATCAGGATGCGGTTGTCCTGGCTGACGACAGCGATCCAGCTGCGTCCCAGCGTCACCGCTTCGGCCTCTACCCCTGCGGGCAGAGCGATTTCTGCAGGCAGCGGCGCATCAGTGGCCTGCAGGCGGATGACAAGCAGCGAGATTATCAATACAAGCCCGCCAATCATCACCACCGTCAGGGTGGTCACCAGCCGCCGCAGGAACCGGATCTGCGGCGGTTCCTGTTGGATTTCGGTCTCGGAAGGATCAGTCATGGGCAGCCGCCGGATTGAGTTTGTCATCGCGGAAAACCCGCCTAAGCGGCTTGATAAAGCGGTTTCGCGCGATGTGCCAGAGGAGGCGTCCCTGTCGCGCACCCGGCTGGCCCGGCTGATCGAGGAAGGCGCGCTGACGGTGGATGGTGCCGTGGTCCGGGATGCCAAAGCCAGGGTCGAGGCCGGGGCGGTCATTGCGATCGCGGTGGAGGAGGCTGAAGACAGCCACATCGGGCCTGAGGATATCCCGCTGAACATCGTCTATGAGGACGATGATCTGATTGTCGTCAACAAGCCTGCCGGCATGGTGGTTCACCCGGCACCGGGTTCGCCTTCTGGCACACTCGTCAACGCGCTGTTGCACCATTTCGGCGGTAACCTCTCCGGCGTCGGCGGGGTCAAGCGTCCCGGCATCGTGCACCGGATCGACAAGGAAACCAGCGGCCTGCTGGTGGTGGCCAAATCCGACGCCGCCCATCAGGGGCTTGCGGCGCAGTTCGAAAAGCACACGGTCGAGCGTTATTATCAGGCGGTCTGCTACGGCGTGCCGGACGGCAACGACCCGCGTTTGCGCGGCGTCAGGGGCGCCAGCTTTGAGCCCGGCAATATCCTTAAGCTCACCACCCAGCTGGCGCGGCACAAGACCGACCGCCAGCGCCAGGCCGTGCTGTTTCAGGGCGGCCGTCACGCGGTGACACGGGCCCGGATCTGCGAAAGCTTCGGAAACCCGCCCTGTGCGGCACTGATCGAATGCTGGCTGGAAACCGGCCGCACCCACCAGATCCGGGTGCACATGGCCCATGCCGGCCACGGGCTGATCGGAGACCCCACCTATGGCGGCCGCCGCAAACTGGCCGCAAAGGCGCTGAGCGAGGCGGGCCAGGCCGCGGTGCAGGCTTTCCCGCGCCAGGCGCTGCATGCGGCGGTGCTGGGATTTGATCATCCGGTGACCGGCGAAGCGCTCAGGTTCGAGGCGCCGCTGCCGCAGGATATGGCCGGATTGCTGGATGCATTGCGCCAGTAAACTGACAGCAAATAAGCGTGTTCAGGCCTGTGACACAATTCACAGACGAAAAGACACGGGCTAACATAGAAGAATTCCTTAAGCAGTCCTTGAAAAGGGCTTAGCGCTAACACATATGCGCTAATGTTAAGTCCTTATACATTTTGGGAGGGACACTTTATATGGCGAATTATGCAAACCTGCCTGCCCCGACGCCCGAAGGCGGCCTGAACCGGTATCTCCAGGAAATCCGCAAGTTTCCGCTGCTGGAGCCTGAAGAGGAATACATGCTGGCCAAGCGTTGGGTGGAGGAGCAGGACGCCAAGTCCGCGCATAAGATGGTGACATCCCATCTGCGGCTGGCGGCCAAGATTGCCATGGGCTACCGCGGCTATGGATTGCCGCAGGCCGAAGTGATCTCTGAGGCCAACGTGGGCCTGATGCAGGCGGTTAAACGGTTTGATCCGGAAAAAGGCTTCCGTCTGGCAACCTATGCCATGTGGTGGATCCGCGCCTCGATCCAGGAGTACATTCTGCGGTCGTGGTCTCTGGTCAAGCTGGGCACCACCTCTGCGCAAAAGAAACTTTTCTTCAACCTGCGCAAGGCCAAAGCCCGCATCGGCGCGCTGGAGGAAGGCGACCTGCGCCCCGAGAACGTCGCACGGATTGCCACAGACCTTGGCGTGACCGAGGACGAGGTGATCTCGATGAACCGCCGCATGTCCGGCGGCGATGCCTCCCTGAATGCCACCGTCGGCTCCGAGGGCGAAGGCACCATGCAGTGGCAGGACTGGCTGGAAGATGAAGACGCCGATCAGGCCGGCGATTATGAGGCCCGCGATGAGCTGGAAGCCCGCCGGGAACTGCTGGCTGCGGCGCTGGACGTGCTCAATGACCGGGAGAAAGACATCCTGACCCAGCGCCGGCTGATGGATCAAGCGGTTACGCTGGAGGATCTGAGTACGCAGTACGGCGTCAGCCGCGAGCGCATCCGCCAGATTGAGGTGCGGGCGTTTGAAAAGCTGCAGAAGAAGATGCGCGATCTGGCGATGGAAAAGGGTATGCTGACCGGCGCCTGATTTCCGGAACTGTGAGTAAAGTTGAAAGGCGGTGCAGTGCACCGCCTTTTTTGTCACCTGGCAATGATGCTGGCTTTACGGCAGTGGTGCTGCCGCAATGTTTCGCGCGCGAAACATTGGGTCAACAACGCTGACCTGAAAACTGGCGGATGCTGAGTGGAATAACCTGTCTGGCACGGGCCTGGCGGAGTGCTCGGTGCGCGGCTGAATGGGCAGAGCTGGCAGAATTGCTGGCGGGCTTTGCTAGGCGCGGCTGGCTGAAATCACTCTGGTTGCTGGCGAAGCTTGCTGTCTGGCTGTCCCGAAGGATTGCTGGAGCGCTGGCTGCTTGCTGCCGGTGATTCTGGCTTGCTTGCAATTTCTGTATTCTGTGTAGCTGGCAGGTGCCGGGAGGTCAATGGAAAATGCAATAAAATCAAATAGTTGACAGATTTTCTCGGAAATTCCCGCCAACCGCCTCTGGTCAGGCCTCCGCTGCGCTCCTAAATTTACATACTCTGGCACAGGAGGAAGGCTCATGGCAGGCGGCTGGGCACAGGATGGCGCGGTGAATGAACAGATCGAAGCCTCGATCAATGATGAGCTTGCACGGCTGAAGGCGCAGAAACGCCCGGTCGGCGAAAGCCTGACCCATTGTGCCGAATGCGAGGAGCCGATCCCGGAGAAGCGCCGCGTCGCCATTCCCGGCGTCAAGCTTTGCATCGATTGCCAGCAGGAGCGCGACGGCTCCCTTCAGGCCCGCGGCGGCATCAACCGGCGCGGCTCCAAGGACAGCCAGTTGAAGTGAGCGGAACTGCCCAAGGGGGCATTGTTGCCGGTTGATCTGCGGCTGCGGCCGCTATTCGCCCTTCAGGGCGCGGGCAGGGCCATCTTCAGAATATGCTGGGGGCCGGCGATCCCATAGGGATGGATGTCTCCGGTATCTTGAAATCCGCCCTTCAGGTAGCAGCGGATCGCGCCGGGGTTCTGCATGTTGACTGTCAGCACCACAGCGCTGCGGCTGGGGTAATGGGCGGGCAGATAGCTTTCCAGGGCGGCCACCGCGGCGGTGGCAAGGCCTTTGCCCTGTTCGCTGCGGTCAATCATAAAGGCGCGCAGGCCCAAGTCTGCCGGCGTGGCAAAGCTGTAAGTCTCATGATACAGCCGGTCAATCTTGAAGAACCCGGCCGCTTTGCTGCCGGTGAGGATGGCGTGGAAATCCACGCCCTCTTCATTCTCTTCAAAGGCCTGCGCCACGGTCCCGGAAAAGCGGGTCTGGTCCGGCTCCACCTGGATATGGCTCACCAGTCCAAAGCCGCTGCGGGCCAACGGGCGCAGGCTGAGGCTCATCAGGCCTCCATTGCCTCCAGCTCGTCGATGAAGCCGGAGATCATGCTGAGGCCCTTGTCCCAGAACTTGGGGTCGGTGGCGTCGAGGCCGAAGGGGGCCAGCAGTTCCTTGTGGTGCTTGGAACCGCCCGCCTTGAGCATCTCGAAATACTTGTCCTCAAAGCCTTCGCCGCCTTCGGCATAGACCGAGTAGAGCGCGTTCACCAGGCCGTCGCCGAAGGCATAGGCGTAGACGTAGAAGGGCGAATGCACGAAGTGCGGGATATAGGCCCAGAAGGTCTCATAGCCCTCCATGTATTCAAAGGCTTCGCCCAGGCTTTCAGCCTGCACGGACATCCAGATAGCGTTGATGTCATCCGGGGTCAGCTCGCCCTCGGCGCGGGCGGCGTGCAGCTTGCATTCGAAGTCATAGAAGGCGATCTGGCGCACAACCGTGTTGATCATGTCCTCGACCTTGCCCGCGAGCAGCACCTTGCGCTGCTCCTTGGTTTCGGCCTTGTCGAGCATTTTGCGGAAGGTCAGCATTTCGCCGAAGACGGACGCGGTTTCCGCCAGGGTCAGCGGGGTGGAGGACAGCATCTCACCCTGTTCCGCCGCCAGCACCTGATGCACGCCATGGCCAAGTTCATGCGCCAGGGTCATCACGTCGCGCGGTTTGCCCAGGTAGTTGAGCATCACATAAGGGTGCACGTTGGTGACGGTGGGATGGGCAAAGGCGCCGGGGGCCTTGCCGGGTTTCACGCCGGCGTCGATCCAGCCGTCAGAGAAAAAGGGGGCTGCGATCTCGCCCATGCGGGGATCGAAGGCCTCATAGGCCTCCATCACCGTCTTTTCGGCCTCGTCCCAGCCAATAGTGCGGGAGTCTTCCAGCGGCAGCGGTGCGTTGCGGTCCCAGACCTGCATCACGTCGAGGCCGAGCCATTTGCGCTTCAGCTCATAGTAGCGGTGGCTGAGCTTGGGGTAGGCGGCCACCACGGCCTCGCGCAGGGCCTCGACCACCTCGGGCTCCACGTCGTTGGACAGGTGGCGCCCGGTCTGCGGGCTGGGCATGCCGCGCCAGCGGTCGATGATTTCCTTTTCCTTGGCCTGGGTGTTGTGGACGCGGGCGAAGGTCTTGATGTTTTCGCTGAACACACGGGCCAATTCGCGGGCCGCCGCCTCGCGTTTGCTGCGGTCTTGTTCCGTCAGCAGGTTCAGGGTGCCTTCGATGTTCAGCTCTTCACCGTTCACGGTGAAGGTCAAGCCTGCGATGGTCTCGTCAAACAGCTTTTCCCAGGCGTCGCCAACGATGCCGAGGTCGTGCATGAATTTCTCCAGCTCATCGGACAACTGATAGGGTTTCATCGCGCGGATGCGGCGGAACACGCTGTCATAACGCGCCAGTTCCGCGTTGGCAGCGAGATGCGCGTCCATCACGCTGTCTTCAATCCGGTTCAGCTCCAGCGTGAAGAACACCAGCGGGGTGGTGGCAATGGTGACCTTCTCCTGGCAGTCAGACAGGAAAGCGGCACGGTCCGCGTCGGTGGTCAGCTGGTAATAGCGCAGGCCCGCAAAGGACATGATGCGGCCGGCGATGTTGTTGATTTTCTCGTTGCGCTGAACGCAGGTCAGCAGGCCGTCTGCATCCAAATCCGCCAGCTTGCCCTGGTAATCGGCGGCAAAGGCGGCGCATTCCTCTTGCAGCCAGTCCAGATCGCGGGCCAGTTCTGGGGCGTCCTCAGACGCATAAAGATCGCTGAGGTCCCATTCCGGCAGATCGCCGAGGCCGCCGGAACCGGCTGTGGCGTTTGCGTCGCGGACGGGGAAGGGAAGCTGGAACATGGGGGCTCCTGTCATGAGAAATGATTTGACCCAACATCTAAGGGCGGGCTTGCGGGATCACAAGCGGCCCTTGGAACGGGGCAGCGGGCAGAGTAGCAAAACCGGGTAAGCCAGTAGTAAAGGCAGCGTTCGCTGCTGTTGCAACACCCCGGCCCCGTACAGGAAAATGGGGGAGACGCACCCCTATCCCTCTGCCCTCACAACTGATAGCCGGAATTGGTGAACTTGTTAATGGAGAGACTTATGAGCACATCCGGCATATGTGAGTGCGGGGCCGTGGCCTATTCCGTCAAGGAAGGCCCGCT
Source organism: Leisingera sp. CC-HEC093 (assembly GCF_059429195.1). Classification (NCBI taxonomy): domain Bacteria; kingdom Pseudomonadati; phylum Pseudomonadota; class Alphaproteobacteria; order Rhodobacterales; family Roseobacteraceae; genus Leisingera; species Leisingera sp. CC-HEC093. The sequence goes on along the minus strand of NZ_JCAIJR010000001.1, from coordinate 133,883 downwards.
TCATGTTTATGCTTGCCACTGCCTGAATTGCCAGACCCGGAGCGGAAGTGCCTTTGCAGAGCATGCGATGGTCCCTGAGAGCGTATTTGAATGCGGTGGGGAAACTACGGAATTCCTGCGTTCAGTCGGCGGAATGGAATTCACCGAGGTTTTTTGCAGCACATGCCATACGCGGCTTTTCAATAGAAACAGCATGCTGCCTGGTATGATCTTTCTGCGGGCGGGCACCTTGCAGAAGAGCCAGCAGCTGGCACCGATGGCGCATATCTGGACCAGCCGCAAACAGCCCTGGGTCACGCTGCCTGAGGATATACCCGCCTTCGCGCAATCGCCGACCCCGGAGGCCTTCAGCGCGGCTGCTGCGGCGGCAGTGGAGCGCGATTCGCAATAGGGCTGGGTGAGCCGCTCAGAGGCCAAGGCTTCGCGAGCGGCAGGCCAGCGAGTGCCTGCCGCTAGCTGTTTTGATCGAACAGGCGGCACATGCGGGAGAACACATGGGTGCGGATATCCTGTGTTTCCATCATCACCTCGTGCTGGGCGCCCTTGATCAGGTCCAATTCACCGCCGGGCCAGCGGTCCATGCGGGCGTGGATTGCCGCCGGGCTGACGATCTGCTCTTCGCTGCCCAGGAAGGTGATGCAGGGCAGGGCGGGTGAGGGCATCGCGGCCAGTTCGGCGCAGTCCTGCAGGCTGACCCGCAGCCACTGGATGGTGGGGCCGCCAAGCACCAGATCCGGCTTTGCCGCCAACTGGGCGTGCATCATCCGGTACATCTCGGGGTCAGTGGTCAGCGTGTTGCCCTCAAACGGGGTTACCTGGACATATTGCTCCAGTGCTGTGGTCGGCAGCAGCCTCTGGTCTAGCCGCAGGTAAGGGGCGAGGCTGCCCAGAAGACTGGCCAGGGGGCGCATCAGCGGCGGGATGAGAATGCCCCACATCGGGGCGGTGAAACAGCACGCATTGACGTCCAGCCCTTCGTTCAGGGCGCGCAGGCCGATGGCACCGCCCATGGAATGGCCAACAAGATACCAGGGCTGCGGCAGCTCCAGCTGCGCTGCCAGCCTGGTCAGCGCCTGCACATCTTTCTGAAAATCGGTGAAATGGCCGACATGCCCAAGCCGCCGTTCCGCCAGTATCCGGTCGGACAGCCCCTGGCCGCGCCAATCCACGGTAAGGGTTGTATAGCCGCGGTCCGCAAACTCTGCTGCGGCCAGCCCGTATTTTTCGATGTACTCGGTGCGCCCCGGAAACAGCAGGACAGTGCCCTTTGCCGCGCCTTCGGGACGCCAGAGGCCCGCGCGGATGCGCAGGCCGTCAGAGGTGTGCACCCAATGGGCTGCGCCGTCCGCCGGTCCCTGCGCGATCTCCGCAAACAGGGGGGCGGGCTGCAGCTCCACCGGGGCGCCGTCCATCAGGAAAGCGCCGAGGCGAGCTTCATGGCTGTGCCCATGTCGCCGTCAATGGTCAGCTTGCCCGACATGAAGGCGGCGGTCGGGTTCAGGTCGCCCTCCAGGATCGACTGGAAGGTGTCGGCATCCGCGGTCATGGTCACTTCGGCCTCTTCGTCGCCGACACGGGCGCCTGCGCCGTCCAGCATGATGGCGCCCAGGTCTTCGATCTGGAACTTGGCGGTGGAATCGAACTCGCCTGCGTCCAGTTTGCCGTTCAGGGCTTCTGCCGCCTGCTCAAGGGTAACGCTCATATCAGTCCTCAATCTGTTTGGCGCGCTTATAGCACAAACCTGTGAAGCCATAGCAGCTAATACTGGTAAATGCAGCGCGCGGGATTACACTGGGGGTATCATGCTGGCAAATTTCCCAAAGCTCAAAGCTATCGTGGCGGCAACAGCGGCTGCTGCCGCGCTTTCCCTGCCCGGCGGCGGCGCGGCGCAGCCGCTTTCCGCTGAGGTGCTGCTGCAGGATCTGGCGCAGTCGGAAGCGTCCGAAGCCGCAGCCATTGACCGTGAGCTGCAGGCGCTTTGGGCCAAAAGCGGCTCCCCGGCGATGGACCTGCTGCTGCGGCGCGGGCAGAACGCCATGGAACGGGGCGACCTGCAAGAGGCGGCGGAACATCTGACCGCGCTGACCGATCACGCGCCGGAATTTGCCCGCGGCTGGTACGAGCGGGCGCGGGTCTACTTCGCGCTGGGGCTTTACGGGCCGTCTGTTGCCGATCTGGAGCACGCGCTGGCGCTGAACCCGCGGGACTACAACGCGATCTATGCGCTGGGCGTGGTGTTTGAGCAGTTCCGTCAGCCGGACCGCGCCTATGAAGCCTACCAGCGTGCCAAGGCTATACATCCGCACCATGAGGAAGTAAGCAGCGCCCTCGAACGTCTGAAACCCTCTATTGAGGGCAGGGAACTGTAAGCCCTAAGGGGCGCGGGGGCTGAAGCAATGGCAAGCGCATCGCGGATCGTGGCCGTCCTGGGCCCGACCAATACCGGCAAAACCCATTATGCCATCGAACGGATGCTGGGCTACCGCACCGGGGTGATGGGCTTTCCGCTGCGCCTGCTGGCGCGCGAGGTCTATGACAAGGTGGTGGCGGCCCGCGGGCCGTCGGTGGTCGCATTGGTGACCGGCGAGGAACGGATCGTGCCGCCGCGGGCGCAGTACTGGATCTGCACGGTGGAGGCGATGCCGGAAGGGATGGGCTGCGACTTCCTGGCGATCGACGAAATCCAGCTTTGCGCCGACCCGGAGCGCGGGCATGTCTTTACCAACCGCCTGCTGCGCGCCCGCGGCACCCATGAGACGCTGTTCCTGGGGGCTGACACCATGCGCGGGCCGATTTCGGCGCTCGTGCCGGGTGTGGAATTCCACCGCCGCGACCGGATGTCCGATCTGGTCTATGCAGGTTCGAAAAAGATCAGCCGGATGCCGCCGCGCACCGCCATCGTCGGATTTTCGGTTGATAACGTCTATGCAATTGCCGAGCTGATCCGCCGCCAGAAGGGCGGAGCGGCAGTGGTGATGGGGGCGCTGTCCCCCCGCACCCGAAATGCCCAGGTGGCTCTGTATCAGAATGGCGAAGTGGACTATCTGGTCGCCACCGATGCCATCGGCATGGGGCTGAACCTTGATATTGACCACGTTGCGTTTTCCTCCACCGCCAAGTTCGACGGCCGCCGGATGCGCGAGCTCGCCCCGAATGAGCTGGCGCAGATCGCTGGCCGTGCCGGCCGGGGGATGAGCCACGGTACTTTCGGCGTCACCGGCGATGCGCGGCCGCTGGACGAAGGCACCGCCTCGGCGATCATGAACCACCAGTTCACGCCGCTGAAGAAGCTCAACTGGCGCTCTGCCGATCTGCAGTTCGGTACAGTCGAGGCGCTGATCAACTCGCTCGAATCAAGCCCGCAGAACGAGAACCTGATCAAGGCGCGCGAGGCCGATGATCTGGGCGCGCTCAAGATGCTGTCGCGGGAATCCGCCGTTATTGCCCGCACCACCAACGCGCAGTCGGTGAAACTGTTGTGGGACGTCTGCCGTATCCCGGACTTCCGTGGCATCTCTCATGCCGAACATACGTCGCTTCTGGGCGTGATTTTTGAGCATCTGCACGGCGGCGGGGTGGTGCCGGACGACTGGATGGCCCGCCAGATAAAGCGGATTGACCGCACTGACGGAAACATCGACACATTGTCCAAGCGGCTGGCATTTATCCGGACGTGGACATATGTCGCGCAGCGGAATGGCTGGCTGCGTGACGAAAGCCATTGGCGCGGGGAGACGCGCGCTGTAGAAGACAGGTTGTCGGATGCTCTGCATGAGCGTTTGACTCAGCGATTTGTGGACCGGCGCACGTCTGTGCTGTTGCGGCGGCTCAAACAGAAGGAGGCCCTTTTGGCCGAAGTGAATGACAAGGGTGAAGTGACGGTCGAAGGCGAATTCGTCGGCCGTCTGGAAGGGTTCCGGTTCAGCCCGGACAAAGGTGCGCAGGGTGCTGAGGCGAAAGCCCTCAAAGCGGCCTCGCTGCAGGCTTTGGCGCCGCAATTCCATCTGCGTGCGGACCGGTTCTACAACGCGCCCGACACCGAGATCGATTATACCGAGCAAGGCGGCCTGATGTGGGGCGAGCATGCGGTGGGCAAGCTGGTTCCCGGCGCTGACGCGTTGAACCCGCGGATCGAGGTCTTCGTCGATGACACCGCCGGGCCGGATGTGGCCCAGAAGGTTGAGCGCCGCTTGCTGCATTTCATCACCCGCAAGATCAACGCGCTGTTCGAGCCGCTTTTGAACCTGCAGAAGGACGAAGCGCTGACCGGCCTCGCCCGCGGCTTTGCCTTCCGGATGGTTGAGAACTTCGGCGTGCTGCCGCGTGCAGGCGTTGCGCAGGAGGTCAAGGACCTGGATCAGGACGCCCGTGGCGCGCTGCGCAAGCATGGCATCCGCTTCGGCCAGTTTACCATCTTCATGCCACTGCTGCTTAAGCCGGCGCCGACCCGTCTGCGCCTGGTGCTGTGGTCGCTGGCAAACGGCCTGCAGGACTTCCCCGAGGCGCCGCCCCCGGGTCTGGTCACCGTGCCGTCCATCAAGGACGCGCACGAAGGGTATGACACCATGTCCGGCTACCGTGCGGCCGGCGAGCGGATGATCCGCATCGACATGCTGGAGCGCTTGGCCGATATGCTGCGCAGCGAAGACAGCCGCGGCGGTTTCGAGGCCAAGGCCGATATGCTGTCGATCACCGGGATGACGCTGGAGCAGTTCGCCGACCTGATGCAGGGGCTGGGCTACAACGCCGAGAAGGGCGAGCGCGAAAAAGTGAAGCCCGCAGATGCTGTGGTGTCTGAAACCGGCACGCCTGCCGACGGGCAGCCGGTGATGGATGCCGCTGCAGAAGCTGAGAACACACCAGCCGCAGCTCCCGCTGCCGAGGGCGAACCCGCGCCGGCAGATGTGCCTGCTGAAACCGGGGCCATTGCGGACGAGGGCGTTGCCCCCATCGCCGAGGAACCGGCTGAGCCGGCAGTTGAGGCCCCTGTCGCTGAAACTGCCGCCGGTGAAATCCCGGTTGGCGAAGCTGCCGATGCGGCTGTTGACGCGCCGGAGACGGAAGTCTTCTTCACCTTCACCTGGGGTGGCAACCGCGGCGGACGCCAAGGCGGCCAGCGCCAGCAGAACCGCCGTCCGCAGGGCGAGGGCAAGCCAGGCGGTGGTAAGGGCGACCGGGGCAAGCCGCGCGGCGCCAAAGGCGGCGACCGTGACGGCGGCCGTGGCAAGCCGGGCCGCAAGGGCGGTCCGCGCCAGGATCAGGGGGCCAAAACCTACTCCTCGCGTCCTGCCAAGAAGGAAAAGCAGATCGACCCTGACAACCCCTTTGCCGCAGCGCTGATGGGGCTGAAACAGGGCGACTGATCCGGCCATGGCCGAAGACGCGCCCAAGATCCGCATCGACAAGTGGCTGTGGCATGCGCGGTTTTTCAAAACCCGCAGCCTGGCCGCCAAACAGGTCAGTGCGGGCCATGTGCGCCTCAATGGCGCCAAGGCTCTGAAACCGGCTCAGAACGTCACCCCGGGTGACGTTCTGACCTTTGCCCAGGCCAAGGTGATCCGCGTGGTGCGGGTCGAGGCCATCGGCGCGCGCCGCGGTCCGGCGCCGGAGGCGCAGGCGCTGTACTTCGACATGACGGAAAAGCAGGAAAAAATTCCAGCCAATCCGAAGTTTGAGGGAAAAGGCCGGCCGGACAAAAAAGCCCGCAGGGCGCTTGATCTTACCCGCAAGCCCGAGGGCTTTTGACGCCTTGAAGTGGAGCCGCGTCTGGATTAGCTAGGCGCAAACGGATAACGGGACTCGGTACAATGACCTATGTCGTGACGGAAAACTGCATCGCCTGCAAATACACCGACTGTGTCGAAGTGTGCCCGGTAGACTGTTTTTATGAGGGTGAGAACACCCTGGTGATCCATCCCGACGAATGCATCGACTGCGGTGTCTGTGAACCGGAATGCCCGGCTGATGCGATCCGCCCGGATACTGAGCCGGACATGGACAAGTGGGTCGAGTTCAACCGCAAATATTCTGAGCTGTGGCCGGTGATCGTCTCCAAGAAAGATCCGATGCCGGGTTACGAGGAGCGCGATGGGGAAGAGGGCAAGATGGAGAAGTACTTCTCCGAGGCGCCCGGCGAAGGCGGCTGATTCTCTGCCGAATGGAGCGATGCCGCATTTCTGCGGAAATCCGCCGCATCGCACGGGGAATTTACCCCCGCTTGCCAGCAGGCCGCCTTTCGGGCGGCCCTTTTTTATGATATGCTTAGCGTGTAAATGACATAACAATCGGAGTCCGCCCCCGGCGCCCGCCTCTGGAGGTGCGCGTGATTGGGCGGTATTTCTGCGGAAAAAATGTCCTGGAGCTGGTCAATGCAAACTGACCGGGTCCGGGTGTTTTGTCCGCCCCAGTGCCGGTTCTGCCCGGCTGTGAGTGAGGAAAAACCTGTATGACCAAGTCGAAGAAGCTCGAATTCCGCCCCAATGATTACGTGGTCTACCCGGCGCATGGCGTTGGTCAGATCATCTCGATCGAGGAGCAGGAAGTCGCTGGCTTTGCGCTGGAGCTTTTCGTGATCACCTTCGAGAAGGACAAGATGACCCTGCGGGTGCCGACCAACAAGGCAACCGAAGTGGGCATGCGTTCGCTGAGCTCGCCGGACGTGATCGACCAGGCGATGAAGACCCTCAAGGGCAAGGCCAAGGTGAAGCGCGCCATGTGGTCCCGCCGGGCTCAGGAGTATGAGCAGAAGATCAACTCCGGCGACCTGATCTCGATTGCTGAGGTCGTGCGCGACCTGCACCGCACCGATGACCAGCGCGAGCAAAGCTACTCTGAGCGCCAGCTGTACGAAGCCGCTCTGGAGCGCCTGACCCGTGAAGTGGCCGCCGTCTCCGGCAATGATGAGATCGCCGCGGCCAAGCAGGTGGATGAGGTTCTGACCTCCCGCGCTGCCTGATCTTCCAGACCAAATGACTTGCGGGCCGTGCCTGAAGGGGCGCGGCCTTTTTCCTGGCTTGCCCGGCTCAGCCGCAGATGGCGAGAAGCGCAAGGAGGCCGGCAATCTCAGCCGCCTGCTGCGACGCCCCTAGAATATCACCGGTCTGGCCGCCGATCTTGGCCTTGGCCAGGGCGCCCAGACCCAGGGCGGCGGCGGCCATCGCCAGGGCTGCGCCAATTACTGCACCGCCCGCCAGCGGCAGCGACAGCACGATTGCCAGCCCGGCTGCCAGCAGGCAGGACAGGGCAGGGGGGCGGCCTACGGTTTGGGACAGCCCCGCCGCCCGCGCATTGGGCAGTGCCGCCATCAGCGCGGGCATCACGGCCCGGCTCATCATCGCCAGCGCCAGCAGCGGCCAGACGCCGGCGGTTGCAAACAGCGCGGACAGGGCGCTCCAGCGCAGGCCCAGCCCCAGGATCAGCGCAATCACCCCGTAGGCGCCGATGCGGCTGTCTTTCATGATCTCCAGCCGCCGCTGGCGGCTGAAACCGCCCCACAGCCCGTCGGCGGTATCGGCCAGCCCGTCTTCGTGCATTGCGCCGGTCAGCATCACCTGCACTGCCAGCGCCAGACCGGCGGCCACCATGGCGGGCAGGCCCGCCGCCAGCGCCAGCGCGGCCAGCAGTGCCGCGGGCAGCGCAACCGCGAGCCCGGCCAGCGGAAAGGCCCAGACCGCCCGGGACTGGCGCTGAAAGGCCTGCGGCGGCAGATGCGGCAGCGGCAGCCGGGTCAGCAGCACCAGCGCCAGCAGGATGTCTTTTGCCTGGATGTCGTTTTTTCGCATTCACGGGCCTATTGCAGTGCTTGCGGCGGGGGTGCCAGCAGGTAAACAGGGTGAAACCGCTTTATCCGTGTCACCCGCTCAGATGCAACGAGGCTTTCACATGCTGCCACAGCTTTCTTCCCTTGATGATTTCCGCGCCGCACTGGCTGGTGCCCCCACGCAGGATCAGACGGCGCTGAATGGCGCTGCTGAGCGCAACGGGCAGCTGACCAAGCCGCCGGGCGCGCTGGGGCGGCTGGAGGACCTGGCAGTGTGGTACGGCGGCTGGCGCGGCAGTGCGCGGCCGGAAATCGCCGCGCCGCAGGTGATTGTCTTTGCCGGCAACCATGGCGTGACCGCGCAGGGCGTGTCGGCATTCCCGCCAGAGGTCACAGCGCAGATGGTGATCAATTTTGAGCATGGCGGTGCTGCAATCAACCAGCTTGCCAAGCTGGCGGGTGCCCGCATGGATGTTCATGCGCTGGAACTGGACCGGCCGGCGGCCGACTTCACCAAAGGCGCGGCAATGAGCGGGGGCGAGCTGCTGGCGGCGCTGAGGGCGGGCTGGGACGCTGTAGATCCGAGCGCGGACCTGCTGGTGGTCGGGGAAATGGGTATCGGCAATACCACCCCGGCAGCGGCGCTGGCCTGTGCGCTGTTCGGCGGCGAGGCGGCGGACTGGACCGGCCGCGGCACCGGCGTGGATGATGCGGGCCTGGCCAATAAAACCCGCGTCGTCGCCGAGGGCGTTGCCCTGCACCGGAGCGCAATCCGCGACGGGCTGGACGCGCTGGCCTGTCTGGGCGGGCGCGAGATTGCCGCCATGGCGGGCGCCATTGCCGCGGCCCGTGTGCTGCGCATCCCGGTGATCCTGGACGGTTTCATCTGCTGCGCTGCGGCCGCCTGCCTGCTGCAGACTTCCGACGGGGCGCTGGACCACGCGGTGGCAGGCCATCAGAGCGCTGAGGGCGCGCATGCAGCCTTGCTGGCTAAACTGGGCAAAGAGCCGCTTTTGTCGCTCGGCCTGCGGCTGGGCGAGGCCTCCGGCGCGGCGCTGGCGATACAGGTGCTGAAAGGCGCCATTGCCTGCCACAGCGGCATGGCAACCTTTGCAGAAGCGGGGGTGGCCGGCGGCTGACACAGCCGCGCCAGCCCTGCGCACCAAAACAAAGCCCCGGCCAGTGCCGGGGCTTTCCTCATTCAGCAGCTTCAGCTGATTTTTTGCGCTTGCGCTCAGCCATTTCGAAGATTGCGCTTTCGATTGCCTTCTCCAGTTCCTGCGCGCGTTCGATATAGGCGGGATTCTGGCTGGCGGGCACGCCGGGCATCCAATGCTGTGCCAGGTCGCGCAGGTTCTGGCGGTCATGGGCATAGAAGGTCTGCGCCGCCTGCGCGGCCTCATATTCGCTGAGGCCGACGTTCTCCAGCACATAGCGGCCAGCGCGGACAGAGCTGTCGAACAGCTCCCGCACGATGTCGTCGGCGCCGGCCTGGTACAGCTCATAGACGTGATTGCGGTCCTTGGCGCGGGCGATGATGTGCAGGTCGGGATAGGCCCGGCGCACATAGGACACCATCTTGACCACGCCCTCCGGGTCATCCAGCGCCACCACAAAGACCTTGGCCTTGGCGATGCCCGCCGCTTTCAGCAGCTCCGGACGGGTGGGGTCGCCGAGGAAGCTCTTGACCCCGAAACGCCGCATCAGCTGCACCGCCTCCATGTCGTGATCCAGCACCACGGTTTTGAAGCCGCTGGCCTGCACCAGACGGTTGACGATCTGCCCGAACCGGCCAATGCCTGCGATAATCACCGGGCCTTCCTCGTCGATCTCATCCGGCTCAGGCGCCTGCAGCGGTTCGCCCATGCGTTTGGACAAAAGGTCGTAGGCGATAAACAGGAGCGGGGTGATCAGCATCGACAGCGCAATCACCAGCAGCAGTTTCTCCGACAGTGCTTCCGGCAGGACGTTGAGCTGGGTGGAGAAGGCCAGCAGCACAAAGCCGAATTCCCCGGCCTGGGCCAGGCTTAGGGTGAACAGCCACAGCCGGCGGCGGCGCAGGCCAAAGGCGTGGCCGACAGCAAACAGCACTGCACCCTTGGCCACGATGACCAGAAGCGCCAGGCCGATCAGGTCGCCCGGCTCGGCCAGAAACAGCCGGTAGTCGATACCAGCGCCCACGGTGATGAAAAACAAGCCCAAAAGCAGCCCTTTGAAGGGGTTGAGGTCGCTTTCCATCTCATGCCGGAATTCCGAGTTGGCCAGCACCACGCCTGCCAAGAAGGCGCCAAGCGCAGGCGACAGGCCGACCAGGGTCATCACGAATGAAATCCCGACCACGATCATCAGCGCCAGGGCGGTGTACATTTCACGCAGGTTTGAGGCGTGGATAAAGCGGAAAAGCGGCCGGGTCAGGTAGATGCCTGCCAGGACAATAAAGGCGATGGCAGCCAAGGTGACCAGCGCCACCGCCCAGCCCGGCAGCCCCTCAACCAGCGACAAGGAGCCATGGCCGCCGCCATGGCCGCCCGCGCCCTCGCGGCTGATGGAGCCGTCGGTGGAAAACTGGGGGATCGCGTAGCTGCCGAGAAGAGGCAGGAACGCCAGGATCGGAATCACTGCAATATCCTGCGTCAGCAGCACCGAGAAGGCGGCGCGGCCGCCGCCCGTGCGCATCAGCCCCTTTTCCGAAAGCGTCTGCAGAACAATCGCGGTAGAGGAGAGCGACAGCGCCAGGCCGACCGCGAGGCTGACATGCCAGGGCTCTCCTGCGGCCATGGCGGCGCCCATCAGGACAACCGTCGAGGCCGTAACCTGCATGCCGCCCAGGCCGATCAGCTTGTCCCGCATCGCCCAAAGCGCCCGCGGCTCCAGTTCCAGGCCGATCAGAAACAGCATCATGACCACGCCGAACTCGGCAAAATGGCGCAGATCCTCGGTTTCGGTGCCGGTCAGCCCCAGCACCGGCCCGATGGCAATGCCCGCCGCCAGATAGCCCAGCACCGAGCCAAGACCGAGCCGGGCCGCCAGCGGAACCGCGATGACGGCGGCGGCCAGATAAACCGTTGCCTGATAGAAAAACTCTTCCATAGAAAAGGTATCGCAAGCCTGCCCCGGGCTTGGCAATGGCTTTCCCGTCCGCGCCGCACAGTTGTGTGCAAAACGGCGCCTGCCGGGCGCTTACTGCTCCAGCATTCTGATTTCTTCGCTGAGTTTGCCGATCCGGTCCAGCCGCCGCGAGATCCGTTCCTGGAAGCCGCCCAGCTGGTCGATGATGTCCGCCAGGGTTTCGCCGGAATCAGTCAGCCGTGCGCTTTCGATCTTGAGCAGCACCCGGGTGGAGCTGAGGCCGAGGAAGTGCCGGTGCATGATCTGGCATGCGGCAGTGATGCGCGAGGCTTCGCTGTCCACCTCTTTCATGCCGTCTTCGGAGCGTTTGACCTGCTCTTTCACCAGATCGCTCAGAATCGTGCGCTCCCCCTCCATGTCCGCTTCGCCCAGATCGCGGCGTTCTTCCTGCAGCTGGTTGTCGCATTCGATCAGGATGCGTGCCATGCCTTCGACAAACAGGCTGCTATTCACGGAGGACTTGATTTTGGCAAAGTTGCTGTTCTCGCCCATTACGTGGGCACCGAACCAGTCCGACATCTGCCGCGACATCGCGCCATAGTTCTGCGACAGGACAGTGACTGGCCCACCGGACGGTTCAATGCGCGACGCCAGCACCCGCAAGTTATGCGGAATAGTGTGCATCGCATCAAAATCGGTGATCAGGCCTTCGGTTTCCTCCGCCAGGGTTTCCGCGTCCCGCAGCATGCTGTTCAGTTCCCGGATCCGGGCATGCGGCTGGCTACCCAGCCCCTGATCGCGTGCGATCAGCTCCTGGCTGAGCGCGTGGGCGGCAAACTGGTGGTAGTCCTCAAAGCCCTGGCCGGTTAGCCAATCGAGCAGATATCTGGCGCTGTCTTCCGGATTGACGCCCTCTTCCTTCTCGCGCTTCAGCATCTTGGCGTAAAGCCCGCGCACTTCGTCAAACAGCTTGCTGCTGGGCTTGATCCTGGCGGACAGGTAACCGCCCTGGCAGGGCACCACAACGGCGAAAACCCAGTAATACAGGCCGTCCTTGGCCTTGTTCTTGACATAGGCACCCATTGACTCGCCGCGCTGGATGGTCTCCCAGAACAGCGAAAACACGCCCTTGGGCATGTCGGGATGGCGGATAACCTTGTGCGGTGCGCCAATCAGCTCTTCCCAAGGGTAAGCGCCGACGCGGCGGAACACATAGTTGCCCGCCTGGATGACGCCGCGGCTGTCGGTTCTGGAAAAGAACACTTCGTTGAGGCCAAACGGTGCCTCACCGCTGGTCGGGCGGGTTTCAACACGGCGGTCTACAAAGGACACGGAACAGTTCCACTTTAGATTACAGCAGTCGTTACCGCATCCTTAGGCCGAATTCCTTCTCAGTTGGTTAAGTCGGCAGCGGCGCATCGCGTTTTAATTGTGCCATGACGATCTGGCTCTGCACCCGCGAAACGCCGGGATGGGGCAGCAAAATGTCGTGGATCAAGGCGTTCAGCGCCTGCAGGTCGGTGCAATAAACCCGCAGCAGATAGTCGGCCTCGCCGGTCATGGTCCAGGCAGAAGTGATCTGCGGCTGGCTGGCCACCAGGCGGGCAAATCCCTTGGACTGTTCAGGCCCGTGGCTGCCCAGATGCACCTGGATGAACCCTTGCACGGCCAGCCCAAGCTTGGCCGGGTTCAGCCGGGCGGCGTAGCCCTCGATAAGGCCCTCGGCCTCCAGCCGCTGCCGCCGCCGTCCGGCCTGACTGGGGGACAGGTTGAGAATCTCGCCCAGCTCCTGCGCTGTCAGATGGGCGTTCTTCTGCAGAGATGCGAGTAATTTGGTGTCTGTTGCGTCCAGCATGCGTAGTTTCCTCTTGTGTATGGTATTTGACGCGTAACATGCGCGCATTTCAAGGGTATGCTGCAAAACAACGCGGAAAACCTGCATCGCGAATGCGGTATTCTTGATGCAAGAATTCACATTGTCCCGCATGACATGAAGGAGACGCGCAATGGGTCCTTTCCCGCATAACGCCCCGAGATCCGAAATCACCCCGGAAAACCCCGCCGGCACTGATGGTTTTGAGTTTGTCGAGTTCGCAAGCCCCGAGCCGGAAGAACTGCGGGCGCTGTTTGCCCGCATGGGTTATGAACTGGTCGGCCACCGCAAGGACCAGCCGCTGGTGGAGCTGTGGCAGCAGGGCGATGTCACTTACATCCTGAACGCTGACCCTGAGAGCTTTGCTGCTAAGTTTGTCGACGAGCACGGCCCCTGCGCCCCGGCCATGGGCTGGCGCGTGGCTGATGCGCAAAAAGCGTTTGAGCACGCCGTGTCAAAAGGCGCTGAGGCTTACGAAGGGCCGGGCAAAGTCATGGATGTGCCTGCGATCAAAGGCATTGGCGGTTCGCTGCTCTACTTTATCGATCAGTATTATGACACCTCGCCCTACAATACGGAATTCGAGTGGCTGAAACAGTCCAAGCCGCGCGGCGACGGTTTCTATTACCTCGATCACCTGACCCACAACGTCTACAAGGGCAACATGGACAAGTGGTTCAAGTTCTACGAAGAGCTGTTCAACTTCAAGGAGATCCGGTTCTTTGACATCCAGGGCAAATTCACCGGCCTGTTCAGCCGCGCGCTGACCTCGCCCTGCGGCCGCATCCGGATCCCGATCAACGAGGACCGCGGCGAGACCGGCCAGATCGTTTCCTACCTGAAGAAATACAACGGCGAAGGCATCCAGCACATCGCGGTCGGCACCGAAGACATTTATGCCAGCACCGACGCGATTGCCGGCAAGGGCCTGAAGTTCATGCCCGGTCCGAACAACGCCTACTACGACATGTCCAAGGAGCGGGTGCGCGGCCATGACGAGCCGCTGGACCGCATGAAGAAACACGGCATCCTGATCGACGGCGAAGGTGTGGTGGACGGGGGCGAGACCCGTATCCTGCTGCAGATCTTCTCGAAAACCGTGATCGGGCCGATCTTCTTTGAGTTCATCCAGCGCAAGGGCGACGACGGCTTCGGCGAAGGCAACTTCAAAGCGCTGTTTGAATCGATTGAGCGCGAGCAGATCGAAAACGGTGAGATTGAGGCTGCAGAATAAGCGCCACAGTAAACCGGAAGACACCCGGGTAATGCCGGGCCTGCGATGCGGGCCCGGCTTTTTTGGGCCGGCTCGCAGGACAGGGGGGGGCCTCGCAGGACAGAGGGGCAGGGAGCCCCGCATCGGGAGTAACAGGCAAGCTGAAAGGGCGGGCCGCAGCGGAGTACCGGCGGGCCGGTACAGGATGCGGAAACCTGCCCGCAGAACGAGTGCCGTTTTAGCCGGAATATCTGCCTGAACTTGTTGGCTTAGCCGTTGGGCATCGTCAGGGTGCGGTTGCGGCCGCCTTTCTGGTACTGCAGCTGGCTTTCGCCAATGGCAATCACCCGGCCACCGTCAATACGGTCGCCGACCTTCACCTTCTTGTACCGGCCGGAGGGCAGCCGCACCAGCGCGCGGCGATTTGCGGCGGTGCCGTAAACCCCGATCAGGTTCAGCTTGCGCAGGTTGATGGCTTTGTTGACGGTGGCGCGGCGGGCAACCGATGCGCTGGTCGGAATGCGCGGCGGCGTGGCTGCTGCGGCGGCCGGCACGGCTGTTGCTGTCTGCACCTGGTTCTGAGCGTTGCGGCGGGCGCGGTCGACCAGATTGGCGAAATTGGCAGGCCGGCTGCGCGGCACGACTGAGGACGCGATCGCCTGCGCGGTGACCGGCAGCGCTTCCTCTTCGGCTGGCTTCAGGCTTGCGGGGCGCTTGCGCGGGCGCAGGCTGGCCAGTTCGGCACGGCTCAGACCGCCATTTTGGGCCCGCTCAACCTGCTCCGCCAGGTTTTCCGGCCGGGCTTTGGGACGCTTGCGCGACAGCACCTGGTTGCGGGCGACTTCCTCCGCCAGCGCTTCGGCAGCCGGATCGCCGCGGTCCGGCGCGGGCGGTGGTACCTTCTTAGGGCGGCCGAGATACACCGTGATGCCATCGGGATTTATCGCGCCTTCCGGTGTGGCCTTGACCAGCCCGCGCGCGTCCAGGTCAAACGCAGACCCTGCGGCGGCGGGGGAGGCGATGGCGCCCGGAACGTCGTCCCGGGCAAAGGATCCGGAGGGCGGCAGCGCCACCGCGTCAGCGGCGATCTCTGTGTTGTCGACTGAGGCGGTGTACAGCTCATCAAGGCCCGCTGCTGCGGGGGTACCGTCCAGTTCCGGCGCCACGGTCCAGACACCGGTGGCCGCATAGCGTGCGGCCTGGGCCAATTCATCCAGCGGCTCCGGCTCCGCGTTTTCAGCGGCACCGGGCAGCAGCGCTTCTGAGTCCAGAAAAGCGCTGCCGGTGCCTCGTTCCGGCAGATCCGCCCCGTCGGCCGCTGCTTCCGCTTCAGCTGAGGGAGCCGCACCGGTCTCCTCAGCCTCCGGCAATGCGGTTGCGCCTGGGTCTTGCAAACCCGGGTCGGGCTGATCTGCCAGCACACTGACCTGCGGCGCAATGGATTCCGGCTGGCCGCCAGAGCCAAGGGAAGGGGCTGCTGCGGTTCCTCCGGCCTGGCCGCTGCCGGTGCTGAGCGCCGGGGCAGGGGCCAGATTCCGGTTGTCCGCAGGGCGGGTGTCAAAGAAACCATCTCCGCCGAACACGGCCCAGACCGCGGCCGCGGCCAGCAACATCAGCAGCAAGGCTGCCAGAGCGAGGCTGAGGCGGCGTGGTTTGCCAGCGCTGGTTTTCTTGCGATCCGCAGCAGGCTCCGGCGGCAGGGCCGAAGCTGCCGGGGAAGGCGCACGCAAGGCGGCAGGCGCTGGCGGGATCGTTCGCGCCGGCGCGGGCGGCCCTGCCGTCTCCTGCACCAAGTCTGCACTTGGGGCACCCAGCGGTTTGACCCGTGGCGGTGCGTCCGCGGGCTGGAACCCCGTTTTCAGCGCTGCCGCAGCCTTCCCTTGTGCGGCGGCGCTGCCAGATTCGGGGGCCGGCGGTACGGTTTCGCTTTTTTCTTCGGGTGCTGCAGGCGGCTGGCTGGTGTCTCCCGAAGCCCCGGGCGCCGGAGCGGCGGCCGCTTGGGCAGCGGGCGGCAGAACTAACGGCGGCGCAGCGGGCGGTTTGGCAGGTGCCGCATCCTTGGGCTTGTCCGGTCCGGTGTCCTGCTTCGGGTCCGCAGCCGCGGCAACGTCTCTGTCACTCTTCTCAGGCGCAGATTGCGCCACCGCCGCAGGCTGCGCAGGTTCCTCTTGCGCCGGGTTTACTGCAACTGACGCTGCTTTGCCTTCGGTGCCGGGTTCACTTTCAGCCTCAACGGCAGCTTCAATCTCAGCCTCAGCCTCAGCCTCAGCCTCAACGGCAGCTTCAAACTCAGCCTCTGCCTCAGCGTCGGGTGCGGGCAGAGCCGCAGGGCCGATCACCTCAACTGCCTGATTGTCCGGTTCCACCTCGGTGCCGCGGATCGCGCGGGTGGTGCCAAAGAAAGGCTCGCCCTGAAACCCGTTGTCCTCTGGTGCGGCCACAAAACTGACAGGGCCGAACCCGTGTTCGACCGCAAAGGTTTCTGCCTCATCCAGCGTTTCCAGCGCCACTGCGGCCACATGGGTCACGCCGCCATTGGCGCAGATGTCAAACGCCAGGTCATCCACCGAATACGGCGTGGCCCCTTCCAGCGCCTGCCGCGCCGCCTCAATCCGCCCGCCGGCAGGCAAATCGCCGGTTTCAACGCTCAGATAGCGGATCTGGTCATTGGGCAGGATCAGCTTGGTATGGATTCCGCCGGGCGCCAGTTTCAGCGCATCAGCACGCATTGCCGCCAGTGCGGCGGGCAGATCCTCGGTGTCAAACGGCGTGCTGGCAACGCTCCGCCAGCCGTCCTTGTCACGGTAGATCAGCGCAATCCCGTCAGCGGAGAGCGAAAGAGCAAAAGCAGGTTTCATGCTTTGGGTCAAACCATCCAAATCCATACTGCCCGGGGCTGCCTGGCGTGCCCGGAGTTTTGCCGCGGACCTTAAAGCAGGAACCTGCCGAGTTAAAGGAAAAGACGGGCTGCCGGCCTTGCGGTCGGCGGATTGCCGTCCCCATGTAAAAGGCATTCGCAAAGGAGCTTTTCAGGATGAATGCAAAGAAACTTCTGGCAGCGGCACTGATGCTGTCGATGAGCGCGGGCGCACTGGCAGCAAGCGAGGCAGCAGCCCCGCGGCAGATCACCGTCAGTGGCGAAAGCACCCTGCAGGTGGCGCCTGAACTTGCAACCATCACCCTGGGCGTGACGGAGGAGGCTGAGGAAGCCGCCGCCGCCATGGCCGCGGTGTCGGAGGCGATGGGCACGGTTATTGCCCGGCTTAAGGATGCGGGCATCGCCGCAGAGGACATGCAGACCCAGCAGATATCCATGCATCCGGTCTGGTCGCAGGACCGCTCATACGACAGCGGCGGGCGGCGCGAGATCACCGGTTTCCAGGCGTCCAATACGCTGATGGTACGGGTGCGCGATCTGGATGGGCTGGGACCGGTGCTGGATAAGGTGCTGGCGGCCGGCGCCAACCGGTTTCAGGGGCTGAGCTTCGGCGTCGAGGAACCCTCGGAGATCACCGATAGGATCCGCGGCGAGGCGGTGAAGGATGCGATCCGCAAGGCGCAGCAGCTGGCGGAGGCGGCCGGCATGGAGCTGGGCCCGGTGCGCTCGATCTCCGAACACGGCAACGGCGGCGGGCCGCGGCCGATGATGGCGATGGACATGGCGCGCCAGGAGTCGATGCCGGTCGAGGCAGGGGAACTAACGTTCACGCATAATGTCTCGGTGGTGTTCGACATGGCCGTGCCGGGCGACGGGCAAGACGAATAGTAAAAAAGGCCGGGCAGGGCGCCCGGCCTTTCATTTTCTGGCTTGGCAGTATCTCAGCTGCTGGCCTTGGCCAGTGCCTGATCCAGGTCGCGGATCAGGTCGTCCGCATCCTCAATCCCGATCGACACGCGCACCACATTCGGGCCGGCGCCTGCCGCTTCCTGCTGTTCCGGGGTCAGCTGACGGTGGGTGGTGGACGCAGAGTGGATGATCAGCGACCGGGTGTCGCCCAGGTTCGCCACATGGCTGAAGATCTCCAGCGCATCCACCAGCTTGACGCAGGCTTCGTAGCCGCCCTCGACTGCAAAGGTGAACAGGCCGCCGGTGCCTTTGGGATAGCAGGCCTGCGCGCGCTCGTAATAGGGGGAGGATGGCAGCCCGGCATAGGTCACGTATTCGACCCGGTCATCGTTCTCGAGCCACTCCGCGACCTTGCGGGCGTTTTCGCAATGGCGCTGCATCCGCAGGGACAGGGTCTCGACCCCCATCAGCGTGTAATGCGCTGCCTGCGGGTTCATTGTCATGCCCAGGTCGCGCAGGCCGATGGCAATCCCGTGGAAGGTAAAGGCCAGCGGGCCGAAAGTCTCATGGAACTTGAGCCCGTGATAGGCCGGCTCCGGCGCCGACAGGGACGGAAATTTTTCGTTCGCCGACCAGTCGAACTTACCGCTGTCCACGATGCAGCCGCCGGTGACGGTGCCGTTGCCGGTCAGGTATTTGGTGGTGGAATGCACCACCAGCGTCGCGCCGTGCTCAATCGGACGGCACAGGTAGGGCGTGGCAGAGGTGTTGTCGACAATCAGCGGGATACCTGCGCTGTCGGTGATGTCCGCCAGCGAGCGGATGTCTGTCACATAACCGCCAGGGTTGGCCACAGATTCGCAAAACACCGCGCGGGTGTTTTCGTCGATAGCCGCCTTTACCGCGTCCAGATCATCAGTGTCGACAAATTTCGCCGACCAGCCAAAGCGCTTGATCGTTTGGCTGAACTGGGTGACCGTGCCGCCGTACAGCCGGGTTGAGGCGACCACGTTGCAGCCCGGCCCCATCAGCGGGAACAGCGCCATGATCTGCGCTGCATGGCCGGAGGAGCAGCAGACCGCACCGGCGCCGCCCTCCAGCGTTGCCAGCCGCTCCTGCAGCACGGCAACGGTGGGGTTGGTCAGGCGGGAATAGATGAAGCCGACTTCCTGCAGGTTGAACAGCGCAGCCGCGTGTTCGGCATCGCGGAAGACATAAGCGGTGCTCTGATAGATCGGCGTCTGCCGCGCGCCGGTGGCCGGATCCGGTTTGGCGCCGGCGTGGATCTGCAAGGTGTCGAAGCCATAGGACGGGGCGTCGGTCATCTGTGGGTCTCCCTGAAAGCTCTTCTGTTTCGCGCGCACCACAGCATGGCTGAATGCAGAAGGCAATCGCGCCAATGCCGCAGAGAGTGCCCCGGGCCCGGTGCAGGCTGCGATGCGGCACCGGCGCGGGCAGGTCATCAAATGCCAGGAACCGCGCAGTCTTTTGAAACAGTCAGTGGCCGGGCGGGCTTCGGCTTCTTGAGGCCTGTTAGGCAAGAGGCAGCTGAGGCGGAGAGCATTTTCCACGGTCGTCAGCGCTGCCTGGATGGGGTCCAGCAGAATTTCCGGCGCGTTTCTTGCGCTGGAACCTTGAGCGAAACCAATATGTTAGCTGAAGTAGTGGTGCCCCCACACGGACTCGAACCGCGGACCTACTGATTACAAATCAGTTGCTCTACCAGCTGAGCTATAGGGGCACTTAGCTGTGAAACCGCGCTTACCATTCTTCGCGGTGCCGCTGCAAGAGGTCTTTTTCAGCAAAAAGCAAGGATCCGGCCAAGCAGGGGCGCCGCGCATTCGGAGGGCGCCCGCAGGGGCTGATCCTGGAAATGCCGGCGCGGCCTTGCGGCGGCGGGCCCGGAATTTTCGACCGCCAGCCGTGGGCCGGATCCGGTGGCTGGCGCGCGGTTATTGCAGCGGCTGGCCGTTGCGCCCGAAGGTCAGGATTTCGGTGCTCAGATCGTCATAGGTGACCTCGACAGAAACCTGTTGGATTGAGCCCAGCGGATAGCCGCGGTACGGCAGGCCGTCTTCTTCTTTGATCATGTTGGGAAAGCCTTCGTCCAGATGGCAGTCCGGCAGCGGCCAAAGGTCCGGCGTCTGGCCGTTTACCCCGAGTTTGACCTGCGCCAGCCCGCAGCGCCAGGACCACAGGTGGGTGACATAGAGCAGGTCCTGGCCGTCGAATTCGCGCACATGGATCCAGTTGGCGTGGGTGGCGGCCAGGACCGGCTTCACTTCCAGCGCGGTGGTGAAGCGGTCGGCGGCCTCCTGCGGTTCTGCGGCCAGTGCGGTTTGCGCCGCCGATGCGTCCGGCGCGCCGCCCTCTGCTCCGGGCTGCGCCGAAGCTGCAATGATCGCCACGATCACATCTATCATAGTCTGTCTCCGCTTGCGGCGCCCTTTGCGTCACAGGGCTGCCCGAATGTCCCATTGTCCTGTTGCGCGGCTTCCTGTCGGCTTATAGCTATCATAACAGGCAGATCTGGCTGCGCCCTTAACGGCAGTCCTAACCGCCCGGCAGAGACGGAAAACGGGGAAAACAATGGCAAATGCCCCCTTCAATGTGATGATCGTCGGCCAATCGGGCCGGCTGCAGTATGAGGCGTTGCTGTTTGCCGCGTCGCTGCGCCAGTGTTCCCCGGGGTTTGCCGGCCGCCTGCTGGTGGCCGTGCCGCAGCCGGGGCCGCAGTGGGACAAGGACCCGAGCATCCGCAATCAGGACGTGCTGCAGGCGCTTGCGGATCTGGGCGCAGAGATTCTGCCGTTTGAAAACGCCGTGTTCGGGTCGGCTTACCCCTATGGCAACAAAATCGAAGCACTGCAGATGATGCCGCAGGGCGAGCCGTTTGTGTTCTTCGATACCGACACTCTGATCACCGGCGAACTCACCGAAGTGCCGTTTGATTTCTCCCGCCCCTCGGCCTCCCGCAGGGTGGAGGGCACCTGGCCCAAGCCGACGCTGTACGGGCCGGGATATGCCGGGATCTGGCAGGCGCTGTATTCCCGCTTCGGCCTGGATTTCCAGTCCAGCCTCGACCTCAGCCAGCCGGATGAATACTGGAAACGCTACCTCTACTTCAATGCAGGCTTTTTCTATGGCGCCTGCCCGCGGATCTTTGGCACGCGGTTTCTGGATTATGCGCAATCTGTCCGGAACGACCCGCCGCCGGAACTGGTGGGGCAAAGCCTGGACCCTTGGTTGGACCAGATTGTGCTGCCGCTGGTGATCCACTCCTTTGGCGGCGGCCGCGATGCGTTGGCGGCGGACTGTCTCGATGGCGAAACCAGCTGCCACTACCGCCTGTTCCCGCTGCTGTATGCGCGCGAAAGCGACCGCGTGGTGGAGCTGCTGCACCAGATTGCCGCACCCAACCGAATCAAGAAGGTGCTGAAAGGCTACGAGCCGATAAAGCGCATGGTGTACCAGGGCCGCGGCGAAAAAGTTCGGGCGCTGTTCGACCGCGCAAACCTGCCGCGGCGCGAGCAGGCCATCCGCAACCGGATCAAGTCCGAGGGCTTGTGGATGCGCTGAAGCGGGTCAGCCGCGGAGTGCCCGCTCGATACTGCGGGCAAATTGCAGCAGCCGCGCGTCCGATCCCTTCGGCCCGGTGATATGCAGCCCCGCCGGCATCCCATCCGCAGAACGCCCAAAGGGGATCGAGATTGAGGGCAGCTCCATCGGCGGGGTCAGCGTCACCGTGCGCCAGTCCTCAGTAATCTCCCCGTCGCGCAGGTCCGCGGAAAACGGCATACCCGTGGCGGTGGGCCAGAGGGCGAAGTCATAGCATTCGAAAAAGGCGGTTACGTCCGTCCAGACCCGGGCGCGGGTGGTCTGATAGGCAATCAGCTCCGCCAGGCCGCGTCCTTCGGCCTGGGCGCAGGCGGTGCGGAAGCTTTCACCTGCCAGAGTCATGTCCGGCTGCAGCGCCGCGCGGATCTGCAGCGCGCACTGGCCGCGGATGATATCGCCATGCGCCAGCAGCGGCTCAAGGGGCGGCGCGTCATCTGCCACTTGCCAGCCCAAGTCCTGGCAAAGCCGTTCAGCCGGGGCAATTGCGGCCTGCACCGATGGCTCCACGACGGCACCAAAGGGGGACAGCGACAGCGCCACCCGGCCAGTGCGCCGGGCAGGGGCTTCTTCCAGATCTGCCAGCCGCGGCAGCATCTGCCAGAACCCCAGCGGCTGGCAGGCCGTATTGCCCTGCATCACCTCCAGCATCAGCACCAGGTCCCGCACCGTCCGCGCCATCGGCCCCGGCACCGACAACCCGTCAAAGGGCGCCGGGTTCGGGCCATAGGGGATCAGGCCGGAGGTCGGGCGCAGCCCTGCAACCCCGCACCAGGCGGCAGGCGTGCGGGTGCTGCCGCCAAGGTCAGAACCATCGGCCAGAGCCGCCATGCCTGCCGCCAGCGCTGCCGCCGCGCCGCCGGAACTGCCTGCCACCGATTTCCGGGGGTTCAGCGGGTTGCGGGTGGTGCCGGACACCAGACTGGCTGTCTGGCCGGACAGGGTGAATTCCGGCGTGTTGGTCTTGCCGGTGATCACTGCGCCCGCCGCCCGCAGCCGCGCCACATGCAGCGCGTCATACTGCGGCACATGGGTTGCAAAGCTTTTTGACCCCCAGGTGGTGCGCAACCCTTTGGTTTCGAAGCAGTCCTTGACGGCAACCGGCAGCCCGTGCAGCGGCCCGGCAAATTCGCCGCGCGCTGCCATCATATCCAGCTCCGCAGCCCGCATCTCTGCGGCCTCCCAGTTCAGGGTGACAAAGGCGTTGACCGCACTTTCCCGTGCCTCGGTCTGCGCTGTATGGGCTGCCAGCACCTCCCGCGCGCTTAGCTTCCGTGCGCGCAGATTGGCGGCCATTGCTTCGGCGCTAAGCGCTATGATGTCTGACATGCGGCGGGTCTCCCGGTCCAGGCGGTAGCGGTGTTGCCGCGACCCTAGGGAGCTTGCCCGCGCTGCTCCGTCCTGAAACCGGCCTGCAAACAGCCTGCCAGCGACTTTGCTGCTTCAGCGGCGCAGCCAGCGGTGGACGCAGAGCTTGGCTTTGCCGCAGGCAGCGGCCAAATCAGCACCCTGCGCCAAATGGCAGGCAATGGCGGTGGCAAGGCTGCATCCCGTGCCGCGTTTTGAAACGGGCAGCCGCAGCGCCGTAAAGGGCGTGGCAGAGCCGGCCCTTGCAAACAGCAGGTCGGTGCTCGTGCTGCCGGCAGCATGGCCGCCCTTGACCAGTACCGCCTGCACGCCCTGGGCCAGCAATGCTTCGGCCTGCGCCTCTATAGTGCCGCCAGTGCCGGAAAGCGTTTCCAGTTCCGCCGTGTTCGGCGTGACCAGCGCCGCGTGGCGCAGCAGGGCACCAAACCCGTCCGCTTCCATCAGCGTGCCGCCGGAACTTGCCTTCAGCACCGGGTCCAGCACGATGGGCAGACCCTCTGGCAGGGCTGCCGCAACCGTGCTTGCCGCGGCGGCACAGCCCAGCATGCCAATCTTCACAGCCGCCGGTGCCGGCTGCGTTGCCAGGGCGGCGGACATCTGGTCTGCCACAGCCTGCGGCCGGCAGGGGTGGATGCTCAGAACCGCCTCATCGGTCTGCACAGTGACGGCTGTCACCACCGGCCGGACCGTGACGCCCAGCTCTGCTGCCATCGCTGTATCCCGCGTCAGCCCGGCACCGCCGCTGCTGTCGGTGCCGCCAATGGCCAGGATCACCGTCATGTGCTGTCTCCGGCGGCAAGCAGGGCCAGATCGCTGTATCCCGCCTGCTGAAGATCCTGCGCCGCGCCCCAGGCGCGCAGCCCGCTGCGGCAGCACAGCACGATCCGCCCGTTACGCGGCAGCTCCGCCGCTGTCAGCTCCGCCCGCGTGATCCGCCGGGCCTGCGGCACTGGCAGCCGCGGCGCCTCGGCCGCATCCCGCAACTCGATCACCGTGTCCTGGGCGGTGATGTGGCAAGCGGCGATAAAGGGCAGGGCCTCTTCCGGCTCCTCCGCTTCGTCAAAGCGGAAGGAGCTCACCTGCAATTCGCCCATCCGGAAAACAAGCAGCTGCCCCCGCGGGGACGGCTGATGCCCCAGTAGCGCCTTCAGTGCCAGTTGCGCCTGCAAGGCCCCGATCATGCCCACCACCGGGCCCATCACCCCCGCAGTTGCACAGGTCG
This sequence comes from Leisingera sp. CC-HEC093, assembly GCF_059429195.1. Lineage (NCBI taxonomy): Bacteria > Pseudomonadati > Pseudomonadota > Alphaproteobacteria > Rhodobacterales > Roseobacteraceae > Leisingera > Leisingera sp. CC-HEC093. The sequence continues at coordinate 109,977 of NZ_JCAIJR010000001.1, read as the reverse complement.
CTGCCTGCGCGGGCAAGTCCGGGAACACTGCCCGCAGCGACGGCCCGCCGCCGCAAAAACCGCCGGCATATCCCGACTGTCCCAGTGCAGAGGCAGAAATCAGCTCCTTGCCCTGCCGCCGGCATTCATCAGAGAGGACATAGGACACTGCAAAACTGTCCGCCGCATCCACCACCAGATCCGCACCCGCGATACGTGCGGCGGCATTGGCGGCATCAAGGCGCTGCACCTGCGCCGTCACCTCCAAACCCGGATTGACCGCCAGCAGGCGCTGCCGGGCCGCTTCTGCTTTGGGTAAGCCAAGGTCCGCCATGGAATAAAGCACCTGCCGGTGCAGGTTGCTCTCCTCCACAGCGTCGCCATCCATGACCGTGATCCGTCCAACCCCGGCACCGCCCAGGTATTGCAGCACAGGACAGCCAAGCCCCCCGGCGCCGACCACCAGCACATGGGCACGGGCCAGCCGCGCCTGGCCCTCGGCACCCACCTCCGGCAGGATCATCTGGCGCGCATAGCGGCTCATTCCTCTTCCCGGATCCGGCAGGCCTGCACCCATTCGCGGGTGCGGGCCTCAGGATCTTCGGCAATTTGGATGTCTGTCACCACTGCCGCGCTGTCGGCGCCTGCGGCAAACACCCCCGGCAGCCGCTCCGGCGTCAGCCCGCCAATGGCAACCAGCGGCACATCGCCTGCCATCTGTTTCCAGCGCGTCACCCGCTCCAGCCCCTGCGGCCCCCATTTCATCTTTTTCAAGAGCGTCGGATAGACCGGCCCCAGCGCCACATACTCCGGCCCAAGGGACAGGGCACGGTCCAGCTCCGCCTCGTCATGGGTCGACAGACCGAAACGCACCCCTTTGCGGCGCAGCGCGGCAAAATCGGCGGTGTCCATGTCCTCCTGCCCCAGATGCACAAAGCTGCAGTTCAGGTCCAGCGCCGCCTGCCAATAGTCATTGACCACCAGCTGCGCATCATGCACTGCGCAGAAATCCCGGGCCCGGGCGATCTGACGGCGCACCTCAGTCTCTGGCTGATCCTTGATACGAAGCTGCACCAGTTTGACCCCGTGCGGCACCAGCAGCTCCAGCCGACCGACATGGCCCGTAATCAGATAGAAACGCTCCATCACGCGAACTCCGCCAGGCCAAGGACAGGGGTCGAGGGCACCGCCATATCGCGCCGCTCCATCGGGTCAGCCGCGAACCCTGCGCGGCCTGTCTCAACCGCCAAAGCCATCGCGCGGGCCATCCCGGCAGGATCGCCGGCCTTGGCGACCGCAGTGTTCAGCAGCACTGCGTCCATGCCCAGCTCCATAGCCTGCACCGCATCCGAGGGCCGTCCGATCCCGGCATCAACAATCAGCGGCACCCCCGGAAAATGCGCCCGCATCGCGCGCAAGGCATCCGGATTGCGCAATCCCTGGCCAGAGCCGATCGGTGCGCCCCAGGGCATCAGCACTTCGCAGCCTGCGTCCAACAGCCTCTCGCCCGCCACCAGATCATCGGTGGTATAGGGGAACACCTGGAACCCCTCAGCGCATAAGATGCGCGCCGCCTCCACCAGACCGAACACATCCGGCTGCAGCGTGTCGGAATGACCGATCACCTCCAGCTTGATCCAGGGTGTGCCAAACAGCTCCCGTGCCATATGCGCCGTTGTCACCGCCTCCTGCACCGAATGACAGCCGGCCGTGTTGGGCAGAATGCGGCAGCCGGTTTCCCGCAAACTGTCCCAGAAGCCTGCACCGGAGCCATCGGCGGTCTCCCGGCGCAAGCTGACGGTGATAATCTCCGTGCCGCTGGATTTCACCGCCTCTGCCAGAACAGCGGGCGAAGGGTATTGCGCAGTGCCCAGCAGCAGGCGCGAGGTGATTTCGGTTCCGTAGATCTGCATCTCAGCCTCCTTGCATCGGCGCCAGCACTTCCAGGTGGTCGCCGTCGGCCAGTTGCGACTTGGCCCGCCTGCTGCGCGCCACAAATATTCCATTCAGCGCGGTGGCAACGGCAGAGCTGGCAAACCCCAGTTCCTCCAGTGCGGCCTCCACGGTGCCGCCCGCAATCTCATGCGGTTTGGCGTTCACGATGATCTTCATCTGATGTCTCCGGTAACAGGTGGTCCGCGGCCTGCTGCGCCATTGCGGGCGCCAGCAGAAATCCGTGCCGGTACAGGCCGTTGAGGTAAAGCGTGCCGTCTTGCTCCAGCAGCCGCGGCAGGTTGCCGGCAAAGGCCGGGCGCAGGCCCGCACCGGTCTCCACCACGCTGGCCTCCGCAAAGGCGGGATGCAGCGCAAAGGCCGCGCTTAGCAGCTCGGCCAATGAGCGCAGGGTGACCGGGCGGTCTGAACTGCTTTCGATCATTGTGCCGCCGATCATGAAATGCCCGTCACCACGGGGCACCAGATACAGCGGCATCCGCGGGTGCAGCAGGCGCAGGGTGCGGCTGACTTCCACCTCCGGGCAGTGCAGGATCGCCATCTCGCCCCGCACCGGGCGCAAGGAAGGCAGCGGTGCCGCCATGCCGGTGCAATCCAGCGTGACGCGGGCCGGGGCAGGGGTGCCATAGCGGACCTCCACCCCCAGCGCCTGCACCTTGGCGCTCAGATCGCGCAATGCGCGCCGCGGGTCCAGATGCGCCTCCTGTTCAAAGAACAATCCTTGCGCAAACCGACCCGCCAGTGCTGGCTCCAGTTCGCCGATCTCTGCCCCGTTCACCCCGCGGTGGGCGGTGGTGCGGCGGGCAAAACGGATCAGCTCTGCGCGGTCGCGGGCTGGTGCCACCACCAGCGTGCCGCGCCTGTGCACCGGTGTGACCTTGGCCCACCAATCGAAGGCGCGGCTGCCGAGGGTGACCACGTCCTCCTCGGCGCTTTCGCGTTCGCACCAGGGCGCCAGCATGCCGCCCGCAAAGCGTGCGACGCTGCCGGCCCCGGGTGCCTTTCCCCGCTCGTAAACGGTCACCGCCGCCCCGCGCTGCGCCAGTTCATAGGCGCAGGCGAGACCGGCGAGGCCCGCGCCTGCGATAGTGATCATTCCGCCGGTTCCGCTGCTTCTGCGGCAGGCACATACAGCTCGCCGCCCTCGCGGAACTTGGCGGCCATCGCCTCCATCCCCTCTTTCTGCGCCTCGGCGCGGATGTCGTGCGAAATCCGCATGGAGCAGAACTTTGGCCCGCACATGGAGCAGAAATGCGCGACCTTGTGGGCTTGTTTCGGCAGGGTCTGGTCATGGAACTCGCGTGCGGTGTCGGGGTCCAGCGACAGGTTGAACTGATCCTCCCAGCGGAACTCGAAGCGGGCGCGGGACAGCGCATCGTCGCGGCGCTGGGCACCCGGCAGACCCTTGGCCAGATCGGCGGCATGGGCGGCGATCTTGTAGGTGATCACGCCGGTCTTCACGTCGTCGCGGTCGGGCAGGCCCAGGTGCTCCTTCGGCGTCACGTAGCACAGCATGGCGCAGCCGAACCAGCCGATCATCGCCGCCCCGATGCCGGACGTGATATGGTCATAGCCCGGCGCGATATCCGTGGTCAGCGGCCCAAGCGTATAGAACGGGGCTTCGTGGCAGCACTCCAGCTGCTTGTCCATGTTCTCCTTGATCTTGTGCATGGCGACATGGCCCGGCCCCTCGATCATCACCTGGCAGTCCTTGGCCCAGGCGATCTTGGTCAGCTCGCCAAGGGTTTCCAGCTCAGCAAACTGCGCCTCGTCATTGGCATCCGCAATGGAGCCGGGGCGCAGCCCGTCGCCCAAGCTGAAGCTGACATCGTACTGGCGGCAGATGTCGCAGATTTCCTCGAAATGCTCATAGAGGAACGATTCCTTGTGATGATGCAGACACCACTTCGCCATGATCGACCCGCCGCGCGAGACGATCCCCGTGACCCGGTTCACCGTCATCGGCACCATGTGCAGACGGACGCCCGCATGGATGGTGAAGTAATCCACCCCCTGTTCCGCCTGTTCGATCAGCGTGTCGCGGAACACTTCCCAGGTCAGGTCCTCGGCGATGCCATTGACCTTCTCCAGGGCCTGGTAGATCGGCACGGTGCCGATGGGAACGGGGGAGTTGCGCACGATCCATTCGCGGGTGTTGTGGATGTTGCGGCCCGTCGACAGGTCCATCACCGTGTCCGCACCCCAGCGGATCGCCCAGACCAGCTTGTCCACCTCTTCCTCCATCGAGGAGGTGACGGCAGAGGTGCCCATATTGGCGTTGATCTTTACCTTGAAATTGCGGCCGATGATCATCGGCTCGATTTCCGGGTGGTTGATGTTGGCCGGGATGATGGCGCGGCCCGCGGCGATCTCCTGGCGCACGAATTCCGGGGTCACGTAGTCCGGGATATTGGCGCCGAAATCATTGCCGTCGCGCTTGGCGTGGCAGGGCGACAGCTCGTGCAGCTGGTTTTCGCGGATCGCCACATACTCCATTTCCGGCGTGACGATACCGGCCCGGGCATAGGCCAGCTGGGTCGGCGCCTTGCCGTCCTTGCCGCGCAGCGGGGCGGGCTTCACCGGGAACTCCGGCGTCAGACGGTCGCCCTCAACAAAGCCGTTATCCTCCGGCTTCACATCGCGGCCCTGGTAGCTCTCGACGTCGCCGCGCGCTTCGATCCACTGGCGGCGCAGCTGCGGCAGGCCCTGGCGGATGTCGGTCAGCACGTCCGGGTCGGTGTAGGGGCCGGAACTGTCATAGACCGGCAGCGGCGCCTCGCCCGCGGTGGGGTGGGTGGAGATTTCCCGCATCGGCACGCGGATATCCTCATGGACCTCGCCGCTGACGTAAATCTTGCGCGACGCGGGCAATGCGCCCGTGGTGATTTTCGGGTTGGGGACGTTCATCTGGTGTTCCTCCGGGCCTTCGGTTCAAAAACACCAATTGAGCCGGGACGGAGGAAAACGGGCAGCGCGGGGTGTACGGCCGGTGCACGCATGCTGCCTGTCCGAAACACAGGTTGCCGCCGGGGCGCCGCGCCATGTTTCTTGCTTCCTACGCCAGTATCAACTGGGTCAGGTTCAAAGGGTCGCGCCGCCGGTCCGGGTTGCCCCGCACCATGACGCCTCTCAGTCCCTTGGGCGGGACTCCCCTGCGTGCCTATAGGGCTAGGGGAGGTGAAGGGTTCGCGTCAACCGGAATTTTTGTAGATAGTTTTTGCGATTTTAAATCAGGTCGTTATCCGGAAATCTTGTGCGGCTCCGGGGCAAATCGCTGCAGTGCGGCTTTGGCGCTTGATTGGTGGTGGCAAAATTATCTATAAAAACCGGAAACGCCATCCGCGCATGGCCAACAGGTATAGAGAACAGGAGACAGCATGCTGGACGCTGCACCCATCCGCACCGACTGGACCCGCGAGGAAGCGGAAGCGATTTATAACAAGCCTTTCATGGACTTACTGTTTCAGGCGCACACCGTGCACCGGCAGTATTTCGACCCCAATCAGGTGCAGAAATCCAAGCTCCTCAGCATCAAGACCGGCGGCTGCGCCGAAGATTGCGCCTATTGCTCGCAGTCGGCGCGCAACGGCGCGCAGCTGTCGGCCTCCAAGCTGATCGAAGTGCAGCGGGTGATCGCCGAGGCCAAGAAAGCCAAAGAAGGCGGCGCGACCCGCTACTGCATGGGCGCCGCCTGGCGCTCGCCCAAGGACCGCGACATGGCGGCGCTGGAGGCAATGGTGCAGGGGGTCAAGGACCTGGGCATGGAAACCTGCATGACCCTGGGCATGCTGGACGAGGAACAGGTGTTCCGCCTGCGTGATGCGGGTCTGGACTACTACAACCACAACATCGACACGTCGGAGCGTTACTACTCCGAGATCATCACCACCCGCACCTTTGCCGACCGTATCGACACCCTGAACCGGGTGCGCGAGGCGGGCATCAAGGTGTGCTCCGGCGGCATCGTCGGCATGGGGGAGAAGCAGTTGGATCGCATCGACATGATGCTGGCGCTGGCAACGCTGGAGGTGCACCCGGATTCGGTTCCCGTCAACATGCTGATCCCGATCGCCGACACGCCGCTGGCCAATGTCGAGAAGCTGGACCCGATCGAATTCGTCCGTTCCGTGGCGCTGGCCCGCATCCTGATGCCGAAGTCCCACGTGCGCCTGTCCGCAGGCCGCACCGACATGTCGGATGAGATGCAGGCGATGTGCTTCTTCGCCGGTGCCAATTCGATCTTTGTCGGCGACACGCTGCTGACTGCGGACAACCCGGAAGAGGACAAGGATCAGCAGCTGTTCGACCGTCTGGGCATCACCGCGATGGCGGTGGGATGTGACGGCAGCCGCTGATGGCGGGCGCCTTCCCGAGGCATGAGAAATCGCTGGAAGCGCTGCGCACGCGCGGACGCTACCGGCAGCTGATGCCGCGGGACGGGCATGACTTTGCCTCCAACGACTACCTTGGGCTGGCGGGCAGCGATGTGCTGCGCGCCGCCGCTGCTGATGCGCTGGCGCGTGGTGTTCCGGTTGGGGCAGGCGGTTCGCGTCTGCTGCGCGGCAACGATGCGGAGCATCAGCTTCTGGAGGCGGAGGCGGCCGCGTTCTTCGGCACCGAGGCGGCGCTGTTCATGGGCGGCGGCTTCAACGCCAACCAGGCGATCTTCTCCACCCTGCCGCAGCAGGGCGATCTGGTGCTCTATGACGCGCTGATCCATGCAAGCACTCACGACGGAATGCGGTTGGGCCGGGCAGAGATCCGCAGCTTTGCGCATGGCGATGTGGAAGACGCGGCGCAGGTGCTGAACGACTGGCGCGCGACGGGCGGCACCGGGCAGGTCTGGATTGCGGTCGAGGCGGTCTATTCAATGGACGGCGACCTCGCCCCGCTGGAGGCGCTGATGGCGCTGTGTGATGCCGAGGGTGGTGTTCTGGTCGTCGATGAGGCGCATTCCTCCGGCGTGTTTGGCGATCTGGGCCGCGGGCTGGCGCATGAAATTGCGCACCGCCCCAACGTCCTGAGCCTTCACACCTGCGGCAAGGCTTTGGGTGCTTCCGGCGCTTTGATCTGCGGTCAGCGGGTGCTGATCGAGACGCTGATCAACAAGGCGCGCGGGTTTATCTTTGCGACCGCTCCGTCACCCTTGAACGCGGCTTTGGTGCGGGCGGCCTTGCAGGAGCTGCAGCAGAACCCGGGCCGCCGCGAACAGGCGTGGCAGGGGATCACCCATGCCCAGGATGAGGCCAAACGCCTCTGCGGGCTGGAAGGGTTCCAAAGCCAGATCTTGCCGGTGGTGATCGGCGGCGACAGACGCACCATGGCGCTGGCCTCCGCCATGCAGGGCCACGGCTATGACATCCGCGGCATCCGACCGCCGACCGTGCCGCGCGGCACCTCGCGGCTGCGGCTGTCGATCACGCTGAACACGGGGGCAGAGGTCATCACCCAGATGTTCGAAGACCTCGTCCGGGAAATGGAGAATGCAGTATGAGCGCGCTGATCGTCACCGGGACCGACACCGGCATCGGCAAGACCGTCTTCTCGGCCGGCCTGGTGCAGGCGCTGGGCGCAACCTACTGGAAGCCGGTACAATCAGGGCTGGAGGAGGAGACCGACAGCCAGACCGTGTCCCGCCTGTCGGGCCGCCCGGCATTGCCTGAGGGTTATCTGCTGCAGCTGCCTGCCTCGCCGCATCTGTCGGCAGAGGCCGAAGGCGTGGAGATCGATCCGGATACGTTGTCTTTGCCCGAAGTTGACGGCGTGCTGGTGGCCGAGGGCGCAGGCGGGTTGATGGTGCCGCTGAACCGCGAGGTGCTGTATCTCGACCTGTTTGCCCGCTGGGGCGCGCCGGTGATCCTCTGCGCGCGCACGCAGCTGGGCACGATCAACCATACGCTCCTGTCGCTGAAGGCACTGCGCGATGCGGGCTGCTCGGTGGTGGGCGCGGCCTTTATCGGCGATGCGGAGCCTGCGGTGGAAGAAACCATCTGCCAGTTCGGTCAGGTGGCGCATCTGGGCCGTCTGCCGGTACTGGGCGAGCTGACCTCTGACGCCCTGGCCGTCGCCTTCCAGGCCAGCATCCGGGTGGACCTGATCAAGGAGGCTTTGGCATGAGCGCATCCGATCTCACCCAGCTCGAATTCGACCAGCGGCACCTCTGGCACCCCTATACCAATGTCGCCAAGCCCGGTCCGACCTTTGTGGTGAAGGAAAGCGAGGGCATGTACATCACCCTGGACGACGGCACCCGGCTGATAGACGCCATGTCGTCCTGGTGGTGCATGATGCACGGCCACAAAAACCCGGCGATCACCAAGGCAATTCACGACCAGCTCGACACCCTCCCGCATGTGATGTTCGGCGGGCTGACCCATGATCCGGCCATCGACTTGGGCCGCAAGCTGCTGGAGATCACGCCCGAAAGCCTCACCCGCATCTTCTACTGCGACAGCGGGTCGGTTTCGGTGGAGGTGGCGATGAAGATGGCAGTGCAGTACCAGCACGCCATCGGCCAGGCAGAGCGCAAGGAGTTTGCCACTATCCGCTCCGGCTATCACGGCGATACCTGGAAGGCGATGAGCGTCTGCGACCCGGACACCGGCATGCACCACCTGTTTCAGGGCGCGCTCAGCGTGCAGCACTTCGTTTCCCGCCCGCCGATCCGCATCCATGAGGACTGGGTGGACGACCCGGCGCAGAACGGCCTGGGCGAGCTGCGGGCAGTGCTGGAAGCCAATGCGCAGAAGATCGCCGCCTTTATTCTGGAGCCCGTGGTGCAGGGCACCGGCGGCATGTATTTCTATCACCCGGAATATCTGAACCAGGCCAGGCGCTTGTGCGACGAGCTGGGTATCCTTCTCATCTTTGACGAGATCGCCACCGGCTTTGGCCGCTCGGGGGAGTTGTTTGCAACCAATTTCAGCAGTGTCGAGCCGGACATTATCTGTCTCGGCAAGGGGCTGACCGGCGGCCATATCTCTTTCGCCTGCACCATGACCAATGACCGCGTGGCGGAGGGCATCGGCGGCGGTAATCCGGGGCTGTTCATGCACGGGCCGACCTATATGGGCAACCCGCTGGCCTGCGCCGCGGCAGAGGCCTCGCTGGACCTACTGACGGGGCAGGATTGGCGCGGGACAGTGGCGGCAATTGGCGAACAGATGCAGGCCGAACTGGCCCCGGCCCGCGAACTGACTAACGTGGCGGACGTGCGGGTGCTGGGCGCCATCGGCGTGATCGAGATGAAGCACCGGGTGTCGGCGGACGAGGCCCATGCCCGCGCCCATGAAATGGGCGTGTTCCTGCGCCCCTTCGGCACCAACATTTATACCATGCCGCCCTTCATCACCTCGCCGGAGCAGCTGAGCGAGATCACCGCAGGCATGCTGCGGCTGGCGCGGGAGCTGTAATTCATGGAGTTCCGCTGGCTCAAACAGGACAGTGCGGCCGAGGCCATCGTGGTCTTCGGCGGCTGGGCTGTGGGGCCGGAGGTGTTCTGGCATCTGGACGGCCCGCAGGACATCCTGTTTGCCAGCGGTTACACCAGCCTGAACGCCGAACTGCCTGACCTGTCCCGCTATGGGCGGGTCAGCCTGCTGGCTTGGTCGTTCGGCGTTGCCTCTTATGCCCATTGGCAGCAGGGGCGGCCCGATCCGTTTGACCGCAAGGCGGCGGTGAATGGCAGCCTGCAGCCGGTGAACCGCGCCGCGGGCATTCCGCCCGCTGTCTTCCGCCGCACGGTGGAGACCCTGAGCCCGGAAAGCTATCAGCAGTTCCTGGCCCGTGTGTTCGGTGCCCCGCAGAAAGCCGAAGCGCTGAACGTGGAGGCGCGGCGGGCAGAGCTATTGGCGGTTGAGCGCCGCGGGGACGCACCGCAGATGCGGTTCAGCCGGGTCTGGATCAGTTCCGGCGACAAGATCTTTCCGCCGGCCAATCTTTCACGCGCCTGGGCCGGGCATAACGTCTCGCATCTGGACGCGCCGCATGCACCGTTTGACCGGTTTTCTCAATGGGAGGAGCTGTTCTGATGAAAGACATGCAGCCCCCGCAACTGGATCAGACCCGCGTCCGTCAGAGCTTCCGGCGCGGGCTGGAGAGCTATCACGGCTCGGCCTCGGTGCAGGCGGATATTGCGGGCCGGCTGGCTGCGATGCTGCAGCAGCAGGGCGCGCCGCGGCGTTTCGCCTCTGTCCTGGAGTTCGGCTGCGGAACCGGCCATCTGACGCGGCAGCTGCTGCAGCGTTTTCAGGCGGGCAGCCTGATTCTGAACGATCTGGTGCCGGAGGCCGCACAGGTGCTGCAGGCGCTGGATGGTGCAGCCCCGGTACAGGCCCGGTTTGCGGGCGGCCCGATCGAAAGCTTGCCGCTGCCGCACGCACTGGATCTGATTGCCTCTGCCTCTACCGTGCAATGGATCCCGGATTTGACGGGCCTCGCCGCGCGGCTGGCGGCGCACCTGAAACCGGGCGGCTGGCTGGCGCTGTCCGGCTTTGGCCGCGGCCAGTTCCGCGAGCTGGCGGCGCTGGGGTCTGCAGCCGCGGCGCCCAGCTATCTGGACGCGGATGAATGGCCGGCGGTCCTGCCGCAAGGGATGCAGATCCTGGAAATTGCACAGCGCCCGGTGGTGCTGGAGTTCAGCTCTGCACTGCACCTGTTGAAGCACTTGCGTCAGACCGGCGTGAACGGCCACGCCCAGCAAAGCTGGAGCCGCAGGCGCCTGCGGGAGTTCGAAGAGGCCTACCGCGCGCGTTTCGGCTGCAATGGCACGCTGCCGCTGACCTATGATCCGGTGCTGCTGATCGCCCGCAAAAGCTCTTGAGCTGAACCGCTGCGCTTTCTGCAAGTTTTAGGTTTTTTCCTGCCTGGCCGGGCCGCGGTTTCCGGGCAACGTTAATCTTTATCAACTCCGGCCTGTTATCCCGGGAGGCGGAGCTGTGCTGAGGCGCGGCGTGTGGGACGACTGGCAGTACGGGAGTTACGCCAATGAAAATCAAATTGATTGCCGCGGCGATTGCGGCGCTGGCGGTCTCGGGGGCCGCCGAAGCAGCTGATATGGGGGACGTGGAAGCTCCGATCAGGCTGTCGCTGAACAACTGGACCGGCCAGCACCTGTCCACCTATATCGCCGGCGGCATTCTGGAAGAGGCTGGCTACACCGTGGAGTATGTGGAGGCGGATCAGGGCGCAATGTATGACGAAATTGCCTCTGGCGATGTGCATGCGATGGTCGAAATTTGGACCAGCAGCAGCCCGGCAGACTATTTCGCGGCCCGTGATGAAAACCGGGTTGAGGAACTTGGCGATATGGGGCTGGACGCGCGCAATGGCGTCGTCTTCCCGCCGTATGTCGCGCAGATGTGCCCTGGTCTGCCCAACTGGGAGGCGCTGCGCGATTGCGCCGGCATCTTCTCAGAAGATGGCAATGGCAAGCGCGGGATCTACCTGGCCTATCCGGAATCCTGGGGTTCGCCTGGTGCCGACCGCATCCGGGCGCTGGAACTGCCGTTTGACGTGGTCGCGGCCGAATCCGAGGCTGCGATGATCGAAGAGTTTCAACAGGCCTACAGGGAAAAACGCCCGGTGATCGCCACATTCTGGGCGCCGCACTGGGCGATGTCCTCCTATGCGCTGCAGTTCGTGCGCCTGCCCAAGCCGGAACCCGCCTGCTACACCGATCCGTCCTGGGGGCCGAACCCCAAAGCCACCGGCGATTGCGACTTCTACCGCGGCGGGGTGATGAAGGCGAGCTGGCCCGGGCTCAAGGATCGCTGGCCGGCGGCATACGAGATCCTGAAAAACTATCAGCTCAGCATCTGGGATCAGCAGCCGCTGATCGGCCTTGTGGATGTCCGTGGTGAAACCCCGCAGGGGGCTGCGCGCGGCTGGCTGGCGGTGAACCGCGCTAAATGGCTGCCGGTTGTCGAGGCGGCAACAGGCAAGGGCCGGTCCTGAACAGGCAATCGTCCCGGAATCGAACGACAGCGCTCCTGCTGATACGGGGGCGCTGTTCTTGCGTCTGAACGCCTGGATAGCAGTCGGCAATCCGTTTGGGCAAACCCCGGCTTGCCCTCAGGTTGATTCCGGATCTTGTCTGTTTGCACAAAATCTTGAACCGTCAATCAAAATATTTCCCCAATTGCGTCGCATTTGCTCGACAACGGGTCGTAAAATGTTTCAATACTTGCATTATCCCCGGCCACACTTGGGGCATCGGCGCCTGGCGGCAAAGGCAAGATTTGCCATTGATGCCGTGCTGGTGCCACGAACCGCTGGGTTCCAATGACGCGCAAGACCTCAAAACGGGCGGCGCAGCAACAATGACAGGGAGTATTGATATGAACTTCAAGGGATATGCGCTTGCACTGAGCGCCGCAACATTGACGGTTGCCGCAGGCATCGCCTCCGCGGCTGAGCTGGGGGATACCGGCAAGCCGATCAAACTGGCAGTGAACGAATGGACCGGCCAGCATGTGACCACCCACATCGCGGGCGAAATGCTCAAGGCCGCGGGCTATGATGTGGAATACGTTTCCGCCGGAATGATGAACCAGTTTCAGGCGATTGCCGATGGCGACATCCACGCGACGCTGGAAATCTGGTCCTCCAACGTGTCCGACGAATACGCCAAGAAGGTCGAGGAAGGCACTGTTGTTGAATTGGGCGATCTGGAGCTGAATGCACGTGAAGGCATTGCCTATCCGGCGCATGTGGCTGAGATCTGCCCCGGCCTGCCGGCCTGGGAGGCGCTGAAGGATTGCGCCGCGCAATTCGCCACCGCTGAGACCCTGCCGGAAGGCCGCTTGGTTGACTATCCGGCCGACTGGGGCACGCCGGGCGCCGACCGCATGACCGGTCTGGCGCTGCCGTTCAAGGCGGTGCCTGCAGGTTCCGAGGCCGCGCTGATCGTCGAACTGCGCGCCGCGACCGAGCGCAAGACGCCGCTGCTGGTCACTTTCTGGCAGCCGCATTGGGCGATGTCGGCCTATGACGTGAAATTCGTCGACCTGCCGCCGGGTGAGGATGCCTGCTTCTCCGATCCGGCCTGGGGCCCGAACCCCGATGCGGTGAACGATTGCGACTTCTCGCCCTCGCGCATCTTCAAGGCCGCCTGGTCCGGCACTGAGGAAACCTGGCCCGCAGCGTTTGAGATCCTGTCGAACTACACTCTGGCCGTTGAGGACCAGCAGCCCATGATGGGTGCGGTCGATGTGGACGGCGGCAAGGTCGAGGAGGTCGTTGCCGAATGGATGGCCGCCAACGAGGATAAATGGCGCCCGGTTGTCGACGCCGCCATCAAGTGAGCACAGCCAAGTGAGCGGCTCTGAGACGCCCGCCATCACCTGCCGGAACGTCTGGCAGGTGTTTGGCAACAATGCAGACAGCGCCTTGGAAGAGGCGCTGGCGCAGCACGAAACACCCGAAGCGGCAGCGCAGGAGCTACGCGGCAAGGGGCTGATCCCCGCTGTTCAGGACGCCTCCTTTGACGTGAAGGAGGGGGAGCTGTTTGTGATCATGGGGCTGTCTGGCTCCGGCAAATCCACCCTGATCCGCTGCATCTCTCACCTGCTGCACGCCACCGGCGGCGAAATCCGCATCGACGGCGAAAACATCGTTGAGGCCAGCCCCAAGCGGCTGATTGAGCTGCGCCGCAAGAAGCTGGGCATGGTGTTCCAGCACTTCGGCCTGTTTCCGCATATGAGCGTGGCCGACAACGTCGCCTACCCTCTGCGCGTGCAGGGGGTGAAGAAAAAGCAGCGGCTGGCCAAGGCGCAGGAAGTGATTGATCTGGTTGGCCTTGGCGGACGCGAAAAGAACTACCCGCGTGAGCTGTCCGGAGGCCAGCGCCAGCGCGTCGGCATCGCCCGTTCGCTAGTGGCGGACTGTTCAGTCTGGTTCCTGGATGAACCGTTCTCGGCCCTGGACCCGCTGATCCGGCGGCAGCTGCAGGATGAATTCCTGGAGATCCAGGCCAAGCTCAAGACCACCATCGTTTTTATCACCCATGACATCAACGAGGCGCTGAAGCTCGCCGACCGCATCGCGATCATGCGCGACGGCAAGGTGGTGCAGATCGGCACGCCCGCTGACATCGTGCTGCGCCCGGTTGATGATTATGTGCGTGAGTTCTCCAAGGACGTGGCCAAGGGCCAGCATGCGCATGTGTCCTCGGTGATGCAGCCGGGCGAGCACCATGTTCACGGCGCCGACGATCCCGGCCTGCGGCAGGACATGACGCTGGACGCCGCACTGGCGCGCTGCATGGAGCTGTACGAGCCAGTGCCTGTCCGCACGGCTGAGGGCAAGCTGGTCGGCGTGGTGAACCCGGCGGATCTGGCCGCGGCGCTGCAGGTGGAACAGGGCTGATGGCGGGTCTTACAAAAGGCTCGATCGCGGCGCTGTTCGCGGCGGCAGTTGGCGCTCTGTGCCTGCTGCTCGAAAGCAGTGCGCCGTGGCTGGTCAAATTCCCCGCCGCCTGGGTGCTGCCCGCCACCGAATGGGTCGGCGCCGCCATGGAATGGTTCCTGGCGCTGATCAAACCCGCCGCGCGCAGTTTTTCGGCGCTGATGTTCTATCCGATGGAAGCCGCGAATTACGTGCTGAGCAACACGCCCTGGCCGCTGGTCATCTGCGCCGCAACGGCGCTGGCCTGGATACTGGGCGGGGTGCGGATGGCGCTGATGGCGGTGGTGGGCCTCGGCTTTGTGCTGGCCTCGGGATATTGGCCCGAAAGCATGAACACCCTGGCGCTGGTTGCCGTCTCTGTGCCGCTGGCACTGATCATCGGCGGCGGTATCGGCATCCTTGCCAATGAATACCCCCGCATCCGCCAGCCAGTGCAGGCGGTGCTCGACATCATGCAGACGGTGCCGACCTTTGCTTATCTCACGCCGTTGCTGGTGCTGTTCGGCTTCGGGCCCGTGGTGGGCCTCATCGCCTCCGCCATCTATGCGGCACCGCCGATGGCCCGCAATGTACTCTTGGGGCTGGAAAGGGTGGAGCCGGAGATCAAGGAAGCCGCCGTCATGTCTGGCGGCACGCGGCTGCAGCAACTGTTCCAGTGCGAGATCCCTTCGGCCGGGCAGCAAATCATGGTGGGCGTCAACCAATGCCTGATGGCGGCGCTGTCGATGGTGATCATCGCCGCCGTGATCGGCGGCTTTGACGACATCGGCTGGGAAGTCCTGCTGACCATGCGCAAGGCGCAGTTCGGGCAGAGCCTGCTGGCGGGCTCGGTGATTGTGGTCTTCGCAATCCTGATCGACCGGATGAGCGGCACCCTGACCCAGGACGGGCGCGGCAAACACAATCCGCGTGTCGCCTGGGGCATCCTGGCGCTGGGCGTGCTGGTTAGCGCGGCCTTCTGGGGCAGCATTCAGCAGCCTGGCTCTTATGCCTTGTTCAACCCGGTGGCGGACAGCATGGACCGGGGGCTGTCGGCGTTCACCACCGCCAATGCTGACACATTGACCGCGCTCAAGAATAACGTGCTGTTCTATGTGCTGCTGCCGCTGCGGATCGGGCTGGATCAGGCGGTGCTGCCCTTCACCTGGGGCTTTGCCTGGACACCGGCGATGAGTGCGGCGCTGTTTACGGCGGGTGCCGCGGCTGGCGTGGTCTTTGCGCTGCGTAACCAGATGGCGCTGGGCGTGATGCTGCTGATTGCCGCCGGAATGCTGGAAACCGGCATTTCGCAGTTGCCCTGGCCCTTTGTGCTGGTTGGCGCGGGTGCACTGGCCTGGGTCGCAGGCGGGCGCGGGCTGGCGATCCTGACGGTCGTGCTGCTGGGCACCATTCTGCTTTCGGGCCTGTGGGAGCGTGCGCTGCTGTCTCTCTATCTCTCCGGCGCGGCAGTCTTTGCCTGCGCGGTGATGGGTGGGGCCATCGGCCTTGCATCGGCGGTCTCGCCCAGTGTCTGGCGCGTGGTGCGCCCGATCTGCGACATGCTGCAGACAATCCCGCTGTTCGTGTTCCTGATCCCTGTGCTGATGGTGTTCCAGATCGGCGAGTTCTCTGCCTTCCTGGCGATCATTGCTTATGCCATCGTGCCGATGATCCGCTACACCCGGCACGGGTTGGTCTCAACGCCGGAGGAGATGATCGAGGCCGCCACCGCCTCTGGCGCCACCAGATGGCAGATGCTCAAGGATATCCGCGCGCCTTATGCGGCGCCCTCAATCCTGCTGGGCCTCAATCAGACCATTCTCTATGCTTTTGCAATGCTGGTTATTGCGGCGCTGATCGGCACCACCGGCCTTGGCCAGTCGATCTATCTGGCTTTGGGGCAGGCGGATGTCGGGCTGGGTATTTCCGCCGGTGCGGCGATGGCGATCCTTGCCCTGATTGCCGACCGCATGGTGCAGGGCTTTGCAGAGGATCGGCGCAAGGCGCTGGGGCTTTAACCGCCATGGCACCGTGAGAAAGGGCGCCCCAGCGGCGCCCTTTTTTGATCTGGGGCAACGTTATAGACTGCCAACCCGACTATAGCTGCACACACGACCGAACTGTATCCGGAGAGACCCCGATGGGTTGGCTAGAATTCACCGTCGCACTTATGTTGTTTCTGGCCAGCCACGCGATCCCCGTGCGCCCGCCGGTGCGGCCCTGGCTGGTTAGCCGCCTGGGGCTGCGCGGTTACATCATCGCTTACAGTGTGCTGTCGCTGATGATCCTGGCCTGGCTGGTCGTAGCCGCCGCACGGGCGCCGTATGTCGGCGTACTGCCCTATTGGGAGGGCTTCCGCTGGGTGCCGCTCTTGGTGATGCCGCTGGCCTGTCTGCTGGCCGTTGCTGGCATGACGCGGCAAAACCCTTTCAGCTTCGGCGGGCTGGGCATCGCACCCTTCGACCCGGCGGACCCCGGCATTCTGGCTGTCAGCCGCCATCCGCTGCTGGCGGCAATGGCGCTCTGGGCGGGGGCACACTTGCTTGCAAATGGCGATCTGGCGCATGTGATCCTGTTCGGCCTGTTTGCGGGCTTTGCCTGGATGGGCATGGCGCTGATCGACAGACGCAAGCAGCGCCGGATGGGGCAGGGCGAATGGCACCGCCTCAGCCGCAACACTGCGCGGCTGAACCTCGCCCACTTGCGGCCCTCGGGCAGCGAGACCGTGTTGGCTGCGGCGGTATTCCTGGCGCTTCTGCTGTTGCACGCCCCCGTCATCGGTTTCAACCCGATGCCCTGGTAGGGCTTGACCCTGGCACCTGCATGACCACCTATGAAATGACACGAGACTGGAGAGAACAACTGATGCACCTGGCCTATGTGATGACCGAAGAACGCGGTGCCACCGACCGTTTGCTGAGCGAGCTGGCGGATCGGCTGCAGGCCAAGGGTATCCGCCTGGCCGGCATCGTGCAGACCAATGTGGAATGCTACGACAAGGAGCTTTGCGACATGGATGTGCGGGTGCTGCCGGACGGCGAAACCATCCGCATTTCGCAATCCCTGGGCGCGGGCGCCCGCGGCTGCCGCCTGAACCCTGAAGCACTGGAACAGGCAGTGGGACAGGTCTCTGCCACCCTGCAGTCGGACCCGCCACCGCAGCTGCTGATCGTCAACAAGTTTGGCAAGCACGAGGCCGACGGGCGCGGCATGCGGCCCATCATCGGCGAGGCTCTGGCGCTGGGCATCCCGGTGATTTCTGGCGTCAACAAGATGAACGTGGAGCCGTTCCAAACCTTCGCCGACGGCATGGCGGTGGCGGCAGGTCCGGATCTTGATGCGCTGGCTGAGTGGGCGGAGCGGGCCGTGGCCGAGTCTGTCTGACTGGCAGATTACCCTTTAAAGTCAATCGGAAGGCCCGCGAAGTTCACGCGGGCTTTTTGCTGCGTGGCACGGGTGGACAGCCTGTCCAGCTTGCTGCTGAACCACCATCGTCTAGTCTGAAAAAGAGAGAAGATGGTGGGCGACCCTGGAATCGAACCAGGCGTGCGTCTCCGCGAGGGAGTTACAGTCCCCTGCCACACCTTGCGGCCTGTCGCCCACTGTCAGTTGCGTGTTGCACCTGATGTGGAGGCGTGATTACAAGCAGGCCAAAGGGGCGTCAACCGGAAAAACGCAAGTTTTTTGCGCGCCCCGCAAATTCTTTCTGCCGGAGAGCAAAATGTCCAAGAAACCCAAGTGGGTCGTCGAAAAAGAGCAAGCCAGGAAGGCTGCTTCAGCGGAAACCGTCTGGCTGTTCGGGCTGCATGCGGTGCGCGATGCGCTGCTCAATCCCAAGCGCGAGAAGCTGCGCCTGATGGTGACAATGAATGCGCAATCAAAGCTCGCGGATGCCGTTGCAGAGTCCGGCATCGAGGCTGAGGTCATCGACCCGCGCAAGTTCAATCCGCCGATCGATCCGCAGTCGGTGCATCAGGGCGCGGCGCTGGAAGTGAAGCCCTTGAACTGGGGCGGGCTGGCCGAAAACTGCATCGGACGCGAAGCGCCCCGCGTACTGCTTTTGGACCGGGTCACCGACCCGCACAATGTCGGCGCCATCCTGCGTTCAGCTGAGGTGCTGGGCGCCAGCGCCGTGATCGGCACCCGCCACCACTCAGCACCCGAAACCGGCGCGCTGGCCAAAACCGCCAGCGGTGCGCTGGAGCGCCAGCCCTATCTGCGGATGCGTAACCTGGCCGATACCATTGCCGAGCTGCAGAACATGGGGTTCATCGTGCTTGGCTTGGATGGCGAAGCAGATCAGACCATCGAATCCGCTTTGGAGGGAAAGCAGCACCTGCCGGTGGCCCTGGTTCTGGGGGCCGAAGGGCCGGGCCTGCGGCAGAAGACCAAAGAAACCGTGGACGCACTCGTCAAGATCGACGCCGCGGGCGGCTTTGGTTCGCTTAATGTCTCCAACGCAGCTGCCATCGCGCTCTACGCCTCAATAGCGCGCTAGCCCGCCGTATGGTCCGTCACGGGGCGATCACATCTGCGTATGCTCTCTTTGCAAGGACAGAGCGGTACGGCAGAGTTGGAAGCCTGTTACGGATTGAAAAGGAGAGCATCTTGGCCTTGCGTCTGGTCCTGATGTCAGTTGCGGCAATTTTTCTTTCCCTGGCCAATGCGGCCAGGGCGGACATGGCAGTGTTCTCCTCCGGCGGCGGCGTGGCGATCGGCGGTTACGATGCGGTGGCCTTCTTTGAGCGGGGCACGGCAGAACCGGGGCGGCGCAGTCATGCCGTGATGTGGAAAGGGGTCGTCTGGCGCTTTGCCTCCGCCGGCAACCAGGCCCGGTTTGAGGCGAATCCCCGCGCCTATGCCCCGGCCTTTGGCGGTTATTGCGCCTATGCGATGTCCCAGGGGCGGGTCCACTCCGGCGATCCGGAAATCTGGGCTATCGTGGATGGAGAACTGTTTCTGCTGAACAACCATAGAGTTCACCAGCTGTGGCAGGCAGATCAGGTGCAGATGATTGCGGCCGGTAACAACCATTGGCCGGCGGTGCTGCGCAGATAGCTTGTCACCTCACAAATTCGCGATCACCTCTTTTTTTTCTCAGACTGTGACCCATATTCAATACAGACTGCGGAGTGGAACCACCGCAGATCTTTTTCACTGTCCCTCGTTCCATACCTGGCGCCCGGTTTTTCCGGGCGCTTTTTTATTTTCCGCCAGAGAAACCCGCTTTGCCGCGGCTGCCGCCGCAGCTAGGGTGCGGGCATGAAAGATTACAGCGACGAGCATCTGAAGACGGTCCTGCAAAAGGCCAAAACCGTGGCGGTGGTGGGCGTGTCGATGAATCCGGTGCGCCCCAGCTACTATGTAGCGCGGTACCTGGGTCTCAAGGGGTTCCGGGTGCTTCCGGTCAACCCGGGTCATGCCGGCAAGACGCTGTTCGGAGAGCCGGTGCGGGCCAGCTTGTCGGAAATTGATCTGCCGGTGGACATGGTCGACATCTTCCGCCGCTCCGAGGCGGTGCCGCCAGTCGTGGACGAAGCACTGGAGGCGTTTCCCATGCTGCAGACCATTTGGATGCAAATCGGGGTGGAACACGCCGAGGCGGCCGCCAAGGCCGAGGCGCGCGGGGTGACTGTTATCCAGAACCGCTGCCCCAAGATCGAGTACCAGCGCCTGTTCGGCGAGCTGCGCATGGGCGGCTTTGCTACCGGAATCATTTCCTCAAAACTTTGACGTCCAGGTAGGGGCTGGGGGCTCCCGCCCGTTTTAGCAGTCCTGCCGGACGGCTTTCACAGTTGGGCCGGGCGCCGCTGCGCGGCGCTAGGAAATTGCCGAGAAGCCATTGAAGGGCAGATTTGCCTTCAATGGCCGAGCCGATTGTGTTTTTCTTGGCGCATCAAGGGCAAGCCGCGCGTGCCGCGCGGAGGCTTCGCCTCCCTTGACCCGCCGCAAACGGGCCGACGGAGAGCCCGGATCAGCCCTTGGGGCGGGCGGCCTTTTCGGCAATGCCGCTGAGGCCTTGGCGTTCCGCCAGCACCTGCAGCACATCGTCCAGCGCGACATCGCGGGCGGCCAGCATCACCAGGAAGTGATAGAGCACATCAGCCCCTTCGGAGGCGAGCCCCGCCTTGTCGCCCTTCACCGCTTCGATGATCGCCTCAATGGCCTCCTCGCCGAATTTCTCAGCGCATTTCTCCGGCCCTGTGGCGAGCAGCTTGGCGGTCCAGCTGGTGTCAGGATCAGTCCCCTTGCGGGACAGAATGGTGGCTTCAAGATCGTGCAGCAGGCTCATCGCATGCCCCTTCAATTCAGCCGCATCGGGATGCCGGCGGCGGCCATGTGGTCTTTGGCTTCCTGGATGGTGTATTCGCCGAAGTGAAAGATCGAGGCCGCCAGCACCGCGCTGGCGCCGCCCTTGGTCACGCCTTCCACCAGGTGATCCAGGTTGCCAACACCGCCTGAGGCAATCACCGGCACGTCCACCGCATCGGAAATCGCCTTGGTCAGAGGCAGGTTGAAGCCCGATTTGGTGCCGTCCCGGTCCATCGAGGTCAGCAGGATCTCTCCGGCGCCCTTGGCTGTCACCAGCTTGGCAAATTCCACCGCGTCGATGCCGGTGGGTTTGCGGCCGCCGTGGGTGAAAATTTCCCAGCGGCCCGGTTCCACCGTTTTGGCGTCGATGGCGCAGACGATGCACTGGCTGCCGAACTGGTCCGCGGCTTCGGCGATCACATCCGGATTGGCCACGGCGGCCGAGTTGAACGACACCTTGTCGGCGCCTGCCAGCAGCAGCGCGCGCACATCCTCCTTGGTGCGGACCCCGCCGCCTACGGTCAACGGCACAAAGCACTGCTCGGCGGTGCGCTGGACCATGTCGAACATGGTGCCGCGGTTTTCATGGGTCGCGTGAATATCCAGAAAGCAGATCTCATCTGCACCGGCCGCATCATAGGCCTTGGCGCATTCTACCGGATCGCCTGCATCGCGCAGACCGACAAAATTGACGCCCTTGACCACGCGCCCGTCAGCGACGTCGAGACAGGGAATGATACGGGTCTTCAGCATGATGCCGTGCCTTTCAAACTGCTTGGCCCCGTGCGTACGCAAACCAAAAGGCAAGCGCAACAGATATGGTGGCCCATGCGCCTATTGGTCCGCGTCTCCGGTGTAATCCGCGCGGAACCGCCGGAAACGGGCGATCTCGCAATTGTGAATTGCCCGGCCGCGGCCGCAGCCCTGATCATGCTCAGATGCCCCTGATTTCCGGAGAATATGTTATGAAAAAAACCCTTATCCTTGCAGGCGCCATCGCGCTTGCCTCTGCATTGCCCGCCGCCGCTGAGCTGGTAACCTTACCAAGTCAGAAGCCTGTGGCGGAAACCATGGACGCACTGCAAGCCGCAGTAGAGGGCGCAGGCGCGACTGTCTTTGCCCGGGTGGACCACGCCGCAGGCGCGCAGGCGGCGGGGCTGGAGCTGGCTGGCTCTCAGCTTTTGATCTTCGGCAACCCCAAGCTCGGCACCCCGGCGATGCAGGCGGACATGCGGGCCGGGCTCCATCTGCCGCTCAAGGTGCTGGCTTATGCGGATGCGGACGGCCAGGTCTGGCTGACCTATCAGGACCCGGCAGAAATGCTGTCAGGCCTCGACATCCCTGCTGATGCGGAATTCATCGCCAAGATGCAGGGCGCCCTGGGTAAGCTGACCGCAAAGGCGGCTGAGTAGCTTCAGCGCCGCGAGGCCAGATAACGCGACAGGGCAATGGCCAGCCCCCACAGCAGCCCGGCTCCCATGGAGACCGGGCCAAAGATCAGCGGCCCCCAGGCGGCAAAGACCCCCATGGTATAGGCGGTCTCTCCCAGGTCGTGGCCCAGCACCACACAGGGATTGGCAAACCCCTCGTTGATTTCGCAGCCAAAGCCAAACCCCAGCAGCACTACCGCTGCGATGCACAGCAGCCACAGGACTATCGGCCCTATGGTGAGCGTGGCGAGGATGCGGCGGACAAGACGCATGCAGTTTTCCCTTCGCCGGGGAGGCGTCAGGCTTTCAGAACCGCCAGCGCCTCTTTCAGGTCAATAGCGCCATCATACAGCGCCCGGCCCGAAATCGCACCGTTCAATGGCGCGCCGCAGGACTTCAGCGCCCGCAGATCGTCCAGCGACGACACACCGCCGGACGCGATCACCGGGATGCTGACCGCATTGGCCAGACCGGCGGTGGCCTCGATGTTCGGCCCCTTCATCGCGCCATCGCGCAGGATGTCGGTGTAGATGATCGCGGCAACGCCTGCGTCTTCGAACGACTTGGCAAGGTCGGTTACCATCACATCGGTCTCCTCGGCCCAGCCCTTGGTTGCGACCTTGCCATTGCGGGCGTCAATGCCGACAGCGACCTTGCCAGGGAATTCCCGCGCCGCGTCGCGCACCAGATCCGGGTTCTCCACCGCCACGGTGCCCAGGATGACCCGCGCCAGGCCCTTGCTGATCCAGCGCTCGATGGTTGCCATGTCGCGGATACCGCCGCCCAGCTGCGCGGGCACCTTCGTCTGCTTCAGAATCTCTTCGACCGGCGCCGCATTCACCGGCTCGCCGGCAAAGGCGCCGTTGAGGTCCACCAGATGCAGCCACTCGCAACCAGCCTGGACAAACTCCAGCGCCTGCGCGGCGGGGTTGTCATTGAACACGGTGGTCTTGTCCATCTCGCCATGCAGCAGGCGCACGGCCTGGCCGTCTTTGAGGTCAATCGCGGGGTAGAGGATCATCCGGGCGGTCCTTCGTAAAATCAAGCTGGCGGTGTTTTGCACAAGCGCGGCCTGAATTGCAACGCGACCCGAAGTCAACCTTGCCAGAAGCGGACCATCAGGGACAGGCTGCCTGCAAAACAGGGAGAATATGGAATGAAGCATCTTCTGGCAGGTATGGCTGTGGCTTTCGGTCTGGCGGGCGCCGCAGCGGCGGACCCGGTTCTGGGCGTCTGGAAAACGGAAGCAGACGACGGCTCCTATGCCCATATCCAAATGGCCAAATGCGGCGCTGCGGTCTGCGGCAAGATCGCCCGCACCTTCAACAGCAGCGGTGAATACAAGTCCCCGAACATCGGCAAGACGCTGGTGATCGACATGGTGCCGAACGGCGACGGTTCCTACGAGGGCAAGGTTTGGCGGCCGTCCAATGACAAGATCTACATCGGTAAGATGGATCTGGCGGGCAGTTCCTTGGCTTTGCGCGGCTGCGTGGCGGGCGGGCTGATCTGCTCCAAACAAACCTGGACCCGCGTCCAGTAAGCGCTTTTTTGAGGGGCTGCTTTTACAGCAACCCCAGCTGCACCGGGATCGGCGCATAGCCGCGTTTCAGCTGCCGGTCCCGGAACCCTTCGAAAATCGACAGCGCCTCCGCATGGGCGGCGAAATACGTCCGTTTCTGCGCACCGCCCGGCGCGTTCAGCGGCCCGGACACACGCTCAACACACCAATCGCCGAACAGGGTCGGCGTCAGGCTCAGCAGGCAATACCGGTGCTTGCCTTCGGTGTGGTCGTATTTTTCGAAACGGATGTGCAAGGGGGGACCCGGGGCGCAAAAAAGGTCCGCTCCATATGCCTCGAAGCGGACCCCTTGTCTATTGTTCAATCCAGAGAATTGCACCAGCCCCTGCGGCAGCTGTGACGCTTACACCTCACCAGTGTATTCGCCGCGCGCCGGGTAGTTGTTGGGGATCGCAAAATCCAGCGCCGCCACCAGTTCGGCAAAATGCGGACGCACAAACGGCATGGTCTGCACCGATCCGTAATACAGCGTCTGCTCCTGCGTCACCAGGAACAGGCCGGGTTCGGCAAACAGCTCAGGCTCCTCAATTCCAATTGAGGTTTTGCCGCGCGAGGTGGAGATATAAAGCCCCCATTCCCTGGCCACGGACAGCGGCAGATCATAGCCAAAGCGCAGCTCCTTGGCCCCGATCTTATCCGCCATTGCGTGGGTTCGCTCCTCCCCGTCGGAGCTGACCGCGATGCAATTGACACCGCGCTCTGCAAAGGCCGCGACCTTCTTCTCGAACTCCTTCAGGTAGGTGGCGCAGATCGGGCAATGCAATCCGCGGTAAAAGCAGATCACGGTGCCGCGCTCAGCAGTTTCGGAGGACAGGTCAAACTGCCCGTTATCCAGCGTCGGCAGGGTCAGGTCCGGGGTTCTCTGGCGGGGAATCAGCATGGGCAGGGTCCTTGTAAGCGGTGTGAGTGGTGGCGCGTGAGTGGTGGTATTGTTCTAAGGTATCGCGCAGCTTATAGTCTCATAAATCCGAAAAACCTGATGGAAACACCGAAAGAATGGACCGCCTCACCACTTTGATGGACCGCTTCCAGCTCGCAGTACAGGCCGCAGCGCCGGGCCGTGCCAATCTGATCGCGCTTGCAGATACGGCAGGGGAGCCGGTGCGGATCCTCTATTGCACCCGCACGCCGCTGGCAGATCCTGCTACGGGTGCGGTTATGTGGGCAGCACGGGTGGAGTGGTCGGGGCGCAGCAATCCGTTCGTGGCCGCCCTGCCGCCAGTGGTGGAGTATGACGTTTCCGGCAATGCCGAGGCGCAAGGGCTGGTGCGGCTGATGCGGGACGAGGCGGAGGGCCGGCATTGCGGCGCGCAATCGGTGATCAACCGGCTGGGCGAAGTGCTGATGGTGCGTCTGTTGCGCAACCAGATCCAGAAAGGCGCGACCGAGCCGGGCCTCTTGGCGGGCCTCGCCGATCCGCGCCTCAGCCGCGCCATCGTGGCGATGCACGACCATCCGGGCAGGCTCTGGACCAATGCGGACTTGGCGCAGGAGGCGGGCCTGTCGCTGTCGCGCTTCGCTGAATTGTTTGCGGCAGAAGTCGGCGAAACCCCGATCGGCTACCTGCGCCGCTGGCGGCTGATCCTGGCGCATCAGGACCTGACCCGCGGCGACAGGGTAGAGGCGGTGGCCCGCCGCTATGCCTACACCAGCCCCGAGGGCTTCACCCGTGCGTTCCGCAAAGCTTATGGCGTGGCACCGGTCTCACTGCGCTCCGCTGCCGCCTGACCACCGCAGCTTTCATCTTTCCCAAAATACTCATAGCCGAAGGCAACGGCGCGGCAGCGCCGTCCCTTTACGGTTTCCAGGTCAGGAAGTTGCCGATCATCCGCAGCCCGGTGGCTTGGCTTTTCTCCGGGTGGAACTGCATGCCCACCATGGTGTCCCGGCCGATGACCGCGGTCACGTCGCCGGCATAGTCCACATGCGCCAGACGCTCCGCCGGGTTGGCAACGCGGAAGTGGTAAGAGTGCACGAAATACACATGGTCGCCGTTCCCTATGCCGTCAAATACCGGATGCGTGTAATCTATCACCAGATCGTTCCAGCCCATATGCGGCACCTTAAGGGAGGCATCCGCGGGGGTGATCTTCACCACATCGCCGCCGACCCAGCCCAGCCCCGGCGTCTCTTCGTATTCATGTCCGGTGGTGGCCATCAGCTGCATGCCGACGCAAATGCCAAGGAATGGGCGCCCTTTTTGCTCGACGGCCTCGACCATGGCGTCATAGATGCCCTTGTGCCCGCGCAGTTCAGCCGCGCAGGCCGGAAAGGCGCCATCGCCGGGCAGCACCAGACGGTCGGCCCGGGCCACCACGTCGGCGTGGGAGGTCACCACGACCTCGCCCGCATCCATTTCCCGCGCCATGCGCTGGAACGCTTTTTCAGCGGAGTGAAGATTGCCGGATTCGTAATCGATGATCGCGGTCAGCATATCAGAGTGCGCCTTTGGTGGACGGGATCGCATCCGCCTTGCGCGGGTCGGTCTCCACCGCCAGCCGCAGCGCGCGGGCCACTGCCTTGAACGCCGCCTCGGCGATGTGGTGGCTGTTGAAACCGTGCAGCTGGTCGATGTGCAGGGTGATGCCGCCATGGGTGCTGAGGGCCTGGAAAAACTCGCGCACCAGCTCGGTGTCAAAGGCACCGATCTTCTGGGTCGGCAGCTCAACATTCCAGATCAGGAAGGGGCGCGCCGACAGGTCCAGCGCGCAGCGCACCTGGGCATCATCCATCGGCAGATGGCACTCCCCGTAACGGCGGATGCCCTTCTTGTCCCCCAGTGCCTGCACCAGTGCCTGACCCAGCGCGATGCCGGTGTCCTCCACCGTGTGGTGGTCGTCGATGTGGTAGTCGCCCTTGGCGCGGATGGTCATGTCGATCAGCGAATGACGCGCCAGCTGGTCCAGCATGTGGTCAAAGAAACCAACCCCGGTCTGGTTGTCATAAACCCCGGTGCCGTCGAGGTTGATCTCGACCGAGATATCGGTTTCCGCGGTCTTGCGGGTCACTTTGGCGGTACGCATCAGCGGCTTATCCTTCGTCATGCTGCCAGAACTTTAATTCTGCCTGGGCGCTTATAAGGCGGGCAGGGGGCGCGGCTCAAGTGCGGCATTGTGCAAGCGGGGCAAACTGTTGCAGCAATCCCGGCCCCTTGCCTGTCTCTTGCGCCCGGCAGCAGTGCATGCGAGCTTGGGCGCAAATCCTTGACCATTCAAAAGGGGCACCCATGTCCATTTGCGTCTTTGTCCAGATCCGCTGCAAACCCGGCACCACCTACAAGGTGGCCGAGGAGATTGCGCTGCGCGAAATCCACTCCGAGCTCTACTCCACCAGCGGCAACTTCGACCTCCTGATGAAGCTTTACATCCCCAGCGGCGAGGATGTCGGGAAATACATCAACGACCAGTTGCTGCAGATCGAGGGGATCGAGCGGTCGCTGACCACGATGACCTACAAGGTGTTCTAAGGCGCAAGGGCCTCAGGCCGCAGACAACAAAACGCCCCGCAGTGCGGGGCGTTTTTGGTTACCGTTGCGGGGCGGTCAGGCGGCGATCAGCCCCTTGTCTTTCAGTTCCGCATAAGCCGTATCAACCGCGGCTTTCATCCGCGCCAGCATGTCATCGACCTCTTCTTTGGAGATGATGATCGGCGGGCACAGCGCCAGCGCATTGCCGGCCACCGCCCGCAGGATCAGCCCGTTTGCCTCGCAGGCCTTCTGCGCGGCTGCGCCCGCAGCGCCCTTGTCAAAGCTGGCGCCGGTGGTTTTGTTCGACACCAGCTCCAGCGCCGCAATCAGCCCCTTGCCGCGCACCTCGCCCACCAGTGGGTGATCGGAGAAAATCTCGCGCAGCTGCGCCTGCATGTAGGCGCCCACGTCTGCGGCGTGCTCAAACAGATTGTCCCGCTCGTAGATTTCCAGCGTCTTCAGTGCCGCCGCACAGGCCGCCGGGTGGCCGGAATAGGTATAGCCGTGACCGAAGACGCCAACCTCATTGGTCTGCGCGATCATCGCCTCGTACATGTACCCCGGAATGACGGAGGCGGAGATCGGGAAGTAGGCCGAGCTCAGCTGCTTGGCAAAGGTCATCAGGTCCGGCTTGATGCCCATGGTGGTGCAGCCGAAATCGGCGCCGGTGCGCCCGAAGCCGCAGATCACCTCATCGGCCCACACCAGGATGCCATGCTTGCGCAACAGTGCCTGCAGCTTCTCGTAATAGCCATCCGGCGGCACGATCACGCCCGACGCGCCGGTGATCGGCTCGACAATCATCGCGGCGATGGTGTCGGGGTCTTCCGCCAGAATCTGCTCTTCCAGATTATTGATGATCCGGTCGACGAACTGCTCTTCGGTCTCATTGCCCTGACGGCCGGTGTAATAATGCGGCGCGTCTGAACGCAGGATCGACAGTGCCTCCAGCGGCGCGTCGAAATGCGCCAGATTCGCGGGCAGGGAGGTCAGCGAGCCCGCCGCCACCGTCACCCCGTGATAACCGCGTTCGCGGGTGATGATCTTGCGCTTCTCCGGTTTGCCGATGGCGTTGAAGTAGTAGCGCAGCATCTTGTAGTGGGTGTCATTGGCATCCGAGCCGGAGTTGCCAAAGAAGACATAGGCGTCCTCCACCGGCACCATGGCCTTCAGCTTCTCCGCCAGCTCCATGATGGGCTTGTGGGTCTTGCCGCCGAAGGTGTGGGTGAACGGCAGCTTATGCAGCTGCTCGGTGATCGCATCCATCACCTCGGTGTTGCTGTAGCCCAGCGAGGTGCACCACAGACCTGCCAGCCCCTCGATGTATTTGTTGCCGTCTGTGTCATAGACATAGATGCCTTCGCCGCGGTCCAGGCACAGCTGTTCGGTCGCGGTGAAATTGGTGGTGGGATAGATGACAGAGGCCATGTTCAAACTCCTGTAATGAGCTGCCGCAGCGGCTGTTTGACAGTAGCTTTGGCCTGTTTTGCAGCGCGCGTCAAAAGGAATTTGATCAAATTTCGCAGCCGGGTCCGAAAAAGCGAAAGGCCGCCCCGAAGGACGGCCTATCCGTTATCCCGATGGAGCGGGCGATGAGATTCGAACTCACGACCCTTACCTTGGCAAGGTAATGCTCTACCCCTGAGCTACGCCCGCGCTGCCATCCGGTGAGGCGGTGAATAGGAAATCCATGCGCGGGCCGCAAGCGGAAAATGACAGGAAGGTGAAGAAAGTCCAGTCAGTGCAGCGGGGCGAAAAAGCGAAAGGCCGCCCCGGGGGACGGCCTTTTCGGCTTTCGAATGGAGCGGGCGAGGCGATTCGAACGCCCGACCCTTACCTTGGCAAGGTAATGCTCTACCCCTGAGCTACGCCCGCGCTGCCATTCGGTGAAGCGGTGTTTAGGGTTTTCCCAAACGGGCCGCAAGCAGAAATTTTCAGAACCGCGCAAGTATCTGCGGTTAAGCGTTATTTTTCCGGTTTGAGGAAGCTGGCGAGGCGGACTTTCAGGGCTGCAACGTCCTTAGTCTCGCATTCCCAGACGGTCAGCACATGCCAGCCCAGGGCCTTAAGCGCGGCCAGATGTTCGGCGTCGCGCTCCGCATTGCGGTGCAGCTTGGGTTCCCAATAGTCGCGGCGGCTGGCCGGGATGCGCCCGTCGCGGCAGTTATGCAGATGCCAGAAACAGCCATGCACGAAAATCACCTTGCGGCGCGGCCCGAACACCAGGTCGGGCTTGCCCGGCAGGTCCTTGCGGTGCAGCCGGTAGCGGAAGCCCATGCCATGCACCATCCGCCGCACCAGCATTTCCGGCTTGGTGTGCTTGGCGCGGATCTTCGCCATATTGGCGCTGCGCCGCTCTGGTGTCAGGGTGTCGGCCATTCCACATGGTGCCTGGATTGTTCCACCATGCGCGTATGATAGCCGCTTTCGATCCGGCAGGAAATGAAGGCGCTGGGCGGGCAGGGCGGCAGCCCCAGCGCTTTGATCAGCTGGGCATCCTTCTGGCCTTCCAGCAGCACGATCTGCTCGCGCGCCAGAATATCGCGGGTGCCATGGCCGCCGTCGGCGCGGATGCGGCGCATGAAGTCCTTCTGCTGCGCCACCGCCTCCACCACGTCGCGGGGGACCGGGCAGCCCTGGATCAGCCGGAACAGCCGCGCCATCCGCTCGTTGCCGGTCTCTCCCGCAAAGATCTGCTCCACCGCCGCCTCATCCGCGGTGCGCCAGAAATTTGCGGGGTAGGGCTGATCCTTCAGCAGCCACAGGATGTGGCGGAACCCCTCGGCTGAAATGCTGCGCTTGGCATCCTTGTTCTGTCCGGCTGTCAGGTAGTCCGGCCGGGCGATGATCAGTCCCAGATAGCAGCGCGCCCGCACTTCATCCGCGGCGACCAGCAGGCAGGCGCAAGCAACCGCTTCGGTCGGAATCATCCAGTTGCCGCCCATGGTGTGCTTGATGTCCACATCCTGGCCCAGGATCTCGGTATCCAGCCGCCCCTTGCGCAGCTTCAGCAGCGCCCGCAGCTCAATCTCAACCCGGGTGCCGATATAGGTCTTTTCGGTTTTCTCCAGCTCTTCATAGGCGCGCCGCCCGGTCTTGGGCGTCATGATCACATCGTCGATGCATTGGCGCAGCATCTGCGGCACATCGTATTCCAGTGCCAAAGCCCCGCCCGCACGGGTGGTGATTTCTTCCGCCAGCGGAAAGAGGCGGCCGAAATCCGGATGCCCGGGCTGGACAAGGCTGTCGGGAAGCTTCTGTTTCATGCTAAACACCGCCTGGCCGACAGGCCGGGCGCTGCCTTCAGCTTTGTTTCCAAAACGATTGGCTTACGCCCGCACGGCATGCAGCGCCGGTTTGGCAATTGCGGCCTTCAACTCCCGCGCCACCGCCTCCGCCACCGGCGGCGGGAAGGCGTTGCCGACCTGGCGGTAAGCATTGGTCTTGGCGCCGGTGAAATGCCAAGCGTCCGGGAAGCCCTGAATGCGCGCCACCATCCGCACTGTGAGGCGCGGCATGTCGTTGTGGAACGGGTCCGGCGCCTCATTGGCGATGGTGCGCCCCTCAACCCCCAGGGCTGCCCAGGCGCGCCGCGCGCGGGTTGGTCCCAGATCCGGGCCGCCATGTTTCTTGGAACCGCCGACGATGGTCGGCGCAATTTCATCCGCCTTGGCTGCCCAGTCATCCGCCCCGCGCCAGCCGCGTTCCTTCATCAGGTCAATCAGTGTGGCACCCACGGTCGGCGGGTTGTGCGGCAGCGGCTCGGGCCAGTTGAACTGCCCGGCGAATTCCTTGCGCAGCGCAACAATCGCCACCCGCGGCCGCAGCTGCGGTACGCCAAAGTCCGAGGCATTCAGCAGCCGCCAGTCGGTTTCGTACCCCAGCTTCGACAGCTGCTTCTTCAGCTTTTCGCGGTAGTCATGGAACACCGCATCCAGAAAGCCGCGCACGTTCTCGATCATCACTGCGCGGGGGCGGGTGGCGTCGACGATCTCAATCGCGTCGTCGAACAGATTGCGTTCGTCCTTCTCTCCTAGCTGCTTGCCAGCCACCGAAAACGGCGGGCAGGGCAGACCGCCGGCCAACAGGTCGATGCCCTTGTAATCGCCCGCAACGTCCTTGAACTTGCGCACGTCCTCTTCCAGCACGTTCCACTGCGGCCGGTTGTGGCGCAGAGTGGCGCAGCAGTGCTTGTCGATCTCAACCAGCGCCGTGTGGTCAAAGCCCGCCGCCTCGAGACCGAGGGCCTGGCCGCCCGCACCTGCGCATAGTTCTACCGATGTCAGCATTCTGCTCTGCCCGCCCGTTACTGTTCTTGCTCTGTTCCTATGCGGTAAAGCGATTCCGCACAAGGTTTTCTGCACCCGGCCAGATTATGCGGAAACCCGCAAAAGCGAAAGGCCGCCCCGAGGGCGGCCTGTCCGTTTTCCCGATGGAGCGGGCGAGGCGATTCGAACGCCCGACCCTAACCTTGGCAAGGTTATGCTCTACCCCTGAGCTACGCCCGCGCTGCCATCCGGTGAGCGGTGAAATAGGGTTTCCGCCCGCTGCCTGCAAGAGGAAAATCAGCAGCAGAAGAAAAAAGTTTGTGCCAGAAGCGACGGAAAACCAGGGGATCTGCGTTCCACCTGCAAGCGACCGGATTTAACAGGGGAGGCCGAGGCGATGAATTGGAAGGATTACCTGCGGATCACCAGCCTGGGCGCAGCGATTGCCCTGGGAATGCTGGCGCACAGCGCACAGCACAATCGGCCGCCGCAGGCTGACAGCCGGGCCGGGCCGATTGAGCGGATTAAGCCTGTGCATGTCGAATCCGTGGCTTTGCCGGCGGCCGCAGCCTTCAACACCTGACCCGTTCTTCGGTGACAGAAAACTGGCGGAGATTCTCTCAGGATTCCGGTTCCCCGAGCCAAAAGAAAAGGGCGCCCAGCCAATCGGCGGGGCGCCCTCCCTGATT
This sequence comes from Leisingera sp. CC-HEC093, assembly GCF_059429195.1. Lineage (NCBI taxonomy): Bacteria > Pseudomonadati > Pseudomonadota > Alphaproteobacteria > Rhodobacterales > Roseobacteraceae > Leisingera > Leisingera sp. CC-HEC093. The sequence goes on along the minus strand of NZ_JCAIJR010000001.1, from coordinate 77,914 downwards.
TTTTGGCTGTCCGGCTTACTCCAGCTCGACCAGCAGATCCTTGGCGTCGATCTGGCCGCCGGCCTGGACGTGCACGGCCTTCACGACAGCGTCGCGCTCGGCGTGGATGCCGGTTTCCATCTTCATCGCTTCGATGGTCAGCAGCATGTCGCCCTCGTGCACTTGCTGGCCCACCTGAACCGCGACAGAGGCGACAACACCCGGCATCGGTGCGCCGACGTGGTTCGGGTTGCCGGCTTCCGCCTTGGCGCGGGCTTCGGTCGAGGCTTTGACCAGACGGTTGGGCACCCGGATTACGCGGGGCTGGCCGTTCAGCTCAAAGAAGACCTTCACTTCGCCTTTCTCGTCGGTCTCGGAAATCGCCTGCAGGCGGATTTCCAAGGTCTTGCCCGGATCGATCTCGGCAGTGATCTCCTCACCCGGCTCCATTCCATAGAAGAAGGTCCGGGTCGGCAGGGTGCGCACCGGGCCGTACTGGCGGTGGCGGCCCATGTAGTCCAGGAACACCTTGGGATACATCAGATAGCCGTTCAGATCCTCGTCATCGACCTTGAAGCCTTCCAGCTGCTGGGACAGGTCCGCGCGGACCGCCTCCAGGTCGACCGGCTCCAGATGCGCGCCGGGGCGCTTGGTGTTCGGCGCTTCGCCCTTCAGCACCTTGGAAACGATTCCTTCCGGGAAGCCGCCCGGAGGCTGGCCCAGGTTGCCGCGCATCATGTCGACCACCGAGTCGGGGAAGGCCACGTCGGTCTTGGGATCCTCGACTTCATCGCGGGTCAGACCTTGGGAGACCATCATCAGCGCCATGTCGCCAACCACCTTGGAAGAGGGGGTCACCTTCACGATATCACCGAACATCTGGTTCACGTCGGCATAGGTCTGCGCCACGTCAGCCCATTTCTCTTCCAGACCCAAGCTGCGCGCCTGCGCTTTCAGGTTGGTGAACTGGCCGCCCGGCATCTCGTGCAGATATACTTCCGAGGCCGGGGCCGCGAGGCCGCTCTCGAATGCCGCATACTGCGCCCGCACCTGCTCCCAGTAGGCAGAGATCTCGCGCACCTTGGCAATGTTGATGCCGGTGTCGCGGTCGGTGTTGCGCAGGGCCTCGACGATGGAGCCCAGGCACGGCTGCGAGGTGCCGCCGGAGAAGGCGTCCATTGCCGCATCCACAGCATCTACGCCAGCATCTGCTGCCGCCAGGATGGTCGCACCCGCCACGCCGGAGGTGTCGTGGGTGTGGAAGTGAACCGGCAGGCCGACTTCTTCCTTCAGCGCCTTCACCAGCTGACGGGCGGCGGCGGGTTTCAGCAGGCCTGCCATGTCCTTCAGGCCCAGGATATGGGCGCCGGCCGCTTCCAGCTCCTTCGCCATGCCGACATAGTACTTGAGGTCGTACTTGGCGCGGTTCGGGTCCAGGATATCGCCGGTGTAGCAGATGGTGCCTTCGCAGACCTTGCCGCTTTCGACCACCGCATCCATGGCAACGCGCATGTTCTCAACCCAGTTCAGCGAGTCGAAGACGCGGAACACGTCGACACCGGTCTCTGCCGCCTGGCGCACGAACTCCTGCACCACGTTGTCCGGGTAGTTGGTGTAGCCGACGCCGTTGGAGGCGCGCAGCAGCATCTGGGTCATCAGGTTCGGCATCCGCTCGCGCAGGTCGCGCAGGCGCTGCCAGGGGCATTCCTGCAGGAAGCGGTAGGCCACATCAAAGGTCGCACCGCCCCAGCATTCAACCGAGAACAGCTGGCTCAGGTTCTGGGCATAAGCCGGTGCCGCCTTGATCATGTCGATCGAACGCATCCGGGTCGCCAGCAGCGACTGGTGGCCGTCGCGCATGGTGGTGTCGGTCAGCAGCAGCTGCGGTTGCGCCTTCATCCAGTCGGCCACCGCCTGGGCGCCCTTTTCCTCCAGCAGGTTGCGGGTGCCATAGGGCAGGTCGCCCACCTCCGCGTGCGGCGCGCGCGGTTCCTTCAGGTCGGCAGCGGGCGCTGCGCGGCCTTCGGTCTCCGGGTGGCCGTTCACGGTGATGTCCGCGATATAGGTCAGCACCTTGGTGCCGCGGTCGCGGCGCTTCTTGAACTGGAACAGGTCTGGTGTCTCATCGATGAACTTGGTGGTGTATTCATTCGACAGGAAGATCGGATGCTTCAGCAGGTTTTCGACAAAGGCGATATTGGTGCTGACACCGCGGACCCGGAATTCGCGCAGCGCGCGGTCCATACGGGCAATCGCCTTTTCCGGGGTCGGCGCCCAGGCAGTCACCTTGGTCAGGAGCGAGTCGTAATAACGGGTGATCACGCCGCCCGCATATGCGGTGCCGCCGTCCAGGCGGATGCCCATGCCGGTGGCGGAACGATAGGCGGTGATACGGCCGTAGTCCGGGATGAAGTTGTTGAGCGGATCCTCGGTGGTGACACGCGTCTGCAGCGCGTGGCCGTTCAGGCGGATGTCGTCCTGCGACGCCTTGCCGGTGGCCTCGGCAATGGTCTTGCCTTCCGCAATCAGAATCTGTGCCTGCACGATGTCGATGCCGGTGACCTCTTCGGTCACGGTATGCTCCACCTGCACCCGCGGGTTGACCTCAATGAAGTAGAACTTGCCGTCGTTCATATCCATCAGGAATTCGACGGTGCCCGCGCATTCATAGTTCACATGCTGGCAGATCTTGCGGCCCAGGTCGCACAGCTCGGCGCGCTGTTCTTCGGACAGGTACGGGGCGGGCGCGCGTTCGACCACTTTCTGGTTGCGCCGCTGAACTGAGCAGTCCCGCTCATACAGGTGATAGATCTCGCCGTGCTTGTCGCCCAGGATCTGCACCTCGACGTGGCGGGCGCGGGTGATCATCTTCTCCAGATAGCCCTCGCCGTTGCCGAACGCCGCTTCCGCTTCGCGGCGGCCTTCCAGAACCTTCTCTTCCAGCTCCTTCTCGGCATGGATCGGACGCATGCCGCGGCCGCCGCCGCCCCAGGAGGCTTTCAGCATCAAGGGGTAGCCGATCTCGGCCGCTTCCTTGCGGATCGCGTCCATGTCGTCGCCCAGCACTTCGGTTGCCGGAATGACCGGCACGCCGGCCGCGATCGCCACCTTGCGGGCAGAGGCCTTGTCACCCAGCGCGCGCATGGTTTCGGCCTTGGGGCCGATGAAGGTGATGCCATTGCGGGCGCAGGCGTCCACGAAGTCCGGGTTCTCTGACAAGAGACCATAGCCGGGGTGGATCGCATCGGCGCCGCATTCCTTGGCCACCCGGATGATCTCGTCAATCGACAGATACGCCGCAACCGGCCCCATGCCCTCGCCGATCCGGTAGGCCTCGTCCGCCTTGAACCGGTGCAGGCCGAGCTTGTCCTCCTCGGCATAGACGGCGACGGTGCGTTTGCCCATTTCGTTGGCTGCGCGCATCACGCGGATCGCGATCTCGCCACGGTTGGCAATCAGGATTTTTTTGAAGTCGGTCATTTCACCCTCGGGGTCCGTGCAAGTTGGTGCAGTGTTAGGCGGATACTATCGAACCGCACAACAGTAGTTCTGGGTATTTCCGGCATGATTGCGCTCTCAAGCGGCCTGTTTTTTCATTCCTGATCCGCCTTTCGCCTGATCATGCGTCTGAGATGCACAGTTCCATGGTCTGCTAACATTTGCAGATTCCGCTGGAATTTCGCATCTGCGGCATGATTTTGTAACTATTTTTGCTGCGCCGCAGCGGAGAGGTGGCGTTGCGGATGCGTCATTTTGGCGCAATTCCCGCGATTTTGCACGAAATGCGCAGGCCGGCTGTGCGGTCAGGCCAAATTCCGCAGCTGGAGACCGCGCGCCTCCTTCAGGCTGGACAGCCCCAGCTGGCCCATATTTGCTTCCAGATCCTTGGCCAGAATGCTGATCAGATGTTCCGGCCCGGCTGTGCCCAATGCCGCCAGCGCATAGTGAAAGGCGCGGCCCAGCATGATGAAATCCGCCCCCAGCGCCAGCGCCCGCAGGATGTCCAGCCCGCCTTCGATGCCGCTGTCAAAGATCACTGGCACGGTGACGGCTTCGCGCACCTCCGGCAGCAGGCTGATGGCCGGCGGGCAGCCGTCGAACTGGCGGCCGCCGTGGTTGGACAGCCAGATGGCATCTGCGCCCGCTTCCTGCAGCCGCTGCGCATCCGCGGCCCGCTGCACGCCCTTGATGATAAACGGGCCGTCCCAATTGCGCCGCAGCCAATCGACATAGGCCCAGTCCGGCGAGGTCCGCAGCAGATAGCCGACATGCGCCGTCGGCGGCAGGTTGGCCTGTTCGCCGCTGATGTATTTGTCCAGCGTCCGCATATGCGGCATGCCGGTCCGGGCCATTCCCAGCGCCCAGGCGGGCCGCAGCGCGATCTGCGCCAGCAGCCGCGGGGTCAGCCGCGGCGGCTGTGTCAGGCCGGAGCGCGTCTGCCGTTCGCGGCGCGAGGCAACCGGCACATCCACCGTCAGCACCAGGGTGCGGAATCCCGCATCCCGTGCCCGCGCCAGCAGGTCGCTGCGGATGCCCTCATCCTTGGGCGGGTACAGCTGAAACCAGGCATCCGCGCCCAGGTGCGGCGCCAGATCCTCTGGCATCCGGCTGGCGACGGTGGACAGGCAATAGGGAATGCCTGCTGCGGCCGCGCTGCGGGCCAGGATGCCCTCGGCATCAGGCCAGATCAGCCCGGACATGCCGACAGGGGCAATGCCGAAAGGGTAGGGATGGTCCGCCGCAAGCACGCTGACGGACAAATCCGTCTCCAGCGGCCCGTGCAGCACCGAAGGCAGCATGCCGATCCGGTCCAGCCCGGCGCGGTTCTGCGCCTTGGCGGCCTCAACTCCGGTGCCGCTGTCCAGATACTCCCAGACAAACTTCGGCAGCCGCTGCCTGGCGCGGTCCCTCAGATCGCTAAGGTCCGGGTATCTCTGATGCAAATCCATGCAGCTATTGGTACGCGGCGGTCAGGAGAGTGCAAGAAAAAGCGCCGGACCCTGCCGTCGGCAGCCCCGGCGCCTGGCGGCGTCCTACGCTGCTGCGTCCTTGTCCATGTCCTTGCCGCTACTGGCGGCGGCAGTCTGCTCTGCCGGATTTTGAGCCGCAGCGCTGCTGCCCTCGGCGATGCAGAGCCGGTTGCGCCCCTTGGCCTTGGCCTCATACAGCGCCTCGTCCGAGGCGCGCAGCAGGTCCTGCGGCATGGTGCCATGCACCGGGTAATGGGCAACACCCAGCGAGATGGAAATCCGCGGCAGCGCCTTCTCGCCGTAACGTACCACCACGTCCTCGACGGCCTGCCGCAGCAGCTCTGCCTTGGTGACCGCATCCACCGGCTGCACGCCCGGCAGCAGCAGCGCAAACTCCTCGCCACCGGGGCGGCAGGCGACTTCGTCTCCGTCGCAGGCCTGCTCCAGCGCTGTGCCAACCGCGCGCAGAACCATGTCGCCGGCATCGTGGCCGTGGTTGTCGTTGAACTTCTTGAAGTGATCCACGTCGATCGACACCACGCTCAACGGCTTGCCGCTGTTCTGGCTGGCGGTGATGAAGGTGCGCAGGCAATCGGTCATGTGGCGGCGGTTGAACAGGCCGGTCAGCGGGTCGCGCACCGACTGGTCGTGCAACTGGTCGCGCATTTTCACATTGGCAATCGCCATGCTGATTTGTTCCGCGCACATCTGCGCCAGCGGCTTGCAGCCTGCAAAATCGCCGGCCCGGCCCGGCCGCGCGCGCAGGTGCATCAGACCCACGGTTTCGCCATGCGCCAGGATCGGAAAGCAGAAGTAGGGCCGTCCGTCATGCGGTTCCGCATGGGCACAGGTGAACTCCACTTCCGACGCGCCGAACTCATAGGTCCGGCCGCGGCGAAGCCCCCAACATTCGCCTGGCTGGATGTGGTCCTTGTGGCAGCCGCCGTTCCAGCTGGAGCAGCCGTCCAGAACGTCGCGCGAATTGGAAAAGACATAGATGCTGCCCTCCGCGTCCGGCAGCAAATGGCCCATGAACTTTGACACCATGTCAAACAGTTCATCCAGTGAGCGGCAGGACTGCAGCCATTCGTTCAGCTCTCCTAGCAGTTTCACCTCCCGCGCCAGCTGCAGCTGGTTCGCCATGACCTCCTGATCCTTGGCAGAGCGCTGTTCGATCTGGCGCAGGCTGCGGCGGTTGGATTTGTATATGACTGCCGACACGATGACCATCGCCGTCACTGTCACCAGCGAAATCAGCGCCAGAGAGATGCGGACGCGGGTAATAAACGTGTTCCGGATATCAGTGATGTCGGAATAGAATTCGATTGCGCCGATAAAAATGCCGTCGTGCATGACGGGGGAATAGACCTCTGCCACGTTGCGGTTCGGGATCGTCCCGTCCGCATTGGCCGCAGCCTGCACCCCGTCCACCTCGGATGCCGGCTTCTCGTCGTGTTTATAATAGATCAGCCCCGCCGACACGATGTTCTGAAAATAAGGCTGGGTGTTCCGTTCGCCAATGATTTCGGGCCGCGTCGACCAGAAAACCGTGCCATCCGCCTCAAACAGTTTCAGCCGGTACACGTCAGAGGTCTGCGGCACCAGGTTCAGGTATTCCTTGTCGTGCTCATCCAGCTCTCCCAGGATAAAGGTATCCTTGCTGCCTTCGAGATGCAGCAGAACTGCCCGCCGCCAGATGCGGGCCTGCTTTCGCAGGTCCGCCTCCAGCATCCGGTCCACGATCGGCGGCGGAACGGAATAGACCGCCCAGGCTGACAGGGCCGCCGCAGACAGTATCAGGGGCAGCAGAAACAAGATCCTGAGCCTGGAAAGAAGTTTTCCTGCTGGCCGGTGCGTCATGTGGTTCCCCTGTAAGACGGCGGTAACGCAAAAATTGCGCAACCGGCTTTACAGATCATGAATCTTCCCGCCTGTACGTGCGCCGAATAGGAAAAATGCACGTCAAATGGTGCCTTGACGGCTTTGCCGCCATTCCCGCATCCCAAGCGAACAGACTGTGAACGTCCTCTTTCCGCCGGGCTTGAATCACGTTAGGATCACGGCCATGAGCAGTTTTGACGAAATGGACGCCTTTGAGGGCGCATCGCTGTCGTCCCGCGCCATGGGTGCGCGGGTGATGCCCTATCTCGATACGCTGAACCCCGCCCAGCGGGAGGCGGTGGAATGCCTCGACGGCCCGGTGCTGATGCTGGCAGGCGCCGGCACCGGCAAGACCAAGGCGCTGACCACCCGCATCGTGCACCTTCTCAGCACCGGCCGCGCCCGCCCGAATGAGATCCTGTCGGTGACCTTCACCAACAAGGCCGCCCGCGAGATGAAGGAACGGGTAACAGGCATGCTCGGCCAGGCGGTTGAGGGGATGCCCTGGCTCGGCACCTTCCACTCGATCTGCGTCAAGCTCCTGCGCCGCCATGCCGAACTGGCCGGGCTGAAGTCCAACTTCACCATTCTTGATACCGACGACCAAATCCGGCTGTTGAAACAGCTGATCAAGGCCGCAGGCATTGACGACAAGCGCTGGCCCGCGCGGATGCTGGCAGGCATCATCGACGACTGGAAAAACCGGGCGCTGACGCCGGACAGGGTGCCCTCTGGGGATGCTGGGGCCTACAATCACCGCGGCACCGAATTCTATGCCCAGTACCAGACCCGCCTGCGCGAGTTGAACGCGGTCGATTTCGGCGACCTGCTCTTGCATATGGTGACGATTTTCCAGAACCATCCCGACGTGCTGGAGCAGTACCAGCGCTGGTTCCGCTACATCATGGTAGACGAATACCAGGATACCAACGTCGCCCAGTACCTCTGGCTGCGGCTCTTGGCCGGCGCGCACAAGAACGTCTGCTGTGTCGGCGATGACGACCAGTCGATTTATGGCTGGCGCGGCGCCGAGGTCGGCAACATCCTGCGGTTTGAGAAGGACTTTCCCGGTGCCATGGTTGTGCGGCTGGAGCAGAACTACCGCTCCACTGGCCATATCCTCGCCGCCGCGTCCAACGTCATCCGCGGCAATGCCGGCCGTCTGGGCAAGGAGCTGTGGACCGATGCCGGCGACGGAGAAAAGGTCCGCCTGATCGGCCACTGGGACGGCGAGGAGGAGGCCCGCTGGATCGGCGAGGAGATCGAAGCGATGCAGCGCGGCACCCGCGGCCAATCGCCCATCGGCCTCAACAGCATGGCCATTCTCGTCCGTGCCTCCCACCAGATGCGCGCGTTCGAAGACCGCTTCCTGACCATCGGCCTGCCATACCGGGTGATCGGCGGCCCGCGTTTCTATGAGCGGATGGAGATCCGCGACGCCATGGCCTATTTCCGGGTCGTGGTCTCGCCCGACGACGATCTGGCGTTCGAGCGCATCGTCAACACCCCCAAGCGCGGTCTTGGCGACAAGGCGCAGCAGACCATTCAGGGCCTCGCCCGCGAAAACGGCGTCTCTCTGGTTGAAGGCGCCCGGCTGGCGGTCGAAAGCGGCCAGATCAAGGGTAAGGGCGGCGGCGCCCTGCGCCAGCTGGTCGAGGGCATTGCCCGCTGGGGCCGCATGGCCGGTGACGCGGACATCACTCATATGGAGCTGGCTGAGATCATTCTGGATGAGTCGGGCTACACAACCATGTGGCAGAATGACAAGAACCCGGACTCACCTGGCCGCCTGGAAAACCTCAAGGAGCTGGTGAAGGCGCTGGAAAGCTTCGAGAACCTGCAGGGTTTCCTCGAACACGTCAGCCTGGTCATGGACAACGACAAGCAGGACGCGGACGAGAAGGTCTCGATCATGACCCTGCACGCCGCTAAGGGCCTGGAGTTCCCCGCGGTCTTCCTGCCGGGCTGGGAGGACGGGCTGTTCCCCTCGCAGCGCTCGATGGACGAAAGCGGCCTCAAGGGGCTGGAGGAGGAACGCCGCTTGGCCTATGTGGGCATCACAAGGGCGGAGCAGATCTGCACCATCTCCTTTGCCGGCAACCGCCGGGTGTTCGGCCAGTGGCAGTCGCAGCTGCCCTCCCGCTTCATTGACGAGCTGCCGGAGGAACATGTTGAGGTGCTGACCCCGCCAGGCCTTTACGGCGGCGGTTACGGCGCCGCGGCACCGGGCGGGTCCATGGGGGCGGGGCAGGTGCGTTCCACCATCGAGGAGAAGATGGCCCAGGCCGACGGCTACAACTCCCCTGGCTGGAAGCGGATGCAGGCCCGCGCGGGCCAATACGGCATGTCCCAGCCCAAGGAGAGCAAGAATACGGTGATCGATCTCACCGCCACCTCCAGCTTCACCCTGGGGGAGCGGGTGTTCCACCAGAAGTTCGGTTATGGCGCCATCACCGGCATTGAGGGCGACAAACTGGAAATCGATTTTGAGAAGGCGGGCCTGAAAAAGGTGGTTGCCAAGTTCGTCACTGCCCCGGACGACGTCCCGTTCTGATCGTCCGTATTTACGGGCCGGTATAACCGGCGGATCGGATCGCCTTGCGATCCGATCCGGGCGCAGGCGCGGCGGGCAGCCATGCTGCCCGCCGCGCCTGCGCCACCCCTTCTGTCAGAGGTTTGCGCGAAAAGCTGGGGCTGCTGCCCGCGGCGGCGCTACCGCAGCGCAATCATTGCAATGCCCGCGGCAATCAGCACCGCCCAGCCCAGGCGGCTGAGGCCGCGCGGCTCCTTCAGCACCAGGGCTGCCAGGATCACCGACACCGGGATCGACACCTGCCGCACCGCACTGACTGCTGCCGCCTCGGCGCCCAGCTGGAACACCCGCAGGATCAAGAGGTAGGAGAGATAGGACGATAGTCCGGCAAACAGGATGCGCCAGGGGTTCTGCGCCCAGCCCCGCACCACGCCTAGAAGGGGCGCCGACTGCCCCCGGTCCTCCCAGGCGCGCAAGGCCCCCATGGCCGCGGTCACCAGGATGTAGGTCCAGAACAGAAACGGCGCGCTGGCTGCGCCTTTCATCGCCGCCGCATCGGAAATCGAATAGGCTGCCGACCCCAGCATCGCCACCACCGCCATCGCAAAGGCGCGCGGATCATCCAGCAAGCGTCCCTTTCCCTTCTGGATCATCAGCCCGGCCCAGATGATCAGCCCCATCCCCAAAAGCGCCGCGCCGGAATAGCTGCGGTCCAGCACCAGCCAGCTGAAGGCGGCAATCGCCAAGGGCGAGGAGCGCACAATCGGGTAATAGGCCGACAGGTTCCCCCGCCGCAGCGCCGACAACGTGCCGTAGTAGTAAACTGTCAGCCCCAGCGCCGAGGCCAGAACCAGTGGCCAAATACTTGCGGGCAGGGCAAGGCTGTGCCCGGCCAGTGCCATATGCACAGCAGCAAACACCACCCACGACAGGCACACGCCGGTATAACAGGACACCGGATGCGCCACGCCCTTCAGCGTCAGGTCGCGCAGCGGGTGCGTGACCGCCGACAGCAGCACCAGCAGGATCCACAGCAGTTCCACTTAGGAGACAGCCGCCTGGCCCGGCCGGTCCAGATAGGCGTCGAAATGCACCGTCAGCTGATCGCCGCTCACCTGCACCACCCCATAGGCCAAGGGTTCCACGCTGTATTCGCTGCCTGCCCGCTCCGGCACCAGCGGGATCTGGTGGTTGGTGCTGGGCAGCGAGGTGAAGCTGTAGCCGCGCCAGTTCACATAGGTCATCCGGTGCACATGGCCGTAGAAGATGTGCCGGATGTTCCGGCCCTTCTGCAGCGCTGCGTGAAATCCTTCCGGATCGCGCAGCTTGATGCCGTCGACATAGGGCAGCCCGATATCAAAAGGCGGGTGGTGCAGGAACAGGAACACCGGCGCCTCGCCTGCCGCTTCCAGTTCCGCCTCCAGCCAGGCCAGCCGGTCCGCGCACAACTCCCCGTCATGCACATCCGGCCCGCCGGTCAGCGTGTCGAGGAACAGGAACTTCGCGCCGTCTTCTGCATGGCTGTGCTGCACAAACCCGCCGCCATCGCGCGGATGATCCGCAAAGACGCTCAGGAAGGTCTCCCTGACATCGTGATTGCCCAGCATCAGGAAGGCGGGCAGCGGAAACGCCGCCAGCTGCTCCTGCAGCCAGCCATAGGCTGCGGGGTCGCCGTCATCCGCCAGATCACCCGAAATCACGCAGAACGCGGCGTCCGCGTGCCACCGGGCGATATCTCCCAGCACACGTTGCAGATTCGCCGCCGGATCGCTGCCGTTCAGCGGCACCCCCGGTGCCATCAGGTGAATATCGGTGAGATGGATGAACTTCATAACGCGGTCCTGAAAATCGCTGCTGACTATGCCCGCGATCAAACCAGTAGACGCAGCCTAAGGATAGCGTAAAACCGTCAGCCTCCCGGCCCGGGTGCGGCAAACCGCAGCCCGAAAGCAAGAAACGGCGGCGCCCAGGGAGGAGGAGGGGCACCGCCGTTCTGTCATACACCGGAAATCAGGGAGGAGGAGTTCCCGGTGATCCAAGCCCGGCTCTTGGCCGGTATAGGGTGCGGTGGCATCAGGGAGGAGGAGGATGCCACCGCCAAAGACAGGTCCTTCTAGGGAGGAGGAGGAAGGACCTGATCTCTATCAGTTGTTCTCGTAGGCCGCCTGGTAGGCAACGCGTTTGATTTCGGACCGGTTCAGGCCCAGGTCTGCCAGGTCGCGGGCCGTCAGAGCGGACAGCTCATTGACGGTCTGGCGGTACAGGCGGTAGCGGGTGAACTTGACCAGCAGGGCATCCAGGAAGCCTGCCGGGGATGCAATGCTCACCGCGGAGATCTGTTGTGCTGCTGCCATCGTTCTGTTCCTTCGTCTAACCGTCTCGTCGTGTGCCGCTGTGGCGTTTCTTGTACGACAATTTAAGGAAATGCCGCGGATGCACAATCCCGTGCCTCGTCAATGCCGCTATGCAGCATCTGCATGGGTGACGCAGGGTAGGCCTTTGTAATTGGAAGGGAATTTCAGCAGTTCTTTATGCGCCTGTATAATTTTCGGGCGTGGCGCTGCGGTGTGCGCATGGCTGGCAGGGCTGTGGCTTGCCAGATCCGGGCGCGCTTTTGCGGCAAACGCGCAGGCCGGGTTCCAAGCGCGGCGGCAGACACATATATATAGGCGGGAATTGACGCAGGAGAGCAGGCATGGGTGTCACGCAACAGCAGATACACGCAGTATTGGAGCGGCTGGCACTGCCGGACGGCGGCACCCTGGTGTCGCGCGACATGCTGCGGGCGCTGCGGATCGAGGGCAGCAGGGTGAGCTTTGTGATTGAGGCGCCGAGCCCAGAGATCGCCAAGCTGATGGAGCCCTTGCGCAAGGCGGCCGAGGCGGCGGTGCTGTCGCTGGAAGGGGTGGAAGCCGTTTCCGCCGCGCTGACTGCCCATGCCCCGCAGCAGCCCGCCCCCAGCCTCAAGGTCGGCGGCCACCCGAAACCGCAGGCCGAGCCGCTGAGACCCGCAGGCGTCAAGCGCATCCTGGCGGTTGCCTCCGGCAAGGGCGGGGTGGGCAAGTCCACTGTGTCCTCCAACCTCGCCGTGGCGCTGGCCAAACAGGGCCGCAAGGTCGGACTGCTGGATGCCGACATCTACGGCCCCTCCCAGCCCCGGATGATGGGCGCCACCGGGCGGCCCGCCAGCCCCGACGGCAAGATCATTGAACCGCTGCACGCCCATGGCGTCACCCTGATGTCGATCGGCTTCATGCTGGAGGAGGGCAAGGCGGTGGTCTGGCGCGGGCCAATGCTGATGGGCGCGCTGCAGCAGATGCTGGGTCAAGTGAACTGGGGTGAGCTGGACGTGCTGATCGTCGACCTGCCGCCCGGCACCGGCGATGTGCAGCTGACGCTCTGCACCAAGGCCGAACTGTCCGGGGCCATCGTCGTCTCCACCCCGCAGGACGTGGCGCTCTTGGACGCGCGCAAGGCGATGGACATGTTCAAGACGCTGAAAACCCCGGTGCTTGGGCTGATCGAAAACATGTCTTTCTTCACCTGTCCCGATTGCGGCGGAGAGCATCACATCTTCGGCCACGGCGGCGTCGCAGCTGAGGCCGAGACCCTGGGCCTGCCGCTGCTGGGCGCGCTGCCGATTGATCTGGAAACCCGGCTGGCCGGCGACAGCGGCACGCCCATCGCCGCGGGGCAGGGGCCAATGGCCCAGGCCTATGCCCGCATTGCCGAAGGGCTGATTGGCGGCGGCATGGCCTGAGGCCTCCTGAACCCGCACTGGGATTGAAGCTGCATTAGAAGGCCCGCCGCACCGGCGGGCCGTTTTCGTGTGATGCGGCCGCGGCGATCTTCAGACCTGTTGTGCGCTGCGATTTGGGCGCGGATGGGATTGCTCACCGGAAATGGGACTGCATGGCACTTGCCGCGCCGCGCGGGAATCCGCGGGACGGCCGGGACTGCATGGGACAGCTGGGAAATCACGGGACTGCTGGGAATTCGTGGGCGGCACGGGAAATCATGGCCCGTTTCCCGCCAAAACCCGCTTGCGGTTGCGAATCGCTTGGTGTTGATACGCCTCCGCGCGGCTTTTCAGGCGCTGCCGCCTGCTAGCTGGCGCGAACATAATGGGAACTTTCTGGGATTCTGGAACCGGATGCACGGAATCGCGGGAAACTATGGGAAAAAAATTTCGGCTGCAACTCGTATCTACATCTAGTGTTTGTGGTGGATTAACTCACAACAAGTTCCGAGGATCGCCCTGAAATTGCCGCGAATCTAGGGCGCCAACACGGAATCACTGTCAAGCGATTGGCGCTTCTTTGCAGAAAACAGTTGCAGGACCATCATTTCCCATAGTATCCCTAATTCATCGGATGAGACGAGGGACGGGGCACCAAACGACCCCAGAGCCAAAAACAAAACAAGCAGGTTTCATACAGGCCTTCGCTTTCATCGAACAAGAGATCCGGCGCGCGAGCGAGCAGACATCCCCCCAGGTGGCGCGCGCAGTCGGACATCCCGCAAAGCGGGCCAAGGCGGCGGGTTGATCAGTGGCAGCAGATCAACCCGCCCCTTTTCATTCTGGGGAACGGATTAACGCGAGGGACGCGCGAAAAGGACGGGAAATTGGGCCGCAGGTTCAGAGGCGAAAGCCACCACAAGGTGGACAGCAAGGGGCGGGTGTCAATCCCCGCCTCCTTTCGCCGTGTGCTGGAGGCCGCCGATCCGAACTGGCAGCCCGGTCAGAACCCCGAACTGGTGATCGTCTACGGCGACCAGCGCCGCAACTTCCTGGAATGCTATACTATAGAGGCGATTGAGGAGGTCGACGCCAAGATCGACCAGCTCCCGCGCGGCTCGATGCAGCGCAAGATGCTGCAGCGCATGTTCCACGGCCAGTCCTTCCCGACCAACGTGGACGAGACCGGCCGCCTGGTGCTGCCCGCAAAGCTGCGCCAGAAGATCGACCTTGAGGCAGAGGCCTTTTTCATCGCCGCAGGCGACACCTTCCAGATCTGGAAGCCGGACACCTACGAGCAGGAAGAACTGGCTCAGGCCGAAGAATGGATGGAAGACCTGCCAGAAGGCTTCGATCCGATGGAATTCCTAGATAGCGCCGGGGGCGCTTGAGACATGACCCAGGACCAAACAGCTGCCAATGGTCCCCACATCCCGGTTCTTCTCCGCCCGCTGCTTGCAGCCGTGGCACCGGTTTCGGGCCGCTGGCTTGACGGGACCTTTGGCGCCGGCGGCTATACCCGCGGCCTGCTGGAGGCCGGAGCCGAACAAGTGGTCGGCGTTGACCGCGACCCGCTGGCCTTCGAACTCGCTAAACCCTGGGCAGGGGAGTACGGCGACCGCCTGATCCTGCAGCCCGGTGTCTTCTCCCGCATGGACGAATACGCCCAGGACCTCGACGGCGTGGTGCTGGACCTTGGTGTCTCCTCGATGCAGCTGGATCTGGCTGAACGCGGCTTCTCCTTCATGAAAGATGGCCCTCTGGACATGCGGATGTCGCAGTCCGGCCCTTCCGCCGCCGACCTGATTGCAGAACTGGACGAGGTGCAGATCGCCGACATCCTGTTCCACTACGGCGAGGAACGCGCCAGCCGCCGCATCGCCAAGGCGATTGTCCGCGAGCGTGCGATAGACCCCATCACCACCACTCTGCGCCTTGCGGGCATCATCGAGAGCTGCCTGCCGCGCCCTAAGCCGAACCAATCGCATCCAGCGACCCGCAGCTTCCAGGGCCTGCGCATCGCGGTGAACGCCGAATATGACGAGCTGTTCGAAGGCCTCCTGGCCGCCGAACGGGCGCTGAAGCCGGGTGGCCTGCTGGCCGTCGTGACCTTCCACTCGGTCGAGGACCGCATGGTCAAACGCTTCTTCCAGCACCGCGCGGGCAAGACCGGCCGCGCCAACCGTTATGCGCCGGAGCAGGAGGAAACCCCCTCCCAGTTCGAACTGGTCACCCGCAAGGCGGTGGGTCCGGACGATCAGGAACTGGCCGAAAACCCGCGGTCCCGCTCCGCCCGCTTGCGGGTCGGGCGCCGCACCGATGCCGCACCGGGGCCGATCTCGGCCAAGGAGCTTGGAATGCCGCAGTTGAAAGAGGCGCGCAAATGAAGACCTTGCTGTATGCCGCAACCTGCCTGGCCGTCTTCGGCCTCGCCTTCTGGGCCTACCGCGAAAACTACGCCACCCAGCAGGTGCTGAAAGACACCCGCGCGCTGCAGCGCCAGATCGGTTCCGCGCAGGTGCGCCTCAGCGTGCTGCGCGCTGAATGGGCCTATCTCAACCGTCCGCAGCGCCTGCGCGACCTGGCCGACATCAATTTCGACAGCCTTGGCCTGCTGCCGCTGCGCCCCGATCAGTTCGGCCGCGTGGATGAGGTTTCCTACCCGGCGCCGCCGGAGCTGGAGATCGAAAACGAGATCGAAGTTTCCGGGCTGAACGCAGGGAGCCAGCCATGATCCGCACACCGCTCCGCCCGCTGGCCCGCATCCTGCACGCCCGTGCCTCTGGCGAGAACCCGGACGTGATCGAAAAGGAAAACATCAGCCTGCGCCATCAGGAGATGCAGGTGCAGGCCCGCCAGCGCGCCGAAGGGCGGCTTCTGGTGCTGGGGCTGTTCTTTGTCTGTGCCTTTGCCACCATCATCGCCCGCATGGGCATGACCGCGGTATCGGAACCCGCGGAACCCATTGCCAGCGTCCCCGGTGCTGCCATCGCCGCGCAGCGTGCCGACATCGTCGACCGTAACGGCAGCCTGCTGGCGACCAATTTTGAAACCCACTCCCTGTATGCCCAGCCGCCGCAGATGATCGACCCGGCCGGCGCTGCCGAAAAGCTGGTGGAAATCTTTCCCGATCTCGACCGCGACCGCCTGGTCAAGGACTTTACCGGCAAGCGCAAATTCCTGTGGGTAAAGAAGAAAATCAGCCCTGAACAGCTTCAGGCGGTGCATGACATCGGTGATCCGGGCCTGATGTTCGGCCCGCGTGAGATGCGCCTTTACCCCAACGGCAGCCTGGCCGCCCATGTGCTGGGCGGCGCCGGTTTCGGCAAGGAGGGCGTGAACGCCGCGGAGGTGATCGGCGTCGCCGGTGTCGAGCGCCAGTTCGACGATTACCTGCGCGACCCGGCCAACGCGGGCAAACCGCTGCAGCTGTCCTTGGACCTCACCGTGCAGGCCGCGGCAGAGCAGGTGCTTTACGGCGGCATGAAGCTGATGAACGCCAAGGGCGCCACCTCGATCCTGATGGATGCCCGCACCGGCGAGGTGATCTCGGTGGTGTCCTTCCCGGATTTCGACCCCAACGACCGGCCGCGCCCGCCGACCTCCGGTTTCGACCCCTCCGACAGCCCGCTGTTCAACCGCGCGGTGCAGGGGGTGTATGAACTCGGCTCCACCTTCAAGATCTTCACCGCCGCCCAGGCGATGGAGCTGGGGTTGGTAGGTGCGGACACCGTGATCGACACCCGCGGACCGCTGCGCTGGGGCCGCTTTGCGATTCGCGATTTCCGGAACTACGGCAACGAGATGTCGGTGACCAAGATCATCGTCAAATCCTCCAACATCGGCACTGCGCGGCTGGCGCAGCAGATCGGGGTGGAACGGCAGAAATCCTTCCTCGACACGCTGGGGATGCTGGACCCGACCCCGTTTGAAATCTCCGAGGCCAAGGGCGGCAAGCCGTTGCTGCCCGGCAATTGGTCTGAGCTGTCGGCGATGACCATTTCCTACGGCCACGGCATTTCCACCACGCCGATGCACCTGGCCGCCGGTTATGCCGCGATTGCCAACGGCGGCCGCTACGTGGCGCCGACGATTCTGAAACAGGCCGCGCCGCAGCTGGGCGAACGGGTGATGAGCGAGGCCACCGCCGCAGCCGCGCGCAAAATGTTGCGCAAGGTGGTCAGCGAAGGCACCGCGTCTTTCGCCGAGGTCGAGGGCTATCAGGTGGGCGGTAAGACCGGCACCGCGGACAAGCCCAAGCCCCGCGGCGGCTATTACGAGGACAAGGTGATTGCCACTTTTGCCTCTATTTTCCCGGCACATGACCCGAAATACGTGCTGATCGTGACGCTGGACGAACCGTCCATTATCGCCCACGGAGAGGAGCGCCGCACCGCAGGCTGGACCGCGACCCCGGTGGCGGCAGAGATGATCGGCCGTGTGGCGCCGCTTCTGGGCCTGCGTCCGCAAGTTGAACCCGCAGAGGTGACTGGTATAACCCTCACCTCGAACTAACCAAGGGTAGAGGGCCGCCATGAGCAGCAGCAGACCAGACCAGCCTCTGAGCCAATTGGGGCTGACCGCCCGCGGCGGCGCCGACCCGCAGATCCGCGGAGTGGCGGTGGACAGCCGCGAAGTGCGCGATGGGTTTCTTTTTGCAGCCCTTCCCGGCAGCCAGGTGCATGGTGCCAAGTTCATTCCCGGCGCGCTGGATAAAGGCGCGACTGCTATCCTGACGGATGCCGCAGGGGCAGAGATCGCGGCCAAAGTGCTGGACGAAAGCCACGCCGCCCTGGTGGTGGTCGAGGACCCGCGCCAGACCCTGGCCTATGCTGCTGCCCTGTGGTTCGGCGGCCAGCCGCAGACCGTGGTGGCGGTCACCGGCACCAACGGCAAAACCTCGGTCGCCACTTTTGTGCGCCAGATCTGGATGGAGCTGGGGCATCAGGCTGTCAACATGGGCACCACCGGCATCGAGGGCGCCTGGAGCTATCCGCTGGCCCATACCACGCCGGAGCCGGTCACCCTGCACCGCGCGCTGGCTGAGGCCGCCGCGGCGGGCGTCACCCATGCGGCGATGGAGGCCTCCTCCCACGGGCTTGATCAGCGGCGTCTGGATGGTGTGCAGCTGGCCGCCGCCGGGTTCACCAACTTCACGCAGGATCATCTGGATTATCACGAGACGTTCGACGCCTATTTCGCCGCCAAGGCGGGCCTGTTCCGCCGGGTGCTGCCGGACGAGGGCGTCGCTGTCATCAACATGAACGACCCCCGCGGCGCCGAAATGCGCGCAGTCGCCGCTGCCCGCGGGCAGGAGGTGATCAGCGTCGGCCGCGGCCTGGGCGATCTCAACCTGATGGGCATGCGCTATGACGGCACCGGGCAGGACGTGCGGTTCTCCTGGCATGACAGGCCGTATCAGGTGCGCTTGAACCTGATCGGCGGCTTTCAGGCGGAAAATGTGCTGCTCGCTTGCGGGCTGGTGATTGCCGGCGGCGAGGATCCGGAGCGGGTGTTTGAAACCCTGCCGCATCTGGCCACAGTGCGCGGGCGGATGCAGCTGGCGGCGTCGCGCGACAATGGCTCTGCCGTGTTTGTCGACTACGCGCACACGCCAGACGCTGTTGCCAGCGCCATCAAGGCGCTGCGCCCGCATGTGCTGGGGCGGCTGATTGCCATCGTGGGTGCCGGCGGCGACCGCGACACCACCAAGCGGCCGCTGATGGGGCAGGCGGCGCATCAGAACGCCGATGTGGTGATTGTCACCGACGACAACCCCCGCAGCGAGGACCCGGCCATTATCCGCGCCGCGGTCAAGGGCGGCGCGCCGGACTGTATCGAGATCGGCGACCGCGCCGAGGCGATCCTGCGCGGCGCCGACATGCTGCAGGCGGGCGATGCGCTGATCGTCTGCGGCAAGGGGCATGAGACCGGCCAGACCATTGGGGATCAGGTTCTGCCCTTTGACGATGTGGAGCAGGCAAGCATTGCCGTGGCCGCGCTGGACGGGAGGATCGCATGAGCCTGTGGACCGCACGCGAGGCTGCTGCCGCCACCGGCGGTCAGGCGCAGGGGAACTGGACTGTCTCCGGCCTGTCGATCGACACCCGCACCATCGAACCCGGTGACATGTTTGTGGCGCTGAAGGCTGCCCGCGACGGTCACGGCTTCGTGGCGCAGGCGCTGGAGAAGGGCGCAGGTGCGGCGCTGGTCTCCCGCATTCCTGATGGGGTGCCTGCGGATGCGCCGCTGCTGATCGTGGACGATGTGCAGACGGGGCTTGAGGCCTTGGGCCGGGCGTCGCGGGCGCGGACGAACGCCAAGGTCGTTGCCGTCACCGGCTCGGTCGGCAAGACCTCGACCAAGGAAATGCTGGCGCGGATGCTGTCCGATCAGGGCCGCACCCATGCCGCGGTGGCCAGCTACAACAATCACTGGGGCGTGCCGCTGACGCTGGCGCGGATGCCGCGCGAGACTGAGTATGCGGTGATCGAGATTGGCATGAACCACCCCGGTGAGATTGCCCCGCTCGCGATACAGGCGCGCCCGCATGTGGCGATGGTGACCACCGTAGCTGCGGTGCATCTGGAAGCGTTTGAAAATGTCGAAGGCATCGCCCGCGAGAAGGCTGCGATCATGGAAGGGCTGGAGCCCGGCGGCACCGCGGTGCTGAATGCCGATATCGCCGAGGCGCACGTGCTGCGGGATGCGGCATCGGATCTGGGGGTTTCAGCCCGCTGGTTCGGCGAGAGCGCTGCGGACTACGCCCTGCATTCTGCCGGGATCGAGGGCGAGGAGAGCGTTGCCCGCGCTACCGCCAATGGCCGGGAAGTTGAGCTGCATATTCAATCCCTTGGTGCGCATTTTGCGATGAATGCCCTGGGTGCGCTGGCTTGCATTGAGGCGCTGGGGGCTGATCCGGTAAAAGCCGCGGAAAGCCTCGCCCTGTGGTCGCCCGTGAAGGGCCGCGGCGTGCGCGAGACGGTCCAGTTGGAGAGCGGTGAAATCACCCTGCTGGACGACAGCTATAACGCCAATCCGACCTCGATGGCGGCGGCGCTGGCGGTGCTGGCGGCGACGCCGGGGCAGGGGCGGCGGATTGCCTACGTCGGCGACATGAAGGAACTGGGGCCGCAGGAAGTGGAGCTGCACGCCGGGCTGGCCGCTCTGGGCGCGGTGCAGGGCATCGACAAGATCCACTGCATCGGCCCGCTGATGCAGGCACTGCACGCAGCCCTGCCGGAGGCCAAGCGCGGCGGCTGGTATCAGACCAGCGCCGAGGCTGTCCCCGGTCTGGCAGGCGATATCCGGGGCGGCGACATTGTGCTGGCCAAGGGCTCTCTCAGCATGGCGCTGGCCAGGATTGTTGACGGCATCCGCGAAATGGGCCACTCCACCCCCACACAAGAAAACGCGTAAAATACGAGGGAAGGGCTCAGATGCTCTATTGGCTGACCGCTTTGTCGGACGGGGGGGATGTTTTCAACCTCTTCCGCTATATCACTTTCCGCGCAGGCGGCGCCTTTATGACTGCGCTGATCTTCGGCTTCCTGTTCGGCAAACCGCTGATCAACGTGCTGCGCCGCAAGCAGGGCAAGGGCCAGCCGATCCGCGACGACGGGCCGGAGGGACATTTTTCCAAGGCAGGCACCCCGACCATGGGCGGCCTGCTGGTAGTGGGCGCGCTGCTGACCGCGACGCTGATGTGGGCGCGCTGGGACAATCCCTTTGTCTGGCTGGTGCTGTTTGTGACGCTCGCCTATGGCCTGATCGGGTTTGCCGATGATTATGCCAAGGTGTCCAAGCAGACCACCGCGGGCGTGCCGGGCAAGCTGCGGCTGGCGCTGGGGATCATGATTGCGGTCACTGCGGCGCTTTGGGCTGCGGCCTATCACCCGGCGCCGCTGCAGAACCAGCTGGCGCTGCCGGTGTTCAAGGACACGCTGATCAACCTCGGGATCTTCTATGTGCCGTTTTCCATCTGCGTGGTGGTCGGGGCGGCAAATGCCGTGAACCTGACTGACGGGCTGGATGGCCTGGCGATCATGCCGGTGATGATTGCCGCGGGCACCCTGGGCGTCATTGCCTATGCGGTGGGGCGGGTGGACTTCACCGAATACCTGGACGTGCATTACGTGCCCGGCACCGGCGAGATCCTGATTTTCTGCGCGGCTCTGTTCGGTGCCGGCCTTGGCTTCCTGTGGTACAATGCGCCGCCCGCGGCGGTGTTCATGGGCGACACCGGCTCGCTCGCCCTGGGCGGCGCGCTGGGCGCAATCGCCATTGCCACCAAGCACGAGCTGGTTCTGGCCATCGTCGGCGGCCTGTTTGTGGTCGAGGCGATGTCGGTGATCATTCAGGTCCTTTACTTCAAGCGCACCGGCCGGCGCGTGTTCCTGATGGCGCCGATCCACCACCACTATGAGAAGAAGGGCTGGGCCGAGCCGCAGATCGTGATCCGCTTCTGGATCATTTCGCTGATCCTGGCGATGATCGGGCTGGCGACCTTGAAAGTGCGCTAAGACACGCCGTTCGGCTGCCGCGCCGTCACGCCGGCGGGGCAGTTTGAACTCTCTTTTCCATGGAACCGCCCGGGGCTGCTGCTGCGGGCGGTTTGTCGTTCAGAAGAAGGCGGCGCCGCCGGAGGGGCGGAGCATCGGACAGCCCTTGCCAAGGGGCTGTGCCCGTCTGTCGGCCTGTGCGGGCCCGCCCTGCACCCAATGAAGAGGTGGTCTGAGGGGGCCGGTCTCCTGGTCTTCCCGTTGCAACGGATTGAACGTAACCCGGCCGGGTGAAGATGTGGTGAGGGCAGCGTACGGTGGGTGCGCAACACCCGCTCTGCGCCGGTTTCAGAACACCGACCAGTCCATCTCCCGGGCCAGCCGCTCCATCGCTTCGGTGCCCAGCTTGGAGTTGCCGTTGTGGTCCAGCCCCGGCGACCAGACCGCAACGCTGGCTTTGCCCGGCACGATGGCCAGAATGCCGCCGCCGACCCCGCTTTTGGCGGGCAGGCCGACGCGGTAGGCGAACTCTCCCGAGCCGTCATAATGGCCGCAGGTCAGCATCAGCGCATTCAGCCGCCGGACCCGGCCTTGCGACACCAGCGCCGGTTTTGCTCCGCCGCCGATCAGGAAGCGGCCGGCCTTGGCCAGCTGCACGGTCGTCAATTCGGTGGCGCACTGGTGGAAATAGGTGCCGAGGGTTTTCTCCGGCGTGTTTTTGAGATTGCCGAAGGATGCCAGGAAATTGGCAAGGGCAAAGTTGCGGTGGCCGTGGCGGGTTTCCGAGCCGGCCACCGCCTTGTTGATGTGGATGTCCTCGTCTTCTGCGGCGGCGCGGATGAAGGCGAGGATTTCCGCCAGCGCCTCCTTGGGCGCGCGGCCGGCCAGCAGCTCATCGGTGGCGACGATGGCGCCTGCGTTGACAAAGGGGTTGCGGGGGCGGCCGCGCTCATGCTCCAGCTGGACGATGGAATTGAACGCGGTGCCCGAGGGTTCGCGCCCGACACGGCTCCACAGCTGATCGCCCGCGCGGCCAAGCGCGATGGCGAGGGTGAACACCTTGGTGACGCTTTGCGCGGAGAACCGGGTCAGCGCGTCGCCCGCGTGGAACAGCCCGCCCTCTGCAGTGGCTACTGCGATGGCGAACTGGTCTGGGTCAATCTGTCCCAGTTCCGGGATATAACTGGCGACGGCGCCGCGGTCGGTGCGGCTTTGCATCTCTGCACTGATCCGGTTGAGCAATACCTGCATATCCGCAGTCACGGGGTGATCCTTCCTTCTTGGTTGGCGCGGAATTTCCGGCATGGGCCGGGGCTTGTCAATCTGACGGTACTGGCAAAGGCTGAGCGGATCGGATAGCGGTTCCGGCAACGGACATTTGGGAGGGCAGGCGATGATCCCGGTCAAAGGTTATGAGGGCGCAAAGGTCGCCGTGCTGGGGCTGGGCCGCTCAGGCCTGGCGACGGCACGGGCTTTGCGGGCAGGCGACGCAGAGCCGCTGTGCTGGGACGACAACCCGGCCGCGCGCGAGGCGGCGGAGGCGGAGGGTTTCACCTGCCGCGACCTGCATAAATCCGGTGCCTTTGATGATGCGGCGGCGCTGATCACCTCGCCCGGGATCCCGCATCTGTACCCCAGGCCCAACCCGGTGATCCGCGCCGCGATGGAGGCCGGGGTGCCGGTGGACAATGATATCGGGCTGTTCTTCCGCTCCTTCGCCGATGCCGAGTGGCAGATGCACGACCAGCCGCCGCGTGTGGTGGCGGTCACCGGCTCCAACGGCAAATCGACCACGGTGGCGCTGCTTCATCACATCCTGCAGGAGGCGGGGCGCGAGAGCCAGCTGGCGGGCAATATCGGCCGCGGCGTGCTGGACATTGATCCGCCGGGCGAGGGCGGCGTGGTGGTGCTGGAGCTGTCGAGCTATCAGACAGAGCTGGCGCGCGCGCTGACCCCGGATGTGGCGGTTTTCACCAACCTCAGCCCCGACCATCTGGACCGGCATGGCGGTATGGGCGGCTATTTTGCCGCCAAGCGGCGGCTGTTTGCCGAGGGCGGGCCGGACCGCGCCGTCATTGGCGTCGACGAGGATGAGGGGCTGTTCTTGGCGGGCCAGCTGTCTGAAGGCGCGGGTGATGACCGGGTGATCCGTATTTCCGCTGCGCGCAAGCTGACGGGCGCGGGCTGGCAGGTCTTTGCCCGCAAGGGGTTCTTGTCTGAATACCGCAAAGGACGGCAGGCGGGGTCCGTCGATCTGCGGGAAATGACCGGGCTGCCGGGCGCGCATAACCACCAGAACGCCTGCGCGGCCTATGCGGCGGCGCGCACCCTGGGGCTGGCGCCGCGGCTGATCGGTGACGCGATGGCCACCTTTCCGGGCCTGCCGCACCGCAGCCAGACCATCGCTGAGGCGGATGGCGTGCGCTATGTGAATGACAGCAAGGCCACCAACCTCGACAGTGCCGTGAAAGCGCTGAGCGCGTTCAAAAACATCCGCTGGATCTGCGGCGGGCTGGAAAAGGACGGCGGCCTGGACGCGCTGCAGGGGCAGACCGGCAATGTGCAGAAGGCCTATGTGATCGGCCGCGAGGCGGCGGGCTTTGCGCTGCAGCTGGATGTGGAGGCCGAGGTCTGCACCACCATGGCCGCGGCGGTGGAGCGCGCCATGGGCGAGGCCCAGGCGGGTGACACCGTGCTGCTGGCGCCGGCTGCCGCAAGCTTTGACCAGTATGACAACTTCGAGCAGCGCGGTGATGATTTCGTGGCCGAGGTGAAGAAACGGCTGGGCGCCTAGCCGCGCCTCATAGACCTATGTCGCGCAGCAGGTGCTCGGGCAGGTGACTCAGCCGCCTGCGGGCCAGCTGCTGTCCGGCGGCCTGGCTGCCCGGAGCGCCGCCGCGCCGGGAAGAGGCAAAAATTCTGCTGATAACGGGCCAGAGGTTCATCTGCGAAAGTAATTCAGCCATGGGGGTGATCCTTGTTCGGTGTGCACAAGATGTGGGCGCGTCCCGTAAAAATGACCAATTGAATCTCAGCGGCTGAGGTATAAGCTGCTTTTATGGATCGATCTGCAAACCCTTTGCCGCCGCTGCCGGCAGTGCGCGTCTTTGAGGCGGCGGCCCGGCTGGGCAGTTTCAGCCGCGCGGCGGAAGAGCTTGCGATGACGCAAGCCGCGGTCAGCTACCAGATCAAGCTGCTGGAGGACCGGGCCGGCCGGCCCCTGTTCAAAAGGCTGCCGCGCGGGGTGGCGCCGACTGCAGCGGGCAAAGTGCTGCAGCGGCAAGCAACTGAGGCCCTGGATCTGCTGCGCCAAGGGTGGGCGGAAGTGCGCGGCAGCGGCGGGGAGGAGCTGGTGATCAGCACCCTCACCAGTTTTGCGGCCTTTATACTGGCGCCCCGGCTGGGGCAGTTTCAGGTCGCGCATCCGGGCATCACCACACGGGTGGACGTCAATCCGCGGGTGGCGGATCTGCTGGCGGGGGAAGCCACTGTGGCGATCCGGGCCGGCCGCGGCAGCTGGCCGGGGCTGGCGGCGGACCTGCTGATCCGCGGCAGCTACACCCCGCTGCTGACACCGGCGCTGATGGAAGCTTATGGCCCGATCAAAGAACCGGCGGACCTGCTGCGGGTGCCGCTGGTCGATGCCGGCGACCCGGCCTGGGCCATGTGGTTCCGCGCTGCCGGAGTTGCGCCGCCCAAGCAGGCGGAGCGGCACAGTCTTGGCACCCAGATGCTGGAAGTGCAGGCGGCCCTGGCGGGCCACGGCGCCTGCCTGCTGACACCGGCCTACGCCCGCGGCCTGATCGCCAGCGGCGCACTGGTGCAGCCGTTCGATCTGGTCACTGAGGACGATATTTCGGTCTGGCTGGTCTACCCGGAAGCGCGCCGCGCCGCACCCGCCATTGCTGCCTTCCGCAGCTGGCTTCTGGCGGAGGTGGCAGAACTGGCGGGGTAGGAGGCGGTAAATGCAGGCTGGAGGGCCTTTGGCTCGCCCAGGTGGAAATTCCGGCGCCCGGGCCTTGGTCAGGGAGCGTGCGGATCGTCGCTGCCAAGCACGGGCTTGGTGTCCGGCTCTGGCTTGGCTTCTTGGTTTGACAGGATCTGAAAATACCCGGGCAGGACGTCCTTCAGTCTTTGGCGGCCTTCGGCTGTCAGGAAGATTTCCTTTGACCGCCCGTCTGTCCGGCTTGCCGAAAAGCGGATGATCCCGTCCTTCTCTAGCGACTGCAGCGTGCGGGTCATTACCGGCTTGGACACGTCAATACGCTGTGCGATTTCATTCGGGGTCAGTGACTGGCGGTCCGGCTCCCGGTCGATCACGATCAGCACCAGAAACCGGAGCTGAGACAGCCCGTGGGTGGTGAAGTAGGCGTCTAGGGTGCGGATGAGAAGGCTGGCGCGGCGCATCATCTGCAGCGCGCCGGTGATCTCCGCCGGGTCGGCGCCGTAGGTTCCGGCATAGGTGGCGACCATCTGCTGTGACGGAAGCTCTTTGAGAAAGAACATCGGCTCAGGCCAGAAGCGTCATCTTGTGAACCTCCACCGGTTCGGCAAGCCAGGCTTCGTATTTGGCGAAGATCGGCGTGATGTAGTCCGCCTCATAATGCGCCGCCAGGGCCTCGTCGCCGGTCCATTGCTCATCCAGGTAAAAACAGTCGCCGCTGCGGCCTTCGAGCAGGTTGAATTTCAGGCAGCCGGGTTCGGCCCGTGTCGGTTCCAGAATGTCCAGCAGGCTTTGGCGGACAGCCTGCCTGTGCACGGGTTTCGGGGTGATTTTGGCGACCAGTTGAAATGAGGTTGGCATGGTGTTCTCCATTTTAGTTATCATGATAACTAAAAGAGGGCGGATGCGATGTCAAGCTTGTTGCGGGCTGGTGGCTGTTACCGGCTTGCGATGGCAGCGCCAGCGGCAAAGCCCGAAGCCCAGGCCCATTGGAAATTGTAGCCGCCGAGCCAGCCGGTCACGTCTACCGCTTCACCGATCGCATAAAGACCGGGGGCTGCCTTGGCCTCCATCGTCTTGGACGACAGGCCGTCGGTGCAGATGCCGCCCAGGGTGACTTCCGCGGTGCGGTAGCCTTCGGTGCCTGCGGGCAGCAGGTGCCAGTTTTGCAGCGCCTCGCACAGCGCGGTGAGCGCGGCGTCGGATTGATCGGCGAGGCGGCCCTTGAGATCCAGTTCCGGTTTCAGGAAATCGACCAGCTTGCCGGGCAGGTGGCGGGCAAGCTCGGTGGTGAGGTCGCGGCGCCCTTCAGCCTGGCGCTGGTTGCGCAGGAGATCGTAGAGGGGTGTTTCGGGGATCAGGTTCACCGTGATCTCCTCGCCCTCGCGCCAGTAAGAGGAGAGCTGCAGCACCGAAGGGCCGGACAGGCCGCGGTGGGTGAACAGGAGCGCCTCGTCAAAGGAGGTGCGGGCATTGCTGAGCCGCGCGGGCAGGGCAGTGCCGGCCAGCGGCTGGAACCGCCCATCCGGGAAAGTGAAGGGGACCAGGGCCGGACGGGTTTCCGTTACCTCCAGCCCGAACCGGCGGGCGAGATCATAGGCGAGGCCAGTGGCGCCCATCTTGGGGATCGACTTGCCGCCAGTGGCCAGCACCAGGTTGCGGCAGGTGACGGTCTGCGCCTTTCCCTCGCGCAAAAGCTGGACGCGGTAGCCCTCCGCGGTCCGTTCGGCGCCTTCGACGGAGGTTTGCAGCCAGAGGTCGGCGCCGGCCTCCCGCAACTCCTGCACCAGCATGGCGATGATCTGCTTGGCGGAGCCGTCGCAGAACAGCTGGCCCAGGGTTTTCTCGTGCCAGGCGATGCCGTGGCGGTCCACCAGTTCGATAAAATCCCACTGGGTATAGCGCGCCATCGCCGATTTGCAGAAATGCGGATTGGCGGAGAGGTAGTTCTTCGCCTCCGCATACATGTTGGTGAAATTGCAGCGGCCGCCGCCGGAGATGCGGATCTTTTCACCCGGCGCCTTGGCGTGGTCGATCACCAGGGTGCTGCCGCCGGCATGGCGCGCGCACATCATGCCAGCCGCGCCGGCGCCGAGAATCAGGGTGTTTATCTGCATGGCGCGCATCCACCACGGAACCGGAACCGGCGCAAGGGGGATGCCGGGCGGCAGGGACTTGCGGATTGCCGCCGCCGCACGGGCAGCTTCTTGCTGTCAAGACCGCGCTGGAACAGGGCGGTGGATTTCCGCCGAATTGTGTTCTTTTTCTGGCGCCGCGGCTCACGTTTCGTTACAGTTTCTGGGAGACCCCGAAAAATGGGGCGGAACGAGGCATATAGTGGCGGTATTCCCATGACTGAGATGGTCTATGGCGCGGTTCCCGTGCAGGCTGGTGAGCCGATTCTTCCCAAGTGGTGGCGGACGCTGGATAAATGGACAATGTCCTGCATCCTGATGCTGTTCGTGATCGGATTGCTCTTGGGGCTGGCCGCCTCGGTGCCGCTGGCAGAGAGGAACGGCTTCGGCAATTTCCACTATGTGCAGCGCCAGGCAGTGTTCGGACTGACGGCGCTGGCGGCGATGCTGATGACCTCGGTGATGTCGCCGACACTGGTGCGGCGGCTGGCGGTGGTCGGCTTTGCCGCGGCCTTTGTCGCGTTGGCGTTCCTGCCCATTTTCGGCACCGATTTCGGCAAGGGCGCGGTGCGCTGGTACTCCTTAGGCTTTGCTTCGCTGCAGCCCTCGGAGTTCCTGAAGCCGGGCTTCATCGTGGTTGCCGCCTGGATGATCGCCGCCAGCCAGCAGATCAACGGCCCGCCGGGCACGCTGATGTCCTTTGCGCTGTGCATGATGGTTGTTATGATGCTGGTTTTGCAGCCGGATTTCGGCCAGGCGAGCCTCATTCTGTTCGGCTGGGGGGTGATGTATTTTGTCGCCGGGGCGCCGATGCTGCTGCTGGTCTTCATGGCTGCCGTGGTCGTGATGGGCGGCGTCTTTGCCTACAACAGCTCCGAACACTTCGCCCGCCGCATCGATGGCTTCCTGAACCCGGATGTCGATCCCACCACCCAGCTGGGCTACGCCACCAACGCGATCCGCGAGGGCGGGCTGTTCGGGGTCGGCGTCGGTGAGGGGCAGGTGAAATGGTCTCTGCCCGATGCCCACACCGACTTCATCGTCGCCGTCGCGGCAGAGGAATACGGGCTGGTGCTGGTGGCGGTGCTGATCGTGCTTTACGCCTCTATCGTGGTGCGCTCGCTGTTCCGCCTGATGCGTGAGCGCGATACTTTCATCCGTCTCGCAGGCACTGGCCTCGTGTGCATGTTCGGCGTGCAGGCGATGATCAACATGGGGGTTGCGGTACGGCTCTTGCCCGCCAAAGGCATGACCTTGCCGTTTGTCAGCTACGGCGGATCCTCGCTGATTGCCACCGGCATCGCAGTCGGTATGCTCCTGGCCTTTACCCGGACGCGCCCGCAGGGCGGGATTGCCGATTACCTGAACGGCCGCGGCCGCTGACGAGAATTGCGAAAGAGACCAGCTGCGATGGCACAGAAAATGCTCTTGATGGCTGCCGGGGGAACCGGCGGCCATATGTTTCCTGCACAGGCGCTGGCTGAAATCATGCTGGCGCGCGGCTGGCGGGTGAAGCTGTCGACGGATGCGCGCGGCGCGCGCTACACTGCGTCCTTCCCCAGTGCGGTTGAAATCTCGCAAGTATCCTCTGCCACTTTTGCCCGCGGCGGCCTGCTGGCCAAGGCGCTGGTGGCGCCGAAGATCGCCGGCGGCGTCTTGTCGATGGCGATGCAGATGCGCCGCGACCGTCCCGATGCGGTCATCGGCTTTGGCGGCTACCCGTCGATCCCGGCGCTGGGGGCGGCAACGCTGTTGAAGCTGCCGCGGATGATCCATGAACAGAACGGCGTGCTGGGGCGGGTGAACCAGATTTTTGCCCCCCGCGTGGCGGGCGTCGCCTGCGGCACCTGGCCGGCCTCCCTGCCGGAGGGCGTGCCGCATGAGCATGTGGGCAACCCGGTGCGCAGTGCGGTGATGGAGCGCGCGGGCGCCGGCTATATTCCGCCGGGGGATTACCCGATGTCGCTCTTGGTGATGGGCGGAAGCCAGGGTGCGCGCATCCTGTCCGACGTGGTGCCGGCCGCTGTGGCGGCGCTGCCGGAAGGGATCCGCCGGCACCTGCGCGTGTCGCATCAGGCGCGCGAAGAAGACCTGGAGCGGGTCAGCGCGTTCTATGCCGATCACGGCATAAACGCCGATGTGCAGACGTTTTTCACCGATGTGCCCGCCCGCATGTCAGAGGCGCAGCTGGTGATCTCGCGCTCGGGCGCGTCCTCGGTCGCCGATATCTCGATCATCGGGCGGCCGTCGATCCTGATTCCCTTTGCCGCCGCCGCAGGCGACCACCAAAGCGCCAACGCTCGCGGGCTGGTTGACGCGGATGCTGCCGTGATGATCCCGGAAAGCGCCCTTGATATCCCGGTGCTGGCAGAGCATATGGGCGCAATTCTGAGTAACCCGCAGGCTGCCGCGCAGATGGCAACCGCCGCGCTGAGCGCCGGGGTCCCCGATGCTGCCGAACGTCTGGCGGCACTGGTGGAGCAACTGGCTGAGGAAGGATAACGCCCATGAACCCAGCAACCAAACTGCCCGGCGATGTCGGCCCGATCCATTTTGTTGGCATCGGAGGCATCGGCATGTCGGGCATCGCGGAGGTGCTGTTGAACCTTGGCTACATGGTGCAGGGGTCGGACCTGAAATCCTCCAAGATCACCAGCCGCCTGGAAGAGCTGGGCGCGCGTATCTTCGTGGGCCAAAAGGCGGAGAACCTGGAGGAAGCCGCGGTTGTGGTGATCTCCTCGGCGATCAAGCCGGGCAACCCGGAACTGGACGAGGCCCGCCTGCGCGGCCTGCCGGTGGTGCGCCGGGCCGACATGCTGGCAGAGCTGATGCGGCTGAAATCCAACGTCGCCATCGGCGGCACCCACGGCAAGACCACCACCACCACCATGATGGCAGAGCTGATGGTGGCCGGCGGTTTTGATCCGACCATCGTCAACGGCGGCATCATTCACGCCTATGGCTCCAACGCGCGGATGGGGCAGGGCGAATGGATGGTGGTTGAGGCGGATGAAAGCGACGGCTCCTTCAACCGGCTGCCCGCGACCATTGCCGTGGTGACCAATATCGACCCGGAGCATATGGAGCATTGGGGCGACTTCGACCGTTTGCGCGACGGCTTCCTGGAGTTTGTCTCCAACATTCCGTTCTACGGCATCGCCGTCTGCTGCACCGATCACGCGGAGGTTCAGGCGCTGGTGGGCCGGATCTCCGACCGCCGGGTGGTGACCTATGGCTTCAACGCGCAGGCTGACGTGCGGGCGGTGAACCTGACCTACAAGGGCGGCGTTGCGCATTTCGACGTGGTGCTGCAGGCCGAGGACCGCGTGATCGAGGGCTGCACCCTGCCGATGCCGGGGGACCACAATGTCTCCAACGCCTTGTCCGCTGTGGCGGTGGCGCGGCATCTGGGCATGAACAGTGTTGAGATCCGCGAGGCGCTGGCCGCGTTCGGCGGCGTGAACCGGCGTTTCACCAAGGTGGGCGAGGTGAACGGCGTCACCATCATCGACGATTACGGCCACCACCCGGTGGAGATTGCCGCGGTGCTGAAGGCGGCGCGCCAGGCCAGCGACGGCCGGGTGATCGCGGTGCATCAGCCGCACCGCTATTCGCGTCTGTCGAACCTGTTCGACGATTTCTGCGCCTGTTTCAACGAAGCCGACGTGGTGGCGATTGCCGAAGTGTTCGCCGCCGGCGAGGAGCCGGTTGAGGGCGCCAGCCGCGATGATCTGGTCGAGGGGCTGATCCGCCACGGCCACCGCCACGCCCGCGCCCTGCTGAGCGAAGACGACCTGGAGCGCCTGGTGCGCGAACAGGCCCGGCCCGGCGACATGGTGGTCTGCCTTGGCGCCGGCACCATCAGCACCTGGGCCAACGGCCTGCCGGAACGGCTGGAACGGTGATCTATGGAGGGTGTTACCGCCGATCCCGTTCGTGTCCGGCTGGCGGCACTGGAAGACTTGGATGCGCTGGCTGAGTTATACCGGGAACTGACAAATGGAGCCCCTGTACCGGGTGGAGCAGAGGGGCAAGCCAAGTTGGGGGAAATCCTCAGCCACCCGGGGACATATCTTTACGGCGCCGAAGATGGCGGGCGGCTGGTGTCGGTTGCCACGCTCAATATTTGCCCCAACCTTACCTTTGGCGGGCGCTCGTATGCCCGGATTGAGAATGTCGTCACACTGGCATCGCATCAAGGCCGGGGATTGGGCCGGCTGGTGATGCAGGCGGCCATTGGGAGGGCCTGGTCTGAAAACTGCTGCTCCATTGTGCTGCTTTCGGGAAAGGCCCTGAATGCCAAGGGCTTTTACACGAAGCTTGGATTTGATGCGGACAGTAAGGACGGGTTCATCATGAGGGCGCCTGCATGACGTTGTCGCTGACCCTTGCTGCCGTCTGGGCGCTTGCGGCCAACATCCTGGCGATGATCCCCAGCCGCGACAACCACTGGCGGCGTGCCTATGTGCTGATTGCGCTGGGCATTCCGCTGCTGGGTTATGTTACCTATGAAAACGGCCCCTGGTGGGGGTTGGCGGTGCTGCTGGCGGGGATGTCGGTGCTGCGGTGGCCGGTGCTGTATTTCGGGCGCTGGCTGAAGCGTTCGCTTGGGTTTTAAAACTCCGTAAAAAAGCCGGTCTTGGGAATAGCTTAACCTTTTCTTCCCGGCGGCTTGATAATCAAACGGGAATATCTCGTGTTCCCTGTTTGACGCCGGCACGTTTCCGCTGGCGGTGGAGGCTGTCTTTGGCTTCAGTTTCGGCGATTTGGCTGGTTTTAGGCGTGGTTTGGCTGGCTGCGTTTTATGTGCTGGCGCGGGGGAACTGGCGCCGCATTGCGGCGATGGCGGCCCTGATCTGGCTGGCAGCCCTGATCTGGCTGGCCGCGCAGTTTCTGTTTGAGGCGAAGCCCGGCCGCCGCGGCGTGTTATCCCTTTATTTCGGCGGCCACCTCGTCTACGGACTATGTTCGCTTGCAGGCTGGAACTTGGGACGGAAACGAAAATGGCGGCGCAAAGTGAAATCATTCTTCCGGAAGTGCGCGGACGGCTTACCCGGCAGAAACCGCTTGCAGAACTGACCTGGCTGCGCGTCGGCGGCCCGGCGGAGCATCTGTTTCAGCCTGCGGATATTCAGGATCTTGCGGATTTCCTGCGCGGTCTGGACCCGGACGTGCAGGTTTTTCCGATGGGGGTCGGTTCCAACCTGATCGTGCGCGACGGCGGCCTGCGGGCGGTGGTGATCCGGCTGGGCCGGGGGTTTAACGGCATAGAGACGGACGGCACTACCGTCACCGCGGGTGCGGCGGCGCTGGATGCGCATGTGGCTAAAAAGGCCGCGGATGCGGGCGTCGACCTTACCTTCCTGCGCACCATTCCCGGCTCCATCGGCGGGGCGGTGCGGATGAATGCCGGCTGCTATGGCAGCTACACCGCGGATGTGTTCGTCTCGGCCACCATCGTCACGCGCCAGGGTGAAATCCGCGAGATCACCGCGCAGGAACTGGACTTCCAATACCGCCAGACTGCTTTGCCGGAGGGCGCGGTGCTGGTCTCTGCCACCCTGCGCGGTCCCAAAGGCGGCCCGGAGGAACTGCACGCCCGGATGGACGCGCAGCTCAGGAAGCGGGATGAGACACAGCCGACGCGCGACCGCTCGGCCGGATCCACCTTCCGCAATCCCGCGGGGTTCTCCTCCACCGGCCGGGCCGATGATGTGCATGACATGAAGGCCTGGAAGGTGATCGACAACGCCGGTATGCGCGGTGCCCGCCGCGGCGGCGCTCAGATGAGCGAGAAGCACTCCAACTTCCTGATCAATACCGGTGGCGCAACTGCCGCAGATCTGGAGGGGCTGGGCGAAGATGTGCGGAAAAAGGTTTACGAAGATTCCGGCATCACGTTAGAGTGGGAAATCATGCGGATAGGTGATCCGCTTCCCGAATAACTGAAAAACCGGTGTGTTTCTAAGGCGGTACTCCCCGCTGGACGGGCCGGGAAGCTGTCAAAGCCGGCCCTTGGGGAGTGGAAAATCTTAATCGTGGTAAAGGTGCCGTTAACACGCCGGTAAGATTCCGGGCGCTAGGGTGCCGAAGAGGCGGCAAGGATATGCCGGTCTCCGGGCGCAAGGCCTGGACCAATCAGCCGGAGGCAACCCGGCGCAAAGAGACAAAGAGGGGCTGGTGCAGGCCCCAAGAAACAGGGGCAGCAAAGCCCCGCGTAAATTGAGGCGCTTCGTGGTGAGTAAGTCGAGCAGGGCACTCCCGAAAGTCGCGGTGCTGATGGGCGGACCGTCAGCCGAACGCGAGGTATCGCTGTCCAGCGGCCGTGAATGCGCGGCTGCGCTGCGCGGTGAGGGGTTCGAGGTTGTTGAGGTGGATGCAGGGCCGGACCTGCACGCGCGTCTTTTGGATGTGAAGCCGGATGTGGTGTTCAACGCGCTGCACGGGCGCTGGGGCGAGGACGGCTGCGTCCAGGGCGTGCTGGAATGGCTGCAGATCCCCTATACCCATTCCGGCGTGCTGGCCTCGGCGCTGGCGATGGACAAGCAGCGCTCCAAGGAGGTCTACCGCGCGGCCGGGCTGCCGGTTGTGGACAGCGGCCTGTTCGCCAAGGATGACGTCAGCACCGGCCATGTGATGGCCCCGCCCTATGTGGTGAAGCCCAACAACGAGGGCTCCAGCGTCGGCATCTACATTGTCCATGAGGCCGCCAACGGCCCGCCGCAGCTGTGCGAGGAAATGCCCGCCGAAGTGATGGTGGAAACCTACGCGCCGGGGCGCGAGCTGACCACCACTGTGGTTGGCGGCAAGGCGCTGACGGTGACCGACATTCTGACCGACGGCTGGTATGACTATGACGCCAAGTACAAGCCCGGCGGCTCCCGCCATGTGCTGCCCGCCGACCTGCCGCGGGAAATCTTCGACCTGTGCCTGGAATATGCGCTGAAGGCGCACGACGCGCTGGGATGCCGCGGTGTCAGCCGCACCGATTTCCGCTGGGATGAATCGCGCGGCGCCAGCGGTCTGGTTCTGCTGGAAACCAACACCCAGCCCGGCATGACGCCGACCTCGCTGGCGCCGGAACAGGCGGCGTTTTGCGGCATGACCTTCGGCCAGCTCTGCGCCTGGATGGTGGAGGATGCCTCATGCGACCGCTGAGGGGGTGGTTCCGCAAACCGGAAGAGGGGCGGTGCGACCCGGCGCCGTCGCGGCTGAAATACCGGCTGCAGCGCTGGATGCTGACGCCGGGCATCCGCTTTGGCCTGCGCTTCGGGGTGCCGTTCTGCCTGATTTTCGCGGCCGGCGCGGCCTATCTGGCCGACGAGGGCCGCCGCGGCACGCTGCAGGGCATGATCAACGATGCCCGTGCCGCGATCCAGGAACGCCCGGAATTCATGGTCAAGGTGATGGCGGTGGACGGGGCCGGCACTAGCGTGGCGCAGGATATCCGTGAGGTTGTGCCGCTGGATTTCCCGGTCAGCTCCTTTGATCTGGAACTGGAAGAGATTCGCGACGTGATCACCGGTCTGGACCCGGTGAAGACCGCCAGCGTCCGGATCCGCCCCGGCGGCATTCTGCAAGTGGACGTCGAGGAGCGCCAGCCGGCGCTGATCTGGCGCAGCCGCGAGGGGCTGGCGCTGCTGGATGGCAACGGCATCCATGTGGCTGAGCTGGGCCGCCGCAGCCTGCATCCGGACCTGCCGCTGATCGCGGGCAAGGGGGCGGCGGAACATGCGGCGCAGGCGCTGCGGCTGTTTGCAGCGGCAAAACCGCTGGGGCCGCGGCTGCGCGGCCTGGTGCGGGTCGGCGAGCGGCGCTGGGACGTGGTGCTGGACCGCAAGCAGCGCATCATGCTGCCGGCCGGGAACCCGGTGCGGGCGCTGGAGCGGGTGCTGGCGGTAAGCGAAGTGCAGGATTTGCTGGAACGCGATGTTGCGGCGGTGGATGTGCGCCTGGCTGGGCGCCCGACCGTGCGGATGACCGAAAACTCAGTGGAAAACTGGTGGCGGATCCGGCAGCTGAACGGGGGCGGGCAGTGACATGACAGATCTCTATCAATCGCAGCGCGCGATGCGGCAGATGCGCCGCCAAGCGATGCAGCGCGGCGTAGTGGCCATCCTGGACGTGGGCAGTTCCAAGATCGCCTGCCTGGTGCTGCGGTTTGACGGCACCGGCCGCCTCAGCGAGGACGGCTCGATCGGGGCTTTGGCCGGGCAATCCGGGTTCCGGGTGATCGGCGCCGCCACCACGCGGTCGCGCGGGGTGCAGTTCGGCGAAATCACCGCCATGCAAGAGACCGAGCGCGCCATCCGCACCGCGGTGCAGGCGGCGCAGAAAATGGCTGAGGTGCGGGTTGATCACGTGATTGCCTGTTTCTCCGGCGCCAATCCGCGCTCCTACGGGCTGGATGCCAAACTGGATCTGGAGGGGCAGGTTGTATCAGAGCATGAGGTGGCGCAGGTGCTGGCCTCCTGCGAGGTGCCGGAATACGGTGCGGGCCGCGAGGTGCTGCACGCCCAGCCGGTGAACTTCGCGCTCGACAACCGCTCCGGCCTGGGCGACCCGCGCGGCCAGATGGGCCAAACGCTGTCGGTCGACATGCACATGCTGACGGTGGACGCGATTGCGGTTCAGAACCTGGTGCGCTGCATCCAGCGCTGCGACCTGGAGCTGGCGGGAATTGCCTCCTCGGCCTATGCCTCCGGCTTTTCGGCGCTGGTCGAGGATGAGCAGGAGCTGGGCGCCGCCTGCATCGACATGGGCGGCGGCACCACGTCAATCTCAATTTTCATGAAGAAACACATGATCTATGCCGATGCGGTGCGTCTGGGCGGCGACCATATCACCAGCGACATCTCGATGGGGCTAGGGGTGCCGCTGGCGAACGCGGAACGGATCAAGACCTTTAATGGCGGCGTGCATGCCACCGGCGCTGATGACCGCGAGATCATCGACATCGGCGGCGACACCGGCGACTGGGAGCACGACCGCCGCACCGTCAGCCGGGCGGAGCTGATCGGCATCATGCGCCCCCGGGTCGAGGAGATCCTGGAGGAGGTGCGCGCGCGGCTGGATGCAGCCGGGTTTGAATACCTGCCCAGCCAGCAGATCGTGCTGACCGGCGGCTCCAGCCAGATCATGGGGCTGGACGGGCTGGCCAGCCGCATCCTGGGACAGCAGGTCCGCCTGGGCCGCCCGCTGCGCGTCCATGGCCTGCCGCAGTCGGCGACCGGGCCGGGCTTTGCCTCTGCCGTGGGCCTGTGCCTGTTTGCCGCCCATCCGCAGGATGAGTGGTGGGACTTCGAGATGCCCGCAGGCCGCCACCCGGCCGGCACCCTGGGCCGCGCGGTGCGCTGGTTCCGGGACAACTGGTAGGGCCGGCAGGAAAACTCCGCATCAATTCAGCCGGACCGGGCAAAGGGGGCGTGACAGCGTCTTAATGACCCGTTAGGTTGTTCTTAACGTCCGCGAAAATGCGGCGATTCAGCAGGCCGGGCAGTGGCCAGCCAAGTATTGGAACCGGACCTCCTCTGCAAAGCGATTTTGCGGGCGGAGAGGTTTTGTTGTGTGTGGCTTGTGCTTGTTCCGCAATATCTGCTAGGGACGGCGAAATACCGCGGTTTTAGCCTTAGAATGTGGCCTTATTTTGTGGTTCGTCGCGCTTTTTGGGATGACGAAACACCCTCTCCGCGGTAAGATTATGCTGAATAGGACAGGAATAAGCCCTTTGCGGGAAGGGCAGGTAACACAGGCGGTATGAGCATGACGTTGAATCTTTCGATGCCCGGGAATGAAGAGTTGAAGCCGAAGATCACCGTGTTCGGTGTCGGCGGCGCTGGCGGCAATGCCGTCAACAACATGATCGCCAAGGAATTGGATGGCGTCGAATTCGTCGTGGCCAACACCGACGCGCAGGCGCTGCAGCAAGCCTCTGCCAAGGCGCGCATCCAGCTGGGCGTGAAAGCCACCGAAGGCCTGGGCGCTGGCGCCCGCCCGCAGGTGGGCTCCGCCGCGGCTGAGGAAAGCATTGAGCAGATCGTCGATCATCTGGCGGGTGCGCATATGTGCTTTATCACTGCCGGCATGGGCGGCGGCACCGGCACCGGCGCGGCACCGATCATCGCGCAGGCTGCGCGTGAACTCGGCGTGCTGACCGTCGGCGTTGTCACCAAGCCGTTCCAGTTCGAGGGGCTGAAGCGGATGCGCCAGGCCGAGGCCGGTGTCGAAGCCTTGCAGAGGGTCGTCGACACGCTGATCATCATCCCGAACCAGAACCTGTTCCGCCTGGCCAATGAAAAGACCACCTTCACCGAGGCGTTCTCGATGGCGGATGACGTGCTGTACCAGGGTGTCAAAGGCGTCACCGACCTGATGGTCCGTCCCGGTCTGATCAACCTCGACTTTGCCGACGTCCGCGCGGTGATGGACGAGATGGGCAAGGCAATGATGGGCACCGGCGAGGGCGAGGGCGAGGACCGCGCGGTGCAGGCCGCCGAGAAGGCGATTGCCAACCCGCTGCTGGACGAAATCAGCCTGAAGGGCGCACGCGGCGTGCTGATCAATATCACTGGCAGCCACGACCTGACCCTGTTCGAACTGGACGAGGCCGCCAACCGCATCCGCGAGGAAGTGGATCCGGACGCCAACATCATCGTCGGCTCCACCCTGGACACCGGCATGGAAGGCCGGATGCGGGTTTCCGTTGTTGCCACCGGCATCGACGCCGTGGATGTGAACTCCGAAGTTCCGGTGCCGCGCCGCCCGATGTCGGCACCGTTGCGCCAGACCGTCAGCGTCGAGGAAAACCGCGCTGCGCCGCTGGAGCTGGAAACCCCGGTGGAACAGCCGGCAGTTGCAGCACCGGCACCGGCACCTGCCCCTGCACCGCTGGCTGCCGAAGCTGCAGCGGTTATGGAAGAGCCCACTCTGTTTGAGGAAATGAACGTGCAGCAGGCCGCTGCGCAGGCGCAGGACGAAGAGGTTTTTGAAGCGGTTGAGCAGCTGAACGACGACGGCCTGCCGCCGCCGGCCTATCAGCCCAAGGTGCCGGAATTCCGCCCGCAGGCGGATGCCGGGGAGGCCCAGACCAGCACTTTTGTGGCCCCCAAGGCGCCGGCGCCCGGCACCCCGTCGCCGCAAGCTCTGGAGCGTTTGCAGGCCGCGGCTCAGCGGGCGCAGCAGCCGCAGGCACCGCAGCAGCAGCCGGTGCGCCAGGTGGCTCCGGCCGCCCAAGCCGCGCCGCAGCAGCAGCCCCAGCAAGGCCAGCAGCAGCCCGAAGGCCAGCGCCGTTTCGGCCTCAACTCGCTGATACACCGGATGACCGGCAGCGCCGATGCGCCCGCGGGCAAACAGCAGCCCCAGGCGGTGCGCCAGCAGCCCGCGATGCACGCGCAGGCGCCGGCGGTCCAGCCGCAGCCGGTGCAGCAGCAGCAGGCGGATCCGGACCAGGAGCGCATCGAAATCCCCGCTTTCCTGCGCCGCCAGGCCAACTGACACATCACATATGACCTGGAAGAGGCCGCCTTCGGGCGGCTTTTTTTCGTTTTGTTTTCAGTGGTTTGAGTAGCGCTAAGCGGTGTTTTGCTTGTCTGTTACGGTCATGTTTCAAACCGTTACAAAGATTGAGTTGTAGGAATTTTTTCAAAACCTTAACTCTCGTTCGCAACACGGTCCCCTGTGGCCGGACATAGTGGAAAGAGGCGCAAAGTGCAGAATACGCTTAAAGCATCGGTGGCATTCGAAGGGGTCGGGCTGCACTCCGGCAAACCCGCGCGCATGGTTCTGCTCCCGGCTCCGGCGGGGCATGGCATTGTGTTCAAGCGCACCGATATCGCTTTGGGCAATACCGTGGTTCCGGCCCGCTGGGACCTGGTTGACCGCAGCCCGCTTTGCACCCGCCTGATCAATGCGGCCGGCGTCGGCGTCTCTACTGTCGAACATATCATGGCGGCCCTGGCGGGCTGCGGCGTGCACAACGCCCTGATTGAGATCGACGGCCCGGAAGTGCCGATCGTCGACGGGTCCTCTGCGCCGTTCGTGCGCGGCATCATGGGCCAGGGCGTGCAAAGCCAGGGCGTTCCGGTTGTGGCTTACGAAGTGCTGAAGCCGGTGACGGTAGAGAAGGACGGCGCCCGCGCCACCCTGCTGCCCAGCGACCGGCTGACCATCGAATTCCACATCGACTTTGCCGAGGCCGCCATCGGCCGTCAGAGCAAGGAACTGGACATGCGCAACGGCAGTTTTGCGCGCGAGCTGTGCGACAGCCGCACCTTCTGCCGCCAGGCGGATGTCGAAGCAATGCAGGCCAACGGCCTGGCCCTGGGCGGCGTGCCCGGCGAGAATGCCGTTGTGTTTGACGGGGAACGGGTCGAGAGCGGTGCAGGCCTGCGCCACTCGGACGAACCTGTACGCCACAAGATGCTTGATGCGCTGGGAGACCTGGCGCTGGCTGGGGGGCCGGTCTTGGGGCGCTACGTTGGGGAGCGTGCGGGGCACGCGCTGACCAACACTTTGCTGCGGGCCCTGTTTGCGGAGCCGGGTGCGGTCCGGGCCGTCGCCTGCAATGCAGCGATGACCGCACAGCTTCCGGGGCAGGGGCTGATCTGGTCGGAAATTCCGGCCGAACAGCGCCGCGTGGCATAAGGCAGAGAACCAGGAACGAGCGGCAGACTGGCCCGGGACCCCAATTGTCCCGGGTCTTTTCCTGCGGCACGCCCGGAAACGGCCGGGCAGCCTTGACCGCCGGCAGCTTTCGATGCCATGTGAACGCGGAATTGGCGAAAGGCGTTTTGCGCGCCATTTGAATATGCTAGAGACGGCCTAACCGGGGCGGACACCCGTAAGGCAACGACGGTGAGGTGAGGCATTATGAAC
This sequence comes from Leisingera sp. CC-HEC093, assembly GCF_059429195.1. Lineage (NCBI taxonomy): Bacteria > Pseudomonadati > Pseudomonadota > Alphaproteobacteria > Rhodobacterales > Roseobacteraceae > Leisingera > Leisingera sp. CC-HEC093. The sequence goes on along the minus strand of NZ_JCAIJR010000001.1, from coordinate 37,360 downwards.
GGCATCAGGGCAGGAGCCAAAACCCTCAGCGCGGTCCTTCTCATGGCGGCCCTTGCGGGTTGCGGCGGAGACGGCGGCGCGGTCAAGCGGGGCGAGTCGCTGGAAGCCTTCTCGCCGGAGCACATCTATGAGCGCGGCGAGTTCGAGCTGGCAAACCGCCGGGCCAATGACGCCGCCTATTATTTTGCTGAGATTGAGCGCCTGTACCCCTATTCCGATTGGGCCAAGCAGGCAGTGATCATGCAGGCCTTTGCCTATCACACCAGCAAGGATTACGAGAACAGCCGCGCTGCCGCGCAGCGGTTCATCGACTTCTACCCTGCGGATGAAGATGCGGCCTATGCCCAGTATCTGCTGGCGCTGAGCTATTACGACCAGATCGACGAGGTCGGCCGCGACCAGGGGCTGACCTTCCAGGCGCTGCAGGCGCTGCGCACCGTGATCGAGGTCTATCCCGACAGCCAGTATGCCACCTCCGCGATCCTGAAATTCGATCTGGCCTTTGACCACCTGGCGGGCAAGGAAATGGAGATCGGCCGCTATTACCTGCGCCGCGGTCACTACTCCTCTGCGATCAACCGCTTCCGGGTGGTGGTGGAAGATTTCCAGACCACCAGCCACACCGCAGAGGCGCTGCACCGTCTGGTCGAGTCCTATCTGTCGCTGGGCCTGACCGCAGAGGCGCAGACCGCTGCCGCCATTCTGGGCCACAACTTCCAGTCCACCGAATGGTACGAGGACAGCTACCGGCTGCTGGGCGCAAACGGGCTCAAGCCCAAGGACCGCGGCAACAACTGGCTGAGCCAGATTTACCGACAAACGCTGAAAGGACAGTGGCTGTAAGGGCCGCTGCGGCACGGGGGGCGGGGCAATGCTGCGCGCGCTTGAAATCCGGGATATCCTGATCATTGATCATCTGGAGCTGAATTTTCAGCCCGGGCTGAATGTGCTGACCGGCGAGACCGGGGCCGGCAAATCCATTCTGCTGGACAGCCTCGGCTTTGTGCTGGGCTGGCGCGGCCGTGCTGAACTGGTGCGCCAGGGCGCCTCCCAGGGCGAGGTGCTGGCGGAATTCGATCTGGACGCTGGCCATCCGGCCCATGCCATCCTGGAAGAAGCCGGCCTGCCGGGCGGCGACAGCCTGATCCTGCGCCGGGTGAACACGGCGGAGGGGCGCAAGACCGCCTGGGTCAACGACCGCCGCTGCTCGGGTGAGGTGCTCAGGGCACTGTCGGAAACGCTGGTTGAACTGCACGGGCAGCATGACGACCGCGGATTGCTCAATCCGCGCGGCCATATGGCGCTGCTGGATCAATATGCGGGCGTGCAAGCGCTGCTGGCTGCGGTGCGCAGCGCCTGGGGCGATGCGGCCAAGGCCCGCAAGACGGTGGCGGCCACCCGCGCGGCACTGGAGGCGGTGCGGGCCGAGGAAGAGTTCCTGCGCCATGCGGTTGCCGAGCTGGACAAGCTGGACCCGCAGCCGGGCGAGGACGGGGCGCTGGATACCCGCCGCCGCCAGATGCAGGCGGCCGAGCGCATCCGCGGCGACATTGCCCGTGCCCATGCGCTGCTGAGCGAAGGCGCCGAGGGCGCCATGGGCGAAGCGCAGCGCTGGCTTGAGGGCGTCGCGGGCCGCGAGGACGAGACCGGGCTGGAAGAGCCGCTGGCGGCCTTGTCACGGGCGATGATCGAGCTGGGCGATGCCCAGGACGGCGTCGAACGGGTGCTTGGGACGCTGGACTTCAACCCCGCTGAGCTGGAAGACTGCGAGGAACGCCTGTTTGCGATCCGCGCCTTGGCCCGCAAGCATGGGGTCGCCGCCGACGAATTGGGCGATTACGCCGAAACCCTGCGCGCCAAACTGGCAGCGCTGGATGCCGGCGGCCAGGATCTGGCGGACCAGGACGCTGCCCTGCAGGCGGCAGAGGCGGCCTATGCACAGGCCGCAGACCGCCTGGGGGCTGCCCGCCGCGAAAGCGCTGCGGCGCTGGATCAGGCGGTGATGGCGGAACTGGCACCGCTGAAGATGGAGCGGGCGGTGTTCGAGACCCGCATCAGCACTGCAGAGCCAGGACCGGAGGGCACCGACACGGTGGCCTTCACCGTTGCCACCAACCCGGGCGCGCCCGCCGGGACGCTGAACAAGATCGCTTCCGGCGGCGAGCTGAGCCGGTTCCTGCTGGCGCTGAAGGTCTGCCTGCGCGGCGATGACGCCAGCAAGACGCTGATCTTTGACGAGATCGACCGCGGCGTCGGCGGCGCCACCGCGAATGCGGTGGGGCGCCGCCTGCGCAGCCTGGCCAGCAGCGGCCAGGTGCTGGTGGTGACCCACTCGCCGCAGGTGGCGGCGCTTGGCGGCCATCACTGGCAGGTGCGCAAGCAGGTGGTCGATGGCATGACCCTGTCGCAGGTGGTGCCGCTGGCCGCAGCCGAGCGGGTGGATGAGCTTGCCCGCATGGTCTCAGGCGATACCATCACCGAGGAGGCCCGCGCCGCGGCCCGTGCTTTGCTGGCCGGATAATCTGCTCCGGCAGGGCGGCAGGTCAGGGTTCCTTAACCGGCTTGCGGCATTTGTAGGCCATTGAAAACAAAAGGCCCGCTTGCAGCATATGGCAGAAGAATTCCGATCCGCTCTCATCGCCCATCTGATGCAATTGCTGGCTGGCTTGAAGGATATCTGGCGGGTGCTGCGCAACCGCGGCCCCAGTCAGTTCCAGTTCTGGCTGATCGCGCTTATGATCGGTATCGCCGCGGGCTTTGCCGCGTTGTTTTTCCGCAAAGGAATCACCACGCTGCAGGCCTGGGTCTATAGCGCTCCGGATGTGGATTACCTGCATTCCTTCGCCCAGGATCTGCCCTGGTACACGCTGGTTGCAATTGCGGCGGGCGGCGGTCTGGTGGTCGGCGTCATCCTGGACCGGTTCACCCCGGACGGGCGGGTGCGCTCTGTTGCCGACGTGATTGAGGGGGCCGCCCTGCATGACGGGCGGGTCGAGCATAAGGAAGGCCTGGCCTCGGCGCTCTCCTCCTTCATCACCCTGTCCACCGGCGGATCCACCGGCCGCGAAGGCCCGGTGGTGCACTTGGCGGGGGTGATCGCCAGCTGGGTCAGCAACCGCATCAACGCCGACGGTGTCACCGGGCGCGACCTCTTGGGCTGCGCGGTGGCGGCGGCGGTCTCGGCCAGCTTCAACGCGCCGATCGCCGGCGCGCTGTTTGCGATGGAGGTGGTGCTGCGGCATTTCTCGGTCAATGCTTTTGCGCCGATCGTGGTTGCCTCCGTCGCGGGCACCGTGATCAACCGGCTGGAATACGGCGATGTCACCGAGTTCACACTCAACACCCCCGGCGCGCTGCAGTTCTATGTGGAACTGCCGGCCTTCCTGATTCTTGGCCTGATCTGCGGCCTGGTGGCAGTGGTGCTGATGCGTTCGATCTTCCTTGCAGAGAAGATCGGCAATGCGGTGCAGCGGCGCCTGTGCCTGCCGCGCTGGCTGCGCCCGGCGGTGTCCGGGGCGATGCTGGGGATGATTGCCGTGTGGTTCCCGCATATCATCGGTGTCGGCTATGAAACCACCGTGCTGGCGCTGACTGGCGGGCTGCTGCTGGGGCAGGCGGTGGTCTTTACGGTGGTCAAGACTGCGGCCGTGGCCATTACCATGGGCGGGCGCATGGGCGGCGGGGTGTTTTCACCGTCGCTGATGATCGGGGCCCTGACCGGACTGGCCTTCGGCCTCATAGCGACATCAGTGCTGCCGGATGTGTCCGGCACCCACACGCTTTATGCCTTTGCAGGCATGGGGGCGGTTGCGGCGGCGGTGCTGGGGGCGCCGATCTCCACCACGCTTATTGTGTTCGAGCTGACCGGCGATTGGCAGATCGGCCTGGCGGTGATGGTGTCGGTCTCGATGTCCACCGCGCTGGCCTCGCGGCTGGTGGACCGGTCCTTTTTCCTTACCCAGCTGGAGCGGCGCGACATCCATTGCGCCGCCGGGCCGCAGGCCTACTTGCTGTCGATGCTGCGCGCCGGTGCGGTGATGCGGCCGATGGGTGACAGCCGCTGCGCGTCGCTGGAGGACTGCCAGGCGCTGGTGGAGCAGGGGCTGTGCATCCGCGCTTCCGCCTCGCTGGAGGCGGCGATGCCGGTGTTCGACCGGGCGGAAATCGCCTATTTGCCGGTGCTGCTGGTGGAGGATGGCAACGAGGAGGTCATCGGCGCGCTGTACCACGTGGACGCGCTGAAGGCCTACAACCGCGCCTTGGCGGCAACAGCCGCGGAAGAGCACAGATAGGCGGGCAGGGCGGTTGCGGATGTTTCGGTGCGAAACCGCGCGGGTTTAGGGGAAAAACAGCTGCTTCCTCCCCCTTGATGTGAGATTTCCGCTACAGGTTAAGGATTAATTAATCTGCGGATTGCCCTGCGGCAATGTCTGGCTGAAAATTACACGGGTAGATCGCAGAAAACACTCACACGGCAGGCAACAAAAAATGCGAAACTTCGAAACCGGCCCGCAAGAGGCTGGTGCGAACACCAAGGCGGACGAGCAGGCAAACGAACGGGCGGCACTGGAAGCGGTGATCAACTACGCGATCCAATGCGCGCGTGAAACCGATATTCTGGGCGCCGGCGACGCGCTGGAGGAAGCCAGGCTGAATCTCAGCCGAGCGGTCCTCGCCTAGCTCCCCATCTGTGCTCCTGGTCCGCAGCACAAGACACCGGCCCCCGCTTTAACCGCGGACGGCCCGCCCCTGCGCCGCTGGCTGGCGGTGCTGTGGCACAAGCAGGCTGATGCGCCTGCCTGAAACGGAAAACACCGGCGCCAGGGCACCGGTGCATCAACTCTCCGGATGTGAAAACCATCCGCGTGCCAGGCCTGCGCGGCCGGGCTGGGCCCGGGCTGCTGCCGGACGGCTCAGACCTGCTCGACCTTGACAGAGTCGCTCAGCACAAAAGCCAGATGGCCCTTGATCTCCGCCGCGTCCTCCGTGGGGTCCTCATAGCTCCAGGCAGCGTTTTCGGTCACCGAGGACTTGTTGGCGATCGAAAAATAGCTGGCCTCGCCTTTGTGCGGGCAATGGCTTGTTTTGTTGGTACGGTCCAGGAACGCCATCGCGATGTCTTCGCGCGGGAAATAGATGACCGGTTCCAGATCGCCCTCCGTCAGCTCCAGTGCATTGGAGGTTTCCCCCAATACGGCGCCGCCGGAGCGGACGGTCCAGGTGCCTTCGGCCTTGCGGATACGGATCTTGGTCATGCGTGTTTTCCCATTCTCTTCGTTCGTGTCAACTTCTCTACGGTTTGCGTAACAGCCGGATGTCACACCCGGTGCCGCACCCTGCATCACAGGGCGGCGGCCGCGGCGTCCAGCCACGCCTTGGCAGCGGGGCTGAGCAGCGGCCCGATCTTGGCTGCAACCTCGCGGTGGTAGCTGTCGAGCCAGTCTTTTTCGTCTGCAGTCAGCATCGGCGCATTCACCAGCCGCCGGTCTATCGGGGCAAAGGTGAGCGTGCGCCAGCACAGCATGTCGCGCTCCGGGTCGCCGGAGTCAAGGGGGGGCGCCTCTTCAACAACCAGAAGGTTCTCGATCCGGATGCCAAAGGCGCCCTCCCGGTAGTATCCGGGCTCATTGGACAGGATCATGCCGGGCTCCAGCGGCACGTGGCTGGTGCGGGCCAGACGCTGCGGCCCTTCGTGCACGCTGAGATAGGCGCCGACGCCGTGGCCAAGCCCGTGGTTGAAATCCTGGCCTGCCAGCCACAGCGGCATCCGCCCGATGCATTCGATGTCGCGGCCCGCCAGCCCCTTGGGCCAGCGCAGGCGGGACATGGCGATCATGCCCTGCAGCACGCGGGTATAGGCGGCGCGCTCCTCCTCGCCCGGCGTGCCGATGGCGATGGTGCGGGTGATGTCGGTGGTGCCGTCCAGATACTGGCCGCCGCTGTCCATCACCAGCAGGTGGCCGTCCTCCAGCCGAGTATCCGTCTCCTCAGTCACGCGGTAATGCATGACGGCGCCGTTCTCGCCGGTGCCTGCAATGGTTTCAAAGCTGATGTCGCGCAGGGCCGGGTCCTCGCGGCGCAGGGCCTCCAGCTTCTTCACCACGCCGGTCTCGGTGATGGAGCCGGGCGCCTGGGCGTCGAGCCAGGCCAGCATCTCCACGATGGCCGCGCCGTCGCGCAGGTGGGCGGCGGCGCTGCCCGCGATCTCGGCTGCGTTCTTGCGCGCCTTGGGCAGGGCGCAGGGGTCGCCTGCGGGGACCATGCGGTCGCCCAGCTTGTCCGCCACGATCTGCGGCACGGTGCCGGTGTCGGCAGCGACCGAGCCGTTGAGCGCTGCGGTGGCCTTGAGGAAGTCGTCCGGCGCATGCACTGTGACGGAGCTGTCAAAGTGGCCCTGCAGGCCTTCCAGCTTCTCTGCCGCCATGAACAGGTCCACCCGCGCGTCATCGTGCAGGATGGCAAAGCCATGCGCCACCGGGTTGCGGGCCACGTCGCTGCCGCGGATGTTCAAGAGCCACATGATGCTGTCGGGAAGGGTGATGACCGCCGCCGCCTGGCCTGCCTCGCGCAGGTCCTTGGCGAGCCGCGCGCATTTGTCCGCCGCGCTTTCGCCCGCATAGTCCAGCGGGTGGGCCGCCGCCGGGTTCATCGGCGGCGCCGGCTGGTCTTCCCAGATCCGGTCCACCAGGTTTTCGCATTGCGCTAGGGTGATGCCGCTGCCCTTCAGCTCCTTTTCCAGCGAGGTGACCTGCCCGGCGGCATGCAGCCAGGGATCAAAGCCTACCTTGCCGCCACCCGGCAGCTTTTCCTTCAGCCACCCGGCCAGCTGCACCTCGGGCCAGGGCACAGGCGTGTAATCCGCTGCGACCTGCCGTTTCACCTGGGTGCGGTAGCGGCCGTCGATAAAGACGCCGGCAATGTCCTGCAGCACCGCGCAAAAGCCGGCGGAACCGGTAAAGCCAGTGAGCCAGGAAAGCCGCTCGTCATGCGGCGCGACATACTCGCCCTGATGGGCATCGGCGCGCGGCACCAGGAATCCGTCCAGCCCTTCCGCCGCCAGTTCCTTGCGCAGTGCCGCCAGCCGGGGCGGGCCCTGTTCCGGGCGGGCAGTCACATCGAAGGTCTGGTACATCGGCGTCTCTCCAGCTGAAGGGGCAGGGCGGCGGCAGGCGGGCAAGCCCCGGCGGCCGCAGCAAAGAAAAGGCGCGGGGCTGAGCAGCCGCGCGCCCCTTCTTGTCCCAAATACCCCTGCGGCTGGCAAGGGCGGCGGCAGAGAGATTTGCCGGGACCTGACGGCACAAATTAAAAAGGATTTGAAACGGCGGCGGCTCCCGCCGGGCCTTGGCGCATCAAAGATGCGCTGCGGCCCGTTGGGCCAAGCGCCGGATGCCTTGCATCCGGCGCCGCCGCGCGCATCGCGCGCGGCCATGCCCAAAGCTGAGGACGGCATCGCAAGATGCAGGCCAAAGGCGCGGGAGCGCGCCCTTTGCTATTCTCTGTGCCGGTCAGCCGGCGCGCTTGATGCCCATCACCCGGGCGCGGGCGCGCGGATCGCTGTCAAACAGCGCCGCCAGCTGCTCTGTCATTGCGCCTGCCAGCTGTTCCACATCCGTGATCGTCACCGCGCGCTCATAATAGCGGGTCACGTCATGGCCGATGCCAATTGCCAGCAGCTCAACCTGCTTGCGCTTTTCCACCATCGCAATCACGTCGCGCAGGTGCTTCTCCAGATAGTTCGCCGGGTTTACCGACAGCGTCGAATCATCCACCGGCGCGCCGTCAGAGATCACCATCAGGATCTTGCGGGCCTCGCGCCGCGCCACCATCCGCCGGTGCGCCCATTCCAGCGCTTCGCCGTCGATGTTTTCCTTCAACAGGCCCTCTTTCATCATCAGGCCCAGATTGGTGCGGGTGCGGCGCATCGGGGCGTCGGCGCTTTTGTAGATGATGTGGCGCAGGTCGTTCAGCCGTCCCGGCTGCTGCGGCCGGCCGTCGTTCAGCCAGGCCTCGCGCGCCAGCCCGCCTTTCCAGGCGCGGGTGGTGAAGCCGAGGATCTCGACCTTGACGTTGCAGCGCTCCAGCGTCCGGGCCAGCACGTCGGCGCAGATCGCCGCGATGGAAATCGGGCGGCCGCGCATCGAGCCGGAGTTGTCCAGCAAGAGCGTCACCACGGTGTCGCGGAACTCAGTGTCCTTTTCGACCTTGAACGACAAGGGCGTGGTCGGATTGGCGACAACCCGCGCCAGACGGCCGGCATCCAGGATGCCTTCCTCGCGGTCGAACTCCCAGGACCGGTTCTGCTGTGCCTGCAGGCGGCGCTGCAGCTTGTTGGCCAGCCGCGAGACGGCGCCCTTCAGCGGCTCCAGCTGCTGGTCGAGGTAAGCGCGCAGGCGCTCCAGTTCGGCAGGCTCGGCCAGCTCCTCGGCGTTGATTTCCTCGTCATGGGCATCCCGGAACACCTTGTAATCCGGGTCGGCATCAGAGACCGGCGGCGGCGCGGGCGGCTCCAGCGGCGCTTCGCCGTCGGGCATCTCGGTGTCTTCAGCCAGGTCGTCGTCGGCCATCTCGTCCATCGACACCTGAGCCTGGCTTTCGTCCTGCTGCTGTTCCTGGCTCTGCTCAGGGGATGCGTCGGCTTGCTCCTCTTCCGAGTCGTCCTGGCCGGTGCTGTCCGGGTCCTGCTGCTCCTCGGCGTTCTCCTCGGCCTCGTCATTGGCCTCGTCGTCCAGCTCATCGGGGTCGTCGCCCAGCTGGTCGCCATAACCAAGGTCAGAGATCACCTGCCGCGCCAGCTTGGCGAATGCGGCCTGGTCGGCAATGGTTTCGTCCAGGTTTTCCAGCGTGCCGCCGGCCTGGGATTCGATGAAGCCGCGCCACAGCTCCATGATGTTGGAGGCGCCTTCGGGCAGCTCGCGGCCGGTCGCCAGATGGCGCACCAGATAGCCCGCGGCGGCAGCCAGCGGTGCCTCCGAGGAGGACTTCATCTGGTCATAGCCGCGGCGGATCGACTCGTTGCGGATCTTCACGTCGATGTTCGACGCTGTGCCGGGCATATGCCGCGCGCCCATCGCCTCGCAGCGGGCGGTTTCCATCGCCTCATAGAGATCGCGGGCCATTTCGCCCTGCGGCACGTATTTGGCGTGGGTGGCGTCGTCGTGGAACTTGTGGCGCAGCGCCAGCGCATCCGCGGTGCCGCGGGCCAGCAGCACCTCCTCGCGGCTCATCCGGCGGGACACCTGCGGCAGCCGCATGGTATCGCCGGACAGGCCCGAGGGGTCGACCGTGTAGCTGACGGTCAGCTCCGGGTCGTTGGCCATCACCTTGGTGGCCTCAGACAGGGCCTTCTTGAACGGATCGGCGGGGTTGTCGTTGGGCTTTTTAGCCATTGAACGCACTCCAGATCGACACCGTCAGGAACAAAAGGGCGCATTCCCAACGCAGCCGTATCAAATGACTGTGTTGACTGCCCGTCATGGCTGACGGATCAGTCTTCTTCCAACCAGTTTTGTCAAACAACCAGATTGCGTCAAGCGCGACCCAAATGGCTGCTATGACGAAAAAAGGCGTCACCCAAGGCTCACGCTCGCAGCGCTCTCCGGCAGCTCCTCGTCAAAGCAGCGCTGGTAGAACTCGGCAACGGTCTGGCGCTCCAGCTCGTCGCATTTGTTCAGGAACGACAGGCGGAAGGCATAGCCCACGTTGCGGAAGATTTCGGCGTTCTGGGCCCAGTTGATCACCGTCCGCGGCGACATCACGGTCGACAGATCGCCGTTCATAAAGGCGGTGCGGGTGAGGTCGGCAACGGTAACCATCTGGCTGATGGTTTTGCGGCCTTTCTCGGTGTTGTAATGCGGTGCCTTGGACAGAACGATGGCGCTTTCGGCGTCATGGCTCAGGTAGTTCAGGGTGGAGACCAGCGACCAGCGGTCCATCTGCGCCTGGTTGATCTGCTGGGTGCCGTGGTACAGCCCGGTGGTGTCGCCAAGGCCGACAGTGTTGGCGGTGGCAAACAGGCGGAAGAACGGGTTCGGGGTGATGATCTCGTTCTGGTCCAAGAGGGTCAGCTTGCCGTCATGCTCCAGCACCCGCTGGATCACGAACATCACGTCAGCGCGGCCGGCGTCGTATTCGTCGAACACGATGGCAACCGGATTGCGCAGCGCCCAGGGCAGGATGCCTTCGTGGAACTCGGTGACCTGCTTGCCGTCGCGAAGCTTGATCGCGTCCTTGCCGATCAGGTCGATCCGGGAGATGTGGCTGTCGAGGTTGACGCGGACAGAGGGCCAGTTCAGCCGTGCCGCGACCTGTTCGATGTGGGTCGATTTGCCGGTGCCGTGATAGCCCTGGATCATCACACGGCGGTTGTGGCTGAAGCCCGCCAGGATCGCCAGCGTGGTTTCCGGGTCGAACTTATAGGTGTGGTCCATCGCCGGCACCCGCTCAGAGCCCTCGGCAAAGCCCTTGACCGTCATATCCGTGTCGATCCCGAACACATCGCGCACCGAAATCGTTTCGGTCGGTTTCGCATCCATATCCACAAATCCGTCGGTCATCGCAGTCGGTCCTTATCCCTCTTCCCTGTTGTCAGGGGTCAATTCGCGGGATTGGTGCCTGATCTGACGGGCAAGGGCAAGGGAAAGTCGCGCCGGAATCCAGCTGAGGCTGAGATTGTGCGCGAACTGGACAGCCCCGGCCGGGGCCGGCAGGCAGATTTGAAGCTGGGGAAAAACCGGCTGCGCCGGTGCTGGTGCGCCGGTGCCAGACATACTGCGCCCCCGGCCGGGCAGCAGGGGGCGCGATGTGCCGGGGGTATGATAGCTGTGGGGGGACAAGCTGGACCCGGCATAACCCTGCGTAACGGTTCAAGGCCGGGGCCGTCAAAGAAATAAAATCTCTATCATAAATTATCGGCAAAAGACCGCCCATCGCCCAAGGGGCGAGCAGACGGTGCGGGCAGGTTGCGCGGCACAAAAAAGGGCGGCTGCTGCCGCCCTCTGCCCGGAAGCCCTTGCTGCGCTTACTTGAAGCTGCGGCTGTCCTTGATCTGGTCCCAGGCCCAGCGGACCTCCTGCAGCTGTTCCTCCTGGCTGCGGTCGCCGCCGTTCATGTCCGGGTGCAGCACCTTGATCAGCTTCTTGTAGGCCTTGCGGATGTCGGCTTTGGACCAGTCGTCCTTGGCCTCCAGGATCTCAATGGCGCGGCGTTCGGTGGGCGGCAGGCGGCGGCCGGTCTTGGCAGCGCGGCCCGGGTTTTGCGTCGCGTTTGCGCCCAGCACCTGATGCGGGTCCTCAATGCCCAGGCGCGCCCAGGCGCGGGCCTCGGGATCGCCCATCGGCTTGGTCTCGCGCTCCCACACCTTGTCCTTGGAGCGCTGCGCGTTCAGCTCCGCCTCGGTGGTGCCTTCGAAGAAGTTCCACTGATTGTTGTACTCGCGGACATGCTCCTGGCAGAACCAGTAGAAGTCATCCAGCACATCCGGCGCCTTGGGCGCGCGGAACTTGCCGGCTTCCTCGCAGCCGTCCTTGTCGCAGACGCGCTGGGACGTCTCGGAGGCGCCGGAGGCCGCCCTCCGGCCGCGCGGGTTCTTCTTCTTCGCGGAGCGGATGGACATATCAAAGCCAAAGGGATCGGACTTGCTCATGGGGCGCACCTTCTAGACGCATCTGTTCGACTCGGAGGCAGCAGTTTAGTCTAAGGGGCGTCAGATTGAAGGGGGCGCAGATAAAAAATATGGGGATGAGCGGAAAATGAGTGTGAAGCAGGAAATGGAAGCGGCGCTGCAGGCCGCGTTCGAGCCAACCGCATTGGAGGTGGTCAACGAAAGCCACAAGCACGCGGGCCACGCCGGCGACGACGGCTCGGGCGAGAGCCATTTTGCGGTGATGATCCGCGCCGGTGCATTTCAGGGCATGAACCGGGTGCAGCAGCACCGGGCGGTGCATAAGGCGCTGGCGGATATCGTGCCGCGCATCCATGCGCTGGCGCTGGATATCGGCGCCTGAGGCCGGGCAGGACGGGCGGAAACGCCCGCCCTGCGGCCTGACACGCCTGTCGGGCGGGCAGTTTGCCCGCCATTGCCAATACCTACTTGTCGCCGTCTTTCTGCCCGGCCCGCGCCTTCAGCGCTGCGGTCATGCCAGAGACCGGGCTTAGCTCCTCGACCCCGTCATCGGCCTGCATCCGGGCCGCGCCAGGTCCCGGCACCTGTTCCGCTTCCGGCGGCGCTTCGGGATCGCCTGCCGCGGCCGTCAGCCGCGGTGTTTGCGCGTCGCTGTGGCGAAAGGGAACGGCAGGCGCGGCAGGCTCCTTGCGGCTTGCTTCCGGGGCTTGCACGGGCTGGTCCGCAGCGAGTGCGCGGCGGAACACCATCACATTGCGCCAGTTGGTGGCAGAGCCCATCATGCCGGAGCGTTCTTCGCTGGGCAACAGCTCAGCGCGCTGGAATTCCCAGCCTTCGGCGGCCAATTCGTTCAGCAGTATCTCTACCGAATTGGCAAAGCGCGCCTCGGGCGTCTTCACCCCCTTGGCCTTGGTGCCCTTGGCCGGAGCGGGGACAACCTTGTACTCATATGCTTGCATGAACGTCTCCTGTCTTGCGGGCAGGTTTAGCGGAATGGGGGGGGCGGTCAAGGGGCGGGGAGAGCGGCCGGTGCGCGGCGTCCCGCCGTTAGCCGCCATGGAAAACGGGCTGAAAAACGTGCATTCCGGGCTAGGATTGCCGCCGGACGCCGGACCCCGCAGCCCGCCTCAGCCCTCAGCCCTCAGCCCTCTGCCGCTGCCAGCTGCACCAGCGTCAGGCAGACCTCTGTGGCCTTGGCCATATCCTGCACTGAAATCCATTCCAGCGGCCCGTGCACATTTTGCATGCCGGTGAAGATATTGGGGGTCGGCACCCCGAACTCCGTCAGCCGCGAGCCATCGGTGCCGCCGCGGATCGGGGCTGAGACCGGGTCGATCCCATGCGCGCGGCAGGCTTCCAGCGCCAGCTCCACCGGGGTCATGTCATTTTCCAGCCAATAACGCATGTTGCGGTACTGCGGAAAGATCTCGCAAGTGATCTCCGCCCGCGGCTCGGTGGCCTGCACCGCATCGCAGACCTTCCGCAGCAAATCACCCTTGGACGCCAGCCCATCCAGTTCAAAGTCGCGCAGGATCAGCTTGATCTCCATCTCCGAGGAGCCGCCGTTCATGTCGGTGATATGGATGAAGCCCTCGCGCCCGTCCGTCGTTTCCGGCGTAATGGTAGCCTGGGGCAGGGTCTGCACGATCTTGGCGGCCAGATGCGCGGCGTTGACCATCTTCTCCTTGGCCCAGCCGGGGTGGATCGACACGCCCTTGATGCTCACCACGGCGCGGTCGGCAGAGAAGCTTTCATAGACGATCTCCCCCGCGTCGCCGCCGTCCAGCGTATAGGCAAACTCCACACCCAGGTCTTTGGGCAGCTCCGCGCCGACGCCGCGGCCGATCTCCTCGTCCGGGGTGAAGGCAAGGCGTATCTTCGGGTGCCGGATCTCCGGGTTTGCCAGCAGGTGCCGCGCCAGGGTCATCACGATGGCAACCCCCGCCTTGTCGTCAGCGCCCAGCAGAGTGAGGCCGGAGGCTGTGATCAGATCATCGCCCTGCTTGGAGGCGAGATAGGGGGATTTCTGCGGCGACAGCACCAGGTCCGGGTTGTCCGGATAGGTGATATCACCGCCATCATACCCCTTGATCACCCGCGGCTTGACGCCTGCGGCGTTGAACTGCGGCGCAGTGTCGACATGAGCCAAGAGGCCGATGGCCGGCCCGGGTGCGGTCGCGGGAATGGTGGCCAGCACCACGCCGTAACCGGTGAGTGTGACGTCCTCAGCACCGGTCTCCCGAAGCTCTGCCACCAGCAGGTTCAGCATATCGAACTGGATTTCGGTGCTGGGTGTGGAGGGGGACGTCTCATCGCTCTGGCTGTCGATGGCGGCGTAGCGGACCAGACGGTCCTCGAGTTCCTGATCGAAATTGCGGGTCATGAAACCTCCGGGATTTTGGACGGAGCAAAGCCGCTGGCGCGGGGAAGGTCAAGGCGGGGAATTCCGCGTCAGCGGCGGGAAAAGATACTGCCCGGTGCAGGGGGTGCACAGGGGGTGCACGCATGGCACCCCCCATTCCGGCACGAAAAAGGGCGCCGCGAAGGGCGCCCTGAATATTTCCGTTTGCCGCCGGGATCAGCCGTTCAGCTTCTTGGCGACCAGCTCGTTCACCGCCTTGGGGTTGGCTTTGCCGCCGGTGGCCTTCATCACCTGGCCGACAAACCAGCCTGCCAGCTTCGGGTTCACCTTGGCCTTCTCCACCTGCGCCGGGTTGGCGGCGATGATCTCATCCAGGGCGGTCTCGATGGCGCCGGTATCCGTCACCTGCTTCATGCCGCGTTCTTCGACGATCTGCGCCGGGTCGCCGCCTTCGGTATAGACGATCTCGAACAGGTCCTTGGCGATCTTGCCGGAAATCGCGTCAGAGGAAATCAGGTCAATGATGCCGCCCAGTTGGGCCGGGGAGACCGGGGATTCGGTGATCGCGTGGTCTTCTTTCTTCAGACGGCCGAACAGCTCGTTGATGACCCAGTTGGCAGCCAGCTTGCCGCTGCGGCCCTTGGCAGTTTCCTCAAAAAAGGTTGCCGATTCCACATCCGCGGTCAGCACCGAAGCGTCATAATCCGAAAGGCCGAAGTCATTGATGAAACGTGCCTTTTTCTGATCCGGAAGCTCCGGCAGGCTGGCGGCGATATCATCCACCCAGGCCTGTTCGATTTCCAGCGGCAGCAGATCGGGATCGGGGAAGTAACGGTAGTCATGCGCCTCTTCCTTGGAGCGCATGGAGCGGGTCTCGCCCTTGTCCGGATCATAGAGCCGGGTTTCCTGGTCGATCTCGCCGCCCGCTTCGATGATGGCGATCTGGCGGCGCGCCTCGACCTCGATGGCCTGCTGGATGAAGCGCATCGAGTTCATATTCTTGATCTCGCAGCGGGTGCCGAGGTGGCTGAAGTCCTGGGTCTCCTGGTACTTCTCGTACTGGCCGGGCAGGCAGACCGAAACGTTCACATCAGCGCGCAGGTTGCCGTTCTGCATGTTGCCGTCGCAGGTGCCCAGATACTGCATGATCTGGCGCAGCTTGGCGATATAGGCAGCCGCTTCCTCCGGGCCGCGGATATCGGGGCGGGAGACGATTTCCATCAGGCAGACGCCGGTGCGGTTCAGGTCAACAAAGGACATGTTGGGGTCCATGTCGTGGATCGACTTGCCCGCGTCCTGTTCCATGTGGATACGCTCCACCCGCACGTTGCGCGCGGTGCCGTCACCCAGTTCCACCAGCACCTCGCCTTCGCCCACAATGGGGTGATAAAGCTGGGAAATCTGATAGCCCTGCGGCAGGTCGGGATAGAAATAGTTCTTGCGGTCAAAGGCGGACCACAGGTTGATGCCGGCCTTCAGGCCCAGGCCGGTGCGCACAGCTTGTTCGACGCAGTACTCATTGATCACCGGCAGCATGCCGGGCATCGCCGCGTCCACAAAGGCCACGTTGGAATTCGGCTCAGCGCCGAACTTGGTGGAGGCGCCGGAGAACAGCTTGGCATTGGAGCTGACCTGGGCATGCACCTCCATGCCGATGACCAGTTCCCAGTCATGCTTGGCGCCCGCGATCACTTTGGGCTTGGGGAGTTCATATGTCAGGTCGAGCATGGTTTTCCGCCGTATCCGAATGTCCTAGTTGGCAAGCGTTCTAGGCCCGCTGGCGGGCAGGGGCAAGAGGGCAATGGCGGCGCGGGATTGCCGGGGCGGTATTTGCCCTCTTGGCGGAGTCAGGGCTGGCAGCTAGAACTGGCAGCCCGAGCAGAATTTAGAGGAGGCCGCCTTGGACACATCCGCCCGCATCAGCCAGACCATTGCCACGGAAATCGGCGCCGCCGCCAAGCAGGTGAGCGCCGCGGTGGCCCTGCTGGACGAAGGCGCCACCGTGCCCTTTGTCGCGCGCTACCGGAAAGAGGCGACGGGGGGCTTGGATGACACCCAGCTGCGCACCCTGGCGGAACGGCTGGAGTATCTGCGCGAGCTGGAAAAGCGGCGGGCGGCCATCCTCGAGTCGATCAGGGGCCAGGACAAGCTGACCGATGATTTGGCGGCCTCGATTGCCAAGGCGGAGACCAAGGCACAGCTGGAGGATATCTATCTGCCCTACAAGCCCAAGCGGCGCACCAAGGCGATGATCGCCCGCGAAAACGGTCTGGAGCCGCTGACGGATGCCATTCTGGCCGACCGCAGCGCTGACCCGGAGAAACTGGCGGAAGGCTACATCACTGAGGCTGTGGCCACGGTGAAGGATGCGCTGAACGGCGCGCGGGACATCCTGACCGAGCGGCTGACTGAAAATGCACCCCTTTTGGGCCGCCTGCGGGAGTTTATGCAGCGCGAGGCGGTTCTGACGGCCAAGGTGGTTGAGGGCAAGGAGCAGGAGGGCGCCAAGTTCTCGGATTATTTTGCGCATTCCGAGCGCTGGGCGGATGTGCCCTCGCACCGGGCGCTGGCGATGCTGCGCGGATCGAACGAAGGCGTGCTGACGCTGGACGCGGGGCCCGAGCCGGAGGAGGGCGTGGCACGGGCCGAGGCGATGGTTGCGGCGGAGCTGGGCGCGGGCGGCAACGGGCCGGGCGACAAGTGGCTGCGCAAGGTGGCGGGTTGGACCTGGCGGGTAAAGCTGTCGCTGTCGATGATGCTGGAGCTGATGGGCGACCTGCGGGGGCGGGCGCAGGAGGACGCCATCCAGGTTTTTGCCCGCAACCTCAAGGACCTGCTGTTTGCAGCTCCGGCAGGTGCGCGGCCGACCCTCGGGCTGGACCCGGGCATTCGCACCGGCGTCAAGGCGGCAGTGGTTGATGCAACCGGGAAATTGGTGGCCACAGAGACGTTGTACCCATTCCAGCCCAAGAATGATCTGCGCGGGGCGCAGGTGTCGATTGTGAAACTGATTGCGGAGCATGGCGTCGAGCTGATCGCCATCGGCAACGGCACCGCCAGCCGCGAGACTGAGCGGATGGTGGCGGAGGTGCTGAAGCACCTGCCTGCCAAGGTGAGGGCGCCAACCAAGGTGGTTGTTTCTGAGGCCGGCGCTTCGGTCTATTCCGCCTCCGAACTGGCGGCGCGGGAGTTCCCGGATCTGGATGTTTCCCTGCGCGGGGCGGTGTCGATTGCCCGGCGCCTGCAGGACCCGCTGGCGGAACTGGTGAAGATCGAGCCCAAGAGCATCGGTGTTGGCCAGTACCAGCATGATGTGGACCAGCACAAACTGTCGAAGTCGCTGGAGGCGGTGATTGAGGATGTGGTGAATGCGGTGGGGGTCGACCTCAACATGGCGTCGGCGCCGCTCTTGTCCCATGTCTCCGGCCTTGGCCCTGGCCTGGCAGAGGCGATTGTGGCGCACCGCGACGTGAACGGCGCGTTTGCGTCTCGTAGGGAGCTGCTGAAGGTGGCGCGGCTTGGCCCCAAGGCGTTTGAGCAATGCGCCGGCTTCCTGCGCATCCGCGACGGCAAGGAGCCGTTGGATGCGTCCTCGGTTCACCCCGAAAGCTATGACGTGGCGCGCAAGATCGTGGCCGCCTGCGGGCGTGATATCCGCCAGATCATGGGCGACGGTGCGGCTTTGAAATCCCTGCGCACGGAAGATTTCGTGGGCGGCGGCGTTGGCTTGCCCACCGTGCGCGACATTTTCCAGGAGCTGGAAAAGCCGGGCCGCGACCCGCGCCCGTCCTTTGTGACCGCCTCCTTCAAGGACGGGGTGGAGGCTATCACCGACCTGAAGCCCGGGATGGTGCTGGAGGGCACGGTGACCAACGTCGCGGCCTTTGGCGCCTTCGTGGACATAGGCGTGCATCAGGACGGGCTGGTGCATGTGAGCCAGCTGGCCGACCGGTTCGTGAAGGACCCGCATGAGGTGGTGAAGACAGGCCAGGTGGTCAAGGTGACCGTCACTGAGGTAGACGTGCCGCGCAAGCGGATCGGCCTCACCATGAAGAAAGACGGCGGCGCCTCAGCCAAGGAGGACCGCAATGCGCGCGGACCGGCCAAGGGGGCAGGCCCGCGCCGCGGCGACAAACCGGGCGGGCCCCAGAGCGGCAAGGGCAGGACATCTGCCGGGCCAAAGAGCGGTCAGGGCCGCGATCAGGGCGCGGGTCAGGGCACCGGCGCGCTGGGCGCGGCCTTGATGGACGCCTTCAAGAAGAAGTGAGAACACGGGGCCGCGGCCCCGCGGTTTTCCGGCTGCGGGTTGTTACGCGGGGCTGAACTCCGGCCCTTGTTCAGTAAAGGCTACCTTCTGCCCGCTTTCGATTTCCGCGCGGAACTGGACCGCGACGGCCTGCAGCGCACCGGCATGGCCGCTGGCGGCGAAGCGGCTGACAGAGCGGATGCGGGCGCTGTTGTCGAAGCCTTCGGCGGCATGGGCCCAGATCAGCGGGTGCAGTTCCTTCAGGTGGTCCCGGATCAGCCAGGCGGCGGCCTCTGCAACCTTCAGCCGCGGCGCGTCGGCCTGCAGGTCGCGTCCCAGCCGCCTGGGCAGGGCCACGGTGCAATAGGCGGCAAGCAGATTGATCATCTCTTGCGAGGCATCGGCCTGGACGATATCGCGCAGCCCGTCCAGAAAAAACCGGGTGTCGACGCGGGCGCAGGCCTGATCGTCGAGGGTAATGGCATCGAAGTACACCCAGGTGTAGCCGCCCGCGCCCCAGGAGGCCTCTGTGCGCGCGGCGGTGCGGCGGGCTTCCAGCTCCAGCGCGGCATAGGAGCCGGAGCCGCGCGGCAGCATTTGGGTGCCAAGCGCGCGCATGTGGCGGTGGTTGCCGGGGGCCAGGTCAATCAGCGTGCCATAGGCATCCGCAACCTGCAGGGCGGCGGCGCTGCGGCCGGCATAGAGCGCGCATTGCGCGGCTTGCAGGAACGGGCTGTCCTGGCTGGCCTGTGCAATCGGGTCCAACAGCGCGGCGGCGCGGTCGAAATGGGCCGCGCAGCGGCGCCGGTTCGGCTGCAGCGCCGCTTCCCCGCCGCCGGCTCCGCGCCAAGCCCAGCCGATATCGATATGGGCCAGCGCCACCAGCGCCGTCAGATAGGGGTCGTGCCGGTTCTCTGCCCGCAGGGCCTCGAATGCCATCAGACCGCGGATCAGGGCGCGGCTGCCCGCGTCGCCGTTTTCGGCCAGCGCGTGCTCGGTCGCAGTCACCACATCAGCGCGGGCGCCATAAGAGATGAGATCGGCCAGCGGCAGGCCGCAGGGGGCGGCGGCGCGGGTTTCGTCGGCCTCGCGGATCTGCTGCGACAGATCCTCCCAAAGCTCCTGCCGGGCCAGAAATTGGCCGCGGTCCTGGGCTTTGATGGCGGCGGTGTCGCCTTCTGCGCTGCAAACCGGAATGGACAGGCTGTCTTCCAGGCGGCAGGTCAGAAGCTGTTCGGCTGGGGCCGGAGAAGGGGCAGGGGCCTGGCGTGCGGGCGGCAGGGGCCGGTTGGAAACAAGACCTGAAATCCGGGTCAGTAGTCCACGTGCCTGTCGAGACTGTGTAAGCATTTGTGCTTCCTGATGAGTGGCAGCTTATCGTTGTTCACAGTCTCGTCAGGCAATGGGGCGCAAAGATGGCGGCAGTGGGGAAGTTCACGCGCGCCGGCGGATATCTGCTCAGTTTCGCCGGCAATCTGAAGCGGATTTGCCGGGCTTTTTACGACGCGGGTCAGAACGCCGCGAAATGGTGGCGTTCGGTGCCGATTCCGCGCCGCTGAAACTCTGCTTCGATTTCGCTGTGCGGCGGGGTGGCCTCTTGCGGCAGGCGGATGCGTTTGCCGCTGCTGAGGATCAGCGTGGCGCGGACCGAGAAATCCCAGCGGGTGTCAAAGCGCACCTTGTCAATCTCCCCAAGCTCCGCCGCGCCGGTCAGCCCGCCGCTGAACCATTCCACCCTTTTGGCTGAAATTCTGAGGCCCGCCAAGGGATTGCGGATCAGGTCCAGCAGTGCCGGGATGACCGGCAGGGCAAGAAGGACTACCAGCCAAAGGGCCGTATCCAGCACCAGCCAAAGCGCCAGCAGCGCCATAAGCCAGCCGCCGGTTGCCAGCGCCGCGGCGGCGGAGCGGCCCCGGCGGGAGAAGCTGTACTCCTCCGCCGGGACCGGTGTGGCAGGCGTTTCAGGCATCCAGGATCCGGGTCACCATTTCATTGGTATCGCGGCTGAGACCCTCAGTCCCGGCAATCCGGCTGAGCTGGGCGCGTATCAGCGACTGGCGGCCCGCGTCATAGCGCTTCCAGGTTTGGAAGGCGGCGCACATGCGGGCGGTGGTCTGCGGGTTCAGCCTGTCCAGCGCAATCAGGTTGTCTGCCAGCAGCTGATAACCCTCGCCGCTGGCATGGTGGAAGCCCGCGTGATTGCCCGCCAGTGCGCCAAAGACGGCACGGAAGCGGTTGGGGTTCTTCATGTCGAACAGCGCGTGCTTGGTGAGCGTGGCCGCGGCTGCGGCGGTTTTCTCTGGCGCAGCGCAAGCAATCTGCAGGGCAAACCACTTGTCCATCACCAGCCGGTCGTCCTGCCACTGATCAAAGAAGGCCTGGCTCTGCGCCTCGCCCTTCTCTGCCTTCATCAGCGCGCCAAGGGCGGCATACTGCTGGGTCATGTTGTCGGCAGAGGCATACTGGCGCGCGGCCTGTTCGCCGCCGTCCAGCCGGGTCAGCAGCGACAGGATGCGGCCGTTGAGCGCGCGTTTGCCTGCCGCTTCAGCGTCGGGAGAGTAGGGGCCCTCGACGGTGGTCGCCGCATAGAGCCGGGGCAGGCTGGTTTCCAATTGCTGCGCCAGCGTCTGGGCAAAGGTCTCTGCCGCGTCGTAGATTTTCTGCGGATCAGGGGTATAGCCGCGCTCATGCAGGGTTTGGGCAATGTCGGACTGGCTGGGCGGCGACAGCACCAGCGCGCGGAAGGCCGGGTCCTGATCGTCGTCGCGCACCAGTTTTTCCAGCGCGTCCAGATAGGCCGTATCCGGTGCCGCCCCGTCCAGAACCATGGCAACGCGGACCTCCTTGGCCAGCGCGTTGCCAGCCTCCCAGCGGTTGAAGGGATCGGTATCGTGCGCCAGCAGAAAGGCGCGCTCGGTGTTGGTGGTCTCGCGCTCCAGGATCACCGGGGCGGAGAATTCGCGCAGGATGGAAGGAACCGGCTTGGAGGCGAGGCCGTCGAAGGTGAAACTCTGCTTGGCGTCGGTCAGCTCCAATACCTCGGTTGCGCGCACCTCGTCACCGTTGGGGGACAACAGACCCACCGCCATCGGAATGACCCGCGGCGCCTTGTCGGGCTGACCCGGCGTCGGCGGCGTGGATTGCTCAAACGTCAGGGTATAGGTGCCGCCGGCATACTCTTCGGACACCTTCACCCGCGGGGTGCCGGCATGGCTGTACCACAGCTTGAATTGCTGCAGGTCGCGGCCCGTCGCATCCTCGAACACCTTCAGCCAGTCCTCGATGGTGCAGGCCTGTCCGTCGTGACGCTCAAAATACAGCTTCAGCGCCTTGTAGTAGTTGTCATCCCCCACCAGCCGCTTGAGCATGCCGATCACCTCGGCGCCTTTTTCATAGACGGTGGCGGTGTAGAAGTTGTTGATCTCCTGAAAGGCTTCGGGCCGCGGCGGATGGGCAAGGGGGCCGTTGTCCTCCGGGAACTGGCGGGCGCGGAGCGTAATCACATCGTCGATCCGCTTCACCGGCTCCGAGCGCATGTCGGCGGTGAACTGGGCGTCTCGGAAAACAGTCAGCCCTTCCTTAAGGCAGAGCTGGAACCAGTCCCGGCAGGTGATGCGGTTGCCGGTCCAGTTGTGGAAGTACTCATGGGCGATGATCGCCTCGATGCGTTCGAAATTGGCATCTGTCGAGGTTTCAGGCGACGCCAGAACGCAGGAAGAGTTGAAGATGTTCAGACCCTTGTTCTCCATCGCACCCATGTTGAAGTCATCGACAGCAACGATGTTGAACAGCTCCAGGTCGTATTCGAGGCCATAGACGTCCTCGTCCCATTTCATCGACTTCTTCAGCGCTTCCATGCCAAAGGCGCATTTGCCCTCGTCGCCGGGACGGACCCAGATGTTGAGTTCGACTTCCTTACCGGATTTGGTGGTGAAGCTGCCCGGATGGTTCACCAGATCGCCCGCCACCAGCGCAAACAGATAGGCCGGTTTCGGCCAAGGATCGTGCCATTCGGCCCAGCCTTCGCCCGCGCCCATCGGGTTGCCGTTTGACAGCATCACCGGCTCGTCGCCCTCAATCCGCACGGTGAAGGTGGACATCACATCGGGGCGGTCAGGGTAATAGGTGATCTTGCGGAAGCCCTCGGCCTCGCATTGGGTGCAATACATGCGGTTGGACATGTAAAGCCCCTCCAGCGCGGTGTTGCCGGCCGGGTTGATCTCCACCTCGGCTTCCCAGGTGAAGGGGGCGCTGGGCACGTCGCATTTCAGGCCGCCATCGACCAGTTCTGGCGTCACGTCCTGGCCGTCGATTTTGGCCGAGATCAGTTTCAGCTCCTCGCCGTGCAGAAAGAAGGTCTTGTCTGCCGCGTCCGGTTTCGGGGCAAAGCGGATCTTGCTGATGACCCGGGTTGTTTCCGGCGCCAGGCGGAAGGTCAGGTGAACGCTTTCGGCGCTATATCCGAAGGGCGTGTAATCTTTCAGGTAGAAGGTCTGGGGCGAGTCTTTGGCCATTCTCGTTCTCCTCTGCACTGCTTCTGTTCAGGTGTAGAGGATAGGGGAGGGACTGCAAGCGGATTGGCGGCAGAAGTACGGCTTCCGGAAAATCCGCAGCACTTTCTTGAAAATCAAGAAATTGAGTTCGGTTTCACCGATGGGGTGTTTTGTTGCTGACCGGAAACTTCTGCCCTAGTTAGATGTCAGCATACAGTGGTGTACCGCCGGAAGGAGCAAGACATGAGCCGGGTCGAAAAACAGGGAATTCAGGTGGCGCCGGAACTGGCGGAGTTCATCGAGAAACAGGCGCTGCCGGGCACCGGGATCGAGGCTGAGGCGTTCTGGACCGGCCTGGCGGAGCTGGTGAACACCTTTGGCCCGGAAAACCGCGCGCTGCTGGCCAAGCGGGAAGAAATCCAGGCCAAGATCGATGCCTGGCACATCGCCAACCGGGACAAGCCGCATGACCACGAGGGGTACAAGGCGTTTCTGGCGGACATTGGCTACTTGCTGCCGGAGGGCGGCGATTTCGAGATTGAGACGCAGAACGTGGACCCGGAGATCGCTTTGGTGCCGGGGCCGCAGCTGGTGGTTCCGATCACCAATGCGCGCTATGCGCTGAATGCAGCCAACGCCCGCTGGGGCAGCCTGTATGACGGGTTCTATGGCACCGATGCCATGGGAACCCCGGCGCCCAAGGGCGGCTATGACAAGGGCCGCGGCGCGCGGGTGGTGGCACGGGCACGGGTGTTCCTGGACGAGGCTTTTCCGATCGACGGTGCCAGCCACGCCGACGTGCGCCGGTATTACGTTCAGGACGGCCAGCTGCTGATTGACGACCTGCCGCTGGCACAGCCGGAGAAATTTGCAGGCTACCGCGGCAACCCCAGGGCGCCGGAATCCGTGCTGCTGCGCAACAACGGGCTGCATGTGGAGCTGGTGTTCGACCGTGCCCACGCCATCGGCGCCCGCGATCAGGCCGGGCTGGCCGATGTGCGGCTGGAAAGCGCGATGTCGGCGATCATGGACTGCGAGGATTCGGTCGCCTGCGTCGATGCCGAAGACAAGGTGCTGGCCTATTCCAACTGGCTGGGGCTGATGAAAGGCGATCTGGAGGCGGAGCTGGAAAAAGGCGGCAAGACCCTCACCCGCCGCCTGAACCCGGACTTCGGTTATACCGCGCCCGATGGCTCTGCCATGTCCGTCAAGGGCCGCGCCCTGTTGTGGGTGCGTAATGTCGGCCACCTCATGACCAACCCGGCAGTGCTGGATCAGGACGGCAAGGAAGCTTACGAGGGCCTGCTGGATGCGCTGATCACCGTGATGATCGCCAAACACGACCTGAAGCGCGCGGGCGGCAACTCTGCCCACGGCTCCGTCTATGTGGTGAAGCCCAAGATGCACGGGCCGGAAGAGGTCGCCTTTGCCGACCGGATCTTCAGCAAGGTCGAGGACATTCTGGGCCTGCCGCGCCACACCGTGAAAATCGGCATCATGGACGAGGAACGCCGCACCTCTGTGAACCTCAAGGAGTGCATCCGTGCCGCCAAGCACCGGGTGGCCTTCATCAACACGGGCTTCCTCGACCGCACCGGGGACGAGATCCACACCTCGATGGAGGCTGGGCCGTTCTCACGCAAGGATTTCATCAAGCGCAAGGGCTGGATCGGCGCCTATGAGAACCTGAACGTCGACATTGGCCTGGAGTGCGGGTTGTCCGGCAATGCGCAGATCGGCAAGGGCATGTGGGCAATGCCCGACATGATGGCGGCGATGCTGGAGCAAAAGATCGAGCATCCGAAATCCGGCGCCAACTGCGCCTGGGTGCCGAGCCCGACCGCGGCAACCCTGCACGCGCTGCACTACCACAAGGTGGATGTGCTGGCTGTTCAGGCCAAACTGAAAGAGGGCGGCCGCCGCGCGCATGTTGATGGCATTCTGGAAATCCCGCTGGCGACCTACCGCAAATGGACCCCGCGCCAGATCGCCCGCGAGGTGGACAACAACGCGCAGGGCATCCTTGGCTATGTGGTGCGCTGGGTGGATCAGGGGGTGGGGTGCTCCAAGGTGCCCGACATCAATGACGTCGGCCTGATGGAGGACCGCGCCACCTGCCGGATTTCCGCCCAGCATATCGCCAACTGGCTGCACCACGGCGTCGTCTCTGAGGAGGACGTCATGGGCTCCCTGCGCAAGATGGCCAAGGTGGTGGATGAACAGAACCGCGGCGACAACAGCTACCGGGCGATGGCACCGGGCTATGACACCATCGCCTTCAAGGCGGCCTGTGACCTGGTCTTCAAGGGCCGGGCGCAGCCCTCCGGCTATACCGAACCGGTGCTGCATGCCCGGCGGCTGGAGCTGAAGGCCCAGGAAGCTGCAGGCTGACCGCGGCAAACTGACCGGATGAAACAGTTTCCCCGCAAACAGGGGTAGTCAAAGGGGGCCTTTTGGCCTCCTTTTCTGTTCCGTAACGTCAGGAGAGGAGGCCGAACTCATGGCTGCGATTTCATTGGAACAGGCGCGCATCATCATCCGGGCGGCGCTGGAGAAGGGGCATGAACTGAACCTGAAGCCGCTGTCGGTGGTGGTGCTGGATGCCGGCGGCCACGTGCTGGCGTTCGAGCGCGAGGACGGCGCCGCACCGGGCCGGTTCCCGATTGCCCACGGCAAGGCCTACGGTTCGGTAATGCTGGGCATGGCGGGATCAGCCCAGATGGCGCGGGCAGAGGCACAGGGGTATTTCATGGCAGCGGTGAACGGCGTTTACGGCGGCCAGGTGGTGCCGGTGCCGGGCGGCGTGTTGGTACGCGGTGCAGATGGCGCGGTGATCGGCGCGGTCGGTGTGACCGGCGACACCTCTGACAACGACGCTGTTGCTGCCATGGCAGGCATCGAAGCTGCGGGCCTGCAAGGCGAAATCTGAGCCTCAAGTGCGTGGGTGAACAATCTGTTGCGCCATCACTGCGGTTGAACCCATCCGCAGGCAGAGCTAGGTTTTCTGTCAGGAAACGGAGACAAGCGGAACATGGCGCGACCCAAGGTTGGCATTATCGGCAATTCCTATCTGCTGAACGATCAGTACCCCGTGCACGCGGGCGGCACGATGAATTCCGAGGCGATTGCCGAGGTGGCGGGCTGCATGCCGCTGATGATCCCTTCGGACCCGCGGTTTGTGACAGTTGAGGAACTGCTGGACACGTTCGACGGCTTCTTGCTGACCGGCGGGCGGCCCAACGTGCATCCCAACGAATACGGCGAGGCCGAGACCGAGGCGCATGGCGCCTTTGACCGGGCGCGCGATGCCATCACCCTGCCGCTGGTGCGCGCCTGTGTCGAGCGCGGCCAGCCGTTCCTGGGCATTTGCCGCGGTTTCCAGGAGGTGAACGTGGCAATGGGTGGCACCCTGCACCCGGAGATCCGCGACCTGGACGGGCGGATGAACCACCGGATGCCGCCGGACGGCACGCTGGAGGAGAAATTCGCGCTGCGCCATACGGTCAAATTCACGCCGGGCGGCGTGTTCCACCGCCTGTTCGGAGCCGAGGAAGTGATGACCAACACGCTGCATGGCCAGGGCATCAAGCGTCCGGGCGCACGGGTGGTCATTGACGGCCACGCGCCGGATGGCACGCCGGAGGCCGTCTATATCAAGGACGCGCCGGGCTTTACTCTGTCGGTGCAATGGCACCCGGAGTGGGAGGCGGCGGCAGACCCGGTGTCGCGCCCGCTGTTCGAGGCTTTCGGGGATGCGGTGCGGACATGGGCGGACGCCGGGGCGCAGGCCGGTCTGCAAAAATCTGCATAGAAGATTTTTTACAAGCTTTGAGCTGAGAGGCGGCCCGCCGGGCTGGGCAGGCCGCATTTTGTGTCAGATCAGCAGATCAAAGTCATGCATCAGCGGCAGCCGCCGGGCGCGCTGACCGGTAAGGTCGAACAGCGCATTTGCCAGCGCCGGGGCCGCGGGCGGGGTGCCCGGCTCACCAACGCCGCCGAGCTGGGCCTGGGTTTCCAGCACTTGCACCTCTGTCCGCGGCATCGTGTGCATGCGCAGGGCGTCATAATCCGGGAAGTTGCCCTGTTCCACCGCGCCTTCGGCAAAGGTGATCTCGCCAAAGCAGGCCGCTGACAGCCCATAGGCCATGCCGCCGAACATCTGCGCCTTGACGATTTCCGGGTCGATGGCCTGACCCACGTCGCAGGCAATCCAGGCGTTGGCAATGCGGATGCTGCCGTCTTCGTCCACCACTTCGATGACCTCCGCCACCGGCGTGCCGAAGCTGTAGCACAGGGCCACACCGCGGCCCGTGCCTTCGGGCGTCTGGCCGGTCCAGCCGGACATCTCCTTGACCGCTTCCAGCACCGCGGCGGCGGGGGCCCATTCCCGGCGGGTCGTGTCCAGCCGGAACTCCAGCGGGTCTGCACCGGCGGCATGGGCCATCTCGTCCACGAAGCTTTCGACAAAGAAAGCGTTGAAGCTGTTTCCGACAGAGCGCCAGAATCCGACCGGGATCTGGATGTCCGACAGGTGGCCCGCCGCGCGGAAGTTCGGGATCGCATAGGGAGCATTGAAGAACCCCTCCACATGCACCTTGTCAGGGCCGGCCTGCGGCAGGTCCGCCAGGCGCTTCATCGCCTGCGCCACCGGCGAGGCGGCGGCGACCTTGCCGTCCAGCAGCAGGGCCTGGCCGTCCTTCACCGCGCCGCGCATCCGCGCCAGCGCGCCGGGGCGGTACATGTCGTGGCGCATGTCTTCTTCGCGGCTCCAGGTGAGCTGCACCGGGGTTCCTGGCATCTGTTTGGCCAGCCGCGTGGCGAGCACCGCATAGTCGAACTCAACCCGCCGTCCGAAACCGCCGCCGAGGTAGGTGGTGCGGATATCCACCTGCTCGCTTTCCAGCCCGGCTTCCTCGGCGCATTTCATCTGGGTGTAGGTCGGCATCTGGTTGCCGCACCAGACGGTCAGTTTGCCGTCCTGCAGCAGCGCGGTGGCGTTCATCGGCTCCATGGTGGCGTGGGCCAGATAGGGCACCTGATACTCCGCCATCAACTCGGTTGCGCCATCGGGAAGCGTGTCCGCATCGCCGTCATCGCGCAGGACAGAGTTCGGAGGCTCGTCGAAGGCTTCTGCGATCCTGGCAAAAACCTGATCGGTTTCCGGCGGGTAGGGCGCCTCCTCCCAGTCCACCTCGATGGCCTCCAGCGCCTGCATCGACAGCCAGGTGTTCGTTGCCACCACGGCCACGCCCGCGCCCATGTCCACGACCTTTTCCACGCCGGGCATGCCCTCGGCAGCAGCGGCGTCAAATGCCTTCATGCCGCCGCCCTGGCGGGGATTCATGCGGACCGATGCAAACTTCATCCCCGGCAGCCGCACGTC
This sequence comes from Leisingera sp. CC-HEC093, assembly GCF_059429195.1. Lineage (NCBI taxonomy): Bacteria > Pseudomonadati > Pseudomonadota > Alphaproteobacteria > Rhodobacterales > Roseobacteraceae > Leisingera > Leisingera sp. CC-HEC093. The sequence continues at coordinate 9,256 of NZ_JCAIJR010000001.1, read as the reverse complement.
GATGCCGAATTCGGCGGTGCCTGTGGCTTTTTCCGTCATATCGATCCGGGGCTGGGACTTGCCGATCAGCCGCCACTGGTTGCTGGGCCGCAGGCCGGCGTCCACCGGGTCAAGTTTGGCGGCGTCCATCGCCAGTTCGGTATAGGGGATCTGCGTCCCGTCCGGCGCAATCACCGCGCCCTTGGCAGTGCCCAGCTGGCTGCGGCTGATGCCCAGCCGCTCTGCCGCGGCCTGCTTCAGCGTTTCGCGCGCGGTGGCGCCAGCCTGGCGCATCCGCTTGAATCCGTCCTTCATCGAGGTGGAGCCGCCGGTGCCATGCAGGTTCAGCACCTTGCCGATATGCCCCAGTGCCTCCCCGACAGAATGTTTGAAATTGCCGCTGTCATAGCCCTTGCCCGGCAGCGCGTCGGCGATGAAGGCAGAGTTGTAATAGGCCTGCGCGGCAGGGCCGTGCAGAACCCGGACCTGGTCCAGCTCCACGTCCAGTTCCTCTGCGATCAGGGCGGCCCAGCTGGTTTTCACGCCCTGGCCCATCTCGGCCCGCGGCGCAAACAGGGTGACGCCGTTCCGGTCAATCAGCACAAAGGGGTTGAGCGCGGCTTCGCCCTCTGCCGGTTTCAGCGGGTTCGGGGCAGGGCGGCTCACGTAATAGGCGCCAAAGGCCACGCCGCCGACGATGGCGGCAGAGCCGATCAGGAAGGTGCGGCGGGCGATTTTTGCAATGCTGGCCATTGGTTACGCCTCCTGCATCTTCTGGGCGGCGGAATGGATGGCGGCCCGGATGCGCGGGTAGGTGCCGCAGCGGCAGAGGTTGCCCTGCATCGCCTCGTCAATCTCCGCGTCCGAGGGCGCCGGGTTTTCCGCCAGCAGGCTCGCCGCCTGCATGATCTGGCCTGACTGGCAATAGCCGCATTGGGCCACCTGATGTTCCACCCAAGCCTGCTGGATCGCTGCCATGGTGTCCGGCGTGCCGAGGCCCTCGATCGTTGTCACCTCGCCCCAGACATCCGACAGCGCCACCTGGCAGGAGCGCACGGCCTCGCCGTCGATATGCACGGTGCAGGCGCCGCAGGCGGCCACGCCGCAACCGAACTTGGTGCCGGTGAGACCAACCTCATCCCGCAGAACCCAGAGAAGGGGGGCATCATCCGGCAAGTCCACCTGATGGGTTTTTCCATTGATGCGCAGGTCTGTTGGCATGGCGGGGCTCCCTTGCTGTGCTGCTGACAAAAGTAACGAGTTTTGTCATCGTGTCAATTGACATTTTCCATAAACAATGTCAGAAGCGGGAATATGAATATGGCAGGCATTGATCCGAAACAGCAGGCAATCCTCAAGGCCGCCTGGATGGCGTTCTCAACTTACGGATTCCGCAAGACTTCGATGGATGACATCGCCAAGGGCGCAGGCATGTCGCGGCCTGCGCTGTATCTGCATTTCAAGAATAAGGACGCGATTTTCCGGGCCTTGGTGATGGCCTATTACGGCAACGCCGCAGATGGTGTCCGTTCCGCACTGGACGGGCCGGGGCCGCTGCCGGACCAATTGCAGGCAGCTTTTGCTGCCCAGGGCGGTGAAGCGATTGAGCAGATGATGGCCTCGCCGCACGGCATGGAGCTGTTCGAAGTCACCAAACACGTGGCCGGCGCGGAAATCGAAGCAGGCGAGTCCGCCCTCAGCGGGATCTACGCCGGCTGGCTGCAGCAGCAGGCAGCTGCCGGGCGGGCGGTGCTGGACGGCGACGCGGCGGTGATTGCCCGCACACTTTGCGCCGCATTGAAAGGGATCAAGCAGACCGCTGCAGACTACGCTGCCTATCAAGCCGGGGTGCGCCAGCTGGCTGTTCTGGCCGGGGCCGGGCTGACGCCGCGGTGATACCGGCCGGTGATACGGGCCGGTGAGGCCGGCCCGCTGATGCTTCAAAGCTCGGTGCGCAGGTGCCACAGCTCGGGGAACAGCTCCACTTCCAGCATCCGCTTAAGATAGCTGACGCCGCCGGTGCCGCCGGTGCCGCGCTTGAAGCCGATCACCCGCTCCACCGTGGTCACGTGATTAAAGCGCCAGCGGCGGAAGTAATCCTCGAAATCCACCAGTTTCTCGGCCAGCTCATACAGCTCCCAGTGGGTTTCGGTATCGCGGTAGACCTCGGTCCAGGCGGCCTGCACCGCCTCATGCGGCTGATAGGCCTCGGAAACATCCCGGTTCAGCACTTCCTTGGGCAGTTCAAAACTCTGCGCCAGCGCTTTCAGCGCTACATCGTACAGCGACGGCTGCGCCAGTTCGGCCTCCAGTAGTTCCATAATGTCTGGGCGGTGGGCGTGCGGCCGCAGCATCGCCTTGTTGCGGTTGCCCAGCATGAATTCGATCTGCCGGTACTGGTGCGACTGAAAGCCGGAGCTTTGGCCCAACTCATCGCGGAACGCGGTGTAATCCGAGGGCGTCATGGTGCGCAGCACGTCCCAGGCGGAATTGAGCTGTTCAAATATGCGCGCCACCCGCGCCAGCATCTTGAACGCCTGGTGCGCCTGGCCGCCCAGCAGCCGGCCGCGGGCGGCGCTGAGTTCATGAATGGCCAGCCGCATCCACAGTTCAGAGGTCTGGTGCTGGATGATGAACAGCATCTCGTCATGGGTATTGGTCCATGTCTTCTGCGCATTCAGCAGCATATCCAGCGACAGGTAATCGCCATAGGACATGCGCCCGTCAAAGGACATCTGGGCGCCGTCGTCGGCAGGATCATAGGGTTTGGTCATCGGATCATTCCTTTTCCTAAAGTCAGTATATGTCAGGGAAAGGAATGCGTCCTCCGGTTCAGGGTGCCGCATTGGGCCAGGCGGCGCCACAGCGCGACCCAGCCCGCCGGGCGGCAGAGCGGCAGATGGCACAAACGGCTGCGGCGCATCAGGTGACCGCAGCCCGCACCTTGTATTCGGCGCGGTCCCACAGAGCGTTGGTCATGACGTCGGCGATGATCCCGGCAGCGGCGCGCACGTCGCCCTCGTCAATATAAAGCGGGGTAAAGCCGAAGCGCATGATGTCGGGTGCCCGGAAGTCACCGATCACGCCGCGGGCAATCAACGCCTGCATCGCGGCATAGCCTTCTTCGAACCTGAACGACACTTGGCTGCCGCGCAACGCCGGGTCGCGGGGGGAGGCCAGTTCCAGCTGCGGGCAGGCCTTCTCCACCTCAGCTATGAACAGATCGCAAAGCGCGATGGACTTGGCGCGCACCGCGTCCATTTCCGCCATGTCCCAAATATCCATCGCTGCCTCCAGCGCGGTCAGCTGCAGGATCGGCGGGGTGCCGACGCGCATCCGGTCGATGCCGCTGCCGGGCCGGTAGTCGAGGTCAAAGGCAAAGGGCGCCTCATGCCCCAGCCAGCCGGACAGGGCGGGGCGGGCGGTTTCCGCGTGGCGCGGCGCGACATAGATGAACGCCGGCGCGCCGGGGCCGCCATTGAGGTATTTGTAGGTGCAGCCAACCGCGAAATCCGCCTTGCACCCGGCCAGATCCACCGGCACTGCGCCCGCGGAATGGGCCAGATCCCAAACCGTCAGCACGCCATGGTCGTGGGCTTTTGCGGTCAGTGCCTTCATGTCGTGCTTGCGGCCGGTGCGGTAATCCACCTCGGTGATCATCAGCACCGCGATCTCATCGGTGATGGCGTCCTCCACCGCCTCCGGGTCCACCACCCGCAGTTCATACTCCGGCCCCAGCGACTTCAGCAGCCCGCTGGCCATGTAGAGGTCGGTGGGAAAGTTGCCGTTGTCCGACAGCACCACCTTGCGGCCCGGGTTCAGTTCCAGCGCCGAGGCAACGGCCTGATAAACCTTGATCGACAGCGTGTCGCCCATCACCACATGGCCCGGCTCCGCCCCGATCAGCCGCCCGACCCGGTCCCCCAGCGCCTTGGGCTTGTCCATCCAGCCGGCCTTGTTCCAGCCGGTGATCAGCATCTGCCCCCATTCGTCCTGCATCATCGCACCGACGCGTTCCCTGGCGGCGCGGGGCAGGGGCCCCAGCGAATTGCCGTCCAGATAGATCATCCCTTCGGGCAGGTCGAACATCGCCTTGGTTGCGGCAAAATCGGTCATTGGGGCCTCGCATCTGATGGGTATTTTAAGCTTGAAGCTTTTCTTGTGCTATCTGATCGCGGGGTTTCTGTCCAGAGGGTGCCGGCTCAGTTCCCGCCGGGAACAGGCAGGGGGTCCGGGATACCAAACCCGGCGCGCTTCTTTTTGGACAGCTTCGCGGTGACCATCTGGTAGGACAGGGTGATCTGCTCTTTCAGCTCTGCGTCCGTCAGGCCGTCGTCGTCAAACTGCTGCAGCCATTTCATCCCGCGGGAGGCCAGATAGGGCGCCGGGCGGACACCAGGGCGCTCTTGCAGCACCTCATAGGCGATCTCGCCAGCCTTGAAGGTGAAGGCGTCCTTGCCATCAGCCCAGCCGCAGACGGCAAACAGCTTGCCGCCCGCCTTCCAGACATCCGAATTGCCCCATTGCACCACATGCTCTGCCGCCGGGAAGGTGGCGCAGAATGCGTTGAATTCCTCCCGGTCCATCACATCTGCCCGCCTGAGATTTCGATGCATTGCCCGTTCACCGAACCGGATCCTGGCCCGCAAAGCCACAAGGCAGCCGCGGCGATTTCCTCTGGTTCGATCAGCCGTTTATGACGGTTTGCGTTGACCATCACGTCCAGCGCCTCCACTGCGCTCATCCCCGACCGCTGGGAGATAGAGGTGATATTGCGCTCCACAATCGGCGTGTCCACGTACCCCGGGCACAGCGCATTGAAGGTAAAGGGCGTGCCCAAGTAATCTTCGCTCAGCGCCCGGGTGAGGCCGATCAGCCCGTGTTTGCTGGCAGAGTAGCAGGCCGCGCCCTTCAGTCCGCGCAGACCCGCGACAGAGGAGACGGTGATCACCCGCCCCCAATCGGTCTGCCGCATCGATTTGAAACTCTCGCGGATGGTCAGGAAGGCGCCATCCAGGTTGGTTGCCATCATGTTGCGCCAGAACTCCATCGAAGTCTTGTGCAGCGCGGTCCCCTCTGCGACGCCGGCATTGGCGACGCAGATCTGGATGGGGCCGCGCGCCGCCACCGCGTCTGCGATCCGGGCCGCCACGTCCTCCTCGCTGCGCACGTCCATTGCCATCGGGTGCAGTCCATCGGCGGCTGCTTCTTCCAGCACCTCCTGCCTGCGGCCGGTAATCGTCACTTGCGCCCCTTCCGCCGCCAGGCCCCGGGCGATTGCCAGGCCGATCCCTGTACCTCCGCCGGTGACGAGCGCATGTTTGCCTTGCAATGCCATGATTTCCAGCCTCCCTGTTTTGCGGGCCAGCCTATCCGCGCGCAGCCGTCTGGCAACCCCGCCGTGCCGTCACGCCGCAATCCCGGCGCGGTATTGCGCGTTTCAATCGCGGGCTGCAGGCACGGGGGCGGGCGCGCCGCCGTTCAGTACACAAAGAAATACATAGGCATCCGGACAAATCTATGCAGGATCATGCCGCAAGCGGAAAGGGATTCGCCGTTTTCGTGGCATGCGGGGCAAATTGTCCTTTTCTTTCAATCCTGGCCGAACAGGTCTGGACGAGCAGACCGGATAAGGGAAAGTTGCCCGCGATGCGTGTTGTTTCGGACAAGATACTGCAAGGGGGCAGGGCGTGATGCGATGGCTGGATGTGCCGCCCCTGTGGCTTGGGGGATGTGTTGCGGCGGCCTGGCTGCAAGCAGAGCACTTTTCTTTCGGGCTTTCTTTCGGCGGGACCTGGTCGGAATTCCTGGCAGGCATCCTGCTGGGCGGCGGCATCCTGCTGGCGCTGCTGGCGATCACCGAAATGCGGCGCCAGAAAACCACCGTGATCCCGCATCAGACGCCCAGCCGGCTGGTGCAATCCGGCATCTTCAGCCGCTCCCGCAATCCGATCTACCTGGGCGACGTGCTGATCCTCGCGGGGTTTGTCCTGTGGTTTGACGCGGTGCTGTCGCTGCCGCTGGTCCCGGTTTTTCTGTGGGTGCTGGAGAAGCGGTTTGTCATCCCGGAGGAAGACCGGATGCGGCGGACCTTCCGGGCGGACTGGGCCCGCTACGAACAAAAAGTGCGCCGCTGGATATAACCGTGGCGCGGCATTGCAGCATGACTTCGCGGCAACGCAGCAAAATCCTTGCGCAACAATCTTGCGTATTGTAGTTGAAATCATTGTGATCCGTACCCAGAGAATGCTGGCGCGGGCAGGACGAGGGGGACCGACAAGGTGAAAATAGGGACACCAAAAGAAACATTTCCGGGCGAGCACCGTGTTGCGATGACGCCGGAGTCTGCGGTTCAGCTGCAGAAGCTGGGGTATGACTGCGCGGTTGAGACCGGGGCGGGGGCGGCTGCGGGGTTTTCCGATGCCGCTTATGAGGCCGCGGGGGTTGAGATCATCAAGACCCCGGCGGCGTTGTGGAAGGCGTGCGATATCGTCGCCAAGGTGCGCCAGCCGGACGCGACCGAGCTGAAGCGGCTGACCAAGGGCAAGACGCTGATCTCCTTCTTCAACCCGGCGGGCAACGAAGAAGGCATGGAGCTGGCCAGGTCGAAGAAGGCCAATGTCATCGCCATGGAAATGGTGCCGCGGATCAGCCGCGCGCAGAAAATGGATGCGCTCAGCTCCATGGCCAATATCGCGGGCTACCGCGCGGTCATCGAGGCGGGCAACAACTTCGGCCGCTTCTTCACCGGCCAGATCACCGCGGCAGGCAAGGTGCCGCCCGCCAAGGTGCTGGTGGTCGGTGCCGGGGTGGCAGGGCTTGCCGCCATCGGCACCTCGACCTCCCTGGGCGCCGTGACCTATGCCTTTGACGTGCGCCCCGAAGTGGCCGAGCAGGTGGAATCGATGGGCGCCGAGTTCGTCTATCTCGATTTCGAGGAGACGCAGCAGGATGGTGCGGCCACCGGCGGCTATGCGGCTGTGTCCAGCCCCGAGTTCCGCGAAGCCCAGCTCGCCAAGTTCCGCGAGCTGGCGCCGGAGATGGACATCGTCATCACCACCGCGCTGATCCCCAACCGCGAAGCGCCGGAGCTGTGGACCGAGGATATGGTCGCGGCGATGAAGCCGGGCTCGGTCATCGTCGACCTGGCCGCGGAAAAGGGCGGCAACTGCAAGCTGACCGTGGCGGATGAGAAGATCGTCACGGACAACGGCGTCACCATCATCGGCTATACGGATTTCCCGTCCCGGATGGCGGCGCAGTCGTCGTCGCTTTATGCCACCAACATCCGCCACATGATGGCTGACCTCACGCCGGACAAAGACGGCCAGGTCAACCACGACATGGAGGACGACGTGATCCGCGGCGCGACGGTCGCCTATGAAGGCGAGATCACCTTCCCGCCGCCGCCGCCCAAGGTGCAGGCGATTGCCGCCAAGCCCAAGGAAACGGTGCCGGAGCTGACGCCGGAGGAAAAACGCGCCCAGGAAATCGAAGCCTTCAAGGCGCAGACCAAGAGCCAGGTCACCCTGCTGGCGGGCGGCGGCGCGCTGCTGCTGCTGGTCGGCCTGTTTGCGCCGGTCAGCTTCATGCAGCATTTCATTGTCTTTGCGCTGGCCTGTTTCGTGGGCTTCCAGGTGATCTGGGGCGTTGCGCACAGCTTGCACACACCGCTGATGGCGGTGACCAACGCGATCTCCTCGATCATTATCCTGGGCGCGCTGATGCAGATCGGATCGGGCAGCTTCCTGGTGATCCTCTTGGCGGCGCTCAGCGTCTTCATGGCCGGTATCAACATCTTTGGCGGCTTCCTCGTCACCCGGCGCATGCTCGCCATGTTCCAGAAATCTTAAGGAGGCCGGGCACATGGATTACGGTTTCACCACCGCCGCCTATGTCGTTGCGGCTGTTCTTTTCATCCTGTCGCTTGGCGGGCTCTCCAACCAGGAAAGCGCCAAACGCGCGGTCTGGTACGGCATCGCAGGCATGGGGCTGGCGGTGTTTGCCACAATCATCGGCCCCGGCTCAGGCCTGTGGCTCTTGTCGCTGCTGCTGATCGCGGGCGGCGGCCTCATCGGCACCTATGTCGCCAAGAAGGTGCAGATGACCGAGATGCCGCAGCTGGTCGCCGCGATGCACTCGCTGGTCGGCCTGGCCGCGGTCTTTGTCGGCTTCATCGCCCATTTCGAGATCGGCAATGTGGCAGCCGCCGTGGCTGCGGGCAGCACCGAGGACCTCGGCACCTTCGCCAAGCTGATCGCCAAGAAGACCCCGGCAGAGATCTCCTTCCTGCGGGTGGAGCTGTTTCTCGGCATCTTCATCGGCGCCATCACCTTCACCGGCTCGGTGATTGCCTTTGGCAAGCTGGCGGGCAAGGTGACCTCGGCCGCAACCAAACTGCCGGGCGGCCACATGCTGAACGCGGGCGCGGCGGGGCTCTCCTTCCTCTGCCTGATCTGGTACTTCAACTCCGGCGGCTTCCTGCCGCTGGCGCTGATGACGCTGGCCGCACTGTTCATCGGCTACCACCTGATCATGGGCATTGGCGGCGCCGACATGCCGGTGGTGGTCTCGATGCTGAACAGCTACTCGGGCTGGGCCGCCGCCGCCATCGGTTTCAGCCTCGGCAATGACCTCTTGATCGTGGTCGGCGCGCTGGTCGGCTCCTCGGGTGCGATTCTCAGCTACATCATGTGCAAGGCGATGAACCGGTCGTTCGTCAGCGTGATCCTGGGCGGCTTTGGCACCACCACAGGCCCGGCGATGGAAGTCGAGGGCGAGCAGATCGCCATCGATGCCGACGGCGTTGCCACCGCCCTGGAAGAAGCTGACAGCGTCATCATCATCCCCGGCTACGGCATGGCAGTGGCCCAGGCGCAGCAGAATGTCGCGGAACTCACCCGCCGCCTGCGGGCGAAAGGCAAAGACGTGCGCTTCGCCATCCACCCGGTCGCAGGCCGCCTGCCGGGCCACATGAACGTGCTCTTGGCCGAGGCCAAGGTGCCTTACGACATCGTCATGGAGATGGATGAGATCAACGAGGATTTCCCGGACACCGATGTGGCCATCGTCATCGGCTCCAACGACATCGTCAACCCGGCCGCCCAGGAGGACCCCAACTCGCCCATCGCCGGCATGCCGGTGCTGGAGTGCTGGAAGGCGAAACAGGTCTTCGTCTCCAAACGCGGCCAGGGCACCGGCTACTCCGGCATCGAGAACCCCCTGTTCTTCAAGGAAAACACCCGCATGTTCTACGGCGACGCTAAGGCAAGTCTGG